>JADJXJ010000001.1 GCA_016715945.1 Bacteroidota bacterium
GTGGCCATTGCAGGTTGGCAAAGGTGATCTCCGGATCAGGCGGGGTGGTGGTGACCGTCAGCACACCCGAAGGACTGCTGTTGGCATCCCACGGCCCGTTGAGTCCGCCATAGACAAAGGGCTGGTCAAGGTATTGGTAACGTGTGGCGTAATAGTACGTGCCCTCAGGTAATTAGCGAACCAATCTCCGCCACAAAGCGGTCGTTGTTGCCCACGGCACCGTCGTAGGTAGCCGGAACCCAGTTGGTCCAGGTGTTGGGGTTGGTATTTTCGGAAGCATAGCCCACCCAGGCTTGCAGTCCGGGGGTCAGGTTGCCTGAGCCGGTGGTATTTTCTATCCACACCTGGCCAAAGACGGAGAAGTTCTGACCCGGGGTGATGGTACCTGAGGCCGGTCCCTGCAGGTTGGCCCATCCGATGGAAGGCACCGGGAGGCGTACCGCTAACGGTGAGTACCCCGGAGACATTGGTGCTGCCATCCCAGAAGCCACCACCATCGTTGGAGAAACCACCATAGACGAAGCTGCGGCCACCGATGAGGAAGCGTGAGGCGTAGTCATAGAGGCCTTCGGGCAGGTCATTGCCGATGGAGGCAGTATATTCCGGCCTGCCGGTAAAGCCCGAGATGCCGTTGTACGAAGCCGGTATCCAGTTGGTCCAGGTGGAAGGCGCCGTACCCGGAGCGCCATAGCCGATCCAGGCCGAGAGTCCCTCATAACCCGAAGTGCCCAGGTTTACGCCCGTGGCTTGCACCTGGGCATACACCGTCACACTGCCGCCAACAGGGATGGAGGCGCTGGGCGGCCATTGCAGGTTGGCAAAGGTGATCTCCGGATCAGGCGGGGTGGTGGTGACCGTCAGCACACCCGAAGGACTGCTGCCGGCATCCCACGGCCCGTTGAGTCCGCCATAGACAAATGGCTGGTCAAGGTATTGGTAACGTGTGGCATAATAATAGGTTCCAACCTCAGTATTGAGCGAACCAATCTCCGCCACAAAGCGGTCGTTGTTGCCCACGGCACCGTCGTAGGTAGCCGGAACCCAGTTGGTCCAGGTGTTGGGGTTGGTATTTTCGGAAGCATAGCCCACCCAGGCTTGCAGTCCGGGGTCGGGTTGCCTGAGCCGGTGGTGTTTTCTATCCACACCTGGCCAAAGACCGAGAAGTTCTGACCCGGGGTGATGGTTCCCGAGGCCGGTCCCTGCAGGTTGGCCCATCCGATGGAAGGTACCGGAGGCGTACCGTTTACGGTGAGTACCCCGGAGACATTGGTGCTGCCATCCCAGAATCCTCCGCCGGAAGCCGAGAAACCGCCATAGACAAAATTGCGGCCGCCGATGAGGAAGCGCGAGGCGTAGTCATAGAGGCCTTCGGGCAGTTCGCTGCCGATCGAGGCAGTATATTCCGGCCTGCCGGTAAAGCCCGAGATGCCGTTGTACGAGGCTGGTATCCAGTTGGTCCAGGTGGAAGGTGCCGTACCCGGAGCACCATAGCCTATCCAGGCCGAGAGGCCCTCATAGCCTGAGGTGCCCAGGTTGACCCCTGTGGCTTGCACCTGGGCATAAACCGTCACGCTGCCGCCGACCGGGATGGACGCGCTGGGTGGCCATTGCAGGTTGGCAAAGGTGATCTCCGGATCGGGCGGGGTGGTGGTGACGGTCAGCACACCCGAAGGACTGCTGCCGGCATCCCATGGCCCGTTGAGTCCGCCATAGACGAAAGGCTGGTCAAGGTATTGGTAACGTGTGGCATAATAATAGGTTCCAACCGAGGTAATGAGCGAACCAATCTCCGCCACAAAGCGGTCGTTGTTGCCCACGGCACCGTCGTAGGTAGCCGGAACCCAGTTGGTCCAGGTGTTGGGGTTGGTATTTTCGGAAGCATAGCCCACCCAGGCCTGCAGTCCTGGGGTCGGGTTGCCTGAGCCGGTGGTATTTTCTATCCACACCTGGCCAAAGACGGAGAAGTTCTGACCCGGGGTGATGGTACCCGAGGCCGGTCCCTGCAGGTTGGCCCATCCGATGGAAGGTACCGGAGGCGTACCGCTTACGGTGAGTACCCCGGAGACATTGGTGCTGCCATCCCAGAAGCCACCACCATCGTTGGAGAAACCACCATAGACGAAGCTGCGTCCACCGATGAGGAAGCGCGAGGCGTAGTCGTACAGGCCTTCGGGCAGTTCGCTGCCGATGGAGGCAGTATATTCCGGCCTGCCGGTAAAGCCCGAGATGCCGTTGTAGGAAGCTGGTATCCAGTTGGTCCAGGTGGAAGGCGCCGTACCCGGAGCGCCATAGCCAATCCAGGCCGAGAGGCCCTCATAGCCTGAGGTACTAAGGTTTACGCCCGTGGCTTCCAGCTGGGCATAGACCGTCACGCTGCCGCCAACAGGGATGGAGGCGCTGGGCGGCCATTGCAGGTTGGCGAAGGTAATCTCCGGATCGGGCGGGGTGGTGGTGACGGTCAGCACACCCGAAGGACTGCTGCCGGCATCCCACGGCCCGTTGAGTCCGCCATAGACAAAGGGCTGGTCAAGGTATTGGTAACGTGTGGCGTAATAATAAGTTCCAACCGAGGTAATGAGCGAACCAATCTCCGCCACAAAGCGGTCGTTGTTGCCCACGGCACCGTCGTAGGTAGCCGGAACCCAGTTGGTCCAGGTGTTGGGGTTGGTATTTTCGGAAGCATAGCCCACCCAGGCTTGCAGTCCGGGCGTCGGGTTACCAGTGCCGGTTGTGTTTTCTACCCATACCTGGCCAAAGACCGAGAAGTTCTGACCCGGGGTGATGGTACCCGAGGCCGGTCCCTGCAGGTTGGCCCATCCGATGGAAGGCACCGGAGGCGTGCCACCCACGGTGAGTACCCCGGAGACATTGGTGCTGCCATCCCAGAATCCACCGCCGGAAGCCGAGAAACCGCCATAGACAAAATTGCGGCCGCCGATGAGGAAGCGAGAGGCGTAGTCATAGAGGCCTTCGGGCAGGTCGCTGCCGATGGAGGCAGTATATTCCGGCCTGCCGGTAAAGCCCGAGATGCCGTTGTACGAGGCTGGTATCCAGTTGGTCCAGGTGGAAGGCGCCGTACCCGGAGCGCCATAGCCTATCCAGGCCGAGAGGCCCTCATAGCCCGAGGTGCCGAGATTCACCCCTGTGGCTTGTACCTGGGCATAAACCGTCACGCTGCCGCCGACCGGGATGGACGCGCTGGGCGGCCATTGCAGGTTGGCAAAGGTGATCTCCGGATCGGGCGGGGTGGTGGTGACCGTCAGCACACCCGAAGGACTGCTGTTGGCATCCCACGGCCCGTTGAGTCCGCCATAGACAAAGGGCTGGTCAAGGTATTGGTAACGTGTGGCGTAGTAGTACGTGCCCTCATTATTGATTAGCGAACCAATCTCCGCCACAAAGCGGTCGTTGTTGCCCACGGCACCGTCGTAGGTAGCCGGAACCCAGTTGGTCCAGGTGTTGGGGTTGGTATTTTCGGAAGCATAGCCCACCCAGGCTTGCAGTCCGGGGGTCGGGTTGCCTGAGCCGGTGGTATTTTCTATCCACACCTGGCCAAAGACGGAGAAGTTCTGACCCGGGGTGATGGTACCCGAGGCCGGTCCCTGCAGGTTGGCCCATCCGATGGAAGGCACCGGAGGCGTACCGCTAACGGTGAGTACCCCGGAGACATTGGTGGTGCCATCCCAGAAGCCACCACCATCGTTGGAGAAACCACCATAGACGAAGCTGCGTCCACCGATGAGGAAGCGCGAGGCGTAGTCATAGAGGCCTTCGGGCAGGTCATTGCCGATGGAGGCGGTATATTCCGGACGCCCGGTAAAGCCCGAGATGCCGTTGTACGAAGCTGGTATCCAGTTGGTCCAGGTGGAAGGCGCCGTACCCGGAGCGCCATAGCCGATCCAGGCCGAGAGGCCCTCGTAGCCCGAGGTGCCTAAATTCACGCCCGTGGCCTCCACCTGTGCATAGACCGTCACACTGCCGCCAACAGGGATGGAGGCGCTGGGCGGCCATTGCAGGTTGGCGAATGTGATCTCCGGATCGGGCGGGGTGGTGGTGACCGTCAGCACACCCGAAGGACTGCTGCCGGCATCCCAAGGCCCGTTGAGTCCGCCATAGACAAATGGCTGGTCAAGGTATTGGTAACGTGTGGCGTAGTAGTACGTGCCCTCATTATTGATTAGCGAACCAATCTCCGCCACAAAGCGGTCGTTGTTGCCCACGGCACCGTCGTAGGTAGCCGGAACCCAGTTGGTCCAGGTGTTGGGGTTGGTATTTTCGGAAGCATAGCCCACCCAGGCTTGCAGTCCGGGGGTCGGGTTGCCTGAGCCGGTGGTGTTTTCTATCCACACCTGGCCAAAGACCGAGAAGTTCTGACCCGGGGTGATGGTTCCCGAGGCCGGTCCCTGCAGGTTGGCCCATCCGATGGAAGGTACCGGAGGCGTACCGTTTACGGTGAGTACCCCGGAGACATTGGTGCTGCCATCCCAGAATCCTCCGCCGGAAGCCGAGAAACCGCCATAGACAAAATTGCGGCCGCCGATGAGGAAGCGCGAGGCGTAGTCATAGAGGCCTTCGGGCAGTTCGCTGCCGATCGAGGCAGTATATTCCGGCCTGCCGGTAAAGCCCGAGATGCCGTTGTACGAAGCCGGTATCCAGTTGGTCCAGGTGGAAGGTGCCGTACCCGGAGCACCATAGCCTATCCAGGCCGAGAGGCCCTCATAGCCTGAGGTGCCCAGGTTGACCCCTGTGGCTTGCACCTGGGCATAAACCGTCACGCTGCCGCCGACCGGGATGGACGCACTGGGCGGCCATTGCAGGTTGGCAAAGGTGATGCCCGGCGGTGGAGGGGTGCTGATGGTGAGTACACCACTGATGTTGGTAGTGCCATCCCAGAAGCCTCCGCCATCGGCCGACCATCCGCCATAGATAAATGGCTGGTCAGGCAGTTGGAAGCGGCTGGCATAGTAATAAGTTCCGGCAGGCAGGTTGCTGCCAATGGCAGCTGTGTATTCCGGTCGCCCGGTAAAGCTGCTGATGCCATTGTAAGTAGCTGGTATCCAGTTAGTCCATGTGTTTGGATGGGTATTGCTGCTGTGGTATCCTATCCACACCAGCATTTCTTCGTAGCCATCCGGGCCTGGCGTCAGGTCCTGCACCTGCACCTGGGCATAAACGTTTACCGACTCACCTTCGATGAGTTCGGCGCTGGGTGGCCATTGCAGGTTGGCAAAGTTGTTGGCCGGGTCCCAGCCGGGATTGAGCAGGATGGTTATTTCGGTGGGCGAGTTGACGACGAAGCTTTGGTTTCCGGTGAGGTAACCGAATTTCGAGGCTGTGATGCTGTTGTTGCCGGGCAGCGCGAGGAATTGCGCCTGGCCATTGGTTCCGGTGAGGCGCGATCCGGCATTTGCCAGCTGCACGAGGGCGTTGGCAATGGGTTGGTTGTTGGTGGCATCGCGCACGTTCACAATCAGGTTGTGCCAGGGTTTGGGAAGCGGGACGCTGGTAAACACCCGGTAATCGCCCGGCCCAAAGAAGAAGGAGTGGGTGGCCGGATTGCTTACATTGATTACTTCGCCGCTGAAGTAGTCGTACCAGGTGCCGGGTTTGGTGAAATTGGGTATCATATCGAACCCGAATACCCCCATGTTGACGCAGATGACCACATCCATGCTCGGGTGGGTGATCCACATGCGTTTGCCCAATCCGCCCAGGTCATGGGCAAAATTGCCAAAGCGGAAGGCGTCGCTTCTGCGCAGGTCGGCCATACCGCGGATGACCCTGGCCACACGCTCACGTACTGGATTGTCGAGGTAGTCCCAGCGGGGAGGTTTGGGTGCCGTGCGGTCGCCGCCATAAAAGATGCTGTAATCGTAACCCATCTCCTGGAACTGCCAGATCATCTTCGGGCCGGGTATGCCCATGAAGAGCACCAGGGCCTGTTCCTGATGGCGGACGGCAGTGAGGCTGTCGCGCAGGTTGTACCATTGCGACTGGTTGCCGTAGGCCAAAGCCTCATACACCATGCGCTCCTCGTCGTGACTTTCCATGTAGTCGATCAGGTTGGGGAAATTCCAGCCACGTGTGCCATGGTAGGCCCAGGCCACATTGCTGTTGTTCTCCCAACCCATGGCCACCTGCTTGTAGTTGTAATGCATGGCGCTCCAGAGCATCATGCCGGCATTGGCCAGCACAGTTTCCTCGTCGTTGTTGGCAAAGTGCTCCAGAATCACATACGCATTGGGGTTCACCCATTTAATGTGGCCATAGTAATCCATCAGGATGTTGATGCGGCTCTGGTCGTATGCGTTCCATGCGCCCAGGTCGCCCCCGCTGAAATTCTGTGTAAGTCCTTTCGAGAGGTCGATGCGGAAGCCATCGACTTTGAATTCGGTGAGCCAGTATTGCAGAAAATCCTTGAAGAACTGACGGGTATGCGGGCTTTCGTGGTTGAAATCGTATCCCACACTGTAGGGGTGGGGCGACTGCTGGTTGAGCCATGGATTGTTGGCTGCCGGGGCGCCGTAACCGCCATAGTTGGGGTCGAAATACATTTTTACAAACGGATTGAGCCCAAAGGCGTGGTTCATCACCACGTCCAGAATGACAGCCATGCCCCTTTGATGGGCCGCATCGATGAACTGCTTGTACGCATCGCGGGTACCGTAATACTTGTCGGTCGCGAAGAAGAAATTGGTCGAATAGCCCCAGCTGTTGTTGCCATCGAACTCCATGATGGGCATCAGCTGTATGGCATTGACGCCTATACTTTTAAGATAGTCGAGTTTTTCGATGGCCTCGATAATGGAACGGTTATCATTGAAATCGCGCACAAGCAGCTCGTAAATAAGCAGATCCGACTGGGTGTTGTTCAGGGCCGGTGGCACGAAGTTGGGCACCTGCCAGTTGTAAGGCGTACGACCTGGTTGGATGAGGGTCACTATACCTTCCGTTTTCCCAGTGGGATAGGGCTTCAGGTTGGGATATTTATTCGGCGAGATCCAGGGGTCGTTCCATGGGTCGAGGATAAGTTCGGAATAAGGATCGGCCAGTCGCAGGGTGCCATCAATAAGGTACTGAAAACCATATTCTTCGCCTGGTGTCAGTCCGCTGATGGTGATCCAGTAATGTGTGCCGTCGGGGGTACGTTTCATGTATCCCTCATCGCTGATGGTCCAGTTGTTGAAGTCACCGATCACATAGCTAAACTGCTTTTGCGCAATGGGGTCGTGAAGCACCAGGGTTACGGTGCTGTTGTCCACGTAGTTGATGCCTTTCTTTACGCCCGGCGGCAGATGTGCGATGCTGACAGCTCCCCTGACGTACACCTCCACGGAGTCGCGTACCGTGAGGCTGCCATTGCTGGCCACGGCTTTGATCCAGTTGGTGCCGGCGGGCATCTGCTGGTACGAAACCTGGTAGGTCAGGTTGCCGGCAGTGGTCTGGCGAACCAGGGTGCTGTTGATGTAAAAACTCAGCTGGCTGTGGCCGTTGGCTTCGATGCAAACCGGCAAGGTGGCCGAACTGCTAAGTAAGGTCTGCCGGGAAAGCGGATTGTTAAATTTGACGTTAAGTCCTGGTTGATAGAGTTTTACGTAGATATCGCTTCCGTCGCTCTGCTTGTGTACCAGCCAGTTGCCCTGGGCATCGGCAGCTGCTGAACGAAAGACGAAGACCATCTTGAGGATTTGTTCATTAGCTGGCACCCCATAATAGGTGCGGGGGTTGGGGATGGTCAGGCTGTAGAGGTTGTCGCTCAGTCGCGAAAGCAAGGTCGAGGGACTGTTTTCACCCCAGCCGGTTTTGGTGTAGCGCCAGTCGGCATCGCTGCTGCTCAGGTTGGTGATGACAGCGGTATGCGCATACACATCACCGGTATAGTTCAGCAAGGCGCCATTGCCCTTTGTGGCGTCAAAATAAATGGTAACAGTCTGGTTTTGAACAGGGAACGAAGGAAGGGTGTAAACGACTCCCCTGAAGTCATCACAGTTGATGTTCACGCCTACGGTGAGCACCCCGCTGAGGTTGGTGGTGCCGTTCCAGAATCCGCCTCCGCCACTGCTGTAGCCTCCATACACAAAGTCCTGATCCTGATATTTAAAGCGGGTGGCGTAATAATAGGTGCCGTTGGCGGGTATCAGCGAGCCGATGTCGGCCCTGAATTCGCTGTCGTTGCCCGAGGGACCGTTGAATGCCGCCGGAACCCAGTTGGTCCAGGTGTTGGGGTTGGTGTTGGCGCTGCTGTAACCCACCCAGGCCTGCAATCCGGCAGGCGCCACCGGCAGTCCGGTTACGCCGGGGATGAAGACCTTGCCATACACATTCAAGGTTTGCGAAGGCTCGATGGTGGCACTGGGCGGCCACTGCAGGTTGGCCCATGCGATGCTCGACTGCGGAGGTGCAGGTATGTTGTAAGTTGTTGTTCCTGAGATGTTTCCGTCAGCAGCTACATTCACCACCAGGTTAGGTCCCTGAATCAGCCAGACGCCATCGGGACTCCCGTCGTGCTGAATGGCGCCCCATTCGTAGCTTCCGGGGTTCAGGTTGAGGGTCAATGTCCACGTGTGGGCAGGTCCCTGCACCATGGGCACAGGATTCCAGCTGGTCATCTGACCCTTCAGGCGGATGTCGGTGTACGACTGTGTGCCATCCACCACAGTAAAAGTTACCGGATAGGTCAGCGGCGCAGAAGCCACCACAAGCGTGCCACTCACGTTGGTGTTTCCATTCCAGAATCCGCCCCCGCCGCTGCTGTAACCTCCGTACACAAAGGGTTGATTGTTCAGACTAAAGCGGGAAGCGTAGTAGTAAATTCCGTCAGTGTTGATCACCCCGCCAAGGTTGAAGCTGTATTCGTCATTGTTCCCCACATCACCGAGGTAAGCAGCCGGAACCCAGTTGGTCCAGCCGGATGGGTCGGTATTGGTGGAGCTGTAACCTATCCAGGCCTGCATGCCACTTGCCTGACCGGGCTGGTTGGTGATGCCGTCGGCATACACCTGGGCGTAAACGATAAATTCCTGACCGGGCTGGATGTTTCCATTGGGTGGCCATTGCAGGTTGGCCCAGGCGATGGGGGTGGGCGCCGCCACGCTCACGCTCACCGTCCAGTTTTTGGTGGTGGTGCCATCCTGAGCTGTCACAGTATAGACCACCGGACTGCTGAAGTTCTGACTCACCCCGCTGGCCGGGCTGATGGTGGCGCCTGTGGAGACGGTGATGGTGGGCGTGAGGCTGGTCACATTGGTGCCATGGGCCACCTCGATGCTCACGGTGGCCGCGCTGCTGTTGATGGTGGCCGGTGCGGTCTGTTCGGGCAGGCTGAAGCTGAGGATTTCGGCGGCATTGCTCAGCACCACAAAGGTAAACTGTGCACTGAACGGCCCGTTTTCAGTCATGCCCGGAATACCGGTACCGGTGATGGAGAAGAGGATCTTCACGTTGTAGGTACCCGGACTGAGGCCAGCTCCCAGGTCGATGGGGTCGCCGAAGCTGGCCCAGGTCTGGTCGCCGCCTCCGTCGTCGCTGGTCCAGCCCACATTGCGCACGGTATAGCTGGCCGGCTCAGGGTCGGAGGTGCTCCAAACCTTATAGTTGAACTGCGCGCCGGTGACATCGCCTCCGGCAGCTTTCCAGGTCTTGATGCTGGCGCCTTTGAAGAGGAAGGCACTGATTGATCCGAAGTTCTGGCTGTGGAAGGCGCTGCCCTGCTGGGTGATGTCTGAGGTCTGTCCTGAATACCAGTAAGTTAAGGTTGGCAGGTTGACGCCCCCGTCGTCGCGCAGGCCATAGTTGGGCGGAGGAGGGGCCGCCACGCTCACGCTCACCGTCCAGTTTTTGGTGGTGGTGCCGTCCTGAGCTGTCACAGTATAGACCACCGGACTGCTGAAGTTTTGGGTCACACCGCTGGCCGGGCTGATGGTGGCGCCGTTGGAAACGGTGATGATGGGCGTGAGGCTGGTCACATCGGTGCCATGGGCTACTTCGATGCTCACGGTGGCCGCGCTGCTGTTGATGGTGGCCGGTGCGGTTTGTTCGGGCAGGCTGAAGCTGAGGATTTCGGCGGCATTGCTCAGCACCACAAAGGTAAACTGTGCACTGAATGGCCCGTTTTCAGTCATGCCCGGAATACCGGTACCGGTGATGGAAAAGAGGATCTTCACGTTGTAGGTACCCGGACTGAGGCCAGCTCCCAGGTCGATGGGGTCGCCGAAGCTGGCCCAGGTCTGGTCGCCGCCTCCGTCGTCGCTGGTCCAGCCCACGTTGCGCACAGTATAGCTGGCCGGCTCAGGGTCGGAGGTGTTCCAAACCTTATAGTTGAACTGCGCGCCGGTGACATCGCCTCCGGCGGCTTTCCAGGTCTTGATGCTGGCGCCTTTGAAGAGGAAGGCGCTGATTGATCCGAAGTTCTGGCTGTGGAAGGCGTTGCCCTGCTGGGTGATGTCCGAAGCCTGTCCTGAATACCAGTAAGTTAAGGTTGGCAGGTTGACGCCCCCGTCGTCGCGCAGGCCATAGTTGGGTGGAGGAGGGGCCGCCACGCTCACGTTTACGGTCCAGTTTTTGGTGGTGGTGCCATCCTGAGCTGTCACAGTATAGACCACCGGACTGCTGAAGTTCTGACTCACCCCGCTGGCCGGGCTGATGGTGGCGCCTGTGGAGACGGTGATGGTGGGCGTGAGGCTGGTTACATTGGTGCCATGGGCCACCTCGATGCTCACGGTGGCCGCGCTGCTGTTGATGGTGGCCGGTGCGGTCTGTTCGGGCAGACTAAAGCTGAGGATTTCGGCGGCATTGCTCAGCACCACAAAGGTAAACTGTGCACTGAACGGCCCGTTTTCAGTCATGCCCGGAATACCGGTACCGGTGATGGAAAAGAGGATCTTCACGTTGTAGGTACCCGGACTGAGGCCAGCTCCCAGGTCGATGGGGTCGCCAAAGTTGGCCCAGGTCTGGTCGCCGCCACCGTCGTCGCTGGTCCAGCCCACATTGCGCACGGTATAGCTTGCCGGCTCAGGGTCGGAGGTGTTCCATACCTTGTAGTTGAACTGCGCGCCGGTGACATCGCCTCCGGCGGCTTTCCAGGTCTTGATGCTGGCGCCTTTGAAGAGGAAGGCGCTGATTGATCCGAAGTTCTGGCTGTGGAAGGCGCTGCCCTGCTGGGTGATGTCTGAGGTCTGTCCTGAATACCAATATGTTAAGGTGGGCAGGTTGACGCCCCCGTCGTCGCGCAGGCCATAATTGGGTGGAGGAGGCGCCGCCACGCTCACGTTTACGGTCCAGTTTTTGGTGGTGGTGCCGTCCTGAGCTGTCACAGTATAGGCCACCGGACTGCTGAAGTTCTGACTCACCCCGCTGGCCGGGCTGATGGTGGCGCCTGTGGATACGGTGATGGTGGGCGTGAGGCTGGTCACATCGGTGCCATGGGCCACCTCGATGCTCACGGTGGCCGCGCTGCTGTTGATGGTGGCCGGTGCGGTTTGTTCGGGCAGGCTGAAGCTGAGGATTTCGGCTTGCGTACTCAGGCCACTGACTGTGTAAGAATAATTGCTTCCACCATTATTGTTGAGCTTCAACGTCAGCATGTCGTAGTCGGAGGAAATGCCGCTCACGGTCGAGCTGAAAGCGTAATATTCCACCTCAGCGCCCGCACTCTGGCCCGGAATGGTGGCAGTACCGCTCAGACCCGACATGCTGAAAGTGACCACCGATGAACTGTTCCATGCATTGGTGGTATATCGCAGGTAAAAAATTTCCTCAGGCGAAGGGGTGGCATCCACCGTCAGCGTGATGGTGGCCTGCTGACCTGCCAGTATGCCGGTTGGCTCAGAAAGGCTTATCAGGTTCACCGGAGCAGCGCTGGTCTCCATAAAAATGGCCTGCGTGCCGGCATAGCCGTTGTCGCGCCAGTTGACGGTGTAAAACCTGCCGTTGGTTAGGGTGATGCTGTTATCTGCCCCGCTGTTGTAGGTGTAGCTTTGAAGGGTATTCATGCTCACATTTACGCCTGCCCATTTGTTGGCCCAGGGGTTTCCGGCCGGGCCGCTGGTGAACAACCAGGTATGGTTGCCACCCACGAGGTCGGCTCCGCTGGCCGCCACACTGAACCAGGTCTGGTAACGAGGTGTTCCTGTGGTGATTTTTGTCACGCGGCCACCACTGACCTGGGTCGAACTGGCCAGCGCCATATTGTTGGTTGGTGGGTTGGTCCATCCGTTCCAGGTGCCCGGTATGTTGAGCCCCTCAGGTGCAAATATCTGAGCCCGCAAACCATACGGCCGACCCATAAACAAGCCTGCCGTGAGGAACAAAATCAGCAGGAAAATCTTCAGACCAATAGAGGTATAATTCTTCGACTGTGTAAAGAGAGCTCCGTACGTAAAGTGCAACATATCAGAATATTTGTGTTGGTTTGAGTTAAGAAAAACTGACAGTTAACAAATATATATACAGCCATAGATTTCACTGAGCTGAAACCTAAAAATCAACATCTCAAAAATTGCAAACGGTTTCGGCCCCGAAAAGGTTTTTTAATGAATTCTTAAAGTTGGAAGATGTGCCGGACAGCAAAGCGAAATACCTCAAACTTAATAGTTTGCCGGAACTGACTGAGTGCATTCAGCCACTGCCTTCAAACCTTGAAAAATATCCGTTTGCGGTATAAAAAATAAAGGAGAAGCCAACAGGTGAGGATATAACCAACGGATTGCATCACCGGCTGCCACGTTTCGCCAACCCGGGAGACTACGCCACCAAAAAGAAAATCGCTGGTATGCCCAAGCTGGAAAATGCGCTGTCCCATGTAGATGGCGATGGCATTCATGCCGATCACCCGAAAGGGAAAGGCCCACGAGTTCAGGTTTTTTACATCGATGATCCAGAAAAACAGGGCAAACAATGCCATGCTCAACCCTCCGGCTACGAGGACGAAAGAGCTGGTCCATAAATTTTTGTTTACCGGCATCGCCAGGTGCCACAGCCAGCCACCGGCAAAAAGGAAGCTCCCAATGGCGAATAACTTCAGGCTGAGTGTTTGATAGTCAGATCTTTGTGTCTGTCTTACGGCTTCGCCCGTGAGCATGCCCAGCAGGGCGGTGGCTGTGGCCGGAATCAGGCCGGCCAATCCTTCAGGGTCGTGGATGCCCAGGTAAAGTTTTCCTGGAACAAGCGTGCGATCCACCAATCCGACCAGGCTGCCCTCCATACTATAGGAGTCGAGACCGGGCACATGAAAGGCTTCGAGCAGGCCCCAATAGGCAAGCAGAATGGAGGTCAAAGCGGGAATGCGCCACTTTACGGGCAGGTAAACCCATAGCAGGCCGGCAAACATCCATGCCAGGCCAATGCGACCCAACACGCTCGGAAAACGCAGCTCGCCAAAATTGAAACGGATGGCATTGTTGTAGATAAATCCGAGCAAGACGAGCATCAATCCCCTGCGGACAAGGTGGAGCACTACCTTGTTTGAGGTTGCTTTGCGTTGGCTGAGCGAAAACGGAAAGGCAATACCCGCAATGAACAAAAAAAGCGGAAAAACCATGTCGTAAAAATGAAAACCATGCCATTCCGCATGTTCCACCTGTGTGGCCCACCATTTCAGCACTGGCCAGCCCGTGGCAGCCGCCAGGGCTACCGACAAGCCGTCGCCACCCATAATCCAGAACATATCGAATCCGCGCAGGGCGTCCAATGAGGCCAAACGTCGGGTTTTGGTTTCTATTTCCATGTTGCAGGTATTTCTTTCGTCACAAAATTGCAAAAACCAACCCTGGAAAACACTTGATTCCAGACATGAAATTTGGCATTTTTTTCCGGGCCAGATCAATCATCTGTATTTTTCTTATCACGTGGCAATGCCCATCCGGCCGCCCTGGCAGAAAGGTATTTTCTCATATACTTCTTGCATGTCCATTTTAAAATACTGAACTTTGACCTGACCAAAAACCTAATGGACATGAGCAATTCATTATCGAGGCGCGAAATGATCCGCCTGCTCGGATTGGCCGCTGCCGGAGCTATGATTCCTTCGAAGCTGGTGCCCAATCCATTTGGCATCGAACCGCTGATCATGCCGGATGACCCGCCTTTTGTGCCTGATAAACCTGTGACTGCCATTACCCTTGGAGCTGGCGCCAGGGGGAATACCTACGGCAATTATGCCATTCAGTTCCCCGATCAGCTGAAAATCGTCGGCGTGGCCGAACCCAACCCGATCCGCAACGAAAGGTATGCCCGAAAGCACGACATCAGCCCCGGCAATCGTTTCAACTCCTGGGAAGAGGTGTTCGAAAGGTCAAAGTTTGCCGATGCCATTATCATCACCACCCCCGACGACCTGCACTATGGTCCGGCAATGGCTGCGCTGGCCATGGGTTATGACCTGCTGCTCGAAAAACCCATAGCGCCCACCGAAAAAGAGTGCCGCGATATTCTGGCGCAGGCGCAAAAAACCGGACGCATTGTGGCCGTGTGCCATGTGTTGCGTTATGCGCCCTATTTCATCCGTTTGCGCAACCTCATCCAATCGGGCGCCATCGGCAGGCTGGTGAGCATACAACACATGGAACCCATCGAGCACGTGCATATGAGCCATTCCTTTGTGCGTGGCAATTGGCACAATTCCCGCCAGACGGCGCCCATCATTCTAGCCAAATCGTGCCACGACCTCGACATCCTGCGCTGGCTGGTCGATAAATCCTCAAAACGCGTACAGGCATTCGGGCAGCTGAGCTGGTTCAGGGAAGAAAACGCTCCGCAAGGCGCGCCGGCACGCTGCACCGACGGCTGTCCCGCCGAAGCCAACTGCCCCTATTCCGCCCTGCGCATCTATTACCGCAACCGCACCTGGCTGTATGTGTTCGACCTGCCCGACGAAAAGGAAAAACACGGCGAAGCGATACTGAACTACCTGAAAACGACCAACTACGGCCGTTGTGTGTACCGCATGGACAACGACCAGTGCGATCACTATGTGAGCAACATCGAGTTCGAAACAGGCATCACGGCCAGCTTCAGCATGGATGCCTTTACACCCTGGGGTGGCCGGCGAACCCGTGTAATGGGCAGCATGGGATTCATTGAGGGCGATATGGACCAATACACTTTTTATGATTTCCGTACGGGCGAAAAACTGAGCGTCGAAAGCAAAGCTATTGAAATAGAGGAATATAAACATTCCGGCCATGGAGGGGGCGACTGGCGGCTGGTGGCCGACTTTGTGAAGGCGGTTGCAAAACAAGACCCCAACCTGCTCACCAGTACCATTGCGCAAAGCATCGAGAGCCACATCATGGCCTTTGCAGCCGAGAAAAGCCGGCTTGGCGGACAAGTGGAACCCATCACCCTATGAAATAAAAAAACCGGTCCGGGTGACCGGTTTTTATTTATTGATCCTCATTACGTTGGATTCTGACTTTCAGGAGTTTCCCTCTTGTTTTTCATTATTTGGTAGAGTTTCTGTCCGCCCCATGCGGCAGCCAGGCCGAGCAGGAAGCCGATGCCGCCATCGATGGGTGCCCCGCCACCCACGGGCGGGCCGCCGGAGCCGGGGTCGCCGGGCGGGTTAGGCGGTCCCTGGCTGAGGGCACCCTTTCTTTTAAGGTGTACATACGTTTTCTTTATTCCGGTCTTGACATTTTAAATTGGATGCCTTATCGAAAAATTGAAATTCCGACTCGCGAGATGAAATGATCAGTTCTGCAGCATATCCACTCTATTGCAATGATCCAAAAACGTCAGTCCGGGATCGGGGAACGAAATTTCATATGATTTTTTGCTTGCAAACCTTTAAACATTTTGAGGTTGTTGAAAAGAGGGTATGCTGACAGCGCCGGAACTTTTAAAACGTAAAGAGAATCATCGTAACTTTGTTTTGTAGCGCAATCAGACAAACCATCATGCCAACTGTTCTGAAAGTTGCAGGGTATCGTTTTTTCTTTTACGTAAATGACCATCATCCCATGCATATTCACGTTTAGCGGGGAGACGGTACAGCCAAATTTCTGCGTGACCCCGTCATGCTGGTAAGGTCTAAGCGGTTTAAAGTCTCGGAGATCGTTGAAATACGCATGATCATCCACCAAAATATTGACTTATTCAAAATGAAATGGTATGAGTACTTTGGCAATCAATAAATCGAAAAGCCCTCAGGAGCTTTGGTTTGAACAGGATAGGATGTTCCTCCTTTTGGTAGATGGCAGGGAGTTGGCGATTCCGATTGACTGGTTTCCTCAACTTCGCGATGCCACGCAAGAACAGAGAAACAACTGGCGCTTTATCGGCGACGGTGAAGGAATTCACTGGGAAGCCCTCGATCTTGACATACTCGTTGAAGGGTTGCTATGAGTTTTTTAACCGTTTTACGTGGTTGAAAGGGGTTGCCCTACTTTGGATGCGCGAGATTTTCAAAAAATTGTGAGCGCAAGAATTTGCAATCCAATCCCATCCTATAATTATGCTTATGGCCGAAGGGTTACCCTTATTCTGGTTTTGATTGTGTTATAAAAAGCAAAGACCCGGCCGGGAGGCCGGGGTCTTTCGGGCTGTTTAAAGAATAAAGGGTTGTTATGCAGGTTCCTTGTCTTGTTTCTTGATTTTCCTTATTTGGTAGAGTTTCTGTCCGCCCCAAGCGGCAGCCAGGCCGAGCAGGAAGCCGATGCCGCCATCGATGGGTGCCCCGCCGCCCACTGGCGGGCCGCCGGAGCCGGGGTCGCCGGGCGGGTCGGGCGGTCCCTGGCTGAGGGCCACCTGTGCAACAAAGAGGAGAACCAAAGTAAGCAGGAGGGTGATATGCTGTTTTTTCATGGCTTGAAGTTGTTTAGCGGGTGAATACTTTGGACGAATAGACCTTGTTGCCTGTGGTGGCACGGATGATCACCGCAGCTGCCTTTGGGGCAGGGATGCGGATGAGCGGAGCGGCATCGCGGCGATAGCTGCCCAGGTGGCGACCTAAGGCATCGAACAGCTCGAAGGTGACAGGCTGCTGCACATCGGGCAGGGCAATGCAGATGTCGTTGCCATGCATCCAGAAGCGAGCCTGTGCCAAAGCAGGGGCATCAGGTGCGGCAGTGACGGAAGTCAGGTGGAGCACAAAACGCTGGGCATTGTTGGCGGGGTTGTGCACAAAGGCGTAAGTGGGGTTTTCGCGCAGGTTGACCAGGCTGCCGGTGAGCAGGTCTTCGAGCACAAAGTGCAGTTCGTTGCCGAAGGTTTCGAGGCCTTCGAAGCTGAGGTTCACCTGTGCTTCGGCCTGCAGTTTGAAGCCCACGGGCAGCGAGATGGGCGGGGCATCGGGGGGGATGTTGTTGATGGCCAGCTCACGCCCGTCGGGCAGGATGAAGTAGAGCTGAGGTGCGACGGGTGCACCGTAGAGCTTGTCGCCGTCGAATTCGTCTTTGGTGGTCAGGCTGCCCTGGCGCAGGTGCAGGACAATCTCGTCCTGGCGGTTGTTGCCCTGGGCATGGATGCGCAGCAGGTTGGGCAGCTGGCCGGAGTGCTTAAAGAACGGGCTGTTGTTGTGCACGCGCACGCCGTTGTTCATGCCCAGCACGGGCGAGGCAGCATTGCTTTTCACAAAGAAGGCCTGACCCACGGGGATGTATTGCGTGCCTCCGTTGGCGCCCACCCCGCCTATGTAGCTGGCATACTGGTCCATTACAGGATTCCAGATCCAGATGGCATTTTGCAGGTTGGTTTTGGTCCATCCGCTGCTGGCATCCCAGTCGAGGGCCGAGGGGTAGGGGTTGGGCACTAAGGCAAACTGGTCGGCTGCGGTGAGGGGGGTGGAAGCGGTGAAACTGCCGTTGTTGAGCTGCCCGGTGAAAGTATAGGTGGTGCTGGTGTTGGGGTAGAAGATCATATATCCTCTGTCGTTGGGCAGGGGTGTGCTGGTCGAGCTGCCCAGCCCGGCCCAGCTTTGGGTGCTGGTGTTGAACTCGTAGAGGTAGGAGCCGAGGAACTGGGCGGCGGTGACACCCGCATTGAGGGGCACCGACACCAGGTGGTAGTCGTAGGTGCCTGTGAGCATCGTGTTGCCGGTGATATAGCGCTCAATCTTGGCGGGTACATTGTTGGTGTTGTGCAGGAGCGAGCCCGTGCCGGCCGAGGTGGATCTGATGAGCACACCAGCGCTGCCGGCATTGTTGACCAGGTGGTTGGTGGTCAGGCTTTGGGTGGGATTGATCTGCAGGCTGTGACCCGAAGGAATCAGCACATTGCCATAGGTGGTCGGGCTTTCGATAAGCACCTTGCCGCGGATGTCGGCAGTTTTGGTTGCAGGTGTGGACAAGGTGGTGACAATCTTGAAGTTGTTGAAGTAGGGTTCGCGGTTGGCATTGTTATCGTTGAGTCCACTGGCATAGAAGCGGATGGCATCCACGCGCCCGGCAACAGTGAGCGTCTGGTCAAAGGTTTGTACCCCATCACGTCCGGTAGCATACACCCTCAGCTGGGTTGCAGAAATTTGCTCGAAGTTGAAGGTGATTTTGTTGGTGCCATAGGCTGTGAACATGTCGTTGCTGTTGATGGTGATGGTGGCCGAGTTCGACTGGTTGATGTTGATGATCTGGGTGCCCGAGATGCCTCCGGTGTAGAGGTTGAAGCCTTTGTTGCCTGAAGGTGTGTCGGTATCCCAGTTGGTGCCGTAGTCGAAGCTCAGGGTGGCGCCGTCGGGCAGGGGAATGATGAGGCTGCGGTCGGCGTTGACGAAGGCGCCGCTGCCGCCCGGGTTTGCAAAGAGGGCAAAAGAGGGGTTGCTCATGCCGCTGATGCCTGCATTTGCAAAGGGATCACCCAGGAAAGCGCCTGCAGATCCTCCTCCGCCGGTGGTGATGCTCCATGCGCCGAAACCATCGCCCTGGTTGGAGCCGTGGGTCCATGTGCTGTAGTTCGAAGCATTGTCGGCTGCGCCATACACAATCCACTTGCCGGTGTTGCCGTTTTCGAGTTCGTAGGCGCCTATGGAGGGGTTGGTGCTGCTGCGCTCTACCCCATCAATATCGGTGGTGATGCCGGTGATGGGTGTTCCGGCAAAGAGCACCGGCGAGCCGGCCTGAGGCGCCAGATTGGTAGCCGAAGCAAAGAGCGGATCAGTCGAAATGGAATTGGCATCCTGGCTTGTAGCTGTCTGCCAGGCGGAAAGGGTGGTTTGATTTGAGGACAGGTATCCTAATACGTATTGCGACCCTGAACCGTAGTAGTCATTATAGTTAATTGTTGAGATGCTTGTTGGCACAGAATAAATCGAATAAGAAGTATTGGTGTAACTTGTTTTATTTATTGTATTTACAAATATATTATTACGAATATCCAGGTTAGCAACACCGCTGGAAATATACAAAGCTGCATTGAGTGATGTATAGATTCCAACAGTTACCGTTCCGTACATATTGACAGAGTTATAGTACAAATTATATCCACCTCCACTTTGTAGCCATATACCTGCTGGTAGGTAGGTTTCTAATGAATTGTCGCCGTCAGCAAGAATATTGTATATGACATTGTTCACTATCGTATTGTTACTTGATGAATTAGCAGTGGCAAACACCATTCCTCTGGCACCATATCCTCCACTTCCAATATATTGAATTGAATTGATATTATTTCTACTGAATAGTGAATTTATTACTCCAGATCCTACCTGAATACCTACAGGATTACTAGTTGCGCCAATGATGTTGAAAACTGTATTCTGAGATACATCTGCATTAGATACATTACCTAATTCAATTCCATAAAACCCTATTTGATCAGCAGTAACATTTGAGCCAACAGAGTTACCAATAATATTAAGATTGTCAATTAATCCCGGATTGGATGTTGCACTACCTTGTACCCAAATACCAATTCTTGCTTTAGATATGTTATTTTCTCTGATAGTGTTATCATCATTGTCTGCACCGCCAGTTCCTAGAGTATTTGAACCAATGTGAATACCGTATGTTGTAGCTGAGTTACTTCCAGCAATGATATTACAATTCCTTATTGTGTTATTGGTAGCACCCTGCCCAGTGCCTAAGCTCATCAGCATAAATACAGCCGAAGAACTCGTGGAGGTATTCTGGAAAGTCAGCCAGGTGCCACTGCCGCTGAATCGTCCATCAAAGGTTACCCTGTCGGCGCCGTTGAGACGGATAAGCCCACCGGCATAAGAACCGGAGATGGTTTTGGTGCTGGCATCGGCAGGGCGTATGGTCAGCGTCCAGGGGCCGCCTGATTCATTAAACTGATTCAGGGCATTTGTGCCATCTTCCGTCAGATTATCGAGAATTTCGGCGATGATATTTCCTGAAACCACTTTGGCATTTATGTCGGCAAACAATCCTCCAGCTCCGGTGAGCGACGGGTAAGTACCGCCGGTGCCCACAGTGACCGTACCGGAGATGCTGGCCACAATATTGAACGAATTGATGGTTCCCCCAATCGGGAAGTTTCCGGAAACCAGCGCTACAGAGGAGGGGGCAGTGGCAAAAGTACCGGTATTAATCCCCACATTGGGCGTAGGCGCCATATCCTGTGCCACCACAAAGTATTGAATTATGTCACCCACAGAGACCGAACCGCCGTTCAGAATGGTATAATCGATAGTGAAGTTAAAGGGGGAAGAGGTATTGGAGGCTTCTACAAACTTCCAGCCGTTGTCGGATGAGGTGTTGCCCACATAGTCATTGGCATCGGTGCTTTTCTTTGTAATAGAGCCGGGGTCTTAGGCCAGCGGAAGTCTCCACACCACTGGCATCGGTGATGGTGGCAAAGCCGGTCAGCACTTTGGAGGTGGCCACGATGCCATTGCCCAGTGTGGTGTAAGAAATCGAAGGAGCTAACAAATCCAAGAGTGTCATAGCTCCTTCAAAAGCGCCAATATCGGGTGTAGTGGCATTACGGGTGGTGCCGTAGTAGTCATCCGTAATACCTGAAATCGGTGTACCACCGCTTTCAATCTGAGTGGGTGTGGTCAGGTCAATTTTCAAAAAGTCGGATGAGCTGCCCGATGTGCTTTGGAATGTTGGGTTTTCGGTTACTGAAGCCGCATCGCGGAGAGCTATGGTTCCAGCAGTAAATACCCCTGATTTGTATGCACTTATTGTTTGGGCAGTGCTTGTACCATCAGAGTAAATAAGATTTGTTGTACTTGGAGTGCCTGCATAAAACAGGTTGTTGTTCGATGCGCTTGCATAATTGTTCAACATATTAGCTGTACCCGCACTTCTTCTGTACGCTACCGTCCTACCTGTGCCATTCGGTGTGGAGAGGTTCACAATGATATTGTTTCGCAGGTTCAATGCTGCGGTTGTGGCAGTTGTACTGGCTGTATGGAAAATACCTGTGGTACCGAAGTTTGTACCTGTTGAAGTGGCATTGAGGTAAACGGTGTTGTAGGAAGCATTTATTGTTGAGTTTGCAGTAGTTGATGTAATATTGATACCGCGTATTACATCCGTTCCACTCGCACTGGGTGCAGTTAAATTTCCTATCAGGTTGTTGTACACATTAATCTGGAAACCGGAAGAAACTGTGATTCCAAAAACCGACCCCCCTGCGTTTGTATTCTGTAAGTCATAGATTTTGTTTTTGAAAATGTTTCTTGTAGCTGGAGATGTTCCTGATGCACCTACTGCCAAACCTGTAACAGCTCCTGTACCTGAACCTGTCAATCCATAAACAGTATTACCCGATACGTTTGTAGTTCCTGTTCCTGATGTACCAAAGGAAATACCTGTGATCGTACCGCCTCCCGTAATATTACTTACCTGGTTGTTTGAGACAGTAGTCGTACCACCATCATAATTTATATTAATAGCAGTTATGGCAGATGTTCCCCCTGTCCAGTTACTTAGAACATTGTTACTGACACTTTTAGTCGGGAAGCCACCATTTGTGTTGCTGATTCCGGCAATTGTAGTGGAACCTGTTACAGTTATATTAGAGAAATCATTATTATTTGTATTGTTTACTGCACCCGACGGATCACCGCCATTGTCATTGAACAATGTAACCGTACCTCCTGCTCCGGTTTTATTAAAAGCAGTTACAATGGAGTTGTTGTTTACGTTTTTGGTGCCACTTGCGGCTGCGTTGTAGTTGTTGGAAATAAAGTTAACACTCCCTGTTGTATTTACGGTAATATTAGTAAAGGTATTATTAGAGATACTGCAATGTTGATGTGTGCTTGCATTAGTTATGAAAGTTATCGTACCTGAAGCTGTTACAGTATGGCTAAAATTGTAGAAATTATTGTTATTGATATTCATAGTCGAGGTTGTTGATGCAGAACCAATTGGACAGTTAATTCCATTTACTGCGCCAGAAGCTACACCCGACCTGAGAGAAATGCCGTTGTTGTTAATGGAATTTGTAAAAGTACCCGTAGGGACATTACTGAATTGTGGTTGGTGAATTCCGTTCAATATTCCGGATGTTACACCACCAGCAGAGCTTTCAACTGTGTTGCGAGAAACAGAATAATTTATTGAATTTCTCATCAATATGCCATTGACAGTACCGGAAACATTTGCATAGCCTGAAAATGTACGGGTTGTACCAAAGTTTGTTATAGTATTCCCATCCGAAGCCGTTGAGCCGCCAATGGTCACTCCATTATTCATATCGGCAGCAGCCGTTGGTCCTACAACAACAATACCTTGGTTGACGTCAGTTATATTGTTAGATTTTATAACCAGATTGT
This sequence comes from Bacteroidota bacterium, assembly GCA_016715945.1. NCBI lineage: Bacteria > Pseudomonadati > Bacteroidota > Bacteroidota bacterium. The sequence continues at coordinate 22,679 of JADJXJ010000001.1, forward strand.
GATTTCCACCATTCGTACCTGTTGCAGTTGCACTAGTAGTGGGTGCAGTATTTGAATGAGTAGCATTTACATAAATGCCAAAAGTATTTTGGTATGTACGGTTCAAGTCAATTGTATTGTTCGAAATGGTGATATTTTGACAATTATCTGTGGTGGAGACATAAAGAACAGCAACACCCCATTCTGTCATATTATTAGAACTTGCAGTTGTTGTAGTATTGGCAGAATTCTCTTCCATCACAAATCCGGTTATTGTTATCCAGTCAGCGCCGATGATTTTGAAAATCGCGTCATTTAACTGACCTGTCACCAGACTGGAAGTAGCGGTGATGGTGTTTCCATTACCTTGTATAATAACCTGTTTGTCTGAAGCAGTTGTAGTTAATAATGCTGAACCTGTTCCCCCAATGATATAACCACCACCAGTTGTACCAGAACCGGCAGGTGCTGTTTGCGGGTTGCCGGCTAGAAGGTTTAGGGTTACACCACCGGTGCCTACGCCATTGGCGTTAAGGTCAGCAATTGCGGCAGCGAGTGTCGCATAATCCCCCGGGATGTTTTTCGTACCCGTCAGGGGTTGGGCGTTCAGAGCTGCGGTTATCCACAGCCACAACATCAGAAAGAGTAGTGTTTTTTTCATGGTTGGAGGGTTATTTGTTGTTTCACATTTGCCTGCACCAGCGGGGTGTCATCTCCTGCCACGCAGAAAATGATGACGAGCCGGCGCCACAGGCGATATCGGACAGCCTCGTCATTCCGACCCGCCAAGGGGCAGAAACGCTGTTTTTAGCGGCTATTGACCTGTGATTCACCATGATTAAGCTCGTCTCAATTGTTGGCAAAAAAAGCTACACCCACGGTAAAGCCCAAAAATATTTTCCTCGATTCAAATAAGCAAGAAGTTTAGCAGAAAAATTTTTTTGATTTTCGGTTTTGCGCCTGAGCCTGGTGCGGATTTTTAGGCAACATCCAGAAAAACAACAATTTAAACAAATACACAAATTGTTGCGAAACGTTTAGGAGCTTGTTTCCGTGGGGGAAGCACAGGCTTTCAGGCATGGAATCGGATCGGCAGCGCAGTCATGTCGAAACAAATCAGCAGCATGCCTGCACCTGCATGAAATAGTTGTTTTGCCAGGAACAACCGCAGTTTACCAAAGCAGAAGGCTGATTTTTTTTTCAGGAGGTAAGCGCCGCAAGGTCCAGGTGTGCCTTACTTTCTCAAGGAAGGTTGTGTCCAATACCTTTTATGTATTTAAAGAAAGCTTTGCAACCTTCCTTTTAGCTAAATAGCATGAAGGCTGCATGAAACAGCCGTCATGCCCCGATGCCCATGGTTTGTGCTATTCGTTAGCCGAAGAATCTTCGGCTTTTGCCGGTTGCTTCTTGAGCTGGTAGAGTTTCTGTCCGCCCCAAGCGGCAGCCAGGCCGAGCAGGAAGCCGATGCCGCCATCAATGGGTGCCCCGCCGCCCACTGGCGGGCCGCCGGAGCCGGGGTCGCCGGGCGGGTCGGGCGGTCCCTGGCTGAGGGCCACCTGTGCAACAAAGAGGAGAACCAAAGTAAGCAGGAGGGTGATATGCTGTTTTTTCATGGCTTGAAGTTGTTTAGCGGGTGAATACTTTGGACGAATAGACCTTGTTGCCTGTGGTGGCACGGATGATCACCGCAGCTGCCTTTGGGGCAGGGATGCGGATGAGCGGAGCGGCATCGCGGCGATAGCTGCCCAGGTGGCGACCTAAGGCATCGAACAGCTCGAAGTTGACAGGCTGCTGCACATCGGGCAGGGCAATGCAGATGTCGTTGCCATGCATCCAGAAGCGAGCCTGTGCCAAAGCAGGGGCATCAGGTGTGGCGGTGATGGAAGTCAGGTGGAGCACAAAACGCTGGGCATTGTTGGCGGGGTTGTGCACAAAGGCGTAGGTGGGGTTTTCGCGCAGGTTGACCAGGCTGCCGGTGAGCAGGTCTTCGAGCACAAAGTGCAGTTCGTTGCCAAAGGTTTCGAGGCCTTCGAAGCTGAGGTTCACCTGTGCTTCGGCCTGTAGTTTGAAGCCCACGGGCAGCGAGATGGGCGGGGCATCGGGGGGGATGTTGTTGATAGCCAGCTCACGCCCGTCGGGCAGGATGAAGTAGAGCTGAGGTGCGATGGGTGCACCGTAGAGCTTGTCGCCGTCGAATTCGTCTTTGGTAGTCAGGCTGCCCTGGCGCAGGTGCAGGACAATCTCGTCCTGGCGGTTGTTGCCCTGGGCATGGATGCGCAGCAGGTTGGGCAGCTGGCCGGAGTTTTTAAAGAACGGGCTGTTGTTGTGCACGCGCACGTCGTTGTTCATGCCCAGCACGGGCGAGGCAGCATTGCTTTTCACAAAGAAGGCCTGTCCCACGGGGATGTATTGCGTGCCTCCGTTGGCGCCCACCCCGCCTATGTAGCTGGCATACTGGTCGAGCACAGGATTCCAGATCCAGATGGCATTTTGCAGGTTGGTTTTGGTCCATCCGCTGGGGGTATCCCAGTCGATGGCCGAGGGGTAGGGGTTGGGCACTAAGGCAAACTGGTCGGCCGCGGTGAGGGGCGTGGCGGCGGTGAAGCTGCCGTTGTTGAGCTGCCCGGTGAAAGTATAAGTGGTGCTGGTGTTGGGGTAGAAGATCATATATCCTCTGTCGTTGGGCAGGGGTGCGCTGGTCGAGCTGCCCAGACCGGCCCAGCTTTGGGTGCTGGTGTTGAACTCGTAGAGGTAGGAGCCGAGGAACTGGGCGGCGGTGACACCCGCATTGAGGGGCACCGACACCAGGTGGTAGTCGTAGGTGCCTGTGAGCACCGTGTTGCCGGTGATATAGCGCTCGATGGTGGCGGGTACGTTATTCGTATTATGGATGAGCGAGGCGGTACCGCTGGCGTTGGATTTCAGGGTGAGGGTGCCGTTGTTGGTGAGGGTGCCGGTGACGGTGAGTCGTTTGCCGGGATTCAGGGTGAATGTTGCTCCGGCCTGAACCTGAAGATTGCCAGCCAGGGTGGCATCATTGTCCAGCACTACACCGGCAAGGTTGGTCATGTTGATGCTTGAGTTCGTGCCTGAATTGAGCGTGCCTCCGCCCGTAATGGTTTGCTGCTGCGTGCCATTGAGGTTGACTATGCCTGCACTGGTAGGTGCGAAACTGAGTGTGGCAGTAGGCAGAATCTGGATGTTGCCTTTGATGGAATGTCCCGGATTGCCCGTCATATTGAAATTGAAGGTGCCTTGTTTGATGGTCAGGTTATTGATGCTTACCGGATTTCCTCCGGAAGGTGATACTGAACCGTTGTGGTCGAATTCAAAATCGGCATAGGTCCGGTTCGAAAAAGCAGGCGCCTGATTGACCTTCAGCCGGTACAGGCTGCCCGTCTGAAAAACGACCACAGCGTTGGGGGCGGCGGCGCCGAAAGGGTTGCTCCCTGCCAGCTGTTCATATACCGAACCGCTGGCAAAGACCACAGAATTCAGATTGGTGGTGCCAAAAGCACTGCCCGTAAACCCTGTGCCTGCCGTAAATTGCGATCCATTTTCAAAGGTGATGCTTCCTGCATCGGCCCCTGTAAACCGGTGTCCGCCTCCGGCAAAAGTCATCTTTCCCTGAATGCTGGCAGTGGTTCCGGTGAGTAGATTGATTGTCAAGGCGTTACTTCCCGATATGTTTAGTTCTGTGCCACTGTCGAGCGCCAGGTCGGCGCCGGTGTCACCGGCAATGGTTAGTGTCTGATTAGCCGATGCGGCCTGAAGGGTGATTTTGGTATTGTTGCTCACGGTGATTTTGGCTACGGTCTGGTTGCTCAGCCCGGTAATGGTATAGGTGCCCCCGTCGTTGAATTGCAGGATATCGGAGGCCTGGGCCGAGTTTCGGGCCGGGGTCCAGTGCGATGCCGTGTTCCAGCTGCCGTTGGTGGGACCCGACCAGGTGTAGGTGGTTTGCGCCGGACTCAGGGTGGATGAGGTGGTTTGCGGGATACTTCCGTCGGTTTTATAATTGATGGAGGCGCCGCTGCCGTTGTATGGAAAGAGCTTGAAATAGTGGGTGGTTCCCGGTGTGAGACCTGTAAACTGATGGCTTTGAATGCCTGCACTCACATTGTGCCTCAGGCTGGCATTGGCTTCAGGTATTCCGTCGGTGGGATTGGTGATGTCGGCAAACGAACTGGCGCTTCCTTTGATCAGATAGGCATCAGCGGGAGGGTTGGCATCACTCCAGGCAAGTGTCACGCTTGTGGTGGTATTGGTGGTGGCCACAAACGTGGCAGGGTGTTCGCTGGGTTCGTTCACCACCTGATTGACCGCCCCGTTCAGGGTGATGCTCGCATTAGCCGCACCCGGCGAACTTGCCACCACCTGCTCGTTGTTGTAGCTCCCGGCTTCCAGTCCTGACTCCAACCTCACGTACACGGTAGTGGACGCAACGGTGCCGCTCACGGGTGTAAGCACCAGAGATTTTGAATAACTATTGCTTTCGCTGAGTGAGATCTCATAATGCACAGGTGCAGACAGGCTGATATTTCCTGTCAGGTTGTTTCCGCTCACAGTGAAGCTCTGGGCTGCCGAAGGTCCGCCGCCCACGGTATAATTAAAATTGCTCAGGCTGGTTGGCGAAACAGCGATAACAGGCGAAGCGCCTCCGCTAAGCTGAACGGCGACATTGTCAAAAAAGGCTGTTTGCGAGGCGGAAGTTGCGGCATTCCAGAAAGCGCCAAAATATGCCATGCTGGTGGAAGTATAGGCGCTGTTCGTTACCGTTCCCTGGCTGGTCAGCGTGCCGGTTTGCGGATCGGCAAATGCCGAGCTTCCGTCGTTTCGCACAAAAAGCTCCCACTGGTGGTTGGCAGGATTGTAGGTTACCTTGATGCTGAGGTAATCGTTGCCGAAATCAGTGAGGCCTGTGGTGTTTGAAGTAATCAGGTTGGTGAGTGTGCCGGCAAGACCGTTGTCGAATGAGGCCAGCCTCACAGGGTCGGTACTCCCGCTTTGTCCAAGCACCACGGCATACCCGCTTCCGCTGGTGGACGGATTGTCAGCCGTTGAGCCAAGCACAAGTGCTACACCGTAATTTCCGGTTGAAAAACCCGAGGGATCAGTGCGGATTTGACGCATGTTGAACCACCAGGTGATTATTCCGCTATTGCTTGCAAATGTGGTGTTGTATGGGCTTGTAAAATTCGCGGTATTCACGTAGGCAAACACCCAGCCGTTGGCGTTGGCTGTTGCGCTTGCGTCGTTGGTGAGCTCTAAGATTTGCCCGCTCACCTGGCGCCTGGATCCCAAGTCTGCACCCGACCTGTTCACACTCCAGGCACTTGAGCCAATGGCTCCGGAGGTGGTCCAGCTATCGGATGTGTGGGTCGAAAAATTATCTTCAAACACCGTGGTCTGGCTCAGCAACGAATGGTACAAGCCAATGGCAATAAGGAAAATAATATGCTTTCTCATCAGATGTTCGCGGAATTACTGTGCAACAATGCTTACCTGCCTAACGGCGCCATCAGTCTTGTAATCAATCTGGCTGCCCGAGCCTGCGTAAGGAAAAATTTTGAAATAATAGGTCTGGCCGGATGTCAAGCCACCAAAAACTGCCTGGCCCACCCCATAACTCACGTTCTTATTGCTGAAATCGTTAGTCACCGGCACACCGTCGGTTGGGGCAGCAATCTGGTCAAAACCTGTGCTGCTCATGCGGATGAGGTAGCCGTCGGGCAGGTAGGTGCCTGCAGATTCTGTCCACTGCAGGCTGATGGTTGAGCCAGAAAAATCAGTGGCATGTGCCTGGGGTTCATCGGCCAGACTCGCGCCGCTGCCCCAGATCATGAGCGCATAATTCGGATTATCGATAAAGGGATTGCGGTTGCCCTGAAGCGCATAGATGGCATTGTTGCGATCAATTTCTTTCTGGCTTACAGGGTCCTGCTGATGCCATTGGAGCAGGAGCGACAGCGCCCAGTTGGAAAAAGAGGGATAGGTCGTTTTGTTAAGCATCGGACTGTTCCAGTTGGTCACTACATTTTCATAACGTGTCACCATATAAAAGTAAGTTCTGGCCAGGTCGCCTTTGAAATCGTTGCGGGGTTCAAAGACTACGCCACTGTAACCAGGATAGTTCGAAAGCCCCAGTTTGCTGCTGTTGGTGGATGTCCAGGTGGCCGTCCCCACCTGCCCGTAAGGATAATTGCTTCGCCTGTTGTTCACATATCCATCTGTGGGGTACACGTGAAAAAGGTCGGAATACATGGGGCTGGCATCGTTAAACCAGCTGGCCGGAAAGCTGTGTTCCCGGTTGTAGCAGTCGCCTTCGCTGTTGTAGTTGCCGCATCGGTTGGTCAGAAAGTTATACTCGTAAGCCGGAGTGCCTGAGGGGATGTCGCTGTAAATATCCCACACCTTGCCGTTCGACTTGGCGTCAGTGCTCTGAAAATCAGTCCACAACTGGTCGTAGGAGCGCACGCTGTGGTTTTTGATGATATGATACAACTGGGTCTTGAGCGTGACGCCGGTACCTGTGGCACTGTCGTAATAACCTGCCGGGGGTTGGGCCGACAGTTGCATGGCCAGCGCCAGCAACATCCATATGAAAGGCAACAAGGATTTGCCTTTCAGCAAAGCGGAGAACATCATGGTGTTATGTGATTTGAAATCAGGGCAAATGTAGGCAATGGTCTGTTGCGTAGGCTTTCGATGTGATGAATTTTTTATGAAGCATGCAAAAGGTTGGCTCCGGCTGGCAATTTCCGGAAAATCTGGCAACACATCAAACAAAGTATTTGATAAGATGTTGTTTGATGACTTTACGATTATGCCACGCATACACTACAAAGGACGAACCATTACCTGCCCTGAGGGCGCCAACCTGCGCCAGGTGCTCATCGAACACGGGCTTTACCCGCACAACGGGGGCTCGAAATACCTCAACTGCTTCGGGCTGGGAACCTGCGGCACCTGTGCGGTCGTGATCAGGGGCGAAGCAAGCGAGATGAACCAAACCGAACGCATCCGGCTGTCCGTGCCGCCACATCGCATCGAAAACGGCCTGCGCCTAGCCTGCCAGGTGAGGGTGCTCGGCGAAATTTGGGTGGAAAAAGGGGAAGGATTCTGGGGCCAACACCTGCCCGAAAGTCAATCAGATGAAGGCTGAGATTTGTCTTTACCAGGTTTGCCGGAAGGCCTAAACGTATTTTACTATTTTTTGGTTGGGGCTAAAAACCAAAACGGCTCAAAGGTCGCTGTCCGTTTCCTGACCATTTACCAAAGCCAGGATTTCGCTGGCTATTTCTTCAATGGGTTTGTTGGTCACGCGCACAACCCGCCAGCCCGGGTTCTGCCTGAAGATATGTTCGGCATAGTTGAGTTCGCGCTCCACGAACACCGGGGTGGAATAATCCATCATGCCCATGCCGAAGCGCTCCTGGCGCGAATGGCGGAGCCTGGCCAGGTTGTGCGGGTTGTTGGTCAGGCCGATAACCCTGGAAGGGGATATTTGAAAAAGCTCCTCCGGAGGATCAATCCCCAGTACGATGGGCACGTTGGCCACCAGCCAGCCCTTGAAAGCCAGATAGATACTCAAAGGCGTCTTGAACGTGCGCGACACGCCCACCAGCACAATCTCGGCCTTGTGCAGGCCTTCCGGCCGCTGGCCGTCGTCGTGCTGAAAGGCAAACTGCATGGCATCAATGCGTTTGAAGTATTCTTTGTTGAGCTCGCTGAACAGGCCGGGTTTTTCGGCCGGACTGCTGAACAGCACATCCGACAGGCGTGCAAGCAACGGCCCCATCAGGTCGATGGTCTCCACGTTAAAGTCCCGGCTGCAGGTGATCATATACTCCCGTAACTGATTCGATACCAGCGTGTGAACGATGAACGCCTCTTTGGCGGCTGCTTCCTTCACAAGATCCCGAATCCGTTGCCTGGACCGAATCTCCTTATGCACCTCTATGTGCACCTGCTGAGCCGGAAACTGTGTCAATGCTGCACTGAGCGCCTGGCTGGCAGTGCGTCCTGTGCCGTCGGAGATCACAAAAATGACTGCCATGCCTGCGCCAAACAATTAAAAACCATACTCATAGTAGAACTTCGACATCTCGGTGCTTACGTCCCGAAACTCGATGTGGTGATTGGTGCATCCGTTCCGCGAACAAATCAGCACCACGCCTCCGGCGCGGATGACAAATTCAACCATGGGGGCCTCACAAAAACGGCATACCTCCACAGTGGACAATTCCTTGTTGCAGGAAGGGCAAAACATGCCGACTACCTCGCCCTCATCCACATTGATGCTCATCTTCTTGTCGTAATCGCCGTAGATGCTGCTCATCCACAATACCCCGCGGTCGTGTTCGGTTTCGATGTTCACCTTCACCGATGGATGACCCGCAAACTGCACCCTGTCGTCCATGAGCGAGGCATCGCAATGAATGCATTTGACCGAAAGTGCAATCTGTTTGCTCATGTCCGTAAGTTTTGATGGTTCAATTACTTAACGGAATAAATATACGAAATAAAATGCTGAAAATCAAATTTTTTAAGTGTTAATAATTTAACAGCGTCTGCCTGCCCGATTGTGGTGCTCTCCATGACAAGTTCGTCTGAAAGTTCATCGAACAGCACGTTGACCTCTGCCGAAACCTTTGTACTGTGCTCAACAATGGAACACAGGTGACACTGATCTGGCTGATTTACGCTGTTTATTATCTGTGACCATCTGCTCAATCTGCGTCATCAGTGTTCTATCATTAATGGAACGCAGATAACACTGATCTGGCTGATTTTCGCTGTTTCGTATCTGTGACCATCTGCTCAATCTGCGTCACCAGTTTGCTATCAACAATGGAACGCAGATCCCGTCTAAGGCCGGGACACGGTGACACTGATCAGGCTGATTTTCGCTGTTTCTAATCTTTGACCATCTGCTCAATCTGCGTTATCTGTGTTCTATCCTCTACTAATGGAACGCTGATCCCGTCTAAGGCCGGGACACGGTGACACTGATCAGGCTGATTTTCAGGGATAAAACCACTACAACCACCGACAACACCAACAACCACGACAACAACGACAACCACCGTCAACCTCCCGTAACCCGTAACTCGCTTCCCGCAACCCGCTTCCCGCAACCCACTCCCGCTCCCGCCCCCGATTCCCAATAAATTACTACTTTTGCGCCCCTGAAACACAATCACCTGTTGCATGGAACTCAGCAGCAAATACAACCCCGCCGAGCTCGAAGAGCGTTGGTATGCCCACTGGATGTCGCGTGGATATTTTCATTCCGAACCCGACCACCGTCCGCCTTATACCATAGTCATTCCCCCGCCAAACGTTACCGGGGTGCTTCACATGGGGCACATGCTCAACAATACCATTCAGGATGTGCTCGTCAGGCGTGCGCGCATGCGTGGCTTCAATGCCTGCTGGGTTCCGGGAACCGACCACGCCAGCATCGCCACCGAGGCTAAAGTGGTCAACAAGCTCAAAAACGAGGGCATCGACAAGTCGCAGATCACCCGCGAGCAGTTTCTCGAACATGCCTGGGAATGGACCCACAAACACGGAGGCATCATCCTCGAACAACTCAAAAAACTCGGTGCTTCGTGCGACTGGAACCGGACGGCCTTCACCATGGACGAAAGCCTATATGAATCGGTGATTGATGTTTTCATTGATCTTTACAACAAAGGCCTGATATACCGGGGAGTACGCATGGTCAACTGGGACCCCCAGGCGCTGACCGCCGTCTCGGACGAGGAGGTGTTCTATAAAGAAGTCCAGTCGAAGCTCTACTACGTGAAATATAAGGTGGAAGGCGAAGACGACTACATCACCATCGCCACCACCCGCCCCGAGACCATCCTGGGCGATACCGCTGTGTGCGTGCATCCTGAAGATGAGCGCTTTGATCGTTTTCATGGAAAAAAAGTCCTCGTCCCCCTCGTCAACCGGCCGGTACCCATCATCCTCGATGAATATGTGGACCGCGAATTTGGTACTGGCGCCCTGAAGATCACCCCCGCCCACGACATCAACGACTACCACCTTGGCCTGAAACATAACCTGCCTTCTATCGATATCTTCAACGACAACGGTACCCTCAGCCAGGCCGCCGGTCTTCTGGTTGGTATAGACAGGTTCGAAGCGCGCAAGGCCATCGTGCCTTTGCTTGAGCAGGCCGGCCTTCTGGCCAAAGTGGAAGATTACGTGAACAAGGTCGGATTTTCCGAACGCACCGATGCCGTCATCGAACCGCGCATCTCCCTGCAGTGGTTCCTTCGCATGCAGGCCTTTGCGCAAAAGGCGCTCGAAGTGGTCGAAAATGATACCATCCAGTTTCATCCGGCCAAATTCAAGAACATCTACCGCCACTGGATGGAAAACGTCAAGGACTGGTGCATCTCGCGCCAGCTCTGGTGGGGACAGCGCATCCCGGTTTATTACCTGCCCAATGGCGAGATGGTGGTGGCCAGAAATGCCGCTGAAGCACTCGAAGAAGCCCATAAACGCTGGCCCGGGGCCGGCTTCACTGCCAACGACCTGAAACAGGACGAAGATGTGGTGGACACCTGGTTCTCCTCCTGGCTCTGGCCCATCTCGGTCTTCGACGGCATCCGCCATCCCGGAAATCCTGACATGCGGTACTATTACCCCACCAACGACCTGGTTACTGCACCCGATATCATCTTTTTCTGGGTGGCCCGCATGATCATGGCCGGGCTGGAATATGCCGGCGATATCCCGTTCCGCAACGTATATTTTACCGGCATCGTGCGCGACAAGCATGGCCGCAAGATGTCGAAAACCCTCGGCAACTCGCCCGACCCCCTCGACCTGATTGCCAAATACGGCGCCGATGGCGTGCGCATGGGCATGCTGCTTACTGCCCCGGCCGGCAACGACCTGCCTTTCGATGAAGCACTGTGCGAACAAGGCCGCAACTTCAGCAATAAGATCTGGAATGCCCTCAGACTGGTTAAAGGCTGGTCCGTCGATCCGGAAGCCTCACCTTCGCCCGCAGCTCAGGCCGCCGCCCGCTGGTTCGAAGCGCGTTTCCAGCAAGTGCTCCGCCAAACTACCGACGACTTCGACAAATTCAGGCTCTCCGATGCCCTCATGTCCATCTACAAACTCATCTGGGACGACTTCTGCTCCTGGTACCTCGAGATGGTCAAGCCTGAATATGGCAAACCAATTGACAAACAAACACTTGAGCTGACCTCCGGATTCTTCCGCAGGCTGATGCAGCTGCTGCACCCCTTCATGCCCTTCATCACCGAAGAGGTGTGGAGCCACCTCAAAACCTCATCGGAAGAGGTGGATATCATTATCTCTCAACTGCCTGAAGCACAGGAATATAACGCTGAAGTACTGAAGCAGTTCGACTTTACTGCCGAGCTGGTCAATGCCATCCGCAAGTTCCGGGCAGAGAAAAACATCGCAATGCGCGACAAGCTGCAGCTGATGATCAAAAATTTGCCACAGGAATACTCCCCGGCTTTTGATGCGGTGGTTGCCAAACTCGGTAACCTCGAAAGCCTGACCAAGGTGGACGAAACGCCCGCCGAAGCCCTGGGTTTTGTGGTACGTAGCACAGAGTGCTTTGTGCCTGTGAGCGCCTCGGTGAACACCGAAGAAGAGCGCAGGAAGCTGATGGCCGAGCTGGAATACACCCGCGGTTTCCTCAGATCGGTCGAAGCCAAACTGAGCAACGAACGCTTCGTGGCCAATGCCCCCGCCAAGGTGATCGAGATCGAGCGCAAAAAAAAATCCGACGCCCTGGCGCGCATCGAAGTGCTCGAAAAACAACTTGCACTCCTGGGTTAGCATCCCGTCCACCTCAGCCACAACAGGCAAACGACTGTAAATGAACATAATACTGTTACAGGCCACAAACATGCAGCTTTGCTGTATGGCCAGCAGTACATTTTGGCGCACCAAAGCCATTTTTCCCGACTTTTGCCGTTAAGCTTCAGAAACCAAACTTGTGCGCATGCGTTTTGGCCTCCTGGTCAACGGTCTTTTTCTTCAGCAATGGCAATACCATGCAGTGCAACAGTTGATTGCCGACGGCCATCAGCTTGTGCTGCTGGTGGTCAGGCAGGATGATGCACAGCCGGCAGGATTGTTCCAGAAGCTTTCAGCCTATCCTTATCGGCATTTCCTTTATCGTTTCTGGCAGCGTTATTTTTTCCGGCCGGATGCCAAAAAGCAGCGCCACATCCAGGACTTGCTTCATGGAGTTGAGGTTATTGGCTGCAAACCACAGGTCAGCGGGCCGGTAGAGTATATCCCCGAAGAGGTGGTTAAAAGGGTAGGGGAGCTTGCCCCGGATTTTCTGCTTCGCTTCGGATTCAACATTCTCAGGGGAGGCATACTCGATGCAGCGCGTTTCGGGCTGTGGTCGTTTCATCACGACGACGAACAGCTGATCAGGGGCGGACCGCCCGGCTTCTGGGAGGTTTTCCATAAGCATGAGGTCAACGGGGTGATGCTGCAGCGGCTCACCGACAAGCTGGATGCAGGCCTGATACTCGCCAAAATATGGCTGCCCGTGACCGGGCATTCCTACAAGGCACACCTCGACAGCCTTTTAAAAGAAAGCGCCTTCATGCCGGCTCAGGTCTGCCGGCGGATAGCCCTGAACGGCTTCAGTGCGGCGCCTCCGGCCAAAACGGGCAAGCTGTTCCGCAACCCGTCCAACCTGCGCATGCTGCAATTTTTTCTTCGCATGCCCTTCCGCAGGCTGATGTTTCACCTCAGGCAGCTTTGGCGGCACGAAAGCTGGTGCATCGGACTGAGCCGCATTCCTGCCGGTAATCCGGCCGGGCTGCAAATGGCCGCACCGACACCAGTACAATGGCTGGTACATCCCGACAAAGCACAGTATTATGCGGATCCTTTTGTAGTTGAATATCATGGGGAAACCATCGTGCTTGCCGAGCATTTCGATTACCGGTCGGGCAGAGGCAGCCTGGTCAGCATAAAGGTGAACGACAATTTTGAAGTGCAGGAGGTAAAGGCGCCCGACGGGATGCACCGTTCGTTCCCGTATTTGTTTGTGCACCAAGGAAAGCTTTACTGCCTGCCGGAATGTTACCAATCGGGCAGGATCACGCTGTTTGAATTCGACACTGAACGCAATTGCCTGCAGCATCCTGTGAAGTTGTTGAGCGGTGTCGAAGCCCTCGACCCTGTCTTGTTCCCGCACCGGGGTTTGTGGTGGCTGATGTTCAGCCGGAAAAATCTGCCCGGAGTTCAGCTTTTTGCCTGGTATGCCGACAGCCCTTTTGGGCCATTCAGTCCCCATCCGCTCAATCCCGTAAAGACCGACCCCCGTTCGGCACGCAATGCGGGCGCGCCTTTTGTGCACAACGGACAGCTCTACCGGCCTGCCCAGGATGTGGCTGGAAGCTATGGCAAGGCGGTGCTGCTGCAAAGGGTTGACTGCCTAAGCCCGCATGACTATTCCGAGACGGAAGCCGGGCGCATCGAAGCTTTGCCACAGTGGCGTTTCAATCGCGGACTTCATACCTTTAACCGCGCCGGTACGATAGCCGTATTCGATGCCAAACGTTTCATTTTCAGCCTGGCTGGCCTGAGACATGTGTGGAAATTAAAAACACGTAAACTGCGATGATGCTTCGGAGAATACTTTCTACGGGCGCCGTCAGGATGCTGAATGCCCTCTCGGGTTTTGTGCTGTTGTGGCTGGCCACCAACGGCATGGGGGCAGCCGCCTGGGGGGTGTCGGGCCTCATCCTTCTGAATGTAACCCTGCTCGTCATGCTGGCCGAGATGGTCTCGAACGCCGTGGTTTACTACAGCTCGCGCCGCAATGTGATGAGCCTGATGCGGCTTTCGGCAGGGTTCACCGCCGCACTCACCTTGTTTTTTGCACTGGCTTTTTTTGGCCTGAGCTACGTGCCGGATCTTTTCCATGTGCTTGTGCCCGAAGGGTATGCCCTGCACATCCTGATCCTTGTGTTGCTGGGCAGCCTCCACAATGTAAACCTTTATCTGCTGCTTGGGCGCGAACGCATCGGGGCATTCAACCTCCTGTTTTTGCTGCAGTTTCTCTCGCAGCTGGCTGCCATGGCTGTTGCCTTGCACCTGCTCGGCATCCGCAACGAACTGGCCTATGTGATCTCGCTCTACGCTTCCTACACCGTGCCCCTGCTGGCAGCCTATCCTGCCTATGTGCTGCCCCTGCTTAGGCAAAGCGCCTCCCTACCGGAAGCAAACCTACGCGAACTGCTGGCTTTTGGCAGCCTGACGCAGACCTCAAGCTTCGTGCATATGCTCAACCGCCGGCTCAGTTTTTATGTGATCCGCTATTTTACCGGCAATGCCGCACTCGGGGTATTCAACTCGGGTGTGCAACTCACCGAAGGATTCCGGCTCATCGGCCACAGCATCGCACTGGTACAGTTTTCGAGCATCAGCAACAGCAACGACCCCGAATTTGCCCGCCGGCTAAGCATCCGGCTGATGAAGCTGTCGCTCGTGCTCACCTTCCTTGCTTTGGTCGTTTTGCTTCTGGTGCCCTCACGGGTGTTCGGGTGGATCTTCAGCCGCGAGTTTGGCGACATCCGCATCGTGGTGGCAGGTCTGGCCCCGGGCGTGCTGGCCCTCTCGGCCAATGCCATCTTCAGCCACTATTTCTCCGGAACCGGCCGCCCAAAATATAACCTCTATGCCTCTCTCACAGGTTTTGTCGTGGTCATCCCGGCTTTGCTCCTCCTGATTCCCGCACTCGGCATCTTTGGTGCGGCCCTGGCAGCTTCTCTGGCCTATATGGCCTCGGCTGGTTATCAGGCAGTTATATTCAGCAGGATGAACAAGACAGCATGGAAGGAATGGCTGCCGGATAAAGACGACCTCAAGCAGGTGCAGCAAATTACAGGCAAGTTTTTTCCGGGCCGCCGCCAACCTCAGTAAGCTTGCGGCTGGTCAGCACAACCTGTGCTTCCGGATGGATTACTCTAAGCCTCGTCCAATGGCTGTCCAGCCCAGTGGTTCCACCAACGATATTCATCATATCTAAAAACTTAAATACTTGACAAGCTGGTATGACTGGTTTACCTTTGCGGGTCTTCATTCCAAAAAAATCAAAATCTAAACCACTATGAAAAAGAACGTAGGAAACACCGACAAGGTCATTCGCATCATTCTCGGTCTTGCCATTGGCGGACTGGGTATTGCAAATCAGAGCTGGTGGGGACTTGTGGGCCTGCTGCCCATAGCCACGGCTTTGATGGGCACTTGTTTCGCATATACGCTATTCGGAATCAGTACCTGTAAGAAGGAGTCCTGATTCCTTCAACCAAACAAAAAAACCCGGCCATTTCTGGTCGGGCTTTTTTTTTGTTTGAAGCGTATGCCTCAGAAGGTCAGGTCGAGGCCGAGGGCAAACACCAGAGCTTTGCGGCTGTAGGTCTCACCAAACTGGGGCTGATTCTGCGGAGCGAAGTTCTTTACGTAGGTGTTGTAATAGGTACGCATCACCCCTGCATTGGCGGCAATCTTTTCAGTGAAGTTGTATTTGGCGCCGGCGCCAAAGCTGAAGGTGCTCAGGCTGTGGCTCAGGTCGCTCTGATATTCAGGCTTTACACCGCTGTTGGTTACCAGATAACCTGCGCTTAGCATGAGCTTGTCGGTGGCCATGTAGTGTGTGCCAAAGGCAAACTCCCACAGGTTGCGGTCCATCAGCTGGTCGTTTTTCACATACTGTCCGTTGAGCATCTTGCCATATTCGGCGCCTTTGTCAAAGTAGGTGTGGTAAGTAGCAGCCAGGCCAACCCGCTTCGAGGGTTCGTAACCAATGCCGATGGAGATCATCGAAGGCATATCGCTGGGCACTTCTGCGCCGTCGGGAAACATGCCCACATCGTCTTTGGTGGTTTCGTTCTTCACCTTGATGGCGGCATGGTGTTCGTATTTGAAGCCGATATTCACCTTGTCGATATTGAAGTTCAGCCCGACGACCGGCACAATGCCCGAGCCTTTCTGAATGGCATCCACGTATTTGTCGCCTGTGGCAGTCTTGTTGGCATTCATGGCTGCAGCCTGAGCGGTAAAGGTAGGCGTGGCAGCTACATATCCCTGGTGAATGGCCGCAATCGGTATGGTGTTGGCATCCACATTGGGGTTAATGAAAGCGAAGCCGCCGGCAATGCTGGCAGCCTGTGCCTGTGTGAGCAAGCCTGCGCCAACCAGCTGAGGCAGGGTAAGTCCTTGTGTTTGCGCATTTCCCGCCAGTGGCGCAATGCTGCCGGCCACACCAGCAAGATTGGTAAACAATCCGGCCATGGCTTCAAAGAATACGGGCGCTTTCACCATGCTGCCGTTGAAGTTCAGGGCAGGAAACACCGGGTTGATGCTGATGTCTTTCAGGTGTCCGTGATAGCTGTTGTCGATGGTTACATAACGCACTCCCAGGCTTGCCGAAA
Source organism: Bacteroidota bacterium (assembly GCA_016715945.1). Classification (NCBI taxonomy): domain Bacteria; kingdom Pseudomonadati; phylum Bacteroidota; species Bacteroidota bacterium. Next base: position 39,124 of record JADJXJ010000001.1, read on the forward strand.
ACATCTCGTTGAACTGGTATGCCACATTGGCCTGATAGCCAAAGTAAACCGATTTGCCTTCGAACTCGGTGTCGTAGCTGTACTGGGTTGTTGGGATGCCGGAGGCGTTGAGCGAGGATTTCAGGCCGGCTACCTGATATTCGAACGAGGGCAGGCCGTCGGGATAAAATGCTCCTCCGCCTCCACCAATCGGATTAAAACCGAACGACACAGCAAATTTGTTTTTCTTGAACACAGCATAGGCCGAAGGGAAGAGCGGGGCTTTTACCTCGCCGATGAACTCCGACTGATTCAAGCCTGCACGTGAGGTCTTGATGTTGCGTTCCTGGGTGATGAACTGGTTGCTGAGCGAAAGGTGAAACCCGTCGTTGAGCTTGGTCAATCCCCCCGGATTGTAGTAAGCAGCTTCGATGCCGAGCAAACCGCCCCGCGCAGGATTGCGGATAAAGCTGGCACTCTGGTTGGTGTTGGTCACAATGCCGCCAGCCAGTACTGCACCGGCCATGGCGCTCAGAACAAATGTGGTAATTGTTTTTTTCATAGGGCTGGATAAGATTTTGCGAGGTAAAAGTATGACAAGATTTAAATATTTCAAAATTTTGATGTGTTGGATAAAGAAATGATAGTCATGAGCCCCTTCATATGATAACCTGATCCGCCTTGCCGGACGGCAGGCATTTGCACAGGCCCTGCACCCTGGTTTCATCAAACAAAAAACCAGAGGAATTATCTCTTAAATCCCTGTCATCCAGCGCTAAAGAAAGTTGCGTTCCAGAAAATTCCTACACCTGGCCTCTGACCAGCAGTGCGACATTTTCCACATGGTGTGTTTGCGGAAACATGTCCACAGGCTGAACGGCGGTTACGGCATATTTTTCGGTGAGCAGGGCAATATCGCGGGCCTGTGTGGCCGGGTTGCAGCTCACATAAACAATCTTTTCCGGTTCAAGATCAAGCAGTTGTGCGACTACTTTGGGGTGCATGCCGGCCCGGGGTGGGTCGGTAATCACCACATCCGGCCTGCCATGGGTGGCCACAAAATGCGCGTCGAACATCTTGCCGAGGTCGCCGGCAACAAATTCGGTGTTGTTCAGGCCGTTGAGCCGGGCATTGACGCGGGCATCGGCCACGGCTTCTTCCACATATTCCACACCCACCACCTTTTTGCAATGGCGTGCCATATAGCAGCTGATGGTGCCGGTTCCGCTGTAGAGGTCATAAACCACCTCGTCGCCTTTGAGGCCGGCCAGCTCGAAGGCGGTGCCATAAAGCACTGCCGCCTGCCTGGGGTTGGTCTGGAAAAATGAAGCCGGGGCAATGCGGAATACCAGGGGCGCCTCGTTTCCGGGAGCTTCCATCAGCTCGGTGAGCCATGCCTCGCCGTGCATTACCCTCACCTCGAGTCCGGCAATGTTTTCGTTCACCCGGGGATTGACCACCCAAAGCAGGGAGGTGATCTGCGGAAAAGCCCCGATGAGTGCAGGAAAGAGCCGGTGTTCGATGGCTTTGTCTTCCTGCGAGCTTACCAGGATAACCATGAGTCCGCCGGCAGTGCTGTTGCGGATAAGCAGGTTGCGTAGCAAACCCTCGTGCCGGCGGTTGTTGTAGTAGCTCAGGTTGAGCTCCATGGCCTTCTGGTGCACAAAAAGGCGGATGGCATTGGAAGGCTCGGCCTGCAGATGACATTCTTCGAGGTGGATCACCCGGTCGAACATGCCCGGCAGGTGAAATCCGAGTCCGCGGGGGTCTTCAACCACGCCCTCACGGGGTGGATGGGTGAACCACTTGCGGTCGGCAAAGGTAAACTCCAGCTTGTTGCGGTAATAGTAAATGTCGGGTGCCGCCTTGATGGGTCTCAGTGGCGGAAAGCTGAACTTTCCGATGCGGGCAAAGGCGTCGTGCACCTGTTGCTGCTTCTGGGCGAGCTGTGTTTCGTAGCTCAGATGCTGCCAACGGCACCCGCCACACAGGGTAAAGTGCCGGCACAAGGCCTGGGTGCGAAGCGGGGAGGCTTCGGCAAGCCGGACAATTTTTCCTTCGAGGTATTGTTTTTTTCGCGCAGTTAGCTGTATGTCAGCTACATCTCCCGGAGCAGCATAGGGCACAAACAGCACCTGACCCTCAACCCTGGCAATGGCTTTGCCCTCGGCTCCGGCATCGGTGATGTGCACATTTGTAAGAATTTCGGGCTGAAATTGTCGTTGTTTTCGGGCCATGCGGAATGTATTAATCGTGACGTAGCGATTCAACCGGGTCCTGTGTGGCTGCTTTCCGGGCAGGGAGATAGCCAAAGATAATGCCTACGCTTGCAGCCACACCAAAGGAGATGAGGATCGACCAGGGATTGACAATGGTCAGGATGCCGGTGGTTTTGGTGATCAGAGCCGACATGCCGAAACCGAGCATAATGCCTGCCATTCCACCTGTGATGCTGATCAGGGTGGCTTCGCTCAGAAACTGAAAGACGATATCGCGGCGTGTGGCGCCCACAGCGCGGCGCACCCCGATCTCGCGGATGCGTTCCATCACCGAGGCCAGCATGATGTTCATGATGCCGATGCCACCCACCAGCAGCGAGATGCCTGCAATGGCTCCCAGCACGATGTTAAAAATGTCGCGGGTGCGCTGTTCCTGCTTGAGCAGAAGCTCGGGCACACTTACCTCATAATCTTCAACTCCCAGGTGCCGGCGGGCAAGCAGTCGGCCAATCACCTCCGAGGCTGCCGCGAGCTGATTGCTGTTGCTCATCTGAACCACGATGCGGTCGAGCTGATGGATGTTTTGCGGGCCTTCGGCTGCTTCTTCTTCGCCCGAGGAAAAGATGACCACATCGCCTCCCGAAAAAAAGATGTCGCCCGAGCCTCCGGGCCTCATGTTGGCCAGAGAGCGGTCGCGAAACCGCAGCAGCACCGTTTGCAGGGGCGCATATACTTCGTTGTTCGGATCTCCGGCATTGCCCTGCAGGGCGGGACGTTTTTCGAGCACCCCGACGACCCGCAGCCAGACGTTACCACATTTGATATATTGCCCCAGCGGATCCTGCAACGGAAACAGGCGGCTGCCCACACCATGTCCGACCACACAGACCGGCTCGCCCGAGGCAAGCTGACGGTCGTTGAAAAAGCTGCCTTTCTGCAGGGCGATCCCAAACACTTCGAAATAATCCGGGGTGACGCCAGTGAGCCTTGCCGGCATGCTGTTGCCCTGGCTGATGAGCATGGTCTCGTAACTCACCTCTGGGCTCACGCGCTGCACGCCAGGCACCACCTGCCGTATGGCTTGCGCGTCGAGCAGGGTGAGGCCGGGCGAAAAGGGCTTGCGCTCCTGCTTGCCCGATTCTTCGTTCGAAGGGCCTTTGCGCTCGGTTTTCGATTTGATGACGATGTTGTTCACCCCCACCACCTTCATCTGGTCGAGGATCTCCTGGCGGGCGCCCCTGCCAATGGCAAGCATGGCAATCACCGCAGCCACACCAAAGATGATACCCAGCGCCGTGAGTATCGAACGGGCTTTGTTGGCAAACACGGCCTGGAGCGCCTCCCTGAGCAACTGGGCGTATCGTTCCATGAGGGTCAGTTGGTTCCGGCTTTCGCTTTGGCAACAGCTTCCGGGCTGAGGGTAACAAGCTTCCACGACTCAGGCCGGGCAGGCGGGTTGAGCCTTACCTTCTCGCCTTCGTTGAGTCCTGCCAGAATGATGATCTCGTTTTCGTTGGCTTTGCCCGGCACCACCTGCTGCCGCCTGCCCGAAGTATATACAAACTGTATGCTGTCGGCAGTAAAGAGGGCTTCGAGCGGGATGAATACCACATCGGGAATCTCCTCGGTGATGATGATGTTTTTGGTGGTCATGGCCGGCCGGAGGATGCTGTCGAACTCGTTGACAATGATCTTCACCTCGAACACCTTGGCATTCGAGTTTTTGAGTTGCTCGCCAATATTGGCCACCTCGGTCACCGTGCCTGTAAATTGCTTATCCGGAAAGGCATCCACGCTCACGCGGGCCGGCTGGCCTACCCTTATCTTGCTGATGTCCACTTCGTTGACATAGGTCTTGCTGATCATTTCGCGCAGGTTGGGCAGTGTGGCTACTACATTTTCCCAGGTGCTGAAGGTGCTTCCGGCTCCGCGCCGCTTGCCTTCCCAGTCGCGCTGATACACCACCATGCCTGCCTTGGGCGCCCGCACGGTAAACTCGGCACTGAGGGCCAACAGCTTGTCCAGATCGGCCCGCCGCTTGCGCAGCGCATTGCTCACCTCGGTCATATTGGCAACTGCCTTCTCGTGGCGCAGCCGGTAATTCTTTACTGCCTGGTTGTATGCCCTCTCGGCCCGTTCGAGCTCAATGCGCACCTGCCGTTGGGTGGCCGGTGGCTCATAAATGGACTGATCCACAGCTATCTGGGCTTCCTCCAGGGCATATTTCAGGTTGGCCAGCTCGTTGCGGGCCGCCATGAGGTCCATGGTAGTGTCGAGCTGGGTTTTGACAAAATTGTTTTCGTATTGGTCAATCTCGAGCTGTTGGTCTTTGATCTTATTGGTCAGCTCGGTGCGGTCGAGCTGGGCCACATAGTCGCCCGAATCCACCACCGTGCCGTCGGGGATGATGTCGTCGATCTTGATCTGCCAGATGCGGGCATCGCGCAGGGCGGTCTGTGAGGGGCCGTAGATCTTTTCGGAGCTTTTGGCTTCGAGTTCGCCGGTGGTTGTCACACTGATCACAAAATTGCCCCGGCTTGCCACCGCCTCCATAGCCGCATCTTCGGGCGCTCCGGGCCTGAGCATCAACCAGCCGGCCAGCACCAGCAGGCCTGTGGCTGCAACGGCAACCAGTCGTCCGGGTTTCTTTTTCATAGCCTCAGAGCAGCTGTTTGATGATATGGTCCACTGAGTAGCCTTCGGCCTCGGCCGAATAGTTGCGTACGATGCGGTGCCTCAGGATGGGCAGGGCCACCGCACGCACATCCTCGATATCGGGCGAAAACTTGCCGCTGAGCAGGGCATGGCATTTAGCCCCGATGATAAGGTATTGCGAAGCCCTCGGGCCGGCTCCCCAGCTGATGTAGCGTTGGGTCATTTCGTGGGCTGCAGGGGTGTTGGGCCTGGTGCGTGTCACCAGCTTCACTGCATACTCATACACATTGTCGGGCACGGGCACACGGCGTACAAGTTGCTGAAAGTAAAGTATTTCTTCTGCTGTCATCACCACTTTGGGTTCCTGTGTAAGGCCTGTGGTGGTATTTTTCACCACACGCACCTCCTCCTCAAAGCTGGGATAATCGAGCCAGAGGTTGAACATAAACCTGTCGAGCTGGGCTTCGGGCAGGGGATAGGTGCCTTCCTGTTCGATGGGGTTTTGTGTGGCAAGCACAAAAAACGGTTCCTGCAGGCGGTAGCTCTGTCCGGCCACGGTCACGCTGCGCTCCTGCATGGCCTCGAGCAGGGCGCTCTGGGTTTTGGGCGGGGTGCGGTTGATCTCGTCGGCCAGAATGATGTGGGCAAACACAGGGCCTTTGATAAACCTGAACTTGCGGTTTTCGTCGAGTATCTCGGTTCCCACAATGTCCGAAGGCATCAGGTCGGGGGTAAACTGAATGAGCGAGTAGCTGAGCCCCAATACCTTGCTTATGGTATTCACCAGCAGTGTTTTGGCCAGCCCGGGCACCCCGACCAGCAAAACGTGTCCGCGGCTGAAGATGGCCATGAGGGTCTGGTGGACGATTTCGTCCTGGCCCACAATCACTTTGGCTACCTCTGTACGGAGTGCGGTATATTTTTCCACCAGTGCCCTGGCGGCTTCGGCATCGTTGTTGAACATGCTCATGAGTGTTTTCCTGGTTAGTCGGTTTAGTTTTTTCCGTTGAGCCATCCAAACTCAAACTCGCAGCTGCGGAATTGCGGATGGATGTCGATATAGGCATTTTTCAGTTTGTTGGCCACCCATTGCTGCAGCACTTTTTGCTGCTTTTCCTGCAGTGCCCATTGCTGGATGCGGTTGTAGTCGTCGCGCAGGTTGGCTTTGTGGGGCGGAATGCGCTCCACCAGCTTAAGAAGCCGGTAGGCATCCTTGTTGTCCTCTGTCTTCATGGGCACAGGATTGCTGATTTCGCCGGGTTGCAGCCTGTCGATCACAAACGACAGCTGCTGGTCGATGGTTTCGGCGTCGAAGCGGGTGCCACCGGTAGCAGGATTGATGAGTTTGCCACCCGGACTCTTTTTGGGGTCTTCCGAAAACTTTTCGACGGCCTCGTCCCAGCTGATGTTGCCGGCATGGAGTTCGGCGGCGAGCGAGTCGAGCTCGTTTTTAGCACGTTCGAGGGCTTCCGCCGATACCTTGTTCATCAGCAGGATATGGCGAACGTTCACATAATCGCCGCGGCGTTCGATGAGCTGCAGGATATGGAATCCGGCTTCGGTTTCCACAATTTCGGAGATCTCGCCTTCGCGCAGCCGGAAAGCCACGGCCTCGAACTCGGGATAGAGCTCACCCCTGCCGTAAAAGCCCAGCTCACCGCCTTTGCGGGCCGATCCGGGGTCTTCGCTGTAGAGCAACGCCAGCGTGCTGAAACGCTCGCCATTGAGGATGCGCCGGCGGTACTCGTTCAACCTCTCCTTCACAGCCATCTTTTCCTCTACCGTGATGGGGGGCTTTTTCACAATCTGGGCAATCTCAAACTCGGCCGGCACCATAGGAATGCTGTCCTTGGGGATGTTGTTGAAAAAGCGGCGCACCTCCTGGGGCGTAACCACCACCTTGCGCATGATCTCGGCCTGCACTTTCTCCACAATCATCTGATCTTTAACCAGCCTGCGCAGCTCATTCTTAATCTCGACAACTGTCTTGTTGTAAAAAGCCTCTAGCTTCTCCTGCGAACCCAGTTCGCTGATAAAATAACGCAGCCTGCGTTCCATCTCCTGCTCCACCTGCTCATCGGTTACGGTGATGCTGTCGAGCTCGGCCTGATTCAGCATCAGTTTCTGAAAGAGCAGGTCTTCCAGAATCTGGCAACGCACACCCTCGGCCGAACCCGTGATGCCGCGCGACATGCGCATCTGCAGGTATTGGTTTTCGATGTCGGACTGCAGCACCACATTGCGGCCCACCACAGCCACCACCTGATCAATCACCGCAGGTTCCTGGGCCTTCAGGGCCGGCGCAAGGAACAGGAGGTACACTAAAATTTTGACAGCCTTGGTCATTATACTTTTGTTTCTGTTTTTAAACGTAATCTCTGTTGCTTATTGCCCGCCATTTCAATAAACTTCGAACGCACGGTCGCGAAGGGCCTGGTCGTAAATCTGCTGGTGCATGCTCCGGATGAGGTCTTGCCGCCGCTTGTTGAGGATGATGTTGCGGATGTTGTCGTATTCCACCTCCAGGGGCGGGATGCTTTCGGTAATCAGAAAGTCCTTGAAACGAATCAGATAGATGAAAGGATCGTCTTTGATCTCGATAAACCTGTTGTTTCGCAGAAACAGCTCCTGATTGTAGGTCTCTATGGGCAGCTGGGCCAGCAGGTCGTCGAAACGTACCCAGGTTTCATCGCCAACAAAATAGGAGTAGGCATGTTGCCTGGCCAGCAGCTCAACCTGTGCGCTGAGTATGGTGTCCCTGTCCGAAAGCAGTTTCCTGAAACGGGTGATTTCTTCCGAATCAACGGGCAACACCACATAAACAACCTTGACGATGTTGTACTTCAGCTCGAAGCTGCGTTTGTTCAGGTTGTAGTATTCTTCGATTTCCCTGTCGGTGACCACCGTATCGAGTTTCTGGTTGATCAGGGCCGATTCGTAGGCAAAGATGAGCAGAGAGTTGCGGTATTCTTCGAGCTGTTTGCTGAAGTCCTGTTCCTTCGGGCTCAGGTTGCGCTCAGCCTGGCGGATGAGCAGTTGCTTGCGCACCCAGCTGTCGATGTAATTCTGCACCAGCACCACACTGTCCTTGCGTGAGGTACCCGCGGGCACCACGCCCTGAATGTCAGCCTCATACAGATACTTGTTGTGCACCCTGGCAACCACCATCCCTCTCTTGGGGTCGGCCGCAGGACCGCAGGCGGTGGCAATTAGCAAAGCCGCCAGGGCAAAAGCAACAAGCCGTAGATTCATCAATAGCGGGCTTTGAGCTGGTTGAGCACTTTGCGGTTCACCTTCACGGGATATCTGGCCCGCAGCTCGTCCACCCAGAGTTTTTCCAGATGGTTCTGGTAGTCGGCGGTAACAAGGCCACGGGCTTCGTCGAGGGCTTTGGGCTGCGCCGGGAGCAGGTCGTTGATGCGCACAAGGATGCTGTGTTTGTCGGCTTCGCTTTCGAAGCGTTTTGTGGCGCCCGCCTTCCATTCGGTTTGATCTACATAGCGGTTGTCGCCCTGCTCAAACTTTCCGGGCTGAATGCGCAGGCTCTTGAGTTCGCTCTCCTGCAATGCCAAACGCAAGGCCTCCTCGCTTTCGGCCTGCTGCACAATCTGCCAGGCTGCATCGGCTTCGTCGGCCGAGGTTACGGTGACCAGCGTTGCCGCCACACGGTCTTTCCACATGTAGTTGTGTTTGTTCTCATCGTAAAATGCCTGCAGGCCAAGGGTGTCCTTGACAGCTTTCGACCATACCATCTGGTCCATCAGCTCAAAGAGCAGGATGCCGTCGTGGTATTCTTTCATCAGGGCAGCAAACTCGGGATAGCGTTTTTCGAGGCGGGCATCTTCGTAATCGAGCACAGTTTTGGTCACGTAATCGTTGAACAGCCTGGTGCCGTACACCTCCGGACGCACGTCCTGCTGTGGCACCTGCGACTTCTCTATGTAGGCGGCAAAATCGGCTACGGTGTACTGGCTTTTGCCAAGTTTGAACAGGGGCGACTTGTTGACTTCATGCGGTTTGGCCAGAAAACTGCCCATGGTCAGGGTGGTGTCGAGGCTGCTGATGAAGTTGTTGAGGTTTTTGTCGAACAGCCTGAAGCCTGCTTCGTTTTTGATTCGCCTGATCACTGCTTCTTCGCTCAGCTGGGCACGGTTGTCGCGGCTCACACGTTCGCGCAGGCGGGGAGCTTCGTCTTCAAAGCTGCCAGGCTTTTCCATGCCGTGCAGCTTGATGATGTGCCAGCCGTAGATGGTGCGCACTGGTGCCGAGATGTCGCCCGGGTTCATGTTTTTGACGGCGGCAACAAACTCAGGCACGATGCGGTTCACGGTAAACTTCGACAACATGCCGTCGCGCATGGCCGAGCCGCGGTCCTCGCTGTATTCTTTCACCGCCTCCTCGAAGCTCATCCCTTCTCTGATTTTGTTGTAAACAAATTCGGCCTTCTGTTTCTTTTCTTCCACTTCTTCTTCCGATGCATCCGGTGTCACACTGAAGTAGATGTGTGCCGCTTCTATCTGACCGCTGGCGGGGGTTCGGCTGTTTACCTTGATGAGGTGGTAGCCGAAATCGCTGCGCAGGGGCATGGATACCTGTCCCACGGGTGTGTTGTAAGCGCCTGATTCGAAGGGATATACCATGTCGAACACATTGAAATAGCCCAGGTCGCCTTTGTTGCCCGGCCTGAAGCTGCGCTGGTTGGGGATAGCTTCACGGTCGCGTGCCGAGGGGTCGTCGGAGTATTCTGCGGCCAGCTGACCAAAGTCGGCTCCGGCAAGGGCTTTGGCCCGAATGTCCATGATTTTATTCCATGCCTTCAGGGTGTCGTCTGCAGGGGCGTTCTTGTCCACCATAATCAGGATATGGCTGGCACGAATGTCCCACAACATGCGGTCGTAGGCCTCGCGTACCAGCTGCTCGGTCACCTCTGGGTCAGTAAAATAGGGTTTGGCCAGCTGCTTGCGGTATCCTGCCAGCTCGTTGATGAACGACGAGGCAGTGTCGAGCTTCCGGTTGCGTGCTTCCTGCACCTTGAGCTTGTAGTTGATAAACAGCTCCAGGTATTCGTCAATCGATTTCTTGTCGATCAGTTCGTTTTGTACGTTGTTTTTGGTGAACACGTCCATAAATTCTTTTACGGTCACCTTTTCGTTGCCCACCTGCAGGAGCACTTTTTTGTCGAGCGACTGCTGTGCAATGCCTGTGGCGGACAGTACTAAAAAGCAAAGCAAAAGAACAAGGCTGGATGGTTTCTTCATATCACTTATTGGTTTTCAGGATTTTCTGCTGTAGTTGGGGGCTTCGCTGGTGATGGTAATATCGTGCGGGTGGCTTTCGTACACCCCGGCCGGGGTGATGCGGATAAATTTTGCATTCCAGAGGTCGGTGATGGTGGCCGATCCGGTGTAACCCATTCCGGCGCGCAAGCCGCCGATCATCTGGTGGATCACTTCCGACAGGGTGCCTTTGTAGGGTACGCGACCCACTATACCTTCAGGCACCAGTTTTTTCACATCGTCTTCGGCGTCCTGGAAATAACGGTCTTTCGAGCCTTCCTGCATGGCTTCGAGCGAGCCCATGCCACGGTAGGTCTTGTATTTGCGGCCGTCGAAGATGATGGTCTCGCCAGGGGCTTCTTCCACTCCGGCAAAGAGCGAGCCGGCCATGATGGACGAGGCGCCTGCCGCAAGGGCTTTTACGATATCGCCGGTGTAGCGGATGCCGCCGTCGGCTATGACCGGGATGTCGAGGTGTTTCACTGCCCGGGCCACATCGTACACTGCCGTGAGCTGAGGCACACCAACGCCGGCAATCACACGCGTGGTGCAGATCGATCCCGGCCCGATGCCCACCTTGATGGCGTCGGCTCCTGCCTCGGCCAGTGCCAGCGCAGCTTCGGCTGTGGCAATATTACCTATAACAAGTTCAATATCAGGATATTGCTGTTTGATGCGTTTCGACATGTCGATCACCCCCTGCGAATGGCCATGTGCCGTATCCACGACAATGGCATCCACGCCGGCCTCAACCAAGGCGGCCACCCGCTCCAGGGTGTTGGAGGCAATGCCCACAGCTGCGGCCACACGCAGCCTGCCAAGCTCGTCCTTGCAGGCATTGGGACGTTCTTTGATCTTGATAATGTCTTTGTAAGTGATCAGGCCCACCAGCCGGAAGTCTTTATCCACCACGGGCAGCTTCTCAATGCGGTGTTCCTGCAGGATGTCGGCCGCCTTTTCAAAATCGGTGAATTCGGTAGTGGTGATCAGGTTGTCTTTGGTCATCACCTCCGAGATCGGTCGGTTCACCTGGCGTTCGAAGCGCAGGTCGCGGTTGGTTACAATGCCCACCAGCCGCTGGTTCTGATCCACCACCGGAATGCCGCCGATGTGGTATTCGTTCATGATTTTCAGCACATCGCGCACGGTGGCGTCCACCTGCACGGTGATGGGATTGATGATCATGCCGTTTTCGGCTCGCTTCACCCTTCTCACCTCAGCAGCCTGCTTCTCGATGCTCATGTTTTTGTGGAGCACCCCTATGCCGCCTTCCTGCGCAATGGCAATGGCCATGGTGCTGTCGGTCACGGTGTCCATGGCAGCAGTGACGATGGGTATCTTCAGCCTGATGCGGCGCGAGAAACGGGTGCTGGTATCCACCTCGCGCGGAAGTACGGTGCTGTGGGCGGGCACAAGCAAGACATCGTCGTAGGTGAGCCCGTCGCTGATGAGTTTTTCAGGGTCGAAAGCCATGACTTCATTCGTTTAAAGGTGCGCAAATGTACGAATTTATCCCCTGTAGCTTTTTAAAGCCATACACACCTTAGCCATTTGATTTTAAAACGATTAACAAAAATTAACGGGCTGATAATTAACCTTCAGCCTCATTTTGTTGAATAATTTTGGGGTACTGATTAGCTTGAATTGCGCTTCCAACAAAGTGAGCCTTACCCTGCAAAAAGTCAATGCTTGTTTCCGTCAAGCAGATGTTACTGGCCAGTTTTTATGCTAACCAGTATCCCGGCCGATTTTGGTCAGTTATACTTGAACGTTGCCTCGCTGCAAGCCAGTTTTCTGACGTTCTGGAGCACTTTAAGCATATATTTTTTCCAAAATACATGCGCAAATAACCAGCAGAGCGGATAAAGCAAAAATCCACGGGCATGTAGAGTGTAAGTGTAGATAATTCTGGTTTGATCTGGCTTGAGGGGTATGGTTTCCCATTCACCGGTAAACTTGTAGAATCCCAGCATCCACGACTGAAAATCGTAAACTTCGATTTTCCAATATTTGTTTTCTATTCTTTCGAGCAACCTGTCCATCGAAACAAAACCACCTTTTTGCGTGAGCGAAGGGGCAGCATACACTTTTTTGGTGGCACCGGGCTGGCCCCAGTTTTCGTCCTCAGAGGCATGAGTGATGCGTGGCATAAGCCCAAAACCCGTATGAACCAGGGCGACGTCGCTCAACATTGGTGCCTTAAAAGCCCTTTCGGTAGGGCAGGGATAAATCGTTTCAACTACAACGCGGAATTTCATTTTGATTTAATTCGCAAATTTTAACAATTAAGATTAGTTCGTCCATGTGTAGGCAATTCAAGCAGGACATTGCCGACAGCTATTGGAAAATATTTTTAACAAAACAACATTGTTTTCCACATTCTTAGGCGATCTTCAGTTCAATCTTTTTCCTCACTGCTTCAGCCAGGGCTTCGTAGCTCATTTTTTCGGGAAATACCGGTTTCATGTATTCAACCGTGATCTTTTTCCATGGCTTAGGGAAAAACCTGCCGCGGGGCAGGGCCTCGTAAGCGCCTTTGATCGAAACCGGCACGATAGGCACATTCAGCTCGCTGCTCAGGATGGCAAAGGTCTTCTTGAACTCGCCCAGCTTTCCGTTAAAAGTACGGGTGCCCTCGGGAAAGATGATGATGTTGCGGTTGCTGCGCAACACCTCGGCCATCTTCTGTATGGACTCCTTGAGGTTGTTGTTGAGGTCCATGATGATGATGTTGTTGCGGTTGGCCAGAAACTTAAGCCAGGGCTGGCGGATGTGTTTTTCCTTGGCGTAGAAATAGGTCTTTCTGGCCTGTCCGAAACGCAGGGCTGCGGCCACAAACATGCCGTCGAAAAAGCTCTGGTGATTGGGTGCGATGATGCAGGGGCCATCCGGAATGTTTTCCACACCTCGAGCGCTGAAGCGGAAATACAAACGGAAAAAGATCTTCGAGAACCACAGTGCTATCTGGCCGGTGAACCAGGTTTTGGGCAGGCTGAGCTGCACCTTTTCGTGCAATATGGTTTTCCAGTCCACCTTGCTTTCCTCAATCCGGGTTTTGTGCTGGCCCACCCATTGCGCCAGCTCGAGCACGGTGCTGAAAGCGGCTATCTCGTGTGGTTCGGGCGACACCCCGAAGGTCTGGTTCATATAGGTCTGGAAGCTTACTTTGTCGAGCGAGTCGAGGCCGCAATCCACCTCGGGATGATAGTGTGGCTGCACCCTGATGCCTTTTTCGCGGGCAATCCATTGCGACAGCATCACGTAAACCGGGTCGTTGATTTCTTCTGCCGGCTGGTCCGTCTGCGGTTTTTGTTCAATCAGCTCTGCAAGCCTGAACCGCTGAAGCTTGCCCAGGCGGGTGCGTGGGAGGTCCTGAAAAGTCAGGTGCAGCCCCATGATCTTTTTGTAAGCCGAAACACGTTTGTTGTAAGGCTCAATCACCTCATTCATAATGCGTTGCTTTAGCGTTGCGGGATCGTCGGGCAATGCTGCGCCTTCGGGCAAAAGCATCACGTGCAGCTGGTCGTTCATGGCAAACACCCCGCAGTCTTTGACCAGTGCCGAGCTGAGCAGTTCCTCCTCAAGCTCAGCCGGGTTGATGTTTTTGCCGTTCGAGAGCACGATGATTTCTTTCTTTCGACCGGTGATGTACAGGTAGCCGTCCTCATCGAGGCGGCCCAGGTCGCCGGTGTAGAGCCATCCGTCCCTGAGCACGTCGGCCGTTTCTTCGGGACGGTTGTAGTAGCCCAGCATGATATTGTCGCCCGATGCAGTGATTTCACCGTCCACAATACGTATCGTGGTGCCCGGCATGGCTTCGCCGGGCGAACCGATGCGCACCCTTCCCGGACGGGTAAAGGTGATCATGGGGGCGGCTTCGGTCATGCCATAACCTTCGAGCACTTCAAAGCCCAGGGTCTTGAAATCGTTGCCCACTGCAGGATCGAGGGCTGCGCCACCCGAAACCAGGTGTTCGACTGCGCCCCCAAGCTTGCGATGTACTGCGCCAAACACGGTGCGCGAAAAACGTCTGGAATCCAACCTTCGGGCCAGCGCAAACAAGGTCCTGGCCACAAAACTGTTGTTCACCTTGTCCATGATGCCCTTGCGGATGGCGGCATACAACCTGGGCACCCCGATGATGATGGTCACCTTGTTTTCCTGCAGGGTGGCCATGATGTCGTCCGACAGCATCGAAGGGCTGATGGCGAGGGTGGCGCCCACATGCAAAGGGCAGATCATAGTGCCCATCAGTGGGAAGATGTGGTGCAGCGGCAAGAGCACCAGCACCCGCGAACCGGAATGGTAAATGGGGATGTGTTCCGACACAGCCCGGACGTTTTGCAGGAGGTTCTGATAGCTCAGCACCACGCCTTTCGGACTGCCGGTGGTGCCCGAAGTGTAGATGATGACCGCCGGCTGCGTTGCATCCACCCCGGGCATGGCTGCCGGGCCGGTTTCGGGAGCCAGCTGGCCCTCCAGCTCGTCGAGCACAGCCACCCTGACAATGTGCCCCGACAAGGCCAGGGCCTCCTCCACCAGGGCTTTGGTTTTCGCGCTGCAATAGATCAGCGCCGGACGGCTGTCGCCGACGATGTAAGCCAGTTCGGGAGCCGTGCTCAGGTAATCGACCGGAATAGCCACACCCTGCTGCTGCCAGATGGCGTAGAAGGCATAGATGTATTCCGGCCTGTTTTCGGAAATTATGAGCGCATGTGCCCCGCGATCAAGCGGACAGGAGGATGCATATTGCGCGATGCGCCCCAGCATTTGTGCATAGCTGATGGCCTGGCTCCTGAACCGGATGGCGGTCGCAGCGCCGTGATTTTTTAACATGTGAATGGACAAGGGAAAATAGATTTAAAAAAATGAAGATGATAGAATTGATAAATTAAGGAAGGGCAGGGGAAAGCTAAACCTGAAGCTTTGTGGGGAATATCAGAAAACATTTACAGCAATAAACCGCAAAGGTAGCTTGATTTTCGGGGTAAAGCTGCAAAGTTCCGGTTTGTTTGCAACTTATTTTTCATTATCAGCTGCATCGGACGTTTTTCCTGTTTTATCTCGATTATATTCCTGAAAATATGCGGCTTAGCTTAGTAGCTGAGTTCGATTAGCACAATTTCGGGCACGTTGCCGATGCGAACAGGGGGTCCCCAGCTACCGGCTCCGCTCGAAACATAGGCGTGCATCCGGCCGAATTGTTTGTAGCCCCAGCTCAGAGGAAACATGGCCGAGGTGATGTAGTTGAGCGGCCACATCTGCCCGTGGTGGGTGTGCCCCGAAAGGATGAGGTTCGCCCCGTTTTGTTGTGCTTCGTCGTAGGCCCGGGGCTGATGGTCGAGCACGATGGTGAAGGCATCTTCCGGAATGTGTTGTACAATTTCAGCCAGCGGCTTGCGGGTTTCGCCGGCAAACCGGTTGCTTTCGATATCGTTGCGTCCGATCACCCAAAGGCGTTCGTTGATGGCCATTGCGCTGTCGCGCAGCATGACTATGCCATGGCTGCGCAAATAATCCACAGCCTCGTCGGCCCCGCCTATGTATTCGTGGTTGCCGGTAGCGCCTATCACTCCCAGTGGCGCCCGGATGCTGCCCAGTATCTGCCCCAGGTTTTGCCTGATCACAGGCGCCAGGTCTTCGTCCACTATATCCCCGGCAAGCAACACCAGGTCGGGTTGCTGGGCATTGATGCGGTCAACAATTCGTTTTACCCTTTTCGGGCCTACGATGGTGCCCAGATGGATGTCGGTGGCAAGCACAATGCGCAGGGTATCGCTGGCTTCGCCCTCAACAATCCGGAGATGCTGCACACGCGGATAGATGGCGTTGATGTGACCGCCCAGCACCAGAAGAAACGTGGCCGCGGCTACACCTATGGTCAGATAATGGGGGCTGGTAGCGATAAAAGTGTGTTTGGTCCAGCCAAGCACCGGCACCACCAGGTTGAGCAGACGCAACAGGTCGATGACAAACACGGCCAGAAAGAGGTAAAGCATGGCCGCCAGCCAGAACGAGCCGGCCCAGGTGAAAAAATCGCTCAGGTACGAAAGATATATCCGCTCCAGGATGCGTCCGATAAAAAAGGAAGCGGCAAGCGTCCAGAAGCCGGCCACATACAACTGCCGCATCAGGCTGCCCTGCTCGAAAGTGCGCAGCCCTCGAACGAAGATGTAATAATTGACAAGCAAGTGCACCGTGAGCACGATGCTGAAAAAAATCAAAAACTGAATGATGCGCATGCGTGGCGATTAAAGCAATGTAATTAAACAACAAGCCTGGAGCAGTTTGGTTTGCCTGGTGGCAGAATGTTTTTTTTTCTCGTGACCCGGCAGGTCAGAATAAACTGAAAGTGAAATATGTAAGGCCTTTCATGCATGACAGTTTGATGAGACTGTAAAATTATTTTGACCTCGCCGGGGGTAAAAATTTTCAATTTTGCCTGAACATTTGGCTTGTAGAAACGGTTTGAAACGGACTTAAATTGCAAGAATATGAACAAAGTAGGCATAGAGGCCATTGCATTCGACCTCCCGAAAATTTACCTGCCCATCGTCGAACTGGCAAAAAACAGGAACATTGAGCCCGAAAAACTTACCGTGGGTCTGGGTCTGGAGCGGATGAGCTATCCCGATGCCCATCAGGACGTGGTGTGCATGGCTGCCAACGCGCTGCACGAGCTCTTTGTGCGCCAGAACCTCAATCCGGCTGATATTCACAGGATTTATGTGGGTACCGAATCGGGTGTGGACGCCTCGAAACCCATTGGCTCCTACCTGCTCGACATCATGGAGACTGCCCTGGCCGGGCGCCATGGCGACCATTGCCTGAGCCACTGCGATGTGGTGGACCTCACCTTTGCCTGCATCGGTGGCGTGGATGCCCTGCTCAACTGTGTTGACTTTGTAAGGCTCAACCCGGGAAAAAAGGCCATTGTAGTGACCACCGACCTGGCCAAATACGACCCTGGCTCGGGCGGCGAATACACCCAGGGGGCCGGCGCGGTGGCCATGCTGGTATCCGAAAATCCGTCCATCCTCAGCCTGGTCGGCGAGGTGGGCGTGAGCACGCGGGGCGTGTTCGACTTCTTCAAACCCCGCAGGTACGTCAACAAAGCCCAGGCTGGCATCCCGGAATCGCTGGTGGAAGAAGAGGTGCTGATGATCTACAAAGACCAGCCGGTGTTCGAAGGACAATACTCCAACCAGTGCTATGTGGACAGGATGCGCGAAGCCTACTTCAGGTTCAAACAGATCGTTGGTGTGCAGGGGCCGCTGTTCGAAAGGTGGAAAGGCATCTTCATGCACCTGCCCTATTGCTACCAGGGCCGCCGCATGTTTGTGGACATGTATGCCGAAGAAACCGTGAGCGACTTCGCCAACCTGAAAAAAGAAGACCTGAAAGCCATCAGCAAGTCGGAAGCCTACCGGGCTTTTGTGAAAGAAAAGATCTACCCCTCCGAAATCCTCTCGGCCAAGGCGGGCAACATCTACAGCGGCTCCATCTTTCTCGGGCTGATTTCGGGCCTCAACTACTGGGCCGAAACCGGCACCGAAGCCGCAGGCGAGCGCATCGGATTCATTGCCTACGGCAGCGGCAGCAAGTCGAAGGTGTTCGAAGCTACAGTGGAAAATGGCTGGAAAGATGCCATCCTGGCTGCCAAAGCCACCGAAAAAGTCAACAGGGCCGTGCCCATCACCTTTGCACAATACATGGACCTCTACAGGCTGCGGTCGGCATCCATCCTGCCACCCAGGGACGAATACATCCTCGTAAAAATTGAACAGGAAGACCCCAACCTGATTGGCGCCCGTTACTACAAACGGGTATAACGGCCGGTTACTGCTAAAAGCAGGGTGGGCGTCGGCTTGTGGTTGCAACAAAGTGTGCCACGACTTCAGCCTGTCCTGAGTATTTTTTCCATCTTTTTGCCTTTGGCCAGCTCGTCCACCAGCTTGTCGAAGTACCTTACTTTCCGGGTGAGCTCGTTGTCTATTTCCTCGATGCGGTAGCCGCAAATCACGCCTTTGATCAGGCCTGCGTTGGGGTGCAGCGTAGCTTGTGCAAAAAACTCCTCAAAAGTAACCTGCTGCGCAATCAGCTCCGAAAGCCTGGCTTCATCAAAACCGGTCAGCCATTCAATCACCTGGTGCAGCTCTTCTTTTGTCCGGCCCTTATTTTCCACCTTTTTCACATAATGCGGATAAACCGCTGCAAAGGTCATCCTTGCGATTTGCTGGTTGTGCGCTTCTGTTGTTTTCATGTTATTTCTTTCGGGAGTTGTTTTCTGCATGCGAGCAACCGTTGAGACAGACAGCCAGGCAATTGTTCATTTTTATTTTACCGGTATGCCGGTATTGCTGGACGGTCAGTAGCTTACATTCCGGGAACTTTTTCCGGCTGTCTGGACCGTCAACAATTGTTCAAAAGTAAGGTGATCTGTATTTTGTCCAACATTTTCCCGTAGAATTTTCAATGGTTCTGAACATTGATGCCCCGCCTCCATTGTCAGTCGGATCTGGTTTTCCCGCACAAATGTGTCAAAACCCAAGCAAGGTAACACCGGTCTTGTTATCCACACCTCGATGCTTTGATTTGCCATGTGTGTTTCCGCAGCCATCCGGCTGCTTTTCCGGACGTACCAGGGGTTTACCTGCTTGTCACAAAGGTTTACCGACTTGTCACGAGGTTTTACCGGGTAGTCACAAAGGTTTACCGACTTGTCACGAGGTTTTACCGACTTGTCACGAGGTTTTACCGGGTAGTCACGAAGGTTTACCGACTTGTCACGAGGTTTTACCGGGTAGTCACGAAGGTTTACCGACTTGTCACGAGGTTTTACCGAGTAGTCACGAAGGTTTACCAGGTTGTCAAATCCTCACTTCAACCCGTCAGGTTGTTTCAAAACACTGATAAACAATAAGATAAAAACGTTACAGGCTTTCAATCGAAAGTTTTCAACAATCCGCCACAAAATTTTCAACAGGGATTACTTCACAACATCCGTGATATCTGCCGCCCGACCAGCAAAGCCAGTTACAGTAGCTCATTGCATTCTGTCTTCGTAAGCTTCAACTTTCCCCTTGCCCCTTCGTCCCTTCGTCCCATCGCCCCGTCACCCCGTCTCCCAGTCTCCCCCTCGCCCAGTCTACCAGTCTCCCCCTCGCCCCTTCGCCCCATCTCCCCCTCGCCCCGTCTCCCAGTCTCCCCCTCGCCCCTTCGTCCCATCGCCCCCTCACCCCGTCTCCCAGTCTCCCCCTCGCCCGTCTCCCAGTCTCCCCCTCGCCCGTCTCCCAGTCTGGCGGATTTCGGAGCACAAAACTGTCAATATACCACAAAAGTTGATTCGAGGTAGAATGTTCAATTAACCACGTCACCCGCCATTAAGCCAAACGCCTGTTATGGGTTGTGGTTCTTTTATCCTGCATTGTTATATGCTGTTTTTATCCATTCAATTACTTCCGTGTCTATGTCTTTTAGGTCAGAAAGAATAATTTTATGTGAACACATTGAGTTTGGCTTTTCTGCTTCTAATTTTCCTTTCGGCTCTTGTCCTTTTAGATTAATACCAATTTCAAAACGTGTTTTTGTCGCAGGGTTTAATGTTGCAAATTGCTTTTTTCGTCTTAAACTTACATAAGTGTTTTTGGGTGCAATTTCAATGTCGTTTCCGAAAGTCTGGATTTCAGAAATTAGTTTTTCGTAAATGGTTTTCAAATGTTCTTTTCCTTGATACTGTTTTGTGATCAAGTCGTCTTGATTTTCTTTTGAACCAGCGTCTGTTTTATTTGCTTTGTGTGCAACAAGGTTAGCAAAACCGTGAGTAAATTCGTGTTGTTCTTTTAGGAATTTAACGATTTCTCCGTGTTTTGTAAAGTTCTGTTTCTTCACAATCTCAATCCATTGTTCCAATGTTTTACCTGTGTTCTTGTGCAGGTTTTCAATCATTGTTTGTGTTGCTTTGTCCATATTTTTAAGGTTTTGATTTCCAAATTTTGTCGGAAAAAGGCAAGTATTCTGGTAATGCAGCTGAACCGTACCAAGTAAAAATTTCGTAATCCAACAATCCGTTCTTTATGGCTGGGTCAGTTTGTAACAATTTTACTGCTTCTTCAGTTGATTTAATGTTGTTTAAAATAAAAATACCTCTGTAATTATTTTCGTTTTTGCCTAATGGTCCTGCGACAATTAATTTTCCTTCTTCAACCAAACGATTTATATTGTCAAGGTGTCCCCTAAAACTTTTACTGATGAACTCTTTATCAGTAGTGGTGTTTGTCCCTGTTTTTAGAATTACGAAAAAATAGCTTTTCATCCCGTAATCGTCTCCGCCTAATTTATCGGCTAATTCCTTGTCATAATTAGGATTTGTTGTCAAGGTGTCTTTTTCCGAATTTGATTGTCCGAAAGTCAAATTGGTTAAAACCAAAAGTGTTATTGTCAAAATATATTTCATTGTCTTACTGTGTTTGTTGTGGTGTCGCTTTACCATTACCCATAACGTTTTGCCGCTTGCCGCAGTGGGGGAATTTTAGCACAAAAGTTCAATCGAAGCACTTCACTTTGATTAACCACAAATGTGTCATAGAAGCACGAACCCCCCGCTTTTGCAAAACGGCTGTTATAGGGCATTTTTTCTTTATTTTCTTGGTTTTGCTTCACTTCCTGCTAAAATTCCACCGTCTATTGTCAATTCAATGCCTGTTACATATTTGCTTTCGTCACTTGCTAAATACAAGATTCCATATGCAACATCAATTGGTTCTCCAAAGTGTCCCATTGGAATACCGATTTCAACATCTTCAATGATTCTTTGTCTTTGTTCTCCTTCTCCTAACATAGCGTCCCACATTGGTGTCATTATAGCTGCTGGATGAACGCTGTTACATCTAATCTTATATCCTTTTTCTGCACAATATAGGGCTACACTTTTTGTGTGATTTCTAACGGATGCCTTACTTGAAGCATATGCAACAGCACCTGGAATTCCCACTACACCGCTCCTTGAAGAAATGTTTACTATACTTCCGCCTTTGTCTTTCATAAGTCTGATAGCGTATTTACAGCCAAGCATAACACCTGTTGAGTTTACTCTGTGAACTTCTTCCCAAGAATTCAAATCTGAGTTTTCAGCGTCCCAAGGTCCGGATGATTCTAAGAACCCTGTTATTCCTGCATTATTTACTAAGATGTCAAGTCGACCATAATTTTTATTAATATACTCGGTTGCTTTTAACCAATTCTCTTCACTTCCAACGTCCAAATGTAAATAGTCAGCATTTGTTTTTAATTTTTTCACAACAGCATTTCCTTCTTCGTCCCTAGTGTCAGAAACGATTACAATAGCTCCTTCTTTGTGGAAGAGTTCAGCAGTTGCCTGTCCTATTCCACGAGCCGAACCTGTTATTAATGCTATTTTATCTTTTAATCTCATTTTTGTCTTTGTGGTGTTGTCTTTTAAAATGCCCTATAACGTTTTCGGGCTTTGCGTTCGGGCGGGTTTCAGAGCGAAAAACTGTCAACCAGCATTGAACTTAAATAGAAGCACAAAGCTCCAAGTTTGCACGTCACCCCGCCTGACGCAAAACCCTTGTTATATGCCGTTTTTCTTTCTGTCGCGTTTCTTTTCACATTCTTGTTTTAAAAGATCAAGCCACTTTTGCATACCTTTTTCTAAGTTCTTATTAAATGACTTTTTCAAAAGTTTTGCAAGGAAGCCTTCCATACTTTCGTCAACTGAAACTTTGGTTTGTCCGTTAGTTTCTGCTAATGTCCAGTTGTGAATAGCAAACATACCAAAAGATTTTCCTGTCCAGCCGAAGTTTTTATACGGCTCAACGGTGTGAAGAGTTGAATGAATTTTTGCTCCACCAGTTTTCCAATCAAATGTAGTTTCTGGTTTTAATTCTCCATTCAATTTTGATTTACTGATATCAGCCTGCCAAGTTGCCCAATTGTCAATATTGGTCAATACTGCCCAAACTTTTTCACTACTTGCGTTGATAGTGATTGTCTTGCTGCACTTTACTGGTGCGTTGTCATTGATACTTTTCATTTTTGAATTGCTTTGTGCAAATGAACTCACTGAAATTATGAAGCCAATTACGGTTAGTAAATTTGATTTTGTGGACATTGATGTTAGTATTTAACGATGCAAAGGTATGCACAAAATCAAGCCTTACTCTTGATAAAAATCAAGAAGTTCTGCCAGCCGTTTTTTTTTTTCTTAGTCTGCTTAATGTTTCAGGCGCCATACCAAGCATTGAAGCTAAATATTGTAATGGCACTTGGTTAAACAATTCTTTATTGAAATTGAAAAGTTGATTGTATCTTTCCTCTGCTGTCATTGAAATGTGTTGCAAAACCCTGTCTTCTAAAACTGTAAAGCATTTACCTATGAAAAATTTTTCTAACTCAGACCAATATGGAATAATTTGTGCAATTTTTTGATGGTCATTTTTGTCAATAACATAGAGTTCACAATCGGTTAAAGCCTGAATATTCCAACGAGCTGGTTGCTCAAACATAAAACTTAATAAATCAACTACAAAATAGCCTTTTGTTGAAATCCATTTAGTTACTTCCTTGTTGTCAATAAACACAAATTCTCTTAAGATACCTGTCTGAACGAAACCAAGTCTGTCCGAATGTCTGCCCTTTTTGAGAAAATAGTCGCCCTTTTTTAAAGTCACAGGTTTGAAAAACGAACTTATCTTAGTCAAGTCGTCTTTGTTAACACCAAAATAGGTCTGTATGTATTTTTCTAATTCTGTCATTATTGTTAGGTCGTTCTAAAATGGCATATAACGTTTTGCGTGTTGCCGCAGTTGGCGATTTCGGAGAACTTCACTGTCAACCTGCACAAAAGTTTGATAGGAGCACTCAGCTTCAATTTTGCACGTCACCGCCAATTGAGGCAACACGCTGTTACCAGCTGGCGTTCTTGTCCACCGTGTCTGTAAACCATTGTCGTTGTTGAGTTTCACCGTCATTGTCTTTGTCGTGTTGGTCTGTGCGGTTGCGTATTTTTTATTTTCAGAAGGGGAGGAGATTTTTTTTAATTCAATTTTGTCTGGGTGGGAAAGGTGGAAGCTCTTTTGCAAGCTTTGGTCAGTGCTTGGGCTTGTGCGGCTTGCAAATGTGCTTACACCTGTGCGAAGGCTTTTAGAATTCTGTTTCAAGTAAGTGTCCATTATCTTTTAACCAATCTTTTGCTTTGTTGTAATGTGGTAACTGAACCGAAACTATGTTCCAAAATTCAGGTGTGTGGTTCGCTTCCAGTAGATGTGTCAGTTCGTGAACTATGATGTAGTCAATTACATAAATCGGGGCTTTGATTAGTCGCCAGTTGAAGTTGATATTGTCCTTTGGTGTGCAGGAACCCCAACGATATTTCAAGTCCAGAATTTTGATGGCTTTATAATTAACTCCAATATTCTTTGCATGAAACTTTACTTTAGGAATAATTTTTTCCTCAGCCTGTTTTACATACCATTTTCTGAAAAGTTGTTCTGCCTTGGATTGGTTTGATTTGCTGATGTAAAACTTATTATCAAACTGTATTCCTTCTATTTCATCCTGAACGATTTCCATTTTGTGGTGTTTGCCCAAAAACAATAGTGATTCACCAGAAACAAACTCCTTTCTCGGTTTTGGATTCTCGTATTTCTGCGGATGATTGATTTTCTGAAACAGTAGGAATTTTCTTTTGCTGATTTCTTTTTCAATTAACTCTTTGCTGGTATTCAGAGGGGCACGAACAACCACACGTCTGTCTCTCTCAACAATAATGCTGAGTGTCTTTCGATTGGAATATTGTATGGAATACTCTATTTGCATCGTTAGGCAGCGTATAAGATAATATCGTGATTGGATTTTGCCAGTTCCATAATTCTTGAAGCAATTTCGTTCCGTCTTCCAAAAATACCGGGGATTGCTTTTGTCAGGCCTTGTTCTTCGGATATGAGAATGTCCACAATTTCACCTTTCAGACGGTTTTGTGAAGGAATATTTCGCCAAAATCCAATGGCACCAATTTCAAGCTTTACTTTTTCAAATACCTCTTTGGTTACACCCACCAAAAGTGTGATTTCTTCTTCTGTAAGTTCCGGTTTATCTCCGTAAAATTCTTTTCTGAAAATTCGAAAAAAGGGCATTTGCTTTTTGCGATGTAAGCCATAGGTTGGCTCTTTCTCCTTGTCCAGGATTTTTCTACGCAGTTCTTCCAACCGCCTGTAAATCTCGTCCCAGTTGTTTTTGAATTCTCTTAAGATTTCTGCTAATGCTTCGGCAAATGATGCATACAGTTCAGGGTCTTCAGTGATATTAATATCAATAAAGTGGCGAATGGCATGTTCTACTTCTGCTGCTTTGGTTTTGGTGCGTTGCTTGGTTTTTACATGGTCGAAAAAGTTTTCGTCCATAATAGAAATGGGCTCAACTTTTTGCTCAATGCCTTGTGATTTCAGAAATTCATCTGTAATGCTTCGCAACTTGGCAGGAATGCCTTTCATGCTCATACGTGAATCTCTGAAATGCTGCCCTGCTAAAACATTCAATTCTGTAAAACGGAACATGTCTTTTACATAGTCCAGTGCTTCCTTTCTTGGAAACACATTATCAATGGCTCGCATAAATTTACGATATGCGTCAATGAACTTAAAACGTATGTCTTCATCATAGAACAAATCATAAAAGGCATCAGAATCAGAAAGGTCATCAATGCCGTTTTCTTTAAACAGTTTCCAAACCTCTTTGTGTGTTGTTTCCAGTTCTTTGAAAAGTTCTGTAGGGTCGGTAATGCAACTCAATACTTCCTGTTGTTCTTTTTCAAAGTAAACATCCAAAGCTCTTTTCAGGTGGTGGCCTACACCTACATAATCCACAATGAAACCGACATCTTTATCATCATTATCCACTCGATTCACCCTTGCTATGGCTTGCAATAAGTTATGAGCCACAATCACTTTGTCCAGGTACATTACCTGTTCAATTGGTGCATCAAATCCGGTTAGCAACATGTCGCAAACAATCAAAATGCCTACATCGCCCTTGACACCATCTTTTTCTTTGCCGAATGGAATTTTGAAGCTGGCTATTTTCTCTTTGTTCTTGCCGCTGTCGCTTAATGTTTTGATATGTGGCGGGTCGTTATGGCCGGACGAAAGCACAACTTCAGCTTTCATGTTTTCCAGCAATTCAATATTGATGTTGTTGGGGTTGTTTGTTTTTAGTTCCGCAACTATGTTTTTGACTTCTTCTTTTACTGCTTCATGATAGCGATGTGCCGCTTCTTTTGAACAGGTTACAATTTGAGCTTTAAAGCCATTTGGGAATACCTGCTGCACATAGTGTTGCAACATGTCTTTGGCTTTATCCCTGATGGTTTCTTTGGCTTCCAAATAAGCATCTCTCGAACCAAAGCCTAATGCCTGCAATCGTTCGTTCAGGTTGTAGTCGCTGAATACATCTGCAAATTTGGCATCAGCACCGGCTTTATCCTCTACTTCTGCATTGTGAGTTCTACCTTCATACACAATTTCCAGCGTTACACCATCTTTTATAGCTTGTCGCATGGTGTATTTGTCTATATAATCGCCAAAGGTTTCCTCTGTTTTTTCAATGGGTGTTCCTGTAAAGGCAATTCTTGTTGCATTTGGTAAAGCACGGTCAAGATTGGCTCCTAAAAGGGAATACTGTGAACGATGGGCTTCATCGGTCAATATCAATATGTTTTCACTGGTATTCAGTTCAGGAAAGGCATCAGCTAATTCCCGTTCCTGAAACTTGTGAATCATACAGGACACAATCTCGGATGAATTGGAACGCAATGCCGCTTTTACTTTGGCAATGGAACTTGGGTCGTTAATAGTATAGCCAACGCCTTGTGCCGTTTCCTTTATCTGGTCGTCAAGTTGTGTTCTATCTGTAAGCAGAATGACTTTATAGGATTGAAGTTTGGGATGCAGCCACATTTCCCGAATCAGGAAAACCATGGTCAGCGATTTGCCCGAACCTTGTGTGTGCCAAATAATACCGCCTCTTTCTTTCTTGTTTGTGCCGTTCAGTAATTGGTGAACTGTTTTCTTTACTGCCCTGAACTGCTGGTATCTACCTACGATACGAATGACATTCCCTTTACTGTCAGTGCTAAAAACCGAAAAGCTGCGAATGATGCTCAATAAGTTTTCGGGCTTCAACATACCATGCACCAACCGCTGCTGATCATTAGGTGAAGTGCGTTGTGCCTGTTCTATGTCTTCATCATTGTTTTGCTCGTCCACAAACAAGTGCTTTTGCGGATTGCAATAATCTATAAGTTCGTCAATTGTAGCAGGGAATGGGTCTGTCCAACGATAAAAATGTTTTTCTATGCTGGTAGTGATGGTTCCAAACTTTGCCCTTTGGCGACTGGTAGCTACTATAAACTGATTGAAATAAAACAGCGATTTGTTGCCTTCACGCTGGTAGTTGCGTTGCTCACAGTATCGCATCAGTTGGTCAATTGCTTCGGGAATAGGTTCTTTAGCTTTGGGGGATTTACACTCTATCACTACCACAGGCAAACCATTTAGAAAGCAAATAATATCGGGGTAAATGTGGTTATCTGTACCGGGTATGCGGACTTTAAAC
Source organism: Bacteroidota bacterium (assembly GCA_016715945.1). Lineage (NCBI taxonomy): Bacteria > Pseudomonadati > Bacteroidota > Bacteroidota bacterium. The sequence goes on from JADJXJ010000001.1 coordinate 65,885, forward strand.
TGCGAAACGGCTACATAGCTGTTGTTTTCGGGATGGTCAAAGTCAACAATTGCCACATCGGGAGATTTCTCTCCGGTTCTTCTGTTTTCGTTTACGGATGTTCCTTTTAGTAAAAGCTGCAAAGCAAGTTCATTATTTTGCAGCAGGTTGTCTCCTTCAAAACGAGTAACCTTTTCAATCACTTCCTGTACCTGATCGTCTTCCAGCCAGGGATTAATTTTTTTTACCGCGGCAGCCAAATCATCTTTCATAATGACCTGAGAAAATTCAGTCCGCTGGGTTTCTTCGGGGGCCTGATAATTATCTAAACGCAGCACCTTCCAACGCAAACCGGGCATGGTTTCCAACTGGTGAAGAAACGGTTCTTCCACATGGTTCTTTTCATCCATTTTTACATGGGCCGGTGTTTTATCTGCTGCCATAATTTTTTACTTTTTCTTTCTACTATTTCTTGAAACTGCATTGGAAATTCCATGCTTCTTCTGAAAATCAACTTTCAGATTGGCAAAGGGTAAATGCAAACCCAAACTTTCCAATTCATAAAAACTTTTTCCGGTGCTTTTTTCTATGAAATACATCAGCATTTTAAATTCGGTGTCCCTTGGATTATCACATACGGCATAATACACATACAAATTGTTTAATTGTGCCAATAGTTTTATCCAATAACCGCCTGTATGTGGACCTTTCCAACCAACCTGATGTCCATAAAACTGTTTGATGCGATTGGATAGTCCATTGGTTTCTGATGATGATTCACCGATATAGAGAATATTCTGATTGGGTTTCCAATACTTATTCAATTCATGCTGTAAATGGTTAATGGAATTTTCACCGTCAACGTGTAAATCAGGGGATAACTCTTTCCATTTATTAAAAACATCCTCATCAATGTTGCAATGTGGACGGATGCCTTCATTATTTGTAGGGTTAGATGAAGTTGAAACAACATACACACCATTGCCCTGCTCCGGGATTGCCGTTCCCCAGGGGTATGGCTGGGATGGCTTAAGACCAACTTTATTAAATATGTCGTTTACAGTTATCATGCACTTGTTTCTTCTTTAACTGTTACCCTCACTTTACCCGAAAGCAAATCCTGCATCAGGCCGGTTTTTATTTGAGTAAGTTTTTTAAGTTTATTTTTTTGAAAATCAATCGTTTTGTCAATAGAATCTATTTTGCTGGAGATGTTTATTTGTTCGGTTTTAGATGGTCTAGGAATAAGGAGCTTTTTAAGTTGTTGCATGCTAATTGCGGGTTGTGCAGTTGTTGACTTAATGTCATCGAATTTTCCATTAGCATACAGATAATGGAAAAGTATCTCCAGATAACGATTGAAGTTGTTAGAATCAACAGAAATCTTCAATGAGTTGCCAGCTATAATACTTATTGGATGGTCTAATGGGAGTAATGCACAGGTGCCACAGTTTGCACCAATTTTTGCCATAATCAGGTCGCCAGGGACAGCTTTGCTTCTTATTTCCCTTTCAAACAGTTCTTTATCAACGAACAAATATTCATCTGCTTGAAAAATATTACTCGTAACAAAACCACTTTGAATAATAGGTATTCCAGAAGTTCTATAATGGATTGTTTTAAGATTACTTCCAAATGGCCCATCAACTATTGCATGTTTTGTTTTTGAAGCAAATTGTTCAACTGTCACCACCTCCCACTCCTCCGGCACTCTCAATCCGTTTTCCGTTTTGAAACGGTGGGTTTGTTCGGAGCGGATGTTGCCGTGTTCGTCAATGCCTTTGGTGAGCAGGTCTTGCATCAGCCCGGTTTTGATACGTTGGTATTTGGCCATCAGGGCTTCGGTTTGGGCTATGGCTGCATCGGCTTTACTTAGGATTTGGGCAATGCGGGTTTGTTCGGTTTTGGATTCGGGGTAATCAAATTCAAATTCCTTTATTGCTTTCTGCTGAATGTTTGGTAAACCTGAACCTACTCGCAATCCCATGATTAAACTTTCTCTTCCCTTTAGCGCTTGATAAAGAAAGTTCACATCTATGTTTTCCTTCAAATCCAGAAGGGAGTAGCAATGCCCTCCACTCCAAAAACGGGTGGTAAGGAAATTCACATAGCCACAAGAATTACCACCCTCACTAATCGTAACAGTATTAGCTTCTGTATTCCATTTATCAGTATATCCTGATGGCTCAATGCCACCATTAATACATGGATAGTCACCTGCCTTCTCTAAGTCAATTTTATTTAATTGCTGACCTTTAGATATATGGCAAGCGTTACCGAGTTTTATTTTACTCCACTTGCCCATCAATTCAAATAATTCAATTCAGTTAAAAATTCGTTCAGTTCGTTCAGCGTTTCGGTCCGTTCGTTTTCCAGTTCCTGTGATGAAACCGCATACTTGTCCCACAACTTTTCAATACCGGCAATCAGTTTACGTTTTTCAGCATTCAGGTATTTCAGTAATTCCTGTTGCACCAGGTTGTTGTGTTTTTGCAGAATCAGGGTTTTGGCTTCTTCATCGGTAATAATGCCGCCAATGCTTGCCAAAAACGCTTCCAGCCCTGCCATGCGTTGTTGTATCTGTGCAATGGTTTCGGTGCATTTTTTTATGGCGGTTTTGCGTTTGTTTTGTTCTTTCTTTTCGGTTGGGTTTTGGTTATTCAATTTGCTTAGTTCTTCCTGTTTGCCTTTCAGCATGTTTCGCAGTTCTTCTTTTTCATCTTCTATGCCGTAGCATTTGATGTTGATTTTTCGGTCAAGGTCAAGCAGTTTATCAGCCAGTTCTCTTTTCAGATCTTTAATATCCTTCTCTATGTCCTTTATGGCTTTCAGGGTGGCGGCTTCATCGGCTTCGGGGTTTTCGTCTGCTATCTTTTTCAGGTAGTCCTTTATGGTGCTTGCCGTTACTTCTTCTCCTTCTTCAGGTTCGTATTCAACTGCTTCTATGGTTTCCTGCAAAGCGGCTTCCTTGTCGGCAATGGCTTTTTCAGTATCGTTAATAGCGTTTTGTTCTGCCTGAAAATAGGTTTCTATAAAATATTCCCGTGGTATCAGAGCCGGGCTCCATCCGGTAGAAGAAATGGTTTTCAGGTCGTAGCGGATATTCGTCCACCAGTTTACAAACACTCCGGCACATTGAAATTCGTCCAGTACATTTTGGGCAATCAGTTTTTCTTTGAGTGTGGAGAGCAAATGGCTTCGCACAGCAGCCATGTTTTTACCACCTGCAACAATAAAGTCCACAATGCCTTCCTGTGCATCGCCTGTTTGGGTATTCTGCACTTGTTGCTTTTGCGGAGCCAGAGAAGCAAAATCTTCTTTAGCCATTTCCCACCAATCGTTTACCTGCTGCTGCATGTTGGCATAAGTGGCTTGCAAATTGGTGTTGGCTTCAACCGTTGTTTTGATGTGCGATTTTTCTTCTATCGCTTCTTTGAAGTCCGAATACTGTTCGTTTCGGGTTTGGAATATTTCAACAGCATCAAAACCGAATTTATCAAATTGCTTTTGTTGGGCTGAGATTTCAATAACAGGTATGCCGCCAACAAGATGTGCTTTTACATCTTCGGGTTCGGGGTCAGGTGTATTGTCCACATACCTGCGAATGTTCAGGTTGTAGTCGTTGGTTTTAATTTCTTCCAGGTCAACCAGTCTTGAATATTTTTCAATATTCAGTTTATGGGTAAAAACGTGGTCAATTTTCTCAATATCTTCGGGTCGCAAGTGGTTTTGAACCTTTCCTTCGCCATATTCTGCATCGGCATTGATGAACAGAATTTTGTTGTGCAGTGCATCGGGTTTGTTTTTGTTAATCACAATCACACAAGCCGGAATGCCGGTGCCGTAAAACAAAGCAGGCGGTAAACTGATAATGGCTTCAATGATGTTGCCGTCCACCATCTTCTGCCTGATTTCTTTTTCGCTGCCACCACGGAACAATACACCATGTGGCATAATGGTAGCCATGCGTCCTGTTGTTTTCAAACTTGCCACCATGTGCTGCACAAACATCAGGTCGGCTTTCTTGCCCGTTTCAGGTGCAAAGCCATACGAAAACCTTGTTTGGAATTTCATGGTGGCTTTGTTGTAGTTCTGCGAAAAAGGCGGATTGGCGATAACAATGTCAAACTTCTTCCATGTAGCTCCGTCCTGAATCAAAGGGTCTTGCAGCGTGTCGCCATTCTCAATAGTAGCCGAAGGGATGTTGTGCAAAATCATGTTCATTTTGCAAATAGCCCAGGTGGTACCTGATGCTTCCTGACCATATAGAGCAAGGTTGCGGAAATCTTCGCCTTGTTCTTCCACCCATTGCACCGACTGAATCAGCATGCCACCTGAACCGCAGGTAGGGTCGTAGATTTCCATACCGGCTTTGGGTTTGAGAAGTGTTACTAGCAAACGCACCACATGGCCGGGTGTATAGAATTCACCGCCTTTTTTTCCGGCACTGTCCGCAAAGTATTTTACCAGATATTCATAAGCAGCACCAAGCAAGTCGGGGAACTCAAAATTGTCGTTTACCAAAGCCGGCATGTTGGTGTTGAAATGATTGATCAGGTCAATCCAGCGTTGGTCAGGGATTTTGGTTTTACCCACCACTTTGTTGAAGTCAATGCTTTTCAACACTCCGGTTAGGATGTCGGAGTTTTGTTCTTCTACCTCAGCCAATGCTTTGTTCAGTGCTGCACCTACATTGCTTTTAATGTCTTTCAAAGCAGGATGAAACACTTCTTCCGTTTCGCCTTTGTCGTTGGTTATGGTTTCTGTCCAGCTATCATTCCACCTTGCCCTGATGGGAACAAAGAAGGTGTCTTTGTAAGTGGTTTTATCTTCCAGAAGTTCGTTGATTTCTTCGGGTGATAAGTGCTGATAACTTAGCTTAATTAGTTTTCTTTTCCCTTCAAACTCGTCTGAAAGTCGTTTCAAAAAGAGAATTCCGAAAATATATTCCTTGTATTCCGATGCATCCATTTTCCCTCTCAGGATATCGCAAGCCTTTAGCAAAAAGCTTTCTAATTGTCCGAGAGTGATTTTCGTTTGTTTCATTTATTTCTGTCGTTAATATTTTGGTTTCTAAAATACGTTTTTAATTCGGTTTACTGTCTTTGTGCGTTGGCAAAATTGGCTCTTTTGCAAGCTTGGGTTTGCGGGTCGGCTTGTGCGGCTTGCAAATATGCCAATGTGCGGCTGGTTAAAATTGAATTAAAAAAAATGTGCGGTGGGGAAAATAAAAAATACAGAACCGTAGGCAATGAGTGTCGGCTTACTCGCTGTCCGTTTGTTATATCGTTTCTATGTCCTTGGTCACCTGTCAAAATGGTTTACTTTTTTCTCGTTTATGTCAGTCGTTTCGTTGTTGTCGTGTAGTCCAATACGCTTGCTGGTAACGATAAGCATTTTATTCATCGTTTCCCTGCAAATATAATCCAAAGGGGAGAGAAGTCAAGTACTTGCTGTGGGTTAAACAGAAAAACGTGGGAAATGATGAATAAAATGAAGTTGGACTAAGCCGCCTGGCTATGGGTTTTCTATGAATGCTTTTTTCGGCCTGGCTGTTTCGGGGGTTACTTTAATTTGACTTTTTTCTTTTTCATAGATGTAAAGGATTGATAATCTTGGATTTTTTTTGTAGTCAGGGCATAGCAATCCCATGATGGCTGATGAGCCATTGAGATGATGGAAATTTGTCAATGAACGAAATGGGTAAATGCTTATCTATCCGGGTTTCAACATACCGGCAACCTCAGCAGGTACAGGTTTCATGATTCCGGTTTTACATTTTGGGCAGAGCAAGGTGTCATTACCTGTGATGTTGCGCCATACTTCCAAAGCCGTTAATCCCACAAGCGCCGGCAGGAAAGTAGCTTTATCAATAAGCTCAATACACCTGGCAAGCTTTTCTTTCATGTTGCACATGGCCATAAATCCGAAATACCTGATTTTATAGAATCCCTCTGGCAACACATGTTGCATAAAGCGGCGGATGAACTCATTTACATCAAGCGAGATTATTTTTCTCATACTTGCTGCCTTATAATCTTTGTAAGAGAAACTGACTTTTTCATTTTCACACTGTATCAGTCTTTGATTTGAGATAGCAACCCTATGGGTGTAATTGCCCAGGTATTGAATCAGGCTGTGTGGGCCTGAAAAGGGTTTTTCGCAGTACACCACCCAGTTTTTGCTGTAGCATTGGGTTTTCAATGATTTAAAATCCTCAGTTGTATCCGGTAAACGAATCTGGCTGTTAGCAATGCCATGTTCAATGAGCCTGCAAAGTATGCCACGGAATACCTGGCTAAGGGCTTTTACCGGGAGGAAGAACTTTTTACCCGATGCTTTCCATTCCATTTGATCCTCTGAAAGCCCTCCTGCCGGGACAATCATGTGTATGTGCGGATGGTACACCAGTGTTTGTCCCCAGGTATGCAAGATGGCTACCGCCCCGGCTTGTGCACCCAGAAACGCGGGGTTCAGGGCACACTGCAACAGGGCTTGTCCGGCAGCCTTGAAAAGTAAAGCGTATGCACTTTTCTGATTCAGGAAAAAGAGCTGGTGCAAACAACGTGGGATCGTAAAAACCACATGAAAATGTTTTACCGGCGGCAGGTTGGCTGCCAGTTTATCAACCCATTGCACTTTCTTAACAAACTGGCACTTGGGGCAATTGCGGTTACGGCAAGAGTTGTATGATGGACGCTGGTAGCCACAACTATCGCAGCGGTCAATGTGTCCGCCAAGTGCAGCGGTGCGGCAGCGGATGATGGCATCGAAAGCTTTTTGCTGTTGGGGGCAAAGCTGGTGATGTTGCAGGAATGATTTGGCATGGCTGCTGAAAATATCTGCAAGCTCAATGCGCTGGCGAGTATTTTGCATCGGATTCAAACCTTACACATTCATGGAATCCAATGGAGAAACAACGCTGGCGGGGTTGATGGTTACCAGGTGAAGATACCCTGCAGTGGTTTTCAGTGAAGTGTGCCCGAGAAATTGCTGGATCAGCCGGAGGTTTACGCCTTTTTCGAGCAAATGGGTAGCAAAGCAGTGCCTGAGGGTGTGAAAGGAGATTTGTTTCTTAATGCCAGCTTTCAGGGCCGATTTCTTAACAATAGTGTTCAGGGTCTGATCTGCCAGGGGCTTTCCTTTTTTCCGCGGACTTCAAAAAGATAGCATGAAGGCCTTTCGCACTTATAATAATGCCTTAAGATCTCGAGGGTTTTTGTTGCCAGGATTGTGTAGCGGTCTTTCTTTCCTTTGCCCTGAACCACATGCACCTGCATACGTGCCGAATCAATGGCTGAAGGCTTTATCAATTGTACTTCCTCACGCCTGAGGCCGGAAGAGTATGCCAGCATCAAAATGGCACGGTGTTTAATGTTTTGTGTAACAGCGATCAGTTTTTCTATTTCGGCAAGCGATAACACAACCGGAAGCTTTTTGGTGCGCCGTGGGCGTTTTATTTTTATGTCCTCCCAGTTGTGTTTAAGTACATCGGTTTGCAAGATCTTAAAAGCGCTGATGTACTGGTTAACGCAGGATGTGGAAATACCTTCCTGCGTGATACGCCGGTGAAGATAATCTTTGAATTGATTTGTTGTAATTTTGTCAATAGGCAGATGAAAGAAGTTTTCTACCTTTGACATCAGCTCGCCATAAGTATGTATGGTTCTTGGGCTGTAATTTCTGAGTTGCATCTCACGGAGAAGCCGCTCAACAAGTTGAGAATGATTCTTTTTCATTTTGGTAAGTTTTAAAGTTTGCACCCTAAAATTACCAGAATTTTACCGCCTCCGAAAGGGGGCGGTTTAGTTCAACTCGTTTATAGGTCTGACAAAATCATCCTTATACTCCCAAAAATGGGTGTATATGTATGACCGCTCCAGGTTTTCTCTTGGTGAACAGCTATAAGGCTATTTGAAGAACCTGACATGGCCTGCACTTTTAATACGATGCTCCCTGAATTCCTCATGCTGGTTTGGTGATCTACATTCTCCAAAGTTAAAATTTTCTCCATAATCCACGACAAAATGTTAACAAATCACCATAAGCTTTCGTAGTGCACTTTATGTCAATTATTTGCCAACTCCACTTTGCCCCAATCTCCCAAACATAACCTCCACCCACGACAAAATCTGTCGTAACCTAAATTTTTCCCCCTCGCCAAAGTCGCTCAAGTCGCCCCCTCGCTCAAGTCGCCCCCTCGAATCTTCAAATCATGAATCAGGAATCTTTGAATCCCCGCAACCCGCAACTCGCTAGCCGGAACTCTCGAATCTTTATCCTCAACAATGACCGCAGATGACACTGATCGGGCTGATTAACACGGATACAATCATAATAACTACCGACAACTATAACAACCACCAATAACTACGACAACTCCAATAACCATAACACTTCCTTAACCCGCCACCAGCCACCCGCAACCCCTCGAATCTTCGAATCCCCGCAGCCCGTAACCCGCTTCTCGCAACCTGTCACCCCGTCACCCCGTCACCCCCTCGCCACCCGCAACCTGCAACTCGCATCTCCCAAATCTATCTATCTCAACAATTGAACGCTGATGACACTGATCAGACTGATTTGCACTGTTTTTAATCCGTGACCATCAGTTCAATCTGCCTCATCAGTGTTCCATCCTCAAGAACAGAATACACTTTACTCTGATCAGGCTGATTTTAGCGGATACAACCATGACAACCACCAACAACTACCGACAACTACGACAACTCCCGTAACCCGCAACTCCTAACCCGTATCAAACTGCCCGCCACCCCTCGAATCTTTGAATCCTTGAATCATGAATCTTTGAATCCCCGTAACCCGCAACTCGCTACTTGTCACCCAGTCTCCCCGTCACCCCGTCACCCCGTCACCCAGTCTCCCCCTCTCCCCCTCTCCCCCTCGCCCCTTCGCCCCCTCGCCCAGTCGCCCATCTTTAGAACCATTCTAACATCGTCTGCCAACTGCCGTAATCTCTTGCAATACTGCCTTTTTTGCCTATTTTTGCCTGCCTTCGGGCTGTTTGAATCGCAAAACATATGATTATCAATAAGTAATAACCCAAAACCACACAATCACATGATGAAAGGACACCCAAAAGGATTGTTGCCGGCAGCTTTGGCCAATATGGGCGAGCGCTTCGGCTTTTACACCATGATGGCTATCCTGACGCTCTTCCTGATGTCGAAGTTCAACATCAGCGGCACAGAGGCCGGATCGCTGTACTCTATTTTCTATGGAGCCATCTACATCCTAGCCCTGGTTGGCGGTATCATCGCCGACCGTTTGCGCAACTACAAAGGCACCATCATTGCCGGCTTGCTCGTCATGACCCTGGGCTACCTGCTTTTGGCAACGCCCGCCCTCATCACCTCAAAATATATCGCACTTGCAGCCCTGCTGGTCATCGCCTTTGGCAACGGCTTATTCAAAGGCAACCTGCAGGCAGTGGTAGGTCAGATGTACGACAATGAGCAGTACCGCAGCAAACGCGATGCAGGCTTCCAGATCTTCTACATGTTCATCAACATAGGCGCCATGTTTGCCCCATTTATGGCCACCTGGGTGCGCAACACCTTTGTGAAGATGCAGGGCTACAGCTACAATGCCGAGCTGCCCGGACTCTGCCACCAGTACCTTGATGGCAAGATGGCCGAAGACGTGGTGAGCGGACGTTTTACTGAAATTGCCACTGCCGTATCTGGCGGCAACGTTCCGGCCGACCTCACTGCCTTTGCACACCAGTACCTCGATGCCTTCAACACCGGTTTCCATTATGCTTTCCTGAGTGCCGTGGGTGCTATGCTTGTTTCGCTGGCCATTTTCATGTCCACCAAGAAACAACTGCCTTCGCCGGCAGCCAAATCGAAGACCGCCGTATCGAAAGAAGAAATCATGCAGGATGCAAAAGAAATCAAGCAGCGCATCCTGGCCCTGTTTGCCGTATTTGGCGTAGTTATCTTTTTCTGGTTCTCGTTCCACCAGAACGGCCTCACCCTGACCATGTTTGCCAAAGACTATACCCTGCTCGGCGGCTTGTTCCCTTCGGTCGAAATCTTCCAGTCCATCAATCCCATTCTGGTTGTGTTGCTCACACCCATCATCATCATCTTCTTCAATTTCCTTTCGAAGCGCGGCATTGAACCCTCCACTCCCAAGAAGATTGCCATTGGTATGGGCATAGCTGCACTTGCGTTTGTGGTGATGGCCATCGGTTCGCTGGGTCTGCCTTTGTACAGGGATGTTGTCGAAATGGGCGGACTGCCTGATGCACAAAAAGTTACTCCCTGGTTGCTCTTCACCGTTTACTTCATCCTCACGGTGGCCGAGCTTTTCATCTCGCCTCTCGGACTGTCGTTTGTTTCCAAGGTAGCGCCTGCCCATATGCAGGGTCTGATGCAGGGCGGCTGGCTCACAGCCACAGCCGTGGGCAACTTCTCGCTTTTCCTGGGCGCCATGATGTACGAAAACATCTCGATTTCCGTCACCTGGACGGTCTTTGTCATCGTGTGCCTCATCTCGATGGGCGCCATGTTTGCCATGGTGAAATGGCTCGAAAGAGTTGCAAAATAATTCCATCCAGCCTGGATGCAAAGCCCGTTGCCACAGGCAGCGGGCTTTGTTTTTTATGTCGGATATTTGTAGCTTAAAAAAGGGGGAAATGCAACAGATGCCGCAGCTTGGTAACTTTCCCTGGGGCGACAGCCGCAGGTTTCACAGCTATGCCAGCTGGTTTGGGCGAATTTTTGGCGGCAGGCTGCAAAAAATCAGTGTGGATGCCGGATTCACCTGCCCCAACCGCGACGGTTTGCTTGGCGTCGGCGGCTGCACCTTTTGCAACAACGACGCATTTCACCCCTCTTACTGTCAACCACAAAAGCCCATCCGGCAACAGATTGCCGAGGGGATGGAGTTTCACCGCCGGCGATACCGGAGGGCCAGGGGCTATCTGGTTTATTTTCAGTCGTACAGCAATACCTATAAGCCAGTGGATCAGCTCCGCGATATCTACAGTGAAGCTTTATCGGTCGAAGGGGTAAAAGGACTCGTTATCGGTACCCGGCCCGATGTGGTGGATGAAGACGTGCTGGCCTTGCTGAAGGAGCTTCAGCGTACGCATTTTATTATGGTGGAATATGGGGTGGAAAGCATCTTTGACCAAACCCTGGAAAGGGTAAACCGCGGCCATACCTTTGCCGAAGCGGTGTCGGCCATCGAAGCCACAGCTGCAGCCGGTTTGCCATGCGGGGCACATTTTATGCTTGGTCTGCCCGGCGAAAACCACCAGATGCTCAGGCAGTATCCTGATGCAATTGCAAAATTGTCACTTACCACCGTGAAGTTTCATCAGTTGCAGCTTTTCCGCAATACACCCATGGCACAGGAATATGCCGTAAACCCCGGTCAATTCCATCTCTTCCGGCTCGAAGAATATATTGATCTGATGGTCTTTATCGTAGAGCGTCTGCCGCCTTCCATGGTCATCGAGCGCATAGCCGGCGAAGTGCCGCCGCGATTTCTGGTCAGTCCGCTCTGGAGCCAGCTGCGCTACGATGAGGTGTTGCGCAGGTTCGAGGACGAATTGGAAGCGCGCAATACCTGGCAGGGGAAATATTACAATCCACAATGCTGACCCTACTGTATGCGCAATGCCATGTACTGTGTTCTGACAAAAGGAAAAAACTAATCTCATTACATTTGCCTCAATGGAATCCGACCGTATCCGCTGGAACGAAAAGCATGCCGCCAGGAATGGAAAAGGTGATCCCGACAGTTTCTTTCTTACACACGCCCATCGGCTTGTGCCCGGAAAGACCCTCGACCTGGCCTGCGGCAGGGGCAGACACACCGCCTGGCTGGCTGCCCAGGGTCACCATGTTACAGCCGTGGATATATCGGATGTGGCCATAGCGCATATCCGAACGCTCAGCATGCAAACCGGCCTGCCGATCGTTCCCGTTCAGGCCGATCTCGACCTACCCCGGGGCCTCTTCGATAACGATAGTTTCGACAACATCGTCTGCATCAACTTCCGGCCAGGCTCCGACCTGCTTACCGAGCTTGTGCGATGGCTCCGACCCGGCGGCTACTTCCTTTGGTGTTCGTTCAACGACTTGCAGGCGGCCATGAGCGGTTTTCCGCCCCAGCTGGTCCTGCATCCCCATGAGTTTGTGTACTATACCGGGCTGTCCTGCCTGGTGTATGAACGCTTTGAAGACCCGACCGGACATCGCGATGGTTATCTCTTCCAGAAAATTGCTGCGCCATGAATCAGGAAGCCTTACTCATCCATGTGCGTGGCCTGGTGCAGGGCGTGGGTTTCCGGCCTTTCGTTTACCGCATTGCCAGCCTGAACCACATCAGAGGCTGGGTCGAAAACAACAACGAAGGTGTCCGCATTCATGCCGAAGGACAAGCGGCACACCTGCGCCGGTTCCTTCACGACCTCAGGCATCAGGCGCCTCCGGCATCCGACATACAGGCTGTGGACGCCAAAGCAGTCGAACCTGAAAATTTTTCTTCTTTCCACATCCGTAAAAGTGCCGACCTCTCAGATGCCATCACCGCAGTGAGCCCCGACATTGCCGTGTGCGACGAATGCCTGAACGATATGCGTACACAGCCCCACAGATTGGGCTATCCTTTCACCAACTGCACCAATTGTGGTCCGCGCTTTACCATCATCAAAGCGCTGCCCTACGACAGGCACCAGACCACCATGGCGCCTTTCAGGATGTGCCCGGAATGCGAGGCTGAATACACCAATATCCTCGACCGGCGTTTCCACGCCCAGCCGGTAGCCTGCAACAATTGCGGGCCGCAATATTGCCTTCCTGCCAAACATAACGAGCTGATAACGAACGCCGCTGCTATGGTGGCCGAAGTGGTGAACAAGGGCGGGATAGTGGCGCTCAAAGGTATGGGAGGTTACCATCTGCTGTGTGATGCACACAACGAGGAGGCAGTGCAGCGGCTGCGCATGCGCAAGCAACGCGAGGGCAAGCCTTTTGCAGTCATGGTTGCGGGTCTTGAGGCTGCCAACCGTTATTTTGAGATCAGTGCGGAAGCGCAAAACCTGCTCAGCTCATGGCGCAGGCCTGTGGTGCTGCTCCCCACACTGAAGCCTCTGGCGCCTTCGGTATCCAACGGACTGCATACCACGGGCGTTATGCTTCCCTACATGCCCGTTCATTATCAGTTGTTTGAGCTGCTAACCACCGATGTGCTCGTCTTCACGAGCGGCAATGTGTCCGACGAGCCAGTCATCATTTCCGACAGGGAAGCGGTAAGTAGGCTTGCCCCGGTGGCCGATCTGATCGTGGGTTACAACCGTGAAATCCACAACCGCGCCGACGACTCGGTGGCTTTTGTGGCCGGCGGACATTCCATGCTGCTGCGGCGCTCTCGTTCGTGGGCGCCCGAACCCTTGTCGCTGGCTTTCAGTTGCGAAGGCATCCTGGCCACAGGGGCCGAGCTCAGCAATACTTTTGCCATAGGCAGGGGAAACCAGGCCATCCTCAGCCAGCACATCGGCGACCTGAAAAATGCCCCAACCCTCGAGTTTTTCGAGCAATCGCTCAGCCGCTTCAGCAGCCTGTTTCGCTTCCGGCCTGCCCTGGTGGCCTGCGACCTCCACCCCGATTACCTCTCCACCCAATATGCACAAAAACTGCCTGTTCCTGCTGTCGGGGTGCAACACCACCACGCCCACATGGCCTCGTGCATGGCCGAACATGGCCTCAGGGATCCGGTGATCGGACTCATCTTCGATGGCACTGGCCTCGGAACCGATGGCACCATCTGGGGAGGCGAATGCCTGACAGGTGATTACCTGAATTTTGACCGCCACATCCATCTGGAGCCGCTTCCTTTGCCCGGGGGCGACCAAGTGACCCGCCAGCCCTGGCGGACGGCCTTTGCCTGGCTGTGGAAATGCTTCGGACCGGAGAAAGCAGTAGATTTTTCCCATAAGCAGGGCTGGTGCAGCATTTCGACGGCGCACAACCTGGTACGCATGCTTGAGGGCAACCTCAATTCCCCCCTCAGCTCGGGTGCCGGACGGCTGTTTGATGCCGTGGCGGCCCTGACAGGACTTTGCACCGAAGCCACCTATCATGCCGAAGCCCCCATGCGCCTCGAAGCCGCAGCAAACCTTGAGGGGCTGAAGCCTTATCCGTTCGAAATCTCCTCTGGCACGGTCAGGCTGCAACCCATGCTGGCCGCACTGCTGGGTGAGCTTGCAGGTTCAAAGCCTATCAGCCACATATCCAGCAGGTTTCACATCACCATGGCGCATATCATGCACCAGATGGCCCGGTCGGCTGCGGCGCAGATCGGCCTGCGGCAGGTGGTGCTTTCGGGTGGCATATTTCAAAACCGCAGGCTGCTGTTGCTTGTCATGCCAATGCTCAAAGCATCTGGTTTTGAGGTGTATGTACAACAGCGCGTGCCGTGCAACGACGGCGGCATTGCCCTGGGCCAGCTGGCAGTGGCCGCCGCCCGGCAAAGGAGCGCCTGAACCGGCCTATTTCGTACATTTGCCCAAAACCACAATGATATGTGTCTGAGTGTTCCGGCCCGCATCGAACGCATCGAAGGCGATACAGCCATCTGCAGCGTGGGTGGCGCCACCTGCCAGGCCAGCCTCCAGCTACTCGAAGGCCAGCTGCCCCAACCGGGCGATTATGTGCTGATTCACACCGGATTCGCCATACAGAAGATCAGCGAGGAAGAAGCTGCCGAAACCCTTCGCATCTTTGAAGCGTTCGACGAGCTTAACCAGCAACTCGACGAGGAAGAACGGCAAACCGGTCAACGCATCGTCTGAAACTGCTGCTATGAAATACATCGACGAATACCGCCGCCGCGAACATGTGCTGGCCCTGGCCGACCTCATTCGGCGCGAATCGCGCAAGCCCCTCCGCATCATGGAAGTATGCGGCGGCCACACCATGGCGCTCCGGAGGTTTGGCCTCCATAGCCTCCTGCCCGATCATATCGAACTGATTTCCGGCCCGGGCTGTCCGGTGTGTGTCACCAGCCGGCAATTTATTGACCAAGCCATCGCCTTGTCGCGCCAGCCAGAAATCATCCTCACCACCTACGGCGACCTCAACAGAGTGCCTGGCTCAAGCTCGAGCCTCGAACAGGAGAAGGCCAGGGGAGGCGATATCCGCATAGTGTACTCCATCCTGGATGCGCTCACCATTGCAGCACAAAACCCTGAAAAACAGGTGGTATTCCTCGGCATCGGCTTCGAAACCACCTCGCCTGCCACAGCCGCAGGCATACTGAAAGCCCAGATGGCAGGGCTGTTCAATTTCTCGGTGCTCAGTGCCCACAAAATCATGCCCCCTGCCATGGCTGCACTCATCGACCAGGGCGTAAACCTCCACGGCTACATCGGTCCGGGCCACGTAAGCACAATCACCGGATCGAAAATTTACGACTTCATCCCTCAAAAATACGGCCTGGGCGTGGTTATCAGCGGCTTCGAGCCGACCGACCTCATGCAGTCGGTTTATATGCTTGTCAGGCAACGCGAAACCCACCGGCCTGCAGTCGAAATACAATACAACCGCGTGGTAACTCGCGAAGGCAACCTGAAGGCACAGCAATTGCTCGAGGAGGTCTTCGAGCTACGCGACGACTGGTGGCGCGGCCTTGGGGTGCTCCCGCAAAGCGGAATGGCCATCAGAACCAGGTATGCCGACTTTGATGCCGGAAAGAGGTTTAGCGTAGAAATCGAACCCACCCGCGAAGACAAAGGCTGCCTGTGTGGCGAGGTGCTCAAAGGCCTGAAAAAACCCACCGACTGCAAACTCTTTGGCAAGGCCTGTACCCCCTCCGACCCTGTGGGCGCCTGCATGGTGAGCAGCGAAGGTACCTGTGCGGCCTATTTCAAATACGTGACAATCCAATAAAACAAACCAAGCCCGATGAAGCGGCATACCCATATCCTGCTCGGACACGGAAGCGGCGGACGCCTCACCCATGAGCTCATCAAAAGTCTGTTCCTGAAGCACTTCCGTCAGGCTGATGAACACTTTCTCACCGATTCGGCCCTCCTCGACCCGGGCAAGGGACAAATTGCCTTTACTACCGACAGCTTCGTGGTGGACCCCCTGTTTTTTCCCGGGGGCGACATCGGAAAACTTGCCGTTGCCGGCACCGTAAACGACCTGGCGGTGAGCGGCGCCAGACCACTTTTCCTCAGTGCTGCTTTTGTGATTGAGGAAGGCCTGAGCATTGATATGCTTGAAACAGTTGTGCAAAGCATGGCACGCGAAGCGGCAAATGCAGGCGTCCGCATCGTGGCCGGCGATACCAAGGTGGTCGAACGCGGCAAAGCCGACAAGCTGTTCATCACCACCAGCGGTATCGGACAGATCCTGCCGGGCGCCGGAAACATCGCACGAGCAGCAGAAGTCATGCCCGGCGATCTTATCCTGATCAACGGCAGCATTGGCGACCACGGCATGGCGGTGATGGCAGCCCGCAACCAGCTCAGCATAGGCACCGATGTGGTTTCGGACTGCGCCTGCCTGCATCAGCTCACCGAATTGGCGGTGGCGCACGGAGGATTGCATTTCATGCGCGATGCCACGCGCGGCGGACTGGCTGCAGTGCTCGCCGAGCTCTGCGAAAACCGTCCGTTCGGAATCGATCTGTTCGAAGAGAAAATCCCCGTCAGCGATGGCGTGCGCGGCATGTGCGAACTGCTTGGCTTCGACCCCCTGCACGTGGCCAACGAAGGCAAAGTGGTGATGGTGGTCAGCCGCGAAAAAGCTCCCGGACTTATGGACATGCTGCGTCAGCACCCGCTGGGTGGCCAGGCAGCTATCATAGGAACCATCACCGAAAACCACCCGGCAAAAGTGTGGCTGCACACCGCTGTGGGAGGCACCCGGCTGATCGATCTGCCGGCTGGTGAACAACTTCCGCGGATCTGTTGAATATAAACACCTGCTGTGCAGCATAATTTTGTTTTGCCTGTTCCTCAGTCTGCCTTATCTTGCACACCCAACAATTCAATACCATACCCTTATGCGTTCGCTCTTCCTCTCACTTCTGTTGTGTTTCAGCCTGGGTTCGACGGCTCAGCTAAATCAAAAATGGTACGTAACCACTGCAGGCGAGATCATCCTCTCGCATGCCAGGGTCGATTTTCTGGGTATGGAAGATGGCAGTGTGCTGCGTTTTTCGCCTGTGTTCAACAGCCAGAACCACCTCAACAAAGACCTGAGCCAGCATGCCGGATTATTCACCGGTTTCAATATCCGAAATGTGGGTTTCATCTATAAATACCCCGGTCAGACCATCAAGAAAAAGTATCGCTCCTACAACCTGGGTATTCCGCTGGGCGTCAAATTTGGCAACCTCGGGAAATCATTCATGTATATTGGTTACGAGATTGAGTTTCCCTTTCATTACAAAGAGAAAGAATTTGTGGATGGAAAAAAGACCGGGAAATACACCGCATGGTTTTCCAAAAAACAACCGGCATATTACAAAAGCCTCATGTTGGGCGTGCAGTTTGCCGGAGGGACCAACATCAAACTCAAATATTACCTTACCGGCTTCTTCAACAAAGACTATACGGTGAATGGCATTGGCGGACCTGTCAGGCCTTTTGCCGACTTCGATGCCAACTTAATTTAAATTTCGTTCAGCGCCGATATGTTCAAAACTGCCGAACGCACCCGCGAGCTTGTCAAAAACAAAGAGGGGGTTTTGTTCTAAATCTGATTTTCCCGTCCTGACGCGTATTCAGCAATTTGTGTTGCCAGGGCCTCTGCGTCAACCGACTCGCCTTTAACAATGATCTGCGCCTGGCTGTAGAAGATGTTTCTATGCCTGAGATGTTCGCGCACAAAAGCAAGCAGCTCTTCGCCTGATTTTGATTCCACGAGCGGGCGTTTCTTGCGGGCATGGGTAAGCCGGTGAACGATGCTCGACGGTTCCATCTTGAGGTAAACCGTGATGCCGTTGCTGTTCATCCATTCCATGTTGTCGTAAAAGCAGGCGGTGCCACCTCCGGTGCTGATGATGATATTGTCCGACTGTGCGGTCTCCTTCAGGAGCTGGCTTTCGAGCCTCCGGAAGAGTTGTTCGTCGTATTTTCTGAAAAAGTCGGGTATGCCAATCTTGTAACGGGCTTCGAAAATATCGTCCAGGTCGGCGCACTGCATGCCGAGCAATGTGGCCAAACGCCTTGCCAGGGTGGTTTTGCCGGCCCCCATGTAGCCCACAAGATAAACCCTCATGGCAGTTGTTTGAGTGATTATCCTTTGCGCTGGAGGGCTTTCCTGGCGGCTGCAACAATGTGGTCTGCGTCCAGTCCGTATTCCACGAGCAGTTCTTCCGGTGTGCCGCTCTGGCCAAAACGGTCGTTCACAGCTACCATTTCCATAGGTACAGGCATCTGTCTGACGAGCAGCGAGGCGATGCTTTCGCCCAGGCCACCGGCCATCTGATGTTCTTCGGCGGTAACCACACAACCGGTCTTGCGCACCGAGTTCAGCACGGCTGCTTCATCCAGGGGCTTGATGGTGTGCATGTTGATGACTTCAGCCCGGATGCCTTCCTTGTCGAGTTGTTGTGCGGCGAGCAGGGCAATCCATACCATGTGGCCCGTGGCTACGATGGTCAGGTGTTCGCCCTCGGTAAGCTGGTCGGCTTTGCCAATCACAAAGGGGGCATCTTCGGGCATAAAAATCGGCCATTTCGGGCGGCCAAAACGCAAATAAACCGGACCGTCCCATTCGGCCATCGCAATAGTGGCAGCCTTGGTCTGGTTGTAGTCGGCCGGAACCACCACCGCCATGCCGGGCAACATCTTCATCATGCCGATGTCTTCGAGAATCTGATGCGTGGCCCCGTCTTCGCCCAGGGTAACCCCCGCATGCGAAGCACAAATCTTCACATTCTTGCCGCTGTAAGCTATCGACTGCCGGATCTGATCGTACACCCTGCCGGTCGAGAAGTTGGCAAAGGTGCCTGTGAACGGGATGTAACCGCCTGTGGCCAGGCCGGCTGCAATGCCCATCATGTTTGCTTCAGCTATGCCTGTCTGAAAAAACCGTTCCGGAAACTCCTTCGCGAAGGCATCCATTTTCAGGGAGCCTGTCAGGTCGGCACACAAGGCCACAACCTTCGGGTTGCGCCTTCCAAGCTCGAGCAAGCCATCGCCAAACCCCGAACGTGTGTCTTTGTGTCCAAATATCTTTATTTCCATGCGATCAAGTATTTGCTGACTTTTTGTCTAAAGACTCTGATACTTAAATCCTAAGTAGTTGTATTAAACCATTGGCGATTACTGCTATGTGTGCCCGACTTTCTGATTGATTCTGCTGCATTCCTAATTCATTTCAAAGCTGCATCAATCAGGCAATATTACGACAGGTATGCATAACCGCCTTAATAATCCCCCAGCGTCTCGGGCAATTGCGCCAGCGCGCTGGCAGCCTGTGCATCGTTGGGAGCGCTTCCGTGCCATTTGTGGGTGCCCATCATAAAATCGACGCCCATACCCATCTCGGTTTTCATGAGCAACAACTGAGGTTGTCCACCGCAAGCCTTGTTTCGGGCCTGGTTCAGTGTGTCAACTGTCTGTGCTATGTCGTTGCCGTCGAAGCTGATCACCTTCCAGCCAAAGGCTTCGTATTTAGCCTTCAGGTCGCCCAGCGGCATCACCTCGTCCACAGGGCCGTCAATTTGTTTGCCGTTATAGTCGATCACGCCGATCAGGTTGTCCACTTTACGGGCGCCGGCAAACATGGCTGCCTCCCAGATCTGGCCTTCCTGCTGTTCACCATCGCCCATGAGCACCCAGACCAGTTTGTCGTCTCCGGCCAGTTTTTTCGCCAGTGCGGCACCCACAGCCACCGAGAGTCCCTGGCCGAGCGATCCGCTCGCCACCCTGATGCCGGGCAGTCCTTCGAGCGTGGCCGGATGCCCCTGCAGGCGCGAATGCAGCCGCCGGAAGGTGGCCAGCTCGCTCACCGGGAAATAGCCGCGGCGGGCAAGCACACTGTAAAAAACCGGACTGATGTGACCGTTCGACAGAAAGAACATGTCCTCGCCCTTTCCGTCCATGCTGAACTTTGCCGGATCGATGCGAAGTTGATTAAAAAACAGCGCTGTCATGAAATCGGCACAGCCCAGCGAACCGCCGGGATGCCCCGACTGGCAGGCATGTACCATGCGTATGATATCGCGCCTCACCTGGGTGGCAATGGATTTCAGCTCTTCTAGCGTATGCATAAGATACAGTGATTCAAGTGTTTCAATCAAAAGCCAGCAGGGCTGGCAGGCTGCAAAGGTAAGGAAATGCCACGGATTGACTCTCAGAGCGGCTCAACCAAAAAGAATGCCCTTGAGGACAGTGCCGGAAAAAACAACAAAACCGGCAAACCTCAAGGGCACAAGTTCGAACTTTACAAAAAACAACCAACCAATTGAGGCCACGAATTTCTTAAGGTGTTGTTAACAAAATAACAGTAATAAAGTTTTCGGATGCGAGTGCAAAGTTATCGGCATAAGGTTCTTCCTGCAGGGCTGGGATCGTTACGAAAAATGCAAAAAAAATGCCCTTGAGTTACGTTGATTCTTAGGACTGGGGGTCCCGATCACGGCTCAAGGGCACAAGTTCGAACTTATAAAACAACCAACCAATTGAGACGACAAAAGTATATCTAACTTTTGTGCTGCAGATCAAAAGGGTTAGTATTCGGCCTGAGTGAAAAAGTTTTCGGTAAGCATGAAAAATATCTGGCTGATTTTCAAATAATTTTTCTTCTTCAACAATTAAACCATTCATTATCAGAGACAAGCGCAGTTGGCCTTTGAGGCGTTCTTTATTATTGCTGGCAATTGATCTGATGGGAGCGTGCGTTTTGACTGTATTCCGTCCTGACAGGTGTAAAGTCCTTACGCTCCGACGGCGCCAGTCCATTCATGTGTGAATGATGTTTTCATACGGAGAGCAAAAAAATACCCCTGAAAACAAGTGGATGCGGACTGGGAATCCTCACACAGGTTTCAGGGGCACAAGTTCGAACTTATAAAACAACCAACCAATTAGGACCTCAAATATACAAATATTTTTGACCGGTATGAAACAAACTTTAGGATTTTTTAAAAAATTTTAATTCGGCTCGCTGCTCAGCGCCTGATTGAGGAAGCGAACCAGGGGTGCAAGTATGCTGAAAGTTTCGAGGCTTTGCTGGATGATCTCTCCGGGCTTCAGATTGTCGGCATCTATTGGCCTGCCCACGGCATATGAGGTGTATTTGAGCAGTTCGATGTGCGGAAAATCGGCAGGAAATCCCATGGGCGGGCGTTTGAGTCGCTCGTCCATGAGTTGTCCGAATGCAGCACGGAATTTTTCGTCATTTACGATCTGCAGAAAGTCCTGTGCATTGAAATAGATTTCTTGTCTTACTTTCTGAAGTTGTTCTTTCTCAGGATGGTACAGTCCTCCGCCAACAAAGGATGCCCCGGGTTCGAGGTGGAGGTAGTAGCCGGCGGCAGGGAGGTTTTTGCCACCTGGCGCAAAGTAGGCGCCCATATTGGTTTTGTACGGATCCTTGTTGGGCGAGAAACGAATATCGCGGTTGATTCTGAACTGGCACTTTTTTGGGTCGGGCGAGCCTATCGAAGGATCGATGGCGGCCAGTCCGTGGATGAGGCCTGCAACAATGCCGGTCATCTCGGCCCGTGCTTCCTGATACCATGGCCGGTGCGCGTCGAACCAGGCTTTGTTGTTGTTTGCTGCGAGCTCGCTCAAAAAGGGAATGACTTGGTTGAAAGAATTCATGTCGTATATTTGAAATTAAATTACCCGGGCTTGCACCGGCAGATCAAACGATCAGATGAACAAAGGTATTTGCTTTTTGTTTGCCGCCCTGCTTTGGCTATGGCACACTCCTTTGAAAGCGTTCGAGGCACATGGTCGTGCAGGTGCCCGTCATGCTGCATTGGGCGGGGCCTCGGTTACGCTGGCAGACGTATGGGCCATTGTCAACAATCCTGCCGGGGCGGCCGATCTCCGCAATGTTGCGGCCGGGGTTGGATTTCAAAACAGGTTTCTGATGAAAGAGCTCAGCCAGCGTTCCGGGGTTGTGGCCATGCCCACCAGTTATGGGGTGTTCGGCCTCGGATTTACGCAGTTTGGCTACAGGCTCTACAACGAGAACTTCGTCCGGCTGGCCTATGCCCGGCAGTTGCATCCCAACTTCAGAGCGGGTGTGGGTTTCAACTACATCTACCTCAAGGCTGGAAATGAATACCCCGCCCAACAGGCGGTGGCTTTCGAGCTTGGGGTGCAGCAGCGCATCAACAGGCAGCTCAGCATGGGCGCTTATCTGTTCAATCCGGGGCGGGCAGGCTTATCGGAAATCACCAACGACCGCCTGCCTATGGTGATGCGATTCGGGCTGGGGTTTCAGTTCACCGATCAGTTGTATGGCCTGGCTGAGGTGGAAAAACAATCCGACCGCAAACCCGATGTAAGGGCAGGTCTGGAGTATCATTATCAGCAGTTTTTTCTCAGGACCGGCGTGTCCGTAGATCCCGGCCTGTTCACCTTCGGCCTGGGCATGCACATGTCGGGCTGGAGTTTCGACCTTTCGGCCGGATTGCACCAGCAACTGGGGAGTACCCTTCAGGCCGGACTGCAGTTTCATTTGCCCCAAAAACCCTGAACATGCTTGTTGTGGCACGTTTACGGAGTATCTTCCTAATCGGCAGCCTGCTGTTGCTTGGCCAAACACTTAACGCACAGGTAGCCGACAGCCTCTCGCGCCTGCTTGGCGAATACCTGGCACGGCAGCTCGAAGAACTGGCCGAAAACGCTGACGAAACAGCCGACTTCACCGACCTGCTCGACGCTTATTTGTTTTACAGCGAGCAAAAAATTGACCTCAACAGCCCCCAGATCAGCGAGCTGGAAGCCCTGCGGCTGCTCAACAGTTTTCAGATTGAAAAACTCACTGAATACCGCAGGCGATATGGCCCGCTGCTATCGGTTTATGAGCTGGGACTTATTGAAGGTTTCGACGACATGGTGCTTGAGGTGCTGCTGCCCGTTGTGCGGGTGGGCGATGGCACTGCAAAGCAAAAGTTACCCCATCCGCTTACCATCCTACGGCGAGGTCGCAACCAGGTGATCAGCCGCTACGAACAGGTGCTCGAAAAACGCGAGGGCTACCTGCCCATCAGCGATTCGGCTTTTGCTGCCAAACCCAACTCGCGCTACCTCGGTGGGCCGGAAAAGTTCTTCATCAGGCACCAGTTCAACTACCGCAACCGCGTGAGGGCCGGGCTTGTGATGGAAAAAGACCCCGGAGAGCCATTTTTTATATCCCGCATTCCCGATACCATCAGAAGCCTGTTAACCAGCAAACAGCGCAACGGTTTTGATTTTTATTCCGCACATTTTTTTATACGCGATGTAGGCATGGTCAAGGCTTTGGCGCTGGGCGACTATCACCTCAACTTTGGGCAGGGGCTGACGCTTTGGTCTGGCTTGTCGTTTGGCAAATCCACCGAGCCTTCGTCTATCATGCGTTATGGCCAGGGCATCCGGCCCAGCGCTTCGCTCAACGAAGCGCTCTTTATGCGTGGGGCGGCTGCAACGGTGGGCGTCCGCAACTTCGACCTTACCTTATTTTATTCGCACAGGCCGGTTGATGCCAGCCTGACCATGCTCACCGACAGCCTTGCAGGCGAAGAATTCCTGATCACAAGCATACAGGAAACCGGTTTGCACCGCACGGTGACCGAGCTCAACCGCAAGCATGCCACCACCCTCACGGCCTATGGGGGTAGGCTAGCCTACCGCTCGCGCCGCCTCGAACTGGGTTTCACCGCCCATGCCTCGGCTACTGGCGTAAATTTTATGCCAAGGGAGTATCCTTATAACAAGTTCAGAATCAACAACGGACAAAACAGCGTTCAGGGTGCCGATTTCAGGCTGGTTTTCCCGCACATCATCGGTTTTGGCGAGCTCAGCAGGAGCCAGAACGGCGGGATGGCCGGACTGGCCGGCATCCTTGCCCAGCCAGCGGGTTTTGTGACCCTCAGCCTGGCCTACCGAAATTACGACAAACATTATCAAAACGATTTCAGCGCCGCCTTTGCCGAGAACACTTACACCAACAACGAAAAAGGAATCTACGGAGGTGTCGTGGCTGCTCTGGCGCCAGGCTGGAAGCTCACCGCCTTTGCCGATCATTTCACCTTCCCCTGGCTGCGCTACCTGACCGATGGCCCGAGCTTCGGACAGGATTATTACGTGCAGCTCGACCACAGGTTCAGCCGCCGGGCAGATGCCTATGTGCGCTACCGCACCAAGACGCGCATGAAAGACTTCAATGACCCATGGAACTACATTGATTTCCAGGTGCCTTATACCCGGCAAAGCCTGCGTTTTCACCTCAACACCCAGCCCATGCGCGGCATAACGCTCCGCAACCGCTTTGAGCTGGTGCACTACCGCGAGCACCTCTCCGAAGCCACAGTGGGCTACCTGATCTACCAGGATGTGTTGTACAGACCCTCCGGCTCCAGGCTTGAGCTCACTTTCAGATATATGCTTTTCGATGCGCCCGATTACAACAGCCGCCTTTATGTGTACGAAAATGATGTGCTGTATGCTTTTTCCATTCCGATGTTTTACGACCGGGGCACACGCACCTACCTGATGCTGCGCTACAGGGCCTCGCAAAAGCTCGACTTCTGGGCGCGTATCGGGCAAACCTGGTATGCCGACCGCGCAAGCATTGGCAGCGGCCTCGAAACCATCGAGGGCAACCGCCGCACCGACCTTAAGTTTCAGCTTCGATACAAGTTCTGACCCGGCCCGCAGGCAGCACTCGGCAGCTTATTGCTATCTTTGCCGCATGTCGGAAATGGCCATGTATGTGCAGGAGCCACTATTCGGGGCAATATCCGAGGTGGCCGGCCAAACCCCTGTATATGTCATCGGGGGGTATGTGAGGGATTGCCTGCTCGGCAGACCTTCGAAAGATGTGGATATTGTGGTGGTTGGCGATGGCCTGGAGTTTGCCCGCAAAGTAGCCTCCCGCCTGGGCAACACTACAGATGCCAGGTTCTACGGACAGTTTGGCACAGCCATGGTCCGCTGGGGCGACTGGGTGGTCGAATTCGTAGGTGCCCGCAAGGAGTCGTATAAGCTTTACAGCCGCAAGCCCGATGTGCGTCCGGGAAGCCTCATGGACGATCTGAAGCGGCGCGACTTTACCATCAATGCCCTGGGAATCAGCCTGAACAGTTTCACCTACGGGCAGTTGCTCGATGCGTTCAACGGACTGGACGATCTGAATAAAGGTCTGATCCGTACGCCCCTCGACCCGGACATCACTTTCTCGGATGACCCGCTGCGGATGATGCGGGCAGTGCGCTTCGCTTCCCAGCTGGGCTTCCGCATCGACCAGGGCGCCCTGGATGCCATTGCGCGCAACAAGAACAGAATCCGGATCATCTCGCCCGAACGCATCACTGATGAGCTGAATAAGATTATCCTCAGCCCCAAACCCTCGGTCGGTTTTAAGCTGCTGTTCAAAACAGGCCTACTGCATGTGTTTTTTCCCCAGCTGGCTGCCCTGCAGGGTGTCGAAACGGTCAACGGCAAGAGTCATAAAGACAATTTTTACCATACCCTCGAGGTGCTCGACAACCTTTCCGCCACATCGGATGACCTCTGGCTGAGGTGGGCAGCCCTGTTGCACGACATCGCCAAACCCGCAACAAAGAAATTCGATCCGCAAACGGGCTGGACCTTTCACGGGCACGAATTCAAAGGGGCAAAAATGGTACCGGGCATCTTCAAGGCTTTCAGGCTGCCGCTGGGCGACCCAATGAAATTTGTGCAAAAGATGGTGCTGCTGCACCTGCGACCCATAGTGCTGGCGCAGGAAACGGTGACCGACAGCGCAGTACGCAGGCTGCTCTTCGATGCAGGCGACGACATCGACAAGCTTATGCTGCTTTGCCAGGCCGACATCACCACCAAAAACGAATTTAAGATACGCAAATACCGCGAAAACTTCGAGCTCGTCAAACAAAAGCTGGTCGAGATTGAAGCGCGCGACAGGATACGCAACTGGCAGCCACCGGTAAGCGGCGAGGTCATTATGCAGGCTTTCGGCCTCGGCCCGGGCAAGAAAATCGGCATCATCAAAAATGCCATTCGCGAGGCCATCCTCGATGGCATCATCGGCAATACTTTCGAGGAGGCAGTGGCGCTGATGAAGGAGGAAGGCAAAAAACTTGGCCTGAAGCTGGTGGCCGAACCCCAGCCCACCGAAGTAAAAAACAACGGGCCTGTACCCTTGCAGGGTAGTCCAGCAACGCCATGAATACCTCACCATTGCTGATCGTGTTGGCCGGACCGACGGCCTCGGGCAAAACAGAGCTGGCCATTCAGCTGGCAAAGCATTATGGCACCGAGATTGTTTCGGCCGACAGCCGCCAGTTTTACCGCGAGATGAAGATTGGCACGGCAGCGCCCGACGCCAGGCAGTTGCAACAGGTCGAACACCACCTGGTGGGGCACCTGAGCATTACCGACAGCTACGATGTGGCAGCCTATGAGCGCGATGCACTGCTTGTGCTGTCGCAACTCTTCGCGAAACACCGGGTTGTCATTCTGACAGGCGGCTCCGGACTTTTCATTGACGCAGTGTGCATGGGGCTGGACAACATGCCGGACGTTGCGCCCCAGATTCGTGCACGGGTAAGTCAGATGCTTGCCGATCAGGGTATTGCAGCCTTGCAGACAGAGCTTCAGGCTGTGGATCCGGAATATTATGCGCAGGTGGACCTTCAAAATCCGCGGCGGCTGCAGCGTGCACTCGAGGTGTATTACCAGACCGGCCGCCCATACAGCTTTTACAGAAAACGGCAAACCTTGCCCAGGCCTTTCACGTTCATTCGTTTCATCCTGAAGCCCGACCGCCTCGCGCTCATCAACCGCATTAACCTGAGGGTGGAGCACATGCTCGAACAAGGCCTGCTCGACGAAGTGCGGAAGCTCTATCCGTTCCGCCACCTCAACGCCCTCAATACGGTAGGATACAAGGAGCTGTTTGAATACCTGGATGGAAAAGTGAGCCTCGAAACTGCCGTCAACAACATCAAGACCCATACCCGGCAATATGCCAAACGCCAGATGACCTGGTTCAGACGAAACAAGGATGCCATCTGGCTCGAACAGGCCGACGCCATAACCATCATTAAAAAGGTGAACGAACAGTTGCTTCAGCCTTAATCTCAGAATATCAGCTTCTTGCGGGTAATGCCCTTTTTGCCTGCAACTTCCACAATCAGCAAACCTTTGGGCGCTTTAGGCTCTAAGCTCAGCGTCGGGCTGTTCGATTGTTGTTCCAGCAATATCCGGCCACCCGCATCCAGGAGACGGATTCTGAGGGTTTCGCCAGGCTTTGCATGATGGATATAAATGCGCTGGCCATAGTTCCATATTCTGGTTTCGGCATTTGCCGGCTCATCCAGATGTGTGATGCCGGTGAGATGCAGCATGAAGCGAAGGGCGGGATTTCCGGCATCGTGCGTAAAACTGTACGCAGCAGCCGAATCGGAAAGCTGATGTAAGCTGCCCGTGTGCAGGTCTTCCAGCAAAACCACATATTTATTCAACAAATCGCCTGATAGAAAAGAACTTAGCTCGTATTCGCCCGTGGTTTGTGATGCAAAGCTCACAGGTATCGCAAGCTGTTTGAAGCCGTCGTCAAAGGTGTTGATGCTCATCATCTGTCCGCTTTCGATCAGGCTGGCCAACTGGGGTGCAACAGCCTGCCCGGCAAGTTTTTCAGCATCATAATCAAAGTCGAAGCCGTCGGTGGCCCCGGCTAGGAACCTGATGATGGTTTCATCGCTGCCCTCACTGTTGGCTGTGCTCAGCCGGATTGTTTTGCCCGGCTGAGGGGGCTGCAGAAAAGGCGTGCTGTGGTGCAGGCGCACATCGTCGTTCATCTGCAGGCCTGCCGATGCGGCGGAGCTGCGCACAAAAAACGATTGTCCGGGAGCGATGTACTGCGTGCCGCCATTGGTACCTACACCTGAAATGTAGGTGGCATAGTTGCCTGTGTTCCTGTTCCAGATGTAGATGGCATTGTGCAGGTTGGTTTTTGTCCAGCCAGTGGCTGCATCCCAGTCAATGGCCGAAGGGTAGGGGTTGGGCACCAGGTTGTAGCGGTCGGCTGAGGTGGAGGCAACCAGGGTGCTGAAACTGCCGTTGTTCAACAGTCCGGCAAAGTTGAAGGTGATATTGCTGCCGGTGTACCAGATCATATACCCCCGGCTCACATCGAGGGGTGTGGTGGTGGAAGCTCCCAGACCAACCCAGCTGCCCGGATCGGCATCGAAGCGGAACAGATAGGAACCTGTGAAAAGGCCCGAAAGCGGATTGTTCGAAGTTGCCAGGGGCACCGACACGAGGTGGTATCGCGTGGCTGTGGCCAGGCTGCTGCCCGGCACATAGCGTTGTATAGTGGCATTCAGCGGATTATAGTGCAACAACGACCCGCTGCCGCTTGCGTTCGACTCAATTGTCAGCCCGCCGTTACCTGCACTGTTGTAAATGTGGGTCGTAGCGGTCAATGTACGTCCCTGTGGTACAATGAGTTTGTTGTTTCCTTCGATAATTATGTTTTTTACGCTGAGATTGTCAGCCAGAATCACCTTTCCTGCTACATGGACTGTTTCGGTGCTGCTGTATGTGGTGGGGTCGCTGCTGATGCTCAGTTGATCGAAATAGGGTTGGCGCTGATCGCCGCTTTTTAGGGCGGAGGCATAAAGCCTGACAGCATCCGGTGCACCTGAAACTGCGTGTACTACGTTATACGACTCACTCCCA
The DNA here is from genome assembly GCA_016715945.1 of Bacteroidota bacterium. Classification (NCBI taxonomy): domain Bacteria; kingdom Pseudomonadati; phylum Bacteroidota; species Bacteroidota bacterium. Next base: position 94,767 of record JADJXJ010000001.1, read on the forward strand.
TCGCGGCCTGTACCCCATACCCTTAATTGTGTGGCGCTTTCCATCTTGAAGTTGAGGGTCATGGCGTTGGTGCCATAATAGTTGAACATCGGCGAGCCGTTGATGGTGATCAGGGCACTTCCACCCATGTTGATGTTGATAATTTCGGTGCCATTGCTAAACAGGCTGAGGCCTTTGTTGCCAATGCCCTCGCTGTCCCAGTTTACGCCCCATTTCAGGCTGAAGGTGGCGCCCACTGGAAGCGGACTGGCAAATTTGCGGTCGGCACGGGCATAATTGCCCGGATTGTCCGGATTGGCATATAGCCCGAAAGCGGTGCTGCTCATGCCCGAGATGCCGGCATCGGCGGGATTGCCGATATAAAATCCGGAGTATCCGCCCGGTGCATTCGCGTTCTCAAATTCCCATGCGCCAAAACCATCGCCCTGGTTGGAGCCATGTGTCCATGAGGTATAGTTGGAGGCCTGATCGGCGGCGCCCAGGATGGTTTTTTCATCAAGTGCCTGGTTGCCGCTTATGATGAGCGAAAATGCCTGGCTGCCACCGGTAAGTGTGCCTTTGTGACTCACTGTGAGCATGTAAATGGTGCCCGCAGGGGGCGAGCTCAGGTGGATCATTTCCACGTTGTCGCGGCTGTTGTCGCCTGTGGTAGCTGCCGCAGCCGGGCTGGCCGGGTTCAGGATGTAGGGAAAGTGCTGATTGCCAAATGCATCAGTTAACCTGATGTCCAGATCGTTCACCAGCATGGAGGTCGTGGGGTTAAGCGAGGCTGCAGGCGGGTTGCCCGGAAGGTCGGTCCAGCTGCAGGTGATGCGAAGCGGCTCGCTGCCGGTGGCCTGAAGGGGGATGCGGATGGTCTGGCTGTTGTTGAGCGTCAGCTCGCGGATGTGGGCGTTGTTGCCCGCATTGGCCTGCATGAGCTCGGCAGCTTTTTTCACATCGAGCATGCCCCAGCCAAAGCGGTAATCCGGACCTGGGGCGCCGCTTACCATATCGTCGGCCGTGTGAATGAGCAGTCCTTTGAGGGTTGCAGCGCGCAGGGGCGTACCGGGATGAAGGTTTTCCTGATGCTGCAGCAGCAAACCCACCGCACCGGATACCACCGGGCCGGCCATGGAGGTACCGTTGTAATACGCATAGGATGTATTGGAGGATGCCGTTGAAGAATAAACATTTACCCCTTTGGCCACGATATCGGGTTTGATCCGGCCGTCGTCCGTCGGCCCCCAGCCACTGAACGTACTCATCGCGCCTGCACTTGTTACCGCGCCCACAGTCAGCAAGTTTTTGGCCACAGCCGAATGCGAGATGCAATCGTATCCGCTCGTGCCTCCATCCAGGCTGCGGGTGGCAGTGCTCGATTGCCAGGTGTAACCCATTGAGGGGTCCATAAAATAGTGTGGAGCAGCAGGGGCGGGGCCTTCGCCACGGTCGTTGCCGGCCGATTTCACGATCAGGTAATAGGGTGCATTGTGGGCAATCTGGTCCCAGTCGTGGGCCTGATCGCTATAAAAACCCCAATAATAATCCTCCGAAGCACTCACAACGGCATCGCCAAACCAATGCCAGCCTGAGTTGCCCGAAAAGGTACCTTGCGCCCAGCCGGTAACATAGCCGTAAGAGTGTTGCGACACACGCAGTCCGCCGGCAGCCGCCGTAGCCATTTCGGTTTCATCGCTGTTCCAGTCGTAGGCTTTCAGCTGTGCTGCAAACGACATTCCTTTGGCATTGGCGTCGGTTCCGGCAGCAGCCAGGGTGCCCGCCACGTGGGTGGCATGGTTGCTGAGTGAAGTTGCTCCATCCACCTGGGTGACCCTCGAAGAGCTGCCATCAAAAAATTCCTGATGGGTATGGCGCACTTTGCCTTCATCCCAGATGCCCAGGTTCACACCGCTGCCGTTCAGGTTAAATCCGGTAGAGCCGCCGGGCCAAACCTGATTGGCCTTGTGTGCCGTGGCTGCACCCAGGTTGTGGGTGATGAAGTAGAACGGCTTTCCATCCTGCACTTCCACCAGCTGCCACACACGGCCAGCCTCCTCCTGCCGGAGATTCAGTCCGGTGGCCTGCAGGTATGCATCCACACGGGTTTTTCTGGCCATATCTTTTACATTCAGTTGTTCGATGAGCACCTGGAGCTTGTCGCTGTCGGGCTGCTGGGCAGAAGCCGGAACATATCCGAGTGCCCATAGCAGTATGATGAAGATGAGAGTTCTACGCATGGCTCTGTTGTTTTATCCAAAAATAATACAATACCAGCGCCTTGGCTGCCGAAAGCCCGCAGATTAATACTTTGTTTACACTTTTCAGTCGAATTTCAGGTAGGGCTGCAAACGCGCAATATCTTCAGATTCGAATTGCGGCATCCCGCGCAGTTCTTCGGTGTTTCGGATGAATCCGCGGCGGTCGCGGTGGTTTACGATGGCTTTCACCTGTTCAAAATTCAGGTAAGGATGCCGGATCAATTCCCTGAAATCGAGGTAATTGATGCGCAGAGGTCGGATGTTGTTGCTGTTGAGGGTGAGCCAGGGGCGCATGGCTGCAAATTTCAGGCTGTCGATGCCTTTGACTTCCAGCAATTGTTCAAATTCCACATAGCCACCCAATGATTGTCTGTAGCGCACAATGCGATGGGCTGTCCATGGCCCTGAGCCGGGAAGTGCAGCCAGGGCGACAGAGTCGGCTTCGTTGAGCTCCACAATTGTGAGCGATGGTTTGACGGGTGCCGGGTCTGTTATTACGCTGGCCTGATCTTTTTCCCTGGTCTGAGGTGTCATACCACCAGATATCCTGATGTAGGGCGCCAGCTGTGCAAATTCTTGCTCACTGATGCTGAACAGTTTGCCAAAATCTTCCGCCGTTCTGAATCGTCCGCCCCTGGCACGGTAGTTCAGGACGTTTCTGACTTGCCCGGGTTTCAGGCCAAGCGCACTCAGGCTGTCCGCACCTGCAGTATTGGGGTCGAAAGGAAAAGGGGTAAGTGCGGCTCTATGGTCAGATACCTGATTTTCAATTTCATTCCGAAAGTTTCCGGTCGTATCTACCGGTTCGTTTGGCAGTGTTTTTGAAGCCAGCAGCAGGGCTTTGCTCAGGTCGGAAGGCGGTGGCGCAACAAATTGCGATGCAAAAAACCGGATGCTAACCACCACGAGGATAATTGCCGACAGTATCAGGATGGCCAATTGTTCGCGGCGGGTAAAACTCAACCAGAATTTCACAATGTTGTGCCACATGGTGTCCTGTCAGCTTATACCGGATAACTGCCGGAAGTCCGCTCAGAGGTCGCCTCCGCCAATGAATCCAAACAATCCTAATCCGTTGAGGAAAACCAATGCGATGGCAACAGGCGCGATAAACTTCACGATGAAAATGAACACCGGGAGGAACTTTGCTTTGATTTCGCCCTGGTTGTTCAGCTCGGAGGCTACCTCTTCAGGCCGGAGCTTCCAGCCCACAAAAACAACGATGAACAATCCGCCGAGGGGCAGCAGGATGTTGGCCGAGGTTTTGTCGAGCAGATCGAACAGACTCAGCCCGGCTATACTTATCTCGGGCAGGGGTCCCATGCTGAGTGTGGTGAATATGCCGAGGATGGTGATGGCAATGGTGGACACCACGGTAGCTTTTTTGCGTCCGAGCGCGAGTTCCTCTCCAAAATAGGCCACGGCCACCTCGAGCACAGAGATGGTTGAGGTCAGGGCTGCAATTGCCAGCAGCACGAAGAACACCAGCTCGAAAAATGTGCCTCCGGCCATCTGATCGAAAATCATCGGGAGGGTGATGAACACCAGGCTGGGGCCAGCCTCGGGGGTGATGTTGAAAGCAAAGACGGCTGGAAAAATGGCCAGACCAGCCAGCACGGCAATAGCGGTGTCGGCCAGGGATACCGAAATGGCAGTTTTTCCCAGGTGATCTGTTTTGCGGATGTAAGAACCATAGGTGATCAGTGTGCCCATACCAATGCTCAGCGAGAAAAAGGCTTGTCCGAGCGCCTGCAGCATCACCCCGGCGTTGATCTTGCTGAAATCGGGACGGAACAGGAAGCGCAGGCCTTCGGTAGCTCCGGGTAGGGTCATGCTGCGGATGCCCAGTCCGATGATGATGAGCAGCAGCAGGGGCATCATGATTTTGGTGGAGCGTTCGATGCCGTTTTTTACGCCTTTGAACACAATCCAGCCCGTTAAAAACATAAAGACTACCTGCCACATCACCGGTCGCCAGCCGCTGGCCACGAATGTGGAGAAGGTGTTTTCGAGGTCTTTTTTTTGCAGGTGGTCGAGTTTGTCGAAGATGGTCAGATAGAGGTATTCGAGCGTCCAGCCTGCTACGGTGGTGTAAAATGCCAGGATGGTAAAAGCAGCAGCCACGCCTATGAAACCCACTGCCGGCCAGGCCGAGTTCGGGGCCAGCTTGCGGAACGCACCCACCGGATTGGCCAGGGCTTTGCGCCCCACCACAAACTCCGAAAGCATGGCAGGCACACCAATCAGCAGCACAAAAGCCAGATAGGTAAGCAGAAAAGCTCCACCTCCGTTTTCACCGGCCACATAAGGGAACCTCCAAATGTTGCCCAGGCCCACTGCCGATCCTGCCGCAGCAGCTATTACGCCTATTTGCGAACCAAAGCTCTCGCGTGGACTGTTGTTGTCAAATCCTTGCATAGTGTTGCGTTTGGGTTTAATTACTTACTCGTATCTGAGCGACTCGATCGGATCAACAGCGGCGGCTTTGTTGGCCGGAATGGAACCTGATGCAAGCGCCACACCAAAGCAAAGCACGATAGCCAGCCCGATCCATACCCAGGGAATGATAAACGACGATCCGATGATGTACGATAAAATATTGCCGACAAGGATACCGGAGATGATGCCGACCAAACCTCCAATTTGTGCTATGATGATGGCTTCGATGAGAAATTGTTCGCGTATGGCCCTTCGGGTGGCGCCAATGGCTTTGCGAATGCCTATTTCCTGGGTGCGTTCGGTAACCGACACCAACATGATGTTCATCAGACCGATGGCTGCCCCAAACAGGGTGATCAGGCCGATAAAGGTAGCGCCAAGCCGCACGGTGCCGGTGAGGTTGAGCAGCATATTGGCAATGTTGTCGCTTTTTACAATGGTAAAGCTTTCTGGTTTGCCGGGGGGATCGTTGCGGATGATGCGAAACAGGCCTGTGGCTTCACCCAGGGCGGTTTCCATCTCGTCGGCCGTGCGCGCCCGCACGCTGATGGTGTGGTTCATGTTGGGCCGTGAAAAATACTGCCTCACATTGTTGATGGGCAGCAGGCAGTTGCGGTCGCCACTGAAACCGATGCTCGAGCCTTTCTCTTTCAGCACACCTACTACACGGTATTTTCCCGGCCCTACAGAAATAATCTGTCCGATGGGGTCTTCGTTGTTTTTGAAAAGGTCTTTGGCAATGGCGCTGCCGATTACTGCCACATGCGCCCCCTGAAATACCTCGCTTGCGGTGATGTTGCGTCCTTTTTCTATTTCGAAGCCTGAGTTATAAATATAGTTCTCGTCCACGCCCACAATCTGAATGTTGGGATTGGTCTTGTTTGCACCAAAACGCAGGGTGGCTGTACTGCTTCCGAAGGTAAACATGCTCACCGAAGCTGGCAGGCTGAACTCTTCCTTGAACCTGAGCGCCTCGCGGAAGGTGATGTTTTTGAACGACCTGGCATCGCTTCGTCTGCCTCCGATGTGCACATTCAGGTCGCGGTTGCGGATGTTGAAGGTGTTGGCCCCCATCATGGCAAAGTTTTCGTTCAGGTAAAACTTGATGGCATCGATGGCAGTGAGTATGCCCACAAGCGCCATGATGCCGAAGGCGATGATGGCTATGGTGAGCGTGGTTCGAAGCATATGGCTCCGGATCGACTCGATGGAGATGCGGATGTTTTCGGCCAGGTTCCTCTTCATGCTCAGGTGGTTAATCGCTTTTTTTGCCAAAGGCCAGATCACCAGCATCGCCCAGGCCGGGAACGATATATGCCTGGGCCGTGAGTTCGTCGTCAATGCCACCCACCCAGATGGTTAGGCTGGCAAGCGAAAAATGCCGCTTGATGTATTCGAGGCCTTCCACACTGGCGAGTGCCGAAACGATGTGGATGTGTCGGGGCGTCCCGATGGCAAGCATGCTTTTGAGTGTTTTGACCACCGAGGCCCCGGTGGCTAGCATGGGGTCGCTCAGGATGAGCACTTTGCCGGTAATGTCGGGCGAGGAAATGTATTCGACACGGATGTCGAAAGCTTCGTTTTTGTCGTACTTCCGGTATGCAGTGATGAAGGCATTGTCGGCCTTGTCGAAAAAGTTGAGCAAACCCTGGTGCAAAGGCAGGCCCGCCCGCAATATGGTGGCCAGAACGGGTTGATCTTTCATCAGTTGCATTTCGGCTACCCCAAGTGGCGTGGTCACTTCCACATGCTCGTATTCAAAGGTCTTGCTGATTTCGTATGCAAAAATCTCTCCTATGCGCTCCAGGTTGCGCCTGAACCGCATACGGTCGCTCTGGATTTCTGCATCGCGAAGCTCAGCAATAAACTGGTTGAAAACCGAATTGACTGCCCCAAGGTTTTTAATCATGGCTGTTTGATTAGGCGTGTGGGCAAATGTACGTTAATTTTAAAATGTGCACCCTCAGCAGGATGCTTATCAAGATTCGTTTTGGGGAATACCAATGTCCTGTCATAAACGCATTGTTTGCGCCCGGAATAACGATACACATTGCTGGTTGCGGATGACTTGTCATTCACGCTTGTCAGCCAACACATGCGCACAGCCCAGGTTCAACGGATGATTTCTCTGAATCTTTTAACGGCCTTCACCGGCCAGCGCAGGTACCAGGGCAGCCTGTTGAGGTGGATGCCCGGATAGGTGGTTGTCTGACCCCCGAAGCCAAGATAAAAACGCGCCAGCCCGGGCTGGTCGCTTCCTTCAAAATCGAGAATAAACTGACCGGGAGCGTGCTCGCGTATCACGCTGTCAATCAAATAGGTAAGTGCGTTCACCTCTTTACCGGCCAGGCTGGTGCCCGAAAACAAAAAGACGATCTTGCCATTGCTTTTCACAAACAGGGCGCCACTGAGCAACTGGTTGGTTTTGTCGTACACCCCAACCGAAATGGCTTGCCCGCGGTGCATGGCGGTGTAGGCCAATTGCAAAAAACGCCGGTACTCCCTGTCGTTCCAATGGCTGATGGTGCGTCCGCGGTTTTCCCGAAAGAGTGCGACAATCTGCTCAGGACGAACATTTTTGCTGATGCTGAGCCCTGCCTCAATGGCCTTCTTCAGGTTGCGTTTTGTGTTTGTTGAGTAGTTGCGGTAGATCCTGTCGTAGGTGTGAATCAGGTCGAGCTCAATGTTGGTATGTGTGCTGAGTCCATAGCCTTCGGCCGGCACCTTGTTGTGCTTGTTGAGCCTGATTTCGACCAGTTTGTAATGCGGCGGAATGGCATGCAGGAACCGCACAACTACTTCCTGGGTGAGGATGTGCCGCGAATAGATGCCCAGCTGTTGGGCAAAAAAGGGTTGAAAAAGATAGCTTACGCCCAGACGGGTGTTGCCGGTGAGCGGGAACACGCGTTCATAGTCACCTTCAACGAGGGCTTCCCAGTTTTTGTGCACAATATCAAGATACCACGACCAGCCGTACAGGTTGCCATTGAATGCTTCGCGCAGGCACTGGTCCCATTTGAGCTTGTCGATTTCGTCGTGTCTGAGGTAACGGATGGGCCTGATAGCTGTCATTGTGTAGCTTCTTCAATAATTTTTTCGTACACCATGCGCCAGCCTTTCCAGCGTTTCTGGTCGCTCAGGCTTTCGTTGTGCCACAGGGTAATGAGCTGGCCGCCATATGCCTTTACGGCACGCACAATCGGCAAGGCTTTGTCGAGGGCTGCTTCAGGGTCCAGGTTCAGATAGTCGCGCAGGGTGCCATCCATCATCATAAACGGATGGATCATCAGGTTAGTGGGCACGTCATGGTCGAGGTCGTAATAGGGAAACGGGATGCTGATGCCGGCCCTGAATCCGGGAGCTGAGGCATATCCCATGGTGTAATCGTCGGTGATGTCGAGGTCGATCAGGTTGTGGTAGGTCACAGGTAGCCTGAGACGGAGGTAATGCTGCCGGCTGAGCCGGACGGGTTGATGCAGCACAGCCGCAAGTCCGTTGATCTCGCTTTGCAGGCGCGCTTTGTCGTCGAAGGTGTGGTACGACGGATGGATGCCTGTTCGGGCATAGTCGGCCAGGCGCCGGATGAGCGAGGCGAAATTCCGGCTGGAAGTGGGGTTGTTTTTATCGTACCGCCCATAGGCAGCAAAAAGGAAAAAATAGATCGGCTGCAGGTCGAAGCGCTTTTGCAATTCCAACTGGTAATCGTAGGTGTCGTATGGGTCAGGTTCCTTGCCGCTCAGCACCCTGAGCCTCTGGCCGAAGTTTGCCACATCGCCTTTACCCAGGTCGGCAAGCGACGAAAACAGGGTTCTGTAGAATCCTTTATGCTTAAAAGCCCAGGCCACATCGATGTCGTAGGTGGGAACAAAACGGTAAGTAGGTTTTGCGGTACGAAGTCCCGGATAGCAGGTCTCAAGTCTGGATGCCAGCATATTAGCCCAGATATTGACCACCGGTTTGTCGAGCAGTCCCAGCTGATAAAGCACTGACGACCTGGCTTCGAACCTCCCGTGGGCATCGGCTGCAAAGGGCAGGTATTCTTCAAAACGGCTTACGATATAAAATGCGGCTGCAAAGGGGTCGAAAGGCAGGGCCGAGCCGGGGTGAAACACGGGAAATACCCCCTTAACATCCTCAAGCGCAAATGGTTGCAGGTCCTGCATGTGAATCTCCCTGCTGAAAAGCAAAGGAGCCGCTTTCTGAAAGAGGTGGTTGCCCAGTGGCTTATCGCCGTAAACCAGCACCGGCTGAGCGCTTTGTTCCGCAATGCCCGCATCGGTCACCAGGTTGTGCTTCAATCCGAGCAGCCTGCCAAGCACAAGATCGAAGGCGTAGATCAGCCTTTGGGTGATGCGCGGCACATGGACAATCAGCTCTGTCATGGAGCCCAAAGGTAAGCAAATTGGTTGTGAGGAAGTCAGCTGTGTGGCATCAGTTTGCAAGCTGTTGAATTGCAGCCCGAAATAGGTATTTTGTTGCTGCGACGGCCGCAACCAAGGGGGCATTTTACTACTTTTACCGTCCGCTTTAAGCTTAGCCTGATGGATCAATACATTGTTTCTGCGCGAAAATACCGGCCTGCCACTTTCGACATGGTTGTGGGGCAGGCTTCGATCACCTCTACCCTGAAAAATGCCATTCGTAACAATACCTTAGCCCAGGCATTTTTGTTCACGGGGCCAAGGGGTGTGGGCAAGACAACCTGCGCCCGCATCCTGGCTAAAACCATCAACTGTCTCAACCCCACGCCCAACCAGGAGCCCTGCGACCAGTGCGAATCGTGCATCTCGTTCCGCCAGTCGGCTTCGTTCAATATCCATGAGCTCGATGCTGCATCGAACAATTTGGTGGACGACATTCGCACCCTTGTGGAGCAGGTGCGCATTCCCCCGCAGGTGGGCAAATACAAGATTTACATCATCGACGAGGTGCACATGCTCACCCAGGCCGCCTTCAATGCGTTTCTTAAAACCCTGGAAGAACCGCCCTCATATGCCAAATTCATCCTGGCCACCACCGAAAAACACAAGATTATTCCCACCATCCTCTCGCGCTGTCAGATCTACGACTTCAAGCGCATCACCGTGGACGACATCTCTCGGCATCTGGCATATGTGGCTGAAAAAGAGGGTGTAAACATCGACGAGGATGCGCGCAACATCATTGCCCTCAAAGCCGATGGCGCCCTGCGTGATGCCCTCTCCATTTTCGACCAGATGGTGAGCTTCTCTGGTCGCAACATCACCTACCACGATGTGATCAGCAACCTGAACGTGCTCGACTTTGAGTACTATTTCCGTATGGTGGATTACCTGCTTCGGGCAGAGGTAAGCGGCATTCTGCTGATGCTCAACGAGGTCATTTTCAATGGCTTCGATCCCCAGCACTTTATGAACGGACTGGCATCGCATATGCGCAACCTGCTGGTGGCCTCGCGGCCCGAAACGGCTGCCTTGCTCGAGGTGTCGGAAACCTTGCGCGAACGTTACCGGCAGCAAGCCGCAGGATGTGATCCGAAGTTTCTGCTCAATGCCCTGGAAATCAGCAACGAGTGCGATGTAAACTATAGCAAGAGTTCCAACAAACGCCTGCTGGTCGAGCTCTCGCTGCTCAGAATGGCCTCAGCGGCAGGCAGAGAAAACGTTGTACCACCGCAAAAGATAAGTATTCCCGTACAACAGACTCCGCCCAGCCCGCGACCTGCGCCCTCGCCCCAGACTGCAACAACAAAAAAACCGGAGACCGCTGCACAATCAGGTCCGGCCTCCGCTCAGGCCGCCACCCCGGTGATTCCTCCCGCTGCTTCGGCCGCATCGCCTGCCGCTCCGTCCGTAGCTCCGCCCAAACCTGAATCAGGTTCCACCAGCGGCTACCAGTCGGCCACTGCCACACGCACAGTCAACGAACCCAAGCCATCCATCCCCTCGGGCATTCGTACCATGTCCATTTCCAGGCCTGCCAGCCAGTCGGTGAACCAAAAAGCAGAGCAACCCATTCGCAATGCCCCTTTCACCCAGGACGACCTGACAAATGCCTGGAAAAGCTTTTTGCGATTATTATTCCTCTGTTTCGCAGGCTTTTACGAATGCCGTCAGCGGACTCAAGCCCGAACTTGGTGAGGATTGGACAGTAAGGGTGAAAGTAAACAGCAAATACACCATTTCGGACAAACTCAACTGGAACGCTTTGCAGGAATACCTCTTCGATCGCCTCAACAACAACCAGTTTAAGCTGGTGCCCGAAGTTACCGATACGCCTGTAAGCCCGCCACAGCCCTTTACCGACAGGGAAAAATTTGAAAAAATGAAAGAAGACTATCCCTTCCTCACACAGCTGAGCTTCGACCTCGAGCTGGAGCCGGAGGCTTAGTTTCTCATCAAAAATATTCCGACACCAATGAAGATTCCTGAGGAAGTTCTCGATTACATCGCGCAGGCCCCTGAGCAGCAACAGCAAATCATGAAACAACTGATTGATTTGATTGACCGGGAAATACCGGAGGCCAGCGTGAGTTTCAAATGGAGCCAGCCTGTTTTTGCCTGCGGAAAAGACTTTGCTTATTTCAAAACAGGAAAAAAGGAATTCACCCTGGGCTTTTCCGACAGATCGAAGCTCACCGATACCCGGCAACAGCTCCAGGGCACCGGCAAAGCTTTATGCCATGTGAAAATAAAAAGCCCGGATGAGCTGGCGGATTTTCCCTCAGCCTGTGGCTCCGGCAGGCTGCCGGAATTGATCGCTGACCGAAACCTGAAAGATTTTGAACCTCAACTTGATTTCAGGTGTTTTTACTGCTTAGTTATTGCACTTTCAACCAATGAATATTCAATCCTGCACCATGAAAAAAATCCTCCTTTCGCTTTTCAGTTTGTTGCTGATTGCAACGGCTGTGTCGCAGCCTTTGTTGCAAAAGCCCGTTCAGCTCGACCCGAACGTGAAAACAGGTCAGCTCAAAAACGGACTCACCTATTACATACAGCGCAATACCACACCTCCCGGTAGGGTGGAGCTCCGGCTGGCTGTGAATGCCGGCTCGATTCTGGAAGACGATGACCAGCAGGGACTGGCGCATTTTGTGGAGCACATGGCGTTCAATGGCACCAGGCGTTTCAGTAAGAATGCGTTGGTCAACTTCCTGGAGCGTTCGGGTGTACGTTTCGGCCCCGACCTGAATGCCTATACCAGTTTCGACGAAACGGTTTACATGCTTCAGATGCCTACCGACCGGCCAGGGCTGGTTGATTCGGCCTTTATGGTGCTCGAAGAATGGGCAGCCTGGGTAGCCATGGAAGGGGAGGAGATCGACAAAGAGCGTGGTGTGATTCGCGAAGAGTGGCGCCTGGGCCTGGGTGCCGAAGACCGCATGCGGAAAAATACTTCCCGGTCATCTTCAACGGCTCACGATATGCCGACCGCCTTCCGATCGGTACACTGGGAGTGATCGACACAGCCAGCCACGAAACCCTGAGGCGTTTCTACCGCGACTGGTACCGTCCGAACCTTCAGGCCGTGGTCGTGGTGGGCGACATTGATCCGGCCTACGCAGAAGCCAAAATCAAAAAACACTTTGGCCACCTCAAAAACCCCAAAAGGCAACGCGAACGCACGGTGTTCGGGGTGCCCGACAACATCGAACCCCTGGTAGCGATGGCCACCGATCCCGAGGCTACCAGCAGCGTTTTCAGGCTGATGTACAAGCATCCCCGCAAAACTGTGCACACCTGGGCCGATTACCGCGAAGTGCTGATGCAGCGCCTCTACAGCAGCATGATGGCTGCCCGCTTTGCCGAACTCAACCAGAAACCCGAATCTCCCTTTTATCACCGCTTCATCGTTTTACGGGGGCTTTATGGGGCGGGCCATCAACGCACTTACCTCGTTTGCAGCCATCAAGGAAAACCGCATCGAAGATGCCATCACGCGCCTGGTGATGGAAAACGAGCGGGTGCGTCGCCATGGATTTACCCTCGGCGAACTCGAACGTCAGAAAACCGAACTCCTTGCCTCGGCCGAACGCCGCTTCCGCGAGCGCGACAAAACCAACTCGGCATCGCTGGTCATGCGGCCTACACCGCACACTTCCTCCAGCGGTCGCCGGTGCCTGGACCTGAGCTCGAACTCCAGATGATCCGCGAATTGCTGCCTACAATCACCCTGCAGGATATGAACGCCCTTGCCCCGGCATGGATTACCGAACATAACATGGTGGCCGTGCTCACCGCACCCCAGCGCGACGATCTCCCGGTGCCCGACGAAACACGCGTATTGGAACTCATCCAGGAGGCCAGGAAGCTCGGGGTGGAAACCTTATGAAGATACATTTACCGATGCGCCTCTGATGAGTAACAAGCCTGAGCCTCTGGCGGTTATGCCGCAGGCTGAAGACAAAGGCCAGGGGTGCGCGAATATGTGCTGAACAACAACATCAGGCTTGTTGTAAAGCCCACCGACTTTAAAAACGACGAAATCCTGATCAATGCCTTTCTGCCCGGCGGCATCTCGCTGGCTCCGGATGAGGCTGTGTTTGCGGCAAGCGTGATGCCCCGCATGATCCAGGGCAGCGGCATAGGCGAATTCAGCGCCGTTGACCTACAGAAGAAGCTGGCCGGACAACAGCTTAACCTGCAGCCTTTGCCGAAGAGTTCCGCCATGGATTCCGTGGCAACGCCAGTCCGAAAGACTTCGAAACCCTGCTCCAGCTGCTGTATCTGCATATGCAGGGTGCCCGCCGCGATGCTGATGCATTTGAAGCCCTGCGCTCGCAGCTGATGAGTCAGATGCGGTTTGTGCGCGCCAACCCCCGAGTGGTGTTCAGCGACACCCTCACCAGACTGCTCGCCAACAACCACCCCCGCGCATTTGCCGTGCCCGATGCCAGCCAGATGGAAAACCTCAGGCCGGAAGTGGTTTATTCCTTGTACGACAAAATGTTCACCGATGCCAATGGCCTCACCGTGATTGTGGTGGGCAACATCAGCGAGGCGCAGTTGCCCATGCTGGCCGCCTACCTCAATGCTTTGCCGGCCGGCCGCCTGCAATTGCAATGGAAAGACCATGGCATGCGTTTTCCGCCGCAAACTATTGATGCCAAAGTGTTTGCAGGCACTGAGAACCAAAGCCAGGTGGCTGTCAACTTCAACAGTCCGTTCGACTGGAACGACCGCAACCGCCTGCTGATGAACCTGGCAACCAGGGCCTACAACATCAAGCTGCGCGAAAACATGCGCGAAGAACTGGGGTGGGGTGTATGGCGTCAGCGCCCGCGGCAACGCAAACAGGCTGCCAGCTCCCACCCTGACCATCAGCGTAGGCTGGGGTACCAATCCATCACTGGTGGATACACTCTCCTCCGTGGTGTTCGAACAGATGCGCCAGATCATGCAGCATGGCCCCACGCCCGAAGACCTTGCCAAGGTGAAAGAAACCGCAATCCGCGAACGCGAAACCAACGAAAAACAAAACAACTTCTGGAGCAGCTACCTCGATTTCAGCTACTTCAACAACACCCCCCTGGCAGACTTCGACGAATTCAGGGCTGCAGTGGAATCGGTGAGCATAGCCGAAATCCGCGAATTTGCATCCAGATATTTCAAACCTGAGCACTACCTGCGCGTTACCCTTTATCCGGAGAACATGCGGGAATAAAACATTAAGTTTCTTCTCATAGCCACACGGAAAATCCCCTGGCCGATTGATGTTGACCTGTCGTCCGGCAATCCTGCAAGGGGTTTTCCGTATTTTTATGTGAATTTTGGTGCGTTGCTGTAACTTTCAACAGGCACAGGCGTCTATAATTGCATCGAACAACATCGGATGACCCGGAAGGAATACAATCAGGCGGTGCAGCTTTATGCCGACAACATCTATAGATTTGTCCTGAAAAATCTTCGGGATGCCGAACAAGCCCGCGATGTGGTGCAGGATACCTATGCCAAGGTGTGGCTCAAAGTGGACGATATCGAGTTCAGCAAAGCCAAGTCTTATCTTTTACCACAGCCTACAACACCATGATCGACCTGATCAGGCGCGAAGAACGTCGCAGGGCCAATATGCCGCTGCAACAGGCCGGAGTTGCCTACAACCAGTTCAGCGACCTGCAGGAGGTGCTCAGCCAGGCCCTGGCCACCCTGCCCCAGCAGCAGCAATCGCTTGTGCTGCTGCGCGATTACGAAGGCTACAGCTACGAAGAGATAGGTCAGATCACAGGCCTGAGCGAGTCGCAGGTGAAAGTCTATATCTTTCGCGCCCGCCAGGCCATGCGCAATTATATCAGAAGTCTGGATTACGTTTTGGAGGAAAAACCATGAGCATCAAGCTGGAAAATTACGAGGCCTTGCTGCTCGACTACATTGAGGGCAGGCTCGACGCGCAAACCGCCCTTGCATTGCAGCGGTTCATCCAACAGCATCCCGAGCTCGGCAGCTGGGAAGAGCTCACCGGGGAGCTTCCGGAACTTGAAGCCGAACGTGTACTATTTGACCAAAAAGAGGCGCTGAAAAAACCTGAGATCATCGCTTGCGAAGGTATCGACGAGTCGAATTTCGGAGAAATGTTTTCCGCCTGGCACGAAGGCGAGCTGACAGAATCCCAACGGCAGGCAGTTGCCAAATTCCTGTCGCTCAATCCCTCTCTCGAGGATGATTTTCGTCTGGCCGGTATGGTGTACCTCAGGCCGGATGAGAAGATTGTCTTTGCCGGCAAAAGCGAGCTGATGCGCAAAGCTGTTGTTGTTAAGCTACTCACTGCCAGATATATAAGCGCAGCAGCAAGTATTGTCTTAATGTTCACCCTCGGGTGGTGGTGGATGGGCCGGACGCCTACGGACAAGCAATCCCTGCAGGCTGTGGCGGCTGTTGAATTACCCACGGAAAACGACAGCCCTGCGACGCCAGCCTATGTTCAGGCCGGAGAAACTTTTGGCAACCCATTGCAATCACAAGTTGAGAAAACTAATGTGATCCGGTATGCAGAAGCCGGATTCCCTGCCGGGAATGAGGAACGGCAATTCAGGGAGTATCTTCCTGAATTGCCTAAAAAACAGGCGGTTAACATTGAGTTTGCCCGTGGAGTACAGCCGTTGCGCATTACCGACGACCTCGAAACACGCCTGATGATCGCCATGTTGTTCGAAAGTGAGCCTCAGATGGGAAGTGTTTCCACCGGGTCAAGGTTCAGTAATCTTATCTCTGGACTCGGTCGTGCAATCAACAAGGTGCAGCTGCCCGAGCAAATCCGGCCGGACAACCTGCTTGCAATCGGGATAGGTGTGTACAATACGCTCACTGACAATAATGTAGCTCTTGTGAAGGAATACGAGTCAGGGCAGTTGCAGGCCTTGATGATCGAATCCGACAGGATGGCAATTCGCAGAACAGTCCCATAAAGGACGCCTCTCAGGTAATTTTTTTGGTCAAATAAGTGTTGAAAACGGATTAACTTTCCGGAAAATTTCTTTTACTTTTGCCCGTAGCTAATTTGAAACCCGAATTATTAACCCAAAATCCGTTGTATGATGAAAAAATCTCTACTCCTTTCAGCCTTTGTGCTTTTGACAGGTGGAGCCTTGCTTGCCCAGAAAGCCTACACCTTTAAACAGCCCTTTCCGGAGCACAAGGCAGTGCAGAAAATGATGGTCGGCATTGAGCCTGTGAAAGAAGGCAATATGGCGCAGCCAAGGCCTGTTGACCTCACACCTTTTATGCCCCAGTACAAAAACACCAATGTGGTTACCGTGATCGACCTTGGTACTTCGGCAAATGCGCAAACGCTCAATCCCACAGTGACCGGCGAAAATATGCTGTGTCCTGAGGGCACGGGTGTGGTAAGTACACAGGTTTTCGACACGTATCAGTGGCACCGGCGATATTTAGGCAGTTCTCAGACACAGTCCTTGCCCGGGCAGGTGTTTCAGCAACTGGTGATGGATTACCACAATTTTGCTGCCTCCTATGTGTCGGTCACTGTGACGCAGGGCGGACAAACCGCTACCTCGCCGGAGTTTTTTGTGGACGGGTATGTTTTTTTGCCCCCTTTTGTCATCATCGATGGCACGTTTTCCATTGGCCCCGAAGGCGAGATTGTCTGGTGCCCTGGCGATAGCCTGAGCTTCGAGCTGGGAATGCCCTACAACACCAATATCACCTGGTATCGCAACGGGCAGCCCATTCCCGGAGCAGTTTCGGAATGTGCTCAAAGTGACTCAGGACGGTTCGTACAGCGTCAGCGCAGCCCCTGAGGTCTGTCCGGATTATATCCAATGGCTTGGGGTGCCACTTGAGGTGATTTACTGTACAACAGGGATCGGCGGAAAGCTTGTTTCAGGCATACGGCTTGTAGACAAGGGTGATGCGGTGTATCTCATGCAAGATGGCGATGCACTATGTGATCAGAGGCCTTATCGCATTTTCGATGGCATGGGCAGGTTGCTTGGCGCAGGGCTTGTGGATGCCGGCCGGATTCCGGTTGCCGGTTTGCCCCCGGGTTTGTTGATTATTCACACTGATGGTTTTCCGGCGTTTCGATTCATAAAAAACAGGTGAGTTATGGCGGTCAAGGGCAGGTATTCTTCAAAACGGCTTACGATATAAAATGCGGCTGCAAAGGGGTCGAAAGGCAGGGCCGAGCCGGGGTGAAACACGGGAAATACCCCTTAACCTCCTCAAGCGCAAATGGTTGCAGGTCCTGCATGTGAATCTCCCTGCTGAAAAGCAAAGGAGCCGCTTTCTGAAAGAGGTGGTTGCCCAGTGGCTTATCGCCGTAAACCAGCACCGGCTGAGCGCTTTGTTCCGCAATGCCCGCATCGGTCACCAGGTTGTGCTTCAATCCGAGCAGCCTGCCAAGCACAAGATCGAAGGCGTAGATCAGCCTTTGGGTGATGCGCGGCACATGGACAATCAGCTCTGTCATGGAGCCCAAAGGTAAGCAAATTGGTTGTGAGGAAGTCAGCTGTGTGGCATCAGTTTGCAAGCTGTTGAATTGCAGCCCGAAATAGGTATTTTGTTGCTGCGACGGCCGCAACCAAGGGGGCATTTTACTACTTTTACCGTCCGCTTTAAGCTTAGCCTGATGGATCAATACATTGTTTCTGCGCGAAAATACCGGCCTGCCACTTTCGACATGGTTGTGGGGCAGGCTTCGATCACCTCTACCCTGAAAAATGCCATTCGTAACAATACCTTAGCCCAGGCATTTTTTGTTCACGGGGCCAAGGGGTGTGGGCAAGACAACCTGCGCCCGCATCCTGGCTAAAACCATCAACTGTCTCAACCCCACGCCCAACCAGGAGCCCTGCGACCAGTGCGAATCGTGCATCTCGTTCCGCCAGTCGGCTTCGTTCAATATCCATGAGCTCGATGCTGCATCGAACAATTTGGTGGACGACATTCGCACCCTTGTGGAGCAGGTGCGCATTCCCCCGCAGGTGGGCAAATACAAGATTTACATCATCGACGAGGTGCACATGCTCACCCAGGCCGCCTTCAATGCGTTTCTTAAAACCCTGGAAGAACCGCCCTCATATGCCAAATTCATCCTGGCCACCACCGAAAAACACAAGATTATTCCCACCATCCTCTCGCGCTGTCAGATCTACGACTTCAAGCGCATCACCGTGGACGACATCTCTCGGCATCTGGCATATGTGGCTGAAAAAGAGGGTGTAAACATCGACGAGGATGCGCGCAACATCATTGCCCTCAAAGCCGATGGCGCCCTGCGTGATGCCCTCTCCATTTTCGACCAGATGGTGAGCTTCTCTGGTCGCAACATCACCTACCACGATGTGATCAGCAACCTGAACGTGCTCGACTTTGAGTACTATTTCCGTATGGTGGATTACCTGCTTCGGGCAGAGGTAAGCGGCATTCTGCTGATGCTCAACGAGGTCATTTTCAATGGCTTCGATCCCCAGCACTTTATGAACGGACTGGCATCGCATATGCGCAACCTGCTGGTGGCCTCGCGGCCCGAAACGGCTGCCTTGCTCGAGGTGTCGGAAACCTTGCGCGAACGTTACCGGCAGCAAGCCGCAGGATGTGATCCGAAGTTTCTGCTCAATGCCCTGGAAATCAGCAACGAGTGCGATGTAAACTATAGCAAGAGTTCCAACAAACGCCTGCTGGTCGAGCTCTCGCTGCTCAGAATGGCCTCAGCGGCAGGCAGAGAAAACGTTGTACCACCGCAAAAGATAAGTATTCCCGTACAACAGACTCCGCCCAGCCCGCGACCTGCGCCCTCGCCCCAGACTGCAACAACAAAAAACCGGAGACCGCTGCACAATCAGGTCCGGCCTCCGCTCAGGCCGCCACCCCGGTGATTCCTCCCGCTGCTTCGGCCGCATCGCCTGCCGCTCCGTCCGTAGCTCCGCCCAAACCTGAATCAGGTTCCACCAGCGGCTACCAGTCGGCCACTGCCACACGCACAGTCAACGAACCCAAGCCATCCATCCCCTCGGGCATTCGTACCATGTCCATTTCCAGGCCTGCCAGCCAGTCGGTGAACCAAAAAGCAGAGCAACCCATTCGCAATGCCCCTTTCACCCAGGACGACCTGACAAATGCCTGGAAAAGCTTTTGCGATTATTATTCCTCTGTTTCGCAGGCTTTTACGAATGCCGTCAGCGGACTCAAGCCCGAACTTGGTGAGGATTGGACAGTAAGGGTGAAAGTAAACAGCAAATACACCATTTCGGACAAACTCAACTGGAACGCTTTGCAGGAATACCTCTTCGATCGCCTCAACAACAACCAGTTTAAGCTGGTGCCCGAAGTTACCGATACGCCTGTAAGCCCGCCACAGCCCTTTACCGACAGGGAAAAATTTGAAAAAATGAAAGAAGACTATCCCTTCCTCACACAGCTGAGCTTCGACCTCGAGCTGGAGCCGGAGGCTTAGTTTCTCATCAAAAATATTCCGACACCAATGAAGATTCCTGAGGAAGTTCTCGATTACATCGCGCAGGCCCCTGAGCAGCAACAGCAAATCATGAAACAACTGATTGATTTGATTGACCGGGAAATACCGGAGGCCAGCGTGAGTTTCAAATGGAGCCAGCCTGTTTTTGCCTGCGGAAAAGACTTTGCTTATTTCAAAACAGGAAAAAAGGAATTCACCCTGGGCTTTTCCGACAGATCGAAGCTCACCGATACCCGGCAACAGCTCCAGGGCACCGGCAAAGCTTTATGCCATGTGAAAATAAAAAGCCCGGATGAGCTGGCGGATTTTCCCCTCAGCCTGTGGCTCCGGCAGGCTGCCGGAATTGATCGCTGACCGAAACCTGAAAGATTTTGAACCTCAACTTGATTTCAGGTGTTTTTACTGCTTAGTTATTGCACTTTCAACCAATGAATATTCAATCCTGCACCATGAAAAAAATCCTCCTTTCGCTTTTCAGTTTGTTGCTGATTGCAACGGCTGTGTCGCAGCCTTTGTTGCAAAAGCCCGTTCAGCTCGACCCGAACGTGAAAACAGGTCAGCTCAAAAACGGACTCACCTATTACATACAGCGCAATACCACACCTCCCGGTAGGGTGGAGCTCCGGCTGGCTGTGAATGCCGGCTCGATTCTGGAAGACGATGACCAGCAGGGACTGGCGCATTTTGTGGAGCACATGGCGTTCAATGGCACCAGGCGTTTCAGTAAGAATGCGTTGGTCAACTTCCTGGAGCGTTCGGGTGTACGTTTCGGCCCCGACCTGAATGCCTATACCAGTTTCGACGAAACGGTTTACATGCTTCAGATGCCTACCGACCGGCCAGGGCTGGTTGATTCGGCCTTTATGGTGCTCGAAGAATGGGCAGCCTGGGTAGCCATGGAAGGGGAGGAGATCGACAAAGAGCGTGGTGTGATTCGCGAAGAGTGGCGCCTGGGCCTGGGTGCCGAAGACCGCATGCGGGAAAAATACTTCCCGGTCATCTTCAACGGCTCACGATATGCCGACCGCCTTCCGATCGGTACACTGGGAGTGATCGACACAGCCAGCCACGAAACCCTGAGGCGTTTCTACCGCGACTGGTACCGTCCGAACCTTCAGGCCGTGGTCGTGGTGGGCGACATTGATCCGGCCTACGCAGAAGCCAAAATCAAAAAACACTTTGGCCACCTCAAAAACCCCAAAAGGCAACGCGAACGCACGGTGTTCGGGGTGCCCGACAACATCGAACCCCTGGTAGCGATGGCCACCGATCCCGAGGCTACCAGCAGCGTTTTCAGGCTGATGTACAAGCATCCCCGCAAAACTGTGCACACCTGGGCCGATTACCGCGAAGTGCTGATGCAGCGCCTCTACAGCAGCATGATGGCTGCCCGCTTTGCCGAACTCAACCAGAAACCCGAATCTCCCTTTATCACCGCTTCATCGTTTTACGGGGGCTTTATGGGGCGGGCCATCAACGCACTTACCTCGTTTGCAGCCATCAAGGAAAACCGCATCGAAGATGCCATCACGCGCCTGGTGATGGAAAACGAGCGGGTGCGTCGCCATGGATTTACCCCTCGGCGAACTCGAACGTCAGAAAACCGAACTCCTTGCCTCGGCCGAACGCCGCTTCCGCGAGCGCGACAAAACCAACTCGGCATCGCTGGTCATGGCCTACACCGCACACTTCCTCCAGCGGTCGCCGGTGCCTGGACCTGAGCTCGAACTCCAGATGATCCGCGAATTGCTGCCTACAATCACCCTGCAGGATATGAACGCCCTTGCCCCGGCATGGATTACCGAACATAACATGGTGGCCGTGCTCACCGCACCCCAGCGCGACGATCTCCCGGTGCCCGACGAAACACGCGTATTGGAACTCATCCAGGAGGCCAGGAAGCTCGGGGTGGAACCTTGATGAAGATACATTTACCGATGCGCCTCTGATGAGTAACAAGCCTGAGCCTCTGGCGGTTATGCCGCAGGCTGAAGACAAAGGCCAGGGGTGCGCGAATATGTGCTGAACAACAACATCAGGCTTGTTGTAAAGCCCACCGACTTTAAAAACGACGAAATCCTGATCAATGCCTTTCTGCCCGGCGGCATCTCGCTGGCTCCGGATGAGGCTGTGTTTGCGGCAAGCGTGATGCCCCGCATGATCCAGGGCAGCGGCATAGGCGAATTCAGCGCCGTTGACCTACAGAAGAAGCTGGCCGGACAACAGCTTAACCTGCAGCCTTTTGCCGAAGAGTTCCGCCATGGATTCCGTGGCAACGCCAGTCCGAAAGACTTCGAAACCCTGCTCCAGCTGCTGTATCTGCATATGCAGGGTGCCCGCCGCGATGCTGATGCATTTGAAGCCCTGCGCTCGCAGCTGATGAGTCAGATGCGGTTTGTGCGCGCCAACCCCGAGTGGTGTTCAGCGACACCCTCACCAGACTGCTCGCCAACAACCACCCCCGCGCATTTGCCGTGCCCGATGCCAGCCAGATGGAAAACCTCAGGCCGGAAGTGGTTTATTCCTTGTACGACAAAATGTTCACCGATGCCAATGGCCTCACCGTGATTGTGGTGGGCAACATCAGCGAGGCGCAGTTGCCCATGCTGGCCGCCTACCTCAATGCTTTGCCGGCCGGCCGCCTGCAATTGCAATGGAAAGACCATGGCATGCGTTTTCCGCCGCAAACTATTGATGCCAAAGTGTTTGCAGGCACTGAGAACCAAAGCCAGGTGGCTGTCAACTTCAACAGTCCGTTCGACTGGAACGACCGCAACCGCCTGCTGATGAACCTGGCAACCAGGGCCTACAACATCAAGCTGCGCGAAAACATGCGCGAAGAACTGGGTGGGGTGTATGGCGTCAGCGCCCGCGGCAACGCAAACAGGCTGCCAGCTCCCACCCTGACCATCAGCGTAGGCTGGGGTACCAATCCATCACTGGTGGATACACTCTCCTCCGTGGTGTTCGAACAGATGCGCCAGATCATGCAGCATGGCCCCACGCCCGAAGACCTTGCCAAGGTGAAAGAAACCGCAATCCGCGAACGCGAAACCAACGAAAAACAAAACAACTTCTGGAGCAGCTACCTCGATTTCAGCTACTTCAACAACACCCCCCTGGCAGACTTCGACGAATTCAGGGCTGCAGTGGAATCGGTGAGCATAGCCGAAATCCGCGAATTTGCATCCAGATATTTCAAACCTGAGCACTACCTGCGCGTTACCCTTTATCCGGAGAACATGCGGGAATAAAACATTAAGTTTCTTCTCATAGCCACACGGAAAATCCCTGGCCGATTGATGTTGACCTGTCGTCCGGCAATCCTGCAAGGGGTTTTCCGTATTTTTATGTGAATTTTGGTGCGTTGCTGTAACTTTCAACAGGCACAGGCGTCTATAATTGCATCGAACAACATCGGATGACCCGGAAGGAATACAATCAGGCGGTGCAGCTTTATGCCGACAACATCTATAGATTTGTCCTGAAAAATCTTCGGGATGCCGAACAAGCCCGCGATGTGGTGCAGGATACCTATGCCAAGGTGTGGCTCAAAGTGGACGATATCGAGTTCAGCAAAGCCAAGTCTTATCTTTTACCACAGCCTACAACACCATGATCGACCTGATCAGGCGCGAAGAACGTCGCAGGGCCAATATGCCGCTGCAACAGGCCGGAGTTGCCTACAACCAGTTCAGCGACCTGCAGGAGGTGCTCAGCCAGGCCCTGGCCACCCTGCCCCAGCAGCAGCAATCGCTTGTGCTGCTGCGCGATTACGAAGGCTACAGCTACGAAGAGATAGGTCAGATCACAGGCCTGAGCGAGTCGCAGGTGAAAGTCTATATCTTTCGCGCCCGCCAGGCCATGCGCAATTATATCAGAAGTCTGGATTACGTTTTGGAGGAAAACCATGAGCATCAAGCTGGAAAATTACGAGGCCTTGCTGCTCGACTACATTGAGGGCAGGCTCGACGCGCAAACCGCCCTTGCATTGCAGCGGTTCATCCAACAGCATCCCGAGCTCGGCAGCTGGGAAGAGCTCACCGGGGAGCTTCCGGAACTTGAAGCCGAACGTGTACTATTTGACCAAAAAGAGGCGCTGAAAAAACCTGAGATCATCGCTTGCGAAGGTATCGACGAGTCGAATTTCGGAGAAATGTTTTCCGCCTGGCACGAAGGCGAGCTGACAGAATCCCAACGGCAGGCAGTTGCCAAATTCCTGTCGCTCAATCCCTCTCTCGAGGATGATTTTCGTCTGGCCGGTATGGTGTACCTCAGGCCGGATGAGAAGATTGTCTTTGCCGGCAAAAGCGAGCTGATGCGCAAAGCTGTTGTTGTTAAGCTACTCACTGCCAGATATATAAGCGCAGCAGCAAGTATTGTCTTAATGTTCACCCTCGGGTGGTGGTGGATGGGCCGGACGCCTACGGACAAGCAATCCCCTGCAGGCTGTGGCGGCTGTTGAATTACCCCCGGAAAACGACAGCCCTGCGACGCCAGCCTATGTTCAGGCCGGAGAAACTTTTGGCAACCCATTGCAATCACAAGTTGAGAAAACTAATGTGATCCGGTATGCAGAAGCCGGATTCCCTGCCGGGAATGAGGAACGGCAATTCAGGGAGTATCTTCCTGAATTGCCTAAAAAACAGGCGGTTAACATTGAGTTTGCCCGTGGAGTACAGCCGTTGCGCATTACCGACGACCTCGAAACACGCCTGATGATCGCCATGTTGTTCGAAAGTGAGCCTCAGATGGGAAGTGTTTCCACCGGGTCAAGGTTCAGTAATCTTATCTCTGGACTCGGTCGTGCAATCAACAAGGTGCAGCTGCCCGAGCAAATCCGGCCGGACAACCTGCTTGCAATCGGGATAGGTGTGTACAATACGCTCACTGACAATAATGTAGCTCTTGTGAAGGAATACGAGTCAGGGCAGTTGCAGGCCTTGATGATCGAATCCGACAGGATGGCAATTCGCAGAACAGTCCCATAAAGGACGCCTCTCAGGTAATTTTTTTGGTCAAATAAGTGTTGAAAACGGATTAACTTTCCGGAAAATTTCTTTTACTTTTGCCCGTAGCTAATTTGAAACCCGAATTATTAACCCAAAATCCGTTGTATGATGAAAAAATCTCTACTCCTTTCAGCCTTTGTGCTTTTGACAGGTGGAGCCTTGCTTGCCCAGAAAGCCTACACCTTTAAACAGCCCTTTCCGGAGCACAAGGCAGTGCAGAAAATGATGGTCGGCATTGAGCCTGTGAAAGAAGGCAATATGGCGCAGCCAAGGCCTGTTGACCTCACACCTTTTATGCCCCAGTACAAAAACACCAATGTGGTTACCGTGATCGACCTTGGTACTTCGGCCAATGCTTACGGTTATGGTTATGCAGGTGGCCAGAAGTCGCTGGTGGCTGCTGTTCCTGAACTGAACATTGTAACCAACTTCCATCGCCTTGGTGGTGCCGCAGGTGGCACAGGCAACCAGCTGGGTTACGACATCTCGCTCAATGGTGGCCAAACCTTCACCAATCAGATTCAGATTTATAACCCAGCAGGTGCAACAGAAAACCCCCGCTACCCCCAGCATGGGCTGTATAATCCAGAAGGCAACACCGACATCAATAATGTCTGGATTCAGTATTTTGCCCCAACCCTCGACGGTTCGAACGGTGGATCGTGGGGTGGATATGGTTTTGGTGTAGGCAAAGTGGCCGACCCGAACGTCAAGACAAAACACAATCAAACCAGTACCCCTCCGGCGATTTACCAGTATATACCCGATGCTTACGACATCACCCGTCAGGGTAAAGTATTCGTTGTGGATGTGAATCAGGACTGGACATCTGGCTCCGTTGTTTACCAGGGAAGCTTACTTATCAATAAAGGCATTTGGGATGCCACCGACAACGATTTTGTCTTTACACAGGAATTGCTGCCTGCCCCGGTGGTTGAGGCAACGACAAGGCCAGCTGATGTAAAGGTGGCATTCTCCGAAGATGGCATGACCGGTTATATCAGCATGCTTGGTGATAACAACTCTGTCAACGTGATCAGTAATTCTCCCGGTTACTATCCTATCATCTTCAAAACCACCGATGGTGGCGAAACCTGGAGCGATGGTGTGGGTATCCAGCTTGGTGGGCCTACCGGTCTTCCCGGAATCGTTAACGAACTGCTCAGTGACGACCAGATTGCAGAGCTGTACAACCCACCGCTCCCTGCCCGTACCGAAATTCCCTATACCACCGCATTCGACCACGACATCGTTGTTGATGCCAATGGTAACCTGCATATCGCCGTAGTTGTGGGTGTGGTTGGTAGCAATGACTACAGCATCGTATCGTCTGATTACCTTTTTGCTGCATACGACATCTACACCACCGACGGTGGCACCACCTGGCATGCTGTGAAGCTGGGTAATATCCGCAAATTCCGCGGAACATGGCCCGACGATTATACCGAAGACAACCGCATTCAGATCAGCGCCTCGCCCGACCGCAACACCATCTTTGTATTGTGGCTCGACACCGACCTCGAAGCTGCCGAAGACAACACCAGGCCCAATATCTTTGCCCGCGGTATCCGTCCCAACGCCTGGGGCACGGCTGACCTTACCTGCGAAAACGGCCAGCCCGTGGCTACCAATGTCACCCTGTTCTCGGCAGGCATGTGGCAGGCCAGCTTCCATGCCGTTTCGGCCAAGAGTCTGTTTGCCGACAACAAATACACCATTCCGATCGCTTACCAGCCCATCGACCCGAGCACCAATCCTGTCGATCCCGTGCAGTTTAAGTACATCACCAATTTCTTCTATACCGACAACGATTTCTGTGTGGTAGGTAACAACGAAATTGCCGCCATCGAAGCACTGCAGGTAAGCCAGAACTTCCCGAATCCTTTCTCCGGCAATACCCATGTAAATATTACCCTTGCCAGAGGCAGCCAGGTGAAGCTGGATGTGTACAACCTCACCGGACAAAAGGTGCTCAGCCAGAACTATGGCTATCGCCCCGGCGGTCAGCACACCCTGCAGCTCAATGCCGATCAGCTGCCCACCGGCGTTTATTTCTACACCGTGGAAGCTAACAGCCAGAAAATTACACGTAAGATGGTTGTTAGGTAATACAACCGAAAT
The DNA here is from genome assembly GCA_016715945.1 of Bacteroidota bacterium. Taxonomy (NCBI): domain Bacteria; kingdom Pseudomonadati; phylum Bacteroidota; species Bacteroidota bacterium. The sequence goes on from JADJXJ010000001.1 coordinate 121,492, forward strand.
ATCTTTTTTAAGATTAAAGTAAGGCCAGCTAAACGCGGCCTTACTTTTTTTTGTTCTACCTGATTCATGGATCAGAATAACAATGTGCCAAAACAAAAAAAGCTACCCCTTTATGGCAGCCTTTGCATGTTCCCTGTTTTTTTAATAGCAATTTGTAAGATTGAAAGTATTAACATCAATTTGATAATACTCTCCATGTGTGAAGGTGTCAAAAATGGTGTTGCTTCCAAGATAGTTGCAACCATCAAGTTTGAAGCTGACATTTGCCGTAATATACCCCGAATACTGTCCATTTACCCGAAAAGTTATTTCTTGCGGTAATGTGGAGTAACTTAAGGGTTTTTCGATCGATCCAAAGCTGCCATTTCCAATTAGGACAACTTTTCCCTGGGAGAGATTTTGTCCAAAAGGCATGTCAGAAACAACAACTGTTACAGTATAATAGTCGGGCTTTCTTTGATCAAACGAAGGCTCTTTTGTAAAACCGCTTGCCAGTAGTATAATTGATGATAGCATTAAAATAACGGAGAAAGAACGTTTGTTTTTCATAGTGATTAATTTTTAATTGTTTGCAGTGGGGAACATGCATTGCAAATATAAATGAAAGAATGTTGGGAGAATATTTGTTGTTAATTAATAACACTGGGTATTTTGAGAGGATAAATTGCATATCTTGCTAACCTGTTTAACCAAAAACCTTCATCATGAAAAAAACTTTACTCTGCGGTTTAATTGTCACGTTATCAACCGGTTTATTTGCCCAGACCCCATTGCAGCTTCAGATGCAGAAATGGGCTGGCAAAGCCGGGATGGAAATGGCAGCCGATGCAGAGTCTGTTTCCTTGACAGGAGATCTGAATCCTTATGTTTCCGCCCTGGTTCCTCCGGATGTGGTTATCGGTCAGTGCCGCTACGACCGCCAGTCGAACTACTCCATGCAAAGACGCATGTATGTATATCCCGATGGCACCATTGGAGCCACCTGGATGCGGGCCATGAACGATCCCGGATATAGCGACCGCGGTACGGCTTATAACTATTTCGATGGCAACAGCTGGGGTCAGTGGCCAGCAGCCCGCATCGAATCCGTGCGTACAGGCTGGCCTGCTTATGCTCCTTTCGGACCTAACGGTGAAATTGTGGTGGCCCATACCGGAAATGCTACCGGACTAATCTTTAGCCACAGACCCACCAAAGGCACCGGGCCGTGGGAAAGTTTCACCCTTGCCGGTCCCGAGGGTCTTGATTTGCTGTATCCAAGAATCGTAACCAACGGCCCCAACCGTCAGACCATTCATCTGATTGTGCAGGTGCGTTCCACCACACCCTATCAGGGGCTTGCCGGCGCATTGACCTACAGCCGTTCGCAGGATGGTGGCCAAACCTGGGATATCCTGCATCAGGTGCTCGAAGGTATTGATGCCACCCGCTATCCCGGACATGGCGCCGACCGTTATGCCTTTGCCGAACCGGTAGGGGAGACCCTGGCATTTGTGACAGGAGACGGATATACGGACGTGTGTGTGATGAAATCGTCCGACAATGGCACAAGCTGGGAACGTATCGACTATTACAACAGCATCGACCCGTTCATGGATGGTAATATCGAATATCCGCTGCATGGCAGCCTCGATTCATACCACAGCATCGTGATTGATGATCTTGGACAGGTGCATCTAAGCTCCGGAAGACGGATTCACCGTACCGATGGCACGGGAAGTAAGCTGTATCGCCGCCCTTCGGATGGCCTGATATACTGGAACGAAAATATGCCTGCCCTCGATACCACCATCCTGAAGCATACCGATGCACCCGACGGGGTGCCCGAAAGCATTCTGATTGCCCGTGTTCAGGACAATGGCACCGACAGCATCGTTGGTATTCCAACGTATTATGGTTCGCTCACCTCCATGCCTCAGCTGGTGTTCGACCACGAAACAAAGTTTCTGTACGTCTTCTACAGCGCCCTTACCCTTGGTTTTGTGAACAACGACTATAACTACCGCCACATCTGGATGCGCTACTCCGAAGACTATGGCCAGACCTGGAGCCCACCGGTTGACCTCACCGGCGATATTTTCCACCTGTTCACTGAGTGTGTTTTTCCCTCAGCTTCTCCCACAGTCAACAACAAGGTACACCTGATCTACCAATCCGATGACGCCCCGGGCATGAGTGCCACCGACGAACATGCCGTGCGCGACAACAACATCGTCCATCTGACCATCGACCGCGTCACCGTAGGCCTGAATGAGCAAAAGCCCGCACTCATCGGCGTGGAACAGTTGTTCCCCAATCCGGCCAGCGATATAGCCAATGTGGTGATCAAAACCCGTGCAGCTGTCCCGGTAACCGTTCAGCTTTATAACCTCACCGGACAATTGGTTTCGAGCCAGCAGGCCAATCTGGCCTATGCAGGTCCGCACCGGATACAGATTCCACTCCATGGCCTCGATGCAGGATTGTATGTGGTGCAGGTGCGTGCAGGAAATCAAAAACTTGTGCAAAAGCTTGTAGTGAGGTAATTAACTTCTGACCCAACAAGAGCCGGGGCACTTTCCCGGCTTTTTTGTTTTTGTTTCAACAGATTTCCGAAAAACATGTAATAAAAAAAGCCACCCGGGAGGGTGGCCCAATTATGAAAAACAAACAAAACAAGTGTACTATCATTTTAACAAAATTTATGCCGGAAATGTAAGATGTTCATTTTCAATGAACAATTGAGAAGAATATATATCATCGCCTCTCATTATTGGAAGAAATTTCCAAAAAGGGGAAATTTAATGGTTGGTTCATTTTTTCAGAAGATTATTAAACTTTTTCACAGGCAGTTAGGTTATTAGAGCTTCGTGATGGTTTTCGGGAGCTGGATTCCAGAATTGGGAAAACAGGCAGCTGTGGGCTATGTTGTCAATAGGGGCACCTGTGGCCTTTTTAGTAATTTTGCGAAAAAATTCGCCAGATGAAGAAATTAAGGGGGCTATTTGCTCAGACACTTTTGTTGTGGCTCCTGGCCGGACATCATGTGCTCGACGCCCAATCAACCAAACTGGTCAGAGACCATGTGTTTACCTTAGCATCGGAGCAGATGAAAGGCAGGCAGGCAGGTAGTACGGGCGACCTGCAGGCTGCAAAATATATCCTGGATCAATTTGTGGAACTTGGCCTTACGCCCATGACCGGGGACGGATTTCAGCCATTGAGTCTGGTGGTGTCGGTTGAGCCAGGTAAAGGCAATACGCTTAAAATCAGCAATGAAGAACTGACCTACGGGGCCGATTACAGCCTGTATGCTTTCAGTGCTTCCGCCGCTGTAGAGGCGCCTGTGGTGTATGCAGGTTTTGGAATCGCAATGCAGAACGACAGCCTCTCGCGCGACGATTATCAAGGACTGGATGTGAAGGGAAAGTGGGTGCTTGTGCTTCGTGGCGAACCCATGCCGGAACGCAACAACAGCCCTTTTCTGCCATATGCCGATGCCCGCACAAAAGCTATGCTGGCCCGCGACCGTGGCGCCATCGGGCTTATTGTAAGCTCGGGCAAACGCAATAACCCTCAGGATGAACTTGCCCCGCTCGTTTTCGATCGTTCGGTATCGGATGTGGGAATTCCGGTGCTGGATTTGAAACGCAGTGCAGCTGATAAGTATTTGCTTTCCAATGGTATAGGTGCCGACAGCCTGGAGGCGCTAGCCATAGCCGGACAAAATGCAGAAGTCAGGTTTACAACCGGGGTGTCGGCCACAACCATGCTTGTGAAAAACACCGCAGAAACCCGTAACGTAGTTGCAGCTTTGTATGCCCGGCCCAAGTCGGAGGAATGGCTGGTTATCGGCGCCCATTATGACCATCTGGGCATGGGCGGACCGGGTTCAGGATCGCGCAGACCCGACACCCTGGCTGTGCATTTTGGGGCCGATGACAATGCCTCAGGTGTGGCAGGTATGCTCTGGCTTGCCAAACATCTGACTTCACAAAACGAAAAATTAAAACGCAATGTGATGTTCGTTGCTTTCGGTGCCGAAGAACTGGGATTGATCGGATCGCGTCATTTTATGCGCAACCTGCCCGTGCCCAAGGAAAACATCGTCGCCATGATCAACCTCGACATGATCGGCCGGCTCAACGAAAAGCAATCGGTTATGGCCGGAGGAACAGGCACATCGTCGATGTGGGAATCCATGCTTACGCGACTCAACGAACACATCGGCCTGAGCCTTTCGTTTTCTGCTGAAGGATTTGGCGCATCGGACCACGCATCATTTTATGCCGAAGGCATTCCGGTTTTGTTTTTCACCACCGGTGCGCACAGCGATTATCACACCCCCGGCGACACACCTGACAAAATAAATTTTGAAGGCATGCTCAAGGTATTGGATCTTGTGGGCGCAGTGAGCCTTGAACTCACCCAAAGCGCCGATCGACCCGATTTCAAAGAAGCCGGGCCACGCGAACGCGTTTCAGGCAGGCGCGGTTTCAGGGTTACGTTCGGCATTATGCCCGGATTTGCCGACACCGGCGGAAATGGCCTCAGTGTGGACGGAGTTACCAAGGGTGGTCCGGCCGATTTAGCCGGAATAAAGCGGGGCGACCGCATCACCGGCATCAACGGATTGCCTGTAAAAGATATCTACGACTATATGAACCGCCTCAAATCGCTCAAACCCGGCGAGCGTGTCAATGTGGATATCGTACGCAACGATGAGCCAATGATCCTGATTGTGGAGCTTTAAAACAAAACCTTGCAAAGTCTTTATCTTCAGCTTCTTGCCGACAACTTTCTGCTTAAGTTCATCCGTTTTGGTGCGGTAGGATTCAGCGGATTGTTTGTGGATTTCGGCACCACCTGGCTGCTGAAAGAAGTAGTGCGATTGCAAAAGTACCTGAGCAATGCCATAGGATTTATGGCAGCAGCCAGTTCAAACTACCTGCTCAACCGCTGGTGGACTTTTCAGAGTACCAATCCCAATGTGATGATCGAATACACGGGTTTTATTGTCATCTCACTCATCGGTCTGATCCTCAATACCCTGATGCTTTGGGTGCTGGTAAGCCGGCTGAGGATGAATTTCTATCTTGCAAAAGTTTTTGCCACGGCCCTGGTGATGGTGTGGAACTTTGTAGCCAACCTCGTGTTTACCTTCAACGGGATGTCGCTCTGACAGAAATCTGTCATTTTTTCCCAATGCATTATGAATCAATTATTTAGTGCTGCTAATCGGCCTTAAACCGGGGAGGAGCTAGGTTTCATTTTCGAGGAACTGCTCCGCAAGCTGGCACAGCTCGGGCCAGAAAGCGGCAAACGCATCTCCGACCAGTGTATAGTTCTGAAGCAATACCTTCACTGCTTGATCCATGCCGCTGACGAAGCTTGCCCTGCGGTTCATGCCGTTGAACACCCTTTGCAGGTCGCGCAGATTGGCATAACCGGCCAGCCAGTTTTGCGCCACCATCCAGGGCAGGATGCGCTTTGACCGGGCAGGCAGAATGCGGTAGTTGCGCAGCAGGGTGCGATACACATGCAGGGCAAATTCCGTCAGATCGCCCTTGCCATAGTGCGCCCAGCCAATGGCCAGAAAATGATCGAAATAGATGTCGAGCACCACCGGCGCATATTTCCCGAAATCGGCCGAAAGCTGTTGTGAGGTCTGCCGGACAAGCGGATGGTTGTCGGTAAAGGCATCGATGGCCCGGTGGAGTTGCACACCGCTGCGCATGGCATCGGGCAGCCTGGCCAGCATATCGCCTTTCACATGGTCAGCAACCATATTGCCAGTGAGTATCAGGGGCTCATTGCCCGAAAGCAGCGCATGGGCCAGAAAGTTCAGTGGTCAGATTTTTTTTGGCAAAACTAAGCATTAGGGTGCCAGATCACATGAATTTTTTCTTACCGAAACCGGGCAATACTTCTTATGCCTACTTTTGCACACTTTTTACGCAAATTACTGACTTCACCAACTGCTGAATACATGAGAGACCTGACAGCCGGAAAGGAGGGACAGCTGATCCTGCGCTTTACCATCCCCATGCTCATCGGCAATGTGTTTCAGCAGTTGTACAATGTAGTGGACAGCATCGTCATCGGACGTTACCTTGGCAATGAAGCCCTTGCCGCCGTGGGAGCCAGCTTCCCACTCATTTTTACACTTATTTCATTGGTTATCGGGCTTACCACGGGCGGAACAGTTATCATTTCGCAGTACTTCGGCGCGAAAAATTACCCGATGGTGATCCGGGCCACCCACACCACCTACATCGTGCTGTTTTGGGCTTCCATCCTGCTGATGTCGCTCAGCTGGCTGCTGGGAGGAACGGTTTTCAGGCTGATCGATTTGCCTGAAGAGGTGATTCCCCAGGCCGTAACCTACTTCAATTATTATTCTGCCGGCTATTTGTTTTTTTTTGGATTTCAGGGTACATCGGCCATTTTGCGTGGTCTGGGCGATTCCAAAACACCACTTTACTTTCTGATGATCAGCACGGTGGTAAACATTGTCCTCGACCTGTTGTTTGTGGCTGTTTTTGGCTGGGGCATCGAAGGAGTGGCTGTTGCCACCATCATTGCACAGGCCGGCGCTTTCTTTACACTTGTACTTTATCTGAACAGGCGCAATGAATTGCTGAAATTCAATCCCTTACAAATGCGCTTCGATCGGGCTGTTTTCCTCAGGAGCGTGCAGATTGGTCTGCCCACCGGCTTTCAGCAGACCTTTGTGGCCTTGGGAATGCTTGCGCTCTATAAGGTGGTGAACATGTTTGGTACCACGGTGATTGCCGCCTACGCAGTGGCCATGCGCATTGATTCGTTTGCCAGCCTGCCGGCCATGAATTTCTCGGCAGCGCTTTCTTCGTTTGTGGGCCAGAACATCGGTGCCGGGCAGTTCGAACGCGTTCGCCGGGGCCTCAGTGCAACACTGCGCATGACCACCATCTATTCCTTGTCGGTCACAGTGATTGCCTGGCTGTTTTCGGCGCCCATCATGCGGATGTTTACTTCCGACGAAGCCGTGGTGGCCATTGGCCGCGACTATCTGCATATTGTGAGTATTTTTTATGTGCTGTTTTCCGCCATGTTTGTGCTCAATGGCATGTTGCGCGGGGCAGGGGATACCCTCATTCCCATGTTTGTAACCTTGTTCTCGCTTTGGGCGGTGCGTGTGCCTGTTTCGTTTGTGCTGGCAAAACACTTCGGTCCGGTGGGCATCTGGTGGGGCATCCCAATTGCCTGGGGACTCGGTGCGATTTTCTCCTATATTTATTATCGGACCGGTCGTTGGAAAACCAAACGGGTGATGCGCTGAGCAAAGCAGATTGTTTTCTGCAACACCGTTGAGGTATTATTCAATCTGCTATAATCCATTTTGCACCGGTAAAACCTGAGTGTTTTTACATGGTATATTGCCCATTTGATCGAGTGCAAGATTGGCTGGGTTTTGTTGTTTGGCCAAAGTTGCCCGTGCCAATCCTGAAATGCAAAGCCTTATTTTGTACCTTTGGGTGATAAAACTGAGTTTATGAAAAACATTATTTATCTGATTATCATTGTTATGCTATCAAATGCCTGCGCGTCCAAGCATAAGCCCCTGGTATATCCTGAAACCAAGCAGGTGGATCAGGTGGATGTTTATTTTGGTAATGAGGTGGCCGATCCTTTCCGTTGGCTCGAAGATGATAACTCGGACGAAACAGCTTTGTGGGTGGCAGCGCAGAATGCGGTTACACAGGAATATCTCTCGCGCATCCCGTTCAGGGAAGACTTGCGCAAGCGTTTCGAAACCATCTGGAATTATCCCCGCGTGGGCACGCCGTTCAAAAAAGCCGGGCGTTATTACTTCTTCCGCAACGATGGTTTGCAGAACCAGAGCGTTCTGTACACCATGAAATCGCTCGACGAAACACCTGAGGTGTTGCTCGACCCCAATACCTTCAGTGCCGATGGAACCATTGCCCTGGGTACGGTTAGTCCCTCACCCGGCGGCAGGTATTTTGCCTATGCCATCAGCCGTGGCGGCAGCGACTGGAACGAAATTGTGGTTATGGATCTCGAATCGCGCACCATGCTTGCCGACACCATTCGCTGGGTGAAGTTTTCGGGCATATCGTGGCTCAATGAGGAAGGCTTTTTCTATAGTGCTTATGATGCACCGGCGCCCGGACAGGCGCTCTCGGGCAGCAACGAATTTCACAAGCTCTATTTCCACAAGCTGGGAACTCAGCAAAACGAAGATCAGATCGTCTTTCAAAACAAGGACTTTCCTAAGCGCAACTTTTACGGCGGTGTGACCGATGCCGGAAACTACCTGGTGGTGCGCGAATCGCAGGCCACCTCAGGCAATTCGCTCTATGTGCGGCCCGCAGCAAACTTCAAGGCTCCGTTTGTCAAGGTGGCCGACGGATTCGATTTTGACTACAATGTGATCGATGAACTCAACGGCAGGTTGCTGGTGGTGACCAATTACCAGGCCCCAAAGCGCAAGGTGGTGCTTATCGATCCGGCAGCACCCGCTCCCGAAAACTGGGCGACCATAATTCCGGAATCGGAGCATGTACTCGGATCCGTCAGCCTGGCCGGTCCTTACATCTATGCCGATTATGTGGTGGATGCCAGCAACAGGGCCTATTTCTTTGATTATGATGGAAATATGGTCAAAGAGCTGGAATTTCCTACGCTTGGAACCACGGGAGGTTTCAGTGGCGACAAGGGCGATATGGAGGCATTTTATTCATTCACTTCCTTTACCTTTCCTTCCACCATTTACCGTTACGACCTTGAAAGTCACACTTCTACGAAATATTTTGCCAGCGAGGTGGACTTTAAGCCCGAAGACTATATCACCGAACAGATCTTTTTCAACAGCAAAGATGGCACGCGGGTGCCCATGTTTCTGGTTTACAAAAAGGGCATGCAGCGCAATGGCAAAAATCCGGTGCTGTTGTATGGCTATGGCGGTTTCAACATCAGCGTGATGCCTTCGTTTTCGGTGGCACGCCTGCCTTTCCTCGAGCAGGGCGGTATTTATGTATCGGTCAACCTGCGTGGCGGAGGCGAATATGGCAAAGAATGGCATCAGGCCGGTCAGAAGCTGAACAAACAAAACGTATTTGACGACTTTATTGCAGCTGCCGAATACCTCATTGCAGAGAAATATACCAATCCATCAAAGATTGCCATCATGGGCGGCTCGAATGGAGGTTTGCTGGTGGGCGCAGTCATGACCCAGCGTCCTGAGTTGTTTAAGGTGGCCATTCCAATTGTGGGAGTGCTCGATATGCTTCGTTATCAGTATTTTACCATTGGTTGGGCCTGGGCTGCCGACTATGGACGCAGCGACGAGAGCGAGGAGATGTTCCGTTACCTGCTGGGCTATTCACCTCTGCATAATGTGAAATCCGGCGTGGTTTATCCTTCCACCCTGGCGGTAACCGCCGATCACGACGACCGTGTGGTGCCGGCGCATACCTTTAAGTTTATGGCTGAACTTCAAAGCAAGCATGCAGGAAAAAACCCTGTGCTGGTGCGCATCGAAACGCAGGCCGGACACGGAGCCGGCAAGCCGACCTCCAAACTAATTGAAGAAAATGCTGACATCTATAGCTTCATAATGTACGAACTGGGCATGAAGCCTAAGTTTGCCGGACAATGATGATATTCTTACAAATCTAATAATGAAAACATCATTAAAACAAACGATAGCTATCATTGTGCCTTCTGAACCTTCCTATCAGGAATGCTCCGGATATCGTAAGCAATATTCCTATTCCTGGTGAAGGCACGATTGATGTCTCTATGCCGAAGTAGTTCAATGCGTTGAATATCAATAATATGAGGCCTATTGAAGAAATAAGGTAACCTAGGGATAGTCTTAGCTTTTTCATTGGAATATCACTATTAACAGGGTATTGTTAAAGTCAAAGATATTCCCTATTTGTGATAGGAAGAGCAGGTTTGTTATAAATGAATTTAGATCCGGTTCATCAAGTCTGATTGATTTCTCCTCTTTTCGAGCTTTGAATGGTTTGTTTTTATTTAGAATGATTCCAAATTACAAAAGCTTTGAACTTTCCTTTACGCCAATGTTGATTTTCGCACGATGGTATGGTAAATTTGTGTTTCGAGGGGATAATTGTTCGATTGTATTGTTCTTTTAATTCATAATCAGCAGTTTAAGTAAACATAGTTTTTATCGGATACCAGAACATTGTTTAAAAATTGGTTTGGAGTTATCGGATTGATGTTTGCATTTTTAGATGTTTTGGCATCGGGTTGTTTGGGTAGATGAGTTTTGCCTTGAAAAGTCATAAAGACCACAGCAAATATCAACAAAACCGCAAACCAATGAAAACAAGATCTGTTCTTCTACTTTGCATGTCGATGGTTATTTCCATTCCGACGGTTACATCGCAGGATATTCCTCCCTCATTATCAGGTCATTCGGCGTATTATTCAGCTTCGGAGTCAAAAACATATTTATTTGGGGGTTATTTGAATGGTATGCTGGAATATAGTAATGAGATATGGGTTTGTAATCAATATGGTCAGTTTAGCCGAATTGAGCCAAACCCAGGATGCCCATTAAAGCCTCCAGCCAGGGCAAACCACACATCATGGCTGCATAATGGATTTCTTTATATTTCAGGAGGAGTTAATGCTACAAGTAACTGTATATCAGATACATGGAGGTTCAATCTCAGTACAAGGTGCTGGGAGCTGGTTTCAAACACTGGTCCTTGTTTGTCACGTCAGGCAACAGTGTTACCAGCCGGCAGCTCCTCAGTTTACCTGATCGGAGGGCGTACGGGAGCAAATCAATCCTCAGCTGGCTTCTATTCCTTGAATTTGAATAATCCCGCCTCTGGTTTTAGTTCGCTTCCGGCTTTGCCGGAACCGTTAATGGGAAGCGGTGGTTTTCAGAAAAATGGCAATGCCCATATTTTTGGAGGAATGTGGCATGATTGGGATCCGAATACACCTGGAAATCAGCCCAGCTACTCGCAGAACATCTGGAAGTACAGCGTACAATCAGGATGGGAAATGGTGCCCGCTACCGGAACTATTGATGAGCTTTACGGAATGGCAGGCACTCAGGACCCCGCTGGCACTTATTATTACGTGTTTGGCGGGTATAGCTATAATTACAGCAATAATACCCAGCTGTTTTCGAACAAGATATTCCGGTTAAACACCAACAGCTTCAACTGGATGCAGCTTCCCGTCACAATGCCCGAGGGTATGGCAGATTTCACAGCAACTTATATTCCAAGCAGCACCAAAAATGCCAACGACACTATTCTGCTCATTGGCGGAATATTACAGTCCGGGGCAAATATTCCACTCTACTTTAAGTTCTCGGTGGCCTCGAACACGCTGAGCAGTTTCATCCCAACCGGACTGGACCAGACTGCAACGAAACCATTATTTGAAGTTCACCCCAATCCGGTTCATGATTTGTTGCATTTATCATTGCCCGAAAACGAACTGCCTGATCGATTGACAATTTTCGATGCACAAGGCAGATGCCTGAAGGAAATTGCGAATGAAGTACCTGATGCGGTTGCTGTCGGTTTTCTTAAAGCTGGTGTTTACAAACTTTGTCTGAGCACTGCGAAGCATGTTTACACAACTACATTCGTAAAGTACTGATATTGATTTGCCATACTATAGGCTTGCAGAAGTCCCGGTTAGACTGACCAAATTTGTAGCAACGATGGGCTTTATAGAAGAAAACTGTTGATGTGCAATATCAACGTAAATAACTACTGAAATTTGTATTCAATCGTAAGCCAGTCTTCTTTAGTTCCAGACAAGCGTTGCCACTGACTTTGATGGGATTGAGCAGCTGAAGAACTTATTGCCCTGCCGCACGGTGAAGGTCTTGAAATTATTGTCGTAGTTGCTGATCACCAGGGCTTTTGATCCGTCGGTATTTACGAATGCCACTGCTTCGATATTGGTGAGCGATTGTGCCCAGAGGGCGGACACCCTTACCGCACCCGGGCGGACAAATTTCGAGAAGTGTCCGATGGCGTAGTATTCTTCGTTGAAGGTAATTTGTCGGGTGGATTGGTTGATGGTGACCACGCCGCGGCAGTTCGGACAGCCGTTATTTCGCGGGCCGTGGTATTCGTCCAATGCCAGGTTCCACATCAATGCCGATCGCGACCAGTTGAGGGCAGTGCCTATGAAAATGTTGCGCATATACCACATCAGGTTGTCCGAGAAATCAGGGGCCCATGCACCACCTGATATTTCTGTGAAGTGTAACTCCCTGTCGGGGTGGGCATTATGCACCGCCGACATGGCCGAGACCTGACCACCATAACCATGGAAAGCGCTTCCGGCAGTGAAGGCCTTGGCCTGGGGGTCGTTGAGAATTTGAATGGAGTAAGTCGTATTATCCCAGTTGTGGTCGTAATTGATGATTTTGGTACTCAACCCGGCCTGTGCAAATTTTGGTCCGAGGTGGTCGCGGATAAAGACGAGCTGTTCGCCCGATTGCATTTCCATGCAGGGATAGGCTGCAGTGAAATAAAGTGGCTCGTTTTGTGGAGTTACATGGCTGATGCTGATGCCTTTAGCCTGCATTGCCTGCACGTAACGCACAAAATAATCCGCATACACCGAATAGCAATCGGAGCGAAGTTTGCCGCCTTTGAGGCTGCCATTGGTTTTCATCCAGGCCGGGGCACTCCATGGCGAACCCATGATGAACAGGTCGGGCGCGATGGTTTTCACCTTTTGCATCACGGGGATCACATCCAAAGTGTCTTTGCTCAGGCTGAAGTTTTGCAACTGGAAGTCGGTATGTCCGGCAGGCAGGTCGTTGTAGGTATAGTCGGAGAGCGAGAAGTCGCTGGCGCCCATGGTCAGGCGTACAAAGCTGATGCCGATGCCTTTTTCCGGGTCAAAGAGTTTTTCCAGCAGGCTCTGGCTTTCAGTGGCATTGAGCACCCTGTTGATCAGGTAGGCCGACGAGCCAGTCATTGCAGCCCCGTAACCATCAATGGTTTGCATTTGAATGCTTGTGTCCACTGTGATCAGCGGCCACATGCCATCGTGCTGGCCGATGATGGGCAATCCGGCTTCCTTGCTGAGGAGTTTAAGCTGATCTCCACGGGTGAGCCATACCTGAGCGGTGGGGCCATCCGGACCCGGGGGTTCGGGATCGTCGGGTGGATTTGTTTTATTGCAGGCCGGGGGTAAAAATGAAGCCAGCAAAAGCATGATAATCAAGCTAACAGACATCAGGCGCGATTTTTCAGTCATTTTCATAAAATAATGAACAAAAATGGCCTCCGGCAGTCGGGACCACCGGAGGCAGGTGTGTTTAATATCCCGGGTTCTGGGTAAGCTTGGTGTTGTTGTCAATTTCGCGTTGCGGGATGGGCCAGAGCAGTTTGTTGGGGGTCACATTGTAGTTGAGCGGCGTGTTGTTCGGGCCTTTCACATTGTTCATCACTTCGATGGCCCTTCCGGTGCGTTTAAGGTCGTACCAGCGGTGTCCTTCGAAAGCAAGTTCTAGCCGGCGTTCCTTTTCGATGGCCAGTCTCATTTCGGCCTGGTTGCTGGCTGTGGTCGGAGGCAGGTTTACTCTGGCCCTGATCTGGTTTACGAGTGCGGCTGCGCCCTGCACATCACCCTGGGCGTTGAGCGCTTCGGCCTTGAGCAGCAAAATGTCGGCCAGACGCAGGAGGATGAAATTCTGCGGGCTGGGCATGGTAAAGTTTCTCCATTTGTTCACAAAGGGGAAGTTGGTCTGTGGCCAGTAAGGGTCGCTCCAGCGGCCGCTGACATCGAGAAAGATGATGCTGGCATTTTTGCGGATCATGTCGTTTTCGGCATCGAAGGCGGCAACCAGGTCGTTCGATGGGGTATTGAATTTTTTCCAGTCGAGGCCACGGAACATCGTTGTGCCCCAGTTGCCACTCGAAGGGGTGCCTTCGTAATTGATTTCGAAGATCGATTCGGCCGAGTTCTCGTGCTGGTTGTTCCAGAGCATTTCATAATCCGGCAACAGGCTGTAGCCTCCGGCAATCACGGCATCGCAGTATTGCAGCACCTTGTCCCATTGCGGGGGTTGGATGGTGGCATACACTTTGGCGAGCATGGCATTGGCTGCGCCACGTGTGGCATATCCCTTGTGCGGGGCGGTGATGCGGGCATGGTTGCGTGCCAGCTCGAAGTCTCTGATAATCTGTGCAAAGACAGAGTCTTTAGGTGCGCGGGCCGGAAACATGATGGGATAGATCTCGGGCAGCAGGTCAACACTTACGGTGGTCACTTCTTTGAGCTGCAAAGGCACATCGCCCCACAGCTGCACGGCCTGGAAGTACATAAATGCCCTGATCCAGGCTGCTTCGGCCTTGATCTCGATCTTCCGGGCATCCGACAGTCCTGGTACCTTGTCCACATTGTTGTACACCGAATTGGCCTTGCCTATGGTGCCGTACAAATAGGCCCAGTCGCGGCTGACATTGGTGTTGGTGGCATCAATGCTGAATTCGTCGATCTGAAAGTTCATAGGGTTGTCGGCGCCCGCATAGGCATCGTCGCTCTGGGCATCGCCATTCACATAATAGTCGAGCGAGAAATACTCGTTCCGGAAATCATCATACACCCCTGCCAGTGCGGCTTCCACTTCGGCAGGTGTTTTGTAAAGAATGGAATCAGCCGAAGTGTTCGAAACTGCTATGCTCTGCGACACCGGTTGCAGGTCGAGAAAATCGTTGCAGGCGCTCAGGGCGTAGATTATACCTGTGGTCAATATGATGTTGAGGATTCTTTTCATGGCTGCAAGTGTTTAAAGTTCAAGGTTAAGGCCGATCACAATTGAGCGCGATTGCGGATAGGTGCCGTAATCGATTCCCATCTCCACAGCGCTGTTGCCATAGGCATTCACTTCGGGGTCAAAACCGCTGTATTTGGTCAGCGTAATCAGATTGCGCCCGGTGGCGAACAATTGCAGGCTTCTGATGCCTTTGAACTTGTCGGCGGCAGTCAGCAGGTTGTACGACAGGGTGAGCGATTTCAGCCTGACAAAAGAGCCGTCTTCCACAAATCGTGTCGAGTTGCGCACATTGTTGATGTTTCCTGCCCGTGGGATGTCGGTGACATCACCGGGTTTGCGCCATCTTCGCAGCACGGCAGTGCTCTGATTTTTGCTGTCGAACATGCCTTCGAGGTCGATGCGGGTTGCGTTGTAGATGTCGTTGCCATAGCTGCCCTGAATGAAGATGTTCAGGTCGAAACGTTTGTAGCTCAGGTTGTTGGTAAATCCGAAAACAAAATCCGGATTTGCATTGCCGATGACGGTACGGTCGCCGGTATCGAATATGCCATTGTTGTTCAGGTCTTTATATTTCAGGTTGCCTGTGGCCGGATCCACCCCGTCAGCCACATAACCAAAGAACGACCCGAGGGGCAGGCCGACTTTTACAATGGCCACATCCTGGTTGTTGGAGTAGATGCGCCCGAAATAGTAGATGTCGGTGTATTCAAGTTTTTTTACCTCGTTTTTGTTGAAGGAGATATTGAAATCGGAAGTCCAGCGGATTTTTTTATCCAGGTTTACTGTGTTGAGGTTGAACTCGATACCGCGGTTTTCGATGCTGCCGGCATTGGTTTGAATTGTGGTGATGGGCAGCGAACTGCTCAGCTGCACATTGAGCAGCACATCGTCGGTGCGCTTGATGTAGGCATCTGCAGTAAAGTTGAGCCTGTAGTTGAACATGGCAAGGTCGATCCCGATATTCGACTGGGTGGTTGTTTCCCAGCGCAGGTCAGGGTTGCCATACGTAACCTGAACTGCAGATGGTCCGGACAATGGGTTGGTAGGCGTACGACGGTAGTAGTTGATCAAGCCGTAGCGGGCATAATTGGGGATGCCTTCCTGGTTGCCGTTCTTTCCCCATCCACCTCGAAGTTTCAGGTCGTCGATCAGGGTAACTCCCTGCATAAACTTTTCTGATGAGATGCGCCAACCGGCCGAAAACGAGGGCATAGTACCCCAGTGGTGGGCCAGTTTCGACGATCCGTCGCGCCTCAGGCTCATGGTCAGGTAGTATTTGCCCGACCAATCCCATGCAGCACGGCCGAAAAATGAAGCCAAAGCCCACTCCTGGATATTGGTGCTTGCCGTGATGTTGTTTGCGGCATTGAGGGTGCGGACATTGACATCTTCCGGAAAATCGGTGCCGTAGATGAACGAATTGTTGCCTTTGTATCTTTGTATGCTATTGCCTGCCAGTGCGTTAAGGTTGTGTTTTCCGAATGCCCGGGCGAAACCAATGGTATTCTCCCAGAGCAAGGTGCTGTGTGTGGTTTTGTCGGACTGACCGATGCCGTTGTTTTGTCTTCCAAAATTGGTGCGCACGGGGTCGAGGTAATAATCCCACTGGTGGGTGAGCAGGTCGGCCCCGAACTTAGTGGTCAGGGTCAGTTCCTTGAGTGGATTGGCAGTCAGGCTGAAATTTCCGAATATCTGATTATCTATTGTCTGCTGATCGGGGCCTTCCATGTAAGCAATCGGGTGTTCCCATGATGGCTGGAATGGATTGGGGTCGTACCACCCGCTGCCGTCGTTTTTGTAAATCGACAGGAATGGCGGGGTGTTGAGTGCGCTCATGATGACGCCTCCGCGTCCGGAGCTCAGGTTATCGGGGGTATCCTTGGTGTTGAGGTGCATCACATTGATGCTGGTGTTGGCTTTGAGCCAGGGTTTGAGCTCGTTGTCGAGGTTGGTGCGCACGGTAAAACGGTCGAAGCGTGCCGGTTTGACCATTCCCTGATCGGAGAGCCAGGTAGCCGAGACGAACTGGGATGATTTTTCGGTGCCTCCGGTGTACGACAGCTGATGTGTCTGGGTGGTTCCGGTGCCAAAGACTAAGCCCGGCCAGTCGGTAAATTTTGTTTGTGTCGGGTCGATGCTGCCCGGCATTATCTCGTTCATCAGTTCGCGGTAGGCTTTTGTGCCCAAGACATCAATGCCCTTGCGCAGATTGGACCAGCCGAGATAGGTGTTGTAGCGGATGGTGCTTTCGCCTGCCTGTCCGCGCTTTGTTGTAATAATCACCACGCCATTGGCAGCACGTGCCCCGTAAATGGCTGCTGACGAAGCATCTTTGAGCACGCTCATGCTCTGGATGTCGCCGGGGTTGATGTGTCGGATATCTGTGGTTGGCACCCCGTCAACCACATACAAAGGTTCGTTGCCTGCCAGTACCGATGTGGCTCCGCGCACCCTCACAGCCAAGCCGGAACCGGGCTTGCCCGAAGGTTGAAACACCTGCACACCTGCGGCTTTTCCCTGCAGGGCTTCAGCTGCCGAAACCAGCGGACGGTTTCGCATTTCCTTGTCATCCACCACTGCTACAGCTGTGGTGAGGTCTTTCTTTTTCTGGGTGCCGTAGCCAATCACAACCACTTCGCTAAGCTGGGCGATGTCTTCCAGGAGGGTCACATCAATACGGTTGCGTCCGTTCACAGCAATTACTTGTTCCACATATCCTATATAGCTGAACCTGAGGCGGGCTGTATTCGAAACAACAATCTCATATTGCCCGTCAACACCGGTAATGGTGCCCCGGGCCGTGCCATCGACCAGGATGGTGACACCGGGCAGCGGGTTGGCCTGCGCGTCTTTCACCGTTCCTCTTACCGTAATTTCTTGTGCATGGACCAGAAAGTTAAAGATCAGCAAAATACCGACAGCAAATATCTTACGCATATAAACTTGATGTTATTTGGTGGTTTTGGTGATTTGTGTGATAAAACAGGAGGGGACGATGCCCCTCCTGCCTGGTTTGTATGTGCAAGCGAATGTCAACGTTCGAGCACCATGGTCCACGCGGCTGTTCCGCTGTGGTCGCCTGTGATGTCAACCGATACGATGAGGTATTGTTTTGTGGCTCCGTTGGCAAAGCCAATTACCTCGTAGCGGTTAGTGGGATTTCCGCCATTTGGTGGGTTGGCGCCATTGGTATTTTCGCCTCCGTAGTAGCCTTTGTAGAATCCGATGAATGCGGCACGGTTGGGGCCATTGGTGAGGGTGATGATCGCGCGGCTGTCGGCCGTTGCGGGGGTAAACGCAAAGGTGTGTGCATTTTCGCCAAGGGCACTACCGAAGGCTGCACCATTTCCGCTGGCAGCAATCTGGGCATCCGAGATGCAACCGTTGGGCGAACCGAAGTATCCGTCGTTGCGGGCCGATCCCTTGGTGTCGTATGTGAATTTACCATCGGCATGGAAGGTGAATTCGTCATCAGGCATGCACGACCAGTCGTCGCCCCCAGTGCCAGTTCCATCGAGGAACGACTTGGGCAGCGACCACCACGACGGGTCTCCGAGTCCTGGGCCAACATAAACCGAACGTTCAGCTACACGTACCCTCCAGGGTGCACCAACCAGCAACTCGGCAGTGAGGGGTGTTACCGACACCACTGCATCCAGCTCGGTCGAGCGTGTGCCCATGGCATTGGTGGCGGTCAGCTTGATGGTGTACAAGCCTTCGCTGGCATAAGTATGGGTTGGGTTTTCGGCGGTTGAAGTGTTACCGTCGCCAAAGTCCCACAGATAGCTGTTGGCATAGGTGGAGGTGTTGTTGAACACCAATGTCAGGCCGTCTTGTGTGAATGAGAACGAGGGGTTAGGCATGTTGCCGGGGATGGGCGGTTCTTCGTTGGGGTTGTCGTAGTGTACGAGCACAAAACGCCAGTACCCGCCTGGTTCGGCCGGATTCCAGCGGTAGATGCCTTCCACGATGAGGGTGTCCACCTGTCCGTCGTGCAACTTAACGATGTTGTAGGTAACTGTTTGCTGAGGGGTGTTCACCTCAACGTTGTTGCCCAATTTGTAGAAGCCGATGTAAGCTCCAAGGCCATTGACCTTAACTTTAGGCTGTTCGCCCTGGATGATCTCAAAGGTGTGGTTGCCGCTTCCCCATGCTGCCAGGCTCTGGCCGGTGGTGCTTACCATGTTGTTTTCCGATACACAGGTCCAGCCGGGTTCAAAGATGTTGCCTTCAGCCCAAACATCGCCTTTGGCATCGAAAATCATGCGGCCGTCGCGATGGAAAGTCCACTCGTCGTTGAGCATACAAGGCCTGTTGGCCAGTTCGTCGTTGTTGCGACCCATAGCCCACCATATCTCTGTTCTGCTTTCAGGTCCAACTTCCAGCGGATAGCGTCCTGTACTCACATCGCGGATCAGTTTCCACTTTTTACCATCAGTACCTTCGCCAGCAAGGCGGGTAAGGAGCACATTGGGGTCGCTGATGGTAACCACCTGCGAAAATACGTCGGTGTATGTGCCTTTGAGCGAGGTGGCTTTGAGGGTCACTGTGTATTGACCGGCATTTTCGTAGATGTGTTCAGGGTCGGTCTCTGTCGAAACCGGGCTGCCGTCGCCAAAGTTCCACTCAAGTGCCGAATAGTTCTGCGACTCGTTGGTAAACTTTACTTTCTTCCAGTTTTGCGCATCCACCTGGAAGGTGAAGCTCGGAATCAATTCTGGTTCCGGGTCTTCCTTCTTGCAGGAAGTGAACGGAATGAGCGTTGCCACAAATAGCAGCAACAAAGAGAATCTCAGGTTTTTTTTCATGGCTGAAATTTTTGGGTTAATAAATGAGTAATTGATTTGTGATTGGTTTTCATTGATTTAGTGTATAATTCGGTTAGAAAATTTTTTGTCCGCATTGAGTTCAAAATCAGAGCTCAACGGGCCACACATCAGGCTGAAAGTGCCTTTTTCCAGGGTCCAGAGGTTGTCGGGCCCCACAAAGGCCAGATTTTTAACAGGGATTTCAAATTGTACCTCTTTCGATTCGCCCGGCGACAAACTGATCTTTTCGAAAGCCCGGAGCCGTTTTACTGAGGGTGTCAGGCTGGCATAGTGGTCCGATACAAAAACCTGTACTACTTCTTTTCCCGGTATGGCCGAATTGTTGGTCACCCGAACAGTGGCCCTGATCAGGTCGTCAGGGGCATATGAATTCTTATCCAGCCGCAGATCGCTGTAGGTAAAATTGCTGTAGCTCAGTCCGTAACCAAAATGGTATTGTGGGTTGTACTGGGTTCCGGTGGGTGAACCTGCGATCTCGAGTTGTTCGGCGTGCTTGATGTAGTAGGGTTCGAGGCTGTTGGGGAAGCGCGGGTAGGTATAGGGCAGTTTTCCGGAAGGGTTCACTTCGCCAAACAGGATCTGCGCGATGGCCTGGCCTCCGAAATTGCCGGGGAGGTAGGCATTAAGCACAGTCTTGGCCAGTGGTTCAATTTTTGAGATTACCCTCGGGCGGCCCTGCACCATCACAAGGATGACCGGTTTGCGGCTTGCGGCTGCCAGGCGCGCAAGTTCCTGCTGGTTATCGGATAGATACAAATCCTCAAGGTCGCCAGGCTTTTCGGTGTAGGAGTTTTCACCCAGGCAAAGCACAATGGCATCGGCCTGGGCAGCTTTTCTGCGGAACACATTCAGGTCGTCCACGATTTCCTCATCGTATTTGCCATCCATTTTGTATCGCACGCCTTCGTACAGTTCTACATTGTTCGGACTGGTGGCAAGCTCGCGCAAGGCTTCAAAGATTGTTTTATAACCAGAAGCAAATTCATCGGCCAGCTCGCCCTGCCAGCTGTAGCTCCAGCCGCCGTTGAGCGGCCGCATGCTGTTGGCTGCCGGACCTGCCACCAATATCCTGAAGTTCTTCGGCAAAGGCAGGATTTGTTCGTTTTTAAGCAAGGTTATCGATTCCTGTGCTGTTCGCAGGGCCAGGTTTTCGAATGCCAAACTGCCAAAGTCGGGATACTCATCAAGTATGGTATAAGGTTTGTCAAAAAGGCCAAGCAGGTATTTTACCCTCAGGATACGCGTCACTGCATCGTCGATGCGACTCATGGGAACCTCGCCTTCATTGACCAATTCAATAAGGTGGTCGGCGAAGCGGAAATTGTAAGGCACCATCGACATGTCGATGCCGGCATTGATGGCCAGTTTCACAGCTTCTTTGTGGCTTGCTGCCACTTTGTGGCGGGTATGCAGGTATTCGATATCGCTCCAGTCTGTAAGCACAAACCCTTCGAAGCCAAGCTCTTCCTTAAGTATGTCCGTGAGCAGGTATTTGTTGACATGTACGGGCACACCGTTTATTTCGCCCGAGTTGACCATCACAGTAAGTGCACCCGCATCTACTCCGGCTTTGAAGGCAGGCAGGTGATATTCGCGCAGTTTGTTTTCGGGTATCCAGGCGGGCGTGCGGTCTTTGCCGCTCAGGGTATGCGAATAACCCATGTAATGTTTCAGACAGGCTGCCATCCTGTTGGGGCTGGCAATATGGTTGTCTTCGCCCTGCAATCCGCGGATGAGGCTGGTTCCCATCACCGAGGCGAGGTAAGGATCTTCGCCAAAGGTTTCCCATTGGCGTGGCCAGCGGGGATCCACACCCAGATCGAGCACCGGGCTGAAAGTCCAGCCAATGGCTGAGGCCCGGCTCTCATAAGCAGTTACTTCGGCTCCCTGATGGACAATTTCCGGATTCCACGTGGCGGCCATACCTATCTGCTGCGGAAAAAGTGTTGCACCATCCACATAGGATGCGCCATGAATCATATCCACCCCATAGATGATCGGAATGCCAAAACGGTTGTTTTTCATGGCAAAATCCTGCAGGTCTTTTACCATGTTGTTCCACCAGGCCGGTGTGCGTGCCCTGTTGTTGGATGTGTTGAGCACCGAACCGACAAAATACTGCCTGAAGGCAAGATTCATTTGTTGCGAATCCAATACCGGTGGCTCCTGGCTACCCCCTTTTGGGTCGCTTTTGAGCAACACATCAAGCGTGATTTGAGTCATCTGACCAACTTTTTCTTCCAATGTCATTGAGCTGACCAGTTTTTTGACCTTGTCTTCAATTTCTGGGATTGTGTGCTTCGATGGATGCTGTTGTTCTGGAGCACTGCAGGCAACTACCAGAAAAGCTGCAACGTTCCAAAATAAAGTTTTAATTCTCAAATTCATATCTTTTTGTTTACTGGTGTTATTTCTCAATTTGTACCTGAAATACCCTTACATAATCCACAATCATGGTTTGAGGGAAAACGGTTGTGGCATCCGGATTGCCAGGCCAGTTGCCCCCAACAGCTACATTGAAAATGAAAAAGTGAGGCAGGCGGAAGGATTCGAAACGGATGTCGGTGTCTTTGATTTCGTGATATAACTGATAATCCACATACCATCGGATGGCGTTTTCCTGCCATACGATGCTGAATACGTGAAACTTATCGTTGAAGTTTTCGTTTGTTGAAAGCAAATAGCTCTTTGTGCGCGATTTATGTCCGGCGTCGAAGTAGTGTATGGAACCATGAACACGTTTGGGCTCGTGCCCAAGGTATTCCATGATGTCGATCTCGCCACAGCGCGGCCATCCCACCGTGTTGATGTTTGCCCCCAACATCCAGAGCGCCGGCCAGATGCCTTGTCCGATAGGCATTTTTGCCCTGATGTCGATGCGTCCGTAGCGGAATTCGCGTTTTCCCTGAGTGATCAGGCGGGCGGAGTAATAGGTGCTGTACAACTTGGTGGCGGTGATGTGAAGTTTGCCATCCTGCACATTGGAGTTTTGTGAGGAATTGGTATAGATCTGCAGTTCGTTGTTCCCCCATCCGCCACCGCCGGTATTGTAGCTCCAGTTGTCCTGATTGATAGCGGAGCCATCGAATTCGTCGCTCCAGCTCAGGTACATCTGAGGATACGACATAGGTGTGACCGGGCCGTCGGGGGCCATATCGGGTGTGTAAGTGTCGTCGTTCAGAATGACAACTTTTGTTGAAGTGTTTGGGACCGTGGCATTTAAAACGTCTGTAAGCTCGACTGTAAACTGATCGTCCATTTCGAAGACATCATCCTTCACCAGCTGAACTTCCAGTATCTTCTCAATTTCGCCCGGCGAAAAAGTTACCTGCTGATTGTAAACCGGAATAAAATCTTCGCTGGCTCTGGCCGTCCATTGTACTGTGCTCCATTTGAACGATACAGGTTCCTGAGCCGGACCGGAAAGACGTATGGGAATCCGTGCGGTTACGCTTACAGCCGTTCCTTCTTCAAAGAACAGTCGCTCAGGCACTTGCATCAAAGGAATAAAGATATCATCGTTTTTAATGGTAATGCGTGTACGGTCGTTTCCGAGCCTGGCATTTCGCAGCCCGGCAGCAGCCAGAAAGAAGTATTCGTCTGCCTCGTACTCCTGATCATCAATGATATTCACTGTGATTACCTTGGAGGTTTCCCCAGGTTTGAATACCACTGTGGTCGTGCCTATCGAGTCGTAATCGGCGCCTGCCACAGCGGTTCCGTCGATGGTGTTGTATCTGAGTGTGATTTCTTTTTTGCTTTTGCTGTCGAGGGTGATGGTTACCTCAGCTTTGCCTGCGTCTTCGCTCACCTCCACAACATCCGGGAAGTTTAATACAGGCAGCTCCCCTTCGTCTTTGCTGCAAGCAAAAAGAGATAATATGAGAAAAAGTTTTAATACGTTGTTTTTCATTGGTTTTTAGGTATCATCCGGTAATAGCGCACCCAGTCGATTTCCATGACAGCCGGGAAAATATTGGGGTCAACACCTTGCTGTCCGCCCCAGTTGCCACCAATAGCGATGTTGAATATCAGGTGGAAACGCTTGTCGAACGGCCAGGTTTGGTATCCTGTGCCTTCGTTTACGTGTGTAAAAATGTGCCGGCCGTTGATGTAGCCCCGGATGGCATAAGGTGTCCAGTCGATGCGGTAGGTATTGAATGTGGTTCGGGCGTTTTCCACCCTCATGGTGGCAGTTTTGTTGTTGCCCAGCACCCAATAATAGGCCTCGGTATGGGTGCTGATGTGCACCACATCCGGATCGTGACCCACATGCTCCATAATGTCGATCTCGCCCGATTTGGGCCATCCGCCATATTCCCAGTCGGTGGGCAGCATCCAGATGGCCGGCCAGGTGCCTCGTCCTGAGGGAAGTTTGGCGCTGACTTCGATGCGTCCGTACAAAAAATCGCCTTTGCTGCGCGAAACCAGTCTGGCCGAGGTGTATTCTTTTCCTTCAAAACTTTCCTTGAGTGCCTTGATTTTCAGTGTTCCGTCGGACACTGTGGCGTTTTCGATGCGGTTGGTGTAAAACTGAAGCTCGTTATTGCCCCATCCGTGCCCACCCAGGTCGTAATCCCATTTCGATGGGTCAGGCAGGCCGGTATAGTCGAATTCGTCGCTCCATGCGGGCTCGGTCTCAAACTCCCAACCCAGGTCTTGCGGAGGTCCGGGTAGGATAATCTGGTATTTGGAGCTGTCGGCATTCTGACAGCTCGTAACGACAACCGATAGCAGGAGAAAGGCAAGTGTAAGTGGTAATCGCATTTTGTGTGTTTTTTAAAAAGAGCGGCCGCCGGGGTCATCAGCGGCGCGCTCTACTCACTAACCGCAAAAAATAAAGCTATGAAAAGGTATTAGTAGTTAGGGTCCTGAACAAGTTTGGTGTTGTTGATTTCGGTGAGCGGGATGGGGAGGAACTCGTGTTTTGGGGCCACAAAGCCCTTGAAAGCCAGTGCCTGGGCAGCCCGGCCGGTACGCACGAGGTCGAACCAGCGATGTCCTTCGGTTGCCAGCTCCATCCGCCTTTCTTCCATAATATTATCCATGGTTGCTGGCACGGGTGGCAGGCCTACCCTTGCGCGTACGCGGTCGAGATAGATCTGGGCTTTTGCTGTATTGCCACCACGCAGATAGGCTTCGGCGGCCATTAGTAAAACGTCGGCCAGCCTGATTTCGATGTAGTTATAAGGCCACATAAGCACCGGGTCGCCATTGCCTGTTGACCGGAAAGCTTTCATCGGGATGAATTTTTGGCAGAAATAGCCTGTATTCTGATAGCCTTTTTCGTAAGTGGCCACACCGGCTTTTTCGAGGCTGTCGATATTGGCGACCGTGGCTTTGTATCGGTTGGTGTTCTTGAGTTTGTCAACCAGTTCCGGCCGGATGGGATTGAATCCCCAGCCTGCGTCATACACTGGCCCGACATATCCGCGCGGACCGCACATCTGAGTAAAAATGTGTCCTTCGCCGGCGGGCGGCCAGGGACCCCAATAACCCACGGCAGCATTGCTGTGCGAGATCTCGAAGATCGATTCCTTATTGAATTTGTTGTCGGGACGGAAGATGTCGCCAAAGTTTGGCAGCAACTCATACTGTCCGGAGAGGTCAACCTGCTCAAAGAGGTTAGCTGCTTCGAGCATCCTGCTTTCGTTGTTCTGAAACAGGATCACTTTGCCCAGCAAGGCCATCCCGGCACCTTTGGTAACGCGGCCGCGTTCGGGATCGGGTACATTGAGCGGCAGATCCGGAATGGCGTCGTTAAGGTCGCGTTCGATCTGTGCCCACACTTGTTCACGGGGCGCCTGGGTAACGTTGTAAAATTCGGCAGGGGAAAGAGGCTCAAGGATGAGCGGGATGTTCCTGAAAAGGCGGATGAGGTCAAAATAATAATAGGCACGCAAAAACTTGGCTTCGGCTTTGAAACGTTTTTTCAGGTTTTCGTTCATGGGCACGTTGTCAATCTTCGAGAGCAGGACGTTGGCCCGGGCTACTCCGGCATAGTTGCGTCCCCAAAAGTCGTCTTGCGGCCCCAGTGCAGGGTCGAGGGTGTAAGTGTTCCAGGCTTCCCAGGTTGCGCGGTCGGCAAAGTTGCCGCCGCCTGCCCAGCAATCGTCAGAGGCGGTATTCAGATATCCAACCTTTGAGGAATAATCCTTCACCACATCCCATCCGAGCGGGTCGTACACAGCCACCAGACCGGCAAAAGCCTCGTCGGCGTTGCGATAAAAATTGGCCTCGAGTGTGGTGCCCTTGGGTTTTACTTCCAGCCAGTCCTTGCTGCAACCGGCCAGCATCACCATCAAAATTGCTGAGAAATATATTATTCTTTTCATAGTCACCTGATATTTAAAGTGTTACATTAACTCCTGCCATAAACGACCTGGCCTGGGGGTAATAGCCTCTGTCGATACTGTAGCTCCATCCACCGATTTCGGGGTCGAATCCGGTGTATTTGGTAAAGGTGAGCAGGTTGTTCGAGCCTACATAAACCCTCATGCGCTGGATGCCGGCTTTGCGGCTGAGTTCGCGCGGGATGGTGTAGCCAATCTGCAAGGTTTTCAGACGGACGTACGATCCGTTGCTGAGGTGGAACGTGCTCGGGTTGGCGAAGTTTTTGTTCGGGTCGCCAAGCACCAGACGGGGATAGGTGTTCGAGGTGCCTACGCCTGTCCAGCGGTTCAGGGCATCCGAAGTCCAGTTGGCACCTGGTACGTCGAGGCGCCTTAAACCATTGAAAATCTGGTTGCCGGCTACACCCTGGCCGAACAACACAAAATCAAACTGTTTGTAGGAGGCATTGATTGTGAAACCAAACGACCAGGTGGGTGTGGGGTCGCCGATAACTTTTCGGTCGGCAGCATCAATTTTACCGTCCTTGTTCAGGTCGGCATATTTGAAGTCGCCCGGTCTGGCATTGGGCTGAATGAGCGTGCCGTCAGGATTCTTGTATTTCTGAATTTCACCCAGCGACTGGAAGACGCCAAGCACCTCGAATCCGTAGAATGCGCCCACGGGATAGCCTACCATGAGGCGGGAGATTTCGTAGGTGCTGTTGTGGAAGTTGGCGCCGGTGCGGAATTCCACCGTGCCCAGGTCAGTGATTTCGTTTTTCAGATAGGAGGTATTGCCCCGCAGCTCCAGGTTCAGGTCGGAGATCTTTTTGAAATAGCTGAGCTCCAGCTCAAAACCTTTGTTGGTCATCGAAGCAACGTTGCCTGTTGGCGAGCCGTTGGCACCCACATAAGCCGGCAGGATGATGGGCTGCAACATGCCCGTGGTGCGTTTGTCGTAAAGGTCGAACACCAATCGGAAGTCGTCCATGAGGGTGGCTTCAAATCCGATATTGGCCTGGCTGGTTTGTTCCCATTTCAGGTCGGGATTGGAGGGCGCATTGGGGCTATAGCCAATGATGAGGTTGTCGTAGCTGAAAACATAGTTGCGTCCGCTTCCAACCGTCGAAAGATATTGGAAATCACCAATCTGGTCGTTACCCGTAACACCATATGAACCCCTGATCTTGAGGTAGTTGACGATATTGTTTTTGGGCCAGAAAGGTTCGCTGGTCACGTTCCAGCCAAGCGATGCGGATGGGAAGTAGCCGAATTTATTGTTGGTGCCGAAGCGGGAAGAACCATCGCGGCGTATGATACCTGTGAAGAGGTATTTTCCGTCGTAATTATAAGTACCACGTGCAAAAAGCGATGCAATGCGATGGTCCGGGCTTTCCCAGCCGCCACCGATTTTGTTGGCATCGGCCACGCCATAGTTCATGGAAGCTTCATCAAACGTATTGACAGGCAGGTCTTTATAAGTAGCGTTTACTCCCGAGGAGTTGGAAACATAAGCTGACGTACCCACCAAGGCGCTGAAATCATGCAGGCCTATTTTGCGGGCATAGGTCAGTGTGTTTTCAAAATTCCAGGTGAAACCCATGTTGCGCGCCCTGTAGTAGGAGTTATTCGTGACTATGGTGGCGGCATTCAGATAATGCACGGGAGTAAATGCTTCATCGCCCCAGAAAGCCAGCTTGGTTCCAAGATCGGAACGGAACCTGAAGTATTTGGCAGGTTCAATCTCGGCATAAAGGTTGCCCACAAAATTGTCCGACCAGCCATAGTTGCCGAGTCGGGTAGCAATGTAAGCTATAGGGTTGGTGAGCTCCTGGCCCACATGTTGCGAAATGCCGTAAGGGAATCCGTTGGCATCGCGCACCACGGGCTGGTTGCTGTATGGTGGGGCGTTAATGATAGCCGGGTCGGTGATGATGACCGGTGTCACCGGATCCAGGTTGATGGCCGAACCCAGGGGACCGCCAAACTCGCTGTTGGTATTCAGCGAGCCTTTGCTCTTAATGTGTGAATAACCAAAGTTGTTGCCAAAGCGCAACCAGTTGTTTACTTTGTTGGTGGCGTTAAGCCTGAGGTTCAGTCGCTTGTAATGCGAGATGTCGGTGGCTACAATACCCTCCTGATCAAGGTAGCCAAACGAAAAGTAATATGTTGAGCGATCGTTGCCTCCGCTGATGCTCAGTTCATGGTTTTGAATGATGGCGTTGTTGTTGAAAATAACAGATTGCCAGTCGGTTCCTTCACCCAGGCTTTCCGGGTCGGGGAAAATTTCAGGCAGGCCGGCATTGCGCAGCGATTCGTTGCGCAGCTTGGCATAATCGGTGGCATTAAGCAGGTCAAGTTTCTTTGCCGGCGCCTGTGAGCCCACATAAGCGTGGTAGTCAATCTTCATGTCGCCGGGACTGCCTTTGCGTGTGGTAACGATAATAACTCCGTTGGCTGCCCTTGCTCCGTAGATGGCTGCGGAGGCGGCATCTTTCAACACCTCGATCGACTCGATATCGGCCGCATTCAGATAATCAATTCCGCCGACATCAACAGGTACCCCATCTACAATATATAATGGATCGCTGTTATTGATTGTGGTTGTCCCGCGCACCCTCACGGTAGCTCCCGAACCTGGCTGACCCGAAGCGGCTGCAATGGTCAGCCCCGAGGTGCGGCCCTGCAAGGCCTGCTCCAGCCTTGTAACGGGCATGTTCTGAATATCCTTGGCCCGTACACCCGAAATAGCACCAGTTACTACGCTCTTCTGCTGGACACCATAACCAATGACCACTAGCTCGTCGAGCATAAGCGATTCAGGCTCAAGCTGCCAGTTGAGTGTCAGGCTTTGGCCCTTGCTGATCGTTACCCGCTGCATGGCATTTTTGTAACCTACAAAACTCGCCACCACTGTAATTGTTCCCGGGGAAACTTCGATCTTATAGTTTCCGTTCATATCCGAAACAGTACCAAGCGTGGTACCCTGCACGTAGATGCTGGCCCCTGGCAGCTCCTCTCCGGTAGTTTTGTCGCGAACAACGCCCGTGAGGGTCTGTGCCCACAGGCTTGCCGAGAGCAAAACCATCATCGCACTGATTAAAGTTTGTTTCATGTTGGTTTTTGGTTTCGTTAGTGAATTTCTTTTGCTGCACCGAAAACGGTTGCAAATGGCAGAGCAATGTTACCAACAAAACAAAGGGGAGCGCAAGCAAATGCTTACATCACTGCTACACCCGGTGATGTGATTTACTACATCAAAATTTCTACATCAAAATGTTAACAAATTGATAATCAATTGTTAAACTTGTGTGATGAGGGTAAAATTGACGCAATGATGAACAAAACCACATTTGCGGAAAATTGCGGAAATTTATTTCCCGGCACTGTTGTTTACACAAACGTTTCCGGGTCGTTATTCGGGAGATGGTTGCCCTCAGCAGGGGATTCGGATGGCAAAAGTGCTGCCTTTGCCCACCTCCGAGTTTACTGCAATGGTATAATTATGGGCATCCAGGATTTTCTTGACAATACCGAGTCCCAGACCCGTTCCTCGTTCACCGTAGGTGCCCATGGTCGATTTCCGGGTAAAACTATCAAAGAGTCTTGAAGCAGTTTCCTTGTCCATGCCAACACCTGTGTCGGAAACCTCAATGAGGATATGATCTGCCTCGCGCCTGGCGTGAATGCTTATTTTTCCTCCGGGGGGTGTGAATTTTACACTGTTGCCTGCAAGGTTGTTGAGCGCCTGTCCCATGAGTGTTTCATCGGCGCTGATGTTTAAGCCGGGTTCAATGTGTGTCTCAAAGGTGATTTGTTTTTGTTCGAACTTGGTTTTTTGCATTTTTTCCACATAAACTGCTAAGTTTCTGACCGGAAAACTCTTTGCACGCACTTTGAAATTACCAAGCTCGAGGTTCGACCATTGATAAAGTTTATCGTTGTAGTCCAGCAGCCTGAACATTTCGTTTTTGATGTCCTGTATAAGCTCGAGCTGGTCGCTTTCGAGCTTTTGCAGAACCAGGGGGTCCGTGAGCAACAGGTCGATCAGGCCGATTACAGCACCAATGGGCGAACGCAGGTCGTGAGATATGATCGAAACAAACTGGTCCTTAAAACCAAGCAGCTCCTTAAGTCTCCTTTCGGTGCTGGCAAGCTGGTCGAGTGTCAGCTTTTGTTCCCTTGCCTTTTGCAAAAAACTGTCGCTCAGGTCAGTATGTCTATCTAATGGTTTGATGAGCAGGTAGTTGCGTTGGTCGTAGCGCAGTGCCAGGGCTTGCAGGTAAACCATTTCACCTTGTTGGTTCAGTTCCTGCCATATGTCGCTCACAAGCTTATTTTCTTCATCAGATTGCCAGATTGTGGCTGCCTCTATTTCAAATACTTCGAGATAAGGGAATATTTCTTTGAGGGGAAATACCGGACCTTTTGGTTTGAAATCGATCTGCAGTTGGTTGAACCACAATGGCGCCTTGCCTATTTGCCGGTAAGTATCTCCCTTACGTTCAAAACCCAGAAAATCGAGTAGGTAAAGCGCAGCCAGTGTGTCTTTGACTTCATGCTTTTTCGTGCCAGTGCGTTGTTCGAGGCGCTCCTGATTGAAAAGCTGCACGAAGGGATGAATGATTTCGACCTGCCTGGTCTGGTCGATGAAAAAAATCCAGATATCGTCTTGCTCGTCGGCGTAAACGTGTATATCGGCATAACGTTGTTGACCTACATTTAAATGTGGGATGATCATGGGGTTCACAAGCGGCGGCACAATGCCAAAAAGCATGGGCACACTTTCATCAAGCGCTACCCCAATCACTGGCTTTCGATCGAGGTATCTCTCCCAGGGCCCAAGGTGGGTTTTTACTACCCCATCGCTGTTGGTTCGGATGATAAACAGACCGATGTAGGGCGGTATTTTGTTTAGGATGTATTCGATGACTTCCCGGGTCAAACCGCCCAGTAAACCTTCATTTTTCGGACTTGTCATGGTTGAGGCTTGGATTGTGTGGCTACCATCCTTTCGGTGAGCAGGTAAAAAGCTTCATCCACATTGTGGTTGTTTTTGGCGCTTGTAGTGATCACGGTCCATCCCTTTGCACGCAATTCGTCAAGGCGCAGTTCGGGCACTTCCCACATTTCTTTAAGGTCGTTTTTGTTGACCAGAAGAATGAATGGTGCGCCGTTGGTGCTGCCGGATGCCATTTTATGGAGGTTCTCAGCCACATCAAGCGTTTCAGCCCGGGTGCCGTCGGCCACAAGAAAATAGCCCGAAGCGCCCATGAGATAGCTCGACTTGACTTTCATGAAGTCATCTTCTCCATACAGGTCCCACAGCATAAGTGTGATGTCCTGGCCATTCAAATGGACTGTTTTCTGATCGATCTTTACGCCTATGGTGGTCAGGTATTTTTCGCTGAAAATGCTGTGTACGAACCGCTGAACCAGGCTTGTCTTTCCGACAGCAAAAGCGCCCAGCATTACCACTTTTTTCTTGATCATATTATCTGATTACTGTCAAACACACTAAATGTTACCGTTCGCACCTGATTGCGTGTATTCGATTCTTCGATGAAAAGCACCCTGCCTTCGAGCAGCTCGTCCGGCAGACCTGCTTCCTTAAGTTTTTCTATAAAAGCCTGAACCCTTTCGGTGGCCTTTCGCACATTGGCTTCAATATTTCCACTTCGGTTGGTGTAAACCTGCACAAATATAGCCATTTTCCGGCCGTATAGGGCATTGTAGTCAATAAGCCTGACAGCAGCTTGTATTAACGAATCGAATTGCTGTTGCTGCAAACTGTCAAGGCGGGTGATGTTCACATCGAATGTAAACTGGTGTTTTTCAATTGCCGGAATAATCCAACCCAGGTCGGGTGGCGAGTCTAATACCAATCCGCTGGTGTCCAGAGCGTTTACTCCTGGTATGCTTTCCCATTTTCTCAGCTTTTCGTCCACCCATGCTTTATTGGCCCGTCCCGAAACGTAAAGCTTGCCGTCGGCATAACTCAGGGAAATATTTTTATCGGGTTGGAGTCGTTTTTCGGCACGAAGCAGCACCATGGCTGGTTCCACAGAGATGATTTCGTCGAGCTGGATACTGATTCTGGCAGTATCTGCATTCTTCCAGGCATCCAACTGCCGGAAATCGGGGGCTTCGAAGTCTTTGAATCCCCGAACCAGATAGCCTGAGCCATTTCTGGCCATATCCGAGATATGGTAACCGGGTTGTGCGTCGAGTGCATCAACAAAACGTTCAACGCTCTGCCTGAATGTTATGCGTTGATAAATAAACCAGCCCGCCAGCATTAAAAGCATTAATGCTAAGATGATTAACGGCCAAGGTTTGCTGCCTTGGCTTTGCTTGCGGTAGCTTACCAGGCAGCTTTGCAGAAATTTGCCCGAGTTCGCAAAGATGGATGTGTCACCATCGAACTTGTCCAAATCTACTGCATGGTTAAAGTGCACGGCTTCAATGGCTTCCATGAGCGAAACCCGGTAATCGGCCGGTGGAATGCCTTGTATCACAGCTGCCACGATGGCAAATGGACCTTGCTCAATGAGGATGGTCAAATTGCCCACCTGCACCTGATCCAGCGAAGCGCTTTCGATTTTCTGAAAGGAATCCGACACAAAATCGCGGATGGCAGTCAGCATGGCCGAAATCATATCTGCCTCCAGATCAACGGCTTCTTCGGCTTTTTCCTGATGCAGCAGCAGGCCGGTCTGACGGTGTATGAGCAAAACGTGGCTTACATGGAAGATATATGTTTTGGCCAGGAGGATTTCGGTGTACGACCGGCCGGAAAACAGCGCCTGCAGCCGCCAGGCGAGCCGTTTGGGCGAGAATCCCTGCTCAAGACCAGCATTGGCAGTTTGAATCAGTCTTTTAATATCCTCCGAAACGGCTTTTCTGATGGCCGGTCCCATGACAGGAAAAAGGATATCGGCAAGGCGTTTGGGATTTTTTCTGATGCCATCGTGAAGCGCTTCTTCGATAACAGGCAAAATAGTTTCTATACCTATCTGACCACGCTCCACCATCTTTCGGATTGCCGTGGGAAGAAGCGGACTGATCTCGCCGGCAAATTCGTGCGGATCGCGCAAAAGCGTTTGCAGACGTTTAAGTTCCTCGTTCGAGAGGCCGACCAGCAGGTTTCTCAGCTCGTTGAGCTGTGCCTGATTCAACAGCTGGTCGAAACTTTTATCCTGCTTCTCACTCATGATCAGGCTCAATTTTGTTCGGGAGATTGTCGGAACTGCCACTCAGTTGATAGGCCAATTCGTTGAGCAACAATGCCAGAGCTGATCTGTCCACTTTGGCGGTTTGCATCAGCCTGAGCTTTTCTGTCATCTGTTCCCTGAGTTGAATCAGTGCCGCATTGTGATGGTCGGTGGCGGCAGCCTGCGATGCCCGCAGGTTGTCGGCTGTGTCGCTCAACGACTTACGCAGCTGGGCCAGTTCATCTTCCAGATGCTGCCGGCCCGAAGCTATCCGGTCCGACAGGTTTTGTTCATGCTGTTGAATCAGGCGGCCAGTGTCGGCCAGCTGACTGCGCAGGTCATCCAGCTGCTGCTGAACAACTGTCAATGCGTCAGCAAGTCGCGTCAGCCGATGGCCCAGCTCATCAAGCTGCGATTGAAGCTGCTGTTCGGTGAGCCCGATCCGTTTCTCAATCTCCGACACATTGTGTCCGAAAAGTATCTGCCTGATTCTGGCTATATCGTCTCCCTGGTTTTCCATTTGATCCGTGTTTGGTTAAGCGGCTTTCAATGCTCAAACATATGAAAAGGAGTCCATATTTTGTTTAATTTTGCCGCCCGGCACAAAAATAAGCTTTACAAGCGCATAATCAGCCATTTACAACTATTACAACTGCATGAAAACTGATAATTTGCACCAGGTAATTTCGCTCAGGCACCTCACCGAAAGTGCATATGTTGTGCGAATGACACGCAGGGGCCTGCGTTTCAGGGCTGGCCAGCATATCCTGCTTGGCAAAGCCGGCAGCATCCACAACCGGGAGTATTCGGTGTACAGCGGCGAAAATGACGACTACTTTGAAGTACTAATCAAGGAGGTTGAAGAAGGACTGGTAAGTAAGCAACTCAAAAAACTCAAAGCCGGCGAGATGGTGCAGATCGAAGGCCCCCTGGGCTTTTTCACCATACCCGACGAAAATATCGCAAAGTCGAAGTTTCTGTTCATTGGCACAGGTACGGGCATCGCACCATTTCACAGCTTTGTAAAGAGCTATCCCAACATCGAATACACCTTGCTGCATGGCGTGCGATATGGTTACGAAGCTTACGACCGGCATGAATACGAATCCGGAAGGCATGTTTTATGCACCAGCGGCGATAAATCAGGAGATTTCCATGGCAGGGTCACAGCATGGCTTAATCAAAATCATATTGAAACAGATACCCAGTGCTATTTGTGCGGTAATTTCAATATGATTCACGAAGCCTTCGAAATTCTTGAGAAAAAAGGTGTACCCCCTTCAAACGTACATGCCGAGGTGTATTTTTAACCTGCTTTCTGGTTCGGTTTACCATTGATTTACAGACTCTTTGGATTTGTCGTTTCTTTAAAAACCAAAAATGCGATTCTAACAGAATGAACCCATACTTCGTACCAAAGGCAAATACAGCGCGATTAATCAACAAATACCTCAGACCTGAATCAACGAAAACACTTAAAAAACTTACCACTACCCATAGCTCCGGAATGAATCAGCTATTATTACTAAAAAATTCACATCAAGAACCTATCACACAATGAAATACCACCTGATCTCGCTGGGCTGCCAGATGAACCAATCCGATACCGAACGGGTGCGCACTGTGCTCGGAGGAATGGGATTTTCGGAAACTGAGCACGAAAACGAGGCTTCTATTCTGGGCATTATTGCCTGTTCGGTCCGGCAAAAGGCGATCGACAAAGTATATACGCGCATTGACAAGTGGAACAGGATGAAGCACCAGAAAAGCCTGCTCACCTTTGTTTCAGGATGTATCCTTCCTGCCGACAGGGAACGGTTTCTGAAGCTCTTCGACCTGGTTTTTCCCATGAGCGAATTGCCCGAGCTGCCGAATATGATCAGTCAGTACGGCATTGTAACTCCGGCTGGTCTGCTGCACCAGGATGCCGAACGCCAGCCGGCTACGACTGTGGAGCAGCGTGCAGAGGCATCGTCGCTGCTGCAGGCTGCAAAATCCGGCGCCTCTGTGCTCAAAGGTATCAACCTGAATCCAGCGGCCGGAATCGATGAATTCTGGCATGTTGAACCCACCTATACATCAGGTTTTGAGGCATTTGTGCCTATTCAGAATGGTTGCGACAAGTTTTGTACTTTCTGTGCCGTCCCCTACACCCGCGGTCGCGAGGTTTCGAGGCCTTCGGAAGAAATTCTGGCCGAAGTGGAAAACCTTATTGCACGGGGCTTCAAAACCATTACCCTGCTTGGTCAGAATGTCAACTCATACGGCCTCGACAAAGGAGGTAAGGAGATCAGCTTTGCCGAACTCCTCAGGCGGATCGGGCGGCTTGGTGAGCAAACAGGAAAGGATTTCTGGGTCTATTTCACCTCGCCTCATCCGCGCGACATGACCGACGAAGTGATCGAAGTGATTGCACAATACCCTGTGCTGGCCAAGCAAATCCACCTGCCACTGCAATCGGGCGACGACACCGTGCTGCTCCGCATGAACCGCAAACACGGCATCGACCGCTACCGCCATATCGTGCTCACGATTCGCAGGCTGATTCCTCAGGCTACATTGTTTACCGACATCATCGTCGGATTCACGGGCGAGACCGAAGAGCAGTTTATGAACACCATCAGGGCTTTCGACGAGTTCCGCTACAATATGGCATACATTGCCCAGTATTCGGTGAGACCGGGTGCGGCCAGCGCCCGCTGGGACGACGATGTACCCAAAGCCGTTAAAAAGGAGCGTTATCACCGCCTTACCGAGGTGCTTATGAAACACGCTTACGAATACAACCAGCAACTTATCGGACAGACCCTCAAGGTTCTGGTTCGTGGAAACGACCGCAAACCGGGTTACCTTTCCGGCCATACCGAAGGCAAGCTGGTCATTCGTTTCCGGTCGGACGACCAGTCGCTCGTAGGTAATTTTATTCATGTAAAGATAAGCTCGGCAATGCCACTTTCGCTCGAGGGCGAGCTGGTTACGGTTGAAACGGAAAAACCTCTGGTGGCATGAAAAAGATAGCGTTTAAAACACTGGGCTGCAGGCTCAACCAGTTCGAGACCGACGCGCTGGCTTCACGCTTTCACTTCGGGAGCTATCAGGTGGTCGATTTTGAAGATCAGGCCGATGTGTATGTGGTGAATACCTGTACCGTAACCAACCAAAGCGATCAGAAGTCGCGCCAGACCATCCATCAGGCCCGCAGGCGCAATGCCGATGCCCTGGTAGTGGTCACTGGATGCATGGCCAACAACTATAAGGAATCGCTGCTCGAATCGAAAGCCATCAACTATGTGGTTGATAACGAGCGGAAAGCAGCCATTTATTCCATCATCGAAGAGCATTTCAGGGGGCAGGCGCCCGATCCGGAAGGCTTCGATGTGGATGTGTTCAGCTACGAAACGGCAACGCACACCTTCCATACCCGCAGCATGATTAAGATTCAGGATGGTTGCGACAATTTCTGTACGTTTTGCATCATTCCCAAGGTGAGGGGCAGGGCAACAAGCCGCCCCCAGGACGAAATTCTCGACAACATCCGTCAGGTGCTCGACCATGGCTTCCGCGAAGTGGTGCTCACAGGCGTCAATATCGGGCGTTATGAACATCAGGGGGTGAATTTTGAGCAGCTTGTTGAGCGAATTCTTGAACTTCCCGGCGATTTCAGGGTGCGCATCAGTTCTATCGAACCCGACGGCTTCAGCCATCGCTTCCTCGAACTCTTCGATCATCCTAAGCTCACACCGCATCTTCATCTTTGCCTGCAGAGCGGCTCTGAGGCTGTGCTGCTTCGCATGCGTCGCATGTACACCGCCCGCGAGTTCAGGCAAATTGCCGAAACCCTGCGCAGCCGTTACCCCAATTTCAACCTGACCACCGATATCATTGTCGGTTTTCCGGGCGAAACAGAGGAAGAGTTCGAACAAACCGTCCAAATGGCCAGGGAATTGAAATTCAGTCATATACATACTTTCAAATACTCCGTGCGCAATGGTACACGAGCCGAACGTATGCCCGGTCAGGTGAGCGAAAAGGTGAAAAATCAACGCAGCGAAATCATCCGGGGTATTGCCCTTCAAAATAAACGCGACTACTATACCTCTATGCTCGGACAAACCCAGAGGCTGTTGGTCGAGAGAATATCCGACCAGTTTGTGGCCAGAGGATACGGGCAGCATTACATCCCCATCAGGGTGGAACATGCAGAGCAACTCATTCGAAACCAGTTTGTTGACGTACGACTCGATCGCATCTTCGAGGCCGAAGAACCGGAAGTGGTGGCTACATTGATCTGATCAGATACAACACAATAATTTTTATGCAATAAGATTGTTGTGTTGATTATTTGCTTACCTTTGCAGCCCAAAACGATTTCAGAACATTAAGCTTAAATCAAATGGCAAACCACAAATCATCTATCAAGCGTATCCGCCAGAGCAATGCAAGAAGGTTGCACAACAGGTATTACGCCAAAACTATGCGAAATGCCCTGAAAAGGTTCAGAAGTCTGACCGAGAAGTCGGAAGCCGAAGCCTTGCTGCCTAAATTGCACTCGATGATTGATAAGTTGGCCAAGCGCAACATCATTCACAAGAACAAAGCCGGCAACCTGAAGTCGAAGACGATGAAGCAGCTTACCAGGATGGCCTAAGCGAAAAACAGATCAAGATAAGAAGCCTCAGCTCTCACAAAGAGCTGAGGTTTTTTGTTTTTG
This sequence comes from Bacteroidota bacterium, assembly GCA_016715945.1. Classification (NCBI taxonomy): domain Bacteria; kingdom Pseudomonadati; phylum Bacteroidota; species Bacteroidota bacterium. The sequence goes on from JADJXJ010000001.1 coordinate 159,363, forward strand.
GTCTGAGCTATTGCAGGATTTCGACGGCTACACCCATTAGTTCCCCAGCCTGATCAAGCTGCCGGCTTCAATGTGCCTGGGCATTCCCGGATAGTAGTAGCGCGGGTTGCGCTGGCCGGGGGCATTCACAAGAATCATGGAGGCATAGCGGGCATTTGTCAGGTTGTTTGCCTGGAGGTAAAATTCCAGCCCGGTACGTTTCCATTTGGCCGACCACGCTGCGCGTGCATGTAGGAGTGTATAGGAGGTGCTGTAGCGGGTATTGGCATCGTTCATGGCCATTTTTCCGGTGTATTCGCCCAGCAGATTGAGGGAAATGCCGGATTGATGACGCAGCTCGATCATTGAGTTCAGGGTGATTCGCGGAATGCCCGGGATGTTTCGTCCGGCATGGTTAACACCCCGGTCTTCGAAGTCCAGAAACCTGTAAAGGCCTGCGGCAAAGGTGTTTTTCCATTTGAGGTGGAGCAGGTTTGTGCCGGTAAAATCAGTAAGGTTGAGCACAGTAGTAATTTCGGCTCCGCGGTGAAGGGCTTTGCCGGCATTTCTGCCAATCCAGCGGTCGGCATCAATGCGCTCGGCCACAAGCAGGTGGCGGATGTGCATGCTGAAAAACACCAGTTCGGCAAAAAAAGTATTGTTCGGGGTAAGCATCCGCAAGCCGATGTCGATGGTGCGGCTTTGTTCGGGGCGGATATCCGGATTCAGCATGCCCTCGGAGTCGAGGGTTTCGCTGAGGGGCGGGGGCGAAAATCCATGGCTGAAAGAGCCAAATATACTGAACCTTTTATCAAAGCTGTGATTGGCAGCCAGACGTGGTGAGAAAACTGTGCCTGTAAGGTAAGTGTCTGATATTTCACGGTTTAGCACGACCGATCGGTTGAAGAATGTGTTTTTCAGCTGTTGCACGTACAGTCCGGCACTCAACAGGGTTCGCCCGCGGCTTGCATCGGCCTGAAGAAACATGGCCATGGAGCGAATGTTTTCCTTGTTGCGGCTGATGGAATCGCCGATCGAACCCAGTCCGTCGGTATTGCGGAAGTTGACAAAGCCCACTTTTTCGACAAAACCTTCCAGGCCAGCAGAAAATTCCATTTTGGTCTGGTCGAGCAACAGCGGCCGTGTTACCTGAATCTTTATCCCGCCCAGTCGCCTGTTTTCGAAAAAATTATCGAAAGGCCGGAGTTCTTCTTCATGGGTCAGGTGACCATAAAGGGTGGTTTTCAAAACCAGTTCGTCCTCAAATTTCCATATCGAGCTGAGGCCACCCAGCACCCGGTTCCCGTCTTCATAGCCTTTGGTGTTTTTCCAGTTGGTGGCTGCTGCATGCGGATTGTTGCTGAATGTGGCGCTGTCGATGGAGCTCGGGATATACGATTTGAGTTTTTGTGCAATGAGGGTGCTGCGAAGCTGATGTTTGTTACTGATATTGAGCGTTGTGGCATAACCGGCAAACAACCTGCTGTGGCTGTTGTTTTCGCGCCAGCCCTCGGCTGAGCCTGCCGAAAGGAGCAATCGGTGATGGTTCTTCGATTCACCTGTTGTGAACAGTCCGGCAAGGCCTTGCTGACCGTAACTGCCTGCCGAAAGGCGAAGGCTGGCTCCGGTTCCTGCGGGCTGATCAGGTATAGTGCGCAACATAATGGCGCCTCCCAGGCTGCCTCCGTGTGCCATGGTGGTAGGGCTGCGCATCACTTCGGCCTGCGAGGCAAAGGCCGGATCGATGTATTCCACCATGCTGTATCCCGAGCCATTGGTGAGCGGCACCTCGTCGATCCAGCTGCGCAAACGTCCGGTGGCATACGGAACGCGCGCACCTATCCCCCTGATAGTGATGCGGTTGGTATTGAGTGTCCCCTGGTGGGCATATACCCCTGGAGCAATATGGAGCACCGCCGGCAAACCTTTGCCTTCGTGAAGCCTGATTTCGGATGCCGTAATGAGACTCACCGCAACAGGATATTCCATCAACAGGCTGCGGCTTCCAAAAGTAGTTACAACCACTTCCTCGAGCCAGCTTTGCTTTGTAGTGTCTGCAACTAATTGAATGTCAGTCGGAAATACTTCCTGGCTTTGTGCAAGATAGCCTAATCCAATTAGGAGGTGCATCAGTAGCCCATGCCTGAACGTTTTCATTAAGCAATAGGTTTACAAATACAACGGACTGGCAAGATAAGTGTTTATGATGGCAGAAGATTTGCAGGCTTAGAATTCCATCATGAATTCATCATTCTCCATCCTGCGTTCTGGTGCCCGGCGTTTCTGCTGGTTGATGCGGTAGTTAAAATTCACCGTAACCACTGTTTTTGTCCACTGAAACTCTGTTTTTGAATAGAAATTATCCTCAAAAGTTTCGAAGGCCCATTTGCGTGTACCGAAGATGTCGCGAACGTTCAGGGTAATGGTTCCCATGTTTTTCAGCACATCTTTGCTGATGCCTGCATCGGCGCCAAAGGAAGGTAGCCTGTTTCCCTGCGGGGTTTTGGCTTTACCCTGGTAGTTGAGCGAAAGCTGCGCGTCGAGTCCCTTTTTGACGTTGGCCCTGGCCATAAGGCGGCCGGTCCACGAAAAGTCTTCCACATCGTACACCTTGTTCTGAAACTCACCCTGGGTAACGGCCCTGAAGAAATTCAGGCTGCCATTCAGGTTGAGCCACTTGCTAACCGAACCCATTCCAATGATTTCCAGACCGGTATCGTCGCGTTTGGCAAAGTTTTGCGGTCCGGCAAAGGTGATTCCCGTGCTGTCGACCCTTTCCACCCTGATGAACACATCGTTGCTCTGCCGGTAGTAAGCGTTCACGTTGATGTTACCCTTTTTGAAAAAGCGCAGGTAGCCAAGCTCATAGGCATTGGTGTAAACAGGCCTGAGGTTGGGATTTCCCGACATGATGAAGCGGTTGTCGGTAATGGTCCGGAATGGGTTGAGCTGCCAGAAACCCGGCCGGCGGATGCGCCGGCTGTAGCTGGCCTGAATGCTGTTGGTTGGATTAAATTTATAGGTAAGGTGCCCACTGGGGAAAAAGTCAAGGTAATCCCGTGCATTGGTTTCGTTGGTCTCGAGCAGTTTGGTGTTGATATCGGTAAACTCCGACCTCAGGCCCATCTGATACGAAAACTTGTTCAGCTCGTTGGCGTGCAGCACATAAGCGGCAAGAATGTTTTCGCTGTATTCGAAGATGTTGGAGAAATCGGGTAGTTTCTCAAATACACCGGCATCCGAGCGGGTTTCGACCAGGTAGTCGTTCGATACGAAGCGGTTCTGATAACGGATTCCTGTTTCCACCTTTGATTTACTGCCAAGGGGTTGCACATAATCGGCCTGTGCCTGCAACGAACTGTTTTTCTGGTAGGTCGAAACGCGTTGAAACAAGTCGTCGGGATAGGGCAGGGTGGGAGCCAGCTGCACACTTTCCACAATGGTCGAACTTTCGTCGGTCAGGTTGTTGTTGTATCGCAAACTTGCCGAGAAGAGCTGGTCTTTCCGGTCGAACTGGCGCCTGAGGTCGAAGGCGTATTCAAATGCGGGATTTGCCGATTTTTGCTCTTCTTTTCGCATCGATTGTCTGAAAAGATTGTCGTCGGTGTAGTCAAAATAGGTTACGGTTGAAGGGTTTTTTCCATCGGAGGCCCTCAACATGATACTGTTGGAGATGTTGGTTTTCGGATTCAGGGCATAGTCGGCACCAATGCGTATGGTGTTGTTGAGCGCTTTGCGGATGCGTTCGGCTTCCTGACGCGTGGCTATATCGAGGTTGTAAAGTTCGCGGTACACTTTTCCGCCACCTCTGTTTTCGTTGTAGTTGATGTTGTAATTGGCAAACAGATTTACTTTTTTGAAGCGGTAGTTAAAATTTAATCCCAGGCCACCTTGCAGGGGATAGCCTGCATTGAGGTCAATGGAGCCGTTGTAGCCTTTGCGCCTGTCTTTTTTCAGGACAATGTTGATGATGCCCGAGCTGCCTTCGGCCTCATATCGCACGGAGGGATTGGTAATCACTTCGATGCGTTCGATCATATCGGCCGAGATCGACCGGAGCGCGTTGCGGTTGTCGTTGCCTGTGAGGCTCGACATCTTTCCGTCGATCAGAATGCGCACGCCATCATCGCCCCGCAGGCTGACATTGCCATCAATATCCACGGTTACCGAAGGAATGCTCTCGAGCACTTCCACCGCATTGGATGCCTTGGTCGAAATGTCGCGACCGATATTAAACACCCGCTTGTCGAGGGTCATCTCGACCGTGGAGCGCTCGGCAACTACCTCCACCTCCGACAGAATTTTTTCATCCGGACTTAGCCACAGGCTTCCGAGGTCGCGCAGCTGTGTGGTGCGCTGAAGCTGCACATTGCTGATGGTCACCGGCTGGTAGGCGATAAACTGCACATTTATATAATAGGTGCCGGGTTTCAGTTTGATGTCGAATGTGCCATCGGCACCGGTAATGCCGCCGGTAACAAAACTCGAGTCGGCCTGGTTGTAAACCATCACCGTGGCATATTCAAGTCCTTTGCTTGTGGACTTGTCGAGCACCTTGCCCCGCAGTCCGCTTTCGGCAGCCTCTGGATTGTTTGATAGCAAGGTAAAAGCGAACAGCGAGATAAATAATGTTAGCAATGTTGTTTTGCGCATGCTTATTTGGTTAAGTGCATTGAATACAAACAGATGGTGATATTGTTCAAGGGTGTTAAACATGCGGTCATGGGCGGCCTATTCCCGGCACGAATCCGCAGTTTGGTTTTTTTAACAATTGCTCAGTAAGGATCCACGTCAATCTGTACACGAACCTGTTTGAATTCGGCTGTCTTTTGCAAGCTGGCCGTGGCAGAGGCGATGGCGTGTTTGGTTTCGGCCGGGTTTTCGTGGCGGGGGATTTTTATCAGAAATTGTTTGATATACAGGTTTCTGATGCGCGAAACCACAGGATATTCCGGGCCAAGAATCTGGAAGCTGATGAGCTTGCGCAATTCGTTGTTCAGCACAAAAGCCGCCTGATTAAGGGTGTTTGAGTCTTTGTGAAGCAGGCGCAACTCGATGAGTCTGAAATAAGGCGGGTAGTTGTGTTGTTTTCGCTGCACAAGTTGCTGATTGGTAAACTCTTCGTAAGCGTTGTAGATCACGTACCGGAAAATCTCGTTTTTCGGCCTGTAGGTCTGTATCACCACCCAGCCTTCGTTGTTTTTTCGGCCGGCCCTGCCGCTCACCTGTGCCATGAGCTGAAAACTGCGTTCAAAAGCCCGGAAATCGGGGTAGCTGAGCAGGTTGTCGGCATTGAGTATTCCCACCAGGTTTACGCGGTCGAAATCTAAACCCTTGGTAACCATCTGGGTACCTGTGAGTACGTCGGTTTTTCCTTTGCCAAAATCGTCGAGGATCTGTTGAAAGGCGTGCTTCGACCGGGTGGTGTCGAGGTCCAGTCGGGCTATACGCAATCCGGGCATCATCAGTCCCAGTTCTTCTTCCACCTTTTCGGTGCCAAAGCCCTGCATCTCGAGGGCGGTGCTGTGGCATTCCGGGCACTGCTGGGGCACTTCGCGTGCATAACCACAGTAATGGCAGCGAAGCATGTTTTGTTTTTTGTGGTACACCAGGCTCACGTCGCAGTTGCGGCACTCGGGCACCCAGTTGCACTGGCTGCATTCGATGCGCAGCGAAAACCCCCTTCTGTTCTGAAACAGAATGGCCTGTTGCCCGGTTTTGATGGTCTCGCCGAGTTTCTCCAGCAGCACTGAACTGAAATGTGAGCGCAGGGTTTTGCGCCTTTGCTCCTCACGCATGTTCACCACAATGGTCTGTGGTAGGCTGAAACCGCCGTAGCGTTCACGCAGCTGCACAAGGCCATAGCGACCGCTTTTTGCATTGTACCATGTTTCGAGCGAAGGTGTAGCCGAACCAAGCAACACGTTGGCTCCGAATAACTTGCCGAGCACAATGGCGGTGTCGCGCGCATGATACCGGGGAGCGGGATCGTATTGTTTATAGGAGTGGTCGTGTTCCTCGTCCACAATCACCAGCCCGAGATTTGTGTATGGCAGAAAAAGTGCTGAGCGCGGGCCGACGATCAGCCTGCGCGAAGCCGGGTCATCGGCACGCAGCACACCGCGCCAGAGCTCTGCGCGTTCCCCTGTGGTATATCTGGAGTGATACACGCCCAGCATATCGCCGAAATATTTTTTCAGGCGCTGGATGATCTGTGTGGTGAGGGCGATCTCGGGCAAAAGGTAAAGCACCTGCCTGCCCGAACTCAGCACTTCATCTATGAGTTTGATGTAAATCTCTGTCTTTCCGCTCGAAGTCACCCCATGAAGCAGGCACACATCTTTCTGACCGAAAGCTTCTTTCACCTGATCATAGGCTTGTTGCTGTGCCTGCGAAAGGGTGATGTTCCCGGCTTCGGCGGTCTTGCCGAACTGTTCAAGCCGGCTGACGGTTTTATGTTCAATAATCAGTACACCTTTCTCGGCAAGTGATTTTACCTGTGCCGGGCTTGCCCCGCTAAGCTCTGCAATGCGTCCAAGCTCTATTCCGATGGCTTCTCCGGCCGGAAATCTGGTCTCACGCAGGTAAACCATCATCACTTCCAGTTGCTTGTAGGCTCGCCTGGCCAGCTGGTTCAGCAGCTCAGAAAGTTTTTCCTCATCATGGTATGCTTCGCTTAACCTGACGAATGCTTTCTTTTTGGGCACTTCTTTCTGCTCCAGTTCTTCTTCCATGATCAGGTATTTCTTCTCGATCATGGTCTTCAGCAAGGGCATTACCTTTTTGAAACCAACAATGCGGCTCACTTCATCCACTGTAAGCCTGGGCTGGGTTTGCAAGGCCTCAGTCAGGAGGTATTCGTTGTCGCTCAGAGCTGATATATCTGCCTCAAATTCAGGGTGAAGCATCACTTTTGCTTCGCTGCTCAAACGAAGCGCCGAGGGCAAGGCAGCCACCATGAGTTCGCCCGGATGACATACATAATACGATGAAATCCAGTCCCAAAATCTGAACTGCACAGGGGTGACCACTTCCTGTTCGTCAAGAACGCCCATGATATACTTCGGCGTGACCCCCTGCGGGATACGGTTGTGAATTTCGCGCACCAGGGCCGCCATGATTTTTCGCTTGCCAAACTGAACAACCACCCTGCAACCGGGTTTTACCAAACCAACCATATCGCGTGGCACACGGTAGGTGAAAAAACCCGGCAGCGGCAGCGGAACCACCACATCAGCAAATAGCACCAAACTGTCTTCCATCAGCAGATTGCTGTTTTCTAAATCATTTCATAGGTTCGTTTCATTGTCCGGATGATGCTAATGGGCATCTGTCAAAGCATAACCCGCTATTTGATCATAGGCCGTGCCGGGTTGCCTGAAATAAAGAATCATGGTGTATTTGTTCTGGGTGTCCCAAAAACTTCCCTCCGATTCCATGGTGCTGGTGCTTCCTGTTTGTTTGTCGCGCAGCACATACAGATAGTTGTAATAGCCTTGCTTGAGAAACAGGCTGAGTTCATAGCCCCGCAACCCGAAGTTGTAAGTCATCCTGTTCCGGTCGTTCAGCTGCCAGTCGTTGAGTTGTCCTGTCACGTATATTTCATCGTGGGTCAGCGGCGGATCCCAGGGCAGAAAAAACTCTACCCAGGCATAGTCTCCTTCTATATCGGTATTTTGGTCTTGTCGGGCGCGGATCAGTCGGCGGCCGTTGAGGTCGGGTTCCGATTTGTACACCTGCCTGTTGCGCCGGGTATCAGGCCATAAACGTACCAGAAAACCATCGTGTTGTTGTATGATGCGTTGTATCCGTTCCGACTGGTAGCGGTAACTTTTCATGTCGAAATTTCTCCACTGATTGGCGCCCTCGAAGGTGGTTTCGCGAACGTACTCAAAAGTCATCCGCCCGGGCACGACGTGCGATGGCTTCAAACCTGTCACTGCATTGTCGCGGCGGTTGTTCTGGAGGATATCGAGGCTGAAGGCATCTGCCGGGATGCCCGAAAAACGTGCCGGCAGGCTGATCGAAATGTCGAGCATCTGGTGGGTGCGGTTAAGCCCGGCCTGGCGGGTATTCTGGGCAACCGAGGCCCTGATGGGTATCATAGGGTCGATCACCCAAAAACGTCTGCTCAGAATCAGGTTTGGCGCCGAGGGTGTTCCGCGATAAACAACCAACAGATAGTTGCCGGATAGCCTCGGCCTGAGCTGACTGCCCGGAAAACTGAGTTTGTAGTGCACATAGGGCGTCAGGGTGTTGAGCGAAAAGGCATAATCGGTTATTCGGTCGTCGGTAAAACCCTCGATGTATTCCTGCGGCCTGAGCGCGGAGGGTGTCCAGTCGCGATTGCAATGAATGATGGTGTAGTCGAAAATATAGGCCATATCGCCCAGCATATCGAAGGCCAGCGTGAGGCTGCCGGCTTCGTCGGTCCGAAGCACAGGGTCGGAAAGCGGATCATCGCCCCGGTAAAATTGCACCGATTGTATCTCAGGCAGATAGTTGTGATCATCATAAACCAGGTCTTGCGCGCTGAGCATGGAAGTGTTAAAAAAAGCTAAAAGCCCCGCGAGCCAAAAAAGAAATTTTTCTTTGATTGTTAATAGTTTCACGCAAAAAACAGCTTTATAACCATGCAAAGATATACGGATATTGAAATGCAGGGCCTGAGGGGATTTTCAGAAAATCTGTGCGAAAAGCAAGGCCTTGACTTGCGTCAAACAAATGCTTGATATAAAGCCGCATTGCAATACTTTTTTTGTTGCCGTTAATATGCAAACAACACACGATAATTGCTTTTCTTTGCAAATGTTTTCAAAACATATATCAAGGTAGATATGTCGAATGTTATCAAGATCAAAAAGGGGCTGAATATCAACCTTATAGGTGAAGCGGAAAAGGTTGTGCGAAGTCACAGCTCCGAGGTGTACGCCCTCAAGCCCACCGACTTTATCGGTGTTTTTCCGCGCATGCTCGTCAAAGAGGGTGATGAGGTAAAGGCTGGTACGCCCCTGTTTCTCGACAAATATCGTGAGGACATTGTGTTCACTTCGCCGGTGAGCGGACGGGTGAAAGAAGTCAAAAGGGGTGCCAAGCGTGTGCTTCTCGAAGTCAAGATCGAAAGCGACGGCAAGTTCAGCTCGCTCGATTTCGGATCTGCCAATCCGCTTGAACTCGGCCGCGAAGGCGTCATCGAAAAATTGCTCAGGAGCGGCCTGTGGGCATTCATCCGCCAGCGGCCTTACTCGGTAATTGCCAATCCAAAAGACAAACCAAAGAGCATTTTCATCTCCACCTTCGATACTGCGCCCCTGGCGCCCGACAACGATTTCATCGTTCACGGTCAGGGTGAAGCGTTTCAGGCAGGCCTCGACGCATTGAGTGTGCTCACTTCAGGCAAGGTGCATCTGAATATTGATGCCAATGCCACCCACTCTAAAGTGTTTACCAACTCCAAGCGGGTGCAGATCAACCAGTTCGCCGGGCCTCATCCTGCCGGCAATGTGGGAGTTCAGATCAACAAGCTCGACCCCATCAACAAGGGTGATGTAGTCTGGTACCTCTATCCCCAGGATGTAATCAATATCGGCAAGCTCTTCCTCACCGGGCAGTACGACTCCACCAGAATCATCGCCCTTACCGGATCGGAAGTGCTCAAACCAGCCTATTACAAAACACATATCGGTGCCAGCATCGAAAGTCTGGTTAAAGACAATGTAGCTCCGGGGCACAAACGTTTCATCAGTGGCAATGTGCTCACTGGTAAAAAGGTTGAGCTCGATGGTTTTGTCAGCTTCTATCACACCCAGGTCACTGTTATTCCCGAGGGCGATTATTACGAATTTCTCGGCTGGGCACTGCCCGGCTTTAACAAATTCAGTGTATCGCGCACATTTCCGAGCTTCCTGTTTCCCTCCAGAAAATACAGGCTCGACACCAATCTGCATGGGGGCGAACGTGCTTATGTGATGACAGGCCAGTTCGAGAAAGTGTTCCCTATGGACATTTACCCGCTGCAGCTGATCAAAGCCATCCTGGTAGAGGATATTGACCTGATGGAAAATCTGGGTATCTACGAAGTGGATGAAGAAGATTTCGCCCTGTGCGAAGTGATCGACACATCCAAGACCAATATTCAGGAAATTGTGCGCCGCGGCCTCGACCTGATGCGCAAAGAAATGAGCTAAAACAGCATTTGTTTCATACCATAAATCATCTGGATCATGAAATTTTTACGCGACTTCCTCGACAAACAGAAACCCCACTTTTCGAAAGGCGGGCGTTTCGAAAAACTACACTCCACTTTCGACGCTTTCGAAACTTTTCTCTTTGTTCCGAACAAAGTGGCCACCAGCGGTGCCCATATCCGCGATGCAATCGACATGAAACGCACCATGATCATGGTGGTGCTGGCCATGATTCCTGCTCTGTTGTTTGGCATCTGGAACGTTGGCTACCAGCACTTTCTGTCGCATGGCGTGCAAGCCGATTTCTGGCAGATTGTGGGTTTTGGCCTGAGCAAGGTGCTCCCCATTATCATAGTCTCCTACGTCACCGGTCTGGCCATTGAGTTTGCCTTTGCTCAGGTTCGTCATCACGAAGTGAACGAGGGTTTCCTCGTGTCGGGTATGCTCATCCCGCTGGTCATGCCACCGGATGTGCCACTTTGGATGGTGGCTGTGGCCACCGCATTTGCTGTCATTATCGGGAAAGAGGTGTTTGGCGGCACAGGGATGAACATCCTCAACCCGGCCCTTACCGCCCGTGCATTCCTGTTTTTTGCTTACCCTGCCCAGATGTCGGGCGACAAGGTGTGGATTGCTGAAAAGGCTGATGCCTATTCAGGTGCAACAGCTTTAGGTCATCTGCTTGTGGGTGAAGTAGATAAAATACCATCCTTTGCGGATATGTTCTTCGGATTTATACCCGGCAGCATAGGCGAAACAAGCACCCTGGCCATCCTGATCGGTGCGGTTATTCTGGTTGCCACAGGTGTGGGTAGCCTGCGCATCATGTTGTCGGTAGTGGCTGGTGGGCTCTTCATGGGATATGTGTTCAACCTGATCGGCTACAACGACTATATGCGCCTGCCCGCCTATTATCACCTGGTGATGGGGGGCTTTGCATTTGGTACGGTTTATATGGCTACCGACCCGGTATCGGCAGCGCAAACCAATATCGGAAAACTGTGGTACGGCTTCTTCATTGGCGTGATTGCCGTGCTGATCAGGGTTTTCAACCCCGCTTATCCCGAGGGCATGATGCTTGCCATCCTGCTTATGAATGTCTTTGCTCCCCTCATCGACCATTACGTGTTGCAGTCGAATATCAAAAAGCGCCTGAAACGTGCAAAAGCAGCTGTTGCAGCCTGAGGTGAAAAATTAAAACAAAGAAGATATGTACAGCAATTCTTACATTTTCCGCTATGCTGGCATCATGGTCATCGTTGTGGCTGCAGTGCTCTCGGCTGCTGCCATGTTGCTGAAGCCACTGCAGGAGCGCAACGAAGCCGTGGACAAGATGATCAGCATCCTCAGAGCAGCAGGTTATGATGATGTGAACGCTGGCAATGCGATTGAGTTGTTCAACAACACCATCACCAACATGATTGTCATCAATCAGGATGGAGAAGTGGTGGATGATTACACCGGCCCCGGCAAAGAAAACTCCAGGGCATTCAAGATCAACCTGAAAGAGCAATTGTACAACAAATCGGTCAACCGGCCTTTCGAGCTGCCGCTTTTCAAAGCCAGCAAAAACGGCGAAGTGATCTACATTATCCCGATGAGGGGTGTAGGACTTTGGGGTCCCATCTGGGGCAACATTGCCCTGCGCGAAGATTTCAACACCGTCGTTGGCGTAACCTTTGGTCACAAGTCGGAGACCCCCGGACTGGGTGCAGAAATCGTTGAGCCCCTTTTCACGGAACATTTTCCCGGAAAACAGCTCTTCGACGAAAGCGGCAATTTTGTGTCCATCAGGGTTGTCAAAGGCGGAGCTGCCACGCTGGGTGCCGAAATGCAAAACCATGCGGTGGATGCCATTTCCGGTGGGACGATCACCAGCAATGGTGTCAGCGACATGATTCGCAATGTATTGGAAAGTTATGAACCGTTTATCAAAAAACTCGGATAACCATGAGCGCTGCCAAAGAAAAAGAACCCTTGTTTTCGGCTAAAAACCGCAAACTTCTTACTAACCCGATCAACCTGAATAACCCGATTACCGTACAGGTGCTCGGGATCTGCTCTGCACTGGCCGTGACAGCCAAGCTCAAACCCGCATTTGTCATGGCGCTCTCAGTAATTGTTGTTACGGCGTTCTCCAATCTGATTATCTCGCTCCTGCGCAATGGTATTCCACCCCGCATACGTATCATTGTCCAGCTTGTGGTCATTGCCTCGCTCGTTATCCTGGTCGACCAGGTACTCAAAGCCTATGTCTATGATGTGAGCCGTCAGCTCTCAGTTTTCGTAGGGCTGATCATCACCAACTGTATCATCATGGGTCGCCTCGAGGCATTTGCTATGGGCAACAAACCATGGCCCTCGCTGCTCGATGGTATCGGCAACGGATTTGGATACGGTCTGATTTTGTTGATTGTGGGTTTTGTGCGCGAGCTGTTCGGCTCGGGTACAATCTGGGGTTACCATGTCATCCCCCAGGCTTTCTACGAAATGGGCTACCGCAACAACGGCTTTATGATCCTGCCGCCCATGGCACTCATCATCGTAGGCGTCATCATCTGGATCCAGCGCTCGCGCAACCCCGAACTCGTTGAAGAAAAGTAATCGCTAACCGGAAAAACCAACAAACCATGCAAGAACTATTAAGCATATTCGTCAAGTCGATCTTTGTTGACAACATGATCTTCGCCTACTTCCTGGGCATGTGCTCCTATCTGGCAGTGTCGAAGACTGTGAACACATCGGTCGGACTTGGAATCGCGGTAATTTTTGTGCTGGGCATCACCGTTCCGGTGGATTATCTGCTCAACGACTACGTGCTCAAACCCGGTGCGCTCACCTGGGTCAGCGCCGATTTTGCCGACGTGGATCTGAGCTTTCTGAGCTTCATTGTCTTTATCGCTGTCATCGCTTCCATGGTACAGCTGGTCGAGATGGTAGTCGAAAAGTTCAGCCCTGCACTCTACTCCTCACTGGGTATCTTTTTGCCCCTCATCGCTGTGAACTGCGCCATTCTGGGTGGTTCGCTATTTATGCAGGAGCGTGAATATCAGAGTCTTGCCCAGGCCACAGCCTTTGGTCTCGGATCGGGTATTGGCTGGTTTCTGGCCATCGTAGGCATAGCTGCCATCCGCGAAAAGATACGTTACTCTCATATCCCGGCACCGCTGCGCGGACTTGGGATCACTTTTATCATCACCGGACTCATGGGCATTGCCTTCATGAGCTTCCTTGGAATTAAACTGTAATCGTAACCCCTAAGCAGGATAACATGACACTTTTAGTTACCGGAACAGGAACTGTGATCATCGTCAGCATCGTTTTCTTTTTGACGGTGATATTACTCCTGGTGGGCCTTTTGCTGTATGCCCGAAAAAAGCTTACCCCACAGGGCAAAGTAAAAATTATCATCAACGACGATAAAGAGCTGGAGGTCGACCCGGGTTCGACCCTGCTATCCACACTTTCGGCAAACAAAATCTTTTTGCCCTCGGCCTGTGGTGGTGGTGGCACCTGTGCCATGTGCAAATGTCAGGTGTTCGAAGGAGGCGGAAGCATACTGCCCACCGAAACAGGCTACTTCTCCCGCAAGGAGCAGCAAAACCACTGGCGGCTGGGCTGTCAGGTAAAGGTGCGCGAAAACATGCGCATCGGGGTGCCACCTGAAGTATTCGGCATCAAAAAATGGGAATGCGAGGTCATCTCCAACCGCAATGTGGCCACCTTTATCAAAGAATTTGTGGTGAAACTGCCCGAAGGCGAAACCCTCGACTTCCTCTCCGGTGGATACATCCAGATTGATGTCCCTAAGATTGAAGTGGATTTTGCAAAAGATATATATGTCGAAGAAGAGTATCGCGACGAATGGGATAAGTACAAGATGTGGGACCTCAAGATGAAAAACACCGAAGAGCAGTTCCGCGCCTACTCCATGGCCAACCATCCGGCCGAAAACAATATCGTGATGCTCAATGTGCGCATTGCCACCCCGCCATGGGATCGCAAAACCAATAGTTTCATGAAGGTAAACCCGGGTGTGTGCTCTTCGTACATCTTCTCGCGCAAGCCCGGCGACAAGGTGATGGTTTCGGGACCTTACGGCGAATTCCATATCAAAAAAACCAATCGCGAGATGATGTTCATCGGCGGTGGCGCCGGCATGGCCCCCATGCGCTCACACATCTTCCACCTTTTCCACACCGAAAAGACAAGCCGCAAAGCTACCTTCTGGTATGGCGGCCGCTCGCTGCGCGAACTCTTCTATATCGAAGACTTCCGCAATATCGAAGCCAACTTCCCGAATTTCAAATTCTACGTAGCCCTGTCCGAACCCAAACCCGAGGACAACTGGACCGGCTACACAGGCTTTATTCATCAGGTAATTATGGATAACTACCTTAAGCAACATCCCGAACCTGAGGAAATTGAATATTACCTCTGTGGACCGCCTATGATGAATGCCGCCGTATTCAAAATGCTCGACGAGCTGGGCGTGCCCAAAGAAATGATTGCCTTCGACGATTTCGGAGGTTAAATTTACAGAGACCAGCCCATGGGCTGGTCTTTTCTTTTTAGTGATTTATCGGTTGTTCTCCGTATCTTTGGTTGTTATTCCAAACCTATGACCAAAATCAAGCCGTCAATCTTTCTTGCCTTTGCCACGCTCCTGTTTGCTCTTTCATGCAGGCAAAGCCCGGAAATGAAGAAAATTGTGCTCCAGGGCGAAACCCAGGGCACCTATTATGCAATTACCTATTACGACCCACAAGGGCGCAATTTTCAGGACAAAGTTGATTCCGTGCTCACCGTAATTGATAACTCCCTCTCGCTTTGGATTGATAATTCTATCATCTCAAGAATAAACAGAGGCGATACTTCAGCGGTTCCGGATGACCATTTCATTTATAACTTCCTGCTTTCGAAAGAGGTAAGCGCAGCCACCGACGGATATTTCGATTTTACCATCGGGCCGCTGGTGAGTGCATGGGGGTTTCATCGCAGGAATAAGATGGAAATGACCCCGCAGACCATCGACAGCTTGAAAAGCCTGGTGGATTTCAGAAAAGTGCGCATCGAAAACAATCGAGTGGTGAAAGACGACCCGCGCATCAGTTTCGATTTTAATGCCGTTGCCCAGGGCTATACAGTTGACCTGATAGCTGAACTTTTCGATGGCCTGGGTGTCCAACATTTTATCATCGACATTGGAGGTGAAATTGTAGCCCGGAACCATAAACCCGATGGAAGCCCGTGGCGTGTGGGTATTGAAACTCCTGCCGGATCGAAAGACGATGAGCGCAAGATTGAAACAATCATTACACTTGAAAACAAAGGGCTGAGCACCTCCGGAAGTTATCGCAAATATTTTGAGCAGGATGGCAGGCGCTACTCGCACAGCATCGATCCAACAACGGGATATCCCGTACAGCACAACCTGATGAGCGTGACCGTACTGGCCGAAAATGCTGCCCTGGCCGACGCCTATTCCACGGCTTTTATGGTCATGGGAATGGAAAAAGCAATGGAGATCATACCTTTTCTTGGCAACATCGAGGCTTTCTTCATTTACTTCGAGGACGGACAGTATAAAACAAAAGCGACCCCTGGGATGGAGTCGCTGATAGTTGAATAAACTTTTTCGAACCGAAGGCCTATTGTTCGGCAAGTGATTTGTTTTCGCAGCTGTTGGCTCCGCCACCACAACTGCAACCTATTTTCTGTCCGTTCACATCCACACTGGAGCATTGCTTTTTGAATTCACCGTTTTTCTGGAAGAACATCTTAATGGCAATACCCGCCATTCCAAGGCCAATGAGTACAACGCTGAGCAAAATTATTTTTAGAAACATGGGATGGTATTTTCTGCAAAGTTACTTCTTTTAACGTTTCAAAGCTGTTTTTGTTCTGCTAAACTCGGCAAGCAATATGGCTGCAGCTATGCCTGCATTGAGCGATTCAGCCAGGCTGTCGGCTGCCCGTGGTATGGTCAGCCGGAGGTCAAGGTTTCGCTGCAGCTCAGGCCGTATGCCGTGCGACTCACTTCCGATCACAAGCAAGGCGCCTTCTGGTTTGATCGGGGCTTCATAAATCGATTTTCCATCCATTACAGCTCCGTATATAATGGCATTTTGCAGCCTGGCCTGTTGGATAACGGCAGTGGAATCGGTGCGGATAATGTGGCTGCGGAAGAGCGAACCCATTGCGCTTTGCACCACCTTTGGCTGCCAGGGATCGGCACTGTCGGGTGAGCAAAAGATGTGCTTTACCCCAAACCATTCGGCAGTGCGTACGATCGTTCCCAGATTGCCCGGATCGGCAATCCCGTCGAGCAAAAGGCAGATGTTTTCGTCGAACCTCAATCCATCGGATGAGTATTCGGGGATCCGGCATTCGGCCAGGATGCCCGGTGGAGTTTGCATCTGGCTGATCTGCTGCATTTCGCGCTCGCGAACCACATGCACTTTGTCGCCAAAACGCGATAACCAGCGGTGAGCCGATTGGGCCTCGGTGCAGTAAACCGAAACGGTGTCGACCCGACTGTGCACAAGTTCGGATACCGATTTAACTCCTTCGGCCACAAAACGCCTGGTTTCGTTCCTGTAGCGGCTATCACCAAGCCGCCTCAGGTGTTGTATCTGCGCACGTGTCAACATAAAAAAAGCCCGGATTTCATCGTCCGGGCCAAAGTTAGGTTTATTGTGTCCTTATTCGGCAAATACTTCAAAATCAATCTCGAACTGCACTTCCTTGTGCAATTTGATCTTGGCTTTGTAATTGCCCAGTTCCTTAACGCTTTCTTCGTTGAGATGGATCTTTTTGCGGTCGATCTCAATGTTGGTGGCTTCTTTGATGGCGTTGGCAATCTGTACGGCGTTTACCGAGCCAAAGATCTTGCCGGATGCACCAGCCTTGGCAGGAATGCGGAGCGAAAGACCTTCGAGCGCTTTGGCTACCACCAGAGCTTCGTTTTTGATTTTTTCGGCTTTGAAAGCTTGCTGACGCTTGAGTTCGGCAAGGACTTTGCGGTTAGTTTCGTTGGCAATTACAGCCAGTCCTCTGGGAATGAGATAGTTGCGTGCGTAACCATCTTTTACTGTTACGATGTCGTGGGTAAATCCCAGATTTTCGACGTCTTGTTTAAGAATGATTTCCATGTCTTATTCCTCCGGCTTTTATTTAAGTAAGTCAGCAACATAAGGCATGAGGGCCAGATGACGGGCACGCTTTACAGCCTGAGCTACCTTTTTTTGATACTTGGTTGAGGTTCCTGTGATGCGGCGGGGCAAGAGCTTACCCTGCTCGTTCACGAATTTGAGAAGAAAATCGGCATCCTTGTAATCAATGTACTTGATGCGGTTTTTCTTGAAGCGGCAATACTTTTTCTTTTTGGTATCAACCGCGATGGGGGTCAAATATTTGATTTCGGTACTTCCTTGTTGTGCCATTGTTCAGATTTTTTAAAGTTGGTTACGCATTGGCCTCAGCAGCTTCAGTGGCTTTACGGCGTTTTTTCTCGTTGTAAGCAACTGCGTGTTTGTCGAGCTTCACGGTGAGGAACCTGATAACGCGCTCGTCGCGTTTGAGCTGGGTCTCAAATTCGGCAATCAGTTCGCCGGGTGCCTTGTACTCGATCAGATGGTAAAAGCCGGTCGATTTTTTCTGGATCGGATAGGCCAGCTTGCGCATGCCCCAGTGCTCTTCGTGAACGATTTCGGCACCTTGCTCCTTCAAAAAATCCTGATACTTCTTTACCGCTTCCTTCATCTGTTCGTCAGACAAAACGGGAGTTAAAATGAAAACGGTTTCGTACTGGTTCATAATTAGGATTTTGTAATCAGTAATTTGTAATTTGAAAACGGAGTGCAAAGGTAAGGATACTTTTTGAAAGTTTGCACGCCGAAAGAAAAATAATTGAATTTAAAGTGCTGGTGCTCAGTTCAGGCGTGTTTGAGCAGGGTGTGGCAGATAAATTCGGCTGCATGTCCGTCGCCAAAAATTTCAGGAAAACTGACCGGCCGGGCGTCCAGAAAGGCTTCATAAGCGCAAAGAATAGCTTTCTCATCGGCACCGGCAAGCCTTGCTGCTCCGCATTCCACAATTTCTGTCCACTCGGTTTCTTCGCGCAGGATGATGCAGGGTTTCCGGAAGAAGAAGGCTTCTTTCTGTACCCCTCCCGAGTCGGTAATCACCATGTCGGCCTGATTTTCGAGCCAGATCATCTGCAGGAATGAGGCCGGTTGTACCAAATGAAAATTTTTCTGTGCTTTCAGGGCATCGCGCAGGTTATTGGGCAGCTGCTTGTGCAGCACCGACATGGTCCGTGGGTGCAAAGGCAAATAAACTGAATGTCGGCCTTTTTGAGCTATTTGCAGCAAAGCGCTGAAAATCTGGCTGAGCCGGTGGCTGTCGTCGGTATTGTTGTTGCGGTGTATCGTGCAGAGGATGAAGGGGTTCGCTGACAGTTGCTCGTGTTTTTCCGGCAGTTGACTGGCATTGAGTGCCATTTGGGCAAAATGCAGGCTGTTGTCGTACATCACATCACCGCAATGAAAGATTGCCGGATTGTCGGCTGTGAAAGGCGGCCGGTTGTCGGGCCGGAATCCTTCGCGCAGCAGGTTGTCGAATCCGGTGCGGGTTGGGCTGAACAAAAAAGTGGAACAATGATCGCACACGATGCGGTTGATTTCTTCGGGCATGCTTTTGTTGAACGAGCGCAGGCCGGCTTCAATATGCACGATCCGGATGTTGAGCTTGGCAGCGGCCACCGCTCCGGCAAGGGTGGAGTTGGTGTCGCCGTAAAGTACCAGCATATCGGGTTGATAGGTTAGCAGTGCCTTTTCGATGCCTTCGATCATGCGGGCAGTTTGCACCCCATGGCTCGACGAACCTACGCCAAGATTGATGTCGGGCCGGGGAATCCGGAGCTCATCGAAAAACACAGCCGACATATTTTCGTCGTAATGCTGTCCGGTATGCAGAATCAGCTCGGTAATCTGTTCATCAAAGTGATTCCTGATGGCCCTGCTGATGGCAGCCGCTTTGATGATCTGGGGCCTGGCGCCCACCACGGTGAGTAGTTTCAGTTTTTTCATTTGTGTTATCTGGAAGGCATCAGTCCCTGGTCGGCAAAACTGAAATAGTTGTCGTGTCCGACGATGATGTGATCGAGCACGTTGATATCCAGTAGTTTACCGGCTGAGAATATTTTCTCTGTCAGTTGGGTGTCTGCCTGGCTTGGTCTGAGTTGCCCGGAGGGATGGTTGTGGCAGAGGATGATGTTGGTTGCACCGATTTCGAGGGCCAGGCGGAATATTTTTTTGGGGTCGGCCACGGTTCCGGTAAGTCCTCCCTCGCTGATTTCGGCAATGCGGAGTATCTGGTTGGCCTGGTCGAGCAGGATGATCCAGAATTTTTCGAAGCTCAGGTCGCTGGCCAGGGCATAAATGGATTCGAAGGCGTCGCGGCTGCTGCGTATGCTTTTGCGCTGGAGGATTTCGGCGCTTCGCCTGCGCTTGCCCAGCTCCAGGGCAGCTATGATGGTGATGGCTTTGGCTGTTCCGATGCCCCTGAATTTGGTAAGCTCGTTCAGGCTGAGTTTCGAAAGCTCGGCCAGGTTGTTGCTCACGTGGCCCAGGATGCGCCGCGACAGCGCTACGGCTGACTCCTTGCTGTTTCCCGAACCTATCAGTATGGCGATCAGCTCCGCATCGCTCAGGCTGTCTTTGCCTTTGAGCATGAGCTTTTCGCGGGGTTTGTCGTCGTCGGGCCAGAATTTGATTGGGGCACGTGGTTGTTGCTGATCCATGCTTTTCCGGGGCTTGGCTCAGCAAAGATAGGCATTGAAATTATCTGACCAACACTTACTGCTGGTCAGGAAACTTTTCCGGCCGGGCAAAAGCAGGGTTGGTCAGAAAATCTTCGTCGGTCAGCGCATTCAGAAATGCTTTGAGGTCGTTGCGCTGTGCGGGCGTGAGCCGCACGCCACCACGCATCACGTGATGCATAAGCGGGTCGATGTAAGGCGAGTATTTTACTCCGGTGGAATAGAATTCAATCACTTCATCAAGACTCGAAAAGCGACCGTCGTGCATATAAGGGGGAGTCACGCTGATGTTGCGCAGGCTGGGGGCCTTGAACGCACCGATGTGCGCCGGATTGCCGGTAATGGAATACCTGTCGGCAAGCTGGGCAAAGATGGTGTCTTTGCCATTATTATAAAATAGGTGTGTAGTGAATAGGGGATTGCCACCACCTCCGTGACAATGAAAGCAGTCGGCACCTTCTTCGGTGGTAAAGAGCACAAAACCCCGCAGCTCGGCTGGTGTGAGCTGCAACTCTCCCATCAGGTAACGATCGAAACGCGAATTGGCCGAAACTAGGGTGCGGACGAACTGGGCGATGGCCCGCTCGATGTTTTTGAAAGTGACCTGACTCGAACCAAATGCTTTGTAAAACAGTTCCGGGTAACCCTTCAGGCCCTGAAACAAAGCCTTGACCCTGTTGGTGTCGGCATTCATCTCGTCTTCGGCCATCACGGCTACCCGCACAAAATCTTCGATGTTGCGCAGATTGACATTCGGGTTGTCGGGATAGATAAACCCATTCCAGCCGTATCCGCTGTGGTTCCAAGCCAGATTGAAGAGCGGCAGCATCACGTGTTGGGTCGGTATGCCGGTGATGCCATGCACAAATCCACCCTGAAAACGCGGATGATCGATGCCGGCTTCGAAAGCGTTGGCCTGGATATGGCAGGTGGCGCAGCTCATCAGCGAATCGGGGTGTGTGCGCCCGCTGAGCCTGCCATCATAAAAAAGGTAACGTCCAAGTTCGATGCCCTCGACGGTGAGCGGATTGTTGGGCGGAATATTGAGCTGGGTGGGAAATCCGAACGGAATATCAAGCTGGTAGGGGGTGGGCTGCCAGGTTTCAATGGTCTTTTTTGTGCACGACGCAATGGTCATTGCCACAAAAGCGACTGCCAGGATGTATCTTGTCATTTCGTTGCCGTCAATTTCAGACTAAACACATTGTGCCCGTTTTCACAACCCAGCTTCATGGCGTTTTGCTGCTGCATGATGCTGCCACCCCAATGGTTGTGGTCGTACACATGCGGCTCCCTGAACCATTGGTCAATGTCCATTTGCAGTTGCAAAGCAGTGGTTTTGCCTGCCTCAACAACGATGGCTGCCGGAATATTTACCTCGAAATCGTTGTGGATAAAGCCAACCACAGGCAGTGTTTTTTGAGGTGGTTGATAGCCTTCGCAGTGCTGGGCATGTTTGCAACATTGGTTCATATCCACCATCGCAGCCTTGGGCGCTGCACTGTCGTAAATCTGCCCGATGCCAAGGTGAAAATTGAAAGGTTCGAGCAAGCCATTGTTGTTCAGCCATTTGCCGTTCAGTTTCATGTAATGGTAACCGCCGCCCAGGTAATCGGGCCAGAACATAAACGACTCCGGTGGATTGGTGTATTTCAGGCTTTTGTTCATGGCCTCGTCGAGTCCGAAAACGAAACTTATTCCATTGTATGTGCCCGCGGGTATCCCGGAAAACATTTGCGACAACGTAGCCGGAATATTGCTGTCGAAATAAACCGGCTCCCCGTTGTTCAGCACAAGTTTGCTGCCATCCGGCCGCGTCAGGCTCAGGCGGGAGATAAACCACTGCACCTCGGTGACGAGGTAATTGTTGCCTGCCGCATTGGTGTATATCATTTTGTTGGTTTCCAGCGGTTCCTGACCTACTTTGTGCACAGCAAGGAGCTCTAGGTCGCCGGTTGGAACCTGGCTTGGTTTGTTGCAAGATAACAACGATGCGGCGAAAACAATAATCGGGATTAAGTGCCTGATAAACAGATTTTTCATTGATTTTGAGTTTGGAGTTCCAAGTGTTAAATAAATACAAAAATAATACCAATCTA
Organism: Bacteroidota bacterium; assembly: GCA_016715945.1. Lineage (NCBI taxonomy): Bacteria > Pseudomonadati > Bacteroidota > Bacteroidota bacterium. The sequence goes on from JADJXJ010000001.1 coordinate 181,451, forward strand.
CCTGTGTAACGGACAACCCATTCAGTCAAACTTGGCGGCAAACTATCTTTGCGGTTTAAAACATATACGCAATGAATAACATCAAACCCGGAGATGAGGTTCGTTTTTTGAATGCGACCGGCGGAGGAAGGGTTGTGCGGCTCATCGACAGCCGTATGGCATTGGTTGCCATAGAGGATGGTTTTGAAATCCCGGTGCTTATATCGGAGCTGGTGGTAGTGCAGCCGGAAGCTCCTACCAACAGGCAGGCTGCTACGGATGCGCTTCAAAAGGAATTGCAAGCCAGGCAGGTCGCTGAGGCTGAACTTCAGGACCAGGCGCGTAAAACCCAGCTTCGCCGCTTTGCAAAAAATCCCGAGCAGGAAGGGTTTTATCTGGCCTTTGTACCCCACGAGCAGCAATGGTTGCTCACCGGGCCACTCGATGTGGTTCTGGTCAATCATAGTCCGGTGGAATTGCTTTACACACTGCACATTTTCGCCGACGGACAATGGATGAATGCCGATTATGGCCAGCTTGAACCATACAGCAAGGCTGTGATTGAAACCATATCGCGCGACGACCTCAACCACTGGACCAAAGGTGTGGTGCAAGGCTTGCCGGTGTTCGACCAGGTGGCCGAGCCGCTTCGGCCCCTGCATGCACACTTCCATATCAAGCCCTCAAGGTTTTACAAAGAAGGAAGTTATGTCCAGCTCGCCGTGCTGGGCGAAAAAGCTGTTTTCATGCAACTCGAACCCTTTGCGGCTTTGCGGCAGACTGCAGAGAAAACTGATGCCGAGCCGGTCCGGGTTCAGGCTCCGGTCAGGGAAAAGGCGCTTATCGACAAACACCGTACGGCCGAAGGGGAGGCCGTAGTGGATCTGCACATTGGCGAACTGGTTGACAACATCAGCGGCCTGAGCAGCCACGATATGTTCAACATCCAGCTCGAATATTTCCACAAAGCCCTCAACAGCGCCATGGCGGAAGATTACCATAAAGTGACCTTCATCCATGGGGTAGGAAACGGTGTGCTCAAAAATGCCATCGTTCAGGCCCTTGAGAATTTTGAGGGAACTTCAAGCAGGATGGCCTCGATGAGCAAATTCGGCGTAGGCGCCATCGAGGTGCTCATACGCGACCGATGAACAGTTTTGTGGTCTTTTGTAACATTTTGGTAATTAAAACCTTGCTTTCCTGTTAAGTTTTTTAACAGGCCGGAACCGCCCGAATGCCGGTTGCGGCCCGGCCAGATTGTTTTTTTCGTATAGTTTTGAATTGTATTTAAATCATTCAAAAACAATTTGTTTAACCCATATGAAGCGATTTTTAAACATTCTTTTTTCGATGGAAATGATGAGCCTGATGCTGATTGCATTTGCCATTGCCATCGGCACGGCCACTTTCATCGAAAACGATTTTGGCACCGAAGCCGCCAAGGCGGTGGTGTATAATGCCACCTGGTTCGAAGTTTTACTGGTTCTGCTCGGTATAAACCTGGTTGCCAATGTATTCCGCTACAAGATGTGGCGCAGGGAGAAGCTCGTGATTTTTGTGTTTCACATTTCATTTATCGTCATTCTTGCAGGAGCTGCAATAACCCGATATATTGGCTATGAGGGTATTATGAGCATTCGTGAGGGCGAAACCGAATCTACGATGATTTCCGAGAAGTCCTATGTAGTCACCGAGATCAAAGATGGCGACAAACTGGTGCGCTCGCAACGCGAGGTGCTCATGTCGCCCTTGTCGGAAAAGGCATATCGCGAAAGGGTTTCGATCAATGATAAAGATTTTCGCATCAGGTCGGTGCGCTATATACCCAATGCACAGGAGATCCTTGTACGTGGCAATCCCGGCGAGGGCGAGCCATATCTGGTGATGGTGGTATCGTCTGGCAATGCCGGGCGTAATAATCTGATTATCAAAACCGGAGATCAACGCAACTTTCTTGGTGTACGATACATTTTCAACCAGCCATTCGAGGAAGGTGCCTTTAACCTTCGTATGACCGGCAATGTGGTGGAGTTCAATGCTCCGGAAGTAGTTACAGCAATGGCTATGATGGGTGGAACAAGCGACACCCTGGCAGCAGGGCAATGGCATCCTTTCGAAATGCGTAAGCTTTATGGCATGGGCGATACGCGCATCGTACTGACGGACATTTACGAAAATGGCAAGGTTGACTTTACCAGCTACAAGGGCAAAGACATGCGTTTTATGAATGCCATGATTGTTGAGCTCGAATCGGGCGGACAAACCACAAGCCTTGCCCTGAGGGGTGGAAAAGGTTACAAAGGCGAGCCTGCAGTGACCCAGCTCAACGGCGCAGAAATCAGGATGGTTTACGGAGCTATTGATATCCAGCTGCCATTTTCACTTAAGCTTGTTGATTTTCAGTTGGATAGATATCCGGGTTCAAATAGCCCTTCATCCTATGCAAGCGAGGTGATTTTGATTGATGAGCGCAAAGGAATTGAAATGCCATACAGGATTTTTATGAATAACGTGCTTAACTATGGCGGATATAGGTTTTTTCAGTCATCCTACGACAAGGATGAGCTTGGAACGGTACTGTCGGTGAACAAAGATGCTGCCGGAACGATCGTTACCTACATTGGGTACTTTCTGATGACCCTCGGCATGATGCTGGCCCTGGTGGTGCCCAATACCAGGTTTGCATTGCTCGGAAAACTTATGCGTAAAAAGGCCGGATTTGTTGCTTTGCTGATGATGCTTACGCCAGCCATACAGGCACAAAATCAACCGCATAGTGCCGACATTGGGCAGCTTAAAGTAGTGGACAAAAAACATGCTTCGGCCTTTGGAGAGCTGCTTGTGCAGGACCATGACGGCCGCCTGAAGCCCCTGAATACACTTGCCAGTGAAATGTTGCGAAAGGTGTCGCGCAAGACAAGTTTCGCCGGAATGAATCCTGAACAAGTGCTGATTGGCATGCAGATGGAACCGGAGAAATGGCAGCTTGTGCGAATGATCAAGGTGTCGCATCCCGAACTGAAGAAGTTTCTTGGCATTACCGGAAATCACGCTGCCTTTGTGGACATGCTCGACTTTAATCAGGGCGGGGGATATAAGCTGCGCGACCTGGTGAGCCAGGCCTATGCACGCAAGCCTGCCGAAAGATCGAAGTTCGATAACGATGTGATTGCGGTGGACGAGCGTGTGAATATCGCCTATTACGTCTACACCGGCGAGCTGCTCAAGGTGTTTCCCGATCCGCGCGACTCGCACGCACCCTGGTTTACGCCCGGAACCCGGCCTGCCGGGCTTAATTCCGATGATTCAACTTTTGTTGCCAGTGCTTTCAATGTGTATTTCAGTTCGTTGGCTTCGGGCAATATGGAACAGGCCAACCTTATTCTCGAGGGAATGAAGAATTATCAGCAGAAATATGGTGCTGAGATTCTGCCCTCGCAAGGCAAGATCCGGGCCGAAATGATCTACAACCGCATGATGATTTTCGACAGGCTTGGCAACCTTTACGGATTGGCCGGTGTGATCATGCTAGTGTTGGTGTTTATGAATATTTTCAGAGAGCGCAAATGGATCAACTCCACGCTGAATGTATTTTACTGGATCATGGTGGTCTTCTTTGCCCTGCAAACCTTCGGACTGGCCATGCGTTGGTACATAGCCGGGCGTGCACCCTGGAGCAATGGTTACGAATCCATGATTTATATCGGATGGGTTACCGTGCTGGCAGGACTTCTTTTCGCCCGCAAGTCGCAGATGACCATAGCAGCCACATCCATCATGGCGTCCATCATCCTGATGGTGGCTCATCTTGCCTGGCTCGATCCCGAAATAACCAACCTCGTGCCTGTACTTAAATCGTATTGGCTCACCATCCACGTTTCTGTGATAACTGCCAGCTATGGTTTCTTTGCCCTGGGCGCATTGCTCGGATTCATGAACCTGATTATCATGATTATGAAAACCGAGAAGAACTTTGGGCGCCTCGCTCAGAAAATCAAGGAACTCAACTATATCAACGAACGCACCATCATCATCGGGCTTTACCTGCTTACCATCGGAACTTTCCTTGGAGGCATATGGGCAAATGAATCGTGGGGCCGCTACTGGGGCTGGGATCCCAAAGAAACATGGGCTTTGGTTTCGGTGCTGGTTTATGCCTTTGTGGCTCACATGGGATATGTGCCCGGACTGAAAACCGACTACAGCTTTAGTTTTGCCACCCTGGTGTCGCTGAGTGCAATCATCATGACCTACTTTGGTGTCAACTACTACCTGTCAGGATTGCATAGCTATGCCGCTGGCGATCCGGTGCCGATCCCGACTTTTGTGTATTATACCGTAGCGATTGTAGCCATTGTCTCCATCACAGCCTACCTGAACGAACGCCGTTTCAGGTATCTGCCTGATCGTCAGGATTGATGGACGTTGAACAATGGTGCTTTCATTTTGTTGTAATGGCATGAACAGATTGATATTGCTTGCTGTATGGCTTGTGTTGAGCATGGCCGCTTTCGCCGGGCCGGGAAACAAAACGGTAAAAAACATTCCCACGCTTACATTTGAAGCGTTCGAGCCATTGCTCAGGCAGCAAAACGATACTGTTTACGTGGTAAACTTCTGGGCCACATGGTGTGCGCCATGTGTGAAGGAACTGCCTGATTTTGAGCGCTTAAATCAGAAATATCACCGTAATAAGTTCAGGATGATACTGGTTAGCCTCGATTTCAACCGGCAAAAGGAAAGTCGCCTGTTGCCTTTTGTGGAGCAGCACAAACTGAAAGCCGAGGTGATTCACCTCAATGCTCCTGATGCCAATGCCTGGATTGCCAAAGTCAATCCCGATTGGTCGGGGGCCATTCCTGCCACGCTCATATACAAAGGTAACAGGCAGGTATTTCGTGAAGGAAGCTATACCTTCGAAGAACTTGACCAAGTGGTTAAGCAACTCATCACCAAATAAATACACTGAACAATGAAAAAAATCACACTCATTTTCTCTATGCTGGCCCTGTCGGTTGCACTCATGGCCCAGGGCTATAAGGTGGGCGATAAAGCTGCCGATTTCAGGCTCCGCAATGTGGACGGACGTATGGTTTCGATGGCGGATTATCCTGATGCAAAAGGATTTATCGTGATTTTCACCTGCAACCATTGTCCCTATTCCGTTGCCTATGAAGATCGGAAGATCGAACTGCACAACAAGTTTGCACCCATGGGATATCCTGTGATTGCGATCAATCCCAACGACAGCATCGCCCAGCCGCAGGACAGCTATTCAAAAATGCAGATCAGGGCAAAGGAAAAGAACTTTCCTTACCCTTACCTGCTCGATGCGGAACAGACTGTGTACAAGGAATATGGAGCCACCCGCACGCCCCACGTGTTTTTGCTTCAGCGCCAGGATGCTGATCTGATTGTGCGCTATATCGGAGCTATCGACAACAATCACGAAGATGCCACTAAGGCAGATAAGAAATATGTGGAGAGCGCCATCGAAGCCATTGAGCAGGGCAAAAGTCCTGATCCAGACTTCACACGTGCCATCGGATGCACCATCAAAGTGAGAAAATCCTGATTTAAAGCATAGAAGAAAAGACAAAAGCAAGCGGCACGGCCGTTTGCTTTTTTGTTTTGTCCGCTTTCATGCATGCGGCACACAACAAAAAATAAGGGTTTAACTTTGGCTGCCGAATCAAAAACCAGAAACTGATGTTCAGAAACTTCATGCTGGCAGCCGTGGTCATCCTGGTTGCAACATCTTGTAAAACAAAACAAAAAGAAGCCCGAATGAATCCGTTCATGCAGCCTTACGAAACGCCTTATGGCATACCGCCTTTCGAGCAGATTCAGCTATCCGACTATCTGCCTGCATTCGAAGCTGGTATGGCTGCGCAAAAGGCCGAAGTGGATGAAATCGCAAATAATCCCGAGCCACCCACATTTGCCAACACCGTCGAAGCGCTCGAGCGCAGTGGCGCTTTACTGACCAGGGTAAGCGACGTGTTTTTCAACCTGAACTCCTCACTAACCAGCGACTCCATGCAGGCCCTTGCTAAGGAGATTTCGCCCAGGTTGTCGGCACATAACGACGACATCATGCTCAACCAGAAGCTGTTCGAGCGGGTAAAGGTGCTGCACGACCAGATGGATCAGCTCAGCCTGAACTCCGAACAGCGCATGTTGCTCGACAAATTGTACAAGCGTTTTGTAAGAGGTGGCGCCCTGCTCAATGATGAGCAAAAAGAACAGCTCAGGAAGATTAACGAGGAACTTTCGCTGCTCTCGCTTCAGTTTGGCGATAATGTGCTGGCCGAAAACAACAGGTTCAAATATTTTGTGGACGACATCAGCGAACTGGCCGGCTTGCCTGAGTCGTTTATCAACAGCGCGGCCGAGGCCGCTGCAGCTGAGGGAAAGGCCGGCCAATGGCTGCTTACCCTGCACAAACCCAGCCTGATACCTGTGTTGCAATATGCACACAACAGGGCGCTGCGCGAGAAGATGTTCAAAGGCTACATCATGCGCGGCGACAATGACGATGAATTCGACAACAAGAAGCTCGTATTGCGTTCGGTTGAACTGCGTATCCGGAAGGCACAGTTGCTGGGATATCCTAACCATGCCGCCTTTGTGCTCGACCAATCCATGGCCAAAACGCCCGATGCAGTGATGAACTTTGTGGCCGAGCTTTCGCGCGATGCCATGCCAATGGCGCGCAAGGAAGCCGAGGAGCTGCAAAAAATGATCTATAAAACCGGTGGCAACTTCAAGCTTGAGCCCTGGGACTGGTGGTATTATGCCGAAATGGTTCGCAAGGAAAGGTACGACCTCGATGAGAATGCCCTCAGGCCATATTTCAAGCTCGAGAACGTGCGCGATGGTGTTTTTGCGCTTGCCGGTAAACTTTATGGCCTCAGGTTCGATGCACGCAACGACCTTCCCAAATATCACCCCGATGTGGAAGTGTATGAAGTGACCGAGGCCGATGGCCGCCATGTCGGCATTCTTTATATGGACTACTTTCCGCGTCCGTCAAAATCGGGTGGCGCATGGATGAGCAACTTCCGCGAACAAAGTATCCGTGATGGAGAATTTGTGCATCCGATTGTAACCACCTGCTACAACTTCACCCCACCCTCGTCGGGCATGCCTGCCTTGCTGAGCTGGGACGAAGTGGAAACCTTGTTCCACGAGATGGGACATGCCCTGCATGGCCTGCTGGCCAACACTACCTATGCCTCGCTCAGCGGCACCAACGTGCCCCGCGACTTTGTGGAGCTGCCCTCCCAGATCATGGAAAACTGGGCATCGGAACCTGAGGTGCTGGCCCTGTATGCATTTCACTACGAAACCGGAGAGCTTATCCCTCAGGAACTTGTGGAAAAGATGCAACGCAGCGGAAAGTTCAATCAGGGTTTTGCCATGGCCGAATACCTGGCTGCATCGCAGCTCGATATGGACTGGCATGTGCTTGAGGGCGATGTGCCTCAGGATGTGGATGCTTTTGAAGCTGTTTCGGTGAAAAAGTCAGGTTTGATCCCCCAGATTGTGCCGCGTTACCGCAGCACCTACTTCAGTCATATCTTTTCAGGTGGTTATTCTGCCGGGTATTACAGCTACCTCTGGGCCGAAGTGCTCGACTCCGATGCCTTTGAAGCATTTAAGGAAAACGGCCTGTTCGACCAGGCCACAGCAAGCCGTTTCCGTACCTGGGTGCTCGAAAAAGGCGGCACGGTCGATCCCATGGAACTCTATGTGGCCTTCCGTGGCAAGCAGCCCGACCGCAAAGCCCTGCTTAAAAAGAGGGGAATACTCTGATATTCAAAAATAAAAAGCCGGCGTTCAAGCCGGCTTTTTTTATATAGGTTAGAAAAACTTATTCTTCGTCTTCGTCGTCAAACGATTCGTCGTCATCAAACCTGAACAGGTCGAAGTCCTCGGCCTCGTCTTCTTCGCTGTAAGCGTCGTAAACCGTGGGCTTTCGATCGCGCTTGGCAATCATTTTCTTCACAGGTTTGCGGATAAACTCGTCGTTTTCGGGGAGGTCGTGCCGACGTGTTTTTTTCTTTACCGGTTTCATGTCACAAAGTGTTACGTGATTGGTTTAGATTTAGTTATGAAATTGATTTGATTTAAGGGATTTCTGTTGTGCGCGCATTTGCCATGGGGTGGCAAAATGTATCGAAATATATGGCAGCTTATATGTTGACTTTTTAACTTATTGTTTAACTGATGATTCGGTGTTTCTTCTGTTCAAATCGGTGCAATTTTAATGTTTTTTGTTTTTCACAACATCGGCCATTGAAAAAAAATCTTTAAGGCAACACTCGGTATGGATTTCTGCTTTGGCGGGCAACGCATTGCATGCCGCCATAAGCCTATCTTTGCAGCATGAACAAACAGCATCAGATTCCGGCCGGGGAGGGGCTGCCTCGTGCGCACATCCTGAGGGGACGCTCAGCAGTGATGCAGCTTTTCGGAAATGGAAATTCTTTTGCTGTGCCGCCTGTGAGGGTGGTTTACCGTTGGCATGACGAGCAAGCTGATGTGCCTGTTCAGGTGATGTTTACCATTTCCAAACGCAGTTTTAGAAAGGCCTCGCACCGCAACCGGATACGCCGGCTGATGCGTGAAGCATGGAGGCGTCACAGCAATAGAGTCTGGGAACTTGCCCAGAAGCGTCAGAAAAACCTGCATGTGGCACTCATCTATTCCCGCCAGGATATGCCGGCCTATGCTGCGCTTGAAAGCAAAATAATTCAGGCAATACATCGTTTAACCAGATCCGATGAAGCATCTGATTAACATACCCACTTATCTGGCTATCCTGTTGGTGAGGCTATACCAATATACTTTGTCGCCCTATCTGGGGCGCTCCTGCCGGTATTATCCCACCTGTTCCAACTACAGCATCGAAGCCTTGAAAAAGCATGGCTTTCTGAAGGGGGGATGGTTGTCGGTCAAACGTATTGCTTCGTGCCACCCATGGGGTGGAAGTGGTTATGATCCTGTGCCTTAATACAATAAACTGACAGTTGCATGAAACACTTTTGCTATCTGATTGTCTTCCTGTTGCTTCCGTTTTTCGGGGCAGATGCACTTGTGGCACAAAGCCGCAACAACTTTGAAATCTCAAAGAGCCTTGAGATTTACAACAGCATCCTGAAGGAGCTCAATATAAACTATGTGGACGAGATCAATCCCTCTAAACTCAACGAGGCTGCTATCAATGCCATGTTGCAGGAGCTCGACCCTTACACAGTTTTTGTGCCCGAATCGCAGATTGAGGACCTCCGGCTGATGACCACGGGAGAATACGGTGGCATTGGCTCGCTCATTCAGCAGAGTGGCGAGTATGTCATCATTTCAGAACCTTACGAAGGTTTCCCGGCGCAGAAGGCCGGGTTGATTCCGGGTGATAAAATACTAGAGGTCAATGGTGTGGATATGAAAGGGCGTCCCTCGTCGGAGGTAAGCGAATTGCTTAAAGGTGCACCTGGTTCCACCCTGCGCCTGCGCATTGGCCGCGAAGGGGAAGAATTGCCCCTGGAGTTTGAACTCAAGCGGGAAAAGATTAAAATTGACAACATCCCTTATGCGACTGTTTTTCCTGGCGGAATAGGTTATCTCCGCCTGTCAGGCTTTACTCAGAAAGCTGCCGCCGAGGTGCGCGAAACCATCCTGAACCTCAAAAAGCAGCAGCCGCTCAAGGGCCTGATTATCGACCTGCGGGGCAACGGAGGAGGCTTGCTGAATGAAGCAGTGGATATTGCCGGACTTTTTGTGGAAAAAGGTGAGCTTATCGTCAGCACCAAAGGTAAGGCCCCGGAGCAAACCACTGTGCACCGCACCCGTACTGCCCCGCTCGAACCCGACCTCCCGCTGGTGATACTGGTGAACGAAGGCAGTGCTTCGGCCAGCGAAATTGTTGCCGGAGCCATGCAAGACCTCGACCGGGGTCTGGTAATCGGCCAGAGAACATTTGGCAAAGGCCTGGTGCAGAATGTGGTGCCTCTTGTTTACAATACCCAGCTCAAGCTGACTATCGCGAAATACTACATTCCCAGCGGCAGGTGCATACAGGAGATCGACTACGCCCACAAAGACGAGAACGGCGGCCTTGTACCCGATTCGCTCCGCTCGACCTACAAAACCCGCAAAGGACGCCTGGTGTACGACTATGGCGGCATCATGCCGGATATCGTCATGGACCCTGTGGAATTCAGCCCCATCAGCTCTAGCCTGTTCACCGGCAACTACATCTTTAAGTTTGCCAACGAGTTTGCCCGCACCCACAGCCAGATCCCTCCTCCTGAAGAATTTGAAATCACAGATGAGATCTACAACGACTTTATCAATTTCACCCGCCGGAAAAACTTTGACTACACCACCCGGAGCGAAAAGCTGCTCGAAGAGCTGAAAAAGATAGCCGAACAGGAATCTTACCTTCAGGAGGTTGAACAACATATTGAGCAACTGCGAACTCAGTTCAACGCAATCAAGGAAAAAGATTTTCAGTTGCACCGCCGCGAGATTGAGCAGCTGCTCAGGGTGGAAATAGTTTCGCGATACTACTATCAGAAAGGAAAGATTATCAGCGCTTTAAAGGATGATCCCGAGGTGAAGAAAGCCATTGAATTGCTTAGCAATCCTTCTGCATACCGCGCTGTTTTCGAAAGGGGCCGCATCTGAAAATCCGTTTTGCATGCAGCGACCTGGCATTGACTGGTACTTTATAGTTTTGATCCTGCTGGCTTGCAGCATCCCCTTGTCGGAGTTCGGGATGTCGGTTGCACAGATTTTGCTGCTGCTGGTCTGGATTTTTTATGACCGGCCAACAACTACCGGATTCTGGACTTCAGTGGGGCGAAACATCCGCCAAAGGTGGAGCGCTTTTCTCAGTAACAAAGCCGCTGTTGTCGCTGCTTCAGTTTTCCTTCTCCACATTGTTGGGTTGCTTTATACCTCCGATATGGCCTATGCTTCCAAAGACCTTCGGATCAAGCTGCCGCTTTCGCTGCTTCCTTTGGTGCTCGGCTCAATGCCCCGGCTTTCGGAGAAGAAAACCAATACCCTCCTGCTATTTTTCGTAGCGGCGGTTTTTGCCGGCAGTTTGTTCAGCTTTGCGGCTTATTTAAAAGGAAACTTTACCGATATCCGTGAGATATCCCTGTTTATCAGTCCGGTTCGTTTCAGCCTTACCCTCGTGCTCTCCATCGTCATTTTGATTGTGATGGTGCTAAGGTACCGCAACATGCCCTGGTATATGTATCTGGCTGCAATGGTGTTTTCGGTTTGGTTTTTCTACATCATCAATCTGCTTGAATCGGCTACCGGTTTTATCGCGCTTGTGGTCTTGCTTACCTTGCTGGCTTTTTGGCTTATCTGGCGGATCAGGCAAGCCGTGGTCAGGTGGTCGCTGCTGTTAATGGCTGTGCTCATTCCTGTTTCTGCTTTTGTGTTTGTTGCACGAACCACAAAAGACGTCTCATCGCGGGCTCGCGTCAACCTGGAGCAGCTTGACCAGTTCACTTCCAGAGGCTATCCTTACCGGCACGATACCGTGCATTTTGGCGTGGAAGACGGAAAACACATCGGGCTATATCTGGCCGAAGCTGAGCTGGCTGATGCCTGGAACCAAAGAAGCAGTTACAACTTTTATGGGCAGGACGAAGCCGGACAGCTTATCATGTACACCATCATACGATACATGACGTCCCTGGATTTGCGCAAAGATGCCGATGGTGTGGCCGCCCTAAGCCCGCAGGATATCCGAAATATTGAAAAGGGGATTGCAAATGCCAATTATCTGCAACCCGGATTGCGCACACGCATCTCCAAGGCATTCATGGGTTACCAGAACATGAAATTTTTTGGCGATCCCAACCGAAGCAGCGATTTCCAGCGGATTGAATACCTCAAAGCTTCGTGGCATATCTTTAAAAACAATTTCCTGTTTGGGGTAGGTACAGGCGATGCCCCGGAGGCTTTCAGGCAGGCATATGATGAGCTGAATACCCCCTTGCAGGAAAAATTCAAATGGCGTGCACACAACCAGTTTGTATCGGTGCTCGTTGCCTTTGGAATTGTCGGGCTGATCTGGTTTGTTTTTGCGTTGATATACCCAGCACTAAAGCTCAGACGCTACCATGACCTTATTTACCTGATGTTCATCGTGTTGATGATAATGTCCATGTTCACCGAAGACACCCTGGAGTCGCAGCCCGGGGTCACATTGTTTGCTTTCTTTAATGCCTTTTTCCTGTTCACCGCTGCGCTCAATCCACACAACAGCCATCGCGGCAGGCAATAGCGTGTTTTGTTTACATTTGCAGGAGCAAATCATCTTGACATGGCCAAATCATCCATCGTGCTGGACTATCAATGGTTTTCCAGTCTAGAAGAGCTCCCGGCCGGGGACGCCCGTTTGCTTGCCATGGCGCACGAGGCAGCCACAAGGGCGTATGCCCCTTACAGTGGCTTCAGCGTAGGGGCTGCGGTGCTGCTTGACGATGGCACCGTCATTACCGGCAATAACCAGGAAAACGCGGCTTATCCTTCCGGTTTATGTGCCGAGCGGGTTGCACTTTTTTATGCCTCAGCATTGCATCCCGGTATGGGGGTTAAAGCCATTGCAATTACAGCAAAAAACAAGCAAAGTATCATTGATCAGCCTGTTACGCCATGCGGCGCTTGCAGACAGGTAATGGCCGAATACGAAAAGATGAGCAATCTCCCGATACGCGTCATCATGCAAGGACAGCAAGGGCCGGTGATGGTTATCGAATCGGTTGCCAGCCTTTTGCCTTTCACGTTTGCCAACGACTTTCTGTTCAACCATAAAAACACACCATGAGAAAATATCTCGTTGCACTTTTGCTTCTTGCTCCGCTGTTGGTTTTTTCGGCCGACCCGCTTGCGTTCAGGCTGGTTGACTCAAAAGGCAGAAAGTCGTCGTTCGTAAAGATGCTTCGTGCCGCTTCGCAGGCCGATGTGGTGTTTTTTGGTGAGCTGCACAACAATCCCATAGCCCATTGGATGCAACTTGAACTGACCACAGCCCTTGCCGATAAATTTGGGGAACAACTTGTGCTGGGCGCCGAAATGTTCGAAACCGACAATCAGGCTGCGCTCAACAATTTTCTCGCCGGCCTGATCAATCGCGACAGCCTCCAGAAAGCTGCACGCCTTTGGCCTAACTATAAAACCGATATTGAACCTCTTGTGCTGCTTGCACGCGATCGCAAATTGCCCTTTATTGCCACAAATATTCCGCGGCGCTATGCCTCACAGGTGTTCCGCCAGGGCTTCGAGGCGCTCGAATCGTTGCCTGAGGACGAAAAGGCCTTCATTGCACCTTTGCCCATTGCTTACGATCCCGAATTGCCATCGTATAAAGCTATGCTCGACATGATGGCAGGGCATGGCGGAGGACCAAATGTGGCCAATTTTCCAAAAGCCCAGGCTGTGAAAGATGCCACCATGGCCTGGTTTATTCACCAGAACCTCGCTGCCGGGAAGAAGTTTATTCATTTCAACGGCGCCTACCACTCCGACAACTTTGAGGGTATTGTCTGGTATTTGCGAAAACTCCGCCCGGAATTAAAGATCATGGTCATTTCGACACTCGAAACAGCTCAGCCTCTCCGACTTCCGGACGATAAGAAAGGCGTAGCCGATTTTGTGCTGTTGGTGCCCGAAAACATGACCAAAACCCACTGAGCCGGATCTTATGCTGCTGCTTGCCGAATCGGGCGCAACCCATTCCCGCTGGGCTTTGCTGCTGCCGGATGGTGACGTTCAACGGGTTACGCTGAACGGTTTCAACCCAAACTATCATGCTCCGGAGGAATTGCTCAGGATTTTAAATGAACTGATCGTACAAATTCCTGGCGCCAGTCGGGCAGGTCGGATTGTTTATTACGGTTCAGGTTGTGCCACCAGCGAAAAGGCGGATACTGTCAAAAAGCTGCTTTCGGAGAGATTTCCCCTGATTGGCATCGAAGTTCATGGCGATTTGCTGGCAGTGGCCCGCGGAATGCTTGGTCAGTCACAGGGAATTGCGGCTATACTGGGAACAGGTTCCAATGCCGGATTGTACGACGGACGCCAGCTGCTTAAAACCATTCCCTCCCTGGGCTACATCATGGGCGACTATGGCAGCGCATCGCACCTGGGCAGGTTGCTGGTGCAAGCCTACATGCGGCATGCCATGCCTGCCAATCTGGCCGAAAGTTTTGAAAAATTCGCTGCGCTAAACCATCATAACCTGGTTGCCGCCATTTATTCTCATCCCTCACCGGGAAACTTTCTGGCTTCGCTGGCGCCATTTCTGTCAGAACAACTTCACAATTCCTGGGTAAAGAATATTGTGACACAGTCGTTTGGTGAATTTCTTGCTGAAATGCAGGCGACGCTGGGCACTGCTGAAGTGCATGCCATAGCATTTTCAGGTGCGGTTGCCCATCACTTTGCGCCTCTGCTTGAGCATGCTGTGCGACAGCGTGGCATCAACACTCCGGTCTGGATTTCAGCCTCTCCTTTCGATGGCCTGATACAATATCACCGGAAAACGGTATCAGAATAGCATGTTGAGCTGCAGCATCCAGTGAATTCCTGCCTGCGGATAGAGCCCCTCCATCTCGAGGGCCTGCCCGTCGAGAAAATAGCGGTAAACCCAGCCATTGGCCACATATTGCTGATCGAACAGGTTGAAAATGCCCAGGGTAAGGCGGGTGCGTTCGGCCAGACGTAAGGTAGGGGCGTACGACAAGGTTAGATTTGTAGTGGAATAGGGATCAATACTTCTGGTTTTGCTTGAGGTGTTGTCGAGATACTGCCGGCTGACGTAGTTTGTTTGCAATCCGAGTTCAAGCTGTCCGGTCGGATTCCAGGTGGCCATTAACCCGGCTACAGCCGAAGGTGAGAAGGAGATGTTGGTGTTGCCGTGTCTGATTTCATATTGCAGCGGCTGGTTATTGGGATCGTCCCAATAGTTCCAGTTGTCCACATATTCCACAAAATCAACAATCCGGTTGCTGCTCAGGCTGAAGTGACCGTCGAGCTTAAGCTTTTGAGACGCTTTCCAGGATGCCAGGTTTTCCCATCCGATCCGGTAACTTTTTGGCACATTTGTCATGATGGGCGAACCCACATTGTTGATCTTGCCTGTGAGCACCAGCTGGTTGTTGTAATACATCATGTAGGCATTTGATTCGAGCCGCAGATTGTTTTTTTCAGTGCGCAAGCCTATTTCCACATTATACATACGCTCGGGTTTGATTTCCTGACCCGGATCCAGGTCACGGTAAGCTGTGCGGTTGGGCTCGCGATTTACGATGGCCAGCTGGAGGTAAGCGTGAGTGCTTGTGTTTAGATGCCGGGTAATACCTGCTTTGGGGTTAAAAAAGAAGAATTTGTGAGTTTGGGTGAGGTCGCGCAGGTTGTCGTGGGTGCCTTCGATGCGGTAATCAATCCGACGGAAATGGAGGTCGGCAAAGGCTTCCCATTTGTCAGTCAGCACAATATCGGCCTTGCTGAAAAGGCTGGCATCGGTTTTTGTCCCGGTGTTGAAATACCAGGGCGTTTTATTGTCCACGGCGGCAACCCGCGACCAGATAATGTAACCGAAATGATCGCCCTTGTAATGGTTGATGCCGGCGCCCGAGCGCAGGCTCATGCGGCCTTGCTGCCATTGGTGCCCCAGCTGTGCACCATAAAAACTGTTGTCGAGCCACTTCTGCCTGATCAGGTCGGAGCGCTTGATTTCCACGCCACCCACAACTGGGTTCGGAAGGCCGTATTTGCTGAATCGTTCGTTGTTTTTCCAGTTCTCGTAGTATCCTTTTCCAAGGGTTAGGAATGTGGTCAAAGTCAGCGTATGAAATGGATTCAACTCATGTGCGGCATGCAGCTGGTAGTAATCCTGCTGATAGTTGTCGGTTTCGTTGTAGTAAAAACCAATGAGCTTGCCGTTGGCATCCTTTATTTCGCCGGCCGGGTTATACCTCCGGTTGGTATCGAGGGCGGCGCGGGGTATGCCGTTCCAGGCCTGGTAGGTTTTTTCGGCTCCGCTGCTTGCCATGATTTTAACCAGGCTGCGTTTGCTTGTCCATCCCCCGGCAAGATAAAACGACCTGAGATCGGACGAGGCGCGGTCAATGTATCCATCGGAGGATATTTTGCTCAGCCGGCCTTCGAAGTTAAGCCCTTTTGCGTTTGTTCCCGTACTGAAGTTCAGGGTGTTGCGGAAGGTGTTGAAGGCGCCCGCACCAGTGGTGAACTCTACAAAAGGCGTGTCGGGGCGCGATAGGGTGCTGATGTTGATGCTTGCGCCAAAGGCTGCTGTTCCGTTGGCCGAAGTGCCTGCCCCGCGCTGAATCTGCATGCTTTCGACCGAGCTGGCCAGATCTGGCATATTGACGAACCAGACCCCATGCGATTCAGGGTCGTTCACAGGCACCCCGTTGAGGGTGACGTTGATGCGGGTGATGTCGGTGCCACGTATGCGAATGCCGGTATATCCGATTCCGGCTCCGGCATCGGAATTGACAACCACCGAAGGGGTCATCGTCAGCAGGTAGGGGAGGTCGGGTCCGGTATTGCGGGTCGCAATGGCTTGTTTGTCGAGCAGGGTAAAGGTGGCTGCGCTATTGCCGGTGAGCCGGGTGGCACGCACCACAACCTCGTCCTGAAGCAGGCTGGCAGGCTTCAGGGCAATGCTGATCATCTTGTTGGCATCCACCACAATGCGCTGCTCGTCAGTGTGATAACCTACATAGCTCACCTGCAGCACATACGTCCCGGCTTTCAGTTGCTGAAATACAAAACTGCCGTCAGCGGCCGCAACTTTGTTCAATCCATGGCTTTTGAGGCTAAGGTGCGCTCCGGGCAAACCCTGCCCGGTTTCTGCATCGGTCACCCTGCCGCGCAATTCAAACTGGGCTATGAGCAAGAGCGGTGCCCACAGCAAAGAAAACATCAAAGAAAATTTTGACCACATAAAAATTGATTTAAAGGTTTGATAATGAACCATTAAACCAATAGGGAATGTCTGATTGCTTTTTCCCTTCGCCGGCATTACCCGGATCAGGTTCCAAGGGTATGATCTCAGCCTGTTTTTCATCCCGTCGAAAAACGGGAAAGGCACCCCTATTGAGTTTGTGGCAAAGTTACTGCAATACCGCTTTTTTTGTCAATGAAATTCTGCATTTTCTGTCTTCCAAAGTCAACTGTTATTCTAAATTATTCTGCAAGAAGCTGTAAATCAGACTATATAATTTAGAATCTGATTTAATCGGAATAAAGGTAAATAAATACCTAAAATAGTTTATTTTTGCAAAACATTAACAATTACAACAATGTACGATCATCCAGGCAAGGTATTGATTTCTCCGGAGGACACTTTGTGGCAGATAGCGGAGCGTTATCCTGAGACCATTGCGGTTTTTGTCAGGCATGGCTTTTCGCTTATGGCCGATCCTGAGAAGCGGCTCGCGTTTGGCAGCAAATTGCGGCTCGACATTGCCCTTGGCATGCGTCAGATTGATTTCGAGGTGTTTTACAGCGAGCTGGAAGCTGCGGTCATGAATTCCGGCCGGCAGCCTGAGTACGGACCGGGTGTTGTGCGGGTGAAAGGTTTGTTGCCTTGTCCGGTGCGTTTGCCGCTTCAGGAAAAGCTCGATACCTTTGTAGCTTCGAGGCAGGCTGATGGCCTTGTGCTGGCTGGCGAACTCAAAGCGGCCTCTATGGGGCTGGACTGGTTGAAGAGCGATGCAGAGGCTGCAGCTTCGCCTTCTGAGCTGGACGACATATACCTTTCGGCCGGTTTTGATTTGTTTTTTGAGGAACGGTATTTCGGCAGGTTTATCAAATCCGGACATTTTGTGGATCCCACCGGATGGGACCGGCCAAATCCATGCTTTCCGCAGGCAGGCGTGGATATTCTTGATCCTTTGCGCAGGTATGGGGTTGTTGCTGTGGTTCCGGCTGTCTTTCTGGTAAACACGGCTGAGCTTGCAGGCCGGCCGGTGCCTTCGTCATGGGAGGATCTGTTGCATCCCCAATGGGAGGCATCGTTGAGTTTGCCGGTTTCCGATTTTGACCTGTTCAATGCCATCCTGCTGACTATCAGTAACAAATATGGCATGGATGCAGTGGAAGCCCTTGGGAGGAACATGCAACAAAGTCTGCATCCTGCCCAGATGGTAAAGTCGGAAAGGTTGAGCCGGAGGCCGGCTGTGACAATCATGCCAAATTTCTTTACCAAAATGGCCAGGCCAGGTGGCCCGATGCTGGCAGTCTGGCCCGCCGATGGGGCAATCCTCAGTCCTGTATTTATGATTGCCAAAAGCGATGGGAACAGCCATATCGGGGATGTAGCCTCCTTACTGGCTTCGCGCGAGGTAGGTGAAATCTTGTCGCATCTGGGATTGTTTCCGAGTGTGCATCCGCTGGTGGACAACCGGCTGCCTGCGGGCGCTCCCATGATGTGGCTTGGATGGGATTTTATCGGCTCCAACGATCTGAACACAGCTTTCGAAGCTTGCAATGAACGCTTCAAGAGCGCAACAACATATTAGATATGAATCTGATAACATTTTCCGGTCCGCCTTCTTCGGGCAAGACGAGTGTGATCATCAAAATGGCAGCCCAGCTTGCCCTCAAAGGCCTGAAAGTGGGAGCCGTGAAGTTTGATTGCCTGCATACCGACGATGACCTTGCCTACGAGCGCGCCGGAATTCCGGTAAAAAAGGGGCTGTCGGGTGCACTTTGTCCGGATCATTATTTTGTTTCGAACATTGAGGCCGTACTCGACTGGGGCCTGAATCAAAAGTTCGATATCCTGGTTTCGGAAAGCGCCGGATTGTGCAACCGGTGCAGCCCTTATATCAAAGAGATCACTGCCGTATGTGTGATTGACAACCTTAGTGGCATCAACACTCCGCGCAAGATCGGCCCCATGCTTCGCATGGCCGATGTGGTGGTCATCACCAAGGGCGATATTGTTTCGCAAGCCGAGCGCGAGGTGTTTGCAGCCCGCGTGCATGCGGTCAATCCTGCAGCCATTGTGATGCATGTCAATGGACTAACCGGTCAGGGCTCTTACGAACTGGCAGGTTTGATGCAGGTGGGCCAAAAGCAGGTGGACTCACTCAAGGGCAGCCGCCTGCGGTTTTCGATGCCTTCGGCCCTGTGTTCGTACTGCCTGGGCGAAACCCGCATCGGAGCTTCATATCAGATGGGTAATGTCAGGAAAATAAATATGGAGGAACAGCCGTGACCAGTCATGAAATGTTGCTTGGTTCGAGCCTGAAAGAACTAACCATCAGGTATCCCTACCTCGGTCAGTTCCTCGAGGCCTATCCCTTTGTGCTAAAGCAATCCGGCGATATTCCGCTGGGAGCTGTGCTACGGGAGCTCGAAAGCAGAGACGAAGATCTGGCTTTCGATGCCGGTAGCTTTATAGCTCAGTTGCAGGAGTTTATACAACAGATGCAGGAGTTTCTGGGTCAGGAGCATGCAGCGGTTGAGGTGCTGACTATCTTGCCGGGTTTCGATAAGCAGGGCAATCCGGAGGGATTCGAAAAGCTGGAGCTCGCGAAGGGAAGTGTAACCAGTATAGTCGGGCCGACGGGTTCAGGCAAGAGCAGGCTGCTGGCCGACATCGAATGGGTAGCCCAGGGCGATACGCCCACCGGTCGCCGGGTGCTGGTAAACAACCGGCCACCGCTCACCGACTGGCGGTATGCTTCGGGAAAAAAGCTGGTTGCCCAGCTGTCGCAAAACATGAATTTTGTGATGGACCTCGAAGTGGAGGAATTCCTCATGCTTCATGCCCGAAGCCGGATGATAGCCAATGCAGACGGGCTGGTGCGGCAGATCATAGCTCAGGCCAACGAGCTGGCCGGCGAAAAGTTTGGCCCACATACCCCCATCACCGCATTGAGCGGCGGACAGTCGCGCGCACTGATGATTGCCGATACGGCCATACTCAGCGCCAGCCCCGTGGTGCTGATTGATGAAATTGAGAATGCCGGAATCGACCGCCGCCGCGCCCTCGACCTGCTGATCAGGGAAGAAAAGATTGTGTTGATGGCTACACACGACCCCATCCTTGCCCTGATGGCCGACCAAAGGATTGTAATCAGCAATGGCGGCATCAGCAGGTTGATCAAAACTTCAGATGTCGAAAAGGCGATGCTGGCCGAACTTGAGCATTACGACAAAAAGATGATGCAATTCAGAAATCAACTCCGTCATGGAGGACTTTTGCACGAAATAACTGATTTATAAACCTTTATTATTGAAAGTTATGCACGACGGTTGTACAGGTACATTTACCGACGGAAAAATGGTGGTGGATAAGATCCGCCAGATGGGCTTCGACAAGCAATTCATGCCCGTGGCCTTTACCTTGCAGTGCAGCAATTGCGGCCAGCATTTTGAGATGGAATGCTTCGAAACGCATTGCCCCGGCTGCGGGATGGTTTATGGTGTTACCCCCTGCCATTCCTACGATCCGAACAACATTATGCCAGCAGGAATAGGGTACTGATCAGGACAAGTTTTACTGCAGGCAATGAAAAAGTGGCGCTGGCTTCACAAATGGTTGTCGTTGGTTTTCGGATTGCTGTTGATTTTGTGGGCAGCATCCGGCATTTTGCTCAACCACAGAAGCCTGATCAGCGGGCTTGACGTGCCCCGGACCTTGCTGCCAGAAAATTATAAACCGGATAATTACAACCTGGCCAGCATCAGGTCGGGCTTGCACGAAGGCGACAGCCTGCTGGTTTGGGGCAACATAGGTATTTGGATCACCGACACTGCCCTGGCCGGTTGGCGTCCTTTGATGGATGGCCTGCCCGAAGGTATGGACAACCGCCGTACCATGTGCCTGCTTCGTGCTTCGTCGGGTTTGCTGCTGGCGGCAACACAGTCGGGGCTTTATGCGCTGGACGACAACAACCTCTGGCATAAAATCCATCTGCCGCTCCATGACGAACGCATCATGGACATAAGTGAAGCCGAAGGCAATATTTATGTAGTCAGCAGGTCGGAGGTGTTTGTGTCGCCCGTGGATGGCAGCCTGTTAAGCTTCCGTGAGGTATCGCTTCCTCCCTCTGCGGATGAAGATGGGAAGACCAGTTTGTTTCGGACATTGTGGGTGCTGCACAGCGGAGAAGTGCTGGGCGCTGCCGGAAAGCTCGTTGTGGACTTTTTTGGTTTGCTGATGATCTTTTTTGTGCTGACCGGTTACATTTACTTTTTCTTTCCCGCTTTGATCCGAAGGGCAAAGAATAAGGGAAGAGATGCTGTGGCGCTTGTTGCAATCAACAGGTTTAGCGTGCGTTGGCACAACAAGCTCGGGTTATGGTTTGGTGTTTTTTTGATTTTTACTGCACTTACAGGCATGTTTCTGCGGCCACCACTGCTGATTGCTATCGCCCGGAGCAAGGTGCCCAAGCTGAAAGGAACAATGCTCAATCATCCCAACACCTGGCACGACAAACTGAGGGCACTGAGGTATGACGCGCAAACCGGTGGGTTTCTCATTGTAACCAACGAACGGATCTATTTTACCCCCGACTTGCATAATGAGCCAGCCAGACCATTTCCGGTTCAGCCACCCTTATCCGTTATGGGGATCAATGTGCTGGAGCGACTGGATGACGGATTCTGGCTGATTGGGAGTTTCAACGGCCTGTTCGCCTGGCAGCCTGAACGAGGGGCGGTTGTTGATTATTTCACTGGCGAACCACATCGTTTTAATCCCAATGTGTCTTCGCCCATAGGCAGGAATATGGTTGCGGGTATGATCCGCCTGAAAGCACGGGACATGGTGTTCGATTACAACCTGGGTTTGACGGGGAAGCGTTATGCCATGCCCGATGAACTGACAAGGCAAGGATTTCCGTTGTGGAATCTGGCGCTTGAAGTGCATACCGGACGTGTATTCCAGTTTCTGCTGGGGCCGTTGTATATCCTGCTGGTTCCGGTCATGGGCCTGATTGCGTTGGTTATTCTGATCAGCGGATTGGTGATCTATATCCGGCGCCTGCTAAGAAAGAATCATTCTAAATAAGCGAAATTTTTAACATTTATTTGGAGAATTATGTAAGCTGAATTATTTTTGCTTTAAGAATAAAGGCATTAAAATACTATAATTCTTAAATAAGGTATTCATGAGAACCAAAACAAGCTCGAAGAAGATGCCTGCGGGGTTTAAGCTGGCATTTGTGCTTCTGGCAGGGGTGGGGGCAGGACTGGCTGTCTATGGTTTTTATGCCAGCAGGGCACACAGTTATCTGTCGGACGATCCGCGCACCTGTGTCAACTGCCACATCATGGCGCCGCAGTATGCCACCTGGCAGCACAGTTCACATCGCGAAGTGGCCACTTGCAACGACTGCCACGTGCCACACGACAATGTGTTCAACACCTATTACTTTAAAGCGATGGATGGCCTGAGGCATGCCACGATATTTACGCTAAGGGCAGAGCCGCAGAATATTTTCATTAAAGAGGCTGGTATTCAGGTGGTGCACAACAACTGCATCCGTTGTCACAGCACCCTGATCACCGATGCCAAGCTGCTTGCCCAAACCACGCAGTTTCACGACAAGTTTGGCGAACGCCTGTGCTGGGATTGTCACCGCGAAGTGCCGCACGGCCGGGTTAAAAGTTTGTCGAGCACGCCATATGCACGCGTACCGGTACCTGAGTCACCGGTTCCGGGCTGGATGAAAAACCTGATGAAGTAAAATACAAAAACCAAAACCATTATTATATGAATTCGTTACATCAAGAAAAGAGTAAAAAAGGATTTTACTGGTTGTTGTTTGCAGGCAGCCTGATCGGGGTGTTTTTGCTGGGTTTGCTCGTAGCCTCGATTACCGAGCGCAGGGCGGAGGCGGTGTTTGCTTACAGTCCCAAGGTGGAACTGGCCGATTTTGAACCCAGAAATGAGGTTTGGGGTCAGAATTTCCCTTGGCAGTATGAATCGTACCGCAAGACGCAGGAGACTGACTTCCGCACGCCCCATGGGGGCAACGCCATGCGCGACATGCTTGAGGAAGCACCCGAATTGGTTGTTTTGTGGGCTGGTTATGCATTTTCAAAGGATTACAACCAGGGCAGGGGACACTCGTACGCTATAACCGACACAAGAAACACCCTCCGGACAGGCGGACCTCTGGCTCCGGACAAAGGAATGCCCAGCACCTGCTGGACCTGCAAAAGTCCTGATGTGCCCAGGATGATGAATCAGATGGGGGTAAAGGAATTTTACAGCACCACCTGGGCCGCACTTGGGCACGAGCACCCAAACTCGATTGGCTGTGCCGATTGTCATGATCCAAAAACCATGAACCTGACCATTACCCGTCCGGCCCTCATCGAGGCATATCAGGCTATGGGTAAGGATATTACCAAAGCCACACACCAGGAAATGCGCTCGCTGGTGTGTGCCCAATGCCATGTGGAGTATTACTTCGACAGGAAAAGGCCGGGTGCCGAAGGTGCATTTTACCTGACCTTCCCCTGGACCAAGGGAATGGGGCCTGAAGAGATGCTGGCGTATTACGACGAGTTTGGTTTCAGCGACTGGACACACCCACTCAGCAAGGCGCCAATGCTGAAGTCGCAACACCCGGATTATGAAGTATATACAACCGGTATCCATGCCGAGCGTGGGGTATCATGTGCCGACTGCCATATGCCTTATGTGAGCGAAGGTGGCTTGAAGTATAGCAACCATCATGTGACCTCACCTTTGAAGTACGTATCACAGGCATGTCAGACCTGCCACCGCGAAAGCGAAGCCACCCTGATGAAAAATGTGTACGACCGGCAGAACAAAGTGGCTGAACTGCGTCATAAGGCTGAGAAACTCATTGTGCATGCGCATGTGGAGGCCAAGGCTGCCTGGGATGCCGGTGCTACGGAAGCCGAAATGAAGGATATCCTTTACGACATTCGCGCCGCACAGTGGTTCTGGGATTATGTGGCTGCATCGCATGGTGGATCATTCCATGCCCCAGTGGAAAGCGCCAGGGTGATGGGCAAAGCCATCGACCGTGCACAGTCGGCCAGGGTAAAGCTTGCAAGGGTGTTGGCTACCAAGGGAATAACTGCCGAGATTCCTTATCCCGACATCAGCACAAAGGCCAAGGCACAGGCGTTTATCGGACTTGATATGGACGCATTGCGTCAGGAAAAACAGGTGTTCAAGGAGCAGATTCTGCCGGAATGGGACCGCAAAGCTGCCGAACGCCAGGCCGCCATGCCTATGGTTCGTAAATAAGCTGCTTCATATTTTAAAGTGTTGGTTGTCAGCATGGGGCTGCCTGAAAAGGCGGCCCTTTTGCATATCAGCAGGTTCATATTGTTAAAACTGTATTTCAATTTTTCCGCAACGAAACTCAGTTCTGACTATCAGAGAGACGTTCTGGTCCGGAATTTTTTGCCTTGAAGTTTATTAAGATTCTTTGTGGTATATGACAACTATCTCATAATTAACAAGATGTGCCCTTGTGTTTATAATGCGCACGAAATGTTGCAGTGTAGGTAATCCGGGTTGTCAAAAAAAATCTTGCCGGATACTTGATTTTAGTTAACGTAAACTTTTTTTTTGAATTGAAAAATTATATTTGCTGTGGCATACATGGTAATCCATACCAATATTCTTTTATAAACCAAAACTCAATCCTATGTCAAACAGATTTACGTTTCTGCGTCTGCTTCCGGCTTTGCTGTTCGCATGGCTGTTGGTCGGAAGTAATGTGGTTCTGGCTCAGGAGC
Organism: Bacteroidota bacterium; assembly: GCA_016715945.1. Lineage (NCBI taxonomy): Bacteria > Pseudomonadati > Bacteroidota > Bacteroidota bacterium. The sequence goes on from JADJXJ010000001.1 coordinate 206,231, forward strand.
CTCCGGGTTCAACCTGTGAGAATCCGCTGATTGTGGACCCTGTGGCTGCGCCATTGGTAGGTTTTCAGATCAATTCTGAGCCTTACGGAAACAACTACAGCTCCACGATGGTAGTTCCGAACACGAGCTATCTCAATGGAAATGATGTAGTTTTCCAGTTTACCCTGTCAAGTCCGTGTTTCATCAATGCCTCCATTCAAGGCTCGTGGACAGGGCTGATTTTTGTGGGTTCGTGTCCGAATGCCGCCAATCCTGTTCCTCGTTTGGCGTTTGCTGGGGGATCGACAGGCGCCACTGTGCCTCAGTTTTCATTGGATCCTGGCACCTATTTTATGATTGCCAGCACCTGGCCGGCTCCACAATTCACCGATATGACCATCAATTTCTCTGCTACCCCCATTCCTCAGGACGCTAATCTAGTGACGAATGTCAGTAGCCTGAATGTGGGTTGGGCAGTGCCTGGCTTTGATACCCAGAGCAAGACATTCACCATCACCAACAACGGTCTTGCAGAAGCTTCCATCAACCCTGCAGCTGTCAGCTTCACCGGTACAGGTGCTTCGCAGTTCTCGGTTGAGTGGCCAACCACAACTGCTCCGGCCTCCATCACACCCGTAACTACCCTCCTTGATGCCACTCAGGCTTCGGGTAACCTGCCGGCTATCATAGACAATGCAGGCAATAACCGTGGTGCGGGATTCAACGGACAATACGTCTTTGTGGCTTCGCGACAGAACGGAAACCATGTGTATTATTGGGATATCAATAACCCGGGTGCTCCCCAGGAGCTCAACCTCACCGGTGTTTCCGGCGGTACGTTTACCCTTTCAGATCTTGCCGTAGTTGGAAACCATATTTTTGTTTCCAACATGGTTTTTGCCGGCGGTGAGTTTAAGGTGTACTATTGGAATGGTCTAACTGCCCAGCCCACGGTGTTGCTCAGCTATCCCAATGCGCCCGCACGCCTGGGCGATGCTTTCACCGTTGTGGGCGACCCGGCAGGCAATGCTTTCCTGATTGCCAGCGGACATGGCACCAAAGACTTTTATGTCTGGGAGATTGTCAACGGCCAGATTCCAAATACTACGCCCGTCGTTTACAACTTCCCGACCATTACCAATGCCAACTTTGGCCGTGTGGTCGGGATTCCCGGATCGAATTACTTTATTGCATCAGGTTCTGGCTTCGGAGTGCTGCTGCTTGATCCGCAGATGAATATTCTGGCCGAAATACCAGCTGCATGGTTCCCCTACTGGAGCATGTACCCGATGGTGTTTTACAGCAGTGGCCAGCGTTATCTGGCATACCACCATGTGCAGACCGGGGCCGGTGGTAACCAAAATGTATTTTATGTGCTCGACCTGAGTGGTCCTGATCTTGTAACTGCATTTAACAACCTCGCAGCTGGAGTGTTTGCCGACAAGGTGGTGCATTCGGTTAACCTGGGCAACGTGGCCAACGGAAATGCCAGCGTAGGCCTGGACAATGTGCCTGATGCACAGGGTAATCCTGTATTCATGGCTTACAGTGCAGGCAACGGTTTTATTGTACAGAAGTTCACCAACGTTGAGCCTGTTGTCATTCCTTTTGGACAAAGCAGAACCGTAAAAGTGAATTTTAACCCATCTGCCACCGGACTTGCCGAGGCTGTTTTGAATATACCTTATAATAACGCCAAAGGCCTGTTGGAGTTGCCTGTTCAGGGCACCGGATACGATCCGATGAGTGCTTTCTCTCAGAACTTCGACGAAGTGAATCCTATTCCTGCCGGTTGGATGCCCGATGGATGGAGTGGCCTGGTGCAGTCCACAGCTGCTACGGCTGTGGTGGATGTGCGAAATGTAGGTTCACCCATATCGCCCCCGAACCACGTTCGTTTGTTTTATGCCACCGATTTGAACGCTAACGTGCTGCTCATTTCCCCGGTGGTCACCAACCTGGCCCAGTCGTGGGTAAGATTTGCCGCCAAGATGTCTGTGAGCACACATACAGGAAATGTGCAGGTGGGTTATACGACCAGCAGAACGAATCCGGCCGATTTCGTACCCGTTCAGACTGTTGGTGTTACCGGAACCTACGCTAACTACAATGTGTCGTTTGTTGGTGGAAGTTTCCCTGACAATGCCTACATCGCATTCCGTTTTGTTCCGGAGGTTGCCAGCCGCACCCTCTACCTTGATGACATTATTTATGAAGAGGTACCCACGCAGCCGGTTCTGGGCGCTGATAAAGACCAGGTGAACTTTGGAAACAATGTATTTATTTACGAAACAGCCAACAATACGCTGACCATCTCCAATACCGGTGCAGGCACCCTCACCATCAACCAGGGAGGAGTGAGCATTACCGGAGCTGATGCAGCTGCATTCAACATCGTTTATCCAGATGGTATGACCTGGCCAATCGCCCTAACAACCGGTCAGACTTTTGTGTTCAATCTTCAGTTTACACCTGCTGAAGCAAGACCTTATGCCGCAAACCTTGTGATCCAGGCAAACACGGCTCAGGGCACGCATACCATTCCTTTGCTTGGAACCGGATATGATGCCACGGTGCAGCCGGGATTCCTTTATGATTTTGTGGGCCAGTGGCCACCTCAGGACTGGCGCAAGTTTGAAGGTTTGTTTGGTACACAGCCCATCGTACCAAGCACAGCAAACATTTGGGTACACAAGAAGTTTGGCAACAATGCCAGCCTGCCGGCCAACAACAGTGCCAATATTAACCTTTACAGCACGTCGCGTCGCCACTGGCTGATGTCGCCCCCCATCAACCTGGGCGATGGCAGGACAACTTACCAGCTCGAGTTCGATCTGGCGCTGACAGAATGGAACCAGACCACCCCTGCAACGCTCGGGCCAAGCCACAAGTTTGCGGTGGTCATTTCTACCGATGGCGGTCTCACCTGGTCGACTGACAACGTGCTGCAGTGGTGGGATCAGTCCACCCCAATCAGCAATACCGGCGATCACATTGTGATCAGCCTGAGTGGTTACAGTGGCCGCGTCATGCTTGGATTCTACGGTGAAGCCACGGTATCAGGAGGTGATGTGGATCTGTTCTTCACCAATGTAACCGTTGTGCCTTCGGCTGTGAATCCATTTGCACCGCCGCAGAATTTAACTGCTACAACCGCTCCCAACAGCGTAACGCTCAACTGGGACGCTCCTGCAGTGAACACAAATGCGCTTAATCCGGAAACTTATTTGCCTGCTATCAACGGCAATGCAGCTCCGGTTGTTGTTGGTTCGGGCTATGATGCAGCTGTAAGCGTAGCAGCCGGAGCATCGGCAGAGCTGATGCAGACCGGTGGTGCTGCCAACCTGCTGCCTGGCGGATACAAAGCCAACAGCACCCGTACCGGCCGCACCCTGCTCCATGACAACGGACCATTCATCAACAGCCCCGGCACAGGTCCTGGCGGTTCGGATGAAAGCATCCTGCAGAACAGCACCCTGGGTATGAACACCCTTGGCGCCGGCATCCAGTATGCTTCGGGCAACCGCATGGCCGACGACGTGGTAGTTCCTGAAACCTGGAACGTGGAAAGCATCACTGTGTATGCATACCAGACCGGTTCGACCACAACCAGCACCATGACAGGCGGTTACATCCAGGTATGGGATGGCGATCCTACCCAGGGTGGCCAGATCATCTGGGGCGACATGACTACCAACAGGATGACAGCTACCGGTTGGACCAACACCTACCGCAGGAGTGAAACCACTCCCGGCACCACCCGTCCGATCATGTATCTTGTACTGGAAACTCCTGGTCTGACGCTTGAGCCCGGCACCTACTGGATTGATTACAGTCTGGCAGGCAGCCTGGCCAGCGGCCCCTGGGCACCTCCGATCACCATCAACGGACAAGCCGTGACAGGCAATGCCAAGCAGTTCCTTGGCAGCAGCCAGACCTGGCAGGACTTCCTCGACACGGGCACCGGCACACCCGCACAGGGATTGCCCTTCCTGATCGAAGGCACTGCCGGTGGCGGTGGCGGCAGCAACCTCGCTGGTTACAACATTTACCGCGATGGTACATTGATTGGCAACGTAGCTGCCAATACCACTACCTACACAGATGCGCCTGTGGCTGCCGGTACATATACTTATGGAGTAACAGCAGTGTATGGCGAACCCAATCCGGGTGAAAGCGAGCCGGTTACAACAACTGTAACGGTGAGTGGTCCAAGTGGCGCAATCATTGCAGTAAGTCCGGAAAGCATCAGCAATACCTTGGAACCAAACCAGACTGGCACGCAAATGCTGACCATCAGCAATACAGGTGGAGAGCTCCTCGAATTTACCATCACTGTGACTACCAATACCCGTGGTACCACGGCAGTTGAAACCCCGCGTGAAGGTTACAGTTTGCCAATGGGCAGCGACCGCATGAATCCGACAGACGCAGCCATACCAGCCGAGCCTGTGATTAAACCGCTCGAAACCCTTGTATATCGCAGCCTGACACAAGGCTTTGAAGACATCACCCTGCTTCCGGGTCTTGGTTGGGCGCTCACCAACAACAGCTCGCCCCTTGGCACCACCAGCTGGTTCCAGGGCAATGCCACGGTATTTCCTGCACAAGCCGGACCTGAGACCTCTTACATCGGGGCCAACTACAACAACACCGGAAGCATCGGCACCATCAGCAACTGGTTGATAACTCCTGTGCTCGAACTTGAAAACGGTGCAACCGTCACCTTCTGGACGCGCACACCTGCCAACAGCACCTGGGCCGACAGGCTCGAGCTGCGCATGAGCACGGCCGGCAGCAGTACGAATGTGGGAAGCACAGCCACTTCGGTAGGTGATTTCACCACCGTGCTGCTTACAGTCAATCCCGACCTGGTACCCACAGGATATCCTCAGGTTTGGACGGAATACACAGCCACCATCAGTGGCCTCAGTGCCCCGGTAAGTGGTCGTCTGGCCTTCCGTTACTATGTTACCGACGCAGGCGCCAATGGAACCAATTCCAACTACATCGGCATTGACTCCTTTGTGTACAGCGGCCAGGGTGGCGGCGGAGGTGGTGGAGATACCTGGCTCACAGCCACACCGCTCACAGGTACCGTACCTGCAGGTGGAAACACCATGGTGGAAGTTGGCTTCAACTCGGCCAACCTGGCTTTGGGTACGTACACAGGTAACCTTAACATTGCCAGCAATGCCACCAACCAACCCAGCCTGGATGTGCCTGTAACGCTCAATGTAGCAGGCCCATCGTACGCATTGCCATTTGAAGAAGACTGGGCAAGCGGCAGCTTTGCCACCAACGGCTGGAGCTTTGATCCTACCCAGGGCAACTGGCGCATAATTACCAGCGCTGGTAACCCGGCACCCTCAGCTGAGTTCTACTGGAGCCCCAGCACACAGAACTACAGCCATGCACTGGTTAGCCGCGACCTGGATGCGACAGCAAATAGTACCGTTATCTTTGATTTCGATATCTTCTTAGACAACTACAACACCTCAACTTTGGAAGAGATGAAGGTGTATGTCTGGGATGGCGCCTCCTGGGTTTTGATCGATACCTTCAGCAATCAGGGCGACGACTTCCCGTGGACAAGCAAGTCATACAACATCACGGCCCATGCTGCCGGAAAGATTACGAGGGTAAAATTTGAGGCCACAGGCGCCAACTCGTTCAACCTCAACTGGTGGCGGATTGACAATATCAAGGTTTATCAGCCTGCAACAGTTGACCTGGCTGCCCTGGCCGTAGTGGGTAATGTTACGCCAACCGTCGGAACAGCTTCGACCTATACTGTTCAGGTTAAAAATAATGGCGGAGCCACCCAAAGCAACTACACTGTAAAACTCCGGGTTAATGGTACGGAAGTTGCCAGTGTAGCCGGACCGGCTGTTGAGCCTGCACAAATTGTAGATGTGCCCCTAACCTGGACACCTGCCACAGAAGGTGCATTTGCCCTCACAGGTGAAGTGATCGTGGCCGGTGATGAAAACCCCGCCAACAACATCACACCTCCGCTTAACGTGCTGGTACAACCCTCGGGTATTGTCGCCATCACCATTGGCGGCCAGACCACCCTGCCCACCTACCGCATTCCCTTCGACTTCTACTGGAAGAACTCCCTGGCACAGACCCTGTTCTATCCCGATGAGATGGACAATACTGCTGGGGCAATCACTGGCATCAACCTGTTTAACAACTTCGCCACCAACCTGCCTGGAAAGGAAGTAAAGATCTGGATGGGCACCACCACCCAGCCCGACCTCTCCGACGGTTGGGTTGATCCTTCCACCTTGACCCTGGTCTTCGACGGTACGGTTGATTTCCCCATTGGCGCCAACACCATCTTTATTCCTTTCAACCAGCCTTACATCTACACCGGTGGTAACCTGGTGCTCTACACCTATAGGGTATGGGAAGACCAGTATTTCAACAGCAACGACAAGTTCTATGTGACTGAGACCCCCAACAAGCCCAACCGCACACGCCATGTGCAGGCCGATGCCACGGTGTACGATCCCACCAATCCGCCTGCTCCGGCAGCCACACAGCTCAAGAACGGACATCCCGACATCACCCTGTTCTTCAACACCAGCGGCCTTGGCGCACTGCAGGGCGTGGTCAGCAATCCGCAGGGTGCACCTGTCGAAGGTGTGAAAGTGCAGATTGTGGGCACCAGCAGCATCACCTACACCAACGCACAGGGACAGTATAACTTCCCCTATGTGATTGCAGGACAGATCAATGTTGAGTTCAGCAAGCTGGGCTACATCACCCAGACCCAGCCGGCCACCATCACTGCCGACCAGACCACCACACTCAATGTGACCCTGCAGCCCATGCCGCAGGTTACGGTGAGCGGATTTGTGGCTGGCAACGATGCCCCCACCGTAGGGCTTGCAGGCGCAGCCGTGGTGCTCGAAGGGTATCAGAACTACAATGCCACTACCGGTGCCAATGGCCAGTTCAGCATAGCCGGAGTGTATGCCAACCAGACCTACACCATCAAGGTGACCAAGGACGGATATCAACCCTACCAGAGCACCGTTCAGGTAGGCGGCACCAACCTGACCCTGCCCAACATCATCCTTACCGAGATCATCCTCTCGCCCAAGAACCTCACAGCTACCATCAGCCCCACCAACCCCAACCTGGTGCAGCTGCAGTGGAACATGATCCAGGAAGTGGAATTCCGTTATGACGACGGTGTTTCCACCGGACAGCTGGGCTTCCAGAGCGGCACCACCAATGGGGTGATTGGCGCCAAGCATCCGCAATCGGCCACCCTGAGCGAGCTGAGCTGGTACCTGACCAGCGAAGGCGGCCCCCATGCCAGCATCGTGATCCGTGTGTTCGGACTGGACGCACAAGGTATGCCCAACAGCGCTAATGTGCTCTACGAAGCCACGGTGACCAATGTGGACAACCAGTGGAACACGCACACCCTGCCGCAACCCATTGTGGCTCAGGGCGGATTCTTCATCGGAGTGGCCTACAACGGCTTTGTAGGGATAGCCACCGACGATGGTGTGGGCGAACCCTGGGTATTCCAGGATGGTACACACTACTACAACAGCAACTACACCTCCGGCACATGGAGCACCTTCGAAAGCCTGGGTGCCGACTTCCGCAAGAACTGTCTGATCAGGGCCAAGGGCGCTCCCGGTGCAGTGAACTCCTATGCCATCACCCCGCCCATCATCAATGGCGAGCCCATGAGCTACATCCCCGGCAAGAAGGTGGAAACCGGCGAGCCTGCATGGAGCAACAACGAAAGCAAGGCCCTGCAGTACTTCAAGGTGTACAAGAATGGTCAGTTGCTGGCCAGCAACATCACCCAGATGGAATACAGCTACATGGAAATGCAGCTGGGACAGCACTGCTATCATGTGACGGCAGTGTATGGCTCGGGCGAGTCGGGACCTTCGAACGAGGCCTGTGTGAACATCCTGGTAGGTGTTGACGAGCAGTTGGAAGCTGCTACCAGCCTGTATCCCAACCCGGCCAGCGAAGCCTTCAGCATCCGCAGCCTGCCCATGCAGCGTGTCACCATAACCAATGCCGTAGGCGTGGTGGTGAGCGATGCCATGCTCAGCGGCGAAACCATGCTCAAGGTGCACACCGAAAGCTGGAAAGCCGGCGTTTATCTCATTCAGATCCACACCGACAAAGGCACCATAACCAAAAGACTGGTTGTAGTGAGGTAGTCTGGTGATACCAATTGACGAAACCGGCCGACCCAGATGGGTCGGCCGGTTTTTTTATTGAAAAGCCTCTGCTTTTTTTATTTCAGTAGCTAATACATTGAAAATCAAAATTCCGACTCGAGGGGCTATAACATCAATCTTAGAAATCTTCTTTATGTGTAAGTGAGTATTTATGCTGGTTGTAGAGTTGCTCGTACTCTTTCTGCCAGAAAAAGTTTTGCTCACCAAATGCCGGCTTGAGTTCATCAATCCACGTGGCATGGAAGTTATAGCTTGCGAAAAACGGTTTACGCACCCAATCCGGATTACGACCTTGCAAAAATTGCAGCACGAACAACTTTTCGCCATGAATTTCGGTCAACCCAAGAACCTGCACCTTACCAGGAGAGGCCGACATCACGGGGCCACGAACAGTTCGTGCAACGCCACTTACCTGGATGTATGCCTTGCGGTAAATCTCATAGGCTTCCTCCAATTTTACGCTGAAATAGTGATGAGCGCCGGTATCGCGGGCCAAAAACATGTAATAAGGGATACATCCCAAACTAACCTGTTTTCGCCACATTTCTGCCCATATATCTTCATTATCATTGATGTGTCGCAATAGTGGCGACTGCGTCCTGATCTCAACATTGACGTTGCGGAGCCGCTCAATAGCATTCTTTGTCTCAACTGTATCCAGTTCAACAGGATGGTTGAAATGGGCCATAATGGTGAGGTGTTTTCCTGCCTGAAATACTTTCTGAAAAAGCCTCATCAGCTCGTCGCTATCCGCATCCGTGGTGAATCGGTAGGGCCAATAGGAAAGGGCTTTCGTTCCCAATCGAATGGTGTGAATATGATCGAATTCAGGCGAAAGAAGAGGCTCGATATACTTTGCCAATAGGCTTGATTTCATAGTTAAGGGATCACCACCGGTAAACAATACATTGGTTACTCCGGGTTTACTGCGCAGATAACCTGTGAGCATGGAAGCTTCCCTGGAAGCAAATCGCATCTCGTCCATACCGGTAAATTGTGGCCATCGGAAACAAAATGTGCAATAGGCATGACATGTTTGCCCCTGGCTGGGGAAAAAAAGAACTGTTTCGCGATATTTGTGCTGAATCCCCTCGAGCCGTCTGCCGTTTTTTATTGGAACGTTCAGGTCAAGCTGTCCGGCAGGATGTGGATTCAATCTCAATCTGATTTGATTGACAGCATCCTTGATCAGCTTTTCATCACCTCCTTGCTTTAATAATGAGTAAATTGTCGCAAAATCGTGAGGTAAAAGCATGTCGCGTTGCGGAAAATTGAGAACAAACATGGGATCTTCTGGAATATTGTCCCAGTCAATCAAATGATTGATTACGTAATTATTTGTCTTAAAGGGGAATACATGAGCAACAGTTTCGATTTCGTTTAAAAGACTGGCGGGGAGCTTTTTTATTTGTGGTATTTCTCTGAAATTTCTTAATGTAAAAACCTTGTATTTTTTTTCCATGTAAGTATAAATTTGGTATTAGGATTACTCCTGAAAATATGTTGTAATGTGTGCTGCAGCTTATCTGGAGATTATCAAATTTAATAAATTTTTTGGAAATGTGGGGTAGCTTGTCCGGGATAAGGCAAGATCAAGTTTTTGTTATGGTATCGATTTGTTTAGCAAGAATAGTTGTCACAGGTAATATTGGCCAGCAATGCCTAAAAAAAAACTCCGGCCTTGACCGGAGTTGATTTGATAAAAGGCTTGTTTGATTCTTACCTGATCAGGATGAGGTTTCCTTTGGAGCGCTGCCAACCCGAGGGAGTGAGCAGGTCCACTGTGTACACATAAGCTCCGCTGGCAGGCAGCTGATGCTGGTGGATGTCGAATTGCGCCTGGCCCTGTGGGAAGTAGCCATCGGCAAGCCGGAGTACTTCTTGTCCCAGGTAGTTGTGGATGCTGACGCGTAACCGGCCTTCGGCAGGAAGGTTAACTTGCAGTAATGTGCTGTTATTGAACGGGTTGGGATAAACCTTATGTGTCAGGTTCTGAGGTTCATTTAGGCCGGTGGTGCCGCTTACGATGTAGTCGGTAGCCAGGGGCACATTGTTGAGGATCTGTGCATTGATGTTCACAAACTCGGTATTGGGCAGCAGTTCGAGGTATCTGGTGCCTGGGACAATGTGCTCCAGCAGCCTGGCCTGGAGGCTGAGCAGCTGCTGACCGGCGCCATATTCACGGCCTTGCTGGTCCATCCAGGCAATGCGCACTTCGCCTTTTTGCTGGTCGATGAAGAAGATGTCGAATCCCTGCAATCCGTTGATTTCGAGGAGTTGTTTGTTGTATGACATTCCCAGGGTGATGGCAGCCAGCCGTTGGGTTTGGTTGATGCGCAGGGGGATGTTAAGGGTTTGTCCCACCGCAGCAGCTATGCTGCCTTCATAGCTGAGGATGGCGCCTTCTTTGGAGCTTAGGGAAGCCGGGATATAGGAGGCATTGAGGTCGCCATTGGCCAGCAGATAGATGTTGAAGAAGTTTGGCCCGTTGGCAAGGGCAGGTAGCTGGGCTTCGTAGAACACGCTTTGTGCAGAGGACGATGCCTGGTAGGCGCCATTGGGCGTGAGCAAGGTTTCCGGGGCTGCGGGATAGCATACCGAGGCGGCATTGGCAGCCCAGTGGCCGGCCAGCTGGAAGTTGTGCTTGTTTCCCGGGAAGGGGCTGGTTCCAGGGAATCCCACGGTGCGGTACATGATGATGAGGGGATCGAGGCCGGTGATGGTGTTGCTGTTGTTGACGTCGGCCGAGAACTCGGCAAAGGCAGTCATAGGCTGTCCGGCTGCGGGCATGATCCAGGGGAAGTTTGCCACCACTGGATTACCGGTTGACATATGGCTGACGATGAGGGCATCCAGGGCCGAGACGCCACCCCAGTTGTTGAAGTTCCAGGTTTGGCCAAGCTGGCCTGAGCTATGGTCTTCCCATAGGCGAATGGTGTAGGTTTTTCCGGCTTCAAGTCCGCCGAAGGTGTAGGTAGTGGCCACCGGCTGGGCATTACCAACCGGTGCGTTGCCATCGAAGAGCTGCACCATGAAGTTGCTTCCGGCAGGCAGGGCAGATTCCACGGGGTTGAAATAAGCCAGCTTGCCCAAGAGCGACACCCCGGAGCTGAAATTGGCAGTCAGGTTGTGGCTGCACAGGCCCGGGACAAAGCTGAAGGAGGGCAGGGAAGAGAGCACATTGCCCTGGCCGTCGGTCCAGTTCAGGAAGTTGAATCCTTGTGCAGGGGTGGCCGTAAGGCTCAGTGGCTGGCCGATGACCGGGGTGCCGGAATAGGTGGCGGTGCCGGCTCCGGCAGGACTCACACCGAGGTTGATGGTCACAGGACTTACCGTAAAGCTGAGGGTGTTGGAGGTGGCCGGATTGCCGCTCACGCAGCTGAGGCTGGAGCTCATGCTGAGCATAAGCTGGTCGCCATGGGCAGGCACAAAGCTGAAAGAGGGGCTGTTTGTGCCGGCGGGGTTGCCGTTGAGCATCCACTGGAAGATGGGGCTGTTGCCACCGTTGACAGGCGTAGCCGAAACATTTGCCTGCTGCCCGTTGCACAGGCTGGTCGAGGCGGTGCTGATGGTGACCGAGGGGGTAAGCAGGGGCGACACCTCCATGAGCACGCCATTGCTGGTGGCAGGGTTGTTGCTCACACAATCAAGGCTGGAGATCATGACGGCTTCCACCACATCGTTGTTGGCCGGCATGTAGGCAAAGGAAGTGGAGGTGCCAGAGCTAAGCAGGATGTTGTTGACAAACCACTGGATGATGGGAGCGCTGCCCGGGTTGAAGAGTTGCGCGCTGAAGCTGACCGTGCTGCCCTGGCAGACAGGATTTTGGGAAGCCTGGATGATGATGGAAGCCATTGCAGGCGTTTGAACGGTGATGGTCAGGGTGTTGGAGGTGGCCACAGCCGGCTGGGCGCAGGTTTCGGACGAGATGAGGAGCAGCTGCACCTGGTCGCCATCGTTTGGTACGAAGCTGAAGTTGGGGCTGTTGGTGCCGGCATTGCTGCCGTTGACGGTCCATTGATAAACGGGGCTTGTACCGGGGTTTTGAGCCGTGGCGGTGAAGTTCACGGCCGTGCCCTGGCAGACGCTGGTTTGGTCGGCCTGGATGCTCACGCTTACCGGTACGGCCGGTGTTTCACTTACCACGGCCTGGCCATTCATGGGCATGGAGCTGTTGCTGTTGGTGGCTACAAGGGTGTAGGTGCCTTCGGTAAGGTTGAGCCATTCCAGCGGACTGCCGGTACCTGCGACAGGGTCGCCAAAGGGGATGCTGTTGCGCAGCAACTGATAGGTGGCAGTGGTTTCGCTACCGCTCAGCGTTGCGCTGATGCCTGTGGGACTGGCCCCCTGGCAGTAGCTGCCACCGCCTGTTAGGTCGAATACAGCCGGAGGAGGCATCAATGTACTGAAGGTAGCAGGTGCACTCCAATCGCTTTGGGCATTGCCCGGACAATTGCTTCTCACATAAAAATCGTATGTGGTGGCTGGCTGCAGGTTATCCAGGTCAAAGGGCACTGCGCCAATTCCCATAATGAGAATACCTTCAAAATTGGGGTCAAATCCAGTCAGGCCGTACTTAAGGTCCCAGCTTAGCACCTGAGGATTGGCGATCCAACTGAGTCTGGCAGAGTTTGTAGTTACGTTTGTGGTTGTCAGACCAGCCGGGGCATTGCACGTTGCTGTGGTTATATCTACCTGGACGACATTCGAGGGGCCGGACTCATTGGCATCATACATGGCGGTGATGTGGTAATCGTAGGTACCCGGCGACAGCCCTGTGTCGTTGTGCGTGAGCACATCAGGAGCAGTACTTCCGATATGTACGTTGTTTCGGAAGATTTTGTACGATGTTACCTGCATCGCACTTCCTTCGATGACGAATGGGATGCCTTGTGCAGTGTTGGTGCCGCTGTCAAGAAGGTTTTGCCATGCATCGGAGGTAAATTGTTTTGCATTCCCTGTGGTGGTTTGTCCGTTGATGGTGATGGGAGGCGCCCAGGGGCCTGAGCTCAGGCTGCCGGCAAAACTTACGTCCACCCAATAAGTTCCGGGTTGCAGATTCAGCCCCGGGGTGTTGCACACAACCCGCATGATGGGTCTTTGAGTGTCCACGGTGGTCTGGCTCACCCTGTAAGCCGTGGCCCAGCTTGTACTGCTCATGCGGTTGGTCGTGGTGTTGCCCCAGATCACCTGGCCACCGGCTGCCGGATCGCCATTCCAGATCTGGATGTAGGCTGCCGTGATGGTGCTGGTGGTCGATGAACCGGTTTGGTACACATAAAAGGTGAAGCTTTCCACCTGCCATGGCGCATTTACCGTGAAATCATCCGCTACCCGGTTTCCGGCCGAAGATTGGGCTCCAAAGCCTAAGATGCTCATATTCAAACTGCTGTTTTGCAGCACACTATGGTCGGAACCACCCGGGCCTGTGCCGGGGCTGTTCACAAAAGGACCATTGTTGAACAATACAGCTCTTCCGCTTTCCACGCGGCTTCCCTGGGGCACAAGTAAAGTGGGGCCAACTGCCAGGACAGTTTCATGGGTGGATGAGTCTATGATAATCTTGCTGATATCCTGAATGTCCGTGTCGATGGCTGAGGCATGAGCAGTGAGGGTTGGAGCCTGCCAGCTAAGCTGTACATTGTTGCCGCCATAGACCATCGCACTCAGGTTTTGTGGTGGCTGGTAAGGGTTTTCGGTGATGGTCACATAATTGGTTCGTGTTTTTGAATACAAGCCGTCCACCAAAAGTGAGATTGTTTTCTGCCCGGGGGTATCGTAAGTTACGGTATGCGGACCTTGTCCGGTGGCGGTAGCCGGGCTGGCACCTGCGCCAAAGTCCCAGCTCCAACTCGAGAAGGAGCCGTTTCCCGAGGCGTCGGTGAAGGTGATGGGCTGCCCGACCATGGCTGTGAGCGGACTTGCAATAAAATCGGCAAACGGACCGGATGGAAGACCGGTTATTTCAATATCGTCGAGCACATTGGCCCTTCCCCAATTGTCAATGCCCTCAAAAGCAATCTGATAGGTTGCACTGGGGTTGGGAAGTTCAATGTCGCTTACCTGCGTCCACTGGGCAACATTCTGGTTGTAGGTGTTGCCTATCTGCACCCAGGGGGAGGTAGGTGAAGTGCGGTAATACAGCTTCAGCTCGTTTTGGTCGGGCGACCAGAATTCCTGGCCATACCAGAAGCTGAGCCGGAGATTCATCAAACCGGAAAGATCAAGAATAGGTGATACCAGTTTTGTGATAAATGGCCCGCCGGAAGTGCTTGTAAATCTGGCATTTTTTACCCCGGAGTGGGCCGAAGTGATGGAGCCTCCGCTTGAACCTGTGGCATAAGTCCACTCCTTGTTGCCTTGCACGAACTCCTGCGTCCAGCATTGACGGGATGGCGAACTATCTTCAAAGCCTTCGGAAAAAGGTAATCCGAAAACTCCGCATGCCGTGGTAAAGTTCCAGACCGGACTGTTCACACTCATCGGGAGGGAGGTATTGTACGAAACTACCTGCCACTGATAAACTGTGGTAGGATTCAAACCGGTATAAGTATAGGTTCCCTGGCTGCCTGAGCTTCCGGCATTGCCCTGGTTTACAACTTTCTGCATGTTGCCGGCCGGGCCGAACCAGAGGTCATATTTGTCCGTGTTGTTTCCCCAGGTCCACTGCAGGCTGCCATTAAGACCTGCACCAGCAAAAAGGTCAGCCGGCACAGGGGTGTGAGCTGCTGTGGGTGCGCCTGGTACGTTGATATCACCACTGATCACGATATCATCCACGCACCAGTAATACGCCCAGGTGCCCTGATAATGCCACCTGAAACGTACGTTGGATTGTCCGGTGAGCGCTGCAATGGTTTGGCTGAAATTGGCCGGGTTGGAGCTGGTTGTGGTCCAATTGGCAATTTCCGTCCAATTCGTTCCACCGTCAATGGAATAATAAAGCCTTGCAGTTGAGGCTATTTGATATTGCCTGAAATAATGTTTAAAACTGAGGTTTACATTCATATAGCCCGACATATCGAAAACCGGGCTGATCAGGCTGGCGTTTTGCGTGTTGTCACTTCCAAAACCATCGCTGTTCAGGTAGGCGTAATTGCCTGTTGTTCCGGTCAAACCATTTGTTATTGTGCCAAACTGCCACACCTGCCCGTTGCCCTGGTGATCGACGATTGTCCAGCAATTCGGCAGGCTGGGTGCGGCATTGAAGTCTTGATTGTATGGCAGGCTGGTAAAAATGCCACAAAGGGTGTAAGCATTGGCATCCCTTCCGGACGAATAGGTGAAGGTGGGGTTGTAGGAAAACAATTTGTAGAAATACTGAGTGTTTGCGTTAAGTCCGGTATGGCTGAAATTCGTAGCTCCGCCTTTGTAGAGCACGGTGCCCCCACCCGGCAGGGTCTGACCCACCGTATAGTTGACCCCTTCAACCGGGGTGCCGATTGTGGCGGTGGGTGCCCATACCAGCATGACATCGTGGTTGCTGGTGTTTTTATTCCAGCTCAGATTGATCTGTGTGGTGCTCACGCCTGTGGCTGAAAAATTTGTGGGGTTGAGCACGCCTGTCAGGTAGTTTTGTGTAGTAAGCAGGGCTTGATGGGCATTCAGTCGGCCCGTGCCCAGTTTGCCGATGAACGACGGGTTTTGGGCATAGTGGTTGTCGGTGGAGTTTCGTAGGATGTCTTTCAGGTCGGCATTTGAGAGTTGTCCATAAGCCAGCGACACCACCAGTGCTGCTACCCCCGAAGCATGCGGGCAGGCCATGGAAGTGCCCTGGTAGAAAGCGTATGAGTTTCCTGTGATGGTGCTCAATACGCCTCTTGCTGAAACTGTATTGGTTTCGCCTCCGGGTGCGGAAATATCCACCCAGGTGTCGTAGTTGGAATACCAGGCTTTTTGGTCGTTATTGTTGGTTGCGGCCACGGCAAATGCGCCGGAGTAACAGCCAGGATACCACTGTCCGGAGGCATCGTCATTACCGGCAGCAAATATCGTGATGCCTCCTGTCATGGCAGCGCCCCCCCCGTTTTGGTTAAAAAAGTCTATTGCGTCCAGAACGCTTTGCTCAAACACACCTGCACTCGTGTAGCCCCAGCTGTTTTGCGATATGGCGGCTCCGTTGTTGGCAGCATAAACCGGCGCCAGATGAAAACCACCGCTTGATGAGGAAGTGAATACCTGGCAGCTCATCAGGCGAACACCGTTGCCCGAACCTGAACCTCCGGCTACGCCGGCCACACCCACGCCATTATTATTTACAGCCGACACAGTCCCTGCTACATGTGTGCCATGATTGTGCGGCACAATGGTAGAGCTGCTGTTTACAAAATTATATCCAATGCCGGGCCACATATTTCCTGCCAGGTCGGGGTGGTCGAACTGGATCCCGCCGTCGATCACCGCAACGATGACATTCGAATTGCCTTTTTCAATTTCCCAGGCTTCGGGCAGGTCGATGTCTTTATCCGCCGTTCCGCCCTGCTGCCCCGTGTTGTGATAATGCCATTGCTCATTAAAGCGGGGGTCGTTGGGCGTCCAGCGTGAGGCCGACCCACTATGGCCCGCGTTACCCTTTTCCTGCAGTTCTTCATCAGCCACAGGCGCGATGAGCCGCTTTTTATACACTGGCTCAGCTACTTCGGTCTCCGGCAAGGCCTGAAGTTTTTTAACCAGTCCGATGATGTCGGGCGAACTGTCCCCAAAGTCAAGTTCATACCACAGGTGAAATCCCCATGCCCGCATGCGGTCGTCGAAACGGAAGTTCAAAGCGGGGGAGTAAAACATCTGGCTGGCTTTTTTCAAACTGTAATCCGACAGTATGGTGTCAAGGGCAGGGATGCCGAAACCCTGTGGGGCGACAATCACATGCTTGCCTTCGATACTGGAAGCCAGGTCAGGACGAAGTTTGATGCTTATCTTGTTGGGCTCGTATGCATCCCGGCTAACTTTATCGAGGTCGATGGGCGGCCGCTCACCCCGGATAGGGCGGTACTGCGCATCAACTGATTGCATGCCGAAAAACAGCATGGCTATCACAGCAAAAAACTGACGAAAAGATGGTGTGATCATGAACATTGGATTGGTCTTAACAATTTTTTACAAATCTAAAAAAATAAAAAACTCCGGCCTTGACCGGAGTTGATTTGATAAAAGGCTTGTTTGATTCTTACCTGATCAGGATGAGGTTTCCTTTGGAGCGCTGCCAACCCGAGGGAGTGAGCAGGTCCACTGTGTACACATAAGCTCCGCTGGCAGGCAGCTGATGCTGGTGGATGTCGAATTGCGTCTGGCCCTGTGGGAAGTAGCCATCGGCAAGCCGGAGTACTTCTTGTCCCAGGTAGTTGTGGATGCTGACGCGTAACCGGCCTTCGGCAGGAAGGTTAACTTGCAGTAATGTGCTGTTATTGAACGGGTTGGGATAAACCTTATGTGTCAGGTTCTGAGGTTCATTTAGGCCGGTGGTGCCGCTTACGATGTAGTCGGTGGCCAGGGGTACATTGTTGAGGATCTGTGCATTGATGTTGACAAACTCGGTATTGGGCAGCAGTTCGAGGTATCTGGTGCCTGGGACAATGTGCTCCAGCAGCCTGGCCTGGAGGCTGAGCAGCTGCTGACCGGCGCCATATTCACGGCCTTGCTGGTCCATCCAGGCAATGCGCACTTCGCCTTTTTGCTGGTCGATGAAGAAGATGTCGAATCCCTGCAATCCGTTGATTTCGAGGAGTTGTTTGTTGTATGACAGTCCCAGGGTGATGGCAGCCAGCCGTTGGGTTTGGTTGATGCGCAGGGGGATGTTAAGGGTTTGTCCCACCGCAGCAGCTATGCTGCCTTCATAGCTGAGGATGGCGCCTTCTTTGGAGCTTAGGGAAGCCGGGATATAGGAGGCATTGAGGTCGCCATTGGCCAGCAGATAGATGTTGAAGAAGTTTAGCCCGTTGGCAAGGGCAGGTAGCTGGGCTTCGTAGAACACGCTTTGTGCAGAGGACGATGCCTGGTAGGCGCCATTGGGCGTGAGCAAGGTTTCCGGGGCTGCCGGATAGCATACCGAGGCGGCATTGGCAGCCCAGTGGCCGGCCAGCTGGAAGTTGTGTTTGTTGCCCGGGAAGGGGCTGGTTCCAGGGAATCCCACGGTGCGGTACATGATGATGAGGGGATCGAGGCCGGTGATGGTGTTGCTGTTGTTGACGTCGGCCGAGAACTCGGCAAAGGCAGTCATAGGCTGTCCGGCTGCGGGCATGATCCAGGGGAAGTTTGCCACCACGGGATTACCGGTTGACATATGGCTGACGATGAGGGCATCCAGGGCCGAGACGCCACCCCAGTTGTTGAAGTTCCAGGTTTGGTCGAGCTGGCCTGAGCTGTGGTCTTCCCATAGGCGAATGGTGTAGGTTTTTCCGGCTTCAAGTCCGCCGAAGGTGTAGGTAGTGGCCACCGGCTGGGCATTACCAACCGGTGCGTTGCCATCGAAGAGCTGCACCATGAAGTTGCTTCCGGCAGGCAGGGCAGATTCCACGGGGTTGAAATAAGCCAGCTTGCCCGAGAGCGACACCCCGGAGCTGAAATTGGCAGTCAGGTTGTGGCTGCACAGGCCCGGGACAAAGCTGAAGGAGGGCAGGGAAGAGAGCACATTGCCCTGGCCGTCGGTCCAGTTCAGGAAGTTGAATCCTTGTGCAGGGGTGGCCGTAAGGCTCAGTGGCTGGCCGATGACCGGCGTGCCGGAATAGGTGGCGGTGCCGGCTCCGGCAGGACTCACACCGAGGTTGATGGTCACAGGACTTACCGTAAAGCTGAGGGTGTTGGAGGTGGCCGGATTGCCGCTCACGCAGCTGAGGCTGGAGCTCATGCTGAGCATAAGCTGGTCGCCATGGGCAGGCACAAAGCTGAAAGAGGGGCTGTTTGTGCCGGCGGGGTTGCCGTTGAGCATCCACTGGAAGATGGGGCTGTTGCCACCGTTGACAGGCGTAGCCGAAACATTTGCCTGCTGCCCGTTGCACAGGCTGGTCGAGGCGGTGCTGATGGTGACCGAGGGGGTAAGCAGGGGCGACACCTCCATGAGCACGCCATTGCTGGTGGCAGGGTTGTTGCTCACACAATCAAGGCTGGAGATCATGACGGCTTCCACCACATCGTTGTTGGCCGGCATGTAGGCAAAGGAAGTGGAGGTGCCAGAGCTAAGCAGGATGTTGTTGACAAACCACTGGATGATGGGAGCGCTGCCCGGGTTGAAGAGTTGCGCGCTGAAGCTGACCGTGCTGCCCTGGCAGACAGGATTTTGGGAAGCCTGGATGATGATGGAAGCCATTGCAGGCGTCTGAACGGTGATGGTCAGGGTGTTGGAGGTGGCCACAGCCGGCTGGGCGCAGGTTTCGGACGAGATGAGGAGCAGCTGCACCTGGTCGCCATCGTTTGGTACGAAGCTGAAGTTGGGGCTGTTGGTGCCGGCATTGCTGCCGTTGACGGTCCATTGATAAACGGGGTTTGTTCCGGGGTTTTGAGCCGTGGCGGTGAAGTTCACGGCCGTGCCCTGGCAGACGCTGGTTTGGTCGGCCTGGATGCTCACGCTTACCGGTACGGCCGGGGTTTCACTTACCACGGCCTGGCCATTCATGGGCAGTGAGCTGTTGCTGTTGGTGGCTACAAGGGTGTAGGTGCCTTCGGTAAGGTTGAGCCATTCCAGCGGACTGCCGGTACCTGCGACAGGGTCGCCAAAGGGGATGCTGTTGCGCAGCAGCTGATAGGTGGCAGTGGTTTCGCTGCCGCTCAGCGTTGCGCTGATGCCTGTGGGACTGGCCCCCTGGCAGTAGCTGCCACCGCCTGTTAGGTCGAATACAGCCGGAGGATTGCCACCTGGCCAGGTGCCTGTCTGACTCTCCATGAGCTGGTTAAGCACATTTCTTACTTCAATTCGTTGAATCACAGTGCCTTGTTGGACGACAAGATTAAATGCTCCTATATTGAGTTCTGATGAAGTAGCTGAAATCAGATTTCCGCCAGAGGGGGCATCGTATCCCAGAATGACGTATTTCTCGGTTAGCGGATAACTTGCGGCAAAAGGTATGGAACCACTAATGTTAGCCGGATTGGTAATTGCGGTGGCTGCCGGCAAGGCCACAGTCTGATAATTAGTGCTATAGGGCGATAACCTGTCGCGATAACTTGCAGAGGTAGAGTTGTTTGAACCTCTCTGGTAAATTATCCACCAGGTAGATTGGGTCGAAGGTGTGCCGGGTATGAGTGGGTTGTCGGCATAGGAAGAACTGGTCACAAACTGGCTGCCATTCCAAACATTATATTGAGACGTGCTATTGAATAAGCGGTATTTTGCTTCGTTGGAAGCATATCCGCCTACTGTCATCAACACGGCACTTTGTGCGCTGGCAGAGGAAATGTCCACCTGCTGGGGCCTGAGCAACACATTGGCATAAGCCGCTGGCGCCTGAGTTGTGGCATTGGCTGTCACGCCATTGGAATAGTTGTTTCCTGCCTGGATGAGGAAAGCCTTGTAGTAGTAGGTGGTGGCAGGCGTTAACCCGGTATGGCTGTAGGTGGTATTTGTTCCTGAATAAAGCACTGTTCCGCCACCGGGAATGGTTTGACCGGCTGTGTAAACAGTGCCATTCGATGGTGTGCCAAAAGTTGAGGTTGGCGACCACACTAGCAGCACATTCGCGCCCTGCCAGCTCAGATCAATCTGGGTCTGACTCACAGCTGTGGCTGTGAAGTTTGCCACCTCGTTGCTGGCAGTTCCGGTGATCTGAATTTCATCCACCGCCCAGTACCAACCAAAATTTCCATTGTAGTTCCAGCGAAACATTACATTGCTTTGTCCGGCCACTGCAGGTATGGATTGAGAGAAAGTTGCCGGATTGGCTGTCGATGCCGTCCAGGTCTGCAGATCGGTCCAGGTGCTGCCTCCGTTTATGGAATAAGAAACCTTAACGCTGCTTCCGGTATAATGACGATAATAGTGTTTAAACGACAGGGTAACAGCGCTGAATCCGCTCAGGTCGATGGTCGGAGTACGCAGGTCGGTGTTCTGGCTGTTACCGTTGCCATACGCATCGCTGTTCAGGTAGGCATAGTTGCCGGTCAGGGCGGGAAGTGGCGAATAACTGCCTGTGATGGTTCCTACCTGCCACACCTGGTTGTTGCCATTCAGACTTACGGTCGTCCAACAATTCGGGAGGGCAGGGGCATCGAAGTTCTGAGTGATTGGTGGGGCATAAATGCCGCAAAGGGTAGTGAACGACTTTTCGTCGCCGTAAAATGTGCCGAAGGCGTTGGTTGCATACGCTCTTACATAGTAGGTGGTGCTGGGATTCAAACCACTGATGCTGCTGGTATAACTGCCTGTGCCAGTGCCATTTGTCGTGAACAGACCGCCGCTAAGGGTAGGGTTAGGACTTGTACTCCAGCAAACACCACGGGCTGTGATTGGTGAACCACCATCCGATGCGATAGTGCCTCCGCTTTGGGCACTATTCAACCCGATGTTGGTGACAGAGGCGGTGGTGAGCTCGGCGCCGCCAGGGATGAAGCTCTGGTTGGCGCCATATGTAGTGCCATCGGCATTGCTGGCGACAATACGATAATGATAGGTCTGGCCGGGAGTCAAACTGCCCAATGTAGCGCTCACCGCAACTGCAGTGCTGCCTGAACCTGCGTTGGAAACAGTTGTGGTATTGCCGTAACCAGTAGTCGTTCCCCACTCAAAATAGTAGGTTGTGTTCAGGGTGTTGGGATTGACCGTTCCATTGATCGTTGCAGAGTTTGGCGTAATATTTGTCGGTGCGGTGGTGACAACAAGAGGAGCATTCCCGATCCGGAAGGTGGCAATACGTGTCTTTGATGCATTACCCGAACCTACATACTGACCTGTAGCCCAGAACGTTTCGTTGTCACTCGGATCAATGGCCAGCATGAAGTAATCGCCCCAACGTTCCGATCCGGTTTGCGAGAGGGTTCCCTCAAGAATTACCTCTTCCGCCACATCCAGGATGCCATTGCCTGCAGCATAGGCAGCTGTGGATTGGCCCGTGAAACGCAATCCCGGGTTGAGGGTCGTGGAGGATATGGAATAAACAAGACCAATCTTCCCCGAAGGTGTCATCGCGATGCTGCCCATCCAGCGCGAATGGTTGTCGGGGGCATACGTGCCTGTTTGTCTGATGGTCCAGGGGCCTGTTCCGGTGCGCCTGAGCTCGTACCACCGTATCCCGGCCTGATCGGTACCGCTCACATCAACAGTATGGCAGGCCACAATGGTTTGATAGGTGCCAAAATTGCGGTATTGTGGCCGGTGCATTATGACCTGGTTCACCGCATCCAGTTTCTGTGTGGTTCCTTTCTGGGCGATATTTTCCCATGTACTTCCAAAATTACTGTCGAAGGCCGGCACATTGATCTGCTGGGTGCGGGCAAAGGTGGAAGAAGCAGGGGTGGTCCAGTTCACATTTAGTTCATAAATCCATATCTGGTCGCTACCTCCCCATGCATCATCGTTGATGGTGATGAAAATACCCGGACTGCCGGCAGGGGCCAGTGGGCCGTCGTTATCAACTGGCGGAACGCAATGAAAACCACTGTTGGGACGGAGGTTGTTTTTGAATCCTACCATTTGTGCCGTGGCACCGATAAGCATTTTATCTCTTTCAAGCACATAGATATCTTTTTTCCCTGCATTGGGCGTGTTGGTACCCATATAATATCCGTCGCGCCAGACACCGAGTTTGGGATAATCGGGCATATCGTCCACATCGAACGAATAACGGTGCCAGGTTCCGCTGGGGTCGGAGCTGGTCGAAACGGCCACCAGCATATAATCGTTGCTACCAGTAATAGAAAATTCTGCCACAAGCCATCGTTGGGCAGCTTCGTCCCAAAGCACAATCGGGTCACCGTCATTGTATTGCGAACCGGTCACGCCCTCGAACAATAAATTCAGATTGGTGGGGCCTGCCACCAGTTGACCACTTTTGTTGTAGATCGCATAAACGGTGTTGATGGTCTGGAAGTAATGCGTTTCATTCACATCACCATTCACATCCGAAGGCTTGTAGGGCGAGGTTTGACCATCAAAGTTCAGAAAAACGGGACGGTTGGTTACTGTGCCCATCTCGGT
This sequence comes from Bacteroidota bacterium, assembly GCA_016715945.1. Classification (NCBI taxonomy): domain Bacteria; kingdom Pseudomonadati; phylum Bacteroidota; species Bacteroidota bacterium. The sequence continues at coordinate 229,559 of JADJXJ010000001.1, forward strand.
CTGCCTGATGGGATCCCCGTCTTTCGGGAGTGCGGTCTCGGCAAATGGGTAAAGACGTTGTTTGGGCACCCAGCTTTGCGACCTGAGCCTGTTTTTGCCCTTCTCAACCAAGGCATTGAATTCTTCCTCGGTGAGTTGTGGCAGTTCGCGAAGCGGACGGGAGAGCCCGTGGTATTTTCCAGTAATAACAAGCGGCTCATCATCAATTATCTGACCATTGGCTTCATTCAATGGGAGGAGGCTGGTAAAAAGTAGCACACAAAGTGCTGCAACGAATTTTTTCATTTGGTTCGGAATTCCTTCTGGTTTATGATTCAGTGAAATAATTCAGCAAAAGTATCACTCTATTGATTGTGAAAAAAGCCCGGCAGAAATTTCTGCCGGGCTTTGAAATGAATGCTTTAAGCAATTATCTGGTCATCACAAAGGTACCACGCACGCTGTATGTACGTTGTGCGCCTTCGGCAATGATCCGGTAGAAGTAGGAGCCAGCGCCATGCAGGTCAGCCCGCTGGATGGTGAGCTGCTGTGTGCCGGCCTGCTGGTTGGCATCGAGCAGGGTAGCAACTTCCTGACCCAGGTTGTTATATACAACCACCTTAACCTTGCTGTCCACCGGCAGGGTGTACTGCAAAGTAGCGGCATTGCTGGCGGGGTTGGGGAAGATGCTGTGCATCAGGCTTGCGCTGAGTTCGCCATTGCCCGAACCGGTTTCGATAAAGGCGGTTTTCAGCGTAACAGCCTCGATGTTCAGATTGGTCGAAACAAACTCGGTCATGGGCAGCAGCTCAAACAAAGGCGTACCGGCATGTACATCAGCCAGCAGACGTACCCTGAGGGTAGCGATGGCCTGTCCCTGATTGATGCTGAAGCCGTTGACTTCAACTTTGCTCATTCTCACTTCACCGGCCTTGGTGTCGATGTAGTGAACCGGGAATCCTTCGACGCTGATGAGCTCGATGAGCTGCTTGTTGTATTTCAGGCCCAGACCAGCTGCGCCAAGCATCAGGTTGCGGTCGGCCACAACCGGAAGCACAATTTCATCGCCTTTCGAAGCGCTGATTACGCCTTCGAAGGCCAGGCTGGCATTGCTCTTGCTGTTGCCGCTGATGTTGTGCGAAGCATTCAGGTCACCGGTAGGTACGAGGTAAACGTTATACACGTTCAGCCCATCCTGGAGGCCTGTGAGCGTAGCTTCATAATACACGCCCGAAGCTACCGAACCTGCCTGGTACACACCAAACGGAGTGAATACCGAGCTTGGTGCCTGCGGATACGCCTTGGCCGCATGGTTTTCCAGACGCACGGTTGCAAGCTGGAAGTCGTGTGTGCCACCGGGCAGCGGGTGATAGGTTGGGTCGTTCACAATGCGGTACTGCAACAAGAGGCCATCCAGACCGGTCAGGTCGCCTGAGCTGTTAAGGTCGGCTACTTTGGTGAACAAGGCTGTATAATCGGGAACTGCAACGGGTGCAATCCACGGCAGGCTGGTCAGCACCGGATTGCCTGCACCCATGAATCCAAGGATAAGGGCGTCGATCGAGCTGAGGCCGCCCCAGTTGTTCCACATCCAGGAGGTGCCCAGGAAGGTCTGGTTGGCCTGCTCCCAAACACGCAGGGTGTAGGTCTTGGCCGACTCGGCACCAATGAACTCAAAGTAGGAGTCGAGGTTATTCTCGAAGTTGTAGCTAACCAGCTGCCTGTCGCTAACCGGTTGACCGCCTTCGAACAGCTGTACGTAGAATACGCTGCGGTTGTTGGGCGAGGGAACCACGGTTTCTGCGGCATTGAACAGCTTGATCTGGCCGGCAATCTTGGCTGTCGAGCTGAAGGTTGCCGTGAGCAGTTCGTAGCACTCGGTGATGGTGAAACTAAATGCGGGGCTGGTCGAAACCACCACGCCGTTTTTGTCCTTCCAGTTCACAAATTCCCAGCCCGGGGTGGGTGTAGCAACCACCGGAACCTGGGTACCAAAGGCGTAGTTGCCGCCGCCACTTACTGTACCACCGCGGGTGGGGTTGGCTGCAAGTTCGAGCAGCGGGGGTTCCACATTCATGGTGATGGCGTTCGAAGTAGCCACTGGCTGAACAGCACAGGCATGGTTGGAGGTCATCACTACGGTAACCACATCGCCATTGGCTGGGGTGTAGGTGAATACCGCACTATTGGTGCCGGCATCGTTGCCGTTCACTTTCCACTGGTAGCTTGGGTTCTGGCCGCCATTTACCGGCATGGCTGTGAAGGTAACAGGAGTACCGGTACATACGGTGGTGGCGCTGGCGCTGATGCTCACACCTGCAATCAGGTTGCCAGTCACATTGACCACGATCGGATTCGAAGTGGCTGGGTTGTTGAGTGCGCAACCTATGCTCGAAGTGAGGACTACAGTTACTATATCACCATTGACTGGTACATAGGTGAACGTAGCGCTGTTGGTGCCGGCATTCACTCCATTGACTTTCCATTGGTAGCTGGGTGCCAGGCCGCCGTTGACCGGAGTGGCCTGGAAGGTTGCCGGAGCGCCGATGCAGATCTCCGGTGTAACCTGGCTGATGGTAACACTCACCGGCAGGTCGTTCTGCAGGGTAAGGGTCATGCTGCTGCTCATCGAACACTGGCTACCGGGATCTCCGGTGATGGTGAGTACGACAGAGCCGTTGGCAATATCCTGTGAACCAGGTGTATAGACAGGGTTAACAATGTTGGGATTGCTGAAAGTACCATTGCCGCTGGTAGTCCAGAGCACGGTGGTATAGTTGGATGCGGTAGCAGCCACAATCGGGAACGATTCGGATGTGCACACCGCTCCGTCGCCGCCTGCATTAACCACAGGCGAGCTGATCATGGTAAGTGTGGCATTGACATAGGTGAATTCATAGTTGTTGCTTGCTCCACCCGACAGGGTAATCGGATAGGTTCCGGCAGGACCGCCCGCAACAGCTGTGGTGCTTGCTACCGGCTGTGCATCAAGATTCTCCGGACCTTCACCAGTTACAAATCCACTGTAGCTGAATGTGAGTTCAGGCAGGGGTTGATTCTGACAAACCGTCTTATTGTCAGCTGTCACGGTGAGTTGTTTTTTATTGATGGTAAGCGTAGCCTGAACACGGGCGCTTTCGCAACCTGTTGCGGTGTTTTTGCTTACTGCCCATGCGGTGTAGATTCCGGCATTGGTGGCCAAAGGTGCGGTAGTTACATTGCCGCCTGTGGCTGCGTCGTACCAAACAAGGTCGGTACCGGCAGCAGGTGTAGCTGTAACTGTGTGCAGCATACCATTATAAGTTACCGTAACATTACCCACCGTGGGTGCGGGTATGGCTGCCGGCTGGGTGAGGGTTACCGAGTTGGACACCTGGACGTTGTTGGCGTCAAATACTGTGTAAGTATAGGTGCCAGCTGCCAGACCTGTGAGGTTCTGATCGGTTGAGGTGAAACCATCGGGGCCAAACCAGAGGAAATTGTAAGGAGGCACTCCGCCAATGACTTCAAGGCTGATCGAGCCATCGTTCGATTCGAAGCAGCTCAGGTTTTGTGATGTAGCTGTTACGCTCATGCCGGCAGCAACGAGCACATTATCCACATACCAGTAGTCAAAGTTATAGTGGTCGCCATCAATAACCCATGCAACATAAGTGGTTCCACCCACATTGTTGAGGATGGTTGTGCTAACAAGTTCTGGTCCGACATTGGTTCCGGTTTGTATCGACCAACCTTCATCGGTCCAGTTGATACCATCAGGGCTCGATTGGATTTTGACTACGGGCCAGGGTGTGGAAGAAAATGCATCGTAGAAGTGTCTGAATTGCAGTGTAATCTGCGATTCGCCTGTGGTATTGAATGCAGGGCTGATAAGCCGCGACACACCGACGCCACTCTGATAGGTTGCCTTCATTTCCCAGGCTTGTCCACCGGCAAGACTGGTATTGGAAGTGGCCCAACGGTTCGAGGTGAGCGCACCGCTATAGGTTTGTGTCCAGCAAGGTGGAATGGCGCTTCCGTCGAAGTTCTGGACGTAAGGAATTGGCAGGGTGGTGCAAAGTGTACTCACACTCACTTCGTTGCTAAGGCCCTGACCCTGCGGATAAACAGCGGCTACAGCATAGAAATAGATGCTTGCACCGGCAGTCGTTTCATCAAGGTAACTTGTGCCGGAAACATTAAACTGTGTGTCGTAATTACCGGTTGAGGTTCCGCGGTAAACCACATATCCGGTCGGATTTTTACCCTCGGCTGCCTCACCGCTTGCAATAATTGCTGGGGCTTCATAGCTGAGGCCGATGGATTCGGGTTTAACATCTGAAGTTCTTTGCATCACCTCCGAAACAGGCAGGTACATCAACGCAGGATTGGCATCGCCCGATTTGAGCACAAGCTCGCCTTTGGAGGCAATATTCATGTAAGCACGCATCATGAAGTTGTTGGCCACATTGTTCCAGGCTGTTCCACTGTTGTTGGTCCACTGACTGCGGCCATAGCTTGGGCTGTTATCCGTTCCTACGAATGGCCCGACAGAGCTTCCGGCAGGCCACTGTGTCACAATGTAATAGGTCTGACCTGCGGTGACGTTGAGAGGTGTGGTCAACGGCAAAATAACCCATTCGCCGGTAGTTGAGGTAACAGGCACGTTGCTGAAAGCCTGAATGGGTGCACCCAGATTAGGTTTGCCGGCATCGTCCGGACATAGCATGATATTTTCCCATCCGGTAGGCGCGCCTGTATTTACTCTCGTCAGTACAGCAATGTGCGTGAGCTGGCCATTTTGTGGAATGGTTATTTTCACGTTGAACATATGTGTTGTCGCCGAGGGGTCTGCCACCCAGAACCAGCTTTCGGCAGTATTGTCATCGTATCTGATTTCGTTTGCAGGGAAGATGGGTGCCTGCCAGTTCAACTGTACATGGGTTGGCGCTACAGGTGTAGCCGTGAGGTTTTGCGGACTGTGCACATAACCACGGCCTGTGAGCGGCGCCGTCCATGTGCCATTGTTCTCAACAACCTGCAACTGGGCGTTCTTCTGGCCGGGTGTGGTGGGTTTGAAAACTACACTCACCGTGGCTGTGCCATTAGCAGGAATAGTAAGTGGATAAGTATTGGCATCCTGCTTCATAAACTGGTCCGCATTGGTGCCGGTTATGTTTACAGAGCTGACAGTGATGGCCGTGTTACGGTTGTTAGTTAGGGTAAACTGAATTGGGGCAGACTGCATTCCTGTATAAATATCACGGAAGTCGGCCTGTTCAGGTGTGAACTGGAATGCCGGTTGTTCTTCGATGCGCACATTATCCACGGCAATGTAGTCAACGTCGGCCACCGAGTAGGCATGCCAGCCAAAATAGTGCGGTCCGGTGGTTGTGGGAGTGAAGTTGATGATTTGTTCCTGATAGGTCGGAATAATCATATTGGGGTTGTTCCAAAGCACGGTTCCAGAGCTGATTGCAGACAGGGTGTTGCTACCCGCTACTGTCACTTTCATCTTTTCAGGTGTACCGGCCCAACCGGGAGCTCTGACATAAAAACGGATCAGATAGGGCTGTCCGGCAGTGAGTTGAATACCAGGAGAAACCATCCATTCGTTCTTGGGTAAAGTAGCATGGTAAAATACACCAACAAAATTTGGAGGTGTAACATTACCTATGGTTGTGTTGTTGCTGATGGTCCAGGGACGTGCATCAGAACCGGTATTGGATGCATAGCTTGTCCAGCCCGAAGGCAGTGTGGTGCCTGTAGGAGAAGCATCAAAATTTTGTAAGTAAGGCGTGCCAAACAGGGTGGTTGCATTGGCGTCGACAAAGGTTGTTGAATAAACGGGGCCTGCGGCAACCGACCACACCCTGTAGAAGTATTGAGTTGCGGGACTTAAACCCGTCTGGGGATAAAGTCCGGAGGCCAGACCTGCATAGTGTACGGTGCCGCCACCGGGGATTTGAGCTCCGGGGGTGTAGGTGCCCGAAGGGATGCCAAAGGTGTTTGAAGTGTTCCAGGCGACAAGGATGGCATTGTTGTTTGCATTGGGGGTAACAGTGAATGCCATGGTGGTGGAGCCTGTTGGGGTGGCTGTAAACGATGCCGGCGCTGCAGGAGCAGTAGTGATGTTTCCTGTGAGCGGCGAAGTGGTGCGGTACACCGGACCGGTACAGGTCTCCGACAGGTTGTAAGCAAACACAAAGAAGAAGTATTGCGTGCCACCATCCAGACCTGTGGCGTTGAATTCTGTCAGGTTGCCCTGATAGACAACGGTGCCATCACCAATGGCATCACCTGGAGCATAAAGGGTGTTATTGGTGGGGGTTCCACCCAGGTTGTTGGTGGTGTGGCGAACAACCAGGTAGCCATTGGCAGATGGAGAGGCCGTGAAAGTGCCGCTCACACTGTTGCTGGTGGCTGTCAGGTTGAGGGCTGTGGGCTGGGCGCCGGGAACAGTACAAGGCGGGGGAACCAATTCGATGATGATGTCATCCAGATAGAGATAAAACTGATTAGCTATTGAATATGCCTGAAAACCAAAGTAATAGACTCCTCTGGTGGATGGTGTGAAAATAACCAAGTTGTTTTGTGCCGTTGCCTGGTTGATGTTGGGATGGTCGGCAAGCTCATTTGTCATTGCAGTAGGATTGGGTGCTGTGCCATAGGCCACTTTCATTTTTTCTGTGTAGGTGGTTGAGTTGTTCCCGTATTTGTAACGGATGCGGTACTCGGTCCCGGCTGTTAAATTGATTCCCTGGGTGAAAAACCAGGTATTAGCTGGGTTACTGGCATTATAGGCATAACGGAGTACTTTGGAGTTAAAACCATTGGCAGATACTGCTGCTGTGGCCCACAAATTACCGCTTCCGGCCTGAACAACCTGTGTACATGCAGGAATAGCCGGGGGGGTAACGCTCTCGAAATCCTGAACGTAGGGTATGTTGGTTGCATCACAAGGCGTGCTGAAAGTTGTCGGCCCTGCCCAGTTGCTAAAGTCTGAACCGCCACAAGCCGAGCGAACGTATAAATTGTAGGTCTCTCCACCGGTGAGTCCGGTTACGCTCGCGGTCGTAACTCCCGCTCCTGTACTTCCACTTGCTACCAAACCGGTAGCCCCGCTTCCACCGGCGCCGGAGGTGCGTACTTCCCATTCATACCCGTTGGCCGGTGGCGTGGTAGGTGCAGTCCATCCGATATTGGCTGTGGTTGGGCTGGTGGGTGTGGCAGTGAGCGCTGTGGGTGGAAAACATGTAGGAGGTGCATCAAGGTTGAAGTTATCAAATCCAAGGTAGTAATCGCCACTGGTCCAGTTTCCGGTTATGCGGAATACTACAGTTTGACCTGTTAGCCCAGTTAGGGGATAGGATAATGGCTGCCATCCAGCCACACCGTTGTTAGTTACTGTAGCCAGATTGTTCCAGCTTGAACCAAAATTTGTGCTGTATTCGATAACAAAGTTGCCAGATCCAATTGCTGGAGGATCATTTGGAGCCGAGTAATTTGCTAATTTGTAATCAAAACTAAAAATCATGCCATCTGTCAAGGGTCCAATAGGGACCAACGTGAAAACGCCACTTGTAGCAGAGCTCCATAAATTTTTGTAAATACTATTTCCGGGATTGCCACCAATTGCTGCTGTGGAGCCAATAAGCCAGCCAGTAGTATTCCAACACGCTGGAACTGTGGTGGTGCTGAAACCTTCAAAAAATGGCGGAGCTACTGGGCTGCATGGCGTGCTGAAAGTTGTCGGCCCTGCCCAGTTGCTAAAGTCTAAACCGCCACAAGCCGAGCGCACATATAAATTATATGTCTCACCCCCGGTGAGTCCGGTTACGCTGGCGGTCGTAACTCCCGCTCCTGTACTTCCATTTGCTACCAAACCGGTAGCCCCGCTTCCACCGGCGCCGGAGGTGCGTACTTCCCATTCATACCCGTTGGCTGGAGGTGCGGTAGGTGCAGTCCATCCGATATCGGCGGTGGTTGGGCTGGTGGGTGTGGCAGTGAGCGCTGTGGGTGGCAGACAGGAGGGGGGGGCTGGCGGGGTGAAGGTAAAAGTTAAGCCACTTGGAGGAAAAACTGTTGAGCTGAGCGTCATAGTATTTGATACTCCTGTTCCTGCTGTAGTGCTGCTCCAGTCTGTGGTTGTCGTGCGATTGTGAAAATTTGTAGCAGTTGTTGCCGGTGCACCTCTCAAACCAACTTGAGCAGTGGTTGAGGTACCAGTGGTCATTGTTCCATAAATAAACTCAATTACATTAGTTGTTTCATGTAATCTGATCTGAAAGTTGAACGACTGCCCAGAACCACCATAATTCCGGAAGTTTTTCCATTGCATAACAAGCTGCCTGTTCGGTGCTGTGCCAATGGTTTCATACCGAAGCTCGGCACCTGTTTGTGCCTGAAGGTCACGCGCAAAAGGAACAATCCGGCTTACGAGCAGCGCTGGAGTTATTGTGGTGGTGCTGCCTATTGGTGTATAACTACTAGAAGTAGAGATATTAACCGCTGGGGTCAAAGATGAATTGCCTAGACTGATCCAACCGTTGGCATTGATCGCAAAACGATCGAAGGTGTTTCCATCAAATACAAAATCAAATCCAATGGGCAATCCTACACCTGTTAAGGTGGTTCCACCCAAAGGAACACTGGGGTCAACAAATCGTTGGTCGTCAGTAGAAGTATTACCGAGAAGTGTACCGCCACTTATTTCAGTGTAAGTTCCAGTGGCGCTTGAGAATGTGTAGTTAGCAACCTGCCCGATGAGTGTATTTCCATATAAATACACTAACATTGTCAGAAGTAGCGTTCTTTTCATGATTTTGGTTGTTAAGTGATTATAATGCTTGTCTTTTTCTTTTGTTGGCTAAGATCGTCGGTGTGTTTTGAATGTAAATGGGGCAATCACCTCCCCTGCCTAGGGTGGCATTTGACTGCGCCGGTTTGGATTGCTTTTCATACAGAATATGTTGGTTAATGTTTCAATCAGTTGATATTGAGTAGTTTGCTTAGGTCTGACAAGGTACCTTCCTGCATCAAACCGCCTTCATTGTAAACCTGGTTAAGATGCAGCAATAATACAAAAATATCACGCAATTGTTAAGTTTGCGCTTTTTTAACATGGGCTTGTTCAAAATTTTTTCTGCCTTTGGCTGGCTCAACAGGCACTTAAACTTTCCCGGTGCTTGATGGTTTGGATAGATGTTTTTGTGCATTGATCCCAACCTCTAACTAAAGATATTGAAAATCAATTGCCTAAGTTAAGTCAGTAAATTCACACCCTTTTTCGGCCGAAATCCGGCCATTTGCGGTAAACACCTTTCTACTTTGCTTTGGATTTTTCTCCCTGATAATTCCGTTGGGCCTAAGATAACCATTGAAAACCACAACAACCAGGACAACCACAAACAACAACGACAACCACCGACAACCACGACAACAATGACAACCACCGTCAACCTCCCGTAACCCGTAACTCGCTTCCCCGTCACCCACAACATGGCTTTATTTTCTTGTTCTTTTGCTGGCCCAAAAGAACCAAAAGGCCTCGGGCGAACGAAGCTATCTCCCCGCTCTGCAGCAAGGGCGCAAATCTACGTGAGGAGTGCATTACAGCATGCAAACCCTCTTTTCTTCTAGCCTCATTGCGCAGGAGCAAAACGCTTTACCGGAATTTCTTTAACGCATGCTGTAACGCAAACAGCCCGCGCTGTGCGCGGGCTGCCTCACAAGATTTGCTGCCCTTGCTGCATTCACACCGGACGCTTCCCGCCGTTCGCCCGGCCTCCCCGCCCCGCCCGGTGAAAGCGTCAAGTATTTCTGCTTGAGCACTTTAAGTATAATCTAGCTCTTACAATAAATTTTATTTCATAACTACCTCTCAACCCACGGAAACTTGCAAGCTAAACTGAACCACGACAACAACGACAACCACCGACAACAATGACAACCACCGTCAACCTCCCGTAACCCGTAACTCGCTTCCCATAACTCGCTTCCCCGTCACCCGTCACGCGTCACCTCGTCACGTGTCACCCGTCACCCGTCACAAAAAAAAACCGCCCCGGAGGGCGGCCTTTTTCAGGTGTTAAGTCGTTATTTTACAATTAATTTCGTGTGAACGGTGTGCAGCTGCTTGCCCTGCAAATGTACACGGATGTGGTACAATCCCGGTGCGCCGGTAAGTGCCGCATTGAGTGAGGTGCGGAATACCCCGCCGGCAGCCTGTTGTGTATTCGTCCAGACCACCCTGCCCAACTGGTCGGTGACCATGATGCTGAGCAGGCCGTCTTCGGGAAGGTTGAGCTCGAGTTGGGCCATCTCGTGCGCTGGATTGGGCCACACCGAAGCCTGAAGTACGGATACTTTGGCAGGTGCAGGTGAGTAGAGCACAAGTGCGGCGTCTTTCAATTGTCCGAGTTGTGCGTCAACCAGCTCGATGGTGCGCACATGGGGTTGGGCTGGCAAACCGGTAATGTCGGTTCTCAGGCTGACCAGCTTATCGCCTGCGCGGAACAGCCTTTCCTGATTGAACATTCCAAAGGCACGCAGCATACCACTTGCTTCATCGTAGTTCCACACATCGGCTCCATCCACCTGGCTGATGTTCAAACCTTTGCCAAGTTCGATCTCAATCCGGAAGGCTTTGAGGCTGAAATTGTTATCTGCATAAATACTCAGTTCTGGCTGGTCAGATGTGGCATTACGGATGGCCGGACGGTTTTTAAGTGCGGCATTTTGGTCAAAATACGAGGCGTTCATGTCGCCCACGGCTGTGAAGTACACATTGTATATATTGTTGCCAGGGCTAAGTGCCGGAAGCGTGGCTTCGTAGTAAACCGATGCTGCCTGGCTGCCTGCGGCATAGCTGCCTGTTGTGCTGAACAGCAGTTCGGGTGCAGCAGGATAGGTTTTGGCTTCGTGGCTGGCCACCTTCGATGCGGAGAGCAGGAAGTTGGGCTTTCCGCCGGGGAAGGGCGAGGTGCCGGGCTGACCCACCAGCCTGTAGGCCAGGATGAGCGCATCGCTGCCGGTGATGTCGCCGCTGTTGTTCACGTCGGCAATATAGTTGCCAAAGGGCGTAACATCCTGTCCTGCAGCCGGAAGTATCCAGGGATACTGGGCAATGAGCGGGTTGTTAGTTCCCACATAGCTGATGATGACTGCATCCACAGCGCTGGCGCCTCCCCATTGGTTAAAGGTCCAGCTGTTGCCCAGCAGGGTGCTGGGTGTTTGTTCCCAGATCCTGAGGGTGTAGGTTTTGCCGGCTTCGAGGTTGCCAAACTCAAAGTAGGAAGGCAGGTTTAGTTCGAGGTTGTGGCTGATCAGCTGGCGCGGACGCACTGCAATGCCATTCTCGAACAGCTGGGCATAAAACACGCCGTGTGCATTGGGCGAGGGGATGATGGTTTCGTTGGCGTTGAAATACTTCAGTTGTCCCGAAAGTTTCTCCTGACCGGTACCGCCTGCCAGATCGAGCACAATGATGTTGGCCAATCCTCCGTTGGGGTTCGCGGTGTTCACGCTGCCCCAGAATCCGTCGGCACTGCTCAGGCTGTTTACGACTTGTCCGGTAACCAGGCTGCGCTCTTCAACCCGGCGGATCCCCTGTGGATTGAGGTTGGGTACGATGCCACCCCATGCGCCGTTCGTACCAGCTACATTATCGCGGTAGAAATTGGGGTAGCTGGTGGCGCTGAAGTCGAGACCGGTGGTTTCGATGCTGGTGCCATAGAGCGGACGACCGGCGCCGGCGGCATTGTCATATACAAAGGCAAAGTTGCGGGGCGAAGCGTTGGAGGTTGCCCTGACACCTGTGCCGGAGGCCGCATCGGCAGCGGTGCCAAAGTCGATGACCTTCACGGCATCGGTAGTGAAATAAGTTACAGGTGCAGTGCCGCCTTCACCATCGTTGAGTCTGAGGCGCATCATCACCTCCTGGCCGGGAGTGAAACGTGCATTGCCGGTGGGTTCAATCATAAACCAGCCGCTGTAGCTGCCATTGGCATCGGTGGTAAATTCGCCGTACTGACCTGCCACGGCAAAACCAGGCGACGAAGTGCGGAAGAAGTTGTTGCCGTTCACATACACCGGATTACCGGCACCGGCAACGGTGGGGCCGTCGGCAGCGCTCACAGCCTGGTTGGTGTAGCGGTAAGTGCTGTTAGGTTTCAGGTTTTGCAGCCTGAGCCTGAAGGCATAGGGCAGGCGGTTGTTGTTGGTGCCGTTCACACCCTGAATATATTGCGGCAGCACCAGCGCAGTCATCGAAGGCGTGCCCAAGGTGGCGCGGCTGGCCTGAGGCACCATGCCATCGGTTTTGTAATTGACTGTCGCACCAGTGCCATTGTATGGATAGAGCTTAAAGTAATAGGTGGTCTCCGGGTTCATTCCGGTGAACACCGCCTGCTGCTGCCCTGCCGGTATATTCCTGACCAGCAGTCCGTCAGCTTCTGGCTGACCGTCCATCGGGGGCACGATGGCGGCGAAACCTTCGGTCGAGCCTTTGATCAGATAGAACTGGGCATTGGGAACGGCATCGAACCAGGTGGCCGTCAGTTGGGTTTGCGTGTTCACCGCTACCTGGAACATGCTGGCATGTGCCGGAGGCTCGGCTGCGGGCGGGATGACCGATCCCTGAAGGGCCAGGGTCTTGTTGTCGGCGCCGGCCGAGGTAGCTGTCAGTTGCTGGTTGTAAGTGCCTGCCGCCAGACCTTGCTTGAGCCGGATATAAACCGTTGTATTGGCTACTGTTCCTCCCGTGTGGTTGAGGCTCAGGCTGGCCTGACCGGAAAAGCCGCTTCCGCCGGTGAGCGAGAGCTCATAGGCTGCAGGTGCAGTCAGCTGAACCGGGCCGCTAAGGTTGGTACCTGAAACCGTAAAGCTCTGAGGTGCTGAGGGTCCCTGACCTTCCACATAACTGAAACCACTCAGGGCGGTGGGCGTCAGGGTGAAATTGGGTGTGAAGTCGAGGTTGATAACCAGCACGTTATTTAACCCGCCTGTGGGATTCACCGTATTGGTGCTTCCCCACATGCCGTCGTTGGAGCTTAAACTGCCTAGTAGCTGACCATTGCTGAGGCTATATTCAGAAATAAGGTTAATCCCACCAGGCAGCATATTGGGAAGGATGGTGCCAAATGCGCCTGGGAGGCCGGCCACGTCGTTTCTGTAATAACCAGGATAAGAGGTGTTTCCGGCAAAATCAATGCCAGAAGGTTCGATATGTGTACCGGCAACAGGTCTGTTGGTATTGCGTACGCTTGTATAGAGGAAGACGAAATTTTTGGGTGCAAAATTGCTGTTGGCACGCAAAGCGGTACCTTGAGCAGCATTGGCTGCAGTACCGAAGTTGATGACCGTTACATTCTGCGTAGTGAAATAATGCACTGCAGTAGTACCACCGGCACCGTTATTCAGCCTGATGCGCATGGCCACTTCCTGCCCGGGAGTGAACCGCGCATTTCCTGTGGGCTCGAGCATAAACCAACCTGTGTAATTGCCGTCGGCATCTGTGGTGAACTCTCCATATTGTCCTGCTACACTGAATCCCGGAGATGTGGTGCGCACAAAATCACCGTTGGGCATCACATAAATCGGATTACCGGCGCCGCCAGATGTGGCTCCGTCAGTGTTGTTAACTGCCTGGTTGATGAAGCGGTATGTGGTATTGGGATTCAGGTTGCTGAACGAAACCCTGAATGCGTATGGGAGACGGGTGTTGTTTGTGCCATTCACACCCTGAATGTATTGCGGCAGGAGAATTTCAGTCATCACCGGACCGGCAGGGGTGGTGGCGGAAGCCTGAGGTACAGCGCCATCCGTTTTGTAATTGATCGAGCTGCCGCTGCCGTTGTAGGGAAAAATTTTGAAATAATAGGTTGTTGACGAGTTCAAACCCTCAAAGGTGAACGATTGCACACCGGCAGCCACATTGCGCACCAGGGTAGAGTTAGTCTCGGCTACGCCATCTGCGGGAGCAGCGATGTCGCCAAAACCTGTGGTGCTTCCTTTAATAAGGTATCCTGAAGCTGTAGGCACGGCATCTGTCCAGCTTACATTGATCTGACTGCTGTTGAGCGCATTGGCTGCAAAATTTGTGACATGGTTCTCCGGTTCAAGGATACCCGGGTTCACCGTGCCCTGAAGGGTTACAGAACGGGGGTCGGCGCTTGGCGAACCCATCAGGATGGTTTCGTTGTAATTTCCTGCGGCCAGACCCGCTTTCAGACGCACGTAAACGGTAGTAGGATTGAGCGTTGTGCCGGTTGGGCTCAGAAATATCTGGGTGTAGGGATCGAAATTCGGGGCATTGGTGAGCGAAAGTTCGTAGGATGGAGGCGCATCAATACCAACTGCACCCACAAGGTTTGTCCCGCTCACCACAAACGACTGTGTGGCCGAAGGTCCTTGTCCGGCAGTGTAGCCGAACCCACTGAGGCTGGTAGGGCTTACAGCAATTGCAGGTCCCTGCTTGAGGTCAATCACGATCACATTTGATGTACCACCGGATGGATTCACCGTGTTGGCGGTTCCCCACTGTCCATTGTTCGAACTGAAGCTGCCGGCCACAGCGCCGTCGGCAAAGTTGCGCTGCTGGATCAGTTTCACGCCGTTGGCATTCTGATTGGGGATGATGGCCGCAAAAGCCCCGTCGTCGCCCACTACATTGTTGCGGAAAAAGGCGGCCCAGGTAGTGGCCGAATAATCCAGACCGGTAATTTCGATGGGTGTGCCGTAAAGTGGCCGGCCAGTGCCGGAAGTATTATCGTAGAGGAAAGCAAAGTTGCCCGGCATAAAGTTCGACTCAGCCCTCAGTGCTGTGCCCTGGGTGGCCGAGCCGCTGGTGGTGCCGAAATTGAGGACTTTCACGGTATTGGTCGTGGTCAGGTAGGTTACGGCAGTTGTTCCGCCAGCGCCATTGTTCAACCGGATGCGCATCTGCACGTTGTTACCGGGGGTAAAGCGTACATTGCCGGTGGGCTCGTTCACAAACCAGCCTGTGAAAACGCCGTTGGCATCGGTGGTAAACTCTCCGTAGGCTCCGGCAGTGGCCAGCGAGGGCGAGGTGGTACGCGTAAAAGTGCCGCTGCTGTTCACGAAGATGACATTTCCAGCTCCGCCGGCGGTTGGGCCGTCAGTTCCATCCACAATCTGGTTGATGTATCGGTATGTGGAGTTGGGCAACAGATTACTGAGTGTCGCCCTGTAGGCATACATGATGCGGTCGTTGTTGGTGCCGTTGATGCCCTGAATATATTGAGGCAGAAGTACTTCCGTGAGGGTGGGTGCATTGGTAATCAGGATATTGCCTGAGGTGGCGCTGCTAAGGCCGGTGGCAGTGGCTTCTATGGTGTAGGTGCCTGCCTGATCGAACTGGATGTCGTTGAAGGTGGCAACACCATTTACAGCTGCTTTGGTCAGGGTACCGGAAATTGCGCCAGGTCCTGTTGCTTTGGCTATGGTGATGTTGCCCGTGAAACTTCCATCCACCGAATTGTCGGGTCTGCGGGCTTCCACAGTGAAACTGGCCAGATTGGTATTCACCTGGCCATTGGCAGGAACGCCAATGAGTGCAAGCTGCGATGCCGGCGCCAGCACGGTGAAAGTGGCAGATGTGGCCGGGCTGAGGGTCATGCCGGAAGTAGCTGTGGCAGTGATGCTTACGCCTGCCTCTGCTGTATTGTAAGTAACATTGTTAAAGGTCACACTGTTTTCGCCTGTTGCAATGGTGGCTGTCAGGGTGCCGCCCAGGTTACCGGTGCCCGTGGCCAAACTGAGGGTGACTTGCGTGTCGGTGGTCACATTTGTGGGAACATTGCTGTTGTCCAGGGCCTGAACGGTTACGGTAAACGGAACGTTTTGCGTGGGGTTGTTCCCATTGTTCACCGGACTGACGGCCAGCTTGGTGGCTACACCACCCAGGATCAGGTCGCCGCCAAAAACTACATTGTCGAACCTCCAGGTTCCTCCCGTTGCAACAGCGTTCACATTATTTGCCTGCCTGAACTCGCCGGTATTGGCATAATGTGCTGCAAGGATGCGGACGCCGAAGTTCGGATTGTTGTTCGCTCCGGAAATGCCTGAAAAGTTGATCACCCTGCGGCCCCAGCTGTCCGAAACATTGCTTCCAACGGGATTGGAAGCATCAATGCGTCCGTTGTCGATGCCACCACGGTTGAGGCATTGACTGAGATAATTGGTGTTGTCCACATCCAGGTTGATCCAGTCGGTGCCATTGAGGGTGTACTGAATGCGTGCAGTGCGTGTGGCGGTATTGGAAAGCCTGTGGTCATAAGCAAACCAGATGTTTTCTCGACCCGTGGTGGGTACCATAAATTGTACACCACTCGATTCGTTGCTTGCTCCGGGAGCAGCCGTGCCTATTGCCCAGGCATTACCGCTCGTTTGTGCACAACCTGTAGTGGTGCCCGTGGCGCTGCCTGGCCCGGTCATGCTGCCAACAACGCTGGCCGTACCTGTGCCGCTTGTGGTTTCAGGACTGGCTGCTGTAAAGGTGCCGGTAAAATTCCAGGTGGTGAAAGCTTCGTTCAGCACCGCACCTGATACGTTGATGTCCACCGAACTCGCACCCGGGCTGGATGCTGCGAAAGTTTGCTGGTAAATGCCCGCTCCCAGGCCTTCTTTCATCCTGATCCAGAGTACACCACCAACTGCACCAGCCGTTGGAGTTAAGATAAGCGGGTTCTCAGGCGTAAAAGGTGCCGCAGTGGCTGATATTTCGAATCCGGCCGGCGGGGTGATGGACAGGTTGCCGGTAAGGTCGCTGCATGAAAGAAGAACCGATTGCATGTCCGATGGACCGGCTCCTTTATAATATTGAAATCCGAAAAGTTGGGTCGGGGTGATCGTGATGGTTGGCGAAGGCGGGTTTGTGACACTGCCGTTCAGGGAAACCGTCTTGTTGTCGGCTCCTGTGGATGAAGCTGTTATGTTTTCACCATTGTAGTTGCCCACAGCCAGGCCGGCTTTGAGGCGAACGTATATGTCTGTGGAAGCAACCGTGCCTCCGGAATGGTTGAGTAAAATGGGGTTTGTGGCCACAAAGCCCGCTCCGGTGCCGGTCGATATTTCGTAATTTGCCGGTGGGGTGATGGTAATGGCTGCAGTAAGGTTGCTGCCACTGATGCTGAACGACTGCTCAGCCGAAGGACCGCTTCCCACCACATAGCTGAAGCCGGTTAGGGAGTTTGGGGTAACGGTTATTGAAGGAGAACTTGCAGGTGTGCCGGAAATACTTATATCGTCCAGCGAGAAACTTGGGCGACCACCTGATCCGCTGATTTCGCGATAAACCCAGCGCAATTGAACTTCAGCCTGGTTATTGCATGCTGCAGGCAGCGTCACACTTATAGTTTGAGGACTCAGACTGCCTGTGCCTGAAGTATTGTCAGATCCCCCCGGATTTTGATATTCCGAACCACTTACGTTCGTAAAGCTACCAGAAGTTCCGATTCTGTAT
Organism: Bacteroidota bacterium; assembly: GCA_016715945.1. Lineage (NCBI taxonomy): Bacteria > Pseudomonadati > Bacteroidota > Bacteroidota bacterium. The sequence goes on from JADJXJ010000001.1 coordinate 247,002, forward strand.
TGTAACCCAATAGCACCAATTCTTTCTGTGGAAACCTGTCGCTGGGTGGCTGCAACAAAGGAAACATTGATGCTGGTGAGTCCGGTTGTGTTGATGGAAAGCGCAATGCTTCGCAAAGCCGAGCCGGTGTTTAGCATACCGATTTTTCCGTTCATGTCGAAAACACCAGCTGATGTAGATCCGTTTGTCCCCGCTGCCAGAGCCTGGTTTCCGTTCGGAGCTGCTGTGGGAAATGAAGTTGAGGTGCTTCCACTAATCGTCCAACCTTGAATTCCTGCCGGGTAAATGGTTGTTGTGCCCGTGAACGAAGCAAAATCCTGTGAATAGGGCAGGGATTGTGCTGTAGGATTAGATTGTGACCAAAGCGTGCTCAGGTTGAACAGCATCAGACCAACAATCAGAGTTAATGATTTGATTCTCATGAAAATGTGTATTAAACGTTAATGATTTTTTTCAGATCACTAAAATGTGATGATTGGCATATTTTTTTTGAAGAAGTACTTAAGCAGTCTGGCCTCAAAATTAGCTAAAAATGCATGGTTTTGAATGTGCCCGATCTCAGCGGATATTGCCATTTTGTAAACATTTTGTCAACTTTGCATCAAAACATAGAACAAATCCCGCAAACCTTTTCAGCTATCAAAGGTTTGTTGAAAAAACGAAACCATGCGGCTCAAAATTTGTATTTTGTCAATCTTTGGTCTGATTACTACGCTTCCCTGCTCCAAAGCCCAGCCACTTACACCATTACCTCAGGACGACAACCCGCCCGGAGCAAGTGCCGGCCTGAGTTATCTTGCCCTCGGCGATAGCTACACCATAGGTGAAGGGGTGACCGAAAACGAGCGTTGGCCCATGCAGCTGGCAGCCCAGCTGAACCAGGCCGGCATTGCTGTGGAAAAGCCCCGCATTGTGGCCCGCACCGGGTGGACCACCGACGAGCTGATGGCTGAGCTCAACCGCCTGCAAATTGCCGATACTTTCGGATTGGTGTCGCTGCTTATCGGGGTGAACAACCAATACCGCGGCAGGTCGTCCGCACAGTTCCGGACCGAGCTGGTGCAGCTCATCCACAAAGCCATTGCTTATGCGGGTGGCGATACCAGCCGGGTATTCCTGGTCTCCATACCCGACTGGGGGGTAACTCCTTTTGCCATGGGGCGCGACCGTGCCCGCATCGCGCGCGAGATTGATGAGTTCAACGAGGTCATCAGGCAGGAAGCCGCAGCTCGTAACATCCTGTTCTTCAACATCACGCCCATTTCGCGGCAAGCAGCTACCGACCTCTCACTCCTTGCCCCCGACCGCCTGCATCCCTCCGGAAGCATGTACCGCATGTGGGTGGACATGATGCTCCCCGGAATCATCAACATCCTTGGGCAACCATGAGCATTTTGCAGCATCTGATGCAACGGGCCATCGCGCTCGATGCCTCCGATCCGTTGGCAGGCCAGGCAGCTGAGTTTGTTGATGACAACGACCTGATTTACCTGGATGGCAATTCGTTGGGCAGGCTGCCCAAAGCCACCGTCGCCTTGATGAACGACCTGATCCTCCGGCAGTGGGGCAGCCGGCTTATCCGCTCCTGGAACGAATCGTGGATCGACCTGCCAGGACGCATTGCTGCCAAAATTGCTCAACTCGTCGGGGCAGGGGAGGACGAAATATTTGTAGGCGACAGCACGTCTGTCAACCTCTACAAACTTGCCTATGGGGTATTGCAGCTTCAGTCGGGCCGAAAAACCATTCTGAGCGACGAGCTGAACTTTCCCTCCGATTTTTACGTGCTTCAGGGCCTGGCACACGGACTGAACAAAGGGCATCAGTTGCACATCCTGCCATCTGCCGATGGAATAGCTGCGGACATCGGCCTGCTGCGCTCATCCATGAACAAAGATACCGCACTGGTTTGCCTGAGCCACGTGGCATTTCGTACGGCTTATATGTACGATATGGCTGAGGTGAATGCCATCGCAGCCGAAAATGGAGCTATGGTGATCTGGGACCTGAGCCATGCGGTGGGTTCCGTGCCCGTACAGCTTAGGGAGCATGGTGCACAGCTTGCTGTGGGTTGCACCTATAAATATATCAACGGTGGTCCGGGCGCTCCGGCTTTTCTCTACGTGGCACGCGAGATGCAGGAAAAATTATCCACCCCCATCTGGGCCTGGTTCGGTCATGCCCAGCCTTTTGCTTTCGCGCACGAATATGCACCCCGGCCGGGCATCTGGAAGTATGCCGCCGGCACCCCTCCCGTGCTTTCTCTGGCGGCCATCGAACCCGGACTGGACCTCCTGCTCGGGGCAGGCATCCATAAGCTGAGAGCCAAAAGCCTGAGCCTTTCCGAACTTTTTCTCGAAGCATATCATGCTGTGCTCCAGCCGCTTGGATTTAAAATGGCTTCGCCATACACGCCTCTGCACCGGGGGTCGCACATCGCCCTGCGCCATCCCGAAGGCTACCGCATCTGTCAGGCACTCATCCAGCCCCATGACAAATCCCGACCCATCATCCCCGACTTTCGCCAACCCGACATCATCCGCTTCGGCTTTGCTCCTCTGTACAATACCCACCGCGAGATTGTGGAAACAGCCGCCCGCCTGGCGGAAATTATCGAAAACAGGTCTTATCTGGAATACGACCCAAACCCGGCAGCCGTTACCTGACCGGGGCGCGAGGTTTACGACAACAGGCGGGCTATTCCCCGCGTGCTTCGGAATTGCTCAAGCAAGGTTTTGATAATCACTGTGATGGGAATGGAAAGGATGATGCCAGGTATGCCCCACATATAACCCCAGAAGGTCAGCATGAATAGTACAGCGAGTATGTTGATTCTGAACGATTTGCCCATGAAGATTGGCTCCATTACCGAGCCAAACAGCAACTGGGTAGCTGTAAAAAGCACGGCTATCAGCATAACCGATGCGGCGCTGTCGAGCTCCACAAAAGCAAAGGCAATGGCCAGCAAAGTGACAACCACCGAGCCAATGAGCTGCACAAAATTCAGCGCAAAGGCCAGCAAACCCCAGAACAAAGGAAAGTTCAGCCCCATGCCCCAGCTGATGAGACCGAAGGACAAACCTGTAAGCAAGCTGACAAAAGTTTTGACCTCCAGGAATTTAACCACGCTTTGCTCGATAGCGATATACGTTTTAACCGACCTTGTTTTGGTGTTGAACAAGGTCTGACCCATCAGTTTTTCCAGGTTTACAGAGCCGGCCAGAAGCAACACAAGAAAAAAGAGCGTCAGAAAGAGGAACGTCAGGCTGCGCTGTATCGTCCCCAGGGTTTGACTGAAGTTGCCAAAGATAAGCTCGCTCACCTGTTTGCTTTCGAGCAGGCTGCGCACGACGGATTTGCCGTTCTCGGCTTCAATGCCCAGCATTCCGGCATAAGGTGCAATGGCATGTCCGAGGCGGGAATCGAACTTCTGAAAAACGACCTCCTGGTTGTCGATGATCTGCCTGCCGGAAAGCTTGACTGCCAGGCCAAAACTCAGCCCGATGAGCACAATAAGCCCGGTTACTATACTCAGGGCCAGAATCCTGTGAATCCCTCGCCTGAGCAGCCTGCGCATCAACGGCATGAACAGCAGGGTGAGGATGAATGCCAGCATGAGCGGCGCAAAAATAAATGCCAGCTCCTTGAGGATATAAAATCCCAGTGCCACAGCAAATCCGGTCAGGATTTTGTTGGTTGTTGTCAGGTCGTTCATCCGCATTGGTGCTGATTTTTAGTTGTATCGTCCCGTGTCGGGCCGGAAAAGCATGTATTTGGAAGAAAACCCGAAAATATGCGACTTGATGGGGGCGCTGCCTTCGGTACCCACAACAAACCTGAACCTGTAAGGCTGTATCTCGCGCTGACGAATGCCGCGCATCAGGTCGCGCTTTTCAAAGGTCAGGATGAATTGGTTGCCCGTTTCATTCCTGTCGAGCCTGATATCGTCAATGCCAAGTTCCTGCAAGCTTAGTTTGAATGCTTCACCCTTTGTGGGGATAAATTCCACAAAAGCCTCTATCGCATCCAGGGGTTCGCGGCTGCGCAGCCGGAGTTCGATGGCGGCTGTTTCCCACCTGGGATTCAGTTCGGTCACCGTAAGCAATTTACCCCCGCTCACCTGTTCCGACACTTTGTAGTGGCGTGGCTGGGCATGATACCACCTGCGAAACCAGATGGCGCCGCCGATCAATATGGACAAGAAAATGATGCTGAACTGTTCCTGTGTCATCATGTGCTTAGGGACAATGCAAAGATACGTTTACCAGCAGAGGCGATTTAACGGCTGCCCGGTAAATAATCTTAAAGCTTGTTAATCAATATGCTGCGTCGGTAGGGGTGGTTTAAGCTTCATCCCTGAGCTTCAGGCTTTTTTTGTAATTTTGCGGCTCAAAATCCGAATCATCCATGTTTGAAGGTCTAAGCGAAAAACTCGAACGTTCATTTAAACTGCTTAAAGGTCAGGGCCGGATCACCGAAATCAATGTGGCCGAAACCCTGAAGGAAGTCCGTAAAGCCCTGCTCGATGCCGACGTCAGCTTCAAGATAGCCAAGGATTTTACCAACACGGTGAAAGAAAAGGCCCTGGGGCAAAAAATCCTCACTGCCGTTTCTCCCGGCCAGCTCATGGTCAAGATAGTTCACGACGAGCTGGTCGAACTGATGGGTGGCGAGCATGCGGAGCTCAACCTCAAAGCCAATCCGACCGTCATCCTCATCGCCGGCCTTCAGGGTTCGGGTAAGACGACATTTTCGGCAAAGCTGGCCAACTTCATCAAGCGCAAAAAAGGCAAACAAACCCTGCTTGTGGCCGGCGACGTGTATCGTCCGGCAGCCATCAACCAACTCAAGGTGCTGGGCGAACAGATTGAGGTTGAGGTGTTTGCCGATGAGCAGAGCAAAGACCCCGTTGGCATTGCCAAACGTGCGGTGCAATATGCCAGGGAAAAGAACTTCAATGTGGTGATCATCGATACCGCCGGGCGCCTGGCCATTGATGAACAGATGATGAACGAGATAGCTGCCGTAAAGGCCGCCGTCAATCCCCACGAAACACTGTTTGTGGTGGATGCCATGACCGGTCAGGACGCCGTGAACACTGCCAAGGCCTTTCACGACAGGCTCAACTACGACGGGGTGGTGCTCACCAAACTCGATGGCGATACGCGCGGCGGTGCCGCCCTCACCATCCGTTCGGTGGTGAGCAAGCCCATCAAATTTGTGGGTCTGGGCGAAAAGATGGATGCCCTGGATGTTTTCTACCCCCGCCGTATGGCCGACCGCATCCTTGGCATGGGCGACATCGTCAGCCTGGTCGAACGCGCCCAGGAACAATACGATGCCGAAGAAGCCGAGCGCCTGCGCAAAAAACTGGCCCGCAACGAGTTCAACTTCAACGACTTTCTGAAACAAATCCAGCAGGTCAAGAAGATGGGCAACATCAAAGACCTGGCTGCCATGATACCGGGCATGGGCAAGGCGCTCAAAGACACCGATATCGAGGACGACGCCTTTAAAAGCATCGAAGCCATCATCTACTCCATGACCCCGGAAGAGCGCGAAAACCCAAAAATACTCAACGGAAACCGCCGCAAACGCATCGCCAAGGGCAGTGGTACCGACATTGCCGAGGTGAACCGCCTGATCAAGCAATTCGACGAAATCTCGAAGATCATGCGCAACCTCACCAGCGGAGGAGGAAAGAAAATGATGCAACTGATGCAGCAAATGCGCAACCGCTAAATGGCAGACATGCAGGAGAAACTCATTGACGGCAAAGCAGTTGCCGAACAAATCAAAAAAGAAATAGCCACCCGCACAGCCGCCATCATCGATGCCGGGCAAAGGGCGCCTCATCTGGCTGCCATTCTGGTGGGCAACGACCCGGCCAGCGAAACCTACGTGGCCTCCAAGGAGAAAGCATGCCGCGCGGTCGGAATCACCAGCTCCACCTATCGCCTGCCGGAAAAAACCTCGGAAAAGGAATTGCTCGACATCATCCGCTTCCTCAACGAAGATGACGAAGTTGATGGTTTTATTGTCCAATTGCCTTTGCCCGCACACCTCAATGCCGACAAAATCATTGAGCACATTGCCCCGGCCAAGGATGTGGACGGCTTCCACCCGGTGAATGCAGGCCGAATGATGGCCGGCTTGCCCGCTTATCTGCCGGCAACCCCGTACGGAATTGTGGAATTGTTGCACCGCAGCCAGATCGAAACGGCAGGAAAACATGTGGTGGTCGTAGGCCGGAGCAATATCGTGGGTACTCCTGTGAGTGTGCTGCTATCGCGCAAAAACCCCAAAGGCAATGCCACCGTCACCCTTTGCCACAGCCAAACCACCGACCTTGCCATGCATACCCGTCAGGCCGACATTCTGATTGCCGCCATAGGCGTGCCCGAATTTGTCAAAGCCGATATGGTCAAGCCGGGAGCAGTGGTGATTGATGTGGGCATTCACAGGCTGCCCGATTCCACCTCCGAAAAAGGCTACGTCATCAAAGGTGATGTGGCTTTCGACGAAGTAGCCAAAGTGGCATCGCGGATCACTCCGGTACCCGGGGGCGTTGGCCCCATGACCATCGTTGCGCTGCTCAGCAACACCCTCGAGGCCTATAGCAAAACCTTCTATGCCTGATGTCCGGCAGTGTTAAATTGTTTGTCCTGAGTCTGTTAACCCTCGCGCTGGCTAATGCATTGCAGGCACAGAAAATTCCTCGCCACAGGCAGGCTGGCACTTCCGAAACCAATCAGGGAAATTTTGCACATTGCCGTTACCCTTCAATAAAAAGCTCTATTTCAACACTTTACGATCTGCCGGCCGAAGTGCGCGAAACTTCCGGGCTGGCATGGCACAACGGCAGGCTGTTTACACACAACGACAGCAAGCACCAGCCAATTGTCTATGCCTTGTCGCCCGAAAACGGGCAGATCCTGCAGCGCATCAGAGTGACCAATGCAGTGAATGTGGACTGGGAGGAACTCGCTGCCGATGACACTTACCTCTACATCGGTGATTTTGGCAACAACTCCGGCCAAAGACGTGAATTTCAGATCTATCGTGTGGCCTGGAACAATATACCCGAGAGCGGCGATGCCGATGTTCAGGCCGACACCATCGTTTTTACTTATCCCAACCAGCCCGAAAACCTGCGATACCTTGCACACAACTTCGATTGCGAAGCCATGATTGCCACAGACGAGGCGCTGTACCTGTTTTCGAAAAACTGGGCTGACGGGCGTACTTTTCTTTACAGCTTGCCGAAACAGCCCGGAAAATGGAAAGCCGAATTTGCAGGTGTTTTCAATAGCGCCGGACTTATTACCGGCGCTGATTACCAGCCCGAAACCGGATTGCTGGTGCTGGTCGGCTACACCAACCGTACCTGGAAACCCTTTGCATGGGTGTTAAACGATTTCGCAGGAAACGACTTTTTCTCAGGAAATAAGCTGAGAATTAATCTCAAGGGCCTCGTTGCCAATCAGATTGAGGGTGTTGTATTTCAAGCTCCTGCCAAAGTGCGCATTACCTCCGAACGAAGCAAAGCTTCGCCGGCCCGCGCTTTCGAGCTGGATGCGAATAACATTATTTCAATAGATCAACCGCCTCTGTCTCATCCACATGCAGATTGTGGACGGAAACTCAGGCTGGAGCAAAGTCCCGAAGGCATCGCAATTCATTTCTCGCGACGCCAAAAACAGCCTCTTGTGGTTTATTTCGAGGATGAGGCATCGCAGGTGATGCACTATCAAAGACTCCATCCTTGCCGGAACAAAAAAAGTTCATTCCTTCCAACAGCTTCCATACCCGATTCAACGGCTTTTTTACTCATTTCAACCCCAAAGTTTCAGACACGATGTCCGATCAGATAAACAAGGCTATCACAGAAAACGATTTGTTTGAGGGTGGTCGCAAGCTTCCCCTGATGGAGGAGTTTTATACCATTCAGGGCGAAGGGCACAACATGGGCCAGGCGGCCTACTTTATCCGCATAGGTGGATGCGATGTGGGTTGCAGCTGGTGCGACACCAAAGCTTCGTGGAATGCCGAGGTGTTTCCGCCGGTGAGCGCCGATGCGATTGCCGAACGTGCTGCAGAATTTCCCGCAAAAACAGTGGTGGTCACCGGAGGCGAGCCTTCCATGTATCCCCTGGATTATTTTACAACCAAGCTCAAATCGTTGGGCATCAGGACGATGGTTGAAACTTCCGGTGCACATCCGCTCACTGGGCAGTGGGACTGGATTTGCCTTTCGCCCAAAAAATATTTTCCGCCCCGCCCCGAAATCTATCGCAAAGCCCACGAGCTCAAGGTGGTCATCCAGCACCAGGCCGACCTGGAATGGGCCGAGCGAAATGCCGCACAGGTGCACCCGGCTTGTTTGTTATATTTACAGCCTGAATGGAGCGTTTCGGAACATATCATGCCCTGGCTCACCGAGTACGTGATGCAGCATCCCCGCTGGCGCATCAGCCTGCAGAGCCACAAATACATGCGCATTCCCTGAGGATTGTTCTTCTCCTTGCATCTTTTCTTTTTCTCACGCCTGAGCCCGGGCTGGCGCAAAAAATGAAGCGCAGGGATGCCCAACTGCTCGACAAAGCAGAATTCCACTTTCAAAAACAGGAATACCCGACAGCAATAGCGCTGCTTCAGCAATATGTGCAGCGCCGTCCCGATGAGGGCCATGCGTGGATGCTTCTGGGAGAGGCCGGATTGGAAACAGGCGACAATGCGCTCGCATTCAATGCTTTTGAACGGGCGCTCATGATCGATAGCCTCAGGTACCGACGCGCCCTGGCCATGGTGGGCGAACTTCATCTCAGGCAGGAACAATACAGCCAGGCTACAACAGCCTTTGCCAGGGCGCTTGCTTCGGGCGCTTTCAGGGAAAATGAACGCATGTTGCTCCAGGAACGATTTAAAATCAGTGAATTTAGGCAACAGCTTGTCTCTAATCCACACCCTGTCCTACTTCATAATGCCGGAACACCGCTCAACACCCCTGACGACGAAATACCAAACTCTATCCTGCTCGACGGCAGCCGGCTGCTCTTCACCCGTAAGCAAAACAGTGGGGGACGCGACAGACAGCAACCAAAAGAAACTTTTCTGATCACTTCGCAAAACCAGGGGCAATGGTCTGAACCTGATGAATTTATGCCCTGGAGAGATTCTGGTCTGAACATGGGTGCACCAGCCCTGGCCCCCGATGGCAATGCCCTTTGGTTTGCCGGATGTGGCTGGCCCGGTGGTTTGGGCAGTTGCGACCTTTATGTGTCGTATTTCGAAAAGGGAGCGTGGAGTCTGCCTGTGAATACTGGTCCGCAGATCAATACTGCGGCATGGGAGTCGCAGCCCGCTATATCGGTTGATTGTACCACGTTGATTTTTGCCAGCAACCGGCCGGGGGGTTATGGGGGATCAGACCTGTATCAGGCTGTGCGTCTGCCGGATGGCCGCTGGTCATCACCTCAGAACCTTGGCCCGCTCATCAATACTGCGGGCAATGAAATGGCGCCATTTTTCCATCCTGATGGCATCACCCTGTATTTCAGTTCCGACGGCCACCCGGGAATGGGCGGTTTCGATCTTTTCATGACCCGGCTCGACCTTGCCGGCCGGTGGTCAGCGCCGTTCAACCTGGGCGTACCCATCAACTCTCCGGCGGACGAACTCAATCTGGTAACCGATGCCAGAGGTGCGGTAGCCTGGATGGCTGCACAAAGGCCGGGCGGCATGGGAGGATATGACATGTATAGCTTCGAATTGCCGGCTGAATTGAGGCCACAACCACTTCGCACGGTAAAGCTGCGTATCACCGATGCCATAAACGGCCGGCCAATCCGTGCCTTTGTCAGGGTGAATGCCCTGAGCGATGGCAGCTTGTTTTTCGAGGGAAGCAGCCGCGATACCGACGGCATACTCATGTTTCCGCTGCCCGAAGAGGCAGCCTTTGCCTTGTTTGCCGGCAGCGAAGGCTACCTGTATTTTTCGGAGCAATATGTGTTCGAGAAAGATGACTCCGAACCTCAGCTATCGCTCGAAATCAAACTCATGCCGGCCCTCGAAGGTCAGCGCATGGTGCTGAAAAATATCTACTTTGCCTTCAACAGCGCAGAACTGCTGCCCGAATCGCGGGCGGCGCTCGAACACCTGCTGGAGTTTTTCAGGCAAAACAACGACTGGCAGGCCGAGATCGCCGGGCATACTGACAGCGTGGGTACACCTGCTTTCAACAAAAGACTTTCGCTCATGCGTGCCCTTGCCGTGCGCGACTGGCTGATACAGCAAGGTGTTGATCCTCAAAGGCTTGTTGCTGTTGGATATGGGGCCGATCAGCCTTCGGCAAGCAACGCCACCGAAGAGGGCAGGGCACAAAACCGCAGAACAGAGATCGTATTGCGTAAGAGATTGTAGAACGGCTCAGATCAACCGTTTGAGCCGGAACCGCACGGTAAAGATCTCCTTTTCGCGCCGCACAACCAACTGCACCACCGAATTGGGGTTGCTGCGGAAGATGGCATTGATCTGCTCGAGTGTCAGCTCGCCCGCGCCTGTGTCGTTTACCGCCAGAATGACATCCCCGGGCCGGAGGCCGGCATACCAGGCCGCCGAGTACATGTTCACATTTGCAACTGTGAAAGTTTTGAAGTTCTTTCCACCCGCAACCACATCAATGCTGCTCATGTTGTAGTCGAAACTTTTGCGAAATGCATTGTTGGGCCGCAGGTACATTTTCTCGTTTTTGTAATCGAAAGTAGTTGAGAATCTGCTTAATATCTCGCCTCCGACCGATCCGATCCTGCCCATGGCCGAATCTGTTGCCGAGGTGTACAGATCGTTTCCGAAGGATGCAATAACGTTGCGCAGCTCAAAGCCGCCAAGGGCAAAACTTCTCAGCCTTGCCAGGTGGCCATGCACTTCGCCGCCCAGGCCAAACCCTACTACCGAAGGAATATTGGGCACAGGAAGATAAATCTTTTCACTTCGGCCTTTGTCGATCAGCAGGCTATGACTGGCGCCGGTATCAATCAGAAACCTCCCTGAAACACGGCTTTTATCGGCTTGAACCACAACCGCATCCACATAAGGCCGGCCACCGGCTATGGCCAGATCCACCGGTTTGCTTTTTCTGTATGGCTTGAAGGCCTCATGCGTATAAACAGTGATGCGCCTGCTTGCATAGTTGATATGAACTACGAAATGACTGAAAAAATCATAACCCAGTATGCCATGCACCTCCTTGCCGAGGTGGTTCTGAAGTTTGAGGTAATCTTCCCCCAGCACAATGATGGTTTGGCCTTTACCGGTTACCCCGGGCAGCTGCAGCTTCACATCGGGCACCACAAAGGCTTTGATTTCGCGTGTGAGACCCAAACCTGCCACCTGCACAGGTCGCATCTGATTGGTATCAAAATCGTTCCGTTCGTTATTGGTGAGCAGCGTAGTGCGGACACCAGTATCGAGAATAAAATTCCGGTTGAGGCTGTCGTTGAGTTTTACGGGTACAACGATCAGGTTGTTGATCAGCTCGAATCCGAAGCTTGTGCGTCCAACTGACCCATCCAGCCTGAACCCGATAAAGCCGTGGTTCGGTTGCGCCGGAGCGATCAGCGCAATTGTCAGAAAGAAAACCATCAGTCGTATTCGGGCACCCATAAATGCAAATCTTTAGCTGCAAATACAAGTATGCAGGCCAAAGGTTGCAAAAGATACGAAAAATCAAAATTCGATGGTGTAGGTAATAGTGCCCTGCGATCCAGTGTTTGACTTCGTAGTATTTTGATTGTCAGAGGGTTTGTTTTTGTCTGAAGGCACTACAGAATAAACCATGGAAGCAGGCAGGCGGAAAGGGATGTTTGTTTTCCCTTTCGACCGCAGGCGCATGCCCCTGTTTTTCACTTTTTCGAAACGTAGCAGGCGGATAAGCCTCAGGGCTTCTTCGTCGAGTCCGTACCCCAGACCTTTGATCACACGTGCGTCAAACACAATGCCATTGTCGTCCACCTCGTATTCCACCAGCACATTTCCTTCAATGCCATGTTGCAGGGCTTCATGGGGATAGACCATATGCTCCTGCAGAAAAGTGGCAAAAGTTTTGCGCCCACCTGTAACTTTGGGCAGCTGAATAAAATTTTGTTTGCGTGGCTTTTTCGACATGTACGAACTTTGTGCAAAAATAACATCTCGGCCACAATTCCGCTCCCAAAAAACGAATGCCTGGCCTATCCGGCCAGGCATTCGATAATTAACTTTGAAGGTTCGGCTACTTAACTATCTGGTTTCCCATGGCCTTCCATTCATTATAGCCTCCGTCGTAAACTTTGACTTTCGGATAGCCCAGCACGCTGGTTAACACAAAATAGGTCTTGCCCGCACGTACTCCGGTGGAGCAATACAGAATGATGGTCTTGTCTTTTGTGATCCCTTTCTCGGCAAACATTTTCTCAAGTTCGGCCTTGCTTTTCAGCATGTGCTTGTCGTTGAGCAGGGTAGTGTGATCCATATTGACTGCACCGGGCAGGTGTCCTGTACTTTTGTTCTCTACACCTTTAAATTCGCCAGCTTCGCGAACGTCAACCAGCACCATGTCAGCGGCTGCTGCGGCTTTCTTTGCTTCCTCAACTGAGGCCATCAATGCCGGATTTACCTTGGGTGTAAAGGTGGTCTTGGCCACAATGGTAGGATTCTTTGTCACCGGTTTGCGTCCGGCTTTCCAGGCTTCCATGCCGCCTTCGAGAATCTTCACATTGGGAGCACCTAAGTACTTCAGTATGAAATACAAACGACCGCTGTATTTCATTGAGCCCTCATCGTACAACACAATGGTCTTCTTTTCGCTGATGCCGTTCTCGCCCAGGATTTTTGCAGCCTGCTCCACTGGGATGAGCAAACCTTCGATCTCGCCGGGTTTAAAGAAAGCTTTGTAGGATACGTTAACAGCTCCATTGATGTGGACTTTTGCGTATTCTGTCTCAACCTCGGCCGAAACCACAACAAAATCGGGGTTTTTGAGCTGTTTGGCCAGTTCATCCGCACTGATGAGATCCTGTGCAGCTAATCTAAGTACCGAGCTGGCCAGAAGGAAAAGAAAAAACAGTTTTTTCATGGATTTAGAGTTTTAAGAGTTAAAATTTTACTTGCAATTGTACGGCAATCTGGTCGTTCTTGAATTCGACAGGTTCCTCTGCGCGGTAGATGTAATTCACCTGAAGCCGGGTCCAGTCGTTGAAGAAGTAATTAAAGCCAAACGTCATGTTCGACTCCTTGTATGCGGTGGCATTGCCCGAATCGAAGAAATCGAAACGGAATACCGGTTCAACGTTCCATTTGGTAAGGTAAGCCACGGTGGCATAACCGCCGCTGCGTTCCTTACCCAGGTCGATAAGATTGCCGCTGCATCCCCCCCCGAGATCGCGGTTGAATTCGCCCTTATCGTAGATATATTCACCCAGGAAGGTGAAGTTCTTGTAGTTGGCTTTAATTTCTCCACCAAGGGTGGTGCGCGAGTCGGTGTTGTTGTTCATCGATGGGAATCCATGCCTGAAACTTCCGCCGATGCGCAGCCAGTCCATTGGTTTGTAAGTAACTCGACCCACAAGGTCTTTTTTCTTGTTATTGTCCTGACGAGCAAGGCCACTTCCGTTCATCAGCCCAAGCTGATAGGCGAACCTGGTTTTCTCGCTGCCTCCCATAAACACCAGTCCCAGATCGCGGAATGGAGCTACAGTCTGCAAGGTGGCCGTGGAACGATAAACGGTGATCAGGTCGTTGCAGGGGGTGTTGGTCTCAAGGCCGAATGGGGTTTTGAAACTACCTATGCTCACTCTTGCCCAGTCGTAGCGGTTGTAGGTAATAAAAGCGTCAAGCAGATAGGGATTGGGCGAAATGAACGGGCTCATCTCCAAAACAACATAGTAATAAAAGTCGTAAGGAATGTTGCCCTGCACGCCGAGCCTGGCGCGTTCGAATGCAAAGCCGTTTTTGGTAGGCTCGGTAAAGTGGTAGTTGTATTGCGACTGCAGAAACCCAAAGGTCTTGAGTCCGTCGTCCGAAACTGGTCCGCCACACCCCTGAGCTTTCATTTGCAAGGCCAGAGGGAGGAGCGACAACAGTATGATGAGTTTTTTAGTTGACATCGTAAAATTCCTTTTTGATTATTGAACAAAAGGCAGGTTCTTCACCATACCGGGCGACCATTTGTTGGAAGTCCAATGGCTGTGACCGTTATAGAACCTGTTCATTCCCCACAGCACACTGTATGCATCGTATCCGAGCACACGCAGCCAGGCGGTGATGGCACCCGAGGTCTGGCCGGTGTAGCAATAGGTGGCAATGGGTTTCGACGGATCGAGGTACTTAACGCTTTCGTCGGTGATAAGCAAGGGGTTGATCCTGCGGGCGTTCTTCACATGGCCAAATGCGAGATAGTCAGCTTCAGGGAAATAGTTGTTCACAAAATAGGCATTGGGGTCGTTGAGCAGGGCATCAGGTGTAACCGTTTTAAAGCCGTCGTTCAACACTTTTTGCACGCGCAGGCGGAGAATTTCGGCCGGATCGGTGGTGTTGATGTCGCTGAATTTTGGGGCTTCATAGGTTACATTGGTCGGGGCAGCTTCATTGGTCCAGTTGGTGCTGTTTTGTGCAATGTTTCCAATGTTTTGCGACCACACGTCGAAGGTGGCATTCCAGCGGCTCATGCCCCATTTGAGTGCCTGGGCGTTTTTGTATCCCGAAAGGCGGAGCAGACTTACAGCAAATGTGGCGGTCTGGCCGGTTTTGCACACCACCAGAATTTGTTTGTCGCCAGCTTTGGCTGCTTCGGTGAGGATGTCTTTCAGGTCAACCCTTACCGCACCCTGAATATGACCCTGGGCATATTCGGCAGGCGTGCGGATATCAATGATGTAACGGTTGGCTACTGCATCAACATTGTCTGGGGTATCGAAAACAAATCCCTGAATGATTTTATTGAGGTCGAGGTCTTGTTGCACCAGATAATCGGTGAGGATCTTCTGTGTGTCAACCGGATTTTCATTCTCTTTTTTGCAACCCGTGAATACCAAAGTCGGGAGCACAAACAGGGCGATCAGATAAAAAGCTAACTTTTTCATTTTTTTGTGATTTTTAATGAGTAACTATTTGATAATTAGATCTTCTATTTAATTCAACTTAACATCCTCCCGACGAAGCCGGAGCGCTGCTGTGGCCGCCAAGCTTGTCGAGGTCTTTTTCGATGAGATCGGGATAGGTGAGTTCCCAGTTTTTCCAGCCACCCTCGAGGGCGTAAACGTTTTTGTAACCCAGCTTGCCAAGGGTTTCGGCTGCCAGGATACCACGCTGCCCTTTCTTGCAGTAAACAATAATCTTGTCGGTCTTTTCAGGAAGGTACATGCCTTCGTTTTCCCAAAACTCCGGGTCGGCTATGTTAAACTCCAGGCTGCCGCGCGGAAGCACTATCGATCCGGGAATATAGCCGTAGTAATGCTCCTTTTCCTGGCGCACGTCAATCAGGATATAGGTTTCCTCACCGGCCTCCATCATGTCGTGCAGCTGTTGCGGCGTCATCAGTTTTACCACTTTGGTAGCCCTGGCCACCATTTCGTCGGCCGACTTAAATTGTTCCTGTTTTGAGCAGGCAGCACCGATGAGCATTGCGGCAGCTAAAAGAATGATCAGTTTAAATGTTTTCATGATATTGTTTTTTGTGTGCTTATATTTCTGCATTTTCACCTTCGCCAGCCAGGGCTGCCTTTTCTTGTTGTTTTGCAACCTCCTTTTCATAGCCCGAAATCATGGCCTTCAGGTTCGATGTGATTGTATTGCCTGTGGTGGTCATATAAACGTGCACAATCACAAAAGCAACCACCAGGAATGCACCAAGTGTGTGCAGCAGCACGGCGATAAACAGACCGTCCGCATCCACCGGATTTTCCGGATAGCCGAAATACATATATGCCAGGCCCGTAAGAATCTGCACCGGGAAAATCAGGAACAGCAATCCGGCGTAGGTGAGTCGCTGAAGGGGATTCAGTTTGTTGTAGAGTTCCTTATGCGTCGGATGGGGCATGCCCTTAAACATTCCGGAAGTGTAATAGCGCACCTGTTCTTTGAGCTTCTTTCTGGTGGGAATAAAATTGATGTATTGATTGGTGACAATCATCCAGAAGATGGATACCACAGCCAGGCCCATAAACGACCAGGCAGCAGCATTGTGAATTCTGACCGAATTTTCAAACCCCAGCAGCGTAAAACTGCCGTGGATCTCAAATCCTGTGAGGGTGAGCAACATGACCAGCAGCATTTGTGTCCAATGCCAGAAGCGCTCAAATTTCAGGTAGAGGTAATGTTTCTTGTATTTCATGGTTTTCGTGGTTTTTTCAGAATATACGCTTGATGGAGTGAAACACCACACCGACGACCGACAAAAGGATGATGGCAATGCCCGAGTAATCAATGGCTTTTGAATAATCTCTGCCGGGCAGGTAGAAGTCGTTCAGTTTGGCCAGGCGTCCTTTTTCGGAGCGGGTGTGGCAATCGGTGCAACTCAGTGTTTCTTCTTTCACACTCACCATATGGTTAAGTGGCCAGTAAACCTCCGTTTCCACAAAGTCGTATTCACCGCTCCACTCGCGCCCGTATGCTTCCATGCCAAGCCTGATGGCAGGTTCCCACTCCAGGTCTTCCCAAAATGCGCCTTCACCTTTGTTGTGCGCAAATAGCTTCATTGTGATTAGCTTGCCGGTTACCGGGTCGTAGGCCTGCTTTCCGCGATGGATCTTCACCGGCCAGATTTTTGAGTTCGGATCGCGATACTCCCCATATAAGGTATTGA
Organism: Bacteroidota bacterium; assembly: GCA_016715945.1. Taxonomy (NCBI): domain Bacteria; kingdom Pseudomonadati; phylum Bacteroidota; species Bacteroidota bacterium. The sequence goes on from JADJXJ010000001.1 coordinate 263,842, forward strand.
TCTGTACCGGAATGCTTGTGATGCTGTCGTCCATGATGTTGTGGTTGGCCAATCCGTTAAACCACAGATAGTCGGGCTTCACGTGATCGTCATAAACAAAACGTCCTTTGATTGACAGGTAACTGTAGTTGTGATCGGCATCATATTCCTTTATGGCATTGCCATGTTCGTCTTTGCGTCCTGCCTTGCTCCAATCCCAGTACATTACCGTAGCATTCACTTTTGCATAAACAGGGATGTGGCAGGTCTGACAGGCTACTTTATTATAGTGAAAATCAAGTATTTTGTCGTTGTGTGGGGTGGATGTGTGGCAATTTTCGCAGCTGATGCGGTTGTCGTTGCTGGCCGAAACTGAATACGAACGGCCCTTGATGTTGTGCCTTTCGGTGATGTGGCAATCAATACAGGTCATGTCAGGCCCGTCCACACCCATGTGCACATCCACCTTGCGCGTGGTATTGTTCAGGGCTTCCTCCAGGTCGCCGTGCTTCACATTGTTGCCACCACCACCATAAAAGTGGCAGACCCCGCAATTGCTTCTGTCGGGATGGCCCACATGCTGCGCCACATAGTTATAGTCCGGTACCTTGAACTCCGCATTTGCCGTTTCGGGAGTGGCCGGCCAACCTGCCATGCCTTTTTGTTTAAAATAGGTGTCGGTCTTATCGTGGCATACCAGGCAGTCGATGTTGTTGGGGTTGCTGAAGTCGAAAGTGTTGTCTTCCCAGCCATAACCAATATGACAACGCATGCACGACCCGTTGTTGCCAATCGGACCGGTGCAAAAGTTGTTGTTGATATGCTTCTTGCCAATCTTCACCAGTCCTTTGCCAGGCAGCTCAACTTCGCGCTCCCAGAGCCAGTGGGTGCTGATCATCAGCTCGTCGTCGCGTTTGTTGTGGCAACTCAGACAGGCTTCCGTAACCTTGCGGGGGTCGGTAAACTCCTGCTGCAAAATGGCAAATTCGCTGTGGTCAACTTTTGGTTGCTGCTGCGACCTGAGTTCTACTTCTACTTTTGGTGGATCGTTGCGCTTGAGGCCAAAGTGAATTGTGAAGTAAATCACAAGCACAGGCAACACAAAGACCACCAGAAAGGATGTGAGTTTTTCGAGTAGTGACTTCATACCGGGGTTTGTTACTTTTTTCACAAGCAAAGCTACACTTGTATTTAAGAAAATTTTAACAAAACACTCCCTTGTGCCTCAAGTGGTTTTGCCTTTCTGGTCAGCAAAGGGTTTGACGGCTGTCAAGTGATTATTTGACAGAAAAAGATTATATTTGCTAATGCATCACATTCGCACAAGGAATGAACTCTACGAAAACGCTTCAAAATACGGGTGCCAGCTGTTCAATCGGTTCCACCTCGCTCGATTGTATCAATGTGCTCACACCCGACGAGCTAAACCTGCTGCAGCAGCACACCGTGGATGTGCGTTACGCAAAAGGCGAAATGCTTTGCAAACAGGGCACCTTTGCAGCCCACATCATGATTCTGAATAACGGCCTTTTGAAAAGTTTCATAGAGAGCGGCAACGAAAGCCTGATACTGCAAATATTTGCTCCGGTGAGTGTGGTCGGCCTTGCCAGCCTCTACGAGGGCAGCAATGTGTTTCATCATTCCGTGCAGGCTTACCTGGACAGCGATGTAAGCCTGATTGAGATCAATGCATTACGCGAACTCATAAAAAGCAACGGGAACTTTGCCAGCAAAATCATCAGCATCATCGCCGAACAAAAAATTATAACCTCCGGCCGTTTCTATTGCCTCACCAAAAAACAAACTTATGGCAGATTCGCCGATGTGTTGCTCTGCCTTGCAAACCGGATATACAAGACCCAGAAAATCCCCGTTCAGCTCTCCCGGCGCGATTTTGCCGAACTCAGCGGCATGTCGGTCGAAACAATAGCCCGTATTCTTACCAAATTCAAAACCGATGGCCTGATCGAGCTGACCAACGACTACATCGAAATACTCGATTACGAAACCCTGGCTCTGATCAGCCAAAAAGGTTGAGATTACACCGACTACCTGATACGATAGTCGGAACAAACAACCTTCTGTGCTACATTTTCGGGGAGAATCTAAACAGCGTTGACCGCTTGTTGCGTTCGAGGCATACCAGGGTCTCCAGGCTTTTTCGGTCGAAGTCGTGTTGCTCAAATGCCTGCTCGAAAGCGTGGATTGCTTTTTCCGGATGGTTGTTTTCTTTACTCAGATGGGCCAGAAACAAATGCCTGAGCTTCGTGCGGCAATGTTTGGCCACAAACCCGGCTGCCTGGTGGTTCCCCAAATGTCCGTGCATGCTGCTGATGCGTTGCCTAAGGTAAGCCGGATATGGCCCGGTTTCCAGCATATGGCTGTCGTAGTTTGCTTCAAGGATCAAAATTTCAGCCTGAGGTAGCCAGCCTGCAGCCTGCGGACCAATATGACCAAGGTCGGTGGCAAAAGCCAGACTGCTGCTCCCGTTGCGGAGATAAAAACCAACCGCACCTGCAGTGTCGTGCGATACTTCAAACGGAGTGATGTTGAAACCTGCAAGCCAGAAGCTTTTCCCGGGCTCAATCACTTTGAATGCATCCTTCAGGCATGAATCTGGTTTCGCCTCTGCTTGCACAGCAGCCGCCACCTGTGGGGTGGCGTATATATAATAGGAGTGCTTGCTCACAAGGGCTTCAAGCCCGGATATGTGGTCTATGTGATTGTGGGTCAATAGTATACCTTCAATTTGCCATGCGTTGCGTCCGATCTCAGTCAGGTATTTCCCGATGCGTCGTGCGCTAATGCCAACATCGATCAACAAGGCGCCTTCACCATGCCCTACATAGTAACAATTTCCACTGCTGCCGCTGGCAAAGCTGCAAAATTCAATCGCATACAGTTCGCTGAACAAGTCCAAAACCTGGGAGGGATTTTTGGCAAAATTAACCAAAGAGCCTGTTTTTTTTGGAATTTTGCGGTCAAAGACCCAACACCACATGATCTTACCAGGTTTCGATCCCAATGCACCGGCTGCCCACGATGCCGGAATTTTCGGCCTCCCTTTCACCGAGGAGGACGCCGGCATCGTAATCATTCCCGTAAACTGGGAACTTACAGTGAGTTATGGCTCAGGCACATTCGCCGGTCCGGATGCCATCAAGGAAGCTTCTATGCAGGTTGACCTGTATCATCACGACTTTCCCGAGCTGTGGAAAAAAGGCATCTGGATGGATGAGTTTCCCAAACATTTCAAAGTGCTGCATACCGGATTGCGCAAAGATGCACGCACCATCATCGAGGCACTGGAGGAGGGAGTGAATGTGCTCGAAAAGCAGAAGTACCGCGAGATGTACGAACGCATACGCCGCGCCAACGAAGATGTGCGTACCTGGCTTGCAAACCGTGTGGACTGGTGGAAAAAAAGAGGAAAAATTGTGGGTGTGGTTGGTGGCGACCACAGCACCCCCCTGGGATACCATCATTATCTGTCGGGAAAAGTTGATTATGGTGTGCTGCATGTCGATGCCCACCTTGACCTTCGCGAGGCCTACGAAGGTTTCAAGTATTCGCACGCTTCCATCTTTTACAATGCCTTGCAATACGATAGCCTGAAGCGCTTGGTTTCGGTGGGCATTCGCGACTATTGCGAAGAAGAGGCCCTGCGCGTGGCCAGCCAGCCCGAGCGTATCAGGGTGTTTTTCGACCGCGACCTGCGCCGCCGGATGTTCGAAGGACAAAGCTGGAAATCCTTGGTCGATGAAGTGGTCGCTCATTTGCCGGAAAATGTGTACATCTCGGTGGATATTGATGGCCTCGATCCCAAACTTTGCCCAAATACAGGAACTCCTGTGCCGGGAGGCCTGCAATATGAGGAACTGATCTATCTGCTCAACGCAGTTATGGCTGCCGGAAAAAAAATCGTAGGCTTCGACTTGTGTGAGGTTGCTCCCGGCCCGGACGACCAATGGGATGGCAATGTGGGCGCCCGCGTGCTGTTTCAGCTTTGTGGCATTGCAGCAGCCAACCCGGCCCAATTCACCTGATGCTGAATCCTATTCTGCCCAGCGGGGGTAATTCGCTGATTTCCATTTTTGTTACTCTTGCCCACTGTGGCCCCCGACGGCACCATTCAACGAATGCGTCAACAGCCCCGGGCTCACCTTCGGCCTCCGCATACACACTGCCATCCGGCTTGTTCTGAACAAAACCACTGACACCCAGGCTCCTGGCCTGACGCTCGGTGTAATACCTGAAACCAACACCCTGCACTCGTCCATAAATCCGTAAGGCGACTGCTTTTGTACTCATGGGTTTAAACGCTTCATGATCAAAGAATTGATCGATTCGAAAAGTTGGTTGGGCTGCATCCCTCTCCAGTTGAAGTGGTCGAACTTGCCTCCAAAAGCCAGGTAATAGTCCAGCCGTGCCGCCGTGAAATCACGAATCACATGGTCACGGAAATTCAGGCAAACAATCCAGCCATCCTCCACATTGTCGAACCACTCCTGGTAATAATCGTCGGTATCCGAATGAAAGCTAAGTACGTTTTCGCCGATCAGGATAAAATATTTGATGCCCTCGGCGATCATCACTTCAACCACGTTTCGGTAAAGATACATGATGTCGTTGTAGAGCAGGTCGTTCCACTCTCCGATCAGCTCGATGATACAAAACTTCTTCTGATAATTGCAATAGAGTATCTTGAGGTACAACGTTTCCGATCCAAACTCATCCCACTGGGGATGGATGAGGTAATTGTAAATTTTGTTGGTAAAATAAAATTCGCTGTACCGCCTCCTGTAGAAGGGCGACGCTGGATCCTGTGCGGCAACATAAAGATGGCGCCAGTTGAAATGGGGTTCGATGTCGTGCATGGTCAGATAGATCCGCCGGCCAGGTGCAGGCCGAATAAACATAACAGCAAACCTCCGGCATTGTTTGCCATCAGGTTGAGCAGAAACATCCCCCAGCCATATTGATGCAGCATGTTCACGCTGTCGAAGGCAAAGGTGCTGAAGGTGGTGAAGCTACCCAGTATGCCCACCAGCAGAAACAATCGCATGGCAGGAGGCGCACTGAAACGTTCCATGTAGCCCCAAAGCAGGCCAATCAAAAAAGAACCTATCAGGTTCACAATCAGGGTGCCGGCCGGAAACGAGCGGCTAAACCAGCGGTCGGCCAGCAAAAAAACTCCAAAACGTGCGGTGGTACCAATGGCGCCTCCCACGATAATCAGCCAGAGTCCAAGCGCTTTTTCCATGGTCAGAGTGCAAATTTAATCCCGGGTAAAGTGCGTAGGTCGTTATATAGCAGATGCATCTGGTCGTGGTCGGTGAGGGTTACCTGTACACTGTAGCTCACAAAGTTGCCTTTGCTGCTCATCTTGCTGGCGAGAAAGGTAAACGGTACCTTGACCCGCAAAAACAGGCGCTCCATCTCTTCTTTCTGCACCAACGGCAGGATGTGGCTGTCGAGCACAATCTTGAGCACATAGGTGACAGGAAAATCGATTTTTTCTTTTTGATTCATGTAGTAATGTCTGTTTGAAGGTAGGCTTATGTGCACTGCTTCAGACGATTAAAGTTCTCGTGTCAACTGAATACCACCCCATTTATGGGGCCTTCCACCTTGAAATTCTGCCGACAAATATACCACCTTAAACCCAAAGCCTGTGCGACCCTGCCAGTACGACAGGCCAACATTCAGCTCACCTACATTTCTTTCCAGCTGTTGGTAGGGAACGACGTATTGTCTCTCTGCTTTCCAGAGGCTACCCCTCAAACTGGCCTTGTGCCATACCTTGTGTGCATAAAGTGTGGCAAACAAGTGCAACGAACGCCAGCCCGTCGCACTGCCTGAAAAATTCTGGTTGAATGCAAAGAATACCGAGGCACTGGTTTCCAAATTGCCTGCCCTGGCCATGCTGCCCAGCGAAATAGAACCTGATGTCCAGTTAGTTATACGTTTTTCCAGAGCCAGGTTATAATTGAGCAACAGTCCGCTGGCAGTTTGAAAATCCCAACCGCTGGGCTGGAGTTCGTGCACAGTGCGCTGCAGCCCGCTTGCCAGTGATGCTTTTCCGGTCAGCCCGATCACAAAAGTGCTGTGCATCATCAAACCACGTTTGGGTGCAGTACTGCTTCGTGTGAACCCGGTAAAAAGCAGGCCGGAAAACGGATGATCGCCAACTGGTGGAACCTCGGTCTCAGGATTCAATCCGGTGTACATTTTTTGGGTGAGCTTCACAGAAAAAATGTCCTGTGCTTCCTTCCCGAGACCGGGCAAAATTTTGCTTTTCCCCAAAAATGAGAGCGCCGGCCCCGAAAAACCGATGGCAATTCCGTTTGTGTAGTAATAGTCTGTGCCTGTAAAGATGTCGTTGTCAAACTCAATCAACAGGGTGTTTGGCCCCATGGATGCTGCGATATCAGCCGGGATCAGCTCCTTTTGGCGCAAGACTGTGGCGCTGGGTCTGGCAGGAATCAGTTGCCCTTCCCTTCGACTGACCGTCGGCATGTTTACCCCGGCAGGCCTTGTCAAATCATTTGAACGGCTGGGGCTTTGGGCCAATGGTATTTCCACTTTGGACAAGCGCTGCACAGATTCTGTTGAGGTAGCAGGGGAGGGCAGTGGGTATTCAGGTTGCGGATAATTGACAATCAGGTCCTGTTTTGCGATATCGCATCGCAAAAGAAGAAGGATAGAAAGTAGCAGGGCGATACGCATGCCTGACAAATGGCTTGCCCAAATGTAACTATTTTACCCTGTTATGGTTGCGCAATCAGAAAATCTTGGGATAGCGCGAGGGGTTATATTCGTGCATGATGTTGTACACACTCTCAAACACATCTTCTGCATTCGGGTTCGAGAAATAGTCGCCGTCGGTACTGTAGGCCGCACGGTGTTCTCGGGCTGTAAGGGTAGCGGGGGCGGCATCCAGGTAGCGGTAAGCTCCCTGCACCTCGAGCACCTGCTGCATCATGAAGCTTGTGGCACCCCCGGGCACATCCTCGTCGAAAAAGAGCACTTTGTTGGTTTTTTTCAGCGATTCGGTGATAGTGTGTTTCAGGTCGAACGGAAGCAGGGTCTGCACGTCAATCAACTCAACCTCAATGCCAAACTCGCTCAGCTGCCTGGCTGCATCTTCCGCAATTCTGACGCAGGAACCATAAGTGACTACGGTAATATCGCTGCCTTTTCTCAGGATTTCGGGTGTGCCGATGGGAATCCTGAACTTACCGAAGTTCGATGGTTTGCGTTCCCTGAGCCTGTACCCGTTGAGCGGCTCAATGATCAGTGCCGGATCGTCGGAAGCCAGGAAGGTGTTGTAAAAACCTGCTGCCTGTGTCATGTTGCGGGGCACGGCCACATACACCCCTCTGATCGAGTTGATTACCATGCTCAGGGGCGAGCCGGCATGCCAGATGCCTTCGAGCCTGTGGCCGCGTGTGCTCACAATAAGGGGGGCTTTCTGGCCTCCTCTGGTGCGGTAGCGCAGCGTAGCCAGGTCGTCGCTCATGGCCTGCAGGGCATAGAGCAGATAATCGAAATACTGTATCTCGGCAATCGGACGGAGTCCACGCATGGCCATTCCTATGCCCTGCCCGAGAATGGTAGCTTCGCGGATTCCGGTATCAAAGATGCGATGCTCCCCGTATTTGGCCTGCAAACCCTCGTAAGTCTGATTGACCCCACCGATCTTGCCCACGTCTTCGCCAAAAGCTACCAGCTCGGGAATAGAAGCAAACAGGGCATCAAAATTGTCGCGAATGATTTCACGGCCGGGCACCATTGGCGCATTGCCGGCATATTCCGGGGCCACACCCTCAACCAAAAGGGCCGAATGCCTGCTTTCGGAATAAAGGTGTGCACTGTAGCACTCATATCCCTCGGCAAGTTCTGCCTGCAGCCATCTGGTTACATTGGTCTTGAGCGAGTTGCGCGGGTCGCTGCACGAATTGCAGATCAAGCGAAGGATTTTTCGTGCCGACGAGATGATGTCCTTGCGAATAGGCTCGCCCACACGGGCCAGGTCGGACTTGATGCTGTTTATCTTACTGGTTTTGGCGCAATTGCAGGTGGTCACGTCCACCATTTGCAGAAAGTCGTCGCGTTTTTTAAGCAGTGGCTGCTGGAAATTGTTCCACGCATTGCGCCTGGCTTCTCTTGCACGTTGCTCGGCCTGTTGCTCAATCTCCGTCAGCTCCTCCTGTGTGGCCAGCCCCTGGGCGATGATCCATTGCCCAAAGTTCAGCAGCCCGTCACGCCGGCGCTCATCTTCAAGTTGTTCAGGGGTCTTGTAACGCTCGTGCGAGCCGGAAGTGGAGTGCCCCTGAGGTTGGGTACATCCCACTACGTGGAAGAGCACCGGAATGTGGTCTTTCCGACATATTGCAATTCCCTCACGGTAGGCCTCAACCAGTGCGGGATAATCCCAGGCATTGAGGCGATAGATCAGATATCCCTTGCCACTTTCATCCCTCCGGAAACCTGACAACACTTCAGAAATGTTCGATTTGGTTATCTGGTAATCGCCAGGTACCGAAATGCCCCAGCCGTCGTCCCAAACCGAAATGGCCATGGGCACCTGCAAAACACCGGCCGCATTGATGGTTTCCCAAAAATGTCCTTCGGCGGCCGAGGCATCCCCTATGGTGCCAAAAGCTACCTCATTGCCTTTGATGGAAAATTGAGTAAACCCATGAAGGCTCTTGTTCTCCCTGAACAGTTTTGAAGCATGTGCCAGTCCAAGCAGCCTGAGCATCTGACTTGCAGTGGGCGAAGTGTCGGCGGCGGAGTTTTTGATTTTCGTCAGGTTCTTCCAGTTCCCTTCTTCGTCAAGGCTCCGGGTAGCAAAGTGGTTGTTCATCAGCCTGCCACCATTTGATGGGTTTGCCTCAAGGTCGGTGTCGCCGTAAAGCTGGGCAAAAAGCTCCTCAAGGGTGGTCATTCCAGCCGCCAGCATGAATGTCTGGTCACGGTAATAGCCTGATCTCCAGTCGCCCGGCTCAAATGCCTTGGCCATAGCGAGTTGCGGCAGCTCCTTACCATCTCCGAATATGCCAAACTTGGCTTTTCCGGTCAGTACCTCCTTGCGGCCAATGATGCTCGCATAACGGCTTTCCCATCCGATCCGGTAGTCGTTGAGTACTTCGTCTTTCGTTAAACCGGCCGGAAGAATGTCCGGCAGTTCTGTTTTTTCCATGCCTGTTAAGCGGTTGTTTAACTCTTTATAACAAAACTTATGGGTTCATGTTTAACGCGCCTTGTGCAGGCCACATTCCTTCTGTTCGGGTTGTTCCCACCACCACCGGCCTGCCCTGATGTCCTCGCCCGGGGCTACCGCCCTTGTGCAGGGCTGACAGCCAATGCTCGGATAGCCCTTGTCGTGCAGCGTGTTGTAAGGCACATTGTGTTGGGCTACAAAAGCTTTTACCTGATCATCGGTCCAATTGATCAAGGGATTTATTTTGATGAGTCCGTGAAGTTCGTCCCACTCAACAGTCTGCATATGCTGCCTGGTGACCGATTGCTGCCGGCGCAGCCCCGTGATCCATGCTTTGCAGCCCTGCAATGCCCGCGCCAAAGGTTCACTTTTTCGTATGTTGCAACACAATTTGCGGTTCTCGATGCTGTCGTAAAACAGATTGATGCCTTTTTCATTCACCATCTTTTCCACCTGCCTGTAGTCGGGAAAGCTGAGCCCGATGTTTAGCTTGTACTTGGCCGCCGTCCGGTCGATCAGCTCATAGGTCTCAGGAAACAGGCGACCGGTGTCGAGGGTAAATATTCTGATTGGTAATGCGCGAATTGCAATCAAATGTGTGATCACCTGGTCTTCGAGTCCCAGACTGGTGGCAAAAGCTATCTGGTTTCCGAAAGTTTTGCTTGCATCGTGCAGTATATCAGTTGCATCCAGGTTTTGATATCGTTCGTTAAGCTCGGCAATGAGTGCTTGCATGGCCTTGGTCTTTTTCGCAAAGTTAATCAAAGCAGCTTTTCAACCATCCCGGCTTGTCGCACCCTGCCAAAAGCTTTGCTTACTTTTGCCAAAAAAGGAATGAGGGTTCATTTTATTGCGATAGGCGGCAGCGCCATGCACAATCTGGCCATTGCCCTGCATCTGAAAGGGTTCAAGGTTTCAGGATCGGACGATGAGATTTTCGAGCCGGCAAGCTCAAGGCTTCGTGCTCACAGGTTGCTGCCTGCACAGCTTGGCTGGTTTCCCGAAAAAATAGTGGCTGAGCTCGATGCGGTCATCCTTGGCATGCATGCCCGGGCCGACAACCCCGAGTTGCTTCGGGCACAGGAGCTTGGACTCACGATTTATTCCTTTCCGGAATACCTATACCAGCAATCGCTCGACAAGACCAGAGTCGTCGTTGCCGGCAGCCATGGCAAAACTACCATCACTGCCATGATTCTTCATGCACTCAAGGCGGCCGGGATGGATGCCGACTTTATGGTGGGAGCTTCCATTCCGGGTTTTGATGTCATGGTCAGGCTCTCGGAGGATGCCCGTTGGATGGTGCTCGAGGGCGACGAATACCTGAGTTCGGCCATCGACAGGGTGCCAAAGTTCTGGCACTACCATCCACATATTGCTGTGCTCAGCGGTATCGGCTGGGACCATGTGAATGTTTTTCCAACCTACGAAATTTATCTGGAACAGTTTCGTGAGTTTATCCGGCGTATTCCGACGGATGGTGTCCTGATTTACAATCAGCTCGACGAGGAGGTACATAAACTTGCCCTCGAAGCCAGATGCCGGACCATTCCTTATACGCTTCCACCCTACGCAACGGGCAGCGATGGCATGCGGATCATTGACGCGCAAGGACATGCATGGCCTTTCCGACTTATTGGTTTGCACAACCTGTCGAATCTGATGGCAGCACGTGAGGTTTGCCGCCTGGCAGGCCTGAGCGACGAGGCCTTCTTTGCAGCCATGTCGGGCTTTAGCGGGGCGGCAAGGCGGCTTGAGTTGATTCACGACAGTTCGCAACTGACGGTGTACCGCGATTTTGCCCACGCGCCATCCAAGCTTAAGGCCAGCATCGAGGCGCTAAGGTTGCAGTATCCCCATCGTCGGCTGGTGATCTGTTTCGAACTGCATACCTACAGCAGCCTGTCGGCAGATTTCATGCCCAACTATCATGGAAGCCTCAACCCTGCCGATGCAGCCGCCATCTTTTACGACCCGCACGCCGTAGCACTAAAACGACTCGAACTGGTCAGCCCCGACTACATCCACCAGAGTTTTGGATTGCCTTCGGCTTCCGTCCTGAACGATGCTGAAGCGCTCAAAAGCTGGCTCATTGCACAGTATTCACCCGGCTGTGTGATTGGTCTGATGAGTTCAGGAAGCTTTAACAAGCTGGATGTGAATGCGTTGATTGCAGAGCTCGAAAAATAAAAAAACCGCCCTCAGGAGGCGGTTGATATTTTACATAGCTACCTATTAGCTGTTCATCGAAATCAGGAACTCCTCGTTGGTTTGGGTATAGCGCATCTTGTCGCGCAGGAACTCCATGGCTTCGATGGGCGTCATATCCGAGAGGTGGTTGCGCAGGATCCAGACTCTCTGCATGGTTTCCTTGTCGAGGAGCAGGTCTTCGCGGCGTGTGCTTGAAGCCACAATATCGATGGCAGGCCAGATGCGCTTGTTGGCCAGGCGCCTGTCGAGCTGCAGCTCCATATTGCCCGTTCCCTTAAACTCTTCAAAGATCACTTCATCCATTTTCGAGCCGGTGTCGATCAGGGCAGTGGCAATGATGGTAAGCGAGCCACCATTTTCGATTTTACGCGCTGCACCGAAGAAACGCTTTGGTTTTTGCAGTGCATTGGCTTCCACACCGCCCGAGAGCACCTTGCCCGAGGCCGGAGAAACGGTATTGTATGCACGTGCCAGACGGGTAATCGAATCGAGCAGAATGACCACATCATGTCCGCACTCCACCAAACGCTTTGCCTTTTCCAGGACAATGGAGGCAATTTTCACGTGCTTGTCGGCCGGTTCGTCAAAGGTGGACGAGATGACCTCAGCGTTTACACTGCGGGCCATATCGGTAACTTCTTCAGGGCGCTCGTCGATAAGCAGGATGATCAGGTAAACTTCTGGATGGTTCTTGGCAATGGCATTGGCCACCTCCTTGAGCAGAACGGTCTTACCAGTTTTTGGCTGGGCTACAATCAGTCCGCGCTGGCCCTTGCCAATGGGGGCAAAGAGATCCATGATCCGTGTGGAGAGTGTCGCACCCTGATGGCCTGTGAGCCGGAATTTTTCGTTGGGAAAAAGCGGCGTCAGGTAGTCGAACGGGATGCGGTCGCGAATCTCATCGGGCAATCTTCCGTTGATGGTGTCCACCTTAACCAGCGGAAAAAACTTTTCACCTTCGCGGGGCGGACGGATCATGCCACGCACGGTATCGCCCGTCTTCAGCCCGAACAGCTTGATTTGCGATTGCGACACATACACATCATCAGGTGAGTTGAGGTAGTTGAAATCCGACGAGCGGAGGAAACCATATCCCTCTGGCATGAGCTCGAGCACCCCTTCGGCAGGAACAATGCCATCAAACTCAAATTTGTATTCTGGCTTTTGCTGCTGATGTGGTTTCTGAGCTTCCTGAGCAGGAGCAGTTTGGCTTTCATGGCCCGAAGACTGCTCTGCCTGCTGATGCCGGTTTTCCCGTTGCCCTTGATCCCGGCCGGAAAAATCTTCGCGCTGTTTCTGCTTCCAGTTTTGCTGCTTAAAATCCTGTGGCCTGTTCTCGAAAGCTTTCTTTTCAGCCTGACGAGGTTGTTCCACCGGCCTGGTTTCAGGTTCGGGCTGGACGTGCTCTACGGGAGAGGGCGCGGAACTTGAGGCAACAGCCTGCTTTTCACTTCGTCCGGCCATCAACTCGCTGGTGTTGAAAACCTTACGCGGCCTTTTTGGACGGTGCTGACCTTCATCCGTTTTTGATTCGGTTCTTGCTCCATCTACCGGGGCTTCAATCTTTTTTTCTGAGGTGCCTTTCGCAGGTTCTTCTTGACGTGCTTCGACCTTGGCGGGGGCCTGGGCTATTGTTTCAGCTTCGGGTACTGGCTCGGCAGTCAGGTTTTCTTTTGGTTGTTTTTCCTGCTCGGGAGTTACGATCCTGGCCCGTCTGCCACGTTTTTTCTTTTCTTCTTCGCCAGCTTCTGGCTTTGACATGGGCTGAAGCGCCTGCTGGTCAAGAATCTGATAAATGAGATCCTGCTTGAGCAGCTTATCAAACTTTGGGATGTTGAGCGACTTGGCAATCTCTCTCAACTCGCCTACAAGCTTATTATTAAGCTCGATAATATCGTACATATAAGGAATGATTTAAAGTCTGACGAAAAGATTCGGAACTTTGGTTTGTGAGGCTTTGTGCAAGCTCGAAACAATGACCGGGAAGTGAACCTGATAAAGAATTCAGTGCAAAAATAACAATTTATTTACCAAACCACAAATTCTTTTTTTCAGCATAATCCATTATGCGCTTTTGTGCACCCATTGGTGAGATGCCGCTGGCAATTGCTATTTTTGCAAAAAATGCATCAAATGATTCAGCGCATTCAAACTGTTTATTTGCTTCTGTCGGGCATGGCATCTGCTCTTTTGTTTTTTTTCCCGATTGCATGGTACTATGGCGAGCTGCATACACTTACCTTCTACATCCACCTGATCAAAGATCATGTGCCCTCGGCTGAGCCTCTGTTCGCCAAGGGTTTCCTCACAGTACCGGTTATTTTTACCATTGCGCTCATTGTGATGCCGGTTGTTCTGATCTTCGGATATCGCAACCTCGAACAGCAACTCAGGCTCACACGGATTCACATGATGTTTCTCCTGGTTTTTATTGCCCTGCTCTTCTTTTATTACACCGAAGCCATCGCAACAAAGGTGAATGCTTCTGCCGAATTTTCGTTCGGGATTTTTCTTCCACTTATTGCTCTGATTTTCAATTATCTGACACAAAGAGGAATTATCCGGGATATCCGTTTGATCCGCTCAGTCGACCGCATTCGCTAAAGCGCTGCTTCTGTCCGATTCCCAGATCTCCAGGTCTTTCACCATGGAGTGGGCTACCGAAAGGCGAACCATGGTGATTTTTTGGTGAAAGCCTTGTATTCCGGCTGCACCTGGATTGATGAACAACAGTCCGGCTTTTTCATCGTATTTCACCTGCAGGATATGGCTGTGGCCTGCCACAAGCAATCCGGGCTTGTGTGCCTTGACCGCCTGTGAGGCTTTGGCGCTGTACTTTCCTGGCCGTCCGGCGATGTGCAGCATGACCACTTTCAGGCCTTCTATCTCAAATACTTGTATTTCAGGTAGATGCATCCTGACATGGTGGTCGTCTATGTTGCCATACACGGCCCGTAGTGGCTTTATCTGCCTGAGCCTCATGATGATATCTTCCGATCCAATGTCGCCCGCGTGCCAGATCTCGTCGCATCCGGCGAAAAATCCCGCAGCTGCGGGATGAAGAAATCCGTGGGTGTCCGAAAGGATGCCTATGCGTTTCATTTTTAAAAGGCGTAGCTCAAGCCAATGCTTAGTACTTCCTTAAATTGTGTCCGGGGTCCGCGTTTACCGTTCTTGTCCGTAATCTTAATGTCGTCGTCATAAATCAGGTGTGCGGAGATGTTGGCATTCATCCAGCTGTTTACCTTCATCACCAGCAGATTTTGGAAGTCAACATCCACATTCTGGGGGTTCTTGAGATAGTCTGAGAATAGCTCCAGCTTTGAAGTGAGGGTCACATTTTGAAAGATTTCCTTTTTAAACCGTACTGTAGCTTTCGAACCAAGCTCGGTGCGCAGTTTTTTTCCTGCTTCCACACCAAAGGCTCCGGCATTCGAAAGCGAGTCGTCTGCCACAATGGTCAGTCGTCCTGTAACAGGTAACCATGTAACCGAGAAATAATCCACTGGCTTCCAGTCGCCACCTGCACCCAGGGTGATATATGCAGGAGCAAAGGGCCGCGAAATCGGGTTGGTGCTGTCTTTGGCATAATTAAAACCGTCGCGCAACTGCGAGCGAAACGAAAGGGCCCCGGTGTAAAAAAGCTTCTCGGTGGCTTTCCGACCATACGACGAGTTGAACTCAAACTTATCATCGGTTTTTATGGGCTTCAGCTTACCGATTAAACTGTAACCGAGATTCATGTCAATGTTGTTGTCGAACTTCATCGCTCCTTTGGCATAATTGAAATCGTACCTGAACAACATCAGGGTGTTCAGTGAGCTCTGCCCGCCGGCAGCCCAGTTCGACAAATGACTTTGGGAAAAATTAAATCCCACCTTTCCGGCTGTTTTCCAGTGCGAAAGTGTGTCTTGTTTGGCCAAAAGGCTGTTAGCGGCAATAATAGCCGGGATTAGAAAAAGGATTGTTTTTTTCATTTTGATGCTGAAATGTGTTAAAGTCCTGTACTTCTTTGATTGGGTATGGCTCTTTGCATGCTGTCTTTGAGCCGGAAAACAATTTCCAGCTCTGCGTGGCTACGAACGGATTCGCCGGCTCGCCTGCCTGCTTTCCAGGCGATCTGTTCCAATATCCGGATGGCTTCCTGGTCGCATCCACCGCCAACGCTCTCCTTCACCCTGATGTTTGAGGCAAGTCCGTTGGTTTCGACCACAAAAGCGAGTACAACCGTACCGGAAATGTTGTGCCTGACTGCCATCTCGGGATATTTCATCAGGTGAGTGATGTATGAACTCAGGCTTCTGAAACCCTCGGGAAGTATGGCCTGAGGGGCTTCGGTGAGTTGTTTCGGACTGTAAATAACCCCTGGTATGGAATCGTCATCACCAGGCCACAATTCACGTGCGGTTGTTTTTTGCCGGTTTTTCAGATAGGTCTTCGGATTGAAATCTATGGTCAATGTTTCAGATGATGTTATCGGCGTGCCTGCAAACTCAGCAGGCTTCCATAAGATATGCTTTGCCAGCCGGAGCGCCTCCTGGTCAAGTTCATGATCTAACCCTTTTACAATATGGTAGTTGCGCGTACTGCCATCGGGCAACACCTCGAGCGATACAGTCACCTTGCCTTTAATGCCCTTCGACAAGGCCTGCTCAGGATAATGCATGGCTCGCTCAAAGTAACGTTTCACAACCGCTGGTTCCGACAGGGGAGATGCCGGAGTGCTGGTCTGGGCTGAAAGATTATCTGCCGAAATCAGTATCAGAAACGCAAGCAGGATTGCCATGAACGTATTTGTGATCCAAAAACAAAGTTAATTTATTCCGCAGGTTTTTCACCTGATTTTTTATATGGCGGCCTATCTTTGCCGGCAAATGAACATGCCATGTCAGGTCAGCAAAGCCAGATGATCTACGGTACCCGGCCGGTCATAGAAGCCCTCGAAGGTGGATTGGAGCTCGACAAGCTTTTGTGCTCCGTGGTGGTCGCTCTCCCCAGCTCCACCAACTGCTTACGCTCGCCCGTGCGCAGGGTGTTCCGGTGCAATATGTGCCGGAGGAAAAGCTGAACCGGCTCACCAAGCAAAACCATCAGGGGGTGGTGGCCTTCACGGCCTCGGTAAGTTACCAGAAAGTTGCTTCGCTTTTGCCAATGATCTTTGAGGCCGGACTGGATCCGTTTTTTATTCTGCTTGATCATCTCACCGATGTGCGCAACCTTGGCGCCATTGCCCGTACTGCAGAGGCATCGGGCGCGCACGGACTGATCATTCCTTCCAAGGGTGGGGCAATGGTGAGTCCGGATGCCATCAAGACTTCGGCCGGCGCGCTCACCCGCATCAACGTATGTCGCGAGGAAAATCTTGCTCAGGCGGCCCGCTACATGCACGAAAGCGGGATGAAGCTGGTTGCCGTTACCGAAAAAGCTGAACTGGAAATCTGGAATGCCGATTTGACTGGGCCGGTAACGCTTATCCTTGGTGCGGAAGATACCGGTATTTCCAGCCAATTGCTGACCATGGCCGACATCCTGGTGCGCATCCCCATGGCAGGTCAGATTGCCTCGCTCAATGTGAGTGTGGCAGCCGGCATGGCGTGCTACGAACTGATGCGGCAAAATGCAGCTAAAAATTAAAAAGGCCATCCGCAACGGACAGCCTTTCAAATAATTTTCTGAACCTTGTCGGTTACTGACGGGCTTCCTTGATTCTTGCCTTCTTTCCGCGAAGTGCACGCAGATAGAAGATCCGTGCACGGCGCACGCGACCTTTCTTGTTCAGTTCTATCTCTTCGATCATAGGTGACGAAACCGGGAAGATGCGCTCAACACCTACGTTGTTCGAAATCTTGCGGACAGTAAAGGTTGCAGTGGGGCCGGAGCCAACCTTCTGAAGCACAACGCCTTGAAATTTTTGCAGACGTTCTTTATTGCCTTCAACAATCTTATAGGTCACCGTGATGGTGTCGCCCGGCTCGAATGCCGGAAAGTTTTTTACGCTTACCTGCTCCTCCACATACTGAATTAAGGCGTTCTTGCTCATTGTATTATAGGTGTTTGGAAGATGTATACCTCATTTGAAAAGGGAGTGCAAATATACAAACTCTTTTGAGAATCAAAAGCATTCATATAAAAGTTTTCCATAAATAAGGTGACGAAATTTTTAAGATACTGATTTACAATAAAAAAGATGCCGGGGACTCCCGGCATCTTTTTTTAGGGTTGATATTCAGGTTTATTTCTGAATGATCAGCTTCTGGGTCATGCGTTGACCGTTGGATGTGATGGTCACAAAATAGATGCCGCTCCTGAGGCCATCGAGGGCGAGGCGAAGTTCATGCGAGTCGTTCAGGTTGAAAGTGCGATCGAGCACAATCAGATTCATCCTGTTCGAAACCTGTACCTGCACCTGACCGCTGAATCCTTCGTTCAGGCTGATGGTGGCGAAATCTCTTGCCGGATTCGGCTGCAAACCAAAAGTGAGGGGCAAATCGGTAATGGTGAAGTAGCCGTCGCTTTCGTCGAAAATTGCCGGACTGACTACACTGGATACCCTCACCTTGAAATAGTTGCCCGTAGGCGTGGCCATCGGAACTGTCCAGGGGTAGGCCGAACCTGTTACGTTGCCGAAAATGGGGTGAGTGGCCTGGAGTGTGTTGGTGTTGTCATATTCCATCAGGTCAACATTCACGTTTTCCGGAATGTCGTCAATCCATGCAATCCAGAATCCGACACCTCTGTAAAGGGTTTCACCGCCATTGGGCTGCAGCACCTGGATGGTGCCTCCGGGAGTGTCGGCAAGCTCAAAGTCGTTATTACTCATGTCGGCTACAGCGCCACCATTGGCAGTAACGCGAATCCGGTAATCTGTACCCGTTGGGTAGGTGAGCGCTGGAATGCTCCAAACCCAGGTTGATCCGCTTACATTGGTAACCAGATTTGCGTGGAATACACCGCCTTTCCAAAGTTCGATGTTGAAGGGGCCAAACACGCCATCCGGATACCATGAAATCAGGTAGCTGTTGCCACGAATCCATTTGATTCCGGCTACATTTGGTTGCTGAACCTCAATGGTACCGCCCGGCAAGTGATCGGCGATTGTAAACAGGTTGTCACTTTCATCCTGAATTCCTGCAGCATCCACTCTGATGCGGTACTGTCCCAGCGCCTGTCCGGCAGGGATATTCCATACCCATGTGGAACCGGTTACATTGTTTGCAAGGGTTGCCACCACCGTGCCACCTGAATTTATCAGGCGAATGCGCACTGGCTCAACAACATCGTCAATCCAGCTAATCAGGTAAGAGCTGCCGCGTAACCAGGTAATACCAGGGTCGTTTGGCTGAAGCACAGTGATGTAGGTGCCTCCATGTGTGGCAGAAATCTGGAATCCATTGTCGCTGGCATCGGCAAGGGTACGGCCATTGCCCAGTACTTCGATCTTGTAGTTGTTGCCAGTCTGAATACAGGTTGGCACAGTCCATGTCCAGGTGGAGCCACCCACATTGGTGCCAACAGTCAGGCGTTTGGTACGAATAAAGAAGTTATCAAAATACAAGGCATGATCGTCAACCGTTGTGCCATCATTCTCCTGTCCTTTGTTGAAGAACCTGATTGCATCCGGAGCACCGCTTACAGGGAAAGTCTGATCATAAGGTTCGACACCATCGCGACCTGTTCCGAAAACTCTTACCGTGCCGGCAACAGCATCATAATCGAAATTGATGGTCATTGCAGCAAGGCCTGCATTGCTGAACATTGGGCTGCCGTTAATTTCAATTGTGCTGCTGTTCTTATCATTGACTACAGTGAATAGCGCAGTTCCTCCGATTCCGCCGGTGTAAACAATAAATCCTTTTTCACCGGTTGTGGCATTGCCGCTACCGAGGTTGAAACCCCATGTGAACGAAAACATGAATCCATCAGGTGTGGCATAGGGACCAAAAGTACGGTCGGCATGTACGAAGTTGCCATCATTTCCCGGGTCGGAATAGGCAACAATTCTGTATGCGTTGGCATCCATTCCTGTAATTCCGGCTGCAGCAGGATTGCCCTTGTTTCCAATGGCAAATCCACCAGGCACGTTAACCTTTGTTACAGTCCAGGGATTAAAGTTGCAACCCGTATTGCTGCCAGTGTTGAAAGATCCGCCACCAGTGTTATCACTTGCAATCCAGAAATTGGTGTTTCGGATCAGGTCGATGTCCACGGGATCCGGAATGTTGTCAATCCAGGAAACAAGGTATTGTGAGCCCCTTACCCACTTGATTCCGGCAGCATCAGGCTGCAAAACGGTGATTGTCCCTGCAGGGTAATCAAGAAGCTCAAAGTTGTTGTCGCTCAGATCGAATATTGAAGGATCGCTCACACTCGATACCTTAATCTTATATTGGTTGTGGGCCGTCAACAAGGTGCTTACACTCCAGACATAGGTAGAGTTCTCTACGTTGGTGGCTATAGATGTGGTGGTGGAGTTCAGGACATCAACCAGGTCGATATTTACATTGCTGAATACGCCCACCGGATTCCAGCTGATCAGGTAATCAGTACCTTTAACGATCTGGATTCCGGGTAGTGAGGGCTGTTCAATCGTAATGGAAGTGCCTGGTAATGAGGTAACAAGTGAAAAGTAATTATCACTTTCATCAGTGTAAGCAGGGTTAATGGTACTTGTGACGCGCACTTTGTATTGTGTGCCGGTTGTAAAGGTGAGTGGATCAATATACCATGCGTATGTCGAATTGGCTGTTGATGCCACAATTGGTGTTACAGTTGGTGTAAGGGTGGAATAATCAACAAGATCAATCTTCACCGGTTGGGTGAAATTTGTGTTCCAGGAGATCAGCCTCGTTGAGCCGATATCCCACACAATACCACTGAGGTTGGGCTGCTCAACGGTTACGAACGGCTGTGCCTTTACGAAACCAGACAGACCGAGCATGACCAGGATGGTCAGCGCTGAAAGGGCTTTGAGTAGAGAATTTTTCATAGTTCCAAGGTATTTGATTTTCAATTATTCATTCATTTGAGATATGTTATCCGATGGGTTGATGTACCTTCAGGCGATGAGATTTTCATAATGTAGGAACCTTCTCTCAGGCCAGATTTTTCGAGATCAAGCGTGATAAAAGGTTCGGCTGGTTGTCTGAGTTCGGTCACTTTTCTACCATCAGTGGCAAAAATATGGATATCCAGTGGATCTGATGATAATAAAGTGTTAATTATGAAAAGTTTGCCGTTGGCGGGATTCGGATAAACCTTGGTGGAAGCCGTTCCTGGTTTTTCACGAACGCCCACCAGCATGCTTGTAAATCCGGCCTCTGCCCGGTATCCCTGAAATCTGAGCGTCTTCAGGCCGTAGTTGTAATTAACCTCCAGTTGGTTGTCCTGATTCTGTTGCCAGCTGTTGTTCCAGGTATAGGCGTTTGATGAGGTCACATTGCCGTAATCATCAATGGCTTTGGTAAACATATTCTGGCTTACCCAGGTTCCCTGCTGCCAGATTTCAAAAACAGCAAGCTGTGCAGTTCCGTAATTGTTGTTGCTATATGAACGCCTCAGGCTGTTTTGCCATGTGCTGCCTTGCCATACCTGGCGAATCACAGTTTCCGGAAAGCCCAGCACATCGTAGGTGTAGAAGTACTGTTCGCTGTTTTGCCAACTGTTGTTGAAAAGTTGGCTTACGTAGATGGTCAATTGATTGGATACGTTGTAACTGAAAACCTCCCTGTAGAAGTCGGACTACTGGTTGCCTGTCCATTGCTTCATGGTCATGGTTAACAGGTTGCCTTGTGCATCGTAGGTATAAAGGTGTTGATTTTCGTTGGCCCAGTTGCCGTTAGTCCAAACCTGGCGTTCTGCCTGTATCAGCTTGTTTTCCTGCCAGTTATAGAATTCGTAAGTCTGGTTGACCCAGATGCCGCCCGAAAATACTTCCTGCAGCATGCTGAGCTGGAGCCCGGAGGCCGACCAGGTGTTGGTTGTTTTCCTGAAATCGGTCCAGCTGCTGGTGCTGCTGTTCCATATTTGTTCAGTGTGCGTCAGGAGCTTGCGGTTATCGTTGTAAGTGAAGATGTTGCGGGATGTGTTTACCCATGCATTACCATTCCAGGCTAGATACAACTGGTTAGTCATATTGCCCGCTGCATCGTATGTGCGATTTTCGATAGACTGGTTAACCCAGGTTGCCCCTTGCCTGATGCGGAGGAGCATCGTAAGCAATTCTCCATTGGGCGAGAAAATATAATCGAACCTCTGGAGGTTGGATTGTGTGGAATAAACCAATACGGAGTCGGGGAAGAATTGCAGACTAGAAGTTTGTTCTACGACATTCTCATTTTGAGAACTGTTGAACAAACGGAGCTGCTGGATGTCCAGTGCAGGTCCTCTTAATTGATCAACCGGACTGTTGAGCCCATCCCCGGCAGCGTCGAGCCGGGTGAATAACAAAGTCAAAAGAAGCAGGGCAGCTGATCGAATCAGAAAAGCCGATATTTTAAAAGCTGGGAAGCTCATCTTCCCGGATGTGGTTGGCAAGAATTTCATACGATTTAGTTGTACAAAAATTGTGCCTTGCTTGTTATATTATTTAAAATATTGATAATCAGCATTATAATATGTAAATAATATGTTAAATTCTGGGGAGTCTTCCAAAATTAGGAAAAAAATTCCCAAAACAATCATCAAATAGGTTATTGCCATCATTTTAACTAAAATGATATAAAATACTGAAAATAAGAGTATTAAAAGACGATTGCGATTGAAGTCAGAATTGCATACTCATAGAGACTTTCCGAAATCTGGAAAATCATTTTTGCTTGCTTTTTGTATTAAAATCTGGTGAATGCGTTCCACTTCGCGCCTGACTTCCGCAGACTTTTTTGAATTTTTGAATTTTGCATTGTAAGTTGTTGTATGTCTGTGTTTTAAAAATTGGGTGTTTGGAATTTTGGGTGTTAATTTGGTTTTTGTTATGATATTTGCGGGTGTTTGTCAGGAAGCTAAAGCATAAAAGCGGCAGGATCTATGTACAAGTAGTTGAGAAGCTCGACCGCAAGTATAAAGTTAGGAAGAGTTTTGGGGCTGCCACTGATGAGGATGCTTTAGAGGCTCTGGTAAGACGGGCTCAACAATGGATTAAAGAGTATCAGTCGTTAGCGGAGTTTGACTTTGACCAGGAGAGAGCCGTTTATGCGGGTCTGCTCGACGCTATCACATCCCACAAGCTTGTTGGTATCGATCTGATTCTGGGAAAGATATTTGATGAGATTGGTTTTAATCAGGTCATTGATCCGTTGTTTAAATACTTGGTTTTGTACAGGTTGGTTTATCCCAGGAGTAAATTAAAGACAACAGAATACCTTTACCGGTATGCCCAGAAATCCATTTCGGAGGACAATATTTATCGATACATGGACAAGCTTTATAACACTCAGAAGGAGCTTGTTCAGCAAATCAGCTATAAGCACACGATGCGTATACTTGCCCAAAGGGTTCAAGTGGTGTTTTATGATGTAACGACGATTTATTTTGAGACCGACGGTGAAGATGATTTTCGGCGCACAGGATTTTCGAAAGAAGGAAGGCATCAAAATCCACAAATTGTTTTAGGGCTGCTTGTCAGTCAAGGAGGCTATCCTTTGGCTTACGATGTTTTTGATGGAAAAAATTCGAAGGGCATACCATGTTACCCGTTATCAATGGGTTCAAGCAAAAGTATAACATCGAAAAACTGACTGTTGTAGCTGATTCAGGTTTGCTGTCGCAATCTAACATTGAAGAGCTTACAGTCAACGGACATGATTTTATTTTAGGAGCAAGGATCAAAAATGAAGCTCAGTGGATAAAAGAAAAGATCTGCAGCCATACTTTTAATGATGGTGACACAATAGTCATTGAGAAAGAAGGGTTCAGGCTTTTAGTCAACTACTCCCATCAAAGAGCAGAAAAAGATAAATACAACCGGGAAAAGGGGCTTAAACGATTAGAAAAAGCAATCAAGACAGGCAGGCTTACAAAAGCAGCTATCAACAATCGAGGCTACAACAAATTCCTGGAAATAGATGGGCAAGTTCAAGTTCGCATTGATCAGCAAAAGATACAGCAAGACCAAAGATGGGATGGCTTAAAGGGATACTTGACCAATTCTACCCTGCCCAAAGAGGAAATACTTGAAAACTACAACCAACTGTGGCTAATTGAGCGTGCTTTCAGAATTGCTAAAACAGATCTGAAAATCAGACCAATCTTCCACTATAAGCAAAGAAGGATTGAAGCACACATCTGCCTGAATTTTGTGGCATATAAAGTTTTCAAAGAGCTTGAAAGACAGTTAAAAGAGAAATGTTCAGATCTCTCAGCAGAAAAAGTAATTGAAATCGCACAAAGCATTTACGAAATCGAAATTACCACCCCAAAACAAAAAGAAAAAATCAAGAAAATCCTACTGCTGACCGAAGAGCAAATGAAACTGGCCCAAATCTTTGATATAGGGTGTTAATTTGCGGAAGTCAGGAAAAAATTCCCAAAACAATCATCAAATAGGTTATTGCCATCATTTTAACTAAAATGATATAAAATACTGAAAATAAGAGTATTAAAAGACGATTGCGATTGAAGTCAGAATTGCATACTCATAGAGACTTTCCGAAATCTGGAAAATCATTTTTGCTTGCTTTTTGTATTAAAATCTGGTGAATGCGTTCCACTTCGCGCAATGTGTCGGGCCAGTCAATGTTGTTGATTATGAAATCGGCCAATGGAATTTTCTTTTCATCCTCCCACTGTCGTTGCATACGGGCTTCTATTTCTGCTGTCGAATGTCCGTCGCGAAGTTTAATGCGTTCAATGCGCACATCCTTTGGGGCGGTAACCAGAATCGTATAGTCAAGTTGCTTGTACCTTCCGGTTTCGAAAAGTATGGCAGCCTCATACAACACATAAGGTTGCGAACGGTGCGCCTGATACCAGTGCCCGAAACGGGAGGCAACTATCGGATGGATTTTTTCTTCCAGCAACTTGATTTTCAATGGGTCGGAGAAAATTATTGCAGCAAGTTTCTGCCTGTCCACCTGACCCTGGTGGTCAAAGATTTTTTCAGAGATGTGCGCGCTGAGCCAGGTTTTGATCTCGTCTTCCTCATACAATTTTTTGGCTTCCTCATCGGCATGAAAAACAGGCACGCCCAGGGCTGAAAAAGCCTGACAAACCCTTGTTTTTCCGCTGCCCATACCTCCGGTTACCCCAACTTTCATCGCATCGCGGGAATTAGATATTCCACCTTCTCTGGCTCCATGCGGACGAGCTGTACATTGTCGGGCAAATTGGATACTCTCAAAAAAAGTTGCGGACTGCGCCTGGCCAGACCAGCCGTATCCACCTCTACCTGAAAATTATTTTGTGAAATTTGGTTAAAATCCTTCAGGGCAACATTGACAATCAGTTTGATACGATTGGGGAAAAGCCTGAGTCCCAATTCTGCCATAGGTTCAATTTCTACACTGAATGATGTTTCTGTAAATTCTTCAACGTCTTGAAAAACAAATACTTTGCTCACGAAAGCACGCATGCTCGGGTGCGAAAAAACTAAATCCAGGCTGTCGGCAATGTCGTCCCGGACGTTTTTATAAGAAGCTTTTTTTGTAGGTAATGCCGTCAAGGTGTCGAGTACCTGTCTGATGGCAAAAACTTCCACTTCCGAAGGGGCAACCATTGGTTTGCCATACGGTCCGAATCGCAGCTCAAAACTCATTTCCAGATTTGGGACAACAGGAATAAGCTTCGACTCAAGCGTGCTGGCTTTGAAGTTGAGTTGGTTTTCGGTGATGATAACTTCCTCGGGGCTTAAATTAAGGTTTGCGGCAATGAAAGTCTTAAGCGCCTGTGCGGTGAGGTAATACTCGTTCTGGTTGGTTTT
The DNA here is from genome assembly GCA_016715945.1 of Bacteroidota bacterium. NCBI lineage: Bacteria > Pseudomonadati > Bacteroidota > Bacteroidota bacterium. Next base: position 289,173 of record JADJXJ010000001.1, read on the forward strand.
CCGGGGATTCAAAGACTGAAGCGATGCAGGCAGTTCCGGAGACTTTTTAAATTGCAAGGATAATCGCAGCAGTACAAAACCTGTCGATTGCACCTCGGTTTCTATGGTTTGTTCGCGTGATTCATCTTCGAGCCAAAGGCCAGGTGGAGGGTCAGTCAGCACCAGCCTGACCGGAATCTTCAGCGTGTACACGTTGTTGAGTTTGATTAACAGCCAAAAAAAAGCGGAGATGCTCAGAAAAATAAGATAGATCAGGACTCGCTTGCGTTTTTTAAGGGTTTCTTTAGGCTGATTGAGGTTCATCCCTTGAAAGGTTTACTGCAAATTTGGCACAAAAGTAAACGCAACGGAACCATATCCGGCCGTTGCGTTGTTTTAAAAAAAAGCTGAGAGGTTCTGATTACCTGGCGGCGGTGCCCACCTGTGTTGGGTCGGAGACCACTGCGCTTTTTTCGATTTCTATTTCCACATTGTTAGCAATCTCCAGACGCAGGGTTTGTTCCTGAACGCCTGTTACTTTGCCATGGATGCCGCCAATGGTGATCACTTTGTCGCCTTTTTTGAGCGATTCACGGAATTGTTTCTGCTCTTTGGCCTTCTTCATCTGTGGGCGGATGAAAAAGAAGTAGAATACAACCATGATGAGGATGAGCGGCAGAAAAGAAATCAAACCTCCTCCGGATTGCCCTTCGGCAGGCGGTGCAAAGAGTAAAATGCTGATGATGTTCATGTGATTGATTTGTATTGATACTTAAATTGTGTCGGGTGTAACTACCTGAGCTTTAATGCGAAGCACAGTGGTTTGGGGACGGCCGTTGGTGAGTACGGTTACCGTTTTGTTTTGAATTCCACGCTGCCCGTTCGAGTCGAACGTCACTTCAATCTTGCCCTCCTGCCCGGGTTTCACAGGTTCGCGGGTATATTTGCTGGCTGTGCAACCGCACGAGGCGCTTACTTTACTGATCAGCAGATCGGCATTGCCCGTATTTCTGAACTTGAACACATAAACCACCTGTTCTCCCTGAATGAGTCTGCCGAAGTCGTGCTCGGTTTTTGTAAACGTGATTTCGGGCATGCTGACTTGCTTTTCGCCTTCGGCCGACTTTGGGTTGCGAATCAGATCGGAGGGCAGGCTCTGGTTGCGCTGACCGCACGAAGTTGCGGCTGCGATGACAAGCAACATTAAAAATCCACTTAGGTATGTTCTGATTGTGTTCATCTATCAAATGGTTTTAGTTGTTCGATCCCATGATTGTAATGGAACCTCGGTACACTTCATTGCTTTTAAAACCTTCACATTGAAGCACATAAAAATATACTCCGTCTTTCAGTCCTTCGCCACCCCAGTCATTATTGTAGTTTGTGGACTCGTACACCACTTTGCCGTGGCGGTTGAAAATGACCAGCCTTGTGCGCAGGTAATAGGTGTTGAGCGGTTTGATTCCAGGGTCAGAAAAAGCCGATTTAAATCTGTCGCCTCCTTCATTGGATGGTGGCGCTTCGGTGATGATCAACACGTCGTTGATGTTGTCGCCATTGGGCGTAATGATGTTCGGGATACTAAGTTTCACGGGCATTATTTTCACCTGGCGGGTATAGGTGGTGTCGCAGCCCTGGGGGTTGAACACAGTGAGCCGTGCGGTAAAATCGCCTTCGGTGGTGTAGAGATGACGTGGCTCTGGCAAAGTCACTCTTGGCCCGTCATCATCGAACAGCCAGTAGAAATCTGTCACCTGCACCGAGTCGGTTGAGCGGTTGCTGAAGCGGAAATCGATGTACGGATTCTGGATGTATGCCGTGTCGCTGCTGGTAATGATCTCGATTTTCGGATTGGGATAGGCTGTTGTGAAAATTTTGGCCGAATCAAGGCATCCCGAAGCATCAGTGATGTTTATTTTATACCACTGCCTGGCTTTCAGCCCGATAGCCATCCGGGGATTTCCGGGAGCTATTTCGATGGGCCTGACCTGCCAATTGTAGGTGTAAGGTGGTGTGCCACCACTGGCTTCAGCCAACAGGATGGCAGTCTGGCCGTTGTTGTTGTCGGCATTGCTGCAGGTGCGTTGAAGCTGGGTAAGGGTGATTTCCATTTTCGGAAAAACCAGTGCTTCGAATGGGGAACTTGTACACGATTCGCCTGTTGTTGCATCCGTAACAGTCAGTGTATGCGTAATGGTCTCTCCGGCGATGTAGGTAATGACGCGCGAGGTTTGACCACCGGGCATCCAGAGATATTGATAATTTGTGCCTTCAGGGCCGCTGAGCGTTACGATGGTGTTGGGACAGACCGGAAACTGGTTGGGTGTGACGATATTGCACGCAGGCTGTGCAACTAAGGTGCTACTCAAAATAGTCAGGCAAAGCCCCAGAAGGGACAGCTTGGTGTGGGTTGATATTCGGTTCCGGGATGTCATTTTTGGCTCAGTAAAAGGGTGCCAGCGAGGGCAAAGTTACGAAGAATCAGTCGAATCATGCATCAAAACTGACCGGTGTCGAGCATAACCAGTGTGCAATTGCAAATGCAGCTGATGCCGGCATTTTGGGCAAGCGCGATGAGCTCGGGGTTTTCGGTGCCCGGATTAAAAATAATTCGCTCCGGCTTGAGTTGAATCAGAAAATCGTAATATGCTCTTTGGTTTTCCGGCCCAAGGTAGAGGGTTACGGTATGGATGGGCTGATTCACCTCATCATGTCGGATGAAATTGACACCTCGCACTGAACCGGGTTTGTTGCTCACAGCCAATACCTGATAGCCGTGGTCGAGCAGTTTGTTGAGTGCCCGAAAAGCATAGCGCTCCGGTTTGTTACTGGCGCCGAGCACAAGAACAGTATGTTTATTCATTGTTTGAATCTGTTGCTTAACAAATGCGCGGCAAGGCGGATTATTGTCAGTCCGGGCAAAAAATCTTTTTACTGGCGGTAAACAAAAGCGTTGATATTCATGCCCGCACCCACGGATGCGAAGATCAGCACATCGCCGGCCTGGATGGAGTGTTCGCCGAGTTCACCGCGCAGGATCATATCGTATAAGGTGGGTACAGTGGCTACAGAACTGTTGCCCAGCCGCTGAATATTCATGGGCATAACTTGCTGCACATCCGCTTTGATCCCATATTGGCGATAGAAGCGTTGCACGATGGCTTCATCCATTTTTTCGTTGGCCTGGTGAATAAGGATCTTTTTCACCTCGCTCACATCAATTCTCGACTTGTCGAGCGCGGCTTTCATGGCTCTGGGCACGTTGCTGAGCGAGTATTCATAAATTTTCCGGCCATGCATTTTGATATAGCGGATGCTGGGGTCACTTTCCGGTGAGTTGGATTTGCCGAAATACAGGTAGCCAACTTCCTCTTTGGTGTGAGAAACTACGGCATGCGACAGCAGTCCACGGGGTTCATCCTCTTCCACGGCTTCGAGCACAGTGGCCCCGGCGCCGTCGCTGAAGATCATGGTGTCGCGGTCGTAGCGGTCAACCATCCGCGAAAGGGTTTCGCTGCCAATGACCAGACATCGCCTGGCCATACCGGCCATGAAGTATGCGTGTGCCTGAAGCACGCCCTGCACCCAACCCGGGCAGCCGAAGATGATGTCGTAGGGAATGCAGGTTTCGCTCTCGATGCCAAGGTGATGCTTCACACGGGATGCCAGACTGGGCAGGATATCGGTTTGGATGCTGTCGCGCATCACGTCGCCGAAGTTGTGGGCCACGATAATCTGATCAATAGTTTCGGGATCGATGCCGGCAGCTTCGATGGCACGCTTTGCGGCAATGCTGGCGATATCGGCATTGGTCTGGTCGTCTTCCACATACCGCCTTTCATAAATTCCGGTAATGTCTTTGAACTTTCGGGTGATTTCCTCGCCAGGACTATCGATGCGGCTATGGTCTTTTTCGAAGAAAATCTGCGAAGTGAAATCGGCATTGCTCACAATCCGGTTGGGAATGTAGCTGCCTGTGCCGGTGATGAGTGTGTTGAGGTATTTCATTCCTGATTGTTTTTTGCTGACAAAGCCGCAAAAGTAAATTTTTTTGCAAACCACAAAACTTTCTATCTCCGGAGCAGCAGGGGCGAGCCACCAGGGAATTGGTTTTCCAGGCATAGATCCCTTGCCTTTCCGATGGGTGTCGGTTGGGACGGAGATCGCCTGCCGGAATTTTATTTTCAGTAAGTTAGCAGCCAAAATTCTAATTCATGAACTCTTACAATTCTCCATTCCTGCGCGGCCGCAGCACATGGATATCCGTCTTGCTTATTCTGATGTCGGTCGGCTTGTGGGGTCAGCAGCCCACAAGTTTAGTCCGGGGTACTGCGGAGGCTTTTTCTGCTACCACATTTGAAGCCATGCAGGCCTGGGAGGTAGCCCATCCGGATGCGGTGCTGAGTTTGCCCATCAAAAGGCCCAATCCGGAGCTGCTGACACCTTTATTTAATGTTTTACCCGACAATATTTTGTCTGTTGAACAAAGCCTTACCTCACCGGCGGGCATGCTCAGGGAGACCTCGCCTTTGCCCGATACAGGATTTCTGGGACTCTACGATACGGGCAACTCCATACCTCCGGATGTAAACGGCGCCCCCGGTCTGGAGCACCTGATGGTTACCCTGAACACACAAGTGCGCATTCAGAGCCGTTCGGGACTTGACATGGGGACCGTTTATCTGGAAACTTTCTGGAACAGTTTGCCGGGTTCGGGAACCTTTGACCCGAAAATACTATATGACCATGCCGAGAACCGGTGGATTTTTGTGACCTGCGCAGGCTCAAGCCCGGGAAATTCGAGAATCTATCTTGGTGTTTCGGCAACCAGCAATCCCAAAGGCGCATGGTACTTATACTCATTTCTTGCTGACCCACAGAATATTGTGTGGTTCGATTATCCGAGCATGGGGTTCAACAGCCGATGGATTGTGGTTTCGGGCAATATGTTTGGCAACGATTTCTACAGCACGGTTTATGTGTTCGACAAGCAGGCCATGTATGCGGGACTGCCGCAGCCCGGATTCAGCCGCTTTGCTACCAATGATGGTTTTACCCTGGTGCCTGCAATAACATTCGACCAGGATGAGCAGGATATTTACCTGATATCGTCGGCCAACGGAAACATTCAGGGTATGGGATACATCACCTTGTTCAAGGTGTATGGCGCAACAGAGAGTCCTCTTTTTCAGATGCTTGGCAACATCGGCACCCCAAATCCCTGGGCCGGGTATGTGGGCAACAACGGAGATTTTTTGCCTCAACTCGGAAGCAACTATCTGATCAATGCAGTGGATCACCGGATGCAGAATGTTGTGCTACGAAACGGAAAGCTGTGGGCGGTGCATCATGTGTTTCTGCCTGCAAACAACCCGCAGCGCACTGCTGTGCAATGGTGGAACCTCAGCAGGCAGGGCGAAGTGCTCCAGCGGGGTCGTATTGATGATCCCACCGGACTCATGCATTATGCATTTCCAACCATTGCCGTCAATCAGTTTGAGGATATGATGATTGGTCATAACATCTTCAGCCTCAGTCAATACCCTAGCGCGGGCTATTCTTTTAAGGCGCATTTTGATCCGCCAAACACCACCCGGTCGCCATACCAGTATAAAGACGGTCTGGCGCCATACTACAAAACATTTGGCAGTGGCCGCAACCGTTGGGGTGATTATTCGGCCACCATGCTCGATCCCAGAAACGGAGTTGATTTTTGGGTACTGCAGGAATATGCGGAGCTGCCTGTGGGAGGCGACCGCTGGAGTACCTGGTGGGCTTATGTCAGGATTCCTTTTTTTCCTGAGCCTGACTTTGCTGCCAGCCTGCAGCTTATCCCGACGGGCGAAAGTGTTGATTTTACTGACTTGAGCGCTGGTGTGCCTTCAGAATGGAGCTGGACGTTCGAAGGAGGGGTGCCTGCGACTTCCAGTGATCAGCATCCGAAAAATATTCACTATCCGAATCCTGGTGTGTTTACAGTTAGCCTGACAGTGTCGAATATTTTTGGCAGCAACACCATCACCAGGACACAATATGTCGATGTTAGCTCGAGCCTGCTGCCGGAGGTGGCTTTCAACGCCCAGAAGAAATTGATTTGTACCGGTGAGCCCGTTGCGTTTACCGACCAAAGCATTCACGTCCCACGTCAATGGCTGTGGGAATTCACTCCATCCACGGTTTCGTTTGTTGATGGAACCGACCAGAACAGCCAGCACCCTCGGGTGGTTTTCAACGAGCCGGGCAATTACAGCGTGACCCTTCACGCCACAAACCTCAACGGAACGTCCACATCCACAGCTTTTGATCTGATCAAGGCCGGAGGTGCCCCCACACCTTACATCCAAAGGTTTGATGCCGGAACATTTGCCGATGTGGAGTGGCAGGTGGTAAACCCCGACAACCAAAAAACCTGGGAACTCTACCCAGTGGGTGGATTGCAGGATATCACCCAGGCTGCCCGGCTCGATTTTTTCACCTATTATGCCATCGGGCAACGCGACAGGCTCATCAGCCCGCCTCTGGATTTGCGCAATGCCACGCAGGTCAGTCTGAACTTCAGGCATGCCCATGCCAAGCGCCTGGCTCAGGTGGCAGATTCGTTAATTGTGTATGTTTCAGGCAACTGTGGGTTGAGCTGGACGCGCATCTTTGCTGCTGCCGAAAACGGTTCCGGCAACTTTGCCACCCATCCGATGGTGCAGGGCTTTGTACCTGCGCAACCCGACGACTGGTGCGGCTCGGGATGGGGTGCGCCCTGTATCACTCTTCCGCTGGCAGCATGGGAAGGCTTGCCAAATGTGAAGGTAGCTTTCGAAACCTACAGCTTTTACGGTAACCCATTGTATGTTGCTGATATTACGGTGGAAGGCCTCGTGCGGGTAGCTGATAACCCAATTGAACAAGCCCCGGTTTTACAGGTGGTTCCCAATCCGTCTGTGCAAATAATCCGGCTGCTTTTCGATGGAGAATATGCGCTTGAGCAGCTGAAAATCAGAGATATTTACGGCAGGGAGGTGCACACTTACGCCAGGGTGGTATCCGGACAGGAGATCCGTTTGCCGGAACTGCCTGCCGGGATTTACCTGCTTCAGGCAGAAGCTGGCGGAAGGACGGTTTCGGCCAGGATGGTGATCAGGTAGTGGCCAGTGGCTTGATGAATATGCGGAACCTTTTGTGAAGCCGGCCTCCCAGGCGTTCGCATTCGGCCCGCATCAGCCTGTTGTGTTCCAGAATGAGGTGGCTGTCGATATGCGTTATGCCCCTCTGCCGGGCTGTTTGGATGAGGCTTTGGGCGAGCAGAAGGGTGAGGCCATGGTTGCGGTGATCTGGATGAACGGCGCCAAGCAACAAGGTGAGTAATTGGGTGCTTCGCCAGCATTTCAGAATATGCCACCAGCCGAAAGGCCAGATTCGTCCACCGGCTTTGCGGATGCCCTCACTGAGTTCGGGCATGGCCACCACAAAAGCAAGCAAGCGGCCCCGGCGGTCGGTTATCAGCTTTACAAATTCTGCATCGAGTACAGGTAAATACCTGTGTGCCAATTCCTTCATTTCTTCCTCCGAAAGAGGATCGAAGCCGTAAATATCCCTGTATGCTTCGTTGATGAGGCGGAATACGGGCATGATCCAGCGCCTGAGCTCCCGTTTGCCTTTAAACTCTTTGAGGATAAAAGCATCAGACTGCTGCACCCGCTGAATGGCGTTGAGGTATCGTTCGGGCAGGGACTCCGGTGTGGGAATCAGATAGGAGACAAGGTCGAGGTGTTTTGCAAACCCGTAGTTCTGAAGCAGATCCGGAAGATAAACCTGATTGAGGTTGGTGGCAATCACAGGTTTCTCGTCGAAGCCTTCGACCATCATGCCCTGAGGGTCTTTGTCAGAAAAGCCCAATGGTCCCACGAGGTGGCTCATGCCATGTGTGGCTCCCCATTGCGCTACAAAGTTGAGCAGCGCATTGCAGATGTTTTGATCGTCCGGACAGTCAAGGAAGCAAAAGCGCACGTGGGCTTCGTTGTGGCTTTGGTTGTAACGTTGGTTGATGATGCCCATAACCCGGCCAACCGGTTTGTTGTGCATCCAGGCAAGTGCCAGGATGGTATGGTTGTCGCGCAAGGCAGGATTAAAACCGGGGCTAAAGTAGCGATATTCATCCTTATATATCGGGGGCACCCATTGCGGATGGTTTTTATGAAGCTGCTCAGTCAGGTGGATGAATATTCGCAGGTCGCCTGCTGACCTCACGGGTTCAACACGGAGCTCCATTTGCATGAATTGACCTCTGCAAGTTAGTGGAATTGATGCAGCATCAGCAAATTTTTAGGGGAGGATGCCAAGCCAGGAGGGATGTTGCAACAGGCGGACACAAAAAAACCGCCGGCGGTCGGCGGTTTTGGCGATCCCGGCAGGACTCGAACCTGCGACCCGCAGCTTAGAAGGCTGCTGCTCTATCCAGCTGAGCTACGAGACCTTTTGTGATGGAGGATGCAAAATTACACAATTTGCAGCTTATTTGCCAAGGCAAAAACAAAAGGGCAGCATTTCTGCCGCCCTTATGGTTATCTGATCAATCCGAATTAATAACGGCTGCGGTATCCGCCTTCGTTATTGCCGCGGTTGCCATAACCGCCTTCGCGACGATAGCCACCTTCGCGGCGCGGGAAACGGCTGCCGCCACCAGTGTTTTCACCCTCTTCACGGGGTCTGGCTTTCTTTACCACGATGGTGTTGCCATCCACTTCGGATTCGTTGAGTTCGTTGATGGCATTGTAGGCCTCAGTATCGTTGGGCATTTCGACGAAACCATAGCCTTTGGAACGGTTGGTCAGTTTGTCGAAAATAACCTTGGCCGACGAAACTGTACCAAATTGCTCAAAAAGAGCTGAAAGTTGCTCACTTGTGGTTTTGAAGTTGAGCTTTGCAACAAAAATGTTCATAAAAACAAAAAAATAATTGGTTAAGTCTCAAAAAAGCAATGCCCTCAAAAAGCCTGGGAAATTTGGGTTGGTCCTGGAAAATTGAAAAACAGTACTTCGTTGAAACAAAAATAAATGAATTAATCCGCGACAAAGGTATGTACAAAAATTCATGATTGTCAAGGGAAAACAAAATATTTATGTTTTTATTGGCTATTCTTAAAAAGCTGCTTCCCTCGCCGGCGCATCTGAGGATGCGGACGAGGGAAGCATATGAGATTGATTGTCGGGATGCTGTGACTACCTGATAATCACCATTGTCCGGGCCGATTTCTCCGGGCTTTGGATGCTGATGATGTAGCTTCCGGCAGGCAGGTTGTGGCTGATCCGGCTTCCGGTCTGAGCTATCTCTTTTATCAGCAGGAGCTGACCCATGGTGTTGTGTACCAGTAGTTTGCCTTGTGTCAGACCGGTTTCCAGCAGGGTGATTGATTGCCTGTCGGCAAATACCTTCAGCGTTTGCAAGGCTGTTTCGTTCAGGCCGATGGTGGTGAGGTTGAGCACCAGTGTGGTGAGCAAACCATTGTCAGGATTGCGTGTGTCCACGGTTCCCCAAACACCGTTGTCGCTGGCATATTCTTTCACGTAACCCGTAAAGGGATTCTGCACTTTGATCAGGCGCACGCCCTGTGGATTTTGGTTTGGGATGATGGTGCCCCATGAGCCGTTGACACCCGAAACATGGTCGCGATAGAAGGGTGCATAGCTTGTTAATGCTGCAAAATCGATGCCCGAGGCCTCAACATGGGTGATGCTGAGCGGTTGACCAGTGCCGTTTGTATTGTCATACAGGCTGACAAACGACCTGGCCGGGTCGGTGGACAAGGCCCTGATGGACGAGCCTTCGTTGGGGAGGATATTGTCGCCAAAGTCAATCACCTTGGTAGGATCGGCAACTGTGAGGTAGTGCACGGCAGTTGTGCCGTTGTTGCCATCATTGATACGGATGCGCAGGAAGACCTCATTGCCAGTGGTGAAGCGCGAGTTGCCTGTGGGTTCCAACACAAACCAGCCTTCATATTTCCCCTGGGCATTGGCGGTAAAGGTGCCATAACCGCCTTCGGTGGCCAAACTCGGACTGGTTGACCGGCTGAAGTTGCCTTGTGCGCTCACGTAAATGGGATTGCCCGCACCTCCTGCGGAAGGAAGATCGGTACTGATTACAGCCTGATTGATAAATCGGTATGTGCTTCCGGGAGTAAGATTTTCGATCTTAATCCACCATGCCGAAGGCACACGGGTGTTGTTTGTCGGACTGAGACCTTGCATGTAGCGAGGTGCAACTGCTGCTTCGATACCGGGGGTAATGCCTGAGCTGACTTCGCCATTCAGGCTCACTGTTTTTTCGGCGGCACCCCCGCCATTGTGTGTGATGGTCTGGTTGTTGTAGGTCCCCACGGCCAGACCGGCTTTCAGGCGTACGGAGATGCTCACCGGCTGACCGGTGATGATGCCACCGGCAAAGGGTAGGTTCAGGCTTTGGCTGTAGTTTGTGCCATTGAGCGAGATTTCATAAGCTGCTGGTGCAGTTACATTTATGTTGCCGCTGCCTTCGAGGAACTCGCCGGTGATGGTGTAGGTCTGCGCCTGGCTTGGTCCTTGTCCTTCTATATAGGAGAATCCCGACAGGGTAGTGGGGTTTACTGCGAGCACAGGGGTGTTGGTCGTGTTGAGGTTGATTACCAGGATGTTGTCGATACCACCGGCCGGATTGACTGTATTGACGCCACTCCATTCTCCGCTGGCAGAGGTGAAAGTTTGTACGATGTTTCCACCGGTTTTGGAACGTTCTTCAATGCGGCGGATGCCGTTGGGCAGCAGATTGGGAAGGATGCCGCCCCAGCTGCCATCCATTCCGGCCACATGATCGCGGTAGAACTGTGCCCAGGTGGTAGTGGCCTGGAAATCAACACCTGTGGTTTCGACGCTGGTGCCGTAGATTGGTCTGCCTGTGCCGTCGGTATTGTCGTAAAGCAGGACAAAATTCTTGGCAGCCGAAGGCGAAAGCGCGCGGATGCCGGTGCCCTGGCTGGCCGATGCCTCGGTGCCGAAATTGATGACTTTGGCAAAAGTGCTGGTTGTCAGATAGGTAACTGGTTGGGTGCCTTCGTTGCCATCGTTCAGCCGGATGCGGAAGAATACCTCATTGCCGGGGGTAAAGCGTGAATTTCCGGTAGGTTCGACCATGAACCAGCCGGAGTAGCTACCCTGGGCATTGGTTGTAAAGGTGCCGTATGCGCCTTCGTTGCCCAGATTCGGGCTGGTGGTGCGCACAAAGTTGCCGGTGGCGGTGACAAAAATCGGGTTGCCGGCGCCATTTACGGTTGGGCCGTCAGCAGTGGTAACCACCTGATGGATATATCGATAGGTGGCGTTTGGCGTGAGGTTCGAGAGGGTTGCCCAGAATGCAAAAGGCAGGCGGGTGGCATTGGTGCCATTGATGCCCTGGATGTATTGCGGAACGATTTCGGCCGAGATTTCCGGCTGAACAGCGGAGATCACCTCGCCATTCAAGCTCACTGTTTTTTCGGCGGCGCCCCCGCCATTGTGTGTGATGGTCTGGTTGTTGTAAGTCCCCACAGCCAGACCGGCTTTCAGGCGCACGGAGATGCTTACCGGCTGACCAGTGATGATACCTCCGGCAAAGGGTAGGTTCAGGCTTTGGCTGTAGTTTGTGCCATTGAGCGAGATTTCGTAAGCTGCTGGTGCAACTACACTTATGTTGCCGCTGCCTTCGAGGTATTCGCCGGTGATGGTGTAGGTCTGCGCCTGGCTTGGTCCTTGTCCTTCAATATAGGAGAATCCCGACAGGGTAGTGGGGTTTACGGTAAGCACAGGGGTGTTGGTCGTGTTGAGGTTGATTACCAGGATGTTGTCGATACCACCGGCCGGATTGACTGTATTGACGCCACTCCATTCTCCGCTGGCAGAGGTGAAAGCCTGCACGATGTTTCCACCGGTTTTGGCACGTTCTTCAATGCGGCGGATGCCGTTGGGCAGCAGATTGGGAAGGATGCCGCCCCAGCTGCCATCCATTCCGGCCACATGATCGCGGTAGAACTGTGCCCAGGTGGTAGTGGCCTGGAAATCAACACCTGTGGTTTCGACGCTGGTGCCGTAAATTGGTCTGCCCGTGCCGTCGGTATTGTCGTAAAGCAGGACAAAATTCTTGGCAGCCGAAGGCGAAAGCGCGCGGATGCCGGTGCCCTGGCTGGCCGATGCCTCGGTGCCAAAGTTGATGACCTTGGCAAAGGTGCTGGTTGTCAGATAGGTAACTGGTTGGGTGCCTTCGTTGCCATCGTTCAGTCGGATGCGGAAGAATACCTCATTGCCGGGGGTAAAGCGTGAATTTCCGGTAGGTTCGACCATGAACCAGCCGGAGTAGCTGCCCAGGGCATTGGTGGTAAAGGTGCCGTATGCGCCTTCGTTGCCCAGATTCGGGCTGGTGGTGCGCACAAAGTTGCCGGTGGCGGTGACAAAAATCGGGTTGCCGGCGCCATTTACGGTTGGGCCGTCAGCAGTGGTAACCACCTGATGGATATAGCGATAGGTGGCGTTTGGCGTGAGGTTCGAGAGGTTTGCCCAGAATGCAAAAGGAAGGCGGGTGGCGTTGGTGCCATTGATGCCCTGGATGTATTGAGGAACGATTTCGGCCGAGATTTCAGGGACAACGCCCGACACTACCTGGCCAGACAGACTGAGGTTTACCGAAACTGCTCCCCCGCCATTGTGCGAGATCTGCTGGTTGTAAGTGCCTATTGGCAATCCGGCCTTCAGCCTGACATGAATGGTGACAGGTTGACCGGTGATCACCCCTCCGCCATACGGGAGGCTGATGGTGCTGGAGAAGCTTGAACCGTTGGTTGATATTTCGTAATCGGTGGGGGCAAGCAGCACGATATGCCCCATTCCATCCAGGTTGGTGCCTGATACTGTGTAGGTTTGCGTTGAGCTTGGACCACTTCCAACCACATAACTGAAACCGCTTAAAGCGGCAGGATTCACCGTTAATGTCGGAATGTTAGGAGTACCTCCGGTGCCAATGGCTTCGTTCCAGGTGGTGGCTACCCTTATGCCATCGACCACAGCACGTTGATTGGCATTGTATTGTCGCAGTGCAATGCTGCCAACACCCGTATAAGTTAGTGTCTCAGTGAAGCTTGAGGCAGGCTGCGAGGGTTCGGAAGTGGGCATGGAGGTAAAAACGTACATGCTCGAGAGCTTGCTTGCCAGGTCATGTTTCAGCACCACCAGATGGGTGACATTTGGAGTAATGGGAACAAAAGTAGCTGGGGCGCTCCCACCCGAAAGACCTATTCCGTCGCCTGTGGCATTCACATATACCCTGGAGAAATAGGTTGTTCCTATTGTTTGTTGCCCGAGGTGAAGAAAATATCCGGCCGCGTTGGTTGGCTCGGTTTTTAGCAGAAAAGCCACATACACACTGCCGCCTGCTACCTCCTGAAAGGTGCGGTGTACGTCCTCTCCGTTGTTTACCACATAAGCGGCTCCACCGATATTGCTCCCGCTATATCCATCGAACGACAAACCAGCGCCTACCAGAATCGGATTGGTTCCTGCTCCGCTGTGGGCCGTCCAACCCACGGACGATAAAGCCGTTCCGGGGGTGTAGTCAAAGTTTTCGACGAGCAGCGGCTGTGCGCCAAGCCTGCTCATGTTCAGGACGAAAAGTAACAATATAATCCTGAAGTTCAATAATTTGTAGAATCCTGTCATTTCTTTTTGTGTTTTGGATTGATGATAAAAACAATGCTATCCCATCGAGATAGCATTGCCACAGGTAAATGATTGTTTGCTATTTTACGATCACCTTACGGGTTGTTTGTCTACCTGATTGGTCCGTAAGGCGCACCATCACAAGACCGGGGCTAAGGTAAGCGGTCAGGCTGGCCTGGGTGCCCGAGATGTTACTGAAATGAATGCGGTTGCCGAGCAAGTCGAATACTTCGATGGTACCGTTCATGTAGGCATTGGTCTGAAGCTGAATTTTGCTGCCATCGAACCATATTTTTGCTGTGCGCAGGTTGTTTTCGCTCAGCGAGGTGGCTGCGGTTCCGAGAACAGTTACCATGTCGAAGCGGCTGGTGCCACCTGTGCCATAGCTGCTGGTTGATCTGGCGGCACGGTATTCGCCGGTAGTGGGGTCGAAATCGGACACCACGCGGAAAGCCGCATTGGGGTTGTTGTTGAGTGCAGCAACACCGGCCAGGTTCACCGTGCGTTGGTTGTACCAGGTGTCTCCTGTACCTGTAGCCTGAGGCTCGAATGTAAAGGTCTGGGCATCAACCCATACCGGGCTGGAGGCTGTAACATCGGTGGTGTATTGCACAACCCAGGTGTTGGCGGCGGTGTTGCTCAGCCGCTGATCGAAGACAAACTGAATGTTGTCGTAGCCCAATGTGCTTACCCTGAATTGGGCGCCAGCCGACTTGGGTGCAGTGCCCTGAGCCGGATAATTGGTGGTGTTCCAGCCATAGTTGGGCGGGGTTGTGGTTTCGGGGTCTGATGAACCGCCCGAGGCTGTGCCCGAAGCAAAAGTGGCTGTGGTTCCGCCAACAAGGCTGGCAATGCCATTGCCAATGGCCGGACTTGGACTGTCGGGACCACCTGGCACCTGGTCGGATGCAGGTCCGTTGAAATTCCAACGCGTGATAACCGTCTGCGCCTTTGCCCCTTCGAAGACCGGGAGCATGAAAAAGACTGCAAGCATCAGTGTGGCGGATAATTGGTAGAATTTTTTCATAAGCATCTTGTATTTAGTATTTTACGAACTTTCTTTGTGGCCATGTAAAGATAAGATAATCTGCGCGAAATTAAGCCATTGTTGTTTTGTTCAGGTGAATAATTTGTTGATTATCTGTGATGTTTTGGAAAAGTATCATTCATTTTAAAAGTCTGGTTATTTTTCCCTGGAAGTTTTCATGGGAAGCATAATCCTGCATGAAAGATGCTCATTATTATTGATTATCATAAGGTTATATATGCCGGATCCAAGATTCGGGATCTCTGCAAGATTGGTGGCAAGCGTGTTTGCGCAAAGCCGTCCGGTCTGGTCGAAGATAAGCACCAGCGCATTGCCTGGCATGTTGTCTCCAAAGGTCAGGCGGTTGTTTACGATTCTGCAACCTGGCTTGTGCCTGCCTGATTCGTTCAGGTGGAGGGTGGGTGGCAACCTCACTTCGTAAAGGGTGCCTGCATGGTTCGACGAACCTTCTTCGCTCATCCAGAGGGTATGATTATCCAGAAAGTCGATGCCTTCGGCTTGTCCGGGCAGAGGCTGGAAAGGCAGGAAGGTTTTCCTGCCGCGCAAAAAATGTGTGTCCGCATAATCGTCGAAGATATGCAAGCCTTTGCGCGTGAGGAGAATAAGCGTGTTTCCTGAGGGGCTGATGGCAGCTGCCGTCACCCTGTCGTCCTGTGTGAAACCAGTAAAGACAGAATCTCTGAGCATGGCTTGTTGTGTTCCGGGGCTAGCTTTGAGTGCATACATTTTGCACATGCCGTTGGTGGGCGAGCTTCTGTTTTTGGTAAACAGGAAAATGCTGTCGCTGTGCCATACGATGGCTTCGATATCGAAGTTGCGGTTGTTTCCAGGAGGTGGAAAGGCTGTCTGGTCGGGAAACTGAAAGGTGATGCTCTGGGCCTGCTGCTGGTTTGATGGATTTAACAGCGGATTGGACAGGATGTGGATGGCCAGGTTGGTACGGTTGTTATCATTGTTTCCGGCATCATTGATATACAGGTTTCCCTGCGGATCGGCGGCAAGGTCTTCCCAATCAGTGTTCTGAACATTCTGCAGGGTGATAGTGCGCAAAACATTTCCCAGCGTATCGAGGTAGAAAATCTGATTGGAATTGCCGGCATCGTTGTGCGACCAAAACCTTGGCTGATCATCAAAGGCCAAACCTGAGCTTTCGCGCAGCTGAAGGGGCAAACGCACCATGGGCCTGGGCACCAGCTGCGACCAGCCATTTAAGGGCAGCAGAAGCAGCAGCAAACCGGAAATTAACACAATTATTCTGTGCATGGTTGTGAGTAGGTTTAATTTTCCGGAAAGCTTTCGATATCGCGTATGCCTTTGCGGTTCATGCTGATGCGGTAGCGCTTGTAGCGGATCTCGCCCTCGTAGCGCAACTGCATGATGATATTGAGGTAGTATATCTTTTCACCTTTTACCAGGTCGTAGCTGTTTTTGTCGTCACGAACGAAAAGCGGTACTACCGGATTATCCATTTTCATGGTCAGGTTGAACAGGTTGAACCTGACAATATCGTTGATGCCCAGCAGGTTGTAGTCGCTTATCTGATTCAGGTTGTTGCGGTTGATGCGGACCAGTTTCCGGTAGAGGATTATTTTTTCGTTGTTGTTTCGGTTGTTGGCTTCGAGTATGGGCGATCGCCGGCGCATTTTGCGCACTTCGGCCGGAGTGCGGTCTTCCTCCACAAAGTCCATGGCTTCCTTGCTCCAGCCAATGCGGGTGTTTTTGAGGGATATCCTGGTTTTGAGGTCGAAATAACTTCTGCCGAGTTTGTGGGCAAAATAAAACCGCCCGAGTTCCTTGATGCGGTCTTTGAGCATATAGCTCACCACCAATGCCACGAAAAAGGGCATGGTCAGGTTGCCATATTTTGCCTGGAACGAAAAAGCGACTGCTGTAGCAAAGATCATGGAAACACCTGCTGCCAGGCTGTAGTACAATTGTTCTTTCAGCACACCATCGCGCTTTTTGTGGGCAGAGAGAAACAAAACGTTTTCGGCATATTTTTTCAACAGAGCCAGCCGATGCACCAGCTGGCGGTTTTTGTCGGGGCTGTTTTTCTGTGGAATTGGCCATCCTTTCGCCTTGCGGTAAGCCTGTTCGCTATCGATGAGGCTGAGCAGGGGCTTTCGAAGTTTTGGGTTGTTCCGGATGTCCTGGCTCGAACGGAGCAGGCGGAAACAATGATATTCGGTAATGTTGCTCAGAAATTCATCCCCAAAGGCATAATAATTGGCCACATCGGGCCTGACGGTGGGGGTGTTGATGATGGGAGCAAGCTGGCGGTAGGCATGAAGGATGCGGGCGACATTTTCGGTGAGATTGAAAAGCAGATAGTGATTGGCTTCGTCACCGGCTTTCTGCGCTACATGAAGGCTCTCATTGCGCAGCGCGCTTTTGAAGATCGAGAGAAACATCTTGATCTGGTGCTCATAAGCTGCAGTATGTGTGCGTGTGGGTTCGGAAGCCAGGGCCTGCATCGAGCGGGAAAGCTTTTCGATGGGTGCGTTGTTGCCTGCCACCATGTCTTTGAGTAAATAGACCGGGGTAATGAGCCGGATATTCGACTTGAGGTCGCGATAGAAGTCCTTTTTGTCGTAGGTGTTATGATTGATATCAAGGCTGTTGGGCACGAAAAACCAGATATTCACCGCAAAGTCGCTCACAGCTTGCCTGCGACGAGCGATGAAGCTGAATTTCATCTCAAACGAAAAGTCGTTGTGCTTTTTTAGGTTTTCTTCGATCATTTCAATGATTTGGATTGGTCAGCTCAGAAAAACACTCCGTGCGGGGTGATTCCCAAAAACTTAAACCAGGTCTGGCCGGCCAGTATGATCACCAGCCATGAGGCAATCATCATGCTGAATCCAAAGCGGAATGCATCGCCATAGCTATACATATCGGTTTCGTAGAGCAGGGCTGCAGGCTTGCTGTTGAATGGCAGCACATACACGTGTTCGATCATAAAAGCTACAGGCAGGGCAAGGCTAAGTACTTCGTAACCAAAGCGGTTGGCTATGCCAATGGCTATCGGCACAAATATCATGGTGCGCATGGTCTTGCTTTGAAAGAGCAAAGCGCTGAAGGTCATCACTCCGGTGAGCAGCACATAAATCAGCCAGAATGGTGTTTCATTTCCTATGCCAAGATGGTCGAAGAAGGCATTGACCATGATGGAGGGGAGATCGGTGGCGTCGAAACCTGCCCCCAGGGCATATGCGCCTGCCGAAAAGAGCATAAGATGCCATGGGATGTCCACATCGTTCCATTTGACAACGCCTATGCCCGGGAAAAGCGCAACAATGGCACCAACAAATGCCACGGCAGTTGCGCTGATGCCATGCAGTTTGTCGGTGGACCAGAAAGCCAGAATCAGCAAAAAGATGACGATAGCTTTGATTTCATCCACACTCAGCTTTCCCAGTTTCTCGTATTCCTGCTGCAGGCGTTCCATGCCGCCTTCAATCTGGGGCAGCCGTTCCTCTGGTTTGAGTGGAAATAATACCCGCATGGCCAGGATGTATCCGAGCAGCATCAGGATGACCATCACCGGAAGCATGGCCATCAGCCAATCGGAGAAAAAGACGGTCGTGCCAGTGGCACCGGCAATTAAGGCTGCAGCCAGGAGATTGGCCCCGGAGCCGGTGACGAAAGCCCCTGCACCCAGATTGATATTCAGAAGGTTCTGCAAGACGATGCTCCGTCCAAAGTTGTTCTTCCCTGCACCGCTATGGGCGCCGTAAACCGCTGCAATGACCATGAAAATGGGAAGCAGGATGGCAGCCTTGGCGGTGGTGGCTGATATAAAGGCCGAAAGCACCAGGTTGATAACAATAAAACTCAGAAAAATGGAGGAGGCGTTTTTGCCAAACTTCAAGATAAACCATAGGGCAAGCCTTTTGGCTACACCTGTGGCGACCAGCATGCTTGCCAGAACAAACGACATGATATTCAGCCACATCACCGGATGGCCCAGCTGGGCATAGGCTTCTTTTTCGGGTAGCACCCCTGTGAGCACCAGCGATACGATGAGCACCAACGAAGTGAGATAATTGGGGATGGCTTCGGTGATCCAGAGGATGATTGCTGCCATGAACAGGGCAAACATCAAATGGTTATTTCGGATAAATGCTTCAAGACCAATGTTTTCGAAAACCTTTTTGGCTGATTTGGCCGTGATCTGGCCGGCTTCGATGTGGTCGAGAAAAGGCAGTTCGATCAGGTAGCCAAACAGCACAAAGGCAGCAATAGCCAAGGGTAATCCGGCCTGGGCGAGCCATTTCTCAAATTTTGACTTCTGTCGTTTGGGCAGTTTTTCTACCCGGTATTGCTGCATATCGAGCGGGTCGTGCGTGGTTTGCATTGGTCTTGTTTTTTGATGCGAAAAACAAAGTAAAGGGTTTCGCATTGACTTTTTCAAAGCGAAACCCTGTTTCAGGTGAAGTTTAGTTATTGTGTAGCGTCATCTGAAGTGGATTACCTGGCTGTTACCATTTGGTATAGGGGTGCTTCATCAGCATGGAGTTGAAATATTTGGGATTGCCGGTTACTTCCTCGCCCAGCCAGTCGGGCTTTTCGAAGTGCTCGTCTTCGCCTGACAATTCAACCTCTGCCACGGTAAGTCCTTCATTTTCACCAAAGAATTCATCAACCTCGAAGGTGTGTTTTCCTGCGGGCACCAAATGACGCACCTTGTCGATCACGCCAGGTTCACAAATCTTAAGCAATTCGTCGGCATCATGCACTGCGATTTCGGTTTCCCATTCAAAGCGGCTGGCGCCCGACTGGTTGCCAATGCCCTTGATGGTGAGGAAACCCTTGTCGCCTTTGATGCGTACGCGCACGGTGCGTTCGGGAACCGAAGAGAGATAACCCTGCACAATGCGGGTAGATTTGGTGACAAAGGGTTTGAAATCACCTTTTACCAGAAACTTGCGTTCTATTTCCTGTGCCATACGTTCAGAATGTTTCGTTTGCCAGTGGTTTGTCAATCATGCCGATAACCCTTTTGATGGCCTGGAGGTAGTTGATGTTTTCAAAACCTTTCAGTTGGGTATCGTCCAGGGTTTTGAGAATATCATTTATTTCGGTGGATTCGCTGCTCATGGTTACCAGTCTGGCCCCGTTGATCAGCACGACGGCATATTCGCAGATGGTGTCGTTGACCATATAACCGAAGCGAAGTTTGTTGACCCTCACCGCGGCCAGATCGGGATGGATGCGCACCATGCGGAGGAATTCTTCCAGGCTGTACTCGTCTTTGTCGAAGGCCGGCATTTCAACCTGAAAAGCGGGAAATACCTCGTTTACAATCATTTCGGTCTTCATCGGGAAGCTCCCTTTCATCAGGGGATTCCATTGTTCGAGTCCGTCAACGGTTTGCACAAAGGTCTTAATGTCCATTTTTCCGTTGCGGATCTTGGTGTTGTTGATGTCGTTGGTACGCGAGATGATGTAGATTTCATCCGACTGGCGCTCCCACACATCTTCGGGCACAGGCACCGAAAAACGGGCCATGCGTTTCCACTGCAAGTCAAAGTTTTGTCCGAAGGTTCTGAATTCGAACCTGGGTTTGGATTCCTGACCGATTTTTAGTTTTTCTGTACTCATAATCAATTGAATATCAATTTATAAAATTATTTTGCGTTGTTGTTGGTGCTGCCTTTTGTGATGGTGTTGAGCAATTGCCAGTTTTCGGAGCCATCGGGCTTGCGTCCATACGATTGTGTGGTTTCCATGAAAGGGAATGCCACCTGGTCGGCGATGGCGCCGTCGGGTTTTTCGAGCCAGACCGTTTCACCATTGCTGGAGAGGCCGAAGTCGCTGGGGTCGCCCGAGCCTTCGGTGTTAATGACATAGAATCCTTTAGAAGCGATGACTGTTCCTGCGGGGATGGTTTTTTTGGGTTTGGTGCCACCTTGTCCGCCGTTGTCGTAGATCAGCCAGCCGGAGATATCCACCGCAGCATTGCCATCGTTGTAGATCTCAATCCAGTCGGGTTCGGCAGCGGTGCCGCGGGAATAGATTTCGTTCATCACTATTTTGATGGTTGGGGGCGGGGTATTGCCGCTGTTTGCCTGGCCGCGGGTGATTGTGCTGAGCAGTTGCCAGTTTGGCGAACCATCGGGGAGCCTGCCGTAGCTTTGAGAAGCATCCATGGCTGGGAAAGCTACTTCGTCGATGACATTGCCTTTGGCGTTTTCGAGCCAGACGGTTTCGCCTGCGCTGGAAAGGCCAAAGTCGCTTGGGTCGCCACTGCCCTCTGTTTCAATTACATAATATCCCTTTGCCGGAATGATGGTTCCGTCCGGAATGGTTTTCTTTGGCTTGGCGCCGCTTTGGCCGCCATTGTCATAAATCTTAAATCCGCTGATATCCGCAGGGCCGTCGGAAGCGTTGTAAATCTCAATCCAGTCGGGGCTGGTGGCTGTACCGCGGCTGTAGATTTCGTTCATTACCACCAGTGGGGCGCCCACCGAGTAAGCTGCTGTGGTGGCAGGCGCACCGGCTGGGGCCAGCGACTTTTTGCCTGTTTTTCCCCTGGCTTCCACATAATAGGCTACTGTTTTCCCGTCCTCAAGTCCGGGAATGACCGCGGTAAAAGTGCTGTCGTTGACCGGGTTCATGTCTTTGGCTTCAAAGCTGCCCTGGTCGATTTTGTAGTAAAGGCGCAGCCCGGGTCTTCCCTCACGGTCGAGCACAATGGCTGTGATGGTGACAGCCTCGCCTGCAACCGGCGACTGTGGGGTATTGAAAACCTGTTTGATTACCGGGGGACTGACAAAAGGTTCATCTTTTACACAGGCACTGACGATGGTTGTCAGCAAAAGAACCAGAGTTAAAATATGTCTGTTCATGACCGATGGATTTTCTGCGTGGGTTGGTTTGTGTTAAAAGTCAACTTCGAGCCGGATGGCAAACATGTGGAAATCTTCGCCGGCTTTTCCTTTAGGGTCGGCCACCAATGCCGGGTTTTTTGTCAGGTTGCCGGCCGAATCTTTTCCGACAAAGAGTTTGCCTTTGCCATTGGCATAGCGGTCGTGGTTGATAAAGGCATAGTTAAGCATGATTTTCACATTGTTGTTGGGGTAAAAGTTGAGGCCTGCAGTGTAGGCTTCGCCGGCACCGCCCATAATTTTGCCCTCATCCCTGGTGTTCATGTTCAGGTAGTCGTAGCGCAGGGCAATTTCTACATCGCCCCATTTTTTGCCCCTTCCCACCTGTGTGAACTCACCTTCGGTGGTGTTATAATTGTATTTTCCGCCAAAAAGCAGGGCGCTGCCCATGGCATACCATCCGTCGAATTTTTCAGCCGGCAGGTCGTTTTTGAGGTAAACGTTATTCATCACATATTCTCCCTGCAACCTGATGTTGCGCCGGTAGGCTGCAAATTCGAGACCGGCGAGCGTGCTGTGATCCACATTGGCAATCAGGTCGGTGTCAATATATTTTTTACGGTTGATTGAGTTGTTGCTGCGGGTGGAAAAACGCATGGTGCCGGGTACCTCGGCGTCGGTTTTTGGTGTTCGGTACGATCCGGATACCCCAAAATGCAAACCTTGATAGGGATCCTGATAAAACGGCATGTAAACCAGCTTTCCGGTGTAGGAAATCCCTTCATCCGTTCCGGTGTTTTTGTTGTTGTCTTCCGAAAATGCACGCTCCTCAACATCTCCAACGCTTTGAAAATGAATGCCTCCTATGCCCAGGAGGGGGCCGATACCATAGGTGGCCGCCATTCCGATATGCCGCGACGGGGCAAAGGCCGAAATCACCATCGGACGTTCGATAAAGGTCAGGTAACGTGAGGTGGTGGTCGATTCCATCGAAAAGCCTTCTTTGAAATTTCCGGCTTTCAGCTCCAACCCGTTGCGGAAGGTGTATTCCAGGTAAGCGTCTTTGAGTTCAAGCTCTGAGTTTGAAAAATCAAGGTCAAGCTCGGCATACCACGACTTGCTGAATCGCACCTTGGTGGCAAAACGCGCGCGCCTGATGCTTGTGCCATTGCCGATAGGATTCATGACTTCCTTAGAGAAAACTGCACCGTCGGTTTGCACGCGAATGTCGAACCACATGCGGTAGTCGCCACTCTGACTCTCAAGCACAAGGATGCCGTTGCGCTCCTCAGCTGTGAGCGGATTGCGATTTACCCTGACCATGTATTGGTTATATCTTATGTTCGACTGAAGTACAATATCCAGGTCCGATTTGCCTCCTGTTGGCAATTCAAGGGTTTCGTGGTCAGGGTGCCTGATGATCAGAACCAAAGTGTCGGAAGGAGCAATCCCTAGCCTGAACCTGCCATTGCGGTCGGTCATGGTTCTGACTTGCGAATTTTTGACGGTAACCTCTGCATCCTCCAGGCCCCTCAGGTCGGCCGTTGACCTGACCAGACCTGTGATTTGCTGAGCTTGTAGCCAGCTTGCCGGCACAAAGAGGCCAAACAAAAGCAAAACGAAAAGTTTTTTCATAAATTTAAGGTTATAGGTTCATAATAAAATCATTGACTGATTGTTCGGCTGCTATACCCAGGCGTTTTTTCAGCCTGTATTTAAAAACCTCCACGCTTTTGGGAGCAATATTGAGCATGGTGGCAATTTCTTTGTTCGACATGCCTACCCTGATGAGCAGGGCAAGGCGTTTTTCCTGCGGACTCAGGTCGGGAAAATTTTTTTCGAGGCGTTCCACGAAGTCCCGGTTGGTTTGTTCAGCGTTCAAATAGAGCATGTCCGCAGCTTTGGTAAAGCTCATTTTTTGCTGCACCAGGGTTTGTATCTTTTGCACATTATGCTGAACTTCCTGATCCAATGGATGTTGCCTCAGCTGTTCAATGAGCAGTGAGAGCTCTTCGAGAAAGATTTTCTGGGCTGTCAGTCCTGTGGCCAGATTGGTGAATTCGCGGTTGAGCTCACTTACTTTCTGACTCAGTGCCTCATTGCTGGCGTGCATCAGCTTTAGTTTCAATTCGTCGAGCGCTTTCTTTGCCTCCAGATTCAGGTTCTGCTGCTGAAGCAACTCGTTTTCGGTTTGCAGTTGTTTTTGGCGGGTACGGTAGTAAAGCATTGCAAACAAGGCAATCAAAATACCCGAGACTGCAACAATGGCAGGCAAAATGAGGTCGATGGTGTTCTGTTGGGCTATTCTGCTATGCTTCATCGATTCAATGCTATCGGCCGGAATCTGACGCACAGGCAAATCAAACACATTCATTGCTATGAAAAGGAGGATGTAGCTGATGAGGCCAGCCGCCAATGGGGTGATGATCCAGCCTGCGCCGATACCTGCCAGCAGTTTTGCGTTAACATCCTGATTTCCCTTTACCAATCCTATCCCTACAATGCTTCCCACCACAAGTTGGGTGCTTGAGACGGGAACCAGCGGGAAAGACGGCAAACCCACGGATTGCATGGCCTGGGCCAGGGTGCTGGATGAAAACAGAAACATCACCAGGGCCTGTGAAATGACCACCACGATGGCGGCTTCTGCATTCAGTGCCAGCAGGCCATTGCCTACGGTTTCCATCACTTTTCTGCTCAGGGTGTAAATGCCTGCGGCTATGGCAAGGCCACCGAGCAAAAACAATACCTGTACCCCATCGAGTGTAAACAGGCCGAAATCGAGCAGCACATGAGGCGCCATGGGCACAAAGACCCCCATGACATTGGCTATATTGTTGGCCCCCAGGCTATATGCGCCAAAAGCGCCCGACACAACCAGCCCAAACCTGATCCAGGTGTCCAGCTTAATGACGTGGATGTGGGCGCTGAGCAGGATTTTTTTCATCGTTTTATAAAGGAGTGCAGCAAACAGCATCCCCAAAAGGGGACCGCTCACCCAGGAAAAAACAATTTTGGTGATAACCGACAAGTCGGGGCTGAGCCGGTTGAAAAACACCCATCCCAGAATTCCACCCACAATGGCCTGGCTGGTAGATACAGGCAGGCCGCGATTGGTCATATAGTGCACCACCAGCGCTGCCGAAAGGCTGATGATAAACGCAGCAGCCATGCTGTCGATGCGTCCGAGTTCGTTGAGTGTTTGCGCACCGCCTCTGCCCTGAAAAACAGCTCCCAGCACCACAAAAATGCTTCCAACCAGTGCAGCGTCTCTGAATCTGAGCATGCGGCTGCCCACAGCCGAACCAAAAATATTGGCCGCGTCGTTCCCCCCAAGGGTCCAACCCAGATACAAACCGGCGGCAAGGTAAAGTAGCAGCATGCCTGAGTTTTATACGATTCTCTTGAGCGCCATAATCGACAGCAGATCAGCTCCCCGCTCTGCAGCATCAGAGAGGGTTTCAATATGAAGGGTGAAGTAGCGAAGATGAAATTTTTCGCTCAGCTTGAGGTGGGGCATGTCGTGAAACACCCTGCGCTTGATGGCATCGGCAATTTTATCTGCCTCTTTCTCAAACAGATATACTCTATGCAGTTTTTCCTTCACATTCTGAGGCTCTCTGAAAAATGCCCGCACTCCGGGCATGAGCGATTCGCAGGCTGCCACAGATACCTGTGTCAGCTGATTCAGGTCGTTGTGCAGTTCGGCGGGAATGAAGGGCACCTCCACATCAAACTGAAAAAGATTGCTTTTGGCCAGGTCGATGATGTTATCGAGCTCTTCGATAAGCTTCAGGATGTCGCCCCGCAATTGCGGCATGAGCGACTGGGTGTAGAGGATATTCTCAATTTTTCTCCTCAGCAGGTCCGCTTCACTTTCCAGCGCGGCAATGGTATTGAGGTTGTCGGCAAACCGCTGCTGGTTCCCGGACAGGTAGTTGGATACACCTTCTTTAAATATCAGTATGCCCTGATCGGTTTTGCTCAAAAATTCATCAATCAGTGCAATGGATTTTTCGGCATGTCGGAAAGTAAACATGGGACGCTGGCTTTGGGTCAAATTTACTACCTGAATGGCAACACCCAAAGCGCTCTTGCCGGGACTTTGCTGAGTAGCTTTGGTGATGTATGGATAATAATATTATAAATAAATGCTATACAGTGTTTTAGCTTGAATGTGTTAGGATAAGGCGACTTGATGGTTCCAGATTCCAGGCTGAAGTTGTGCGGTTGTAGGGGGGAGGGAGTCGCAAAAAAGGGGAGTCAACGCAGCAAGAACTCCAGAGGTAGGTGTACGCGTTCGCGCCAGGCTGTTTCGGAATGGGGGGCACCTTCGTCTTTGAAAGTCATCCAGTTGTCGCCATGGGTCCAACCAAGGGACGAAAGTTTCTCGTCCATGGCGGCCTGATGAATTTCGTAGAATGCGTCTATGGTCTCGGTGCCAAAATCGAAATACAGGCGATGGCCGGCCGAGGGTGCCGGCAGATTTTCGGCAAGCCAGCGGATATAGCCTTCCGAAAAACGCATGTCGTTCAGGTGCAGGCTGAGCGGCCAGTGGGTGCTCACACATCCGGCACCGCCAAATACCTCCGGATAGCGTGCAATGGCGTATGAGGAAATGAGCCCGCCCATGCTCGAGCCCATCACAAATGTGTTGCTGTAATCGCTGAGCGTGGGAAAGAAGCTGTCGATATAGGGCTTTAATTCCTGGACGATAAACTGTAAATAATTGTCGCTCATGGGTTGAAGACCAGGGTTGTTGTGTTCCTCCTTCATGTGCTCGCGCAAATGGTTCGGCAGGCTGTAAAAAGCCGGTGCAGGCAGGTATTCCTGATAGCGCAGTTGGGTGTTCCAGATGCCCACAACAATGGTTGGTCTCACTTTCTGCTCATCTATAAGGGGTTGAAGCGCCAGGTCCACCGCCCAGATCATGCCGTGAAACCCAACGGCCGGATTGAAAAGGTTCTGGCCATCGTGCATATAAAGTACGGCATACGATTCGCGGGGATTATAGTTTTCGGGCAGCCAGATGTCCACCCGGCGCGATTGAACGTATTCCGAAGGGAAACTGAGTATGGTATGAAGCGTACCGAATTTCGGAAACATGCTTTTTTTTGTGCCACGAACGGTCTGCATAAGTTGGTGTTTTTTTGTGAAGCGCCGCGAAAGTAAGAAAATCCGGTTATCGGTAGTTTAAAACTAAATTGCCCCAACCACCGCATAGCTCGTTTGAAAGTGCAAACCTTCAGCAATGACAATCAATTCTGCAAGCTGAACAAAAAGCCAATTCAGCTTAATGAGAATAACAACTTCACCTGGCCGCTTTAGTCATCGGTCAGATGCCCCGAGAAACACTGGAACCAGGTTTCATTATGGTCGAAAGCTGTTTTGAATATTTGATTAAACAGCTGAAATTCAGTCTTCTTTGATGAAAATCTTTTGGATCATCCGGCGGTTGCCCGACAAGGCTTCCAGAATATACACCGAGGGTCGCAGTTTGTTGCCATCCCTGCTACTGCCATTCCATTCAACCACTGTTTCATTGTTCTGCACGGCTTGCAGGCTTTTATTCCAGACAATTTTTCCGGACAGATCATATAAATTTAACAGGAGCTGACCTGTTGAAGCTGGCTTGATGGAAATGTGGGTGTGACTGCTGAAGGGGTTTGGGTAAACCTTGAGCCATTCGTTTTCCTGAACCTGCGCAGGCAGTCCTACCGGCTGACCAGGTCCGCCGGCAAATACGGTCACTTTTCCTGTTCGTCCGCCGGCCACAAATTCCCAGGAGTAATCGAATGTAAGGTCGGGCACGGTGCTGATGGCATCCACAGCTTGCGGATAAGGAGTGGTGAACAACATGCTTCCAGTTGCGCCATCGAAAACATACACGTGGTTGTTCTGATAAAGCAGGCCAACCACGAGATCATTGATCCCGTCGCCTGATACATCGGGTATTCTGGCCACATTCCATGGCTTGTCCTGGAGCTGGTAGGTCCAAATCTGTTGCAGGTTGGTGCCATTGAGTATCATAGCCAGCGAGCCGCTGTAGCCAAGGGCAAGGTCGGCTTTGCCGTCGCCATTCACATCTTCCATGCGCACCAGTCGGGTGATGATGTTGCTTCCCACGCTGGTCTGAGCCAGAACGGCACCATTGGCTGCATTGAAAATGTAAACCACACCGTTGAAGGTGCCTGCTGCCAGTTCTGGTTTGCCGTCGTTGTTCAGGTCGTCGAGCAGCGCAAGACCCCAGACCGAGGTGCCCAAGGTGACATAGTCCCAAACCAGAAAACCGGTTGCTCCGTTGATGAGGGCTACGCGTCCCTGGCTTTCACCGTTCTGGCTTCCTCCGGCCCACACATCAGGCTGACCGTCGCCAGTCACATCCGGTATGCCCATCACCGCAATCACAGGGCCGGTGAAGGCATAATTCCAGATCATCTGGCCATTTTTTCCATTGAGGCAGAAAACCCTTTTCGGACCAGTTCCGTTCTGATCGTTCCCACTCGAAGCCAGCACATCCGGAAAACCATCGCCGTTATAGTCATATCTTGCATCCACCTGGTAAACCCAGCCCCCGAGGCCATACTGGTTGGTCTGGAACTTCCAGATGATTTCACCCGTGCGGCTGTTGATGGCTACCACGGAGCGGTCGCCCCATGCGGTGCCAACAACCAGGTCTGGAATTCCGTCATCGTCAATGTCGCCGCCCAGGGTTATGGCTTGCTGCTGATACAGCGAGCCGGAATAAATACTCAGCTCCCAGAGCACCTGGCTTGTGCCCGAGGCATTTCCGTTGAAACAGCGGATCTTGTTGTCTTCGCTTGCCACCACAACCTCCGGCTTATTGTCGCCGGTTATGTCGGTTATCCAGTGAATAGCCTTCGGACTGTTGTCGGTGGCAGGCGGCAGGTTCAGGTCCCAGACCACATTCCCTAAGCTGTGGTCTTTGGGCGTAGCCTGACCGGTCATGGGAATGTACAACGGGCTTTGGCCGGGTGCGTTGGAAAAAATGACCACAGACGACTGGTAATTGTTTGAATTTTGCGGGAAAAACCATGCGTTGAAGCTCATGGTCTGGTTTGGCTCGAGTTGTATCGGAAACTGCGCAGGCAACTGCAGGTAAAATCCCGGATTCAGATTTTCTATTGCGCTGATTATCAGCGTAGCCTGACCTTGATTGGTGAGGGTAATGTTCTGCATCTTCGTGGACATGGCCATGATGGTTCCAAAATCGATGCTTGTGGGGAATGCATTGATGGATGGAGCTGCAGTATATGCCTGTCCGGAGAAATTAAGGGTTATGTTCGGGTTGATGGGGTCGTTGCTTAGCACTGCTCCTGTGGTGCTCAGGGTTCCAGGCTCGAGTGGTGTCCAGCTGGCAACATAGGTGGCCGACTGGCCAGCTTCCAGGCTGAAGTTGCCCGATGGCAGCATCACATTGGTGTTTTGCGGGGGTTGTGCAAATGAAAAATTCAGGGTGCCTGTGCCTGCATTGGTAACAGTAATATTTTGGTTATGTGTCTGACCTGTAAGCACATTGCCGAAAGAAACACTCGTGGGGGTGACCATAGCCTGTGGAGTGCCTGCGCCTCCGGGATCGACTTTATACAGGGTGCTGTTTGCGCTCAATGGTCCGGCCACATACCATAGGTGCGACCCGGTGTGAACGATGCCCGAAGGGCGTTGGGTCACCGAAGGATAGCTTGCCAGCACATTTCCGTTCAGGTCGGTCTTGAAAATCATATTCCCGTTGTAGTCCACCACCCATAAATCGGAACCATGCCTTGCCAGGTCCCAGGTTTGTGCCATTGGTGGCGCAAATTGATGTAATACAGTGCTTTGAGCATTCACTTTGTATATCCAGCCCGGATCAGGGTAATAGCTGGCCACCCAAAAGTCGCCATTGTCCCAGGCGATGCCCGACATGTATTGCTGGGGCAGGCTGAACTGACCCAGAACTGTACCTGTCATGCTGATATTCAGCGCATAAGCATTTCCGGTGCTGGCGCGGTCGATGATCCACAGGCTGTTGCCGTCGTGGGTCATGCCGTAGGAGTTGCTCACTCCTGCTACATTGAAGAGCAAGGTGGCCTGTCCGCTTGCCGGGTCGAATCGGTAAAAATTGGAGCCTCCGGAGCCATAGATGCCGTAATAAATGTAGGTGCCGTCCCAGGCCAGGCCTGAGGCTTTTCCAGGTATGGTGTAGGTTTCGAGAATGGTCCAGGCGCCTTGTGCCCAAAGGTTGCACTGAAGCCCTGTCACAATGGCTGCAATAACAAGCCAATGCAGGGCATGATGTTGTAAGGTTCTCGTTTTCATGGTTTTGGTTCTGTGGGTTTTCAATCAGCTCCCCAAATTTAACTCAAGTGTGGAAAAGTTGCATGGATTGCATCGGATTTAACGTTTTGGTGGCCTGATTTGTGCAAGTTTTTTATCGTGCGATTTTTTGTTGTCTAAAAATAAAAAAAGCCGCCCGGGTCATGGGCGGCTCTGATGTTAGTGAGTCAGGTCGGATTAGTTGCTATTGAGGTCGAAACGGTCGTTGTTCATCACTTTCACCCAGGCCGTCACAAAATCGTTTACAAATTTTTGACCGGCATCATCGCAGGCGTAGTGTTCGGCCACGGCGCGCAGTTCAGAATTCGAGCCGAAGATGAGATCTACCCGAGTGGCTTTCCAGGCGGTCTGTCCGGTGTGTCTGTCGCGACCGGCAAAGGTTTCCTTACCTGCATCAATGGCCGACCATTCGTAGCGCATATCGAGCAGGTTGACAAAGAAGTCGTTGGTCAGCTGGCCGGGTCTTGTGGTGAGGACGCCAAAATCGGAGCCATCCCAGTTGGCGTTGAGCGCACGCATGCCGCCTACAAGCACGGTCATCTGCGGGATGCTCAGGCCAAGAAGCTGGGCTTTATCTACCAGCAGGTGTTCGGCAGGGCAGGGTGCGGGCTGTTTTACATAGTTTCTGAAACCATCGGCCATGGGCTCGAGATATTTGAACGAATCCACATCCGTCTGTTCCTGGCTGGCATCCACCCGACCCGGAACAAATGGAACTTCCACATCAAATCCGGCATCTTTGGCGGCTTTTTCCACGGCTGCGCTGCCTGCCAGCACGATGAGGTCGGCCAGCGAGATGCGTTTGCCGTTTTGCTGGGCTGCATCGAATTGATCTTTAATGCTTTGAAGCACATTCAAAACCCTTGACAGCCTTGCAGGATTGTTAACTTCCCAGTTTTTCTGTGGTTCGAGGCGAATGCGTGCTCCGTTGGCACCACCGCGGAAATCGGAACCACGGAAGGTGCTGGCCGAAGCCCAGGCGGTTGTCACAAGATCGCTGATGCTCAGTCCGGAAGCCAAAACCTGCGCTTTTAGGTATGCAATATCCGCGGCATCCACCAGGGGATGATCGACCTGAGGCAAGGGGTCTTGCCAGATCAGGTCTTCGGCAGGCACTTCAGGCCCGAGGTACCTCGATTTGGGACCCATGTCGCGGTGTGTCAGCTTAAACCAGGCGCGGGCGAAAGCATCGGCAAAGGCGTCGGGGTTTTCGTAAAACCTGCGCGAAATTTTTTCATACACCGGGTCGAAGCGCAGCGACAGGTCGGTGGTGAGCATGGTCGGCTTGTGCATCACACCGCTCAGGTGGGCATCGGGGATGGTAGCTTCGGCATTTTTGGCCACCCACTGGTAAGCGCCTGCCGGACTCTTGGTCAGCTCATATTCGTATTCGAACAGGTGCTTGAAGAAATCGTTGCTCCATTGTGCCGGGGTGCGCGTCCAGGTTACTTCCGGACCTCCTGTGATGGTGTCGGGGCCTTTTCCGCTTCCATGTTTACTGTGCCAGCCCAGGCCCATGGCTTCAATTTCAGCTGCTTCCGGTTCCGCCCCAACGAGCGAAACATCGCCTGCACCATGCGATTTGCCAAAGGTGTGTCCACCAGCAATCAGGGCTACGGTTTCTTCGTCGTTCATACCCATGCGGCCGAAGGTTTCGCGGATGTCGTGGGCTGCGAGCACCGGGTCGGGATTGCCACCGGGGCCTTCAGGATTCACATAGATCAGCCCCATCTGTACAGCTGCCAGCGGATTCTCGAGCTGACGATTGCCACTGTAGCGAAGCTTGTCGGCCAGCCACTCAGTTTCGGCGCCCCAATAAATGCTTTCGTCCGGCTCCCAGGCGTCTTCGCGACCGGCACCAAAACCGAAAGTCTTGAAGCCCATCGATTCAAGGGCCACATTTCCGGCCAGGATGAGCAGGTCGGCCCACGAAATCTGGTTGCCGTATTTCTTTTTTACCGGCCAGAGCAGCCTGCGGGCTTTGTCGAGGTTGGCATTGTCGGGCCAGCTGTTGAGTGGCGCAAAACGTTGATAACCACCATTCGCACCACCACGGCCGTCGCCCATGCGGTAAGTGCCTGCAGCATGCCATGCCATACGGATGAAGAACGGACCGTAGTGTCCGAAATCAGCCGGCCACCAGTCCTGCGATTGCGTCATGAGCTCGCGCAGGTCGTTTTTCAACGCTTCATAGTCGAGTGTGGCAAAAGCCTTGGGATAACTAAATCCTTTCGGGTTGGGATTCGAAAGCTCAGAATGCTGGCGCAACATATTGAGCTTTAATCTGTTTGGCCACCAGTCGGTGTTCGACCTGTGCCCCATGCCCATATGACCGCGTCCGCCATGTCCGGTTACCGGGCATTTACCATTTCCATTGCTGTGTTCCATAGTCTTTCAGGTTAAGTTTGATGCACAAATATAGAAAAATCTTATCAATAAAACCAAATCAAGAGAAAACATTTATTGTTATTTTAATCCAAGCGACAGGGTAGCTCACCTGAATAATTGCGTTGCTGCCAATCCGATGTGCATCCTGCATGCGGTGAGTCTTGATCCACAAATGCGTAAAAAACAGAAAATCAATATTATATATATTTTTCTAAAATTCCCGCAATTTTTTCTTGCGGGAAAAAGAGAAATGGTTTTACATTTGACTCGCAAAACGCACACACAATGAACGCATCTTTTGCCCGCTTCTATTTTTATTTTTATTTCGGATTGCCGCCCGAAGGGGGAGGGAGATGCTCGTAACTATAGTTCAAGGAAATTAACAAATACGAATCCCGCCCCCTGAGGCGGGATTTTTTTTATGGATAAAAAAGTACTGATACAAGGAATCGAGGGTTCGAATCACCATCTGGCGGTGACGCATTATTTTGGTCACGATGCGAGCATTATTGAGCCTTGTGAAAGTTTCGACCAGCTTTTCAGCAAGCTGGGCAGGACTTCAGACGGTCTGGCTATGGTGGCCATCGAAAATAGCCTGGTAGGCAGCATTTTACCAAACTATATTCATCTGTTGCACAGCGGCATGCACATTCTTGGTGAATACAGCATGCGCATCAGTCACCACCTCATGGCCATGCCTGGTCAGAAGTTGCACGAACTCAGGGAGGTGTATTCACATCCCATGGCACTGGCCCAATGTGAACAATTTTTGTCGCAACAACCGCATTTGCGGCAGGTGGCCGCGGACGATACGGCCGATGCGGCACGATTGATTTCAACCGCTGGCATCAAAGGCAGGGCTGCCATTGCACCATTGCTGGCTGCCTCGCTTTACGGGCTGGAGGTAGTGGTTTCGCACATCGAGTCGAATGCAGAGAACTTCACCAGGTTTTTGTTGATCGGGCGCAATCATCCGTGCCAGCCCGGACTTGAACCCGATAAATCCACCGTAGCTTTCAGCCTGCCACACAAAAAAGGCAGCCTGGCCAGGGTGCTGGCTTTTCTGGCCGAAAATGACATCAATCTGACCAAAATCCAGTCTTTGCCTATGGCCGGAACAGCCTGGGAATACCTGTTTTTTGCCGAGATGATTTTCGATGATCCGCAGCAGTTTGAACTTGCCATGCAGGCCATCCGGCCACACTGCAATCGTCTGGAAATGCTCGGAACCTATGTTTCGTCAGAAAATTTTCAAAAACAGTCAAAGTTAACTTCGTTTACTCCATATACACATGCACATTAACGGATATTTTTATGCTCCGCCTGCACAACGCACTCAGGCAACCGAAGAGTACTATTTTGCCCGTAAGCTTCAGGAAATCAAGCAAATGGAATCGGAGGGGCATGATATCATCAATCTTGGCATCGGCAATCCTGACCTGCCTCCGGCAAAAGAAGTGACAGATGCTTTGCATATTGCAGCACAAACTCCCGGCAATCACGGGTATCAGCCTTATCGTGGCATACCCCGGTTCAGGAGTGCGATTGCCGGTTGGTATGAACGTTACTTCGGCTACTGGCCCGATCCTGACTCGGAGGTGCTGCCTTTGATGGGTTCCAAAGAAGGTATTGCGCTCATTTCGCTCGCTTTTCTCAACGAGGGCGACGAAGTGCTCCTGCCCGATCCCGGTTATCCGGCTTATGCTTCTGCCTGCCGGCTTGCCGGTGCAAGACCTGTTGCTTACAACCTCTGCCCTGAGAACCGTTGGTTGCCCGATCTGGTTGAACTGCAGGAAAAGCTGAGTGCCAGAACGCGAATGATGTGGATCAATTATCCGCATATGCCCACAGGAGCTGTGGCCGACAGGGCTACGCTCAGTGCCCTGGTGCAGTTTGCTGCAAGGCACAACCTCATTCTGTGCCACGACAATCCTTATGCTTTGATTCAGAATCCCCATCCGCTAAGCATACTCAGTTTTTCAGGAAACTATCCCAATGTGCTTGAAATCAGTTCGTTGAGCAAGACTTATAATATGGCAGGCTGGCGACTGGGGATGTTGTGTGGTAATGCCCGGCTTGTGGATCAGGTGGCAAAAGTGAAAAGCAATATGGACTCCGGTATGTTCCGGCCACTTCAGGAAGCTGCCGTGGTGGCCCTCGGTTTGGGCGAGCAGTGGATCGAACAGCTGAATGCTGTCTATGCGCAACGAAGCATCATCGGAGGCGAGATTTTACAGCGTCTCGGCTGCCAGACATCACCAGATCAGGCCGGTATGTTTCTATGGGCTTCGGTGCCCGATCATTACCCCGATGCTGAAACATTGTCGGAGCAACTGTTGCACCAGGCCAGGGTATTCATCACACCCGGGCACATCTTTGGCCGGAGTGGCCTCAGATACCTCAGGCTTTCTTTATGCAGCACCGTGGACAAGCTTGAAGAAGCTTTAGAAAGAATAAAGACAGTAAACATTGATAATCAGGCTAAAACAAACTCAATAAGTCTATGACAAAGCAGGAACAACACGAATGGTTCGAAGGCCGAAACCAGCGTCCTATGATCATTGCCGGACCATGCAGCGCCGAAACCGAGCAGCAGACCATGCAAACTGCCGAAGCCCTGGTAAACAAGGGTTACCGGATGTTCCGGGCTGGATTGTGGAAACCCCGCACCCGTCCCGGCATGTTCGACGGCGTGGGAAACAAAGGCCTGCCCTGGCTCAGGCGCGTAAAAACAGAGTTTGGAATGAGTGTGGGCACCGAAGTTGCCAATGGTCAGCATGTGCTTCAGTCGTTAAAATATAACCTCGACTTTATCTGGATTGGCGCCCGCACCACGGCTAATCCTTTTGCTGTGCAGGAAATTGCGGATGCCCTGCAAGGGGCCGAAATACCTGTCCTGGTGAAAAACCCTGTCAACCCCGACCTTGAGCTTTGGATGGGGGCCATCGAACGCCTTCAGCAGGCCGGCATCAGCAAACTGGCCGCCGTACACCGCGGGTTCAGTTCGTATGTGAGCTCGGGTTACCGCAACCACCCGCACTGGCTCATCCCTATTGAGCTTCATCGCCGCATGCCCGGTCTGCCTATCATCACCGACCCAAGCCACATTGCCGGCACCAGAACGCTGATAGCAGAAATATGTCAACAGGCTATGGATTTGAATTTCAATGGATTGATGGTCGAGTGTCACATTTCGCCCGACGAAGCCTGGAGCGATGCACGCCAGCAGATTACACCCGACCAGCTCTCGGAAACGCTGGGCGCTCTGAAATACCGTAACCAGGATGCAGGCGACCTGCCCCGCACCCGTCTCGACGACCTCAGGATGAAAATCGACGACATCGACAACCAGCTCATCGAATTGCTCAGCGAGCGAATGAAGGTGAGCACCGAGATCGGACTTTTCAAAAAAGAAAACAACATCACCATCCTGCAATCGAGCCGGTATAGCGCAATCATCCACGACCGGACAAAACGAGCCGCGCGAAAAGGCCTGGAGGCAGAATTTATCGGCCGCATCTTCGAAACTATTCATGAGGCATCCGTGCTCAATCAGCATAAGGTGATGAATATCAACGGAAAAAATCATAATCAGGCATGAGGATATTTATCGCCGGACTTGGGAAGATGGGGGCATGGCTATGTCGTGAACTGTCAAAAGAACATCAGATTCTTGCTACAGACACCGATCCATCAAAACGATTGGATCTCCCCGGAATGGATTGGTTATCGGACAAAGAACAGATGCAATCTTTTTCACCCGAATTGTTTATCAATGCAGCCAGCCTGCAACATACCGTGAAAGTGTTCGATACCTGGCTGCCCTGGTTGCCGGAGCAATGTATTCTTTCCGATATCGCCTCAGTGAAAAACGGACTGGAGGCTTACTACAATCAGAAGCGCCGTCCCTTTGTATCCGTGCATCCCATGTTTGGGCCAACCTTCGCAAACCTGAACCAGCTCAAGGGGTATCATGCCATTCTTATCAGCCAGTCGTGCGGGCAGGGAAAGGATCTTTTCCGGCAGTTTTTCCAAAAATTTGGGCTTCAGGTGCACGAGCTAAGTTTCGATGGCCACGACCGAACCACCGCCTATAGCCTTAGTGTACCTTTTGTTTCGAGTTTAGTATTTGGTGCATGCATGCGTCCGCAGCCTGCGCCGGGCACAACTTTTTCGAAGCACCTCGCCATTGCCCGTGGTCTGATGGACGAAGACGATCAGTTGCTGAGCGAGATTTTGTTCAATCCGCACACTTTGCCCATGCTTGAGGAGGTGATTCGCAGCATGCAGAACCTTCAGCACATGCTTCAAAACCGCGACCGTAGCGCACTTCAGGATTTTTTGCATCAAGTGCGTGTGAATGTGAAAAACGCGGGCAGCAACTAAAGTTGGTTTTTCAGCTGACATGACTTTCAAATCCGGCGGCCATGCGCTATCTTTGTATGAGCCGGTCCTTAGCATTATCCGTTGGGCAGCTGCTGTATGGTAAGAAAAATGCTGTCGAGAATCTTGCCTCTTTCGTTGTTGCTGGCGCTCAGTTTGCGCCTTGCTGCCCAGGAGCGGCAGGAATCGCTGGGGTTGCATCTCGGAGCGGGAGGTCACTGGTTCGGATTGGTGCATTATCTTACACCTTATGATTATGAGCTTGTGCTTTTCGACCTCAGCTATACCCTCCAGGTTTGGAACCGGAAGGCAAAAACCATAGACTTTGTTGCCCGGCTGAATGCCGCGGGTGCCAGGTTTGCTGAGCCTTCGGGGCCGCCCTGGAAAAATTCCGGAGAATTCGGGGCGGCATTTGGGCTGCGTTATTGTATGCCAATAGCCGGGTCGGACCATAGCGCTTACCTGATGGTGCTCTTTGGTCCTCATCACATTACCGATGCACCACAGCGGCAGGTACCCGGATTCGTGGTGAACAATTCCGGTAGTGGCGGGGTATTGATTAAGGTCGCCGATAAAATTTCCCTCGACTTATGTGCAGGCTGGCGGCATTTGAGCAACGCAGGTTTGAAAGAACCTAACGGAGGCATCAATACCGTGCTTGCCCAGGTCGGGCTGGTCATCTGGCGATGAATCTGTTTTAAATCGAAGTCCTAAAGCGCAGTTTTTCTGGAAGAAATATTGCTAAAAAGCTGACAGACAGCCCATAAAGCACCGGATCGGACGGAAATTCGAAAAATATGGCCAACAACCAGGCGAGCAGACCGGAAAGCATGGAAGCGATAGCTGCACGGCTTTGAATCGTTTTGGTAAAAAGTCCGGTAGTAAGTGGCACAAACAAGGTAACCAAACCCAGGGAGGCGGCTTGCCCGACCAGCGCATACACATTGCCTTTCGTCCATGCCAGAATCACCGACACCAGTGCAATAAAAAGTACACTCATGCGCGAGATATTCAGGAATTTGCGATCCGACATTCCCGGCATCTCAGGCCGCAGGATGTTTTCGGAGAGTATGGCAGCTGGTGCCAGAAGGGCCGAACTGGCCGTGCTCATGATGGCCGAGAGCAATCCGGCGAAAAATAAAATCTTAACTGCCGGCGAGGCCTGTGCCGCCACAAGTTGTGGTACAATCAGCTGAGGATCATCGGTCATGATGTTCAGATGCTTTGCTGCCAGCGCCATCAGCAATGGAACCAGGCCCACACTGAGGTACATCAGCCCGGCTGCCACGGGCGACCAAATTGCCGTGCGTTCGTTGCGCGACGCCATGACCCGCTGAAAAATATCCTGCCCGGCAATACTTCCAAGGCCGATGGTGATCCATGCTGCCACATAATCGGCAATTTCGATGGGTTCAGCTTCAGGAATGAAACGGAAAAAGCCCTCTGGAGCTGAGCTAATGAGCGTGAGCGGCGAAATTTCGAGAAATAACTCAAGCCCGAAAGCAGCCAGGCCCAACAGAATAAACAACATTTGCAGAAAGTCGGTCACCGCAACCGACCACATGCCACCCACAAAAGTGTACACCGTAACCACCAGCCCTGCCAGAAGGAAACCTTGTCCGGACGGCAATCCGGTGAGCGCCTGCATGATGATGCCAAAAGCCACAAATTGCGCTGCAATCCACGATAAGTAAGGCAGGATGATCATCCACGATGCCATCTTTTCGACACGGCTTCCGTATCGCTCCCTGAAAAAATCGCCCAGGGTGAGCAATTGCATTCGGTATAACGGACGGGCATACCACAGTCCGACCAAAAGCAGACACAAAGCTGCCCCAAAAGGGTCGCGCACCACCGCCAGCAGTCCGCCTTCAGCAAACTCAGAGCTGGCACCCAATATGGTCTCGGAGCCGAACCAAGTAGCAAATAGTGTGGCCGTCACCAGGTAAAAGGGTAACCGTCTTCCGGCCAGGAGGTAGTCTTCGGCATTGCGCACATAGCGTGCCGCCAGCAAGCCGGCCAGAAGGTTGCCTAAGGTAAAAAGTACGATAAGTGCAGTGGTCATTGTCCGAAAAGCTGAGTGGCGAAAATAAAAATTAGCTGCATCATTAGCGGTCTGTTGACGAGTAAGGATATTTTCGGTTACATATCCCTAAGTTCTAAATTAGGGGCTAACCATGGGTAGGTGCATCATCACTGTTTCCCAGGGGAATCTTTCATGTGCAAGTGAAACTGTACCTTTTTCCCAAGCCGCTCAGCGCAGGAATTAACAGGAAATCAATGAGGTGAGTTCAGGAAATAAAAAAGGGCTGCGTTTTTTGCAACCCTTTGAAATCAAGTGAACCTGAAGGGACTCGAACCCCTAACCTTCTGATCCGTAGTCAGATGCTCTATCCAATTAAGCTACAGGTCCGTTTTTGTGGGTGCAAATATACAACGAAATCCTGCTGATGCAACAAATTAATTTCATTAAAACTTAATGTTGTTTAGTGTCGACCGGGCTTTGGGTTGAGAAAGAACACTTTACGTGATAACCGCTGTCCTGATTCATCCACTACAGTCACCACATGTTCGCCTGCATCGGCAAGAATAGGCATGCGATGTTCTGGTCCTGTGGTGGTGCCGATATAGTTGCCATCGAGGTGCCAATGCACGCTCAGGTCTGCCTGCTGGTGGATCAGGACAAACACAGTAGGGTGCATATTGCCAGAAAAATCCCTGGGAAGAAAGATTGAGGCATTGGCAGGCGGGTAGGCGAAATCCATAATTTGATAAGGTGATGAGTTACATCCGGGAAAAAGTGGAGGCAAAGGGCGGTAAGCGCTGTTGGCGATCTGGTAATAGTAACTCATCACTGGTGGAAGCACAAACCATGTCTGTCGCTTGGTAGGAAAAGGTGGCCGACAGCCCTCCGAAATGCGCCAATGGCTGGTAGTATCGGTTGTGATGAGCTGATGAAAGCTGCATGTTTTTACCTTGCTACCGGCCGGCGTCCCGACGACAGAGATGGTTGGGCAATCTGGTCCGGGGCTGTAACCTGACAATTGACAAATCTGGTAGCGGTGGGGCAGGAGAGAAGCTGGCGGGAAAAAATCCTGGTTGCGCATGAGTGCAAATGCCAGATCGAACAACAAGGGGCCGGCAGCCGAGGCGCCGGTGAGTCCCGGACGTCCGCTTCCATCGGCATTTCCAACCCAGATGCCAATCACGTAGTGTGGGTTAAACCCCACAGCCCATGCGTCGCGCTGGCCAAAACTGGTACCTGTTTTCCAGGCAAGAGGTAATTTCACTTCAGCATCAAAGCTTGTGACCACGGTTTCCGGGCGATTCAGGCCGGTGAGCGCTTCGGCTGTGAGCCTGCAAGCCTCGTGGCTCAACGGAAATGAACCATCACCGTGCAGGGCTTGTCGGGCCAGTCTGGCATATATTTTTGTCAATTCCAGCAGGTTTACCTCGGCTCCGCCCAGGATCAGCGAAATGCCATAGTGTTCGGCGGATTTTTTGAAGCCGCTGAACCCCATGGCATGGATTTGATTAATGAATTTTTCAATCCCATATTCTTTGAGCAGCCACGCAAAGGGGATGTTGAGCGACCGCTGCAAGGCGGTCTGGGCTTCCACCGCCCCGCTGAAACTGTTGTCGAAGTTGCGGGGCGAATAACTCCCCCACCAACTCGGAATGTCGGGCAACAGGCTTTGCGGGTGTATCAATCCTTCGTCGAGTGCAGAAGCAAAAAGCAAGGGTTTGAGCATACTGCCGGGGCTACGCATGCTTGCAGCCATGTCGTTATGACAGCCTGGCACCTTGCTTTGGGGGTGGGCATTGCCCATGTAGGCAATGATATTGCCCGTTTCGGTTTCCCGGATAATTACAGCCAGGTTATGAACAAATGTGGGAGATACATTCAGACGTTGGTTTTCGGCCATTTGTAGTACAATTTGCTGCACATCAGCGTCTAACGTACTGTGTATAAAACCGGTCTTACCTTCCTTGCGGGCTTGTTCCAAAAAATGAGGGGCAAGGTCCGGAAAAGTGTATCTGCCTTGAGGCAGGGGTTCGGTCAGGGCGAGCTCGAGGTCTGTAGAGCTTATCTTTCCCATGCGGTGTAATTTCCTGAGAAGGCGGTCGCGTTTTTGCTGAAGCTGCCCCACGTTCTTCTCAGGATGAATGTTGGCAGGTGAATTGGGCAACACGGCAAGCAAGGCAGCCTCGGCCCAGCTCAGGAGTTCCGGGGGATGTCCAAAATAGCGCCATGAGGCGGCATGCAAACCGTTGATATTTCCCCCAAAAGGAGCAACTGAGGCATAATGCCTCAAAATTGATTTTTTGGAATATTTCAGTTCTATCGAAAGGGCGAGCCAGGCTTCAGCAATCTTGTGTTTCAAACCACGATTCTTGTATCGCACCGAGATGCGGGCTAGCTGCATGCTTATGGTGGAGCCACCACTGACGATCTTGCCTGCCCGGATATTTTGAAAAATTGCCCGGGATACCGCGATGGGGTCAATACCAGGGTGCCAGCGGAAACGCTTGTCTTCATAGGCCAGCAGTGCGGCAACATATTTCTCCGGAAGGCTGTCGGCGGGTGCAAACCGCCATTGGCCATCAGAAGCCAATCTGGCGCCCAACAGCCTTCCGTGCCTGTCGAGAAGTACCGTGCTCAGGGGTTCGCGCCCAAGTGGGTCAGGCGAGAACCAGAGAAACGTCATGAACACAAGAACCGATGATAAAGCAAGCAATATTTTTTTTTGCTGCTGGCGGGAATTAGGCATGACAAATGATCAAGGTCGTGAACGAGGTGTGATTTCAATCCTTGATGCGCCGGTAAAGGCTTCGATATCAGTCTCGTACATTGAATTTAAAAATATGCCGGGAAAGACAAAGTTACCCGAATAAGTCACCGAGATTCGAACTGAGTAAATTCGCTCTTGTCCGGGTGCAAGCGAGAAGTAGTTGATCACTCTGTCGTCGCGCACGTCGGTATAATCCTGCGAAAATTGCGCGGCAATCGTCGGCGAACCCTCCGGGACATTGCTTCCCAATACCTCCCAGCCAGCCGGCAGGATGTTTTGCAAAGCAAGGAAATTGCGTTGTTTGTTGCTTCGGTTGACAACTTTAACCCGCATGATTGCGGTTTCGCCTTGTTTGAGGTCTTTGATCTCAAGGGCTCGACCGTCGAGGGCAGTGAACCACACCTTCAGCTCCGCATTCCTCGAAATCGGAGCAGCTTCCTTTTCCTCAGGTATGGCCGATGTAAGCAGGTTGAAATACAGACCTTTGGCGCCGGTATTTCGCAAGGTCAGGCTACGATCTTCCACATCGAGCAAATGCCGTTGCACACTCGATTGCAGGGTGTATTTTCCGGAGTTTTTGCCGCTTAGTTCGTAGGAAGCTTCGTCTCCTGCAGGATTCAACTTTGCCAACTCCTGCCATGCAAGCAGTAGCCATCCGGTTTCATTGGTGTTCAACGCTTTTATCCGGACATCTGTTGCAAGTTGATCAAACAAGCTAAAAGCTTCCGCTTTTTCGTCGATTGCCAGCAAGGACAGGACACGTATGCTCAGGTCGCGCACCGGACTGCCGAAAGTCGTGGCTTCGAAATCCGAAACCGACTTTCGACGGTTGCTGATTCCAAGCAACAACTCTCTTGCAGCCTGTTTTTTGCCTGCGGTAGCATATGCCAGTGCAAGCATAGTTGCCGATCGATCATCGAGTGAGGGCAGTTCACGCATGCGGTTCATCGCGTTGATCAGGGGTGTGCCAGCCTGTGCAAGCACATATAGCCTGTAGGATTGCAGGAACAATTCCAGATCTCCTGAATGCCAGTCACTCCATCGTCTCGCCCTCTGTTTCTGTGCTTCCAGCGTACGATCATACAACGCTCCACCGGAATATCTGCCCTCGCGCAGAGCAAGTGTCAGGAAATGAACGGCATACACGAAGGTATATTCATGCACCTGGGCGGTGTTGGGCCAGTAAACGGTATGTCCATTGGCATCGATACGCTGTTCTACCTGGCGGAGTGCCGAAGCCATCGCCCGCTCGTATTGCTGCATTTCCTCGCTCCCCGATTTGAGCAATCCCGGCAGATACAGCATGGCCATTCCCTGCGATGTAATTTGTTCGGTACATCCATGGGGATAGCTTAACAATGAGTTTAGCTTACCTCCTAGATCGATATCAGGCAGCCTCATTGCTTCGAGCTGTGCCATCCGGCTTCTGGTTCCGGGAAATTGTGGTTTGATTTGAATGCTTTTGCCTGGTTCGAGCTGGAGACTCTTCGACAGCTGTTGCCGCACAAACGGCTGTTCGATACTCAGGTTGACCTGATTGGAAACGCTGACTTCCTGGTTTTTAGCACTTATGGTGAGGCTTCCGCTTCCTTCTTCCAGGGCTTTGACCCTGAAAACCACCGTTTGCTCACCTTTTCCGGTGGATTGGATACGCTGCGTGCTGGTTCCGGTTACTTTCAGCTTTCCCTCACTTCTGAGGCT
This sequence comes from Bacteroidota bacterium, assembly GCA_016715945.1. Taxonomy (NCBI): domain Bacteria; kingdom Pseudomonadati; phylum Bacteroidota; species Bacteroidota bacterium. Next base: position 332,341 of record JADJXJ010000001.1, read on the forward strand.
GATGGCAATCTGCCCTGCTTTCCCTGTATCGTCGAACAAGGTAACGGGCAAATCGAATTCGTCGTCTGGCCGGAGCAACCGGGGTGCGGTTGCAAGCACCATCAGCTTATTGCGCACGTGGAGGCTGCGGGCTGAGGCACCGGATGCGGTATTGTTGGCTGCAATAAGCATCACCCGCACTGCACCGGTATAGTTGGTGATATTGAAACTATGTCTGGCTTTGGCACCAGGGGCAAGTAAAAGAGGTCCCCTGACGATGACCACAGGTTTAAACCGTTGTTGTCTTGCCTTTTCGCGCCGTGGAAGGTTTTCGTCACCACCCACAGCCAGCACCTGTTCCAGTTTTCCACCGTAAGCTCCCAAAACCTGCTCGAACATGTCGCTGGTGAACACGCCCAATGCTTCACGTTGATTGAAATGGGCATAAGGATCCGGCGTGCGGAAATTTGTCAAATCCAACAGGCCTTCGTCCACAATGGCAAGCATATAGCTCATCGGCCGACCTTTGCTTTCGCTGATTTCGATCGTAAAAGGCTTCCCGGCCTCAACTGCGTCGGGCGCATTGATGCGGGGTTCGAGCTTTCTGTGTGGGTTTTCAATCTTCAGGTTTACAATCCCATAAAGCCTTACGGGCATGTCGTTTTCCACATTCCCAACCGGTTGTATCAAGCTTAGGTGGGCATACACATTTGGACTGAATTCGGGTCGAACCGGTACTTCTATGCGGTTGAGACCTTTTTGGGTGGTTACCCATCGCCACGACAACTGCCGGCTGCCATTTTCCAGGCTCAGCAGAAGCCTGCCTTCAGCAGGTGCCTCGAAACTGATCACGGCTTTATCGCCAATCAGGTAATTGCTTTTATCGCAGCTGACCCTGAGCTGATTGGCGCCAGAGATTCTTTGGTTTCGTGATGTCCCCACAACACCGTAAATATTTAACAGTACAGAAGTGCTATGGCCGTTGTTCTCGCTCACCACAATGATGAAGGTGCCCAGATCGAACCGCTCTGGCTTCCATCGTAAAATGCCCTTTCCATTGTTGAGCAACACTTCCCCCTGTGCAACATTCACCGCATTGGTGGTGCTGACATATGCCGCACGTGAATTGCCATCGCCGCTCCACCACCAGTAGTCGTTTAGCCTGAATATCTGGTAGTTCAGGCTCAGATTCCCCTCTGCAATTCCGGATGTGCTGAGTCTGACAACATTAAACTGATGCTGATCTGCCTCTGGTAAAAAATCTTTTACTGACAGAGCCGGGTCTTCAATACCAATGTAATGGGAGTAAGTATCAGACAGATATCGGTTGCTTGCCACCGAGAATGCGCCTCCGGGTTCGTAAGCTCTCACTTCGAGCTCCACTGCTCTGCGGCCTCTGAAACGTGAGGCTTCAGGCAGTTGAAGCTGCATGCTGGCCGAGCCATTCTCATCCAAAAGTGTTCCGGAGAGCTCCATTTTATGGGAACGGAATGCCTCAATGGCCTGATTGCTGAAGTTGTATCCTTCAAAACCTTTGAATTGCACTGGGACGTCGCTCACGGTTTGTTCAGCTGCTAACCTAAGTCCGGATGCAGCATCTCCATGCAACCAATTTACCCGCAATCCGATCGCTGGCTGAAGGTCTTCTTTCCCAAAGAGCCGGTTTTCAGGAACAAATGCAATTTTTAGCCGGTTTGGCATCACAGTCTCGACCCTGATGCGACGGGTAAAACTGGCATCGCCAACTGTAATGCGTATCGTCCAAATGCCTGTGGGCGATTCAGGTCGGGTGGGCATGCTGAAACGAATGAGGTTATGCGCTCCAAAACTGAGCGTTTGACGTCCGGCGGGTCGATTCCGTGCATCCAGCAGTTCCAGAACTACCGGATGAGCGCGGGGCAAGGGGTTGTTGTCCAACATGAATCCGATGTGCAACGTATCCCCCGGACGATACACGCCCCGTTCGGTGAAGATAAATCCGTTAAGTCCTGCCGAGGGTCTGGTGCCATCTACATCAAAACGCCCAAGTGGTTGTAGCTGGCTGCCATCGAGCTTCAAATACACGGTGCTGTTGCCATGGGTGGCTACAGCAATCCATGCATCAACCAGTTGTTGCGTAAGCACCACTTGTCCCTCAACATCGGTTTTTGCCCTTGCTATGCGCTGAAGCTGAAAATCAAAAAGTTCAACAGTGGCATCCTTAACAGGCATAGCACTTTGAAGATCAGTAACATAGAATCGGTATTCCCGGCTATTTTCGGCTTTTTTTGACATCAAACCCAATCGGGTGTAAAAGAGGCTTTTGGCGACAAAACGATCAGAATTATAGTAACTGTCGTGGCATGGGTTGTCGCGTTCCTCCCACTCATAATTGTCAGGATAGTAATAATCAGGCTGATAGTAATAATCGGCCCCCCACTGTCGGAGTTCTGCACTTGTAATCCGGCCGGGCGGGGGAGGAAGCTGGCCTGCACATGGCAAAGCAGTGTAACTCTTTTTAAACGTGATATAGACCCTATAGAGTGACGACTGATCGGTGACTATGAGCTTGCTCAAATCAATAGCCCTTTTCTGCCAGCTCATCAGCGATGCTTCGTCGGCTGTTGAAAAAACCATTTGCTGGCGGGCCACTACCCGACCTGTGAGCCGCAGGTCGTAGTTTCCATCGAGGTCATTGGTCTGCAGGTGCCGCAACATATTGTTTCCAAACACTTTGATTACCTGCACGTCCACTGCCCTCAGCCCTATGGTCTGGAATGGCAGCATCATATTGTTGCCCGTGATGATAGTGCTTGAGTTTAGTAGTCTGACGGCAGGTCTCAGCTCGTCGAATTCCAAAATGGTATCCAGTGCTGGTTCGAGGTTTTTGCCTGAAATACTCCGAAGACCGGGCGACAGCTTCAGTCGAAACGTTCCGCTGATGTTTTCTTTGGGAATGAGTTCCAGCAGGTTTTCGCGGCTATCTATCTGAAAATCAACTTCAGGTTCCGTTAGCACCATAGCCGGAACCGACTGATCGGGAGCGGGAGGCTGGCTGAGGCGGATCTTAATCCGCTGATTCGGATACATGATTGCTTCGAGCTGCACGACCCGGAAATTTTCTTTGCCCGGAATCATCAGCTCATAACTTCCTTTTCGTGCTATGCCCAACTGACGGGCATTCCATCGGAAACTAAGTTCGCGTGGCTCTGGGGCAGGTGAAAAGCTCCGGCTTTTGTAAACGATGCTCCTGTTGTTTTCTGAAACAGAGAAGATAAGTTTAAGAGGGCGACCGTTGAGTGTTGCCGAGGCCAGATCCTGAGGTACCCCCTGAACAAGTGGATGCGACAGGCTGAACTGGCCCTCTATCCACAGGCTGTCGCCATCGCTCATAAATTGAGGTAAACCTGCTGCAATTGCCGGTGGAGCAAGACGCGTATGGAACCTGAATATGTGAAAATCAGCTGGAACTTGTTTCAACTTTCCCAAAAAGAAGCTGACGTTAACAAACTCTTCATTTTCGGGCCATCGAATGTCGGGCGTAAAAATAAGGGTGTATTCATCGGCCCATATTGCTTTGCCTGCCACGCCAGGATCGAACCCAAGCAATGAATTGGTAAGCAGGTCATCTTGCCTGATGCTGTCGGATACCTTGAAGGCCAGGGTGATACGCAAAGGAGATGCGGCCTCGGGAAGAAGGCGGCTATATTGAGCTATGTAGGCTTCAAACTCCGGAACAGGCTCATAGGGTTTGCGACCGGATTGACAGGAAATGAACAGTGAAAATAGAGCTAAAGCAATGATATACAGTTGGTTGTTTTTCGACATGGTTTTTGGTTTTGGTGATGCCAAATTAAGCTGCGTTGGTCATACTGACGCTTGATTTTATGCGCTGTTGAAAAAAAATACCTTGCACAGTCAAACCCCGTAAATCAGGCCGAAGTTGTACTTTTATCCCAAAATGTGACCTATGCATTATGATCTCGTTTCCGACGATACCATATGCGCGATATCCACGCCTCCCGGCATGGGGGCAATTGCAGTCATCCGCTTGTCGGGCAAAGATGCCATCGCAATAGCCGGTTCCGTTTTCCGTGCAAAAGCAGCCGGATTCAACACGACTAAAGCCCTGAGCCACAAACAGTATTTCGGACAAATCATCGACGGAGAAGAGCCGCTCGACGAGGTGCTGCTTGCTTTTTACAGGGCGCCCCATTCCTACACAGGCGAAGACGTGGCCGAGATTAGCTGCCACGGCAGCACCTACATACAAAGGCGCATCATGGAATTGTTGATTGAAAAAGGTGCCCGTCCTGCCCATGCCGGAGAATTTACCATGCGCGCATTTGCACACCGGAAGTTCGACCTGGCCCAGGCCGAAGCAGTGGCCGACCTGATTGCCAGCAACAGCAAAACCAGTCATGAGCTGGCTATGAAACAAATGCGCGGTTTGTTCTCAAAAAAAATAGCAGAACTCCGACAGCGGCTTATCGATTTTGCTGCACTCATCGAACTTGAACTCGATTTTTCGGAAGAAGATGTCGAATTTGCCGACCGTACCCAGTTTCGGTTGTTGCTTAATGAGATTCAGACTGAAATTGCCCGGCTTCTTGAATCGTTCAAAACCGGCAATGCCATCAAGCAAGGCATACCTGTGGCAATCGTTGGCAAACCCAATGCCGGCAAATCTACCCTGCTGAATGCCATACTCAACGAAGAACGTGCCATCGTGAGCGAAATTCCGGGCACTACACGCGATGCCATCGAAGATACCATTGTCATCGGAGGCTACAACTTCCGGTTTATTGATACCGCAGGCCTTCGCCACTCGGACGACCTGATCGAAAGCATCGGCATTGGACGTACGTACGAAAAAATCCAACAGGCGGCAGTCGTATTGTATGTATGCGATATGACGGACTGCTACGGCCAGAGCGCTGAAGACATGCTGAGCGAGTTCAGGCACCTGATCGAAGATAAAAGCAAGCATTTCATCCTGGTGGGCAATAAGATAGATATGCTCGAACAGACCCCGGAACATTTCCGTGACTTTGTGGAACTGGAAACCGTTTTTATTTCTGCCAAGCGCAAGGAAAATATCCACCTGATCACCGACAGCCTGCTCAATGTGGTGAAACGATTCAACGTGCAGTCTGATACCATTGTAAGTAATGCCCGGCATTATCATGCCCTGAGGCAAGCATCCGAATCGCTTGAAGCGGTCATGCAGGGGCTCCATGCCAACCTGCCCACCGACCTTGTTGCCATCGACCTGCGTCGGGCCATGTATCAACTGTCGGTAATCACCGGACAAATTTCGAACGACGAAGTGCTGGGTTCGATATTCAGCAAATTCTGTATAGGAAAATAAGCCTGACGTCCGGCAAGCTACCTTTCAACGGCGTAGCCCTCGGGGAAGTCTTTATTTCTCAACTGATTCTTAACAAATTCGGGTAGCTGTCCGTCAACAGGATAGCTCTTCATAAGGTCGTGCAGCCTGCCTTTGCTGTAGCGGATCAGCCGAAAGCCGGAACCTATGACCAGGCCATAAAATACAATGCTGAACACAGCAGCCCCGACCTGCAGCTCTTCCGTGGGGTCGTCGGCTCCCGACATGCCGGCGCCGATGGCAAAAGCTACACTCCCCAGCACAAACACCGACACTGCAGCTCCAGCCAGAATAAATCCCGTTTGTGCTTCTTTGCGTTTTCTGAAAAATAAGTTTGTTACCGCCTCCAGGGTATCACTTCCCTGTGCCAGCTGAATGAAATCGGCACGTTTTAATGATGAAATGTTTTTCGATGCTGCCTGAGAAAACGCTTCTGGCTGGAGAAGTAGCAGAAAAACCAAGGCGCATAGGGTGTGCAGGACATAGCGTGAGGCGGTCATAGGATATATCGTTTCCGTAAAAGTAATCTGTCAGGTGAGACGGTGGTATCGTATCTGATTATTTAACAAGACTTTAATAGAAAAAGTGACCTGCCATAGGCAGGCCACTTTTTTGGCGTTTTGAGCATCATTTCAGCTCATTGTAAAAATGTGCATTTTAGTCGGCCATCAATCGAAATGGATCTTATTAAACCAGAGGTTTTTCCCGTTTCTCGTAGCGCCGAGGAAAAAGAAGGTGTTGCCCTCGATCCAGTTGACCGGGTATTTGTCGTCGAGGTAGAATTTTCTTTCGCCTATGTCTTTGAACTTGTTCACCCCGGCTCCGTTGGGTTTCACGGTGGCGATGCGGGGATAATAGAGTGTACGGGCTGTGGTACCGCTCTTTTTTGCACCGGCCACTTCAAACACGGTCCAGTAAGTGGCATTTTCGGTGCTGATGAATGCATGTTCGGTGGGAGTCAGCTTATTGTAGCTGTTTTTGTCGCGCAGGGCGGAGGTATAGCTTCGCAGCAGGTCGCCTTGCGGGCTAAAATGGAAGAAGGTAACATCGCGAAACTCTCCTTTTCCGGTGCGAAGCTGGCCAGCCACGAGCAACTCACCCTGTGGATTCACATAGAGTTCTTTTATTGCAACTCTCCCACCCGCATAGGGTTTGGATTTTTCGCCATCGGGCGAAGCTGATTTTGCTTTGAATTCCGCCAGGCTGGAATGTTTGATCCATTCCACTCCTTTGTCGGTTACTTTCATCAGCATATAGCCCGATGTCTTACCGTTGAGCAACGTCTCCTGTGTGGCGCTCTGCATATGAATCATACTCACCTCGCCATAGAGTTGCTTGTCATATTTTTTGGTTGATACCAGTCCGTGTACATAAACGGCATCGCCTTCCTCTTTTGCACCCAACACAAGCCAACGTTGTGGTATCGGAGAATTGACCTCAAATCTGCGCTCCACCTGGGCGTCGTAATTCACCTCGATGTATTCGTATTTGCCGTCTTCGCGATAAAATATCAGGGCCATATTGCCGCTTTCGAGCAGGTAGTTGGCTTGCGGAGAGGCGATTACGGGAAAGTTAATGGCCGATTCTGCCAGTTTCTCAAGTTTGTCGGCACTGAATTTCTGCACGGTATAATTCTTACCCAGATTTTCTTTCACCAGGCCTTTCTCAGCCACAAGCCCTATCAGCACTGCATCGCCGTCTTTGGCCGAGGCCAAATCGCGCACCCTTCCCTGACGCGACTGGGAGTAGGTGACCTTGGTAACGCCGCCACCTTGATAACTGTATTTTACATTGCTGCGCAAAGCCTGATATTTCTTTACATCATTGATTGTCCACCATGCCACAAGCTTGATCTTTTCGCCATCGTCGCCCCGCGGCCTCACACGTTCTTCAATCTTGAAACGATCGTCGCACCAGCCGGTTTCCCAGTTAAAGTAGCGATCAATATATCCGCGTTTGAAAACTGCCTGGCCGGTGAAGTTGTTGGCTTCCAGTGTAAGCAGGGGTTCTCGAGATTCGGGGCAGAAATTAAGCGAAAATCCAAAACGGGTTCGCATCCTTTCAAGTTCTTCCTCAAACTGCTCGCTGTTCTTGAGGTTGAAGTCCATGTCGAATGTGAGCAACTCGCCTTTTAGCTTTCGGCTTGTCTGCTTGGTCATGAAAATCAATCTGATTTCTTTATTCTCGCGGTCAACTACTACATCCTGCAGGTTGACGATGTTTGCCTTGCCCGAGGGGTCAAAGATGGTCTCTTTTAGGATGGTCTGTGCAAAAGACAGTTTGCCGGCGAACGACAATATCATGGCCATCAAAGCCAATGACATCATTTTGAGGGTTCTCTTCATGTTTGGGTATTATTAGGTTTGGGCCAAAAGTACATTCAGCTTCACTTGTTCTACCTACGGTAAAAGACGTATTTGTATGGTATTGGTCACAAATGATGTGAAATACCCAACGTACTCATCCCCGTCAGGTGCGGCAAATTGGCACGTATAAAGGTTCAACAAATAAAATCCACCAGGCGCCAAACAACCTGACCTCTCCTCATTCCAGAATTCGTTTTGCCTCTTCCATGTTTGTTTCATCCGAGGCCAATAAAATCAAGGTGTCGCCAACCTCAAGAATGGTGGAACCACCAGGTATAAAATATTGATTGTTCCGCCTCACCATTGCAATCAGGGCGTTCTCAGGAAAGCTGAGTTCGAGCAGTTTTTTTCCGGCAGCTCCCGAACCTGGTAAAATCTGCATCTCGTGCATGAGGGTCTTGGGATGCTCCTCGAGAATATCGCTCAGATTAGAGGGGGATGCCTCGGTAGCAGAATCAATCACCCCAAACAACCTGGCCGCAGCAGGTATGGTTGTGCCCTGAAGCAGCACCGATACGACCGACACTGCAAACACTATATTGAAAATCAGGTCCGATTTGTCAATTCCGGCGATGAGCGGGAATGTGGCAAACACGATAGGCACTGCGCCACGCAATCCCACCCAGGAGATGAATCCAATCTCGCGCACCGGCATCCTGAATGGTATCAGACTCAAAAATACACCCAGTGGCCGCGACACAAAAATCTGAAAGGCAGCAATCAAGACACCCAATCCCAGCACGGGTAACACGTGGCTGGGGAAAACCAACAGCCCGAGCGTCAGAAACAAAACAATCTGCATCAGCCATGCCAGTCCGTCAAACACCTTGATGATGGTCTTTTTGTGGATCAGCTCTACATTCGAAATCATGACAGCTGCGATATAGATGGCTAAAAATCCGTTTCCTCCCACGATGGATGTTAATGAAAAAATAAGCAGCATCAGGGCGATGCTCAGCACAGGATACAGCCCTTCGAAACCCAGGTTCATCCTGTTGATCAGGCGTGGGCTAAACCGTCCTGCGAAATAACCCAGGATTGCACCGAGACTCATTTGCTGAAAAAACAGAATAAATTGTCGTCCCGGGGACTCGTGCTGATTGACCACCAGACCCAGGAAAGTAATCGTAAGCACATACGCCATCGGGTCGTTGCTGCCACTTTCGAGCTCCAGCAGCGGACGCAAGCGTCCTTTCAAACGAAGACTTTTTGAACGAAGGATCGAGAATACGGCAGCAGCATCGGTGGATGAAACAATGGAAGCAAGCAGCATGCTTTCGAAAAAACTCAGCTTGGTGAGCCACCAAACAAAGGTGCCGAGGCTGAGCGCGGTGAGCAAAACTCCGGCTGTTGATAGCGCCACTCCCGGCCAGAGCACCGGCCGGATGCGCTCCCAGCGGGTGTCGAGTCCACCGGAAAACAGGATGAAATTGAGGGAGACTACGCCGATGAATTGTGCAAGCACCGGACTATCAAAATAAATTCCGCCTATGCCCTCCGAACCTGCCAGCATACCTACCGCCAGAAACAGCAAGAGGGTAGGGATGCCGTAGCGAAAGGCGCGGTTGGCGGCCAACAAGCTGATCAACAGCAAAATGGACGAAATTAAAAGGATGCTCTCTGTGGTCATTTACTCAGTTGGATTGTGGATAAGGGTGCTTTGCTTTTCGCGGTATCTAAAATCATCAAATATAAGAATTGTTGTTCTGGCAGATAGACGGGGTAAAATACATCGATAAATTCCTAATTTGCTGCCAAAATTTCCTTCATGGAAAACCTTGCAAAAGATCCTCATATTTTTTACCAGCCAGGCAGCAGCCTGAATGTCAATCATTTTGCCTGCGATTGGGTTTCGGCCATCGGCAACAAGGACAATGCTGCCAGGGCGTTGGAGGGTAATATCGAAATGCTGGCGCGCATGCAGGACATGCTTTATGCTTCTGCCCGTTATGCAGTGCTCGTTGTTTTTCAGGCCATGGATGCGGCTGGCAAGGATGGTACCATCAAGCACGTGATGTCGGGATTCAACCCGCAGGGCACCCAGGTTTTCAGTTTTAAGGCCCCCACGCCTGAAGAAGTGGCCCATGATTATTTCTGGCGCACCTACAAATGCTTTCCGGCCAAAGGTCAGGTAGTAATTTTCAACAGGTCGTACTACGAGGAGGTACTGGTCACCCGCGTTCATCCCGGGTTTTTGTTGCGTCAGCGCATTCCCGGATATCAATCTGCCGACGATTTTGATGAAAATTTCTGGCAGCAGCGATTCCGACAGATCAACGACATCGAACGGCATCTCACCGAAAACGGCACGGTCATCATCAAGTTCTTCCTGAACATCTCAAAAGACCAACAGAAAAGACGCTTCTTGCGGAGACTCGACGACCCGGCGCGCAACTGGAAATTTGAGGCTGGCGACCTGGAGGAGCGCCGTCACTGGGATAAATACATGCACGCCTACAGCGAGATGTTGGCACATACATCCACCGGTTATGCGCCCTGGTATGTGATTCCGGCCGATCGCAAATGGTTTATGCGCTATGCTGTGAGCAATGTGCTCCTGAATCGCTTTGGTGAGCTCGAACTGCAATATCCGGAATTGCCCGAGGCCGAAAAGCTGAAACTGGTCACCTACCGCAATGTGCTGATGCAGGAATAGAAACCGGAGCCAACTCAGTAACCGTATTTTTCCCTCCAGAGTTTTTGCAGCCTCAGGCGCAACTCTTGTTCCCGGCTGTTGTTGCCAGGCTCATACAGCCGTGTGCCGGCAATGGCATCGGGCAGCATCTCCATTTCAGCAAAGTTATCGCTGAAGTCGTGGGCGTATTTGTATCCCTGCCCATAGCCCAGCTCGTCCATCAGTCGGGTGGGCGCGTTGCGAAGTGCAAGGGGTACACTCAGGTCGCCGTATTTGCGCACTAGATCCTGAGCTTTGTTGATTGCAACATAGCTTGCATTACTCTTGGGTGAGCAGGCCAGGTAGATGGCTGTCTGCGATAGGATGATGCGGCTCTCGGGCCAGCCTATTTTATTCACGGCGTCAAAGCATGCGTTGGCCAGCAGCAGGGCATTGGGGTTGGCGTTGCCGATGTCTTCCGAGGCCAGGATGAGCATGCGCCGCGCAATGAACAACGGGTCTTCGCCGGCTTCAACCATGCGGGCCAGGTAATACACAGCGGCATTGGGGTCGCTGCCTCGCATCGATTTGATAAAGGCCGAGATGATGTCGTAGTGCATCTCGCCTTTTTTATCGTAGCGGGTCAGGTTGTTCTGTATCAGCTTTTTCAGCAGATCGTTGGTAATGTGCAGGGTTTTGCTGCCCGATCTGGCCTCGGGATGGAGTTCCACGGCAAGTTCGAGGGCATTGAGCAGCTTGCGGGCATCGCCTCCACTGATCTGCATCAGCGCATCCATGGCAGCAAACTCAATGTTGCAGCCTGTTTCTTTTTCAAGCACCGCCAGAGCCCTTGAAGTCAGCGTTTCCAGATGATTCATTTCGAGCGGCTTCAGCACGTACACCTGGCAGCGGGAGAGCAGGGGCGCGATAACTTCAAAGCTGGGATTCTCGGTGGTAGCACCGATCAGGGTGATGTAGCCCTTTTCAACTGCGCCCAGCAGCGAGTCCTGCTGCGATTTGCTGAACCGATGGATTTCGTCAATAAATAATATAGGAGGGCGGTGCAGCAGCCTGGCCTTTTCAATCACCTCGCGCACCTCTTTAACGCCGGAGGTCACAGCGCTGAGGGTAAAAAACTGACGTTCGAGCTGCTGGGCGATCAGCAAGGCAAGGGTGGTTTTGCCCACACCCGGAGGCCCCCAAAGAATGAGGCTCGGTATGCGGCCACTCTGCATCGCTTGCCGCAGTATGGCATTTTCGCCCACAAGATGTTCCTGACCGACATACTCTTCCAGACTCGTTGGCCGGAGCCGTTCGGCCAAAGGCATGTTTGCTGACATGGGTGTCATGTGCTTTTCCTGACAAAGGTAAGCAATCGCCGGTGCGCGCCTGATTCAGGCTGGGCAATACAGGTCTGAAAAAAAAAAACCGCCTGCTTGGGCGGTTGTCGTAGCGAGAGCGAGAATTGAACTCGCGACCTCCGGGTTATGAATCCGACGCTCTGACCAACTGAGCTATCTCGCCGTTTGGGAGTGCAAAAATACAATTTTTGTTGTTTGTGAAACAATACCCCTCTGGTAAAATTTCGGTTTTTGCACCTCTAAAGCTGTTAACTTTTTAACATCATTTTGCGCTGCAGCATACCAATTTGGTTAATTTTGCAGGCATCAACATCAAACTTTTTGGCCATGAAAAAGCTGTTTTTTCTCATGCTTTTGCTTGGAGCCGGCACCCTGATGGCCCAGCAGCCCGCTACTGCCCCGACCACCAACGGCCCCGAAATAACCTTCACCAAGCTGGTACACGATTATGGAACCATTTTCGTTGGCTCCGACGGAAGTTACGAATTTGAGTTCACAAACACCGGCAACGAACCCCTCATTCTGAGTCAGCCGCGCTCCTCCTGTGGATGCACGGTACCCGACTGGCCACGCAAACCCATTTTGCCGGGCGAAAAAGAAAAGATCAAAGTCACCTACAACACCGCAATACGTGGTAACTTCACCAAAACGGTGACCATTCTCTCCAATGCCAAGACGAACAATTCTGTTGTGCTGACCATACGCGGAAATGTAGTGGACAAGCCTGCCGAGAATCTTCCTGAAAAGACCAGCGCCGTGGGTCAGAACCCCGGGGGCAGATAAAAAATGAAATCGAAAACGACCGGCCCTCAGCAAGCCGGTCGTTTTATATAAAATCGAACCAGACAAAACAAAACCAGCGCCATGCCAACGATCTCGCAAAAGGGCCGCCAAATGCCCGAATCGCCCATCCGCAAGCTTGTTCCTTATGCCGAAGCCGCCAAAAAACGCGGCATCAGAGTGTATCACCTCAACATAGGCCAGCCCGACATCCATACGCCGGAAGTTGCCTTGCAGGCCATCCGCAACTACGATGGCAAGGTGATCGAATACAGCCATTCGGCTGGCATTGCTTCCTACAGGGCCAAGCTGGCAAGGTATTACGAAAAGCATAACATCTTCGTCAGTCCCGACGAAATCATCATCGGCGCCGGAGCCTCCGAAGCCCTGCTTTTTGCTTTTCAAACCATCATGGATCCCGGCGACGAAGTCATCATACCCGAACCATTCTACGCCAACTACAACGGCTTTGCCATCAATGCGGGTGTAAAAGTGATACCTATCCCCTCAGACATTGATTCCGGCTTTGCGCTTCCGCCAATTGCCGACTTCGAGAAGTCGATCACCCCGCGAACCAAGGCCATTCTGGTTTGTAACCCGAACAATCCCACCGGATACCTCTATTCGGAGGAGGAACTGGAAGTGCTCAGGCAGCTGGTCATCAAATACGACCTGTATCTTATTGCCGATGAAGTGTACCGTGAGTTTTGCTACGATGGCCACAAACACCATTCCTGCATGCACCTCAAAGGCATTGAGCAGAACGTCATTCTGATCGATTCGGTTTCGAAGCGCTACAGCGCCTGTGGCGTGCGCGTAGGATGGATGATCTCCAGGAACAAAGAGGTGATGCAGACGGCACTCAAGTTTGCACAGGCCCGCCTCAGTCCGCCCAGCTTCGGGCAAATAGCCGCCGAAGCCGCCATCGACACGCCGGAGACTTATTTCGAAGAAGTGCTCGAAGAATACCTCCACCGTCGCAACCTCGTAGTTGAACGTATCAACAAAATGGATGGCGCGTTTTGCCCCAACCCCAAAGGTGCATTTTATGTGGTAGCCCGTTTGCCCATCGACGACAGCGACCGTTTCTGCCAATGGCTGCTCGAAGATTTCGCCTTCGAAAATCAAACGGTCATGCTGGCACCTGCCAGTGGCTTTTATTCCACCCCCGGTCGCGGAAAGGATGAAGTGCGCATCAGCTATGTGCTCAATACCACCGACCTGGCAAGGGCAATGGATGCACTGGAACATGCCCTGAAAGTTTATCCCGGAAAGACGAACTGAGGATTGTTGCCGCTATCGCAATAAGGCAACCCCCGGAACAGAATCAATAAGTCCGTGGTCACTCAGCCATTGCGAACAGGATGGCTGGCAGCATGACCAATATGTATTCGTGCAATAAACTTTGCTTCCTGGGTTTTGTGGCAAAATCTCATAATTTGCAACCAGGTTGCCGCTTTGCTTTCATCAGTATGCTGAAGTCACTTTAGCCTCTGGCTATTCCAAACGAACCTGTAAGGAAGTCGGGCATCGTCGCCTGCATAATCTACCCCGATACGTGGTGTAACGATTATTTCCTGACTTCCGCAGACTTTTTTGAATTTTTGAATTTTGCATTGTAAGTTGTTGTATGTCTGTGTTTTAAAAATTGGGTGTTTGGAATTTTGGGTGTTAATTTGGTTTTTGTTATGATATTTGCGGGTGTTTGTCAGGAAGCTAAAGCATAAAAGCGGCAGGATCTATGTACAAGTAGTTGAGAAGCTCAACCGCAAGTATAAAGTTAGGAAGAGTTTTGGGGCTGCCACTGATGAGGATGCTTTAGAGGCTCTGGTAAGACGGGCTCAACAATGGATTAAAGAGTATCAGTCGTTAGCGGAGTTTGACTTTGACCAGGAGAGAGCCGTTTATGCGGGTCTGCTCGACGCTATCACATCCCACAAGCTTGTTGGTATCGATCTGATTCTGGGAAAGATATTTGATGAGATTGGTTTTAATCAGGTCATTGATCCGTTGTTTAAATACTTGGTTTTGTACAGGTTGGTTTATCCCAGGAGTAAATTAAAGACAACAGAATACCTTTACCGGTATGCCCAGAAATCCATTTCGGAGGACAATATTTATCGATACATGGACAAGCTTTATAACACTCAGAAGGAGCTTGTTCAGCAAATCAGCTATAAGCACACGATGCGTATACTTGCCCAAAGGGTTCAAGTGGTGTTTTATGATGTAACGACGATTTATTTTGAGACCGACGGTGAAGATGATTTTCGGCGCACGGGATTTTCGAAAGAAGGAAGGCATCAAAATCCACAAATTGTTTTAGGGCTGCTTGTCGTCAAGGAGGCTATCCTTTGGCTTACGATGTTTTTGATGGAAAAAAATTCGAAGGGCATACCATGTTACCCGTTATCAATGGGTTCAAGCAAAAGTATAACATCGAAAAACTGACTGTTGTAGCTGATTCAGGTTTGCTGTCGCAATCTAACATTGAAGAGCTTACAGTCAACGGACATGATTTTATTTTAGGAGCAAGGATCAAAAATGAAGCTCAGTGGATAAAAGAAAAGATCTGCAGCCATACTTTTAATGATGGTGACACAATAGTCATTGAGAAAGAAGGGTTCAGGCTTTTAGTCAACTACTCCCATCAAAGAGCAGAAAAGATAAATACAACCGGGAAAAGGGGCTTAAACGATTAGAAAAAGCAATCAAGACAGGCAGGCTTACAAAAGCAGCTATCAACAATCGAGGCTACAACAAATTCCTGGAAATAGATGGGCAAGTTCAAGTTCGCATTGATCAGCAAAAGATACAGCAAGACCAAAGATGGGATGGCTTAAAGGGATACTTGACCAATTCTACCCTGCCCAAAGAGGAAATACTTGAAAACTACAACCAACTGTGGCTAATTGAGCGTGCTTTCAGAATTGCTAAAACAGATCTGAAAATCAGACCAATCTTCCACTATAAGCAAAGAAGGATTGAAGCACACATCTGCCTGAATTTTGTGGCATATAAAGTTTTCAAAGAGCTTGAAAGACAGTTAAAAGAGAAATGTTCAGATCTCTCAGCAGAAAAAGTAATTGAAATCGCACAAAGCATTTACGAAATCGAAATTACCACCCCAAAACAAAAAGAAAAAATCAAGAAAATCCTACTGCTGACCGAAGAGCAAATGAAACTGGCCCAAATCTTTGATATAGGGTGTTAATTTGCGGAAGTCAGGAGGATTGTTGCCGCTATCGCAATAAGGCAACCCCCGGAACAGAATCAATAAGTCCGTGGTCACTCAGCCATTGCGAACAGGATGGCTGGCAGCATGACCAATATGTATTCGTGCAATAAACTTTGCTTCCTGGGTTTTGTGGCAAAATCTCATAATTTGCAACCAGGTTGCCGCTTTGCTTTCATCAGTATGCTGAAGTCACTTTAGCCTCTGGCTATTCCAAACGAACCTGTAAGGAAGTCGGGCATCGTCGCCTGCATAATCTACCCCGATACGTGGTGTAACGATTATTTCATCGGGTTCAGGATGAAAGTGTTTTGATATCCCGATAAGTGTGCCGTCGAGTGGCTGTGCATTGTGCATGCGACTGATACCCAGTGCGATGCTGAGTTTGCCTGGTCCGTCGGCCAGCCCGTTTTTTTGATTTTTACCCCTGCGATGCATCATCACATCCAGGCCTTCCAACGGATGCACGGCTCTGATGAGTACCGCGTTGGGCACGCCCTGCGGACCGGTTACGACATTGAACAACTCGTACATGCCGTAGCACAGATACACATAGGCGCATCCGCCTTCTTCGTACATGGTTTTGGTGCGTGGAGTAAACCGGCCTCCAAAAGCGTGCGATGCCCGGTCGTTTATGCCGGCGTAGGCTTCGGTTTCGACGATAATGCCCGAGGTCAGGATACCGTCAACCTTGCTGAAAAGTCTGCATCCGAGCAACATGCGTGCCTGATGCACCACGTCGTCCGATAAATAAAAACTTTTGTCGAGCAATATGCCCGGCTGCGCCAGATGCATCTTCTACTGTGGTTTGGGCAACAAAAGGGCGCTGAGCACGCCAACACTCAGGGTGAATACAAAATTCACCAAATGGGCAGTGAGCAAGGTGTCCAACCCCGAGCTGATCCAGATGATTGTAAAGGCAAGACCGCTGACGATGGTCACCAGCGCAGCCAGCCCGTGATAGCGTTTCCAGAAAAACGACAGCAGCACCACCACCGAAAATGTGGCGCCTATGCCTGCCCACACATAGCTGACGATGGAAAAGATTAGTTTCGATTGAATGGTATAAGCCACCACAAGCGCTACAGCAGCCAGGGTCAGGGTGGTCAGCCGGTTGATAGCCAGTCCGTTGCTGATGTTAATGCCTCGCTTGTGGAGGGCAGGTTTGAGGATGTTTTCCGAAAACTCGGTGGCGCTGAGCACCAGCAGCGAATCGGCGGTGGAAATCATGGCAGCCACCGCGCCGGTGATCAGCAGGGCTGCAATGGCAGGGGGAAAAATCTTCAGCATCACAGCGGGCATCACCATTTCGCGGTCGTGCAGCGTGTCAGGTCCGAAAATGGCCAAACCGATCCATCCCAGCATAAGGGCGCCAATGTAGGCCACTATCGTCCAGGCGATACCGATATTGCGGGCGCGTATGGCCTGATTGCGGTCGGAGATGGCCATAAAACGCATGCTCAGCTGGGGTTGCCCGCCCAGATAGCCGAAAAACCAGCTGAACCCTCCGACAATGACAAGGCCGGCGGCAAATCCTTCGGCTCCGCCTGTGAGCGAGGTATATTGCGGACCGGCAAGCTCTAGGGCTTCCATCATGCCGCCGGCAAAGGTTTCGGGGTGACGGCTCAGGTAGATTAGTCCGGTGATCGGCCCCGCCACCAGGGCAACAATCATAATCATGGCCTGAATGACATCGGTATAGACCACACTCCGGAACCCTCCATAAATGGTATATGGAACGATGATGGCAGCGGTGATCAACATCCCCCAGCGGGCTTCGAGGCCAAACATGGTGAAAAGAGTTTTGCCTCCACCCAGGAATTGCGCACCTACATAGAAAAAGAAGAAAAAGACAATGGCGGCTGCCGAGACCAGTTTGATGTGCGGGGCCATGTTGCCAAAACGTACGGCCAGAAACTCCGAGAAGGTTATCGAACTGCTTTGGTCGGCCGCTTCACGGATCCGCCACGCCAGCAGCCACCAGGCAGTGATGATGCCGGCAACGCAACCCAGGGCTGTCCATATTTCGGCGAGCCCCAGCGCATAGGCCGCTCCGGGCAGGCCCAGCAAAGCCCAGCTGCTTTCGCCTGTGGCCCGCTCCGAGAGCGCAGCCACCCAGCCCGGCAAACGCCGCCCTGCAATGGTGTAATCCCCGGTGGTTTTTACCTTGCGACCCTGCCACACGCCCCAGGCAATCAATATGCCCAGATAAGCAAGCATCACCACAAGAAGTTGTGTCTGTTGTGCCATAAGCCGTTTTGTCAGTTTCTTTGGCTGACGAAAGTATAAAAAACCCCAAATTTTCCCAACTTGTCAGCCATTGCCTAAAGGCAGGATTTTTGATTAAATCCGGAAAAAAAGCCATGATCCGTCCCGATATCGAAATTGAAGAACTGGTGCGCGTCTATCCGTACTCGGTGCGCTACCTCATGCAGCAGGGCATCAAATGCATTGCCTGCGGCGAACCCATCTGGGGCACCCTCGAAGAAGCAGCCCGCGAAAAAGGCTATGGTGATGCCGACATCGCGCGCTTTGTCAGCGAATTGAACCAGCTTGCAGGCTCTCAGGAAACATCTGAACAGGCGGATAAGCAGATAAGCATCGACCCGCTGGATGTATGATGAGCTAAGGAGCCAGCCGTGTGCGTTTCCATTGGCCGAGGTCGTTGACTTCGTACAACATCCTGTCGTGCAGTCTGTTGGCTCGCCCTTGCCAAAACTCTATGCGTCGGGGTTTCAATAGGTAGCCCCCCCAGTAATCGGGCATGTCCAATGGTTTGCCTGACTTAAGGTAATCGTCGGCCTGGGCTTCAAGCTCCAGTCGTGAAGCTATGGCCGTGCTTTGCGGCGAAACGATAGCGCTTAGCCGGCTGCCATCGGGCCGGCTGACGAAGTAAGCCCGCGATTGTTCCCGGGAAACCTTTTCGGTTATCCCCTCGATGCGCACTTGTCGCTCCAGCTCTGGCCAATAGAACAACATGGCTGCAAGCGGGTTGGCGGCGAGTTCTTTCCCTTTCCGGCTTTCATAATTTGTGTAAAACACAAATCCCTCTGAGCCAAATTCTTTCAACAGAACCACCCTGGCCGAAGGCTGATTGCCTGAAGCAGTGGCCAGCACCACCGCATTGGCTTCGTGGGCATGGGTGGCCACGGCTTCTTCAAACCACTGGCTGAATAAAACCAGCGGATCATCGGGCAAACCTGCATCGTCGAGCTCGCCTTTGACATATTGTTTACGCATCCGGTGCAACTTCATCATCTATTGTTTTAAAGACTGCAAAATTAATTAACTTGGTAGCCTTGTTGCGATCTTATGAAACTCCGGCTTTTCGAACGCAGAACCATTTACTGGCCAACAACAACGGGATGGCTTGTGCTGTTCATCCTTTTAGCCTTTTTATTCTGGCTGCAACTAAAATCCATCTATCCCTTTCTGGCAAAGCCACACAAACCTGTGTCGGATATCCTTGTGGTCGAGGGGTGGCTCCCCGACAACGGATTGCGCGAGGCCATGGAGTATTACCGGGCCAACGGATACAAAAAAATGATCATCACCGGAATACCCATCACGCAATGGACTTATTCGTCCCCGCATACCAATATGGCGGATGCCTCGGCAGAGACGATGCGGCGCATGATGTTTCGCGATACGATCTACACCGTCAGCATTCCCTCAACCATCTACCGCGACCGTACCTATGCCACTGCGGTGGCGCTGAAAATGCGTTTCGAGGACTGGGGCTTGCCTCCCGGACAATCCTTCGACCTCTACAGCATGGGCGCCCATGCCCGCCGCTCCTGGAATATGTTTCGAAAGGCGTTCAAAGGCACAAAAATCGGGCTGCTGGTAGCCACCGATCGCACTTTCGACCCCGAAACATGGTACAAAACCAGCCGGGGATTTCGCACCGTCTTTTCCGAATGGATCAGCTACTGGTACACCACATTTGCTTTCTTTCCTGATGAGGAGCACTACCGGAACCAGATCATTCTCGGGCGATACATTGATGAAATTATCACCCAAAGGCTTAGAAAAGACAATGAATTCGCCGACCCTGAAAAATCGCCCTTGCCTCCCGATCTGGTGCCAAAATTTGAGGGCCTGGATTATTTCTATCCCGATATCAACTACAGGATCAGGGCAGCCTTCACCACCGATACTTCAGAAGCGCCTTTTCGCATGCCTACAACCACCAGCCGTTTGCCACTCTACAGGAAGTATGGCTACATCTATTTTTCCATTGGCGATACTTCGTTGAGGCTCACTGCCTTCCAAAACTTCGACTACCTGCAGGCCAATCCCGGGTACCGGAAGCTATTTGTGCCATTCAAAGATTTCACCAACGGCGAAGAAACCTATGGCGGAGGCCGGTACCTGGATGTGGATATGCCTGAAGGCGACAGCCTGACCATCGATTTCAACCTGGCCTACAATCCATACTGTGCCTACAGCGACCGCTGGTCGTGCCCGATTCCTCCCGATGAAAACCGCCTTGAAGTGCACATCAGGGCGGGGGAGAAAAACTTTAGCCTAAAATAGCCCCCATGTATCCCATCAGTGTGCTTTTGGTCGAAGATGAGCTGGTGATACTCACCGTCATGCGTCATTTTCTCCGGGGATTGGTGGCACAGGTTTACGAGGCTGCCGACGGACAACAAGGCCTGGAACTGTACCTGAGGCATCGCCCTGATCTGGTGGTCACCGACATCCGCATGCCCTTGATGAGCGGCCTCGATATGGCAGCCCGAATTCGCCAGACGGACCCCGATGCCCGGATCATCCTCGTGTCGGCTTATGGTGAATCGCACTTTTTTACCAGAGCCATCGAACTAGGGGTCAAATCGTACCTGCTCAAACCCATCAGCGAAGAGCGATTCAAAACAGTCATTAGAGAACAGGCGGATGAAATATTGCTGAGCCAGAAGGTGCAACAGGAAGAGCAGCTCAGGCGCGAGGCCGAAGCTACCTTGCTGCGCAACGAACAGGTGCTTCAGGCAGTGAGCGAGGTGGCCGAACTTTTGCTTGTCAGCAGCTACGACAGCAACCCCCTGGCCAAGGCCCTGGAGATTCTTGGTAAAGCAACGCGGGTCAGCCGGGTGTATATCTTCGAAAACTTCCGGCAGGATGATGCCCTGTTCAGCCGGCAGATACTCGAATGGACCGCACCGGGCATCACACCCGAAATCGACAATCCTAACCTGCAGGCAGTGCCCCACGACAGTGAGGCCTTCGGCCGATGGGCAAGCATGCTCGCCAAAGGTGAGCCGGTGTTCGGACTCGTCAGCGAAATGCCCCTTCCTGAGCAGGAAGTCCTGGGTCCGCAGGGAATTATCTCGGTGATGGCAGTGCCGATATTTACCGGCGACCAATGGTACGGCTTCATGGGCTTCGACGAGTGCAGCTACGCGCGGCAGTGGTCGCCTTCGGAACTTAATACCCTCCTCACAGCAAGCAACATCATTGGAGCTGCCATTGCCCGGCAAAATGCAGAAAAAGAACTCGTTGCCCTCAACAAATCGCTGGAAGAACGGGTGAAGCAACGCACACGAACGCTCCAGACCGAGGTCAATGAGCGCCGTCTGGCAGAACAGCTCCTCAGGCAAAGCGAAGAAAAATACCGGCTCATCTTCGAAAACGCCAACGACGGCATCGTGCTTTCCTCCGGCGGAATCATCGAGTTCATCAATCCGCGGTTTTTTGAGCTCACGGGCTACCTGCCAAACCTCCTCGTCGGCAGGCCGCTCACCGACATACTTGATCCTGAGTTCAAGGCCCCGTTTTCTGATTTGATGCAAAAGGCCGAAGCTGGAGAGCAATACATCCCGCATATGGATGCCCAGATCGTCACCTCCACAGGACATCGCGTGTGGGTGGAATTTAAGTTCAACCACGTGAGGTGGGACGAAGAGCCGGCAGTGCTCAATTTTATTGCCGATATCAACCAAAGGAAAATATTCGAGAGCGAGCTCCGCGACCTCAATGCCAACCTTGAATTGCGTGTTCAGGAGGCATTGGCACAACGCGAAAAACAACAACAAAAGATCATGCATAAGTCTCGACTCGAATCGCTTGGCGAGCTTGCCGCCGGTATCGCACACGAAATCAATCAGCCCCTGGGCGGAATTTCCATGAGCCTCGACAATGTGCTCGACGAATTGCACTCCGGCACACTCACAAACGATTACCTTGAGCGAAAAATCAACGCCATGTTTTCGGACATTGAGCGATTGAGGCAAATCATCAGCCATGTGCGCATTTTTGCCCGCGAGCAGGACCCTGAACTTCGTAAACCATTCAGCCTGAACGAAGTAATTAAGAATGCGCTGCAACTCATTGGTCGGGCTTACCAAAACAACCTCATACACCTTAAGGCCGTTTATTGCGAACCCGATGCCCTGATCTACGGCAATCCCATGCGCCTGGAACAGGTGCTTCTCAATCTGTTCAGCAATGCCAGATATGCCGTCGAACAAAAAAGGAATCAGCAGGTTGGAGGGTATGAACCTTCCATAATTATCAGTGCAATGGTGCTTGGAAATCAGGCTGTGGTTACCGTAACCGATAACGGCACGGGCATACCTCAGGACATCCTGAACTCTGTTTTCGATCCTTTTTTTACCTCAAAAAAGGCCGAAGAGGGCACGGGGCTGGGCCTTTCCATCAGTTATGGCATCATCAGCGAAATGGGTGGCACCATCGAAGTTGAAACCAAAGAGGGCGAGTTTACGTCCATGATCATACATCTGCCTGTATATCAGATTAATAAATAGTTTACTATGCAGAAACTTCGTATTCTTGTGGTCGATGATGAGGCTCGAATGCGTGAGGAGATCAGCGAATACCTCAGCAAACGCGATTACGAAGTCATGGTCGCAGCCGATCCTGCCGAGGCCAGCAGACTATTGCAAAAACACGATTTTCATATAGCAATTCTCGATATCCGTTTGCCGGGCATCAGCGGCCTGGAACTCTTAAAGATCATCCGCGAAGCACATCCGCAGATTGAAGTCATCATGATCTCAGGACATGGCGACATGAACAGCGTGATCGAGGCGATGCGGCTTGGTGCGGTGGATTATTTTCAGAAGCCTTTTCGCCTCATCGACCTCAATCAGGCCCTGCAACGCACCAAACGATATATCGAACTATCGGTTCGGCTAAGCCAAACCCGCCACACCCTCGATTATCTGAGCAATCAGTTTGGCAAGCATAATGGCAGTGTGATGATCGGCCAGAGCCAGGCCATTCGCCAGGTAGCTTCATTGATGGAAAAAGTTGCCGCCACCGACCACACTTCGGTGCTGATTACCGGCGAAAGCGGTACGGGAAAGGAACTGGTAGCGCTGGGGATTCATTTGCTCAGCAACCGTAAGAACAACCTTTTTCATTCGGTCAACTGTTCCGCAGTCACCGAAAGCCTTTTTGAAAGCGAGTTTTTCGGCCACAAAAAGGGCGCATTCACTGGTGCAACCGAAGACCGCCAGGGTTGGTTTGAGGTGGCTTCCGGAGGCACGCTTTTTCTTGACGAGATCGGAGACCTTCCTCTGGGGCAACAGGCCAAGCTGCTTCGTGCACTTGAGGAGCGAAAGATACGGCGAGTGGGCAGCCACCACGAGATTAGTGTGGACGTGCGCATCATTGCCGCATCCAATCAGCCACTGAACGAGATGGTTGCCAATAAGCAATTCCGTTCCGACCTGTACCACAGGCTCAGCACCTTCATTATCCATCTTCCTCCTTTGCGCGAGCGCCCCGAAGATATCGAACCCATTGCAAATCATTTTGCCGGGCATTTTGCCCGTTCGATGAACAAAACAATCCATGGCCTGAACCATGCTGCATTGCAATCGCTCTTGCAATATGAGTTTCCCGGAAACATCCGCGAGCTGCGCAATATGATCGAACGCGCCGTGATCCTTTGCGACAAGGAATGGATCGAGCCGGCACATCTTGTGATGCGTACCACCGGCCTCAGTCATCATCAGGTTGATCTGACCGACGAAATTCTCGACCTGGAGGAACTCGAGAAAAGCGCCATCCGCAAAGCTTTGCTACGAAGCGGCAACAACAAAATGGCTGCGGCTCGTCTGCTCAACATCAGCTGGCAGGCCCTCGACCGCCGTTTGCAGAAATACGGCCTGGGCAATTGATGGCGGGGTAAACTCATCGAACCATCTTAAGCCTTACAACGAAAAAAGGGCTGTTCCTTTCGGAACCAGCCCTTTACATTTTGATCGCTGCGGATTACATCACTTTTTGTGCGATGGCCTTAAACGCTTCAGGGTTGTTCAGGGCCAGGTCGGCGAGCACCTTGCGGTTGATCTCGATATTGGCCTTGTGAAGCTTGCCCATAAATACGCTGTACGACATGCCGAACTGACGGGCAGCGGCATTGATACGTACAATCCAGAGCGCCCTGAACGAACGCTTTTTGTTGCGACGGTCGCGATACGCATACTGCTGGCCTTTTTCCCAGGAGTTTTTCGCAACGGTCCACACGTTCTTGCGACGGCCAAACTGACCCCTCGTAAGTTTGAGGATCTTTTTCCTTCTGGCCCTTGATGCAACTGAGTTGACTGATCTTGGCATTTTACTTCATTTTTTCGCCATAGCGCCTCCCCACGGAGAACTTTGAGGCTATGGCAAAGTTCAACATTGATTTAATTACACCTGAAGAAGTTCACGAATGTTCTTTTCATCGGCCTTGCTCACCAGGGTGGCATACGTAAGGTTGCGCTTACGCTTTGTAGCTTTCTTGGTGAGGATGTGGCTTTTGTAAGCGTGCTTCCTCTTGATTTTGCCTGTACCGGTGAACGTAAAACGTTTCTTGGCACCGGATTTTGACTTCATCTTTGGCATTACTCTGCGGTTTATTTAGGTTTATTTTCGGGGTTTCTCACTACTTTTTCGGAGCGATCATCATCATCATGCGCTTTCCTTCGAGCTTGGGCAGTTGTTCCACTTTGCCAACTTCTTCGAGCATGCTGGCAAACTTGAGCAGGATGATCTCACCCTGGTCTTTGTACACAATGCTGCGCCCTTTGAAGAATACTTCCACACGCACTTTAGCGCCTTCCTCGAGAAATTTTTTGGCATGCCTGAGCTTAAACTCGAAGTCGTGGTCGTCGGTATTGGGTCCCATCCGGATTTCCTTTACCACCACCTTGGCCGACTTTGCCTTAATCTCTTTTTGTTTTTTCTTTTGCTCAAAGAGAAACTTCTTGTAATCGAGCACCCTGCAAACCGGGGGATTGGCTGTGGGCGAAATTTCCACCAGGTCCAGTCCGGCCTCTTCTGCAATGGCCAGCGCTTCCCTGATGGGAACAATCCGGGTTTCTATGCCTTCGCCAACCACCCTCACGATGGGGGCAGTGATGCGCTCGTTGATCCGGTGCGGATCTTCTTTTTTTGGAATTCCTCTTTGCGGCCTGCCGGGATTTCTCAACTGTGCTATGGTAATGTCCTCCTAAATTTGTGAATACTCAGTTTATTTATTCCTTGTCAACAATGGATACTTCTTCCAGAATGCGGTTTGCGAAAGCTTCCAGCGTGAAGGTGCCAAGGTCGCCTTCGCCCTGTTTGCGCACCGATACCGTGCCTTCCTGCTCCTCTTTCTCTCCCACAATCAGCATGTAAGGTATCTTCCTCAACTCTGCATCCCTGATCTTCCGGCCGGTCTTTTCGCTTCGCTCGTCAATCAGGGCGCGAATATCGGAATTTTGCAGATATGTCAGTACTTTGTTGGCGTAGTTTGCGTATTTTTCGCTGATAGGCAGGATGATAACCTGTTCGGGCGCAAGCCAGAGCGGGAATTTTCCGGCACAATGCTCAATGAGTACGGCTACAAAACGCTCCATGCTGCCGAATGGCGCCCGGTGAATCATCACCGGACGATGCTTCTCGTTGTCCGGTCCGATGTACGACAGATCGAAGCGCTCGGGCAGGTTGTAGTCCACCTGAATGGTTCCCAGCTGCCATTTCCTTCCAAGCGCATCCTTGACCATGAAATCCATCTTGGGGCCGTAGAATGCAGCTTCGCCCTCCACAGCAATGGCATTGAGTCCTTCTTCTTCGGCCACTTCCATGATAGCACGCTCGGCCTTGTTCCAGTTTTCTTCCGAGCCGATGTATTTGGTGGGATTGTTCGGATCGCGCAGCGAGATTTGAGTAACAAAGTCTTTGAAATCCAAAGCTTTGAATATGCGCATGATAATCTTGATCACCCCTTTGAACTCATCCTTGATCTGGTCGGGGGTGCAAAAGATGTGGGCGTCGTCCTGTGTGAAACCTCTCACCCTGGTCAGTCCGTGAAGCTCTCCGCTTTGCTCGTAACGATACACGGTGCCGAACTCGGCATACCTGATGGGCAGGTCTTTGTATGAGTGGGGCTTGTGGGCGTAAATCTCGCAGTGGTGGGGGCAGTTCATGGGTTTGAGGAAAAACATCTCGCCCTCCACAGGTGTGGTGATCGGCCGGAATGAATCCGAACCGTATTTTTCGTAGTGCCCCGAAGTCTTGTAGAGGTTGACATTGCCGATGTGGGGGGTGATTACGGGCTGATATCCGGCTTGTTTCTGCACCTTGCGAAGGTAGGCTTCGAGGCGTTCGCGGAGCTGGGCGCCCTTGGGCAGCCACAACGGCAGACCGGCACCTACATTTTGGGAAAAAGTGAACAGTTCCAGCTCTTTGCCCAGCTTGCGGTGGTCGCGTTTCTTGGCCTCCTCGAGCAGGGCAAGGTATTCCTCAAGCTCTTTGGCTTTGGGAAAGGTGATGCCATACACCCTGGTGAGTTGCTTGCGCTTTTCGTCGCCACGCCAGTAGGCACCGGCAATGCTGGTGAGCTTCACAGCTTTGATGAAAGAGGTGTCGGGCAGGTGCGGACCACGGCAGAGGTCAGTAAAAGTGCCACTTTTGTAAAAGGTGATGGTACCGTCCTGCAGCTCGCTGATCAGCTCCAGTTTATATTCATCGCCTTTCTGGCCGAAATAGCGCAGGGCGTCGTCTTTGCTCACTTCTTCGCGCACAAAGGCTTGTTTTTCGCGGGCAAGCTGTATCATCCGTTTTTCCACCTCGGCCAGCTCGGCTTCGGTAAGCACCCTGTCGCCCAGGTCAATGTCGTAATAGAAACCGTTCTCAATGGCGGGGCCAATGCCAAACTTTACCCCGGGGTACAACTGTTCGATGGCTTCGGCCATCAGGTGAGCTGAAGAGTGCCACATGGTTTCTTTTCCTTCCGGATCGTCCCAGGTGAGCAGTTGCACTTTGGCATCGTGATATATCTTGCGTGTGGCATCCCATACCTCGCCATTCACTTTCACGGAAAGTACGTTGCGCGCCAGTCCCTCGCTGATGCTCCGGGCGATGTCCAGTCCGGTTACCCCGGGCTCGTATTGTCTGACGCTGTTGTCGGGCAGTGTGATGTTGATCATGAGTGCAGTTTGGAAAAACGGCTGCAAAAGTACGAAATATTATCGTTAATCCGTTAAAACCAAAGCCATTCGATAAATTTGCCTGTCAATTTTTTCTCTTTTCAAAAAGTACTCATGCACCAACTCCGCCCGGGCTGTCATCCCCTGTGCAGGGCCTGCCCTCACCGGCAGCTTTCTGCCGAACAGAGCCTGATGCAAAAACTGACCTTTCTGCGCCAGAAGCTGCATCCCTGGGCCAACCTGCTCATGCCGGTGCAAAGCCTGCCCGATGACCTGCGATGGGGCTATCGCAGCAAAACTACACTTGGAACGGCTTTCAGCAACGGACAGTGGACATGGGGGCTCTGGCGGGGCGACGACCTGCTGCATATTCCGGATTGCCCTGTCCATCAGCCTTATGTGAATGAGGTGTTCAAATTAGTGATGTCTGCACTCCCTGCTTACGATTTTGGGTTGCGCTGGCTCGTGTTGTCGGGGGCACAACTTACCCTGGTCATCAAAGACCGCAGAAATCCATTGGGCGACTGGCCGGAGGTTGCACTGTTTAAAGCTTTGACTGCCTGGGGTATCGAAGGACTTTGGCTGCATCTGAACCCCTCCACAGGTAAACGGATTTTTGGCAAGGGTGGATGGCAGCTGCTTAATGGAAGTCCGGTTTCGGTTGATAGTTTTGGATTGCGCTATGGTCCGGCTGCGTTTAGTCAGCTGATTCCCGAACTCTACCTCAAAGCTTTGCAGGCGGCTTTTGGTTTTTTTCAACCCGACGAGGGCATGGCGGTGGTGGATCTGTATTGCGGCACAGGCAGCAGCATGAAACGCTGGTCCGAAGCAGGGGCCAGGGTCATTGGCGTGGAAGCAGCGCCCGAGGCTGCCAGGCTTGCTGCCCTGAACCTTCCGGACGTCACCGTGCTCACCGGAGCCTGCCGCCAGAGGTTGCCACAACTCGACCTCTGGTGCAGAGAACAATTAGCCGAGGGTCGGAGCCTGGTTCTTTACGCCAACCCCCCGCGCATGGGCATCGAAACCGAAGTGATGGAGTGGATCGTGCAAAAAGCCCGACCCCTGAAACTGGCTTACCTTTCCTGCAGTCCCGGAACACTCTCGCGCGACCTGAAATTGCTCTGTGAAGGTGGATATCAAATACACAGCCTGCTGCCGTTCGACTTTTTCCCACAAACACGGCATGTCGAAACCCTTGCACTGCTCAGCCTGAGTTCCTGATTCGGGGAATTGCCCGGATGTCAGTCGGGCGCTTTTTCGAGTCGTACACGTCTGAAATCGAGCAGGTTCGACGGGTTGGCCTGCATTCCCTGAACCTCGCGCTGCACAAACCGCATCACTTCGTCGTAAAACAAGACCACCACGGGCGCCTGTGCCATCACAATGCTGTCCATTTGCCGGTAAAGCCCTGCCCGGCGCTCCGGATCGTTTTCCTGAAGCGCCTGCAAATAGAGCTTATCGAATTCTGCATTTGAGAAGTGGGTGTAGTTTGGCCCTGCAGGTGTGTGATTGGGGCTGTAAAACAGCGACATATAGTTCTCCGCATCGGGATAATCTGCTACCCACGAGGCGCGGAATGCCTGCAGTTTGCCTTTCGAGCGCAGCTCCCTGATGGTGGCTGCCGGTTGCACCTCGATGGAGGGATTCAGGCCAAGGGACTGCAGCTCGGCCTGAATAAACTTCAGCAAATCGGCATATTCAGCTGTGGTGCTGATGGTAAATCTGGCGCCTGATAGCCCGGCCTCCTGTATTAATTGTCTGGCTGCCTGAGGGTTATAGTTGTAGCCTGCGTGGGGCAGATGTCCCGGCAGCCCGTATGGAATCATGCCTCCGTGGCCGGGCAAACCGGTGTTGTTGCGCAGGTAACGCAGCATCTTTTGCCGGTTGATGCCCATGTTGATGGCTTTGCGGAGTGCAGGCTGTTTCAATGGTCCGGATATGGCTGTATCGCCCAGATAAAACCCAAGGTATTCGGTGTTCAGAAATGGCTGACGGATCAACCGGAGCTTCCCGGCCACCTTTTCGCGCAATTGCCCGTTGCGTGTGAGCAATTCATCTTTGTAACGTGAATCGACACCCGACATGAAGTGAAACCTTCCTTTCATGAATTCCATGAAGGCGATTTGCCTGTCGGTGAGAAACCTGATGGCGATCCCATCGAGGTAGGGCAACTGCCGGCCCCGATCGTCATGCTCATGGTATGTGGGGTTGCGCCTTAGCACCAGCTTGACGCCGTCTTTCCAGAATGCAAACAGGAAAGGCCCGGTGCCCACCGGACGACGCCCGAATGCATCGCCTTCTGCTGCAACCACTTCATGAGGAATCACTGCCGCATACATCATGCTGAGCATCCCAAGAAATGGCGGAAAGGGTTTGATGAGCTCAATCTGCAACAGGCTGTCGTTCAGCGCGCTGATCATTGGGGTGCCTTCGCTGCGCTTTACATAAGCCAAAATCCATGCACCCGGAGAAGCAGTGGAAGGGTCAGCTAGTCTGCGCAGGCTATATGCGGCATCCCCGGCGGTCAGTTTGCGGTCGTGCCCCCCGAAAGCAGGATGAGGATGAAAGTACACATCGTTGCGAAGTACAAAGCGGTAAACCAGCCCGTCGTCCGATATCGTCCAGCGCCTGGCAAGCCCGGGAACTATGCGCATCTGGCTGTCGGCCTCCACCAGGGTGTTAAACAGCTGATTGCAGGCCCAGATGTGTGGCAGGTCTTTTGCAAAAGCGGGGTCAAGTGTGCTCAGGCCTGCCGATTCGTTGTAGCGGAATATGTTATCCGGCGCGGGCGCTGGTTTTTTACATGAGGCAAGTCCCAGGAGCATGAAGGCTGGAATAAGCCAGGCTAAAACCTGTAGGGTGCAATTACTCTTCCACTTGACTTCTGCCATCATGCCACCGGATTGATAAGGCAAACATAAGCAAATGGGCGATTTGATGCCCGATTGAAGTCCGGAGCTGGTTGTAAAATGTATCAGATCGCTTTGCGGCCAAGCGCACGGGCCTTCTCCAGCCAGGCGTTTCTTTTCTTTTCTCCGGCAAAGCGTACCGAACTGATGGTGAAGGTGCGCACCGGACGGATGCCGCAGAAATGCAGCACTGCCTGCCGCAACGATCGGTAGGCCGGGGCACCAAGCACCATAAAATAATACCACTTCGGGTTGTCCATGGTCATGATCAGGCGTGCCGACTTTCCGGTGAGCAGTTTGTCTGGAAACCGATGCCCGTTGTTGTAGCGAAATGCAAAGCCGGGGAGAAATGTCCTGTCGATGAATCCTTTGAGCAGGGCAGGGTAGGTGCCCCACCAGTTGGGGAAAATAAATACAAGATGGTCGGCCCAGGATATTTGCTGCTGGGCTTCGGCAAGGTCAGGTTCCAGTTGCTGGTTGCCCCGGTAACCCTGGCTGAAGTTGAGGTCGAATTTCAGCTTTTTGAGCACCAGCCTCCTTACGGCGTGACCGGCTTCCTCCGCAGCATTGGCATAGGCTTCGGCAACGAGGTCGGCAAAGGCATCATCCACCGGATGACCGTGAATGAGCAATATGTTTTTTGTCATTGATTGAACTGAATGGCGTTTTTAACTTTTTCCGCCTGCAATGCCAGTTCCGGCACCTCGATCATATGGTCCACGTATTTGAATTCCAATCCTTCGATGTAGTCGGGCCGGATGTCGGCTATGTCGCGTTTGTTGCCCGACGACAGAATGATGGTGTGTATCTTACCGCGTTTGGCAGCGAGGATTTTCTCCTTGATGCCACCCACCGGAAGCACTTTCCCGCGCAGGGTGATCTCGCCTGTCATGGCAATGCTCGGCTTCACCAGCCGCTGCGTGAATGCCGAAGCCAGCGCAGTGAACATGGTTATACCGGCGGAGGGCCCGTCTTTTGGCGTGGCGCCCTCGGGTACGTGGATGTGCACATTCCACTTTTCGAATACCTGTGGGTCGATTTCCAGCTGCGACGCATGTGCCTTGAGGTATTCCAGGGCAATGGTGGCCGATTCCTTCATCACGTCGCCCAGGTTACCCGTCAGCCTCAGTTCGCCTTTGCCGCGGCTCAGGCTCACCTCCACAAACAGGATTTCGCCTCCGTAGGGGGTCCAGGCAAGGCCTGTGACCACACCCGGTACCTTAATGGCTTCGTCGGGTTTTTCGTGATAGATAGGTACACCCAAAGCTTTTTCAAGGTCGGCCACGCTCACTTTTTTGTCGTATGCCTCACCCATGGCCACATGTTTTGCCTTGCTGCGCACCAGCTTGGCGAGATGTCTTTCCAAAGAACGAACACCCGATTCGCGGGTATAATCTTCGATGATGGTTTCTATGATTTGCTTGCTGAAACTGATTTGCGATGCGGTTAAACCATGCTCCTTAACAAGTTTGGGCAGCAAATGTTTTTTTGCGATCTGATATTTTTCCTCCAGCAGATAGCCCGACAGCTCGATGACTTCCATGCGGTCGCGCAGGGCCGGATGAATGGTGCTGAGGTTGTTGGCTGTGGCAATGAACATCACCCGCGAGAGGTCGTATTCCACTTCCAGAAAGTTGTCGTAAAACTTGTTGTTTTGTTCAGGGTCGAGCACTTCGAGCAGCGCAGCCTGGGGGTCGCCATTGATGTTGTTGCCGCTCACCTTGTCTATCTCGTCGAGCACGAAAACCGGGTTGCTCGTACCTGCTTTTCGCAGGCTCTGGATGATGCGGCCGGGCATGGCCCCGATGTAGGTCTTCCGGTGGCCCCTCAGTTCCGCCTCATCGCGCACCCCGCCCAGCGACATGCGCACATATCTCCGGCCCAAAGCCTCGGCTATCGACTTGCCCAGCGATGTCTTTCCCACACCGGGAGGGCCTGCCAGACAAAGGATGGGCGCCTTCATGTCGTTCTTGAGCTTATACACTGCCAGGTGCTCGATGATGCGCTCTTTCACCTTTTCCAGACCATAGTGGTCGCGGTCGAGGATGCGCTGCGCATGCCTGAGATCGAAGTTGTCTTTCGAATATTCGTTCCAGGGCAACTCGACCAGGTACTCAAGGTAGTTGAACTGTATGCCATACTCAGCCACCATGGGGTTCATGCGCTGAAGCTTAGTCAGCTCGCGTTCGAAAACTTTCTGCACCTCGGCGCTCCATTTCTTCTTTGCAGCACGCTCGCGCAACGAGGCAATCTCCTGTTCGTGCGGCGCGCCTCCAAGTTCCTCCTGTATGGTCTTGAGCTGCTGGTTCAGGAAATAGTCGCGCTGCTGCTTGTCGATGTCCACCTTTACCTTGCTCTGGATCTGATTTTTGATCTCGAGCATCTGCAATTCTTTGCTCAGGTATTCAAGTACTTTGATGGCCCGCTCGCTGATGCTTTTAATTTCGAGCAGCTGCTGCTTTTCCTGCTGACTGATGTTGAGGTTGTTCGACACAAAGTGCACCAGAAACGCCGGGCTTTCGATGTTGTTGATGGCAAATGACGCTTCGGGGGGCAGGTTGGGCGACTTTTCGATAATTTGCACGGCCACTTCCTTGATGCTCTGGATGAGCGCCACAAAGTTTGCATCGGTTTGCGAGGGTTCATCGTCACCGTACGATTCCACCCTGCCTCTGAAATAAGGCTCATCCTGGGTGATCTCGAGCAGCCTGAAACGTTTTTTGCCCTGTATGATCACAGTGGTGTTGCCATCGGGCATCTGCAGGGTGCGCACAATATGTGCCACAGTACCTACCTCGTGCAGGTCGGAGGCAATAGGGTCTTCGATGGCTGCATCCCGCTGGGCAATGACCCCGATGATCCGCTCTTTGCGGTAGGCCTCCCGGATGAGCTTGATCGACTTGTTGCGACCCACGGTGATGGGAATCACCACTCCGGGAAACAACACTGCATTGCGCAGGGGAAGTATGGGCAGGTCTTCGGGCACCTGCTCGGCATTGAACTGTATCTCCTCTTCGGCCGAAAGCAAGGGGATGAACTCTGCATCGCTGTCGAGCAGGTCGGAAACTGACAAAAAGTTGTTGAATATGCTGTTCATGAATGTCGTTTTGTCAAAATGTCACAGTGTCCATGCGCCTGGCATGGCATCTGACAATTAAAGTATCCCACCAGGCCTGGAAATGCTGCATTTCCGGATGGTGGAATATTGCAGGATCAAAGCTTGTGCCAGAATAATCAGGCCCTGCGGTTTTTGAATGTCTGATTGAATACCTCGGTGAGAATGGCTTTTTCGGTGGCATCGAACACCTTATTGCGGCGTTCGTACATCTTTTCGATGGTTTTGAAGGCCTTGCGCAGGTCGTAGTCAATGAAGCCCTGAGTGCCACCCCAGGAGAACGATGGAATGAAGTTGCGCTGGAAGCCCGACCCAAAGATGTTGGTGCTCACGCCTACCACCGTGCCTGTATTGAACATGGTGTTGATGCCGCAGCGCGAGTGGTCGCCCATGATGGTGCCGCAAAACTGAAGGCCGGTGTTCACAAAGCATTCTTCGGCATAGTTCCAGAGCTTGACTTCTTCGTAGGTGTTCTTGAGGTTCGAGGTGTTGGTATCAGCCCCGATGTTGCACCATTCGCCTATCACGCTGTGGCCCAGGAAGCCGTCGTGGGCCTTGTTGCTGTAGCCGAAAATGACGGAGCTGTTCACTTCGCCGCCCACCTTGCTGTAAGGGCCGATGGTGGTTGGGCCGTATATCTTGGCGTCCATCTTGAGCACGCCATGCTCGCACAGGGCAAATGGTCCGCGCACCTTGGCGCCTTCCATCACTTCGGCATCCTTGCCAATGTAGATTGGCCCCGTGGAGGCATTGAGGATGGCAAACTCCACTTTGGCGCCCTCTTCGATGAAGATGTTCTCCGGATTTATGCAACGGTTGGTCGGACTGATGGGGGCCGACTTCCGCCCTTTGGTGATCATCCTGAAATCGTCCAGAATGGCCTGACCGTTTTTGTTGAAGATGTCCCAGGTGTAATATATCTTGGTCACTTCTCCCACGAATTCAATCGTTTCGCCCTCTTCCTGAGCCTCCGACGAGCGAAGGGCTTCGCCGCTCAGACAACTGGCCAGCAGGGTTTCATCTCCTTTCACCAGCGATTGTCCGACTTTGAGCATATGAATGGCTTCGATGAGCTCGGGTGTGGGCAGGATGGAACCGTTGATCAACAGGTTTTCTTCGGCTTCGACCAGCGGAAACTTGGTGCTCAGGTAACCCTCGGTCAGTGTGCTGGTTTTTGCTCCCAGCATGTATTCCCACTTCTCCCTGATGGTGAGTATGCCCACACGAATGTCGGCTACCGGACGGGTAAATACAAGCGGCAGGAGGTGGTTGCGGGTCGAACTGTCGTAGAGGATGTAATTCATGGGATGAGATAGCTAGCTGGATTTAACATGACAAAATTAGCAATTCTTGCCTCAATATACGCAAAAATGCTTTGATTGAAAGCAAAAAAGGCTGTCAGTAGCATTGACAGCCTTTTTTGCAATAAAGTTGCAAATGTTATTTGATTTTGCTTTCGTAATGCTTCTTGTAGCGGTTCTTGAACTTGTCCACACGACCGGCGGAGTCAACAAGTTTCATCTTGCCGGTATAGAACGGATGCGACATATGCGAAATTTCGAGCTTTACCAGCGGGTATTCCTTGCCATCCTCCCACACGATGGTCTCCTTGGTCTTCACAGTGGAGCGGGTGAGGAAGCTGTAATCGTTGGACATATCCTTGAATACAACGAGGCGATAGTCTTTAGGATGAATGTCTTTTTTCATGGGAGTCGAGACTTTTCTGATTTAGGGCTGCAAAATTAAATCTTTTCGCTGAAATACAAGCACAATAGCATAAATTTTTCTCAACCAGCCAGACCGGCCAGAAATTGCATGGTGTCGGTACCGTCGGCATAATCCCACACCGAGGGCAATTGTGCCTGACCGAATGCAAAACTACCCTCGTACCAGCCGCCTTCCGAAACCACGCACTGAATCTTGTCGCGGTTGGCGGCAATAAGATTGTCGATGTCGTCCTTGTGCTTGTAATGGCTGTAATGAACCACACTTACGCCTCCGGAAAGTTTTTCGTCGGGGATGAGCAGGACGAAGCCGTTGTCGTGATGTGGCAGTTTGTTGATCAGGCAGATGGCCTTGTGGTACTCGTAATTGTTGAAATATTTGTGGTGGTCGCGCAAATGGCGCCAGGGTTCAAAAGCTTCGAACAGCAATTCGGGCTGGTAAGCTTCGGGCAGCAGCAGGTGCGACACGCTGCGGCAGCCCAGGCCAAAATAACTGAAGATGTCGTCGGCCAGGCCGGAAAGGGAAGCGGTGGTCTCACTGCCCCGGACGATCCCCAGGCTGTTGCGGTTGCGCCGGATGATGTGAGGCACATGCGAAAAATAATAGTCGAAATAACGTGAGGTATTGTCGCTTCCGGTGGCAATCACCGCATCGTAATGTCGGATCTGGCCGTCGGTGAAGACGATATGGTTTGTAAACCGTGGTTCGGTTTCGCAAAGCATCCGTGCTAGGGCTGGCAGCAGCTGCCGGTCGTCGGTGGAGAGCTTGCCCAAAAAGCGGTGCCCGCTCATGAGCACACTCAGAAAGTCGTGAAAACCTACCGCCGGGATGTTGCCTGCCATAATCACCGCAACTGTCCGCGCAGCAGCTGGTTGCTGCTGCACGTAGGCAGCAGCCCAGGCCATCAGCTCGTCCACCTGCAGCATGCGCGCAATTCCTTTTAATGCAAGCATTTGATTATCAATAG
Organism: Bacteroidota bacterium; assembly: GCA_016715945.1. Classification (NCBI taxonomy): domain Bacteria; kingdom Pseudomonadati; phylum Bacteroidota; species Bacteroidota bacterium. Next base: position 368,189 of record JADJXJ010000001.1, read on the forward strand.
TAAACCAGTTGTTCGACTGGTAGGCTTGTGTCATGGCATTTGCGAGCTCAGCGTATTTTTCGGTCGGGAGCTTGCCGCTAGCCTCGCAGTTATGCAGAAAGTCCTGCAATTGGCCGCCGAGTTGCGCAAAGGCTGCCACCCTTGCCTCTAATTCAATCATGTTCCGGTGGGTTTGAAATCGTTTGCAAAATTAGCCCGAATTCTGTCGTTAAGCTTTTAACAAAAGCCTTAATTCCTATATTTGCAGCAAGAAACAATAATTGTATAACGCAAAACCTGCAGTCATGAAGAAACACAATTTCTACGCCGGACCTTCCATTTTACCGGCTTATACCATTGAGCAATCCATAGCCGCCATCCGCGATTTTGAAGGCATGGGCCTCTCGCTGCTCGAAATCAGTCACCGCAGCAAGCAGTTTGTGGCAGTAGTAGACGAGGCTGTGGCATTGTTCAAGGAAATACTCAGCATACCCGAAGGCTACTCGGTCATCTTTCTGGGTGGTGGTGCCAGTTTGCAGTTCTGCATGGTGCCTTACAATATGCTGAACAACAAGGCTGCTTACCTCAATACGGGCGAATGGGCCTCCAAGGCCATCAAGGAAGCCAGATTGTTCGGCGAGGTGGATGTGGTTGCTTCATCGGAGGCTGCCAACTTCAACTACATCCCGCGTGGCTACACCATTCCGGCTGATGCAGACTATTTCCACATCACCACCAACAACACCATTTATGGCACCGAGATTCTTGAAGATATTGACTCGCCGGTGCCGCTCGTTGCCGACATGTCGTCGGATATCTTCAGCCGCCCGGTGGATGTGTCAAAGTACGCCATTATATATGGTGGCGCACAGAAAAACCTGGCGCCTGCCGGTGTAACATTTGTTATTATTAAAGACGAGGTGCTTGGCAAGGTGGACCGCAAAATTCCCACCATGCTCAACTACAAGACGCATATCAGCAAGGAATCCATGTTCAACACCCCGCCGGTGATGCCGATCTATGCTGCCCTTCAAACCCTTAAATGGCTGAAGATGATGGGCGGTGTGGCCGAAATGGAAAAGCTGAACAAGCGCAAAGCCGAGTTGCTCTACAGCGAAATTGACAACAATCCTTTGTTCAAGGCTACCATTGCCAATCCGGCCGACCGCTCGCGCATGAATGTGTGCTTTGTGATGAACGAGGGCTATACCCATCTGGAGGAGGAGTTCAACAAATTTGCTTCGGCCAGAGGCATGGTGGGCATCAAAGGTCACCGCTCGGTGGGCGGCTTCAGGGCCTCGCTCTACAACGCACTGCCTTACGAAAGCGTGGAAGCATTGGTGGCCGTGATGCAGGAATTTGCATCCATGCACAAGTAATAACTTCAAAATCAGATGGTCATGCATAAAGTTCTGGTAGCAACTGATAAGCCATTTGCTGCATCGGCAGCAGCGCAGATTCGTGCCATACTCGAAGAAGCCGGTTACACCTGCACTTTTCTGGAAAAATACACCAGCAAGCAACAGCTGCTCGATGCGGTGGCCGATGCCGAAGCGCTGATCGTACGCAGCGATATTGTGGATGCAGAGGTCATTGCCGCTGCACCCGCACTCAAAATTGTGGTCAGGGCAGGGGCTGGCTACGATAACATTGATCTCAAGGCTTGCACCGAAAAAGGAGTGGTGGCCATGAATACCCCCGGGCAGAACAGCAATGCCGTGGCTGAGCTGGCTTTTGGAATGATGATCTATCAGATCAGGAAGCAGTTCAGTGGCGCTTCGGGTACCGAGCTCATGGGAAAGACCCTGGGTATTCATGCCTACGGAAATGTCGGGAAGCATGTGGCCCGCATTGCAAAAGGCTTTATGATGGAAGTATATGCCTTCGATCCGTTTGTGGAGCCCGCGGCTATGGAAGCTGATGGTGTGAAACCGGTGGCTTCGGTTGAGGAGCTATACAGCAAAAGCCAGTTTGTTTCGCTGCATATCCCCGCCACAGCGCAAACCAAAAAGTCAATCGGCTTCGAACTCCTCTCGAAAATGCCCAAAGGCGCCATGCTGGTCAATACGGCACGAAAAGAGGTGATCGACGAAGAAGGCCTGAAACAGATGTTTGCCTCGCGCGCCGATTTCGCCTACGTGTCGGACATTGCGCCCGACTGCGCAGCCGAACTGGAGGCCTACAAAGGAAGATTTTTCTTCACACCCAAAAAGATGGGTGCCCAGACCGAGGAGGCCAACAACAATGCCGGTATGGCAGCCGCAAGGCAGATTATCGGATTTTTCGAACATAATGATGTGAGGTTCAAAGTGAATTGATTATTTAAGTTCCTATCTTCGCAACTTACTGAACCATAACAAACCAGATACTATGACCGACGCATCTAACAAACCGATTACCTTTTTCCGTTTCGAAGATTTGCGTGTGTACCACAAAGCGCTTGATTACGGGGTTTGGGTGCAGAAAACTGTGCAGCAGTTTCCTGACAGCGGCAAAAGTCTTGCAGCGAGCTTCTGCGAAACATCCCGCCGCATTCCCCTGTTCATTGCCGAAGGCTCTGCCCGCGAGAAATCCGCTTTCATCAATCATCTGAAAGAAGGAAAAAGTGCCATCCGGGCCTGCCTGGTCCTTTCGACCCTGGCCTACCGGCATGGGTTTATCAGTGATAGCGAGGAGGACGACTCACGCAATCAGCTCATGGAACTTACCAAGATGATCGGCGCCCTCATCACCTCGCTTCAAAAAAGCAATGCCGGTCCGCATGACCAGGTAGAAGATGAGTTTTTTCCGGCAAGGAACTGGTAATCAGTTAGATCCGGCCGGTTTGCAGGATGCAGATTGATTTCAATCCGCCTGAAGTTTTATTGTCTGATAAAAATTGAAAAGATATGGCAATACTGAAAGCTTTTAGAGGATGGAGGCCACCGGTGGAAATCGCCAAAATGCTGGCATCCAGACCTTACGACGTGCTCGATAGCAAGGAAGCACGCGTGGAGGCCGAGGGAAACCCCTACAGCCTTTTGCATATAATCAAACCTGAGATTGACCTTCCGGAGGACGTCAATCTTTACAGCCAGGAGGTATACGACAAGGCGAAGGAAAACTTCGCCGCATTTCGCGAAAAAGGCTGGCTGGTGCAGGACCAGCGCGACCACCTCTACATCTATGCCCAGACCATGAATGGTAAAACCCAGTATGGCATAGTGGGTTGCGCTGCAGTGGACGACTACCTCAACAACGTGATCAAAAAGCACGAGCTCACACGTCCCGACAAGGAGGAAGACCGCATGAAGCACGTGCGTGTGACCAATGCCAACATGGAACCGGTGTTTTTTACCTATCCGGCTAATGCCACCCTCGACGGGATGATCGCCGACTTTGTGAAGAACAACGCTCCGGTGTACGATTTTGTGGCCGACGATGGCTTTGGCCACCATTTCTGGGTGATCGAAGACGAAGACATGATCCGGCAGATCATCGAAATCTTTGCTACTTTCCCCTCACTTTATGTGGCCGACGGACACCACCGCACCGCTGCTGCAGCCCTCGTTGGCAGGGAGCGCCGGCTGGCCAATCCCAACCACAGGGGCGATGAAGAATACAATTTCTTCCTTGCCGTAAACTTCCCCGACAACCAGCTCACCATACTCGACTACAACCGGGTGGTGACCGACCTGAATGGCATGAGCGCAGAAGAGTTTCTTGAAAAACTCAAAAACAGCTTCGAAATCACGCCCAAGGGAAAAGAGATCTACAAACCCTCGCGCTTGCATGAGTTCTCGATGTACCTCGGCGGCCAATGGTATGCCCTGGTAGCAAAAGAAGGTACCTACGACGATCACGATCCTATCGGCGTGCTCGATGTCACCATCCTGACCAACCAGGTGCTGGAGCCTCTGCTGGGTATCGACGACCTGCGCCGGTCGAAACGTATTGACTTTGTGGGAGGTATTCGCGGGCTTGCCGAACTCAGCCGCAGGGTGGACAGCGGCGAGATGGCCGTGGCTTTTGCGCTCTATCCCGTGAGCATGAAACAACTGATCGACATTGCTGATACAGGCAACATCATGCCACCCAAAACTACCTGGTTCGAGCCAAAGCTGCGCTCCGGACTGGTGGTGCATACGCTTGACTAAACCTCACAAACATTAAACGTATGGAAGCAAAAGAAAAAGTGCTTGAAGCCATGCGCAAGCATGGACAGCCGATGCGTCCGGGCGACATTGCCCAGGCAACCGGCATAGACAAGAAAGAGCTGGATAAGATTATCAAAGCGCTTAAAAACGAAGATCTTATCTACTCTCCTGTGCGCTGCTTCTATCAGGCGAAGTAAGTCTGGGTGCTCGTTACTCGTTACTCGTTGCTTGTTGCTTGGTGCGGGTGACGGGTGACGGGTTGCGGGTTACGGGTTACGGGTTACGAGTGACGGGTGAAGGGTTACGGGTTGCGGGAAGGTGGATTCAAGGATTCCTGATTCATAGATTCAAAGATTCAAGGGGGTAAGAGTTGCGGGATAGGCTTGGTGATCAGGATGAAGTGGGGGGAGTGGAAGATAAGATGCGCCTGTTTCCTGTGTGGGTAAGGGGAAGTGGCAGGTAAGGAGTTGATTAACAACTGTTATCTGCCGGATGAAGCCATTGTCCGACACCTGATACATCAGATGACCAAAGAATTCAACTACCTCCGTGCTTTTGAGAACCACCTGCGATTGCAGAAGGGTTTGGCCGACAACAGTGTGGAGGCCTACCTGCACGATGTGCGCATGTTGATGAGCTTCCTGAGCCGGGAGGCCGAGAGCTTCAATCCGGCGGATATCGGTTTGCAACAGCTGAAAGATTTCCTGCGCACGGTAGTTGATCTTGGGCTGAGCAGCACTTCGCAGGCCCGTTTGCTGAGCGGCTTGAGGGCGTTTTTTCGCTTTTTGCTGCTCGAAGGCATGGTTACAACCGACCCTTCTGCTTTGCTCCAAGCTCCCAAACCGGGCCGCAAACTCCCTGAGGTACTCGACTATCCGGAGATCGAACGCATGCTCGAGGCCATTGACCTGAGCATGCCGTCCGGACATCGCAACAGGGCAATACTGGAAGTGATGTATGCATGCGGGTTGCGGGTGTCGGAGGTTGTGAGTCTGAAAATCAGTGAGATATATCAGGAGGACGAGTTTATCAGGGTGGTAGGCAAAGGCGATAAGGAGCGCCTTGTTCCCATCGGACGCAGCGCCCTGCATGCCATGAATATCTATATCACCCAGATCAGGACTCACCAGAAAGTCAACCGCAGGTCATCAGATATTGTGTTCATTAACAATAGAGGCGGAGCGCTCAGCCGGCAAATGGTTTTTCTGATGATCAAAGACCTGGCAGCAAAGGCCGGCATTCAGAAGCGCATCAGCCCGCACACCCTGCGGCATTCGTTTGCCACACATTTGCTTGAGGGAGGAGCCGACCTTCGGGCGGTGCAACAGATGCTCGGGCACTCCTCCATCACAACCACCGAAATATACACCCATATAGACAGGGCTTTTCTGCGCGAGGCAGTGGTGCGCTACCATCCCCGCTCAAGAAGTTTGTAGGCCAATTTGCAGCCCTTTCTTAAAAGGCTTAAAAAAGCCAATTTCAGGGCAAAAATCAGCGTATGTAATCGCTGTAGTGGATGTGCCGTCAGGAAGGAAAACAACTCAGGATGAGCGTGTTTTTGTTGTTGCAGGGCAGGGGGGAAGCGTCGTCCATACAAATTTTGGCACCGGGCCTGGTTAAAAACGTTGAGGGATTCCTGAGTTTTCCAGCGGCATAGAAGGTAAGCGCAGCGACTGCTACACTCTCGAAGTGATTGTGGACGGGCTTAGATGTTACACAAGTGTTTATCAAAAAGCAAGAGTGGCGATGGATGAGGGGTTGCCACCGGGGACAACCTTGAGTTGCGCAGGGCAATGGTTTACGGGTAGGTCTGCTTAGGTCGCAGGCTAATGAAGGATGATATGATTGATGTAGCCTTTCCATGTCGAAAATTTTCCACTAAAAAGTGGCAGGATTTGCTCCGGAATTACTGGCAGGGTTTAATCAGGATTGGTCAGATGTCAATTCCAACCCCATGCGCTAGGGCACAAAAATTATCCTCTCGTAAAGCGAAAGCTTGTAGTACTCAAATCGCAACTCTAAGAAAACAATTCATTCAAAATGAATACATTATAGTTGGATAGCTGCGCGTTGGGCTAAGGTGAATACTATTGTTCACTTCAAAATACACAGCGGAGCACCGTAATTCCTCAAAAATTTATTCCATCAGCCACGGCAGAAAAGTTTTATGCTTTTGTACCTGATTTGTTTCAAAAAAACCAACTCACAAAACAAATTCATGGAAATTTTCCACTGTTATGCATTTGAAGTTAGCTCCATAATTTTCAACCCAGGTCCTGGGTGGTTTTGTCTTTGCTTTCCTGAATTTGATCTCGAAGGCATATAGCTTACCCTGGTATTCTTCAACATAATCTATCTCTGCACCAGTGTAGGTTCGCCAGAAATAGGATGAGGCATGAACCTGGTTATAGGAAAGAAGCTTCAAGCGCTCGGCCACCAGGAAATTTTCCCACATGGCGCCTGTGTCATTACGAAAATTCAAACCCAGGTGGTTATTTAGCAAACTGTTTCTTATTCCCAGATCCCAGAAATAAATCTTGTGGCGCTTGCTGATCTCTTTGCGGAGATTGCGGCTGAAACCACCCAGCCGGAAAATAATAAACGATTGCTCAAGCAAATCAATATAATTTGATACTGTTTCCTGGCTTATGCCGAGATTCTGACCAAGCTCGGTCAGCGAAACCTCAGAACCTATCTGTAATGCAAGCATTCTTAGCAGCCTGACAAGGGTTGAGGTGTTTTTAATAAAGGACAATTCAAAGATGTCTTTAAAAAGGTAGGATGAGGATAATTCCCGCAGGTGCTTTTCTTTCTGATGCGATGAGGAGAAGTGGAAAACTCCGGGATACGTGCCATAAATCATAAACTCTTCAAGCCTGTTCTGAAGCTCAAAAACATTCCAATGTTTGCGTAGTTCAGCAAGAGACACCGGATACAAAACATGACTGCTGGTTCGTCCCGTAAGTGGTTCTTTCACCTTTCCGGCAAGATCAAATGATGAAGAACCGGTAACAAGCAATTTTAAAGCTGGGAAATTATGGTGAAGGATTTTAAGGTTGATTCCGATTTCGGGAATTCGCTGTGCTTCATCAATAAAAACTACATCATAGCCTTCGATGAGTAATCCAAGCTTTTGTGCATCACGCGAAGAAAGCACATCATGATAACGAAGTTCGTCAGCATTTATCCTGAGGATTTTTCCGGTGATTGTGCTAAGCACATCCTCCGAAAGTGTGGTTTTTCCAGTCTGGCGCGCTCCATAGAGTATAACAATTTTATTGCCCTCTGTTAGTTCACTTTTTATCCGATCAGCTAAAAGCCTTTCTATCTTCTTCATACTTACGCGATTGTTGCTACAAATATACTAAATTTATCGTTAATCTACAAATTGTACCTTATAAATTCACGTTAATTTATAAAGTTTGAAGATCGTGGATTTGTATATCAGGTATGCGCCTGGCGGCCATAGTTCAGGAAGTTCATCCTAACAGGCTCGGGAGAGCACTGTGGTTGTGTTTAAATTATTCCAATTGCAGCTGTCTGTCAAAAACAGACAGTTTCAGGGCAAAAATCAGCGTACTTAATCCCTGGAGTGGATGTGCCATCAGGTTTGGATACAACACAGGCTGAGCGTGTATTTGTTGTCGCAGGGCAGGGGGGAAGCGTCGTCCATACAAATTTTGGCATCGGGCCTGATTACAAATATTGAGGGATTCCTGAGTTTTCCAGCGGCATAGAAGGTAAGCGCAGCGACTGCAGTACTTTTGATGAGATTGTGAACGGGCTAAGATGTTGCATAGTGTTTATCATAGCGCAAAAGTGGTGACAGATGCAGGTGTTGCCACCGGGGACAACCTTGAGTTGCGCAGGGCAATGGTTTACGGGTAGGTCTGCATAGGTCGCAGGCCAATGAAGGATGATATGATTGATGTAGCATTTCCTTGTCGAAGATTTTCCACTTAAAAGTGGCAGGATTTGCTCCGGGATTACTGGCAGGGTTTCGTAAGGATTGGACAGATGTCAATTTAAACCCCCATGCGCAAGGGCACAAAAATTATCCTCTCGTAAAGCGAAAGTTTGTAGTACTCAAATCGCAACTCTAAGAGAACTACACATTCAAAATGAATGTACTAGAACCGGATGGCTGCATGTTAGGTTAACGCAAGAAATGCGCAGGGCGCTCCCCCTGAGGGAGGATTTCGTCGGGTGGACAAAGTGCTGGTGCTCAGAAATCGATGATGATGTTCCCGGATTCGTCCACATACACGCCCCAGTTGACTGCGAGCAGTTCGTCGCCGTCGTAAAACAGGTCGAGCAGGGCATCTTCGAAACTCAGGCGGAGCTCGCCTTCCTCTTCTTCCAGTTCATAGGTCGCAAAGCCATTCTCTTTCATCAGGCTGATGATCTCGTTGCGGCTGAGGCTGAAAATTTTTTTGCCATATAAAAGGGCTTCGATGTCGTCGGTTTCGAAGCATGAAAGTATCGGTTGGGAAGTGCCCTCGAAAAAAACCGACAAACTCATGTCCCAGTAATGCAGCACAATGGTATTCATCTGGTCGTCGGTGTCGAGGTGGTCAATTTCTTCGGGTTCGCCAAGCCTGGCGATGAGCTCTTCTACCGGAAGTCCGAAGGGTATGCCGGAACAGCCTTTCAAAGGTTCAATGATGATGGCCTCTTGGTCCATAGGATGGTTTTGGTTTACGAGCCCCTAAAATAAAGTTATTCGAAACACACAAGCAAAATTTTTTTGACAAATTTTTCAGGCAAACCTGATGGCCCGGGCGGGAGAGATCCGGGTGATGATTTGTGTGGGTATGAGCAGGCTGGCCAGCCAGAGCAGGAGCGTTCCAGCATTGATCATAGCCAGGTGCCAGAGGCTGAAATATACCGGCACATGGGTGAGATAATACGATTCTTCGGGCAGGGTGAAAATCCTGAAGTGCAGTTGCGATTGAATGAGCGCAATGGCAATCAGGTTGCCCCAAAGCATACCCCGAAGGAGAATTCTGGCCGATAGGATCAAAAATGTACGTTTGATGAGCTTGTTGTCAGCGCCCATGGCCTTGAGCATACCGATGGCTGAGGTGCGTTCGAGGATGAGAATGAGCAGGGTGGAGATGATGGTGATACCCGATACCAGCACCATCAGGATGATGATGATAATCACATTCATGTCCTGCAGGTCGAGCCAGTCGAAGATGTGGGGGAAACGTTCACGGGCAGTTTGTGTGGTGAGTTCGGCCGGAAGACTGAAATAGAGCTCTTCGGCCACCTGGTCAATTTTACTGATGTCGTGCAGGCTGATCTCGAGGCTACCCACCATGCCTTCTTCCCAGTTGTTCAGCCGGCGGATGTGACGAATGTGGCAAAATACATAACGCTCATCAAATTCGGCCAGACCGGTCTGATAGATGCCGGCCACTTCAAAACGTCGTCCCCTGGCGGCTGGTGGTTCGCCACTTACAAACCACATGCGCAGTGCATCGCCGGTTTGCAGGCCAAGCCTGCGCGAGAGCTCGGAGGAGATCAAAACCATGTTGGCCTGGCTGGAATCGGCAAAATCGGGAATGAAGCCTTCGACAAGGTATTGCCCGAGATACGACCAGTCGTAGCTGTTGTCCACGCCTTTCAGCGCAACGCCCTGAATCTGATCCTGAGTTTTGACCAGTCCGGGTTTTTGTGCCACAGCCTGCACCGCGCGGATATCGGGATGTGCGCGTAGGGTCTGAAGCAGTTTGTTGTCGGGTACAAAGGGCGTCTCTTCGTAGGAGAAATTGGTCGAGAGGGGTTCGATCTCTATATGGGCCACAAATCCGATCACCTTGTCGCGGATCTGCTGTTTGAAACCGACCACCACAGCCACCGACAGCACCATCACCGCCAGGCCGAGCGCCACGCTGAACACCGCCAGCCTGATGACGCCTGCGCTCATTCCGCCTCTGCGCCGGCGGAGCATACCCCGTGCAATAAAAGTCTCGAGCTGCATGTTATCTTTGCGAGGCAAAAATAGACAATGTTTAAGTTACACACCCTTTCTGCCCTTTTCCTGCTGTTTTTGATGCCATCGTGTGCCACAGCACAGAAAACCTATGTGACTCCCCGTCTTGTATCCTACAACCAGATCACTCCGGGGGCGCATCGCACCAGTGAGTATTTTCCTTTGCTCCAAGGCCGCAATGTGGCTGTTGTGACCAATCAGACCGGTATCATCGGCCGGAGGCACCTGGTGGATGTGCTGCGCGAGTCAGGCATCAAGGTGGTGAAGATTTTTACGCCTGAGCATGGTTTCCGGGGCGACCAGGATGCGGGTGCATGGGTGGAACATTCGAAAGACCCGCAGACGGGTCTGCCTGTCATCTCATTGTACGGCAGGGATAAAAAACCCAAAGATGCCGACCTGAAAGATGTTTCAGTCATTCTCTTCGACCTTCAGGATGTGGGGGTGAGGTTTTACACCTATATCTCCACACTCACCTACGTGATGGAAGTTGCCGCTGCCAACGACATTCCCGTGGTGGTGCTCGATAGGCCAAACCCCAACGGCTTTTATGTGGATGGCCCTGTGCTTGAGCCAGAGCGCCGTTCGTTTGTGGGTTTGCATCCTGTGCCGGTGGTTTACGGCATGACCATAGGCGAGTATGCCCTGATGGTGAATGGCGAAGGCTGGCTCGGGAATGGGCTGCGCTGCCGGCTCACTGTTGTGCCGCTGCTTGGTTACCAGCGCGATATGATTTTTCAGTTGCCGGTGCGACCCTCGCCTAATCTGCCCGACTGGAAGTCGGTTTACCTGTATCCTTCCTTGTGTTTTTTTGAAGGCACAGTGGTGAGCGTTGGACGGGGAACACCCACCCCTTTCCGTGTGTACGGTCATCCCCACATGGAAAAGGGGAGCTTCAGCTTTACGCCGGTTTCTACGCCGGGAGCAGCGCTTAATCCACTGCATATGAATGTGTTGTGTCACGGACAGGACCTCACAGAATTTGCCGAAAATTTTGCTGACCACAAACCTCAACTCCGGCTGGAATGGCTGCAATCGGCCTACCGTCAGCTAAGCGGCAGGCACAGGTTTTTCAATAATTTTTTCGATAATCTGGCGGGCAATTCCAGCCTGCGCGGGCAAATTGCCACCGGACTGCCTGAAGATCAGATCCGCCAAAGCTGGCAGCCAGGCCTGCAACAGTTTTTGCAGCTAAGGAAGAAATATCTGCTTTATCCGGATTATGAGTAACCCCTCGGCCAGGAGCGTGTTGCTTGTTTTTTTGGATTTTTATCAGGACTAGTTTGCACAGTTGATTGGCTGACTTTTGTCCGGAATCACCGGCCGGATTTGTCCGGAATGATCATAATTTTGTCAACAGGCAGTTGAACGAAGTTTTCTGCCTTCGACATCAGCTCGCCGTAAGTATGTATGGTTCCTGACTGTAATTTCTGAGTTGCATATCACAGAGAAGCCGCTCAACAAGTTGAGAATGATTTTTTGTCATTCTGGTAAGTTTTAAAGTTTGCACCCTAACGTTTCGAGCGTATGTGACTGACTGCAACGCAGTCTGTCCACGAATGTCGAAATGAGGCGAATGCCGAGTGAAGACATAAGCTCTGTTAGGTACAGTGCCGGAAGAATATTTACAAGGATTTCTTCCAATTATAATAATCTTTTAACTCTTTTTTATGTGGAATGCTTTTAAACGCAATCAAATTTTCCCAGTTTATAAATGCAATAGAATCATCAACCACATCTAATCCAACTAATAATGTTATAATTACATGATTAGGAAATATTTTACTCCCTATTTTATTAGCCCATTCCTTACGTATTTGTATTTGATCTTTATCCTTATCTTTACCCTGATTCTGTCCTATTTGTGATTTATATTTACATTCAATGAGAATAATATATTCTTCACTTTGAATAAAAACATCTATTTCCGGACCACCGGAAACAAAAGTATCAGGATGAGGCAATCTCGTCCACAAATTTATATTACAGTTTTTTTGACTATCTTTATATTTTAAATATTTCAATAATTCGTTTAAAAAATCAGTCCTTACTTCATTGTTTTGTTTAGATATATACCCAAAAAGAGACCATGTAAGCGCATCTTCAGAATTGATGGATTGCAAGTCAGTATAATATCCTAGTTCTTTAATCAATTCTGATTGTACTGAATTATCAAAATCATCTAGATGATTGCTTTTGTATAAACGGCCAACAATTTCGATAGGTGGCCAAATAATATTGTGAGGAATTAAAAGATTGTCTTTATAAGACGAAACAGCTCCTGAATTTCCCTTTGATTTAATGATTTCAATTTTATCTTTATTAAACATAAAAACCTCCTTTCGAATTAGTGCCTAACGATAAGCATTTTATTCATCGTCTCCATTCAAATATAATCCAAAGGCGAAAGAATTCAAATGCCTGATGTGGGTTAAACAGAAAAACGTTGGAAATGATGAATAAATAGAAGTTGGACTGAGCTGCCGGGGTCGATAGTTACCAGGTGAAGATACCCTGCAGCGGTTTTCAGTGAAGTGTGCCCGCGAAATTGCTGGATCAGCCGGAGGTTTACACCTTTTTCGAGCAAATGGGTAGCAAAGCAGTGCCTGAGTGTGTGAAAGGAGATTTGTTTCTTAATGCCAGCTTTCAGGGCCGATTTCTTAACAATAGTGTTCAGGGTCTGATCTGCCAACAAACACGTGCTTTTGGCGGCCACTTGCTACAACCTGAAAAAATACCTCAGGTTCATCACTAAGCATCGCCAAACTTCAGTTAAGGCTGTAAAGTTAGCCACGGGACGACATGCCGGCATCGATTTTTATGCTTTTCAACGATTATCTAACCTTATTATCGCTATACGTAGAAATGGGTTCAGGATGGCATTCTGTTTTACATAAACCGTATAGGCTTATTGCAATACTAAAATTATTAAGCAAAAAATTTTAAGAGGAGAAAACAGAAAGTTTGTGAGGTTGTGCAACGGTTACCGCTGTTGTAGGCAGGCATACTATCTTTTCAGTAGTTTAAAACCAATGTCTCGTCCTTGTCCTTGAAACATTGCCAAGTTTATCCAAAACCAAGCAAACTGCTCCATTAGTTCAAATTTATCGTTGCCACCGATGTCGTAACAATCAGCAAAACCTGCATCTTGGGCTAACTGCTTTGCTATTGATTTTCCTTTTTCGCTTTCGCCTGCAACAAATAAATCTATTGAAACTCCACTATAGATAGTATTTTCCATATTGTTAAAACCTGTTGTATTAAAGCATTTTACAACGTCTTTAGTCTGAGTGTAAGCAAGAATAGCATCGGTAGTATTACTAAATCCATCAGGACCTTGTTTCATTATGATGTTCATAGCATCAATAACAACTTTGCCTGATGTGTCCCCCAATGACTTAACTACTTCAATCGTTGCTTTTGCAGGTGTTGCCAAAAGTATAACTTCCGATTTTGCTACTGCTTCTTGAATAGAATGAACAGTTGTGTTCGCATTTTTTAGAAGCTTTTGCCCTTTAAAATTTTTTGTGTCTTGTACACCAAGAAAAATGTTGTGACCCGCTTTTGCCCATTTTGTAGCCAAAGCACCACCAACATTACCTGTGCCTATAATTGCTATGTTCATTTTGTTTGTAATTATTTTGAGTTAATAAATTTTACCGCTTCGTCTGCTATGATTTTATGCACTTTGGCACTTGCCGAAACAGCCCACCAATTCATAAATTCATCAGGATTTAATCCTTTTTCCTTATTTGGCATAGGCACATTGGTTTTTTCCAGAGGTTGCATAAAATTAATAATGTCTATTGGTAGGTATGCATCAACATATTTAATACCATACCTTGCTGGGTTCATACCTACGTTGGCAAAAACGGCTGCTCCGTCAAATTTGAAAAATTTTACTGACGAATTTTTGTAACTATCTTCAATTTCTTGCAAACCTTTGTTGAGGGTTTGGCATAGTTCAGAGGCTTTTGCTTGTTTGTCTGTACCGAAATAACCCGGACTATATCCCATATCGGGCATTGTGCCGACAAAAATATTTTTCGCTCCTGCTTTTACCAAAAGTTCAATGGCTTGCTTATAATTGTTGGCTGGTGGATATTGTGCTAAGTCGGGCTGACCATATTCCAAATAATTGCCAATATCGTGTCCGCCTGCCCATAGTACAAACAAGGTTTTCTCGTCAATTTTGGGGTTTGATGAAAGGTAAGTTTGCACCTGTGCCAACATTCCCAAAAGCGGTGTTTTCTCGTCTAACTTTAAGGCTGGTTTCAAAGGCTCATTGATGTTGTATAAACCTGTGGTTGCCCCACCCATTGCATAATTGTTGTCTAATGAAATAGGTAAGTTTAGACTTTCGGCAAAGTGTTCCACCCAAACTTTACCATTTGTCCAACGACTTTCATAAAAGCCTACTTCGGCAGGTGGATACTTGTAATCAGTAAGTTTCCCCCATTTGCCCATATCGTTTAAGCCATCGCCAAAAACGACAATTCCTGAAAATTTTTGTTCCATTTTGTTTGTTTGTTTAAGTGTTTTACAACTAAAAAGCATCACAGAAAAAGCTGCGATAAGCATAATTTGAATACTGAATTTGTTCATCATTTTTTTTATTTAAAAATTTGATGTTGCAAAATTCGTTCAATAGTATTACTTTTGCAAGTAGACACTTAAAAGTGTTATACTTACTAAAAGGTAACTAATTTTGAAAATCAATGATTTATATGAAAGAAAAAATTAAAAAAACTCAAAAATATTTTGATTGTCCGCTAACAACGGCAATGAATGTCATTGGTGGCAAATGGAAAGTTGTTATCTTGGGGCATCTTTTTACAGGGGATAAACGTTTTGGGGAACTTAAAAAGTTGGTCTGTGGAGTAACCCAAAAGATGCTAACCCAACAACTTCGTGAATTGGAAGATGATGGATTAATTCATAGAGAAATATACAAAGAAGTTCCGCCAAGAGTTGAATACAGTCTTACAGATTTTGGTAAAAGTCTGTCCCCAATTTTGCAAGACTTGTGTGTTTGGGGACAAAAAATCAAAGACGAAAAAGTGTTTGGGTAGTCGGTCTTTTATGCTTACCTACAACGTTCCCACGCTTGGCGTTCGTGCGGGATTTCGAAGCTTAAAACTTTCAACCCAGCACTAAAGTCCAATTGAAAAACTGAACTTGAATGTGAGCACGTCACCCCGCATGACGCCAAACGTGTGTTACCGGGTCGTTGTTCTTCGTAACCCTTCGGCCACGAGCGTGTTGCTTGTTATTTTGGATTTTTTATTGGGAGTAGTTTGTACAGTTGGTTGGCCGGGTGGTCTGGAAGTACCTCGAGGGTATGGCTGAGCCAGCCAAAAGGTTCTACTTCATTGAGTTTGCAAGTGGCTAACAAGGAATAAATCATGGCTGCGCGCTTTGCTCCCTCATGCGAGCCTGCAAACAGATAGTTTTTCGGCCAAGGGCTACAGGACGTATGGTGTTTTCAATCAGGTTGTTGTCCATTTGATATCGTCCGTCATCGAGGTATCTTATCAGTCTTGGCCAAAGGGTCAACATGTAAGTGATGGCCTGGCCAATGGCGCTTTTGGGCAAGACACAGGCATGTTGCTCACTGAGCCACCGATGCAACTGCTCAAGCACAGGTTGGGCCTGTTGCTGTCTGAGGATTTTTATCTCATCATGGTTCAGGTGATTCTCTTTTGCCATGCGCTCAATCTGGTATAGCTTGCCTATAAGCAACAGGGCAGTTTCAGCCCGTTGGCTGTCGTTATCCAATGCCTTTTCAAAATTGCGTCTGGCATGTGCCATGCAGGCAAGTTGCAAGATATGGCCTTTGAGTCTTAATCCGTTGTATGCTGCATAACCATCGGTTTGAAGCACTCCGCTAAAGTCTTTCAAAAACTTCTCCGGGCCTTCGCGTCCGCGCCCTGCTTGGTAGTCGAATACCACAAGGCGCTCCATCGGATCGTGGTACACCCAGAGGTAACCTTTGTGTGTTGAGCCCGGCTTGTCTTTTGTCAATACTGCAATGGGCGTTTCATCGGCCTGAAGGTAGCCCGAGGATTGAACTTTTGCCACAAGGCTATGGTATAGCGGTTCAAGCAACTGACAGCTGGCGCTGAACCATCCGTTGATGGTTGACTCTGACAACTGAAGCTTCTGACGTTTGAACATTTGTACCTGACGGTAAAATGGCAGGTGATCTGCGTATTTACTCACTATCAGGTGAGCCAACATGCTTGCGCCGGCATTACCTTTCTCGATAGGCAGGCTCGGAAGCTCGGCTATGGCTATCTGTGTTTGTTCCTGGTTCTGACCAAGCACATACTTGGGGCGCACAATCTGCCTGACATAGATGCTGCCAGGCTCGTATTCAAGTACCTCCGTGATGGCATTACCAATGAAGCGGGCGCCCTCAGGAAGGTTCTGTGGTTCGATGACCTGCTGTTTGCGTGGCAAATGGGCCGGAAGTTCAAGACGAAGCGGTTGTTGCTTGTCTTTTTGCCCGGCTTTTGTACGGGTGTAGTTTATTTGCTGGGTCTGGGGCTCCGGTTTCTGAGGTTCCGGCAGCTCGAAAAGGGTTAGTTGATTGGGATTGGCAGCCACAAACCGTTCGCTCTTTGCACCAAATAGCATACGCTTGGGCTGGGCAAGTTCATGCTTGAGCAGCTTGGGCTCGACCACCATCGCATCATATTCCGATACCATGTCCTTATGCCGTGCAAGCTCTTGACGAAGCATATTGAGCTCGGCCAGTAAGGCTTGATGTGCTGCTTTGGAAATAGTGATTGTTTCTGTGCTTGCCATAGGGCAAAATTACAGAATCAACCTGCTGGAAATGACCGCCTTAAACCTTAGTTTCCAACAAAATCATGTCGATAAAATCGCTTGTTTTTTCTTGCATTTTCCATTGAAATACCATTGATTATCATCACCAGCTGGCTATAGTCGAGCATCTGGTTTTTCACCCCATCCATACTTTGTTTGGGCAGTTGCAGCCTGCCTTGCTCGAGTCGCTTGTAAAACAGTACGAACCCTCCGGGTTCCCACCGAAGCATTTTGATGCAGTTGCGTGGCTTGTTAATGAAAATGTACAAATCTCCGCTCATGGGGTTTTGGCCAAGCTTGCTTGTGACCAGCCCGCATAAGCCGTCGAAACTTTTACGCATGTCTGTTGGCTCAAGGTAGAGAAAATACCTTGCCGAAGTAATGGAAAACATATCATCACATCCGGATTAAACATTTGAGCAGCGATACAGGGGTAGACAACGGCACATGAAGCTCAATGCCATTGGGATAACGAATCAACAGGTTTGTGCTACATGGCCCATTCAACTGCACAAAGCCTCCAGTTGCCTGCTCCTTTGAACGATACTTATTTACCCAGTAACGAAATGTGTAAAGCTTCATCCCATTTGCCATTGCAAACGACCTTTGACTTTGACCACTTTGCTCCCACTGCTCAACCAAAAAAAACATTTTGTCTTTGCGCTCTTTACGAATCATATCCCAAAAATTTTAAGCGCAAATATCTGCAACCCAACCCCATCCTAAAATATGCTCGTGGCCGAAGGGTTACGTTCTTCTTTCAATTTCGTTAAGCTCATTTGTTAATACTCTTTTTGTCTCGTTAATGCTGTCTTTTTTTAATGGTACACCCAAAATAAATATCGTACTTGTCGCTTCGTTAATGCCGTTTTTATACTGGATGCTTTTTAATTCGATTTGGTCCGATGGATAACAAAGGAAACCATATTTACAATCTGTTTTACTGAATGATGAGTAAGCCAATATTTGATGTAAGTCGTGCCGATGGTCTTCTTTAAGGACTTCACTTTGGTCAAACTTGTTGTATAAATTAGATTTGTATTTCGCGTCAATAAAAACCAAAATATTTTCTTTTTGAAAGATTGCGTCCGGCTCGATATGCTTTAATTCCCAGGCATAATGCTTCGAAGTCCTAGAATGAAACTTAAAGTTTGAATAAAGTCGTCCGCCTGTTTCTTTTGCAGCTTCTTTAAAAATATGTTGAATAAATTTTTCGAATACATCTGAAAAGTCTACCCGCCAAGCTGTGCTGTCTACAAGGTTAAAGTTTAAAATTCTATTAGCTTGTTCTTTGCAGGTTTTCACAGTTGGAGTATCGGAAAATCGGATTGTGATTTTATTGGTTGCTTTTGGTTTATGATGATATAATCGTTCTTCAAGGAAACTCAATTTGGTTCGCAAAGTATTCTTAATTCTATGCGGTGTATTGGTAGAGAGTAATTCACTTTTACAAATGTCAAAGACATATCTAATTTCTGAATATTCAGAATGAAACTCACTCAATACGTTTGTTCTTGCTGGAAACTTTAATCTGTTTTCTACTTTAAATTCATTGTTTAAATATTTTGTCCAATTTATTTCACCAGTAGGCTGACTTGATACTTTTTCAATGTTGTCAAACTTTCTCCACGGTCTCATTGTCAGTTTTTCAAGAGCTGATATAAATTTTACAGCCTCCAGATAAAATGGTGGCCTGAAATTCTTACCTGATGCCAATGGTAAACTATCAATCACCTCTGGACTAATTTCAGTACCTAGTAGGTTTAGAATTTCAATATAGTCCTCAAATCTATCACGCCCAGTAAATCGAGGCATAACTACAAAATCACCGATTTGCTTTCCTGTGTCAGAAGCCCTCAAAGGAATAGAGCCAATGAAACCTGATGAACGAAATGTAAGTGCGGTACTTTGGTCTGAACCAATGATGTGTGGTTGAACTCCAAGAAATTTAAATTGCTCAGAATTGTAATCAATGAATTTCTGGAGGTATTGACCGATAATTCTTTTATCTACTGACTTGAACCACTTTTTTTGCAAAGCAAGTCCACCCAACTGTTTTGATTGTTCAGTCAGGCAAGGAATTTCGCAAAAAACATCTAGTGGCTTGGTCATTCGAAAAGTGATAGATTTATTCTATTTGAGAAATAGTTATTGAACTCTTCTTTAGCATTTCGCAAAAGACCTTCTTGTAAATATTCTTTAATCAAAGGAAATATTTCATAGCGAATACGATTTTTCATTTCCTCTTCGGAGTCTGCAATGAAGTAGCCTTGACCAGGTTGTAAGTTCAATTCTGTACTTGAGGCATACCAGTCAAATATTTCTTGAATCCTGGCAAAGTCTTCGTTAAAAAACTGTCTCGACTTTATGGTTTTTGGCTTTAGTGTGTACCAGGCAAAACGTCTTCTTAGTGCAAAGTCAACAACGGCCAAACTTCTGTCAGCTGTGTTCATTGTGGCAATAACAAAAAAGTTTTCAGGCAGTTTTTCTACTTTGAAATTGGGAGCTATTTCAATTTCAACATTCGAGACATCCATTTTGTGTTCGAATAAATAAAAAATAGGTCCTAATACATTGGAAAGATTAGCTCTGTTTATTTCGTCAATGATTAAGATGACTTGCTCATTGCTGTGTTCAACAGCATATTTTAAAGCCTTGGAGAAGCTGCCTAAATTTTCTTTATATCTCAGTTCTTCGTTATCTGTGTCAGGACGAATGCCAAAAATAAAATCGGAGTAACTTGTCTCAGCGTGAAATTGAGTAAAGAAGGTTTTTGCACCTATTTTTTTTGCAACACTTTTTGCTGTTCTTGTTTTACCAGTTCCTGGAGGTCCTTGAAGAACAATGTACTTTCTTTCGTTTAAGAGATTTTTCACTTCTTCTGCTTCATCAATTGTTTCTGACTTTAAAAATGGCTCTAAAGCTTCTGAAACTGCCTTTCTATGGTCTTTGTTGGAAGGCCAGTCTCTAAGTTTCGCATAACCTGCGACAAAGGCTGTAATAATTTGTTTTCCTTCATCACTTTCTGGGTCGTCAACGATTTGGCAAACTGGTAAAACTTTGCTGTAAGTTTTAATGGTATTTTTTATGTGTTGTAAGTCTGGGTTACCAGTGATTGATTTTGGCAGACTAGTGTCTATGTCAGAAAAGTCTGATTTGCAAAATCCTCTTTCGTCTGTCAGTTTCGAAAATAATCTTCTAAGTCCAGGATAGGTTGCGAGTTCGTAGTCATTCTTAAAACCACTAGAACCAATCCCAAGACAAACTAACCAGGGTTTGTTTTGGTCGTTTGGAAAAATGGTCAATGAAAAGTCGTGGAAAGGACCTGACGCTTCCTCTTCTGGGTGAATAAATCCAAAATAAGCTCCGTTGTCTTTGAGTGCTTCTTGCCCGGTATTATTTCGTTCAACATAAGGCTTATTGAATTCGTTGTCTGTCTTTGCACCGAATTGTTCAGCTTTTTCTTTTATGAATTGTCTAATGTTATCTATACTCATTTTCGTTGTTTGAATGTCGTTTTACAATGCCCGGTAACGGTTTGGCGCTTGGCGCAGTGGCGGATTTCGGAGCATAAAACTGTCAATACACCACAAAAGTTGATGCGAGGTAGAATGTTCAATTAACCACTTCACCCGCCATTGAGCCAAACGCCTGTTATAGGGCGTTTTTTCTTTATTTATTTGGTTTTGCTTCACTTCCTGCTAAAATTCCACCGTCTATTGTCAATTCAATGCCTGTTACATATTTGCTTTCGTCACTTGCTAAATACAAGATTCCATATGCAACATCAATTGGTTCTCCAAAGTGTCCCATTGGAATACCAATTTCAACATCTTCAATGATTCTTTGTCTTTGTTCTCCTTCTCCTAACATAGCGTCCCACATTGGTGTCATAATAGCTGCTGGATGAACGCTGTTACATCTAATCTTATATCCATTTTCTGCACAATATAAGGCTACACTTTTTGTGTGATTTCTAACGGATGCTTTACTTGAAGCATATGCAACAGCACCTGGAATTCCCCCTACACCGCTCCTTGAAGAAATGTTTACTATACTTCCGCCTTTGTCTTTCATAAGTCTGATAGCGTATTTACAGCCAAGCATAACACCTGTTGAGTTTACTTTGTGAACTTCTTCCCAAGAATTCAAATCTGAGTTTTCAGCGTCCCAAGGTCCCGATGATTCTAAGAACCCTGTTATTCCTGCATTATTTACTAAGATGTCAAGTCGACCGTAATTTTTAGTAATGTACTCGGTTGCTTTTAACCAATTCTCTTCACTTCCAACGTCCAAATGTAAATAGTCAGCATTTGTTTTTAATTTTTTCACAACAGCATTTCCTTCTTCGTCCCTAATGTCAGAAACGATTACAATAGCTCCTTCTTTGTGAAAGAGTTCAGCAGTTGCCTGTCCTATTCCACGAGCAGAACCTGTTATTAATGCTATTTTATCTTTTAATCTCATTTTTGTCTTTGTGGTGTTGTCTTTTAAAATGCCCTATAACTCGTTAATAGGTCTGACAAATTCATCCTAATCCGCCCAATAAGGGTGTTTATGTATGTCTGCTCCAGTCTTCTTTCATGGTCAACAGGCATAGGGCTGAATGAAAAACCAGTCACCGCTTGTACTAAAGACCCATATCTCATTGGGTTACTCATCTTAGTCAGTTGATACACACGCTGTAAAGCTACAATTTTCTCCATACTCCCCGACAAGATGTTAACAAATCGAAGAGGGATTTCTAACATGTTAAAAATCAATGGTATACCTAATGGGTTTCACCTCACCTGCCAAACATACACATATCCCACGACAAAACTTGTCGCAACAATACTTTAAACCCAAAACACTTATCGCTCAAGTCGCCCCCTCGTCAGCTCCTATCGTAGCCCCATCTCCCCGTCTTCCCTTCGCCTCCTCGCCCCCTCGCCCTGTCTCCCAGTCGCCCACTCACCCAATCGCCCAGTCGCCAGTCGCCAAGTCGCCCCTTCGCCCAGTCGCCCCGTCGCCCTCTCGTCAGCTCCTGTCGTCGCCGCCGAGACACGGCCTCGCCCCGTCGCCAAGTCTCCCAGTCTCCCCGTCTCCCTCTCGTCAGCTTCTCCTATCCTTTGTAAAAGGGCAGTTTGACGATTGTTGCAGGCAGCAGCTTTTCGCGTATGTTGATGTAGATTGTGTTATCGAATTTGGCGTAGGCGCTATCCACATACCCCATTCCGATGCCTTTTTTCAGCATGGGCGACATGGTTCCGGAGGTTACTTCACCAATTTTTTGTCCGGCCTCGTTACATATGTCGTAGTGCTGGCGCGGGATGCCTTTTTCCATCACGAAGCCGCGCAGCTGTCGTTTCACGCCATTGGCTTTTTGTGCGGCCAGCAGTTCGCGGTCGATGAAGTTGTTGCCTTCGGTAAATTTGGTGATCCAGCCAAGACCGGCTTCGATGGGTGAGGTGGTGTCGTCGATGTCGTTGCCATAGAGGCAGAAGCCCATTTCGAGGCGCAGGGTGTCGCGTGCTGCCAGGCCAATGGGCTTGATGCCGTAGGCTTCGCCGGCCTTGAGCACGGCATCGTAAATGGTATCGGCATACTTGTTGTCGAAATATATTTCGCAACCTCCGGCTCCGGTGTAACCGGTGGTACTGAACAGCACATTGTCGATGCCTGCAAAGCGCAGCACCTTGAAAGTGTAGTATTCCATGTCTTCCACCGGGGTGTCGGTGAGTTGTTGCATGGCTTTGAGGGCCAGCGGTCCCTGCACGGCCAGCTGCGAGGTTTGGTCGGAGGCATTGCGCAGCAGCGCGCCATGGTGGTTCTGGCTGTTCACCCATGCCCAGTCTTTGTTGATATTGGCTGCATTAACCACCAGGAGATATTGCTCTGGCGAAAAGCGGTACACCAGCAGGTCGTCCACAATGCCTCCCTTTCCGTTGGGGAAGCACGAATATTGTACTTTACCATCGTACAGGGCGTTGATGTCGTTGGTAGTGAGCCTCTGAACGAGTTCGGCGGCATGTGGACCTTCCACCCAGAATTCGCCCATGTGCGAAACGTCGAATACCCCGAGGGCACGCCTCACAGTTTCGTGCTCCACGTTCACGCCTTCGAATTGTACCGGCATTTCGAAGCCGGCGAATGGTACCATTTTGCCGCCCATAGCCACATGGCGGTGATAGAGTGCGGTGCGTTTCATAAATTTTGCAGGATCAGGTTTGACGGATTTGTTTATTGCCGCAAAGTTAGATTTTTTAAAGGTCTGGCCCGATGCAATTCCCTGCATGCGGAAGGTAATTTTGCGATTTTTTGGCGTACTTTGCCGGCGCAAAAGGCCCCGTTGCGGCATCAGGCGTGGGCCGAATATGAGTTATGAAGCTGTCGGTTGTTATTGTCAATTACAATGTGGAGCATTTTCTGGAGCAATGCCTGCTTTCGGTTCGCCGGGCTATGCAAGGCATTGAAGGCGAGGTGTTTGTGGTTGACAACAACTCGGTGGACGGCTCGCTGCGCATGCTCAGGAGCAAGTTTCCGGAGGTGAAGCTGATTGCCAACAGCGCCAACGTGGGTTTCAGCAGGGCCAACAACCAGGCCATTGTGCAGTCGCAGGGCGAGTATGTGTTGCTGCTCAATCCCGATACTGTGGTTCAGGACGATACCTTCAGCAAGACGATAGCCTTTATGGATGCGCACCCCGAAGCAGGCGGGCTGGGGGTGAAGATGCTCGACGGTCAGGGAAAGTTTCTTCCTGAATCCAAGCGTGGGTTGCCCACGCCCATGACGGCTTTTTACAAGATATTCGGCTTGTCGGCCCTCTTTCCGAAGTCGCGCCGTTTTGGCCGCTATCACCTCAGTTTCCTCGATCCCGACCAGGTGCACGAAGTGGAGATTCTGGCCGGCGCTTTCATGCTGCTGAGACGTAAAGTGCTCGATGAGATAGGTTTGCTCGATGAAACCTTCTTTATGTATGGCGAGGATATCGACCTGTCGTACCGCATCATCAAGGCCGGGTATAAGAACTATTATTTCCCGCTGACGCGCATCATCCACTACAAGGGCGAGAGCACCAAAAAGAGCAGCGTCAACTATGTGTTTGTGTTTTACAACGCCATGATCATCTTTGCCCGCAAGCATTTCAGTCAGCAGCGGGCGCGCTCGTTCATTGCCCTCATCCATCTGGCTATTTATTTCAGGGCGTTTGTCGCGCTTATGTCGCGTTTCATCAGGCGGGTGGCGCTGCCTCTGGCCGATGCCGTGCTCATCTATGCGGGCCTGTTTGCCATCAAAACAGCCTGGGGCAACCTGACCATATACCGCGAGGGCGGCGATTATCCCAATCTGCTGGTATTCGGGCTGTTGCCTTTGTATGTGCTCATCTGGGAACTGGCCATCTATTTTGGTGGCGGATACGACAAGCCCTACCGCATGCGCAAAGCCATAGGGGGCATCATGGCCGGCACGCTCCTCATCCTGGTGCTTTATGCCATGCTGCCGGAGCACCTGCGTTTCTCGCGCGCACTTATCATCCTGGGTATGCTGTGGGCCATGGGCGCCCAAGCAATTACCCGCCTTAGCGGACACCTGCTGCGCCTCGATGGCTTTCTGCTGGGCGATGTGGCAAAAAAACGCTTCCTCATCATCGGCAGTCCCGACGAAGCCAGGCGCGTGGAACAGATTCTCAAAAGCACCAGCCTGCAAACCGACTTTATCGGACTGGTCAGCTCAGGCACGGCCATAAACGACAGTCCGGAGTTTCTTGGCGAACTGTCGCAGGTGCCGGATATCATCCTTATCTACAACATCAACGAAATCATCTTCTGCTCCCGCGATATCGACCATCGCACCATCATTAACAAGATGACCGAATGGCACAGGCCGGGCATCAGTTTCAAGATAGCACCCCAAGACAGCCTGAGCATCATCGGCAGCAACAGCATCAATACCCGCGGCGACCTGTACACCGTGGGTATCAAAGCCATCGACAGCTTTGTGAACCGCCGCAACAAGCGCCTTTTCGATGTGCTTGCCTCGCTGGTGCTTATCGGGCTTTCGCCTTTTCTCGTCTGGTTTGCCAACAAACCACTGGGGGCAGTGCGCAACGCCCTGCTTGTGCTTGCAGGCAAGCGGACGTGGGTGGGATACTGCGCCGAAACGCCCGGCCGGCAACAGGCGCTGCCGCCACTGCGCAAAGGCGTGCTCTGTCCGGCCATGGTCTTCGAAGGCAACAGTGCAGATCAGGCTACACTGGATCACCTTAACCTGCTCTATGCCAGAGACTATCATGTGCTCACCGACCTGAATATCTTCCTCAGGGCATTCAGGTACACCGGAGGCTAACACCTGCTTCCTGTGCTTTATTTTTTGTCTCAAGCCGCATTTAAAGTAATTTTGCAGCCACATTATCTATCCATCGTTCATTTATGCTCAGCAGAAGGCACCTGAGGGTGAAGGTCTTACAGGAACTCTATGCCTGGTTTCAATCAGGCAATACCAGCCTGGATCAGGGTGAAAAGCAACTCCTGAAAAGTATCAACAAGCTTTACGAACTCTTTGTCTATCAGCTCTCGTTTCTCACCGAGCTCGTCAGGTTTGCCGAGAGGCGGATCGAAGAGAACAAGAAAAAGCTGCTGCCTACCGGGGAGGACCTCAACCCGAATATGCGATTTGTCGAAAACCGGGTGATTGCCGCCATCGATAACAACCGCGACTTCAGGCGCAAAGAGGCACATTATCACATCAACTGGGCCGACGAGCAGGAGATGGTGCGGAGGTTCTACAACATGCTCCGCGAAACCACGGCTTTTAAGCTCTATATGAGCCAGCCGAAAAGCAGCTTTGCCGAAGACCGCAAGCTGGTGCTTTTTATTATCGAAAACCTGTTCACCGAGTTTGAACTGCTTCAGTCGTACTACGAGGAAAAAAGCATCTACTTCGTTGACGATTACCACCTGGTGACCTACCTGCTGCTGATGTTTGTGCGTCACCTCAAAGAGGATGAATTCGGGCCTGACACCCCGCTGCCCGACCTGATCAAGACGGCACAGGACGAAGACAACGAAGACCTGGATTTTGTCAAACAGTTGTTTCGCAAAACCATCCTCAACAGCAAGCAATGGGACGAAGAGATTGCCAAAGTTGTGGACAACTGGGAGCTGGAACGTATTGCAGTGATGGATGTCATCATCCTCAAAATGGCCCTCACCGAACTTACGCATTTTGAAAGCATCCCGGTGAAAGTGACCCTGAACGAATACATCGACATTTCGAAATATTTCAGCACTTCCAAAAGCAAGGTGTTTGTCAATGGCATCCTCGACCGCCTGGTGAGTGAGTTTCGCCAAAACGGCCGCATCCGCAAAACAGGCCGCGGGCTGATTGAGTAGGGAAGGGGATTCGAGGGTTGCGGGTTACGTGAAGATAGTTCCGGGTTGCGAGGTGCGGGTTGCGGGAGGTTGACGGTAGTTGTCATCGTTGTCGTTGTTGTCGGTGGTTGTCGATGGTTGTATCCGCGCAAATCAGTCCGATCAGTGTGATCAGCGTTCTATTGTTGATAGAACACTGAAGACGCAGATTGAACAGATGGTCACTGATAAGAATCAGCGTTAATCAGTCCGATCAGTGTGATCAGCGTTCTATTGTTGATAGAACACTGAAGACGCAGATTGAACAGATGGTCACTGATAAGAATCAGCGTTAATCAGTCCGATCAGTGTCACCGTGTCCCGGCCTTAGACGGGATCAGCGTTCCATATTTAAGGAAGTCCCGCTCGCCCAGTCGCCCCGTCTCCCCATCTCCCCCTCTCCAAGTCGCCCCGTCGCCGCGTCGCCCAGTCGCCCCGTCTCCCCCTCTCCAAGTCTCCCCCTCTCCCCCTCGCCCCGTCTCCCCCTCGCCTCGTCGCCCCACTAATCACCTCCAACCAGAAAAATTTTCATCGTCCTACGCTTGTCAGCTTCACTAAAAGTCCTATTTTTAGAAAGTATTAACCAAACCAATAATTTGGACAAGTGTAATCCTGTTTTCATATGGACGACAGCCGCAAGATTTTCCGTTTTCTGCAGATGCTATCCCGTTTGCGCTCGCCTCTGGGAAGTACGAAAGAGGAGCTGGCCCGCGATTTTGGGCTGAGCCGGCGCACCGTTGAGCGCTACTTTGCGCTGGTGCGCGACCTGGGCTTCCTGCTCACGCAGCGCGATGGCCGTTATTGCATCGAAAGTGTGGACAAACGCAGCATGCGGCACGAAGAACTCATCGTATTTACCCTGGAGGAAGCGGCCATACTGCGCGAAGCTCTGCTGTCGCAGCCCATCAAACCGGAACTGCACCGCGGGCTGCTCGATAAACTGTATGCCCTCACCGAACTCGACAACCTGTCGGAAACCCTCTACAAACAATCCGTGGCCCGGCATATCTCGGCTGTCAGGCAGGCCATCCGGCAAAACGAACAGATCTGGCTGCGCAGCTACCATAGCATGAGCAGCCACACCGAACGCGACTACCTGGTGGAACCCATCCGTTTTTCGCACTATTTCCGCTACCTGCTGGCCTACGACGTGCACGCCGGTATGGTTAAACAATTCAAAACCGAACGCATCGGAGATGTCGAACCTACCGGCCTGGCTTTTCAGCACGCCGAAAAGCACCAGGCTCAGGGCGTGGATGCCTTCGGCATGAGTGGCCATACACCTATCAATGTTCGCCTCAAACTCAACCGCCGTGCCCATCACCTGCTCGTAGAAGAGTATCCCGACACTATCCCGTATGTCCGCAACGAAAACGGACAGACCATTTTCCGGGGCAAGGTGTACGCCTTCGAAGGCGTGGGCCGCTTTGTGCTCGGACTACCCGGCCAGGTGGAAGTGCTCGGGCCTAAGTCATTCAAAGCTTACCTGAACGACCAATTAAAGAAAAATTTGTTGTAACGACGTGTTTTGTCGCAGGTGGGATACTAAATTTACAGAGAGAAACTTGAATTATAAACCTACAACACTGAAGTGTTAGCCGCTAAATACCTCTGGGGAAAAACGTTTGATGACAATGGTAAAACTATTGTTAAACCACTATGGACTCATTTCGCCGATACAGGATTGGTGGTACTTGAACTTTGGAAAAATCATATTTCGCAAGATAGAAAAGAGCAAATCGCAAAGATTTTTAACGCAAACATAGAAAACGCAGGAGCAATCGTGGCACTCTGGACTAGTCTGCACGACATTGGTAAGGCAACTCCTTCATTCCAAACAAAAATTATCGAAAGAAAGATTGTACTTGAACGTGAATTTGGACTTAGTTTTGTTCAGTTTTCAGAGATACCCCATGGTTACGCCTCATTCAAAATTATAAAAACATGGATTGATAGAAGGAATCTGCCTACTGGCACTTTAGAAATTGCTAAAATAATCAGTATTCATCATGGAAAAATACCAAATTTTGTTGACATTGATGAGTATTATGACACTGGTGATTGTATGTGGGAGGCATTGCAATGCGAACTTATAGATTATTTCGTATACAATTGGTCGACGCTATTTGGGATTAATTTCGAGAGTATTTTTCCAAAGATTAATTTCAATCATAATGGTTTCATTACATTGTCAGGTTTAACAACGCTTGCTGACTGGATTGCATCGATGGCAGATTATTTTCCAAAAGAAGAAAATCCATCTGATTTTTCGAAATATTTAATTTTAGCAGCTTCATCAGCAGAAAAGGCAGTATCCGAATCGGGTTTCGATATACTTGCTAGCTTTTCCAATAAGAGCTTTAAGGAATTATTTCCAGGATTAATTGCAAGTGAGCTACAAGAATTGACTGGTAATCTTACTATTACTCAAGAACCAAGCCTGACAATAATTGAAGCTCCTGCCGGTGAAGGAAAAACAGAGGCAGCTTTATATTTGGCATATAAGCAATTGTTACTTAGACCAAATAATGGGCTTTACTTTGCCTTACCAACAATGGCAACTACCAATGCAATGATTGAAAGGTTATTGGCGTTTTTGAAGCTGGCACATAATGTTAAAGCTTCAGGTAAATTTATTAACTTCAGACTCATACACGGTAAAGCATTGTTGCAGCCAAAACAAATAGAATTATTTAATGCATGGAATAAGATAAAGAACGTTGATGGCACGAATCCTGAAGATGGTATCGTTGTGACAGCAGCGTGGCTTACAAGCAATAAGCGAAGTCTGATGGCGCCATACGGACTTGGAACGGTTGACCAGGCACTTACAGGGGTCTTGAAAGTGAAACATTTCTTTCTGAGATTGTATGGTTTATCTGGTAAAACAGTAATTATCGACGAGGTACATGCTTATGACGTATACATGCAGCATTTGATACATAGAATGCTGCAATGGCTTAAAGCGTTGAATTGTAATGTGATACTTTTATCGGCAACCCTCCCGTCTGCATTTAGAAATGCTTTTTTCAGGAGTTGGCAAAGTAATGATGAATGTGACAATAAATTGTCTAATAACTATCCACTAGTTTGCCATACTAGCAGAAAGGGAATCGAAATTATCGAGGGTTTTAAAACAAGAAAGAAGACCAGGCTTGAATTAAGATACATCGATTCCGATCCAAATATTATTGGAACTTGTGCCTTTGAATATGCCATGCAAGGAGCGGCAGTTGCAGTTATTTGTAATACTGTTAGACGTGCACAGAAAATTTTCAAAATATTAGTTGAATTAAATCAACAACAAGACGTACATATAGTATTATTTCATGCAAGTTTCATACATAAGCATAAGTTAGAAATTGAGGAAAGGGTTAAAGCATTCTTTGGTAAAGGCCGGCAATCATTAGTAAAGGTTTTACTAGTTGCAACACAGGTGGTTGAACAAAGTATGGATATTGATTTTGATGTAATGATCAGTGATCTTGCGCCAGTTGATCTTTTGTTACAACGTGCAGGACGAATTCATCGCCATGACAATATTGAAAGGCCTAAAGCATGTGAAACTCCAATACTCTATTGGGCAACAAAGGATGGTAAGGATGCTGAATTGCCTGAATTAGATGATATTGGAACACGGTTGAACCAATTTGATGTATACGATGCTTTCATCCTTTTCAAAACGTATCATATTTTGAAGATTTCTAATACGTGGTCTTTGCCAGATGATTACCGAGAGTTGATTGAAATGGTTTATAATGAAGAGGATTGGGAAGTGCAGGCCAATAAATTATTAAATTTATATCCTTATTCGAAAGGCAGTATTTACAAGGCATTAGAATTGTTTAAGAATAAAATTCATAAGGCAAGAACTGAATTTGAGAAACATGCGATTCCAGCACCAAATAAGTGGCAAAGCATCTGGAATGGAGATGTATTTTTAAATGAATCAGATGAAGAATTAAGTGACAATCATCTCCAAGCATATACAAGATTAGGACTAATGAGCATCGAAATGAATATTTTATACCGTGATGCTTCCGGTTGTCTTTTCTTTGATGAAAATGGAGAGGAAAGTATTAAATCATATGCTAATAAAAGAAATGATTTTTCAATTAAATTGATGCAAAATAGCATTAGAATTTCAAACATTCAGATAATTAGAGCAATTCAGGAAATAAGTCCAAGAATCGACTTAAAAGATACAATATCATTTAGTATCCCTGGCAGGATACTTGTTTTAGATTTACAAAAAAATGGAGTAGGAAGCTGTGGCAGTATTTTTTACTCAAAAGAATATGGACTATCAATGAATGAATATTAGTACTGTTATGGGTGAATATGATCTGAGAATTGAACAATGGATACCTGTAGTTTACAGGGAGGGTGACAGCCAAAATATGGGATCAAAAATCAAAAAGCTGAGTCTGATTCAGGTTTTTGAAGATGCACATCTTATTGAGCGTATACAAGCTGAAAATTTATTGGAAACTGTAGCATTGTGCAGATTTCTGATGGCAATTTTCATTGATATGCTCAATGCAGATCATGATGAAGAGACGTGGTTTAGGATATGGAACCAAGGAAAATTTGATCCGATATTGATCAATAATTATTTTTTTACTGAACCTAACTGCGGTTCCTTCAACCTTGGCCATCCTGATAAGCCATTCTATCAACATCCGATGCCTCTTGATGGGGTAAAGCCCTCTAAGTTAAGCAGGTTGTTTGCACATAAAGCAACAGGAAACAATGCTACATTGTTTGATCATAACTTTGAGATGAATGAACCTCCTATAAATGCTGACAAAGTAGCAATTGCCTTAATTTGTACTCAAGCATTTTCATCTGGAGGAGGAGTGTCCAAACCTTTTAACTTCAGCCATGCTCCTTTAATGGGCAAGACTTTCTTTTTCATTCACTATGAAACACTTTTCGGTTTCATAATGCTAAACATGCCACCTGATGATCGGGTCAGGCATATTAACGAAACCTTTCTATATTCACAAAAGCAGTTGCCTCCTGCATGGCGGCAGGTTTTACCCGAGATACACTTTAGACGACCGGCTTACGGAATACTTGATATTTTGACTTGGCAATCAAAAAGAGTGAAGCTAATCTTTGATAATGGCGATTGCGAACGAAATTTAATCAGGGCAATTTATTACTCGCAGGGATTTAAGGATGAACCCGAAATAACCAGTGATCCTCATCTTGCATACTTTTTAACGAATGATAATACTTTAAGAAGTCTCAGCATTACTCATGATCGATCAACATGGCGCGATTTTGATTACTTGATGATAACACGAAAAAGCAAAGAAATGCCAGGTGGACCTCTGACTTTTAATTTTCTGAAGCGAAACCTTCAGCGAATTGGTTTCAAAAAGTTTTCAAGTATCCCAATTTGGATTGTGTTTTCAGACACGGATCAGGCAAAAATAAACATTGTGGGCGAACAATTTATTCAATTATATCC
The DNA here is from genome assembly GCA_016715945.1 of Bacteroidota bacterium. Lineage (NCBI taxonomy): Bacteria > Pseudomonadati > Bacteroidota > Bacteroidota bacterium. Next base: position 400,004 of record JADJXJ010000001.1, read on the forward strand.
TGACTTAATTGATAATAGAATTGCAATAACAATATTAATTAGTGCAAAGGAAATTGTAAAAAAACAACGTGATATTCTTAGTCGTGCTATTAGAGAAACAGCAAGAGCAGTTTTGGCTCCAATCGTACCAGGAAGCAATGAGCCAGGGAAACCAGATAATAAACAAGTTATCGCATTGTCACTAAGTCTTGGTTGGGAAACGAGTTTTCTTGATCGGTTTAATGCTGCGTATCCTGATTTCGTCTCAGAATTAGCAATGATATTTCATAATCAAGATAATACAGATCACGACGAAACTCAGTCAAGACTTGAAAAGTTAATTCTTGATTGGCAGGATAAGGTTTATCGTTATGCGAAACAAACCTTTTATGCTGTAAATGAACCTTATATCAAAGATACACGCAAAATACGTGCTTTTATATGGGGTTCTAAATTTCTCTTTAAAGCAAAACTCAGATAAATATTCATAATAATATGATAAACAAAAATAAAAGGAAGGAATCCTACAGCTTTTATGTGACCGAGTTATCGAAACTTGGACAACGTGCCAGTAATGGTTACGGACCTGCAAAGGCCTCTTTGGCTAGATTGAAAAGAACGTTATCGCATGAAAATGCAGCAACCATTGCACTCAGAGAAACAGGGATGTGGATAGATTCGGAGGTAAGCGATCGCGATTTGTCGATAATGCTTTTACTTGCAGGTCTTTTTGCATTGAACCCATGCCATGATGTGGGTAAGTCGATGGGAGCTGCACTAAGACAGTTGAAAACCAAAATTATGATCAGAATCAATAGTCAGGAAACCCCAAGTCTGGATTTAAGATTTCAGGCTCTTTTGAATAGCGATTTCGAAGATTTGCCATTTCGCATTAGGCAACTTATGATTCAGCTCGGTGATGAAGGAATCGGCCTTGACTATTACATGCTTCTGGAAGATTTTGTTGCTTGGGAAGGCATTTCTAAAGAGGTGCAGTTCAAGTGGGCAAAGGATTATTACATCATCAATGAAAAGTCAGAATTCAATATTTAAACCATCTAAAATTGAACACCATGAAAATTGAGTTGCATTTATTACAAAGTTTTGCGCCGGGTAATCTCAATAGAGATGATACTGGTAATCCAAAAGATTGCACTTTTGGTGGTTTTCGTAGGGCGCGAATTTCGTCTCAATCTCTTAAGAGATCAATTCGCTTGAACCCGCTTTTTAGCGAGATAGTTGGTTCCAAGCCTGCCTTGCGTACAAGGCATGCTAATAAACCACTGGTTGAAACCTTAGTCGGACTTGGAATCGAGAAAAATGCTGCTGAATTCCTTGGGCAGGACTTTTTTAATCGCATTGTAGGTTGGGACGAAACAGCTGGGCGGACTAAAGTCCTTTTATTCTTCAGTGGGCCCGAAATTGAAGAAATTGCGAAACGCCTTGCACAATTATGGCATGAAAAACTTTCGACTATTTATTACACTGAAATCGAAAAGCAACTCTCCAAAATTGATGAATCTAAAACCAAGAAATCAAAAAAGGACGAGGTTAGCTTGCCCAAGGAATGGAATGATAATATCGCCGAATTGATCAAGCAGTTGAAAAAGAAAGAGTTTAGGCCAGCCAGAGGTGTTGAGGTTGCCCTTTTTGGCCGAATGCTTGCTGAAGAACCTGGTCTCAATGTCGATGCAGCTTGCCAGGTTGCCCACGCAATATCTACGCATAAGCTCGATGCTGATTTTGACTACTTTACAGCAGTTGATGATTTACTAGATGAAAGCGAAGAATCTGGTGCTGGCATGATTGGCAACATTGGGTTCAACGCATCATGCTTTTACAGATTTTCTGTTGTTGATGTAAAAAAGCTCGAGGAAAATTTAATGGGCGATTTAGATCTTGTGCTTAAAGGTACAATTGCATTCATCAGATCAAGCATTCACTCTATACCAGGAGCCAAGCAAAACACTTTTGCAGCCCACAACAAGCCATCATTTATTATGGTTGTTGTAAGAAAGAACAATGATGCTCCGGTTTCGCTTGCCAACGCTTTTTTAAAGCCAGTAAAAGCCACAGAAAAAGAAAGCCTCCTTGAAGCATCCGTGAGACATGTTGAAAATCATTGGGATGCTTTGACCAGCATGTATGGACTTAATGACGATACACAGGTATTGATTACACAAATGAAAGACTTGCCTTTTTATCCAAACTTTCAAAATTATTACCTTGATAGTGAAGAAGCTCTTATTAATCAACTTACAAATGCAATGCTAAAACACCTAAATGAATTATATTCATGAAACACACTCTTCTTATCCGTTTACAAGGCCCGATGCAGTCATGGGGGTTATTTGGCCGCTTCACAATTCGCGACAGCTCGCAGTTTCCGACAAAAAGTGGTGTTTTGGGAATTGTCGCTGCAGCCATGGGAATTGAGAGAGGTAAAATTCCCGAAGATTTATGCAGTCTTACTTTGGGAATCAAAGTAATGTCATATGGTAAAATTTCCAGAGACTTCCATACAGCGATGGATGTGATCAAAGCAGATGGCAAAAAGGGAGACACAGTAGTGTCGAATCGATATTATTTAAACGACGCATGGTTCATTGCCGGGGTTTCTGGCTATGATGAAAAGTTGCTAATCGACATTTTCGAATCGTTAAAAAGACCAGTATGGCCTATTTATTTAGGTAGGAAATCCTGCCCTCCGGCATATCCTATCCATCTTAGTGCCCCGATACAAGATAATCTTCTTAATTGCCTTCGTGATTTTCGTGATCCACTTTTTCCTGAATCAATGAAAGCTGACAATACGATTTGGATCGAAGCATCTGAGATAAGTGATGACAGCTTTAAATCTGGAAGTATTCAAATAGTCAATGATCAGCCTGTAGCCGATATGGATCGATATTTTATACCACGAAAAATAATTCACCTTAAAATTGATTGAAATGCCATTTCTTACAAAGCTACTTCTTAACCCAATGCATCGACAGGTGCAAGCGGATATTGGAAACTTGTACGATTTGCATAGAACACTTAAAACCGCTTTGGAAAAATCTGGTTATTCCGAGTCGTTTTTATTCAGAGTGGATATGGAAATTTCAAGCCGACCAGTATCTCTACTTCTACAAACTAACAGGATCACAGATTCTTTGTTTAACGAAATGCCTGAAAATTACTGTCTTGAAGTCATGAAATCAAAAGACCTTGCTGGCTTAAGCGGATTGCTTCAGGCAGGCAAAACTTTTCGTTTTTTCTTAAGGGCGAATCCCATCAGAAAAATTAGGAATAGCGATGGTAAGCACCCTGCAAAAGTGCCACTTGTTCATGCTAATCGGAAAATTAATGAAAAGTTTGAATCTGAAGGATTCGTTGACTGGATTAATCGGCAAGCCATTAATAACGGTTTTGAGGTTACAAAACTGATTTTCTTCAGAACAAGCACCTATCAATGGAGGAAGGGAGCCAGAAGTCGGCAGGTACCGTTATTTTCTGTGGATTATGAGGGCTACCTCCGAGTAAGCGATCCGTTCAAGCTCTACAATGCCATCACAAAAGGTATTGGCCCATCTAAAGCTTTTGGCATGGGGCTATTGTCACTTGCCCCAGCTTATTAATATGAACTCGTTCTTTGACATCTTGTAAAGCAAATCAACATGTTGTCGCATATAGATCCGGTAAAGAAAAACGAGCTCCCAAAAATCAGGGATTCTATCAGCTTTATTTATCTTGAATATGCACGTGTTGAGCAAGATAAAACAGGAGTAATCGCTGTCGATCAAAAGGGTTTTGTCAGGCTACCTGCTGCTGCTCTGTCAACAGTTCTTCTTGGTCCTGGCACAACGATAACACACGATGCTGTTAGGACGCTAGCAGAGTCTGGAGTCAGTATTGTTTGGACCGGTGAACACTCAGTACGGACATACGCAAGTAGCACGGGCGAAACAAATAAGGCCTACAAATTGCTGGAACAAGCCAGGTTGTTTGTAGACGAAAAAAGCCACCTTGCTGTTGTCGAGCGTATGTATCGTTTTCGATTTAAGGAACCATTGGAGAAGAACCTTGATCTGCGACAAATAAGGGGAAAGGAAGGCATAAGGGTTAGAACTATATATCATCGCGAAGCTTCGAAATACGGTCTTACATGGAGCGGAAGAAACTATGATCGCAATAGTTGGAACAATAGTGACCCCTTAAACAAGGCATTGTCGGTTGCTAGTTCTTGTCTGAATGGTGTTTGTCATGCTGCGATAGTTTCTGCTGGCTACTCCACCGCAATTGGCTTTATACATACTGGCAAGCAGTTGTCGTTCGTTTACGATATTGCCGACCTATATAAGATGGATATCTGTGTGCCCGTTGCTTTTGCAACTGTCGCATCTGGATGCGTTAATCTTGAACGTGAAGTTCGTTTGCGGATGAGAAATGCCTTTCAAAACATGCGGTTGATGGAAAGAATAGTGAGCGACATTTCAAAAGTGCTTGCAATTGATGACGATATTGAACCAACATACGATCCGGATAGCGATCCGGCACTGCCGTCACCATGGTGGACACCTCAAAGATGAACATCTATGACAGTGATTATTTTAGAGTCAGTTAACCCGTCATTAAAGGGAAACTTGAGTAAATGGATGATAGAAGTTAAGCCAGGTTGCTTTATTGGCAAAACTAATGCACTGATTCGTGAACATCTGTGGGAAAGGTGTGTAAAATTTGCTGGTATGGGCAGTGTTATTCAAATCTGGCACAGCCCCAGTGAGCAAGGTTTCGAGCTTAGATGCCATAATTTAAGGGGACGTGAAATCGTTGATTTTGATGGTATCACTCTTGTCAGAATGTTATGCGCTGATGAAGGTACATAGCGGCTAGCATTACAATTTGTTTGCCCGAATTTACTACATTTGCTTTAGTATGTTCCCTACACATGTGGGGATGAACCGGGCTGAATGGAGTTGCCATGTTCCCTACACATGTGGGGATGAACCGGTGTAAATGCGCGAAGTTCCCATGTGGGGATGAACCGCTTGCCCACGCATGCCGCGCTGACAATGTTCCCTACACTGTGGGGATGATGAGCCTCAGCCCTCACATGGGGATGAACCGGGCGTAGTGCCAATCGTGCAGGCTGCTACGTAATGTTCCCTACACATGTGGGGATGAACCGTCACCCCGGTCGGCAATGCACGATTCCCCGTTATGTTCCCTACACATGTGGGGATGAACCGCGCACATTAGCCCTGCCCTCCCAGCTCTCGTCATGTTCCCTACACATGTGGGGATGAACCGATAGTTCTTTCATTTTCACTTCATATGAAATAATGTTCCCTACACATGTGGGGATGAACCGAATATACTTATCACGCTCTTTGTCATAAAAACATGTTCCCTACACATGTGGGGATGAACCGCCGCGTTATTATGTTGGCAACGGAAAGACCTAATGTTCCCTACACATGTGGGGATGAACCGGCCGCAGCCGAAGAAAAAGAAATCGAGGAGGAATGTTCCCTACACATGTGGGGATGAACCGCTTACTATTAACAAAAGAATCAGCCTCTCTCAATGTTCCCTACACATGTGGGGATGAACCGTCAGTTTGTTGAGGAACAACCGGCCGGAAACAATGTTCCCTACACATGTGGGGATGAACCGAACCTGCAATGACAACATTTTTACCAAAGAAGATGTTCCCTACACATGTGGGGATGAACCGCTATTGGATTTATAAGAAATTTTAGAACAACTATGTTCCCTACACATGTGGGGATGAACCGTAGCGTTGACCTCATCAGGGAGTTGCGCAGCTATGTTCCCTACACATGTGGGGATGAACCGATGGTCATCAGCACTGCTATGGTTATCAGTTCATGTTCCCTACACATGTGGGGATGAACCGCAACTTTGGTCTGGTCAATTAAACCTTTGATGATGTTCCCTACACATGTGGGGATGAACCGTTTTTAATCCTTTGTGGCCTCTATCAGATCCTATGTTCCCTACACATGTGGGGATGAACCGAGGAATGGTTCAGGAAGATCCCCTATGCACAGATGTTCCCTACACATGTGGGGATGAACCGTTTGTGAAGACGTACACCGGGACGGCTGGTGTATGTTCCCTACACATGTGGGGATGAACCGTTATGGCCAAAATTGAAGTAAAAACGACACGTATGTTCCCTACACATGTGGGGATGAACCGCTATTTGGCCAGAATATTGGCCGAATATGCCTATGTTCCCTACACATGTGGGGATGAACCGAGAAAGAAGTCGAAAAGGAGCTGGCAGAAGCAATGTTCCCTACACATGTGGGGATGAACCGATGCAACAGTTAAATGATTTGAATGCGAAATAATGTTCCCTACACATGTGGGGATGAACCGTCTATCCCGATTTGTCAAACTGATGAACGAGGATGTTCCCTACACATGTGGGGATGAACCGAACAGTTTTGGGCGTGGGGACGCTGGTTAATAATGTTCCCTACACATGTGGGGATGAACCGAAATCTGGCTGAGTTCGATCGAGGAAAACCTGATGTTCCCTACACATGTGGGGATGAACCGCACATACCCAAACGTATTGAACCCATAGAAAAATGTTCCCTACACATGTGGGGATGAACCGTTATATTGTTCCAGCATTGTTTAAGCTTGTTAATGTTCCCTACACATGTGGGGATGAACCGGTCATCCTTATCATCAAAATAAATTACTTGATATGTTCCCTACACATGTGGGGATGAACCGCCCGCCTCACAACGTGAGGGGGCTATAAATCAATGTTCCCTACACATGTGGGGATGAACCGGCTTTATTTCCCGTTGCATATAATGCAGTTGTATGTTCCCTACACATGTGGGGATGAACCGTTTACGCATGCGGTCAACAATGACCTGGCAGTATGTTCCCTACACATGTGGGGATGAACCGAGATAATTAATGAGAAAACTCAATCTCAAGACATGTTCCCTACACATGTGGGGATGAACCGTTTTCGTTGCGCCGTATGCAGCGAGTATCGAGATGTTCCCTACACATGTGGGGATGAACCGAGGGCGGTTGAGCTCATCAAACGCCATGAGGGATGTTCCCTACACATGTGGGGATGAACCGCCAAATCCTGCGAACCCTCGCATCATCAAAGAATGTTCCCTACACATGTGGGGATGAACCGTCAACCCACTGGGCAGCGCACCTGTATATGTCATGTTCCCTACACATGTGGGGATGAACCGCACAGATGTGGAGGCCTGGTCACGGTTCACTTATGTTCCCTACACATGTGGGGATGAACCGCCGTAAGCGGCATCGTAGGCAAGTTCGGCTTCATGTTCCCTACACATGTGGGGATGAACCGGCAACGGGTGGTGGCCGACAACGGCATATTTAATGTTCCCTACACATGTGGGGATGAACCGGCATTGATGTGGATGGGAGCAATACTTTTTGTATGTTCCCTACACATGTGGGGATGAACCGGGCAACACTTGTCAGCCGCATGGCTGCTGATAATGTTCCCTACACATGTGGGGATGAACCGAAAATTTAGCTGGCTGAGATGATATTCATCATCATGTTCCCTACACATGTGGGGATGAACCGATTGACCGATTGACGCCGGATGAGCGCAACTAATGTTCCCTACACATGTGGGGATGAACCGACGGCCTGAGTCGGCCGATTAACAAAATGCAAATGTTCCCTACACATGTGGGGATGAACCGCGCGACAGGTTTGGCATTGTTCGCACTGAGCTATGTTCCCTACACATGTGGGGATGAACCGAGACAGCTGGGCAGATTGGACGCTCGCACAGGATGTTCCCTACACATGTGGGGATGAACCACCAATCTTTTGGGAATCTCCGGAAAGGTTTGTATGTTCCCTACACATGTGGGGATGAACCGGTCGTGTGCTGAGTGGTACGATAACAAGTTATATGTTCCCTACACATGTGGGGATGAACCGACAACCTCGACCCATATCTGCTGCTCGAACTCATGTTCCCTACACATGTGGGGATGAACCGCACCACCAATGGTTTTATTGCCCGCTATCTCTATGTTCCCTACACATGTGGGGATGAACCGTATCGTGACTAAAACAGGTAACTTCACCCTTGATGTTCCCTACACATGTGGGGATGAACCGCAGATAATGCCTGCCATCCCACTCGGTGCTGCATGTTCCCTACACATGTGGGGATGAACCGGACTATTGTTAGCACATTCACCGCCTACCGTGATGTTCCCTACACATGTGGGGATGAACCGCTGCGGGTGCTGTTGCACGCTATCAGGGTGCAATGTTCCCTACACATGTGGGGATGAACCGGCTAATGTTAACGCAACAGAGACAGCGACAACATGTTCCCTACACATGTGGGGATGAACCGCCATTACTGGATTTGAGCCGATGCCGGAGTTCATGTTCCCTACACATGTGGGGATGAACCGGCGTAATTACCCTGAGGGCTACCAGCGCATAAATGTTCCCTACACATGTGGGGATGAACCGTTGCCGCCGAGATGACTCAGGCATCAAGTAGGATGTTCCCTACACATGTGGGGATGAACCGTGTTCAGGATCGGTCAAAAAAACCAGTAGTGTATGTTCCCTACACATGTGGGGATGAACCGTTGCCGCCGAGATGACTCAGGCATCAAGTAGGATGTTCCCTACACATGTGGGGATGAACCGTGTTCAGGATCGGTCAAAAAAACCAGTAGTGTATGTTCCCTACACATGTGGGGATGAACCGTTTAGACCTGCCTTGTCTGCTGCAATTCTACTATGTTCCCTACACATGTGGGGATGAACCGGAGGTTTGCGCATGAATAGTCGAAGGGTGAAAATGTTCCCTACACATGTGGGGATGAACCGGTAGAGCTCATCCCCAACAATGCCTGCACGTAATGTTCCCTACACATGTGGGGATGAACCGCCACTGCCGATGTACATGCCAGCCATGATTGTATGTTCCCTACACATGTGGGGATGAACCGAAGAATGGTTTGAAAAAGAAGCTATTCTTGCTATGTTCCCTACACATGTGGGGATGAACCGTATGAAATTGCCAGGAAGCATCTGGTTGCGCTATGTTCCCTACACATGTGGGGATGAACCGATTATCTCGAAACACGCCCACCTAAACAGACAATGTTCCCTACACATGTGGGGATGAACCGCGAGATGAAGTTTCACCCGAAGCCGTTACCAAATGTTCCCTACACATGTGGGGATGAACCGGAGCTAAACGTGCCGATAATACTGCTGAGCCAATGTTCCCTACAAATGTGGGGATGAACCGTTCCTTGCCACCTGGGCTGGCGGGCTATCCATATGTTCCCTACACATGTGGGGATGAACCGGATATTCATAAATTCCGCAAACCTATTGACATATGTTCCCTACACATGTGGGGATGAACCGCAGGCAAAGCAGTTGGAGGTTGATTTGAAGCTATGTTCCCTACACATGTGGGGATGAACCGGGCGGCATTGTGCCCCCTGGTTTTCCCAACGAATGTTCCCTACACATGTGGGGATGAACCGATAATGCTAATTTGCCCCAAGGTCAATAGAAAATGTTCCCTACACATGTGGGGATGAACCGGAATTTGACCACCGCCCGTTCAAACAGTCAATATGTTCCCTACACATGTGGGGATGAACCGGTATAACAGAAATGATATGTCGGATGATATAAATGTTCCCTACACATGTGGGGATGAACCGCTCAGCTTTCAGGTCATTTATGGTTGCCTCAAATGTTCCCTACACATGTGGGGATGAACCGAAATATTCCACGTCCAAAGTTGTCAAAACGATATGTTCCCTACACATGTGGGGATGAACCGCCCAATGGCCGCAATATGCAAAAACGGTGATAATGTTCCCTACACATGTGGGGATGAACCGTCGATTTTGGATCATTGACCTGATTCGTTTCATGTTCCCTACACATGTGGGGATGAACCGTGTTGCCTGTCCAATTTAATTTTGGGCCATTCATGTTCCCTACACATGTGGGGATGAACCAGATCAAGGATGCAGTACCGGATTTGGACTTTAATGTTCCCTACACATGTGGGGATGAACCGAAATACCTGAAGGACTATCATTTGCAGATTGTATGTTCCCTACACATGTGGGGATGAACCGATTACCGGCAACAGTGTGTTTCAGCGCATCATATGTTCCCTACACATGTGGGGATGAACCGGAAAGACACCGCCCCGACAGTTGAAAATAAAAATGTTCCCTACACATGTGGGGATGAACCGCTTGATGGCAGCCTCGCGCCTGCGAAAGCGCTATGTTCCCTACACATGTGGGGATGAACCGATTTTGATTGTTAAAAAAGCCCGCCCGAACACATGTTCCCTACACATGTGGGGATGAACCGATATTCACAAATTCCGCAAACCTATTGACATTATGTTCCCTACACATGTGGGGATGAACCGTTGCGGCACGAGATACGGCAAGACGGCAACGCATGTTCCCTACACATGTGGGGATGAACCGGTATTGGGGTGGTGCCTGGCTCGAGGTACTGAATGTTCCCTACACATGTGGGGATGAACCGCTGACCGGGTGCTGACGCCAGTGCCGTCACGAATGTTCCCTACACATGTGGGGATGAACCGCAGATGTTCCTAAATGGTGAAGCATCTGCCAAATGTTCCCTACACATGTGGGGATGAACCGTACTTGGGCATATATATTGTAATCACCAGGAAATGTTCCCTACACATGTGGGGATGAACCGTAAAAACCGTAATTGTCAGCACAGATGTAACAATGTTCCCTACACATGTGGGGATGAACCGCACGACAGGCCTGTGATTTTTAAGAAAATTAAATGTTCCCTACACATGTGGGGATGAACCGTTTGAAAGCGCTCGTTGCGTGGGGCTATAATAATGTTCCCTACACATGTGGGGATGAACCGGTTGGTGGAGTGAACTCACTCTTTTTCCCCCTTATGTTCCCTACACATGTGGGGATGAACCGGTCGAGGTGTTAACCAGCAGCTTGCCGGTTTAATGTTCCCTACACATGTGGGGATGAACCGGTCGATCACCAGCTGGCTGGCATTCCAGCGGTATGTTCCCTACACATGTGGGGATGAACCGGCGTAATCCGCCGGCTACCGTTGAGCATGGAAATGTTCCCTACACATGTGGGGATGAACCGTTACGTGGCCCGACAATGTCAGCAAAGACCCTATGTTCCCTACACATGTGGGGATGAACCGAAAGAGTAATGCACGCTTGTAGCGGAAATACAATGTTCCCTACACATGTGGGGATGAACCAGTAGTGCACGAGCTCGACTGGCGGCACCTCATATGTTCCCTACACATGTGGGGATGAACCGCTGGCAGTGTGTACACATTCCAGAATGGCAGATGTTCCCTACACATGTGGGGATGAACCGATTCCCTGCCCGATGGTGAAATTGCGGATAAAATGTTCCCTACACATGTGGGGATGAACCAGGTGCGCCCCGCCTCTCTCTCGGCCTTTTCTAATGTTCCCTACACATGTGGGGATGAACCCTGATGCATTATTGCGACCCATGGGGGTTGCACATGTTCCCTACACATGTGGGGATGAACCGCTAAATGCTCCCTCGTGCCTGTCGCTGGCAACATGTTCCCTACACATGTGGGGATGAACCGGGCGGCATTGTGCCCCCTGGTTTTCCCAACGACATGTTCCCTACACATGTGGGGATGAACCGGTATATTCATTCCAATAAGGATATTGCCCATTATGTTCCCTACACATGTGGGGATGAACCGGTCTTGCGATGAGGCCGTGTTGACGTCTGAAAATGTTCCCTACACCGTGGGGATGAACCGGTGTCGAGCGTGACCAAGGACTTTATGGGCAAATGTTCCCTACACATGTGGGGATGAACCGTTTATGATTACAAAAGATTGGTTTTCAGACATATGTTCCCTACACATGTGGGGATGAACCGGTGGCGGCAGTAAGGGTGATGTACGTAAATGAAATGTTCCCACACATGTGGGGATGAACCGGTAGCGTTTGCCATGGCCGGCAAGGTAGGCGAATGTTCCCTACACATGTGGGGATGAACCGCGCGAGAACAAGCTCAAGGAGCGCATCATGGCATGTCCCTACACATGTGGGGATGAACCAGATTTTGCCAGCGTCATCACCTCGCAGTTTGCATGTTCCCTACACATGTGGGGATGAACCGAAAAATTTTCTACCATTGCAGCATGAAGGCAAATGTTCCCTACACATGTGGGGATGAACCGTGGTAACAAGCGAAGTGAGGTAAATAATTTCGATGTTCCCTACACATGTGGGGATGAACCGACCTACTGCCCCGGCTGGACAACGGCGATATAATGTTCCCTACACATGTGGGGATGAACCGTTCATCGAGCGTTTCGTAGCCATTTTCGATGAATGTTCCCTACACATGTGGGGATGAACCGTAGGTCAAACCATCTAAAAACAACAAAAATGATGTTCCCTACACATGTGGGGATGAACCGCTTGCCCGACGCTATGGCCGCGCCCCTCGACAAATGTTCCCTACACATGTGGGGATGAACCGTAAGATTTCAGGAGCACCACTATTGAGGTAATATGTTCCCTACACATGTGGGGATGAACCAGACATACATAAATTCCGCAAACCTATTGACATTATGTTCCCTACACATGTGGGGATGAACCGTTGCGGCACGAGATACGGCAAGACGGCAACGCATGTTCCCTACACATGTGGGGATGAACCGGTATTGGGGTGGTGCCTGGCTCGAGGTATTGAATGTTCCCTACACGTGTGAGGATGAACCGCTGACCGGGTGCTGACGCCAGTGCCGTCACGAATGTTCCCTACACATGTGGGGATGAACCGCAGATGTTCCTAAATGGTGAAGCATCTGCCAAATGTTCCCTACACATGTGGGGATGAACCGTACTTGGGCATATATATTGTAATCACCAGGAAATGTTCCCTACACATGTGGGGATGAACCGTAAAAACCGTAATTGTCAGCACAGATGTAACAATGTTCCCTACACATGTGGGGATGAACCGCACGACAGGCCTGTGATTTTTAAGAAAATTAAATGTTCCCTACACATGTGGGGATGAACCGTTTGAAAGCGCTCGTTGCGTGGGGCTATAATAATGTTCCCTACACATGTGGGGATGAACCGGTTGGTGGAGTGAACTCACTCTTTTTCCCCCTTATGTTCCCTACACATGTGGGGATGAACCGGTCGAGGTGTTAACCAGCAGCTTGCCGGTTTAATGTTTCCACATGTGGGGATGAACCGGTCGATCACCAGCTGGCTGGCATTCCAGCGGTATGTTCCCTACACATGTGGGGATGAACCGGCGTAATCCGCCGGCTACCGTTGAGCATGGAAATGTTCCCTACATGTGGGGATGAACCGTTACGTGGCCCGACAATGTCAGCAAAGACCCTATGTTCCCTACACATGGGGATGAACCGAAAGAGTAATGCACGCTTGTAGCGGAAATACAATGTTCCCTACACATGTGGGGATGAACCAGTAGTGCACGAGCTCGACTGGCGGCACCTCATATGTTCCCTACACATGTGGGGATGAACCGCTGGCAGTGTGTACACATTCCAGAATGGCAGATGTTCCCTACACATGTGGGGATGAACCGATTCCCTGCCCGATGGTGAAATTGCGGATAAAATGTTCCCTACACATGTGGGGATGAACCAGGTGCGCCCCGCCTCTCTCGGCCTTTTCTAATTTTCCCTACACATGTGGGGATGAACCCTGATGCATTATTGCGACCCATGGGGGTTGCACATGTTCACACATGTGGGGATGAACCGCTAAATGCTCCCTCGTGCCTGTCGCTGGCAACATGTTCCCTACACATGTGGGGATGAACCGGGCGGCATTGTGCCCCCTGGTTTTCCCAACGACATGTTCCCTACACATGTGGGGATGAACCGGTATATTCATTCCAATAAGGATATTGCCCATTATGTTCCCTACACATGTGGGGATGAACCGGTCTTGCGATGAGGCCGTGTTGACGTCTGAAAATGTTCCCTACACATGTGGGGATGAACCGGTGTCGAGCGTGACCAAGGACTTTATGGGCAAATGTTCCCTACACATGTGGGGATGAACCGTTTATGATTACAAAAGATTGGTTTTCAGACATATGTTCCCTACACATGTGGGGATGAACCGGTGGCGGCAGTAAGGTGATGTACGTAAATGAAATGTTCCCTACACATGTGGGGATGAACCGGTAGCGTTTGCCATGGCCGGCAAGGTAGGCGAATGTTCCCTACACATGTGGGGATGAACCGCGCGAGAACAAGCTCAAGGAGCGCATCATGGCATGTTCCCTACACATGTGGGGATGAACCAGATTTTGCCAGCGTCATCACCTCGCAGTTTGCATGTTCCCTACACATGTGGGGATGAACCGAAAAATTTTCTACCATTGCAGCATGAAGGCAAATGTTCCCTACACATGTGGGGATGAACCGTGGTAACAAGCGAAGTGAGGTAAATAATTTCGATGTTCCCTACACATGTGGGGATGAACCGAACTACTGCCCCGGCTGGACAACGGCGATATAATGTTCCCTACACATGTGGGGATGAACCGTTCATCGAGCGTTTCGTAGCCATTTTCGATGAATGTTCCCTACACATGTGGGGATGAACCGTAGGTCAAACCATCTAAAAAACAACAAAAATGATGTTCCCTACACATGTGGGGATGAACCGAGCCTGAGACTCCTGGCCATGGGTTTAACCAAATGTTCCCTACACATGTGGGGATGAACCGTAAGATTTCAGGAGCACCACTATTGAGGTAATATGTTCCCTACACATGTGGGGATGAACCAGACATACATAAATTCCGCAAACCTATTGACATATGTTCCCTACACATGTGGGGATGAACCGCTGAGCTCGACGCACTGAAGGAAAAAGAGGTGATGTTCCCTACACATGTGGGGATGAACCGGATATTATGCACGCCAGGTGGTAGCCATGGGCATGTTCCCTACACATGTGGGGATGAACCGGTATGCCCAAATTCTTTCTCCGTCTTTTCTAACATGTTCCCTACACATGTGGGGATGAACCGGCGCCGATGTGTGGGAGATGCTGGCATTTGTGATGTTCCCTACACATGTGGGGATGAACCGTTGCTGATCACGAAATTTGCCCTCCTTATTCGATGTTCCCTACACATGTGGGGATGAACCGGATAGCAAGGTTGGTGATGTAAGTTATCTTACATGTTCCCTACACATGTGGGGATGAACCGAAAGAGAATCGGCTTAAGGTAGGGCGTTCAAAATGTTCCCTACACATGTGGGGATGAACCGTTGCTGGTGTTGAGCAAAAACATCAGAAACTGATGTTCCTTACACATGTGGGGATGAACCGAAGCGCAAACATCATCAGCAAAAACTGATGAAATGTTCCCTACACATGTGGGGATGAACCGGTAGTGCGGGTTGATGGCGGCCCGTTGAATGTATGTTCCCTACACATGTGGGGATGAACCGGTGATCCGAAAATACCTGAAACGGGCCGTTGAATGTTCCCTACACATGTGGGGATGAACCGCATTGCTTAAAAACATCCTGATTGCCGGGCGGATGTTCCCTACACATGTGGGGATGAACCGTGAACGGTCAGCACTGAGGCATACGCCATGCCATGTTCCCTACACATGTGGGGATGAACCGGCGTGTAAAAATCGGAGTTTGTGAATTTAATTATGTTCCCTACACATGTGGGGATGAACCGTTACAATACTCATCGCTGTCTTGTTTTATAAAATGTTCCCTACACATGTGGGGATGAACCGGACGCCCTGAAGAGGGCAAAATCCTTACTGTAATGTTCCCTACACATGTGGGGATGAACCGGCGCCATCCGCCGGCTACCGTTGAGCATGGAAATGTTCCCTACACATGTGGGGATGAACCGTCAGGCAATGAGCGTTTGCGGGCAACAAGTGAATGTTCCCTACACATGTGGGGATGAACCGAAATTCTAAAACTTGATTGACACATGGAGCAAATGTTCCCTACACATGTGGGGATGAACCGCCGGCGGTCTGGGGTATGACTACCACGTTCAGATGTTCCCTACACATGTGGGGATGAACCGGTGTCGATGCTACGAGGGTCTGCGCTGTCGCAATGTTCCCTACACATGTGGGGATGAACCGCTTGGCAGCGAAATAAAATCGCCTCACGGGCTATGTTCCCTACACATGTGGGGATGAACCGAAGATTGAGGCTTTGGGCATTGGCTATAGTCAATGTTCCCTACACATGTGGGGATGAACCGTAACCTCGTTGTGTCATCGGTTATGTGTTGAGCCGGATAAGTCAATGATACAATCAGCTCATCATTCAGGCTTACATTGCATGCTGCCGTTCTTAATCTTGTTTCAGTGAGGGCAGTTTCTTTTGCCGGGGATCACCACATTCAGGCTTCATTCGGCAATGTCCTATTCGGGCCGGGCTGAGGATTACCGGATAGAATACTGCCAGATTCTCATTACCTTCGTACGCCAAAAAAACATACCAATGTCAGCACGCACAATTCGCAAGGCCCTGGTATTGGGTCTGATCATTACTGCACAGCTTGCCCTGGGGCAGCAAAGTAGCGATAAAGCAAGCGCTTATCTGAAATCGCTCTACCGCACCATGCAGGGGCGTTACAACTCGGCAGCGCAGGCAAAGGCCGATCCTGATTTCTACAATATTTCCCTGAAAATGCTCCCCATCTGGCCCGACCGCGGTTATTTTCTGTATGTGGAACAAGCCCTGGCCGACCGGCCCGACAAACCTTACCGCGTGCGCATCTACCGCTTGGTGCAACATAGCCGCACCGAAATGCTGAGCGAGATATACACCCCAAAAGACGAAAGCGCCTGGGTAGGCAAATGGACAGACAAGCATTCGTTCGACCACCTGAATATGGACGACCTGGTAAAAAAGGAAGGTTGCGATGTGAAAATCCGTGTCACACGGCCCAACCGTTTCGAGGGTTACACCCAGGGGAACAATTGCCCCAGCGACCTGCGGGGTGCCTCATATGCCACCACCTCGGTGACCATCACACCCAAACGCATGAGCTCGTGGGACCAGGGCTTCGACGCCTATGGAAAACAGGTGTGGGGACCCACCAAAGGACCGTACCACTTCGACAAGGTGGGAAAACCCTGACCTACAGTCAGATGGCCACAGGGCTGGATTTCACGACAGCTTGTTCCACGACGGCACCTCCGGCTTTCCTTTCTGGTGTTACACATGCTGACGCAAATGGCGCAAACATCCGGCAACTGGTGAAATGCAAAAAAAAACAGGCCTGACGGGCCTGTTGTGGTTCTTTGGTTGCATTGAGGCAATCCGGAATTCCAATCTGTGGATCAGAGGTATTTGATGGCTTCGAGGTATTTGTCGCGGATAAAGATGAGCTTACCCTGGCAGCTTTGTTCGTCGTAGATACGCACAAAGTCGAGCATGCCTTTTTCGTCGTACATGGTGGTGAGGGCGGCGTCGAAGTTGTTGTCGTCGATGTTGTGCTTGATGCTCATGGTGATTTTCTCGAAATCTTTCCACTCGAGCAGCACCGGAATGTGCAGGTAAAACATGTTTTTCCAGTTTTGGTCGGCATAGATGCCTTCGCCAGCCTTCTGGATCATGAAATATTTGGTGATTTTGATCAGGCTGGCGTATTCCTGCACCTTGCGATGTTTCATAAAGTGCAGGCCTTCCTGTTCGAGTGCGCTGATCAGGCTGCCCACTTTGTCGTAGGGCAGGAATTTGATGCGCACAACGCCGGCCGGGGTGTTGTAGAGGTCAATTCGTCCGGGCGTGCCATCAAAGTGGTGCGGGTAGTGTTTCTTTACTTTCTGCACGGCACGGATAACCACGTCGTTATGATATACCTGATCGGTGACCAGGAAGAGTGAGCGCGGGTCGGTGGCGTCGGGGACGGTGGTGCCATGATAGCCCGGAAAAGGATAGAGCGACTCGAGCACCAGTGCATTGCTGTTGGTTTCGTGCTCCACGCTGGCGAGGTTTTCCTTCTTGATAATGGTGCCGATTGATTTCAGACTTGTGTGATCCATAACATTGTTTTTTTGGCGTTGGCAATACGGGGCGAATATACACTTTTCTGATTCAAGGATACAAAATTCAGGAGTTCCGGGTGGCGGGCTGTGGGTGACGTGGAAGCGAGTTACGGGTTACGGGAGGTTGACGGTAGTTGTCATTGTTGTCGTGGTTGTCGATTGTTGCCATGGTTCAGTTCAGGATGCAAGTGTCCGTGAACTGTGAAATTGTTTTGAATAGAACTCCTTTTGAAATTATAAATTATACTTAAAGTGCTCAAGCAGAAACACTTGACACTTTCACCGGGCAGGGCGGGGAGGCCGGGCGAACGGCGGGAAGGGTCTGGTGTGAATGCAGCAAGGGCAGCAAATCTTGTGAGGCAGCCCGCGCCCCAGCGCGGGCTGTTTGCGTTACAGCATGCGTGCATGAAATTCCAGTAAAGTGTTTTGTTCCTGCTCAATGAAAGTTGAAGGATGAACAATGGCATGCTGTAATGCACTCCTCACTTAGATTTGCGCCCTTGATGCAGAGCGGGGAGCTAGCTTCGTTCGCCCTTGATCCTCCTGCGGCGGACATGTTTTTGGTTCTTTTGATCAAGCAAAAGAACAAGAAAAAAAGTCACATTGCGGGTGACGGGTGGCGAGTGCCGGGTGGCGGGCAGCGGGGGGAATTCAAAGATTCCTGATTCAAGGATTCAAAGATTCGGGGGTGACGGGTGACGGGAGACGGGGTGACGGGGTGACGGGAAGGAGGGATTCAAAGATTCCTGATTCAAGGATTCAAAGATTCGAGGGGTTACGGGTGGCGGGTTACGAGTTGCGGGTTACGAGTTGCGGGTAACGAGTTGTGGGTTACAAGTTAAGTATCTGGTATTCAATACGTTAATAGACTACCGACAACTATGACAACAGCAGAACCCCTTTTGCTCCGTCATACTGATACGCTGTCAATCCTTCACGTGCTCAGCCTCCCGAGAGTTTAGCTTTGTAGCCTTTGGCGAGCAGCAGCTCGAGTACTTTTTGGCGGAAGTCGCCCTGAATGAGTATTTCGCCATCTTTGGCTGTTCCGCCCACGCCGCAGGCCGATTTGAGCATTTTGCCCAGGGCTGCAAGCTCGGCCTCGCTGCCCTGAAAGCCGGTCACCAGCGTTACCTTTTTGCCGCCACGTTGTTTTTTGTCGAGGCTGATGCGCAGCTGCTGTTTTTCAGGTGGAGGGGTTTCTTCCGGGACGTCCTCCCGCAAGCGTTTCAAGAAGTCCGGATTGGTGGAGTAAACGATGGGGGAATCGGAGTGTTTTGGTTTTTTCATCGATATCATTGTTGGGGATCATCACATTGAGGCTGGAGGGCACGATCTCAAACTGCAGCTCGCGGGCAATCTTTCTGGCCTCGCCATCCACATTGACCACACGGTTTTTAGTGCGTTCGAGCTTCACCTTGCGTGCTTTGTAGATTTCGACATGCTTCGAAAGATGTACCATATTCAAAAACAACAGGTTAAGTATGATGGGCATCTCGAAAAGCGGAGGTTTTTGCACAATGCACACATCCATGAGGCCGTCGTTGAGCTTGGCATCAGGGGCAATGGTGGTATTGTAGCCAAACTGGTTCGAATTGGCCATGGTGATAAACAGGGCTTCGGTGTCGATGGTCGGGCCGTCGTCAATGGTCAGGCGGTAATGTTTTGGTTTGTAGTTGGGATAGCGTTGCGCCACGATGCGGAAGTAGCCCAGAAAGCCGCGGTATGGATCTTTGGCAAAGAGCTTGGCCACCAGGGCATCGAAACCTACGCCGGCCAGGCTGACAAACACTTCGCTGCCATTGATCAGGCCGGTGTCGAAGCGGGTTTGGTGTCCGTTGATCAGTACCTGCAAAGCCCGCTCGGTCTGGATGGGTATGCGCAGATGGCGGGCCAGGCCGTTGCCCGATCCGCTGGGTATGATGCCAAGTGTGGTTTCTTTGCCTATCAGGCATCGCGAAACCTCGTTGATGGTACCATCGCCACCCACGGCCACTACATACTCCATGCCCTTTTGCACCGCCTCACCGGCCAGTTCGGTGGCATGGCCTACCTCACGGGTGAAAATGATCTCGCTTTCGAAGTCCTTCCGAGGCATCTTACTGCGCACCAGCTCAGGAAAGTCTACCTTGCTGATGTTGCCGGCGACGGGGTTGACGATAAAACGGACTTTTTTCATCTGGTCTGAGGGGCATGGGATTTGCAAAGGTAGGTAAGAATGGGGCTTAGACGAAATTGATTGGGATGTCGCTGTTTTTTAGCAATTTATCCATTTCTTTCGTCTTTTTCGACTGCTGGTAGCAACGCTGCTTTAACCAGAAAAAAGCTTGACTTGTTATCGTGCAAGCAGCCATTGCCTTAGGCTGAATTCCCGGTTCAACTGCCATTTAGTTACTTTTGCAGCAAGTCTGAACAGCCTGTGCTGACCGGCATTGGTTTCAGGTGCCGTCGCGAAAAATATGATTTTGAAGAACCTATGTCACAAAACCACATAAAAGCTTTTGTCTTCGACTGGGGCGACACTGTGATGCGCGATTTTGGGCTGCCCGGCCCCATGTCGGGCTGGCCAAGGGTGGAATGGATGCCCGGAGCGGAAGAGGCGCTCAGCTACCTGTCCGGACGTTACGTCTGCATCATCGCCACCGGCGCATCGCATTCGGATGTGCCTGAGATGAAGAAAGCCCTGGCCATGGTGGGCGCCGACAAATATTTCCGGCACTTTTTTTCCCGTTTCGAGATTGGTTTCGACAAGCCTGATGTGCGTTTCTTTCAAAATGTGCTGAAACTGTCCGGCTTTCAGCCCCACGAAGCTGTGATGGTGGGCAACCTCTACGAAAAGGACATCATCGGCGCCAAAGCTGCCGGCATGACCACCATATGGTTGAACGAACACGCCATCACAGGCAGCTTTCCAATGGCCGATCACATCATCGGTCATCTCCGGATGCTAACCCAAATGAACTATTGATGCCACCGGTATTAGCTGTTTTTTTTGTGCTTTTTGTGTTTCCGCTTGCCGCACAAAGCCCGGCTGTTTCCTATCGCATGCCCATGGATCTGCCCCTGCACCTGTCGGGGACATTTGGCGAGTTTCGCACCGACCATTTTCATTCGGGCATCGACATCCGCACGGGAGGTGTGGAGGGTCATCCCGTTTATGCCATTGCTGACGGTTATGTGAGCCGGATTGCGGTTTCTCCCACCGGCTTCGGCAAAGCTGTGTATATTGATCACCCTGCCACAGGTCACACTTCGGTATATGCACATTTACAGCGTTTTGCGCCGCCTGTTGCCGAATATGTGCGCAACGAGCAATACCGCCAGGAACGATTTGCTGTCAACCTTTTGCCGCCCTCCGGCCTTCTGCCGGTCAAAAAGGGGATGGTCATCGGCTACAGCGGCAATTCCGGCAGCTCGGGAGGGCCACACCTGCATTTCGAGATTCGCGATGCCGCCACCCAACACATCCTCAACCCTTTGGCGTTTGGTTTCAAGCTGCGCGATACCCAGGCGCCTGTCATCACACACCTGGCGGTTTATCCTGAGTCGGGCGGAAGCATTATCCAGGGAAGACGTTCGGCCCTGATTACCAACCTGGTGCAAAGCCGGGGAAGCTATGTGCTGCCGGAAAACCAGATCGTAAAAGCCGGTGGGCCGGTTTCGTTTGGTCTGGGGGCTTACGACCAGTCGCAAGGCTCCACCGGACGCAACGGGGTCTATAGCATGCAGTTGCTCATCGACAGCCTGCCGTTTTTTACTTTCAAAGCCGACCGTTTTTCCTTCGACGATACGCGTTATGTGAACAGCCTGACGGATTATGCCTACCACCACAGGCACAAAAGCCGCATTGTGCGCACCCGGCGTGATCCATACAACCGCCTGCGTTTCCTTTCGGTTTATCACCAACAGGACGGCATATTCGTGCCTGAGTCCGGACGTACGTACGAACTGCGGTGGATAGTTTCAGACTTTTCGGGCAACAAAGCAGAGCTCCGTTTCCGGTTGCTCGGTCAGGAAGTCCTGAATGCCCCGTCTCCGGACACCGCAAACTCCTTGCCTGTGCTCAAAGCCGGCCGCAGCCATGTGCTCAACGGGAATGGATTCACAGTGCATATTCCCGACAATGCCCTTTACCGAGATGAACAGATCGTCACATCGCTCAGCACATCAAGCGCTTACCTCAGCGATGTGCTGACCATCGGCCATGGCGGCATCCCTCTGCATGCCGCTGCAACCATCAGCCTCGAGCCTGCAGAAACGCCCATTGACCGGAGCAAACTGCTTCTGGCCAGGCTCGAAGAGGGCAAAGAGCCCGTTGCTCTGGCGTCGGCCTTCGAAAACGGAAGGGTGAAAGCCTCTTCCAGGGTTTTAGGTCGTTTTGCCGTGAAGGCCGATACCATCCCACCCACCATCCGGCCGTTAAACTTTTCTGCCGGACGACTCCCCGATACCCTTAAAACCCTGCGTTTTCAGGTAAAAGACGAGTTCTCGGGCATTGCGCACATTCGGGCCACGCTCAACGATCGCTGGATACTCACCGACCACGACCCCAAAAACAACCTGCTGGTGTACGAGATCGACGACCGCATGCGCAAAGGCAGCAATACCCTGCGGGTGGAAGTGACCGACCAGGCCGGAAACAAACGCCGCATTCAAATGCAAATTGAAAAGCCCTGATCATGCATCCATACAATTTCGATGAACTCCCCGACCGCCGCGGAACTGCTTCCATCAAACACGAACTGACGGAAAAATACTTTGGCCGGCCCGGATTGCTGCCATTCTGGGTGGCCGACATGGATTTCGAAACACCCGACTTTGTGCGGCAGGCCGTCATGAAGCGGGCTATGCATCCGGTGTATGGCTATACTTTTCGCGATGAACGTTTCACGGATGCCATCGTGGGCTGGATGAAGCGTCGCCATGGTTATGATGTTGAAAAAGAGTGGATTGTATTCACTCCAGGAATCGTGCCTGCCTTAAATCTTGGAGTGTTGGCCACTACGAATCCCGGAGATGCTGTCATTGTGCAACCGCCGGTCTATTTTCCCTTTTTCAGGGCAGTGACCGACCACGGCAGGGTGCTCATTCACAACATCTTGGACAGGCAGGAAGGGGCTTACCGGATGAATTTCGACCAGCTCGAACAACAAGCTGCCCAGGCCAGGCTGCTCATGCTGTGCAACCCGCACAACCCGGTGGGCAGGTGCTGGACAAGGCAGGAGCTTGAACAAGTGGGCAGGATATGTGAAGCGTATAAGCTCACAGTAATCAGCGACGAAATCCATTCCGACCTCGTGCTTCCGGGGTACCAACATACGGTCTTTGCCGGCCTGGGAAAATATGCAGCCGAACGCACCATCACCCTGCATGCCCCAAGCAAAACCTTTAACCTCGCAGGGCTATCCACCGCTTTTGCCATCATTCCCAACGAAGACCTGCGTAAAAATTTCGAAGCCTGGATCGACAAGCTACATATCGGGCTGGGCAATATATTTGGCATCGAAGCCCTCATTGCTGCCTTTGGCCAGGGCGATCGCTGGCTGGATGCCTTGCTCAGGTATCTGGCGGATAATGCGCGTTTTGCCCGTGATTTTCTGACTCAACGGATGCCTGAGCTCAAAGTGTATCCGCTCGAGGCCACCTACCTGTTGTGGCTCGATTTTTCGCAGTATGGCCTCAACGACAGCGATTTACACAACCTGCTCACCGAAAAGGCAGGTGTAGCGCTGAGCCGCGGTTCCGACTTTGGTCCCAGGGGCGAAAATTGTATGCGCCTCAATGTGGCCTGTCCGCGAAGCATGCTGCAGGAAGGCCTCGAACGCATGGCCGCACAGTTCTGATTGTTGTCGGTGGTTGTTGTGGTTGTCGGTGGTTGTCATTGTTGTCATTGTTGTCATTGTTGTCGTTGTTGTCATAGTTCAGTTTAGCGTGCAAGTTTCCGTTGCTTATGAGGTAGTTATGAAATAAAATTTATTGTAAGAGCTAGATTATACTTAAAGTGCTCAAGCAGAAATACTTGACACTTTCACCGGGTAGGGTGGGGAGGCCGGGCGAACGGCGGGAAGGGCGGGAGAGGGTTGTCATTGTTGTTGTTGGTGGTTGTCGTTGTTATCATTGTTGTCGTTGTTTGTAATAAGTAATTGGTATCCAGTAGTTTGAAGGAGGTAATTTATATGCAGCGCTTCCCATGCATGCAAGTTTGTTCCTTCAAAGCGTAGATTTTTTCTTTCCTACTTTGTCTTGATACCCGCCAGAGGCGGGCAAGCAAAGTGAGGCAAAAACTTGTCCGCCTCCGGCGGATCAAGCCCGGGCGAATGCTCCCCGCCCTTTCCAAAAAAGTAGAAATCCAGTGTGGCGGGCGGCAGGCTTGCCGCGATGGCCACGCTGTCGCGTGTCCAGCCCCACGGATTTCTACGTTTTTGGAAATTCCCGCCTCACCGTCCCCGCGCCCGGGCCTGCCTCCCCGCCAGTAAGTTGTTTGAGATGAAGTAATGGTGGAAGTGGGGCTGACGAAACAGAGTTTCAATCTTGACAAAAAAATTTAAGTAATGTGCCTAAGCAGAAACACTTCATACTTTCACCGGGTCGGGCGGGGAGGAAGGGCGAACGGCGGGAAGGGCCTGGTGTGAATGCAGCAAGGGCAGCAAATCTTGTGAGGCAGGCCGCGCACAGCGCGGGCTGTTTGCGTTACAGCATGCGTGCATGAAATTCCAGTAAAGTGTTTTGCTCCAGCTCAATGCGGGTTGGAGGATGAACAATGGCATGCTGTAATGCACTCCTCACTTAGATTTGCGCCCTTGCTGCAGAGCGGGGAGGTAGCTTCGTTCGCCCTTGATTTTTGGTTCTTTTGATCAAGCAAAAGAACAAGAAAAAAAGCTCTGGTTTTGGGATACAAATAAGGCAGGAGAGGGTTGTCGTTGTTGTCATGGTTCAGTTCATCCTGATGGTTTCCGGAATTGTGAAATAGAAATAGTTGTGAAAGATAAATTGGGCGTATAGTACTCAAGCAGAAGTACATAATTCTACAACCGGGTCGGGCGGGGATATTGGTTGACAGGTTAAGAGCGGTGCTGGAAACGCATTGGGCTTTTGCCGATACTAATTGCACGCTAAGCATTTGATATTCCTTACCTTTGCACGCATTATGCCAATGCAATAAGCCCCTATGCGATTTCTCAAGCTGTTGATTTATGGTTTGTTTACGCTGTTGATCCTGGTGTTTCTCATCCCGTTTTTTTTGCCTGCGGAAGTAGAAATCAGCCGTCAGATCAGCATTCCTGCCGAGGCCAGGCAGGTGTTTCGTCTGGTGAACGACTTCGAAAACTGGAAGCTGTGGAGTCCGTTTGAGCTCGACAAGCCTGAGGTTGAGGCACGCATCACTGGGCCGGTGTCAGGCGAAGGCAGCACGTTGGTTTACAAGAGCAATACCGCCGGCGAAGGCAGCATCACCATCATTAAAAGCCAGCCTTACAGCTCAATTCATATGATGCTGGGCATGCAAAAAGGTGGAGTGGCAGTGGATGAGTGGCTTTTTGAACCAACCGGCGATTCAGTGCTGGTCACCTGGACACTTAAACTGAGCGAGTTGAGCTATCCCTTTCATCGTTATTTCGGATTTTTCAGCCGTAGCCTGATGACCCCTTTTCAGCAAAAAGGTCTCGAAAAACTACGCGAGCTCTCCATGCAAATGCCCCGTCCTCTGCCGGTGGATACGCTTGACCTGGAAGGGATTAAAGCCATTGTTACACCTGTTGAGCCGGATAGCTACAGTCAGGCGCAGACCTACAACATGAAAGCAGCTTTGGTTGAAAGCTACCTATCAAAGTTGCGCATCATGCCTGCCGATGGTATGCTGGCTGTTTACAGCAACTGGAATACCCTGCCTCCCTCAGATCCGCTGGTTGGGTTTGAGGTGGCGGAAGAAACCCGCGAAAGTGGCATCTTCCGCTATACCGAAATCCCGGGCGGCAAAGCTGTGGTTGTCACTATCGTAGGACGCGACACCCAACGGCAGAAAGCCTATGAAGAGCTCAGCCTCTTTATGCGCGAATTCAGCTTTGTACCCGACAGCTCCCGGCCGGTACTGGAATTGTATTCACCTGCATCGTCCGAAAACCAGGTGGCACGTTTTGTTGTTTTTGTGAAAGCAAAAAACAACCCGGAATAGGAAGTTTTTTCCTGCAATCCGCTGCCAGCAATGCTAAAACTGCTTTATGACGCAATCGGAAAAACCGCGAAAATTTCTGCCGAAGGGTTCCGTAAACTGATTTCCCTGCTCAAGTACGTCCTCCCGAAGAAGTATGCATTCATTGGCGGACTCCTTGCCCTGAGCATATCGAGCCTCACCACACTGGCTTTCCCGATGTTGCTGGGCGACCTGATCAATATGGCCAATCCGGCCGCTGAACTGGCGAAAATTAACCGCATTGCACTCATCCTGCTGGCCGTGTTTGCCTTTAATGCCGTTTTTTCCTACCTGCGCATTTATTTGTTCGAGGTAGTCACGCAGCATATGCTGGCCAGCCTGAGGCAACAAACCTATAACCACCTTATCCGGCTACCCATGAGTTTTTTTTCGGGACGAAGGGTAGGGGAGCTCAACAGCAGAATCTCTGCCGACATTGCCATATTGCAGGAAACCTTCACCTTCACCCTGGCACAATTTGTCCGGCAGGTGATCACCATTGTCGGAGGAATCATCCTGCTGTCGGTCATCTCGGTCAGGCTCACCCTGTTTATGCTCCTTTTTGTGCCTGTAGTTGCAATCGGCGCCAGGCTTTTTGGCAAAAAGATCCGCCGCATTTCCAAAAGCACCCAGGATCAGGTGGCCACCTCCAACATCATAGTCGAAGAAACTCTGCAAGGAATCAACAACGTAAAGGCTTATGCCAATGAGCGTTTTGAGTTCGACCGCTACCGGAGTTCCACCAATGCCGTCATCGGCATTGCACTCAAAGGAGCCCGGCTGCGGGCCTTGCTCATTTCGGTCATCATCTTTGCACTCTTTGCCACCATCGTCGGTGTCATCTGGTATGGGGTTTATCTGGTGAACAAAGGCGAAGGATTGCAGGCGGGCGACCTCTTTAAGTTCATCCTTTACACAGTATTCATCGGCGCATCTATTTCGGGTCTTGCCGACCTGTACTCGCAGGTGCAGAAGGCGGTTGGCTCAACCGAAAGCCTGATGGCCCTGCTCGACGAGCGACCGGAGTTTGAGCCTGTGGCCGACGATGGATGCGAGCATACCTTGCAGGGCAGGCTGGAGTTCAGAAACGTAAGTTTCCGCTATCCGTCACGTCCTGATGTTGAGGTGCTCCGAGATATCAGCCTGCTCATTGAGCCTGGAAAGCGTATCGCCCTGGTTGGACCTTCCGGCGCCGGAAAAACCACCCTTAGTAGCCTGATATTCAGGTTCTACGATCCAACCGAAGGTGTGATCCTTTTCGATGATGTCCATTCAACCAGCATTCATCCTTCCTGTCTCAGACGCCAGATGGCCATAGTGCCCCAGGAGGTCATGCTCTTTGGAGGCACCATAGCCGAGAATATCGCGTATGGCAAACCCGGCGCCGGCATGGACGAGATCGCCGACGCTGCACGAAAAGCCAATGCCCTCGAGTTCATCGATCGTTTTCCCGATGGTTTTGATACCATTGTGGGCGAACGTGGCGTGCAACTCTCCGGCGGTCAGCGCCAGCGTATTGCCATTGCCCGCGCCATCCTGCGCAATCCACGCATCCTCGTCCTCGACGAAGCCACCTCGTCGCTTGACAATATAGCGGAAAAACAAGTGCAGGAAGCGCTCGATGTACTCATGCAGGGGCGCACCTCCATCATCATTGCCCATCGGCTCAGCACTGTGCAGGACGCTGACCTGATTGTGGTGATCGAAGGCGGCAGGATAGCCGAAACAGGCACACATCATGAGTTGCTTGCCAAAGGCGGCGCATATGCCAGGCTGGCAAACCTTCTGGAGAAATCCTCGGAAATCGACGGTTAGAGAGGGGGGCGGGTGGAGAGTTCCTGGTGGCGAGTTGCGGGTTATGGGAGGTTGACGGTTGTTGTCCTGGTTGTCATAGTTGTCGTTGTTGTCGTGGTTCAGTATAGCTTGCAAGTTTCCGTGGGTTGTGAGGTAGTTATGAAATAAAATTTATTGTAAGAGCTAGATTATACTTAAAGTGCTCAAGCAGAAATGCTTGACGCTTTCACCGGGCTGAGCGGGGAGGAAGGGCGAACGGCGGGAAGGGCGGGAGAGGGTTGTCATTGTTGTTGGTGGTTGTCGAGGTTATCGGTAGTTGTAATGATTGTATCCGCGAAAATCAGTCTGATTAGTGTCATCAGCGTTCCATTTTTGATAGAACACTGTTCTCGTCTGAGGCCGAGACACGGCGACGCAGATTGAGCAGATGGTCACAAATAAGAAACAGCGAAAATCAGCCAAATCAGTGTCATCTGCGTTCCATTGTTGAGGATAGAAAGATTCGAGAGTTCCGGGTAGCGGGTCGCGGGGAGGTTGTTGGTAGTTGTCGTTGTTGTCGTTGTTGTCATTGTTGTAATAGTTCAGATCATCCTGATGGTTTCCGGAATTGTGAAATAGAGTTTATTGATAAAGACAGGTTGTAGTTAAAGCGCTCAAGCAGAAATACTTGACGTCATCACCGGGTCGGGCGGGGGAATTTTATGTATGCTCTGCATTAAGACAATGGCTAAGCTCGAGACAAAGCCACGGAGGTTCCTGCTCTGGTATTTTGGATGGATTCAAAGAGGTAGATTCCAATCACCAAATTTTTTTGAGGGGTAGCGCCGAAACCAGTCAAAGTAGATGGCTCTGCATGGCAAACGACGCTTGCCGGGCTTCACCTGGTAGCAGCAATCGCGGAGTCTGCGCCCTACATGCCGATCATTTGCAGAAACTCGGCTTCGTTTACGATGGGGATGCCAAGTTGCCGGGCCTTTTCGAGCTTTGCCGGCCCCATGTTTTCGCCGGCCAGCACAAAACTTGTCTTGGTTGAAATAGACGATGCATTGCGACCACCGTGCAACTCAATCAGGCGGTGCATTTCGTCGCGGCTAAACTGGCTGAATACCCCGCTTACCACAATGGTTTTGCCCTCGAGGGTGCGGCTGGCCTGCTGAGGCTCACTTCCTGACTTGTCTACTTTAGTGCAACAAATTGAGTTTTGTCAATAATTTTTCTGCTGTTTCAGTAAGTCTTCCTTTTACAATCACTTGTTTTTGAGTAAGTTTATTTAGCATTATCGCATCTGTCACCTTCTTTGCTTCAGTGTTAAAGCGTCTTATTGATAGCCCGGTTTTGATTTCAATATGCTTTGATATTACCAAGGCTAAAAAACAAATTAGTAGATGGAGCTTTATAGGATCTTGTTTAAAATGGAATATAGGACGGGTTTCTAAGTCGGACTTTGCAACTCTAAAAGCTTGCTCCACTTTGTAGAGTTCATGATATCTTTCAATAACCTTATTACTGGGTAGGTTTTGCTCGCTTAAGTCGGTGTAGTAACCTTTTATGCCTAATAATTTTATAGTTTTCCGGATAAGTTCTTCATTCAATTTGAGTTCTTCATTGTGTGCCTTTACAAACTTGGCTTTGTTGTTTTTAGAAGGACTTTTTATGATAGTTTGGGCTTTTAAAATCTGCTTTTCCATTTCATATTTATCCTTTCTGTATCGGGCATTGGAGAAGTTACATATGAGATATCCTTTGTCGGTATGGAGTCTGATTGTATTGCCATCTTCTCGCTTGATTTTTGCGTCTATTTGATCAAATATAGCTTGTGATAAGTTCCCCAGCCTTGCCCCAACGATGTAATGAATGCCCTCTGCTTTTAGCTCCTTAATGTTGTCTGCGCTTATCATGGCTGCATCGGCTACCACTGTAAATTGTTTTACATTGTTTTTTTGAATAAACGCTTTAACTACGGGCAAAATGGTGTGGCCTTCGAAGGTATTACCGGTAAAGATGTCAAAGTCCAAAGGAAAACCATCTTTGCTTACCATTAATCCAACGAGTATCTGAGGTTGTTGCCACTTGCCATCTTTTGAAAATCCCGTTCTGCGTAATTCGTCGCCCTCAAAGGTTTCGAAATATAGGGTTGTAACATCATAGAATAGTAGAGAATAATCAAAGCCATGTTCCTTCTGTGCAAAAACGTTTACTTTTTCAAGCACTTGATTTTTAAATGAAATCCACATTTTAGCTTCCTTGTAATAGTTCTGCCTGCGATGTTGAATACCAAAATACGTTTCAATAAGCTCTATAGAAGTAACCCTTCGGCCATGAGCGTGTTGTTTGTTATTTTGGATTTTTTATTGGGAGTAGTTTGTACAGTTGGTTGGCTGGGTGGTCTGGAAGTACCTCGAGGGTATGGCTGAGCCAGCCAAAAGGTTCTACTTCATTGAGTTTGCAAGTGGCTAACAAGGAATAAATCATGGCTGCGCGCTTTGCTCCCTCATGCGAGCCTGCAAACAGATAGTTTTTTCGGCCAAGGGCTACAGGACGTATGGTGTTTTCAATCAGGTTGTTGTCCATTTGATATCGTCCGTCATCGAGGTATCTTATCAGTCTTGGCCAAAGGGTCAACATGTAAGTGATGGCCTGGCCAATGGCGCTTTTGGGCAAGACACAGGCATGTTGCTCACTGAGCCACCGATGCAACTGCTCAAGCACAGGTTGGGCCTGTTGTTGTCTGAGGATTTTTATCTCATCATGGTTCAGGTGATTCTCTTTTGCCATGCGCTCAATCTGGTATAGCTTGCCAATGAGCAACAGGGCAGTTTCAGCCCGTTGGCTGTCGTTATCCAATGCCTTTTCAAAATTGCGTCTGGCATGTGCCATGCAGGCAAGTTGCAAGATATGGCCTTTGAGCCTTAATCCGTTGTATGCTGCATAACCATCGGTTTGAAGCACTCCGCTAAAGTCTTTCAAAAACTTCTCCGGGCCTTCGCGTCCGCGCCCTGCTTGGTAGTCGAATACCACAAGGCGCTCCATCGGATCGTGGTACACCCAGAGGTAACCTTTGTGTGTTGAGCCCGGCTTGTCTTTTGTCAATACTGCAATGGGCGTTTCATCGGCCTGAAGGTAGCCCGAGGATTGAACTTTTGCCACAAGGCTATGGTATAGCGGTTCAAGCAACTGACAGCTGGCGCTGAACCATCCGTTGATGGTTGACTCCGACAACTGAAGCTTCTGACGTTTGAACATTTGTACCTGACGGTAAAATGGCAGGTGATCTGCGTATTTACTCACTATCAGGTGAGCCAACATGCTTGCGCCGGCATTGCCTTTCTCGATAGGCAGGCTCGGAAGCTCGGCTATGGCTATCTGTGTTTGTTCCTGGTTCTGACCAAGCACATACTTGGGGCGCACAATCTGCCTGACATAGATGCTGCCAGGCTCGTATTCAAGTACCTCCGTGATGGCATTACCAATCAAGCGGGCGCCCTCAGGAAGGTTCTGTGGTTCGATGACCTGCTGTTTGCGTGGCAAATGGGCCGGAAGTTCAAGACGAAGCGGTTGTTGCTTGTCTTTTTGCCCGGCTTTTGTACGGGTGTAGTTTATTTGCTGGGTCTGGGGCTCCGGCTTCTGAGGTTCCGGCAGCTCGAAAAGGGTTAGTTGATTGGGATTGGCAGCCACAAACCGTTCGCTCTTTGCACCAAATAGCATACGCTTGAGCTGGGCAAGTTCATGCTTGAGCAGCTTGAGCTCGACCACCATCGCATCATATTCCGATACCATGTCCTTATGCCGTGCAAGCTCTTGACGAAGCATATTGAGCTCGGCCAGTAAGGCTTGATGTGCTGCTTTGGAAATAGTGATTGTTTCTGTGCTTGCCATAGGGCAAAATTACAGAATCAACCTGCTGGAAATGACCGCCTTAAACCTTAGTTTCCAACAAAATCATGTCGATAAAATCGCTTGTTTTTTCTTGCATTTTCCATTGAAATACCATTGATTATCATCACCAGCTGGCTATAGTCGAGCATCTGGTTTTTCACCCCATCCATACTTTGTTTGGGCAGTTGCAGCCTGCCTTGCTCGAGTCGCTTGTAAAACAGTACGAACCCTCCGGGTTCCCACCGAAGCATTTTGATGCAGTTGCGTGGCTTGTTAATGAAAATGTACAAATCTCCGCTCATGGGGTTTTGGCCAAGCTTGCTTGTGACCAGCCCGCATAAGCCGTCGAAACTTTTACGCATGTCTGTTGGCTCAAGGTAGAGAAAATACCTTGCCGAAGTAATGGAAAACATATCATCACATCCGGATTAAACATTTGAGCAGCGATACAGGGGTAGACAACGGCACATGAAGCTCAATGCCATTGGGATAACGAATCAACAGGTTTGTGCTACATGGCCCATTCAACTGCACAAAGCCTCCAGTTGCCTGCTCCTTTGAACGATACTTATTTACCCAGTAACGAAATGTGTAAAGCTTCATCCCATTTGCCATTGCAAACGACCTTTGACTTTGACCACTTTGCTCCCACTGCTCAACCAAAAAAAACATTTTGTCTTTGCGCTCTTTACGAATCATATCCCAAAAATTTTAAGCGCAAATATCTGCAACCCAACCCCATCCTAAAATATGCTCGTGGCCGAAGGGTTACCTATAGAACGCAGTTTAGATGCAGGCTCTAATATCCTGATGGTTACTAAGTCTTTGAATAAGCTAGAGGTCAATTCGCCAAAGCCAATTTGAGCTATCAATCGCTGGATGGTCTGATAAAAGAAGCGGTAATAAAACCCTACACATTCATACTGCTCAATGTAGGAATATGCACCGGGCTTTAAGGACGGAAATAGAGATGTTTGTCTGGTATAGTCTTCGATAAACTGCTGTGCCTGTTGCTTTAAGTTATCAAGTTCTTGATCCGTACTTGCTGAACCCAAATGTTTAACAATAACTCGTTTTCTATTATGCAAGTAATAAACTTGAACAGCGATCTTTCCAGAACCAGTTTTGACTTCTCTTAATTTTAACATGCTATATTGCTTAGTGCAACAAATGTAGCACTAAAAATGTCGCAAAACTCTGTTTATTAATACTTTATCAGAAATCACAAAATAAAGTGGACAAGTCAGGAAAGAGGTCGATTCCAATCACCAAATTTTTTTGAGGGGTAGTGCCGAAACCAGTCAAAGTAGATGGCTCTGCATGGCAAACAACGCTTGCCGGGCTTCACCTGGTAGCAGCAATCGCGGAGTCTGTGCCCTACATGCCGATCATTTGCAGAAACTCGGCTTCGTTTACGATGGGGATGCCAAGTTGCCGGGCCTTTTCGAGCTTTGCCGGCCCCATGTTTTCGCCGGCCAGCACAAAACTTGTCTTGGTTGAAATAGACGATGCATTGCGACCACCGTGCAACTCAATCAGGTGGTGCATTTCGTCGCGGCTAAACTGGCTGAATACCCCGCTTACCACAATGGTTTTGCCCTCGAGGGTGCGGCTGGCCTGCTGAGGCTCACTTTGCGCAGCCTGAAGCTGAAGTCCGTGGGCTCGCAAACGCTCAACCAGCTCCAGATGTTCGGGCTTCGAAAACCAGAGGATGACCGATTCGGCAATCTTTCCGCCAATTTCGTCCACTGCCATCAGTTCATCCATGCCGGCACCGGCCAGCTTGTCGATGCTGCCAAAAGCAGTGGCAAGCCGGGTGGCCACAGTTTCGCCCACAAACCTGATTCCCAGCGCAAAAAGTACCCTGTGGAATGGAACCTCCTTCGATTTTTCGATGGCCGCAAGGATGTTTTCTACGGTTTTCTCCCTGAAACTCACGGTGCGCACCTTGCCATCCTCGCCGGTATAATTTTTTTCGAGGCCAAGCAATTGATTGGCTTTCAGGTCGTAGAGGTCGGCCGGATTGCGCACCAGCCCGCGCTCGTACAGAAGTTCGATGCGTCCTTGTCCGAGGCTTTCGATGTTCATGGCGCGGCGATGGATAAAGTGTTCCAGCTTGCCTTTGATCTGGGGAGGGCAGTAGTCGGCATTCGGGCAAAACCATGCCGCCTCGCCCGGATTGCGTTCCAGGGGACTGCCACATTCGGGACAATGGGTAACGAAACTCACGGGTTTGCTTCCGGGGATGCGCAGCTCGGTTTTAACCGAAGTAATTTTTGGGATGATTTCACCTCCTTTTTCCACCACCACCATATCGTTTTCGTGCAATCCGAGCTGGGTGATGATGTCGGCATTATGGAGGCTGGCCCGTTTGACGGTAGTTCCTGCCAGCTGCACAGGTTCCAGGTTGGCCACAGGCGTCACGGTGCCGGTGCGCCCCACCTGATAATCAATGCCTTTCAGCCTGGTGGCCACTTCCTCTGCCTTGTATTTGTAGGCTATGGCCCAGCGGGGCGATTTGGCTGTAAAACCGAGCATCTGCTGCTGCCTGAAACTATTCAATTTGATGACAATGCCATCAATGTCGTAGGGGAGCTGGTGCCTTCCGGTTTTCCAGTCGCTGATAAACTCGTTGATTTCGGCCATGTTGCGGCAAACGGCCATGTTGTCCGAAATCCGGAAGCCCCAGCTTTTGGCTGCCTGCAGGCTTTGGTAATGTGTCTCAAAAGGAAGATTGTCGCCCATCAGGTAGTAGAGCCAGCAGTCGAGTTTGCGGCGGGCCACTTCGGCCGAGTCCTGCATTTTGAGGGTGCCCGATGCCGCATTGCGCGGGTTGGCAAGCAAGGGCAGACCTTCGGCTTCCCGCTCTTCGTTGATTCGTCGGAAGCTCTCGTGCGACATATATACCTCTCCGCGAATCTCGAACGATCCGGGGTAATTGCCTCTGAGTCTGAGCGGTATGCTTCGGATGGTTTTTACATTGGCGGTCACATCATCGCCCTGCACCCCGTCGCCCCGCGTCACGGCCTGAACCAGCAAACCATTTTCGTACCTCAGGCTGATGGCCACGCCGTCGTATTTCAGCTCACAGACGTATTCCACCGGTTCGTTGATCAGCCGGACAATGCGCTGGTGGAACTCCATGATTTCGCCATCGCTGTACGAATTGGCGAGCGAGAGCATGGGATAGCGGTGTTTAACTGTGGCAAAGTTCCTGGTGATTGTGCCACCCACACGCTGGCTGGGCGAGTCGGGCAGGGCAAACTGCGGAAACTCTTTTTCGAGCCGGATAAGCTCTTCGAGCAGCATATCGAACTCGTAGTCGGATATCTCCGGCCTGTCGAGCACGTAGTAGAGATAGTTGTGGTGGTTGATCTTCGCCGTGAGCTCCTCGATGCGTGATTTAGCTTCCTGAGGTGACATCTTTTCCTTTTCTGTTAGGGATCCGTGCCTGATTGCGGTAAAGATAAATTTCTTCGTTGGCATTGATGGGATTGAGGCGGTGCACGAGCATGTCCACAGTGCCCGGCCTGAATCGCCTTTCGAAAACAAGTTCTGGCAGGTATTGTTTCATGCTGTCGAGCCTTTGCTCCAGCTTGTCGGGTCGCATGAACACCACAAATTCCGGCTGATTTTCGGTCTTCTGCCAATCGCGGGCCTTTGCCACGTCGGCATACGTTGTTCTGGCATGGATGGCATCATAGCGCGGCCACTGCCCGGTGTAGAATACGGGCGGAAAACGCAAAACCCCGCTGCCATAGTCATCCACCACAAAGTAGCTGATCTCCGGGTAGTTTTTCAGATACGACATGGCTTCCACCCTTGCCCGTTTGGAATAGGTGGACGTAAAAATGAGCAGCAAGGTGATGTTGATCACCCAGAAAAAGCCCCAGCCATATTTGAGCAATTTCTTGCGCTGTTGCCACCAGGGGCTTCCGGCCACATATTCTTCCCAGCCTGCAATGCCCAGCACGATGAAAAATGGAATGATGGGCAGGATAAACCTTTCCTGCTTGTTGGGATAAACAGAATGAAACACAATGAAAAGCAGCACAGGCAGGAAAAGCAGGAAATTTTTTCGCCAGTTGCGCAGGTATCCGAACATCAGCATCAGGCTCACCGGCGGGATAAGCAGGCCGCCAATCACCAGGATGTAATTATACCATGGCAGCACGATGTATTGCTGGGCATGGGTCATATTATATTTGGTGTAGGCGATGAGCTCGGCAAAAGGTTTGCCCCAGATGAGCAGATCGATGAACCCCTGAAATATCGTGGCTGAGATGAGGAATCCGAACAGCGTCCAGATGGCGCCTTTCCAGTTGCGGCTGATAAGTAGGGCGAGACCTAAACCGGCTCCGAAAACTGCCGTCTGATATCGCACATTGAACGCCAGACCGAGGAAAAATCCGGCTACCAGAAACGAAAACTTGTGAAAACCGGGTAACTCCTGCTGCCGGATTTGTTCCTGACGCAGAATGATGAGGGTGCCGTACATCAGGAAGGGCAGGCAGGCCATCTCGACCAGGGTGCGCACACTCAGAAATGGCATGAACCAAAAGGTGGAAAGCAGCAAGGCGGCTTTGTAGGGTGTTTTGCCCGGGGTGATCAGGCTGGCCATGCGGTAGCCAAACGAGATGACAAACAATGAAATGCCTGCATGAAAAATGCGCACGAACAGCATCTTCCACTGCGGGTCGTAGATGCCGAAGAGTTCAAGGAATTTAAAAAACAAGTAATGGAAGCCTACATAAAAAAAGCTGTGCCCTTCCGGTCCTTTATCTCCCCGGCTGCCGGGCAACCAACCCAGGTAATCGGTGCCATCCACCCACGACTGGGCCTGTTCAACCACCAGAAAGTGGTCGTCGTGCATGCCATATCCCCTGGAAAAGATTGCAGCTATAGCCCTGAGCAGCATCCCAATAGACAGGATGAACAGAAAGGGATGTTTTTGTTGAAATCGGATGATGCGTTCGATGAATGGCATGTTGGGGTTGATTAGGTTACCAATCCAAAGGTTTGCGGCGAATGGGCATGGTCATGCAACGGGCGCCGCCCCCGCCGCGCGAAAGTTCGTCGCCTTCGATGGTGATCACAAAACGCTCGTAGCTATTGGGGTCAACCTTTCCGTTGAGCACATCTTTTGCCCGGATGATCTCGA
Organism: Bacteroidota bacterium; assembly: GCA_016715945.1. NCBI lineage: Bacteria > Pseudomonadati > Bacteroidota > Bacteroidota bacterium. Next base: position 437,178 of record JADJXJ010000001.1, read on the forward strand.
AACCGTTGCGGTTGAGTTGTTCCATGGTATGCACATTCCGGCCGTAGCCGATTACCTTGCCCGGAGCCAGTGCAAAAAAGTTGGCTCCGCTTTGCCATTGCTCCCGTTCCATGGTGTAGAGGTCGTTTACGCCTCCGCATACCACCGGTTGAAGGTCGAAGCCCAGCTTGCTCAGTGCACTCAGCAGGTTTTCTTCTTCCCTGATATGGGTCACTTTGTTGCCATCCACTTCCACATGTATGGTGATGTGGCGACTCGAACGCAGTACCAGGGGTTCAAATATCATGCATTTGTCTTTATCGAGAAAAGTGAACACCATGTCGAGGTGGATAAACGATTCCGGCTTTTTCGGAAGCTCCTGAAGCAGAAGGTGTTTCACGCCAGGCCGCTGTTTCAGGTGTTCGATCACCGCATCAATGCCCTGGCTGGTGGTGCGGTTGCTGATGCCGCTCAGAAAAACATCTTCGCGGGCCACAAGCACGTCGCCTCCTTCAATGGTAGCTTTCCCGCTTTTGTCGTACACCCTCACCGGATTGACGGTCTGTGTCTCGAACATGGGGTGAAAATCGAAAATGGCTTCCATGATAAGCGACTCGCGCTCACGCACCTTGCTGGCCATCTTGCTGATCATCACCTTGTCGTTGAGCGCAAAGGCAGCATCGCGTGTGAAAAAGAAATTCGGCAGCGGATGAAGCGAAAAGCGTTCGTTATCCAGAAACTTGGTCAAAGTGTCCTTCTCCATCTCCACACCTTCGATCAGTTGCCGGGCCAGCTCTCCCGGACTGAGCGGCTCCAGGGCAGCACACAGGTTGTCCACGTCTTCGCTTTTGCAGATCTTCGAAATCAGGCTGCTGCGTACCTTGCTGTTTTCGAGTATATCAGCCAGAAGGTCTTTCACCTCAAAAACGGTGGCAAACCTTTTGAGCACCTCGTTAAATTCGGTGTATTCTGGCAGGGCCACACTCAGGTTGAGGATATCGCTGTAGAGTGCACGTTCGGCATTCTCAGGAGTCATATTCTCCACCTCGGCACCGGGGGTGTGGGTAATCACACATTCCAGCTCGCCAATCTCGCTGTTAACAGATGTTTTGATGCGCTCTTTTTTCATGATTCACAATAGTTTCAGGCCAAAAAGAATAGGTCCTTTGCAGCCGGTTGGCAAATTTAGTCCGATTCGCCCGATTATGTTGTGACTAATGAATATTTAGGCTGCGGGCGGAGGGCCTTCGTAAAGTTCCAGGAATTCAAACCCATTGCCGCAATGCTCCAGAAACCGCACGAAGTCGGTGGTGGCGATGCTCAGGCTTGCGGTGTTGTCGTTCGGATGAAAGCTCAGGCGTTCGTACTGAAGCAGGTTTTTGTCGATGAACACATACACATGCCGGGTAGCATCGTTGAGCAGGCCGAATGGGGAAACACTGCCCGGACTGAGTCCGAGATATTTCTGCATGCGTTCGGGCGAGGCAAAGGTGAGCTTGCCCTGCCGCAGGCGGAGTTCCAGATCCCGTATGTTGAGGTTCATCAGGCAGTGGAAAATCACCAGATAATGCCTGTTGCCCTTGTGATTCCGAAAAAAGAGATTTTTGCAGTGCATGGTCTGGCTGAGGTCCCAAAACCGGAGCACATCCTCTATGGTAGGTGTGGGCGGGTGATAATGCACCTCAAAAGGTATCTTCAAAGCCTGCAGGGCATCAAATACCTGCTTGTGTTTTTCTGTGGATGTGTGGTGCGTCATAAGCTGAGCGAATTAAAGCAAAAGCCGGACCAAATGGCCCGGCTTTGTTAATATGCTGAAATTTGTTAGTCCACCCAGTCGGCGATGTACAGGTTGGTGTCGCGAGTGCCGTTGTTGTTGCGGTTGCTCGAAAAGATGAGCTTTTTGCCATCGAACGAAAACATGGGGAACGAATCGAAAGTGTCGTCGAAGGTAACCTGCTTTAAGCCAGTGCCGTCGAGATTGATCATGAAGATGTTGAACTGCCAGCCGCGCTCCGCATGGTGGTTTGAGCTAAACAGAATTTTTTCTCCCGAAGGATGGAAATAGGGAGCCCAGTTGGCCTTGCCCAGATTGGTCACCTGGCGCAGGTTAGAGCCATCGGCATCGCACACAAAGATTTCCATTTCGGTGGGTTTTACCAGCCCTTCGCTCAGCAGTTGCTTGTATTCGGCAATTTCTTCAGGGGTTTTCGGGCGTGAGGCCCTGAACACAATTTTCGAGCCGTCGGGCGAGAAGAATGCGCCTCCGTCGTAGCCCAGTTCGTTGGTAATCTGCTTTACGTTGCTGCCATCAATATCCATCACATAAAGCTCGAGGTCGCCGCTGCGGTCGCTGGTGAAAACGATTTTATCGCCCTTTGGCGACACGGTAGCCTCGGCATCGTAGCCTTTCTGGTTTGTCAACTGCTTAATAATGTTTCCCTTAAGGTCAGCCACAAAGATGTCGTAATCGTCGTAAATGGGCCATACATACTTCCCGTCTTCACGACGCGGTGGCACATGGGGGCAACTTTCGCCTCCCAGGTGGGTCGAAGCAAACAGGATGGTCGTATCGCCGGGCATGAAGTAGGAGCAGGTGGTGCGTCCCATGCCTGTACTGATCATCTGCGGACGTTGCTCCTTCATGTTGGCCTCGTCCAGGCGCACATAAAAAATCTGGTCGCATTCGAGTCCCCAGGCAGGGTTATTCGACTGAAATACAATCATCTGATCGTCGAAACTGAAATAGGCTTCCGCATTGTCGCCACCAAAGGTGAGCTGACGGATATTGGCCAGGTGTGTTTCTCCTTCGTAATGAGTTTCGGTTTTCACGGGTCTGTCGGTCTTACCGTGGCTGTGGCTGTGGTCGTGGCGGTGACCGCAGGATGCGACAACGAAAGCGGGCAACAAGGCCATCGCAATAAAATAACGATTCATAGAGGTAATATTGATTTACAAATAGATTGCTGCAAAAATAACCTGATGTGACAAGTTAAGCGGGTTTTGATCAAATTGGATTTAATAATAAATGTTAACATGAATCCACTGGGAGAAGTGTGAATAGCTGAGAAACATTTACTTACGTTTCAGAGTTTGCCCTTCAGGGCAGCTGCTGTGTGCGAACTGCTGCATTTGACCAGCGCTTCCGGAGTGCCCTCGAAAACGATACTGCCGCCCTCGGTGCCGCCTTCAGGTCCAAGGTCGATCACCCAGTCGGCGCTTTTGATGATTTCGGGATTGTGTTCGATCACCACCAGGCTGTGGCCGTTTTCTACCAAGGCATTGAGTGCTCCGAGCAGCTTGTGGATGTCGTGGAAGTGCAGCCCGGTGGTGGGTTCGTCGAAGATAAACAGGGTGGGTTTTTCTGCTTCTCCTTTGGTGAGAAAGAATGCCAGCTTGATGCGTTGTGCCTCGCCCCCGCTGAGGGTGTTCGACGATTGCCCGAGCTTGAGGTAGCCAAGTCCGACATTCTTTAGCGGCATGAGTTTCTGGTTGATGCGTTTGCAGGCTGCGTGCGATTTTTCATGGGATGCAAAAAAGTCGATGGCTTCGTCGATGGTCATGTCGAGCATGTCGGAAATGTTGGCGCCATGAAACCTGATATCCAGCACTTCATCCTTGAAACGTTTGCCGTGGCACACCTCGCATTGAAGAAAAACATCCGCCATGAACTGCATCTCAATCTTCACTGTGCCCTCGCCTTCACAGGCATCGCAGCGCCCGCCCGGCACGTTGAACGAAAAGAACCCCGGTTTGTAGTTGCGCATCCTGGCAGTTTTGGTTTCGGCCAGCAGCTGACGGATCTCATCAAAAGCCTTGACATAAGTAGCTGGATTTGAACGCGATGAGCGTCCAATGGGGTTTTGGTCGATCATTTCAACTGCTTCAATGCGGTCGAGTTCGCCCCTCAGCTCTCCAAAAGAGCCTGTGCGCTCGGCCTGCCCGCCGGTCAGCTTGCGCAGGGCAGGGTAGAGGATGCCCCTGACCAGGGAGGATTTTCCCGAACCGCTCACACCTGTAACCACCGTCATCACATTCAGCGGAAACTTCACATCGATGTTTTTCAGATTGTTTTCGCTTGCACCCACCACCTCGATGTAGTTGTTCCACCTGCGTCTTACCGAAGGCAGGCTGATTTGGAGTTTTCCGCTTAGATATTTACCTGTCAGGCTATTGTCGTTATTCAGAATCTGGGCATAATTGCCTTCGGCCACCAGTTCGCCACCCAGCCTGCCGGCGAGCGGACCAATGTCGATCACATGGTCGGCAGCTTTGATGATGTCTTCGTCATGCTCCACCACAATTACGGTGTTGCCGATGTCGCGCAGGCGCTTCAACACACCTATCAGCCGGTGGGTGTCGCGCGGGTGCAATCCGATGCTGGGTTCGTCGAGAATATAGGTCGAACCTACCAGGCTGCTGCCCAGCGAAGTAGCCAGGTTGATGCGCTGCGATTCGCCTCCGCTCAGGCTGTTCGACAGCCGGTTGAGCGTCAGGTAGCCCAGTCCCACGTCGAGCAAAAACCTCAGCCTGCTGATGATTTCCTTGAGCAGCCGGTCGGCTATATTTCTGTCCGTCGGATCAAGTTCGATAGTTTGGAAAAAATCATAAAGCTGGTCCAATGGCATGAGCACAAGCTCAGGCAGACTTTTTCCGGCTACTTTCACATAGTTGGCATCAGCCCTGAGCCTGGTGCCGTTGCAGGTCGGACACACTGTTTTGCCACGGTAGCGCGAGAGCATCACGCGGTATTGTATCTTGTAGCTTTGTTCTTCCAGATGCCTGAAAAAAGCATCCAGGCCTTCGAAATAGCGGTTGCCGGTCCAGAGCAGCTTCTTTTCTTCTGCACTAAGCTTATAATAGGGCCGGTGAACCGGAAAATCGAATTTGTGGGCATTGTTGAGAAGTTGTTGAAGCCACTCGCCCATTTTTTCGCCTTTCCAGCAGGCAATGGCCCCTTCGTACACCGAAAGGGCTTTGTTGGGTACCACCAGGTCTTCGTCAATGCCGATCACTGTGCCGAATCCTTCGCAGGTTTTGCATGCGCCCACAGGGTTGTTGAAGGTGAACATGTGCACCGAGGGTTCCTGAAAAGTCATGCCGTCGGCCTCAAAACGGTCGGAAAATACCGCCTCAGCCCAGCTGTCGGCTTCGCGGTAGCGAATGATGCAAGTCCGGCGCCCTTCGTAAAAAGCTGTCTGTACCGAATCGGCTGCACGTGCGGCGAGGTCGTCCGAGCTGCTGTCGACAGTAAGTCGGTCTATAACAATCTGATAGTCTTCAATCCGGTGTTTTGTGCCTGCTTCCAGCTCATCTTCAATGCGCAGCATCTCGCCCTGCCTCATCACGCGCGAAAAGCCCTGCTGCAGCAGCACCGAAAGCTGCTCGGCTGTGCTGCGGCCATTCACCTGTTGCAGCGGTGCCAGCACAAACAGTTGTGTGCCTTCGGGCAGCGAGCTTATAAACTCTACCACATCTTTTACCTGGTGCCGCTTCACCTGCGTGCCCGAAACGGGCGAAAAAGTCTTGCCAATACGTGCAAACAGCAGCTTGAGGTATTCATAAATCTCTGTGCTGGTGCCAACTGTCGATCGCGGATTGCGCGAATTCACCTTCTGCTCAATGGCAATGGCCGGCGAAAGCCCGTGGATATAGTCCACATCGGGTTTGCTCATACGCCCCAGAAACTGTCGGGCATAGGCGCTCAGGCTTTCCACATATCGCCTTTGACCCTCGGCATACAGGGTGTCGAAGGCAAGCGAAGATTTGCCGGAGCCCGACAGCCCCGTGATTACCGTCAGTTTGTTTTTGGGGATGCTGACACTCAGGTTCCTGAGGTTGTTGACCCTGGCGTTGACAATGGTGATGGAAGTGGCAGCAGTGGGTGGAAGCATAAACGGTCGGAAAAAAATTTGCGCGAAATTACCACAAAAACTTGCATTGGTTCGAATAGTGATTATTTTTGCAACCTGCGAAAGCATTGTATCATCTACAAACCACTAAAAACAGGAGGACCGCTATCGAGATAACTTCTACCCTTTGAACCTTTAAAACAAGGAAGCTCTATGAATGCTATCGAACGTAGCGACAAGGAGCTGGTGGAAAGTTATCTGAGTGGTAATCAAGCCAGTTTCGAGATTTTGCTCAACCGCCACCAGGCACGGGTGTTTTCGTATATCCTGATGCTGGTGCGTGACCGCCAGCTTGCTGATGATATTTTCCAGGATACCTTCATCAAAGTGATCCGCACCCTGCACAGCGGCACCTACAACGAAGAGGGCAAGTTTATCCAGTGGGTGATGCGCATTGCCCACAACCTGATTATCGATCATTTTCGTAAAGCCAAACGCCTTCCAACTGTGGATGGCGGCGGGGAAGAATCTAGGCTGATCGACCGCCTGGGACACAAAGACCCATCAGTGGAAGAAAAGATCATCAACGAGCAGATTCACGAGCACGTGCGCAAGATGATCGACTTTCTGCCAGAGGAACAGCGCGAGGTGCTTTACCTGCGCATGTATGCCGACATGAGTTTCAAAGAGATTGCCGAACTGACCAATGTCAGCATCAATACGGCCCTCGGGCGCATGCGCTATGCCTTGCTCAACCTGCGCAAAATGGCCCGCGAAAAAAACCTTACCCTGAGCTATTGATTTCTTTCGCAGGCTTACAATAAAGCAGTTAATCCTGGCGTTTAACCGCCAAGTTTAACCCCAAAGCCTGCTTATGAAGAAATTCTCTACGCTCCAACCCTACTTTCCCGAAATCACCCGACAGCCCCGGCGCAGGCAGCTTACCAAAATGCGTGTGCCGCGCACCCGGGAAAGACAAGAAGCCGGTCCGTCGCAGCTTGCCTTGCGCAACATCTTAGGCTTTGCTGCTGCCTGCACCTTCCAGCACACCGCCCAACAGGGCAGGGTGGAAGTGATCATCAACTGATTCCGCAAGTTTTGAAGACGAAAGAACGCTACGCGCTTTTCGTTCAGCACTTTTCCGAGCACATGCCGGTGGCCGAAACTGAGCTGGTGTACGATTCGCCATATCAGTTGCTGGTTGCGGTGATCCTTTCGGCACAATGCACCGACAAGCGGGTCAACATGCTTACGCCTGCCTTTTTCAGGCGTTTTCCCGATGCCGCATCGCTGGCCGACGCCACGGAAGCCGAAGTGTTTGAGCTTATCAGAAGTTGTTCCTATCCCAACAACAAAACCCGCAACCTGATTGGCATGGCCCGCACCCTGATGCACGAATTCGGGGGCGTGGTGCCCGCATCGGTCGAGCAACTGATGAAGCTCCCAGGCGTGGGCCGCAAAACAGCCAATGTAATCGCCTCCGTGGTATTCGACCAACCAGCCATGGCTGTGGATACGCATGTTTTTCGTGTGGCCGAGCGGATTGGCCTGACCACCAAAGCCAGAAACCCGCTCGACTCGGAGCGGCAGCTCGTGCGACATCTTCCGGAAGAAGTCATCCCAAAGGCCCACCACTGGCTCATTCTGCATGGCAGGTATGTGTGCAGGGCGCGCAACCCGCTGTGCCACCAATGCCATATCACTCACTTCTGCCGCTGGTTCGAAAAGCAGCAAAAGGCCTAACATTTTGCCCGCTCTGTTGTTACAGTAGCCGTTAATGCTTACTTTTGTTTCACCCAAAAAACTGTCAACAATGTTGAAGAAAGGCGATGTGGCTCCGCATTTTCAGGGCAAAGATCAGCACGGAAACGAAGTGTCTCTTGCACAGTTCAGGGGCAAAAAACTGGTGATCTATTTTTACCCGAAAGACGACACTCCTGGTTGCACCAAAGAGGCATGCAACCTCAGGGACAACTACAACGAACTGTTGTCCAAAGGCTTCGCTGTTGTTGGGGTAAGCCCCGACAATGAGGAGTCGCACAAAAAATTTGCATCCAAATACAATCTTCCTTTTCCGCTTATTGCAGACCCTGAACTTGGGATCATCAAGGCCTACGGAGCCTGGGGGAAAAAGTCCATGTATGGCAAGGAATACGAGGGACTGTTGCGCACTACCTTTGTGGTTGACGAAAACGGTGTGGTGGAGCAGGTGATCCAGAAGGTGAAGACCGATGACCACGCCAACCAGATTTTCAAATTATACCAATAAACATATGACCTCAGACAAAGCCAAGGAAAACCTCGACAAAATCAGGCTCGAAAAACTAAAAGCCCTGGAATCCACCCTGGGCACCATAGAAAAGAACTTCGGCAAAGGCACCATTATGAAGCTGGGCGACCAGGCCGTGGAAAAACTCGATGCCATTCCCACCGGAAGCATCGGGCTGGACGCAGCCCTGGGCGTGGGCGGCCTTCCGAAGGGACGTATCATCGAGATCTATGGGCCGGAAAGCTCCGGTAAAACAACCCTGGCGCTGCACGTAATTGCAGAGTCACAGAAAAGAGGCGGCATTGCGGCATTCATTGATGCCGAGCACGCTTTCGACCGGTTTTATGCGCAAAAACTTGGCATCGACATCGACAACCTGCTGGTTTCGCAGCCCGACTATGGCGAGCAAGCCTTGGAGATTGCCGAAAACCTGATCCGCTCTGGCGCCATTGATGTGATTGTCATCGACTCGGTGGCTGCCCTCACACCCAAAGCCGAAATCGAAGGCGAGATGGGCGATTCGAAAGTGGGTCTGCAGGCCAGGCTGATGTCGCAGGCACTGCGCAAACTGACCGCCACCGTCAACAAAACCGGAGCGGTATGCATCTTTATCAACCAGCTACGCGAAAAGATCGGGGTGATGTTTGGCAACCCGGAAACCACCACAGGTGGCAATGCCCTGAAGTTCTACAGCTCTGTAAGGCTCGACATCCGCAAGCTCAGCCAGATCAAAGATGGCGAAAACATGACCGGTAACCGGGTAAAGGTGAAAGTGGTCAAAAACAAGGTGGCCCCGCCTTTCAAAAAAGCTGAATTCGACATCCTGTTTGGCGAGGGCATCTCCCGGCTTGGCGAAATCATTGACCTTGGTGTGGAATTCAACATCATCAAAAAGAGTGGCAGCTGGTTCAGCTATGGCGAAACCAGGCTCGGACAGGGACGCGACGCCGTGAAAAACACCCTGCGCGACAACCCTGACCTGGCTGAACAGCTTGAAGAACAGATCAAAACTGCACTTGCACAGGCAAATCTATGATCCTTAAGCATCACAAACCAATTCCGCCGTACCCCGGGGTAGGGCGGTTTTTTTTCGCAATCTTCCATAAAGCCAGCTTCGTGCTGCTCGTCATCTTCATGTTGTCGCCAGCCTGTCGCAGGACGACGCCGACTGAAGATAGCAAACCGGCAGGACAGCCTACCGATCCCCTCGAAGCCTTAACCATCCGGATCAAGGCCGACAGCACCAATGCTGCCCTCTACAACGAACGGGCAAAGGTTCATCTGAGCCTTGGTCAGATTGACAAAGCACTTGTTGACCTGAACAAAGCCCTTGAACTTAAACCTGATGAGGCAGCCTATTTCATGACCCTGGCCGAGGTATATCTGAGCATGCAAAAGCCTGAAAATGTGAATGCTGCCCTGCTAAAAGCAGTGGATCTGGCACCAACCGATCCCCTTCCGCTCGTCAAGCTGGCCGAACTTAACCTGATGCTGGAGCAATACAATACTGCCCTGGCCTACACCGACCGCTCGCTCGAACTAAGCAGGTTCAATCCTGAAGCCTATTATGTGCGCGGCTCGGTATTCCTGGCCCGAAGCGATACGGCTTCGGCATTGCGAAACATCCTCCTTGCCCTCGATCAGAAGCAGGATTTCTATGAAGCCCTGATCAAGCTCGGCATCATCTACACCGAGCAACGCAATCCGCTGGCCGAGCAATACCTGCTCAGGGCGCTGAAATTGTTTCCCAATTCACTTCAGGCACGCTATCAGCTGGCGCTCTATCTTCAGGACAATGAGCGTCCGGACGAGGCGCTCAAACACTACGATACCCTGCTCGTGCAAGTTCCCAACCATCCCCTGGTGCTTTACAATAAAGGTTATGTGAACCTGGTTTATCTGAATGATTTTGCCACGGCTATCGACTTCTTCGATCAGGCACTGCTCAACGACCCCAACTATATCGACGCACTTTACAACAAAGGCCGCGCCCTGGAGGAGATGGGACGATATCTGAATGCACGTGATGTGTATAATGAGGTATTGCGCAGGAAGCCAAACTACGAGCTGGCCGTGCAGGGCCTGAACCGCCTCGACCTGAGGAAGTAATCGGTGCTATCTGGTGTATGGAACTACGTATGAATCAAGCAGTTCCCAGTTGTCGATAACCACAGGCTCGCTTTTTGGCCGGTAAAGCTTGTACCGGACAATGCCGTAGTTGCGCGCAATCCAGAAATCGAAGTAAGCCGTGTCGGGTGCGTTCTGATAATCGACCACTTTGGTGTGATACACTTCACTGTATGTTTTACCCTGGATGTCGAGCGAAGGTATCTTTTCAATTGTGGTATAATTCCCTTCGTTTATTCCGAGCAGCAATTCTTCACCAAAAGGCGTATTGGTGATCAGCACCCTGTAATACCTGCCGTTGTTGAAATACACCCTGAGGTTGTCGCTGGCTGACGACTGACCGAAAATCTTGCCCACAGTGAGCTCAAACTTGCTCATCCCGGTAAATTTGGAATGCAGCACCGACTCAATAGCCTGATAATAAAAGCCTTGCGGAGTGGTGGCGTCAGAATGGAAACGTTTGTCTTTGTACGTCCTCAGAACCCTGACCGTATCGAACCGGCCCACGCTGGCATCGGTTGTAGTTTTCACATAAATCCAGTACGATGTGGAGTCGAAAGCGGCATATTCCCTGAACACCGGATCGATTTCAAATACCTGGGCCGGACGCAGATCCTCGGTGCCGCAGGAATGCAATACGGCGATTGCGGGTAAGACAATAAAAATGGTTATTAAAATGCGTTTCATTTTTCGATCGTTATCTTGTCGGTGAAAAGCACGCCGTTCAGGTGGTCAATCTCGTGTTGAAAGATGCGTGCGGTGAAGCCTTCCACATATTCTTCCAGCCATTGGCCGTTCAGTTGCTGATATCTCAGCCGGATGCCCCACGGCCTTTGCACAAGGTCGCGTTTGCCGGGTATGGACAGGCATCCCTCGGCCCGTACATGCAGCGAGTCGGAAAAGGCCAGGATCTCCGGATTCAGATAGACTTCAAAGGGTTTATCCTCTTTATCATGTCGTTGCACAATGATGAGCTGGCGGTTGATGCCAACCTGCGGAGCGGCAATGCCCACCCCCTTGTGGTCGGGATGCTGCACGGTGGAAATCATTCGCTGCGCCAATAATTTCCACAACCTGTGTTCGGGTTTTTCGATGGCTGCAGATGTAGCCCGAAGTATGGCCAACTCTTCCGGATTGGTTACCTGGGTCACATGCATTTTTTGATCCGGTTTGCCCGAGGTGATCAGCCTGCGCTCATAGCGCGAAAGCGGCTGGCTATGGGTCGGAAGCGCAAGGAATCCAACGAGCAGAATAAGGAGAAGGCGATACATGTTTTTGTGCAGCATTTCGACTGCAAAAATAACCCATTTGGGATTTTTAGGACATTCCGGGCATCCGGCGCATCGCTTTAGTCCGATATTTGCATTATTAACGCACCAAATCTTACCCACATGCCTGCCAATACTTTTGGAGAAGTGTTCCGGCTGACGACTTTCGGTGAATCTCACGGACCCGCCATAGGTGGCATCATTGACGGATGTCCGCCAGGAATCGAAATAGATAATGAATACATTAACAATATGATGCGAAGGCGCAGGCCGGGACAGTCGCACCTGGCTACCCCACGCAACGAAAAGGATGTGCCCGAGATCCTGTCCGGCGTTTTTGATGGACGCACCACCGGCACACCCCTGGCTTTTATGATTCGCAACAGCGATCAGCGCTCGCACGATTACGACGAGATGAAACAACTCTATCGTCCTTCGCATGCCGATTACACCTACGAGGCCAAATATGGCATTCGCGACTACCGTGGTGGCGGGCGTTCTTCAGCCCGGGAAACAGCTGCCCGGGTGTTTGCCGGTGCCCTGGCCATGCTTTATCTGAAGCAATACGATATTGAAATAAGGGCCTGGGTGAGCGCCATAGGGAGTATAGAAGCGCCTGATTTTGATAGCGTTCCATCTTTGGAACTGATCGAATCCAATCCGGTTCGATGCCCCGATGCTGCCACTGCCGGGGCTATGGAAAGCTTAATCCTGGAAACCGGCAAAAATGGCGATACCCTCGGTGGAGTCATCACAGGCAGCATCCTTGGTTTGCCTGCAGGACTGGGTGCACCGGTGTTTGATAAATTTCATGCCGACCTGGGTAAAGCCATGCTGAGCATCAATGCCGTCAAAGGCTTTGAATATGGCAGCGGCTTTGCGGGCACGCGTTTGCCCGGCTCGCATCACAACGATGTTTTTGTTGCAAAAGGTGGCAAAGTCAAAACGCTGACCAATCATTCGGGCGGGGTGCAGGGCGGCATCACCAATGGCATGGAAGTGCGTTTTCGCACAGCATTTAAACCTGTGGCAACCATCATGCAATCGCAGCAAACCATTACAAGGGATGGCGAGCAGGCTGCCCTGAGGGCAAAAGGTCGCCACGATGTGTGTGTGCTTCCGCGGGCTGTAGTCATTGTGGAGGCCATGGCCGCCCTGGTGTGCATAGATCATTTGCTCCGAAACAAAATGTACCAACCCTGAAAAACATCATGCCAATGAAAACGATTTTGAAAATTGCCGGTGTGACCCTGGCGGCATTGCTTTTGCTGGCCGTTTTGCTGCCTTATATTTTTCGGGATCGGATCGGACAGCTGGTGAAAGACGAAATAAACAAAAGCGTGAACGCACGCGTAGATTACGGCAGGGTAAGTGCGAGCTTTTTCAGGCACTTTCCGGCTTTTACGCTTACAATCAATGATCTGGATATCAGTGGACTAGGCGAATTCGACAGCATTCCGTTGTTCAATGCGTCAAAACTGTCGGTTACCATCAATCTTCGGTCGTTGATTGCGGGCAGTCCATACAAAGTTGAGCGCATCAGCCTTGACCGGGCCGGTATTCACCTGCTTGTTAATGCCGAGGGCAAGGCCAACTGGGATATTGCCCTGCCCGATACGACAGAGCAGACCGTTGAGCTTGCGGATGAAGGAGAATCTATTAGCCTGAAGCTTAAAAAGATAACTGTGAATCGCTCGGAGCTCAGCTATGTTGACCATGAACTCAGTTTCTCGACCAGGCTCACCGGACTGAAAGGAAACCTGAGCGGCGATATGAGTCTCGACCGTACGCTCCTTAATCTGGATCTGAGCTCGGACAACCTGGTGATGAGCTATGAAGGTATGACGCTGCTGGACAAAGTGACGGCAGTTTTTACGGGTAAAATTGATGCAGAGCTTGCACGCGATATGTACACCATCCGATCCGAGGTGCTGAAGCTCAACGAAATGAACCTCGACTTTGCGGGCAGTTTCGACCTGAGCGGCGAAAACATCGGGATGGATTTCGTGGCTGAAGCCAGGGATGCCGATTTCAGGCAGCTGCTCAGCATTGTGCCGGCCATCTACACCAACGAATTTAAAGATTTGAAAGCCAGCGGGCGTTTCAGTTTAAAAGCCGGGATGAAAGGGGAATATGGTGAAAAGGTATTCCCGGCTTATTTTGCTCATCTTGAGGTCGAAAATGGCGGATTTGCCTATCCTTCTCTGCCTTCCTCGCTCGAGCGCTTTTTCCTGCAGCTCAGGGTGGATAACCCGGATGGGGTGGATGACCACCTCGCGTTGGATATCGACCGTTTTTCCGCAACCATCAATGGCCAGTCGGTGGAGGGACGATTGTCGCTCCGCCAGCCATTCACTGATCCGCTTTTTAAAGCTTCGCTCGATGGTGTGGTTGATTTTGAGACAATTACAGGTTTATTGCCAGCCGGCACCCTTCCAGAAGCCAAAGGTCGGCTCAATGCTGCTTTCAGCGCGGCCGCAAAAATGTCGGACATCACCGCCAGGCGCTATGCCCAGGTGGAAGCCTCGGGACAACTCAGCCTGAAGGACTTTTCGCTGAAAGAGGCTCAGCCTGGCATGGATCTCACCCTTGCCTCGGCCACTGCCACCCTCAGACCTGAGGCTTCACGAATCGAAATTAAGGGGTTGCAGCTCGGAAAGAGCGATTTCGAACTCACAGGGGAAGCGTCCGACTACCTGCCATACCTGCTTGCGGATGGTGTTTTGAACGGAAACTTGTCGATCCGCTCTAAACTGCTCGATGCCAACGAGCTGATGCAGGCGTTTATGAAAGCCGATACAATCGCTCAGGCCGGCGATACCACAGCGATGAAACTCGAATTGCCCGAAAGGCTGAATCTGGGCTTCGATGCCCGGATCGGCCAGCTCTTGTACGAAAATTTTGAGCTATCGGAGGTCAATGCCGGGCTGCGTTACGTAAACAAGACGCTGACCTTTAGTCCGCTCAATGCCAGGATGCTGGGTGGAACCATTCAAATGCAGGGGAGCTTCGACGGTAAAATACCTGACCAACCCATGGTTGATTTTAGTTTCGCTTTAAATGATTTTGATATTCCATCTGCATATCAGACACTTGGCTTATTCAGCAGGGCTGCACCCATTGCAGAACGTACCAAAGGCCGGTTTTCGACCAGCTTCCGGATGAAAGGAATGCTCGACCAAAATCTGCAACCCGTTTTCAGTACATTACAAGGTGGGGGCGGACTGCAATCGAGCCGCATCACCATCGAATCGGTCAACCTGCTCAACATGCTTGCCGACCGGCTTGGCAATGAAGAGCTGCGGCGGATTGTGAGCGATGGTGTCAACCTTAGTTTTGAGTTTATCAATGGGAGGGTATTTCAGAAACCGTTCACTTTCAGGTATACGGATATGGAGGCTACACTGGCTGGTTCCATTGGTTTTGACCAGACCCTGGACTACGATCTCGCCCTGAGTGTGCCATTTGAGAAGCTGGGTGCCGAGGTCAACAGGCAGCTGCAACAATTGAGCGCCCAGGCTGCCGGACGGGGGATTAATTTGTCGGCAGGAAATAGAATCAATGTCAGGGCGAAAATTGGCGGAACAGCCACAGCCCCCACCCTGAGTCTGGATTACCGTGATTACGCCTCTAACCTACGCAACGAGCTGATGCAGGCGGCCTCGGCCGAACTGGAGAAACAGAAAGAGCAGCTGCGGATGCAGGCCAGGGAAGAAGCCGACAAAATCATCGAGCAGGCCAGGCGACAGGCTGAGGAAATCATGCAGCAGGCCGAAGCTGCGGCAAGCCGCATCCGCACTGAGGCTGCCGAAGCTGCTGCGCGCGTGCGCCGCGAAGCGGATTCCCAGGCTGAAAAGCTCATCAACGAAGCCAAAGGCAAAGGCATGCTCGCCGAAAGGGCTGCTCAGGAAGCGGCTCGCAAACTGCGACAGCAGGCAGCAAGCTCTGCACAACGCATCGAACAGGAAGCCGACAGGCAGGCCGGAAATGTGGTTCAGGAAGCCAGGCGCCAGTCGGACAAGCTCCTCGACGATGCGCGGGCACGTGCAGCGCAACTTTAGCTGGCAGACGTGAAACCAAAAAAAGCATTCGCGTATGGAAAACAAAAGACCCGTTATCGAAGCTCAAACCCTCCGTCGCGTCGTGTTTATGTTCTGGTTCATGTTTTCAGCTACCAGCATTTTACTTGCTACGGCTGTCGCCCTGGCTTCCTCCGAAAGCATCCACTGGCTCCCTGATTTCCTGGGTTTTATCCTGCTGGTTGTGGCAGTTGTTTTCGCAATAGGTGGTTTTGCAGGCACCAGGCTGATTGCCGGACATATCTTTTCGCGTCCGGAGGTGTTTCGCAACGCCGCAAAGCTGAACGAGTCGTTTGTGTCGTGGGTGATGATCCGCCTTGCACTCACAACCATGGCCTGTCTTTTTTCCTCTGTGGGTTATATGCTCACATCCAACTTGTTTCTGCTGATTGTGGCCTTGCTCATGCTTGGTCTGATGGCACATAACAGGCCAACAAGGCAGCAGGCCGATCAACTTTTGGGTAAGGCAGGAAAGTCCTCGCCGGTGAAGTAATAAGCCGCTGCCTTGCTGCGCAGGTTGTATTGCGACGACATCACCTCGCCATACGCACCTGTAGTACGGATGGCAATCAGGTGGCCACGCTCAGGCTGTGGAAGCATTACCGCTTTTCCGAAGCAATCCGACGACTCGCAAATCGGACCAACCACATCGCAGTTCACCGGCAGTCCGGAGGGATTGCTGATGTTTTCAATTTTGTGATAGGCCTGATAAAGTGCCGGACGGATCAGCTCGGTCATGCCTGCATCGAGAATCACAAACCGGGTGTTGATGCCGGGTTTCACATACAATACCTTGGAAATGAGCGTTCCACACTGTGCCACCAATGCCCTTCCAAGCTCAAAATGTACTTTTTGTCCGGGCAAGAGTTCGAGCACATCGGCAAAAAGCCTGAAAAAGCGACGGAAATCAGGTATAGCCTCTTCGTCGGGCCGGTGATAATTCACCCCCAGACCTCCGCCAAGGTTGATATGACGGAGGTAGATGCCTTTTTTGCGGAACAGATCGTTAAACTCATTGGCACGCAACGCCAGCGAGCGGAAAGGTTCAAAGCTGGTGATCTGCGATCCGATATGAAAATGGATGCCTGTGAGCTCGATGTGTTTCATTTCTTTTAGTCTTGCGAGCACAGGTTCGATTTCCCAGGGATTGATGCCAAACTTGTTTTCCTCCAGTCCGGTGGTGATGTAGTGGTGGGTATGGGCATTCACTCCGGGATTGAGCCTCAGGGCCACAGGCGCTCTTTTGCCAAGCCTGCCGGCCCTTTGGTCAATGACTTCCAGCTCCTGCAACGATTCTACATTGAGGCTGAAGATGTCATATGTGAGTGCAAAGTCAATCTCCTGATCTGTTTTCCCCACCCCGGCAAATGCAATTTTTTCCGGGGCAAACCCGTGTTGCAGGGCAGCGGCCACCTCGTTGCCGCTTACGCAGTCGGCACCAAACGACAGCCGGCTGATGGCGCGGAGGATTTCGGGATTGCTGTTGGCTTTGAGCGCATAATGCACCTCGAAGCCGTGAGGCATGGCGGCATTTTTTGCAGCCTCAAGGGTAGCCTGCAGCAGATTGAGGTCGTAAAAGTAAAACGGAGTAGCAGCAGCTGAGGCGGCAGTCTCTGATATTTTAGCTATTGGAAGGGTGTACATGTTCAGCGTCGATGCTTCAGGAAAAGGTGTTCATTGAGCAGTTGGAGGGCTTCCTTTTTGTGTTCGGTCGAAATCAGCACCGACACATTATGGGAGCTTCCTCCGTAGGATATCATGCGCAGGGGTATGGTGCGCAAGGCTTCGAGGATACGGAAGGCCAGTTGCTGCCGTTGCGGGCCAAAATCGCCAACAACACACACTATGGTTTGGTTGCGTTCGGCCTCGGTGGTTCCAAACTGCTGCAGATCGGCCAGAATATCGTCGAGGTGGTCGTCTTTATCTATGGTGAGCGATACAGCCACTTCGGAGGTGGTGATCATATCAATGGGCGTCCGATAACGCTCAAATACCTCAAACACAGCACGCAGAAAACCGTAGGCCAGCAACATGCGGCCCGAGCGGATATTGATGGCTGTGATGCCATCTTTGGCAGCAACGGCCGTGAAATCGCGGCCGCTCGAATGCTCCGAAATCAACGTTCCCTGCGCTTCAGGCTTCATGGTGTTGAGCAACCGGATGGGTACTCCGGCCTTTTGTGCAGGCAGCACACAGGTCGGGTGCAGGATACGCGCCCCGAAATATGCCAGCTCGGCGGCTTCGTCGTACGAAATACGGGTGATCGGAAAAGTGGGCTGCACCACCCTGGGGTCGTTGTTGTGCATGCCATCGATATCAGTCCATATCTGAATTTCAGGACTTTGCAAAACGGCTCCGATGATAGTGGCCGTGAAATCGCTTCCACCCCGCTTAAGATTATCCACTTCGCCAAAGGCATTCCGGCAAATGTAGCCCTGCGTGATAATGAGCTCTTTGTTGGGCTGTTTTCGGACGCATTCTTTAATTTTTCCTGAGATGAAATCATAATCCGGCTCTTCGTCCGGGGTAAGGCGCATGAAATCGAGGGCAGGCATAAGTGAGCAGGCAATGCCTTGTTCTTCAAGGTAATAGTAAAGCAACGCTGTCGAAATGAGCTCGCCCTGCGCCAGAATGGCCTTTTCTTCGTGCACGGTAAACATGTCGAGGGTAAATGCCCTCAGGTAGCTGAAATGATTCTGCAGCATCTGATGTGCTTTCTCAAGCCCGGCGGGGCTTTCATAAAGCTCAGCAACAACAGCCGAATATTGTTGTTCAAGTTGATCAATCCTTTTCCCGGCCTCTTCCTGCTTTCCCTCATAAAGCGCTTGAGCAATGGCTACAAGGGCATTGGTGGTGCCTGCCATGGCCGACAATACCACAATCTTTTGCGGATGGCCCGAGATGAGCGGCACCAGCGCCTTGAAACGCGCGGCTGAACCCACCGAAGTGCCTCCGAATTTGTACACATAATATTCCATCCTGTCCCAAATTAAGCGTGCAAAACTATACATTTCTGTACATCCGAAAA
Source organism: Bacteroidota bacterium (assembly GCA_016715945.1). Lineage (NCBI taxonomy): Bacteria > Pseudomonadati > Bacteroidota > Bacteroidota bacterium. Next base: position 455,777 of record JADJXJ010000001.1, read on the forward strand.
CTATCTGATAATCTTCTGATATTCCCACATTTATATTGACCCCCGATAATTTATTTTATACCTTTGGTTTCGGGACTTTCTATCTGATGTTCGATTATTTCTATAAATCCAGGCTGAAATGAGAGCAATAGTTAACTACTACCTGATAATTTCTCTGATAACCACAATAGGAATCGGAGGTCTTTTTTTTCTTAAAAAGTGGACTGATAATTCTTTTCCCGTCCATACGGAGGCCAATCTGGATTTTGTCGAGGGAAAAGCGAGGGAAGTAACAAAGATATTAGCCGAATCAGTCATATTTTCGATCTTCGTTGAACAGGGAACTTCAGCAAGTTCGGTAGTATCAGCACGGCTTAACAAGTATCTGGATGTGCTTCGGGCCAATTATGGATACCGTGGGTTAGCGCTGATCAGCCTGGAAACCGATTCGGTGATTGTGCACGCTGCATCAGGTGATGTGACGGAGATTGAATCGCACCGTACTTTTTTCAGCAAAGATCCCGGTCAGAGCAAAATCCGCTTCAATCAATACGCAGTATTCGCAAATCTTCCTGTCAGCAAAACGAAAGATGCTGATGGTCAACAGTTTGTTCTTTATTTTGAAATGGAAACAGATTCTGTTCAGCCAACAGAAGTGAGGGCGAATAAACAGCTCAGTTTCCTGATTGATATCTTATTGGTTTTCATTGTTGTGTCCTCGGCTGCAATTATTATTCTCCGAAGGAGTAATTACAATAGGCTTAAACTGGTTGAAGCTGCGCTCATTCTCGTGCTTGGTTTTTACACGGGTTGGTGGCTGAAGCTTGTGGTGGAATATCGGTCGCAGATACAGCGCGAAAAGGTCTTTCAAAGCTTCGCCGATAATAAATTGCACAGCTTACGCGACAATTTGAGAGGTGTTGTCACGAATATGGGGCTCATTCAATCTTTTTTTGAAGCCAGCGACGAGGTAACGGGAGCGGAATTTCGTCACTTCGCCTCAGGCATAATGCGTTCGAATAGTTTTTATAATGCGTTTTCAATTATTGAAGCATCGGTGGAGCCGGCAACTACAGATGCTGCAATCGTGAGCAAGCTGCAACAAGCTCATTGTGCCTTAAAATCTGAGAATGAATCTGATCTAAATGCGACAGCGCCTGAGCAGGATCCTCTGCTTGTCAGTCTGATCGACTCGGCAGCATGCACCGGCCTGGTTTACAGTGCGATTTCTTATGACCTCAAAAGCTGTGGAGATCGTGGGGCTTCCCTGCTTATTGTTCTACCCATGTTTGTGCCTGGCAAGAGGCTATCTCCCGGTGAGCACAAGTTTATCGCAGCTTTTGTTGACTTGCAGGAGCTGCTCAATAAAACGATGTCGGATGGTAATGAAGCGAATAAATACCTCCCCCTGGGACTGGCCATTCAGTCGCTGCAAGATCCAGGGACACAGGAATGGCTGGCATCATACCCTCCCGAACACCTGGCTTATCATACCACTGAACCGGGAATGGATAATCATGAAAGTTATAGCTTATCCGTTCAGAAACCTTTGTTTCTGGGTGGGGTAACATTCTTCATGACCACACATGATTCGCCGGAGTTCAGTGAATTTATTCCCGCAGCAAGCGGAAATTTTATCCTGTTGATCATCACCCTGTTATCTTTTGTTCTGGCTGCTTTGGTTTACCGTTTCCGATTGGGCTGGGACAGCCTGGAAGAGGCCGTGGCCCTGCGCACAGCCCAACTGAATCTGAGGGTACGCGAGCTGGAACTTTTGCGCGAACTGAGCCATCAGCTCACCCAGAATCAAAATCTGGAAGATGTGCTCAGCTGGCTTTGCAATCAATTTAATTCAGATGAAGTACTCAACCGGGAAAAGTTCGCGATGGTCATCAATTTCCGGGGCAATACCTTATGTGGTGCACTGCTGGATAGAAAACCTGATGCACGACTAACGAGGAAATTTGACATTAATGAAACCGATGGGGTGGCAGGAACGATTAAACTATTTGTTTTGGATAAACAATTGGAAAAAGATAAGGAAGAGCTCAACGAATCATTCTTAAACCAGATAGCGTTTGTGCTCAATTCCTGGTTGGCCTACACCCATGCCCAACAAAAGCTCAGTGAGGCCGAAGAACGCTTCACAAGGCTGGTCGAGACTTCTTTTGACGGGATATATCTTCTTGAAAACGACCGGTTTGTATGGGTTAACCAGGCCTTTGCCGACATGGTTGAATATCCGCTTGAAACGCTCACCTCTCCGGATTTCGATCCCGACAGGTTGCTCACTGACAAGGCGCACGAAATCTCGCAGGAAAGAAAGGCCATGCGCGAGCGGGGCGAGCTGCCTCCGGCCCGGTTCGATTTTCAACAACTGACAGCCTCCGGAAAAGTGCTGGATGTGGAGGTGAGCCTTGTAACCGACATTACGCCAGGCAAAAAGACCGTTTTTGGTATTGTGCGCGACGTGACCGAACAGCGCCGCCTCAACCGTGCATTGCACGAAAGTGAAGAGCGTTTGCAGCAGCAGAACGAGGAGCTGCAGCTGATGAACGAGGAACTTACCACCAGCAATGCCCAGATGCGCGAGCTCAACCTTGCCCTGAGCGAAGCGTATAAACGTGCCGAGGCCGGTGACAAGCTAAAGTCGGCATTCCTGAACAATATCTCGCACGAGGTACGCACCCCGCTTAACGGTATTTGTGGTGCAGCCGAAATCCTGTCCGATCCCGAACTCGACCTCGAAGAAAAGCTCGACATGATTGAGATTCTCAATATGAGCACCAGGCGCCTGTTGCGCACCATCACCCAATACATGGATATCTCGCTGCTCGATTCGGGAAATATGCCCGTTGTTGCCACAGAATTTAGGTTTCTCGACTTCATGAATCCACTTTTGAATGATTACGAAAACCAATGCAAAACCAAGGGTCTGGCATTTGAATTTCGTAATCATTTGGGCGACTGCATGCTACATTCCGACAAATCCCTGTACGAAAAAGTGATCGGCCATCTGCTCGACAATGCGGTTAAATTCACCTCCGAAGGCAAAGTGGAAGTGATTGCTGCAAGGGATGGCGACTTCATTCATATTCAGATCCACGATACGGGCAAGGGGATGGACAAGAAGTTTCATCCGCGAATCTTCGATCTGTTTATGCAGGAGGATATTTCCGACAAACGCAGGTACGACGGCAGTGGTCTCGGGCTCCCGATTGTAAAACGTATCACCGAACTTCTGAACGGCAAAATCAGCTTTGAATCCGAGCTAGGGAAAGGCTCCACCTTTGAGGTGCGGTTGCCAGCCCAATTTGTAGAAAGTACAAAACTTGAGCCGGTGTTCCCCGAGCCGGTCGAGCATCCGCATATTCTCGTGGCCGAAGACGAAGACAGCAACTTCATGGTACTCAAGCTCTTGCTCGAAAGGCGCTATAAAGCAAAGATTTCGCGTGCATGGCATGGCGAGCAGGCGGTGAACATTGCTCAGCACGAAAGCGATATCAAATTGGTTCTGATGGATATCAAGATGCCGGTGATGGATGGTTATGAAGCCACAAAGCTGATTAAGACCCTGCGACCCGACCTTCCGGTGATCGCCATCACTGCCTATGCGCTAAGTGGCGACGACCAGAAAGCTTATGCAGCTGGTTGCAACGATTACCTCCCCAAACCGATTCAGGCAAACCTGATGTTTGAAAAGGTAAACCGCCTGCTGAACATCCCCGGCGATCAGCCTCTTTGAGAAAACCTGCGCTGCCGCAATGCCTCGAAGGTGACTATGGCAGCGGCAACCGACACATTGAGCGAGTCGGCCACACCATGCATCCGAATGCGGATTCGTTTGTGGGCATTTTTGCTCCAGAATGCGCTCAGACCATCGGCTTCTGTGCCCATGACAATGGCTGTTGGTCCGGTAAAATCTGTATCAAGATAATCGGCTGAAGCCTCAAGGTGCGTGGCAGCAATGGATATCCCATGTTTTTGCAGCCAATCCAGCGCTTCTCCGGAAGTGCAGGCCCGCACCTGTACCGTGAAGATACACCCTACACTCGAACGGATAGCATTCGGATTGAACAGGTCAGTGGCCGGATCACATACCATCACAGCATCCACACCTGCGGCATCGGCAGTGCGCATGATGGCACCCAGGTTACCGGGTTTTTCCACCGACTCAAGCACCAGAATTAAAGGATTGCTGCTGATTTTTAATGAATTGAGATTAAGTTTTGGTTCTTTCGCCAGGGCGATGATACCATCAGAGTTTTCGCGATAGGCCACATGGCCGAACACTTCGCGGCTGATGGGATGCACCAGGCAGGAACGCATCAGCTCTTCCGCAAACCCGCGATCGTCGGGTTTGATCAATTCTTCGCAAACATATAACTCATCGAATTGCCAGCCGGAAAGCTTCGCCCTTCTGATTTCGCGCATGCCTTCGATGACCACCAGGCCTGCTTCGCGCCGTTCGCGTGGCTTCTGAAGCTGAAGCAATCGCTTGATCCGGGGGTTCGACCTGCTTGTAATCATCTTATTTACAGTTTGTTTTCGCTATACTTATAAACTATGCCGCGCTTTTCCATGTCCGAGAGGATAAAACTGACCAGGGTTTCATCGGCACCCAGATGCTCAGGCATGTGAATTCCTGCTCGGTTAAAAGCGCCGCTTGCCAGCAGACGAAGGGCAGCCGTGGCAGCATAACCAGTGGTGCGAGCCATGGAGTGAATGCCCGAAGCGCTGTCGAACCGATCCAGCAAATCCCACTGAAGCTTCGTCGGGTGCCCTTCGCTATCTAGTCCTTCAGCTTCGATACGCATCACCGTGAGGTCGGCCTCCCCGGGCTGGAGTTTCCATTGTTCAAACAGCACGGCACTGGTAAATTGCAAGGGCGTCACCTGCTGATCGCCCAACGGGAGGGCTTCAGTGGAAAAAAAGCCGCTGTCGCGAAGCAACTTCACTGCATCGAGGTGCCCGGGGTAGCGCAGGGTTTTTTCTGCCATGTGCTCTGCCTTTATGGTGTCAGCCAGGGTTCGCAGTCCATCGCTATTAAATGCTTCGAGTGTGCCAATATCTTCAAAATCAATCAGCTCTGATTCGCTGAGCGCAGGCACCACCTCTATTTTTCCGTTGCGCACTATGCGCGCCGGACGGGTGTATTCTTCGATCACATCCGATGGCGAGAAAACAGCTTTATATTGCCAGGGCAGGCTTCGCCTTGCCGGCAGTCCGCCAACCAGGATGCGCAGTTTTTCCAAATGTGGCAGTCTGGCGGCTGCCAATCCGCTCAGCATATGGCTCATGCCTGGCGCTACGCCCATGTCGCAGATCACACAACTGCCATATTGCCGGGCCAGTTCATCGAGCTGGCGCGGATTGTCGGCATAAAATGCAATGTCCACAACCGGTTTGCCAGCGCAGGCCAGAACTTTCAATGTCCCGAACCCAATGCTGCCAGGCACGGCATTCACAAACATATCGTATTCCGCGCACAAGCCGGTGAGAAATGAAGCGTCGGTCAGGTCGCATTGCAGCGTTTCAATTTCCTGATTTTCGATCTGAGCCAGGGCATGAGCCGATCTATCGGCCACGGTCACGCGAAATCCTCCGCGTTCGGCGAGGTCGAGGGCTATCGGTCGTCCAACCAGTCCACTGCCCAGAACAAGTACTTTTTTCATAGCTGTTTATTTTTTTAAGGGCTGTTGCGCCAGGATCACCCCGCTTATCACCAGCACGATGCCGGCCACTTTGTCGGTGCCGATCACCTCATCGAGAAACAGCCAGCTGAAAAAGGCCGTAAACACCGGGATGAGGTTGGCGTAAAAATTGGCTTTGGTGATGCCTATGCGTTTCACCGTTTCGGCGTAAAACACATAAGCAAGTGAGCTGGCAAAAATTCCCAACAGCAACAGGTTGATAATCAGATCCATTTGTGCTGGTGCCACGAAAGCCTGCAGCCCGCCACTTAGCAGGAGGAAAGGAATCAGGTAAATGGCGCCAATACTGTTTTCAACCGCGATGATGGCCAGGGGCTGCATGCTGAAAGTAAGCCTGCGCAGGATGATGCCATGCGCCAATGCACTGCCCACTGCCAGAAAAAGCAACAAAATGCCTGTGGGTGAGGCACTCAGATTCATGTTGCGATCCACAATCATCACCAGCACACCCGAAAACGAGACAAACAATCCGATGATGTTGAGCAGGCTGATGCGTTCGCGCAAGGCTGCAAATGCCACAATGGGCATAAAAACCGGAATGGTGGCAATGATCACAGCGCTCAGAGTGGGCGAAACCAGCTTAAGACCAAAATTTTCTGAGAGAAAATACAGAAAGGGATTAAACAAAGCTGCCAGTGCAAGCAGCTTAAATTGTGCTTTGCTCAGCCGGGGCAGTTCCTTGCGCAGAAGCAGCAGGCTGAAAAGGAAAACTGTCGAAACAACAAGCCTGAAAAAGACTACAGATGCGGGATTGATATATTCGAAAAGATTTTTCGACCACAGGTACGACATACCCCAGAACACCATGGCCAGTACAGCCAGCAGGTGCGTGGCGGCAAATTTGTTGTTTTTGTGCAGAAACATCAGGCAGAGCTTAATCAGCGTTTTTTGGACCGGTATTTTGCTGCCTCCTGCAGAAAACTCAACGCGATTTTTCCCGAAAGCTCGTCGTCGTGCGCCATCCATTCCGGATGCCATTGCACGGCCAGAATCCATTGTTTGTTGCGTTCGTCGTTTTCGATGGCCTCAATCAGCATGTCGGGCGATGTGGCCGCCGGTTTCAATCCACTGCCTAGTTGATCAATTCCCTGATGGTGGTTGCTGGCCACCCAAACGATCGGTCTGTTTACCAGCGAGGCAATTCGGCTTCCGGGAATCAGTGTCACAGGGTGATCGGCCCAGTCTTCCTCACCCACGCGATGCAACTCGCCCGAGCCGATGTCCTGTGGCAGGTCAACATGCAACGATCCGCCCGAGGCCACATTGATCATCTGAAGCCCCCGGCAGATTCCTAAAATCGGCAGGTTGAGGCTGCGGGCAATCCGGAAGGCTTCCAGCTCATAGCGGTCGCGAACAGTGTCAATAAATCCGCAACGCACGGTATCATAAGCTTTTCCGTAGTTTGCAGGATGAATATCGGCTCCACCGGTAAACAGAATCCCGTCAGCAATAGCCAGACTGTCGGCCAGGTGTTCCAACGCAACTTCTGAAAGGTAAATAAACCTCAGATTGCTGTCCTGGCGGCTCAGCCACTCCCCGTATTTCTTCCCTTCAATCTTGCGCTCCTTGGTCAGTGCAATCACCAGGGGCTTGCTATCCGGCGATCCGGTGGTGCACGAGCTCAATATCAGGATGCACACCCAGCACAATGCAACAAAAATTCTAAGCTGTTTCATGTGGAATGTTTTGGCAAATATACCTCAGCAGCTTCACTCGCCCAAACCCAGATAAAAATCCTTGAGCAATCGGGTATAAGCCTCTGTGAAGGCCATATCTGACCTGCGGATGGTGAAATAAGTCTCCTCTGTAACCAGCATGCCATTGTTAGTGAGTTCGATATGCATTCGGTTTGCAGGTCGATTTTCCACTGGGATGATATGCTGCACCCTGGCAGGATGCAATCCGTAATCTGCAGCCAATTGGCGCACAGTGTTGCCCACCTGCCAGGGCAAAACGATGGACGCTTTTCCCGAATGCGCGAGCAGACGCGAAAGTGCGCTGAGCAAATCGTGGTAGGTGAGGCTTGCGGTATGCCTTGCCAGATTGCGTCTTTGGTTTTTGCCGGGTATGTGCTTATCGAAAAAGGGAGGGTTCGAGATGATCAGATCGTAGTGCCCGTCAGTTGGCGGTTGAAAGGTGCGCAGGTCAGCGTGTAAGGCCTTAAGGCGGCTGCTCCAGGGCGACCGGATGAAGTTTTCGGCAGCTTCGGCCACGGAAATTTCATCCACATCAATGGCATCGATCAGTGCATTCGAATTCCGCTGCGCAAGCATCAGGGCCAGGATGCCTGATCCGGTGCCGGCATCAAGCACACGCAGCGCCCCTTCCACATCTGTCCATGCCCCAAGCAATACGGCATCCGTACCCACCTTCATGGTCGAGCGGTGGTGCTTCATGCTGAATTGCCTGAAATGAAAGGGTTGGGCCATCCTATCCGTTCAGGTACATGTCAATCAACCCCTCAGGGGTTTTCACGAAAATGGTTTTGCGCTTCCGGTCAACCTTGGTGATGATCTTGTCGTGGACAGGCACCAGCACTTCTTTTTCTTTGTAGAAAACCTGAAACACCGCCTGACCCGGATATTCAATCACCCGGGCTATGTTTCCGAGTTTTCCGAAGGCTTCGTCCTCCAGCAAGAAGTTTTGCACTTCATGGAAATAAAACTTATTGCCTTTGAGCTTAGGCAGTTGATCTATAGGCAAATACAGTTCTTTGCCGGTGAGGGTGAGGGCCTTTTCCACACTGTCGATATCTTCCAGTTGCAAATAAGCTTTGTCGTTGTGGATGCTCATTTGCCTGATGAAGTAGGGGACAAGCCTGCCCGCAATGTCAATAAAGATCACTTTCTGCCTGGCGTATAAAGCTGGCTGGTCGGTATCGATGCGTATGCTGAGCTCTCCACGGATGCCGTGGGTTTTGATTATTTTTCCGAAGTAGAAGAAATCGTCCTTGTTCATTGCTGATCGGGTATCCGGTGAGGTCAAAAATACAAAAAGCCGGTTTGAGCCGGCCTTTTGGTTGAGTGTCGCTTTCGGTTATTCTTCGCCAGCAGGCTCTCCTTCGTTCTGGCTTTGCATTTCGGCCAGGCGTTTTTTTGCCACTTCGGCTGCTTTTTGCTCGCGAATTCTGGCCTCTTCCTCGAGGGCCTTTTTCTTTGCGCTGGTCTTGCTTTCGGCGAGCGCTTTTTTCTTGGCTTCAATCTTGGCCTCTTTTGCTTTCAGCCATTCCTGAAACTTGGCTTCGGCCTGTTCGGGGGTGAGGGCGCCCTTGTCCACACCTTTCAGGAGGTGACGTTTGTAGAGCACACCTTTATACGACAGAATCGCGCGTACCGTTTCGGTGGGCTGTGCACCATTGCCCAGCCATGTGATGGCACGATCGGTGTCGATGTTAATTTCTGCCGGATTAGTCATTGGGTTGTAAGTGCCAATCTTCTCGATAAACCTGCCATCCCGTGGTGCACGACCATCCGCAATTACAATATGATAAAAAGGTTTGCCCTTTTTACCATGACGTTGTAACCTCATTCTTACTGGCATAACTGTTAGTTTGAAATGAAACAATGATGATTTGGGAGTGCAAAGTTCGGATTTTTTTCCAAACAAAATGATTTTTCTGTATTTTTTGTTAATCCTCAGCAAGATAGATGGCTACCAGATGAGCCTTGCCCGTTTCGTTCAGATGGTTTCTTAATGATTGGATGTGCTGGTAAAGTTCTTTTTCACAGCGAGATACATGGTATTGCCACACGTCGGGTAGCTTGTGACGCAGCTCGTAATCTGTCCGAAGCATCTCAAGGGCCAGCCTGGCATTGTGGCAGGCGCTGATGTGCCTGGCTGTTTTGGCATCCTGCCGGTCCAGATCCGCCAGCATCTCATGCAGCCGCATATCCCCGTTAACTTCTGTCCCTGCCCCGGCAAGCAGGGCTTTGCAAAGCTGTTCGAGCATCATAAAAATTGCTTTGGCCAAAACTAAGTCATTCTAAGGCGTTGTGCTGTCGATTTTTATTTAAAAGCATTCTAAATATTGGCTAAAATATCTAATTTTACAAGCGGAAAATTAAGTATCCGGTTTTGCTGCCGTACGGCCGAAATGGCTGTAGTTCAGGCAGGCAGATTCCGGGTTGATATACCAAAGCAAACATGAGCGAACACACAAACGACACCTTCGAAACAGTAAAAAGGATTTTTACTGAATACCTGGAGCAAAGGGGGCATCGCAAAACACCGGAGCGTTTCACCATCCTCAAGGAAATCTATAACACCGACGGCCACTTCGACATCGAAACCCTTTACGTGCGCATGAAAAACAACAAATACAGGGTCAGCCGTGCCACCTTGTACAACACCATTGAACTTCTTCTCGATTGTTCGCTGGTTACCAAGCATCAGTTTGGCAACAACTGCGCACAGTTCGAACGCTCGTTCAAGTTTCGTCAGCACGATCATTTTGTGAGCATCGAGGACGGAACCGTGCTCGAGTTTTGCGACCCGCGCATTCAGGAAATCCAGAAATCTGTCGAAGAACTGCTCGGGGTCGAGATCACCCATCATGCCCTCACTTTCTACGGCCGACAAAAAACTTCAGAAGCCAAGGCCCGGCAGGCTTAAACGCACTAATTTCAATGGCATTGGTCGAATGGCCGTGCTTAATGCGTAACTTTGCCCCGCAGGGGCTTTTTTTATGTCACTTAAAATCAATGTAATAGATGAATAAAGCCAAAGTTGATGTGCTTTTGGGGCTGCAATGGGGCGACGAAGGCAAAGGTAAGATTGTGGATGCACTGGCTCCGAAATACGACGTGGTGGCCAGGTTTCAGGGTGGGCCAAATGCCGGGCATACCATCGAGTTCGACGGAAAAAAATATGTGCTTCATACCATACCCTCAGGCATTTTTAACCAGGGAACCATCAACCTCATTGGTAACGGCGTAATCATCGACCCGCTTATTTTGAAAAAGGAGCTCGACGGACTCGTTCAGGCTGGCCACCAACCTCAGCGCAACCTTTTTGTGAGCCGGAAAGCCCACCTGATCCTGCCCACACACAGAATGCTGGATGCAGCACTCGAAGCATCCAAAGGTGCCGGCAAAATTGGCTCCACACTTAAGGGCATCGGACCAACCTATACCGACAAGGTGAGCCGCCATGGCCTGAGGCTCGGCGATCTGGAACTAGAAAACTTCGCACAGCGCTACGAAAATCTGAAGAAGACGCATCTGCAAATCATCCGGATGCATGGTTTCGACCTTGATTCGCACCGCATCGACGGTCACGACTTCGAATCGTACGAGAAAGCCTGGTTCGAGGCTGCCGGATACCTTCGCACATTGCAGTTGATTGACAGCGAATATTTTATTAACGACCTGCTAAGTCAGGGAAAACGTGTTCTGGCCGAAGGTGCACAGGGCTCGATGCTCGATATCGATTTTGGCAGCTATCCTTTTGTAACCTCTTCAAATACAACGATTTCTGGTGTGTGTTCCGGGCTTGGCGTACCCACTTCGGCCATTGGAAAAGTTATTGGAGTATTTAAAGCATATTGTACCCGCGTGGGCAGCGGACCATTTCCCACAGAACTTTTCGACGAAACGGGCAGCATGATGCGGGAGCGTGGCAGAGAGTTTGGCAGCACCACCGGTAGGGCAAGACGCTGCGGCTGGCTCGATCTGCCTGCATTGCACTATGCCATCATGCTCAACGGTGCCACAGAGCTTGTGATGATGAAGCCCGATGTGCTCGACAGCATGGCCGAAATACGTGTGGCCACCGCCTACCGCATGAACGGGAGCGAAACAGCTCAGATGCCTTTCGACTTGCTCACGGCCAATCCGGAGCCTGTTTATGAAACCCTTGCCGGATGGCAGTCAAGCCTCGGGGAGGGCGCCTCGTTTGATGAACTGCCCGTTCAGTTCAGGCAATATGTTGGCTACATCGAGAAAAAAACTGGTGTGCGGATCAGTATCATATCCACCGGTCCTGATCGCTTGCAAACAATTTGGAGATAATAAAAGGGGCTGAATGCCCCTTTTTTTCTGTATATCGGCTTGTTACAGCTTGCGTTGCACTTCCCGTTCGGTGTAGCCTTCGATGATGTCGCCCACTTTGATGTCGTTGAAACCATCAATGTTCAGACCGCATTCGTAGCCTGCCGAGACTTCCTTGACGTCGTCCTTGAAACGTTTGAGCGATCCGAGGTGTCCGGTGTAGATCACAATGCCGTCGCGGATAAGCCTGATTTTGGTATTACGGGTGATTTTGCCGTCGAGCACCATACATCCGGCCACGGTTCCCACCTTGGAAATTTTGAAGGTTTCGCGCACCTCGAGGTTGCAGGTGATCACTTCTTCGATTTCTGGCGAGAGCATGCCTTCTATAGCAGCCTTGATTTCTTCGATGGCTGTGTAGATGATGCTGTAGAGGCGGATGTCGATCTCCTCTGTTTCGGCCAGCCTGCGGGCACCCATACTCGGGCGCACCTGGAAGCCGATGACAATGGCATTGGAAGCCGAAGCCAGCATGATGTCCGACTCGGTGATGGCACCCACCGATTTGTGGATCACATTCACCTGTACCTCCTCGGTCGAAAGCTTGAGCAATGCATCGCTCAGGGCCTCAACCGAACCGTCCACGTCGCCTTTCACGATGAGGTTCAGCTCTTTGAAGTCGCCAATGGCAATGCGCCGGCCAATCTCGTCGAGGGTGATGTGTTTCTGTGTGCGCAGGCCCTGCTCACGCAAGAGCTGCTGCCGGCGCATGGCAATGGTTTTGGCTTCTTTTTCATCTCTCATCACCACAAAGGCATCGCCTGCCTGAGGTGCGCCTGTCAGACCAAGCATGAGCACCGGAGTGGAAGGTCCGGCTTGCTTTACCTGCTGGTTGCGTTCGTTGAACATGGCCTTGACTTTGCCATATACCGTTCCGGCAACCACCACATCACCTATTTTTAATGTGCCATCCTGCACCAGAATCTTGGCCACATAGCCACGGCCTTTGTCAAGGGCCGATTCGATGACGGTTCCTTTGGCAAGCTTTTTCGGGTTAGCTTTCAGGTCGAGGATTTCAGCCTCGAGCAGTACTTTTTCGAGCAAGAGGTCGATGCCATAACCACTCTTGGCCGACACTTCCTGACTTTGGTATTTTCCGCCCCATTCTTCAACCAGGAAGTTCATGTTGGCAAGTTGTTCCCTGATCTTTTCGGGGTTGGCGGTTGGCTTGTCGATTTTGTTGATGGCAAACACGATGGGCACGCCGGCAGCCTGTGCGTGGTTGATGGCTTCTTTGGTCTGGGGCATCACGCTGTCGTCGGCGGCAATCACGATGATCGCCACGTCGGTGAGTTTGGCACCACGGGCACGCATGGCTGTGAATGCTTCGTGACCGGGTGTGTCAAGGAAGGTGATTTTCTTGCCTTTTTCGGTGACCACCTCATAGGCCCCGATGTGCTGGGTAATGCCGCCGGCTTCGCCTGCCACCACATTCGACTTTCGGATGTAGTCGAGCAACAGCGTTTTACCGTGGTCCACGTGTCCCATAACCGTAACAATGGGCGCCCTGGGCACAAGGTCGGCCGGATCGTCTTCCTCCTCGGCCGTGGCAATGATCTCCTGAAGATCCTCGGTTACAAATTCTACTTTATATCCAAACTCGTCAGCTACTACTGTAAGGGTCTCAGCATCAAGGCGTTGGTTGATGGATACGACCAATCCCAGGCTCATGCAGGTGGCAATGACCTTGGTTACCGGAACATTCATCATGGTAGCTAGTTCGTTCGCTGTAACGAACTCTGTTACACGCAGGATATTCTTTTCTTCTTCCTGCCTTGCCATTTCTTCAGCCATCCGGTCGGAGAAGGCTTCGCGCTTTTGACGGCGGTGTTTGGCGCCTTTCGATTTGGTGGATGCGGTCAGACGGGCCAGGGTTTCTTTAATCTGACGCTGAACTTCTTCTTCCGAAAGCTCAACTTTTTCTTCCTTTTTGGGTGGTGCGGGCTTGCCCTTCCGCTGCTGATCGCGAGGCTGCTGGGATTGTTTGTCCTGTGCAGCTGGTGCGGGAGCTTGCTCAGCACCTTTGTTCTTTATGCGTTTGCGCTTCTTCTTTTTGCCATCCTGTCCGGGTCGGGGATCCGATGATGTGGCAACCGGCTTGGGCTTGTTGCTGCTCGTAAAACTGCTCACATCAATCTTACCCAGTACTTTTGGGCCAGCAAGTTTTTCTACCCTGGTTTCGATGAAATTTTCCGGGCGTGCTGGCTGCTCAGGCTTTTGATCTTCAGCAGGTTTTAATTCCTGTTTAGCCTCGGCTTGTTTTTTGGCTTCTTCGGCAGCTTTGGCTGCAGCTTCGGCCTGACGGCGTGCTTCGGCTTCCTGCTCCCTGCGGGCCTTTTCTTCCTCTTTGCGCTGCTCGCTTTCCTTCAGGCGCTGCGCTTTCGATTTCTTATCGGGTTTGGTCTTCTGGTTCAGTGCGTCCAGGTCGATCTTATCCAGAATCTTGATGCCAATGCCATCGCTTTTTTCGGTGCTCTCAGCTTGGGCGGGTTCCGCAATCGCAGAGCTGGTTTCGGCCGCTGCCGGCGTCTTCACCTCAGTTTCCGGAGCGACGAAAGTTTTTTCCGTGGGTTGTGTTGTTTCGGTTTTGCTTTCTGCCGGTGCTATTGCTTTTTCGGTTACAGCTTCTGCAGCCGGAGGGGCCGGGGCAGCCACAGGCTTGTCAGCAGGTTTGGCTTCGGTGTCCTGGGCTTTTGAAGCTGCTGCTTCTGTCCTGGCTGGTTCGGCTTTAACGGGTTCTGCTTTGGGTGGCTCGGCAGGTTTGGGTGGTTCGGCAGGTTTTAGCGGCTCAACAGCTTTGGCTGGCTCGGCCTTCGGGGCCTGAGGGGGTTTGGTCTGGGCCATCCTGCTTCCACGCAAGAGGCTGTCGGTGTCGATGTCTTCTTCGTCATCAATGGTAGGCGCAACCATCTCGGCTGTGATGGTCTTGCGGTTGCTGCCCCCAATCTCAATTTGCTTGGCCACCTCTTTCACCTTTTTTTCCTGGCTGTATTCCTTGCGGACAAGCTCGTACATTTCGGCCGTGAGGCGGGTATTGGGATTGGGATCGATGGCGTGACCCTTCTTGCTCAGAAACTCAACGATGGTGGCAGTGCCAACGTTGAACTCCTTGGCTGCCTTGCTTAAACGTACTGTCGTTGAGCTTTCTGTCATAGTGAGGATGAGATTCTTAATCTTTTTTAACAAGCTGCAAAAATATGAGATTTATTCGAACTCGGCTTTCAATATACGGATGACTTCGTGTATGGTTTCGATCTCAAGATCGGTGCGCTGTTCCAATTCTTGCGGACTGAGTTGCAGTACGCTTTTGGCCGTATCACAACCAATGGCTTTAAGCTGGTCAATAATCCACTGATCGATTTCATCGTTAAATTCCTGAAGATCAACGTCTTCGGTATCGATATCCGAATCGCGGTACACGTCGATTTCGTAGCCGGTGAGTTTGCCGGCCAGCTTGATGTTGTAACCTCCTTTGCCGATTGCCAGGCTCACCTGATCGGGTCGCATGAACACCTCGGCACGTTTGTTTTCTTCGTCAATGTGGATGCTGGTGATCTTGGCCGGACTGAGCGCCCGTGCGATGAAAAGGGAGGGGTTGGTGGTGTAGTTGATCACGTCGATGTTTTCGTTGCGCAGCTCTTTCACAATACCGTGGATGCGTGAACCTTTCATGCCTACGCAGGCGCCAACCGGGTCGATGCGGTCGTCGTACGATTCCACAGCCACTTTTGCGCGCTGGCCGGGTTCGCGGACGATGCGGCGAATGGTGATCAGGCCGTCGTAAACTTCGGGAACTTCGGCCTCGATCAGGCGCTGCAGAAAGATCTCGGAGGTGCGCGAAAGAATGATGTGCGGGGTGTTGTTTTTCATTTCCACCTTGAGCACAACAGCCCGTATGGTGTCGCCCTTGCGGTAAAAGTCGCTGGGAATCTGCTCCGACTTGGGCAGCATCAGCTCGATGCCTTCGTCGTCGAGCACCATGATTTCGCGGCGCCAGATCTGGTAAACCTCGCCCACGATAATCTCGCCAACCTTGTCTTTATACTTTTGGTACACATTGTCTTTTTCGTACTCCATCACCTTCGAAACCAGGGCCTGGCGGATGTTGAGAATCTCGCGCCTCCCGAATGCACTGATGCTGATGGATTCCGACACCTCTTCGCCCACCTCAAAATCGGGTTCAATCTTGATGGCTTCCGAAAGGGCAATCTGACGTGCAGGATCTTCCACCTCTCCATCTTCCACAATCACGCGGTTGTGGATGATTTCAAGGTCGCCCTTGTCCACATTCACGATGATGTCGAAGTTTTCGTCGGAGCCGTATTTTTTGATGATCACCGAGCGGAACACATCTTCGATGATGCGCATCAGACGCTCGCGGTCGATGTTTTTGAACTCTTTAAACTCCGAAAAGCTTTCTACTAGGTTGATGGTGTCCATGAATGGCGATGGTTTGTTATTGGAAACTGATTTGTACTCTTGCTTCTTTGATCTGACTGAAATCAATCTGCTGCGGTTCGGCCTTTTCAGTTTGCTTGAGGCGATTGCGTTTTTTGGTAACGACAGGTGTGAGTGTAATACCCTGGTCGTCGGCTGCAGTGATGATGCCTGTGAGCTCGGAACTGTCGGTCAGGGTGAGCTTCACCGTGCGGTTGATGTTTTTGCGGTATTGCCTGGCAAGGGTGAGCGGGTGGTCGATGCCGGCCGAAGATACCCTGAGCTCAAAGTCCTGGACATCGCGGTCGAGCTTGCCCTCAAGCATGCGGCTCACCTGCACGCAATGGTCAATGGTGAGCTGGGTGTCCGAATCCAAAAACACCATGATGAGGTCGTCGTTTTTTATCAAAACATCCACCACAAAACGGTCGGTGCCTTCGAGGAACTCCGTGACCCACTGCCTGATCTGATTTTTGTCAATCATTTCTTTAACCAATTAAAAAGGGGACTCCTGGCCCCCACTTTATCTTCAACCTCCGCAAAATCGCTGCAAAGATACAACAATTTTACGAGGGCTGTCCATTCCGGGTGTTTTTGCAGGTTTCGAAAAACCAACAAAAAAACCTGTTACCAGCGGTAGCAGGTTTTACCTTTGTTGTCCGACCAGGATTCGAACCTAGACAAGCAGAACCAAAATCTGCGGTGCTACCGTTACACCATCGGACAATCGTTTCAAACTTCCGGCAGGACAATAATCCGGCCAAAAGCGAGTGCAAAAATAATACTTTTCCTCAAATCGCCGCAAGTCGAAAAAGTGTTTTAGCAACAGATTGTTATCATGAGTTCTTTATGAAACAACAAAACACACTTAATCAAGATTTTAGCGAAGCAATAATGATTTTTGAGGTGTTGGGCTCCGGCCAGCGGTTGGCTAACGCAGGTTACCGTTTTACCTGCCGGATTGACACATATTTATGCTGAAAGCCTGCAATTCGGGATGTGTTCTGCACAAAATGGGTATTTTTGCCAGACTTAAGTTAAGCCAGGGGCGAAGAATTTGAATGGAATCACAACACCATCCTATAATGAATTTTAAAAAACTTAATGACCTCGTCGGTTGGATTGTTTTTGGCATTGCCACGCTCGTTTATTTTCTGACGCTTGAACCCACCGCAAGCTGGTGGGATTGTGGTGAGTATATTGCCACTGCCTACAAACTTCAGGTGGGGCATCCTCCGGGAGCGCCTCTATTCCAGATGATTGGCAGGTTTTTCAGCCTGTTTGCTTTTGGAAATCCCACACAGGTGGCGCTCATGATCAACATCATGTCGGCATTGTCGAGTAGCCTGACCATCCTGTTTTTATTCTGGACGATTACCCTGCTGGCCCGAAAGGTGCTCATGGATGGCGGCAACGAGCAAAACAAGGTGGCACAATACCTGGTGCTTGCCGCTGGTGCAGTGGGTGCACTGGCTTACACCTTTACCGATTCGTTCTGGTTCTCGGCCGTCGAAGGCGAGGTATATGCCATGTCGTCCTTCTTTACTGCCCTGGTTTTCTGGGCTATCCTCCGTTGGGAAAGGGTGGCCGACGAGCCACACAATTACCGCTGGCTGCTTTTCATTGCTTACCTCATCGGTTTGTCCATCGGGGTGCACATGCTCAACCTGCTTGCCATCCCGGCAGTGGTTTATGTGTTTTATTTCAGGAAGTTTAAACCTACTTTCAAAGGTTTTGTGCTGGCTGGTATTGTAGCAGTGGCTATCCTGGGATTCATCATGAGCTTCGTGATACCACAGGTTGTCAACCTGGCCAGCAAATTTGAACTGTTTTTCGTGAACTCGCTCGGCATGCCCTTCAATACCGGCACGGTCATCTATTTCGTGGTGCTGATTTCGCTCATCGTGTTTGGGCTCAGATACACCCACATCAAAAACATGCCGGTGCTCAACACCTCCATCCTGGCATTCATGTTTATCCTGATCGGATACTCCTCTTTCTTTATGATCATCATCCGTTCCAATGCCAATACCCCCATCAACGAGAATGAACCCAACGATGCCATCTCGCTGCTGGCCTACCTCAACCGGGAACAATACGGCGACTGGCCTTTGCTTCACGGCCAGTACTACAATGCTCCGGTGGTAGATTATGCCGATGGCAGCCCGGTGTATGTGAAAGACCGCAAGAGTGGCCGCTACATTATCACCGACCACCGGCGCGGAACCAAACCGGTTTATGATGATCGGTTTACAACCATTTTCCCCCGCATGTGGAGCAACCAGAAGCAGAGCCACATCAGCATCTACCGGCAATACGCCAAAAAAGGCATACCCATCCGGGTAACCAAACCCGATGGTACGTCGGAGGTGCTTTATCGCCCGACCTTTGGTGAAAATCTGAGCTTTTTCTTTGGTTATCAGCTCAACCACATGTATTTCAGGTACTTCATGTGGAATTTTGTGGGCAGGCAAAACGATATTGAAAGCCAGGGCGAGATAGATGCCGGCAACTGGATCAGTGGCATCAATGCCATTGATAAAATCAGGCTGGGCGACCAGCGCAATCTGCCCGACAGCATGAAAAATCCGGCCCGTGCACGGTTCTATTTTCTTCCCTTGCTGCTGGGTCTTGCCGGCTTATTCTGGCACCTGAAGCGCCATGCACAGGACACCTGGGTGGTATTTATGCTCTTTTTGCTCACCGGGATTGCCATTGTGGTTTACCTGAACCAGACACCCTATCAGCCCCGCGAACGCGATTATGCCTATGCAGGATCGTTTTACGCGTTTGCCATATGGATCGGATTTGGGGTGCTGTGGTTGTATGAGGTCATCGAAAAATACCTGAAAAACAAGGTCTCGGCAATAGCTGTAGCTACTGCCCTCAGTTTCGTGGTTCCGGTGGTGTTGGCAGCCGAAGGCTGGGAAGGCCACGACCGTTCGGGGCGTTACGCTGCGCGCGATTTTGCCAAAAGCTACATGACCGGCTGTGCGCCTGATGCCGTTATTTTTACCAACGGCGACAACGATACCTTCCCCCTCTGGTATGTTCAGGAAGTGGAAAACTTCCGCACCGACATGCGCGTGGTCAACTATATGCTGGCTTCGACCGACTGGTATGTGCATCAGATGGCAAAGAAGGTGTACGACTCGGATCCGCTGCCGCTGACGCTTACGCCGGAACAATATAATAAAGGTGTCAATGAGTACATACCTGTGCTGGAGCGCGTGCAGGGACCGGTGGAACTGCGCGAGGCCATCCGGTTCATTGCCGACGAGCGCGACCAGACCAAAGTGCCACTGCAGAGTGGCGAGCGCATCAATTATCTGCCATCGCGCAAGCTTAAAATTACCATCGACAAGGATGCGGTGATCCGCAGCGGGGCAGTGCCCGAAAGCATGCGCCACCTGATTGTGGACGAAATCGTCTGGGAGGTGAAACAGAACGGTCTGGACAAAAACGACCTGATGCTGCTCGATTTTCTGGCCACGAGCAACTTTGAGCGGCCGATATATTTTGCCAACCCCAACAGTGTGAGCAAAGTGCTCGATGTGGACAAATATTGCCACCTCGAGGGGGTGGTGTTCCGTTTTATTCCTGTGGAAGCCCCTGAATATTACCGCAATATGGGAGGGGTGAATGCAGAAAAATCGTACGATGTGCTTGTGAACCAGGCCAGCTGGGGCAACCTGCATCACGACAGGGTGACCGTTGACCGCGAATCGTACAGAAACTCTGCACTGGCCAAGCAAAGCTACATGCGCACAGCCCAGGCCTTAATCAATCTCAACCGCAAAGACAGCGCCATAAAGGTGCTCGACCGAAGCCTGGAACTTTTCCCGCACAAAAAGATCACCTTCGACTTCTACATGCTGCCCTGGGTGGATCTGTACTTCGATGCAGGAGCTCCCGAAAAGGCCAAAGAGGTAATGCGCATCCTGGCTGACCGCTACCTTCAGGATCTGGAATATTACAACAGGCTGACTCCCAAATTTGCCGCATATTACGAGCGCCAGACCCAGGAAGCGCTGGCCGTCATTCAACGCCTTTCGGATGTGGCCAGGTCAAGGAACCTGACCGACTTCAGCCAGGAACTCGAAGATGCCCTGGATATGCAATTGAAAAAAATGGGAATGTAACCTGAAAGTCGGTTGAAACGACCAACCGGTCCGGAATACCATTCCTGGCCGGTTTTTTTATATCTTCCGGCAATAATATCCCTGACGCATGGATGTCAACCTGTTAAAAGAAGCTGTCTTTATTTTCGGTGCTTCTATTCTGATTTTTCTTGCATTTCAGAGGTTCAGCCTGCCCTCGGTGCTTGCTTACATGCTTGCAGGTATGTTGCTGGGAAACAGTGGTTTGGGGCTCATAAAATCGTCCCATCAGATGGACCTCTTTGCCGAGGCCGGGATCATTTTTCTGTTGTTCATCATTGGTATTGAGTTCAGCATCAAGGGCTTACTGCGTATCGGTAAGGCAGTATTTGCTGGCGGCAGTCTTCAGGTGGGAATGACGGTATTGTTGGTCACGCTGACAGGTCTGGCTTTTGGTTTGCCATTGCCAAAGGCTGTGTTTCTAAGTTTTCTTATTGCCTTAAGCAGCACGGCCATC
The DNA here is from genome assembly GCA_016715945.1 of Bacteroidota bacterium. Classification (NCBI taxonomy): domain Bacteria; kingdom Pseudomonadati; phylum Bacteroidota; species Bacteroidota bacterium. The sequence goes on from JADJXJ010000001.1 coordinate 476,571, forward strand.
GTGCTTAAGCTTCTGCAGGAGAAAGGGATGACCACCAGTCCGCACGGCAAGCTGTCGCTTGCCATCCTCATCTTTCAGGATATCATCATCATCCCCATGATTTTGCTCGTGCCTGTTCTTGCCGGTCAGGGAGGCAATATCGGTTTTGAGCTTCTGCTGATGCTTGGCAAGTTTGCCCTGGTGCTGGCAGCACTTTATTTTTTGTCACGCACGGTGGTGCCTTTTATTCTGGACAGGGTAATCAGGACGCGCAGCCGCGAGCTGTTTCTGCTAACCATTGTAACGATCATTTTTGCAGTGGCATGGCTCACCCACGAGCTTGATCTTTCGCTTGCCATAGGGGCATTCTTTGCCGGGCTCATCATCAGCGAGTCCGACTACAGCCATCAGGCTACCGCCAATGTGCTGCCATTCAGGGAGTTGTTTCTGAGTTTCTTCTTTGTCTCAGTTGGCATGCTACTCGATCTGAGTTTTTTTGCCGCAAATGTCCCGATGATTCTGGCCCTGACATTGCTGCTTTTTCTGTTAAAGTCGTTGATAGTCTTTCTTTCAGTGCTGATACTTCGTTACCCTGTGCGTACGGCACTGATGGCTGCATTTGCATTGTTTCCGGTGGGAGAGTTTTCGTTTTTGCTCGCTTCAATAGGCATGAGGAATGATTTGATATCCGAAGAAATTTATCAGTATTTTCTGGCTTCGAGCATCATTACCATGGGGTTGACGCCATTTTTGCTCGGGTATGCCGAATCCATAAGCGATTTTATCATCCGTTCGTTGTTGCCGCGAAAAGTGAGACACAGGTTGCTCACATTCAGGGCATTACGCAAGCAACACGAAGAATCGCTGCATCAGGAACTGACAGATCATCTTGTGATTGTAGGTTATGGGGTGAATGGCCGTAATGTGTCGCGGGCTGCTGCCGAAACTGATATTCCGTATATAGTGGTTGAACTCGATCCTGATGTATATAAGGCAGCGCGCGCCGAAAATGTGCCTATTGTTTTTGGTGATGCGGCCGACGATGTCATCCTGCATCATGTTCACCTCCAGAAGGCCAGGGTGGCTGTGATTGCCATATCCGATCCGCAGTCCACCAAGAAAATCATTACCCAGATGCGCATGATTTCCGAAACTGTACATATCATAGTGCGTGCAAGATATGTCAACGAGATAGATGAAATCCTCCGCCTGGGGGCCGACGAGGTTATACCTGAGGAATTTGAAACCTCTATTGAAGTGTTTACCAGGGTATTGAATCATTATCTGATCCCTTACGACAAGGTGCAGTCGTTTGTGAGTCACATCCGGGCACACAACTATGAACTTTTGTGCGGCAAAAGCGGTGGAAATCAATGTCCTCCGCATCTGCGGCTGCACATCCCCGATATGGTGATTGCTACCCTGCCTGTGCAGCGCGGCGGGAATAAGATTGTAGGCAAAACGCTGCGCGAGAGTCAGTTGCGTACCAGGTTTGAAGTAACAGTTCTGGCTATCAGAAGGGGACAACAGTATCTCACAAATATCAGTCCGGACACCACCATCGAAACCGACGATATGCTTTATTTGTTCGGACACCCTGAGAAGATTGCCAGGGTGAATGCGTTTCTTTTGCTCGATGAAGTTGCCCGATGATGTCTGAACTGCCAGATCCGCTTTTGCTGATAGATGGTGAGTGTAGCCTTTGCAATGCATCGGTTCGACTCATATTAAGGCTCGAAGCCCGGCCCGTCATTTATTTTGCTGCGCTGGATTCGGAGAAGGGACGCAAACTGCTGCGAAATCTGTCTGCCGATACAGCGCTGCCCGACAGTGTTATTTTGATTGATTCCGGTGGATTGCACGTAAAGAGCAGGGCTTTGGCGAGGATTGGCAAACACGCTGGAGGCTGGCTTGCGCCGCTCAGGCTTTTGAATTTGTTTCCGCGCTCATGGGCCGATGGGATGTACGATTTTGTGGCGCGAAGGCGGATACGGTGGTTTGGCCGGACAAGCTATTGCGCGCAGGTGAAAGCCTCGCAAAGACACCGGTTTATTGACTTGTAGCCAGGTTGGTAAACCTGTTGAGGCGCTTTATGCCATCGCAATAGTTTTAAACCCGGAAAAACATTTTGTCAGGGGTCAGTATTATTATTCCAAAAGTAACCCGGGCGATGGCGGTCAGCTAATCGCTGCTGTCCTCGAGTAGGGAATGCAGCAGGTTACGGAGTTCTTCCGGGCTGTTGATATGCAGCAGGTTACCCTCGTGGGCCAGGGAGATGTTGCCGGTTTCTTCCGATACGATGATGGCTATGGCATCGCTTTGTTCGGTGATGCCCAAACCGGCGCGGTGCCTCAGTCCGGGACGGCCCGGGAGGTCAAGCTTTTTGGTCACCGGCAGGATGCAGCCTGCGGCTCTGATTCTGCCATCGGTGATGATCATTGCGCCGTCGTGCAAGGGGCTGTTTTTGAAGAAAATGTTCTCGATGAGCGGTTGTGAGATCCTGGCATCGATAAGCACGCCGGTTTGTACGAATTCAAACAGCTTGTTCTGGCGTGCAATTACAATCAGCGCTCCGGTTGACTTGGTGCTCATTGCAAAACATGCCTGAATCAGCGGATCGAGCTCCGAACCTGTTTCTTTTTCTTTCAGCCGGAGAAAAGGAAAGAAGAAATTAAACTTTCGTACGAACCTGGGCGTGCCCAGCGCAAGCAGAAACTGACGGATTTCGGGCTGAAAAATGATAATCAGGGCAATGAAGCCCACACTCACAAATGCCCCGAGAATTTGTCCGAGCAATTCCATACGCAGCACCGTTACCAGGCGCCACAAAAGAAATATGGAAACGATGCCAAGAAAGATATTCATGGCAGCAGTTCCCCTCAGCAAGTAGTAGAGGCTATACAAAAGGCTGGCTACCAGAATGATATCTATGATATCAAATACCCGGAGCTGAATGAACATGAGGGATGCAAGTACCGGTAAGTCCATTCCTGGCTGTGAATTTTCGGCAAAAGTAGGGGAAATGAAGCTACCTTTGGCCTGGAGTAACCTTTTGGGAGGTTCTGTGTTCAGGCGGCAGCTTTGAGCAGCTGAATATCATGAACTTTTTCGGCAGTATGCGTGTTTTTGTCCTATGATTAAAGACTCCCCGTCGTTTCAGGATTTTCAACTACCTGGTGTGAAGCACCTTATTCCTGAGGATGCCTACCGGTTGATCTCGGCCGGCAAGGCCATGCTGGTGGACTTGCGCGAAGAGGAGGAATATGTGGATGGTGTTGCCGGCCAGGTGCCTGTTGCTTTTTTTCCGCTTTCGGAGCAAAGCAGCTGGCCTTTTTCGCCGGAAGAGGGCTTGCATGTGCTCATGTGTGCCCATGGCATCCGGAGTGTCCGCATCTGTGCTTTACTTAATCAGATAGGGGTGCACAATGTGGTCAGCCTCGATGGTGGTTTTGAGCAGTGGAAGCTGTCGCGAATGCCGGTGCAATATCGCTGATTAAAAAGCCGGCAAGTTTATTCTTCAAACTCTTTACGTAGTTCCCTGAGGTCGGCCAGGAGCAGGGTGGAGGATTTCTGGAGCTTTTCGAAAAGTTCATTCAACCCTTCGTTGTTGCCATTGGCGCCGCGTTGCTCCAGCTCACGGGCAATGGCTGTCGTTTCGTCGGCCATAAAATTCGATACCACGCCTTTAAAGCTGTGTGCATCAAACTTGAGCGCACTCATGTTGTTGGTTGCAATATCCTGACGGATGCTTTCCAGGCGGCCGTCGCATTCGTTCAGAAATATGTCGATGATTTCCAATACGATGGGTTTGTCGAAGTATTGGAAAGTATCCATAAAAACTTCTTTATTGATTACATTCATACCAGGCTCAATTCGTTAGTTTAGTGGCTCAGTAAGAGAAGCTCACTTTAATTGCGAAGTTAGGGCTTCTGGAAAAATGCATCATTATTTTTCAAAAAAAAATTCAGAAACCAAGCATCAAGCCTGTCTGATAGACCGCAAAGCTGGCAAGCCAAGCAAGGAGGGTGGTATATACGGAGGTAAACAGGGGCCACTTCCAAGCACCTGATTCTTTTTTAATTGCTGCAAACACGGCAATGCAGGGGAAATAGATCAGGATGAACACCATAAAGCTGAATGCAACCAGTGGCGTGAACACCGGTTGACCGGCTTTCGGACCGGATTCATAACGCTGCTCTCGCAGCCTGGCAGCCAGGCCTTCTACCCGGTTTTCGTCGGCATCAGTCTGATACAATACGCCCATAGTGCTGATGATCACTTCTTTAGCTGCAGATCCGGCCAGAAGGCTCACGCCCATTTTCCAGTCGAATCCCAGAGGCTGGATGGCAGGTTCTATCCAATGACCCAGCCTGCCGATGAAGGAGTTTTCCTGCTTAAGCTGCCGGCGCTGAAGCTCGAGCTGCGCGATGACTTCATCCGGGTTTTCCACTGTTTGTCCGGAATCTGAGCTTTGTATGCGGGAAATTTGTGCATCAATCTCTTTATCAATATGTCCGCCTCGCGGAAAATATCCTAATGCCCAGATGATCAGGCTGGCCAGAAGAATGATGGAACCCATCTTTTTGAGGTATTGGGCGCCCTTGAACCAGGTTTGCCTGAAAACGGATTTAGCGGTTGGTATTCTGTAAGGGGGCAATTCCATCACAAACGGGATTTCCTGCGCTTTGAAGAGGGTTCGCTTGAAAATAATGGCAAGAATCACGGCAAACATGATGCCGATAAGATAAATCCCGAAAAGGATGGTGCCTTGCCAGGCTGTAAAAAATGCGCTGATAATCAGGATATAAACCGGATATCTTGCGCTGCACGACATGAAAGGAATAATCATCATGGTCACCAGGCGGTCGCTCCGGTTTTCGATTGTACGCGTGGCCATGATGGCTGGCACATTGCAGCCAAATCCCATCAAAAGTGGAATGAACGAACGGCCGTGCAAACCCACCCGGTGCATGATTTTATCCACGATAAAAGCTACCCTGGCCATGTAGCCTGTGGTTTCGAGCAGGCTCAGGAAGAAAAACAAAATCAGGATGTTGGGTAAAAAGACAATGACGCCTCCCACGCCTCCGATCACGCCATCCACCAGCATATCGCGAACAATGCCATCAGGAAGCATGGCTGAAACTGTACTGCCGAGCAAAGATACCCCGTTTTCTATCCATTCCATGGGGTAGCTTCCCAGCCAGAAGGTTGCCTGAAAAATGACCCACATGACCATCAGAAAGACCGGATAGCTCCAGAACCGATGAGTGAGCAAGCGGTCGATTTCGCGGCTTTTATTGGTTGTTGCAGTGGTGGCCTCGACGAAAGTTTCTTTGAGTGCGCCCTCGATAAAGCCGTATTTGGCATCGGTGATCACGCTTTCAGCATCCTCTTTGAAAATGCGCTCTATGCGGCTTTGCTCGGCTTTTGCGGTTGTCTGTATTTCGGCAGCATTCCGACAGCCTGCTATTCGCTCCCATTCCCGGCTGTCGCCTTCGAGCAGTTTGAGTGCACTGAACCTTGGGGCAACCGTTCGGTGGAGCAGCTCGTTTCCGGGTTTCCGGATCACTTCCTGAAGGCGATCGATGGAGGTTTCCAGTTCTTCGCCGTAATTGATGTGCACATGTCGGGTGTAAGGGTCACGATCTTCAAAAACCTCGGCCACTTTGCTGAACAACTCCCTGATACCGGTTCCTTTCGAAGCCACGGTGGGTACAATCGGGATGCCAATCATTCTGGCAAGATGTTCATAATCAAACCGATGGCCTTTCTCCTCCAGCTCGTCGAACATATTGAGTGCCATCACCACCTTGATGTCCATGTCGATGAGCTGGGTGGTGAGGTAAAGGTTGCGTTCGAGGTTTGAGGCGTCCACCACATTGACCACCACGTCGGGCACCTGTTCGAGAATGAAATTCCGAACAAAGAGCTCCTCGGGCGAGTAGCTCGTTATGCTGTAGGTTCCGGGCAGGTCGGTCAGGTCGAAGCGGTAGTCGTTGAGCTCGAAGCTTGCTGTCTTGGCTTCCACGGTCACACCGCTGTAGTTGGCCACCCGTTCCCTTGAATTAGAGGCAAAGTTGAACAAAGTTGTTTTCCCGGAATTGGGATTTCCGACCAGTGCAACATTGATCTGCCGTCGTCCGGGGAGTCTGTCGAGCGATAGGGCGCCTTCGAGCACTTTAACCCCGTAAAAAGCCTGTCCATTCTGATAGGGCAGACTGTCGGGTGTGTAGAGCTCAATCATGGCAGCCTCGGCCTTACGCAACGAAACCTCGTAGCCCATGATGTTGTATTCCACAGGGTCGCGCAACGGGGCGTGTTTCACCACGATCACCTGTTTACCAGGCACAAAGCCCATTTCCATAACACGCCTGCGAAATGCTCCCCTGCCTTTCACTTTGGCAATGATACCTTTTTCTCCCTCTTTCAGATCCGACAGCAGACGCATAATCAGAATAGTTCAACCTGCAAAAGACCTGCTTTTTTCAGGGCCTGTAAATACCCATATTTAGTGATTCAGTCGTCCGAAAACTGATTGAAGTGCTGTGTTTATCCCCGAAATGTTAGTTTTGCCTTTTTGTCATAAAACCTTACTGTCGATGAAAAAAATTCTGGTTCTGTTTTGGGTCATGTTGTTTGGTGCCGACTTACTGGCTTGCACCAATTACCTTGTGAGCCGTGGGGCCTCAGTGGACGGTTCTACCATGATCACTTATGCTGCTGACTCGCATATCCGCTATGGAGAGCTTTATTTTAGTCCTGCCCGCGATTGGCCTGCCGGCAGCATGGTCACCATCTACGACAGGAGTACAGCCAAACCTCTGGGACAGATCCCCCAGGTGCGATATACCTACCAAACCGTTGGATTTATCAATGAGCATCAGGTGGCTGTGGGGGAATCTACCTTCGGCGGAAGAGAGGAACTGGTGGATAGCACCGGCATTATGGATTATGCTTACCTGATGTTTTTGTCGCTGCAACGTGCCAAAACAGCCCGCGAGGCAATCAAGGTGATGGCCGATCTGGTGGCTCAGCATGGCTATGCCAGCTCCGGCGAATCGTTTTCGATTGGCGACCCCAATGAGGTATGGATTCTCGAAATGATTGGAAAAGGCACAGACTTAAAAACCAATCGCCGGACCGGGGAGGTTTACAATGCCAACAAAGGCGCAGTCTGGGTTGCGGTGCGCATCCCCGATGGTTATGTGTCGGCCCATGCCAACCATGCCCGGATCACGCAGATCCCCAAAGCCGACGGCCGTCGTGTGATTACTGATAAACAATGGGACAAGCTGAACAATCCGGAACTTGAGGTGATTTACTCACATGATGTGATCAGTTTTGCCCGGGCAAAAGGATATTTTACCGGCAGCGATGCCGAATTCAGTTTCAGCGATGTGTATGCCCCGCTCGATTTTGGTGCTGCACGCTTCTGCGAGCTGCGCGTCTGGGCCATGTTCAATCATGTCTCCGAAGGGATGCGCGCCCATTGGGACTATGCCACCGGAAATGTGAAAAGCCCTAGGATGCCGCTGTATATCAAGCCCAACCGCAAACTCAGTGTACACGATCTGATATCGTTCAAGCGCGATTATCTCCAGGGAACTGAGCTTGACATGTCGCAGGATGCCGGAGCCGGACCGTTCGGACTGCCTTACCGCTGGCGCCCGCTTACCTGGAAATACAACGGAAAAGAATACTTCCATGAGCGTGTAACGGTTACCCAGCAAACCGGCTTTTCCTATGTGGCGCAGATGCGGTCGTGGTTGCCCGGACCACTCGGTGGCATCATCTGGTTTGGTGTGGACGATGCAGGACAGTCGGTGCACGTACCCTTTTATGCCGGCATAAACGAAGTGCCCCTGCAATGGCGCGAGGGTTATGGCGATATTCTGACTTATGTGGACGATGCGGCCTTCTGGGTGTTCAACCGGGTTGCACATTTTGTTTACCTGTTCTACAGCCGTGCCATCACCGATGTGCATAAGGCGCAGGCCGAACAGGAACAACACTTCCGCAATGTGGTAGCCGAAACTGATCAGCGGGCTATTGAGCTGTACCAAAGCAATCCCGACGAGGCCAGAAGGCTGCTCACCGAAGTATCGTCCGGGCTGGCAGTGGAAACCATCAAAAGATGGGCCGCTCTCGGTAACTTCCTGCTGGTCAAATATCTGGATGGCAATGTGAAGCAGGAAAAAGACGGTGAGTTCATCCGCAACCCCTATGGCTATCCTGCTCCGCCAAGGCACCCGGGCTATCCGGATAGTTTCAAGCGAACCATCATCAACGAAACAGGAGAAAAGTTCCTTTATCCAGCACACTGAACCTTCACAAAACAGCAAAGCCGGCCTTTAGGGCCGGCTTTTGCTTATTTGGATGTAGTGTAAGGGATTTCAGGGAGTTGGGATCTGATAGATCACAGCCTCATTGCGGTAGCCCGGCAGGTTTTTGTACCAATCAGGGAACTGCACGCCTCCGCTCACAGCCCAGGCTGCTAATTTCAGGTGGGCTCCGGTGATGTCCTGTTTTTCAATCGGATAGGCAAACGACTCGTAGATATGAATGGCCCAGGGTAGATTGTTTTCGGTCACATAATATTTGCCTTGCGCAGGATTCGACGCATCATCCCATTGCCCGAATTTCGATGGGTCGGCCAGATCGGTTGGCGGATAGCCGGGGAGGTGTACTTCCACGGCCCGGTTTTTATCCACAATGATAAACGGGTTGAAGTTGCCAATGTCCAGGTCGTTGATGCTCACCGTGTTTGGCTTAAATGTGATAAGGAGTTCCATGGTTACTGGATTGACGTAAGGTGCGCCGGGCGTAGTGTTCACACCAATACCGGTGCCGGGATGTGGCATGTGTGCAAAGGCATTGTCAAACAATATAAAAGTTGGCTTGCTCTGGCCAGCTTCGGTGCCGTTGGCATCAAGAGTTATAATGTTGTCGGTGAGGTAATTGCCTGCAACGGACAACACATCGACGGGCTGCACATTGCCATCAAACTGAAAGCCGAAACCGTTCTCAAATGAAGCGCCAAATGCCTTAAGTACGAAAGTAGCCTTTATCTGTTCCACGAAATTCAGGTTATTCGAGCTGATTTCGAACTGGTAGTCAATCACCATGTCGTTGAAATCGTAGTCACCTTTTGCCGGCCAGAGGTCCTCAAAAGCCAGCGTCCCGAATCCGGTTGCGGGGAACAGGTTGGTTATTCCGCTGCTTTCGGGGCCTAATTGCAGGGTAACGGTAGCGGGCAACAAACTCTTCACACCGGCATTGTCCACAGCGTAAAAGCTGATCACGATCTCCGTTGTGCCTGCCGGCGAGGCAATGCTGATTGGAACGGCCGGGTTGCCGTTTGGCAGGGCGGGAATGCTCACGCCTGCAAGGGGAAAACTGCCAGAGGTATAAGTTGTGCCATTGATGGTTACACTGCTGGCGTTAGTGGGAAAGGAGCTGATAATCAGTTCAGTCACGCTGCCATCCGGATCGCTTGCACTAAACAAGGCCGGACTGACAGCCATAGGCACATTGTCGCCTGGATGCGGGACTTCGGGAGCTATGGCTGAAGAAGCAACCGGTCGTTGTTCCACACCAAACTTGATTCCGGTAATGTTTTCTGTGCTCAGGCTGATGCTTGTCACTCCTTCGAGATTGAGGTCTGGTGCACCGTTTCCGGCTGAGCTGCCGGTGTAAACCCACTGGTCGCTGCCGGTTGTTTTGGCTGGAGCAGGGCTGCCCACAGTACCCGGATTGATTGAAAGCTGAAGGTTATAGCTGCCAAATGGCAATCCTTCGGCATAGAAACTGCCATCAGGCTGCACGGCGGCTACTTTGACCACCTGGTTGGATGCATTGAGGATGTTTACATAGAGCGGATTTCCCTCGATAGCCTGTATGGAAGCGCCATCTATCGTGCTGTTGGTCAGACCGTCGGGATCGTGAAATACCTGTCCGCTGATGGAGAGTATGCGCACCAGTCCGGTAAGCGCAATCATGTCGAGCCCGCCTTGGGTGCTGCCGCTGGTATTCAGCGGGAAAAATGTGGTGTTGGTATAGTCAGTAAAATCAGCAGATGTTCCCGAAGCTGGAAAGTCGGCAGCAGCCAGCGAGTAGCCGTAAATCGTCTGCCCATCGCTGAGTCCGAAGTCGGCAAAAGATAAAAACACTCCGCCGATACCCTGTCCGGATAGTGAGGTACTCGCGAGCAGGTTGCCGGTGCCATTGTCGCGGCGCAAAACCACGGAGTTTTGGTTCGGGATTACGTTCACTGAGCCATAATGCGTCGAGTTGACTCTGATGAGGTTCGAGTAGGCCGCTGGATTTCCGGAACCGTCGAGTGCGGTGATCACGCCGACTACAAAGGCATCGTGCTGATTTACAGCTCCGCGCTCCATCACGGCAAAGCCCTGTCCGGAAGCAGAGGTAAGCGAAATGCCCCCCGGGACCAGCACATCCAGCCGCTCGATGTTGTTGATGTTGCCATTTCCATCGCCGGTGTTGGCAAATAAATTATCCGAACCACGCAACAGATTGGTATTGCCGGTAAATGCAGTGGACATATTTGGTTCGTAGGGTGCCTTAAGGTTGATTGTGCTGCCCGATAGGTTGCCGAAATAATACATCAGGTCGCGAGGATTGCTCACACCACTGTTATTCACCCTGCGAAAAACCACCTGTACCGGAATGGGCTCATAGGCGAAGGCCTTGCTGCCAGCTTCAATGGCTTGCAGCGAGAGTTGGTGATCGGTGAATGTATTGGAAGCAAAAGTGTAGGTGTAGGTGTTTCCCGACAAGGGGGATGAAGGTGCCCCATTGGCAGTGTATGTGGTCACATCTGTTGAACTGCTCACCTGAGTCTGTATTGCGGTGATGCCGCTTTGGGCCACCGCATATTGCGAAATCAGCATGAAGCCAATTGCTGTCAAAACAGCGCTATGGTGTATTGTGATTCTGGAAAGTCTTTTCATTGGATACATTGCGTTTATCAATAAGGTATAATCAGTAGATTTTAACTAGCAAAAATCGTGCTTAAAATGTAAATATCTGATTGTGAATGAGTAAATTAAAAACAGCCTGAAAAAACGTACAAGTTGTGGCAAAAAATTCCAAATTCTGGAAGTTGGGATATTGCATAGCTTGTTTTCAAAAATAAAGCCGGCTTATTCACCGGCTTCAAACGTGGGGATAGTTTATTTAGATCTGAAAGTTTGTTGTGCCGCTAATTGAGGTTCACGTTGAGGTTTGTATTTCTGAGCTGAAGGGGAACATCTTTTCCTGCAAATTTAACAATGACCGACTTCTCGTAGGTAGGCAGGGTAATCTTCATAATATAAGGCTGTTGTGCCGTAAGATATGCACGCTGATAGGATACATTCTGGCTGTTGACCACCTGTACCAATCCATTCTGGTTTGCCGTAAAGCTGATTTGGTAATCTTTTGTAGTCTTCCAGTCGAAGTTTGCGGGCACCTTCAGATCCTCCATGCTTTTTGGCTGGTTGGGCTCAAAACGGTCTTTGCGGCAGGCAGTCATTGCTACAGAGGCAAGTATGAGAAGCATCATTATTTTTTTCATGGCTTTGTGTTTTGTTTCTAATATGCCAAAGACTGTGCCAAAATCTAAAATTACCATAATACATTGAAAAACAAATATATAATAAATGGTAAAATCAAAAGTTGCTTCCAGAATGTGGAAATTATGCGTGTTTTTGGAAAAAAGAAAATTTGACTGCGAGGCGTTAAAAAATTTTAATTTCGGCCTTGATTTCAAAACAGCAAATGACCAGGACGACTCATGGAAAAGCGCACAGAGGAATACATTTTGCTGCTTGTTGACGATGAGCAGGCGTGGGCGAAAAATACAGCGCAATATCTCACAAAAGAGTGCACAGGGCTAAAAGTTGAAGTGGCATCGAACGGCAAAGAGGCGATGGAAAAAGCCCTGGCATTGAAACCGGATTTTTTCTTTCTGGACTTGCTTTTGCCCGATATTCATGGATTGAAGCTGACACAGTCAATCAGGAACAGACCGGAGTTCACGAACAGCAGCATTGTCCTGCTGACCATTTTGCAGACCGACGAACCTTTGATGCATGAAGCCCTTGCGGCCGGAGCTGATCTGTTTATCCAGAAGCCATTGGATACCGCTGGTTTGAAAGAAGTTGCCACAAAATGTATGGAACTTGCTAAAGCCCAGCGATTGCTTGCACATAAGCAGAACGAACTTGACAACCTGCAATGGTCGCTCAGGCCGAGGATGCAGCCGGGCGCCAATGTTCTCAGGCCAAACCTGCTTCAAACTCAACGCGCACAGCGGTCGCAGCAAATTTTTGCCCATGCCCCGGATGCGATTGCAATTACAACATCTGATGCCCTGATTCTGGAAGTAAATGCAAAGCTGTGTGAATACAGTGGTTATCAGGCCAATGAGTTGATTGGTAATCAATTTTCTGTTTTGTTTTCTGAGGCCGAACTAAAGCGGAAACCTTTTCAGGTAGAAAAGGTCCTAAAAGGCGAAACGGTTGAAAATGAGCGCTTTCTAAGGCAACGAAGTGGTTTGGAGATACCTGTCTGGATGAAATCGTTGCTGCTGCCCGATGGCACAGTTGTGTCGTTTATGCGCGATATTTCATCCATCCGGAAAACAGAACAGGAGCTTACCCGGCAAAAGGCTTTCTCGCAGAACATCACCGAAAAGATCCCAAACATTGTGTATCTGCACGATCTGCGCAGCAGGAGCAATGTGTATTGCAACCGTAGTGTGGCCGCGATGTTGGGCTATCCGCCCGATGTGCTAACCGATGAGGATGAAGGTTTCCTCGAAAAGGTGGTGCATCCCGATGATTACAAAATGTTTGATAAATTTTATGAACAGGCTGACTTGAGCGATCCGGAACTGACTTTTCATTTCGAATACCGCATGAAGGCTTTCTCCGGAGAGTGGCGTTGGTTCAAAGGTTACGAGCGGGTGTGGGAACATAAGGATGGAAAAATTACCATGCTGATCGGTGCTGTGCTGGATGTGAGCTCGGAGAAGGAAAAAGAAGAAGCCCTCAGAATGAGCGAACAAAGGTATCGTAAGCTGATGGAGTTGTTCCGCAAAGTTTCGGACAACATGCCCGACATGCTTTGGGCTAAAGACATGCAAAAGCGATTCATCTTTGTCAATAAATCCATTTGCGATAACCTGCTGCATGCCACCGACCAGGAGGAACCTATCGGCAAGACGGATCTTTTCTTTGCCAACCGCATCAAAGCCGAGCGACCTGATGATCCTGATTACCACACCTTTGGAAAAATATGCCAGGATTCCGACGAAGTCATTTTTCAGACCCAGACCCCAGGAAGGTTCGATGAATTTGGCAATGTCAGAGGTAAGTTTCTCTACCTCGACGTGGTCAAGGCGCCCATCTTAGACGAACAGGGCAAACTCATTGGTGTAGTGGGCGCAGCCAGAGACATCACAGAGCGCAAGCTGCAGGAGAAATACCTCGCCATACAGCATGCCGTTGCCGAAGCGGTTGTATCGTCGGCCGACCTGACCCAGCTTGTAAGTACCATACGCGATGAACTCAAGGCAGTTATAGATACCTCGAGCTTTTATGTGGCAATGGCCGATAAAAATCGTGGAAAACTTTTCACGCCTTTTGTGGAGGACATTGACGAAATTGACGAATGGGACATTGAAGGCTCACTCACTGGTTTGGTTGTCCAGCGCAACGAAGTCCTGCATATCGACTGTGCTGCTTACCAAGAAATGGTTGCGCAAGGTGAGGTGCAACTGGTAGGAACCATGTCGGCCAGCTGGTTGGGTGTACCGCTCACGGTTAATGGTGAGGCAATTGGTGCCATTGTCGTGCAAAGCTACACCGACGAGCATGCCTTCGGCGAGCGCGACCAGACTTTGCTCGAGTTTCTGGCGAATCAGATTGTGCTTTATATTCAGCGCAAAAGTGCCATCGACCAGGCAAAGTTGCTCGAAAGGGCCGTTGAGCAAAGTCCAAACGGGGTAGCGGTGCTCAATGCCAAAAGGCAGGTTGTTTACATAAATCAGGGCTTTGCCGACCTGCTCGGACGCACAAAAGAAAACATCATTGCCTGTGGCCCCGGTTTTGCTCAGGAAATACTGAAGAACGACGAACTTGTAAACGAATTAATGGAGTCGCTGTTATCGGAAAATTCCTGGAAACGTGAGATTCAGGTGCTTCGCCCGGATGGCTCTTCGGTTTGGGTGGATGCTTCCATCTGGCCAATATACTCCGGCAATAATGAGCTTTCCCACTTCCTGGTAAACCTGGAAGACGTCAGTGCAAAGCGTGAAATGCTCAACGAACTGATTGAAGCCCGTGACCGAGCCGAGGAAAGCGACCGCCTGAAGTCGGCCTTCCTGATGAATATGAGCCATGAGATCCGCACTCCCCTGAACAGCATCATGGGATTTTCTGACCTGCTTGCCACCCAAACAACCGATCCTGAAGACGTTCGCGCACAAGCCGAGATGATATACCGCAATGGTCAGCGACTATTGGGATTGATTAATAACATATTGAAAATAAGTAAAATAGATGCCGGAGCCGAAGAACTTCAGTCGGTGGTTTTCAGCCCGGCCGAGTTGCTGCAAGAAGTTGTACACAGTTTCCAGCCGCAGGCCAACAAACAGGGAATCAGCCTAAAGCTGAATGTTGCAGAGAGCGATCGCCACATCAGGATTGCCTCCGACCGCATGAAAATACATCAGGTGCTCGACAACCTTGTGAACAATGCGCTCAAATTCACCCACCAGGGATTCATCGAGCTTGGCTTTAAAATGACGGAAGGCAAAGCAGGGTTTTACGTGCGCGATACAGGCAGAGGCATAGCCGAAACAGAAGTGGAAAAGATTTTTGAACGCTTTTACCAGGCCGATGTTTCGCTCAACCGGGGCTATGAGGGCGTCGGACTGGGGCTTGCACTTTGCAAATCGATCATGAATCTGTTGGGAGGCAAGATCTGGGCTACATCCGAGCCTGGCAAAGGTTCTGTGTTTCATTTTGAGCTGCCCGTGGAAAGGCATTATAGCGCTCATCCTGAAACAGGTACACCCAGCCAGCAATCCGCTGAAGTTCATGTGCGCGGAAATGAGGATACCATCCTGGTGGTTGACGATGACGAAGCGAGCCTCATCATGATGAAAGCCTTGTGCAGGTCGCTGGGACAAAAAGCTTTGTTTGCTCCAGGAGGCGCTGAGGCCATCGAAGTCCTGCGCGCTAATCCAGGCATAGGTCTGATTTTCATGGATATCAAAATGCCCGGCGTCGATGGCATCCAGGCACTTGAAGAAATTCGTAAAGCCGGAAACAATTGCGTCATTGTGGCAACAACAGCTTATGCCTTGCATGGGGATGAACAGCGCCTGCGGGCAGCCGGATTCGACGATTACCTTGCCAAGCCGGTGACCAAAGCAAGTATCACACAGATGATCATGAAATACAGGAAATGATAGGAAAGCGGAACGAGGGGGCAATTAAGAAAATTATTCAATTTGCTGAATTAGTGATAGTTGGAATATATGCTTAAAATTATCTTCAGCTTTTTTTTCGCAGGCTAAATCAATAAAGTACTATTTTGGCTAATTTGCACGTTAGTTGTTAATCAGTTTTTAAAATTCTAATATGCTAAAAGACAAGGTTATTGTAATCACAGGCGCTTCCAGTGGAATCGGTGAGGCAACGGCAATGCTTCTGGCTGAGCACAATACAAAACTGGTACTGATGGCCAGACGGAAGGACCGTCTTGAAGCACTTGCTGAAAAGGTGAAGGAGATGGGGGCCGAGGCAATGATTTTGCCTGTTGAAGTAACTAACCGCACACAAGTATTGGACGCTTTCTCCCGTGTGCATGAAGCTTATGGAAAAGTTGATGTCCTGGTAAACAATGCGGGACTCATGCCTGTTTCGTTCATGGATAAGCTCAAGATTGACGAGTGGGACCGCATGATTGACGTGAACCTGAAAGGATTGCTTTATTGCATAGCCGGGGTGCTCAGCAGTATGAAAGCTAACCGGTCGGGGCACATTGTAAATATCTCGTCGGTGGCCGGACGAAGGGTTTGGCCTGGTTTCGCCGTTTACAATGCCACAAAGTTTGGTGTTACTGCCCTTTCGGAGGCCATGCGCATGGAGCTCACGCCCACCTTTAATATAAAGGTAACAGTGATCGAACCGGGAGCTGTGGCCACCGAACTTACGCAAACCATTACAGATCAAGATATTCTCGAAAGTTTTGCAAAGCGGCGCATCACTCCTTTGCTTGCCAACGATATTGCCAGGGCCATCAAATATGCCATCACCCAGCCCGATCACGTCAATGTGAGCGAAGTGGTTGTGATGCCCTCGGCGCAGATGTAAGGCCACGGAATTTCCAGGGGGGATATTTCTGTAGGCTGAACAAATCCGGGCTTTTGTCCGGATTTTTTTTTATCTATGTTAGACTTTTGCATTTTTGAGGTATCTAACACGGTGTAAACAAAAATCAAAAACACCATGAAAAGAAAAATCCTTTCCATTGCTGTCATTCTGTTGATCAGTGTGGCCGGCTTTATTGGCTGCAAAAAGACCGATGATTCGGGGTCGGAGCTGCTCAAACGGGAGACCGCCCGCGAAGCATTTGCCGAAGAGGCTTTCGATGAAGCTTCCGAGATCTCCGATCAGGCTTATTACGCTGCGCTACCTGGCTTGAAAGGTGGCGATAACGATCGTCCGAGGCTGGCACCTTGTGCCACAATCACGTTGGATACCACGGTGATGCCCAGGGTTCTCACCATCGATTTTGGACCGGAAAACTGCCTTTGCAACGATGGCAAGTATCGCAGGGGCATGATCATTGTTACATTCAACGGACGCTGGCGCCGGCCCGGAACGGTGGTTACGCATACTTTCCAGAATTATTATGTGAACGACAACCATGTGCAAGGCACCAAAGTGATGACCAATCAGGGCTTTGTGAATGGCAAAATGACTTTCAGCCATGTGAACAATGGCAGTGTTACATTTGCCCAGAGTGGGGAAACTCTGAGCTGGCAGTCGGAAAAAATTCACACCTGGGTCGAAGGATTCGGCACGCCCAACTGGCGCGATGATGTGTTTCTGATCACCGGGACGAGCAATGTGAGCCACAGCAATGGCAGATCCGTTGAACGCCTGATCGTTGAACCTCTCAGACGGGAGATGAGCTGCCGTTATTTTGTGAGTGGTACCATACAAATCACTCCCTCCAACGCTCCGCAGCGCCTGCTCGATTTTGGGGATGGCACCTGCGACAATCAGGCCACCATTACCATTGGAGATCAGGTGATTGTAATCACCCTGCCATAATCTTTCCATTCAAAGGTCATCTCCTCCATGTATTAAATGGCAATGAAGCAGCAACGCACAGCGTTCTTTGAAGAATTGGTAAATAGCTATGGGCCAAAGCTTTATAATTTAATCCGAAGCATTGTGCTCAATCACGAGGATGCCAACGACCTGCTTCAGGAGACCATGATCAAAGCATGGAAAGGACTTGAAAGCTTCCGGCAGGAGGCTTCCTATGCAACCTGGCTTTACCGCATTGCACTCAATGAGGCACTTCGGCACCAAAAGCGGGCGAGTTTGCGACGCAGTTTGCAGTTCTGGCAGCCAGCGACGCAAACCGCCCAATCCCCTGCAGGTGATGTGGAGGCAGTGCTGACAGCCGCACTCGAAACACTGACACCCAGGCAGCGAAGCATTTTTGCGTTGCACTACTTCAATCAGCTTCGATTCGACGAGATTGCAGCCATGCTCGGAATAACCGAAGCCACAGCCAAAGCTACTTACCATCAGTCAGCAAACAAAATCAGAAAATACATCGCAAAATATGCAGAGCAATGATCCCTTAAATGGCAAGGTGAACCCCCTGGCACCCTTCAGGGTGGAGGAGGGCTATTTCGACGGGCTGGCAGAAACGACGGAACACAAGTTGCACGAAACGGAACGCAGGCGTGAGCTTTACATCCCGCGCGCAATTGCGGCCTCTTTTTTGCTCCTGCTCACCCTTGGCACAGTACTTCTGTTTTGGCCAAACAGCAGCCCGCCGGCTCATAAGGAATTACTTGTAGCCGACATCCAAACCGATACAGAGCTTTGGATGCACAGCGAATGGCTTCAGGATGAGACCAACGGACTGCAGGCCGATAGCGTAAAGCTCGAGGACTTTCTCTATCAGCAGTTGTTCGCAGGTGTGGAATTGAAAGAGTTAATGGAATTTTATTTTGAACAGGAAGAAAATGAGTTTTAATAACATGAGAACCAAAGTTATATTACCCAGTGTATTGTTTTTCATCTTGTTAACCTTTATTGCACAGGCCCAGCCGGCTCAGCGGCCTTTTCGCGAACGGGTCGAAGCTGCCAGGGTGGCATACATCACCAAGAGCATGCAGCTGAGTCCGCAGGAGGCTCGCATATTCTGGCCTTTGTATGATGCTTACATGGCCAAGGTTCAGGAACAGCGACAACAAAGGCTTGAATTTCGGAGCGGGTTCGAAAGGCTCGATGCCATGTCGGACGACGAAGTAAACAAAATGCTGGATGCGCGCATGGCACAGGCCGAAGCCATGCATAAGGCCCGCAAGGAATTCATCAGCCAATTGCGCAAAGACTTGTCGCCGCGCAAAGCAGCAATGTTTATCCGGGCAGAGGATGAATTTCAGCGCGAAGTCGTGGAACGCATCCGGCCCGAGGACGATAGGCCTTTGCCTCCGGCACGCCGGAGACCCTGATTCAGAACAGGTCGGTAAAATTGGTTTCGCCTTCGTTCGCCTGCCCGAAATATTTCTGGTGTATTACGGGCAGAAGGCGGGCAAGGCGAGGCCCCCAGTGTTCTGCAAACAAAACCTTGCACCCGGCTATGGCGTTTTCGCGCTTGGCCGGGTCTGCTTTTTTGAACAGGGTGATAAAGTCTTTCAAATCCTGATACACATCGGCAAGGTGTTCGCTGATGCTGCCATTGAGGCTGGCCGGTTCGCCAAACTCGTTCTCGCCCACATAGGTGAATTCATCCTCGAGGTCGAACAATGCCCTGAGGTCGAGAAAGATGCTGTCCCATTGTTCCTCAGTCACATACCTTTCGTCCGCTTCAGGATATTCCGGTTCGATATCGGGCAGCAGGGTTCCGCGCAAATAGAGCAGCGGAACAAACTTCAGCAGGTTACCAAATGCGATTTTGGGCTCCATGCCGGAGGCCTGTTCGATGAAACTGCAATACTCGGTGGCCACAGCGGCCATTTCGAGTACATTGCGCGACAAAGTAGGGTCGTCGGACATTAATTAGAGCTTAAGTTGTTTATTGTTAATATGTTGCAAAACCAGCCCGGGTGTATTGCATTCCTTTGGGCAACGAAGTCAGGTTATGTATAATGCACTTATATACAATCTGTTAACTGCGATTGGAAAAAAACAAAGTCCGGTCGGCATTTTTTGCCAACCGGACTTTATCCTCAGATGCCCAGTGAAGCCAGCATGAGCTCGATCTGTTTGTCGAGTTGGGCCTCAACCTGATGGTAATCTTCGACGCGTTCGAGTTTGCCTTTGACGCCGAAATAGAACTTAATTTTTGGTTCAGTGCCCGAGGGGCGCATGCTTATCTTGCTTCCATCGGCTGTGAATAACTGAAGCACGTCCGATTTAGGCAGGTCAATAGGTTTTTCTTCGCCGGTGCGCAGGTCGCGGCTTATGCGGAGCAGGTAGTCTTTGATCATCACCAGGGGCTGGCCTCCGATTTCTGCTGGGGGATTGTTCCTGAAGCGTTCCATCATGGCCTTGATTTCGGCTGCGCCTTGCATGCCTTTCTTTGTGACTGAGAGCAGTTTCTCGCGATAGAAGCCAAACTCCTTGTAAATTTCCTTGAGCATGCCAAACATGCCTTTGCCCTGTGCTTCGGCCCAGGCTGCTGTTTCGGCCAGCATCACGCAGGAGATCACGGCATCCTTGTCGCGCACAAAGTCGCCTACCAGGTAGCCATAGCTTTCCTCGCCTCCTCCGATGAATTTTTGCTGCCCCTCGAGCAACCTGATCACTTCGGCAATGTATTTAAAGCCGGTGAGCACGTCGTATTTTCCGACACCATATTTGTCGGCAATATCGAACAGCAGCTCTGAGGTGACAATGGTTTTAACGATATACTCTTTTCCGGTGAGCTTGCCGTTTTCGTGCCATTTGTGCAGCAGATAATAGATCAGCAGGCTGGCAGCCTGGTTGCCGTTGAGCAGGGCATATTGGCCCTTGTCGTCTTTCACGGCAATGCCCACGCGGTCGCCGTCGGGGTCGGTGGCCATCACAATGTGGGCATCTACTTCTTTGGCTTTTTCGATGGCCATGGCCAATGCGGCCGGCTCTTCCGGATTGGGTGAATGAACGGTGGGGAAATTGCCGTCGGGGATGTCCTGTGCCTCAACGGTGAAAATGTTTCTGAAACCTACAGCGCGCAGGGCCTTGGGCACAAGCTTGACGGTGGAGCCGTGGATGGGCGTAAAAACGATGCGAAAATCATCTGCATTGGCAATCAGCCCGGGCGACAAACTGAGTGCCTTGATTTCGTTGACATAGATATCATCGAAATCTTCACCCAGGGTGTGAATCAGTTCGGGTTGGGTCTGGAAGTTCACCTGGTCGGGGCTGCTGATTTTTTCTACTTCAGCAATTACGTTTTTATCGTGCGGAGGGATCAGCTGGCCGCCGTCATTCCAATAAGCTTTGTAGCCGTTATATTCTTTGGGGTTGTGCGAGGCTGTGAT
Organism: Bacteroidota bacterium; assembly: GCA_016715945.1. Classification (NCBI taxonomy): domain Bacteria; kingdom Pseudomonadati; phylum Bacteroidota; species Bacteroidota bacterium. Next base: position 497,341 of record JADJXJ010000001.1, read on the forward strand.
GACCACACCGCTGTGGCAGCCGAGACGGCGGATGGCAAAGGAGAGTTCCGGCGTGGGCCTGAGCGCATCGAACAGATAGACATGAATGCCGTTGGCCGAAAAAACTTCGGCGGTAATGCGCGCAAAATGGCTGCTGTTGTTGCGGCTGTCGTGGGCAATGGCCACCTTGAGCTGTTCACCGGGAAACATCTTTTGGATGTAGTTGGCAAGTCCCTGGGTGGCCATGGCAACGGTGTATCTGTTCATCCTGTTGGTGCCCACGCCCATGATGCCACGCAATCCGCCTGTGCCGAATTCCAGGTTTCGGTAGAAACTTTCGGCCAGCTCGGCAGGGTCGTTATCGATCAGGTGTTGCACCTGCTGGCGCGTTTCTTCGTCGAAAGCGGGCGAAAGCCACGATTTTGCTTTTTCAAGAATCTGAGGGTCAATTTGTTGGCTCATTGTGAAAGTTTTTTAGGGTTAATCACTTTTCTGAAACCATCAACAATACGTTCGGCCGATGGGTCGAGCAATATGCCCAGTTGGATACCAGTGAACGACAGAATGGTATTCAGCCGGGTAAGGTGGTAGGCAATATTTTCAGAGGTTTTTACAATTTCAACAACAACGTTTTCTTCTACGATGAGGTCGGCTACAAGACGTTCGTCAATTCTTATTCCTTTATAGTGCACATCAACAAGGGCATTGGTCCGGAAACGTAATCCGCGGAGCCTCAGCTCATGGATCAGGCAGGCCTGGAAAACTCCGTAGAGCATTCCGGCACCGATGGTTTGGTGCACTTCTCGTGCTGCATCGTAAATCTGCATGGCGAGCATGCCACGGCTGCCCTTATCCATTGAGTTCCTCCAGGCATTTGATCAGGCTTGATTTCCAATGTGGTATGCTGATCTGGAGCTGGTTCTTGATTTTTTCTTTTGCCAGCACACTGTAAAACGGACGCGTGGCCTTTGCCGGCCAGGCTGAGGACGGAATGGGGTTAATCTTGCAGTTGAGGCCCGAGAGCTCCATGATTTGCAGGGCAAAATCGTACCAGCTCGTCACGCCTTCGTTGCTGAAATGGTAAATCTCTTTCACCGGGTGGCGGTCGTAGCGGTCGGCGAAAATCACGATTACCCTTGCCAGGTCGGCGGCCCAGGTTGGGGTGCCAATCTGGTCGTACACCACATTTAACTCCACACGCTCGCTTCCGAGTTTGCGCATGGTCTTGACAAAATTTAACCCATGGGCGCTGTAGAGCCAGGAAGTGCGGATGATGATGCTGCTTGCCTGGTGGCCGGCGAGGATGGCTTCGCCTTCGGCCTTGCTTTTGCCATAAGCCGAAACCGGGGCAATGGGATGTGTTTCCTCATAGGGCTTAAAGTGGCGTCCGTCGAAAACATAGTCGGTGCTCACATGCACCAGCAGGGCCTTGTTCAATAAGCATGCGTCGGCCAGATTGCCTACGGCTTCGGCGTTGATCAGCAACGCTTTTTCCGGTTCGTCTTCGGCTTTATCCACGGCAGTGTAGGCGGCACAGTTGATACAGATATCAATATCGTGCGCCTGAAAATAACCCTTCACCGCATCGCGGCTGGTGATATCCAGCTCTGCCACATCCGTAAAATGCCATTGGTGCACCCTGTCGGTAGCGGCGATGCGTTGCAGTTCGTAACCCAGCTGACCACGCGAACCAGTAACAAGGATGTTCATGGTTATCAGTTGTTTGATCCGGTCAGTTCTTTTTCGAAGTACTCAATGGTTTTGATGAGTCCCTGTTCGAGCGGGATGCGGGGTTCCCAGCCCAGCTTTTCTTTGGCGAGGCTGATATCGGGCCGTCGCTGCATCGGATCATCCTGAGGCAGAGGCAGATATACGATCTTCGATTTGCTGCCGGTGAGCCTGAGGATCATCTCGGCAAGTTCGTTCATGGTGAATTCGCCCGGATTGCCAATGTTGACCGGCCCGATGAAATCGTCTGGTGCTTCCATCATGGCGATCATGCCATTGAGCAGATCGTCCACATACTGAAAGCTGCGGGTCTGCATTCCGTCGCCATAGATGGTGATATCTTCACCTTTGAGGGCTTGCACGATGAAGTTCGAAACTACACGTCCGTCGTTGGGGTGCATGCGCGGCCCATAGGTATTGAAAATCCGGATGATTTTGATCCGCACATTATTCTGGATGTGGTAGTCCATAAACAGGGTCTCGGCGCAGCGCTTGCCTTCGTCGTAGCACGAACGCGGCCCAATGGGATTCACATGTCCCCAGTAAGTCTCTTTCTGGGGATGTTGTTCAGGGTTGCCATATACCTCGCTCGTGGATGCCTGCAACACTTTGGCTTTGATTCGTTTGGCCAGGCCGAGCATGTTGATGGCTCCCATCACGGAGGTTTTGATGGTTTTGATGGGGTTGTACTGATAGTGTACCGGCGAAGCAGGGCAGGCCAGGTTGTAAATTTCGTCCACCTCGGCAAAATAGGGTGCGGTCACATCGTGACGGACAAGCTCAAAATAGGGATGCCCGATGAGGTGTGCCACATTTTTTTTTCGTCCGGTAAAATAGTTGTCGAGGCAAACCACATCGTGGCCCTGAGCTATCAGCCTGTCGCACAGGTGCGAGCCGATAAACCCTGCTCCTCCGGTTACAAGAATTCGTTTCATCCGATGGTTTTCGTTTTGCTTTGTGGGGTAAAAACGGGATCAGTTCACACCTTTTGGGTGTTGATACCGATGCAGAAGTAATCGATGTTTTCGGCTTTCATTTCCTTGGCATCGTAGATGTTGCGGCCATCGAAGATGACATGTCTGCGCAGGAGTTTTTTGATTACCCGGAAGTTGGGGAATTTGAATTCCGACCACTCGGTAACCACCACCAGGGCGTCGGCATCCACCAGGGCATCGTACTGGTCTTTGGCAAACTCAATCCTGTCGTTGAATATGCGTTTGGCTTCGTGCATGGCCACAGGGTCGTAGGCCCTGACGATGGCTCCGGCTTCGAGCAATTTGGCGATAACCACCCTCGATGGGGCTTCGCGCATATCGTCGGTATTGGGTTTGAACGAAAGTCCCCAAACCGCAATGGTCTTTCCTTTAAGGTCGCCGTTGTAGTATTTGTTGAGCTTGTTGAACAGGATGGATTTCTGGTCTTCGTTCACTTCTTCCACAGCCTGCAGCACCCGCAGGTTGTAGCCATATTGTTTTGCAGTGTGGATGAGTGCTTTAACGTCTTTTGGGAAGCATGAACCACCGTAACCTGTACCGGGATAAATGAAGTAAGGTCCGATACGCCGGTCGGAGCCAATACCTTTGCGCACCATATTCACATCGGCGCCCACGATTTCGCAGAGGTTGGCAATGTCGTTCATGAAACTGATCTTGGTGGCCAGCATGGCATTGGCAGCATATTTGGTCATTTCGGCCGAAACGATGTCCATAAAAATCACCGGATGACCATTGAGGGTAAATGGTTTGTAGAGGCGCTTCATGATCTCCTCGGCTTTGGGACTGTCAACGCCGACCACAATACGGTCGGGTTTCATAAAGTCGTCGATGGCGGCGCCTTCTTTGAGGAACTCAGGGTTGGAGGCTACGTCGAATGGTATGTCCAGACCTCTCTTTTCCAGGGCTTTACGTATCTCGGCCCGTACTTTTTCGGCTGTGCCGACAGGCACGGTACTTTTGGTCACCATCAGGATGTAATCTTCCATGTTTTCGCCAACCTGACGTGCCACATCGAGCACGTATTTGAGGTCGGCACTGCCATCTTCGTCCGGAGGTGTACCAACCGCACTGAAAATCACCTGACTGTCTTTCAGGTGGGGGCCAAGCTCGGTTGAAAAGCTCAGACGGTTTTTCTGCATGTTGCGGTGCACCATGTCTTCGAGTCCGGGCTCATAGATTGGTATGATGCCTTTGTTGAGGTTTTCGATCTTATTGACATCAATGTCAACGCATACAACATCGATGCCCACTTCGGCAAAACATGTACCGGTGACCAGACCTACATAACCTGTGCCTACTACGGTGATTTTCATAATATTAATTTTTTGTGGTTAAGTTCATCTTTTTTTAAGCTCAATGCTGGTTGTTAGCAATTTGCATACATGCAAAAGTAGCTGATGAATTATACTTTTACAACTAAATTTTTTCGCTTTGATCAGCTGGTTTTTAGCCATTTGTCGAGCCAGCCGAAGAAAGTGCGCTGCCAGAGTACGCTGTTTTGTGGCTTAAGCACCCAGTGGTTTTCGTCGGGGAAGTAGAGGTATTGGGCTGGCACCCCACGCAGGATGGCTGCATTGAAGGCGGCCATTCCCTGGGAGGCAACTATGCGATAGTCTTTCTCGCTGTGAATCACAAGTATAGGGGTGTCCCACTTGTCCACAAACCGGTGGGGTGAGTTGGCATACGACCATTGGGCAACCTTGTTGTTTTTGTCCCAGTATGGTCCGCCAAGGTCCCAGTCAACAAACCACATTTCTTCGGTTTCGAGGTACTGTTGCTCGAGGTTGAACATGCCGTTGTGGGCAATGAAGGCTTTAAAGCGTTTGTTGTGGTGTCCGGCCAGCCAATACACCGAGAATCCGCCATAGCTTGCACCGACAGCGCCAAGCCGTTGTTCATCCACATAAGGTTCTTTGGCCAGGGCATCAATGGCAGTCAGGTAATCGCGCATATTTTGGCCGCCGTAATCCCCGCTGATTTGCTCGAGCCACTCCTGGCCAAAGCCTGGAAGACCGCGCCTGTTGGGTGCTACCACGATATACCCGTTGGCAGCCATAAGCTGGAGGTTCCACCGGAACGACCAGAACTGACTGACGGTGCTTTGTGGTCCTCCCTGGCAATAGAGCAGGGCAGGATACTTCTTTGCCGGATCGAAATCGGGCGGGTAAATCACCCAGGTGTGCATCTGTTTGTTGTCGGTGGTGGTCAGCCAGCGTTCCTCGATCTTACCCAGCCGGATGTTGTTGAAGATGGTTTTATTGACGAATGTGATTTGCTGCTGCCCGCCCGATTGCTCATCAATGGCAAACAACTCCACGGGCGACGACATCGACATGCGCTTACCGATGAGGCGGTCGCCGGCAAGCAGTACTTCGGTGTAGGAGTGCACACCCTCGGTTATCTTTCGTATCTCGTTATTTGTCAGGTTAATGCTATAAACCTGATCAAGGGCATGCCAATTGCTGGTGAAATAAATTTTGCTGTTGTCGGGGCTCCAAACCAGGCTGTGCACATTTTGATCGAAATCTTTGGTGAGGTATTGTTTTTCGCCGGTTTCGAGGTTCATCACAAAAAGCCTGATTTTGTCGGCTTCATACCCGTCGCGTTCCATGCTTTCCCATGCAAGATATTTTCCATCGGGCGAAAACACAGGGTTTTGGTCGTAGCCCATCATGCCTTCGGTGAGGTTGGTGGTTTGTCCTGTTTCGAGATTACAGGCATACAAGTCGCTGTTGGTGGATTTGGCATAAGCCATGCCGGTTCTTTTGCGGGCAGTGTAAACGACAATCTTGCCGTCGGGACTCCAGCTGATTTGTTCCATGCCACCAAAGGGCCTTAGGGGCGATTCCCAGGGCTCGCCTTCCATGATGTCTTTTGGGTTGCTGATTCCTTCAGGTCCGAAATCGGCTACAAACACATGGCTGAAATCGTCCACCCAATGATCCCAGTGCCTGTACATCAGGTCGGTTTGTATGCGTCCGGTAGTCTTTGGCAGGTCGGGGTGGAGGTCGGTGGTGGTCGGGTTGACTTTCACGTCGGACGTAAAGACAATTTTGCTTCCGTCGGGCGACAGGTTGAAGCCATTCAGGCCTTTCTCAATGTTGCTGAGTTTCTTTTTTGCACTCCCGTCGGTCTTGCTTTCCCAAAGCTGCACACTGCCATCCTCGGACGAGAGGAACAGAATGGTTTCGTTGTCCTTCCATCGCGGGTTGAACTCACCAAAAGCCGTCACAGTGATGCGTCTGAAGTCGCTGCCATCAGCATTCATCATCCAGAGGTCGGTGTTTCCTTTGTTTTCCTGCAAATCGTAGTAGGTGATGGTCAGCAGCAGGCGGCTGCCGTCGGGTGAAGCCTGCACTTCGCCAATGCGGCCCATCATCCAGAGTAGCTCAGGATACAATACATCTTTGGCAGGTAGTTCTGTTGGTGGCCCGATCACTTTTTGAATATCTGCAGGTTGATCTTTTTTCTGGCACGAGAAGGCCAGCAATGCGACAAAGAGCGCAACTAAAGATTTGAACGGTGTTGAATTCATGAAACGGAATTTTGGCTTAAAAATAGCCAATAATATTCTGCAATCTGCGCTGCAGCCTTGACTTTGCGAAAAAAAACGCGCCCTGATTGCGATCAGCAAATACGTAAAAGCAGCAGCATGACTTCAGCGGGTGGCTGCAGATTCTTTAGGATCGGTAAAGAACGGGATGATTTATAAATGATAATCAGCTGGATGGTTTAATATTAAGTCAGCTGATCTTCAATGGGCTGAAGCGTTAATGTTTCCGAGCGTAAGAATGGATGCCGCAATGTAGTTCTCGCCGGGATTGAGGGGTGATAGAATGGCAGTGTAAGAAAAGTTTTCTTGCGGGTTAGCAGGCTGAAAGTTTCCTTCCGGTACTGCCAGCAACTCGGGCGGTGATGGAAAGACGGGTTCCTGGACTGAGGTAAGTGCTTTAAGCCCAAGGGCATGGTTGGGTGCGCCCCCGGGAAAGGGGCTCATCTCGGGAACGCCGGCAGCACGGTATAACAGCATTAGGGCATCGAGCGCTGTGATGGAACCGCTGCTGTTGATATCTGCCACTTTTTGAGCCAGTTGGCTGTAAGGTGGCGGACCAACCCACTGCAGCTGGGCAGTTATTGGGTTTTGGGTGGCCATATAACCTAAAATCAATGCGTCAACACCGGTTATGCCGCCCCAGTTGTTCCAGAACCAGCCACTTCCAAGCAAGCTTGATGCGGTTTGCTCGAAGATGCGGATGCCGAGGGGAATGCCTGATGGAAGTTCCTGAAAATAAATTATATGGTCGTTGTTTTGCTGGCATTGGGTGATTGCAGTATCCGTTTGCCCGGGGCGGTAGATGGTCGCACAAAACCGGTTTCCTGCAGTGGCTGACAGGGCAGGGTCGCCTGTGCCAAAGAGGTGGAAAGGGATGTGCAGGCTGGACGATGTGCCGTTGCCGGTTTTGATGAATCTGATAAACAAGGGGAGTTCGCTCACTTCAAGCATCAGTTTTCCGTTGTTCCAGATGGGCTGATGCAGAATGGGGATGGTATCGTGGGCAACGAGGGTGAAAACCTGCGCAAACCAGTCGCCGGGAGGCAGATTGACAGGATGGGCATAATTGGAAATGCTCAGGTCGGATGAGGTCCGGCACCAGACGACCTCGGTAAGGGTATCGGATTGTGCGGTTCCGAAACGGTAGGCCATCACCCGGTTGTCGGTGGTGGGCTGCTCGCTGCGGTAGTACTGGTTGTGCAAAAGCCTCGTAAAAGTATGCACATAGTACCACGATTTCTTGGGTTGATGACCGAACCAGATTTCACCCGTGAGTCCGCTGCTGTTGTATATATTTGGGTCAGGGTGGTTCACATCGCGCAGCATGAAGATGTGTGCCTTGTCCACACCGGCTGCTGCGGCAACAAGCAGGCTTCGGAGTAGCCAGCGGCCCTGCATTTCCTGAGCGTCGGCATTGCCCGTCGGACGGCTGGCAATCAGGCTTTCGGGATTGGTGTCGTAGCCAAATTCCGACAGCCAGACTTCTTTTCCCGGCAGGTATTGGTTGCGCCATTGAACAAGCCTGCTCAGCTTCATCATCAGGCTGTCGTCCTCTGGGCTTATGCCATGCTGTCCGTTCTGGCTGTAATGGTGAAAGTTGAGCACATCAGCCGGAAATCCTTGTGTGCGGTTGAAATCGCTCCACAGCTTCATGCAGCGTACATATTCCAGGTTGAGGCTGGCCAGCCCGCCCATGACCATTTTTATCTGTGGATCAGCGGTTTTCATGCCTTTTCCTGGTCCCAGACTTCCCTCGTGCCCATCAAAATCGGCGCTGCACATGGCTGCAAATTCAAAAGGATGAAAGTAGCCGCCCCGACTGAACCACCATTTGTCGGGTTCGTTCCAGTTTTCGAGGTATTCGACCAGACCAAGTCCCGAGACCACGGGCTGACCTGGCCTGAGTTTGAGCATGCTTGCCGGCACATTTGTTTTGCCATAGCGCGCAGCAAACTGGTACATGTAATCAGCATGTTCGATGTAGGAGAAGGGCAGGAGCGGGTCTTTGGCTCCGGTAATGGGCTTGTGCTGGGCAAGGCTGTCGTTGAAACCGGTAATATAAGGAGCGGCTCCCTGAAGCACGGGGCTCACTGTGATGCCGGCCTGTTTTAGCCGGGAGTAAAAGTCATCAAAATCCCAGCCCCAACCGGGACCGCTTACCCAGCTCGGACTCCAGGCATATTGGTTATTGGGGTAGCCCGGATAGGTGGGATCGGTATTGCCTTCGTCCCACTGCCAGTCGTGGTATTCGCGCATGCTGCCGGCAGCCCTGAGGCGAAGCAGGGGATCGTCAACAAAACCGTTTACGCCAATAAGCTGATGCATTGGTTTGGGTGCATGCAACTGTGGCTGAGGCCCGGGAGCAGGAGTACCCAATGGATTGCCGTAAACAACAATTTCGGCAATCCGGCAGGACGGCGACCTGAACCTGAGCATCAGAAAACGGCTCTGGCGGTTAACCGTATGCTGGCGCCACGAGTTCCACTGGTCAAGCACAATAAAGCCGGCTGGCAACCACGAGGCAGGGTTGCCTGTGAAAAATCGCAAGGTGTCGCTGTCGTTCACGTCGAAAACCCAGATGCTTGAAATATAATGGTTTACGCCAAGGTCAATGATCACATCCGCCGGGTAGTAGATGTCCTGATGAGGCCAGCCGGGAAAAAACACCGTTTCAGGATTGCCCGCCTGTCCCGAAGCGGGGTCGCCGGCCAGTTGCTGTTCATCGGAAAGCAGCCAGGCATCGCCTTTGGTGCTGCAATTGTAAAACATCTCTGGTTGAAGCACAATCTTCTGGGGTTGCGCCAGAGCAAATGCCGACCACAACAACAGAAACACCGTTGTGGGTGCCGAAAGATGGCGCGGGATTTTACACATTCGAATCATGGTTTGAAGCTTATATAACCTGCCCGCATTTTTGCCTTGAAGAATGGAAAGTATTCTCCTTTTTAGCATGCCAGGGGCGCAAAAAATGTATGAAATCGCTGGGTGACTAACGATGGTAATGGTCATATGATTGCCGGACATCGTGTGGATAAGGCGGACGAAATTCACTTTTTATTGTTGATTATCAATGCAGCAATCACACCGGGCACCCAGCCTGCGAGTGTCAGCAAAAATACAATGAGCACCGAACCGCAGCCTTTGTCAAGCACAGCCAGCGGAGGAAACAAAATGCACAACAAAACCCTGAAAAGCGACATTTGTTTATTGTTTTGGGGGTAAAGTTAACGCTTCAATCCGGGTTTGAGTGCAGATTTCTCAGGAAAGGGCGAGAAGTAAGGACAGGTTTTGCTTACTTTGCCGGTTCCATATCACTGGCAATAATCAGAGGTGCACATCGTTACTGCAACAAGAATATTCGCGGATGAAGATTTATACAAACACAACGGCAAGTTTTCTATTGATACTTGGCTTACTTTCAGGTTATCTGACCAATGCCCAGCCCACAGGACGAGGCACATATAGTTTTCTCGAGGCGGCGGTCAGTTCGCGATTGGCTGCCCTCGGGGGCGTGCCCCAAACCGGTGTGGACAACGACCTGCAGTTTGTGCAGTTCAATCCTGCGCTGATCAACCCCCAGATGCACAATCAGTTAAATCTTGCATTTGTGGATTACTTTGCCGATGTCAGGTTTACCAATCTGCAATATGGGCGCTCGTTCGATAAGTTCGGGGATTTTGCGGCCGGGCTGCAGTATCACAATTACGGTCGTTTTGAATACGCCGACGAGGCAGGACAACGATCGGGCAGGTTTGGCGCTGCCGATTATGCCCTGAAGATAGGGTGGGGGAGGCGGCTTGACAGCAGTTTCAGCATTGGCGCACAGGCAAAATGGGCGGTCTCGCAATACGAGTCGTACACTTCATTTGGCCTGGCTGTCGACGTGGCAGGTATTTATCACTCGCCAGAAGGCTGGGAACTGGCGCTGATAGCCCGAAACATCGGCAGCGAGATAAAATCCTACCTGCCGGGTCAGGCTTCGTTCATGCCTTTTTCCATGTCGCTGGCTTTCTCGCAGCGGCTTGAACATTTGCCGCTCAGGTTTTTTGCCGTGTACGATCATCTTCAGAAATGGGACCTGACCTATCTGGACCCCATCGACCTACGCGGACGCATCGACCCCATTACAGGCAGGCGAAACGAACTGAAAGGCATTGAGAAAACTGCCGACCAGCTGATGCGGCACATTGTGATGGGAGGTGAGCTCAGCATCGGAAAAAACCTCCGATTGCGCGGAAGCTACAATTACCGCAAACGGCAGGAGATGCTCATACCCGATAAGCCTGCACTGGTAGGTTTTGCCTGGGGAGTTGGCATCAGGGTATCAAAATTCAGCATCGATTATTCACGCTCTACCTTTCATGTGGTAGGCTCGCCTAACTACCTGACTGTTAGCACTAATCTTGACGCTTTCCGCTGATCGCAGGCTTGCCGGGGCTTTTTGTTAACTTTGTGCCGGCACAACAATCCTGCATGCACCTGAGTAAGTTACATTTGCTCGATTTTAAAAACTGCGCCGGCGCCACCCTGGATTTCTCGGAGCGCATCAATTGCTTCATTGGCAATAATGGAGCCGGCAAGACCAACCTGCTCGACAGCATCCACTACCTCTCATATTGCAAGAGTTATTTCAATCTGCAGGACCAGCAAAACATCCGCAACGGGGGTGAGCTTTTCAGTATCGACGGGATCTATGTGAACAGCAGTGACCAGTTCAGGGTGCAGTGTGTGCAACGCCGGAACCAGAAAAAATCGTTCAGGATCGACAAAAAAGAGCTCGACCGACTGGCCGACCACATCGGACGCATTCCGTTGGTCATGGTGTCGCCTTACGATCGCGACCTGATCAACGATGGCAGCGAACTCAGGCGGAAATTCCTCGACAGCATGATCGCCCAGTACGATCCCGTTTATCTTGATGCCCTGATCCGCTACAACAAAGCCCTGATGCAACGCAATACCCTTTTCCGCAACGCATCGCCTCAAGGCCCCGATCCATCGCTTGTCGCCCTCTGGGATGAACAATTGCTGCCTTCAGGCAGGCTCATTTACGAACGCAGGTCTGCTTTTATTGGCGAATATGTGCCGGTGTTTGCCAGATATTATGCCAGCCTGAGTGGCAGCGCAGAAGTTGCAGAGCTCGCTTACGAAAGCACCCTGGCAGATCAGCCCTTCGATGAGATTCTCCGCGAAAGTTTTGCACGCGATGTGCAGCTTGGTTACACCAGCAGGGGCATCCACCGCGACGACCTCAGTTTTTACCTCAATGGCATGCCACTGAAAAAATTCGGTTCGCAAGGTCAGCAGAAGTCATATGCAATAGCACTCAAGCTCGCTCAGTTTGAGCACACTGCATCGAAAAAACAGATGAAACCCATCCTGTTGCTCGACGATATTTTCGATAAGCTCGACGACCGCCGTGTGCAATACCTCATCGAGCTGGTGAGCGGCGATCTTTTTGGTCAGGTCTTTATCACCGACACCCAGGCCGAACGCATCATGCAGCTGTTTGCGCACACCGATATTCCGCACAAAATTTTTTATGTTTCCCAGGGTCAGGTCATTTCCTGGGATCAACACCTCAATGCTAATGGGCAAAAGCAATGAACAGCCTCTGGGTGAGGTAATTGAAGAGCTGCTGAGACGTTACAACCTCAAAGACCAATGGGATGCGGCCCGGGTGGTGCAGGCATGGGAAAGCATTGTGGGCAGTTACATTGCTTCACACACCACCGACATCCACCTTCAAAACGGGGTGCTTTTTGTGTATCTGGACTCAGACGCCCTGCGCAATGAGCTGCTTTATGCCAAAACGCTGCTAATCAGCAAACTGAATGAGGTTGCAGGCTATAAAATTGTCGAAGATGTGGTGCTGAGATGAGCTTTTAAGAAGTTGTTTATCAGACCTACTACGCCAATAAAGGCCTTGCCATTGGGAGTTTCCGAGTAAACGTCAAGGTTTATTTTGCAGGGAAGAAATACTCGAGCGGTTCATCAATCAAAGCCCGCCAGTTTCCCCATGAGTGGCCCTGGTTGACCTCGATGTAGCGCAGCGGATAGCCTTTTTCGTCGAGCACTGCTTTCATGTTTCTGGCCTGGTTTTGCGTATCGGAAATGGTTCCGGTACTCATAAATATTTTCAGGGGTAGCTTCGGACTTTGCTGGTAGTTTTGAATGATGGCATTGTCGAAAGCAGGGGAGTGAATGCCAATGAGTTTGAACCTGTCGGGGCGCATCAGCCCGAAGTAGGCGGAGTTCCAGCCTCCGAGCGAGGTGCCGAGGATGGCTCTGCGTGCTGAGGCCGTATCGGTTTTGAAGTTTTGGTCGATAGCCGGCACCAGCTCATCGGCCACAAAGTTGGCAAACCTGATGTTGGCCCTGTACTCGCTCATGCGGCGATTGTTGCCTGTGGCCGGGTCGCGCGGATCGATGAACACAGCTATGATGGGTTCGATCTTTCCCTGATGTATCAGATTGTCCATCACGATAAGCATTGCTCCGAGCCGGTCGTCGGCGTATTCGTGCCCATCGGTTACGTAAATTACTGGCAATTTATTGATATTGTTGTAATTGTGAGGGAGGTACACCCTATACCGTACCTGATAGCCCAGATTTTGGGGTGAGGATGTGATCAGCATGGGATTGCCAAGTGTGCCGCGGACAACGCCCGGCTGAAGGACGGTTTCCTGCGGAAATTGCCATTCGGGCATGCGAAGCTCGGAATTGGGGCCAAAACCGCTGTATTGCACATAAGGATTGTCGGTGTCGAGCAGCCAGTTGCCATTGACAACCACCTTGTAATCCAGACGGGCATCCGGTGGAAAAGTCTTCAGCAGCCACCAGATATTGGTTCCTTCGAGGCGTTCCCCGCTCCAGCCCGGACTGTTGGCACTCCATCCGTTGAAATCGCCTGCCCAGCGGATGTTGGTGATTCCACTGGCTTTGTACAAAAACAAAGCGGTGTCGTTGCGCCTGAATGGGATCTCAGCATGTGCTTTCAGACTGTCCCACAGCATGTTGATTCGCTGGGTGCGAACAGCGCTGTCGGCAATGGCAGCCAATTGCTGCAATTTACCCTGAAACTCCCGCACCGAGGAAAAAGTTTTGTAATCAGGCTCGGGATCCGGATTTTCGCTTGTTTTGGAGCAGGCATATAGGGTGGTAAAGGTCATCAAGGTGATGGCTAACAATGATATACGATTTGGCATGGACAATTTCTTAGTTGTCCAAAGTTAGGAAAGTACGGGCATGTATGAGAGATGGCTTATGTTGCCGGTATGATTTGATGTGAAATCGTCCCGGTTATCAATCCCTCAGCAGATATGTTTTGCATTTTCAGTGATTGATTTCGGACGACACATGACCTGTATTTGCTGCGCAGCGCCATGGCCATTGCCGTTATTAACTTTTCTTAATAATCCTTTTTTAGTTGATTGCCTTAGTTTTGGCCGAAAATTTTGCTGATGACTCAATCGAACCAACCGCGTCGCGGTTTTTTTGATGCCTTTTTACACACTGTAGAACGTGTAGGCAACGCCTTTCCACACCCGGCTACCTTGTTTGCCGGACTCGCCTTTCTGGTCATCCTGCTGTCGTGGGTGGCAGCGCAGTTTCATCTCGAAGTAGTGCATCCCGGCACAGGCAAGTCTATTCAGCCTTTCAATCTGCTTTCGGTTGAGGGGCTGCATATGATTCTGAAAAAAACCGTAACCAATTTCACGGAATTTGCTCCGCTCGGCGTGGTACTGGTGGCTATGCTGGGCATTGGCATTGCCGAAGGAAGCGGTCTGATAGGCGCAGCGTTGAGGTTGCTGGTGCTGTCGGCTCCGCAACGCATTCTCACCTTCGTCATTGTTTTTGCCGGCATCATGTCGAACACGGCAAGCGAAGTGGGCTATGTGCTTCTGGTGCCTCTGAGTGCAGTGATTTTCAAAGCCGTCGGACGTCATCCAATTGCCGGACTTGCAGCGGCTTTTGCCGGTGTATCAGGTGGATACAGCGCCAACCTGCTGCTCGGAACCATCGATCCTTTGCTGGCGGGCCTCACCCAGGAAGCCGCTCATATCATAGATAAGGATTACCTCGTGAATCCGGCTGCCAACTATTATTTTCTGGCTGTCTCCACCTTCTTTATTGCGTTTGCCGGCACATGGGTCACGGAGCGAATTGTCGAACCTCGCCTCGGCAAAGCGGATAATGGCGCAGATAATGATCAGATTGATAAATTGAGTGCCGCTGAGCGCAAGGGCCTTTGGTATGCTTTGGTTGCAGCTGTGGTGTTTGGTGCCCTGATGCTTTGGGGTATTCTGCCTGCTGATGGTTTTCTGCGCGATCCCGAAACAGGGAGCCTGTTGCATTCTCCTTTCATGAGTGGCATTGTGGCCATCATTTTCATTTCGGCCTCCATTATGGGTATTGCTTATGGCATTGGGGCCGGGACAATAAAAAGCGATAGCGACATCATGAAAGGCATGGGTAAATCGATGGAGACCATGGGTACCTACATTGTGCTGGTGTTTTTTGCTGCGCAGTTTGTGGCCTACTTCCGCTGGACCAATCTGGGATTGATTTTTGCCATCGAAGGTGCTTCGGTGCTTCAGGCTTCCGGGCTTGGGAGCATTCCGCTGATGATTGGTTTTATTCTGCTTACGGCGGTAATCAACCTTGTAATGGGAAGTGCTTCGGCCAAATGGACCATTATGGCACCTGTTTTCGTACCTATGTTTATGTTGCTGGGCTACAGTCCGGAGCTTACACAGGTGGTGTACCGCATTGGCGATTCTGTCACCAACATCATTTCACCCATGATGTCCTACTTTGCACTGATTGTGGCTTTTGTGCAGCAATACGATAAAAAGGCCGGTATCGGCACCATCATCGCCCTGATGCTTCCCTACAGCCTTGTGTTTACAGTTGTCTGGACCGTTATCCTGGTTATCTGGATGAGTCTTGGCTGGCCCATTGGCCCGGATGCGCCTTTGGTATATCCGGTCAATTAGTTGAAGCTGAAGGAGAAAAATATAAATCCGATATAAAGCGCAACCAATAATGCACCTTCGAGTCGCGAAAGGTGCAAACCACGGCCAATTTTGACGGCCATGAGCAATGCCAGGTTGGCCAAAATAACCAGCACAACTTCCACATTCATGTCGAGGGGCATGGCTATGGGTTTGATCACTGCCGTGGTGCCCAATACAATGAGTATGTTTATGATGTTGGAGCCCAGGACATTGCCCATAACAATACCAACATTTTTCTTAAGAGCAGCCACCACGCTTGTGGCCAATTCGGGCAGGCTGGTGGCAAAGGCAACAATAGTCAGGCCAATGGCGCCTTCCGAAACGCCCAGCTGACCCGCAATAAAAATTGCCCCATCGCTTACCCATTCTCCGCCCAGGTACATTCCTGCCAGGCCTCCGGCAAGCATGAGCAGAGTTTTAGGCCACGTTTCGGGTGTTTTGCCTTCGAATTCCGAGGCTTCTTCCGGTGTCTGTCCGATCCGGATTAGCCAGGTAAGGTATCCGCCGAAAATCAACAGCATGGCTATACCCTCGATACGTGTAATCGTTTTGGCGCTTCCGATAAAATATCCGTTGCCCATCAAAAGGAGCAACAGCGTAACCAACACCCCAAATGGCAGGTCGCGCCGCATCGATGGCCGGTCCACATGAAATGGGTATATCAAGGCAGTAATGCCAATTACCCCAAGGATATTTACAATATTGGAGCCCAGCACATTACCTATCGCAAGTCCGGTGCTGCCTTTGATAGCTGCAAAAATGTTGACCACCAGTTCAGGCAACGAAGTGCCAAATGCGACTACTGTGAGACCTATGACCAAAGGCGACAGCCTGGAATGTATGCCAACGGATACTGCACCATCTACAAAAAGCTTCGCCCCATAGATCAGCAGCACAAATCCGAGCGCGAAAAGGAGATAAATCATCTGGTTTGTTTTATTGGTAATTTCTTTCGCCAAAAATGGCGCTGCCAATGCGGACCATGGTAGAACCTTCTTCCACTGCCACCCGATAATCATTGGTCATGCCCATTGAAATTTCTTTAAACCACTCCATATCAGCAAAATATCCGCGTTTCAGCTCATCGAAGATGTTGCGCAGGTGAACAAACTCCTTGCGCACCTGCTGCATATCGTCTGTGTAGGTAGCCATTCCCATGACGCCGGAAATCATGACATTAGGCAAAGGATTGGTTGACAAAAAGTTAAGCAATTGATCGGCTTCTTCCCTGTCGAGCCCAAATTTGGTTTCTTCTTCCGCAATATGAAACTGGAGCAGGCAGGGAATGACGCGGTTGTGTTTGGCGGCTTGCTTGTTGATCTCCTGAATCAGCTTCAGGCTGTCGACCGAGTGGATCATGTGCACAAAAGGTGCAATGTATTTCACTTTGTTGGTTTGCAGGTGACCGATAAAGTGCCATTCACAATCTCCGGGCAGCTGCGGTTGCTTGGCCGAGAGCTCCTGTGCTTTGTTTTCGCCAAACGCACGCTGACCGGCCTCATATGCCTCCATGATCA
The DNA here is from genome assembly GCA_016715945.1 of Bacteroidota bacterium. Taxonomy (NCBI): domain Bacteria; kingdom Pseudomonadati; phylum Bacteroidota; species Bacteroidota bacterium. Next base: position 514,133 of record JADJXJ010000001.1, read on the forward strand.
GGGCATTGGGCATGGTCTTCGAAACGGCGATGAGTTTCACATGGCCTGGAAGGTGTTGCCTGATGGCTTGCAGATTGTTACGGATACTCATGTCTGTGCAGCGCAAAAACGCACGCAAAAGTAGCCAAAAGCAATAAGCAGTCGGATTTACTCGTCAACTAAATGTACTTTTGCGAATTGTTATGAAAACATTAATTTTTCGTCAAGTCCGGCTGCTTGGCTATTGGCTGGCAGTCTTTTCGCTCTTCAGGCTGGTCTATTTTTTATACAATCTGCAACATCTCCGGCTGGCCGGAATCGGAATTTCAGAACTCTTGCAAAGTTTTGGTGCTGCTTTCTGGCTCGATGTGGCCACAGCCTGTTATCTTCTTCTTCTGGCGGTTCTTACCGACCTGCTTCAGCTTATCTCGGGTCACCTTGCTTTTCACAGAATCAAGCTCTGGATTGTGGGTGTGTTCACATATATCCACGGCCTGATCTCGGTTGCCGAAACCGGACTATATGCCGAATGGCAATCCAAACTGACTTATAAAGTTTTCGTATACTTCAAGCATCCTGACGAAGTGGTGCAGACTGCCCCAACCGGTATGTTTATTCTTCTGGTATCCATATGGTTAGGTTTATCCACAGCCTTGTTCTGGGGTTATATCAGGTGGTCGAAAGCTGAGAGGCAGCCCTGGAAAGGAAAGAAATGGGTGCTTGTTCCTTCATTTTTGCTAAATGTGGGTTTGTTGTTTCTGGGTGCAAGAGGTGGAATTAATGCCATACCCATCAGCGTAAGTTCGGCTTATTTCAGCAGCCACAACATCCTCAACCTTGCTGCAGTGAATCCGACCTACCATTTTGCTACCAACCTGCTCAATGCCGTAAGTCTTAAAAATCATAATCCTTTTGAGGTGATGCCGCGCCAGGAGGCGGAAGCCATTGTCGCACAGTTGTTTGAGGTTCAAAAGGATACTACAGTTAAAATATTTAAACAGTCGCGGCCAAATATTGTGGTACTGCTGCTCGAAAGTTTTTCGGCCGACCTGATTGAGTCTTTGGGCGGAGAACCCGGAATTACTCCGAACATTGCTGAGTTGGAAAAGGAGGGACTGCTTTTTACGAACTTCTATGCCAACGCCAATCGTTCGCAACAGGCCATTGGTTCGCTCATCGGTGGATTGCCTGGATTGCCCATCACAACAATTACCAACCATCCCGAAAAATATCACGCCTTGCCTTCGCTCACCCGGGAGTTGCGCGAGGCAGGTTACCACACCAGTTTCTATTTCGGAGGGCAGCTCAACTACGGCAACATCAGGTCGTATCTCATCTACAATGAGATAGATCTTCTGATGGAAGGCAAGGATCTGCCTTCTTCCTTTGCCAGGGGAAAACTTGGGGTGCACGACGGCGACCTTCTGCCGTATTATGCCAGCCAGCTCAATCAGTTCAGGCAACCTTTTTTCAGCGTGGTATTCACGCTCAGTTCGCATTCGCCCTTCGACTTTCCTGGGCCGCGCCCGATCGCCTGGCCACAGCTTGAACGCAACCATGTGAATGGTGCACACTACACCGATGCGGCCATTGGCAGGTTTTTCGAAATTGCAAGAACGCAACCCTGGTTCGGCAACACCTTATTTATTCTGGTAGCCGACCACAGCAAAAGTACTTACCGCAACCATCCGCTCGAGACGTTCGAATACCACAAAATACCCCTTCTGCTGCTCGGACCTGCACTTGCCGACTCGCTCCGTGGCAGGCAGACCGATGTACTTTTTACGAACTCCGATATCCCGGCCACCCTGTTAAAGCAACTTGGACTGGATGCTAAGCTTTTCCGCTGGAGCCGCGATATGTTCAACCCCTACAGCCGACAGTTTGCTTATTTCGAGCTTAACGAAGGTCTTGGTTGGAAAACCCCGGAGGGACATTTCGTTTGGAATAAGTTTGCCGACCACTATTGGCAAAACAGCCTGAAACCCGAAGATGACGCACGGGTAAAGCAGGAAGGGAAGGCCTTTTTGCAGGTGTTGTTTCAGGAGTTTATTGATTATTAGCAGGTCCAATCTGCTAAGTGAGCAGTATTTTTTGAACTTTATTCTTCGAAAGATATCATTATAAAACTCTGATTCGTACATTTACCGATTCCAATCCGGTAAATACGTGCTAACTAACTACGCCACACTTTATAAACGTTTCCTTGTTTGCCTTATCTTCCTGTTGGTTAACAGTCAGCTTAATGCAAGCCTTTCGCCCGACTCCTTATTAAAATTGGTTAGGAATCTGCCGCAAGAGCAAAAAACAGATTCCTTGCTCAATATGTTACATCATCTGGCAGATAAGTATCAAGTAATTGATTATGAAGTTTATAGGGTTGTTAAATCAAAAATAGGATCTGCCTGGTCTTCAAATCAGCTTTTACGGTTGAATTATATAAAGGCAATTTCGCACAAAAACATTTCGCAATTCGATTCTGCCAGGGTTTATTTTGAACTTGCAAAAACCCTTGCGGCCAAGGTAAGCGACGAGGATCTTATCATTAAGAATAACGTGGCACTGGCGGATACTTATTTCCGTCTGGGTTTGGCCGAAAGTGCAGAACAACTGCTGTTGGAGCAAAAGAAGATATTGGAAGGGGCAGGAGGCTCATTTAATCTGGCTTCTGTACACAACAATCTTGCTGCAATTTATTCACACACAGGCCAAACGGACAAGGCTATGTTTCATTTTTTCGAATCCATAGCCTATTTTGAAAAAGTAAATGATTTCAGGCAGTTGGGTGTGTTGTACGCAAACATTGGTAATCTCAACCTGGGTATCCGACAATATAAAAAGGCCTATGAACTATACCTCAGGGCGTTACAAAACAGCCGAAAAGTAGCCGATATCCGGCAGGAAGCTGTTGTGCTCATCAACCTTGGCGTGGTATGTCGTAGCACTGATTCCACAGCTAAGGCAGTTGAATACTATGAACAAGCTTTGGAACTGCTTAAAGAGCTGGGCGATAAGGGGGAACTGGCCAGAACCTATTTCAATCTGGCAAATATTTTTGTTGATAAAGATGAAACCCTGGAGGGACTGAAAAATTATAAACTATCGCTTAAACTCTCCAAGGAGACGGGGGGGTTCATGGGGGCCTTGTACAATCATTACAGCATCGGCAGGGCATATCAGAAACTTCAGCAGTTGGAGCTGGCCCTGGCGCATTACGATACGGTGAGTCAGTTGCTCCGGCAATCGGGCAATCCGGAGTTTGAGCAAATTGTGCAATATGCCATTCAATCGGTTCATGCACAGATGGGAAACCCCGGTAAAGCCTATCCCTACCTGCTTGAAGCATATCGCATCAACGACAGCCTGCTCAGATCGGGCAATCAGCTGTCTATTGCCGAATTGCAGGCCAAATACGACAAGGCGCTTGAGGAAGCAAAGGCTCTCAAGTTGGAGCAGGATGTCCTCCGTCAGCGAAACGTTATCCGGTTGTGGGTGATCATCGCACTTGTTATTCTGGTTTTATCTGCTTTGTTGGCCATCAGGTTAACGATGCAGCGGCGCAAGTCTGACCTGTTGGCCCTGAAAACTTCCTCAGAACTTGAACGCACACAGCTTGAACTCGATTTTAAGCGACGCGAGCTGGTGAACAATGCCATCGACCTGGCCAACACCAAAGAGAAGCTTGGGAATTTTGAGCGTGGTCTGAACGAAACTCTTAAAAAACTACCCCAGTCAGAAGCTGATCATTTCAGGCCTCTTAGGAACCAACTCAGGCAGGCTGGACAGCAAAATCCTTTTTCTGAGTTTGAGAAGCGTTTTGATGCTGTAAACGAACAATTTAATGCGGCCATGATTGCCCGCCACCCCGACTTGTCCCCCTCCGAGCTTAGAATGTGTGGCTTGCTCAAACTGGGCCTAAGCTCCAAAGAAATTGCCGGTATCACCAACCGGACTGTACGCACGGTCGAAAACAGCCGCTCTATCATCAGAAAAAAACTTTCCCTTTCCAGTGATGATAATCTTGTGACCTATCTGTCTGGAATACTGTAGTTTATCTACTTCTTTTTCCACTAATTAGTTAAAGTTTGGTTAAAATGAGGTTTTCGTGAGGTGCTTTTTTTGCACCCCGGGGATTTGCCTGTCCATATTTGCCCACCTTATCCTATCAGCCTCAAAAGCCGAAAACGAAAAGGCTTCTTTTTTTTCCTGAAATCAAACTTTAGAATCAGTCTAAATAAGATGGGCAATCTTTTATATCGGTCAAACAAGCAGCCGGCAAGCAGGCCGCACAGATTTATGTAATGTAAAAATTGTAAAAACATTTCTCAAGCATAATCAACCACTCAAAATCAAGCACATGGAAACTACTACACCAATTCGCAAGTCAACCCGGTTCCTGGGGTTGATTTTTTTATTGTTTGCTTTCACTCTGTTAAGCCTACAATCCTTTAGTCAAACTTTTACAGCCACAGGATTGCCGCAGAACATACCCGACGGCAATGGAGATTGCTGGCTTTCTCCCGGCCCGGCGCTAAATAGCACTGTAAGTGTAACAGGTGTTCCCGGAAATGTAAGCCATCCGGCTCAGATCACAATCAATGTGGCAGTTAACCACAATTATGCCGGCGATCTTGATGTTAGTTTAACTCCGCCAATGGGACGACCTATTCCGTTGATTCTCCGACTAGGCTCAGGACCCTGTGGATCTCCCCAACGATTTAGCGGAGCGAATGTATTGTCGTTCAACATTGCCCATACAAGTTACATTCCGGTTCAGGCGAATAGTTCGTTTATCCCTCCAGGAAATTATTTGCCTACTTCAGGAGCCATGGGTGGTTCGCACGGCAACCTGAATCTTCTGACGGGTGCACCTTTCAATGGTGACTGGACGCTGACTTTGATTGATGGTTCGCGGTACGACGCTGGTCAGTTGCATCATTTTAGTATTGAGATTACTACCTGTGCCAATCCATCCAATGGCGGAATCATTACAGGAAATCAATCCATTTGCGTTGGCAATCAACCAATGCTTCTCATGAGCAGCGTTGCAGCTTCCGGATTTATTGGGGAGCTCGAATACCAATGGCAATCTACTACTTCCGATCCGGCAGAACCAGGTTTCGATCCGGCCGGTTGGGGTATCATCCCATCCGGCAATTCCACAGATTATCAACCGACTGCCCTGACACAAACTACCTGGTTCAGGCGTTTGGCAAAGGTGGAATGCGAGCCTGACTGGTCGCTTGCTGCATCGTCGAATGTGGTCAGGGTTGCCGTTGATCCCGCGCCTGAGGCAGTTGTAACAACATACCTGCCCGGTTTTAACCTGGATTTTGCGCCCTCGTTCTGGAGCAATACCTCCACCAACGGCGGAACTTACTTTTTCGACGGCACCAATTCGCTTGAACTCTCTGCGGGTATGATGTCCGATGCGACAGCTGGTGCAACAGTGACCATACCTTCTGCCGGAACCATTTCGTTTTCGTGGGATTATACTGCTATTCTTAGCCCACCAACTTCTGAAGCTTTCGGGTTTGTCCTGAATGGTAATCCCGTTCAGTTGACCAATTTCTGGATTAACAATCAGAATGGCACCGTTAACACACTGCATGTAAACGAGGGAGACGTTTTTGGTTTCTGGTTATCCTCCGAAACATATGGTACAGGCCTTACAACCGCTTTGATCAATGGCTTTAGTTTTAATCCCCAGTACGCCATAACCATATGCAACAACGTAAGTTTTGTGCTTGAAGCATCCGTGGCAAGCTCGGCCAACGGTAGCATCCTTTGGACACATGATGGAGGCGGACAGCTTGAATTTGAAAATACGTTGCAGCCCAGGTACATACCAACGAATTCTGATGCGGGAAATATCGTAACCTTAACCCTGACTGTGACCGGCCTGAACGCCTGCGCACCAACAGCTGTCACTGCCCAATACCGGATCATGGTGGAGGCCTGTTGCATCAATCCAAACAGCGGAGGCATCATTGCCTCGAATCAGGCTTTTTGCACTTCCGGCACACCCTCCCTGCTTGGCAGCAATGCGGAAGCAACCGGACACACAGGCACTTTGGAGTATAAATGGCAATTCACTACATCCGATCCACAGGCTTCGGCCTTCGATCCGGCCAGCTGGACAGATATTGCCTCGAGCAACTCCACCACATTTCAACCTGGCGAACTTTTGCAAACTACATGGTACAGACGGCTGGCCAGGGTGGAATGCGAGGACAGCTGGAACAGTGCAGCCAGCTCAAACATTGTGCGGATTGCCATTGTACCAGAGCATATTTTTATCACCGAGAACGGTGCAGGACTCATGAACGGGTCGGATTGGGCCAATGCATTGCCAGGGACTGCAATCCAGGATGCGCTCGACAATGCTGTTTGCGGTAATGTGATCTGGATTGCAAAAGGACGTTATGTTCCTACTACTGAGATCGGAGGTGGGCACCCGCGCTTCCGCAGTTTTTCGATGAAACCAGGGGTGCAGATGCTGGGCGGATTTTCGGGAGAGGAAGACCCCCTGACCTTCGACATAACGACACGCGACTTTGAAACCAACGAAACAATCCTCGACGGCGACCTCAACGGCGATGACCTGGTGACCGGTGATGGCACCGACTTCATGTTTCAGAACTATGGCGACAATGCCCATCGTGTCGTCCTGTTCAGAGAGGATCTGGTATTTACCAATTCAACAATTATTGATGGATTCACTATACGCGGCGGCAATAGTAACCTTACGCTCGTATCGGGTGCCATCCATATCGATCGTGCATCGCCTTTGCTTAAAAATCTTGTCATCAAAGAAAGTACTGCGCACAGCGATAATGGAGCAGTCAGGATATATGGAGGCTCACCTGTATTCGAGAATTGTCTGTTTACCAAAAACCTTCACAACATGGTCATTCAAACCCGCACTTTTGGCGTTCCTACTCCTCTCGTGAGCAGGGTGACCATCAACAACAGTACGTTCCGTTACAACAAATCCTCCTATGCTGGAGCAATATACTTATGGAACCGTGCAACATTGCTGATGGATGGATGTGTGTTTGAACATAATACATCAACATCTTCCGGTGGTGGAGCAATTGCGGTTTGGGATGGTGAGCTTCAACTAAAAAATTCTGTGGTCAGAAACAATTTCTCTCCTGGAGATGGCGGCGGGATCCGTTACTCATATTTTGGGGCAGAATCCTTAGGCGTACCAAAGAAATTGATTCTTGAGAATGTGGATATTATAAATAATCAGTCTCAATCTATTGGTGGCGGATTATATGCCGATGTAGTTGCTGAGTTCTCGTACGTTGGAGGAAAAATAACCGGAAACAGTGATGGCACCACCAACTATTTGGGTGCGGGTGGAATTTACCTAACTGCTCAAAGCTCAGCCACCGTGGTGTTGGATCGTCTTTTGGTGAGAAACAATACGTCTAACTCTAATGGCAGCGGTGGGATTATGGTGAATGCTGCACCATATTCAGGAGGTTTTAGTCTTTCATTAAAGAATTCACAAATACTTTACAACAGTTCTGCTGTAAGAGGTAATGGGGGAGGAGTAGGTCTTATCTCCAGTTTAGCATACTACGAGATGGAGAATTTACTGATTGCCGGAAATATCGGGTATCTTGGGGGTGGAATTTTCATTGGCGGCTCCAATCGCATACTTAAAAACGTCACAATCAGCAGGAATGTTGCACATGGCAATTCTGCAATTTTCTGCACAGCATACAGTCTTGTGAACAGCATTGTTTGGGACAACACCAGCCTGAATTATCCTTATGTTCATTCGTTCAGGCCTGAAGCAGTGATAAATTCCACGGTGCACAATGAGCCTGGTATGATCATACCACAGCCCGCGCTCGGTGGCATTGATGTGGCTGATCCGTTTTTTGTGGATCCGGATGGGGGTGATTTCAGATTGATGCAGGGTTCGCCACTGATCGATCAGGGCAATAATTCCTATTCCACCGTTGATTTTGATGTCAGGGGTGCAGGCTTTTCCCGCCGGCTCAATGGTGCTGATGCTGCCTCTTCAGGGACGGTTGACCGGGGTGCACTGGAATTTAACATTGCCACCGACTGTATTCTGCCAACCGACGGAGGTGCGATCGGTTCCTCCCAGGTCATTTGCTCCGGATCGGTGCCTGCAATGATCAATAGCCTATCGGTATTGGGGCCGGCCTATGGCCCGATAACCTACAAATGGCAATTTTCTACTTCAGATCCTTCGGCTCCGGATTTTGACCCGGCCAGTTGGACTGACGTTCCATCGAGCAACTCCACAACATATCAACCTGCGGTTTTGACGGAGACCACCTGGTTCAGGAGATTGTCGAAGGTAGATTGCAGCGAGGAATGGACTACTGCGGCACCCTCCAATATCGTCGGGATAACCACCCAGACTTTGTCGTTGAACATGGCCGGTCAGATGCCGGCCGGGTTGGGCACCTCGTCCAATCCTTATCTGATAGCCAATTTTGACAACCTGTTGTGGATGGCTGCCAATACTTCATCGTGGAACAAACATTTTCTTCAGACAGCAGATATTGATGCTGCCCTTACCTCAAATGCATGCTTCAACCAGGGAGCAGGGTGGTTGCCACTGGGCACCTGGGAGATGCCTTTTGAAGGGAAATATAACGGTGACTTTCATTCCGTCAGCAATCTATATATTAACCGTCCCACCAGCGAACGCACCGGATTCTTCGGATTTACCAATCACCTTGCCAGGATCGAAAACCTTGAGCTGATTGCCGGCGATGTCACCGGTGGCGAGATGACAGGCATGCTGGTGGGTGAATCACGTGGCGAGATTGTACAGTGTTCTGCATCGGGAATAGTCTCAGGAGCTGAATATACAGGAGGCCTGATTGGTATCACGGAGGGTAATGGTAAAATTATTCGTTCATATGCCAACACCCAGATTTCGACTTCGGGTTTGGCGGGGGGATTGACAGGTTACCTTTTTGGCAGGGCAGAAGATTCTTACGCGATGGGTTCGATTCAATCAGCTACGCCTCAGGTAGTGGCTGGGCTGGCCGGATTTATTTTTCAGGCGCATATCGAAAATTGCTATGCTGCTGTATCTTTCAATATTCCGGATGACAATTTTAAGGCCGGACTTACTTTTTATAAAGCTGATCCAACAACAGGTGGGAACAACTTCTTCGATCAGGAACTGGCTGGCACAGTTTCAAGCTCGTTTGGATCACCGAAAACGACAACGGAAATGACATCGCAGCCGACTTTCACTGGTGCAGGCTGGGATTTTAATTCTCCGATATGGCTGATGGATCCTTCAGTCAATCAGGGGTATCCTTTCCACAGCTGGAGAGACCGCTGGACTGGCGTTATACACGATATTCCTGAAGGTGCGGTTGTTTATGACGATACCTGGAATTGGAATGGGGCACCGGTTGATTGGATTGTGGTTGACAAATATGATCGTATTGGGTACAATCCCCCTTACTACCATGAGATTGTCCTTCTAACCCGCCAGCACATACACGAAATGCCTTATCGCATAGGTATGCCCGACAACAACTATGAGTATTCCAGTGTGCGCCAATACCTTAATTCGGACTTTTATGGCAGTTTTTCCAAACCTTCCAAGGATATTGTCCAACAAAGAGAACATAACTGGACGAGTAGTTACGGCACCACGGTGGGACAGTCTGGTTTTGTGGTTGACATGGTATTTCTTCCCTCGGTCGAAGAGTTGGGCGGCCCACTCAGCCCGGGTTTTACCCGTTCATTCAGCTATTTTAACTCCCCAGATGGCCCGTTGCGCAGGGCCGCTGTCCCGGGCTTTTTCAACATGACCCGTTCGGGTATCTTCAGGATCAATCCTCCTGCCAATGAAAAAATCTACTGGGTCGATCTTATTGGTTACTTTTTCGATGCCCAGTCATCATATTCGGTAATTGCCAACTCCGCAGTACGACCGGCGGTATATGTAAATCCTTCAGCACCTTTTATTCGGCAGCCCGATGGTCGTTACAAACTGCATACGCACAGGGTGCTTTACACCGCCGTGAATGGCACCATTCAGGGTAGCGGCAATCAATTTGTGCTCCAGGGTGCCAGCAGCGAGAATGTTGTTGCGCAGCCCAATGCAGGTTATAAATTTTTGGCCTGGAGCGATGGCAACACCAATCCGCAGCGTTCGGAAAACAATGTAACCTCTGCCCTTAGTTTTCAGGCCCTGTTCGAACCTTGCCTCAACCCCGAAAACGGGGGTGTTATTGCCGGTAACCAGCTGATTTGTGCGGGAGAAACGCCTGGCCTCATAACAAGCGTCACCAATCCTCCCGGCTTCATGGGTACAATCGAATACCAATGGCAATACAGCCTGAGCAATCCGGCAGCCCCAGGTTTCGACCCTTCAAGCTGGGTCAATATTAACTCCTCCAACACAAACACCTATCAGCCTGATGCCATTACACAAACCACCTGGTTCAGGCGTATGGCCGGCGTTACCTGCGAAAGTGAACGTCTGGCCTCAAATGTGGTGATGATCGAAGTGCGTCTTTACCAAATCACTGCATCTGGTGGCGAAATCATATTTGATGATGCCTGTGGCAGGGGCGAAACACTCAATGTTTACGGTGACGCCGGCAATATAGTTTTTGATGTAAGCGGGCAGTATTACAGCCTCAACGGAGGTGCACCCCAGGCGTTTCCGGCTAACCTTTTGCTTAGCGAAGTGAATCAGATCACCATCAACACTGGTTTGGGCGATGATGTCATAAATGTAGGGGGTTTTACTACCCCCATGCCCAGTTTCACCATCAACGGCGGACAGGGTGATGATGTAGTTAACTTTGTTGGTGACATTACCTTCGCTCCCAGCGCGAACCTGGATGTCGATCTGCAGAATGACCATGCAAGTCCGGGTGAGGATGTTGTAAATGTTGCTGCTAATGCAAAGCTTACTTTTCAGGGAGGCGGTTCTCCTGTTATAAAAGTTAGCAAATGGATGACAGTTGATACTGGCGGAAGCCTGGAAGTGCAGGATGGCGACATTGTTCTGGAAATAAATCAACAAGACCCTCCGACCATTGGTAATTTCCATGGATTGATTTTACCTGGTTTATTACGTAGTACCGGAGAGGGAAATATCATTGTAAAAACAAAAGCCGGTAAAAATGCGCCTGGCTTTATGATAGGAATGTGGATGCACAACATGGGCAGGATAGAATCCACCGGCACCGTAGCAGGTAAAGGAAATATTTTGATTGAGGCCTCGGTGGATGACGGTTTTCAGGGAGGCGCTGCAGCTTTGTTTTTGCAGAACAATACGCAGATCTCCTCGGCTGGTGGCGATATCTATATTACACTCATCAGCGGGAATGGTACCCATCCAAATATTAATGTTGTGGCCAACTCAGGTCTTAACCTAAATGACAACGGTACAATTGCGGCAACCGGGCCGGCTAATATTCGTTTGGATATCTATACTGGCTATCTTGCAAATGGTGCAAATTATGCTGTCAATCTCAGGTCAGAGGGCTCAAAGATTACTGCAGAAAATGGGAATATAACCATGGATATTTTTTCTGCAGCTGGGGTTGCTAACACTGGATTTATATCGAATATAGCAATGTTTATGTTTGCGGGAAGTCACATCAAGGCCACAGGGAATGGAAATATAAGTATCTATGCCAGAACCAACAGGTCATATGGCACCGGAACCGGTGCACAAACCATCAGGTTTGATACGCCCTCTTACATACGGAGTTTTAATGGTGATATCACCATCGTTGGTTTGAATCTGAATAATGAGCCGGAGACAGGTTTCAACCATGGTCTCTCAATCAGGGGCGACATTACCAGCACAGGAATAGGCAACATATTTCTGGAGGGTACAGCAGGTACTCCCAATAGTGTATTCAACCTTGGTTCCCAGGGGGTACAGATCCGGAATGGTGCCACTGTGAGCAGCGTGGGTGGAAATGTGCGCATTTTGGGTAATGCCGCAAACATCCCTGCAAACGAAGCAATCACAATCGCAAGGGTTGGCAACGGAACAGTCAGTATCAATGATCCATCCAAAAGCATCACCTTCGAAAGCAACAGCTTCGACATTCACCCCTCCAATGGCATGGTAAATGCCGGTGGCGGAACAGTCATTTTCAAAGGCAGCACTGCCGGGCAGGCAATTGACCTAGGCGGCCCCAATGCGCCCGGAATTCTCGGATTAGCCGATGCCCAGCTCGATAGGGTAACTGCCGGATCGCTTATCATTGGTGATCCTGCCAGCGGAAATATCGCGGTAAGCGCAGACATTTCGCGTCCGGCCAGTACCAACATGCAACTGGTAAGCAATGGCAGTGTAACTTTCACCGCAGGTGGCATCAATACCAACGGCGGAACTTTGCTGCTCGATCCGGGCGATTCGCCGGCTGCGGTGTTTCCTGATTTCGATGGCACAGATGTTACCGCCTCGACACTATCTTTTGGCAGCGACCTGGGCATAATCATCAACGGGAATACACCCGGCGATGGAACCAGTGGAACTTATACGCAGCTTACTGTTTCGGGTATTGTGGATCTGACAGGTGTTAATCTCGTTCTTAGTGGCACACACACCCCTGTGGCCCCTGAAACCTACCTTATTCTCAACAACCTTGGTTCACAGCCTGTAGCAGGTACGTTTACCGGATTGCCCGAAGGAGCTTTTATAAATAATGTGCTGGGCAGCGGACTTCCGGCGCTCATCACTTATACCGGAGGCGATGGAAACGATGTGGTGCTCAACCTTTGCTCGAATCCCACCAGCGGAGGTACGATTGCTGATAACCAGACGATTTGCTACAACAGTCAACCAACAGCCTTTACAAGTATAAGTCTGCCAGGTGGCTTCGCCGGCACTCTGGAGTACAAATGGCAAATGACCACAACCGATCCGGCAGGCTCAGGATTCGATCCTGCCAACTGGACTGATATAGCCTCCAGCAACGCTGCAACTCATCAGGCTACGAGTCTAAACCAGACCACATGGTTCCGTCGCCTTGCAAGGGTTGACTGTTCAACCAGCTGGAGCGGAGCCGCTGCATCCAATGTAATTCAGGTTACAGTTCGTCCGCAGTTCACCCCGGGCGCCATAGCCACTGCCGGCGAGACCATCTGCTATGGCGGCACCCCGTCCACCATAGGCAGTGTAAGCGCAGCATCGGGAGGCGATGGGAACATCACCTACAGCTGGCGGAGCTCTTCGGACAATTTTACAGCCAGTATCACCGGAGCCACTTCGTCAAGCTATACACCACCTGCCGGCCTGACCAGCACCACCACCTACCGCAGATACGCCAACGATGGCACCTGCAACACTGTTCCTGAGCAATCCACAGGTGAGTGGACGGTGACAGTCAGGCCCGATTTCACCCCGGGCGCCATAGCCACTGCCGGCGAGACCATCTGCTATGGCGGCACCCCGTCCACCATAGGCAGTGTAAGCGCAGCATCGGGAGGCGATGGGAACATCACCTACAGCTGGCGGAGCTCTTCGGACAATTTCACGGCCAGCATCACCGGGGCTAATTCGTCAAGCTATACGCCACCTGCCGGCCTGACCAGCACCACCACCTACCGCAGGTACGCCAACGATGGCACCTGCAACACTGTTCCTGAGCAATCCACAGGCGAGTGGACGGTGACAGTCAGGCCCGATTTCACCCCGGGCGCCATAGCCACTGCCGGCGAGACCATCTGCTATGGCGGCACCCCGTCCACCATAGGCAGTGTAAGCGCAGCATCGGGAGGCGATGGGAATATCACCTACAGCTGGCGGAGCTCTTCGGACAACTTCACGGCCAGCATCACCGGGGCTAATTCGTCAAGCTATACGCCACCTGCCGGCCTGACCAGCACCACCACCTACCGCAGATACGCCAACGATGGCACCTGCAACACTGTTCCTGAGCAATCCACAGGTGAGTGGACGGTGACAGTCAGGCCCGATTTCACCCCGGGCGCCATAGCCACTGCCGGCGAGACCATCTGCTATGGCGGCACCCCGTCCACCATAGGCAGTGTAAGCGCAGCATCGGGAGGCGATGGGAACATCACCTACAGCTGGCGGAGCTCTTCGGACAATTTCACGGCCAGCATCACCGGGGCTAATTCGTCAAGCTACACGCCACCTGCCGGCCTGACCAGCACGACCACCTACCGCAGATACGCCAACGATGGCACCTGCAACACTGCTCCTGAGCAATCCACAGGAGAGTGGACGGTGACAGTCAGGCCCGATTTCACCACGGGCGCCATAGCCACTGCCGGCGAGACCATCTGCTATGGCGGCACCCCGTCCACCATAGGCAGTGTAAGCGCAGCATCGGGAGGCGATGGGAACATCACCTACAGCTGGCGGAGCTCTTCGGACAATTTCACGGCCAGCATCACCGGGGCTAATTCGTCAAGCTACACGCCACCTGCCGGTCTGACCAGCACGACCACCTACCGCAGATACGCCAACGATGGCACCTGCAACACTGCTCCTGAGCAATCCACAGGAGAGTGGACGGTGACAGTCAGGCCCGATTTCACCCCGGGCGCCATAGCCACTGCCGGCGAGACCATCTGCTATGGCGGCACCCCGTCCACCATAGATAGTGTAAACCCTGCCTCGGGAGGCGATGGGAACATCACCTACAGCTGGCGGAGCTCTTCGGACAATTTTACAGCCAGTATCACCGGAGCCACTTCGTCAAGCTATACACCACCTGCCGGCCTGACCAGCACCACCACCTACCGCAGATACGCCAACGATGGCACCTGCAACACTGTTCCTGAGCAATCCACAGGTGAGTGGACGGTGACAGTCAGGCCCGATTTCACCCCGGGCGCCATAGCCACTGCCGGCGAGACCATCTGCTATGGCGGCACCCCGTCCACCATAGGCAGTGTAAGCGCAGCATCGGGAGGCGATGGGAACATCACCTACAGCTGGCGGAGCTCTTCGGACAATTTCACGGCCAGCATCACCGGGGCTAATTCGTCAAGCTATACGCCACCTGCCGGCCTGACCAGCACCACCACCTACCGCAGGTACGCCAACGATGGCACCTGCAACACTGTTCCTGAGCAATCCACAGGCGAGTGGACGGTGACAGTCAGGCCCGATTTCACCCCGGGCGCCATAGCCACTGCCGGCGAGACCATCTGCTATGGCGGCACCCCGTCCACCATAGGCAGTGTAAGCGCAGCATCGGGAGGCGATGGGAACATCACCTACAGCTGGCGGAGCTCTTCGGACAACTTCACGGCCAGCATCACCGGGGCTAATTCGTCAAGCTACACGCCACCTGCCGGCCTGACCAGCACCACTACCTACCGCAGATACGCCAACGATGGCACCTGCAACACTGCTCCTGAGCAATCCACAGGAGAGTGGACGGTGACAGTCAGGCCCGATTTCACCCCGGGCGCCATAGCCACTGCCGGCGAGACCATCTGCTATGGCGACACCCCGTCCACCATTGGCAGTGCAAGCGCAGCATCGGGTGGTGACGGGAACATCACCTACAGCTGGCGGAGCTCTTCTGACAACTTCACGGCCAGCATCACCGGAGCCAACTCGTCAAGCTATACGCCACCTGCCGGTCTGACCAGCACCACAACCTACCGCAGATACGCCAATGATGGCACCTGCAACACTGTTCCTGAGCAATCCACAGGCGAGTGGACGGTGACAGTGGAGCCTACACCAGTTGCAGGAAACTTCATCAGCAATCCGATGGCATTTCTGACCCTTTGCGAGGCTACTCAGGTATCAGCCGTTCTCACAGGCAGCACTGGCGGTAATGGTATTGACCAGACAGAGTACCGTGTATTTTATCACACCTATTACACCGACTGGATGCCATACAATGGTCAGGTGTTGAGCATTCCTGGCGCATTGCACATCGAGATACGATCGCGAAGGCTGGCCAGCTATTGTAGTCCTTCGGCATGGGTTCATTCCGGCTGGAGTTTTGAGATGATGCCTGAGGCCGGCCTGCTGACAAAATATCCTGATGCGGTCAAAGTGTGCGAAGGCAGCCAGGTATGGGCTGATCTGAGCAATGCCTTTGGAGGCAACGGCAATGACGAGAAGCAGTACCGCAAGCTTTCGGGCAGTGGATGGAGCAACTGGCAGCCTTATGACGGCTTAGCCCTATCTACGAATGGTATCACAGCACTTGAGATCCGCAGTCGTCGCCTGGCCAGCTACTGTGCTTCTTCGAATTGGATTACTGTAGGCTGGGAAGTAGAGCCTACGCCCATGGCCGGCATGTTGCAACCATCGCCCGCACAGCCTGTGGTTTGCGAGACTACATCAGTATCGGCCACCTTGCTTTCTGGCACAGGCGGCAGCGGACTTGATGTTTCCGAATACCGCACACACAACGGCACAAGCTGGAGCAGCTGGATGCTATACACACCCGGCAGCCCCATTTCAGCCGCAGGCCTGAGCCATATTGAAATCAGAACATTCAGGCAGGGCGATGTATGCAGCAATTCGGGTTATAATACTGTTAGCTGGAATATTGAAAAGCAGGCCCAGCCGGGCGTCCTTGTCAGGCAGCCGGCAGTGGCTATGGTATGCGAGGGCAGCATGGTAAGCGCCACGCTTGTGCCCGGCAGCGGAGGCAATGGCACCGACGAGCTGCATTACCGCACCCGCACAGGCAATATCTGGACGTTATGGCAGCCCTATACTTCGGCAAGTAACATCAGCACATCAGGCGTTGCCGAGGTAGAGGTTCGCACCCGCAGGCTGTCCACCCAATGCACACCATCGGAGGAGTACATTGTAACATGGCTGGTCGAGCCCACGCCGATTGCTTTTGCAGGCAGCGACGCCACAATTTGTGCCAATGACACCTACACCATGACAGAAGCACAGGTGAGCAATGCCAGTGGCGTTTTGTGGACCAGCAGCGGCGATGGCACCTTCAGCAATACCGGTGCACTCAACCCCACTTATATACCCGGAACCAATGATAAACTCATCGGACTAGTAACGTTAACCCTTACCGCCAATACCAATGGATTGTGTCAGGTACAGTCGGTAATGCAGTTAAGCTTAAGTACACCAGTAACACCATCGGTAAGTATCACGGCCAACGAGCCTGTGGTATGTCAGGGCACACCGGTAGCCTTTACAGCCGTGGCTGTGAATGGCGGCAGCAACCCTGTCTTCACCTGGAAGGTTAACGGGCAGGTAGCAGGAGGCAACACAGCGAACTTTGTTTATGTGCCGCAGCAAGGCGATGAAGTTAAGGTTGAGATGCTTTCCTTGCATCAATGTGCAACCCAGACGCAGGTTATAAGCAATACAATAACGGTGAATGTGGTGCCAATTAATCTCCAGTTGTTGGCCATACCTGCTCAGGGCGGACAGGCTGTCTTTACTGGTACAGTTGCACAAGGCAGTACGGTAACGTTAACGGCTACAGCAAATAGCGGATACAGCTTCCTAGGCTGGTACGCACAGTCTGGTCAGCTGATGTCAGCAGATGCGATCTGGCAGGTGAGCATAGTGGATTGTTTCACGAGCTACGAAGCCCGCTTCAGTTCGAACGCCAGTCTGGCTGGACGTTTGCGCTATTACAATCCGATCGAGTCGCAGGTGCCGTCATCGCAGTTTGTGGTTCAGTTGTACAAGTCAGGAGTTGCGGTTACCTCACCACAGAATATAGGTTATGCCGGCACATACTCATTTGACGGACTTGAGAGTGGAACGGACTACACCCTGAGGGTCTGGGAGCAACCGGGCAACAACCAGCTTGGCAACACCTGGATGTGGAACAACTGGGGAGGTGTATCGGGTCTGGATGCATTGATTGTTGGGAAGATGGTACTTGAGGAACCCATGAGTCCGTTCTTCCCCTGGATACAGCCTGTCCTGTCGTCGCCATATACCCAATTTGCCACCACCGTTGGCGACGTGAACAAATCAGGCACTCTGACTGCAAACGATGCGCTGAATATTCTTTTCAGATCAGCACAAGGAGACGCTTTTGGAAAATTTGGCAATAACCGTCACGACTTCATATTATCCGGCGCCAGGGTTACCAATCCCAACGCCATGCTGTATCCGCAAGCCCCCGAGCTGGTATTCCAGTCCTTAGGCACGTATGCAGCAACAACTCCGGCCCATATGGTTTACCACGAGGTGAATCCGGGAATAATCAGCACAGGCAATAACTATATGAACATATACCTTACCGCTGCCGGCGATCTTAACAGTTCGTATCTGCCCGGTGTACCTATGAAGACTACGGCCACGCTTGCATACGATCAGGTCATTCAGGCTGCAGTGGGCGAGGAGGTAAACCTTCCGTTGTATGTGGACAGGGATGTTGTGCTTGGGGCGGTAACCCTCGGTTTGCGCTACAATACAGCTATGCTGGACGTGGAGGAAGTGGTTGGTTTCGAAATCAGTTCGATTGATAAGGAAGGAGGAACCATCAAGGTAGCCTGGTATGAGGTAATGGGCAGGACTTTTTCGGCTGACCAGCCATTGCTTAGTTTGCGGGCCAGACTCAGGCAGCAGGTAGGAGCAGGGCTCCGCTACATGGAACTTTTACCTGTTACCGAGTTTGCTTCACCAGAGGCGAGCATTCTTAATGATGTTCACTTACGCACTTTGGCCATACAAAGCACTGATGACACACCTGAGGCAGGAATTGCCCATTATGTGATGCCCAATCCATTCAGCGACAGGGCCAGAGTGTCCTTCACACTGCCCGAAGCAGGCAGGGTAAGCCTCGTCATTTACAACCAATATGGACAGATGGTATATCGGTTGGTTGATGCAGACCTGATGCCAGGCCAGCACAGCTACGAGCTAAGCCGTGGAGACCTCGGCAACAGCGGTACGTATTACTACCAGCTGCAATACAGCACCGGGACTAAAGTATCGGTTTCCGGCGGTAAGATTGTGCTTGTGCGATAAAGCAACCGGTTGTTTTGTTTCTATATGCTTGGCAGGGGAGGGGCAATAGCTCCTTCCCTGTTTTTTTGCTGTTCAGGTCATTGCAATCTGCTCAAATTGGCAACCAAAAAATCACCGGCAATTTTATGTTTTCATATTATGTGCGGGCAGTCACAAATATTCTGGAAAAAAACTTTTGTTTCGAAGAGATACCACCTTCGAATGACTGTAACTTTGTAAAAGTCGGTGGAATAAACTAATTATCAAACCAAATGAAAACATTTCCCTTCATCTTTAGTTTGATTCCTTTTATTTTGTTTTCATGCAAAAAAGATGGCATCAAAGACATCTCCGGTAACGTCACAGCCATGGGACAAGTCGGGGTCACTGTCAGCTCTTCCCAACAACCCATTCAGGGTGTTTCAAATTTTAATGCGTCAGTCGTTGCTTTGCAGGATGGTGTATCTACCTATGCAGCTTCGGCAACAGTGAGCAACAACTTGTTGCTGAACTTTTTATCGAATTATCCTGATGTTTTTACCATCAATGGCAACATTGTCACAACCAACAGCATCAGATTGAAGCAAACTTCCGAGGGCGTCAAATGCGAAACGCCTGCATTTCCGGGTGTTGTTGTGAAATACAGCTCCAAGGTTGGAGACAAATACCCTGTGGGTAACACCGGAATAAACAGGCAGGTCGTAAGCAAATCAACAGAAGATGACTATCCCTATGGCTTCATGCTCATTAAAACAATTCAGGTTGAACAACCTATTCCGGCAGCGCACAAACTTTCAGGCGTCACCAAGTTGGTGTATGTGGCTAACCACCGTTTTGGTATTGTAGCCGTGGATGTTTACTTTGACGACGGCAGCAAAGTCACTTTTCCCCTCTATTGGTCTGCCGAGAACTAACGAATCAAGCAAATGAACATCGGGCTCTTACCTTACTGGGTCAGGTTTCCTGCCATCGTTCTGTTTCTGGCAGGGATTGCACTTGCAGTTCTTTCAGGTATTTACTCGATAGACCTGACAATCAATACTTTCGCCCTCTGGTCTTCATTTCTTGAGGAAAAGTTTTTTGCACTGATAAGCAACAACTTTGCAGATGAGCTGACCTTAATCATGATTTATTCAGGTGTGCATTTGCTGATGTTTACTGCCGAACGTAACGAATCGGAAGCAATCGCCAGACTCCGATTGCATTCGTTTATCAAAGCGCTTAAAGTCAATATTTTTCTTCTCGCTTTCGGGCTGCTGTTTATTTACGGAGGTGGATTTATTTACTTCCTGGCGTTTGCTGCCATTTCAGTTCAGCTGATCTATCTCATTGTTTTTCATTGGTTACTCTATTTCCGAAAACCTCAGTAATTTTATTTGCAAGTGTCACCACTTCCCTGGCTGCCAGCACATCGTGCACCCTGAGGATATCGGCGCCCTGCATCAGACCATACAAGTGCAGGGCTGTTGTGCCATTGAGCGCTTCATCGGGTGAGGTGTTCAGTAGCTTGTAAATCATTGATTTACGCGAGATG
This sequence comes from Bacteroidota bacterium, assembly GCA_016715945.1. NCBI lineage: Bacteria > Pseudomonadati > Bacteroidota > Bacteroidota bacterium. The sequence goes on from JADJXJ010000001.1 coordinate 534,580, forward strand.
CCCAAAAGCATCGGATAATCTTTTACGCGAAGTTTAGGCAGCTGGCTGAGCAGCACATAATTGGCATCCAATGTTTTGCCAAAACCAAAGCCGGGATCCAGGATCAGTTGTGAAGCGCCGAGTGCCTCAAAGCGGGCCACTTGCTTGTCAAGAAATTGCTTTACCACCGCGGTAATCTCTTCTGCCTGAAGAGGATGGGCCTGCATATCCGATGGCCTGCCATGAATGTGCATCAACACGTAGGGCGCATTCTTTTCACCAATCAACGCAGGCATCTTCGGGTCGAAACTTCCGCCGGAAATATCATTAATCATGAACGCACCTTCATAAAGAGCAGCCTGGGCGACCCCGGCACGCCAGGTGTCCACTGAAATGAAACAGTGCGGGTAATGCTTGATCACTGCCCGCACGGCCGGAATCAATCGCCGCATCTCCTCGTCTGCACTTAACTCAATTGCCCCCGGCCGGGTCGAAACAGCTCCAATATCCACAATATCAGCTCCTTGATCCAACATTTTGCCCACGTGCTCAATCAGGATGTGCTCGTCCGTTGCCCGCGAAGCCTCATAAAACGAGTCAGGGGTGACATTGACGATGCCCATTACCAGTGGTCTCTGCCTGTGAAGGCTGCGACCTCCATATTCAAAACGATGGATTCGGCGAAATGCAGTATCTTTAACCTCGAAATTGCGCATGACAAAGCAAACTTTTCCGGAACAAAAGTAACCAAATGATGCTCGGAGAACTGAAAGGGGTCGAAACCAACCAGGCGTTTGAACAGGTGATTGGCTGGTGCAGGAATGTTTTCGTGGCAAAAATGGGCGATTACGGGCCTTCGTGGCGTATCCTGCGTCCTGCCTCGCTCACCGACCAGATTTTTATCAAGGCCAACCGGCTGCGCAGCCTGCAAATGAAAACCACCAGCATGGTGGATGAACCTCAGGAAGATGCCTTTGTCGCAATTGCCAACTACAGCGCCATGGCCATCATTCAGCTGCGGCTCGGTCCGGCCGACGCGCCCGACCTGACTGCCACACAGGCACTGCACGCCTACGACGAGGTGATGGATGAAGCCCTCCGGCTGATGACGCGCAAAAACCACGATTACGACGAGGCCTGGCGCAGCATGCGGGTGAGCTCCATCACCGATATCATCCTTATGAAACTACACAGAATCAAACAGATAGAAGACAATCAGGGTAAAACAACGGTAAGCGAAGGCATCGGGTCGAACTATTTCGATATCATCAACTATGCTGTTTTTGCCCTGATTCATCTGGCCGGATCTCCGGCAAACTAACCTTTCAACACCATGTGTTATGAAGCTTAACTACCTGATAATGCATCTCAGCCGCCTGCTTGTCGGGGCTGTCTTTGTATTTTCCGGCTTTGTGAAAGGTGTCGATCCCATGGGCACCGCCTTCAAGCTGCAGGATTATTTTAACGCATACGGCACTACCTGGGCCAACGATCTGGCCTTACCCTTGTCCATTTTGCTGTGTACGCTGGAGTTTTTCATTGGTGCAGCATTGCTTTTCTCCGTTTACATCCGTTTCACCTCCTGGCTGTTGCTGGTTATCATGTCTTTCTTCACCTTGCTGACATTTTATGATGCCCTATACTCCCCGGTGACTGATTGCGGCTGTTTTGGCGATGCCATCAAGCTCACCAATTGGGAGACTTTTTTCAAGAACGTAGTTCTTATGGTTCCCACGCTGGTGGTTTTTGCCCGGAGGAAAAGCTTCAGGCCCATGGTTATGCCACGCGTTCAGGCTGTGCTTGCAACAATATTTGTGGCGGGCTTCGTTTGGTTCTCGCTCTATCAGCACCTCAACGAACCTTTTCTCGACTTTCGGCCGTGGAAGGTAGGTAACCGCATGTTGCCTGATCCTGAGGCAGAAATGAGGGTTTATGTGAAGTATCAGAACAAGGAAACGGGGGAGGTGCGCGAATACCTTTCGCCCAACTTTCCCTGGAATGATCCGGAGTGGCTGGCAGCATGGGAGTTCCTGGATCAACGCACAGAATACGACAGCGATCATGTGGTGCATGGCCTTATGGCCGAAGATGAATCGGGCAACGACTTCACTCAGTATCTGCTCGGCAGCGATGCCATGTTTGTCGTCGTATCCTGGGATGCCTCCAAAGCTTCAAAGCAGGGGTGGAGCCAGGCCTCAGCCCTGATCGAAATGCTCACCGAAGCCAATATGCACGTGGCATTGCTCACCGCTTCACTTCCGGAGGAAATGGAACAGATCCGCAAGGAGTTTTCGCTTGATGCCGACATCTTTTATGCCGATGGCACCACTCTAAAAACAATGATCCGCTCCAATCCGGGCTTGGTGCTCTTTCACAAAGGCTTCGTGGCCGGCAAATGGCACTTTCGCAATTTCCCCGGACCTGATGAACTACCTTCCATCTTAGACCAACTTGACAAATTCAGGTCTTCACAACACTGAAACAGCATGTGGCGATTTCTCCTCCGGCGACTTACATATGGTGCTCTTGTCTTGTGGGGTGTAGCCACTTTGATATTTCTGTTGTTTAATATACTTCCCGGCGATCCTGCCGCCATGATGGTGGGCCAGCGCACCGATCAGGCTACCGTGGAAGCTGTGCGCCGCGATCTCGGACTGCATCTGCCAAAATCGCAGCAATACCTTCTCTTTCTCAACGATCTGTCACCAGTTTCGGTTCATGTGTCTGGTAGCCAATCTTTTGCGTATGATGACCAGCGTTATGGCAAGCCTTTTCTTCAGTTTCAAACCGGAAAGCTGTCCGTTGTGCTAAAAACGCCTTACCTCCGCCAGAGCTATCAGAGCCGCAGACCGGTGGCGGAAGTGATTGCCACAGCATTTCCAAATACTTTGCTACTTGCGGTGGCTTCCATCGTTTTAGCCTCCGTTCTGGGTATTATGCTGGGGGCATGGACCGCGTTGGTCAATAAAAACTGGCTGAATCAGACCGTACTTGTGATCAACACCCTGGGGATGTCGCTGCCCTCGTTTTTTGCTGCCATGCTCATGGCATGGGTGTTTGCGTGGTTGCTTGGCGACTTTACCGGGCTCAATCTGGTCGGAAGTTTGTATGAGCCGGCCGACGATGGAAGCGGCGAGCGATTGGTTCTGAAGAACCTGATTCTGCCCGCAGTAACCCTCGGAATCCGGCCGCTCGCAATCGTTACCGAACTTATGCGCACTTCGCTCACCGAGGTGCTGCAATCCGATTACATTCGCACAGCGAGAGCCAAAGGCCTAAGCGAGTTCCGGATTATTGCCGGGCACGCCATGAAAAACGCGCTCAACCCTGTAATTACGGCCATATCGGGATGGTTTGCCTCTCTGCTGGCCGGAGCAGTTTTCGTAGAATATATCTTCGACTGGAAAGGCCTCGGACTGGTGGTTGTGGATGCACTCGAAAAATACGACCTGCCTGTGCTCATGGGTTCAGTGTTGTTTATTGCCTTGCTTCTCATTATTATTAATATTTTTGTCGATATGCTTTATGCGGTGCTCGATCCCCGTGTCAGGCTGAATTGAACTTAACTTTAACACATAGCATTATGAGCAACAAAATTGTCGCCGGCAACTGGAAGATGAACAAAGGCTTTGAGGAAGCCGAGGAGCTCATCGAAGAGTTGATCAGCCTCTTCGAAAAAGAAGAGGTTGATAATCAAGTAATTATTTGTCCTCCTTTTCCTTACCTCGAAATCGCAACCGATTACGCTCAGGAGGGTTATTTCAAGGTTGGAGCACAAAACATCAGCCCTTTCCCGTGTGGGGCCTACACCGGCGAAGTTTCGGCCGGCATGCTTCGCAGCATGGAAGTGGACTACTGCATCATCGGCCACAGCGAACGCCGCAAATATTTCAACGAGGACGACAAAATGCTTACGGCAAAGGTGAATCAGGCACTCGAAAACAATCTGACTCCGATCTTCTGTGTGGGTGAAGCCTTGCCCGAGCGCGAAGCCGGAAAGCATTTCGAAGTGGTTCGCCGCATGGTACGCCATGGCCTCTTTCACCTCGATACCAGCGAGTTTGCTAAAGTCATCATTGCCTACGAACCAGTCTGGGCCATTGGTACAGGCGTAAATGCCACGCCCGAACAAGCGGCCGAGATGCATGCTTACATCCGTACGCTCATTGCTGAGCGCTATGGCGACGAAATGGCTAAAGAAACAAAAATTCTTTACGGTGGCAGCCTCAACGCCCGCAATGCCGCACAGATCTTCGCACAGCCCGGTGTGGACGGTGGCCTCGTGGGTGGCGCTTCGCTGGTGGCAACCGAGTTTTTCGAAATCTGTAAATCCTAATAACGATGGCCTGGCTCGAGCTGAGCTTTGCCAATACCAACGAAGTTGTGGCCGACCTGCTTGCCGATGCCCTCGGACAGGTCGGCTTCAATAGCTTCAGCCAGAATGAAGATACGCTCCTGGCTTATATCGAAGAAGCATCGTTTTCTAAAGAAGCTTTAGATGAAGTTCTAAAAAGGCCTGTATTCCATGAAGTTGAATGGGTTTCGACTGAAGTCGTGCCCGAAAAAAACTGGAATGAGGTCTGGGAGTCGAACTACGATCCGGTAATTATCAACAGCAGATGCCGGGTGAGGGCACCTTTCCATCAGCCTGATCCCAACTATGAATTCGATCTGCTCATCGAACCCCGTATGTCGTTTGGCACTGCCCACCACGAAACCACGGCCCTGGTGATGCAACTGATGTTTCAATACCCTCCAGCCGGAAAACATCTGCTCGACATGGGCTGTGGCACTGCAATTCTTGCCATCCTGGGCATGAAAATGCATGCCCTGTCTGCCGTGGCAATCGACATTGATGAGTGGGCTTATGCCAATGCACTCGATAATGTAGAGCTCAACCAGGTGAGCTCCGTAAGTGTGGAAATGGGAGATGCCCAAACGATCGGCCACCGCACTTTCGACTATATCCTCGCCAACATCAACCGGAACATATTGTTGGCCGACATCAGGCATTATACCCAGGCATTGCTCTCCGGCGGGTATCTGATTCTCAGTGGGTTTTATACCGAAGACCTCGAAGCCATCAGGCAGGAGGCTGCATCGAGTTGCCTCACCTATGTAGAACACCTCAGCCTCAACAACTGGGTTGCAGCTGTTTTCTACAGGCGTTGATTTGCTATATCAAAGGCCATGAACCGAATCTGCCGGAGTTTGGTGTTGATTATCACGTACTTTGGTGTACTGCCCGTAGCTTTCGCACAGCAGAACCAAAGCCCCGAAGCATTTTTCTCCGGTTTGCAGCAAAGGCTTGCCGAACGACAGTCCCAACCACAGGTGGAAATGATTTCCAGGCAGGTAGCAGCCATTCTTGCCGGAATTGCCGATGGCAAACTCTCCCCGCAGCAGGCCGAACGCCTGCAAAAAGCATCTGCCCGCATGGACGCATTACGGATGCGGCCTTGGCCAAACCAGTCCACCTTGCTGGCAATGGCCTGGTCACACCTTTCGGAAACAAGCCCCATCAAAGGATTGGATGCATGGCTTTATCAGCTTGAGTTGCTTTTGGCTGACCGCGATACCCGTCCGGCCGAACGACTGCTCGATCAGACTGCACAACTTCTCGACCGGCAGCGCCTGGCCGGACGCGGAACCACAAATTGGTATCTGCGTGCCGGACAGGCTTCGTTCGTTTATGATACTACGCTGATTCTGAGGCTTGCCGATGCAACCCTGGCCTGTGCCACCCTGCGCGACAGTCTGAGGATATATCAAACCTCGGGCGAACTGGCTTTTATCCCGCAACAATTTTCAGGAAGGGGAGGTAAGGCCGGATGGGAACGTTTTGGGCTTGCACCCGACGAAGCCTGGGTCGAATTTGAACAATACCGTATCGACATGAACCGCCCACAGGTATCCGCATCGCCTGTGGTCGCATATTTTCCGGGAAGGCTCAACCAGGCCGTACAGGGCAGCTTCGAAGATCAGGTGTACAATGCGCCGGCCAACGAACGCACTCCACACCCGCGGTTCAGGTCGCTGCTCGATGTGCTGGAATTGCCCAACATTTACCCCGGAGTCGATTTTGCCGGAGGCATACTCATGCAGGGTCGTTCGTTGATAGGTATTGGCGGTACTGAGATTCCTGCTAGTCTGATTTTCAGGCAAGGATCCAGAACCATTGCCATTGCGAGGTCGCAGCAATTCGACCTGAGCAGACAGCAAACCAGGTCGCAGCGAACAGCCATAAGCTTTGTTTTCGAAAACGACAGCCTTTTTCACCCCGGGCTTGATTTCAGCTACGACAACAACCGTCGCCGGCTAACTGCACTGCGTACCAACGAAGGACGGGGCAGGGCGCCTTTCACAAGCACTTACCACAAACTCCTCTTATACCCGGAAGCAGCTTATTGGATAATAGATGAAAATCAGGTGCATTTTCGCAGCTTCGACGGTCTCAATACCACAAGCCGGGCCAGCCTGGTGTCGCAATCTTATTTTGCCGAGCCGGAGTTCCGCAGGCTCCAGATGATCGACGAAATTCATCCGATGTATCAGATAAACAGATACATCAGCGAAACCAATGCCGGCAATACCATCCCATTGAATTTCCTGGCCACCTACCTTCGCAAACCACCCGAACAGGTGGTGGCACTTGTGCTGAACCTGGTGGAAAGAGGATACCTGCTGTATGATGGCGAAACCAATGTCATCACTGTCTTGCCGGCTTTCTTTCAGACGATTGAGGCATCAACCGGCAGGGAGGATTATGATGTGATCAGGCTGGATTCGGAAACCCCGGCGCGTGTGTCGAACTTCATTCTCAATATCAGCGATTTTAGCCTGACGGTGGACGGTGTGGACGAAGTGGTACTGAGCGAAAAGCAGGGGGTTCAGCTGGTGCCCGAGGGCAAGCAGGTGGTATTTGGAAAAAACCGCGACTTCCGCTTCAAAGGACATGTGCGTGCAGGTTTGTTCGATTTTTATGCCCGGGAAGCCGTTTTTGAATACGAACCATTCAACCTGCAGTTTTCGCTTGTGGACTCTCTGGCATTTTCGGTGCTCCGCAACGACCTGCCCTCCGGAGCTAAACCTGAGTATGTCAAAGTACGCAACGTCATTGCCAACCTTACCGGAACCCTCAGAATAGACGAACCACGAAACAAATCAGGACGGAACGACATGGCTGAATTTCCGTCTTTTACCAGCACAGGCGAGTCGTATGTATATTTCGATCAGCCTTACATTCAGCAAGGTACGCTTCGCAGGGAGTCGTTTTTTTATGTGGTCGATCCTTTCCGTATCGACAGCCTCAGCAATTTTTCGACCGAAAATTTCCGAATCACAGGCTACCTCAACTCTGGCACGATGTTTCCCGTGATCCGGGAACAGCTCAACGTCATGCCCGATTACGCCCTGGGTTTCACACACAAGCTGCCGCCCGAAGGCTATCCCATGTTTGGCGGACTGGCTCAGTATTATACCGAATTGTCCCTGTCAGGCGACGGCTTTAAAGGCACCGGACAGCTTGATTATCAGACTTCAAAATTCTTTTCCCGCCAGTTCAGGTTCTACCCCGATTCTGTGTCGGCCATAACCGACAGTTGGCAGATGGCGCAGCAGCTGGGAGAGGTGCAATTTCCTGATGGAAAGGGAGAATTGCTAAAGCTTCTGTGGAATGTGCCCAAAAACACGGCAAGTGTGAAAACCCTGAAGGACGCCGCAAACCTGTATGACTTGGCCAATTTTCTTGGTGTTGTTGAGCTTTCACCCGAAGGTGCCAGGGCCAGTGGCAAGCTGAGTTTTGAGCAGGCGACGGTGTCATCGCGCTGGTTCGAGCTTTTGGCCAGCAGCTTTGTGGCCGATACGGCCGATTTCTCCCTGATGCCTTCCGAAGGCATCAAACCCGCATTCCTGGCAACCGATTACAGGGTAAATATCGATTTTGAGCAGCGCCTGGGTGATTTTATTAACCTGGGTTCAATGAGCAGGTTGGTTTTCCCGTTTAATCAGTATTCCTGCACACTCGACGAAGCCCAGTGGCTGATGGACCAAAACCTTATCCTGCTCAACAACAGGAAGATGGCCAGCCGCATCAGGCTTTCAGAACTCAGCGAATACGATCTGATCAGCCTCAATCTCAGTGGTTCCGAATTCGTGTCGGATCACCCGGCACAGGATAAGCTGTCATTTTTCACCCTCGAAGCCTCCTACGATCTGAACAAATACGCCATAGAAGCCAGGGAGGTAAAAATTCTGCGTGTGGCCGATGCCGCAGTTTTCCCGGGCGATGGCAGGATCACCATCCTGCGTGACGCACGCATGATGCCCCTCGAGGAGGCGGTCATCATAGCCGACACTTCCAACAGAATGCACCGTATCGAGAATGCCAGGGTGGAAGTCCTCAGTCGTTTAAAATACAATGCATCAGGAAATTACGCTTATAAAGATGTCAATGGAACGGTAACCATCGTACACCTTAATAACATATCCCCCGATAATGAGGGAATCACAGTAGCCCGCGGTAAAGTTGAACAATCGGATCCGCTGATGCTTAACCCCTGGTTTGCATTTGCAGGCGAGGTTATCTTGTCGGCAAAACTGAAAACCCTCCGCTTTTCGGGAGGTTACCGTCCGATACACAACTGCTTCGAGAGCGCAAACACCTGGGCGCGTTTCGATACCCTTGTCGATCCGACCAATGTGCGCCTGCCCGTCCGACCGGTCATGACCGACCTCGCCGGCAACCGCATCAACTCCGGCTTGTTCTACTCCGCAGCCCAGGACCGCTACCGGGCATATCTGCTTCAGAATCCGGGGGGCGCCGAATCTGTTGTGGCCGCTGTATCCGGACTGATATACTTTGACAGGCCTACCCTCTCGTTTAAGGTTGAGCCCACTGAAGGCGACACCCGCGATTACCTCTGGCTCAATACCAACCGCTGCATCATCAGCGGTCAGGGGCAGCTCGACCTCGGCCTCATGATGCCAGGTGTAAATCTCAGTACATTCGGCAATTACAACTACCTAACAATTCCAGACAGCCTTTATTTAGACCTGAGCCTTGCCTTAAGTTTCCCGGTCGACGATAAACTAATCGGGCTGATGGCCGACAGCCTTGCGGCAGCCAATTTGCCCGGCGCTGCCCTCAATCAGGGCAACTATCTGTTTGCCGCATCAAAGCTGATCAGCGCTGCCGAAACCGAACGACTTGGCAACGAAATAGCCCTTTATGGCAGCCCGCGACGGTTGCCCGACAAATTGGTCAATACATTGTTCTTTAGCGCCATACGATTGAAGTGGAACCCCGAAACCCGTTCATTCATCTCAATGGGTTCACTCTCCCTGGCAAGCATAAACCGTACGATGGTCAGCAAAACTGTTGATGGCTTCATCGAGCTCGAGCAATCCCGTGTGTCCGACGGTTTCAGTTTTTACCTCATGCCAACAGCTAAGCAATGGTACTTTTTCAACTACCGTTCCGGCCTCATGCAAATGTTGTCCTCCTCCGATGCATTCAACACCGCGCTGGCTTCCATCAAGGACGACAAACGCACCATCACCGACAGCCAGGGCGATAAATATGAATACACCCTTGCCAATCGCAGACGCATGGTTGATTTCTTGAGAAAGATGCAAAATGTTCAATTTTAAATAATTACATGAGTTATGGGTTATTTGATTCCGGTTCTTGTGGGCTACTTGTTGGGTTCGATACCCACAGCCGTATGGGTGGGCAAATGGTTCTACGGGGTGGATGTGCGCACCAAAGGCTCCGGCAACGCCGGTGCAACAAACACCATCCGCGTGCTTGGTGTGAAAGCCGGTATTCCGGTAATCATCGTTGATATCCTGAAAGGCTATGTGGCTGTGGCTTTGAGCCCGGTGCTTGCAAAAATGACCGGACTGACCGAAGTACCTGCGGTGCTCGACATCCTCGTTGCCGCAGCAGCTGTGATAGGCCACACTTTACCGGTATTTGCCCATTTCAGAGGAGGCAAAGGGGTGGCTACCTTGCTCGGTTCGGGCATAGCGCTGTTTCCGGTGGCAAGCTGGCTGGCCGTCCTGGTGTTTGTTGCTGTGCTGCTCGCATCGCGCTACGTGAGTGTGTCGAGCATGCTGGCCGGCTTTTCCTTCACACTCATGGTGATCCTCTTTTTTCCGCCTCCCCACTGGACGTATTATGCGCTTGCCATTGGTGTCAGCCTGTTCCTCCCGATCACTCACCGGAAAAACATTCAGCGTCTGATCAATGGCACGGAGTCGAAAGTCAATTTCCGTAAAAAGCAGTCTACAACATAAAAGCTTGTTCCTTTCACTTGGTGATGTGCTACAGGATTTAGTAACTTAGCGCCTTAAATTTAACGAAGCTATGAAGTTTATCATCTCCAGCCAACGGCTGCTGCGCAGCTTGCAGTCGCTCAGCGGTGTTTTGAGCGCCAGCAATACGATTCCCATTCTCTATGATTTTTTGTTTAACCTGGATGGGCAGATACTCACCGTAACTGCATCGGACCTCGAGACAACAATGATTGTGAAGCTCGAAGCCGACATGGCAGAGGGCAATGGCGAAGTGGCTATACCCGCCAAGATGCTTCTCGAGATTCTTAAAACTTTCCCCGACATCCCGATCACCTTCCAGATTAACCTGCAAACCTATGCCATCGAGCTGCTTGCAGGCGAGGGTAAGTATAAGCTGGCCGGCCATCCAGGTGACGAATTTCCTCAGCCCCCCACACTCGAAGACGCTGCGGGTATGACTTTCCCTGCCGAACTGCTGGTCAACGCTTTCGAAAAAACCATTTTTGCTGTGGGCAACGATGAGCTCAGGCCCACCATGTCGGGAGTTTTATGCGAGATGCTGCCCGATTACATCACTTTTGTGGCCACCGATGCTCATAAGCTCGTCCGCTACCGTCGCCGCGATATCTCAGCCCAGCAAACTGCTTCCATCATTCTGCCCAAAAAACCTATCAACCAGCTCAAAAGCCTGTTGGCTTCCAACCCCGATGCCAATGTTTATTTTGAGTTTACCAACAAGAATGCTTCGTTCGTATTTGAGAACTTTCGCCTGGTGTGCCGCTTGATTGAGGGTAAGTATCCTAATTATGAGGCAGTTATACCGGCACAAAACCCAAATAAACTCACCGTTGACAGGCTTGCCCTGCTCAACTCCCTCCGCCGTGTGGCTATCTTTGCCAACAAATCAACCATGCAGGTGAGGTTCAGGATTACCGGTCAGGAACTGCTGCTTTCGTCCGAAGATCCGGATTTTGCCAACGAAGCAAAAGAACGGCTGAGCTGCAGCTACGACGGCGAAGACATGGAAATCGGCTTCAACTCGCGTTTCTTCCAGGAAATGCTGGCCAACCTCGAGCAGGATGCAATCAGGTTGGAAATGTCGGCACCAAACCGGCCAGGTATCCTCATGCCTGCCGAAAACGACAATCCCGACGAAGACATCCTCATGCTCGTCATGCCGGTGATGATCAATTACTAGCAGCTCCAAAATTTTTTTCTTCAAGACAAAGCCCGCATTATTGCGGGTTTTTTTTTGAACTTTTTTACATCCAGGTGTGTTTAATTGCAAACAATAACAAAATGAGAGGGAAGTTAATTGCATTAACCTGGCTTTTGGCCATGATCATGCTACATGCCTGTTCGGGTACCGGAAGGCAGCTCGGTGGAACACCAATCACCGAAACCATAACAAAAACTTATGCCGACGGCAATCTGCAACTTGAACTAAGTTTCCTGGCCGGACGCGCGCACAATCATCCCACCTTTGCAATCTGGCTCGAAGATACCGAAGGCCGGCTCATTCAGACGATTTTCGTAACACGCTCCATTGCAACTGGTTACTTTAGTTATGCCGATGCCGGTGATGGAAAATGGAAACGAGAGCCTGGTAGGAGCATTCGTCCGGCAGCCCTGCCGGTGTGGTTGCACAAACGCGAAGGAGCCACAGATGGTTTTGCCATGCCTACTCCTGAGAACCCGGTTGCCGATGCTTTTACCGGTCCTACGCCTAAATCGTCCTTTAACCTCAACGCCAGCCCGGTCGATACAATTCCGTCGCGATTCAGAGTGCTGGTCGAGGTCAATCAACCCTGGGACTGGAACAAAACCTGGCACAACGACCGCTTTCCCGGAAATCTCGACTATCGCTCTTCGGCCCAGCCAAGCCTGATTTATGCGGTTGATATGAATCTGAATGATCTGATGGCATCTTATGTCCTCAACCCAATAGGCCACGGCCACCCCTACGGCGAAGACGGACGCATCTATACCGATCTCACCGGACACACTACCGCGCTCGATATATTCAGGCAGATTAAACTTAATGTCAGGAGATAAACTACCATCGGTTATGAAAAACTTTTTTGCCACCATATTTGTTTGGATTGCAGCAACCTTTTCCCTTTTGGCACAAAATGCGCAGGTACAAGGCAGGGTTGTGGATGCCACAAGCAACGAACCGCTTCCTTTCGCCAACGTCATTATCGTGGGTACCAATACCGGCGCCACCACCGACTTCGACGGAAGATTTACGATAACAGGCCTCAGACCAGGATTCATCACCCTCGAAGCTACCTATGTGGGCTATGTCAACACCCGCTCTGCCGAGATTCAGGTGACCAATGCCAGGACCGAATTTGTCGAGATCCGTATGAAAAATGCCGGCATCGCGCTGCAGGAGGTCGAGGTAGTGGCCAACCCGTTTCTCCGCACCGAGGAAAGCCCACTCTCGCTCCAGCGGCTCACTGTATCCGAAATTGAAACCAGTCCAGACAGCAACCGCGACATCTCCCGCGTTATCCAATCACTTCCGGGTGTAGGTTCAGGCCTGTCGTTCCGCAACGACATCATCATTCGTGGCGGCGGCCCCTCCGAAGCCCGATTCTTTCTCGATGGCATCGAAATCCCGACCATCAACCACTTTGCTACCCAGGGCTCAAGCGGTGGGGCAGTGGGGATTCTGAATGCCGACTTCATTTCGGGTGTCGATTTCTACAGCGGCGCTTTTCCGGCCAACCGTGGCAACGCCCTGAGTGGCATATTCGAATTTACCCAGAAAGAAGGCAACAAGGAAAAACCCAAATTCCGCTTCAGTGTTGGGGCCTCCGAACTTAGCCTCACTGCCGACGGTCCTGCTGGCGACAAATCGAGCTACATCATTTCGGCACGTCGTTCCTACCTCCAGTTTTTGTTCGACGTGATTGGTCTGCCATTTTTGCCAACTTTCAACGACTACCAGTTGAAATGGAAAACACGCTTTGATAAGAAAAACGAACTCACCATCGTGAGCATTGGATCGCTCGACCAATTCAGGTTGAACACCGGCATTGCAAATCCCACCGAAGAACAGGAATACATTCTTACCTATCTTCCTGTAAATGAACAATGGAGCTATGCCATCGGCGGGGTGTACCGCCACTTCAAGGAACGTAGCTTCCAAACCCTGGTGCTCAGCCGGAATATGCTCAACAACACTACCTACAAATACCCTGAAAACAACGAATCGCGCCCGCGAATCCTTGACTATGCCAGTCAGGAGATTGAAAATAAACTGCGCTTTGAGAACAATATCCGGTATGGCGATTACAAATTTGTTTACATGCTGGGCGCTGAATATGCCAAATACAGCAACAATACCCGGCAACTCATCTTTCTGGGCAACGAAGCCATCAACCTGAATTACAATACTTTTCTAACCCTCGGTAAGTTTGCGGCTTCGGCACAGCTCAGCAAAAACTTTGTCAACGACAGGCTGACCCTCTCAGGCGGCATCCGCACCGATTTCAATACCTACAGCAGCAGGATGTCCAATCCGCTGCGCCAGCTTTCGCCACGCATTTCTGCCAATTATGTGCTCACCGATAAATGGGCAGTTACGGCCAATGCAGGTCGTTACTACCAACTTCCATCCTACACCACACTCGGATTTAAGGATAACAGCGGGAACCTGGTAAATAAAGATAATGACCTGGATTATATAGCTGTAAATCAATTAATTGGTGGAGTTCAATATATCCCGCGCAACGATTTGTTTTTCTCGTTCGAGACCTTCTACAAGGGCTATAGCCAGTATCCATTCTCGCTGCGCGATTCCATCAGCCTGGCCAACAAAGGTGCCAACTACGGGGTGCTCGGCGACGAACCTGTTACATCAACAAGCAACGGAAGGGCCTACGGTTTCGAACTTGTCAACAGAACAAAGCTCCGCAACAGTTTCAACATGATCCTCTCATATACCTTTGTGCGGAGCGAATTTGAAGACCGCACCGGAAAATTTGTGCCTTCAAGCTGGGATTTCCGTCACATTGGTGTGCTTACCGTAACGCGCAACCTGCCCAAAAACTGGATCGTGGGAGCCAAATGGCGTTTCGATGGCGGTCTGCCTTATACCCCGTTCGACCTCGACAAATCATCAATTATTGAAGCATGGGATGCACAGGGGCAGCCCTATCTCGACTTCCGCAGGTTAAACCAGCTTCGTCTCGATCCTTATAACCAGTTGGATATCAGGGTGGACAAAAAATACTTCTTCGACAGGTGGAGTCTGATGCTGTATCTGGACGTGCAGAATCTGTACAACTATCAGGCAAAAGGCCCTGATAATTATGTGCGCGAACGCAATCCTGATGGAAGTTTCAAACTTTCCGACGACGGCACGCGATACGTATTACGTCCCATCCCCAACACCACCGGAACTATATTGCCTACCATTGGTATTATGGTCGAGTTCTGACAAATGCGCATCCTTCATCTTGACGATGTTCACTGCCACGCGTCCCGGATAGAGCTCAACAATGGTGTAGCTTACCCTGTCGTGCAAGCTAATCTCCTCAAGCAGCGATTGCATGTCGAAACGGATATACATCCCACTCTCGCCATCACGCACAAAACCATATCCTTTCGACGGAGTAAACTCCGTTACCACACCAGTAGCCATTTTCCGAAAACGTTTGAAATTTTTGCAAGTTTAGGATTCCCGGCTTAATAAGATTTTACCTCTCTATTAACCTATGGTAAATAGTCAGCTTTCTGTCAAAAAAATGTGCTTTTCCGGATAATTGCAATCAGAGATACTGGCTTGAATTAATTATCAGGTATATTTGCATTCCGGTAACACACATCAACGCATGTTTCACCGGAAAGAAAATACAGGACAGGCTCCATCCATGGGTCTGTCTTTTTTATTGATTTCATTTCCGACGGCTTCTGCCGTCTTTTTTTTGTTCATCAACAGCCTGAAATTCAACTAAAATTCAAATTACATGAAAAACAAAAGTTTGGTTTCGATCAGCGATTACTCCAGGGAGGAGATATTGCGGATTCTTGACCTGGCAGCAGAGTTCGAAAAGCAGCCACGACAGGAATTGCTTAGAGGTAAGGTGATTGCATCTCTCTTTTTCGAGCCTTCAACGCGCACGCGCCTGAGTTTCGAGAGTGCAGTGCAGCAGCTTGGCGGAAGCATCATTGGTTTTGCCAGTGCCGACACCAGCAGCGTGCGCAAAGGCGAGAGCCTCAAAGACACCATCCTCACTGTGAGCAACTATTCCGACCTTATCGTGATGCGGCACCCTGTCGACGGCTCGGCACGTTACGCCAGCGAAGTTTCTCCCGTTCCCATTATCAATGCAGGCGACGGCGCCAATCAGCATCCTACCCAGTGCCTGCTCGACCTGTATTCCATCCGCAAAACCCAGGGCAAACTCGAAGGACTGGATGTGGCTTTTGTGGGCGACCTCAAATACGGCCGCACAGTGCACAGCCTGGTGATTGCCCTCACGCAGTTCAACACCCGTTTCCATCTCGTTTCGCCGGTCGAGCTCAAATTGCCCAGCGCAGTCAAGCGCTACATCAAAGAAGCCAAACTGGAATATTACCAGTACACCGACCTGAACGAAGTCATACCCAATTGCGACATCCTCTACATGACACGTATTCAGCGCGAGCGTTTCCCCGATCCGCTGGAATACGAAAAGGTGAAAAACTCCTACAACCTGAACAATCAGATGCTCGAAGATTCCAGACCCAACCTCAAAGTACTGCATCCGCTGCCACGTGTAAACGAAATCAATGTGGACGTGGACACCAATCCAAAAGCCTACTATTTCGAGCAGGCACTCAACGGCGTATATGTCCGCCAGGCCATTGTGGCAAGCATTCTTGGTCTTAAATAACCTAAAAAACAAATAGTTATGAACGATAAAAGACAACAGCTCATCGTATCAGCCATTAAAAACGGTACTGTTATCGACCATATACCCGCAAAAAGTGTATTTCAGGTGCTCCGCATCCTCGGACTGGACAACACCCAAAAGCAGGTGTATTTTGGCGTAAACCTCGAGAGCAAGAAATACGGAACCAAAGGCATTATCAAGGTGAGCGACCACTGGTTTGCCAGCGAAGAAATCAACAAGATTGCCCTTGTTGCGCCAACGGCCACACTTATCGAAATCCGCGATTACGAAGTGACCCGGAAAACAGGCGTCGAAATACCCGAACGCATCGAAGGCATTGTCAAATGCTTCAATCCCAATTGCATCACCAACAAGGAAGATGTGGGAACTAAATTTACCGTAATCTACGATGAACATAACGAGCTGAAACTTGCCTGCCATTATTGCGAGAAAAACACCTCCCGCGATAACCTGGTATTCATCTGATCTGCAATTTCATCCTACATTTCAGCAAAGCCGGGGTGAGGTTATGCCCAAACTTTCGGAGCTTTGTGCTGTTATTTGCTAAAACTGCCCATGTCCGACTATATTCACAAACTCATTGCCCAGGGCGAACATCAGCAACTCGACTTCAAGTTCGAGATTTCCGACAGCCGCAAGATAGCCCGCACCCTGGTGGCTTTTGCCAATACTGACGGGGGCCGGCTCCTGATTGGGGTTAAAGACAACGGAGCCATAGCCGGCGTTCGTTCCGAAGAGGAATACTACATGGTTGAAGCAGCAGCACAATTATATTGCAGGCCGGAGGTAAAATTCAAAACCCGGGAGTGGAATGTGGATGGTAAGGTCGTTCTCGAGGTGGTGGTGCCGAAAAGCACCGACGTCAAGCACAAGGCTCCCCTGAAAGGCGATGATTTTAAAGTGTTTATACGCGTCGACGACAAAAACATCCTTGCCGATCGCATGCTCCTCGCCTACTGGCGCCTGTCCGAATCCGGAAAGGCGGTTCATATCCGCATCACACAGGTCGAAATGAAGCTGTTCAGCATGCTCTCCGATGGCCTGCGTATCAGCCTCGAAACCTTCAGTGCTCAGGCAGGCATTTCGCGAAAAAAAGCCGAAGATGTACTGTTAAAGATGATGCTAATCGGACTCATTGAGCTGAAAATGAACGACAAAGAAACGTATTTCATACTCCGCGATGCCTCCCTGCTGAATGAAATCAGCGAAAAGGAAACTTTCAGCCAAATGATGCGATAGTATTTCAAACTTTTACTGCGACATGTTGTTTGTTTGAGTTGATAGTATATTATAAGGTGTAAACTGAATGCCATGATTATTCTGCTCTCGCCTGCAAAGACCCTCGACTTCAGTACGTCCGTACCTGCGCTGACTACCAGCAAACCCGCTTATGCACACAAAGCGGATATGTTGGCCAATGAACTCCGCAAGCTCCAACCCGAGCAGCTCGCACAGTTGATGGATATCAGCCCAAAACTGGCTCAGCTCAATCACGAAAGGTTTCAGCTATGGGGTTCGCCTACAAATGTTGAGGCCATGCGCCCGGCTGTGCTGGCCTATAAAGGAGATGTGTACGAAGGTTTGAAGGCCGATTCCATGGGCCCCGATGACCTGCACTTTGCACAGCAACATCTGCGCATCTTGAGCGGTATGTATGGCATACTTCGTCCGCTCGACCTGATTCAGCCATACAGGCTCGAAATGGGCACATCGTTTGGAATTGGACAGTACAAGGATCTTTATGCTTTCTGGAATGCCGACATTACGATGTCGTTGGCCGAGGACTTAAGAAATGAAGCACAGCCATTCATCGTCAATCTTGCTTCCCAGGAATATTCCAAAAGCGTCGATTTCAAGGCGCTGAACTGCAGGGTCATAGCACCCGAATTTAAAGACGGAAAAGACGGAACCTACCGGATGATCAGCTTTTTTGCCAAGCGTGCCCGGGGGCTCATGGCCTCGTGGTTGATCAGAAACAGGGTGAGCAATGCCGACGACCTGGTTTCATTCGCTGCTGAGGGATATGTATTTAACCCCCGTTTGTCCACCCCAACCAAGCCGGTTTTCACCAGGGGATGAGGGTCGCCTTAAAAAAGATATCAACAATCCTGTAGTTTATCAAAATAAATCCTGTAACTTTGTAGGCCTTTTTGCAAAGTACAGATCTTTGATTAGATTGAAAATCAGGAGTACATTCCGCGACAGTGCTCCGCTTTGGGAAAAATAACTAAGCTTTGGCTTATGATTTGATTCCCAATGTGGTTGCACAAATTGTTAATAAAATTTCAAAAAAATGTGCTCTGTTTCAAAAATCTGATTTATCTTTGCAGTCCTGTTTTTCGGAAATAAAATTTTCGGGAACAGAAATGAAACGAGTTCTTTGAACTATTGGAGCCAAAAAGCCAGAGGAAGTCAGGTATTTCTTTGTGGTCATGCGATGGTCACGGGTTTTACCAAGCTTCAGGCAAGAAAGTCAATTCACGGATATAATAGGATAGCGAGAGGCCGGGGGTAACTACTTCGAAGGTATAGATTTTATAGAAAGAACAAATACTATGGAGAGTTTGATCCTGGCTCAGGATGAACGCTAGCGGCAGGCTTAATACATGCAAGTCGAACGGCAGTCGGGCAGCAATGCTTGATGAGAGTGGCGCACGGGTGCGTAACGCGTATGCAACCTACCTTTAACAGGGGGATAGCCCGGAGAAATTCGGATTAATACCCCGTAGTAATTATTGGTGGCATCACTGATAGTTTAAAGCTAAGGCGGTTAGAGATGGGCATGCGTTCCATTAGCTAGTTGGTGAGGTAACGGCTCACCAAGGCGACGATGGATAGGGGACCTGAGAGGGCGATCCCCCACACTGGTACTGAGACACGGACCAGACTCCTACGGGAGGCAGCAGTAAGGAATATTGGGCAATGGACGCAAGTCTGACCCAGCCATGCCGCGTGCAGGAAGACGGCCTTATGGGTTGTAAACTGCTTTTGTCAGGGAGTAAATCCTTATACTTGTATAAGGTTGAAAGTACCTGAAGAATAAGCATCGGCTAACTCCGTGCCAGCAGCCGCGGTAATACGGAGGATGCGAGCGTTATCCGGATTCATTGGGTTTAAAGGGTGCGCAGGCGGGCGAATAAGTCAGGGGTGAAATTCCACGGCTCAACTGTGGGTCTGCCTTTGATACTGTTTGTCTTGAGTTTAGTTGAGGTGGGCGGAATGTAGCATGTAGCGGTGAAATGCATAGATATGCTACAGAACACCGATAGCGAAGGCAGCTCACCAAGTTATAACTGACGCTCATGCACGAAAGCGTGGGGATCAAACAGGATTAGATACCCTGGTAGTCCACGCTGTAAACGATGATCACTCGTTGTTGGCGATACACAGTCAGCGGCTAAGCGAAAGTGATAAGTGATCCACCTGGGGAGTACGATCGCAAGGTTGAAACTCAAAGGAATTGACGGGGCCCGCACAAGCGGAGGAGCATGTGGTTTAATTCGATGATACGCGAGGAACCTTACCTGGGCTCGAACGTAAGATGACTGTAGGTGAAAGCTTACATCCCTTCGGGGCATTTTACGAGGTGCTGCATGGTTGTCGTCAGCTCGTGCCGTGAGGTGTCGGGTTAAGTCCCATAACGAGCGCAACCCTTATCATTAGTTGCCATCAGGTAAAGCTGGGGACTCTAGTGAAACTGCCTACGCAAGTAGAGAGGAAGGTGGGGATGACGTCAAATCAGCACGGCCCTTACGTCCAGGGCTACACACGTGCTACAATGGCCGGTACAGAGGGCAGCCACCTGGTGACAGGGAGCGAATCTCGAAAGCCGGTCTCAGTTCGGATCGAAGTCTGCAACCCGACTTCGTGAAGCTGGAATCGCTAGTAATCGCGCATCAGCCATGGCGCGGTGAATACGTTCCCGGGCCTTGTACACACCGCCCGTCAAGCCATGGGAGCCGGGGGTACCTGAAGTCGGTAACCGCAAAGGAGCCGCCTAGGGTAAACTTGGTGACTGGGGCTAAGTCGTAACAAGGTAGCCGTACCGGAAGGTGTGGCTGGAATACCTCCTTTCTGGAGAGGTAGGAAACAGAGCGGTCTTTTTTTAGGATAGATGGATGACTTTAGTAAGAGGGGGCAAGTAAGTTTATGACCTATTGTTGATACAGAGAGATGCGTTGATTTTTCTCTGGTTTTTTTGGGCTTCGACAAATGCGATCCAAGATATAACACAGGGCGAAGAGGAAGCTGACCCCAGGGTTAAGGACAGGATGCTTGGAGCAGGACGGGATAAACGCCATCAGAGGGGAAACCACAGCATGAGCACACTGTTGGCCGGATAATTCAGCTACACAGTCCCGTAGCTCAGTTGGTTAGAGCACTACACTGATAATGTAGGGGTCGGCAGTTCGAGTCTGCCCGGGACTACTGAGCAGGCGAGACTGAGCCAAAGACAGCGGGATCCGTGAGGGCTGCTTGATGCGGATTGCCAGAAAAAGTTAAGGGTAAGGCCGGTTACGAGAAATGGGTAGGATGGTGAACGTTGAATACCAGTACCTGGCAGCTCACCACTCACCATTCACCATTCAAACAATTCACAGACGACCCAGCCGCTATGACATCAGATGGTCAGATGAGCATATTGAGGGTGAGACCAGGTCCGGAGGGTTCGACTCCCTTGATCCTCGCAAGAGCGGTTAGGTTGATAATCGCAAGTTCTTTGACATGGTGACAAACTTTAAAAGACACAAAACCGAGTGAGATAAAAATCTCACACACTTGAGCCGGGTGATGGGCGAGAGCTTTGGGAGACTGAAGATGGAGCACATTACCTGAAAATTAGGAAAGAACTCAGATACGATAGTTAGTACGGAAGAAAGTGACTAAGGGCGTATGAGGGAGGCCTAGGCTCTCAGAGGCGAAGAAGGACGTGATAAGCTGCGAAAAGCACCGGGGAGTTGCAAATGAGCTGTGATCCGGTGATATCCGAATGGGGCAACCCCTCCTGATGAAGTCAGGAGATCCTTATGCTATAGGCATAAGGAGGCGAACCCGCTGAACTGAAACATCTTAGTAAGCGGAGGAGGAGAAAACAATAGTGATTTCCCAAGTAGTGGCGAGCGAACGGGAAGGAGCCCAAACCGGGATTGTTACGGCAATTTCGGGGTTGTAGGACCTGCGAAGTACGTTAATAAATCATAGCGGAACACGGTTGGAAAGCCGGACCATAGGAGGTGATAGTCCTGTATGCGAAATGGTTTATGATGTTAGCGGGTATCCTGAGTAAGGCGGGACTGGAGGAATCCTGTCTGAAACTGGCGGCACCATCCGCCAAGGCTAAATACTCCTGAGAGACCGATAGTGGACCAGTACCGTGAGGGAAAGGTGAAAAGAACCGCGCGCAGCGGAGTGCAATAGAACCTGAAACCATACGCTTACAAGCGGTCGGAGTGCGCCGATGGCGTATGACGGCGTGCCTTTTGCATAATGAGCCTACGAGTTACACCTTTTTGGCGAGGTTAATCTGCTTAGAGCGGAGGAGCCGAAGCGAAAGCGAGTCTGAACAGGGCGTTAAGTCAGAGGGGGTAGACGCGAAACTTTGTGATCTACCCATGGCCAGGTTGAAGGTGCGGTAACACGCACTGGAGGACCGAACCGGTGGTCGTTGAAAAGACTTCGGATGAGCTGTGGGTAGGGGGTGAAAGGCCAATCAAACTGAGAGCTCGCTCGTTCTCCCCGAAATGTTTTTAGGAACAGCCTCGGATTATGAAGTCTGTTAGAGGTAGAGCTACTGATTGGGCTAGGGGCTTCACCGCCTACCAAACCCTGACAAACTCCGAATGCTATGACATGTTAGATGGGAGTGAGGGCAAGGGTGCTAAGGTCCTTGCCCGAGAGGGAAAGAACCCGGATCATCAGCTAAGGTCCCCAAATGTATGCTAAGTTGATAAAACGCGGTTTGACTGCATAGACAGCTAGGATGTTGGCTTGGAAGCAGCCATTCATTTAAAGAGTGCGTAACAGCTCACTAGTCGAGCGGTCGGGCATGGATAATAAGCGGGCATAAAGCATACTACCGAAGCTATGGATTGGAGTTATAGGACTTCAGTGGTAGGGGAGCATTCCAGTCGGCGTGGAAGGTGATGCGTGAGCGTTGCTGGAGCGTCTGGAAAAGCAAATGTAGGCATAAGTAACGATAATTGCGGTGGGAAACCGCAACACCGGAAGACTAAGGTTTCCTGATCAACGTTAATCGGATCAGGGTTAGTCGGGGCCTAAGGCGGACCCGTTGTAGAGGCGGGGTAGTTGATGGACAACTGGTTAATATTCCAGTACTGACTGGTATTGCGAGGGAGTGACAGAGGAGTTAAGGCGTCGCCTGCTGACGGAATAGCAGGTTAAAGGGAGGTAGGTAAATCTGCGGCAGGCAAATCCGCTGCGGATGCTGAGGCCTGATAGTACCGGGATCCTTATAGGAGACTGGATAGTGCGCTGGGTACATACTTTCGAGAAAACCTTCTAAGCATCAGATACCAGTTACCCGTACCGTAAACCGACACAGGTAGTCGAGGAGAGTATCCACAGGTGCTCGAGTGAATCATGGCTAAGGAACTAGGCAAAATAACCCTGTAACTTCGGGAGAAAGGGTCCCGCTGTAAGGCGGGCGCAGAGAAATGGCCCAGGCGACTGTTTAACAAAAACACATGGCTTTGCGAAATCGAAAGATGAGGTATAAGGCCTGACACCTGCCCGGTGCCGGAAGGTTAAGAGGAGATGTCATCCGCCTAAGGCGGAGAAGCATTGAATTGAAGCCCCGGTAAACGGCGGCCGTAACTATAACGGTCCTAAGGTAGCGAAATTCCTTGTCGGGTAAGTTCCGACCTGCACGAATGGTGTAACGATCTGGGCACTGTCTCAGCCATGAGCTCGGTGAAATTGTAGTAGCGGTGAAGATGCCGCTTACCCGCAACGGGACGGAAAGACCCCGTGCACCTTCACTACAACTTAACATTGACATTGGATGCATGATGTGTAGGATAGGTGGAGACTGCGAGATGGTACCGCCAGGTATCATGGAGTCGACCTGGAAATACCACCCTTTGTGTATTTGATGTCTAATCTGCTTAGTGCGGAGACACTGTTTGGTGGGTAGTTTGACTGGGGTGGTCGCCTCCAAAAGAGTAACGGAGGCTCCTAAAGGTGCGCTCATGGCGATTGGTAACCGCCAGCAGAGCATAATGGTATAAGCGCGCTTGACTGTGAGACCGACGGGTCGATCAGGTAGGAAACTAGAGCATAGTGATCCGGTGGTTCCGCATGGAAGGGCCATCGCTCAAAGGATAAAAAGGTACGCCGGGGATAACAGGCTGATCACTCCCAGAGCTCATATCGACGGAGTGGTTTGGCACCTCGATGTCGGCTCGTCGCATCCTGGGGCTGGGAGAAGGTCCCAAGGGTTCGGCTGTTCGCCGATTAAAGTGGCACGTGAGCTGGGTTCAGAACGTCGCGAGACAGTTCGGTCCCTATCTGTTGTGGGCGTTGGAAGCTTGAGAGGAGCTGACCTTAGTACGAGAGGACCGGGTTGGACAAACCTCTGGTGTACCTGTTGTGGCGCCAGCTGCATAGCAGGGTAGCCAAGTTTGGAGAAGATAAGTGCTGAAAGCATCTAAGCACGAAACTTACCTCAAGATGAGGCTTCCTTAGAGGAACCATGTAGACGACGTGGTAGATAGGCTGCAGGTGTAAAGGTGGTAACATCAAAGCCGAGCAGTACTAATATTCCGAAAACTTTTTCTGTGGTTATGGTATATGAGTTGTTGGGTTTAGGTGATGAGAAAGTCTTTAACGAAGTTTTGTGTCTTGTTTGTCCTGTGTTGATGTGGATGGAATGGGTAACGGGTTACGGGTTAAGAGTTACGGGTTACGGGTTACGGGTTACGGGAGTTGAACACCGCTCACTGCTCACCGCTCACCATTCATCACCCACACCACACACTAAAGAAATTATGGTGACTATAGCGGCAGGGCTCACCTCTTCCCATTCCGAACAGAGAAGTTAAGCCTGCCAGCGCCGATGATACTGCGCCACAAGCGTGGGAAAGTAGGTCGTCGCCGCCCCATACAAAAACCCCGGACACAAAAGTGTTACGGGGTTTTTTGATTTTTGACCAGCCAATTGCCTAAATCTTAATAAACATCAGGTGCCCATTGTTTGATGGGCACAAAGGTTAAAACAAATAAGAATACATTGCAGATGGTAAGTGGCTGGCTGAAACAGCTGAAAAATTACCTGCTTTTCATTTGAGGAGTAATGCTGATGCGTTCGTTGTTGCGATATGCCACTACGAAAGCGTCGTGAATTCCCCGTCCCTGAAGCAGTTTGGCATACGACTCTGCTTCTGAGTAAGTCCGGAAACTGCCGGTGGAATAACGGTATAGCCCGTTTGAAACGTTCTCAACTATTGGGTTTTCAAACTGAACATCGCGAAATAGCGCCTGTGGATTATTAATCCGTCTGCTTGCGGCGTATATCTGAACCCTGTATTCAATGTCCGAACTTACAGCTTGTGGCGGAGAGGCAGCTGGCACAGCGGGTTGTGGTATTTCCAGTGCGGGTAGGGTCGGCTGCTGAATTCTTTCGCCCGGAATTTCAGCAAACTTCTCGTAATCAATAACATATACAGGGCTTACCGGAGCCGTTCTGCGTACGGGACTCGTGGCAGGTTGCTTGCCAGGTGTGCGGCGGGGCGAAGGTGCGGAAAGTGGCAGGCGGTAATTGATGCCAAAATGTGTTTGAACCAGGATATCGTACTGATATCCATCGCGGTAATAATCGAGATCATCAGATATTAGTGTGCTGAACATCCCTTCGGCGAAAAAATGTAATGAAGGTAATAGTTTGAACTGCAACCCGATGGCAGCAGGGAAAAAGAAAGCCTCACTTCGGAAATTGTTGGCAGCAGCAGTGGTGTAATCAATTATAATGTTGCCGTTTTGGGTATTTTTCCTTGTGGACTGCCACGAATTGTATCCAACGCCCAGCGTACCATAGAGTGACACCCGACGGTCAGCAAGCCCCCAAAACAGGTTGCTCATGTTGAGGAACGAATGGGCAAAAAAGGTGTTGCTGTTTCCGGAAAACTCATTATTCAGCGGATTGCCATTGGAATAGTTTTCCTTTTGGGAATAGTGAGAAATCCTGTTGAAACCCAACCCGATTCCGTGTTTTTCGTTGAAATTGAAGCGGCCATAGAAACCAAAACTTGGTTTTGTTTCGCCGGAGAATTTTTGGAAATAATTTTTCTCGCTGATGTCTCCGTAATACTGACTGAAACCACCGAATCCACCAAATTCGAGGTTCATTGATTCCTGACCATTGTTACCATTGCCGTTATTTTGAGCTTTGGCAGGAATAAACCATATCAGCAGAAACGCAGCAAACAAAATTCCTTTGCTCATGGCAGCCTGTATTTTCTAGGACAAATTGTTGACAGGTACTCGTTTGCACTTCCGTAGCCCAGGTCATATGCCTTTTTCCAGTCTTCGCAGGCGCCTTCAGTATTGTTCAGGTAATATTTGGCAACTCCTCTGTTGAAGAAATTCCGAATCCAGTTAGGATAATCTACAATCCGTGCGGGTCGCAACAGTATTGCCTTGTCGAACTCGGCTATGGCCTCACTGTGCAAGCCCATCTTGCTTTTTGTGTTTCCGCGATATGCATAAAGCATGAAGTCGTTCGAGGAGGGATTTTCTTCAAGGGCTTTGTTGAATGCTTCGATCGCTCCCAGATAATCTCCCATCTGATAACGAAGAATTCCCCAGTTGTAATGTCTTTCGTAAGCCGAGTTGGCTGCTTTCAGGTCAATATAGAAGGCCTTTGCGTTCTGAACAAAGCTCCGGTAAGTGCCAAAGTCAACTTCGTAGAATGTGCGTGTGAACAAATCCCGCCAGTTGTCGGGAGATGTCTGCATGCGGATCAGGTTGTCGTTCAGATATGTGCGCACCAGCTTAAACCTGACAGCTTCCTTGTCGCCAGCCTTAACTGGAAAAACAGCCAGAATGAGGTTGCCATCGCTGATGATTTTTCCCTGTTTGCGATCTTGAATAGCTTTGATGATCTGGGCTTCGTAACCTGTATTGCTTTGCTGAAAATTTTCGACCACGCCGGTGGCATAATTACGCAAACGTAAACCGCTTCCAAGAAAAACTGTTTTTTCGTAATTCTTGATCGTTCCTGTGAGAAAGCAACGTAAATCAACGAGGTACATTACGTTCCATGGTATGGGTTCCGGCAGCATTTCATTTAATTTTTCACTCCTGAAAACCCAATAGTCAATTGATTTATAGCTCCTCCAATTGCGCTGAAGGTATGAAAACTCGTATTCACCGTCGTTGTAAATCCTGACAAGCACATTATATTGTTCGTCGTCGATCATTATCTTGTGAAGGTCGAGCCTAATAAAGTTGTCCTGCCCCAGCAGATCGTGCCCTTCCGGCCTGGATGTGACCGACCTGCTGTCAGCAAAAGGTATTTTATTTGGTTCGCTGTACCAGGTGCCATTGTCCTGCAATGCCCAACCTGTGGCGCTTGTGATCGAAGCAATCACAGGCGACATGATGGAGAAATCTTGCAAATCAACAGTGCTTGTTTCCTGATTTCGTTGACCAAATAACTCGTAAGAAACTGAAAATAAGAACAATAATAGGAGTAAAACATTTGAGTGTTTCATTTTCAGATTTTTATTAGTCGGCATAATTACCCGGTTTGCTCAGACGAAATTACGAACATAAATTTGAAACTTCTAATTTAGTTCGTAATATGTCTCAGAAATATAGTTCATTGGGATTAAATTATTAACAGTTCCATCAACAAAAACAGTGCTCAGACAGTCTTCAATGTTTCGAGGAGATCATTAGCGGCTGTGTCCAGTCCTGATGGATTTTTTCCACCGGCAGTTGCCAGAAATTTCTGGCCGCCGCCACCACCCTGAATATGTTTGGCTGCCTGCCGGATCAAAGCTGAGGCATCAAACCCTCTGTTCGTCACCAGCTCGTCGGAAAATGCAAGCACCATGTTCGCTTTGCCATCGAGGCTTCCGTGCAGTAAAACTGCACAATGGTCAGCTTTATTTCTCAGGAGCGATGCGATGCTTTTGAGCATTTCGGTGTCTTCATTCAGCGAGGCTTCGATGATCAAAAGCTTGCCTTCGGTATTTGCATTGCTGTATAACTGCGCAGCGATGCGCGCGGCTTTCTCGCTTTGCATTGCTTCAATCTTTTTCTGCAGATCGTTGTTGTGGTCAGCAAGCTGCTGCACACCCTTTACTATATCGCCCGTGCTGCGCACAATTTCGCGTATCGCATGCAACTGGTCGAGCTGTTTGTCAACCCAGATTTCGGCGGCCCTGCCGGTAACTGCTTCAACGCGGCGTATGCCAGCAGCAATGGCGCCTTCGCTGACAATTTTGAACAGCCCGATCTGACCGGTGGCCGGCACGTGTGTTCCACCACAAAGCTCAACGGAATAATCTCTGTCGAACATGATCACCCTGACCTTTTCGCCGTATTTTTCGCCAAAAAGCGCCATGGCACCCATAGCTTTGGCCTCGTCGAGCGGAATACCATTGAGCTCTTCGCGGGCTACGTTTTCCCGAATTTTTTCATTTACCAGCCGTTCAACTTCGCGTATTTCTTCATGGGTCATTTTCCCAAAATGACTGAAGTCGAAACGAAGGCGTTCATGATCCACGAGCGAACCTTTCTGCTCCACATGTGTGCCCAGCACCCTGCGCAGCGCTGCGTGCATCAGGTGTGTTGCGCTGTGGTTGTTGGCAGTGGCTTTCCGCTTTTCTGCATCCACTCTGGCGATAAATGCACGCTCTGGCCATTGGGGTGGCTCGTTGACGATGTGCACAATCAGGTTGTTTTCCTTGATGGTGTTGACCACCTCTATGCGCTCGTCATGGTTTGTGAGATAACCCGTGTCGCCAACCTGTCCGCCCGACTCGGCATAGAAAGGTGTGCGATCCAGTACGATTTCGTAATGCTTTTTCTTCTTGGCAACAACTTCGCGGTATTTGAGAATTCTGACTTCCTCTTCGAGCTGCTGATAACCGACAAAAATCGTAGGCTGATCGCTTT
The DNA here is from genome assembly GCA_016715945.1 of Bacteroidota bacterium. Classification (NCBI taxonomy): domain Bacteria; kingdom Pseudomonadati; phylum Bacteroidota; species Bacteroidota bacterium. Next base: position 562,908 of record JADJXJ010000001.1, read on the forward strand.
GGCTCACTACCACCCAGTCGCCGGCAGCTACTTCGGCAGCTTTTCGTGAGCGTTCTTTTTGCTCAGCCAGCTTTTCAGCAAATTCGTCCATGTTGACGCTCAGTCCTTGTTCGCGGGCCAGCAAGTTTGTCAGGTCGATTGGGAAACCATAGGTGTCGAAGAGTTCAAAGGCAAAGGCGCCGCTGATTTCGGTGCCTTCGGGATGATTGGCCACATGATGCTCGAAACGTCGGATACCATGCGAAAGTGTGCGCAGGAATGCAGCCTCTTCTTCGTGTATTACCTTAGATACCAGATCCTTTTGCTTTTCAAGCTCTTCGAATGTGTCGGCCATCTTGCCCGAAAGTACGGGGAGCAATTTGTACACAAAGGGCTCATCAAAACCTAGGTAGGTGTATCCGTAGCGGATAGCCCTGCGCAAAATGCGACGGATTACGTAGCCTGCACCGGTGTTCGAAGGCAACTGGCCGTCGGCAATGGTAAATGCAACTGCCCGCAGGTGATCGGCTATTACCCGCATTGCAACGTCGGATTGCTCATTGCTACCATAGCTTTTGCCCGATAATCTGGAAATCTCGGCTATGATATCCTGAAAAATGTCTGTGTCGTAGTTCGATTTTTTGCCTTGAAGCACCATAGTCAGGCGTTCGAAGCCCATGCCTGTATCCACATGGCGGGCAGGGAGTTTCTCAAGCTTACCCGATGCGGTGCGATTGAATTCGATAAATACAAGATTCCAGATCTCGATTACCAGGGGATGCCCTGTATTAACCAGGTCTTTGCCTGCAATGGCATCGCATTCGTGCTGGTCGCGAATGTCCACATGTATTTCAGAGCATGGGCCGCACGGGCCTGTGTCGCCCATTTCCCAGAAATTGTCTTTTTTGCTGCCGTAAATGATGCGTTCTACCGGAACGATTTCTTTCCAATAAGAAAATGATTCATCATCGCGTTCAAGCTGTTCGGCAGGATCTCCCCCAAACACAGTTACATAAAGCCGGTCTTTTTCAATGCCATACACTTCGGTGAGCAACTCCCATGCCCAGGCGATGGCTTCTTTTTTGAAATAATCGCCAAACGACCAGTTGCCAAGCATCTCGAACATGGTGTGGTGGTATGTGTCGTAGCCTACCTCCTCAAGGTCGTTGTGTTTGCCCGAAACTCGCAGACATTTTTGTGTGTCTGCAATACGGGGCGCCTTGGGCTGTGCATTACCGAGAAAATATTCCTTAAACTGGTTCATGCCGGCATTGGTAAACATGAGTGTAGGGTCATCCTTCACCACAATCGGAGCCGAGGGAACAATAAGATGCGATTTGGACCTGAAAAAATCCAGAAAAGTCTTTCTAATTTCTACCGAGTTCATTACGAGATGCTTATGGGTTATTTTCCAATTTTTAACATGGGGAAACAGGCTGCAAATTTAGTTTAAAATGTTAACTTTGCTTGTTGCAAAAATTAAGCCCGGGCTGATGGCCAAACCAAAATATGTTTTTAATCAGAAAACGCTCAGCTATGAGCCATATCGCGTAACATGGAAGCTCCGTCTGTGGCGTTTCTTCACATTTATACTCACGAGCGGGGCGTTTGGTGCAGTTGCATTTTTATTATTTCTGGAGTTCTTTGGTTCGCCCACTGAGCGCCGCCTGCGCAGAGAGCTTGAAAACATGGCGTTTCAATATGAGCAGTTAAATGATAAAATGGAAAACATGGAAAAACTGCTCAAAGATATTCAGCAACGTGACGATAACATTTACCGCATTATTTTTGAAGCCGAGCCTGTTCCCTCGAGCATCAGGCAAGCGGGTTATGGCGGGGTTGACCGCTATGCCAGCCTGACAGGATTCAACAATTCAGAATTGATTATTGAAACACATAAAAGGCTGGATCGTATTGCAAGTCAGTTGTATGTGCAATCGAAATCGTTCGACGAAGTTTACGAGCTTGCACGCGACAAATCGCGAATGCTGGCCTCGCTTCCGGCAATTCAGCCCTTGCGCCTCAATGATTTCCGTGCGATTACTTCGCATTATGGGGTGAGGTTAGATCCGTTTTACAAAGTGTACAAATTTCACGAGGGGGTCGACTTTTCTACTCCGGTGGGTACAGAAGTGTTTGCCACAGGAGATGGCGTAGTCGAATCAGTTGACCGGAACTATTTTGGTTACGGCAATACCATTATCATCAATCACGGCTATGGATATCAGACCGTTTATGCACACCTCAGTGCGTTTTCGGTGAAGAAAGGTGAAAAGGTAAAGCGCGGACAGAAAATAGGAAAGACGGGCAACTCAGGCAAGAGCACTTCTCCACACCTGCATTATGAAGTGCGAAAAAATGGTCGGCCGGTAAATCCGATCAATTTCTTCTTCAACGACCTTACTCCCGAGCAATACAAGCAAATTCTTGAGTTGTCTGCACTACCTTCGCAATCGATGGACTAATTGCTTATGGCCAAATCTGAGAAGGTTTATTACAGCATTGGCGAGGTGGCTGCGATGTTCAATGTAAGCACCTCGCTCATCCGTTTCTGGGAGAAAGAATTTGATGTGCTCAGGCCGCATAAAAACAAGAAGGGAAACCGGCTTTTCACGCAACGCGACCTTAAAAACCTTCACATCATTTACAACCTGGTCAAAATTAAAGGTTACACCCTTCAGGGCGCAAGAGAAGCTATCAGGAATGATTTCGAAGACCTTGACCGTAAGATGACCATTCTGCAAACGCTCCAGGCAGCACATTCTTTGCTGCAAGAGCTCGACAAAGAATTGGAATCGCGTCAGAAACCAGAAACTCCTGCTCAGAAAAAGCGTCCTTCGGCCAGATAATTTCCGATATAGTCCGCTACTCCATCTTCAAGGGTGGTGAAGGCCTTGTCGTAACCGGCACGACGCAGTTTCGACATATCAGCCTCGGTAAAATACTGATACTTATCCCGAATGTCTTCCGGAGTGTCAGCAAATTGAATCTCAGGCGTCCGGCCCATTGCCTTAAACGAAGCATACGCCAGATCGAGAAAAGTGCGTGCTTTTCCGGTGCCGAGATTGTACAGCCCGCTCTGAGGTTGCCGGTTCATAAGGAAAACGATGACCGAAGCCACATCTTTCACATACACGAAGTCGCGCAATTGCTTGCCGTCTTCAAAATCGGGCCGGTGCGACCTGAAAAGCACCATACGGCCACTCTGACTGATTTGCCTGAAAGCGTGGAAAATCACTGAAGCCATCCGGCCCTTGTGATACTCATTGGGGCCGTACACATTAAAAAACTTTAGGCCAGCCCAAAAGGGAGGGGTGTGGTCTTGCCTCAGCACCCATTTGTCCACCTCATTCTTTGATACACCATACGGATTGAGCGGGCTCAAACGGAACGGCAGCTCGTGGTCGTCGGTATAGCCCAGGCTGCCATCACCGTATGTGGCTGCAGATGAAGCATATACAAAAGGTATATCGTGGCTGCTGCAAATTTTCCACAACGATTGTGTGTAGCGTACATTCAGCTCGTCGAAAATACTGGCATTAAACTCGGTGGTATCGGTGCGTGCACCAAGATGAATTACCCATTCCACTCCGGCTGCATGCTGCAGCAGCCAGTTTTCAAATACATCTCTATGAATCAGCTCTTTGTATTTCTTGCCTTCGAAATTCGGCTTTTTGTCGCTGCGGCTGAAGTCGTCCACAAGCACCAGCTGCGAGGCAGGAAAAGCCTCCGAAAGCGCTCCTGCAACCACACTGCCAATAAAGCCGGCAGCCCCGGTAACAACAATCATACACTTAATTTTTGGCAAATTTAGAGAATAAGGCGGGCGAAACAGCCGGGAATTTGCAATGTTTCCCGACTTTTGCAATGTAACGTCTCCAATATCATTCGTATAATGAAACTGCGTTTGCCTTTTCTGCTGACTGTTCTGTTGCTTTTGTTTCATCCGTTGGCTCACCTCAAAGCCCAGTTGGCAGATGTATCGCAGCCGCTGGTACAGCAAAAGGCATACGAAGGTTTGGTGTTGAAACAAAATTTGCCATCTGTTCCCCCTCGACCCGAGGTGCCTGAGGACGACAATGCTCCTTTTCCCCGCCCGGCCGGTTATGTGATTGGTCACGATGTGGTGTTCGGGATGGATGAGGATTGGCAGGTGGATGTAGTGCATGGGGTGCGCTACTGGCGAACCACTGTTGTTTTGGATCGTCCGGCCTCTGTGGCATTTTACTTCGGGCATTTCGACCCCGGCAGCAATGGTCGCCTCTATGTGACCTCGGACGAAAGCGACTGGGTTGGGGCCTTTACCCGGAAAAGTTCGGCGATTGGAGAACCTTTTGCCATTGCCCCCATGCGTGGGAGGAAGTTTACGCTGCATTTTGAACTTCCCGAAGGTGACAAGGATTTTTACATCAGGCTCAGCCAGCTGGGGGTTATGTATGATGAAAAGACAGAGAAAGGCTTTGGCACTTCGGGGCCTTGCGAGGTCAATGTCAACTGCAGCGAGGGCGACAACTGGCAGCAGCAGAAAAGGGGAGTGGTACGCATCCTGGTCAGGCAGGGTAGTTTCCTGTTTTATTGTTCAGGTTCGCTGATCAACAATACGGCCAATGATGGCACACCATACCTTCTGACTGCCAACCACTGCGGAGAAAATGCCAGCGCTTCGGACTATGCCCAGTGGGTCTTTTCGTTCAATTACGAATCGGCCACCTGTACCAACCCCCTTGTGGAACCTGTTTACCGGACAATGACCGGCGCCTCGCTTGTTTCCAGGGCCATTCCGGGCACACAGAGCGGCTCGGATTTCAAGTTGCTGCGGCTCAATCAGAATGTGCCGGCCTGGTATCAGCCCTATTACAATGGCTGGTCGCGTCGCAATCAGATCAGCTCCACGGGTGTGGGCATCCACCATCCTGACGGCGACCTGAAAAAGATCTCTACCTACACTTCACAACCAGTGTCGAGCGGCTATGGCACCGGCGGCAACAATCCCAACGAAAAATACTGGCGCGTCCAGTGGTCAGCCACACCCAATGGTCACGGCGTGACGGAAGGTGGCTCGTCGGGTTCGCCGCTGTTCAACAGCGATGGCCTGATTGCCGGGATGCTCACCGGCGGCTCGTCGAGCTGTTCCAATACCTCCGGCTTCGATTTTTACGGCAAGTTCAGTTTTTCATGGGAGTCGAACGGACAGGAGGCTGCCAATCAGCTGCGACCCTGGCTCGATCCGCTCAACACCGGACAGGAGGTGCTTCAGGGACTGGACTCGGATCCGCTTTTCCTTGTGGCTGGCTTTACAGCTGCACGTAACGAAATAGCTATCAATCAGTTTGTGGAATTTGACAACACCTCAGGCGGTTATATCGAAAACTATGCCTGGCATTTTCCGGGCGGAGAACCTTCAACGAGCAACAAACAAAACCCTGGTCCGATACTCTACCGAAGCTATGGCAACTTCGACGTACAGCTGATCGTGAGCAATCCGGTGCGAAGCGATACACTCATCCGCAAAAACTATGTGCAGGTAAAACCTTTTGTTTATCCCAACCCTTCAGATGGTGAATTTGTCGTGAGTTTCGGAGTGGACCTGACTGCCGATATCGAAGTCTCGGTGTTCGATGCTTTTGGAAGGGAGCAATCGGCGCTCGTTTTCAATCAGACCAATAAGCTCAGGATACTATTGCCCCAGGCCGCTAAAGGAATTTATTTGCTGAAAATCCGCGACAGATACGTTGAGAAACAGCTTAAAGTGCTAATTGTCAGATGATTCGGTTTCCGGTAGGTTGCGGTGACCCACGTAATTTTCCCAACGATTCAGCAGTTCTGCAAAGTCATCCGGAAGTGTGGATTCGAAGCGCATTTCTTTTCCGGAGTCCGGATGAACAAACCCCAGGCTCATGGCATGCAGGGCATGCCTTGGCATGATGTTGAAACAGTTGGCAACAAACTGTTTGTATTTCGAGAATGTGGTGCCTTTCAGTATGTTATCGCCTCCGTAACGGGCATCGTTGAAAAGCGGATGGTCGATGTGACGCATGTGCGCCCTGATCTGGTGGGTGCGTCCGGTTTCGAGGCGGCATTCCACCAGGCTGACGTAGCCATATGAGCGAAGCACACGATAGTGCGTGACGGCTTCCTTGCCATGCGATCCGTCGGGGAATACGTCCATCCGCAACCGGTCGCGCAGGCTGCGACCGATATGACCTTCTATGGTGCCCTGCGATGGCCTGGGTTCGCCCCAAACCAGCGCCTGATACCTTCTGTATATAGCGTGCTCAAAAAACTGTCTGGCCAGAATGGTCTGCGCCAACTCGTTCTTTGCTACAATCATCAGACCTGTTGTGTCCTTATCAATGCGATGGACAAGGTAGCCAAAACGGTTCTCAACCTCAGACCCGTTCCGGGCAAAGTGCCATGCCAGCGCATTGAGCAGCGTACCGGAATAGTTTCCGTGGCCTGGATGCACCACCAGACCTGCCTGTTTGTTAACCACAATCAGCGATTCATCCTCATACACCACCTCAACAGGGATTTGCTGGGGGATGATCTCGATCTCGCGTGGAGGAAAGCTGAAAACCACCGTGACCACATCGGAAGGCTTAACCCTGTAGTTTTGCTTGACAGCCTGGCCGTTTACAAGGATATTTCCGGCTTTGGCAGCCTGCTGTATGCGGTTGCGCGAAGCGTTTTCAATGCGGTTTTGAAGGTATTTGTCAATGCGGATCAGCGACTGTCCTTTGTCGACAACAAAACGGAAATGCTCGTACAACTCGGCACTCTCGTCCTGCAATTCCTCTTCGCGATCTATGGGATTGTCGTGGATCATTGGGGTTGAACAAGCAATCGTGCGTGATATACCAAATGATTTTTTTCAAAGATTGAGACTACATAAGTGCCTGGCCTGAGGTCGTGCAGATCAATTTGCTCCCTGTAGGGCAAGGTTTTGATCAACCGGCCACTGATGTCGCTGATAAGAACCTGGGTATCAGGCCCGAGGGTGTGTCCAGTATCAATGTTAATCTTATTTGTGGCTGGATTTGGCCAGATGCGGAAAGTGTTGTGATCAGCAAACTCGGTTTGCCCCACGAGGTAGGGCTTGCCAAACACAGGCCGGATCATCAGCGCACCATCAATCTGGCTGTTGCGCCAGATGCCGTCGGTATTGATAAACAGGTATTGCCGGCTGTTGTTTACCCTGTCGAGACCGATGTTCAGGCTGCCGGGTTCTTCCTGCATGAGTCCTACATAGAATGTTCCGCCGATCACTACTGGCTGATCGATAGTGTAGAGATGGAATCCGTAACGCTCGTCGCTCCACTGAGGTCGCAGGCGGACTTTGCGGTATGCAATCTGTCCGGGTTGCCCGGCAAGGTCGCGCCAGACGATCAGGTCGAAAAGCCGGCTGTTGCCGTCGTTGAGGGTGCGATTGAAAAGAAACTGCACCCCTGTGAGGGTATCGGGTGTGTTGAGCTGAAACTGATAGGCCAGGTAGGCGCCGGCCGGCTCGAGGCTATACCCGGCTTCCGGTGTACCGTCGTCGTACGCAAAATAATTGTAAAACCCCTGGAGGTATTCGAGGCTGTCGCCCAGATGTGTATGCGGGCCAGTGCCATTGACCCGGTGAACAATTTTGAACGAGGTAGTATCAATACCAAAGTCGAGTTTAAACAATGCAGCCACACTGGGGCAGGCCTGAGAGCAGCTTTCACTGCATTGCAGGAAGCCGTTCAGGTGAAACGGAGGTAACGCACAAATGCCCCCGTCCCAGTCAAATTGCTGATCTCCATTAGTCTGATTTACAGAGTATTGATAATTGGTGTTGATCACTTCGTTGCTTAGGTTGGTAATTTTCAGCTCGAGGCCTGGCTTTACTGATGGGGTGGGCGCCGCACGGTATTGTCGGTAGGGCATGGTTTCGTAGCGCCGAAGGAAGGAGGGTGCACGGCCGGAGAAACCTACATAATCATGAAACTTATCCTGGTGATTTCGGTTGATATCGAGATGAATGAGGTCAAGGTTCCACTGATCTACATTGCTTCGGTTTCCCGGGTTGGTGGCATCGGCTATGGATGCCCAGTTGTAAAAGCGAAATCGAAAATCATGCGTAAAGAACTTGCTGTCGGTCAGCGGAATGAGTACCTGCCGGAACCTGGTCTGGTAAACCGTTTCAAATTCTTCGAGCGACATGCCGCGACCCGACCAGATGTGCTCCCAGGCAATCTCGTCGGTAAACACAGAGTCGCATGGAAGGGTAATGTCGTCGCCCCAGGTATAATTCCGGTTGCTGATCATAAACATGCCAGGGGTGCAGGTGGAGGGCGACCAGACGGTGTCGAGCGGACGTATGGCATTGATGCCCTGAGCGATAAGGATAAGATCCACAGGGATGGTAATGGAATCGATGTAATCGAGCACCAGGCGGCCGGTGGGGTAGCCGAATTCCAAGACGAGCGAGTCGGTGGGTTCAGGACGGTCGCCACGTCCCTGAGGTTGGTAATAAAAGCTGAAATACACCGAATCGGCTGGGCTGATGGCCCGGGCTTGTGGTTCGAATACCGAGTCAAGGCGTATGGGTCTGGAAGTCAGATAGTCAGCTACAAAAGGCACCGAAACAGCATGCTTGTAAACTTTGCCATTTTTGTCGAGCACATCGAAAGTGGCTGCACCTGCACTGGGCGGATCAACAGGAAAATCTTTGTTTATAAACACGTGATTGTCCGCCCATTTGACCGGATCCGGAGCATAAGAACTGGAGTTGAAGTGCTCGGTGAAAGGCATGGTGAGGGCGTTGGCGGCTTTGTTTTTCAGGTTAGGTACCGACGCAGCTTGGTCGTGAAGCAGAGGATTGATTTGCAATCCTGTGACCCTTTCCTGGGCAAAGGCGGATGAACAAAATGTAATCCCAATCAGGAAGGCTATGGTTTTTTTCATGTGCTAAAACTCTGGTTCTTCGGGTATTGCCTCAATTGTATCGGCCGGTTCGTTTTCAATCAGATAAAGACTATCGCGTATGTAGCGGTTGAAATTGATGGCATTTTCCGACTTGTAATACACGGTGATGAATGTGCCGGGCTTGACAGGTTGCGATTTGTGGTAAAAAGGCAGCACCCTGTATGCTCTGCCATTTTCGCGCGTGCAGCCGTCCTCGAAATATTCGTTTCCAAGATTGAGGCCGTTGCTGTGCAGGGTCGTTCTCAGTTCATCCGGCCTGAGACCGATCAACATGGGGAAAGGAACCCTGAAATCCTCGCCTCCGTCGCCCAAAACCAGGTCAATTTCTGACCCCCGGAACAGTTGCTCGCCGGGTTCGATGGGCATGCCCTTGTGCAACTGCCTGACCACTGCATTTCGGGCAAAATGTGGTGTGTAGCTTATCTCGCCCGTGAGCAGGCCGGCAGACTCAAGACTTGCAAGTGCCTGACGCAAAGAGAGATTAACCAGATTAGGCACGTTTACTTTTTCGGGCTGACGTGCTGCAATCACCAGATAAACATTGCGTCCCTGCTTGACTTTTGCTCCCGGATAGGGATCCTGCTGCAACACTGCGCCATAGTTGCCTTCTTTCTGGTAAATGCTGTCGGTAATGATGAAGTTGAACAACCTGCCATACTCACTGATAATCTTCTGATGATCCATGCCGGTGTAATCGGGAATCACATAGACCTTGCCATGCCGGGTAAAGCTGTTGAGCATGGTTATGGCAAACCAAATGAGGGCAAGTGTGAGCAAAACAGCAAGCAGAATATGTATTGCAAGTCGCTTCATGATGTGATTTTAAGCAAACGTGCCACAGGGGCTTTTTCTTACTTTTGTGCGCGATTTAATTATCTGCAATGTCCTTAAATTAATTAGGACGGACACGCCCGGCAAAATTAAGGTTTTTCATCGCTTGCGGGCGCCAGGGTGTCTCAGGCATTAACCGGTAAACAAATTATAATGGATTCGAGAAAGAAAGTTGCAGTGGTTTGCGGGGGCTATTCCGGCGAGTTTGAAGTGTCGGCCGGCAGTGGCCAGGTGGTCTTCGATGCGCTCGACCGGAAGGTGTTCGAGCCTTATCTGGTTTTCATCTTCCAGGACAAATGGATCTGCCGGGACCATTCCGGAGCACAACATCCGATTGACAGAAACGATTTCTCTGTGCAGCTTGTGCATGGAAAACTGTTTTTTGATGCGGTGTTCATCGCAGTTCATGGCGTGCCGGGAGAAGACGGCAAACTGCAGGGCTATTTCGATATGCTTGGATTGCCCTACACCAGCTGCAATGCCGTGGTTTCGGCGCTCACCTTCAATAAGCATTTCTGCAAGCAGGTGGTTGCACATACCGGCATCCGGCTTTCGCGCTCCATCCTGCTAAGGAAAGGCGAAGCGATTGATTCAGAAGAAATGATCAGGCTTCTCGGCTTCCCAATGTTTGTAAAACCCAACAGCAATGGCTCGAGTGTGGGTGTGAGCAAGGTGAAAACTGCGGAGCAATTGCTCCCGGCCATCGAACACGCGTTCAGTTACGACCAAGAAGTGCTGGTTGAGGAGGCTATCCATGGAAGGGAGATTGCCTGCGGCATTTTTGAGTTCAAAGGCAGGATGATGGTCTTCCCGCTGACAGAAATTATTTCGCACAACGAGTTTTTCGACTACGAAGCCAAATATACCGCCGGCAAATCGGAGGAGATCACGCCGGCCAGGCTGGATGAGGAAACCGTTTTTGAGATTCAGGCAACCACAGTAAATCTGTATAAGTGGTTGGGATGCAGAGGGATAGTCAGGTTCGACTATATTCTCTCCGACAAGGGGTTGTATTTCCTTGAGGTGAACACTGTCCCCGGATTTTCACGGGCCAGCATCATCCCCCAGCAGGCGCAGGCGATGGGGCTGAGCCTCGAACAACTCTTTGGGATGGCTGTACAAAATGTATTGCCCTGATTGTTGCGCAACCATCTGGAAGACGGTGTGATTCGTAGTAAACAGGGCAAGTAACTGAATATCAAAGATTTTTAAGATAACTGATCAGCTTTTCAGTGGCCAGCGCCCTGTGACTGATTTTGTTTTTTTCATCCGGACTCATCTCGGCAAAGGTTTTTTCGAAACCATCGGGCAGAAAAACGGGGTCGTAACCAAATCCGCCATCGCCACGGATGTCGGATGTGATGTGTCCATTTACCACACCCTCGAAGAGCAGGGTTTCATTTCCGTCAACCAGGGCGATGACTGTGACGAACCGGGCTTTTCGGTTTTCTTTTCCCGACAGGGCTTTCAGGAGTTTTTTTACATTGTTGGCGTAGCTGGCATTTTGGCCGGCATACCGGGCCGAATAAACCCCTGGTGCGCCATCCAGGGCTTCCACTTCCAGGCCGGTATCGTCGGCAAAAACCGGAAGATTGAACTTTTCGAAGATGAAACGTGCTTTCTGAAGCGCGTTGCCTGCAATCGTATCTGCGGTTTCGGGGATTTCGCCCGAAAACCCGATCTCGCTGAGGCTAAGGATATGGATGTTCTGGCCTGCGATGGCCCGGATTTCTTCGAGTTTGTGTTTGTTGTTGGTAGCAAAGATCAGGGTTTTCATAAACTTCCGGGGATGAATCATAGTTGCCAGTCGATGGCGCCGTAACCTATTCTGTCGAGGATTTCGTTTGTTTTCGAGAAGTGTTTGCAGCCAAAGAACCCCCTCGAAGCTGAGAGTGGGGAAGGGTGGGGGGCGGTGAGCACAAAGTGTTTTTCGGTGTCGATGAGGGCTTGTTTTGCAATGGCATATTTCCCCCAAAGCAAAAACACCACACCGGCCCGGTATTCCGAGATGGCACGGATGGCAGCATCGGTAAATTGTTCCCAACCTTTGCCCTGATGCGATCCGGGCATGTCTTTGCGAACGGTCAGGGTGGCGTTGAGCAACAATACCCCACGGGCGGCCCATTGCTCCAGGTTGCCGTGTCCGGGATCGCGAAACCCAACGTCGCTGCTCAGCTCTTTGTAGATATTTCTCAGGCTGGGCGGAATTTCCACGCCGTAAGGTACTGAAAAACAGAGGCCATGCGCCTGGCTAGGCCCATGGTAAGGATCCTGTCCGAGGATGACAACTTTTACAGCTGGCAGAGGTGTGCTGTTGAAGGCATTGAAAATAAGGTGACCAGGAGGATACACAATGTGCTGCCTCCGCTCCTCGACAAAGAAATCGCGCAACAGCTGAAAATAAGGGGCATCAAACTCATCCTGAAGCACTTCGAGCCATGTGGCTTCAAGTTCGGGTTTTCGTGTTTGCGATATATCTGTCGGCCCGGTCATGTATTATGGGTTGGGATGCGTCAAAGATCCACCTGCAGAAAAGCAAATTCGATTACATTTGCACTGTAAGCCGTAAAATTATGAAAAAACTGTTGTCATACTTTGTTGCCCTCGTGATTCTGACATTGGCTGCCGGCGCATGCAAGTCGAGCAGCAAATGTGCCGCTTATGGTGAAGTGCACAAATACCAGAAAGAAGTCAAATACTGATAGCTTCGGACTGGTGGCAATCCTCCGAGAAAAAACTCATGCCGGATGAGGTACGCCGCATTATGTTTGCTTGTTTTGCTCTTCCTGCCCCCGGCAATACGAGGGCAAAACCTGATGCTTGCCGATACCCTTGATAACCTGATTATTTACAGCAACGAAAAATCCGGCCTGGTGCAGGCCCACTCCAATGGCATCGGCATTGGCTACCGTACAGGTGTGAACCGCAGCATCCTGACCACCCGCTCGTGGGCGTTCGATTTTGTGAGTTTGCAATCGCCCAAACAGGTCAAAACCATCAATCCGTATTACACCAATTCGCGGCGCTATGTGTACGGCAAACTGAACGATGTGTTTGTTCTCCGGGCAGGGATATCCGAAAAATATCTTCTCAACCGTAAACCTTACTGGGGTGGGGTTGAGGTGCGCTGGCTCTGGGAAACAGGCGCCAGCATGGCCTTCGAAAAGCCTTATTACCTCTTTGTGATCCGCCTGGTACCCGGGCCGGGTGGAAATTTGTCATATACAATTGATACCGAGAAGTTTAACAGTGATGTATCCTGGGACGACATCTACGGTAAGGCGCCATTTACCAGAGGTATTGACGAAATAAAACTGCGTCCGGGCGCCTATGGCAAACTTGGTTTCAACTTCGAATTCGGCAATGTGCGCACGGCAACCCGTGCGGTAGAGGTTGGTGTGGCAGCCGATGTGCACCCATTTGGAGTAAGCATTATGCAGGGGCAGGCAAACCAGAGGTTTTTCCTGAATTTTTACCTCAGCTATGCCATGGGCAAGCGCTTCAATAAATACTGAATCAGAATCTGTAAGTCAGGATCACATCCAACCGCCTGGCTTTGTTGTTGTTCGCTCCACGATCCTTAATCCAGGTGTAGTCAATCCCAAAGTTGAATTTAGTGGGGGTCAGCAATTCTACTGTGACCTGACCCAGATTGGGCCGGGGATATTTTTTGTCTTTTTCGGCTGCATCACTTATGGCAACCAGCCTGAAAAGGTTGAACGAGTAGGTGGCAAGGGATTGAATGACAAGGAAATCCGTGATCGCAAAGTCGAAAAATACCGACGGACCAGCCGAATAATACAAACCATGAGGCTCCCGCGTTTTGCCGTTAACCGGAATACCTTGCGGATTGCGTTCGTAAGAATAGGAGCCAAGAATAAAGTCGTTGATGTTGAAACCGGCGGCCACACTCATTCTGCCTGGCTCGTTCAGGTTCCATCCCCAACTGCCAAAACCTAACAGATGCGACAGCGTGGTGCCTTCCTGACGATTCACTACCGAAGGGTCCTTTATTGCCTGACCAAGCAGCGAGATGGCATCGCCTACGCTTTTATTTTGCCAGTAGAAGCGCCGATCGCCTTTTTCAAGCACATAATCTTTCCAGTCAATCTTTAGTGAGAAAGCCGACTGACGATGGTTTTCAGGAAAAGGCATTCCCGGATTCGACATCATTGATCGCATCAACCCAAAACCCCAACGGTCGTACTCGTAAAAAGTGTACTTGCCGAATTTGAAGTCGTTGAGTTGCTGGGTGAATACAGCGTTGGAAATGACAAAGAGCATAGCCAACAGGCTAATTTGTCGGATAAGTGTGGGCTTTTTCATCGGGCTTAATTTGTTTGTCCAAAGAAAGCCTCAATATCACCATTTGTACATACGCTAAACACCTTAGTAGCACGGAATTACCAGGTCAGATTCTACCGGCATCCAGTTTAGGGGCACTATGCCAGTTTTTTTAATCTGCACAAAAAATCAAGCAAGAACAACCATGTTGAAAATCAAAGTTATATATGAATTTGCGATCAGTGACAACAAGGTGCACAAAGCTTTTTCGTGTCATGATGAAGGCTTGAAAAAACCGCATCTAAAACTGCATGATGCAAAACCGCACCTTCTATGGTGGTGCCAGGTTCGCAATTCGCCGGTCATGCTATGAAGCTATGCTTAATATCCTGCTGCCTGACCGTCTTTTCGCGATTCGGATGCTCCGTAATAGACGCCCGTTTTGGGGTCGCGCATGATGGCCTGGTATCCGCCATAGCCTCCCATGTCGAATTTGATGCGGTGCCCCATCTTCATCAATTCGCGTATGGTTTCATAGTTGAAACCCGATTCCAGGTTGACCCAGCCTCCGTCGCTCATTTGTCCGCCGGTGGGTTCGGGGCTGCCTTCGTGGCTGATGCGCATGGCATCGCCTGCTTCCTGCAGATTCATGCCGAAATCGATCAAGTTCACCAGGATCTGCACATGGCCCTGAGGCTGCATGGCGCCACCCATAAGGCCAAAGCTGAGCCAGGGCTGGCCGTCTTTGGTCACAAAACCCGGAATGATGGTGTGAAATGGGCGCTTGCCGGGCGCATATACATTGGGATGTCCTGGCTCGAGGCTGAACGATTCGCCCCTGTTTTGCAGTACAAAACCCAGGCCGGTGGGGGTCATGCCGCTGCCCATGCCACGGTAATTGCTCTGGATAAGCGAGACCATATTGCCCCATTGGTCGGCCACCGTCAGGTAAATGGTGTTGTCGGTTTCAAGTAGGCCGGCCGGATAGCTTTTTCCGGCCTTATTGGGGTCGATGAGTTTGGCGCGCTCCCGGGCGTACTCCTTCGAGATGAGGCGCTGCACCGGAATGCTGGCAAAGTCAGGGTCGGCATAATACCTGGCCCGGTCTTCGAAGGCGAGCTTTTTGGCTTCCACAAAAGTGTGGATGTAGTCGCGGCTGCCAAATCCCATGCCCTTGATGTCGTAGAGCTCGAGGATGTTGAGCATCTGCAGCACCGCAATGCCTTGTCCGTTTGGTGGAAGCTGCCAGACGTCGTACCCACGGTAGTTGGTCGAAACGGGCTCAACCCATTCCGATCTGTGTGCGGCAAGGTCGGCGGCACTAAGGAAACCCTCGTTGTCGCGCATGTAGCGCTCGATGGTGGTAGCTATGCTGCCCTCGTAAAACGAACGAAAGCCTTCGCGCGCTAGAATCTTGTAGGTATTGGCCAGCCAGGGGTTGCGAAAGATATCGCCTTTTACGGGGGCGGTGCCATTGGGGAGGAAGACATGCGAAAAACCGGGATAGGATTTCAGCCGCTCGGCATTGATTTTCCAGTAATATGCAATCACGTCGGTAAGTGGAAAGCCTTCCTCTGCATAGCGGATGGCAGGCTCGAGCAGGCTTGCGTGTGGCAGTTTGCCAAAACGTTTGTGCAGTTCATTCCAGCCGTCCACACAACCCGGAACTGAAACCGACAAGGGGCCATAGGATGGAATCGTCCTGATTTTGTTCTTCCTGAAATAGTCGTAAGTGAGTTTCATGGGCGAACGGCCGGAGGCGTTGAGGCCATACAGCTTTTTGCTTTCTTCGTCCCATACAATGGCAAAAAGGTCGCCGCCAATGCCGCATCCGGTTGGCTCTACCAAACCCAACACCGCATTGGCTGCAATGGCTGCATCCACCGCCGAGCCACCTTCGCGCAAGATCTGGAGGGCAACCTGGGTGGCCAGCGGGTGACTGGTGGCAGCTATACCGTTGCGGGCAATCACCTCCGAACGGGTTGCGAAGTTCCGGCCTGTGATGCGGTCCTGCCCATAAAGCAGCGAAAACATCGTAACAAGCAGTAAGGTGAGGGGGTATGCGAAAGTTCTCATGCAATACATTGGTTTAGTGATGCTTCAACAAGTGATATGGCTTCTTCTATTTCGTTTTCGTTGATGGTGAGCGGAGGAGCGATGCGGAAGCTGCCCGGGTTGAACAGAAACTGATCCACCACAAGGTGATGTTTCTTGAATGCTTTCATCAGTTGGTCAATGCTCACCTCAGGCTCGAGCCCGACACCCAGCATCAGTCCCTTACGCCTTATGGTTGCTACAGCCGGATGGGCTTGCAGGCGTTGTTCAAAAAGTTTTCCTTTGTGTTCGGACTGGATATGAAGTTGTTCATTCAGAATCACTTCCAGTGCAGCCAGCGATGCGGCGCAGGAGACTGGATGGCCTCCGAAGGTGGTGATGTGTCCGAGCTCCGGGAGATAGGTAAGCAGGTGCATGAGTTGTTTCGAAGCCACGAAAGCTCCGATGGGCATGCCACCCCCCATGGCCTTGGCCAGGCAGAGGATGTCGGGCACCACGCCATAATGCTCAAAGGCAAACAGTTTTGCTGTGCGCCCGAATCCCATTTGTATCTCGTCGAAGATCAGCAGTGCACCTGTTTCGTTGCAACGTTGGCGCAAGGCTTCGAGGTATCCGGGGACGGGCAGGATGATGCCGGCTTCGGCTTGTATTGGCTCGATGAGCACGGCGGCAGTGTGCTTGCTTATCAGGGAAATCTGATCGAAGTTGTTGAAGTCGAGCATCCTGCCACCGGGAACCAGCGGCCGGAATGCGTTTTTCATGGCTTCGTGGCCCAGCACGGAAAGCGCACCTGCCGTGCCTCCATGATATGCGTTCCGGAAATAAACAACCTCGGAACGGCCAGTGGCACGCCTGGCCAGTTTGAGGGCTCCCTCGATGGCCTCGGAACCTGAGTTGACAAAATAGACACTGTCGAGCGTGGCAGGAAGATTTTCGGCAAGCCTGGCAGCCAGTTTCACCTGGGGCGAATGCACAAATTTGCCATACACCATCACATGCATGTATTGCTCCAGTTGCGCATGGATGGCGCGCAGCACATGCGGATGCCGGTGCCCTACATTGCTCACCGAAACGCCCGAGACCAGATCAATATGCCTGTTTCCCTGGTCATCGTAAAGATAGATGCCTGATGCTTCGACTATTTCAACCGGGTCGTCAACCACCGATGGCAAACCCATATGCAACTGAAACAGCTGTCGATTGCTGAGCATAAGCCGAATTTTAGGTCAAAGTTATGCCAAAGTCTGATTCGCCGATGCGGCGCCTCAAGTTAACGTCCTGCAGCAACCCATTTTAGGTTGCCAGACTTATCAGCTGATTGAATGATTGAATTCCACGGATTTTTATATGTGCACATGGCTGTTGGCCGTAAAGCTTTGCCGGCTTACATTTGCCAAAAATCCGAAAGATGAGAAACAAAGTTGTACTGATCACCGGGGCATCTTCGGGCATCGGTAAGGCAATGGCTGTGGAAGCTGCCCGACGCGGCGCACGCCTGGCCATCATGGCCCGAAATGCATCAGCACTCGAAGAAACAGCATCCCGGTGCCGGAAATTGGGTGCAGAGGTCTTGGTTTTTGCCGGAGACGTCAGCCAGGAGGCCGACTGCAAAGCTTTTGCTGAAAAAAGTGCAGAGACTTTCGGCCGTATAGACGTGCTCGTCAACAATGCGGGGATTTCGATGCGTGCCTTGTTCAACGACCTGGACCTGAGTGTGATTCGTAAGGTGATGGATATCAACTTCTGGGGAACGGTTTATTGCACCAAATATGCCTTGCCCTACCTGCTCGAAAGCAGGGGAACCGTGGCGGGCATTTCGTCTATTGCGGGCTACAAAGGCCTGCCCGGGCGCACAGGTTATTCGGCTTCCAAGTTTGCCATGCATGGATTTCTGGAAGCCCTGCGCATCGAGAACCTGCATCGCGGTTTGCATGTGCTCATTGCCTGTCCGGGATTTACAGCCAGCAATATCCGCAATGTGGCTCTGGCTGCCGATGGTTCGGCCCAGGGCGAATCGCCACGCGATGAGGCAAAGATGATGCCGGCCGAAACGGTGGCTGTGCATGTGCTCGATGCCATCGAGAAGCGACGGAACTCCATCGTGCTCACATCGCAGGGCAAGCTGACAGTGTGGCTGAATAAGTTTTTCCCGAAGCTGGTGGACAGGCTGGTATTCAACCATATGGCCGAGGAACCCGATGCGCCCTTTGCAAAATAGTCAGCGGGCCTTGCGCATGAAATAGGCTATTTTTTCGAGCTTGGTGTTCAGGTCGAAGTTTTCAACCATCACATGAGGAGGCACCTGCAGCGAAACGGAAGTGAAATTGAGTATGCCGATGATGCCGGCATTGACCAGCAGGGTGGTGATTTCGCGGACGTATTCGCGGCTGACAGCCAGCACTGCAATGTGGATATTCTCTTCACGGATCACACGGGGCATTTCCACAATGTTATAGGCCGGAACAGAAGTGAGCGAGTGGTCGTTGTGCCCCAGAAAGAACTGGGCTTTCAGCACCAGGGCGGTGCCAGGTTCGAGAAACGACTCATACAAGGCCAGGCCGGGTTCGCCCATGCCCACAAAGCACAGGTGACGAGGCTGCGAAAAATCGAGCGCCGCGTTGATCTTTCCAAGCAGATGCCCGATGGGGTAGCCTTTGTGCACATCGCCCTCGGCGCCCAGAAGCATCAGGTCGCGGCGCACATTGGCTGCACTGGTGCGCGCCAGCCGGGCAAGATTATGCGAAAAAATATAGCCGTACTGCAAATACTGGTATTGCAACAGCACCCGACGGTAGCCGATGAGGCGCTCCACAGTTTTTTCCGGAAGATGGTACGGACTCATTGGCGGCCTATCGTTTGCATTATCCCCAAACGAAGCAGATAACTTTTGTAGCTCACCAGCGGCATATTGGGGTTTTCGTAAATGCCCGCAAAACCAATCTGGGTGCGTCCGTTGAGCATCAGTGCGGTATTCGGTAGCATGTTGTAAGTGAGACCAATGCCAAGCAGGAAACCGGCATCGTAGGTGTTCATCAGGTTGCTGCTCAGCCCGCTGTAAACCGTACGGTATAAACCCGGTTCCATGATGGGTTGCGAGATGCGCTTCATATCCTCGGCATCGAGGTAAAGCTCTTCGAACCCCTCGTGCGTATTGGCCAGCAACAAAGCGAAAAAGATTCCTGCCTCGGCCTGGATACCCATGCTATTATTTTGCCTGACATACATGCCTGTGAGTGGAACCATCAGAAAATCGGACTGATACGCCACGCGGCTGCGGAAATAGCACCTCCAGCAAACCTTGGTAAAATCCTCCCCGGGACGCAGCCCCATCAGGCTGGTGTTTGTGCTGAAATTGCGTCTTTCCCAAAGCAGCTCTGCCTGAACGGCGAAATCGTCGTTCAGACCATATCTCAGCAATGCTCCTGTCTGCAAACCGTTTTTATCCTCAAAATTGGTCAACAGGCTGGCATTGGCTATATCGCCTTTGATCAGCCCGCCGGTCAGCCCGAAACTCAGGGTTCCACTTTGTGACCGGGCAGCTGCAAAAGCTAAAACACATAAAGCAATGAGCCACAATCTTTTCATAGCCACATCATGCCAATCCAGATAAACCCAACCACAACCGACAGGCTGGCGCCTGCAATCTGGAGTCCCCGCGAAAAGGAGGGTTTGTAGCGCTCGCTGCCATGTTGCGAAACATAACCAAGCAAATAGCTGAAAACAACCATGGCTATGATGGTACCCATGCCAAAGGCTATGAGGTAAAGCGCTGAATCGGAATTGTTTGGAAAAGCAAGCGTAGGCAGCACGCCCAGGAGGTGCGATACCCCTGCAAACCCATGTACCGTTCCAATCAAAAACGCTGGTGCAAAGCTGTGGGAGCTGCTCACTTCGGTGTGTTCGTGCGAATGCGCATTTGTGTTTTCGTGTGCGTGCGGGTGCACATGGGTGATGATCCTGCCATCGCCGGTGATGTGGCTGTGCGGATGGCTGTGCGCTTCGGGCTTGGTCCCGAACACACGCCTGAAAGCCCACAATCCGATTCCGATAAGCATGAGGCCCACAATGACCTCGCTGTAATGCGAGATGGCCTCGACCGGAATATAGGCCCGGAAAAGATAAAACAACAAACCAATGAGAAGCATCCCTGCTGTATGGCCCAGGCCCCATCCCAGACCCGTAATCCATGCCTTCGTTTTGTTGACAATAGCCAAAGGAGTTACCGCAGCAAGGTGGTCAGGTCCTGAAACAACATGCAATATGCTGGCTATCAGTCCTATCAAAAATGGGTGAAGATGCAGGTGTGGCTCATGGTGTCCGGCGTGGAGGAGCATGAAAAGCAGGGAATCCATCTGTCCAAATTTTGGTTAAAGGTATGAAATCTGATGCTTTGGCCAGCCAAGTGCAAACTCATGGTATTGTGAAGTCCTGTTATCTTTGTCCGAAAAAAGTGCCAAGATACTTTGCACATCTGGCCTACGACGGCACAGCCTACCACGGTTGGCAGGCTCAGGACAATGCCCACAGCGTGCAGACAGAACTGGAAAAGTGCCTGAGCCTCAAGCTGAATGAAGCTGTCCGGCTCACGGGCTGCGGAAGGACAGATACGGGCGTCCATGCCAGAAATTTCTTTGCCCATTTCGACCTGGAAGCGCCCATTGATGCTGACAGAAAAAATAAACTCGTTCAGGAGGTAAACCATTTTCTGCCAACGGATATAGTGCTTTTCGACCTGATCAGCGTTGCGCCGGATGCGCATGCCCGCTTCGATGCCACAAGCAGGACATATAAATATTACATCAACACGGTGAAGCAGCCTTTTTCCCGGCATTATGCCTGGTATGTCTATGGCCACCTGGATGTGGAACTTATGCAGCAATGTGCTGATTTCCTGTGCACTGTGGACGACTTTACGAGCTTCAGCAAGCTGCATTCCCCTGCCAGAACGAATATCTGCAAACTATCCGAAGCTTCATGGACGAAAACTGATGGCGGCCTGGTGTTTACCATCATTGCCGACCGTTTTCTTCGCAACATGGTCCGGGCCATCGTGGGCACCCTGGTTGAGGTGGGCAGGGGCCGACGCACCTACGACGATTTCGTGGAGCTTACCCTTGCCCGCAACAGAAACAAGGCAGGCTTATCGGCGCCTGCCCATGGGTTGTTTCTGGAAGAAGTATGTTATCCGGGATCAGTATTTGTCCTTTAAATGCAGGGCTGGTTTTTTGTTCGAAAAGAAAAATGTTAACTAGCTGTTAACACTAAAATTTTTCTATGCCTCTACATTTGTTAGTTCTTAAGACTTCATTTAGTATGAAACGTCTAGTGTTTCTTACCAACCTATTGCTTGCTGCAAGTTTTTTAAAAGCTCAAAAGACCGAATATTTGTGGCGATACTACACTCCGGGTAATACCGGAATTATGGGGATTATTGTGAAGGATTATGGATCGATCATGATGCGAACCCTTATTTTTCAGCTTACGTTCCCGCCTGGGAGGAAGGAGGTTTTTCAAAATTTTTGGTCAGCGAAAACCGGTGGTTGAATTATTCAAATGTGCAGTATCCGGTAATAGGCAGCACTGCTGATGTCGGAGCTTATCCGAAAGCAACTTTCTGAGCTTGCTGTAGAAATTATCATTACAAACTCCATTGGACAGGTTGTCAATCACTTAGTTTATTCCCGGGACAGTGATATTCGCCAACAGGTTCAATGGGATAGAAGGGATATGAACGGGAAGTGCTGTCCGCCAGGAGTTTACACGTGCTTTCTTAAGGTTGGTAGTTACACAGGTTTCGTAAAACTCGTTGCACTGTAAACTGAACAGCATACGGGCTTCCGGAATGAGGGCGCAAAGCTCGGAGTTTCTGGGTTAAAAATATGCACTGATCATATGCATAAATCCAGAAGTTCAGATCGGAAGAAATACATGATAAAACTCTGAAGCATCGAAAAGTTGCCCGGAAGCCGGTAGGCCCGAAGTACGTTCCGTGTGGCTTGTAAAAAGATGGTTTTTGATGGGCGTTGATACTTGTCCGGATCGTACTTCTTCCTGCCGGAAAATAACTTTCAGACGAACCTGCGCGAGCTTTCTATACGGATGAATGACCTTCGAACAGCAACCACCACATGTTTGCCAGCAGATTATCGGCTTTTAACCTGATTGATGCGGACAGGTCATGAAAAGTGCTGTTGGTGAGGAGCAAGGAAGATTATGGACAGGTTAAGTGGTGACCAAAGGATAAAATCCAATTCACCATGCAACAGGTGTACCAACCGACAGAAAACCAATTTCGTGAATCAGATTATCAGATACCCTGAAACTTGAATGGGGTAGCCTTAATAAACTTATCCGATACTTCACCGGCATAAGGCTGTCCTTTGATTACCGGAAGCATGCGCACGCCGGATTTAGGGGCAAAATCAATTTTCTTCAGATCAACCCAAATGGTGCTTGGATAGAGGACATCCTCATAATAATACACCAGGTCGGTTTGATTAGCCACAACGCGCCAGCGGGTTGTACTCAGGTCGAGGGATTGGCCGGATTGGATGCCAAAAGGCACACTCAAATTGCGAATCAGACTAAATACAGCAGCAGTGGCAATGTGGGTGCTGTCCACCTCAGGCAGGTATTTCAGATAAAAATTAGCGCGCACAAATCTGTCTGCAGCTTTGTTGGTTCCAGGCAAAAATTCAAATCCGTTGATGGCGTCCCAGTAACTGTTGATTGCCAATTGTTTCTCAAAAGTCGGGGAGTTTGTGAGTACATTATAGTCTCGATCGTGGTAAATGTGTAACTTCCCTTCGACATATTCAAGGATCGCATTATCGCCTGTGGCATCCGATAGGGAAAGGTGAATGGTAGTTTTTATATTTGTGCCCGGTATGTTATCGGTCACTACAACAAATTTCTCTTTCCTGAACTCCTCTACAGCCTCGGCAACAGTGGCAAAATTATCGAGTGCATACTGCGCCCACATTGAAATGGCCAGACCTGGCTTGTCGCCGTTTTTTACAAAATCCGGATAGATGGATTCCGTCAAAAAAAGCATGTTGGCCATAAGACCTTTTTCGTTCATCCCATCCGGAATCCCTAAATCCCATGAACTTATACATACACTGCCATATTTGGAAGTCCAAACAATCGATGATTTTTCACCGGTTTCGCCATTGCGTTGCATGCCTCGTGGAAAAATCCACATGTTTCCTGGAATGGGGATGGAAAAATCCATGCTCCGGCCAGTGATTATTTTTCCTTTTTGCTTCTTGTA
The DNA here is from genome assembly GCA_016715945.1 of Bacteroidota bacterium. Lineage (NCBI taxonomy): Bacteria > Pseudomonadati > Bacteroidota > Bacteroidota bacterium. The sequence goes on from JADJXJ010000001.1 coordinate 586,282, forward strand.
AACAAACCTTGTACACGCGTCGGATTCTGTTCCAGTGAGAAGCAGGCTGAGCGTAATAGCAACAGTTGCAAGAGACCAAAGAAAAGTTCTTTTAAACATGATAATGATGATTATAGGTTGTGGGCGCAAATGTAAAAGAAAAGCCGGATTTTCGGATCCGGCTCAAAATAATTTAACATACCATTTTTTGTGAAAGTTAAGTCTCAGGCCAATTCGTGGCTTGGCAGCAATCGGGTTTCTTTCAGGCATTGATAGATGCGTTTCCAGGTATTTTCGATGTCGAAGTCGAGGCCCACGCTGAAGCGGATCAGGCCTTCCGACATGCCCATTTTGCGCTGCAGCTCTTCGGGTACTTCCGACGAAGTGCTTTTGCCGCTGTTGCTGAACAGGGTTTTGAAATATCCCAGGCTCACAGCTAAATAACCCACATCGGCCAGTTCCATGCTTTCCATCAGGCGGGCCGCATTCTCGGCAGTTTCCATATCAATGGCGATCATGCCACCGTAACCAAAGGCCGGATGCATCATTTTTTTCAGGACTTCGTGGCCGGGATCGTCCTCAAATCCGGGATAACGGACTTTGATGCCGGCTTCTCTGAATTTTTTGGCCAAATAAGCGGCATTGCGGCTATGCTGCTGCATGCGGATATGCAGGGTGTGCATGTTTTTGAGGATCGAAGCGCTGCGGAAGGGGTCGAGCACGGGTCCGAGGAGCATGGCGGTGCCCTCGTTCACGTCGATCAGAGCGTTGATAAATTCCTTGCTTGCACAGATAGCGCCGGCCACACAGTCGTTTTTTCCGTTGACGAATTTGGTGAGGCTGTACACCACCACATCGGCGCCCAGCAGGGCAGGGGCTACTATCAGGGGCGTGAAAGTGTTGTCCACCACCAGTTTGATGCCTTTTTCGTGGGCGATTTGTGCCAGTGCGGGGATGTCGCTGATCTGCAACAGCGGATTGGTCATGGTTTCGGTGTAAATCACTTTGGTATTGGGTCGTATGGCTGCCCTCACTGCATCGTGGTTGGTGATATCCACAAAACTTACGCTGATGTTGTAGCGCGGCAACCAGTTTTGCATGAATGCAAATGTGCCCCCGTAGGTTGTCAGGCTGCAGACGATATGGTCGCCGCTCTTGCACAACTGCAGCAAAGCCGATGTGATTGCTCCCATGCCACTGGCCGTAATCCATGCCATCTCGGTGCCTTCCATGGCCGCCATGGCCTCGGCCAGGTATCTGTTGCTCGGATTCCAGTGCCTGGAATACAGAAAACAGCCTTCAGCCTCACCATGAAAAGTGTCGGTCATCGTTTTGGCCTGCATGAAAGTGTAAGTGGCCGAGTCGGTTACGGAGGGATTCACGTCGCCGAATTCGCCAAATTGCTTGAGCTCGAAAAGGGCGCGCAAGGGGTTGTGATTTTTATGCGACATAGTGTGAATTTTTTATCAAAGTTAGGAATAAAACGGAATTCAGGATTGTTGTATAGCACTGTAAAACCGTTTTTTTGAAAAAAAATAAAAAGTGTAAGTGCAAAACTCTATTTTTGCAAAAAATCGAACAAAAACCACCTCAAACATGCACGATGACTTTCATATTGATAGCCTCGACCGCCGCATCCTCTCCATTTTAATCGAAGATGCACGCACACCTTTTGTCGAAATAGCCCGCCGTTGCAACGTTTCAGGAGCTGCCATACACCAGCGTGTAGCCAAGATGCAGGAAGCCGGGCTGATCAGCGGGGCACATTTCAAGCTCAACCCCAAAGCCATGGGCTACCATACCTGCGCCTTTATCGGCATACAGGTCAACCTGGTCTCGAACAGCACACACAACAAAGTATATCAGCAGATTATGGAAATCCCGGAGATTGTGGAATGCCACCATATCAGCGGAAAATATTCCCTGCTGGTTAAAATTTACACCCACAACAATGAGCACCTGAAGAAAATTATCGTCGAAAAAATCCAGAGCATACCCGAAATCACCTTTACCGAGACCTTCATCTCGCTTGAAGCCGGATTCGAGCGCAGTTTGCCAGTGGAGACATAATAATAAGGTGCAGCTAAATCTTTTGCGCAAGGTGTTTTTCGGCTTCGCCGTAACACAGCAAATGCTAATTTTGCCCTGATGACAGGCAAGAAACTACTTTCGGGCATCCTGCCGGCGTGCTTACTCATGTGCTTTGCGCTGACCGGAAACAGCCAGCAGCTCAGGCATGTGTTCCAATACCAGATCAATTCCAGGACCAATGCCCAGCATCAGCTGCGGGGCAATCAGGCTGTGCTCAGCGCCCTGGCAGCCTCGGGAGACAAAGACGTGCAGGACCTGGAGCTCAGATACAGGCTCAGCCTCGAAGCCACACTCAGCCAGGCCGGCAACGACTTCTACGAATGGAAGGTGCAGCTTATCCCCGAATTCACCGGTGGCGATGCAACATACCGCCAGTTTGACCTGAGCAGGGTGCTCGTGCCCGACCGTTGCAGGTTGCAGGCCGACGGAAGGGTGTATGCCAACGTGCAGGGTTCCGACGAAACAAGCCTCGGAAGCGCCTTCAGGCTCCGCCTGCCAGGCCATACCAGGCACCCTGTTTTTTCGGTGGACTATCTGTCGTTCTCCGGTCAGCGACGCGACGAAATCATCCAGCATATCGGCAATGTCAATCAATACTGGGCTTCTGTGAAACTGCTCGACAGCCTGCTCCTGCATGCCGAACGCGGAGAAGCCGACCTGAGGGCAGGATTTGCCGGCTTGTTTGCTGCACGCGACAAACTGCGCAAAGCCATACTCAACGCCAGACAATCGCTCGAGAAGTCTTATCAGTACGGCGCCAACGACCCGGCAGACCTTCAACAGCGCCTCCATGCAGCCGAACGCTTCATGACCCGCTACAAGACCCTGCTTCAGGACTACCGCGACCCCCGCGATAAAAATGCACGCCTGATCGCACGAGCCATCGGCCAGGCACAGACCACCTACCTGCGTGCCTCCATCAAAGGCGATTATCGCGATAACGAGCTGATGCTGAGCATGTCGCGCCTTTGGCCCGACGACCAGCTGCTGGCACAGTTCGAACGCATGGGCTCCGACGAAAGCGAGATGCCCGGCACCCAGGCCCTCTTTGCCGAGGAAGTTCGCCTGGCCGACTCGCTGCTCGCAAAATCGGACTATGCCTTTGCTCTCAACTTTTACGAAGATGCACTCAGCTGGGCAAAGCTGAGCGGACTGCAGGTGAATGCCCCCTCGCTGAACGAAAAAATGGATGCTGCACGGCTTGGTCTGCTCCGCTCACACCTGCATATTGCCGCCAGGGCAGTGGCCACAGGAAATATGCAACTGGCCGAAAACTACCGCGACAAGGCCGCACAATATGCCACCGTGCGCAAATCGGAACAGCTTGCACAACAACTGCCCCGTCAGAGCGACGACCTGGTGAAAGCCTACATCCGCCAGGCTCAGCAACTCACCGACCAAAAACGTTACCAGGAAGCCATACGCATGTATGAACAGGCCGCCGCCGCTGCCCGCGACTTTTATAACATCGAGCATGAGCTGGCCATCACCGAAGGGCTTTTCCGGACACACCGCATGGTCTATATGGACCTGGTGAAAGAAGCCGAAGAGCTGCACAATGCCGGCCGTACCGAAGATGCCCGCAGGAGACTTCAGCAGGCGCTGGCCTACCGTGCCGACCATCCGGAATACCTGCGCACCTCGATGGAAGCCGTACAGCTGCAACAAAAAATAGGACAGGGCAGCGCCATACCCCTCCCGCCCACCAACGAACGCCGCACCTTTCCGCAAACATCGGCACAAACACAGGCCGCACAGGAAGCCAAACGCGAAATCCTGCGCCGCATCCCTGAGGTGCAACTCAAAGCCTGGACCAACGACCTGCCCGAAGCCTGGCGCATGTACGACGAACTGCTCCAGCTTCAAAAAACACACCTGCTCGACAACGATGCCGAGCTGCGCAAGGCCTTTGTCGAACTCGACGAGCGCCTTATCGAACGCATCTGCCTCAACCACAGGCTGAACATCCAGGAATGGACGCAGAAAGCCCGTCAGGACCTTCAACGCGGCATCCTGAGCGGGGTGGAAAAGATGCTCACCGATGCCGTGGAAGTGGCCAACAGCAACCGCGGCTGCAAACTCGATGCCACCGAAGCCCAGCAAATGCTCGAACGCCTTGCGCCCGTCTTCGCCTACCAGCGCGAATACCAGCAGGTGCTCGACGCCATCGCCACACGGGGCATCAGGGAAGCTGCACCTTTATATATTACTTTCGACCGCAGTGTGGCCGCTTCCAATGCCGAACGCTTCGGAATCAGGCACCAGAATTTCGACAGCTTTGTCCGCAGCCAGAACAGCCTGCAGGTGCTCCTTCAGGCGGCTGAATATTACCTGGAACAAATGAACGACGAGGCCCTGCTGGGACTCATCGCCTTGCTGCCGGAATACCAGTTTCGCCGCGATGAGGTGATGCCCTTGCTGCAACGTGCCGCCACCCTGTTTGCCGTTGCCGACCGTACCAAAGGCGTGGGACGCAACGGCATGGCCATCAGCGACCTGGCCCGCACCGACCAGCGACTACTCCCCCTGCAAAAAGCCTACCGCCAGGCCATCAGGCAGTTAAGGTGAGGGATGAAAACCACTCCTCCCGATTGCCGACCAAGCTCCATGCCGATAAAAACAAGCTGTTCACTGACTCACATGAGGATATAAAGCACGCATCTGTGATGTATTCTTTTCCAGCTGCATGACAACACATTGAAGTAGAGTGGTTTGGTAGGCTCAGTCAGACCCTCGAGAAGATTCAAGGCCGCCCGTCCAACCAAATGTACAAACTACTCCCAATAAAAAATCCTAAATAACAAGCAACACGCTCGTGGCCGAAGGGTTACGTTCAACTGCACAAAGGCTCCTGTTGCCTGCTCCTTTGAACGATACTTATTTACCCAGTAACGAAATGTGTAAAGCTTCATCCCATTTGCCATTGCAAACGACCTTTGACTTTGACCGCTTTGCTCCCACTGCTCAACCAACAAAAACATTTTGTCTTTGCGCTCTTTACGAATCATATCCCAAAAATTTTAAGCGCAAATATCTGCAACCCAACCCCATCCTAAAATATGCTCATGGCTGAAGGGTTACACAAGTTTAACCATCCAGTTAGGATCTGCAATAAACTGCCCGATTGCATGTCTGTCGTGGGTTATGAGGATGCAAAAAAATCAAACCACCGAAGGGTGGGAGAAAAAATAATTGAATTTATTCTTGGGTAGGTGAAAAGCATACTCTTTTGCAAGCTTTGGTTTGTGTCAGGGCTTGTGCGGATTGCTAATGTGCTTACACCTGTGCGTTGGCTATTTTTTATCATGTTTCTTTCTGTCTGCTTCAAGTCTTAATTGGCTTTCAATTGGTATTCCTAAAAATGCACAAATTCTTTGTCTATCTCTAAAGTCAACTGGGTGTCTGTGTAGGTGATTAACTACCATTCTTTTCAGCAAGTAATAAGACAATGGATGTTTCTCAACATAATCTTTCAATGTTTGCATATCTCTGTCGGGGAAACCTGAAACTTGGTCGAGTTTAATTAAGAAATTAATTAACCTAACAGAGGCAAAATCAAATTCACTCTGAACCATTTGATATTTGTCCATTAATTTACTTGTGCCAACAGAATCAGAAATCTTCTTAACAAAAGTGTATGAGATTTGAGTGCAAAGTGAAAACAAAAGTTGTCTAGCAATTTTCTCTACCTTTTCTTTTTCAACTTCTCTTTTTTCTCCATCTGTTCGATTTTCATTCCGTTTTTCTTCAATCTTTGAAATTATTTCTTGTAGTTGATTTATTATAAAGTCAGTGTTGTCGTTTAATACGGAGAAAAATACATTCAATGTCCTTAGTCCAAGGGTGTATGTTTCTTTAAGTAGTTGATATTTCACAGGACCAGTCAGTGAGCCACTTGGATTGTTCTTTAAAATTTGTCCTATTATTTCAATCAGTTTAAAACTCAAATTCAATTTTGAAACAATATCAATTTCGCTAACATCTTCATCTAAATCCCATGTTGGTTTATCTTCTGTTTCTTTTTGCTGCAACTCTAAAGAATCTTGCTTTGAATTTTCTTCGTTTCGAACTTCTTCAACAGATTTTGATTTAAGATACAGTTTTGGCAATTCAGTAACTAATTCATGTAAATGAGAAATGTCGTTTTCAAGTTTACAAGGATTCAGTTCTTTAAAAATGTCACTTGCATTCTTTATCAATTCAGTAATTATAAATTCATCACTACTAAAGTGAATTAAAAACATGAGAATGTTTGCAAACTCTGTTCTGTAAAGTCGTTGACATAATTTTGAAATTACTTCTCTGGTTTCTTTCTTGGCGATGTTTTTAGCCAAGTATTGAGCCTTAAAATAGTAATAGGTATATTGGTATTTAAACTCAATTGTATCTCCAAAGGAATTTAAGACACCCACCTTAAAAAGCGTTTCAATTGTTTTATCTGCCGTCATTGAAGCAGGCAAATCCATTTTTGTAAATTGACTTATATCCTTATGAAAGGTGTCAAATTCATTGCGAGAAATGATTGTTGTCTTTTTATCAAAGAAAAAGTTTGCTAATTCAGCACAATAACTTTGATAAGTGTTTAGCTCAGATTGTTCTCTGATATTGTCTGTAAGCGATTTTAATATTAATAGTTGATAGTAGTTTCCGTATGAACTTACTTGCAAATCATGAGGATTAGTTGACTCTAATGCTTGCAAAAGAATTAAAAGGAAAATTGGATAATTGGGGACAATTCTTTGACCCATCGCAATGCTAATTGAACGCATTGCATTGTCAATTTTCTTATAAGTTTCCTCGTCTGTTACAAAATCCTCTCTCCCCAATGTATACCAACGATGAATAAGTTTAGAACGCATCGAGTGATTGAATTCGAGAATCTCGTATTGATGAAAATCTGAAAACAAATCGCCAGGAGTTTCTTCATCTGCAATTATTTCTTCAATTGCCACTAATTCGTTACCGATAAAAAGTAAATTTTTGTAGTAGCTACAAATGCTTTTAATAAAGCGGCCTTTTGCCTTTTGATTTTTAAGTGGATTCTTATCAAAATCATCTATTAAAATAAAGACATTTGAAATATCTTCCTGCTTAAAATCTTCTAAAGCATCTGTTCCATATTGATTGATAAACTCTTTTTCAACGAGTTTTTTGAAATCGTCAAGCCCCGAATTTTTTATGCTTTTACCATCAATTATTATTGGCACATAATTTTTTTGGTAAAGTGTTTTAAATACTGTTCTTAGAAGTGATGTCTTGCCAATATTCTCACCTCCAAATAACAAGTATTTTGAGTTAGGTTTAATATTCCTGATAACACTTTCGGCATTTTCAAGAAGGATTGAAATGTTTTCTTCGCTACTTTCTTTCGTGTTAAAGTATCGGAGTGTCGGATAAACATAAATATCACCTAGTTTAATATCTGATTTGTATGGGTGCCTGAATTTGCCACCAACGTCATTTAAAACTTCTGAAAACTCACGAGTAACATTGTATTTAGATTTGAGTTTTATTTTGCCTCTTTTGTAATTTACCCATTCAGCATCACTTGCAGACAATTCATATTTATCTTCATTCCAAAAGAACGTGTCAATTTTAAATGATTGTGTAGATAGGTCGAAGCCTATTAGATGAAATTCGCTCTCAAAGATGTTGCCTGAATCCTGCAAAACAGAACCTTCAATATGATAGACAGTATTTTCTTCAAGGTCATCAATCATTTCTTTTGATGCCGTATGTTCATGCCCTGTCAAATAAAAATCGGCAGTTTTATGAATATGAGTTGCAAATTCTCTCCTGTTTGTAGGATTTAACCAATGAAATGGGTGATGGAATAAACTGATAACTAAATCTGCTTTAGCATTGAATACTGTTTCAGGAAAAAGCGTAGTTGAATAAAACATTTTCCCGTTCTGTTCATGTATTTCAGACATATAGGCGGTATTGTAACAATGAAATACAATTCGTTTCTCGCCATAGTCGAAAGGATAAACAGAAAGTAATGGATGGTCGTAAGCAGGTTTTACAGTTTCTTGAATTGAATCTCTAAAAGAAAAGTAGTTTTTCTGAACTTCAACGCATTGATTAATAACCGAATCATCAATCGCAGAGTCACCGAGGCGTTGTATGATGGTTAATTGATTTTGTCTTGCTTTTGTGTCAATGCCAAAATCACAATCATGATTTCCGGCTATTGTAAGTATCTGAATTTTCTTCTTACTATATTCTTCAAGTTTTGCTTTAAGGCCTTTTAGGAAATTTGCACCAACCTCATATTCCTTTTCTTTGCCCGAAAATGCAATGTCGCCAGTTACTACAAGAAATATTCCCTCATATTCTAATGTAGTATTCCTAATCGCTTCAAACAGTTTTTCTTCTTTTTTGAGAACAGAATTTTCACCTTCTTTAAAGTGAATATCCGATAATTGAATTAGTAATATTTTCATTTGAATATTTTTCTATGATGTTATTGAATTGTTTTGTTTTACACTCAACTCCCCCCTAAACGCCTTTTGGCTTAAACTGCCATACAATTTCTCCAACTCCTGCAAGCTTTGTTGGTATTGGGTTTTGAGGGATTCTGTTTTTTCTACGATGCGGGCAAATTGGGTTTGGAGTTCGATTGGTGGAATCAGAATTTTTATTCCTTGTAATTCTTGTGCGTTTATATTTGCCATTCCTACAATGCTTTTACACATACCGAGCAATGTTTTTTTACCATGAATAGAATTCAAATAGCCCCATAAAAACCAAGGATTTGCCTTTTCATTCGTCCTAACACGAATTAAGTAACCAGCAATTATCATTTCTGAATCTTCATTGAAGACACCAGTTTTTCCGACTAACTCTTTAGAATTAGTTCGATTGAAAAGTAAATCCCCTTTTCTAACAACATATTTTTCTTTCTCCTTATCGTCAACAATATTGATGTATTTCAACTTTGAATAATCCATGTAACCATCAGGTGTGATATTGTTCATTCTCAGATATGGATACAATCCTTCATCTTCGGCTGGACTGCTTGTGCCATATTTTACTTCGGTAACAACATCTTTTATTTTACCCTTCGTAAATTTCTTTCTGTTTGTTGATGGGTCTCCAAACATTTCCAAAAACGTGCTTTTCAAAAATTCATCCAGCAGGCGGATGCTTTCTTTGCGTTGGGCTATCAGGTTTTCGGCTTTGCTTAATATGTTGGCGATGTGGAGTTGGTCGTCAATTTCTAAATCAGGAACTTCAAGTTGTTCCAATGACTTCCTGTTTATGTGCATGATGGTTGAACCAGTAGCTTTCCGCTTTAGATATTCTGATTTGGTTTGCAGAAAACGATAAATGAAAAAAGGTGAAAACTGTTTTTTGTTTTTCACTTTCAATTTTACCATAGTGCTTCCTACATAACCACTTTTGCCAATACCCATTTGCCCAACAGAACCGTCCCAAACCAATATAATATCATCTTCTTGAGCTAAAACTCCATCTGCATCTAACGTGTAAAGAGGTTTGTTTTCATTTCGGAAATCGTTTGCTTGAAACACACGTATTGCGCCTTCCTGCTTTTCTTCAAGCAATTTGTATTTTCTGCCTTTCTCTATTTGAACTATGTCTTTTAGTAATGTCATCGAATCAATGACTTTAGTTCTTTTAAACCACTTTGAATATACCCTTCAATGCTTTCCAATTTTGCGAAAATCACATTCGGTTTTTCATATACCACTTCTTCATACACTTCCTCTTTGTAGGTGCTCAGGTTTAGGTTGTAGTTGTTTTCTACAATCTCTTTTTTCGGCACCATAAAGTATTTTTGCTTTCGGTCGTTGTCTTTTTTTGGGTCTCTTGCTTTGTATCGGTGCACAATGTCGGGTAAATCGCTTTCTGCAATTTTATTTCGCTTATCGTCTAAGCTGTAGCCGTCTGCTTGCATGTCGTAAAACCATACATGGTCGGTTTCACCGCCTTTGGTAAAAATCAAGATGGCTGTGCTTACACCTGCATAGGGTTTAAATACTCCACTTGGCATAGTAATCACAGCTTTCAGTTCGGCTTTTTCAATAATCAGTTTTCGCACCGCCTCAAATGCTTTTCCGCTGTTTTGTATCACACCGCTTGGCACAATTACGGCAGCCGTTCCGCCCTTTCTCAGCATGTTAAAAATGCGTTCTACAAACAGCAGTTCGGTTTTGGTAGTGGGTATTTTCAGCCCTTCATTAATATCGCTTTTGTCTATGTTTCCTGTAAAAGGCGGATTGGCTAAAACAATATCAAACTGGCTGTCTTCATTGTAGCTTTTGCTCAGGGTATCTTTGTAATCAATTTTAGGTTCATCAATGCCGTGCATCATCATGTTCATCAACCCCAAACGCACCATGGTAGTGTCAATGTCATAACCTACAAAGCTTTTATCTAAAATGTCTTTTACCTCCTGTGTCAGCACGACACTAATGGCGGCACGTTCAAAACCGTCTTCGTCTTTCTGCAACTTGGCAGGGTCTTTTTTTCTTACCAAATCGGTAAGGATGTATTGATAAGCACCCAACAAGAAACCGCCCGTTCCGCAAGCAGGGTCGGCAATGCGTTGCCCCAATTGCGGAGCAACCAATTCAACCATCAGTTTAATAATATGCCGTGGAGTGCGGAACTGTCCGTTTTTACCTGCTGTGGCAATTTCACTCAACAGCATTTCATACACATCACCTTGTATGTCCTGAAAAGCATGTCCGCCTTCGGTGGCATCTCTTTCAATTTCTTTGAATATTTCCTCTATAATGTTGATGGCAGAAACCAGCAAACTGGCTTTGGGCATAATAAAAACAGCGTTTGCCATGTGTTTGGTAAAAGGAGAAGTTCCTCCGTTCAGTTCTTTTAAAAACGGAAACACTTTCATTTGCACATGCATCAGCATTTCGTCTGCGGGCTTGTGTTTAAAAACACTCCAACGCAATTCGTTTTTATCAATGCTTTCGTTGCTGCCCGGAATATTGAATTTGCCCGAAAACCGGGAGACATATTGTTCGCCTGTCCATTCGGCATCCCGTTCCCGTTTGGCTTCCAAATCGTCCAAACGCTTCATAAAAATGAGGTAGGTAATTTGCTCAATGGCGGTTAAAGGGTTGGCAATGCCGCCTTCCCAAAAGTTTTGCCAGAGCTTGTCTATAAGCGATTTAAGCGTTGAATTATTTTGCAGCATAATGTTTTGTATTTAATCCCGAAGGGATTTGATGTTTATAGAAAGCGCCAAAATGGCAAATATGCGACCCCGAAGGGGTCGTATGAATCATGGTCAATTCATTGCTATAAACATGTGAACCCTTCGGGTTCTTGATCATTCTATCCATTTGAACAAATAATCTTCTTTAAATTCTATTTCAAACTTTTTCAAAAAATCAATATACTCCTCTCTGAATGTTTGCTTCTTGTGATGTTCCTTTTGGTTCATAATGTATTTCACTACAGAATCAATTTGCGAATGACTGTAAGAAAAAGCCCCGTAACCCTCCTGCCAATTGAATTTGAATTTTGACAGTTTCTTTTCCTTGATAAACTCCGTTGAGGATTTCTTTATTTCTCTGACTAAATCAGACAGGCAACACGAAGGTTTCATTCCTATAAAGAAATGAATATGGTCGGGCATTCCATTAATGGCCAGCAACTTTTGTTCTTTGTTTCTGATGATTCCTGAAATGTATTTATACAATTCTTCTTCCCACAATGAATTAATCAAGCATTCACGATTCTGAACGGCAAACACGACCTGTACATATATCTGTGAAAATGTTCCCGCCATTAAGCTGCTATTACTTGTTCGGTTAAACTTAAAATTTCGTCAATCTCTTTTTGATTAAAAATGCCTCTGATCCCTTCGGGGTGAAGCATGGTAAAAGGAGATTCAATCAGGTTGCGTTTACTCACATTACCTTTCTCCAAAACGAAATTCTTGAGCAAATCAAGAAATTGAAGCTGTCGGCTGGTGAGGTAGCTGTGTTTGGAAACAAAATCATCAAATGCTTTGGTAACTGTTTCGGCAAATGTTTCCAATTGCTCAATGCCCAAAATGTGTTTGATAAATTGCACCAATACCGCTTTGCGGTGGTTGTAAACCTTACGAAGCAAATCAATGGTAATGTGCGGATACTCGTTTTGCAGTTCTTCTGCCAATTGCTCGGCTTCATCCGTTGTGATTTCTTGCCCTTGTTTAAGTTTTTGTAAAATAGGACTGCTTGAAACTAATTCATTGATTTTCTTTTCTACCAGTTCACGGTATTTTGCCACACTCAACGCTTCGTGTTGAGGACCAAACTCCACAAATTCCTTTTCGGCAACAATGTCTTTCAAATTGAATTTTGCAGGTGCTAAAGGAATTACCGCTTCACGGAACTTCATCAACGGTGAAAGTTTCTGAATTAATTCATCAAACTTGTCTTCGTTGATGGTTTCCCAAAAATGATTGCTTTGTGCTTGTTGAATCAATTCCTGCTCTCTTGCTACAGTGTTGATGCTCAAAGGCAGTTCGCCAATTTCTTCAATGATGCTTTCTTTAAGTGTTTCAAACTTTTCTGTTTCACCAGCCAAATGTGCCAATGAAAGTTCTACCATGTCTTTTTCAAATCGCATGGCTTTGAAATCAACATTTGAAACCGTGCGAAGCAAGGGTTTTACAACGGATTTCAAAAAATCCATTTTGTCTGGTGTGAGGTTGCTCCAGAAGTTATCATCCGCTAGGCGTTGCAATTCATGTTTGGCTTCCATAATCACTACCGAATTTTTCGGCAGTTCTTCCACTTGCTTTCTGATTTTCTGAACCTCTTTGTTCACAATTTCAGCATTGCTTTGTGTTTGGGCTTCTTCAATCTTTTCCAATCGCACGCCAAACAAGCGAACAGGCAAAGGAATTTGTCCTTTCAGTTCTTTACCTCTCGGGTTGAGTTTGAAATATTCAAAGTTGTCCCAACAATCCAGAATCAGGAAATTGTCTTTTTGTGTGCACCAAGGTTTTATTTTTTCAGGTTCGAGTAAACGAGTTCCTCTGCCTATCATTTGCCAAAATTTGGTGTAGCTGTACACAGGTTTTGCGAAAACCAAATTCACCAATTCACGAACATCAATACCCGTGTCGAGCATGTCCACACTAATGGCAATTCGTGGCATGTCATTACTCACAAACTGGTCGAGTAATCCGCCTTTGCCATAAACCCGTGGGTCTTCGCTTACCAATACTTTGGCCAATTCGCCTTTGTATTCGGGATAAAGCGAATCAAAAATTTCTTCTACTCGTCTTGCATGGGCTTTGCTGATGCAAAAGAAAATCGTTTTCCCTGGCAAAACTCCGTTGGCATCTTTGATGCATTCTTCCATGAATTCACGGACAATCAAAGCGTTTGTGCCTCGGTTGATTACTTTCTTTTCAATCTCTGTTCCTTCGTAGTTGATTTCTTCAATTTCCTTTCCTTCCAACATTAGTTTTTGTTGGTCTTCCAAAGAAATTGTCCGCTTGTTTATTCCTTCATCCTGAAACTTGGTTTTAATTTTCATTACCTGAAAATTGCTAAGGAATGGCGGAATGTGATTTACGGCTTCTTCGTATGAATAAGCAAAAGTCGGAACGCCATCTTCACATTCAAACAATTGAAAAGTGTTATGGTCAATTACATCCGTTGGCGTGGCTGTCAAGCCAAGTGTAATGGTATTGAAGTAATCAAGAATTTCCTGATAAGTATTGTAAATACTTCGGTGGCTTTCGTCCACTACAATCAAGTCAAAGAAATGCGGACTCAAACTTTTATCCTCACTTCGAATGATGTTCGACATGGTCGGATAAGTTGAAACATAAATTCGTCTGTCGGTGGCAATTTCTTTTTCGCCTTGTTTTGGCCAGCGTGGTTCGTTGGGCAAATGTTCTTTGAATGCTTCCAAAGTTTGGTCACGAAGGGCAATTCTGTCAACAAGAAATAAAACTCTCTCTGCCCACCCTGCTCTCATTAATGCGTCTACCAAGGCAATGCAAGTTCTTGTCTTGCCCGTTCCTGTCGCCATTACCAACAAGAATTTGCGTTTCCGTTTTTCAACGGCTTCCATTACAGCACGAATAGACTGAATCTGATAGGTTCTCCCAGCAATTTTAGTGTTAATAAGTTCCCCAGTTAATGGCTTTCTCGATTTACGCAAATAGGCATAACGTTCAAGGTCGTCTCGTGTTGGAAAGCCAAATACTTTCTGCGGTGGGTAATTTTCTAAATCCCAAAAGTAAATGTCGTATCCATTTGTATAAAAACAGAAAGGCAATTCAACGCCTTGTGTTTGTTTAATGTTGTAGCAATACTGTTTGGCTTGTTCCCGTCCAAGTGCAGCGTCCACCGAAGTCTTTTTAGCTTCAACAACTGCAAGCGGTTTACCGTCCTTGCCTAACAAAACATAGTCGCTGTATTGGTGTCCAGCGTAAGGAGTTATCGGTTCTTCAACAACGGTCAAGTGAATATCAAATTCCTCAATTACCTGAGTTCGGTCAGTTACATTCCAGCCCGCTTGTTTTAAGCGGTTGTCAATGATTTCTTTCCTTGTCAGTCTCTCGTTTTTCACTTTTATATTCTAAAATTTATAGTTGGTCAAAATACACAAAAAATCCGTTTTGTTGTCCGAATGTTCTGTCAGTGCGTTGGCAAGAAACGGCTCTTTTGGATTTGCTGAAGGGTCGGCTTGTGGGCAGGGCAAAGCCAAATGTGCCGTTTGCGGGCTGGTATAGAATTTCAATATTTTTTGTTCGGTGGGAAAAAAAATAAAACACAAAAGGGTAGGCAATGAGTGTCGGCTTACTCGCTGTCCGTTTGTTGAATCATTTCTATGTATGTGTTCACCTCTCAAAATGGTTTACTTTTTTCTTGTTTATGTCAGTCGTTTAGTTGTTGTCGTGTCGTCTTTTACGCTTGCTGGTAACGATAAGCATTTTATTCATCGTTTCCCTGCAAATATAATCCATAGTTGAAAGAAGTCATATACTTGCTGCGGGTTAAACAGAAAGACTTGGGAAATGATGAATAAAATGAAGTTGGACTAAGCCGCCTGGCTATAGGTTTTCTATGAATGCTTTATTCAGCATGACTGTTTTAGAGATCACTCTAATGTGATGTTCCTCTTTTTCATAGATGTAAAACGATTGATAATCTTGGATTTTTTTGTAGTCAGGGCATAAGCAATCCCATGATGGCCGATGAGCCAATGAGATGATGGAAATTTGTCAATGAACGAAATGGGTAAATGCTTACCTATCCGGGTTTCAACATGCCGGCAACCTCAGCAGGTACAGGTTTTATGATTACTGGTTGGTTGGCAAATGTTAAAACTATATAAAAACCGTTTAAGTCAATAGGTTTAACAAAAAAAATCAGAATGTCTTAACATATTGATAAATAATTACATAGAAATTCTACATCGGGTGCCCTTTTGATATGCTGTTATACAAAGGCCGGTTTTCAGGGGTTTTGGGATGTGTTGGGTCGCTTTGTCGCCAGCATAAGGTGATTGGGAAAGCGTTAGATGCCCGGCTCAGCCCAAAGGTCAGCAGGTGAAGGGAGCTGCTCTGGGGCTGACAACGTCCGCTGAAGTACATGCGAGGTTTTTCGGGATGGTTGGTTACAGGAAAGCGGATGGTCCAGGGTTGGTGCTGTTGCATCCGGCACTATAGTATAAATCATTGTCTATGAATCAAACCAACACCTTGTATTATATGTCAGACTGAGGTGAATGGGGTAGGGCAGGATGGGGGTTCCGGGCATCAGCCATCCAGGTGGTGGTTGCCTTTTTTGTAGTTTTTTTTCATCTTGCCAAAGGCCTTGTCTTTCATGCGGCGGGTTTCGGCTGTGGCTTCATGATGGGCTCTTTCCCTCTCCAGGCGGAGGTAGTTGTCGAGGGTGCCCTGGTCAATTTCGCCGGCTTCGACAGCTTGAAGCACTGCGCAACCCTTCATGGAGGTATGCCTGCAATCGCTGAATCTGCATTGCTGCGCAAGACTTATAATGCGGTCGAATGTGGTTTCAAGGCCGCTGGCGGTATCCGCTATTCCCACTTCCCGCATGCCTGGGTTGTCCACGAGTATTCCGCCACTTTCGAGCACCATCAGTTCCCTGTGGGTGGTAATGTGGCGTCCTTTGTTGGTGATCCCGCTGATCAGACCTGTTTTCATCAGATTTCTGCCGGCAAGATTGTTCATCAATGTCGATTTACCGACACCCGAAGAACCAAGCATGCAATATGTTTTTCCCTTTTTTATCATATTGTTAAGTATCACATAGCCTTCCCGGGTTGAGTTGCTGATTGCGATTACCAGAATTTCAGGAATTCTTGCTTTGATGAGGTTTTGCAGCTCTTCAAGCTGTTGCGCGCCAATGAGGTCGGTTTTGCTGAGCACGATAATCGGTAGCACATTGGATGCGTGGCAAATTGTAAGGTATCTTTCGAGTCTGTTTATACTGAAATCCCTGTCCACGGCCTGCATTAAAAAGGCAAAATCGATGTTTGCCGCAATAAGCTGAATCTCTCCGGTCTGGCCAGCGGCCTGACGTTTGATGAGGGAGAATCTTGGAAATATTTCATGAATAATCGCCGGCCCGGAATCGAAGGTTGTTAAGGCTACCCAGTCGCCCACGGCCGGAAAGTCTTCGCGGCTAAGCGCTGTGAACCTCATGTTTCCGGTAATTTCGGCTTCGTATTCGCCTGATGCGGTTCTTACCTTGTATCTTTCCTTATGTTCTGCAACTACCCTACCTACTTCAAAGTTGCTTAAATGGTGTTCGATTCTGAATGCTTCGAACTTATTATTGTATCCTAATTCTTCCGGGGTCATTTGTTTCTAATGCGTTATTTCGATTTTAGGTTTTCCCTTTTCTTTTGGTGGGAAATATGTTTCAAACTCATTGAGTTCTTCTTCATTGATTTCGAATGCTTTATCTTCGTAAAACCTGCCCTTTACCGTTCGGAAAGCATCCGCATTTAGTTCCAGTGCCATAAACGGTTCGAAGTTGAGTCCGTCTTTTGTTGTGATGCCGTATGCCTGTGCATTTACAAATCCAAATCGCCGGTAATATGCCGGATGCCCGAACAGTATCATTCCGGCAAAGCCTGATGATCTGGCAATTGAGATTGAGTCGGTTAACAGTTTTCCTCCTATTCCTTTGTTCTGCCATTCGGGAAGCACCGAAACAGGCCCCACGCACAGCACTTCATGCTCATGGCCCATATTGTCGATAACCTTTGCTCTGGTGGTAATGCTGTGTCCGACGATTCCCTGCTCCGCAATTGCTACAAGGTCGAGTTTGGGGATATAGCTATCACTCTTTCTGAGTTTGTATAAAACAAGGTGTTCGTCGCATCCGGGTTTGAACAGATTCCAGAAAGTTTCTCTGGTGAGGTGCAATGTGGTTTCAAATTCTGCGGCTTTTGTTTGCCTGATTTCTATCTTCATTAGGGGTGATTTTACTTTCAGATTTATTGTTTGATGCTCCAGGCGTTTTGGCGGTCATATTTACATATTGAGCCATTCGCGAAAGCTGGCTGCACGGTCGGTGCTTACGATGGTGTCGAAATCATCTTCCGGTTTTGGTGCAAGTATGAGTTTAATTCTGCCTCTGGAGTAGGCATGCATGCTTTGGATTGATTTCAGGGCGATGATAAACTTTCTGTTGATTCTGAAGAATTTATCAGGGTTCAGCAGGCTTTCAAGTTTGTCGAGGGTATAGTCAAGGGTAAATGTTGAGCCATCTGTCAACCGGGTATACACTGCGTTTTCGTGTGCAAAACAATAGGCGATATCGCTAACCTCGATCACCTTGATTTTTGATCCAATGGTTACGGAAAAGCGGTCGCGGTATTTTTTTTCATCGGCCGAAAGCAGATTTTTAATGGATTGAAGGTTGATTACCGGACGATTGTTGCTGCTGAACACCTCATATTTCTTTAAGGCAGCTGCAAGTTCCTCGTGTACAATGGGTTTAAGCAGGTAATCGATACTTTTAAGCTTGAAGGCCCTGATGGCATATTCGTCAAAAGCTGTGGTGAAGATGATCGGACAGGAGATATCAACTTGTTCGAAAATGGCAAAACTAAGGTCGTCTTCGAGGTGGATATCGAGAAATATCAGATCGGGTTCGGGGTTGTTTCTGAACCATTTCACCGAATCGCTCACCGATTCAAGTTCGGCGACTACACGAATCTCCGGATTAAATTCGTTGATCATGTTTTTCAGGCGGAGTGCTGCAAAGGCCTCATCTTCAATTATTACGACTTTCATTGTGGAATTATTTACACCGAAGTTGATTTTTCTGGTTTCAGCAAAGGTAAACGGGCAATAAAATGCCCGTCGGATATCAGAAAAGCTGGGTGGTCGTTGCTGACGAGCGCATAGCGGCGTTTAATGTTGTCGAGACCAACGCCTGTAGATATTGGTTTTGTTTCGCGCAGGTTGAGGTTGTTCACGATGTTGAGCCTTCGATTTTCGTCAACAAAAATGTTGATTAATAATGGTTTGGACTTTGAGAATGTGTTGTGCTTAATGGCGTTCTCGATGATCAGTTGTATGGCCAGGGGGAGAATAAAAAACTCGAGCCAGGTTTTTTCGATTTTGATTTCAACCCGGATCTTGTGCATAAACCTGATTTCGAGCAGAAAGAGGTAGGCTTGCAAAAAATCCATTTCGGTACTCAGGCTGACAAGATCTTTTTCCTTGTATTCCAATACATAACGATAGACTTTCGACAGCCTTTCGGTGAACGATTCGGCAAGATCGGGGTCGAGCTTAATGAGCGAGGTGAGCACGTTGAGGCTGTTGAACAAAAAGTGTGGGTTCACCTGTTGCTTGAGCACTTCGAACTGCGACTGAAGGTTTTCTTTCTGGAGTTTGAGCAGCTGGGTGTTGGCCTCGGTGAGTTGACGTGTTCGCTCGGCTACACTCTGCTCGAGCGAATTGTTAATTCTTTCGAGTTCCTCTTTTGCTTTTAATAGATTCATCTCCTGTCGTTTGCGCTCCGAGATATCGATAATGATGCCCCTACGGCCGGTAACTTTACCATTGCTGATGATTGGGGAGCCAAAGACCAGGACCGGACAGCGCGTGCCATCATGCTTTATGGCTGTATATTCCGATGGTTCGGTTAACATGCCGTCGTTCGAAGCTTGTATGTTTTTGGCTATGAGCGGCAGATCCTCTTTAACAAAGCAATCGAGCACCGAATGCATTTTGCCCGGCTCGTTTGGAGGCGGACCAAAAAAGGCATATCCAGCTTTGTTGCCAAAAACTACATTTCCTTGCATGTCAAGTTCAAATACCGGCTGAGGTAAGAAATCCATAAATTCCCTGAAATTTTGCTGGCTTTCTTTTGCTGCCTGCTCGGCTTCTTTCCGGCGTGTGATGTCGGTGATGATGCCATCAATAAAAATTTGTTCACCCGCTGTGTGGCCTGCTCTTTTTCCGCTTTCATGCACCCAGACAAGCTTGCCGTTTTTATGGATAATCCGGTATTCGATGTCGTAGTGCCGCTGCTCGTTCATGGCTAATGCGATAGCCGCCCTCACCTGATCCTGGTCTCCGGGATAAATCAGCGAGGCAAAACTTGCCCCAGGCTTGTCGACGAGCTCGCTCGCATGGTAGCCGGAGATATCGAATATCTTTTCGCTGATGTAGATCATAGTGTAATTCCGGTCGAAAAGGCAACGGAATGCTGCACCGGCAAGATTCGTCAGGATGCTGCTCAGCTGCTCCCTGCTTTGGTTAAGCTGTTCGGTAAGCTGCTCCCGTTTAAGTATCTCCTCCTGAAGTTTAAGGTTAAGCTGTCGCTCCTGTTCGATCAGTTTCCGGGCATATGCTGCCTTTTCCGTTTCAGCCCGCATGTTTGCTTCCATGATTGCCCTGGCAGATGCCTCGCTGATCAGTTCGCGCCCGAGCCTTTCAGCCTCTCGCACCGATCTTGCACTGTCGTCGGAATAAATTAGCGCTTCGAGTACCATCATCAGGAAAATGTTCAGCACAATCATGTAGTAAACATTGTTCAAAACGGTGGTTGAATCGCTTTCCAGTCCAAAAAATAACATTGCAGGAATGATCACAAGCGGTGTGACGATCAATCCACCTAAAAGTGCTGCTGCAAACTGTATGGCAAACCTTTTCAGAGGCTTGGTCCTCCAGGGAAGTTTCCTGTTGAGGCGGCGCACCAGCTGCAAACTGGGAACAGTGAGCAAAGCGGATGCAAAAAAGGTGAACATCAGTCCACGCAGCATACGCATGCCAAGCTTTAGCAAATCGGCAAATAGCTCAGGAGTGTTGAAATAGATCTGCGAGATAACGATGATTTGCATTCCTAAAGAAAGCAGAATCAGCACTTTGATAATCTTTCCCGGTGGAATTCCTGAATTTGTATCAGCTTGGTTCATGGTTTGCGAAATCGTGGGTGTGGTGAACAAACTTAGCAATCAATTTTCTGATTCCGGGAACCGTGGAAAATATCATTGACAATATTTTCCTTTAATCGCTGGGGCTCCTCAAACAACGGTCCGTGTGCAGAATTTTCGAAGATATAGAGCTTTTTTATAGGCGCTTCGAGCTGCCCGAAATATGCTTCTGTAAGCGCTGAATTTACCGTCAGGTCATGCAATCCGCAAAAGAAAAATACCGGAATTTCAAGTTTTGGGTATCTTGCGGCAAAGTTTGTATTGAGTGTCTGGTTTTTTAAACCGGTTCCGGGAAGAAAAAATAATTTAGCTTTCCAAATGTTGAATTTTTCGGCTAAAGTGTACGCTTTACAAGTCATTACCGGCACGAAAATGCCACCATAAACCGATTTCATTTCCCGCATTGTTCCAATTCCAAGTTTGTGCATGAGCTTGTCTCTGAGTGCAGCATTGTAGAATGCCTGAAGATCTGCTTCGCTGGCAAGCTGATTGAACTTGTTTAGTCGTCTGATTGCCAGGTAGTTATTTTGGGCGCGCAATTGATTGTTTATATATGCGTAAGCAATTCTTTCCGATGCAACCTGATTGGTTATCTGACCCATTGCAAGATAGGCGTGAAACAAGCCGGGATTTTCGGCCACAGCCGGCAAAGCTATTGTTGTGCCACCCGACCATGCCATGATGTAGATCTTTTCTTTGCAGAAGCGATTGCGGAGGTAATTGGTTACTTCAATTGCATCCGAAACAAGTTGTTCGAGGCTCATGCTTTCGGCGGTTACTTTCTTGTTGTACGACAGGCCTCCGCCGCGTTGTTCCCAATAGTAAACAGTAAAAAACTGCTCAAGACCGGGCTTGTACTTTTCGAACAGGAAATAGTTCGGGAAGCAGGGACCACCGTGCAGAAACAGCAAAACAGGATTTGCAGTGTCCATCGACAGTATAAACATGCCTTGTTGCACTCCACCGATTTCGATAAAAATTTTTTCCGAAATACTATTGGTTAAAAGCTCGCCGGAATCGTTTTTAAATACCTCGGGTTTTCCCGGACTTTCTACAAATAAAAGGGCAATGAAACCTGATGCCAGGGCGAGAAAAATTATTAATGACAGCATCATTCTGTATTTTGTTTTCGAAGTCATAAATTGATATCAAATAATGATGCTATTCTATTAAATCAGTCAGTTGGTAATAGGGAATTTTGTAAGTTGGTTCGAAACCGAGATGCAGCGCAAGTCTATAGGAGCCGGTGTTTTCGAGCCTGCATGCCCAAACCGGTTCCAGATTATTTTCGATACAATAATCAATGAGCGCAGCGCAACAATGCCATGCCAGACCCATGCCACGAAATGCCGGAATTGTTTCAATACCAATTTCAAGATAGCCGTCAAGTAGAAATGCCGAGAATGCTGTTGAGGCAACGGTTTCGCCGTAACTTACACTAAAACCTGCGCCCATTTTAACGAAATCATCAGCATTATTCCAGAAATTTGAAGGGACAACGCTTCCTTTAAATGTGGCAAAAATTTGTTCGTTAACCGGTTCAATACGAAACCCATCTGGCAACATGGGTCTTTTGCATTTCCCGAATTTCTGTTGGTTAAAACGGAAGTTTACCCTTGTTTGCAGCTCAATTTTTTTCTTCAATCCGTTACTGTTTGCCCCGTTATGCTTTAAATCAGTTATCAAACCAATGACATCGTTCCAGCCATGAGGAAAAACCTGTAACCATTCTGTCCCGTGTAGCTTAGATTCTGTGTTAAGGACTTCGCTTCTCAGCCATTCCTGTGCCGGTTCCCCGGCCTTACCAACCAAAAGCGACATCCCATATGGATGTCTGATATAAACAGTTTGTGGTGCGTCCGGATTATCGGCATAGACCTCACCAAAAACATGGCCTTTTAATACCGCCAGTGCAAACAGATGGTTGTATGGAACCAGCCGTATTACTTCTATTATTTGTTTGTAATTTAGGGTTTCGATGCGTTTCATGCTATTCCATTATAATCAAGTGAATTTAGCAATTTACAATTAGTGCTCCATTGCCGGCAAAAACATATCACGCATATGCAATCCGCCTTTTAATCCAAGAATTGGAGTGATAATTGCAAATCCCAGATCGATGATTCCTGTAAACCAGAATGTTGTCGGAAAGCTTTTATCAAATGCCATAAATACGAATAAAACCACCACATAGAATAGTCGGCCAAATACCAGACAGCCTATATTGAATGCGTATCTGCGTATGTTTAAAGACGACAACAGCTGTAGCCAAGCGAAACAAAGAAAGAAAGAACCAAGGAAGATTGCATAAAAGGGGTGCATCGCAGGATTATCTATGATTCTTCCGGTGCCGATTGCAAAGATGTAGATCAATCCGGCCATGGTATCCCAAACTCCGCCGGCGGCAAATGCAATTGCTGGTTGTTTCAGGTTTATTTGCTGCATAACTACTTCTTTTACTGTATGATGTTCAGATGAAGCGATATTTTTCCTTCGCCCTCGATACTCTGATACCTAAGCTTCCAATAGCCGGAATATGCACCAAAGCTTTCGTTGATTTGCCATGTTCCGGGATCAGAGATCCGCTTGCTGAAGCACTTTTCTCCATGCGGATCAATTAGTTCGATAAGCAGGCTGCCGCTATTGATGCTGATGCTTCCTTGGAGAAGTAAGGTTTTGTTGTTTTCAGCCGAAAAGACAACAACATAGCCGGTGGAACCCTGTTTCAGTTCGGTGTTGAATCCGTGGCGGATGAACGGCTCTTTCTGGCATGCCAGGATCAGCAGAAGCAAGCCGAAGCTGATGTTTACGATTCTTTTCATGGGATTTGATTTTATTGGTTAGTTTGTAAAAGCCATGAGGCGGTTTTGTCCGCCTCATGGTAGATGCTCATCAGAATTTTTTAACTATACCAAGCCGGAGCGAGAGGTAGTGGTGCTTAAGGTTTGTGTTGACGCCTTCGACCTCAACATCCCTGTCTAAGAAGTTGAACTTGATGCCGGGAGCTAAGCTCCAGTTCTTGCCCAAAGCATAATTCATGCCAGCAGCAGCCTGAAATCCAAACCCGTGACCGGTGTCGCCCACGAGCTCCCCTTCTTTGTTTTCGATTTCGATGTGATTGTACAATCCAGCGCCTTTAACAATCAGCGACCATGGCGTATTGCCAAGGCTTTGCCTGAACTGAAGCCCAAGAATATAGCCTGTTTCCTCGAACGAAACTTCATTGCCTGCAAACGACTCATCGGCTCCGAACCTGTTGTAGCCCCAGCCACCGTAAAGTCCAAACTGAGGGATAATTTCGTAGCTAAGAAGCCCTTCGAAGCCGAAGCCGGGGTTGAGTGTGGCATTGCCCGGCTTTGCTGTGGAGACCGAAGCTCCTGTGTTAAGTTCAAATCCGAAACGGTTTGTTTTTTCCTGCGCAAAGAGGTTTCCACTGAGCATCATCGCGATTGCAACTGCAAAAATTGATTTTGTTTTCATTTTGTTAAAGTTTTAATTATGAATGATTTCGAAGCAAATGTATGTTCCGCGGCTTGCCACAATCAATTAAAAGCGGGCGAACGCGCTCATCCGGCAGGTGAAACCGAACGTGCTTATGGCGAAAGTGAAAGGAAAAGGGCGATGATGCAGGCTGGTTTGTGTTTTTTTACCAGGGTTCGATCCGACAGAGCCAGGTCTTTTTTTCCTTGCAGGGCATTCCTCGTGTTGTTATGGCACCAAAGCCCCAATATTCACGTGGATAGGTTTGACAGCATTTTCAACATATGGGCGCATTGATTTTCCACCTTTCAACCGGTGCATATCACCCACCTTTCTGAGCCGGAAATGTCCTAAAGTTGTATGTTTGCACCCGGCTGTTAACACCTGCTTCATGAACCTGCTTTCCGTACATCAGCTCAGCAAAGGGTTTGGCGACGAGCCTTTGTTTACCGGCCTCAGTTTTGGCCTCAGCCGGGGCGACAAGGCTGCCATAGTGGCGGTGAACGGGGCCGGAAAAACCACGCTGATGCGCATCCTGGCGGGCAGGGAAGAAGCCGATGGAGGGACAGTTTCGTATGCCGAAGGCGTCCGACTGGGATACCTGGAGCAGTATCCCACCTACAACCCAAACCTGACCATAGCCGCCCTGGCTTTTGGTCCTGACAATCCCGTGAGCCGGCTCAGGCAAGAATACGAGGCCCATCTTGCCCTTGGCACTTCAGCCGGTAACTTGGAGGAATACAGCAAACGGCTCAACGAGCTCACCGCCAGGATGGATGCAGCCGGGGCATGGGACTACGACCGGCGCCTCGGCGAGCTCCTCACGCGTTTCGGGCTCACCGACACATCGCGCACCATAGGCTCGCTTTCGGGCGGCCAGCTAAAGCGGCTGTCGCTGGCTCTGGTCATCACCGACAGGCCCGACCTGCTGCTGCTCGACGAACCTACCAACCATCTGGACATCGAAACCATCGAATGGCTCGAAAAATACCTCAGCCAGGTGAATATCACCTTTCTGATGGTGACCCACGACCGCTATTTTCTCGACCGGGTGTGCAACCACATCTACGAGCTTTTCGACAGAAAACTTTATGTGCACAGGGGAAATTTCAGCTATTACCTCGAAAAAAGCGCCCAGCGCGAGGAAGCCCTGCGCATCGAAGCCGAAAAAGCCGGACAGCTGCTGAAACAGGAAACCGAATGGATGCGCCGCATGCCACAGGCCCGCACCACCAAATCGAAAAGCCGGATAGCTGCCTATTACGAGCTCAAAGAAAAGGTGGCCCAGGTGCGCCGCCAGCAGGAAATAAAACTTGAGGTGCAGATGCAGCGCATGGGCAGCAAGGTGCTCGAAATGAGGAATGTATCCAAACGCTTTGGAGACACGGTCATCCTCGATCATTTCGATTACATGTTCACCAAAGGAGAACGCATCGGAATTGTGGGGCCAAATGGGGTGGGAAAGACCACTTTTCTGAACATACTCACAGGCAAGCTGCCCCCTGATGGCGGGCGCGTGCTGGCAGGCGATACCATGGTCTTCGGGTATTACACCCAGGACGGGCTGCAGTTCGATGACGACAAACGCATCATTGACGTGGTGAAAGAAATTGCCGACATTATCGATCTGGGCAACGGAACAACCCTTACGGCACAACAGATGCTCACGAGGTTCCTGTTTCCGCCCCGAAAGCAGAATCAGCTTGTAGCCAGCCTGAGCGGTGGCGAAAAACGCAGATTGCATCTGCTGACTGTGCTGATGAAAAACCCTAATTTTCTCATCCTCGACGAGCCAACCAACGACCTCGACCTGGTAACCCTCCAGGCGTTGGAGGAGTTCATCCGGCAGTTTTCGGGTTGCCTGATCATGGTCACGCACGACCGTTATTTTATGGACCAGGTGGTTGACCAGCTTTTTGTATTCGAAGGGCAGGGGAAGATACGCGGTTTTGTGGGAACCTACAGCGAATACCGCGAGCTGGCCACAGCCAGTGAGGAAAAGAAAGAAAAGCCGGTCAGGGCCGCCGAAAACCGGCAGGAGCGTACCCCTAAACCACCAAAGCGTTCATTTCGCGAGCAACGCGAGTATGAGCAACTCGAAACAGAGATTGCTGCACTCGAGGCCGAAAAAGCGAACTGCGTCAGGGCACTGGGCGAAGCCGGACTGCCTTTCGAAGCGCTTCAACGCATCTCGGAACGCATAGTGGCAATAGATGAGGAGCTGGATATCAAGACCTTGCGATGGATTGAACTGGACGAAGCCGGAAAATAAAACCAAAATATAAAGCTATGGAGCAGCAGTACATTGACCATTTTTTTGATCAGTGCATCAGCCAGGGAGAGGTATGGCTGTTGCAGGCCGATGATGGCATGTTTGCCATGGTAGAGGATGCGGACGGGATGAGTATCCTGCCCATGTATGCCACAAAGTCAGAAGCACAGGCCTCGGCCATTGATGAGTGGTCGGACTACAAGCCTGAGCCCATGCCGATGCGCGAACTCATTCAGTGGCTTACAGAGATGTCGGACGATGATATGTATGTGGGTATAGCGGCAGGAGGCAACAAGGTCATACCTTACCCCGCATCAATTATGCAGCAGGAGCTGATCCTCCGCAGGCAAAACCGCTGAACTACTGCCTTTTCATCATTCTGAGCAGGTTGTTTTCCTGCTTCAGTTTCTCTTCCTGCAGTTTGATGCGTTTTTCGGTTTCGGCTTGTTTCAGCTTCAGGTCGGCTATCCTGCGCTCATTTTTCCTGATCTGCTGATCGGCCTTTACGATGTTTTTCTGTACTTTTCTGACGTCGGAAGATGTTTTGCGCAATTCGCGCTGTTGCGTTCTGAGGATGGTTTTCAGGCCCTGATAGTCGTCGGAAGAGGGACTTAAATTGTTGAGGGTAAACTGGGTACGGGCGATTTGTTTTACTGCGCTGTCCTGGGCCGCACGATGCAGCTCGAGTTCCTTTTCGGTGCGCAACCTGTTGGATTGTGCGCGCGATATGCCTCTTTCGAGCGATACCTGCTGGCGTTGCAGTTTTGTCAGTTCTTTCTTCAGGCTGCGCAGGTTGCGCTGCTCATTCTTCACGGCCTGAGCCTGCACGCGTGTGGCCTGTTCGTGCCCGAACCGCTCTGCAAAATTTTGAGCAGCACCCAGGAGCTCGGGTGTCGTGGATGGTCCGAATGGTTTCCCCTCCATCTCAAACCAGGCTGTCAGCCGGACGCCTTCGCGCGAATCGTATATGTTGGCCGTAATGGTGAGCGGACTGTTGGTGATCGCCGGTATGATGTAGTTAGTTGCAACATATTCATTTGTAAATACCTTGTAAACAGGCTTTTCTGAGCCTTTGCCGGGTCGCCGTGACTCGCGTTGCAAATAAGCCTTCCAGGCGGCTTCAACTTGTTTTTTGGTGGTTCCTTCGATAAGTAGTGCAAAGCCTCTGGCTTCGAGGCTGTCGGTCTTGCGGCTTACTTCCGAACTGCGGGGAAGCTCTTGTCCCATGCTCATCGAATCTGTGATGATCAGCATGGCGAGGATGAGTATTTTTTTCATTGGCTGAGGGGTTGGTTGGTCAATGAGAGTTTTTGCAGGACAGGTTAACGCTTGCTTTTTCGAATGCCAAGTTTATCGGGAAAGGCAAGTATCAGCATTCCGGCAATCGTAAACGGAATGCTCAGCCATTGTCCCATGTTGAGGGTCATGTTTTGTTCAAAAGCAACCTGCGGTTCTTTGAGGAATTCGACGAGGAAACGCGAGCCGAAGATCAGGATCAGGAACCAGCCAAAGAGGAATCCGGGTCTTTTTTCGCCCATGCCCTGGCGGAAATAGGCGTACATCAGGAAAAAGAAACTGCTGAGGTAAATCAGGCCTTCGTAAATCTGGGTGGGGTGCCTTGGATCGGTGCGCAACTCAGGCTCGGCTGCCCGTAAAAACTGAAATCCCCAGGGCAGGTGGGTGGCATGGCCAAAGATTTCGGAGTTGAACAGGTTGCCCATGCGGATGAAGAAGCCCGCCAGTGCCACCACAACCACAATGCGGTCGAGGATCCAGATGATGGGCTTGCCGTGTTTCCGGCTGAAAAAATAGAGCGCGATGATGATGGCTATGGCTGCCCCGTGACTGGCGAGTCCGCCCTCCCACACTTTGAGGATCTCGATGGGATTGGCCAGGTAATATTCAGGCTCATAAAACAGGCAATGCCCCAGCCTGGCGCCAACCACGGTTGCAATCAACATCCATGTGCTCAGCTCGTCGAGCACCTCCTGCCTGATGCCTTCGCGCCGGAACATGCGCTGGACAATGTAATAACCCACTATGAATGAGGCTGCAAACAACAAACCATACCAGCGCACTTCGCGACCACCCAGCAAGGGCAGCCATTCGGGAAAGTGAAACATGGCCGGACTTACGTCCCAAACTATATGCAACAACATAAGCAAGATTTTCTGCAAAAGTAGAAAGAATACCACGCGACGCTCTGCCCGACATCAAGCTTAATAAAAGCTTAGCCGGGAACCCAACCCCTTTTACTTATGTGCTAAAGTTTCTGAAATTCGAAGGTCGGATAGCCTTTTTCGCCCTGATTGTTGTAGAAGCCAATAAACCGCAGCTTGTAGTAAAAGCCACGGCTGTCGCGGATCAGATAAACTTTTTCGGGCATGGGCTCATAATACACATTGCCGCTCGACACATCGCCCAGCACTTTTTTCCAGTCGAATCCTATCACATCGCTCTTTTTTAGGTAATTAGCTGCAGTAGCACGCTGAAAGTCGATGGCATCAAAGTCGGGCTCAATCATCTGCACAGCTTCGGTTTCATAAGGATTAAGCAAGACTCCGGTCACCAGGTATGGATAAGCCTCGCCGGTATTGGTGAAGAGTAGGGTGGTGTATTGCGTAAACAGGAGGTCGTAACTGTCCTTGGGTGGCTCAGGATACACCTGCTGATGCTTCGCAAGAGAGTAATAGGCAAAGTTGCGGCCTTGCTGCTTTTCGACCACAGCCTGCCGGAGACCGCTTCCATTGAGATTGGCATAGGTGAAGTAATACTTTCGGCCTACCAGGCTGTCGAAAGTTATCTTGACTCTGCCCAGCGGATTGCCGTCGGCATTGATTCCGCGGTCGAACACATACACCTCGCGTGCGTAGGTGGTGTCGTTTCCCGAAATGGTGATCCAGTTGCGGAGCACCGTGCTGTCGGGATTGCCGCTCGAGGGGTCGAAGCGCATCTGGAGGCCGGTGGCACTGGTTACCTCTGAAAGCTGATACTTTCCGGTAGGTGCCAGCATGGCGAAATTGGCCGTGTTTGGCCGGATCAACACACCGGTGGGATGCGACTCGAACATCAGGTCGAATTCGGTACGCTCGTTGGTGGCTACCACAAGCTTGTTGTTCAAGCTGTAATACACCTGATATTTATAGTTTTGGGTCATGGCAATGGTAGCCGTGATTTTGTCGCCCCTGTCGTGTGGTGCAATGCGCTCATCTTCCTTAAAGCAACTGCTTAATAAGGGCAACAGGCTAAAAATCAGTGCAATATTCGAAATGGTCTTCAGCATGTCAAAATTTGTCGAGGTTTGCATTCAGCCGCACAAACCAGGTTCGTCCCCAGCCCACAGGCGAGCTGCCGCCTCCGCCCCCGCTGTGTATGCCTCCGCCCCCGCTGTCGCCCACCACACCGATATTGGTGTTGTTGAACAGATTTTTCGCGCCAAGCTGCACGGTAAGTCGCCTTGCAAAAAAGGCCCGGGAGGCATTGAGGTCGAGGGTGTGATAGGCCTTCATGATGGTTCTGAATATCGTACCATCCTGAGCTACAAACACTTCCGGGTAGTCGCCATTGTATTTGTAATACAGTCCGAAGCGCGTGTCAGTTTTTTGCCAGGTGTAGCTGGCCTGGGCAATCACATCGGTGCTGTACACCATATCTGTTTCCGGCAGGTTGAGCTGCACCTGCTGACGTCCAGTTTGTCCGACCCCGAATTTGAGTTCCAGCCACGGATAGAGGCGGTTGTTAAACTGCAGCTGATAGCCCTGCGAGATCATCTTGTCGAGGTTCACATAGGTGTAGAGCTGGTCGGCGGTGTTGAGGGCAGCGAGGGTGATGCTGTTGTTGATCACATTGCGAAACAGGCTGGCTTCGAGGCCATAGTCGTAGGTAGGTTTTTCGTGGTGATAGCGCAGTGCGAGGTTGTAGTTTTGCGAGCTTTCGGCTTTGAGGTTTTCGTTGCCACGGATGTTGTGGTTTACGTCCACAAACTCCAGGTACAGCTCCTTGAGCGAGGGCGCCCTGAAGCCTTTGGCGGCCGAGGCGCGCAGGCTAAGGCTTTCGCTCAGGTCATATTTTGCGTTGAGCGAATACACCAGCGGCGCTTTGTACCGCGTATTATAGCTGTAGCGCGCTCCGGGTTGCAGCATCAAACGCGGGCCGGGTTGCAGTTTAAGGCTGAGAAATGTGGCGTAGTCGCCAATTTGCTGGTTCCTGCCCAGGATACGCCGGCCAACTCCCTGTTCTAGATTGAGGTCGATTCCCAGCTGGTAGTTGAACCAGCTGCCCATGTCGCTTTTGCTGAATTCGCTGCGCAGCAGCCACTGGTCGAAGCGTGAGGTGTCCTGATCGAACACATTGCTGGTCAGCACTTTTTCGAGGGTGGTCAGGTCTTTGAACCAGGTATTTTTGCGACGGTCGTAGTAGGCATACGAGCCTAGTACGTTCAGGTAGCGGTTGCTCCGTACTTTTTGGTTCAGGTCGAAGCGGGTGGTGAGGCGGTTGGTGGTGAAATCGCTGTCGAAAGCAGTTTCGAAATAGGGTTTGAGCAGGTTTCCTTTATCGCGCAGGAGCTCGTTGAAATAGGATACGTTGAGCCGTGCACGGGTACCCTGATGGGCATAAGCGGCCGAGAGGTCGGCATTGTACTGGCGTTTAGGTTTCCAGCGCTTGGAGCGGGTGGTGTCCACCGGACTGTAGCCTCCGAAGAAATTGCGGGCGCCTGCAGCCGACATCGTCCAGCGGTTTCGCGACATGGTACTGCTGGCATTGAAATTATATACGCCCACCGATTCATAATAGGCTTCGGCACGGTTGTTCCAGCGGGCATTGGCCTGGTCGCGGGTCAGGATGTTGATCACACCTGCCAGGGCATTGCTGCCATAGATCACCGACATGGGACCTTCGATAATCTCAATCTGCTTCACGTTGTAGAGGTTGAGCTGGCTCAGGTCGATGTTGCCATTCATGCGGCCGATCACCGGAACGCCATCAATCAGAAATTTAATGTGCTCACCTCCAAGGCCTTGCAGAGTGATCTTTGAGCCAAGCGCGCCATCCACCATGCCGCGAATGTTCAGCTCGCCCGTCATCAGTTCACTCAGGTTGTTCGAGGCCCGCTGCTCAATGTGTCTGGCACCTATCACTTTGACCCTGAAAATGGACTTGTCCACGGGCTGGGGGGAATACTGACCGGTGACCACCACCTCATCCATATTGAAGACCTGTGGTTGCAAACTCAGCTGTTTTTTCTCGCCAGGCCTGAGGGTATCGGTGAGCAGGTGATAGCCCAGGGCCGACACCTGCACCAAACCGGCGGATTGCACGGCGATTCTGGCATGACCATCAACGTCAGAAACCGCGGCCAGATTCTGGCGGCCGTCGAACGACCTGAAATTGATGTGCGCAAACGAAACAGCTTCGCGCGAGCGGGCATCGCGCAGGCTGAGATGCGCCTCTTGTCCGGCCAGCCAGATCGGGCCGGACAAGAGCAAAAAGACCGCAAATGTCTTACTGAGTTTGCGCATCATATGATTTACCTGTTAATCAAAAGCTTCTGACGTGATGTTCCAGCGTCTCCGACAACTTCTACTACGTAGGCTCCTGGTTTGAAGGCGCTTATGTCAACCGAGGACCTGCCGTTCAAAGCATTTCCGTCCTGCGATAGTACAAGACGACCTCCAATATCAAAAATCCTGAGTTGTTGCAGGTTGCCTTGTTTCATTCTGATATTTAGTTCATTGACAGCAGGATTGGGGTAGAGGCTAAAGAATTCCTGCTGGCTGATTTCGTTCTGGCCGACCAGCGACAGCACTTTTTTGGTCAGACCGGTGCGGCCTGTGCTTGTTCCACTGAAATAGTTGAAGGTGAGCTTGTGGATGTTGCCGTTGCGATCTTTCACGAAATATGCCAGCGAATCGGTGATCTGCCACTGGAAAAGCGCCATGTTGAAATTCTTCCAGTCGTGCCCGATGGTGGTGCGACTTTCCGAAAATGGCTTGGAGGTCCAGTCTTCAAAAGTCGGAGGCACAGGGTGATGTTTGGCAACCCCGACACCAAGGTTGCTGGTCACACCCACAACCATATAGGGCGAGGGTGCACCGGTGTTGTCATAAACCGTGGCAATATAGCGGCTCCACTGCAGGTCCCAGCTGCCGATCTCCGGTTCGCGGTCAACTAGGGCATTATTTACCAGTGAGTAGTAGATGAACAGCCTGCTGGCCTGGAAGGGGGTGGCATCCACCGAGGCAGTTATTTCTTCTGTGCCATCAATGTTGGCAAATTTGAAATGCCAGGTGTTCTGTGTGGAACGTTTGCGCTGAATCCATAGTTTTTTCAGGCTGCCGTTGGTCAGTTTGATTACAAAAATCGAATCGCCCACCACATCGTGGTTGATCATGTTGTACACCCCCCATCCATAATCCGGATGCCCGAGCGCGTTGCGGTTGAATGCGCCATCTTCCCAGAGGGTATCGGAATTGTACATCTTTGGCCAGTCGGCCATGCCTGAAATATCCACATTATTCCATGCCGAAGTGTCGCCCAGCGGGTAAGTATAAAGCTCGGCTCCGGCACCTTCGTTAAGCAGGATGCCAGCCGACCAGCGGGTGGTGTAAAAGGCGATGTCCCAGTTGTTGCGGGGTTCTACTTTGACAACACCATTTTGCATGCTGTAAAATACATCATTGGCATAGCCAGGTCCCATGGTCACGGTGTCGTTCACGGGATTGGCCATCAAACGGGCGCTTGTTACTGCAATCAGAATGATCAATGCTTGTAAAATTTTTCTCATTGTTATAAGTATTTGTAAATGAATGATTAACTTTAATGATACCATCAGACGCAAAGGCATGAATCAGCCTTTGGTTGATTAAAAGATTTAAAAATGTAAAGCTGGAGGAGATTTTATGCCAATGCGGGGGGAGCGCGCAGGCCTTTTCCGGAAAGATAGAAGAATCTGGTGACCTCAGGCCGGAACTCAGCGAATTCCATCCTGTTCCAGCCCAGGACGTCCAGGCCGGATGTACTCCGGATAGTCAGTACGGCATAAGCATGTCCATCGTCACCTTTGTCGGACGATTTATGAAATTTCTGAAAAGTCTTGCCGTCGTCGGATTTGCCCGGTTTGTTCAGGGGCTGATGGTGACCAAAGAAATCGTGACCGAAGATCCGTTCCTGGTGCAGCACAATCAGGTCGCCAATAAAGAGCCAGAACATGGCAAAGGCCATGATCAGCTTCACAAGTCTTGAATTGGCGACAGGGTGCATATAAAACTGTTAAATCGGTACAAAAATATGTTAATAAACATTAGGAGACACAATTGGTTGCCTCCCCAGAACCAGGTATTTTCCAAAAGATTGTTAAAGAGATGTTAACATAAACAAGGATGAAGGCGCCACAGGATAATCATCCTGGGTGCCTTCACCTAATCCGTATTTCAGCCTCCGACACCATGCGAATCAGTCTTTGCACTTCGTCCAGGTCGGTTTGCCCGTAATGGTAGGGATAGACCACCTTGGGATTAACCTTTTGCACTGCATCGGCCAGCATTTCCGGGCTCATGGTAAAAGGTAGGTTGACGGGCAGGAAGGCGACATCAATTTTTCCGAGTTGGGTCATTTCGGGGATGTTTTCGGTGTCGCCAGCCACATAGATGCGTTTGCCGCCCATGTTCAGAATGTAGCCATTGCCTTCACCTTTGGGGTGATATGGGGTGCCATCGTTGCGCATGTGTTGGATGTTGTATGCGGCAACAGCCTCTATTTCAATATCATTCCACTCTGTGCGCTGGTTGTTCGATATTGTTTCGTAAGCTACATCCGGCACAAAAAATTTCAGACAAACCGGCGCAACGATCATATAGGTATCCGGCCTGGTGATGGGACGAAGGGCGGCGGTATCCAGATGGTCGCGGTGGTGGTGGGTAAGCAGGATAAGGTCGGCCTTGGGCAAAGTCTGGTAATCGGCTACCCTGCTCCAGGGATCAATATGTATGACTTTGTCGTGCCATGTGAGGTAAAGCGAGGCATGTCCTACAAAATGAATGTGTACTTCGCCTTCGGTGGTGTGGAGGATGTCCTGCGATTTTAGTGGCGTGAACAACATGGTGAATGCAAAAGCAAAAACTAAAGGTTTCATTTTCATTTCTTTGGCTGCAAAACAAATAAAAAAACCACAATGTTCGCCTGGGCTTGCATTGTGGTTCGATTTGATCAGTTAACGGGACTCAGATCCATTTCACCAGTGGGAAGTCCTGGCGATGTGGCAATTCCGGGTGGTTGGGATAGATACGGAAGGTGTAGTCGTACACCCCTGCGCGGTAAATAGGCACATTAATATGGTATTGTACCCAGTTGTCGCCCTCGGCCACGAGGTTCATTTTTTCCACAAAGATGATTTCGTTGATTTTGTCGTGCAACTTGCGTCCGAAGAGCAGCTCGATGCCCACCTCGCCTGGTTGGAGTCCGGGGGTTTTGAGGGTGATTTCGGCCACGAAATTTTCGCCGAAGTTGAGGGGGCGCACGGTGGGGTCCGGAATTTTTATCGAGCTGATTTCGATGTTGTTCCATGCCTCGCTCACCTTCTTTTTCCAGGCAGCCATGTGTTGCGCAAGTTCGAAGTCGTGGGCATTGATGGCCTTTGCGCGGGCAATCAGTTTGTTGTAGAATTTGGCGTAGTAATCCTCAAGCATGCGCTTCATGGTGTAGTGGGGGGCAATCATGGCCAGGTTGTTCTGGATGAACTTCACCCAGCGCTCGGGGATGCCTTGTGCGTTGCGGTCGTAATAGGCCGGGATGATCTCGTTTTCGAGCAGGTTATAAATGGTTTCTGCATCCAGCTCGTCCTGAAACTGCTGGTTTTCGTAAGTGCGTTTTTCCTGGATAGCCCATCCGGCATTGGGCTTGTAGCCTTCGGCCCACCAGCCGTCGAGCACCGAGAAGTTGAGCACGCCGTTCATCACCGCTTTCTCACCGCTGGTTCCCGAAGCTTCCATCGGTCTGGTGGGGGTATTGAGCCAGATGTCGCAGCTGCTGGTCAGCCGTTTGCCGAGTTCCATGTCGTAATTTTCGATGAACAATACTTTGCCGGTGAACTGGGGCATGCGCGACACTTCGATGATGCGTTTGATCAGGTCCTGGCCTGCACCGTCGCGGGGGTGGGCTTTGCCGGCATACACAAAGATGACCGGCCGGTCGGCACGATTGACGATTTCGGCAAGCCGTTCGAGGTTGTGAAACAGCAGATGGGCACGTTTGTAAGTGGCAAAACGACGGGCAAAGCCGATGATCAGGGCTTTGTCGTTGATGGTTTCCAGGGTTCTGAGGATAAGCTTGGGGCTTTCCTGCCGGCGGGTGAGCTCGTTTTTGAGCCTGTATTTAAGGTAGGTGGTCAGGTCGCTTTTAAGCTGTTGCCTGATTTGCCAGATGTCTTCGGCAGGAAGGTTGTAGATGTTTTGCCATAGCTCGGGGCGGTGCTGGTTGGCTTCGAAGTCTTCGGGGAAGTTCGATTTGTAGAGTTTCTGGAAGTTGGGGTCGGTCCAGGTGAAGTAGTGTACTCCATTGGTAACATGGCCGATATGCAGTTCGTTGGCAAAGTAGCCCGGATACAGCTCCTGGAACATTTCGCGCGAAACCCTGCCGTGGATCTGGCTCACACCATTCACTTCCTGGCTCAGGTTAGTGGCCAGCACACTCATCGAGAATTTTTGTCCCGCTTCGTTGGGCCTGAACTTGCCCAGGTTTACGAAGTCGTCCCAGCTGATGCCCAGTCGTTCGGGGTAGTGTGGCATATAGGTACGCAGCAGGTCTTCGTCAAAGTTGTCGTGTCCGGCCGGCACGGGGGTATGTGTGGTAAACAGGGTGGAGGCCCGGACGATTTCTTTGGCCACATCAAAGCTCACCTGATGGTCTTTGATGATCATGCGCAGGCGCTCGAGGCCGATGAATGCTGAGTGTCCTTCGTTGCTGTGGTAGATAAGCGGATTGATGCCGATTTTGCGCAGCAGGCGGATGCCACCGATGCCAAGCACCATTTCCTGTTTGAAACGCATCTCATTGTCGCCGCCATAAAGCTGGTGGGTGATGCTGCGGTCGTCGGCATTGTTTTCTTCGATATCGGTATCGAGCAGGTAGAGCGACACGCGACCCACAGGCACCCGCCAGGCCTTGGCGGTGAGGTTGCGGCCAGGGAGGGCAATCGAGACCATCACCCAGTTGCCTTCTTCATCGCGCACAGGCTCAAGGGGCAGGTGGGTAAACTTCTGCGGTATGTATTGTGCCACCTGATTACCCACCGGGGCTATTTCCTGCTGGAAGTAGCCATAGCGGTACAGCAGACCCACACCAATGATGTTGGCCCGCGAGTCGCTGGCCTCTTTCAGGTAGTCGCCGGCGAGCACGCCCAGACCTCCGGAATAGATCTTCAGGCTTTTATGCAAGCCAAACTCCATGCTGAAGTAGGCGATGGGTTCGGAGCGCTCAAGGGGCTGATCCATATATGCCTTGAACTGGGCATATACCTTATTTAACCTTGCAATGAATTCGGGATTGTTTTCCAGTGCATCCATCTGTTTGGCACTCAGGCTTTCCATCATCGGGATGGGGTTGTGGTCGGCTTCTTCCCATTTTTTCGGGTCGATCGACTCGAAGAGGGCCGTGGCCTCGTAGTTCCACGACCACCAGAGGTTTTGGGCAATCTCGTGAAGTTTCTGGAGCTCTCGGGTGTAAACAGGCTGGATCAGAACTTTTTTCCAGGTAGGTTGATCTTGTTTTTCCAATGTAAATGGTCTTAAGGTTTCTACAAATTTTCGTGATTCGAATACCACCGCACGTTTTTCGAGTTTGGTCAGCGCATGGTTCCAGGCTTGCTGATAGTTGACAATCAGGTCGTTCCATAAAAGTTTGCCTGCAATGGCCTGGGCTTCGGTGCTGGGTATTTCGTTGCTTTCGCGCTGCTGTTCGGCATAGCGGCGGATGAGCGCAGCTATTTGTTCGAACACTTCGGTGGTGTTGTCTTCGTTGCGGTCGATCACATGCACGGCACGTCCGTCGAGGCCGGCACCGCGCACCCACAGGCCAAAACCTGCCAGACTGGTGGTGATGGTGGGCACGCCAAAACTGATGCTTTCGAGCGGTGTGTATCCCCAGGGTTCATAGTATGAGGGGAATACGGTCAGGTCCATGCCCGAAAGAAAATCGTAATAACTGAGGTTGAATATTTTGTCATCACCATTCAGGTACACGGGCACAAAGATCAGATGCACGCCGCTGGCGTTTTGCTGATGCATGCCCAGCTGCTGAATGGTCTGAAGCACAGGGTCGTGGTCATGGTCGGGGATAAAATGGGTGACAAACTGCTGACCCTGGATGCCGGTACAATCAGGATTTTCGAGGCAATCGCGCAATTCGTGCACCGGGCCGCTGTGGTTGGCCGGCACGGCAATGATGCCCACCACAGGACGTTGTAAACCACCATGATTCTGCAGGCTGTTCAGGGCCTGGATAAACAGGTCGATACCCTTGTTCTTGAATTCGTACCTGCCGCTGTTCAGCACCAGCAGCGTGTCTTCGGGCAATGTGGAGCCAGCAAGCAGCGAGGCCACCTTGAGAATTTTCTTCCTGCTGGCGATGCGTCGGGTGCGGAGTCTGGCCTGATCGCCGGCAATCATGTCATCGAAGCCGTTGATGGTCAGCACATCTGGTTTGCGTCCCAGAAACTGTTCACACTCCCGTGCTGTGATTTCGCTCACTGTGGTGAAAGCGTCTGCATGCTTGGCCGAAAGGCTTTCGAGCGATTGTTGCGAGGTGATGCCAAATCGTGTGGCTGTGGCCGAGGGCTGGTAATCGGTCAGATTGCGATAGAGCGGAAGCCCGTTCGATGAGATGCAACGTCCGAGAAATGTGGCATGCGTGGTGAATACCGTGGCCAGCTGAGGCAGATTCTGCTTGAGATACAGCACTCCGACGCCGGTCATCCACTCGTGAAAATGTGCCACCGCCTTGTCGTTGCCCGGAATGAAATTGAGGTAAAAACTCTCAATAACCTTACCGGCGGCATAGCCAAACATGGCAGGTTCGATATAGTCCCACTGACCATGCAACGAATCGAGCTGGTAAGTTTCCCAGAATTTGGCAAAGATGTCGTTCTTACTGCCGAAAAATGTCGTAAAGTCGATCAGGATGGCAACGGGTCGGCTGGGGATATTCCACCGGCCCACGCGAAAACGAAGTCCATCGGCAGCAGCCTTTTTTCTCCATTCGGCAAAAAGCGTCGGGTCTTCGATGAATAAGGGGTGTTTTTTGGTGCGTTTCCAAACGTCGGGACCAATCGTGATATAATGATCTCCAAACATCTGGCGGGTGAGCCGGGCCTTGCTCGACAGTACGGTGTAGATGCCACCGACCATATTGCAAACTTCCCAACTGACCTCAAAGAGGTATTCGGGTTTTTTCATAGCGAAATGGATGTTTTCCTTGGTTAACAGGAGGGGAGGGGGTGCAGCTTTGCGGGCTTATCCCAGGAACTCCTTCATTTTTTCTTCCACCTTTTTACGGGCCTCCTTCATGCGTGTCTTGCTCACTTTGCCGGCCTTTGCCCTGGCTTCCTCGAAAGCTTCCCGGGCTTTTTTCGACATATTGGGCAACACCTTGCTCACCAGCTCCTCACCGGCCTGGTTCAGGGCTGCAACGAGGTCGTCGGCTTCGAGTTCTTTAACCAGTTTTTTGATTTTAGCATCCGACATTTTGGCAAGGTCTTCAAGTACCGGCTTGATTTCCTGCTCTTTACGACGTACGCTGTCTTCGATCTGCCGGGCAGCCTTTTTCACCTGTGTGATGGCCGATTTTCCCAAAGCAGCGCCAAGGCTGAGCAGGGCTTCGCCGGTTTGACGCAGCTCTTCTTCGGGCGAAGAGGTATGGGGTACGGCTTCGTTGACACGGATGGTGAAATCGGCCAGCACATTCATATAATTGATGTAGGCCTCATAGGGCGAGGGGTAGTGGTTGAAATATTTGTGTACCACCCCGTCGGAGAACCATTTTGTGCACATATAATAAAAGTGATCCGAGGCCTGCAGGTATTGCCAGTCGCGAATCAGGGCTTCGTCCTGCGAGGCCCGTACCTTTGGCGCAAGTTCATACAGACGTGCAAAGGCTTCGTCCTGCATATTGTTGCCCAGCCAGGCGGTGATGTCGCGCTCTTCGTCGGCCCACGAGATGGGGTAGGGCACGTGGATGGCGCCCACGGGCTGTAGCTTTTCGCCCAGTTCGGTAGGCGTAGCAAACTGATATTGAGTGCCTTCGAGTATGGCTGCTGGTAATTTTTTCATGAAATCGAAGATGCCTGTGGCAGCCCACTGGTGTTCGCCAAAGGTTTCGTAGTCCATAAAGATGTTCACAACCTCCTCTTTCTCGTTCAGGTTGTTGAGCCAGCCGGCAAATTTTTCGGCGGTCAATGGCCAGTCGGCCCAGCTTTGCATGCCAAAGCGGAAAGCAATGTCGTCGCTCAGCCTGAAGTTGCGCAACAACACCTTTAGTTTTGGGTTGATGGCATTGGCGTACATGTAGTTTGGACTTTTCCAGCCCAGCACATGTTTTGCGCCTTCGGTGAGCATCACCTTATAGCCCATTTCGGCCACATCGGCTCCGATCTGGTCGCTGTATATCAGCTCGGTATTTCGGAAGGCGGTGGGGGTGATGCCGAAGGTGTCCTGAATTTTCCGGGTATGCAGCGCCACCTGCCTGATGAACTCTTCCTTATCGCGCAGCGAACTCAGGGAGTGGGCGTAGGTTTCGGCCAGGATTTCCACCTGACCCGTAGCCACCAGCTTGCGGAAACTCTCAAGCACCTCGGGCGCATAAAGTTCCATCTGCTCGATGGCCAGACCGGAAATCGAAAAACTAACCTTGAATTTGCTCCCCAATGTCTTTATCTGATCGAGCAGGATGCTGTTCATGGGCAGGTAGCACTTTTCGGCTATCCGTCGCATGATCATCCGGTTGAAGTATTCATCGTAGTAGTAGTGGTTTTTGCCGATGTCGAAAAACCTGTAGGTTCTCAACCTGAATGGCTGATGCACCTGAAAGTAAAAACAAACTGATTTCATAGGGTTTGTTTGTATAAGTTACCTGCCTGAGGGCTATTGTTTACTTTTTTTGGTTTCGTTGAGAACTTTCTCGTAAAGCTTCCTGATTTTTTCGGCTGCTTTGGTCCACTTGAGGTTGTCCACTTCTTCGCGGCCTTCCTTGATGAAAGTTTCCGACAGGGCATTGTAGTGGCATAGGCCATAAATGGCATCGGCCATGCCGTCCACATCCCAGAAGTCAACCTTGAGGGCATGTTTGAGCACTTCGGCAACACCCGACTGCTTGGAAATGACCACAGGCACGTTGCTGCGCATGGCTTCGAGAGGCACGATGCCAAAAGGTTCTGAAATAGAGGGCATTACGAACACATCTGTCATGGCAAAGAGCCGGTCCACATCATCGCCTTTCAAAAATCCTGTGAAATGAAACTTGTGCCCGATGCGTAACTGGGCTACGCGTTGCACCATTTTGT
Source organism: Bacteroidota bacterium (assembly GCA_016715945.1). NCBI lineage: Bacteria > Pseudomonadati > Bacteroidota > Bacteroidota bacterium. The sequence continues at coordinate 627,078 of JADJXJ010000001.1, forward strand.
TGAGCAGGTCGCCGGTGCCCGCCATAACGAAACGGACGTTGTTGTCGCGCTGGAGTATTTTGTATGCAGCTTCCACAAAGTATTCGGGGCCTTTCTGGAAAGTGATGCGTCCGAGGAAGGTGACTACTTTTTCTTTTACCTGTTTTTCAGGCAGTTCCATTCCGGATTTGTCCACAGGTTCAACTGCATTGTGCACGGTAATGACTTTTTTGGGGTCGATTCCATAGCGCTCAATAACGATGCGTCTGGTGAGGTTGCTCACGGTGATTACCAGATCGGCGGCTTCCATGCCACGCCGTTCAATGGCATACACTTCGGTGTTGACGTTTTCGCCTGTGCGGTCAAATTCGGTGGCATGCATGTGCACTACCAGTGGTTTGCCGGTGGTTTCTTTGGCAGCTATGCCTGCGGGATAGGTGAGCCAGTCGTGGGCATGAATCAGGTCGAACTCATGCCTGGTGGCAATGGCCGAACCCACCAGGGCGTAGCGCGACACTTCCTCCATGAGGTTGGTGCCATACTTGCCCGAAAACTCAAATTTCTGAGAAAAGACAGGGCTGCGGAAGGTTTCGGTCACCTTGCGCTGTTCTTCCACCATGGTTTCGAACTGTTCCGGGCCGACATATGGGATGATGTTTGAGCCAATCTCCATATATTGCACCCTTTCCCAGTATTCGCGGGTTTCTTCTTTGTCGATGTCAATGGTTACTTCGCTGGCGTTGAGCAGCCTCACAGCCTCCTGACTTTCGTCGCCATAGGCTTTGGGCACAACGAACAAAATCTCCACATCGTGTTTTGCCAGTCCTTTGGTCAGGCCGAAACAGGCAGTGCCGAGGCCACCGGTGATGTGGGGAGGAAATTCCCAACCAAACATCAATACTCTCATAGCTTGGAATCCTGGGGTTTGAGTTGATCAATGAGTTGTTTTATCTGAATGAGGGCAGCAACACTCCACGCCTGCGAAATGGCGCCTCTTGCTTCGTGGGGCGGGTCGCCGTCGTACACTTCGGATATGCTTCCCAGTCCTGCTTCAAACATTGCAGGCTCGAAATTGTGATAGAGTTCCTTCACTAGCCTTAGTCCGGATCGTCCGTTCAGGCTGAGCCAGCCTTCGGCAAAAAACAGGCTGAGCCAGGGAAATACGGTGCCATTGTGGTAGGCTTCGTCGCGTTCTTCCGGGCTGCCGGTGAGCATGCCTTTGTATCGGGGGTGTTCCGGACTCAGGGTGCGCAGCCCGCGTGGGGTGAGCAACTCGTTTTTTGCTTTGCGAAGCACGCTGTTCTTGATTTCGTCAGTCACCGGAGTATAGGGCAGCGATACGGCAATCACCATGTTTGGTCGCACGGTCCAGTCGGTCTGGCTTTCCCAGATGTGATCGGCAAGATAGGCGCGGCCGCTATCCCAAAACATTTCGGCAAAAGCCTGGGGAATGTTGTCGGCCAGCCCTTGCCAGTCGGCAACAAACTGATGGTCGCCCGAGGCATTGGCCAGTTCGATGGCAAAACGTATTGCATTGTACCAGAGCGCGTTAATTTCAACCGTATAGCCTGGTCGGGGGGTTACGGGCTTGCCTTTCACGTACACATCCATCCAGGTGAGGGCCATGGCCGGACTGCCTGCGCTGATGAGCCCTTTATCGTTCATAAACACCTGATAATCTGCGCCATTTCGGTAAGCCTCGAGAATGGTTTTCATCACAGGCCCATATTTTTTCCAGACTGGTTTGGTCTGACCGGTATGCTGCACATATTGCTGCAAAGCCCAGAAAAACCAGAGCGGCGTGTCGGCCGACTCATATTCGGGCTGGTTGTTGCGGTTGATATTCGGGAAAAAAGGCCCGCGCATGCGCTCAACCATGCTGTCGATCACCTCGGTGAAAGTTTTCTGGTCATTGCGTGTGAGCAGCAGTCCAGGCGCAGCGATAAAGGTATCGCGTCCCCAGCTTCCAAACCATGGAAAACCGGCAAGGATGGAGGTTTTTCCTTCCGTTTTCACAACGAACTGCTCTGCCGCGTTGATCAGGCAGTTCTCGAAGCTGTCGCGCGGTGTGCGTTTGCGCAGCTCTGTGGTGAACCTGCGCTTCATGTCGGAAGGGGCCATCGGCTCCAAGCCGGCCGATACAATGATGGATTCGCCTTTGCGGATGGGCAACTCAAAGAATCCGGGCGAAAACAGGTCTTCGTTGTGCGGCAGTCCGAGCTCGGCATCCTTTACGTATTCCACATTGTAGTACCAATCCGGCACATGCACGTATTCGTTTTCGGCCGAGAGTTGCATGTACAGCCTCGAATAACCGTGGTACATCTGCCACGACACCCCATTGGTGCAGATCTGGGCGGAGGTGTTGGCATCGAGATTGGCCCTGGTGAGCTGGTGGATATTTCGAAATGCCAGAAAAGGCTTGAGCCTCAGTGTTGTAGGCGAATGTGCTTCGAGTAATGTATAACGGATAAGCAGCCTGGCCTCGTTATGGGCAAAAAGCATCTCTTTGCTCAAGATTACCCCACCCACACGATATATCACCTGCGGGATGGGCTCGCCCACAAATTCGCGCAGGTATTTGTGCCCTTTGGGGTCGTGTATTCCGTTGGGATACATCCTCAAACCAAAGTTGAATGCTTCGTCGTGTTGGATCACTGTTTCGTCGATGGCCGACAACAGGAGATGGTTGTGATGATCGAGCTGAGGCTGAGGCACAACGAGCAATCCGTGGTACTTTCGTGTGTTGCAGCCGGCAATGGTGGTGGCCGAATAGGCCCCCGACCGGTTCGACCGGAGCAGCTCGCGGCTCAATGCAAACTCGAGATTGATCAGTTGTTGCTTATTGAACGCAATATAGGTCATATGCTGTGTTGGCTTTTGCGCTGTGGCTTACAAAGGTAAACAGTTCGCATGTAATGGACAAACAGCTTATTTCAACTGAAAATTATTATGTGTGGCATCCGACGCGTGTTTGTAGGAAACAGGAAAGATTAAAATGAGCACTGTTTCACGACAATTGATTCATCAAACGATTGCGAAAAATCGTTTAGTTCGCTCCCATCAACTTATGAATGTCAAACCTCGAATTTTCAGGCCAGTAATTTGTGAAAGGTATTTTTCAACCTTTTTGTGACGAAAGGTTCTTGTTTCATCGGACTGGCCAGAGAAATGCCGTCGTTGCCTTTTGCAAATCTGTATCAACCGCCAACTTGCCTTGCAGCGCCGGAGCGGAAATCCTTTACTTACATTTGTCAGTAACTTATGGTTTAACTTCAATTTTCCCCACATGAAAAATCTGACCACCATACTGATGCTCACATTGCTGCCATTGTGGACAGCAGCTCAAAACTGCCGGGCGTTCAGTTTGCCTGATTACGACCGTTGGCACGACATTAACTCTTTGAAAATCAAAAACGACGGGAGTCTTGTGACCTGGGAATGGAATCCGCAGAAAGGCGATGGAAAATTGATCGTTTACCTCACCTCAACTGGTGCATACGATACCCTTTACCGGGGCTACGATGCGGCATTTCTGCCTGCAAATCAGGGAGTAGTGGCCAAAATTAAACCTTACAGGGAGCTCATCAGAAAACAAACCCTCGACGGGGTGAAAAAAGACAAGCAAACCAAGGACTCTCTGGTTGTGCGTATGTACAGTCCCGATACCACACTGAAATTGGAGGGCGTTCGTTCCTACAAAGTCCCGGAAAAAGCAGGAGCGCTTGTTGCCTGGCTGTTCGACGAAAACTATGGTCCGAAAGTTGATACGGCCAGACAGGACAGCAGCGCCAGGCCGGTGAAAAAACCAACGCGGCTTAAACAGGCAGGTAAAGTGTACACAATGGGAGTGCTTAATACCAGCACTTTAGAAACCATTTACTTTACCAATGTAAGCGATTATGCATTCAGCCGTGAGGGTGTGCTGTCGTACGTGACCCAGAACGACAGGGGCGACAGCAGCTTTGTGTGGTTATGGTCCGAAAAACAGCCGGCGCCTGTGCGCATTGATGCCCGTACGGGCTGGATGAGCCAACTTTCATCCGATCCGGCCGGCCGGCAATGGGCTTTCCTGCATACTGCCGACACCAGCAAACGTAAGATGTACAGCCTTTGGTATTACAACCAGTCCAGCCCGCCGGTGCGCATGCTGGCCGACAGCAACCACAGGTCTATACCAGATGGGTTGTGCATCAGCCCCGATTATATGCCCCGGTTTTCCGACGATGGCACAGCGCTTTATTTTGGTCTCGGGCGAAAACCGGCGCCATTGTCGAAAGATACACTCACACCCGACGAAAAGGTGAGTCTCGACATCTGGCACTGGAAAGATGGTCAGCTGCAGAGCCAGCAACTGAAAAACCTCGACAGGGAGCAAAAACGCACCTGGCTGGCCGTGTACTATCCTGCCAGAAACAGCCTTTTGCCCTTGGGTACCGGGCCGGAAATCGACCTGAGTCCGAACCTGAAAAATCACCCGCAGGTCATGATTGGCGTGGATCCACGTCTGTATGAGCAGCTATCGAGCTGGGAACAAACGCGTTATGCAGACATCTGGATGGTCAATCGCATCACCGGCCAAAAACGCCTGCTTTTGCAAAAGCACAACAGCATTTATAGCCTGTCGCCCGACGGGCTGTATTTGCTTTATTACCAGATACCCGACAGCTCGTGGTATAGCCTCGAACTGAAAACCAATCTTTCTTTGCGCCTAACAAATGCGGAAGATGTTTTTTATGACGAACGGAACGATATCCCGCAACCGGCTTCAGCCGCTGGCCTGGTAGGTTGGCGCGATGCCACCACGGCCCTTGTGAACAGTTCGGGCAAACTGTGGCTGCTCGACCTGACCGGTAAAAAACGGCCACAATCGTTCGCTGCACCCGAAAACACCATTGTCCGTGCCATTGTTGCCGACCGCGACGAACCATATCTTCCTGAGGTACTTCCGCTTACGATTTACCACAAACGCACTAAAGCCATGGCCATCGGACGTTTGGCGCTAACATCCATGCAATTCATCATGAACGACTTTGAGCCATTCCATTACTCCCGTTTTCAGAAAGCCAGAGAGCGCGAACTGTATGTGTACACCGCTGAGAATTACTCCGTTTATCCCGACTTGCGTCTTACAAATGACCTGATGCAGCCTGGCAGGCCAATATCCGATGCCAACCCCTGGAAAGAAGAATATTGCCGTGGCAAGGTTGAGCTTGTTGGCTGGCGGTCGTTCAATGGCGACCAGCTGGAAGGGCTGCTCTACTACCCGGCCAATTTTAATCCTGAGCAGGCTTACCCGATGATTGTGTACTTCTATGAGCAGCACAGCGACGGATTGCATCGTTACCTGATGCCCAGGCCCTCGCGCTCCACGGTTAATATTCCTGAATACACCTCGCGCGGCTATTTTGTGTTCACTCCCGATATACGCTATCGTGATGGCTTTCCGGGCAAGAGCGCCTACGACGCAGTGATCAGCGGCACCCAAAGCCTGATCGAACGTTATCCGTTCATCAACCCGCAACGGCTTGGTATTCAAGGACAAAGCTGGGGTGGGTACCAAACCGCCTGGCTCATAACGCAAACCGGAATGTTCAGGGCCGCCATGGCAGGTGCGCCGGTAAGCAACATGACCAGCGCTTATGGCGGCATCAGGTACGAATCGGGGGTGGTGAGGCAGTTTCAATACGAGCAGGGCCAAAGCCGCATCGGCGGGAGCCTGTGGGAAAACTTGCCGCTTTACATCGAAAACTCTCCTTTATTCTATGCCGACCGCGTTACCACGCCCCTGCTCATCATGTCGAACGACAACGACGGGGCAGTGCCATGGACGCAGGGCATCGAGCTGTTTACTGCACTCAGACGACTTGGCAAACCTGCATGGATGCTCAACTACAACAATGCCCCGCACAACCTCAGCCGGAGGGCCGACATGGAGGATTTCACCCTTCGCCTGCAGCAGTTTTTCGACCATTACCTGATGGATGCCCCCATGCCGGATTGGATGGAAAAAGGAGTTCCGGCAATTGAAAAGGCCCGACGACAGTAAGTTGCTGTAAGATATCAACTTAAAGTAGCACAACTAAACCGGCCGTTTATCTGGAGTGTGCTGCAAGGGACAAAAAAGGCTGCCAGATCAAGGAGGCAGCCTTTTATTGTTGGTGTTGGTTAATGAAGCATTTAATTCAGGCGGTAAGCTTTCAGGTTATCCATGCCAATGTGGATGGCTTGTTCGTTTAGCGGGATGAGTTTGTGGTAGCGTTCCGGCAAAGATTTTTTCAGGCCAAGGATCACATTCTCAAGTTCTACCACTGGTTTGACTTTAAGAAAGGCCCCGAGTACAATCATGTTGAAAATCTTGGTGTTGCCTGTTTCGGCGGCCAATCGCGCACCTTCGATCTGGTAGATGTTGATATCCGTGCGAACGGGATGACGGGTAATGCCGTTGGGGTCATAGAGCAGCACACCTCCGGGTTTTACTGATTTTTCGAATTTGTCCATCGACTGCTGGTTGAGGATGATGGCGGTATCGAAAAAGTTGAGAATGGGCGAGCTGATGCGTTCGTCGCTGAGTATGACGGTAACGTTGGCAGTGCCACCGCGCATTTCGGGACCATAGGATGGCATCCAGCTCACCTCCTGGTTTTGCATGATGCCGCCATAAGCCAGGATTTTGCCCATGGACAACACGCCCTGACCGCCAAAGCCTGCGATGATGATTTCTTCTGTCATACCTGTCGATTATTTTGCGTTAATCAAATTGCCATCAACCTTGATGTCGCCAAGCGGATAGAAAGGAAACATGTTTTCTTCCATCCATTTGTTGGCATCGTTTGGCGTCATTTTCCAACCCGAGTTGCAGTTCGATACGATTTCGACGAACGAGAGCCCCGGTTTTTTGTCGCGCTGGTTTTCGAACGCTTTTTTGATGGCTTTCTTTGCCCTGCGCACAGCAGCCGGGGTGTGTACAGCCTGCCGGCTGACGAAATAGGTGCCGGGCAGTTGGGCTACCAGCTCAGTGATTTTGAGCGGGTTACCCATCAAATGGGTGTCGCGGCCATAGGGCGAGGTGGACGACTTCATGCCCGGCAGGGTAGTGGGGGCCATTTGTCCGCCTGTCATGCCATAGATGCCGTTGTTGATAAAGATGATTACGATGTTTTCGCCTCTGTTGCAGGCATGGATGGTCTCGCTGGTGCCTATCGCCGCCAGGTCGCCGTCGCCCTGATAGGTAAACACGATTTTGTCGGGCCACACCCTTTTGATGCCTGTGGCAACTGCAGGTGCGCGTCCGTGCGCTGCCTGGGTCATGTCGATGTTCATAAACTCATAGGCCAGCACCGAGCAGCCCACAGGCGCTACGCCAATGGTATCTTCCTCAAGACCAAGTTCTTCAATCACCTCCATGATCACCCTGTGGGCTGTGCCATGGCCGCAGCCAGGGCAATAGGAGAGGGGCTTGTCGGTGAGCAGTTCTGTCTTTTTGTAAACCAGGTTTTCCGGTTTTACGATTTCTTCAAAACTTATGGTTGTCATTGCTTCAGCCTCCTATGATTTTTTCTTCCATGGCCTGGAGTACTTCTTCGGGGGTATGCACCACCCCTCCAAACCTTCCGAAGTGTTCCACTTTTGCACAGCCTTTCACGGCAAGCATCACATCTTCCACCATTTGTCCGGCGCTCATTTCCACAGCCAGCCAGCCTTTGACGCCTTTTTTGCAGTATTCCTGCAAGGCTTTGGAGGGGAAGGGGAAAAGGGTGATCAGGCGGACGAGCCCGGCCCTGATGCCTTTTTTGCGGGCCAGCTGAACTGCTTTCTGGGCGATGCGGGCACTTGAACCGTAGGCAACAAAGATGTACTCGGCATCTTCGCACTGGATGGCTTCGTACCGCACCTCATTTTGTTCGATGAGCCGGTATTTTTCCTGCAGATGCTTGTTGTGTTTTTCCATTTCGTGCGCCTCGAGGTCGAGCGAGGTGATGATCCGGCGTTGTGTACCTTTTTTCTTGCCCGTGGTAGCCCAGGGGTAACGCTCGATGACTTCCTGGTCGGTGAGTCGGGGAATCGGGTCGAAAAGTTCCACTTTTTCCATCATCTGACCGATGATGCCATCGGAGAGGATGAGCACGGCAATGCGGTATTTGAAGGCCAAATCGAAGCCAAGCTTCACAAAATCAGCCATTTCCTGCACCGAGGCCGGAGCCAGCACAATCTGCCGGTAGTCGCCATGTCCGCCGCCTTTTACGCTTTGGAAATAGTCGGCTTGCGAGGGTTGGATGGTTCCCAGTCCCGGACCTCCGCGCACCACATTGGCATACACACAGGGCAGCTCGGCACCTGCAATATACGAAAGACCTTCCTGCTTGAGGCTGATGCCCGGACTTGAGGAAGTGGTCATAACTTTTTTTCCTGCCCCTGCAGCTCCATAGACCATGTTGATTGCCGCCACCTCACTTTCGGCCTGCAGCACCACCATGCCGGTTCGCTCCCAGGGTTTTTCGGCCATCAGATACTCAATCACCTCCGACTGCGGAGTGATCGGATATCCGAAATAGGCGTCGGCACCGGCACGGATGGCCGCCTCAGCCAATGCCTCATTCCCTTTCATCAGACGAAGTTCGCCCATAATGCTTTATTTAATAAGTGATTAACTGAGTTTTACTTTGTAAACGGTGATCACCCCGTCGGGACAAACGATGGCGCAGTTGGCACATCCGATGCACTCGTCGGGTTTTTCCATATAGGCGTAATTGTAGCCTTTGCCGTTTACCTCTGCTGCCAGGCTGATGACTTCGGTAGGACAGGCGGGAATGCACACACCGCATCCTTTGCATTTCTGCACATCAACCACTATGGCGCCTTTGACCTTTGCCATGGATAACAATGTTTTTTATTTCACAAACAAATCTACACAATCGCTTGCAGTGGCTAAGCACCTGCATCAGCAAAATTGCCTGCCGGAACGTAATTTATAAGTGTTTTAAACAATTTATTTTCCCGGCCCTTTAAATTAGCTGTCATACGAACTATTCAGAGACGTCTAAGTTATTGAAAAACAATGTGATGCAAGGTAGTTTCAAATCTTGTTCATTCCGTTAACGGATGATCGGCATGGAAACATTTCAGGCGGTATTCCAGGTCGGGAAACTGCGAGGGCTGGATGAGCGAGGTGCAGGCACGGATGCCTTCGGTGCGCTGGCTTCCGGTGATGTCGAGCGAGATGGCGCTGATGCCATAGTAAAGCATTTCCTCCAGCAGATCGACACCGCTGAATCCCGGATAGGAATAGGTGAAGTAAAAGCCGTCGGCAATGGGCTTGTCTTCGTCCATATCATACACAATCCTGAAGCCGTTGTCGGTGAAAAGTTTTTTCATAACGGCGGCTTTGTCGCCATACACCTTCACAGCTTCCACGAAATTGAAAATGCCGTCGTTGGCTTGTTTGAGCAATGCCGTCAGGGCATATTGGGCTGAATGCGATGTGCCAGAACTGAGCGGATAAAGATTGCCAAAAATCATGGTGTATCCGAAGCAATCGCTATTGTAGTAGCGTTTCAGGTCGGGATAGCAGCGTGCAGCAAGGGCATCGCTCAGGAGCATCATGCCAATGCGCTCCCCTGCATAAGAGAAAGCTTTTGAACTGGAAATGAGGAGGATGTATTTGTCGGTATAGTGAGCCACACTGGGTTGGTAAGGAGGAAGTCCGGGCTTACTGTAGTCCTGGCGGAAGTCCATCCCGAAATAGGCCAGGTCTTCAATCACCACTACGTCATATTTGTCGGCCAGTTCGGCAATAATGCGCAGCTCTTTTTCGGTAAAGCAGATCCAGCTGGGGTTGTTGGGGTTGCTGTAAATCAGCGAGTGGATGTGGCCCTTGGACAAATATTCTTCGAGTTTTGGCCGCAGTGCATCCCCCCTGTAATCGTACACATCAAAAGTCTCATACTTGATATTGAGCACTTTATGCTGTTGCTTGTGCACAGGAAAGCCAGGGTCGATGAATAATGTGGTATCCCTGTTGGCATGAATCCGGCTCAGGGTGAGGAATGCCGCAAAACTTCCCTGCATCGAGCCAACGGTAGGCAGGCAGTTGTCCGGACTGATGTCGATGTCGAGAAACAGTTTTGCAAACCTGGCAATCTCCTGCTTCAGAGGTGCAATACCTTGAATATCAGGATATATTGCGGCAACTCCCTTGTTCAGAGCTTCAATCTGGGCATCAACACCTACCCGGGCAGGAGGCAGTCCGGGTATGCCCATCTCCATGCGGATAAACTTCTGTCCTGTGGCTTGTTCTATCTGATCAACCAGTTTTTTGATCTCGCGTATGGATGCCCGTCCGATTTTCGGGATGCCGGATTTCCTGATCAGGTCGTCAACTATTGTAGCATCTATTGGGGTTTTGGATCGGGTGGAAGAATGCTGCGCTGTGTGCATACCGTGATAGTTTGTTAAGGATTACACAAATGTAGGCAAAAGCCATAAACGCTTTGCAAACGATTGCAGCCATGGTCTAATTTAAAATGATTTTAATCTCCGGCCAAAACCGGCCGGTGGCAGAAAGCCGGGTTATTTCCGCTTCGCGGCCAGACTGAGTATCACGCCGAGTGCCACGCTCAGCAGGGCTGCAAACAACACCTGATGTTGTTCGGGAAGCAGGAAAGTGAGCGTATGCGCGGGGATCCAGAACAGCGGAATGGTTTTTTTGAAGACAAAATTCCAGAGGTTGTCCCAGTCGAGTGCAGGCAGGATGCGGCGAAAAGGTATGGGGATGATGAGCGCTTTCAGGCTGCCGTTGCAGGCAGCGATATGGGTGTCGGTGATGCGGTGAAAAGTCATCATCACAGGTGCATAAATGGTATTCATGGCAGTGCTGATGGACAGTGCCGTGATAAATGATTTGAAGCTCAGCGGACCGGCCAGCGAGGCGCGTGCCCCTTCCAGACCGAGGTATTCCACAAAAGTGGCAGTACCGGCCGAAAAGATAATGAAAGCCATTTTGATGGTGAGGCCGATGAAGCCCCATACCACGGCTTTGGGCAGCAGGCCGAAGCCCGGACGGTTGTATTCGCCTGTGCGCAACCGCAGGGCCAGGCTTTCGCCAAAGGTGGCCAGCAGGCCAAACTTGACAAAACTCATCCACATGCCATGCGCTTCGTTCATCGTGTGGTACCATGCGCCTGCCTGTGGTACAAAAAGAAAGAGCATGGCGATCAGCAAGAGTGCGAAAATGAGGATCAGGTCGGCTTTTTTCATGGTCAGATGCGTTCGATGCGTATTCTGGCGTCCACAGCCACCAGGGCATCAGGGGTGCCCAGGAGCGGGTTAAGGTCGAGTTCGGCAATTTCGGGTGCTGCTTCCAACAGCGCCGACAGGCGGAGCAACACTTCTTCGAAGGCTTCGATGCGAATGCCGGCTTGCTTGCGGTATCCCTGCAAAAGCTTGTAGCTCCGCAAACGGCTGATCATTGCCCTGACTTCTTCCGGACTGAGGGGTGCCAGCGCCTGCGAGAAATCTTTCAAAACTTCGATCATAATGCCTCCCATGCCACACAGGATGAGCGCGCCAAAGCTGCCTTCGCGCTTTGCGCCGGCGAAGAGTTCCAGGCCGCTCAGCATCGGTTGCATCAGAACGCCTGTGGCACCATCAATCTGCATCATCCGTGCAAAAGTTGCCTCCACCTCATCATGGCTTCTGATATTCAGCGCAACCCCGCCTACATCTGACTTGTGCACCGGGCCAACAACCTTCATTACCAGCGGAAAACCAAGCTGTTGCGCAAACTGCTTTGCTTCATTGGCTGATGAAACCACGGCCTCCGCCGCCCTGGGAATCCCTGCGGCATCGAGCAAAGCCTGCACCTGTTCGGGTGGCAGGTAGCCTTCGGCTGCATCTGCGATGATATTTCTTACTTTCTGATGATCAATGAGATTTGTGTTGTCGGATTGTGCAGCAGGTTTTGGGGTGTTTATCACCGCCGACAAAGCCCTGCCCAGGCTCACCTCGTCGGGGAAGTTGATGTGGCCCTTGCCGATGAAATAGTCAATCTCACGGGCAGCTGTGGTCACCGAGGGCAAAACCGGATAGATGGGTTTGCTGCAGCTCAGCATTTTATGGTGAAGCACTTCGTACACATCAAAGATTTCGGTCAGGCCCGGTGTGCCGAAGATGACCGCCATGGCATCAATCTGATCGAAGTCGTGTTCCACGGCATCTATGATGTGCCCGAGTTGTTCGGCTGTGCCTGTAGCCAGGAAGTCGATAGGGTTGCTGACCGATGAGCCCGGAAAGAGCTTTTCTTTCAGTTGCTCGGCTTTGGCTCCGCCGATGGGCGGGATCTGCAGGCCTCCGTTCGACAGGGCATCGGTGAGCATTACAGCGGGACCTCCGGCATGTGTTACGATTGCAAAGTTTCTGCCCCTGGGTTCGGGGTGCATAAATACCGAGGCCACAGCGATGAGCTCTTCGCGTCCGTAGCATCTAACGATACCGGCCTTGCGGAAAAGGGCGTCAACTGCGGCGTCGGGACTGGCGAGCGCACCGGTGTGTGATGAGGCTGCACGGCTGCCGGCCTCGCTGCTTCCGGCCTTGATGGCTGCGATGCGACATCCTTTGCGAATCAGGCTCGACGCATGGCGAAGGAGCTTTTGCGGCTTGCTTATGTTTTCGATGTAGAGCAGCTTCAGCCTTGGATCGCGCTCCGGATCGAAGGTAAGATCCATGTGTTCCAGTATTTCCTCTACCCCGAGCTGGGCCGAATTGCCCACTGAGAACACATTGGCAAAGCTTAGCCCTTTAGGGATGCCGGCCTCCATGATGAAACAAGCGGTGGCCCCGGAGCCGGAGATAAAATCGGCGCCTTTGGGGTCGAGCTTAGGGATAGGATAGGTAAAAATACTATGATGATGCGGGGTGAGGATGCCCACACAGTTTGGCCCGATGAGCGATGCCCCGTAGCGGTTTACCGTTTGCACAATACGTTCCTCCAGCTTGCGTCCTTCCGCGCTTTCTTCGCTGAAACCGGCCGAAAGGATGATGAAAGCCCTGGTTTGTTTTTCTGCTGCCAGCAGCTCTACCAGGTCAGGCGTATATTTTGCTGCAATTGCGATGACCGCCAGGTCGGTGGGTGGCAGCTCGTGCGGATCGCGATAGCTTGGTATGCCCTGCACACTCGTTTCTTTGGGGTTAAGCACATACAGCTCACCGCTAAAACCTCCGTCAATCAGGTTTTTCAGGACTTTTCCACCCGGCTTGCTCACATCGTTCGAGCCGCCGGCAACCACAATACTGTTGGGGCGAAGCAGTTGTCGGGTTATCATAAGGTTGCTTTGTTCAAAAATTAACAGTAGAACGCAAATGTAGGGATTGTGGCCGAGTTGCCTGATTTTTTCTCCTTATTTAGAATCAGTCAAATAAAAAAAGCTGCCGGTGGCAGCTTTGAGGATATAAAAATGGTTGAATGGTTAAGAGACTGTGTTATTCGAGCATGACACTCAGGGCAACTACGCCTGGACCCACATTGGCTACCAGCACTGGAGAAGCCTGTGCAATAAATTTGGGCTTGAGTCCGGTGAGGGCTTCCATTTGTTCGGCGTACCATTGTGCACCTTCTTCGTTCATGGCGTGCGAAATGGCATAGCCCCACACTTTTTTTCCTTCGATGAACCTGGCCATTTCTTTCATTACCAGCTTCATACTCGATTTTTCGGTGAGTGGTTTGCCAAACACATTGGTCTTGCCGTGGTTGAGCACCTCAACCACAGGCTTGATTCCCAGCAGTTTGCCAATCACGCCTTTGGTATGGCTCACGCGGCCCGAACGCACCATGTATTTCATGGTTTTGGAGGTTACCAGGATGCGGTTTTTCTCAACCCATTTGTCTGCTTCAGCTACAATTTCGTCGTGGCTCATGCCGTTGGCAATGCATTCGGCTGCCCGCAAAACGGTCAGGCCCAGCGATGAGGATACACGTTTGCTGTCGATCACAGTGATTTTTTTACCGTTTTCTTCGGCTGCGCGCTTAGCTGCATTGAGGCTGTTTTGCCAGGTGCCGCTCATACCCGAGCTGATGTTGATGCTGATCACCGAGTCGAAGATACCGCTCATGTGATTGAAACGGTTCACAAAGTCGTTGAAACCCGGCTGAGCCGATGTGGGTTGCACCTCGGAGGTTTGCATCTTTCTGAAAAACTGATCCGGCTGGATGGTGACCCTGTCGATGAAAAATTCGTCGCCGAAGTTTACGATCAGGGGTACAACCTGGATCTGATAAGCTTCGAGCAGGCTTTGGGGGATGTCGCAGGTGCTGTCGGTGATCAGTCCGATGGGATATTTACGGTTGGATGCAATTTCGTTTTGCATCACCATATCATCCACTTTTTTGTAAGTAATCTTGCCTATTTTGCCAATTTCTTCGAAGAGTTTCCAGGGTTCGTCGGTGTGGATGTGGATGCGCATCTTGCTGGATGAGCCGGCCACGACCATGGAATCGCCAAAATTGACCATGAGGCTTGCGAGGCTTTCGCGCGATAGATTTTCGCCAACAATCATGGCCTCAGTGCAATAGCGGTAGGTAATTTCCTCATGGCGGATGGCATCCACCGATTCGGCTACCTCAATCTGTGCCGGATCGATATTCACGGTTTCCTGTCCGTTTTCGAAGTAATTGAACATGCCTTCGAGGAACACCACAAAACCTTTGGCTCCTGCATCCACCACATTGTTTTTTGCCAGCACAGCCATCTTGCTGGTGGTGTCCATGAGCGATTCGATGGCTCTTTTCAAGCCGTCGAAGAGGAGCTTCAGAAAGTCTTCTATCTGATCTTTAAGCTGATAGATGTATTCTGCCCAGTCCTTGATTACGGAGATCATGGTGCCTTCCACCGGATTGGCGATGGCTTCGTAGGCATAGCGCACGGCCTTGTACATCGACTCGGCAAAGGCGCTCACAGTCAGGGTTTCTTCGTTTTTGATTTCGTTGCTGAACCCGTACAGGAACTGTGCAAAGATGATGCCTGAGTTGCCTCTGGCGCCATTGAGTGCGGCATCGGCCAGCGAAATGGCTGTCAGTTTGAGGTTGGGTTGCGGCCTGGCAGTGCTTACAATACTGCGCATCGTCGAGGCCAGGTTGGTGCCGGTATCGGCATCGGCCACAGGGAATACGTTGATCTTGTTGAGCAGCTGCTGGCTTTCGAAAATTCGCTGAGCCCCGGCCACGAAGCTGTTATACAGTTGAATGCCGTTGATTTCAGTGATTTTTTTCTTTTCCAAGGCGAGTAGTTTTTGTGAATGATACTTTTAAGCCCGCGCAAATATAGACAAACCTGCTTACGTCGGTGGATTGTCCAGATTATCAGAGTGTTTTTTATGTGTACAAAAATATCTAATGAATTGGCAATTAACTTGTTAAATAAAATTTAAATGGTTGCATGTGTTGATAAATTTTTTTCAAGGCATTGAAATTTAGTGTGTTAATAAATTAACAAAACGATCATTGAATCATCTTTGGCACGATTTGGGTTAGTCTGCAACATACGATTATCTTTGGCACATGCGATTGGCTTTTATCCTGATTTTGTGGTTGGTTAGTACAGTTTGCCGCTCTCAGGCACCTGTTGTCCTTAGTGCCCAGGTGTTGCATTTGCCCCGGAACCAGTACGAGTTGCTTGAGCTCAGGGCGGAGATAAGCACAACCGTGCTTGCGCTTTACGATTACGACTCCATTGTTTTCGGGGGCGTGTTTGTCAGGCCAGGCGGCGATACGCTGGTTATTGAAGGGTTTTATTATCAGCATTTTACGAATGATGGGAATCAGCTTATCGCTTCCGGACAACCCCACTTCAGGTTAAGATTCACGCCCGATGAACCAGGCAAATGGACGTATCGTTTATTTGTGAACGACCGCAACGGAAGCTGGCAAGGCGAAGCCCAGAGTTTTCAGATCTTGCCTGGTACGCGGCCAGGGTTTTTACGATTCAATCCCGAATCGGCGTACCTGCACCGGCCGGATGGCGAAGTGGTTTTCCTTGTCGGAGAGAATATTGCATGGGCCAATACACCTGCCGGAGGCGACAGCATGACCTATTACCTGGGGCAGCTGCACGCGCACGGGATGAACTTTGCCAAGCTGATGATGACTCCATGGGCCTATCAGATCGAGTGGATTGAAAGCGGTTGGCGCAATTATGGCGGCCGCCAGTTACAGGCCTTTATGATGGACAGCATTTTTCGCATGGCCGACAGCCTGGGCATCTACCTTCAGCTCGCCCTTTCTATTCACAACGAGCTCAACTTCGGATATCCGGCTGAGGACTGGACCTCAAATCCGTACAACATTGCCAACGGAGGTTGTTGCGCCAACGCCTGGGAATTTTTCTCCCATCCGGCAGCCCTGTCAGCTTTTCGCAACAGGTTGCGCTATCTGGCAGCTCGATGGGGCTACTCCACCAGGCTGTTTGCCTGGGAACTTTTGTCGGAGGCCGACAATTTTCCATGGTATCGTACATATCAGCAAGCCATTGCGCAGTGGAGCGCACAGATGGCGGCCTACCTAAAGCAGAAAGACCATTATCGAAGGGCTGTTTCGGTGGGTTTTGCCCTTGCTTCGAGCAATCCACAGGTGTGGCAGTCGCCGGATATCGACTTCACACAGCTGCACCATTATAAATATACCCCCGACATAGAGGGCGAGATAGCCGCACTGCATGCCACTTACCTGAAGTCGTACAACAAGCCGGTGCTCACGGGTGAATTTGGTCTGGGCCATGTGGGCGACTCGCTGGTAGTTTGGGATCCGGAAGGACGGGCGCTGCACAACAGCCTGTGGACTGCGGCAATGACAGGTTCATTCGGAGGAGTAACCCCTTGGTTCTGGGAGAATTATATTGATGCGCAGCAACTCTACCCGGTATTTACCCCACTTGCACGTTTTATGAACCAGGACGAAACCCGACCCGACCAGCTGGTTCCTGTGCATTTGCCTTCTGCTTCCGCCGAGTGCCTGCCTGTTGTCGTCAATCCCAGGTTCGACCTGTTGCAACGTGCGCCTTCCAATACGTTTGAGTTGTTGCCCGGCGGAATCATGCAGCCCGTTCAGGACAGCCTGCCCGTGTTTCTGTTTGGGCCGCAATCGCTGCTTGCAGGCCTGCGCAATCCGCCAAAGTTCAACGGTCATTGGCTGCATGGCGGGATGATGCGCATCAGCACAGGTGTGCAGGCCCTGAACGCAATCATTCAGGTCAGGGTGGATGGACAGGTGTGGCTTGAGCAAAATGCCCAGGCCAACACGGATTATGTGCTGTTCATACCACCAGGCACACATCAGGTACAACTCGACAATCGCGGTCAAGGATTATTTAGTTTGCTGGAGATCAATAAAATAACCTTTGAAAACTATGCGCCTTCCATTCGGGCATTTGCTTTGGCTGGAACCGACAGAGCGCTGGCATGGGTGCACAACCGCCACTCGCACTGGCAAAATGCAGCTACTGGAAATATCCAGCCTGCAACGGGAAGCATCAGCTTTCCTGGCTTGCAGGGCAGGTTTGTGGTGAGTTTCTTCAATACCTATTCCGGTGAGAACGATTCAATTAAGCTGATTGACTCTGGACGGGAAGCGTTGACGCTGCATTTTGATGCGTTGCCAGCCGACCTGGCACTGCGGATTGACCCGGCTCCGGTTAAAGTCCTGCCCGCCATGATGTCCGAAGTCAGGGTATTCCCCAATCCTTTTCACGATGCTGTTCGGATTGTTCCGCAACCGGAGTCTGGTCAGGTAAACCTGACCCTTATTATCACCGACCTCACGGGCAGGGTGGTTTATCAGAGCAATGCACCTGAAATGCCCGGAGGCAGTTTTTTGTGGAATGGCCGGACCAGCGATGGTTTTCTGGTCAGGCAGGGTTGGTACATCTTTCGTATCTTCTCGGACAAAGGTCTGGTAATCAGTGGAAAGATTATCAGATGGTGAGCCTTACGGGCCGATCGCGTCCGGGTTTTATCGCAAAACTGCGCACTCTTCAATCCCTCAATCTGGTTCAGAGGTTATTTTCATTTAGAACCACCGGACTTCTGAATCCAGAACCGCAACAGAAAGTCGACTTACATCACAATATCTTGTACCTTAGCCTCTTCAAATGATTACCCTTGCCCGAGAGATATGAAGAATCTTTACCGTTTCATGGCAGTATTGGCAGCTACCGGATGCCTGCAGCTTCATGCGCAACTGCCGCCTGGCCCACTACCCCTGAGTAGTGCCGATTCGCTCAAACTGATTTCGTTACCCGAATGGCCATTCGATCCCTCATCCCGCAGGATAAGTTTGCCAGCGGTGGTGGACAATTCCGCAACGCCCTACATGCGTCCGCTCATTGCCCAGGTGGGCCTGGAATGTGGTCAGGCGTCGAGCATTGGCATCATGTTTACATACGAAATCAATGCCAAGCGCAAGGTTCCGGGAAATTTGCCTGAAAACCAATATGCTACACATTTCACCTATAATTTTCTGAATAACGGAAGCAATGCCGGCATCAGCTATTACGAGTCGTTCGAGGTTGTGAAATATGCCGGCAATCCCTCGGTGGCCACTTATGGTGGCATGGCCAGTGGTGGCCCGTCGCGCTGGATGGATGGTTATGGCAACTACCTGGCTGCGATGAAAAACCGCATCGAAAATGTGTACAGCATAAAAACCAATACCCTCGAAGGCTTGCAAAAGGTGAAGCACTGGATTTACGATCACGGTGCAGGTTCGGAAAACGGCGGCATGGTGAGCTTTTATTCGCAGTTTACCAACCCTCCGAACGTTTTTCCGGCCGGGGTGCCCGAGGCAGGAAAACACGTGATCACCTGGTGGGGCAGCAATCCCGACCACGCCATGACCATTGTGGGCTACAACGACTCCATCCGCTGGGACTACAACGGCGATGGCCAATACACCAACCATATTGACCTGAATGGCGACGGCATCATCGATGTGCGCGACTGGGAGATCGGCGGATTCAAAATGGCCAATACCTACGGCAGCATCAGCGGCTGGGGCGACCAGGGCTTTTCGTACATGATGTACAAAACCGTTGCCGACGCCACGGGCAACGGCGGCATCTGGAACAACCAGGTGGTGCTGGCCGAAGTGAAAGAAAACTACATACCAGCCATCACGGCAAAAGTCGGTTTGACCTATCCTTGCCGTAACAAGCTGAAAATCATGGCAGGTGTTTCGCTCGACCCTATGGCAACCGCTCCGGAATACAGCCTGAACTATCCTATGTTCGACTTCCAGGGAGGCTGCCATCCCATGCAGGGCAATGGGGCTTCGTCCACCATCGAAATTGGCCTCGACCTTACGCCATTGCTGCGGTACGTGCCCACAGGTACACAGGCAAAATATTATCTGACTGTGATAGAAGACGATCCGGGCAATGGCCACAGTGGAACCATCAATTACTTTTCGCTGATCGACTATACAGGTCAGACGCCCGTTGAGACTGCCTATCCTCAAACCAATATTCCGATTCAGAACAATACGTTTACCCATTTACCACTTGCTGCCACCATCAACTATCCTGAGGTGACAATCGACACCTCAGCCATTCCACCCGTAAACCTTTATGTGCCTCAACAAATTCAGCTCCTGGCAGAGGGTGGCCAGGCACCATATTATTGGTACAAACTCTATGACGTCGCTGTGCAGCACGACCAGCAGTTGTTTTCCATGACCGGAGGCACGCCCTTGCAGGTAAACGGCAATGTGTCGGGCTATGCCGAGCTGGATCTGCCTTTTGAGTTTCCTTTCTATGGCGGGCGCTACCAAAAGATATATCCCACCGTGGATGGATTCATTATGTTCGAACCTTCGCTTTTGCCGTGGCCGTATTATTTTGCCGGCCGAAGCTATCTGATTCAGAATAAGATCATTGCGCCAGCTCTGTCCAAGCCTTTTCAGATTACCGCGGGCACGGATGGCATCTGGGCTGAAGTATTCGAAGATTATGCGATTGTCCGCTGGAGGTTGTCGGTGTACGGACAGTCGGGCAACGGTCAGGTGCAGATGGCAGCCAGATTGCATAGCGATGGACGTGTTGAGTTTTTCTATGGCAATTTCGATGTGGCCTCTTTCGTTGGGAGGTTTGCCGGCATTTCGGCAGGCGATGGTGTCAATTATCAGCTCATTCATGGGCCGGGATTTTTCACCCCCATTCCGCAGCAACATACTTTGTTTGTTCCACATTTACAGAACCATCACATTAAAATCAGCAAACAGGGCCAGCTCGAGATCATGCTCGAAGATTATACCGACAGCCTGTCGGTGCGTGTGCTGGTGAGCGACCAGAATGGCATAAGCGATGTCAAAACCCTGAGCCTCTTCCCGACGGGAATGGTCATCAATTACGACCTCATGGCAGGCGATGACCAGCAGATTGACTTTGGAGAAACGGTGACCTTGAATATCGGATTGACCAATGCCAATCCGTTTCCCGTTAATGGCGGACAGCTTAGCCTTCAACTCGAAGACCCGTTTGTATCCACGAGCTCAGGCGGTATTGCGCTCCCACCGGTAGCGCCCGGTGAGTCGGTCAGTTTGCCCTCCGCCTTCGTGTTCGATGTGTCTATGCAGGTGCCCGACCAGCATCGTTTTCTGGCCACGCTCAGCTGTGTTACCTTCGATGGAACGTGGACAAGGCCAGTCTGGCTGACAGCATTTGCCCCAAACTTCGTTATTCCATCCATTCAGGTGGACGATGGGCAGAATGGCATCCTCGAACCAGGAGAGACAGCAACCCTGATTGTGAACCTGCAGAATGCCGGGCATGCACCTTTAAATAATGTAGCTTTTCAGTTGCTTACCCAGGATCAATATCTGAATATCATCGAGGGGGCATTTTTTGCAGAACAGGTGCAGCCGGGTCAAACCCTGCCGCTTGCATTCACTGTAAATCTGAGTGCTGAGACACCTCAGCAACACATGATTGAATTTTTGCTTCAGCTGCAGAGCGACATGGGCTACCAGCGTCAGCTGAGTTTTCCGCTTATGACCAGTGTGGCGGTCGAAAACTTCGAAAGCGGCGGCTTCGGCAGTTTTGCCTGGGAGATGGCAGGCCAGGCTCCCTGGACCATCAGCACACAACAACCCTGGGAAGGCAACTACTGTGCCCGTTCAGGTGCCATCCCTCACAGCGCCTTCAGCGAGCTGAAGCTCAATTACAATGTGGCCTACGCCGACTCCATCACCTTTTATTATAAGGTGTCGTCCGAAAACAATTACGACTACCTGAAGTTCTACATCGGCGCGGTGCAGAAAGCCCAATGGTCAGGCGAAAAGCCCTGGACACGAGCCACTTTTCCTGTAGCCTCAGGTATCAACACTTTCCGCTGGCGATATGAAAAAGATAACAGCGTGGTGGCTGGATCCGACTGCGCCTGGCTTGACTATATCGTATTACCGGTACGTACCGTATTCACCTCTATTGATGAGCCGCAGCAACTTTCTCTGAAAATCTACCCAAATCCGGCGGGTCAGTATCTTCATGTCGAGTTTGAGGGAGAACCCAACACTGGCTGGCATTTCATGCTCCTCGATGCAGGTGGCCGGCTCATCCGGCAATGGCATTCCTGGCAGGGCGCAGCCCAAAAATTCTCATTTTCGCTCGATGGACTCGCAAGTGGCAATTACCACCTGATCTATTCCAATGGAAAAGCAGCATACACCCGAACCATTGTCAAATTCTGAATACCTCTCTGGGCATCAGATGCTTGTAAAACGCGGTCTTTTATACCTGCTTTTGCTGTTGCTGTTTGTTCCTGCGCTGCAGCAACTCACCGGATTTGTGTCGGAGCGTCCGCTTGCGGGGGCTTTCGAAATCCGCGACCTTCCGCGCATAGGCGATCTGGAGCTGAAAAGCTGGCTTAATGGCAGTTTTCAGTCCGATTTCAATGAGGCACTCGAGCAGCACATCGGATTTCGCAACACCCTGGTGCGCACCTACAACGAGTGGCAATATCATATTTTTCGCAAGGCCAATGCCGAAGGTGTGATTGCCGGCCGGAAGGGCGAGCTGTTCGAGGAAGATTACCTCAAAGCCGCATCGGGCATGTTTTTCATCGGTGAGGAACATTGGCAGCGCAAGGCCATGCTGATCCGCCGACTGCAGGACACTTTGCAGAAACTGGACAAGCGTTTGCTCGTGGTTTTTGAGCCGGGCAAAGGAACCACACTGCGGCACAAAGCGCCATCGCTGTATGCAAATCAGTTTCAAACCACTAATTACGATGCCTTGAAACAGGCCTTCATCCATCAGGGCGTGGCTTTTGTAGATCTTCAACAATGCTTTCGCGACTGGAACGACACCAGCCGTTTTCTGCTCTTTCCGCACACCGGAACCCATTGGTCTTATTACGGTGCCTGGCTGGCAGCAGATACGCTGCTGCGCTACCTTTCGGGCCTGATGCCGGGACAAATTACCCCCATCCGACAGCAAGCGCTTGACCTCAACCGGTCAATACGCCATCCGGATGATGATATCTGGCTGGCAATGAACATGTTGTCAAAACCTCCTTCACAGAACCTTGCCTATCCTGTGTTGCAGATCGGTCAGAAACCAGCACAACGGCCATCGGTGCTGGTGATTGGCGACAGTTTTTACTTCAACTGGCAGAGCGATGGCATCATGGATGCGCTCTCGGAAGGCGGAGAGTTTTGGTATTACAACAAAATCCGTTGGGACCACCAGGGGCGTGAGATCGGGCCGATAGCGGAAGAAACAAGGATTCCACTGGCTTTGGCACATGATCTGATCCTCATCATGATTACCGAGCGTTTTCATCAAAACTTTGCCTGGAAGTTCGACGAACAACTCTACACCCATTTCTTCGACGATCAAACCCCGCAGCGTCAGCGTTTTTTCAATGAGCTTGTGGCCGCCAACGAACAATTTACCCGGCTGATTGCCGATGCCCGCAAAAGGGGAATCGATCTCACCAAAAGGTTGTGGATGGAAGCCGATTACCTTATGTATGAGGATTTTCAGCATCATCCTGAGCGCTATACCAGCCGCGACGACCGCATTGCCATCACTATGATGGCCATCCGCAGCACCCCCGAATGGCTCGAAGCTGTAGCCCGGAAAGCCAGAGAGCGGGATATGGATCTGGAAACAATGATCAGAATGGACGCCGAGTGGATTGTGGATCATCAATCCCAGTAGGGGCGGTATCTGTCGGCCGAAAAGAAAAAGCCGGGTTTAAGATGCCCGGCTTTTTGCTTGAAAGATAGGTTGCTTGTTATCAGGCCTTTACAAATTGCACTTCAGCAAACACTTTGACCTCTTCGCCAACCAGCACACCACCGGTTTCGAGCGCCGCGTTCCAGTTGAGCCCCCAGTCCTTACGGTTGATGCTTCCTGAGATGGAGAAACCTGCTTTGTGTCGTCCCCAGGGGTCTTTGTTAATGCCGCCAAACTCTGCCTTCAGGCTGATTTCCTTTTCCACCCCATGCATGCTCAGCGTGCCTTTCAGTTCGTAATCTCCGTCGGATGCAGGCTGCAGCGAGGTGGAGGTAAACTTAATCACCGGGAAGTTGGCTGCATCAAAGAAGTCGGCGCTGCGAAGGTGGTTGTCGCGGTCGTCGTTGTTGGTAAAGATAGAGGCAGTCTCGATTTCAACTTCAGCCCTGGCAGAAGTGAAATCGTCGCCGATGGTTTCGACGCTGCCGCTGAACTTGCGGAATTCGCCTTTGACATTGGTAATCATCAAATGTTTCACCTTGAAGGTGATTTCGCTGTGCGATGGATCGATGGTCCAGATAGTTTTGCTCATACGATTTTTATTTAGGTGTTGAAATTATTCTTCGAGGTATCCGAATTTCCCGCTGCGGAATTCTTCGTAAGCCTCCACGAGCTGGGTGCGGTTGTTCATCACAAAAGGTCCCTGAGCTGCGATGGGTTCGTTGAGGGGCTGGCCGGACATTACCAGGATAGTTGCCTTGCTTTTGGCTTCCATTGTGATGTGGTCGCCTGCACGTTCTAGCAAAACAAAATGGTCGGTAGGCACAGTTGTGTTGCCATTGATAAGGATGCTGCCCTCCACCACGAGCAGGGCAGAGGTATATCCTTCGGTGAAGTGCAGGCTGGTGCTTTGGTGCTCATCCAGGAATACATTCATAAACAGCACGGGGGAAAAGGTGCTGGCCGGACCTTTTTGGCCAAGGTATTCGCCTGCAATCAGTAAGGCATATCCCTGGCCTGGCAGATCCACGCTTTTGATGCGCTCGCGGGTAATATGTTGGTATTTAGGAGGTGTAAGTTTGTTTTCGGCCGGCAGGTTGACCCAAAGCTGGGCCATGTGAAAGTATCCCCCGGCCCTTGCAAATGAAGCTTCGTGGTATTCTTTGTGCAACACACCTGCTCCGGCGGTCATCCATTGAACCTCACCTTCGCCAATGGTGCCTCCGCCTCCGCTGCTGTCGTGGTGCGCTATACGGCCTTTGTAGGCTATGGTCACAGTTTCGAAACCCTTGTGCGGATGCACGCTTACCCCGCGCGGACGATCGGTGGGCGGAAAATAATGTTTCGAATTGTAATCCAGCATCAGAAACGGATCCATCCGGCGCATGTCGAGGCCGGGCATCGACGGAATAAAGTTGTGCACCCTGAATCCATCGCCGACAAAATGCACGGG
The DNA here is from genome assembly GCA_016715945.1 of Bacteroidota bacterium. NCBI lineage: Bacteria > Pseudomonadati > Bacteroidota > Bacteroidota bacterium. The sequence continues at coordinate 651,729 of JADJXJ010000001.1, forward strand.
AGGCGGTGCTACCAATTGTTCAATCTTTTTTATCGTCATTGGGGACATTTTACATAGACAATATCGATAAGGAAACAACTAAACAAAGATAATGTTTATTATCAGACATCATTTTCTTCACAGAGATGACAAAAGACCAGTCAGGCGAAGCTGGAAAAGAAAAAAATCGCCTGAAATCAAAAAAACACTTTGTGGTTTCGGAAAAGTGCGTATATTTGCAGCTGTTTTTAGCAAACGTTCTTTTGATCCGGATCGGTAGTTCAGTCGGTTAGAATACGTGCCTGTCACGCACGGGGTCGCGGGTTCGAGTCCCGTCCGGTCCGCTAAAGCTGTCTCATGAAAGGCAGTCCCGTCCGGTCCGCTAAAGCTGTCTCAAAACGAGGCAGCTTTTTTATTTGCTAAGCCGCTTTGCGAGATTATAATACGTGCCTGTCATCTCGTCAAGGGACTTGACGAGACGGGTTCGAGTCCCGTCCGGTCCGCTAAAGCTGTCTCAGAACGAGGCAGACAGCTTTTTTATTTGCTAAGCCGCTTTGCGAGATTGGAATACGCGCCTGTCATCTCGTCAAGGGACTTGACGAGACGGGTTCGAGTCCCGTCCGGTCCGCTAAAGCTGTCTAAAGAGGAGTTTTTTTGCCTTGGAGCCTGTCATTAGGACTGACGAGACGGGCGTCCGCTAAAGCTGTCTCAGAACGAGACAGCTTTTTTATTTGCTGAGCCGCTTTGCGAGATTGGAATACGCGCCTGTCATCTCGTCAAGGGACTTGACGAGACGGGCTCGAGTCCCGTCCGGTACGCTAAAGCTGTCTCTGTCTCGTCCTAAAAAAAGTTGACACTTTTTTGATGACTCGCCTGACACAAATTTACATTTTGTTTTTAGTCCTAAATCCGCTTAACGATTTTAATTTTGCATTGCCGATGAAAGCGGAAGTGAGCAATGCTGAGGAGCAACTCACCAGGAAATAAGTCGGTGGCTGACGAAGTAATTCGTTTATGAAGCCGGGTAGCAATATCCGGCTTTTCGTTGAATTACTTTAGAAGCCCCAATGCCTCAAAAAACCTAAACCTCTTCCATATCCACTTGCTTTTGTTTAGGTTGATAATAGTTCTTCCACAAGCGTTTTGGCATTGTACCATTGTTGAGGGAATGAGCCTCAAAAGGCGTTAGGTTGCCTATGCTGCTGTGTGGGCGAAGATGGTTGTAGGTGCTGATGGCAATAGCTACCGCTTCTTGAGCATGTGCAAAGGATTGGAAGCTTTCTTCCAGCAATTCTGTTTTCAGTATGCCGTTTACCCTTTCGGCAATGGCGTTTTGCAGCGGGTCGCCATTCTCAGTCATGGATATTTTGATGCGGTTTTTTTTCAGTATTTCCACATACTCATGGCAGCAGTATTGCACGCCTCTATCGCTGTGGTGGATTAAACCTTTGGTGTTTGGATTGTTTTTCAGTGCCTGTTTCAGTGCCAAAGTAGTGCCTTTTGCCGATAGGGTTTTATGAAGGCAAAATCCCACAATCTTTCGACTGAAGGCATCTGTAATCAAGCTCAGATAGCCAAAGCCATCGCCAATAACAATGTAGGTGATATCACACACCCACAGTTGGTTGGCAGCAATGGGAATGAACTCTTTTATCAGGTTGGGATACTTTCGGTAAGGGTGGTCGCTATCAGTGGTTTTGGCTTTCCTTCTGCGAACGCGAACCAGCAAACCATACTCCCGCAACACATCAAAGAAGGCATCTCTGCCCATACTGATGGTGTGTTGCTGGAGGAAACTGTCCATCATACCAAAGAGTTTCCTGCCTCCAATTCGCTTTTGCAGCTTTCGGTGGCGAAGCACTTCCTGCACAATCAGTTCCGCTTGAAACGCCTCTTTTTCCTGTTGTTTTTGGTACTGATAATAGGCTTGCCTGCTGTAACCAAGCAATGAGCAACACAAACCGGTTACCCGGTCAGGCTCCTGCTGCTCCACTTTCAAGACTGCTTGGTGCCATGCTTTTTTCGCAGGTCAATGCCGTATTGCTCCTTGCCAATATCCACCAACGCCTCCAACAGCTTGTTGTAAAGCCTTGCCTGCCGCAGTTCATGCTGCAATAGCTTTACCTCCTTAGGTAAATCCTCCATAGGCTTTACATCCGCTTGTTTGGACGGCTTCAGAGATTTGGTGCCCTTGCCCTTAAAATCCTGAACCCATTGATGTATGATTTGGAAACTGATGCCATACTTGGCTTGCAAATGGCGGTAAGTGCCACCGCCCGACAGGTAATCTGCTATTACCCGTTCCTTTAATTTTTGATCGTACTTTTTCATCTTTTCTTGTCCTAATTTAAGTTGATTTTTTGTCAACCTATTTCAGGACGAGACACTCAAAACGAGGCAGCTTTTTTATTTGCTAAGTCGCTTTGCGAGATTGGAATACGTGCCTGTCATCTCGTCAAGGGACTTGACGAGACGGGTTCGAGTCCCGTCCGGTCCGCTAAAGCTGTCTCAAAACGAGGCAGTTTTTTTTCTTAATCTGTTTTCTTGTTCTTAAAAAAAACTCCCAAGCGGAAACTGCTGAAAGTTTTTAAACATCAGAACGACGAGCTCAATTCTTCCTTGTGAGTTGGCTGGGCTTCTGCCGGAATATCAGGCGCTGCCCCAACGGTCGAGTGTAAGTGCCGTAAGGGATTGCGGGTGATTTCCTATCAAGTTACACGAAAAGTTAAAGCAGACTTCTGACCTTCGCATACCTCTGAAACCCTTATGGCATTTACACTTTGTTGGCAACTCGTGTTCATTCATATCCGTCTGTTTGTCATTTATTTAGCTTTATTTTTCTTGTCATTATCAATCTGCACTAAACTATCCATAAAGCACAAGTTTATTTTGTTTTTTTGAGCGTTGGACAAAATGGCTTTGCCAAAGTGCATTGTAAAGGCGGAAGCTCTTCCCGCAAACTTTGGATTTGGGTTGGCTTTGAGCGGTTTGCGGGATGTGCTTACGACTGTGCGTTGGCTAATATCGTCCGTAAATACTCATTCCTCCTCCAAAATATTGATGTTTTAAATGTTCATATACTAAGTTCGTTTTTAAGTCAATGTCGTCTGTCTGATAAGTCGGGTAGGGCAAAGTTTCAAACAAAGTCTTACTAACAGTATTAAAAACTGCTGCTGCTGTTACTGATTTGTCAGCCCATTGCTCAACTTTCAATTTTTCTTGTTTCAGTTCTTCAAGTAGCTCAATAGAGATTTTCTTGATTTCGTTTTTCTCTTTTTCGGATAACTTTTTACCGTGTCTAAGAATGTCGAAAATGGCTTTTTGCTCGTCTGTCAATCCTTCTCGTTTGGTGTCGGCTTCTTCTTCAGAATAGGAGTTTACGAGTTCAATCAATTTTCTAAAAGTTTCCTTAATTACAACTTCGTCTTTGCCTCTGTTATATTCTTCAATAATTTCCTGATAGCGTTTGTAATAGTCAACGGTCAAAGGGTTGCGTTCTACCATTCGTTTCAATTGCTTTTCAACTTTGTCTTTAAGTGATTGAACGGCTGCATTTTTATTTTTTGTCTTTAAGAAGTATTGTTCCAACAAATCAAAGTCCAATCCGCTTAGGTCAATGATTTTTTCTTCATTGTGTCCGGGTTCTGCAACCATATTTTCTATGGATTCATCAACCACATTCTGAATTTTTCGCATTAGCTCGGCAACGTCAGCACTTTCAATATTGTCTTCAATAGCGGTGTAGATTACATCAATGGCGTTCTTTCTCGGAGCATATTGATTTAGAACCTTGTCCGGTTGCAGGGCTTTGTATATCTTAAAAACCTCTCTTGCTAAAATCTGAAATTTACGTTTGGTTTCGTCATTGGTGTAAACAGCGTTTACGGCTTTTTCCATGGCAGCCAATTTGTGTAAACCGTCTGCCTTAATGAGTTCCTGTAAATCGAAATTCACCTCATCTTGCAGAAAGACTTCAGTCGCTTCTAATGCTTCTTCCAATTGTTTGATGAGTTCTTCTTTTGGCTTTACGGGTGGCTCTGGTTTTTTGCCTCCACCGCCTTCGCCATCTTCACCACCTGAACCATAAATTGCTAATGCATCCAACAAGGCAGTGTAAGTTTCAATGTAGTCCACAATCAAACCATTATTTTTTCCTTCGCTGATTCGGTTGGCTCTTGCAATGGCCTGCATCAAAGTATGCGACTTCAACGGCTTGTCTAAATACAAAGTGGAAAGGGTAGGCACGTCAAAACCCGTGATCCACATGGCACAAACTATCACAAAACGGAAAGGGTCATTTTCATCTTTAAACCTTGTTTCAAGGTCTTGGGTGTTCATTTTCTCTCGGTGTGGCTCAATGTCTAAATCCCATTTCTGAAACTTTTGTATTTCGTTTTGTTCCGGACTCACTACCACACAAATTTCCGTTTCCTCTATCCATTGCAGTTCACGACTCTTTTCTAATAACTCCTGGTCGCCATATTTTCCTTTGGCAACCTCTTTTTCCAATTGCTCCACATATTTTTTCCAATGCCCGGTAATCAAATCATACATTCTAACGGCAGTAAGTTTATCCAATGCGATAAACATTCCTTTGCCTTTGTAGCCACGGTTGCAGAAATGCCAAACAACATCTTTTGCAATGGCATCTAATCGTTTCTTTGCTGTAAGTATCGGATATTCCCGTGCAAATAGCTGTTCGACCCTGCTGCGTTGATCGCTGTCCAAATCTTCGCTTTCGGCATCTATTACGGCTCTTATTTGCTCATTGATTACAGGATTTTTCAAACCCAAATATTCGCCTCTGTTTTCATAGTAAAGTGGAACGGTTGCTCCATCATCCACACTTCGTTTGAAGTCGTAACGAGAAACATAATCACCGAAAATCCGCTTGGTTATTTCATCGTCTTTGAAAAGTGGTGTGCCTGTAAAGCCGATAAATGAAGCGTTTGGCAAAGCATTACGCAAATTCATTGCTAATTGACCGCCTTGTGTTCGATGAGCTTCGTCAGAAATGACAATGATGTTATCCCGCTTGGTAATTTCTTCTTCAAAATTGAATTTGTGAATAAGCGTAAACAAATAGCGGTGTTCTGAGCTGAGCAATTCTTTCAAATGCTTTCCGCTGTTGGCTCTCAATGAATCTGTTGCCCCTGCACGAACAACCGGTACTGCACCCACACCACTAAAGGTACCATAAATCTGTGTGTCCAATTCGTTACGGTCGGTTACTATTAAAAAAGTATAACTGCCTGTAAACTTGTGGTGAATTTTCTGGCAGAAGAAAACCATCGAATACGATTTTCCGCTTCCCTGTGTATGCCAAAACACTCCCAGTTTTTGTTTTTCCTCTAAACTGATTTTTCCTTGCCGGTAGAGTTCCTCCTTGTGCTTAATGTTTTCAATCGCCTTGTTAACACCAATAAACTGATGGTTTCGGGCAATTAGTTTTACTACTTTGCCCAAGGAATTATCAAACAGAATGAAGTTCTCAAACAAATCTAAAAAGCGTTTCTTCTCGCAAACGCCTACAATTATTCTATCCAATGCAACAATGCCTTCGTCTTCCTCTGTGATGCGTTTCCATTCGTGGAAATGCTGATACTTGCCTGTAACACTTCCAATGCGGCTTTCGATTCCATTGCTCAAAATCACAAAAGCATTGTAGTAAAAGAGTTTGGGTATTACGTCTTTGTAATCGGTGAAATTATCGTTGTAAGCGTTTTCTAATTTTCGGTGGGCTGCTTTCAGTTCTATGAACAGAAGCGGAATACCATTTACAAAGCCGATAATATCAGGTCTGCGTTCACGGTTGCTTTTGCCCTGAATCCATAACTGGCGAACAGCCAGAAAGTTGTTATTTTCTGCATTGTCAAAATCAAAAACCCTGAGTGTTTTGTTCTTAACCTGCTCGCCTTTTTCATTGATAAAGTCAACTGGAATACCATTACGCAGCAATTGGTATTTTTCGTAATTGATTTCTGCCAATGACCTGGTGATGCTTTCTTCAATCAGTTTTTCGTATGCCTGGTTGTAGGCTTGTTCGGGCAGATTGGGATTGAACTGTTTAAGCTTTTCAAGAAATATCTTTTTGAGCACAACTTCTTTTTTATTCAGTCTGCCCAATGTGCTGCCTTCGCCAAAGCTCTCTTTGTTGTATGACAATAGCGTATCCCAACCCAACCGATTGAAAAATAAATCAATCGCTGTTTGCTCTATTAACTTATCTTCTGAGTATTCCCAGGTCATATATTTCTGTTTAAAATACTGATGATTAACTGCTTCACTGTTTCCATTTCTTCGGGTTTGCTGGTGGCTACAAAAAGGGTAATAGCTGCCAATGCTTCATTGCTGATAATTGGTTCTTTGTTTTCTAAATAAAGCAGCCTGTTTTTCTCCAAAAAGTACAGAAAGCAGGCTGCCGCAATGCGTTTATTACCGTCAACAAACGAGTGATTTTTTACGATAAGATATAACAGCGTTGCTGCTTTTTCTTCGATGCTTTTGTATAATTCTTCGTTTCCAAAGGCTTGGGCAATTTGTCTTACCGAACTTTCAAAACTTTGATCTTTTGGTTTGGCGAATACATCAGAAGCAAAGGCCGGCTTCATTCTGGTAATCACATCCAGATATTCTTTTACATCGGGGTACACTGTTTGGCGGATGGTTTTGCCTTTTGAATCTAATTGTTGGTGGTCGAAGTCATCGAGCAATTCAAGCCCTTTTGCAAAAATTTGCAGCATTTGGCTGTCTTCTTGGGTGGCTTGTTGGGTAATGGCACGGCTTAAAATGCGAATACCTGTTTTGAGGTACTCCACCTGTTGCTGTTTTTCGGCCAGGCGTTTTTCATTAATAGCGTAGCCTTGTACAAGATAGTCTTTTAATCGTTGGGTTGCCCATTGCCGGAATTGGGTGCCCCGAATTGATTTTACCCGATAGCCAACGGATATTATGACATCGAGGTTATAGTATTTTGTTTTATACTTTTTGCCATCTGCGGCAGTTGTCAAGGATTCCTTGACAACTGAATTTCTTTGCAACTCCTTCTCCTTGAAGCAGTTGTTGATATGCAAGCTGATGTTTTGTTTGGTTTGATTGAATAAAGAAGCCATTTGCGCCTGCGTAAGCCAAACAGTTTCCTTTTCAAACCGAACTTCAACTTCGGTTTTCTTGTCAGGGGTTTTATATATGATTATTTCACTCATACTTCTATTTGTCCGTTCATCAATTGTCTGAACTCTGATTTATATTGATTTTGGGATTACCCTGATTTTTCTGCTTAAATTTGCTGTTGAGCAGTCTTTTGAACTCTAAACTTTTTGCTCCAAAATTGATAAGTAAACCTACTTCAAGGTCATAGGCTTCCAAGTAATTGATAGCTTGGGCAAAATGAACATCTTCCAGTTTGATGATGGCTTTCAATTCGACCGATACTACGCCTTCCACCAGAAAATCTACCCTTCGAGTTCCTATCTTTTGATGCTTATAATAAATGGGCATCTCATACTCTCGGGAAAAAGAAATCCCGTTATCTGCCATTTCGATTTCTAATGCTCTTTGATAGATAACCTCCTGAAATCCATTGCCCAACGCACGATGCACTGCCATAGCACAACCAATGATCTTGGATGTCAGCTCTGAATATTTGTATTGCTTGTTAATCATACTAATCATTTAATCAGCTTAATCATAGTTCAGACTTCTATTTGCCCACTCATCAGCCTCGGTAATAAAATATCCCGTGCCTCCCGGAGTTTGGTGTTTTGTTTTGCCACCACAAAAATTAATTTCATCAAGCTTTCGACCTTTTTATTGAATTCTTCAATTACATTTTTTGATGGCCAAAGAATTCTTAATGATTTTAAACTTTCTTGATTTATTCCAGGTTGAGCGGCATTTGCATTTAGTTGCTGCATCTTATCAAAGTAAAGTTTCTGATAAAGGGTGAAGAATAAATAATTCTGATAAAGTTCATCTTTACTTCTCAATAAGAAAACGTGTTCGTTTACGCAGCATTTTTCGTGCGGAAAATCGTCTTGAAACAAAGTTGTTTTACCGATGTATGCACCATCTTTGTAAATTAGAATATCCTTATTTTCTATTTTGCCACGATTCATATTTTCAAAGAATGCTTCGGTAATCAACTTTTCACTTTGATAATTATACTTACCCAAACCAATCACATTCTCTGCTCCAACACTTGCAATTCCTTCTTTTAGTTCTTTATCAATGCCTCCTTTTGGTCTTGAGCCAGATTCCAATTTTCCGTAAATATCCCCGATAGACTTTATTGACCATCCTTTTGGTAAATTCTGGGGTTCCCTGTCACCAAACTGATATTCGCCAAACTCAATTTTGTAATGCAGTTGAGCCTTCTCCTCCAGCAACTTAATCCGCTTCAAATTATTCTCTATCAAATCATCATAAGCCGATAAAATGGATGCGATTTTGCGTTGGGTGGGGAGGGGGGGATAAATAGAACTTTGATCGTAAGCTACATTTCTATTTAACCCAGGAACAGCCGCATCACTATTGAGCTTGTTCAAACCAAGTGTTTGAAACTTGTAATACAGAAAACGTAAATCATACCCATCTTTCGGAATTACATAATATGAAGTATCAATTGGAAAGAAATTTCTTTTTTCGTAATAAACAGTACCAACACTTCCCTTTCTTCCGATAATAATTCCGGGTCCGTCAATCAAATAATTAGTATGTGTGCCAACTTCACCAGCTGAACCATATACTGGATAATCGCCTGGAATTCTTGAATCTGCAGTTAAACTTTTTCCGTAGGCTAACTCACAGACATCAGCAACTTTTAATTTCTCCCACTTCATATCACCACTTCCTTTTTAATTTGTCCCAACATCATATCCAAAATATTACCCTCCAATTTCGAGAAGGCAAACCACTTCTTCCCCAAATCTTTCAAAGATGCACCCAAATGGTACAACTCCTTTTGGTCAATCATCAAAAAACGGTCGTGGCTGGTTTTTAATTCCTCAGAAGCATTATTTTGCAGAAATTTTCGCATGGCAACAAAAGCTTGCATAATTTGGATGCTGGCAATAATCGCCCTTTCTGTATTTAGAACAGCGGAAAGCATTGCTACGCCTTGTTCTGTAAACACAAAAGGTAGCGTTCGTCTTCCTCCATGTTCTCTTGAGGTTCCAAATTGGAACTTCAAGTTTGTCCATTCTTTTTCAGTCAACTGAAACATAAACTCTTCTGGAAATCTGAGAGGGTTTCTCTTTACCGCTCTGTTAATGAATTTGGTTTCTGTTTGATAGATTGAAGCTAAATCACTATCGAGCATCACCTGAACACCTCGAACAGAAAAGATTTGATTTTGAATATTTTCTTGTTTTACTATTTCCATAACACTAAATATTCAAGGCTTTATAATTCTCACTAATCAATTTCGCCAAAGCAATGGCTTCTTCGTTCAATCCGTCCAGTTCGATGTGTATTTCGTTCAGGCGTTCTTCGTAGTCAAAGTCCTCATCGGTGCTGGTGTCCACACCTACATATCGGCCCGGGCTCAGGCTCCAGTCTTTGGCTTCTATTTCTTTTAGCGTTACTACTTTGCACAGTCCTTCCACATCGGTATAAACACCTTCGGGGAAGCGGCTTGTGAGCCAATGGGCTTGTTTGTAGAAATACTCGGTTTCGTGCAGCAGCCCTGGTTCTTCCTCATCGGGGTTGCCGCTGAGTTGTTGTTGCAGGGCTTTCAGAGGCGCAATGCATTGCGCCTGTACATCCAATGCTTTCCAATCTTTGTTTTTGCTCAGTTGATATTCTTTGGCGGCTGTGCTAATGGCATCCAGCAATTGCTTAATGAGTTTGTCTTGTGGTTTGCGGAGTGTTTTGCACAAGTGGGCGGCCCTCTCTAAATCTCCCCCTGCAGGGGAGACTTTTGAATCAATCTTTATTAGTTCATTTTGTTGTTCGTAAATGCTTGCGGTTTCTTCAATTTTTAGGGCATCTACAAACGCATTTGCTTCTTTATTTTCTTTGGCGTATTTGGTGGCAAAGTCGCTAACGGTTTTCAATACTTTCTGCAATTGCTTTTGCAGTTCGGTTGTTGCTTCGGCTGTTTCTTTGGCTAAATCGGCAGAGGTTTGCAAATAGCTTTTTACGGTACTTTCAAATTTTTGGGTATTGCCTCTATACAGGTTTACAATGCAAATCAGGTTTTGCAATTGCTCGGGGCTAAAGTCGTTTACTTTGGAAGTAACTTTTCTGTAGATCTTCCTTGCATCAAGCATCAATACTGTATCCCTTCTGCGTTTCGGCAGTTTATCAAGGTCATCACGAAAATCAGCTAAATCATAGTTCAGACTTTCTTTTGCACGGTCAAAAAACCACAAGGTGCAAGGCAATGAACGGGTATAGAAAAAGTTGTTGCCAATGGCCATCATCACATCTACTGCGCCGGTTTTTACCAATTTTTCCCGTATATCTTTTTCGCTATGCCCGGCATCGCTGGCAGAAGATGCCATTACAAAACCTGCTCGCCCGCCCCGTGAGCTTGCCGAATGGGGTTTCAGATAGTTGTAGAAATACTGGATCCATAAATAATTGGCGTTGTCGTTTTTCGGGAGGTTCACTTTACCGTCCAACATCAGGCGTGGGTCTTTCTTAACGGCATCTTTGGCTTTGTCCACCCCGTCAACATTAAAGGGTGGATTTGCCATAACAAAATCGCACTTGCCTACGAGGTTGTGTTTGTCCTCGTAAAAAGTATTTCCTTCCTGTATGTTGCCTTCCAGTCCGTGCACTGCAAGGTTCATCTTTGCCAATTTGGTATTGAGTTCGGCTTTTTCCTGTCCGTAAAATGTAACTTTCTCGGCAGGTTTCAGTCCTTCGCTTTCAATGAAATAGCCGGTTTGCACAAACATACCCGCACTGCCGCAAGCCGGATCGAACACAATTCCGTGGTCGGGTTCAATGACGTTTACAATGGTTTGCACCAAACTCATAGGCGTAAAAAACTCTCCACCTTCCTGTGCGCCTGTCATTGCAAATTTGTTGAGGAAGTATTCGTAAATCTTCCCGAACAAATCGCCTTCGGCTTTTTGCAACACTTCTTTATTGAAAATGCGGAGCAGTTCCCGCAACAGGTCTTTACTGAAAATAGAAAAGTTCTTTGGCAAAACTCCTTTGAGGTTGTCGTATTCATCCTCGATCAGTTTCATAGCGTTGTCAATCGCTTCGCCTATGTCAACACTTTCGGGCAATGAAACCAAATAGTCAAACTGTGCCTTATCGGGGAGGAACATTGCATTGCGTTCTTCAAAATCTTTTTTGGTAACGGGTCGTCTGCCACGCTGCGGATGCACAGGCAAATCTTTTTCCACTTCTACTTTTACTTTCTGAAAGCGGTTGTAGGCGTGTCGTAAAAATATCAGTCCCAAAACAGGCATTGAGTATTCCGAAGCAGTCAGTTTACTGTTTGCTCTGAGTTGGTCTGCGGCTCTCCACAGTTCGGCTTCTAATTTTCTAAGTTGTTTTCCTTGCATTTATTCTTTCAGTGTCTTGTTAATATGTCAAATTTATCACTTATATCGGTGCGTTGACAAAAAACGGCTCTTTTGGTTTTGCGAAGGGTCGGAATGTGTGTCGGGCAAAACCAAATCCCGAAGGGTCGGGACAAGTTGTGCCATTTGTGAGGCTGGCTAAAATTACTCGCTTGTTTAATTATTCTTTTAGCGGTGCTCGTGAATGCTTCGCATTTGTTTTTAAAAAATGTGCGGTGGGAAAAAAATATAAAACATAGGGTCGGTCAGCGTGTTGGTTTAGATGCTGTCCGTTTATAATATCGTTTCTATGTCTTTGGTCACCTGTCAAAATGGTTTACTTTTTTCTGTTTCTGTCACTCGTTAGTTTGTCGTGTTGCTGTCTTAATACACTTGCTGCCAACGGTCGAGTGTATGTGCCGTAAGGGATTGCGGAGTAGTTTCCTGTCCACCGACACGAAAGTTTAAGCGGGGTACAATGCTCGAACACCAACTGAAACCCTTATGGCATATACACTTTGTTGTGTGTTCGGGCGTTTTATTTAATGATACTTTCGTTATTGTCATTGTGAAGTTTTAGGTTTTTAATTACAGTTTCTTTTGAAGTGTTTGCGTAACAATAAGTACATAAATGATTGCATGTATTATACATACCGATGTCCTTACTTATCATACATCCACATGCTTTTCTTTGTCCTTTGTCCTTTAATTTTTCAGCAGATAATGACATTTTATCAAATTCATTTCCAAAGAGTGTATTATAATCGGGCAATTTTCTGTAATTTAAGTAATATACAAGTTCTTTATCATCTGCAAATATTTTCTTCATCAATTCACCATCAATACAACGGTTGTGAGAAATATTATACTTATCTAAATCAATCTCTTCAGCACACGTAGCTAATGAAATTTCCCATCCTTCTTTTTTCCAGTGCTCTTGCATTTTCATTAAACCTTCAGCAATCTCATTCATTTGTATTGATGAAGGTTCTGTGCATTTTATTGTCTCTTTATTAAATAGAGAAGTTTCTTTTACAAGATTTCGCTGTACTTTTTGATAACTATTTATATCAATAAAGCTAAAGACTAACTTATCAGTAAACCCTTTTAATTGATTTCCAATATTCCAAATTCGTTTTAATATCTCACGTGTTGTTAATTCAGATGTTAAAATGATTGGGTCAAATCTCCATATTACTTTTTCTTTGCCAATTAATGAACTTAATTCTTTAAAAGTGTTAATGCGTGATGTAAGTGGAGGAATTTTTGGTTCTAGGTTTTCCTTCTCATAGTCATTAAGTGTATATTGAAAATAATAATGAATACCAAAACTATCAATCTCTTTAAGGTATGGGATTAAGGATTTTGGGTTTTTTGTCCAGAATACTATAACCTTACAATGTTTGAATGAAACATATAGAGGTTGTTGATTAAAAGGATTATACCAAACAATGTGCTCCTTTTTTATTCGATTAATAAGCCATTCAGAAAAAAATGCTGGAATATCAGTTGAACGAGAAGCAGAGATTATTACCGGAGACAGCGATTCTACTTTGTAACCAAAATCATTTATTATTTGGACTTTATCGTTCATTATCTTAGATATAATTCTCTTAATTTTCGAACTATGGTTTCAACTTCCAATTGATTTGCATATTTTTTCTTTACAATGTAGCGTTCAAATGAATCAATTACAGATTTATTGTCTCTAAGAGCTTTAGCATAATATTGAGAGGAGCTTCCTTTTTTGTACTCTTCTTGAAACCAATCTAAGTCTGTTTTAAAAGTTTTCTTTAGCTTTTTAGGTATCAGCGTTTCAATGAGATAATACACACTTGAATCACTATAAAAATCCTTTCCGATATCTGGTTTCATTTCATCGAACAATGAGGTTTCTATTTGAATTGTCTTTGATGTTTCAGGTTTATAATCCAAGGCCTCTTTGATTTTTTCTACAGCTTTTTTACCAATGCCTCTTATTTTACTGACAGAAATAAAAAAATTCTCATTAATAACTTTATGATTCTTTTCATATAATTCTGAGATACTATTGAGTTGTTCAGGTTTCAACTTACAACCTTTAAGTTTTCTTATTAAATCTGAATCATCTGACTTTAATGTAATTTGTTGATTATCTTCTTTGGGAATAGTAGGTTGGGGTTCTAAGAGTTTTGGTTTATCTAATTGTTTCTTAATTTCAGGCCTTTCTAGATTACCTTCCAATTCAATAGAATGTAATTGTTTAAAAATATGTTTGTAAACGCGTGATATATATTCAAGGTCATTTGATTCGAACAATTCATTTGTCAATGTTTTTGGCATATTGGCAAACCCAAAAATAATTCCCCAAAGACTGAAAGCAATACGAAAATCGCCTATTTCATTTGCAATTAGATAATCTTCTAATTTATCAATGTCTGATTCACCCTTTTGACAAAAAGCTGCAAAAGATTCAAGTGTAAGATTATTAACTGATTTTAACTCAAAAGCCGAGTATTCATTTAAGTTTCTTAACAATCCGTTAATGTATTGCTGCCAAGGGCTGCCATTCCATTGCTCTTGTAATTCATCTTTGAAAACCTTTCCCCCTGATTTGGCAAATTCATAACGTGATTGAATAAATTCATCACCACTATATGCTTCTTCTAAATACTCATTAAATAATTTTGTTAAAAATTCTTTTTGACCAGGGATGTTAATAATTCTGTTGTTTTGAATTATAGGCAAAGAAGCTGGGTCAGTTAACTCTCTTTTTTGTTTATTTTCAATAGTTAATAATATATTATCAAGGTTTTGTGTGTAATTATTGAATGCAAGGTCTTTATCTTTTGAAGATGCATAAAAAGGGGAGATTTGAAGTTTTGAAAAGTTATTTTGACGTACCCAGCTTTCCCAAAGATTTTCTTGTGTTAAAATGGAATAAAAATCACATTGGTATTCTGCTGATTTTTCTTTTATTATAAGATAGATGAATATCTTTTGTAGTCTTTCGTTAATAGATTTATAAAGTGCTCGTAATTGTTCTTCCTGAGCATAAGTTGCCTTCCCATCAGGACTTGTAATGATAGCCGATAGAGTGTTTTTTAAGATTCGAACAAGCTTTTTTAGAGAAACAACATCAGAGGAAAGAATTCTGTTTGAAGCTATAAGATATCCATATAACAGTCCTTTTAGCTTATTAATTCTGCGGTCTTTTGATATGAAGGATGAAATATCGTTTCTTGAATCTTCTAACTCTGTTTTGGTCCAATTAAAACTTTTTGGAAACTTTTCAGATTCGAAAATTGTAAGGCAGTTTTTATAAAGCGGAACCATTTTGGTTTCGATTGCCGGCTCAGATTTTGAAATAGTACTAATTAGTTCTTTATTATTTCGGAAAATGAATCTTGTAGTAAAAGGATTTAGGTAAATAGTTTCGTCAGCAAAATAATTTCCATTGTTTTCTTTTATTATATCTTCATTTACATATCTCGAATCAATCTCAATAACCATTGGGTAATTTTCTAATTCATTATCAGATATTTCAAACACAGGGAATTCGTTATAAATAAGAATTCGATTATTAAGAGGGTTCGGTCCCACTTTCTCAAAACGTTTATAACCAAAACCACGCTGTAAATAAAAACTTGCAGGCGATATTGATTCGCTCGAAATTATATTATTAAAATTGAGCGATGATGTTGGTATATATAATTTTTCTGGTATCATAATAATTCAGTATCAGAAGTTAAACTTGTTTCATACAAATCCTTAGGAACAGGATCAAAAAAATTTGACAAATTGCCAGAGTGCATAATATACAATGACTGATAAGTGCGAGTCAGAGCAACATAAAGTGGATTTCTGTCATCTTCACCTGAACAAGTGCATTCAGGAATAAAAACCGCTTCAAATTGAAGTCCTTTTGAGCTGTGATAGGTCATAATTTTTGGATTGTCCGAGTTAAAATTTAAATCAATATCTTCTCTAACTTTAGCTTCAACATTTAATCTCTTATTTTTTAAATAATTGGCTGCTCTTTCAACAAGGGGATTGTTTCTTAATAAAATGCCAACATCAACAAAATTTCTATTTTTAATGATTTCAGCAATAACATCAAGTTGTTTTTCAAATGTTGGATAATAAAGAATCTTAGGTTTTTCTGTACCTTCATTCTTGCAACGAATTTCTAAACTGTCTTTTTGAATATTAATATACTCTGCAATTCGTGCAACTTTCTTGGGTAATCTGTGATTGAATACTAATTGCTCCAAAGGAAAGCTTGTAATGTAGGCAATCTCTTCCATAGTAACTGTTTTTCTCCCTTCAATAAATTCATATAGCTGCTGTGCGGAATCCCCATAAAGTAGCAATGCCTTTTTGGCCTTATTTTTAAACAGAAGGATATCTTCCCTGGTAAAATCTTGAGCTTCATCTACAATAATATAGTCATAACTTCCTTTTCTCCAATCTCCTTTTTCCCACTTACCATTATTCTTACTCCAAAAAAAGCATTTATTATAAGTATCAACATTACCTAATTTAATACCTATTTGAGTAATCCCATCTGACATATATTGCTTAAGAGCATTTGTGAAAACAATAAACAAATATGAGCCTTTATTCTCATCTTGTATTTGCTTGGCTTTCCAAAGCGCAAGAATAGATTTTCCACTTCCAGCACAACCACTAACAATTAGTGAATTATCTGTTCTTTTATTTATGACCTTTACTTGATATTCATCAAGTTCAGAGTCTTTTACGTAAAAACTTCTTCTCGGCATAATTCTTTGTTTTTATTATAGTATTACGTTTTGGTTATAAGGACTTAACATAAAGGCATCCACGGTCATCTCTCCATTTTCTGTAAAAGGACAGATGTTTTCTTTGTTGATTAATTGCCTTGATTTTTTTACTGTAGAATTTATTATTTCTTGTTGTAATTGTTGTGAAACAATCATCCTGTAAGCAACTTTGCTTTTATCATTTGATTGTTTCGAATGCGTAACAAAAAAAGTTTTTTGATGAAAACAGTCACAAAAACAATCTCCGCTATGAACACCGCATTGTATTGGTATAAGCGTAGAGTATCTCTTTAATTCTCTTAAAGCTTGATTTACCTGACTATTCATTAGAATAGGATTATATGTTGCATGGTTAGATTTTGTAGTTACATCTAATAGCAAACATACACCATTATCTGAAAGTAATGGTAAGAACTTTTTTACGAAATCGTAATAAGAATTAACCAATCTCCCTTTTCCCATTGAAACAATCTCATTGATAAATTTGAAAGAAAGAATGAAATCAAAGGATTGTTTGATGTCGTTGACAATCTGGAATTCAGCAATATTGCTAAATACAATTTGTATTGTAATAAGGTTGATTTTTTTTGATGATTGATTTTTAATTCGGTTTATGATTTGTTCAAGAATGGTCAATGTTTCATTATTGCCATCAATTGCGAAAATAGTGACTTCCGAAACATTTTGCAGATGCTTTTGTATTGCTGTAATTAATCCGATTATATCGCCACCAGTACCACAACCAACAGATAAGATATTTAGATTTTTAGACGCAGCAGTAGCTTTCTGATATCCATTATTTTCAAATAAATTATCAAATATGCAGAATGATTCGGCATAACTTCTAGGAAAATAGGTTCCCAAATACTTTCTTATTTCTTCTCCAGTCAAATCAAGGTTATACTCAAATCGCTGAAAATCTGGTGCGTATATAGCTTTTAACTGATTGAAAATAAAGTCATCAATGTATGCAGGTAGCCTTGTATCTGTTTTTAAATACTCAATTTTCTCATCTTCAATTTTGTATTTTTCCTTAACAGATGAACTGTCAGGTTCAATAATTCTTTCTCCTTCAAACCAGTATAAATATTTTCCGTTTTCAAAAATAGCTTTCCCAATAAATACTTGCAGTCTTTGTTTTAATGAAATGTCATGGCAACAAACAATGAACTTATGTGTGAGTTGAATGTCTTTTGTCCATTTCGGCAATGTATCAAGACAACAGTCAAACACTTCAAAAGAAACAGTTAGTCTTAATGAATTAAATATTTCTTCAATATGTTTAATCAAGTCACTTTTCATTGTTTTGATGTCTTTTCACGCCTGACACACAACTCGTTTATAAGTATGACAAAATCATCCTTATACCACCACAAATGGGTGTATTTGTATGACTACTCCAGGTTTTCTCATGGTGAACAGGCATAAGGCTGTAAGAATAACCTGACATTGCCTGCACTTTTAATACGATGCTCCCTGAGTTCCTCATGCTGGTTTGGTAATATATACCTCCCAAAGTTAAAATTTTCTCCATAATCCCCCAACATAATGTTAACAAATCATAATAAGCTTTCGTTATACTCTTTGTATCAATCATATGCCGACTCGAATACGCTCTAACCCCCCAAACATAACCTCCACCCACGACAAAATCTGTCGCAACCTAAATTTTTCCCCTCGCCAAAGTCGCTCAAGTCGCCCTCTCGTCGCCACCGAGACACAGCCTCGCCCAGTCTCCCCTTCGCCCAGTCTCCCCCTCGCCCAGTCTCCCCCTCGCCAAAGTCGCTCAAGTCTCCCTCTCGTCTGCTCCTATCGTCGCCACCGAGACACAGCCTCGCCCAGTCTCCCCTTCGCCAAAGTCGCTCAAGTCTCCCTCTCGTCTGCTCCTATCGTCGCCACCGAGACACAGCCTCGCCAAGTCTCCCCCTCGCCAAAGTCGCTCAAGTCGCCCTCTCGTCTGCTCCTATCGTCGCCACCGAGACACAGCCTCGCCCAGTCTCCCCTTCGCCCAGTCTCCCCCTCGCCAAGTCTCCCCCTCGCCAAAGTCGCTCAAGTCTCCCTCTCGTCTGCTCCTATCTTCGCCACCGAGACACAGCCTCGCCCAGTCTCCCCTTCGCCCAGTCTCCCCCTCGCCAAGTCTCCCCCTCGCCCCCTCGCCAAGTCTCCCCCTCGCCAAAGCCGCCCCCTCGCCCAGTCTCCCCTCGCCCAAGTCGTCTGACAAGGTATTAGGTGCGTTGGAAGGGAAGTGGATCGCAGACTTTGGTCTCGCGGCTTTTTCAAATGTTCAGCTTAAGCTGGATAGCTTTAACTTCCTGACGCAACTGGCTGATTTGCTCTTCAATTGGTGTGGGTGTGTTGGGTGGATGGGGCATCTGGCTGGCGATGTAGTGGACGAATTTCCAGACTTCGCGCACCTGGCTGATGTGCAGTTCGTAGGGTTTGTATTCGGGATTGAGCGAATGCAGGATGAGTATGCCCTGGTCGGCGATGCGGTTTTCGACAATTTTAAAGACGATACCTTCTTCGCGGGTAAGGATGATGTAGGGCTGATGGTTTCGGATCTGGTGCCAGTCGACCACATATTCGCCTGTGACAAACGATTTGTCGGGAATGGGCAGCATGGAGTCGCCACTGATCTGGAAGGTGCGGTATTTTTTGTTGCGCGAGAGGAAGGGCAGGTTGAATGCAGGCAACACCTTAATATACTCAGGGTCGGCATAACCGTTGGTGTAGCCGGCTTTGGCTTTTTCGTCCACCAGCTCCACGTTTTCGTTGTTTTGTTTGTCCACAGTGGTGGCCAGCACCCTTAGCTGGCTGCCTTTGACGTACACATCGTATCCGCGTTCGAGCTGGCGCAGATGCAGCTCGCTCAATGCCCGGAGATCGACCTGAAGCATGGTGTCGATGGCGATGTTAAAAAACTTGCCAAAAGCAACAAGGGCTTCCAGCGAGGGTTCGGCCAGCTGGTTCTCGTAATTGCTCAAGGTGCTTCGCGGCATGCCCAGGGCAAGCGCCAGCTCGTCCTGGGTGAGGCCACGGCGTTTGCGCAGCAGACGAAGGTTGGTGCTAAAACAGGTCTGACCCTGAGGCTTTTGTGCTTCTGCCGAAACTCTTTTCCTGCCCATGACAAAAAATATTTTTCCAAAGATACATCAATCCAATCAAAAATGATTAAATTTTAGTCGGAAAATTTGATTAAAAAATAATCATGGACGGAACTAATCGGGTGTATTCGGTGATGTTGGGTTTTTGCATGGGTTCGGAGCTGTTGGTTAGCCCGTTGGCTGAGCCGGGGCCGACTCATGCGTTCTCCATGGCATCGATGCGTTTGAGCAGCTCTTGTGCTTCGGCAAAAAGGCGGTCCGACTCGGCACGGTTTACTGTGGAGAGGGCATGCGATTGTTTGAGGAGCTTCTCGTACTGCGCGTACAGCTTGTCTTTTTCAGATTTCTTGCGGAATAGTCCAAACATGGCGATAGCGTTTTTTAGTGTTTGCAGTGCTTTTAAAACAACAGAAAATAAACGTGTTATGTTCAGGGATTGTTCACGGCTTTCGGATAAGGAAACAAGGATTCTCATGACCAGGGTAACGATCCGACTCACCGTTCAGAATTCATGATTCATGATTCAAAATTCAAAATTCGCAGCTCACCGTTCAGAATTCATGATTCATGATTCAAAATTCAAAATTCGCAGCTCACCATCAACTATTCACTGATTCACTATTCACTATTCACTATTCACTATTCACTATTCACTATTCACTGATTCACTACTCACCACTAAAAAGCTATGGAACGCACGATTGTACACATGGATCTCGACACTTTCTTTGTTTCGGTAGAGCGGCTGATCAATCCGGCGCTGGAGGGTAAGCCGGTCATCATCGGTGGTTTGTCCGACCGGTCGGTGGTGGCCAGTTGCAGCTACGAGGCGCGTCGTTTTGGGGTGCATTCGGCCATGCCCATGCGTTTGGCGCGTCAGCTGTGCAGCCAGGCTGTTTTTATCCGGGGCGACATGGAGCTCTACAGCCGTTACTCGCGTCTGGTAACCGAGATTATCGCCGACAGTGCACCGCTTTACGAGAAGGCGTCCATCGACGAGCACTACCTCGACCTGACCGGCATGGACCGTTTCTTTGGTTGCTACAAATGGGCGCACGAGCTGCGGCAGCGGATCATAAACCACACCGGGCTGCCTATTTCGCTGGGCTTGTCGGCCAACAAGACTGTTTCGAAGATTGCTACCGGACAGGCCAAGCCCAATGGCGAGCTTCAGGTGCGTCAGCCCCAGATCCAGCCTTTTCTCGACCCGCTCAGCATCCGCAAGATTCCCATGGTTGGCGATGCGGCTTACCGCCTGCTCCGCTCCATGGGTGTGGCTACCATAGGCACCCTGCGTCAGATGCCTCCGCAGATGGTCGAACAGGTGCTGGGCAAAAACGGCCTCTCGGTATGGCGCAAAGCCAACGGTATTGACCCTACACCGGTGCAACCTTACACCGAACAAAAATCGATGAGTGCCGAACATACTTTCGATCAGGACACGACCGACCTTGTGGTGCTGCGCCGGACCCTGGCCCACATGGTCGAAAAGCTGGCCTTTGAGCTAAGGAGCAGCCGCAAACTGGCCGGCAACGTGACGGTGAAAATACGCTATGCCAACTTCGATACACATACCCGGCAAAAACAACTGCCTTACACGGCTTTCGATCATGTGCTGTTGCCGGTGGTGTACGAGCTTTTCGACCGCCTTTACGAACGCCGCATGCTGGTGCGCCTTGTCGGGGTGCGCTTTGGCCAGCTGGTGGGCGGGGTGCAGCAACTCGACCTTTTCGACGACCGGCCCGAACTCACCAACCTCTATCAGGCGCTCGACCGGGTGAAACACCGTTTCGGCCCCATGGCCGTGCAAAGGGCAGGAGGGATGGGGGGGTGAGGGGGGCTGGGGGCTGGGTACTGGGTGCTGGGTGCTGGGTGCTGGGTGCTGGGTGCTGGGTGCTGGGTGCTGGGTGCTGGGTGCTGGGTGCTGGGTGCTGGGGGGCTGGGTACTGGGGGCTGGGTGCTGGGGGCTGGGTTGTGGGTTCTGGGTTAGGGGATTCAATGGTGACGGGTAGTGAGTGAACAGTGAACAGTGATTGAGTGAACAGTGGTTGAGTGAACAGTGGGTGAGTGAACAGTGATTGAGTGAACAGTGATTGAGTGAACAGTGATTGAGTGAACAGTGAACAGTGATTGAGTGAACAGTGATTGAGTGAACAGTGGGTGAGTGAATAGTGAACAGTGGGTGAGTGAACAGTGAACAGTGATTGAGTGAACAGTGAACAGTGATTGAGTGAACAGTGATTGAGTGAACAGTGAACAGTGATTGAGTGAACAGTGAACAGTGATTGAGTGAACAGAGAATACTAAGGGGGCTATGTATCTGAATGTGCACAGTTATTACAGCTTGCGCTACGGCATGTTGCCGGTCGAGGTGTTGGTGGAGCAGGCCAGGGCTTTAGGCATTGGGGCAATGGCGCTCACCGACATCAATACCACCATGGGTGTGGTAGATTTTGTCAAAGAGTGTCGCCGGCATGGCATCAAGCCCATTGCGGGGGTCGAATTCAGGCAGGGCGACAGGCTGCTTTACGTGGGTCTGGCGCGCAACAATGCCGGTTTTCGCGAGCTCAACGAGATGCTTACCAGGCACAACCTCGATGGTTCGCCTTATCCTGCGCAGGCGCCCCACTTCGATCATGTGTATGTGGTTTATCCTTTCGGCAGCCGCAAGCCTGCTTCGCTGCGCGAGAACGAGTTTGGCGGAGTGCGCCTGTCGGAAGTGCCCCGCCTGCTCAGCTCCGAATGGCGTCATCATCAGCACCGCCTGGTGCTTATGCAGCCTGTGACCATCAGCGACGATACCAGCTGGTATGTGCACAAAAACCTGAGGGCAGTGGATCACAACATCCTGCTCAGCAAGCTCGAAGCCGGACAGCATGCTGCCCGCGACGAGGCGATGTTGCCCCCGGGCCGCCTCAAAGCTGCTTTTGCGCTGTATCCCGACCTGCTCCGGACGACCGCATGGCTCGAAAGCGAGTGCGAAGTAGATTTTGACTTCAGCACCATCAAAAACCGTAAAACCTTTACAGGCAATGCTGCCGACGACCGTGCCCTGTTGCACAAGCTGGCCCTGGATGGCATGGTTTACCGCTATGGCACAAAAAATGCCGAAGCCCGCCGACGTATCGAAAGTGAGCTGCAGATCATCGACAAGCTGGGCTTTTCGGCCTATTTTCTCATTGCCTGGGATGTGGTGCGCTACTCCATGTCGCGCGGCTTTTATCACGTGGGCAGGGGCAGCGGCGCCAACAGCGTGGTGGCTTACTGCCTGCGCATTACCGATGTGGACCCCATTGAACTCGACCTCTATTTTGAACGCTTCCTCAATCCCAAACGTACCAGTCCGCCCGACTTCGACATCGACTACTCGTGGAAAGAGCGCGACGAGGTGATCGACTACATATTTAAAAGGTATGGCAACAAACACACGGCCCTGCTGGGGACCATCTCCACCTTTCGTGGAAAAAGCATCTACCGCGAGTTGGGCAAGGTGCACGGGCTGCCCAAGGCCGAGATCGACGAGCTGGCCAACGATCCCCTCCGGTATCACAACCTCAACCACATTACCCGCCATATTCACGAAATAGCCCGTCATATCCTCGACTTCCCCAATCAGCGTGGTATTCACGCCGGTGGCATCCTCATTGCCGAGGAGCCCATCACCAATTATGTGGCCCTCGACATGCCCCCAAAAGGTTTTCTCACCACCCAATGGGATATGTATGTGTCGGAAGAGCTGGGCTTCGAAAAGCTCGATATCCTCAGCCAGAGGGGCATAGGTCATATTCAGGAAGCGGCCTCCATTGTGCTCGAAAATCGCGGACAACGCATCGATGTGCACGATGTGAAGACTTTCAAACACGACCCCAGGGTGAAAGAACTGCTGCGCCGTGCCGAAACCAACGGCTGTTTTTACATCGAAAGTCCGGCCATGCGCGGCCTGTTGCGTAAGCTGCGCTGCGACAACTACCTCAGCCTGGTGGCCGCCAGCTCCATCATCCGCCCGGGTGTAGCCAAATCGGGCATGATGCGCGAATACATCCAACGGTTTCACAACCCTCAGGGATTCAAGTATATACATCCGGTGATGGAACAGCAACTCAGGGAAACCTACGGGGTGATGGTGTATCAGGAGGATGTGCTCAAGGTGTGCCATCATTTTGCCGGACTCGACCTGGCTGATGCCGATGTGCTCAGGCGCATCATGAGTGGCAAGAAGCGCAGGAAAAATGAGTTTGAGGAGATTGTGAACAAGTTTTTTGCCAACTGTCGCAACAGGGGCTATCCCGAAGAGGTGACCCGCGAGGTGTGGCGGCAGATCGAGTCGTTTGCCGGTTATTCGTTTTCCAAGGCGCATTCGGCCTCCTATGCCGTGGAAAGTTTTCAGAGCCTCTACCTCAAGGCTCATTTTCCGCTGGAGTTTCAGGTGGCGGTGATCAACAACTTTGGTGGTTTTTACCACAGTTGGGTCTATTTCAACGAGGCCAGGCGGCAGGGCGGGCACATCCATCTGCCCTGTGTCAACCACAGCCGTTACCTCACACATATCGAAGGCCAGGTGATTTACATCGGATTTGTGCATGTGGCCGGTTTGGAAGAACATCTGGCCCAGCGCATTGTGCACGAGCGCCAACGCCATGGCCCCTACCGCGATCTGCACGACTTTATCGACCGCGTCAAGCCGGGCATGGAACAACTGGTGCTGCTTATCCGCGCCGGCGCCCTGGCTTTTACCGGACAGCCCAAATCGGGCTTGCTGTGGGAGGCTCATCTGTATCGTAAGAAAAGTGTGCAGGCCGACCCCCAGACGCTGCTTTTCCGCGAGGAAGCCCGCCGATATCAGCTGCCTGCACTCGAGCAGCATGCCCTCGAAGATGCGTACGACGAAATCGAACTGCTCGGCTTCCCGGTGAGCATGAGCCATTTCGATATGCTCAAAACCCCTTTCAGGGGTGAGGTACAGGCCACCGGCATGCTGCAGCACGTGGGCCGACAGGTGCGCATGCTCGGTAAGCTCGTCACCACCAAGTATGTACGCACTGTCAAAGGCGAAATCATGCAGTTCGGGACTTTTGTGGATCATACCGGCGAGCTTTTCGATACGGTGCACTTTCCTCCCTCGCTCAGGCAATATCCCTTCCAGGGACCAGGCATCTACCTGATGCTGGGTAAAATAACCGAAGAGTTTGGCCACCCGACTTTGGAAGTCGAAAAACTTGCCCGATTGCCCCTGATGCCCGACCCAAGACAGTAAATGAAATTAGTTGTTGCTTTTGCGCTTGTCTTGTGCTAACATTGCACCCTGGAATATCTGATTGTCCCACTTCAAAACAGGTTCAGCCATGTCGTCTTCCCAACAATCATCAACCAGCAGGCAAATCAAACGCAATTTCAATACCATCGTTGGCTCGGTAGCTGTGATGCTCGCCATCATTGTGACGGGTGTATTCGCCATGAAGTCAATTGCCGACCAGCTTCAGCTCAGCTACAAGGCCAGTGGTGCACTCAAGTCGCTGAAAATCACAAGTCTCGAGCTCATAGAACGGGTTTCTTCGGCAAGTGACAGTGGTGCAGACAAAATATCAGCCAAATGGAGTGTGGGCGAAATGAAAGATCTGGTTGCCGTTGAACTGCAAAAGCTCAATGATGGCCTGAAAGGCGATGGTGATGTGCAGGCCCTGGCCGTTACCTTCGACCGGATCTTCGAACGTTATGCTGGCCTGCAGCAGGTTATGTCCGGAGGTTCGGAGGCTGAG
This sequence comes from Bacteroidota bacterium, assembly GCA_016715945.1. Classification (NCBI taxonomy): domain Bacteria; kingdom Pseudomonadati; phylum Bacteroidota; species Bacteroidota bacterium. The sequence goes on from JADJXJ010000001.1 coordinate 676,874, forward strand.
GCATACCACCGGGAGCTTAAAGCCTTGCATGAAGCCGTGGAATCGGGTATGCAGCTGATTAATGTGCTGGCGGCCAAGCTCGACCAGAAGGTGTTGAAACTGAGCGGAATGACTGATTTTGTGCTAAATGGCAGCCTCATCTCGCTTATCATTCTGGGTGTGGCCCAAATGATTCTTGTGGTGGTTATGAGTCGCCGGATCATGGAGCTCTTCCGCCGCATCCTGCGTGAGGTGCGCGAGGGCGTGGTTGTGATCAGCAGCGCTTCGGCCGAAGTGCAGACCACAGCCGCCGAGGTGTCGGCAGGCGCCGCCGAAACAGCTGCCTCCATAGCCGAAACTACCACCACCATAGAAGAAATCAGGCAAACCGCCAACATGGCCAACGAAAAGGCCCGACACCTTATCGGGCAATCGGAGCGTGCTGTGGAACTGGCCGAAAAAGGCCTGAGCACCTCCCAGCTGATGCACAACACCATTCAGGAACTGCGCCAGCAGATGCAACACGTGGTCAAAGTTGTGGATCATTTGGCCGAACAGAACCGCAATATCGGTGAGATCACTTCCACGGTGGCCGAAATTGCTGACCAGTCGAACCTCCTCGCCGTGAATGCCTCTATAGAAGCCGCCAGGGCAGGCGAATTTGGCCGGGGCTTCAGTGTGGTTGCCCAGGAAATAAGAAACCTCTCGGAACAATCGAAAAAGTCAACCGTACAGGTCCGTCAGATATTGAACGACATCCAGCAGTCCGTCGAACAATCGGTTAATCTCATCTACGAAAGCATAGCCAAAGTGGAAAGCAGCAGCCAGACCGTAGGTGAAAACCAGAGAGTTGTGGAGGCTCTGGCACAAACGATCGAGCTGACCATGGAAGCTGCCATGCAGATTTCTTCGTCGAGCGGACAGCAACTGGCAGGCATGGACCAGATTGTTCCGGCCATGGAAAACATCCGTCAGGCCAGCGAGCAAAACCTGGTGGGTATCCGTCAGACGCAACAGGCCATTGAAGATGTGAGCCAGATGGGCCATAACCTGAACCAGCTGATGGAGCAACTCTCGGTTTAATTCATACAGTCGTTTGATGATGACCACCGAACAGCACTTTCTTGTCATCAGGGTGCAGGATTTCAGTTTGTGTCTCCCGCTCAGCCAAATCGATCAGGTGACCGCAGCTGCTGCACTCAGACCTTCGCCGGGTAAGTTGTTTGCCCTGATGGGCCTGCTCGACCTTGGCGCACAGCTTGTTCCGGTGCTGTCGTGTCATCAGTTGCTTGGGCTCGAGGCCGCCGAATTGCATCCCAAGCATCGTTTTGTGGTGGTTCGAAGCGACAATCCTGACGGTCATGGGCCGATCCTGCTTGCCTTGCATGTGGATGATGTGCAAGGGTTGATAAACCTGGCCGACTTTCACCTGAGTCAGATCAACCTGAGCTCAGGGGCACAGCATCTTTCGCTCGGTCTGCTTTCCGACGGCAAGGAAAACCTATGGTTGTTCGATCTGCAACAATTGCTTCAGGGAGTGGATATTAAGGCGCTCGAAGCCTTGCGTCTTGCCTCAGGATGAGCCATGGACCAGACTACCAAAATCATAGCAGAACACATTGGCCGCTGGATGGGTATCACCATCGGTCCGAACCGCTACGCAGCCATGATGCGCAGCATGGCACAAGTTGCCGCAGAGCTGGGGTGGGGTAATGATCCCGTTGCATGGGGTGCCCGTCTGAGCCGTCATCCAGGTGCCGATGTCCTGCGAGTTTTGGCAAAACATATCACCATAGGCGAGACCTATTTCTTCCGCGAACAACCTTCGGTGGATTTCATCAGGCAGATTATCGCACCTGAGGTGCGCAATGCCATAGCACAAAACAAGACGCCTTACAATATCTGGACGGCAGCCTGCAGCACAGGCGAAGAACCCTATTCGGTGGTCATATTGTTGCTCGAAGAGATTCCGACGCTCAGTCCGGCCGAGCTGCAAATTCTGGCCACCGACATCAATGCCGAGGCTTTGAACAAAGCCCGCATGGCCTCCTACCGTGAGTGGTCGTTCAGGGTTACGCCTCCTCAGCTCAGGGAACGTTATTTCAGGCGCGAACAGCAAGCCTGGGTCATCTCGGAGCGGGTGCGTTCGTTTGTCCGTTTTCAGATTCATAACCTAGTCAACGACCCTTACCCATTCGGGCCTTCAAGCGGCGAAACCTGTCAGCTCATCCTTTGCCGCAATGTGTTCATCTATTTTGATCAGCCGACCATCGGGGCTGTCGCAAACAAGTTTTTCGATATCCTGGAACCAGGCGGATGGCTGATTACCAGTCAGGTGGAACTAAATGATGAGTTGTTTCAGGCTTTTATCCGCATCGGACATAGCAATGGTTTTTTTTATCGCAAACCGCTGACAGGCAGGAAGAACAAACAAGAGGATTCGCAACGTCCCAAAGAACAAATTCCCTCGCCAACCGGTGCAAAACAATCACAAAAGCTGGCAGGACAACAAAGCCTGCCAACCAAAAAGCCAACAGATACTGCACTGAAAAATAAGGTGTTATCTGATAAAAGCCATCAGTCTGGAAGGGGTGCTTCAGACATTACTACTGAGCAAGTTACGGACAAGCTGGCTGGCGTGGCGACCGAAAAAACTGTGGATTTCCCTGCCACATCTGCCGTTGAATCGCAGCAAACAGCGGCCGGCTTGTTTCGACATGCATTAAATCTGGCTGAAGATGGACAAACGGAACAAGCTGTGGCATTGCTTCAACAGAGCTTGTTTCTTGAACCCGGAAATCTGGAGACGAGATTTCAGTATGCACACCTGCTCTGGAAATCCGGACAGACGGAAGAGTCGCTCAAACAGTACTTTATCCTGCTTCGCACGCTCGATCAACTGGATGATGGGAAAATCGTTTTCGGCGGACTGTCGGCTGCTGCGCTCCGAACATTGTGTAATTTAGCAATTCAACGCCATGAATGACAGTTATTTAGATATCCTGCAGGCACGTGCCCAAAGGCTTGCAAAGCATCAACGTGTGGCTTCGAAACCAACCGAAGGCTCCAACATGTTGTTGTTCAGTCTCTTGCCTGAGACTTTCGCTGTGAGGGCTGAATGTCTGATAGAGGTAATTCGCCTGCCAGAGATCTTTCACATGCCTGGCATGCCCCCATATGTCACCGGGGTTTTTCATCGAAGAGGCATCATTTTGCCAGCCATCAATCTTAAGCTATTTTTCAACTTTCCCAAACCCGGACTCACAGCCTTGGATAAAATAGTTCTGCTCCGCACCAGCAGGCTCAGTTTTGGACTGCTTGCCGACGAAGTGATTGGTCTCGAGATTTTAACAGATACCGATATCCAGCCTCCTGCATCCAACGACTTCGCGGGCGCCATTGCCGGCATATACAATCATGCCATTCCGGTGCTGGATGTGGAAGTGCTTGCCGGACAGTTATTTGCAACGAAAAATGGCGTACAATGATGGCTGATGACTTTCTGGAATCATTGCGGCAGGATTTTCTGCTCGAAGCTTCGGACTACCTTGCCGAGATGCAGCAGGTGCTCCTCCGTCTGGAAGAGAGTTTGCCTGATGGGCAAAAAGCTGACGATATCGAAGTGGTTTACCGCACCACCCACAGCCTGAAAGGCGCCGCAAGGTCGGTCAACCTCCCCCTGATCGAGCAGCTTTGCATCAGCCTTGAGGATGTATGGAAGAAGTTACGCAATGGCGAACTTTCCCTTCAGGCGGGCATGTTTGATGTGTTTTATCAGTCCATTGATCTTCTCCACCACCTGCTCGACGATGTGCGACAGGGAAGCTCGCAGGCAGGGCCTTATCGTGTGGAGGAAATGCGAAAACGGGTGGATGCTTTGTTGCAGGGCCGGACAGGCCGACCCAGTCTGCTTCATGATGATTTTCTGGCTAAATCTGAACCCGAAAAGATTGAAAACTTTTCAGTTACGCAGCCTGATAATGTCAAAGCTGATGAGGTTGCACAGGTAACAGGTGCCAAAGCGCAGAAAACATTGCCGGATGAAGAAGTAAGTCCCAGATTACCAGGAAAGCGCACTTCCGATACAATTCGTGTGCCTGTCGTTCGCATTGAGCAGTTGCTGGCCGAAACCGAGGAGCTGTTGGCCTTGCACAACAGTGTGGAATATTTTGAGCGCCTCGTGGAACAGGTGATGGTAAGAGCCAAATTGACAAATAACCCATCGCAGCCCGATAAATCGGGCTTTCAGGAACAGGAACGCGAGCTGATTTCGCAGCTTAATTCTCTTGCCCGGCAGCTTGCGCAATACAAGCATACCAGCCTCCAGCACAAAACCTCACTGTTGCACGAGCTTCAGCACATGCTGATGTTTCCGATGTCGGAAGTATTCGAGCTGATGCCCCGTATGGTTCGCGACATTGCCCGAAGCAAACAGAAACAGGTCAATCTTTCGATATCGGGAGGCGAAACCGGAGTGGACCGTCGCATCATCGAAGGTATCAAAGATCCACTTATTCACCTGGTTCGAAATTGTATTGACCATGGCATTGAACTGCCAGAAACAAGGATATCTGCCGGAAAACCTGCTCAGGGAAGCCTTGCTATTCAGGCTGGAATTAACAGCGAAGGAAAGCTGCAACTGACTATTTCCGACGATGGCGCCGGTATCAGCACCCAACGCCTGAAAGAAAAAGCACTTTCGATGGGCCTCATCAGCCCTGAGCAGGCTGCTGCCATGAATGAATCCGAGGCGCAGCGACTGATTTTTTCGAGCGGACTAAGCACCAGCACACAAGTGAATGATATCTCCGGTCATGGACTGGGAATGTCGATTGTCGCAGAGAAAATCGAGTCGCTCTCGGGCACCATCGAGCTTGTTTCGGAAACAGGCAAGGGGACAACCTTCATCATCACCCTGCCGAGGGTGCTTTCGATGTTCAGGGGAATACTGGTGCGCGAACAAGCGTACAACCTGCTGATTCCTACACAGGTGGTTGCCAAGGCCATGCGTATCAAGCCGTCGCAGGTCAGGCAGCTTGCTACACTGGCGGTGGTTGACGTCGATCGGACTGCTGTGCCGCTGATCAGGCTTGCTCAGGTGCTTAAGTTGCCCGAAAAAGCCGGACGATCGAAGAAAGACGAATCGCTGAATATCCTGGTGGTGCGTTCCGGAAACCGGACGGTAGCCCTTGAAGTGGAACAGGTGCTTGGTGAAGAACGCGGTGTGGTGAGGCCTTTTCAAAACGGCATGGGTAATTCAGAATTTTTTGCCGGAGTATTCATTTTGAGCGGCGGCCAGATTGCCTTCGTCATGCGGACGGATGTACTGGTTGAACATAAAGCTACCATAACCTCCGTTGCAAAAGAAACACAACAACGAAAGCTTCTGGTGGTCGAAGACTCGCTCACCATCCGCAACCTGCTGCGCAATATGCTCGAAACTGCCGGCTACCTGGTTACTACTGCCAGCGATGGACTGGAAGCTTTTCAAAAGCTTGAAAAAGCGCAGTTTGATGCGGTGGTTACCGACATCGAAATGCCACGTATGAACGGTTTTGAGCTTACCCGCAAGATCAGAGGGCAGGCAAAATGGAAGTTTTTGCCCATTGTGCTGGTCACCTCGCTCGATAGTGAGGACGACAAACGCAAAGGCATGGATTCCGGAGCCAGTGCCTACGTAACAAAACGTGATTTCGAAAAAGGGAATCTGCTTCAGATTTTGAGTAACTTGCTGACATGAATTCCAATAGGAAAATCAGGGTACTTATTGTGGACGACAGCCATGTAACTCGAAGGCTGTTTGCTCATCTGATCGCGAACTCACCCCAAATGGAGGTTGTTGGTGAGGCGTCCGATGGCGAACAAGCTCTCGCCATGGTCAGTCGCCTCCAACCCGATGTGGTGAGCATGGACATCGAAATGCCTCATTTGAACGGCATCGAGGCCACCCGCCACATTATGGCGCATACCCCTGTTCCTGTGGTGATTGTCAGTTCTTTGTACAATCCCGGCGAAACTCGCCTGGCTATGGAAGTCCTTGCAGCAGGCGCCGTGGCCGTGATTCCGAAGCCGTCTGGCCCGGGAAGTGCTGATTATGAGAAGCTTGCAGCTACTTACCTTCGAACCTTGAAAGTGATGTCGGAGGTCAGGGTGGTGCGCCGCAAAGCTACTTCGCCTTTGGTTCAGCCGGCTCAAAATCAGGAATTGCCGAAGTCGGTGAATTCCACCATGCATTATAGCCTGGTTGTTATCGGCGCTTCGGCCGGCGGCCCTGAGGGCGTGAAACGCATCGTCAGTGATCTCCCTGCCGATTTTCCTTTGCCTGTAGCTATCGTACAGCACATTGACATTAATTTTGCCGAAGGTTATGCGCAATGGCTGGCTGCCGCATCAAAAAATAAAATCGTGATGGTGACAGGAGATGTACCCATGAGGGCGGGTTCGGTTTACATAAGTATCAGGCCTCAGCATCTGGTGGTCAAATCCCGCGAAATCATTGGTCTGAGCGATCACCACCCGGACAACGGGCTGAAACCTTCGGTGGATGCCCTGTTCAGGTCGGCAAGGGAGGTGTTTGGATCGCAATTGGTTGCAGTGCTCCTTTCGGGCATGGGCAAGGATGGGGCACACGAAATGCTTCGCCTCAAGCAGCTTGGAGCCTTCAACATCATTCAGGACGAACAGTCCTGCCTCGTTTTTGGCATGCCCGGTGAGGCTGCCAGGCTAAATGCACATCATGTGGCAATTCCGCCATCCGAAATTGTACCTCAAATTTTGAAAACCATCAAACACAATAAATCATGAATCCTGCATTCCATCTGCTCAACCAGGAAGGTTTCATTCTCGCTGTGGAAGACTCAGCCGTGCAGGCACGTCAGATCCAACGACTTATTGAGCAGTACAAAATGCGGTGCATTGTGGCTCGCAATGGCAAGGAAGGCCTCGAACAGGTAAAAAAGGAAAAACCCATCCTCATCATCTCCGACGTGGTGATGCCCGAAATGGATGGATATACCTTTTGCCAGATGATTAAAACCAATGAGGAGTTTCGGGATATTCCTTTCATGTTGCTCACCTCACTGAGCGATCCTTTGGATATTATTAAAGGATTACAATCGGGAGCCGACAACTTTATCACCAAACCATATGAGGAGAAATACCTGATTTCCAGGATCAATTACCTGCTGACCAACAAAATGATCCGCGACCAGAGTTCGTTGGACATGAATATGGAGATTGTATTTCAGAACCAGAAGTTCATCATCAACTCTGATAAGAAGCAAATCCTTGACCTGCTGCTTTCGGTTTATGAGGCAGCTATGGCAAGAAACAGTCAACTTATTGAAGCTCAGCGACAATTGCAAATTCTCAATGAAGACCTGAAGCATGCCAATGCCGAACTTGAGGCATTCGCACACACCGTTTCGCACGACCTGAGGGCGCCACTCAACGGCATTCAGGGCTTTCTCGAGTTGCTGGTCATGGATTATGGCAAAAACTTCGATGAGCAAGCCTATGAATACATTCATTGGATCAAAACTGCTGCCAATGGCATGTCGAATCTGATCACCGACCTGCTCAATTTTTCCAGGTCCTCCCGTGCCGAGATTCACCCGGAAGAGGTGGATGTTTCGGCAATGGCCAAAGAAATCTTGGACGACCTGAGGTTGTCCACCTACAAAGGCAATTATCAGATTCATATACAGCCTGGTATAAAAATACTGGCCGACAAGGGGATGATGCGCATCCTGCTCACCAATCTGCTGAGCAATGCCCTCAAATACAGCCAGAAAGTAGCCGATCCGCGGGTAACCGTCGGAATGATGCGCTACAACGGACGCGACGTGGTATATGTGAAAGACAACGGAGCCGGTTTCGATATGTCAAAAGCGTCAAATTTGTTCAAGCCTTTTGTTCGTATGCATACCAACGAGCAGTTTCAGGGTACCGGCATCGGGCTAAGCACTGTCAAGCGCATCGTCGATCGCCACAAAGGCGAGGTCTGGTGCGAGTCGGAACCCGGTAAAGGTTCCGTGTTTTATTTCACCATGGGTGGATGACCTGCTGGCCAGGGGGAATGAAAAGGATGGTGGTTTCTTCGATCTTGCTTTTTTCAATTGCTCCGGTGGTTTGTGAGCTTGTTCCGGTATCCGGACGTTGATGAAATCATTTTTTGCGACTAGGTTTACTGGTAAGCTTTAGGTTGTCCAACCCATAAAAACCATGTGTATAAAAGCCTCGTCCCTGTTTTGGCGCTTCGCGTCGTGCTGATGTGATTGGCGTAAAACAACACATTGAATTTTGATGATGCCATGATGAAAAGTTTTTTTAGGGTGAAACATAGGGTTAAACTCCCCATCAGGCACATTGCAATGTAGTGCAAATCAGCGTATTAGGCTCAAATTCGGTGGAGCAGATTTTCATGAAATCTCAACTCCACCTAAACTCCACCGGAAATGCTGCATCCGGTTGCATCCGGCTTCTGCCCTAAAAGCAGAAAACCACCGTAAACAGTGGGGTTTACAGTGGTTTACTTCAAACTTCATCAAAAGTTGCGGAGAGAGGGGGATTCGAACCCCCGGTCCGCCGATGGGCGGACAACGGTTTTCGAGACCGCCGCATTCAACCGCTCTGCCATCTCTCCTCTATGTCGGCGGTTGGTCCTGTGTCGGGGCAGCAGGATTCGAACCTGCGACCCCCTGCTCCCAAAGCAGGTGCGCTAGCCGGGCTGCGCTATGCCCCGATATGTGTTTTCTGGAAAGAACGGTTTCTGTCTGAATCCTGCCGGGCAGGCCTCAATTCAGGGGCGCAAAGTTAGCAATTATCCTGCTGCAAGCCAATTTTTACTGAAATTTTCTTCTTTACTGTCCATCACAAAAACGAACCGCCCGGAGGTTTGGTTTCTCCGGGCGGTCGTGAATTGGTCTTAAGTAGCTTTATTTCAAAAGAATACGTTGGGTTGTTCTTTCGTGGGTGCCCAGAAGGTGCATCAAATAAACTCCGCGGCTCCACGCCTGCATGTCGAAGTCCATGCGCAGGACCTGATCAGTTACAGGCACTTGCTGTTTCATTACAATGCGGCCCGAAAGGTCGGTTATCTCGACATTCATGTGGCTCGAGCGTAAGGCCTTAGCTTCCAGGTGGAAGACTCCGCTGTTGGGATTGGGCCAGATACGGATGTTTCCGGCCTCAATTTCTGTCAATCCGATGGTGCTTTTCACCTTGATATTTCTGGCTTCTGACCAGGGGCCATCGCCACAGAAGTTTGAAGCCTGGGCCTTGAGGCTGGCTATTCCTCTGAAATCGGGGTTCCAGTTGATGTTCACCGCAAGCTCGTTCAGCACCGCGGTTCCAGCGCCGGCAGGCTCAAGTTCCACGCGGTACGACTGAGCAAAAGCCAGCGATTCGAGGGTGTAGGATGACTGGTATCCATGCAGGAAGTCCACACTGTCGGCTCCGGCGGGCAGGGTCATCTGGCCGGGGATGTGCCATACATTGACCAGAGTGGAGCTGTTGATGCTTTGTCCGCAATAGGCATCTGCCACATGGAGGAATCCGATTGTTGCGGTGCTGTCGAGGCCAAGCAGCATCATGTACGGGCTGGTGGTAGCTTCGACCAGGGTGCTGTCGGACATCATCAGTTGCCACGGGCCGTTGCCGGTAAGGTTGATTTCGAGCCACATTTCCCCGCAATGGCACAGGTCGAGGCTTTCCGGCACGGCCAGGGTAGGCACCGGCCGAATGGTTACCTGAATACTATCAGTAACCACCCCACACGCTCCAGTACCGCTTGCGGAAAAGTATAGTGTGATGTTGCCTGCGGCAATATCCAGCAATCCTGGCATATAGGAGGTGATCAACTGGCTACTGTCGGCAAAAGCCCCATCACCGGGTGTCCACCAATGATATTGGACAGCATTTTGTGCCGTGGCCTGCAAGTCTATACCCGATGTGTTGGCACAAGCCTCTGCCGCTCCGCTAAGCTCAAGCACGGGGAGTTTGTGAATTGTATGTTCGCGCATTTCCGATTGTGTGGAACAGCCTTCCAATGCACTGGCCACCAGCGTAAGCTGGACGTTGCCTTGACCGAGGTCGTTGGTTCCCGGGGTATATACAGGATTGGGCAGGCTTGGGTCATCAAATTGTCCGTCGCCAGAGCTTGACCAGAGCAACGAAGTATAGTTAGAAGCTGTAGTACCCTGAATGGCAATGGGTTCGCCGGCACACACCTCTGTTGCATCAGCCACATTGAGTTCGACCGGCGCATTGATGTTGAGTTGCAGTTGGCTGGTTACGACAGTAGTTCCATGCGCGGTGAGGGTCAGTGTGACCAAACCTGCCTGTTGGTCAGCTTCGCTGGGGGTGTACACCGGATTCAGGATATTGGGGTTACTAAACGTTCCGGTGCCCGAGCTGGTCCATTGGATGGTGTTGTAATGCTGGGCCACTCCGTTAAGCTGAGCTACATTGCCGCGGCAGATATTCATATCGTTGCCGGCCCATGCGCTGGTAGCCACGCGGGGCGGGAAAACGATGTCGTCAATCCAGGCACGGTCGGAACCACTGCTCACCGAATTATCCTTCATGTATTCCCATTTGAGCACTTTCGGTCCGGCAGTAACCGCATAGCTGGCTTTGGTCCAGTTGACCGTACCCGACCATTGACCTTTGAGTTCGTTGTTGATGTAGAATTTCAGGTAATCGTAATTGGCCTCTGACGACACTTTGTACCAGAAGCTGATGGTATCGCTGATGCCCACCTCGTAATTCAGGACGAGCTGGCTGCTCTGGCTGTGGTTGATGGTGCCTGAGCGTGCTGCAAAGTTGCCTGCAAAGGCATCGCCCATCGAGATGGCCCAGGGCTGATTTCCGGCAAACGTCCACGCAAACTGGCTGAAATCGCCTGTTTCGAAATCTTCGGTGATCAGGCCGATCTTGGCGTTGTATGCGCGTTCGGCATTGTATGCCCCCGAGGTGGCCGAGGCCGCGAAACTGGCCATCGAACCGCTGGGTGCACCCGCACTTACGGTAACGGTGTAGCTGATGTTTTGCGTCTGGCCTGCAGCCAATTCAGGTATGGATTGGATTGGGTTGGACACTGTCAGGTAAGGACCGGTGATATTGAGCTGTGCGTTCACTTCGGCCGAGGCACTTTGTCCGGCATTGGTGTATGGGATGATGATCTGGACGGTTTCACCAGGGTCGAGCCTGCCATTGTTGTTGCCCGCAACATCGTTGATTGTAAAGTTGCCCAGGGTGAAATCAGGGGCATATGCCCTGACAGTGAACTGACTGTTCCAACCGGTGCTGCTGCAGTTGATCTGGAGCAGGATGGTGATCGGGGTATTGTTGGGCACGCTGTTGCTCACCACAAAACTGATGGCCTGAGGTGCAGTTGCCAGTGCCCCGGCTGCCACATCGCCCAGCGCAAAGGTATGGTTGCTGAAGGTAACATAAGGCGATTCGCTTGAAGCGGTTACAGTTACATTGGGGGCCAGCTCGCTGCCCACATTTTTTAATGTAAGGTCAAGGCTGATGTTTTCACCAAAGTCGATCTGGCCGTTGCCGTTCTGGTCAATCAGGTTGTAGGCGTTGTATATCATATAAGGCCCGGCAGGCGGAATACACTCAATAGTCTGTTCGTAGCGGTAATAGTTTTGCAGCACGGCAGTGATTCTTACCTGTACTCCTGGCAACTGCGGCAAAATCGGAATCTGAACGGTCCCTGTTTCCGATACTGCTGAGCCGATAATTTCATCATTCACCGTCAGGGTAATTCGGGCACCTGGATTTGCACTCACTTCGAATACATCCATGCCGCTGAGCAACACAGGCATATGGTTGACTGCCAATGGCTGCGGGATTTCGGAATAGACCGTCATGAACGCATCACCGTGATGATGGAAGAGCTTGAAGGTGATGTCTTTGTGCTGAGGATTGTAGGGCTTGCTCGACTGTTGCAGGAAATATTTGCCTGCGGCATTGGCAAATGCCGGCAATATGCCTCTTGATGCAGGGGTGGTGCCATAATCGGGCATAAACTGAGGCCACATATTGTCGTATGCCCCCCAGACATAGGCGTCATTTACAAATGAATAAGAAACTTCTGTGGCAGCGATCAGGCCCAGGGCGCCGGTGGTGTGGCGATGAAAACGTTCGGCAAAACACTCACTGCTGTAGTTGAATTTACCCGTCAGACAATTAACCGACCACACAAAGGTCAGGTTCTGGTTGGTGAGTCCGTTGAGGCTTTCGTTCCTGTAATAGGGTTCGCCCCAACCTGTTTCCAAACCATGGTCGCGGTGCTGCACCATGAAGGCGCCACTGTTGATGGCGGCATTCATACCTGCAGCATTTCCGTTCCAGTCGGTCAGGTGAGCTGAGTTGGCAGGGATGTAGTTGCGCCCGTTGGGACCGAAATAATTAACCACTGTGGCTGTGTTGGTGGCGGTGCTCCATGCGCCACCCGGGGTGCCGGAATAGATGGCATTCTGCCGCACCGGACTCTTTCCAAGGGCGTGTTGCCAGAACCCGTTGATCGTCTCGGAGCACAACTGAAACCAGCGTTCGGTCTGCCAGCCCATGGCTGTTATAGGGTTGTTGTAAAAAGCTGCGCTGGTGGGTGGGGTGCGTTCATAATCCAGGAATTTCTTGATCATATGTTGCAGCTCCGCGGCATTGCGGGCCGTAATACGGGCAAACACGATATCGGGCAGCCCGTTGTTGTTTACGTCAGCAAAGGGATTGTCAGAAATGTATGGATTGTATCCGCCCGGATGATCGTTGAGTGTGTGCGAAATGATGCCATCTGCGGCATTGGTACTGTAGTCTCCAAGGAGCAAAACAGCGGCCGGCGGAATGGTCCAGGTATTGTATGCGTTATTGATATAATTTTCAATGGCTTGCACTGTGTTTCCACCTACATCCATCAGGCTGACCACCTTGGTGATGATTCCCTGGCGTTGCCGGAATACCTTGATGCTGTCGGCCCATTGGGCAAAGGCAGGCCCGGTAGGGGTGATGATGAGGTATTCGGCACCCTGGTTGCGGTTGTTTACCCAATCGCGGGTGCGGGCGGCGTAGTCAATCTCGGGAAGAAGATCCGGATTCAACAAATGGTCTTCAATAATCGGGTCCCACCAGGGGCTTCTCAATCGGTTGTCGCCAACCGTGCCACGACTTCCATTGAACACAATCTCGGCTTCCACATGGTGGTAAACAACGAGCTCTTTGGTTACAGGATTGTACTGGAAAGGTGTGAAGCTGCACATGATTACATCCACGCCACGGATTTGTGTCTGACCACCCAGCACAAAAGGCTCAGCAGGATAAAACGCATTCTTGGAATAGATGTCCATGCGGCGGCTGTAATCGAGTGGGCTGTCATCGTTGCCCAGTGGAATGGCCGGTGCAGCCATGAGGTCAACATCACGAATGACCTGTTTTTGAACCGAAAGGATATTCAGACTGGCTGCAGCACCAGCGGGCAGGGCAACAAACCGGCTAAGTGCCGGCAAGTTGGGCATGCCTGCATCAGCAGGCAGGTAAATTCCCTGCAGTTCGATCACCTGACCTGAAAACCCGTTTTCTTCCACCGTGCTGATGGCCATGCGGGGAATATGAAACGAAAATCTCAGCCCATCTTGGGATGATCTTAACAAGGCGATGCCTTCAGATTTTGACGTATCAAACTGAAATTCGGTACGTTGTGCAAAAATTAATGCGCTGTTCTGAAGAAAAATGAAAATGATCAGGGTCATCATCAGGCCCCGTAAGTAGCTATTTTTCATTGAATTTGGTTTTGATGACACAAAATGCTTCCTGCAAATGTAAACAAGCTTGTGAAAAAATGTTAAACATGACCAACAGAATCTTGAATTTAAAAGGATTTATAAACTCAGATGAGTTAAAAGATGATGATATCCAGCTGGTTACATATTTCAATTGGTAAAATTAAAGCAGCAACCTATTTAATCCCGCAAAAAAAAGGCTGGTAGCAATCTGCTCCAGCCCGAAACTGCGACGCTAATCTCAGCGACTGGTGCTGATGCTCAGGCCTGCAAAAAAAGTGCGGGGCTTCATTGGGCCGTACATATAACCGGCATCGCGCATCATCCCAAGGTCAAAATCTTTCTGGAAACTGTTCAGAAGATTGCGGACACCTGCATGGCATTTCATAAGCCACTGATTTGGCAAGGCCAGGTTATAGGTTAATTTGAGGTCCAATTCGAGAAATGAGGGTGAGGTCTTCAGACAATCCTGGGGGATATAACCAGCATAGTGCAATACTGTCATCGGACCAGTAAATTTCGAGCTCAGCTGCGCGGTCAATCTTCCACTAATGTCTTGTGTCAGATTGGCATAGCCATAAACATCCGGAGACTTTGGCAGCTTTTTGAGTTTTTCTGCTTCCGGGTCTTCGCTCCAGGTCTCGGGTATTTCGTACCGGCTTGTTTGCCATGTGAATCCTGCCTGCAGACTGGTCTTAGGTCCAACCAGCAATCTTTGTTCAAGATTCACACCCAAAACCCTGGCGCCACTCCCATTGCGGCGTTCAACAATCATATTGCCGTTGTCATCAGTTTCTATGGTTTCGAGCACAAATACATCGTCAAGATGGGTGTAAAAAAGTTCGACAACTGCGTTCACGGGCACATCGCCAAGTTTTGCATTGGTTTCCAGCGAGGTGCTCAGACTTTGCGAAAATTCCGGCCTCAGGTTAGGATTCAGTTTGATGAGCATCACACCGCCGTTGACCGCAATGATATGCAGATCTTCGTCAAATGCCTGCGGGGCGCGGAATCCGGTGGAGAAACTACTTCGCCATTGGGTTTTTCCGTCAGGATTCACGAGCAGGGTAAAGCGGGGGCTCAGTATGGCTGATGATATCAGGTTGTGCCAATCGGAGCGCATGCCTCCCAGAATGCTGAACTTTTTCATTCGTAACTCAGCTTGTCCGTAGATACCGGCGATCCTTACATGTTGTTGTAAATCACGGTTATAGCCTGGCATCTGGTCGTGCATATGGTTTTGTTGCCACTCGGCTCCAGCCACAATGTTCAAAGGTAAACTTTGGTTTATCTTGTACATTCTGAACACCTGGGTCCCGCCCACAAGCGTAAGATCTCTGGTGTTTCCGTATGCATTCGGGTCTTGCCCGGCACCGTAATAGGATTTACGACGGATATGCTGTCCTGATGCATACACCGACCATTTGCCTTGCCCGTTGGGCTTCAGCAGGTCAAAAACCACCTCGCCACCATGTATTTTATGATCGGTTTGTTCGGTGATATCGGTTTCATGGGGTTCGAAGTCGAACTTGTTGCCTCCCCGTCTGAACTCATCTATATAATGATAAACAGCCGTGATTTTCGAGTTTTTTCCCGTCTTGTAGTACGACCGCATACCGGCGCTGCCGGCATCAATCAGTCCCAGCTCCGAAAATCCATCCCCATTGGCATCCCAGTAATCCCGCTTCCGTTTGTTTGCAAATATGCTCACACCTGATTTGTGTTCACTTTCCACCAGGGTCAGATGAAAACCTAGGTTGCGGTCAGCCGCTTCACCGTTGATCAGGGAATAGGTCGAATTCATATTCAACTGGTTCTGAAGCGGTTCGCGTGTGATGATGTTGATCGTCCCGGCTATGGCATTCGAGCCATAAAGAGCGGAACCTCCACCCCTTACAACTTCCACCCGGTCAATCATGTTCAGAGGGAATTGTTCAATGCCATAAACACCACTCAATGCGCTGATTACCGGACGGCTATCAATGAGGATTTGCGAATATGGCCCCTCCAGCCCATTGATACGTACCTGCTGAAAGCCGCAATTCTGGCAGTTGTTTTCTACACGCAAACCCGGACTCAGCGAAAGCCCGTCGGACAAACAGACTCCGCCACTTGCCTGCAGCTGTTCGCTACGGAGCACATTGACTATCATTGGGGCTTCCGACCTTGACATCTCATAGCGCGAAGCCGTTACGACCACCTCATCAAGCCCGAAACGTAAAGCATTCAGCTCGATGTTTAAAAAACTTTGTGCGCTTCTGCAATCTATATCCACTTCATATGACTCATATCCAACGCTTTGAAAACGTAAGCGAACCCGTTCTGCGGCCAACCCTTTCAATTCCCAGTAACCATCGTGGTCGGCTGTTGTACCGGTTGAAGTTCCAGGAATCAATACTGTGGCATATGGCACACCACTGCCTTTATGGGTCACCCGGCCGCGTATTTCCGGACATCCATTGTTGGTTGCCTGAACTAAGAAAGCGATGAGTAAAGAAAAGATCAGGGAAAGAATTTTTTTATGCATGGTTTTGGTCTTTTTTCACGAACAAAATTCCGCAACCATGCCATGCACGAACATACCAAGCTTTTGGTATTCGTTAATGAAATCTTAAACTTGTTTCAGAGCAAAGCTGAACTGCCTGAAAATAATATCAATATAAACGGAAAAAGCTGGAATTCAGTTGCATGGAACGAAGCCTGCAACCGTCGGATTGAAGTTTTAACCTGAGGTCGTCTTCTTTAAGCATGTAGGTGTAGCGCCCGGTCGTATTGTTGCAGGCTGCTGGTCCGGAACTGGTTTTCAGTACCAGCACACCGTCCTGTATGGCAAAGCTACCCGAGATGAGCTGGGTTTCTTCGACCGAGGGCATTTCGAGGGTGTAGGTGTTGTTGCTGAAAGTAATCATGGCGCTGCTGCTGTTGCTCACCCAGGTGCCTGCCAAAGCGGGTTCGGTTGTGATTTTTGGCTTTCGGTTGTTTTCAGGAGTTGCGCCTTCGTTCGCTGCGGTGTCTGGTTCGGCCAGGCCGGAAGTTGTGTCTTCGATGACATTGGGCTGTTCGTGCGGGATCACAGGCAGGCTTTCATGCTTTTTGTTGAGACGGAAATACACATGGCTGGCAGCGAAGGCGATGATAGCCAGGCTGATCAGGGCTACCAAAACCATCAGCAGATTTTTGAGCGCAGGCTGACTTGTTTTGCTGCTTAGTCGCTGCTGTCTCCTTTTTCGTGTGCTTGATTTTGCGGGCATGACCTTTGATTTGGTCAGGCTAAGTTACGCGATTTTGAACCAAGATGCCATTAGGGATAATAGATCGGGGCGCCCGGACCGAGTGGGATTCCCAGGAGTGCCCAGAGCACAAGAAAAGCGGTCCAGACCACAAAAAACCACAAAGAATAAGGCAACATGGTGGATATCAGGGTGCCAATGCCGGCCCTGGGGTCGTACTTTTCGAAATAAACGATAATCAGGGCAAAGAAGCTCATCATTGGCGAGATGATGTTGGTCACGCTGTCGCCTACCCTGAATACGGCCTGCGACAGTTCGGGGCTGTAGCCGAGCAACATGAACATAGGTATAAAAACCGGACCGAGGATGGCCCATTTGGCGGAGGCACTGCCCATAAAGAGGTTGATAAAACCGGAAAGCAAAACGAACATAATCAGCAGCGGAACCATGCCCAGATTGAGTTGGTGCAGCACCTCAGCCCCACGGATGGCAATGATGAGGCCCAGGTGGCTCCAGCGGAACCATGCCACAAATTGTGCAGCAAAAAACACCAGCACCATGAAAGCTGCCAGACTTTTAAAACTTTCGGTCATGCCTTTGATCACATCCGCATCACGTTTGTATTTGCCTGTGGTGGCGCCATAAACGATGCCCAGACTGCCGGCGGCAAAAAACAAAAGCGCAATAAAACCCTTGAGTAATGGCGACCTGAGGATGGAATTGTCCGGCCCCCGGAAAAAACCATTTGCTGGTATAGTGGTAATCAATATAAGCACCAGCCATGCCAGCGAGAGCCACACCACCCGGCGAAGCCCTTTGCGTTCCAGGTCGGTGAGCGGATTGATGGGCTCAGGCATCACATCACCCTGATATTTTCCAAGACGTGGCTCAACCACAGCATGGGTAATCCATGTGGCAAGTATTGCGATAATAAAGGTAGATGCTGCCATGAAGTAATAATTGGCAGTGGGCAGGACGTAATAAGTCTCGTCGAGGATTCTGGCCGACTCGGTGCTAAGTCCGGCCAGCAAAGGATCGATGGTGCCTATGAACAGGTTGGCGCTGAAACCTCCCGAAACACCGGCAAAGGCTGCAGCCATTCCGGCGATAGGGTGCCTGCCCAAAGCGTGGAACACCACGCCTGCAAGTGGAATGATCAGCACATAACCCAGGTCGGAAGCAGTGTTGGACAGGATGCCTGCAGTCACAATCACAAAGGTAATCAGCCTGCGCGGAGCCTTGAGCACCAGCAGCCTGATGGCTGCGCTGATTAACCCGCTACCCTCAGCCATACCAATACCCAGTAGGGCTACCATTACTATCCCCAGAGGCGCAAAGCTGGTGTAGTTGTCCACCAGATCAAGAAAAATACGGTGGATGCCTTCGCGCGACAACAGATTGACCACAGTGACCGTTTCGCCCGTTGCAGGATGTGTGGCTGACCAACCTTGGATGAATCCCAGCCACGAAAAAAACAGCACGCTCAGTGCAAGCAAACCAAAAATGCTTGCAGGATGGGGCAGGGCATTGCCCCCAACTTCCACAAAATGCAAAAAACGGTCGAACAGGCTCTTTTTAGCCCTGGCTGAAGGTTGCTCCATAGGGAGGTTTTGGTTAAGAATTACATGTGACGGACAAATTTACGAAAGTTATGCTGGAATGAGAAGGCTTATTTTCAGCGCACTTTGGTGAGAGCTTTCCAATGCTGTCGAATTTTTGAGTTATTTTGCAACATCAACAGTGCCTGGCTTCATGACGCACGAAACCATCCTTATCCTCGATTTCGGATCACAATACACACAGCTTATCGCCCGCAGGGTGAGGGAGTTGAATGTCTATTGCGAGATTCATCCCTTCAATCATTATCCCGAGCTCACGCCAAATGTTAAAGGTGTCATTTTGTCGGGCAGTCCATATTCGGTGCGCGACGGTCTTTTGCAACCTTCGCCGCTTCCGGCCATTCGTGGTCGGGTTCCTCTGCTGGGTGTTTGCTACGGTGCACAGCTTCTGGCCCACGAAAGCGGAGGAACGGTTGAAGCTTCTGCGATTCGCGAATACGGCCGTGCAAACCTGAAACACATCCGGCACGATTCGCCGCTGATGGCGGACATCAGCCTGAATTCTCAGGTCTGGATGTCGCATGGCGATACCATCCTGCAACTGCCGGACAGCTTTGAAGTGGTGGCCAGTACCGCAGATGTCGAAGTGGCAGGTTTCTCAGTCAAAGGTGAACCTACATTTGGCATCCAGTTTCACCCCGAAGTGTACCACTCCACCGAGGGTATGAAGCTGCTGAAAAATTTTGTGGTGTACATTTGCGGTTGCAGCCAGGACTGGACACCAGCCTCGTTTATCGACGACACAACCCAGTGGCTTAAAAATACCCTTCAGGACGATAAGGTTGTGCTCGGGCTCAGCGGAGGGGTGGACAGCTCGGTGGCCGCAATGCTGCTGCACAAAGCCATCGGCCACAACCTCTATTGCATATTCGTGGACAATGGCTTACTGCGAAAAAACGAGTTCGAAAAAGTGCTCGATTCCTACCTGCATCTCGGCCTCAACGTCAGGGGCGTCAGGGCAGGGGAGCGCTTTCTTGATCGCCTTGCCGGAGTGACCGACCCGGAACAGAAACGAAAGATAATCGGCAACCTGTTTATAGAAATTTTCGACGAAGAAGCCCATCGCATAGAAGACGTGAAATGGCTGGCCCAAGGCACCATTTACCCTGATGTGATTGAGTCGGTTTCGGTCAAAGGCCCCTCGGCCACCATCAAGTCGCATCACAATGTGGGGGGGTTGCCCGACTTTATGAAGCTTAAGGTGGTTGAACCGCTCAAGACCCTCTTCAAAGATGAAGTGCGTGTCATCGGGCGTGCGCTTGGATTGCCCCCGCTCATCATCGACAGGCACCCCTTTCCCGGGCCAGGCCTTGGTATCCGCATTCTGGGCGAAGTAACCCCCGAAAAAGTTCGCATCCTGCAGGAAGTTGACGAGATCTATGTGCAGGCTTTGCACGATCACGGGCTTTACAACAAAGTGTGGCAGGCAGGCGTTATCCTGCTGCCTGTGCAATCCGTCGGGGTAATGGGGGATGAACGCACATATGAAAATGTTGTAGCTTTGAGGGCAGTCAACTCAACCGATGGCATGACAGCCGACTGGTCGCATCTGCCTTATGAGTTTCTGGCCAAAGTGTCGAACGACATCATCAACAAGGTCAGGGGCGTAAACAGGGTGGTCTATGACATCAGTTCGAAACCTCCGGCAACCATCGAGTGGGAGTAACACAACCAAGGCCATGGAAAGACGGATTAAATACTTGTGGATCATACTGATAGCCTTTTTGTCGATGGCAGGCATCGCCATGGCCCAGGTGCCGGTGCAGGTGTCGCAAACCATTGAGACTTACGAAGGAAAAGCATATTATCTGCACACCGTCGAAGCGCAGCAAACCCTTTACAGCATTGCCAAAGCCTACGGGGTGACGGTAGAAGCCATTTTGCTGAACAATCCCGATGCCCGTCGCGGGCTTCGCGTGAATCAGGTGATCCGGATTCCGGCTTCAGGTGCAACGGCTGCCCCGGCTCAGGCTCAGGGCAGCACGAGGCAGGCCCAGGCCACAGGTGAGGCTGATGAGTTTGAATACATCTATCACGTAGCTGGCAAAAACGAGACTTTTGCTTATGTGGCCTCGGTGTACACTGTGCCTGAGAAACGCATCCGGGATGCCAACCCCAGCAGGAGCGAGCCTTTTCGCGAGGGCGATTATATCCTGATACCGATTTTGCGCAAAGACCGCAGGCCACCTGTCACCGAATCAGCCCAGCTGCGCCGTAGCGGATTCGATCCCTACAACACACCCGGACAGCAAAGCGGCCCGACGCGCCGCGACCTGGTGAATGCCGCCAACACCAGCGCTGCCGGACAGACCGAGCCCGCCGCATCCACTTCGCCGGCACAGCGGCAAACATCCACTCAGGCTCAAACAACACCTGCAACCCCACCCAGACAATCGTCCTCTCAGCCCCAGCCGAATGCAGGAAATACTGCCCAGGCAGCACAAACAAACGTGCCCCAGTCGCGGCCGCTGATGCCCGAATCCGTGCCCTCGAATGCAGTGGAACAAACCAGACCTGAAAGGCACATCGTCCGTCCACAGGAAACACTCTACAGCATTGCCCGCAATTACAACCTCACCGTTGCCCAGCTTCAGCAGGCCAACCCTGGCCTGACCGAAAATATTCAGGTAGGTCAGGTGTTGCTTTTGCCATCATCGGCAATTCCACAATCTGCTGTGCAACAGAATGTTGAAGCGGATGAGATCGTGATTCATACGGTTGCGCGGGGAGAAACCCTCTTCCGGATCAGCCGGAATTATGGGGTGACCATCGAAGAGCTTAAGCGATTTAACCCGGGACTTACAGAATCCTTGGCAACCGGTCAGCAGATCAGGGTTCCCAAAAAAAAAATAATTCAGTCGTACCTGATCCATCAGGTAGATAAACAGCAGAGAACCAGGCAACTGGCAAGAGACTACGGCCTGACCACCGAGGAACTCCAGCAAGCCAATCCCTCCATCGGCAAAAATGTGTTTCCAAAACAGGAGGTAAAAATACCACTTCAGACCAAACCTTCTGAAGCCAGGGCAGTTGTAAAACATCCGGAACCTCTGATGCCTCATCCCCAGGCAAAAAAGGAAAAGGAGGTGTTGCATTCAGACGATATTGCTGAACAACAGCCAGATCCCGTTGTAGGTTGCCTTCCTGACAGGAGCAACGAGCAAAAGGTGTACCGGGTAGCTTTGCTTTTGCCTCTCTACCTTAACGAAGTTTCTACCAGCCTGGGTTTTAACGGGCGCAATCCTGCCAGTGAGGCACCCCGCGGGCTGAGCTTTGCACAATTTTATCAGGGATTTCTGGTCGCTGCCGATTCGCTTGCCACAAACTTCGGCCTGAAAACGGAATTGCTGGTGCTCGATGTAGATCAGAGCACAGCGACGGTGCAACGTGCCCTTGCCGATCCACGACTTCGCCAGAGCCAGCTGATCATTGGCCCGTTTTTCAGTCAGGCTTTCGAACAGGTTGCCTCTTTTGCCCGGTCGAACCAAATCCCGATCATCAATCCTGTCACCTTGCGCAGGCAGGTGGTCGAAGGCAATCCATATGTGATTAAACTCAGGCCTGATCAATCGTCACTTTTCAACCAGCTGGCAATCACGCTTACAAACACTTATCCTGAGGCTGGCGTTATTGTACTGCATGCCCCGGGCCGCAACCAGGCCGAAGCCGAACAGGTGGTCAGGGCTTTCGAACAACACATTGCCAGCCGACCCAGGGTGGCCAATGCCGACATCCTGAGGGCCTTGTCGGCCAGAAGCTCCGGGCCGGCTTTCATCAATGCAGGCGGAAAATATATCGACCTTGCTGAGCTGCGTGCCAGATCGTGGGACAGCACCCGGCTTGAGCGCAAGGTTCAGCGCATGGCTTTCGACCGCAACGACCTGGGACGTTTCAGGGAAATGGCTGATACCTGGCGAAACAATATCGTGGTCGTCTATTCCGACGACCGGGCTTATGCCATGGAAGTACTCAACCGGCTCAATCAGGTGGCCGACCAATACAACATCCAGCTGGTGGGTCTGCCCGACTGGCGGAGGTTCGATAACTTATTCACTGAACACCTGGTGCGGCTTAACCTCCATTATACCGATGCCACCTTTGTAGATTATAACGATCACTGGGTCAGGTTTTTCGTCTGGCAATACCGCGAACGATTTGGCATCGAACCCAATAGTTATGCCTTTGAAGGATTCGATACTGGCTGGTATTTTCTGCAGATGCTGATGCGCCATGGCAATGCATTTCTTCCTTGTTTGCCCGACTTTCATATCCGGCTGATGACCAATAGCTTCCGTTTTGTCCGCACAGGCGAGGAAAATGGTTTCGAAAACCAAAACTGGAATATCAGCCGTGTGCGCGACTACCGCTTCGAACCCCTTGAGATGAATCGCTGACAACTGATGCGCCGGAATATCCTGTTCAATTTGATGATTTCAGCAACATTGCTCGTAGGGATATCGTGCAACAGCAATGTGAAAAAATCTTACCACGAAAACGGAAAGCTCAGTTCGGTGCTGCGCTACGAAGATGGCGTACTGCATGGTTTAAGTGAGTGGTATTTTGCCAATGGCAATCCCATGATGCGAACGCATTACAATCGCGGCAAATTGCACGGGAAACAGGAGCGCTTTTACGAAAACGGCGTACTGCAGAGCGTTTCGTGGTATAAAGAAGATCAGCTCGACAGCCTGATGCAGCATTACAGTATCGCGGGCCGCCTGGTGCTTGAAGAATATTATCGCAACGATGTTCTCCATGGCCCCTACCGGAGGTATTACGACGATGGCGCCCTGTTTGCCGAAGGTGCATACCACGAGGGGATGATGGATGGCAGCTGGTTATATTATTCCCCGGATGGCATGATCATTGGCAAAGGGGAGTTTAAAATGGGTGCAGGTGTTCAAAAAGCCTGGCATCCCAACGGCCAGACACATCGCATCATAACTTACAAAGACAACCTGAAACACGGACCTGAGGAACATTACGACCCGCAAGGCAGACTCATCCTGAGGCGCATCTATGAGTCTGGCATAATGGTGAGCGAAGAAAAGACAGAATGAATTGTGGGGTCAGCGGGCAGTAACCTGAAATTTCCGTCCGGCCACGCCCTCAGGTGTCCAGAGCCGGACAATCATGATGCCTTCCGGCAGTTGGGAATGGTCAATGTCGTAAATGTGCTCCCCTGCTTCCAGTTGCTTTTCACATAGCTCGAGCACGCGCCTTCCCTGTAGATCATATACTGCCAAATGCACAGGGCTGGAATGGGCAAGCGTAAAGCTCAGACGACTTTTGTTCGCCTCATTAAAAAAACGTACCGGAATGCCGCCTGCGGCTTCAACGTCCTGGATGTTGACTGCTGAGGCTGAATAGGTTAGCGACATGTTCTTAAAATACGTCTGATCAGGGATAGTAATGTTCAGGGGTGTTGAACCTTTGTTGAATGCAAATGAAAAAAACGGACCTGCGATGCCATTGCTCGCCGAATTGCGGCTGGTGTATTCTATCCAAACCTCATAGGCGCCATCGGGAACCACTTCACCCTGAAGGTTACGGCAGTCCCAGCTAATGGTATGCGAGGTGTGCTGGTTGAGCGTTGCACCGGTGATGGCATCGGTGCTGTTGTTGTTCGAACTTGCTACCCATTTAACCAGATGCTGCTTGCGTACCCCTGCCATCACCTTGCGGCTTTTCACAAAATTGCCGGCACCATCTTTGATCCAGATTGCCAGCACATGTCGGGGGGCATAGGTGCCACCGTCGCTGACGGTTGTCACCTGAAAAGTAACCATGCCTTCAGTATTTACCTGTGCATCAGAGGTATAAAAGCAAAATACCGAAAAAACAGCGATCAAAAGCTGATGTATGGTTTTCATGGCAGGAAATATTCGCACCAAAATTAGCTTTATCCCATGGGTACGTAAATCATTTTTTTCTTTTTTGCGACGAACCGGGCGAAAAATGAGGTTTAATGATGATTTTGGTGCTCCGGCAAGCCTGACTGGTGTAATTTAGTATTCCTAAAACTCGTTCAACCATGGCCAACGATCGCCCACGCATCCGTATTCAACTTACCAAAAGTGATATTATCCTCGAAATCAGCGCACTCGTGCTGCTCCTTGCACTCGTGATCTACAGTCTGGTATCTTGGACCATGCTGCCCGAAACCATACCTGTTCATTTCGATATCAGCGGAAGGCCGGATGGCTGGGGTGGGCGTGCAACAATTTTTTTCTCACCGGCCATTCTTGCTGTGGTTTACATCATGTTGACTGTGCTCAACCGAAGCCCGCACATTTTCAACTATCCGGTGAAAATTACTGCCGAAAATGCGGAGTTTCATTATCGCCTGGCCACCCGCATGTTGCGCATGCTGAAACTATCCATGGTGATACTATTCGGAGCAATCACCTGGGGCACAGTGCACTCAGCTATCTCAGGCGATGCTTCAGCCATGATGTGGGTGTTGCCGTTTGCGCTTATAATTACTTTGCTGCCCATAGTGTATTATCTCTTCAGGGCCTTCGGGCACAAGACCGCCGCTGATAAAAACGACAGGGAAATAAAAAATAAGCGGAAGAAAAACTATAAACTCTATTAAGCAATGAGAGATATTCGCATCCTTCTGTATCTGAGTCTGTTATCATTGTTGTTGACTGCATGTGGACGCCACGGCACGCTTACAGGTTTCTGGGGAGTGGAGGTGCAATTTTCGCCACACGAAACCCAGCACACCGGACTGGTTCTATTCGACGATTCCACCTTTTATTACTTCAACCGGCCTAATAAGGAATTGCCCTGGTCACTTAAAACAGGCACATGGACGATGAGGTCGGGCAAGATCTACCTGGCTTCGGATGGTTTTTTCAATTTGTGGTTGCAGCCGAAAGGAAATCAACTCGAGATACTTGATTTTGAGGGTGATGCAGTCATATCAGGCAAGCCTGTGCAGCTTGCCCGCACTAGCGCAGCCCCCTGGTCGGACGAGATAAGCGTGCCAATGACAGGCAAACTGCTCCTGATAGAGAGCGAACCCTATTTTCTGCCCTGCAACACTTTTCATTTCATCCGTCTCGCACCACTTACCGATCAGCAACTGGGCCTGGTTAACCAAAGTCTGAGTGTTATGCTCAGCGTGGTGCCGGCCAGGGTACATACACAAAAAGCCGAAGCCATCAGGCTGGGCGGGGTTTTTGGTCCCACGGAATGCCGCTGAACAGCCTGTCAGCCAGTATGTTTCAGCCCACCCGATAAGGCGTTGGTGAGCATCAGCAGCAGGGGAAGCATCCTGTCGGCCTCATTAGCCTGTTGCGACCTAAGCTCCCGCCACTTTTTGATTAAAGCTATCTGACGGTGGTTGAGCAGACTCAGCGCCGGACCTCGACACTCCACATTGGCCAATTGGCTTCGCCTGCGGCTGAGCATATTGCCGCCGAGCAATTCGTTGATCAGATTGCGGGCATCTTCCATTTCGCTGGTAATCAAACCCAGAATGCGTTCGCGCGCCGGCTGGTCGTCGAAGAGCTCAGCATAGCTGCGCATGATATGCTCATCGGCATTGAGCAGATTGGTTTCGATGTGGATCAGGGTGTAGTGCAGGAATGGCCATGCAGTGGCATATTGCTGAAGCACCTGCCAGGTTTCGGGATGGTTGTCGCGAATGGTTTTCAGGGCAAATCCCGATCCAAACCAACCGGTGAGGTTGAAGCGCGACTGGTGCCAGCTGAAAACCCAGGGGATGGCCCGCAGGTCACCTATGGTTCTTCTTCCGGTACGGCGAGCAGGCCGGGAGCCTATCTTGCTCATCTCGAGCACATCAATGGGCGTAGCCTGACTGAAAAATGGCACGAACGCCTCGTCGTGTATGAGTCGCTGATATTGCTGCAGACTAAGGCTGGCAAGAAGTTCAAAAGATTGCTCAGGATAGTTTTCATGCGCCGGATTGCGGGTGAGCTGCCGGGCGGTTCCTGCCAGAAGCATCTCGAGGTTGTAGCTGGCATTGAGCAGGTTGGCAAACTGCTGCGAGATGGTTTCGCCTTGCACAGTGATCTTGATGCGACCGCTCAGGCTGCCGGCAGGAAGGCTATCGAGAAAACGGTGGTACTTGCCTCCTCCACGGCTGATGGTTCCGCCTGTGCCGTGAAAGAAAATAAGTTTAACTCCATGTTTGTCAGCAATTTGGGTTAGCTTCTGCTCGGCTTTGTAGATGTTCCATCTGCTGGCCAGTATGCCTCCGTCTTTGTTGCTGTCCGAATAACCCAGCATCACTTCCTGCCAGGCCTGACCACCGGTATTGCTTTGCGTCAGCGGATGCGACAGGAACCTGTCGAGTATTTCAGGGGCGGCTTCGAGGTCTTCAATGGTTTCGAACAAGGGGACAACCATAAACTGCCGGGGATCCAGTCCGGCTTCACGCATGAAAAGGTAAGGCAGAAGCAAATCGCTGAGGCTGCGCGTCATGCTCACAATAAAGCTGCCAATACCCTGGCTGCCATATTGTTCAACATGTTCAGCAATGGTGCGATAGCAGCGCAGCAGTTCGTCGGCTTCCGGCCCGGCAGGAGTTCCGGGATAAAGGAAAGGACGCCTGAGCTGCAGTTCGCTTTGCAGAAAATCGAGGCGTTTGTCCTCCGGCCAGTTGCTGTAATCGTAATCATCAAAACCTGAAGCTTTCAGCAGCTGACCGAAGGCTTTGTCGTGCCATGCACTGTTTTGCCGGATGTCGAGCCTGGCAAGGTGGAAACCGAAGGTGCTCACCAGGCGCTGTATCGGCAGCACATAAGTATCGGCAATGTTGCCTGCATTCATTTCGCACAAAGCTTCGTGAAGCACCTGCAGGTCGTCGAGTAGTTCCTCCGGATGGGGGTAAGCAAAACTTTTTTCTTCGCTTGAAATAAAGGTATGCTTCAGCCTGAGCAACAACAGATTTACATTTTGCCTGAAAGGCTCATAGGGGTTGCGCTCGAGCATTGGTGAAGCCGCTGTCCCCAGCAGGTTTGTCAGCTTTTCGGTGGCCCGGCTCAGCTTGTCAGGAACCGGATTGTGAAGTCTGGAGATGCTTAGTCTGGCGGCCAGATTTTCCAGCTGACTGATTAACATCAACCCCGCTTTTTGCCGGTGTTCGAGCAAGGTTTCCATTGTCACCTCATAGGTGACAAGGGGATGGCCGTCGCGGTCGCCTCCGATCCAGCTTCCGAATTGCAATCGGGGATAGTTGCGGTAGTCTTTGAGCGCTTCTGCCGGGTAACCTGCTTCCTGCCAGGCATGCCGGAGGGCCTGGTCGGTATGCTGCATGGCCTGAGGAAAAATCACCGTAAAGTAGTGCATGATGTTGCGACGCTCATCGGCCACGCTGGGTTTTTCGAGATAGATGTCGCCGGTTCGCCACCAGCGTTCCAGTAGTGCAATAATCTCATTTTCAATTTCTTCGCGCTCTGTTTTTGTCCACATGGAGTTTTCGAGCTTTACCAGCAGGAGGTATAGCTCGCGGTGTATCTCGAGCACGGTAACACGCTTGGCTTCAGTAGGGTGGGCGGTGAGCACGGGCCTTACTTCAACCTGTCTGAGCATCTGCAGGGCATGCCCGGTATCCACGTTTTGTTCGCGCCAGCGGCGAAATGTCTCGGCCCAGCTTCCCCGGATGGCTTCGCGACCCAGCTCGTCCTGCAATCTGCGGCGGTATTGCACAGCGGCGTTTTCTTCCACCAGGTTGAGCAGTTGAAATATCATACCTGTGGCGCGGACAAGCTTTTCCTCCGAAGCCAGGTCGCCTTTTGGCCCTGAGAATCGGAATTCACGCACCATCACAGCGGTTTCCTTCTCGCCTATGTGGTCGAGCATGCGCTCGAAAAGTCGCATTATCTGCTGGTAGTCTTTCCAGATCTTGTCGAGGCCGGCATTTTCGATCAGTTGTTTCATTGCAGTAAGATGTGGAGGGAATATTTCAAACAACGTGCCTGAGCAGTTGTTTAGTAAGCACCATTAAATTGTTTTCGAAGTTCCCAGGTAGCTCTGAGTTGGGTGTAAAGCCTTGATGCTTCGGAATAATCGAGCGTCTGTTGCCCGTCGGACATGGCTCTTTCGGGGCAGTTGTGCACTTCGAGCAATACGCCGTCGGCTCCTGCCATAACGGCAGCCAGGGCCATCTGTGCCACATATTGCCTGACACCCACCCCATGCGAAGGATCGACGAACACGGGCAGGTGACTCTTTTCTTTAAGCACTGGAATGGCATTGAGGTCGAGCGTGTTGCGGTATGCCGTCTCGAAAGTGCGGATGCCACGTTCGCACAGGATAATCTTTTCGTTGCCTGCCGAAAACACATATTCCGCCGCCTGAAGCATTTCTTCGAGTGTGCCCGAGAATCCCCGTTTCAGCATTACAGGCTTTCCGGCTTTTCCCAGCTCGTCCAGAAGGCTGAAATTCTGCGCGTTGCGTGTGCCTACCTGAAACACATCCACGTAATCGTACATTTCGGCCACCTGCGATACCTGCATCACCTCGGTTACGAACAACATCCCATGCTCCCGACACATGGCCGATACCTGTTTCAAGCCCGACAGTCCAACTCCCCTGAATGCATAGGGCGAAGTCCTGGGCTTGAAAACGCCCCCGCGCATCATTCGTAATCCGTTGGCTTTCAAATGATTTATGGTTTGAAGTGTCTGTGCCTCGCTTTCGATGCTGCATGGACCGGCCACAATGCTCAGGTTGTGGCGACCAATCTGCACTCCCTGGCCGAGATCGATCACTGTGTCATGCACACGCCACTTGCGGGAAACGAGCTTGTAGGCATCATCCACACGGTGGATGTCGCGCACACCATCGAGCTGACCAATGGTGCGAATGTCCACTTCTTTCTTTCCAATGGCCACAATGTAATGGTTAAACTGGGTGCGCACCTCGCTGGTGCTGAATCCATTACGGGCCAAAACCCCAATGATGTGCTGAAGCGTTTTCTGATCTGTGTTATTGTCAATCTGAAGAATCATGACTCAGGATTTAGCAAATGTTTCATAAAAGATGGAATGCCGTAGTCGCTTTTGCTGGCGTCGAGATGCCTGATCAGCGCGCTGCCTACTACCGCTCCCGGCAGGTGATCAAACACAAAGCGGAGCGAACGGTTGTCGGATATTCCAAAGCCGGCCAATACGGGATTGTTGAGTTTCAAACCGTTCAACCGCCGAAACCAGGCTGCTTCGAAATCACCAAACTGTTTGTCTTTGCCAGTGGTTGAAGAGGTTGAAACGGCGTAGAGAAAACCCCGGCTCAGGCTGTCGAGCATGCGGATGCGCTCGTCGCTTGTTTGCGGACTCACCAGAAAAACCGGATAAAGGCCGTAGGTTTCATACATGGCCTGGTATTTGGCACGAAACACCTCAGCAGGCAGGTCGGGAAGAATAACAGCAGATGCCCCGGCCCGGGCCGCGTTGCGGAGAAAACGTTCGAAACCATATTGCAGCACAGGGTTGAGGTATCCCATGAGCACTATGGGAATGGAAATATTCACCTGGCTGAGCTGTTCAAGTATTTTGTCGATGGTAATTCCCTGTTGCAGGGCCACCATGCTGCTGTGCTGAATCACAGGGCCATCGGCCAGCGGATCGCTGAATGGCAGCCCGACTTCGACAATGTCGGCCCCGTGTTGCTCCAGCAAACGCAGGATGTCGCCGGTGGATTCCGGATTGGGATAGCCGGCGGTGAAATAGATGTTCAGAATCTCTTTCTGCCTGGTATTGAATAGTTTATCTAACGGATGCATAGCTGTCGGCTTTTTGCATGTAAGTTGAAAGGTCTTTGTCGCCACGTCCCGAAAGGTTGATAACCACAAGTTGGTTTTCACCAAAGCTGACTTTCCCGAGCACGGCCAGGGCATGGGCTGTTTCCAGGGCAGGGATGATGCCTTCGAGCCGGCTGAGCAAAAAAGCTGCCTGAAGGGCTTCGTGGTCGGTGATGGCAAGGTAAGTGGCACGTCCTGAGGAAAATAAATGTGCGTGCATGGGTCCGATACCGGGATAGTCCAGTCCGGCCGAGATGGAATGTGGTTCGGTAATCTGGCCTTGTTCGTCCTGCATCAGCATGGTCATGCTGCCATGGATGATGCCTCTGCTGCCGGTGTGCAGTGAGGCTGCGGTGAGCCCGGAGTCCACACCCATTCCAGCTGCTTCGGCTCCGATAAGTTGAACTTCAGGCGATTCAATGAAATGATAAAAGGCTCCGGCTGCATTGCTTCCTCCGCCCACGCAGGCGATAACTGCATCAGGTTTCGAACGGCCGGTGTGGCTGAGCAATTGAGAGGAAATTTCGCTGCTAATCACCGATTGCAGCCTGGCCACCAGATCGGGATAGGGATGCGGCCCCACCACCGATCCGATAATGTAATGGGTGTCGTCCGGATGATTGATCCAATAGCGAATGGCCTCATTGGTGGCATCTTTCAGGGTGCGGCTTCCCGATTTAGCGGGCCTTACCTCTGCTCCAAGCATCTGCATCCGGGCAACATTGGGCGCCTGCCGCTGCATATCGGTTTCGCCCATAAACACAATACATTCCATGTTCATCAGTGCGCACACCGTGGCTGTGGCCACCCCATGTTGTCCTGCTCCGGTTTCGGCAATGATGCGCTTTTTGCCAAGTTTCCGGGCAAGCAGCACCTGCCCGACAGTGTTGTTGATTTTGTGTGCTCCCGTGTGGGCCAGGTCTTCGCGCTTCAGCCATACATTGGTCTTGTAGCGCTCCGATAGGTTAGGGGCCAGATAAAGCGGGGTCGGACGGCCAACATAGTCGGCAAGCAGGCGATGAAACTCGGTCTTGAACTCATCCGAACCCAATATGTGCAGGTAGTTTTGCCTGAGCTCTTCCACATTCGGATACAGCATTTCGGGGATGAAAGCTCCGCCAAAATCACCATAAAAACCCTGTTCGTCAGGTTGATAGTTGCTATTCATTGAAGTAGGAGTTTAATGAAGTGAGTGAGTTGATTGATGTCTTTTATGCCGGGTTGTGTTTCAAACCTGCTGTTGAGGTCCACACCAGCCAAAAGGGGATGGCGGATTTGCCTGATGCTTTCGGCATCTCCCGGCCCAATGCCTCCGCTGATAAAAAACGGCACCTTGCCTTTGTAGCTGGCCAGCATTTCCCAGGCAAATTGTTTTCCGCTGCCCCCGCTTCCTGTTTTGCCTGAGTCGAAAAGGAAAAAATCAGCGCAATCCTCGAACGCCCCGGTGTGCGCAAAACCCTCATCTTCAGGATGGAAAACCTTGATCACCTGCAGGCCGGCTTTCTTCAGTTCATGACAGTCGGAGGCTTCGTAGGGACCATGCAATTGTACGGCACCCAGGCTGAACTTCTGGGCAGTAGCAAGAATGCTTTGGATGTCGTTATTGACAAAAACGCCTGTAAGCGTGGGTTTTAGCTCCACCTCAGGCAATTTGATGTGCCTTGCATAACGCGGACTCGAAGGATGAAAGATCAAGCCCAGGTAATCTATTTCGGGCCGGTTCAGCTCCAGCAGTTGTTCGGCAAGGGTGATTCCGCAGACTTTAACCTTGAGTGGCATAGGCATTTCGCAGCTCAGAGATGAGTTTCCGGCAGGCATTATGTGGCCTGGTATGTTGCATAAAATATTCCCCGATCAAAAATCCCCGGTAGCCGGCCTGCCGCAGCGCGACAATCTGGGAGGCATTGCTGATGCCGCTTTCGGCCACTTTGACCTGTTCGGCGGGCAGAAGCGATGCCAGCCTGAAGGAGGTCTCCACATGGGTGGTCATGCTTTTGAGGTTGCGGTTGTTTACTCCCACAATCACTTCAAAGTCAGGCAGTTTTTCAAGCTCTTCCTCCTCGTGTATCTCCAATAGGATTTCCAAGCCCAGCGAGGCCGCAAGACTTCCAAGTTTTGCAATTTCTTCTTTTGACAACAGGGCAGCAATGAGGAGAATGGCATCGGCACCAATGCTTTTGGCTTCGATCACCTGGTATTCATCTATGATAAAGTCTTTTCGCAGGATGGGGCAGAAGTTGAACCGCCTGGCCTCAGTGAGGTCTTTGTTGCTCCCTCCGAAATAGGTGCTGTCGGTAAGCACCGAGAGGGCAGAGGCGCCAGCCTGCATGTAACCTAATGTAACACGTTGAATATCTGCAAATTCATTTATCATTCCCTTTGAGGGCGATTTGCGTTTGAACTCCGCAATGATGCCATGCAGGTCGTCGCGCAACAGGTACTTCTTTAATGACAACGGCCTGGTTTCGAAATAAATACTGCGTTCGAGCAGTTTTACGGGATAGAGCGACCGGCGTTCGTCCACTTCGGCCCGCTTGGTTTCGGCAATTTTTTGAAGGATGTTTGTCATGCCTGTAGCTGTATGAGTTTTTTGAATGTTTGGTATGCTTTTCCGCTTTCGAGTGTTTCGTTGGCCAGCATGATGCAATCGGAGAGCTCCATGCCGCTGATGGTGCGGATGGCGAGGGCGGCATTGGCCACCACCACCTGTTTTTGAGCTTCTGAGGCTTTGTTTTGCAAGATGTTCAGGAAGATGGCTGCATTTGCTGCCGTATCCTGACCTCCAAACAGCGCTTCCGGCCTGAGCTTCTGCATGCCAAAATTTGCCGGTGCGAGCAACTCTTCTCCTCTTCGGCTGAATGCTTTAAGGGTATCAGTAAGCGCACATTCGTCGTAACCATCCAGGCTGTGCACCACGCAATATTCCGTTTCGCCTTGTTGAAAAATGTAATGATACAGCCTGGCAAGTTCGAGGCTGAACACCCCGGTGAGCTGGTATTTTGGTTTGGCAGGATTGACCATTGGGCCAAGCATATTAAAAAAGGTTTTGATGCCCAGTTCTTTACGCACAGGGGCTACCGATTTCATGGCAGGGTGAAAAAGCAGGGCATGCATAAAGCAGATGTTGGTCTGCCCGAGCTCGGTGGCCAGTTTGGCGGTGTCGGCCGAAAACTTATACCCCAGGTGTTCTAGCAGGTTCGACGATCCGCTTACCGAACTCACCCCGTAGTTTCCGTGTTTGGCCACTTTGAAGCCGGCAGCAGCCACAACAAAGGACGCCGTCGTCGAAATGTTGAAAGTGTTTTTTGCATCGCCACCGGTGCCGCATAAATCAATGAACTCGTGGGTGCCGAGTTCGACTTTGGTACACAGGTCGAGCAGGGCATCCCTGAAACCGCTCAGCTCCTCCACTTCCACCCCCCGCATCAGAAATACGGTCATAAAACTGGCGGTCTGGGCAGGATTGAAGGCGTTCCGGGTGAGGGCTGTGAGCACTTCCCGGGCTTCTTTGTAGCCAAGTTTTTCGTGACTAAGCAGCGCTTCGAGTGTATGTTTCATTATTTCAATGGTTTAACCAGTTTTCTATAATTTTCTTTCCATAGGGTGTGAGGATAGACTCCGGGTGAAACTGTAGTCCCGCCAGGTCATAAGTCCGGTGCCGGATGGCCATGATCCAACCGTCGTCATCTTCGGCAGTAACCAGAAAACATTCGGGTAGACTCGCACGATCGGCCACCCATGAGTGATACCTTGCAGCCATAAAGTGCTCAGGAATACCTTCGAATAAAGGCTCTTCGGGTGTGGTACGATGGATATTTGTTGCAAGCCCATGATACACCTGCCCCAGATTGATCAGTTTGCCCCCAAAGCTCTCAGCCATGGCCTGCAGGCCTAAACAAATGCCCAGCATGGGTTTGGAAGCAGCATATCGTTTGATCAATGGAATCAATAGTCCTGATTCTGAGGGAATTCCTGGACCAGGCGAGAGGATAATGCGGTCGTAGTTCTCCACTTCATCCAGACTTATTTTGTCGTTTCGGGCAACCACGGGAAGCTTTCCGGTGAGCTGCTCCACTATCTGTACAATGTTGTAGGTAAATGAGTCGTAATTATCGAATACAAGAACATTCATTGCTTAGGATTTTGAAGCGGTTTCGAGGGCATGCCTTAGTGCGGCCAGTTTATTGTTTACTTCCTGAAGCTCGTTTTCGGGCACCGATGTCGCGACCACGCCCGCACCTGCCTGGAAATAAAGATGTTGACGAATGGAAAGGAACGATCGGATGAGAATAGCCAGATTGACCTGGCCATCGAAACCCACAAATCCGGCAGCTCCGCCATAAAAACCCCTGCTGTGGGGTTCCAGGGCATCGATCAGTTGCATGGCCCTCACTTTGGGTGCGCCCGACAAGGTACCTGCCGGGAAAGTATCGGCAACCACCCTGAACCAGTCGGCCGGATTGCGCAATGTGCCGCTTACTTTGGAAACCAGGTGAATCACGTGGCTGAAATACTGGGTTTCGCGCAGGGTTTCCACTTCCACGTCGCGGCAGCTTCGGCTCAGGTCGTTGCGCGCCAAATCGACCAGCATGGCATGTTCGGCGTTTTCTTTGGGGTCGTTGCTGAGCTTTACAGCCAGAGCAGCATCAGCCGCAGCCTGACCGGTACGCCTGTAGGTTCCGGCAATGGGATTCAGTATGGCTTTGCCCTCCCTGATGCGTAGCTGGCTTTCGGGCGAGCTGCCGAAGAGCCGGTAATAGCCGTAATCGAGGTAAAAAAGGTAAGGGGAGGGGTTGATGCGCCGCAAAGCCCTGTACACATTAAAATCGTCGCCTGTATAGTCCACCTGAAAGCGCCTCGAAACCACCAGCTGAAACACATCGCCCCTGAAACAATGCCTGCGGGCCTGCTGCACCATCCCCAGAAATTCCTCATCGGTGGATGTGCTCGTCACATCGCCCCTTGTGCCAAAAGGAAACGACAGGTTGCGTTGAATCCTCATGGCTGCCAGCAAGGCCTCAAGCTGAGAGCTTTCTCCATCGGGAATAAACTCATAAATCCTCAGGCTATCGTTGAAATGGTTGAGGTGCAGCACAAAACGATATACACTCATCACCATGCCGGGATGCACATAATCGGGTTCATGGCGCAGGTTGAGGTCCACATCCTCAAAAAATCGCAGCATGTCGTAGCCAATATACCCGTACAATCCGCCCACAGGCACTGTCGTGTCGGGGACAAAGCTTGTGGCAAACTGTACGAATACTTCCCCAAAGCTGCTTCTGTTGATTGGGATGCGCGCTTTCACTTCCTTTAGGTATTCTATAATAGCCTCGTTGTCAATCACTTTGAAGCTACTCAATGGATCAAGACAGATGAATGAGGAGCTGTCGGAAGCGGAGTGATAATCGGAGCTCTCGAACAACAGGGCCGATGGATAACGGTCGCGCAGCGCCATGTACAATCCGACCGGTGTGGTCAGGTCGCCTGCAACTTCTTCTATTCTGACTTTTAAGTTCATAGTTGTTGGATTTAACTTTTAACAGAAAAGGTCTGCCGCGGACGACAGACCTTTTCGTTGATTTATTGAATGGCCGTACAATTCCTCAGCTCGAGCGGAAGAAACTTCTGTGCCACCACCAGAAATGTACGTGCATTTGCATTGTCAGTGTTCTTGTTTGACGGGCCAAAATTATGGCAAATCTTAAAAAATGCAAGAGCGTAACTGATTTTTTTGTGAAACATGATTAGGCGTATATTTGCAACATATAGTACAGGAATGCGAATTATTTTGATTGTCATTAATTTGGGTTGTGTTTTCATCCTGCCAACATTTGCCCAGGTTGACCAGGTCAAGATGGAGCGCGAAGTGCGGATCAGCCGTAGCGTATTTCCGGAAAGAGCCATTAACCAACTCGCTGCCATCGAAAACGAGATAAGCCTGGTTCGTTATTTCAAAGAATTTAATGAGTCCGATACTTCCTATGAGGCCAAATTTGAGTGGAAGGGCCACCGCTGGAGCATGGAGTTTGACAAAAATGGTCGCTTTGAAGACCTTGAGAAAAGCCTTCCACTGAAAAGTTTCATTTCCAAAATGGGCAAGACTATGAGATCGGAACTCGAATCGCTCGGAAAGCATTACAGGATACTGGAAGCGCAGCAGCAGTATTCCTGGGCAATTCAGGATGGTCGCGACTTTGAACCCACAATGATTCAGCCCGGGCACAAAGGTGTGGTAATCAGGTATGAGCTCGAGGTTGAGGTAAAAAAGGCCGGAAGTCCTGTGGTTACCTATGAGCTGACATTTGACGAAGAAGGCCGGTTGCTGTCAAGGCGGGAGGTGGCGCCATATTCCGACACACATATTTTGCACTGATGCACAAGGTTTTCCCATTATTTCTGGCTATTATATTTGGCTTGATGTCGGGCGCAACCGGACAAACTCCTGTGGTTTGGGAACCCGATGTGAGCTTGTCGGGCAATATTGCCGGTTCGTGGTCGTGGAGCTCAAAATTAGTAACAAGGGTGAGCCTGGGTCAGCTGGGAGATAATACGGGATCGCAATCCGGGAAGCTCATTCTCGGCGAAGCACAGGCTTACCTCAACCGAAGGCTGGTTGGTGGCAGGAGGCTGACATTTGGCCTGCTTTATGGCATAGAGAACCCATTGGAAAACGAACGCTCCACCGAGCTGAGGTTTATCTGGCAATTCAGCAAACGGCATGCGGTAGATTTGTATGGTTTTTCGCATCGGTTCAGGCTCGAACAAAGGGTGTATGAAGATCGCTTTCAGCACCGTGCACGTTACCGCATCGTTGCTGAGCGGCCTTTGTCGGGCGATCGGATTGATCCTCGCGAATGGTACCTGATTGCTGGTACGGAAGTGCTTTTGAGTGCCGATGAGGAGCTAAAAAACTTCCGCCTGGACAACAGGACTGGTATAGGTGTCGGCTGGCTGTTCGCAAACGAACACCGGCTGCAGTTCGAGCTGCAACACCGTGCACAACGCATGTTCGATGCAAGATACCAGTCAGGGCTGTGG
The DNA here is from genome assembly GCA_016715945.1 of Bacteroidota bacterium. Classification (NCBI taxonomy): domain Bacteria; kingdom Pseudomonadati; phylum Bacteroidota; species Bacteroidota bacterium. The sequence continues at coordinate 714,309 of JADJXJ010000001.1, forward strand.
CTGCTGACTTCCTGGGTGGTTCCGCTGTAGTCCGATGATTTGCAATGTTTTGTTTCAAACGATTGCAGGCGGTTTATTTAGATTCAATCCATTATTGCTGATCAGCATGTAAATGTTGTGTTATTTTTTGTGGTGGTAACATTAAAAGTACTACTTTTGTATTGTTAAAGTATTCACACTGTGAAAAGTTCACAAAAAATAGTTTGATTTACCTCACAAAACACCAAAACCTATGAACCTCGAAAAAATCATGAACGACCTGGAGAAGAAGCATCCGGGCGAAGTGGAGTATCTGCAGGCAGTGCGCGAAGTGCTCGAATCGATTGAGGAAGTGGTGAACCAGAACCCTCAGTTCGAAGCCAAAGGCATTATCGAGCGCATTGTGGAGCCCGACAGGGTGCTGATGTTCAAAGTGCCGTGGGTTGACGATCATGGAAAAGTACATGTCAACCTGGGTTACAGGGTTCAGTTCAACAATGCCATCGGACCATACAAAGGCGGGTTGCGTTTTCACCCCAGCGTAAACCTCAGTATCCTGAAGTTCCTTGGTTTCGAACAGATTTTCAAAAACAGCCTGACTACTTTGCCCATGGGCGGCGCCAAGGGTGGATCGGATTTTGATCCCAAGGGCAAGTCGGATGCTGAAATCATGCGTTTCTGCCAGTCGTTCATGCTCGAACTCTGGAGGCTCATTGGACCCGAAACCGACGTGCCTGCAGGAGATATCGGCGTAGGTGGCAAGGAAATCGGCTACCTCTATGGCATGTACAAAAAGCTGACCATGGAGCATGTGGGCGTACTCACTGGCAAAGGCATCAACTGGGGTGGTTCGCTCATCCGTCCCGAAGCCACAGGTTTTGGTGCTGTTTATTTTGCACAGGAAATGCTGGCCACACGCGGTCAGGATTTCAAAGGCAAACTGGTTGCTGTTTCGGGATTCGGCAACGTGGCATGGGGTGCCATCACCAAACTGAACCAGCTGGGTGCCAAGGTGATCACCATCTCCGGACCTGATGGCTACATCTACGATCCCGATGGTATCTCGGGCGAAAAGATTGATTATCTGCTTGAGCTCCGCGCTTCGAACCAGGATATTGTGAAGCCCTATGCACTCGAGTTTCCCGGCGCACAGTTTGTGCCCGGCAAGCGCCCCTGGGAAGTAAAATGTGATGTGGCTATGCCTTGCGCCACCCAGAACGAATTGCACAAGGAAGATGCCGAGAAGCTTGTAGCCAATGGTTGCATCTGTGTAGCCGAAGGCGCCAACATGCCATCGACTCCCGAAGCTATCGAGGTGTTTAAGCATGCACGCATTCTGTTTGCCCCGGGCAAGGCTGCCAATGCCGGTGGTGTGGCCACTTCGGGCCTCGAAATGACCCAAAACTCGATGAAACTCTCCTGGAGCCGCGAAGAAGTGGATGCCCGCCTGCACGAAATCATGCGCAACATCCACAACGCGTGCGTGAAATACGGCAAACAGGATGATGGCTATGTGGACTATGTGAAAGGCGCCAATGTGGCCGGATTCCTCAAAGTTGCCAATGCCATGATGGATCAGGGCGTGCTCTGAGGCTTTCGTAAACAGCACTTATAAAAAGAGGCTGATCCGCACCGGATCAGCCTCTTTTGTTCATGCACTGATTTAAGCTACATCGGAGGCAGGAAAAACATATCGCGCGGAGGGCCTTGAGGTGCTGCCGGGGCCTGAGTCCGCTGATTCTGTGCGCCAAAGTTGCGGAAATTGTAGGTAAATGAGAGCATAAGAAAGCGGTTGAGTACATTGTACCGCGCGTTCTCAATATAGGTATCCGTCACATTTTGCGCGACACTGCGGTTCTGGTTCAACAGGTCGTAAACCCCGAGGGTAAGTTCGCCGCGATTGTTCTGAAACAGCTTGCGTCCGACGTTGATGTTCCAAAGCCAGTAATTCTCGTTGAAGTTGTCGCCCAGCCCCGTGTAATACAGGTTGTTCAGGTCGCTGCGCAGCACCCACTTCTTGTGTACGGTCCAGGCCACTCTGGCTTCACCCACATGATAGAAGTATTCGTTATTGGATTGTGGCCTGAGCTTGTTGGCAGCAGTTTGGTAATTGAGCCGGTATGCCAGGGTAAAATCGAGGTTCTGACTGATGTTGCTGCTTAGGGTTGCGCCGGCTGATGTGGTGTAGGTGTTGGTAATGTTCTGCAACTGATTGACCAGGCTGGGGGTGCGCGACCAGGCAAATCCTCCGGTCAGGTTGACGTTGCTCTTGATTTTGCGGAAGGGAAAGCCATAGGTGAGCGAAGACCTCAGATTGACCATACCGCTCAGGTTTTCCGGCAGGCTGTATTGTGCGCCGGCGGGCAGGGTATAGCCATTCTCGAGCACGGTATCGCTGCGGGCAATGAGCAGCGAGTTGCCAATGTAATTGTCGGTCAGATTGAGAAAGACAAAACCCATAAACGACTTGCCTTTGGCAATGCGGGTCAGGTTGTAGCTGCCGGTGAGGAAGTGGCTGTAGCTCTGTTTGAGTTTTGGATTTCCGCTCGAAAGCAGCAAGGGATTGGTGTTATCAACCACATCCGAAAGTTGCGCAGCCGAAGGGCCGTTGGTAAATGTGCGGTACATCAGGCGGGCAGTCTCGCTGCGCGAAAAGTTGTAGTTGAATTGAAGCGAAGGCATCAGGTTACCAAAACTGTAGTCGGTTGTTTTCACATAGGGCAGGGTTTGCTCGGCCTGCAGCCTTGCTTCCTGCCAGGCCAGCTCGAGCAGGAAGTTAGATTTCTCGGTGCGGTAACGATAGCCGGCGCCGGCCCGGTGTGTCACATAGCCGCTGTTCAGATCGCTCGAAAGCTCCGGTACCAATTGGTTGTAGGCCCCGGCGATAATATCGAAATCGTTGGTAAGTCGCTCGCTCTGGTTTTTGGTGTACGAAAAGTTGTAAGAAGCCTGGATCATGCCGTTTTTGCCGGCCGGTTCGGTAAAGGTAAGATTTGCCGAATGGCTTTGGTTCAGGGTTTGGGTGGTTGATTGTTGACGGGTGGTATCGCTGTGGAGTACAATTCCGCCGGTGTATTCGATGGCATCGAGGGTGTAGAGTAACTCGTTGTTGTTGAGGTTGTTGTTGATGCGGGTGGAAATCGAGCGGCCTTTTTCGTTGAGTCGCAGGCGGTAGATTAATGTGTTGCCAAAGTTGAAGCCGTCCCATTCGCGCTTGTTTGAAGTGATGCTCTGGTTGCCTGCCGATTGCATGAGCATGGCCATACTCGCCTGGGTAAAGTTGTCGGAATTGGTTTTTTGGGCGCTGAAGCGGGGAATCAGCATCAGGGTATTGTTGTCGTCAATTTTGTACTCGAGCCTGGCATTGAAACGATGGTTGTAGTTGTCGCGGTTGCTCTTGCTGGTTTCGTCGTACTGCCTGCTCAGGTTTTCGCCTATGAAATATTTCCGCTCAACCACCTGATTGGTGTTGTTGCGCGAAAGGTTGAAGAAATAGCTCATGTTGGCATTTAGTTTATCAAACCACACATCCGTGTAATTGATGCCGTAGGAGTGGGTGGTGTTGTTGCCATTTTGCTGGCCAACTAGAAAATCGCCCCGGTTGAATCCTCCGGGGAAGCCTCCGGCACCACCGAACATCATGCGCATGCCACCACCTCCGCCTCCGCTTCGGCCGCCCGAGAAAAAGCCCGACAGGTCTTCGGTGCTGAAGTTTTGCTGGTTGATGTTGTTGCTCATCCCAAGAATGGAAAACCGCCGCTTTCCGAGGAAAATATTGGTGGTGATGCCTGCCTGAAAGCGTTCATTTTCGCCAAAGCCAGCGTAAACTTTGCCAAACTGCCCGCTGCGGCGGTCCTGGCGTGTGACAATGTTGATGGTTTTGGTGCGTTGGCCGTCGTCGAAACCTGTCAGCCGCGACTGGTCGCTCATCTGGTCAAAAATTTCTACCTGGCTGATCATTTCGGCCGGCAGGTTGCGCAGGGCGATGTTGGGGTCGTCGCCAAAAAATTCCTGACCGTCCACCAGCACACGCCTTACGGTTTCGCCCTGTGCCTGAACACCTTCCGGCGTTATGGTTACTCCGGGCAGCTTGCGTACCAGGTCTTCGGCTGTGGCATCGGGATTGGTCTTATAGGCCTGGGCATCAAATTGCAAAGTGTCCGATTTGACCCTCACCTGCACTGCTTCACCCGCCACAGTCACTTCGTTTAACATGGCATCCGCCTTCTCGAGTGCTATCGAACCAAGGTTGTTCGATTCCTCGATGATGGTCAGCTGCCGTTCATCGGTTTTATAACCAAGGTAGCTGGTGCGCAGGGTGTAGCGCCCACGAAGCATATTCACCGAAAACTGGCCGTTATTGTCGGTGGTTGTGCGCACAACCCGGCTGGTATCGCGCATGTGCCTGAAAATGAGATGGGCTCCAGGTAAACCTGCGCCATCGGTTTTGTCGGTTACTTTTCCAATAACCTTCACAGGTTGCATCATCCGCTGGGGATCGGGTTGCGCGATTGTATCAATCGAAAAGAGTAAAAAAACAAAAAAAACTGACAGTAAGGCACGTAGCTTCATTTGGTGCTGAATTTTGGTATTAAACAAAAAACCAGGGGATCGTATTCCTGTTTCTATTGCTGCGTAAAGGTTTTTTGATGGGGGGCTGGTATAAAAAATTCGACCATTTGTCACACAACTGGCTAAAAATCAGCATTATGTTAATTTATTGTAACCCGCATCCGGTGAAATGCATTATGCCTAATTTTGCACCGGTCTATGAAGTTTTCCAGAAAGCATTTAGTTCACCTGCTGCTTGCCGTTTTGATCATCATTGCAGGTTATTTTTTAACACTTACAGCCTTCCCGAAAAACGCCGGAAGGTATCCATTTTTCGTTTTCCTCCTGCTCATCGACGTGTATGTCTGGGGGATGTTCAGGCGCAAGCTGTTTACCTACAATAAGTTGCTTAAAACATTGCTTATTTTGGTTTACTGGTTTCCGCTTGCTGCCCTGGCCGTTTCAACCATCATTACACTCAGTTTGGGGCAATACGACTGGCTGCCATGGGTGCGCAACCTCGTATTTGGAAGCATCTTCACATTTTATGTGGCCAAGTTTTTCATGGCGGTCATCATTTTCTTTGCCGATATTCTTAAGTGGATCAAGGGTTTGTGGGCATGGTTCAGTTTTTCGAGAAACAAAACGCCAGGCGAAGGCGAAACCAAATACAAGCGCTCTGAATTTCTGCAACAGATGGCGCTGGTCACAGGAGGACTTGTGGTCACAACCATGTTTACCGGTATGTTTCGCTGGGTGCATCGTTTCGATCTTAAGCGTTTGACCATCAGGCTTAAAGGCTTGCCTGAGGAATTTTCCGGGTTCAGGCTGATTCAGATTTCCGACCTCCACCTTGGCTCCTGGTCGTCGGTGGATGCCCTGGAGGAAGCCGTGGACGACATACTTTCGGCCAGGCCAGATGCCATTGTGTTTACGGGCGATCTGGTCAATTATACCAGCAGCGAGGCCGACCGTTTTGTTGACGTGCTCAGTCGCCTCAAAGCGCCGCATGGCGTTTATGCAGTGTTGGGCAACCACGACTATGGCGACTATGTGAGCTGGCCCGATGCTGAGGCCAAGGCGAAAAACATGCAGCATTTGCTCGACATCTATCGCAAGGCGGGTTGGAATCTGCTTCGCAACGAAGCAGCCATTCTGACCAGAGGCGAGGCCCGGATGGCCATTGTGGGTGTTGAAAACTGGAGTGCCAATGCGCGATTTCCCCGCAAGGGCGAGCTCGATGCTGCATTGCGCGAAACCGAAACCATAGAAACGAAAATCCTGCTCAGCCACGACCCAAGCCATTGGAGTGCCCAGGTAACAAACCATCCCTCGAAAATTGGACTCACCTTGTCGGGTCATACGCATGGGTTTCAGTTTGGTATCGAGTTACCAGGTTTCAAGTGGAGCCCGGCCCAATACGTTTACAAACACTGGGCAGGACTCTATGAGTCTGAACAAGGTCATTTTTTATACATAAACCGTGGTCTGGGCAGCATCGGCTACCCCGGTCGCATCGGCATTCTGCCGGAAATCACATTAATTGAGCTTTATCCCTCAAACGAACTCACATGAAAGCAAAAGTTTTATTCATTGTCCTGGCCATTTTGGCTGTTGGTATCGAGGGCAGGCTGTTTGCCCAAAAGAAAAAATCCAAAGCTGAAACTGTGCAGCCGACAACAAAGGCTGATGCAGAAGTAAAAAATGTCATTTTCCTGATAGGCGACGGCATGGGGCTTGCGCAAAGCCATGCACTGATGCTGGCTACCAACAAAATGCCATACATGTTCAAAGCTCCGGTGGTCGGTTTGATCAGCACAAACTCCTACACACACAAGATTACCGATTCCGGTGCGGGTGGCACTGCCCTTGCCACCGGTTACAAAACACGCAATGGGATGATTGGTATGCGTCCCGACAGCACGGCAGCGCCCAGTCTGGTGGACATCTTTGCCTCAGCCGGAAGACGCACAGGCGTTGCGGTCACCTGCGACCTGACCCACGCCACACCTGCTGATTTTGTGGCAAAAAATATTTCGCGTAAAAACGAACAGGAAATTGCTGCAGATTTTATCAAATCGCCCATAGATGTGGCAATTGGTGGCGGATTGCACAATTTCACAAAACGAAAAGATGGCCGCAACCTTGTGGCCGAGATGACAGACAAGGGCTTTGCCTTCTTCGGTCAAATGCCCAGAAGTGGCAAGGGCTTCAGCAAACTGCTCGTGCTTACCGATACTGCACATCCTGCCCCGGCTGCAAGTCGTACCAATTATACTTTGGCCGAAGCCACCCGCGTGGCTATCGAAGCATTGTCAACCAACAACGACAAAGGCTTCTTCCTCATGGTCGAAGGCTCGCAAATCGACTGGGCTGGTCATGCCAACGATTCTGCATACCTTATCACGGAAATGATCGACTTTGACAAGGCAGTAGGGGTGGCCGTCGAATTTGCAGAAAAGAATCCGGGCACCCTGGTCGTAGTTACAGCAGACCACGAAACTGGTGGCCTGACTTTCATCCATGGCGACAACAAAAAGAACCCCGGCGTCAAATTTCATTTCTCAACCAACGACCACTCGGGTGTCCTCGTTCCGGTGTATGCGTTTGGCGCTGGCGCCCATCATTTCAGCGGAGTATACGACAATACCGATGTTTTCAGAAAAATACTCAAAGCTTCAGGTCTTGAACCAAAGTAGAAGCTTGCGTTATGGGTAGATTGCTTCGTAAACCACTTGTTTACAAGTTCTTACTATTATTAACCCTGTTTATGGCCACGGGACCGATGCAAGCACAAAAACCTGAGCGGCCTCTGGTGATTGCACACCGTGGCGCATCGGGTTCGGCCCCCGAAAATACCCTCGCGGCCGTTTCCAAAGCCATGGAAATAGGCGCCGACCTCATTGAGATCGATGTGCACCTCACGCGCGACAGGCAACTGGTTGTGATTCACGATTATACCGTTGACAGAACAACCAACGGAACAGGAAAGATAAAAGACCTCGACTTCAATACAATACGTGAACTGGATGCCGGGAGCTGGTTTTCAAAAGAGTTTGCCGGTGAAATGGTGCCCACCCTGGACGAGGTGCTCAGGCTCATCGGTGGAAAACATAAGCTGCTGATTGAAATCAAACCTACCTGGACCGGCGACCATGAAACCGAAAAACAGGTTTTAGGATACATACGTGCCCATGCCGCCGAAAGCTGGTGTGTTGTGCAAAGCTTTGATCCACAGGTTATCCGGAATCTCAGGCAGCTCGATCCGAAAATTGAACTCCACCAGCTTGTTGTGGGTAACCTGCCTTTGCTGCCGCTGCACTTTCATAAATCGCTGGCAGGAGGCTCCTACCTTCGCCATCGTGATGTGGCAGCTGTCAATCCCAACTACAGGTTTGTGGGTGCCGGAAAAATCAAACGCCTGCATAAAAGGGGACAAAAGGTGTTTGTGTGGACGGTGGATGAACCGCACAAGATGGAAGCCCTGATCGATGCCGGTGCCGACGGAATCATTACCAATCATCCGGAAAGGTTGATTAATATACTGAAAAACAAAGGTTTAATGTAGAACCTTTGGCCCCGGTGATGCCAATTTAGAATCATTCAATCTGTTTTTTGGGCTAATTTTGCCGGCAAACCAGCGACAGATATGAACCAGAGGATTCTTGAACTCACCTCCGATGTACGATGGATAGGTGTGCTCGACAAAGACCTTGTCACCTTTGATGTGGTGATGGAAACCAAGTATGGCACCACCTACAACAGCTATTTTATCAATGCAGAAAAGAAAGCCGTGGTTGAAACGGTAAAGGAGCGTTTCTGGCCCGAGTATGAAGCCAAGCTCAGGTCGCTGATGAATCCTGCTGAACTTGAATACATTATCCTCAATCATACCGAGCCTGACCATTCCGGATGTGTGCAACATTTGCTCGAGATTGCTCCACAGGCCACAGTGGTAGGTAGCGGCAATGCAATCCGTTATCTCAATGATCTGGTTTCCATTCCTTTCAAAAGTATTCAGGTCAAAGATCAGGATACGCTAAGTCTGGGCAACAAGACCCTCCGCTTTATCTCGGCACCTAATCTTCATTGGCCCGACAGCATGTACACCTGGCTTGAAGAAGATCGCATTCTCTTTACCTGCGACTCTTTTGGCGCACATTATGCTGATGATCGGATGTTCGACGACCTGGTTGGCAACTGGGATGATGCATTCAAGTATTACTTCGATGTGATTCTCAAGCCTTTCAGCAGGTTTATGATCAAGTCAATCGAGCGCATACGTCCGCTCGACATACGGATGATAGCCACCGGACATGGCCCCATACTGCGCACCCATTGGAAGCGCTATGTGGACCTCTCGGAGCAGTATGCGCGCGAATACCTCGCCCTGCCACAGCCGCACCGGGTGTACATTCCATATGTTTCGGCATACCACAAAACCGGAGCCCTGGCCGAAGCCATTGCTCGTGGCATCGAGAAGTCGGGCATTGTAAAAGCTTTTGCTCAGGATATCGAACATACCTCGATAGGCGACCTGGAAATGCAGCTCACCATGTCGTCGGGCTTGATCGTAGGAAGTCCGACCATCAATCAGAACATCCTTCTGCCCATTTACAAGCTCTTTGCGGTGATCAATCCCTTGCGCGACAAAGGCAAGCTTGCCGGAGGTTTTGGCTCTTATGGCTGGAGTGGCGAGGCCATGAAAATCATTCGTGCCAACCTCGAAAGCCTCAAACTCAAATACACCGACACCGATGTGTTTGTGAAATTTTCGCCCGCCGAAGAGGACCTTGCACGCGCTGAGGCTTACGGGCAAAAATTTGCCGAACAGCTGCTTCAGCAGGCCTGAAGTTTTTGTTAATCTGCCCTGATGTGCCTTGCATTGGAAGCCATTGATTAACTTTGCCGTCAACCGGTTTCCTATGCGAAAAAGTAATTTTTCGGTTCACCTGCTCCTGTTGGTTCTTGTTGCAGCCTTATCGTCATGCTCCCCGGAGCGCAACCTGGCACGCAAATATGCGACACAGGCAAAAGACAAACCGGTGTTTGTGCTGCTGCCTACCGAGGTTTGGCTGGTTAACCAGAAATCTGATTATCCGGATGGCAGTTTCACTTTCGATCAGGCACGCATCGACCCGCAACTGCTTGAAAACACATTGATTCTGCCAAAACTAAGCCGACAGGGTGTGCTCCGCTTGTTTGGCGAAAATTTTATCAACGAATTGCGCAAATATGGCCTGAAAGTCTTTACCGAAGACCAGACCGAAGCCTTCATGGCTACCGACACCACAGCTTATATCCTCAATCTGGCACAGATTGAGTTGCAGGAATACTATAGCCCGGTGGAAGACGAGGTGCTTGTGGGTGAAACCGTTTATACCTACGATTTCACCATCAATGGGTTCAATCTTGGCCTCTGGCTCGAGCTGAACAAATTCAACGACACTAACTTGCAAAAACCCAGGGTGCTTTTTGCCACACACGACCTGCTCGACCGCTATGACGGGTACTTCACCATGAAGTTTATGACAGGAAAAGTAGATTACAAGCTAAAGGTAGATACGCTGAGTCTTGAGCGTGTGAACAATTTCATTGCATATCTTGGCAGGCTCTATGCTGCCTATACCTTTGATTATATGATGAATGCGCATGTAGAGCGCAAACTTGGTCCGGCTGTGGTGCCTCGCAGATATTTCCGTTGGGATCCGTACAACAAAACCCTTAAGGCGACCACCACCGACAGATTCATTCCATTGGAAGAATAAAAAAAAGCCCGGAGCACAGCTCCGGACTTTCTGGTTATGTTGCTTCGAAATCTAAACAGTTTTTAGCACATCCCACACAAAGGCCCGGATGCCCACCTCCTGATTGATGGCATCAATGCGTTTTACCTTTTCGAGTAAAGAATCCACCTTGTCGTCATCCACAAATGTGATGACCGCCGAGTTGATTTCGGGCCAGGTATGGGTGCCCATGCGGGGTTCGCCGGTGTGTGTGCCGCGTCCTTTCACGTTTTCAAACCAGCTGTAGCCACGTATGCCAAGTTGGTCGAGCACGTAATCCACACGCTCGGTGTGGGCGATATTGAAGATAATCATGACTGCTTTCATAGGTTTTCAGATTAAAGGTTTTGCTCCTGGAATTTGCGTCTCACTTTCATTAGTTTATCGCGCTCACCGCTGCGGGCAAGCACGGCATACATAACCGGAACCACCACCATTGTAACTATAGTGCTGAATACCAGACCTCCTATAACCGAAATACCCATAGGTCGCCAGATTTCGGAACCTTCGCCCGTACTTAATGCCAGCGGTAGCATCCCAAGTATGGTGGTAAAAGCAGTCATGAGCACCGGACGCAGACGCGAACGGCCGGCATTGGCAATGGCATCATACAAACGTTCTCCGCGGTCGCGCAGCAGGTTGATGAAGTCAACCAGCACAATCCCGTTTTTCACCACAATACCGATCAGCAACACCGAACCCAGTGCGGCAATAATGCTGAGCGAAGTGCCTGTGAGCAATAAGGCCAGGATCACTCCTGAAAATGCAAACGGGATGGAAAACATGATGATGAATGGCATGGTGAATGATTCGAATTGCGAAGCCATCACAATGAATACCAGCACAATACTGAGAAGCATGAGTAAGCCCAGGTCCTGAAACGACTCCTGCTGGTCTTTGTAAGCCCCGCCGATCTCAATCATCACATCCTGAGGCACATTGCTTTTGTCCAGATCTTTGATGATCTTTTCTGCCAGCTGGCCCAGTGTCATGCCATCGGGTTTGGCGCTCACCGTAACCACACGTTCTTTGCGTTTGTGCTGAATGGCTGGCGGCCCCCAGTTTTCGACAATGGTGCCAAGCTCTTTAAGCTTGATTTTCTTGCCCTGAGGATTGGTGATGCTTATTTCTTCAAGCAACGTAATGTTGTTGCGATACTCCTCGGCCAGGCGGACAACAATCTGATATTCGTCGCCCTCTTCTTTGAGCAGCGATGCCACCATGCCACTGATACGGTTGCGAAGCATGCCGCCTACCTGGGCTGTGGTCAGGCCATTGGCAGCCAGTTTGTCGCGGTCGAGCACAAACTGCAATTCAGGTTTGTCTTTCTTGCGGCTGATGGTGATGTCTTTGGCTCCGCCCATAGCCAACAACTGGTTTCTGAAATCTTCCGCAATCCGGTTGGTGGTGTTGAAATCGTAACCAAAAATATCGATGTCAACCATACTTTCGCCACCGAACGACATGCCTCCGCCGGATGTGGAAACGTTGTAATTGATCACCTCCGGAAACTCGCTCAGGCGCTGGCGCAAACCATCGGCCACCTGCCAAACGGTTCGTTCTCTTTTATCCACAGGCGCCAGGCGGCTCAGCAGGTTGATGATATTGGAGCCTGATTGTTGGAAAGTGGAAAACATCGCTCCCTCGTCGTCGGAGCCTGCTGTCACAGCCATAATTTCGATTTCCGGAAACTCATTAAAAATAATCTGCTCCAGCTTGCGGGCGGTTTTCATGGTTTCTTCCACCCTTGTTCCTGTTTGCAGCTCGATGGTAGCTGTGATGCGCGACTCGTCGGTCTGAGGCAGGAAGTCGGTGCCCACAAAACGCAAAAGCATCAGCGATCCCACGAAAACAGCCGTGGCTGTGAGCATGGTAAATGTTTTGTGTCTAAGGACCCATTTCAGCGTGCTCACATAAAAGTTGTCGAGCCAATTGAGCATGGGCTCAACTGTGCGCTGGTGATGATACCATTTGGGTTTTGTCTGTTTTGGTTTTAGCCGGAGCAAACGCGACGACAGCATGGGCGTCAGGCTGATGGCAGCAAGGGTGGAGGTGGTCACGGTGATGGTTACAATCCAACCTAACTGGTTGAATAGCATGCCCGTAAGACCTCCAACCAGCGTCAAGGGGAAGAAAACGGCAACCACTACAAGGGTAGTGACGATTACTGCCAGCCATACTTCGTTGGTGGCATAAATGGCAGCTTCTCTCGGGCTGTTGCCTCGTTCGATATGCCGGGTGATATTTTCGAGTACCACAATGGCATCGTCAACCACCATACCGATGGCAATCGAAAGTGAGGTGAGCGAGATGACATTGATGGTATTTCCGGTGATAAACAGATAGATGAATGAAACAATGAGCGCAATGGGAATGGTCAGGATGATGATAAAGGTTGCACGCCACCGGCCAAGGAAGAAGATAACAACAAGCGCCACAAAGATGAAGGCATACATCAGTGTGGTGGCCAGGTTGTTGATGGAGCCACGGATGAAAGTGGAGGTATCGAGGATTTGTTCCACTTTCACATCAGGCGGCAGGGTAGGGAGGAGCTCGGCCATTTTTTTGTTGATCTCTCTGGCCACCTTCACGGTGTTGGCGCCCGATTGTTTCATCACAAACAACCTAAGCCCGGTTCTGCCATTGATCTTCTCATCCTGCGATTTGTCTTTCAACGAGTCGCGTACCATGGCCACATCTCGCAAATAGATCGGGCGACCGTTGAAATTACCCACTACGATGTCCTGAATTTCCCGGCTTTCGACAAACTCGCCCATCACACGCAGCTGGTAATCAAATTGCCCCATGCGGAGGTTACCTGTTGGAACATTGGCGTTTTCAGCAGCAATCGCATTGCCGATTTGCTCGATGGTCATGTTGTGGGCTTCGAGTTTCCGGGGGTCAGCTTCCACATATACGACGCGTTTGGGCACGCCAATCATTGATACTGAGCCAACCCCATCCACGCGGTTAAGGGGGTTGACGATTTTCTCATCCAGAATTTTCTCCAATCCTGGATAACTTTCACCAGCCGTGACTGCATAAAACACAATTGGCATCATGCTGGTGTTGAACTTAAAAATGGTGGGCCGGTCCACACCCTCGGGCATCCGGTCGTATATCCGGTCGATAACATCCCTGATCTCGTTGGTGGCCTCCGCCAGGTCGGCTCCCCAGTTAAATTCGATGGTGATCACCGACAGGTTGTCGCTCGAGGTGGAACGCACCATTTTTACCTTATCAACCGTGTTGAGGGCATCTTCCAGACGCTTGGTTACATTGGTTTCGATGTCGGCCGCACTGGCGCCCCTGTAGGTGGTAAGCACGGTGAGAAATGGCGGATCAATTTCGGGATACAGGTCCACCGAGATATTCATAAGCGAGTAAATCCCCATCACAATCACGGCGGTAAACACCATGAGCGTGGTGATGGGTTTGTTGACGGCAGATTTGTAGATACTCATCTCAGTATTGTTTAGTTGTTGACAACCTGTACTTTAGAGCCGTCGAGCAACCTTGCCTGACCTGATACAATTAATTTCTGCCCGGGCTTGAGCTGGTCGCTTTCCACTTCAACCATCTCGTTGTAACGTTTGCCGAGTTTCACGGCTATTCTTCTGGCAACGCCGTTTTCTTCAACAAACAGGTATCGGTCGTTCGAACCCTGCAGCTTAAGCACGGCTATGTCGGGTACAAGCATGGCATTGTCGCGGTCGAGATCGAGGGTGACGCGCACAAACATACCCGGCCGGAGCAGTTCGCCGGCGTTATCAATGGTAACCTCAATCTGGAAAGTGCGGCTCATCTGGTCAACCACCGGAAAAATATTGGTGACTCGTCCTTTGAACTGTTGTCCGGCATACACATCGCTCCTTACATTAGCCTCAATGCCTCGGCGGATGAGCGGGAAATACTTTTCAGAAACCGGAACAAGGGCTTTGAGCTGGTTGATCTGCACCAGCGAGACGATGGCCGGCTTTCCAACCGAGGGCACGGGTGCGCCGGTATAAACCTCGCCATTTTCGAAGTATTTGCCTGAGATGATCCCTGCGAAAGGCGCACGAAGCTGCGTGTTCTCGCGGAGAAAAGCAACGTTGTTGCGCAATACCTCAAGCTGCGATTTGAGCTGATCATATTGCTGCTGCGCCACCGAACCAACTTTCCGCAAAGTATCGAGGCGGCGAAAATCGGTTTCGAGCGTGGCAAGCTGTATCTCGGCCTGACGCAACTGGGTTTGATCCATTTGAACCAGCAGATCGCCTTTGCGAACCCTGCTGCTAACTTCAACAGATATGCGCTCGATGCGTCCGGGCGATGAAGGCGCAAGGTGCAACTCCTCAAAAGGCATGAGGGTCGCCGTGTATTCCACACTTCGGGCAATCTCTTGCAAACCAAGCTCCAGGGTCTTGACCGGCTCGATGCGTTCGGCCACTTCAAATTTCTTGCTTTCTTTCTTTCCGCACGATGCAAGCAAGGCCGGAATCAATAAAACAGGTATGAGATGAATTCGTTTCATGATGTTTATGTTATTGAATTACTTAATGTTACCATTTAATTTGTCGAGCTGAAGCTTGGCATTGAGCACCTGCATCATGGCATTCAGATAATCCGACTCTGCCCTGAGGTAGTTGTTGTCGGCCGTGGTCAGATCAAGACCGGATATCATGCCCTGGGCATATTTGTTCTGAAGGTTCTGATAAACCCGGCGTGCAACTTCGACGCTTTTTCGCTGGTTCTCGTATTGCTCGATGGCGCTGTTGAGGTTGAACCGCAGTTGTTTTTCCTGAATACGGAGCTGATCGGTGAGCAGCTCGCGGGTATTCTGCATGTTTTTCTCATCTACCAGCGCCTGTTGTACCTTGTAATGTTTTACACCACTCGAGAAAATGGGTATGTTGAGCTGCAGTCCGACCACATTATTTGGTGTCATGTCAAAGTCGGGCTTTAATATTTTGTAGGTGTAGCGGTAATAGCCGGCAAGCGTAGGCAGGTAAGCGGCGCGTTGCAGGTCGGTCATTTTGCGGCTCATGCGTTCCTGCTGTTTGATCAGGCGATATTCAATCTGGTTTTCAAGCAATAATCCCTGAAGCCTGGCCACCGCCTCATAATTGGACTGGAGCAATTGCTCGAGCTGATCAGTCAGCTGCAATTCTGTTTCAGGCTGCAATCCGAGCTGGAGCCGCAAAAGGTTCAATGCCATCTCGTGCTGGCGCTCGGCCGAGGCCAGGGCATTGCGCAATGCCATCATCTGAACTTCGAGCTGATCCACATTGGTTTGCTCTATCATTCCCACTGCAGCCAATGCATTGGTTTTTTCGAACAGCTGCTGCATGTTTGCCAAATTCTGGCTGATGATGCGCTGGCTCTCGGCTGTGAGCAAGGCCATGTAGTAAGCCTCTGTAACTCCGCTAAGTACCTCAAGTTCAGTGCGCTCCCGGCTCAGCTGCGTCAGCTCTTTCGACAGACGGGCCATCTGCACGCCTACAATGTAATTGCTGCTGAACAGCAATTGCTGCACATTCACAAACAAGTTGCTTGTGGGCTTGATGTCGATCTCGCTTGGGGGCATGTTTTCGTTGAATCGGATGATGATCTTGGCGCCGAGGGCATTGCTGTAATCGGCATTGGCATTGATCTGTGGCAGACCGTTGGCTATGGCCTCGCGCAACGCCATCTCGGCCTTGGTAGTGGCATAGCCGGCTGCTTTCATCTGTCGGTTGTGCTCCAATGCATAAGCCCTGGCTTCCGATAAACTGAATACCCTGGCTTCGGCTGCCGAAGCAAAAAGCGTGGCAGAGAGCAATAATAAAGTAAGTAAGTGCTTGGTTTTCATTATCATTAGATTATGATGTTTGATGCAGAAAAAAATTCGTCCATCAGTTTCACCCCACGTTCGGTGCAAATGCCTCTGAAATAGGGGATGAAGATGTTCACAAGCAGTTCGTGATCACCGGGATTGAGCGCCTTTATTCGGGTACTCACGTGAATCACGTTCATCATTTCGTGAATGAAATTATCCACAATGGCAATGTTGATCTCGCTGCGGAAAATGCCTTGACTCATGCCTTCGCGCAGCAACACAAAAGACGCAGAATAGCGCGAAAGGTCACTGTTGTCGGTGTAAAACATCTCCTGTATTCTGTCGATATACTTACCGATGTCTTCAATGAACAGCGGCGAAACCGAGAGTCGTTTATCCCGCTTGTGTTTCATTATGCGGAACAAGGCCTCCACAACGTGCTCCGAGTCGGAGATGATCTGCAGCATCTCGTTGTTCTCCCGGGTGATCATCTGCCGGAAAGTTTCGAGCACCAGATTGTCTTTTTGTCCAAACAGCTCGTAAATGGTACGCTTCGACATGCCCAGGTCTGCGGCCAATCCATCCATGGTCACATTCCGGATACCAACCACAGGAAACAACTCGCAGGCCCTGTTAATCACTTTTTCCCTGGCTTCCATGTGAAAAATTTTGGCAAAACTATAAAAATTATTTCGTTTCAAAGTTTTTTTTTACAAATTTCACAGAAGTCCGAAAGCCACAGAAACAAAAAAAGCGACTCTGCTGAGCCGCTTTTTCTGGTCTAAAGAACTAAATTAATTGTTTATCAACAGCTTACGGCTTTCTGTCCGCAGGCCGTCAACGACATGGACGAGATAGGTTCCGCTGGTCAGGTTCACATTGATCGAGGCATGCGGCCCGGCAATATTGCCTGCATAAACAACGCGTCCGCTCAGGTCGGTAATGGTGACATTCGCCTTTGCAGGTGTGCTGCGCTGGATGTGTATGTGCCGGCTCCGGGCATCAAAATAAAGCTTTAGTGCTTCTTTTTCAGATTGTTCCGGGGTTGAGACAAATTGTGATACAACCACATTGTCGATGAGCAACGGATTTCCAAAATAGCTTACGGTTTCGAATGCCAGCCTCACCGATGGCTGTCCGGCCAGCTGGCTCAGATCGATGGTCTGGCAGGGTGCGCCAAAGCCGCTGCCACACCAGTCGTCGGCTGTTTGGGGCCAGAACACCTGTTGGGTGGGAGGGTGGGTGGCAAAATTGCCGCTTCCGTTTTCGCCATACCTTGCCAGCGCTGTCCAGGTTTGTCCGCAATCGAGCGAATACAGGATGTTGAGCGAGTCGCTATAGTTGGGATACTGGGCATTCTGGGCATAAGCATGTGAAAAGCTCAGGTAGGCCGCCTGCATATTGCTGAAATCGAAGGGTTTGGAAATGAGCCTGTCGCGTTGACCAATGGCAAAATAGGTGCGGAAGTTGATGCCTGCGGCCCAATTGCTGCCATTTCCCTGCACCGGATGCAATTGCCATGTGACACCATTGTCAGGATTGTGGATCTTCCACGAGCCCTCGGTAAAGCTGTTGGTTTCAAAATCATCTTCGAAATGCCCGGCTTGCGGACCAACCCGAAACCAGTTCTCGAGCACAGTGTTGTGGATGCCCAGGTTGTTCGACACAGTAAGTGCCAGGGTATAGGTGCCAGGAGCATTGAATTTTACGACCGGAAAACGTGAATTGGCATTGGTGCCATTGAGGAAAGTGAAGTTTGGCGGGTTGATCTGCCAGGTCCAGGTGTCGGGCAAGCCGGTGGAACGGTCAATCAACTGCACCTGGTCGTCCAGGCAAAGCTCTTTCACATTTGAGCTCGGAATGGCCACCGGTACCTCGGGAAAGTCCACCCTGAACGACATGGTCGGTCCTACCTGCGAAACATTTGAGATGTAGATTCCGGCTGGACCTCCGTTCTGAAGAAATGCATTTGGATTGGTAAAGTCATTGAATTCAGTCCTGTTATAATTGGCTCCAAACACGGCATCGTTCAGGTTGCCATTGGCCGACAGGCTGCCGCCAGGTCGGAAGATGTATATTTCATCCGGCGGACCCTGTGCATTGCCGTTGCCCGCAGCCAGATTGATTCTGTAGATCAACAGACCACTCTTGGGTAAGGTGCCATCGAAAGTGCCGGCTTTTCTGCGGAATTCGAGCAGAAAGAATTCGCTGTTGCTGTTGGGCGAATTGACGCGCCAGACGTTGTTGCTGCTGTTGGATAGGTCTTCGATGGTGTACACCCCACTCTGGGTAATCACAGGAATGTTGTCGATCCACCCGCCATACTTGCGTTTCATCCAGGCCCCCATCGACTGTGGTGGGTTGTTGTTGGCTGCCATCACATCCCAGGGGCCAACAGGAGTGAGGTCGGTGTTGGTGTAGCGGTAAAGGTCGGGAGCACCAAGTGAATGATACATTTCGTGTGCAATCACCCCCACACCACTCGACTGGATACTGGTCTCCAGGTTGAAGTTGTAGTCCCAGACGCGTTTACCGTTGATAAAAGCGGACTGTGTATAAAGCGACCAGCGATGTGGCCAGAGCAGGGTGCTCCAGGCAGTAGTGCCTCCGCGAACTATAAAAATCACATTGTCAACCCTTCCGTCGTTGTTGTAATCCAGGTTGATGCTTGTGGGAACGGGAGAATTGATGTTGATCCAGTTGACTGCATTTACCAGCAAAGTATGCTCGCGCTGAGTACGTTGGTTATCAGTTTGATAGCCATCGGGATTGGTGGCTGCGTTATAGGGCATGTAATAGCTGCGGGGGAAGATGTCCTGGTAGGAACGCACAATATTATTTTCAGGCACCGGAAAAAAATAGCTCACCAGGTCGAGCTGGCCGTAGCTGACGGTTTTGAAAAAATTGTACATGCTGTTGTAATCCGGCGGTGTGTTCCTGTTGCACATGTTCCAATAGACCGTGGTGTCGGTGGTAAACTCGGCCTGATCGGCAAAGCGGATATAAATCACAATGTTGTTGAATTGGCCGATGGCGCGCGATTCGCCCCTTAAGCCTTCGGCAAAACGAAATTCAGTTTCCCACTTCTGCCGGATAGCCGTGCGCTTCTCGGCCGAAATCATCAGGCCAGGCCGAAGATGTGTGCCGGCCGGATCGATGCTCCCTACGCGGTAATCCGAAGGCACAAGCTCGTCATCAATCAAGTCAGCATAGTAGTAAAATCCGTCTTCGGGATGCTGTATGATTGTAAACATCTGCGCGTCGTGCAGCCAGTTGAAAAACTCATCTCCCGTGGCCAGCAGGTGCAAGACACTGCCATCGGGCTGGTTCACCTCCACGGGCTGGTTGTTGAGCCAGGCTGCCCTGAGCCCGGCAAATGGAAGGAAAACGAGAAAAATAATTGCGAATAAAAAGTGCTTCATGGGTCGAATGGATTGAATATCGGTGGGATGCAAATCTAAACAATATTGATTACCGCGCTTATAATCGGCGTGCCTTTGCCCTTTTCAATCCGACCACTTGCTGAATAGTTACGAATTCCACTGCAACAAGCGCCTTTCGCCTGTGAGACCAACGATCCCGCTGATATCCTGGCTTACCTCAAGCACACCTTTGTATTGCCCTTGCGGATTGCGCAGTGCGAAATACCGGATCATGATCTTTCGCCCTTTATGGTCAATCCAGAAAGTAGCTTCGTTTTGCGTGCCTGTCCTGAAGGCCTGAATAATTTCTTCCACCGTGCCGATGCTCTCCGGCGGATGGCACTGGCGCACGTTCCTTCCAATGATGGCTTTCGTTCGAGGAAACACCCTGTGTGGAGGGTCGGAATAAAAACACACTTTATCAGTTTCGTCCACGAGCGTAATGTCCACCGGAAGGTGACTGAACACCAGCATCAGCTGTTCCATGTTTAGCCTGCCTATGGGGAGCAATATCTCCTCATTTTGTTCGCTTAAGCTGGTCTCAGCACCTGGCCGGAAATTTCGGGCTTCCGGCATTTGTAATCCAAGTGATTCAAAATCAGGAACGAGGGCAATCAACTCATCCGCAGGAATACTTTCTTCCACATGATACAAAAGTATCCTGGTGTCTCGCAAATGAATGGCATAAGTGGTAAAATACAACTTTCCGATTTCCCTGTTGAAGGCTTTAAGATCGAATTTGCCGGGTTCAAGCATGTCCACCGAATTCTTGAAGCTTCGCCGGATATCGTCGTGGAAAGACCACATCACACCGAGGCAGCCAAAATGCGGCCAGTGTTTTTCCAGCAAAGGAAACAGAACGTTTTCCTTAGCTGTGTAGTAAACCATCATCGGTTCCAAAGCCTGAAACAAATGTTTTGCTTGGCCAAGCAGATCAGGGTTATCCGGCATCTCATTGATCCGGCGGATGACAGGTTTCAATGCATGGAGCTGATCAACAATATTTTGGCTCCACCGGGCCAATATACCTGTCACGCTTTTTTCTTTCGGGTTAACTCCGGGCATAGTGCGAAGAGTATTGCCCAGGGTGTTCAGGAACTTATTGATCCCGGTTTTGAGTGTAGCTATTTCAATTCCCTCCTGAACCAACCCGTGCACAAGTTCGATGATGTCGTATGCCTGGGTGTTGTTGATTATTTCTTTGTTTCTGCGAATCGCTTCCAGCGCATCATCTTGATTCAAAATACTGTAAAACAGTTCCTTGAGTGCTCTTAAACGTTCTTGCCGGTGAATAGATATCTCTGACATGTGTAAATTTTTTGCAAAAATGATGAAAATAAGTACGTCAATACCAATTTTATTGTTGCTATTTACTTCATAACAATTAGTTAACATAGCATTTAACTTCACCTTAAAGCGCCGTTCTAAGTTTGCCGCAAATTTTGCAGGGAGTATGAGATTTATTCACGTTCTTTTTGTGGGAATGCTGTTGTTTGCTGTCCTTCCGGTAGTGTCGCAAAACGCCGCGATCACAGGTAAAGTGACAGACAAGGCCACGGGTGAGGAGCTGGCCGGTGCCAATATATATATAAAAGGTACAACTATCGGTGTTTCCACCGACCTGGATGGAAATTATACCTTAGCCAACATACAGCCTGGTACCTACACCATTGTTTGCTCATACATATCATATAAGACCATTGAGTTCCCGAACATCAGGCTTAATTCTGGTCAACGGCTGACCATGAACATCCAGCTCGAGAGCGATGCTTTTCTGATCGAAGGTGTGACTGTGGTAGCACGCAGGGCCACCAATACCGATTTAGCCTTGATCAGCTCCATAAAATCGGCCGAGCAGGTGGTAAGCGGCATCTCCTCGCAACAAATCAAACGTTCGCAGGACAGCGACGCCGCACAGGTGGTAAAACGTGTTCCGGGTGTGATTGTGGTTGACGGGCGTTTTATCAACATCCGTGGTCTGAGCGAGCGGTATAACACCGTTCTCCTGCACGATGTGACAGCACCCAGCATGGAAGCCGACGTCAGATCGTTTTCTTTCGACATCATACCCAGCAACCTCATCGACCGGATAATGATCTACAAGAGCCCTTCGCCCGAGCTGCCCGGCGATTTTGCGGGTGGGGTGGTGAAGATCTACACCAAAGGTATCCCCGACGAGGAAGGCATTCAGGTGGGATACAATGCAGGGTTTATCGAAGGCGTCAGTTTGGGAAGCTTTTACCGGGCGCCTCAGGACCGGATGTACTGGACTGGCTTCAACAATGGAAAGTACAATCTTCCAGCCGATTTTCCGGCCGACTTGCGAAAGATTTACGACAACCCTGACCGTCGCACTGCTGCCGGGCGGAGTCTCAACAATGCCTGGGTGCCCGAACAGCTACCTGCACTTTGGAACCACAGCGCCTCGCTGAATGTCGCAAAACGCTTCAAACTACCTAAAG
This sequence comes from Bacteroidota bacterium, assembly GCA_016715945.1. NCBI lineage: Bacteria > Pseudomonadati > Bacteroidota > Bacteroidota bacterium. Next base: position 736,309 of record JADJXJ010000001.1, read on the forward strand.
ATCAATTTATTGGCAGCATCAGCTCGGTGAGCTACAGCAACAGCAAGAATGTGCTCGATATTGAGCGCAAGGATTTTAATTCATGGGATCCGGTCACCGGAAGCAGCGTCATTTACCGCTTTAACGACGAACGTCATGTTCAGAATATCCGTCTCGGGGTGCTTCAGAATTTTGCCTGGTCCATCAAACCAGATCACATCATCGAGTGGAAGCATCTCTTCAATCAGTTCAGCCAGGCAGAATATATCCGCCGCACCGGGCCACATTACGACTTTGGTTACAATGCCGACAACCATTCCTTCTATCAAATTTACAGGGGTGTTTATACTACCCAGTTGACAGGAAGCCATAAGTTTGATGAAAACAACAGCTTCGACTGGGTAGCCGGCTATGGCATGGCGTACAGGGACGAGCCCGATTACCGGCGCTACAGGTCAGATCTGGACACGATCAACCTCACTAAAACACTCTACGTGCCTTTTGGTGCTGCAGCAGCGTATTTTCTTGGCAGGTTTTTCTCCGAAATGCGCGAATACAACTATACGGCTAATGTAAACTACTCCAGAAAACTTGGTATTATTGCAGGTATCCGGCCGGTGCTCAATGCAGGGCTGTTTGCCGAGTTCAAAGATAGAAGCTTTCAGGCCCGCAATATTGGCTATGTGAGGTCGAGCATCACCAACTTCAATCAAAACCTGTTGAGAGTTTCCATCGACTCCCTTTTCCATCCTCAGAACATCAATAACACCAACGGAATTGCCATTGACGAGCAATCGAATCCAAGCGATAGTTACACCTCCGACAACACCAATTATGGTGGTTTTATTTCGGTGCTTGCGCCTCTGGGTCCGCGCCTGAACCTGACTTTTGGTGCACGCCTCGAAAACAACCTGCAACGCCTGAACAGCTTTACCCTGACCAACGATCCGGTGAACGTGGAGCTACCTGATCTGAAGCTCCTGCCCTCAGCCAGCCTCACTTTTAACCTCAACGAAAGCATGGTGCTGAGAGCTGCCTACGGACGCACAACCAACCGGCCTGAGTTCAGGGAGCTTGCACCTTTCGGATTTTACGATTTCAACTACAACCTCGTGAAGAAGGGTAACGATAGCATCGTAAATGCAACCATTGATAACTTTGATATTCGCTGGGAATGGTATCCGTCTGCCAGTGAGCTGGTTAACGTTGGCCTGTTTTACAAACTTTTCGATAAGCCCATTGAAACCACCTTCGTACCCGGAGGGGGATCGGGCGGTATCAAAACTTTCACCTTTGCCAATGCATCATCAGCTTACTCTTTCGGCCTGGAAGCGGAAGTCAGAAAGTCGCTGAAAGGGTTGATAAACTCTGGTTTTGTGGATAGACTAAGCATCATGTTCAACGGTGCCTTAATCCGCTCCCAGGTTAAACTTGGCAGCGCCGGAATCGGTCAGAAATACGAATCCAGACCATTGTTCGGCCAGTCGCCCTACATTATCAATGCCGGATTTTATTTCAGCGATCCCTTAACACAAACTTACGTTACAGCACTTTTCAATGTGATCGGACGCCGGATTTATATCGTAGGCTTCGACGACTATCCCGATATTTATGAAATGCCCCGAAACCTGCTTGACCTGACCATAACTAAAAATTTTGGAAAACGAATTGAGTTGAAGGCAGGTGTGAGCAACATTCTGGGCGCGCCTGCCTTGCTGCTGCAGGATGGAAATCAGGATGGAATATTCGACCGTCAGGCGGATCAGCGGATACAATTCAACAACTCTCCCCGCAACTACACTTTGGGAATGACTTACAGTTTTTAATTCATACTCTCCTTTTTCCCTGCTTAATTCACAGCCGGCGCTTTCGAGGCGCTGGCTTTTTTGTTAACCTTGACTTAACAGTGATGGCCGAATGTTTACAATTAGCTTAAACTACAATTAACGGCAAGGCAAACTGGGCCGGATAGCTTTGCCACATCAAACTCTAAACCCAAATCAAAATCCATTATGCGAATTAAAAATCAGCTTTTGAAGAGCATTTCCGGCCTGTTCATCGTAATGCTCGCCGTCAGCATGAGTCTGACTGGTTGCAAAAAAGAAGATGAAAAGCCTGTAGGCGATCCACCAAGCATCAGCCTGAGTGCCGAGACCCTGAATGCCCTTACCGGCACCAGTGCAAGCACCGTACTCACGCTCACCGCTCCTGAAGGACTTAAGCAGGTGATTATCCTGAAAAACGGTGTGCCTTTCCGGACTGAAAACTACAATGGCGAAACCTCTGCCACACTCAACTTTAGCTATGATATCACCGAAACAACTCCCGGCACAGTCATCAACTTTTCTTTCCAGGCCATCGACAAACTGGATCGCTATTCCAGCCTTAAAACCTTCACAATCACGATTGTGGAAGAAGTGAAGGAAATTGTTCAGGTGAGTGGCAACATCACAGGTAATGTAACCTGGACTGCCGATAAGATATATCGTCTGAACGGCTTTGTGCGCGTACAGGATGGCGCTGTCCTGACCATTCAACCCGGTACACTCATCATTGGAAACCGCGAATCGAAAGGAACCCTCATTGTTCAGATGGGTGGCCGCATCATTGCCGATGGCACTCCGGACAATCCTATTGTGATGACATCCGAACGTGCACCAGGTTTGCGTAATCCCGGCGACTGGGGTGGACTTGTAATTTGCGGTCGCGCAAAGAACAACATCACCGAAGCCACTGGACAGCCCACTGAGCTTGAAGGTGGTTATGGCGGATTCCACGGCGGAAGCAACGACGACGACAACAGTGGTATCCTTCGCCATGTGCGCATCGAGTTCGCCGGAGTTCCGATCAATCCTAATGAAGAAGTAAACTCGCTCACCCTGGGCAGTGTTGGTCGTGGTACCATTATCGAAAACGTAATGTGCTCCTATGGCCTCGATGATGCATTCGAATGGTTTGGCGGCACTGTGAATGCCAAGAACCTCATTTCTTATCGCAATCTTGACGACGACCTGGACGTTGACCTTGGATACAGTGGTAACGTACAGTTTGTGCTTGTAGTTCGCGGCGAAAATCTGGCCGACCAGTCGGGTTCCAATGGTTTTGAGGTTGACAACAATGGTTCCGGAAGCAATGCCCAGCCATTCACAAGTGGTGTTTTTGCTAACGTAAGCATCATTGGCGCCAAAGCAAACCGCGAAACCCCCATCAGCCTCCAGTACCAGCACGCTGCTCAGTTGCGCCGTAACTCGCGCATCAGCATCTACAATTCCTTTATGACCGGCTTCCCATATGGCCTTTATGTGGACGACGACCGCGCAGGTTCCGGACAAGCTTTCCTCGACAACGAACTGCAAATCCGCAACCTTATCCTTGCAGGTGTTGAACACTGGGGCGGCAACGGTTACGGTTCGGCCGGCACTGTGTTTACAGGCCCACCATCCAATGGCAACCAGCATCCTACCAACCCGCGCGGCCAGGCACTTCGTTCGCATGCCAACTTCCCCGGCGGCCAGGCTGCTTATGAAGCTCACTTCAATACAGCTTCATTCAATAATGTGCTCATGCCTAAGTGGCAGGATGCCGGCATCAACCCCTCGCTTTTCGAAGATGGTACCATCAATCCTGTGCCATTGGCCGGTTCTATGCTGCTCACCGCTGCCAAATGGGACAACACCCCGAAAGCTGGTGAATTTTTCCAGAAGGTGAACTTTATTGGAGCTGTTGGCACACAAAATTGGACAGCTCCCTGGGCCGAATGGAACTGCCACATCGTAAAATACTACTAATCAGGCAATTTCTCTCATAGGTGAATCAAGTCGGGAAGCCTCAGAACTTCCCGACTTTTTTGATTTATTTGCAAATTAATGTGCTCATGAGATATATGACGTTCACAAAAATCTTTACCCTATCGGCAGCATTCATCATTGCAATGCTTGCAGCCTGCAACCAAACAAATAAAAAAACCACAGCTCAGGAACCTGCTTTCAGGCCGGTTTCATATTATTATGGTGAAGCAGAAAGAGATACCCTGCTCGTTGACCTGGTGACCTATATCGGACGTAAACCGCCACATGCCACTGCGCACACGAGGTTTGAGCCACAGTTCCGGACTTACTACACTGATCTGGCGAAAAACTTCACCTTGTATTACTACAGTGTACAGAACGATCTCCATACCTTTTACCTGAGCAGGCCTGCCCGTACCCTGGAAGGCAATCGCCGGGGTGTGCTCGGAACATTCAGGCGTAATGAGGAAGGAAAAATTGTGGATTTCAGAGAGGTGCTCAACACGGTGGCGGGCGACGAAGAACGGATCAGACAGCTTGGCCGGCAACTGATGGAAGCTTTTCTCACCAAAAACGGTTTTGATGAACTGCTCAATAACAGAAACCTCATTGAATGGCCCGACAGTTCGCTGAAATACGACACTACCGTTTTTGAGTGGCGTTATGTGCCTTACGCGATAGAATAGCTTAAGCACAAAAACAAAAAGAGGCTGACTTTTTGCAAAGGCAGCCTCTTTATTTTTTACAGTGAAAGTATCACGAAAGCAGTTCAAGCATTTTTGAGCCGATTTCGGCAGGGGAGTCCACCACATGGATGCCACACGAGCGCATGATTTCCTTTTTGGCCTGTGCGGTATCGTCTTTCCCGCCGATAATGGCACCGGCGTGGCCCATGGTGCGGCCTTTAGGTGCAGTGGCACCTGCGATGAATCCAACCACCGGCTTGGTACCATATTCCTTGATCCAATAGGCCGCATCGGCTTCCATGCTTCCGCCGATCTCGCCAATCATGACAATTCCTTCGGTTTCAGGATCTTCCATCAGAAGTTGAACAGCTTCTTTGGTTGTGGTGCCAATGATAGGGTCGCCGCCAATGCCGATAGCTGTAGTCTGACCTAAGCCGGCTTTGGTAAGCTGGTCAACGGCTTCGTAGGTGAGTGTTCCGGAGCGCGACACAATCCCCACCCGTCCTTTTTGATGGATAAAACCGGGCATGATGCCCACTTTGGCTTCGCCCGGGGTGATTACTCCCGGACAGTTTGGTCCGATGAGGCGACAGTCGTAGGCCTTGATATATTCTTTAGCCTTAACCATATCGGCCACCGGAATGCCCTCAGTGATGCAAACGATCACTTTGATTCCGGCTTCGGCGGCTTCCATGATGGCATCGGCAGCAAATGCAGGGGGCACAAAAATTACACTGACATCTGCACCGGTTTTATCTACAGCTTCTTTTACAGTGTTGAACACCGGACGGTCAAGATGGGTGCTGCCACCCTTGCCGGGGGTAACACCACCAACCACATTGGTGCCATATTCAATCATCTGTCCGGCATGAAAAGTGCCTTCGCTTCCGGTAAAACCCTGAACGATAATTTTGGAATGTTTGTTGACGAGTACGCTCATTATGGTGTTTTTTGAGGTTCAAAGGTAAGTCTTTTTTGTGCGCTGTCATCACGAAATGTAATGTTAACAGGGCTTTGGCGGTTAACCGAACAGGCTGAAGCTTACTGTAAGCCCGGCCATGACCACCGACACCATCGACATCAGCTTGATCAGAATGTTGAGCGAAGGTCCGCTGGTGTCCTTGAATGGGTCACCGACGGTATCGCCAACCACGCCGGCTTTGTGGGCATCGCTGCCTTTGCCACCATAGTTGCCTTTTTCAATAAACTTCTTGGCATTGTCCCATGCGCCACCGGCATTGTTGAGCATCGAAGCCAGGGTAAAGCCTGCGGTAAGTCCGCCCACGAGCAGGCCAACCACACCGGCCACTCCGAGAACCACTCCAACGAGCACAGGAATAATTATCGCCAATAGCGATGGAACGAGCATTTCACGCTGGGCACCACGGGTGGATATTTCAACACAGCGGGCATAATCAGGAGTGGCTTTACCTTCCATTATACCTTTGATCTCGCGGAACTGCCTTCTCACTTCATCCACCATGGCGCCTGCAGCCCTGCCTACAGCTTTCATGGTCATGGCTGAAAATACAAAGGCCATCATGGCGCCAATGAAAATGCCTCCCAATAGCAAAGGATTAAATATGGTCAGGTTGTATGCCTCAGCAAAATCGGTGATTCCGGCTGCTGATAGCTGTATAATCCGTTGACCTTCAGCAACAACAGGTTCCACAGTGGCACGACCGGAAACAAAAACGATCTTGCCCACTTTCATCAGGCCATCAGATTGGTCGGCAATCTTGCCGATCCAAAGCCTGATTTCTTCCATATAGGCTGCCAGAAGGGCCATGGCTGTGAGTGCAGCCGAGCCAATGGCGAATCCTTTGCCGGTGGCGGCGGTGGTGTTGCCCAGCATATCAAGGGCATCGGTACGTTCGCGAACTTCTTTGGGTAGTTTTGCCATCTCGGCATTGCCCCCGGCATTATCGGCAATGGGTCCGAAAGCATCTGTGGCCAGCGTAATGCCAAGGGTGCTGAGCATACCTACCGCAGCAAATCCGATTCCGTAAACCCCTTGGGCAAAATCGCTGAAACCTCCGGCAAAACCAAATGCAGCCAGAATACCGGCCACAATGGTTGTAACCGGAATCCAGGTAGAGAACATGCCGACAGCCACACCATCGATAATAGTGGTGGCAGGACCGGATTGTGCCTGACGAGCGATGCCTTTGGTAGGCTTATATTCATCCGAGGTGAAATATTCTGTGCCCTGTCCAATGATGACACCTGCAACAAGACCAGCTACAACCGAGCCAAATATTCCCCACGAAATCCAGCCAAAATTGGCCAGGGCTGCAACCACAACAAGGATGAGCAGTGAGCTTCCGCCAGTGCCAAGCAACAATGCATTGAGCAGGTTTTTTTGTGAGGCCGATTCTTTTGCCCGAACGAAGAAGATCCCGATGATGGAGATGATAATACCCACAGCAGCCACAATCATGGGTGCGATGACATATTTTTCCTGTTCACCGCCTGCGATCACCGGAAGGGCAGCACCCAGGGCAGCAGTGGCAAGAATTGATCCGGCATAGGATTCGTAAAGGTCAGCGCCCATACCGGCCACATCGCCTACATTGTCGCCCACATTGTCGGCTATGGTTGCGGGGTTGCGCGGGTCGTCTTCAGGAATACCGGCTTCAACCTTACCCACCAGGTCGGCCCCCACGTCGGCAGCCTTGGTGTAAATACCACCTCCCACACGTGCGAACAAGGCCTGGGTAGAAGCTCCCATACCAAAAGTGAGCATAGTGGCAGTGATCTCAACCATTTTCATGTGCTCGGTGGTGCCGGGATGCACCAGGTGGAGCCCCAGAAAGGTGAGTCCGTTGGCCATATTTTCTGGAGTGTACACCCATTGGCTGAGTATATAATACCAGGCTGCAATGTCGAGCAGGGCAAATCCCACCACCACCAGGCCCATCACTGCACCCGAGCGAAAGGCAATTTGCAGACCACGGTTGAGCGAGTGGGTGGCCCCCCAGGCCGTACGAGCCGAAGCATAGGTGGCTGTGCGCATCCCCAGATAACCGCACAAACCTGAGAAAAAACCTCCGGTGAGAAACGCCACAGGTACAAAAGGATTCTGCACCTGAAAGTAGGCCAGCACTCCCAGCAATACCACCATCACGCCAAATACCTTGAGCACAACGGTGTACTGCCGTTTCAAATAGGCCATGGCACCTTCGCGCACATACTGGGCAATGCGCTTCATCTCATCTGTACCCTCGCTGTTTTTCATCATGGTTTTGAAAAAATACCATGCAAAGGCCAGTGCCGCCAGCGAGGCCAGAGGAACAAGCCAGAAAATGGAAGTCATCATAACGTTTTTTGGTTTTGGTTATAGTTTGGTCTTAAAATCTTCACGTACGAAAAACCAGCTTGCAAACGATTGCAATTCGATGGCCAGAAATTAAAGCCCACAAATTTAGGGCATAGCCTCTTGGCATCAAAGATTTTTTTAACAATGCTTTTGCACCGGTCGATGTTAATAAATTTGCGAACCGTATGTAAAAAGCAGCATTGTAAGTCCATTAATTTGTAAATGGTTTACAAGGAATCAATCCGACATGCAGAAAGTGAGGCTTGAGATAGTCAGGATGACCTACAGCCAGTCGCAAAGCGGGGCTTATGCACTCATCCTCGGAGAAGTAGGCGGCACCCGTAGGTTGCCCATCATCATCGGAGGCTTCGAAGCCCAAGCCATCGCGCTCGGTCTGGAACGAATCAGACAAAAGCGTCCGCTCACGCACGATTTGTTTATGAATTTTGCCAGATTCTACGGCATCGAACTTGTGGAGGTGGTAATCAATAAATTTCGTGAAGGTGTTTTCTTCGCCATTTTGCGATGCGAAAAAGATGGCGTTATCAGCGAGATCGACGCACGTACTTCCGATGCAGTTGCCCTCGCCCTCAGATTCCAATGCCCGATTTATACCTACGAAAGCATTCTCAAAGAAGCGGGAATTGTGATGGATGACGAAGGCTCCAATATCGAACCCGAAGAATCCGGTGAGGACGATAGCCCTTTTTCAAATTACCTGCTGAGCGAACTTGAAGAATTGCTCCAGAAGGCCATCGAAAACGAGGAATACGAAAGAGCTTCCCAGATTCGCGACGAAATACAGCGCCGAAAGAAAAACCAAAACCTATAAAAGCGAAAATGAAACTGGATCACATCAGATTGCTCTTGCTTGCAATGGGGCTGTTAGCCTCTTTTTTGTTCGTAAAAGCGCAGGACACTTCAGCTCTTGAAAGCGTGACTAACGAAATGGTGCTTCAAGCAGATAACGATAGCACTGTGGAGGCTGATACGCCGCAAATGACCGAAAATGCGGATGAGCAAGGCAGCCAGAAAAAGAACATTCTTGCCATGGAAAGGCGTTCAGGCTTCGGACTTGCAACCATTTTGCGGGGATTGCTCGGTATGCTTGTCTTAATAGCCATTGCATGGGGCTTCAGCACCGATCGCAAGGCAGTTAACTGGAAAGTAGTGGGCATCGGATTGCTGCTTCAGCTCGGACTGGCGCTCGGCGTGCTTTTTGTTCCATTCATAAAGGCCTTTTTCGAATTTTTTGGGCAGATGTTTGTGCTGGTGCTCGATTTTACAAAGGCCGGCACCATGTTCCTGTTCCGCAGTTTTGTGTCCGATTCCATTGAGTCGGCGCTTCAAAACTTTGCTGTTCAGATCCTTCCAACTATTATTTTCTTTTCTGCACTCACCAGCTTGCTGTTTTATCTGGGTATCATCCAACGCATCGTGAAAGGTATGGCATGGGCAATGGTGCGCCTGATGAACCTGTCGGGCGCCGAGAGCCTCTCGGTTGCAGGGAATATCTTTCTTGGTCAAACCGAAGCTCCTCTGATGATTAAAGCATACCTGCCAAAGATGAATAAGTCCGAAATCATGCTGGTCATGCTTGGCGGAATGGCCACGCTTGCCGGCGGGGTGCTCGCTGTGTATATCAGCTTCCTGGGGGGCGACGATCCGGAACAGCGTCTTCTTTTTGCAAAACACCTGCTCGCAGCTTCAGTTATGGCCGCTCCGGGTGCCATCGTGGTTTCCAAGATTTTGGTTCCGCAGACCGAAAAAATCGACAGAACCATCGAGGTAAGCAAAGAACAGATCGGCAGTAATGTGCTCGACGCCATCAGCAATGGTACCACCGAAGGTCTGAAGCTTGCCGTGAATGTGGCAGCCATGTTGTTGGTTTTCATTGCATTCATTGCCATGTTCAATCATATCAGTATCTGGATTGGAAACGTCATTGGCCTGAACGACAACATTGCACAGTGGACAGGAGGTCGCTACAACGAGCTCTCGCTTCAGTTTATGCTAGGATATATTTTTGCCCCCATCATGTGGCTGATTGGCATCAGCGGACCAGATATCACCCTGGTAGGCAGGCTATTGGGCGAAAAGGTCATCATGACCGAATTCATCGGCTATGTGAGTCTGGCTGAGCTGAAAGGTCTGAATGCATTCAGTGACCCGAAAAGTGTGATCATGGCCACCTATATGCTTTGCGGATTTGCCAACTTTGCCTCCATCGGCATACAGATTGGCGGCATTGGCTCGCTGGCCCCCAACCAACGGGTGCTGCTCTCAAAACTTGGCATGCGCGCTCTGCTGGGTGGCACTTTGGCTTCGCTGCTTTCGGCCACCATCATCGGAATGCTCATAGGATAAGTTAACCAGTTTCATGCAACAATACCTCGACCTCCTGAAGTTTGTACTCGAGAACGGTGTACGTAAGTCCGACCGTACCGGAACCGGAACCATCAGCATTTTTGGATACCAGATGCGTTTCGACCTGTCGGAAGGCTTCCCCTTGCTTACTACCAAAAAGCTGCATACACGTTCCATCATCCACGAGCTTTTATGGTTTCTGAAAGGAGACACCAATATCCGTTACCTCAACGAGAACAAAGTGACAATATGGGACGAATGGGCTGATGCCAATGGCGACCTTGGCCCGGTGTATGGTGCCCAGTGGCGGAACTGGAATGGCGAGGGCATTGATCAGATCAGCCAGCTTATTGAAGGCATCCGAACCAACCCCGACAGCCGAAGGCATGTGGTTAGCGCATGGAACCCGTCGGTGCTGCCGGTTGCCGGCAAATCGTTCAGCGAAAATGTAGCCCTTGGTAAAGCTGCATTGCCTCCCTGCCATGCCATGTTTCAGTTTTATGTGGCCAACAACAGGCTATCGTGCCAGATGTATCAGCGCAGCGCCGATATCTTTCTGGGAGTGCCTTTCAATATTGCCTCCTATGCCTTGCTCACTATGATGGTGGCTCAGGTTTGCGAACTTGAGCCGGGCGAGTTTATCCTCACCCTGGGCGATGCACATATCTATCTGAACCATATTGAGCAGGTAAAACTGCAGCTCAGCCGCGAACCGCGCCCCTTACCCAGGATGACACTTAATCCCCGGGTGAAAAATATATTTGACTTCAGGTTCGAAGATTTCACCCTCATAGGTTACGACCCGCACCCGCACATCAAAGGAGATATCGCCGTATGAGCAATCCCTGCAGGCTGATTATCATAGTGGCCATGGCCCGAAACGGGGTCATTGGCAAGGGTAACAAACTTCCGTGGCACCTCCCTTCCGACCTCAAAAGGTTTAAGTCATTAACCCTGGGGCATACCGTGGTCATGGGGCGAAAAACATTCGAATCCCTGCCCAATGGTCCGCTCCCGGGCCGCCATAACGTAGTACTGACCCGTAAACAAATCGCACCTGCCGACAATCTTTCGGTGGTTCACAGTGCAGAGGAGGTGCTGAAGCTTGCCGGAACTAACACCTTATATATTATAGGTGGTGGTGAGGTTTACCATCAGTTCCTCCCGCTTGTCTGCCGGCTTGAGCTTACCGTAATAGATGCAGATTTTGAGGGAGACACATTCTTCCCTGTGGTAGATTCTGCACAATGGAAAGTGGTTGCCGAACAGCCGTTTACCGATGAAAAATCTGGTCTTCGCGGCTGGTATCGCAGCCTGGAGCGTTTGTAGGCATTAAAAAATTAAGGTATCGGGCTGCGCAATTATTTTTTTAGTACTTTCGGCGCTCAAGCTTTGTTATTCAGACTGATACGTTTTCAACCATGTTCATAAAATTATCCCGATACCTGTTTTTATCCATTTTGGCAGCCCTGGGAGCCTTCGCCCTCAAAGCTCAGGTAGCAGTGATCAATCCGGCCGAGTTCGAAAAAAATGAGGGCATCCTGTTGGTCTGGGACTACGCCCCTTCGCGCGATTCCATCACCGCAAATATTGCCAGGGCCGCCCAGCAGGCCGGCAAAGTATGGATCATATATTATCCCGGACAAGCCCCCTGGGACACGGCACAGATTCGCAATTATCTGTACAGCAGGGGGGTACTACCTCTGAATTTGTACTTTATCCCCGGTTGGACCGAAACCCTCTGGGTGCGCGATTTCGGACCGGCTGTGCTCTATGGCGATTTTGGCCAGGGTTCCGAGCGGTTCATTGTCGATATGGGCTACAGTGCTTATGGCCGCCCGAAAGACGACTCCATTCCGTCGCAACTGGCCAATCTTTGGGGCTGGCACAAACAGAATTTCTCTATTCAGATCGAAGGAGGAAACCTGATGTTCGATGGTCTGAAACGAGGCTTTGCTTCAAAACGTGTGCTAGCTCAAAATCCCCAGTATTCTGCCTCATTGCTTCGAAATATGTTCATCGACCGCTTTCAGGTGGACGATTTTGTGTTTCTCGAAAACCTGAACAATTCGGGAGGAGGAATCTGGAAGCATATCGACATGTGGATGAAAGTGCTTGATTACGAGACGATTCTTGTATCGTCCTATCCCGAACATCTGCCGGATTATCCTGTGATCGAACAAAATGTCAATTATCTTCGCAGCCTGCTGAATGCTTTTGGCAAACCATATACCATTATCCGCATTCCGGCACCACCCAAAGCCGATGGCACCTGGGCCACCACCCAGAACGACGAAATGCGCACCTACACCAACTCGCTCATCATCAACAATACGGTTATCGTTCCATCGTACAACCTGCCCGAGTATGACAATCTGGCCAAACAAATCTACGAGCAGGCCATGCCGGGTTACAAAATTGTGATGGTAGATTCGCGCAACCTCACCACCCTCGGAGGAGCCATACATTGCATCACGCGTGAAATCCCTGCACCTAAATTTGCCCGTATCACTCATCGCAAAGTGATTGGCAGTCAGACCTATTCGCCCGAATTTTACATTTACAGCAACTGCTCATCCAATTCTGCAATCCAGCGGATGTGGCTTTACTACAAAAAGAACCAACAGACAGAGTACACCAGGGTGCCGGTTTACATGGCCTGCCCCGAAAATATCGGGATCATCGAAGGACTGATGCCCGGCGACACCGTGAGTTATTATCTGGAAGCAATCACTGCCCACGGCAACGTAACCTATCCTCTGGCTGCACCGGCCGGCAACTTTACATTCTGGTTCGATCAGGCTGTGGGTATCGCTGAAACCCACCCGGCCAGCCGCCTGCATGTATTCCCGCAACCGGCAAAAGAAGGATTCTACGTTCACATTGCTGGTGAATCAGGTCCCGCCCGGCTCAGTATTTTCGATGCAAGCGGCAGAATGGTTTACCAAAACGATGCCTATCTGCCCGGAACCCACGTCAATCCCGGACTTCGCCCAGGCTACTATCTGCTTTTGCTGCAAAACGGTGTTGAACAATACAAAAGCAAACTAAGCATCAGCCACTGAGCATACTGCCATGCCGGTTTACAGGCTGGATCACACCTTAAGGTTTCCTTCGCCACATAAAGCCATGCCCGGTGGCCTGCTTGCCGTTGGGGGCGATCTCAGTGTGGAGCGCCTGATAGCGGCCTACTCCAGAGGTATTTTTCCGTGGTCAAATCCCGGTGAGCCGCTTTTGTGGTGGTCGCCCGACCCCCGGATGATGATGCTCCCTGGAGAATTGTATGTGACCAAGTCGATGAGGAAAATCATGCGCGACCAGGTGTTCGACATACGTTTTGATACCAGTTTTGAGGATGTGATAATGTATTGTGCCCGCTCATCCGGCAGGGCAGCCCAGGGCACCTGGATCAGCGATGAACTCCGGCAGGCTTTTGTTCAACTCCATCGGCTCGGTCTTGCCCATTCGGTCGAAGCCTGGAAGGAGGGGCAACTCGTAGGAGGTCTGTATGGCCTGGCGCTGGGTGCCTGCTTTTTTGGCGAAAGCATGTTTTATCTCACACCAAATGCTTCCAAGGCAGCCTTCATCGGGCTGGTGAAATTTCTTGAAAGCCATGGTTTTATGATGATCGACGCCCAGCAGGAAACGCCCCATCTGGCCAGCCTGGGCGCAAAGGCACGCCCACGTTCCGAATTTCTGATGCTCTTAGCCGATGCCTTGAAAAAACCTACCCTCATCGGAAAATGGAACAGCCCGGCTCAGGATTTTGTATCTTTAACCTTTTGATGCCATCCCTGTAATTATCACGAAGCAAACACAATCATGGATCAGGAATATTTTATGCAGGAAGCAATCCGGCTGGCAGCTTTGAACGTAGCGCAGGGTGGGGGAGGCCCGTTTGGAGCTGTGATTGTGAAAGATAATCAGATTGTCGGTGTGGGCCGGAACAGGGTGACTTCTTCGGGCGACCCCACCGCTCATGCCGAAGTGGTAGCCATACGCGATGCCTGCCGGAACCTTGGTACCTACAACCTGGAAGGCTGCACTATTTTTTCCAGCTGCGAACCCTGTCCCATGTGCCTTGGCGCCATCTACTGGGCTCGCCTGAGCAGGCTGTTTTATGCCGCTACCCGCCATGATGCAGCAATAGCAGGTTTTGACGATGAATGGCTTTATACCCAGATACAACTCGACCCTGCAGAGCGCAGCCTGCCTGCCACAAACATCATGCGCGACCGGGCGGTGGAAGTGTTCCAGGCCTGGGTTCAAAGCGAGAATAAAATACCTTATTGATATGAAACAGGATCTGGCCAGGGAGGTTGCAGGCATATTGCTCCGAAGCCGGCACACATTAGCTTTTACTGGCGCCGGCATCTCAGTCGAAAGCGGAATACCTCCATTCAGAGGCAGTGGTGGCATCTGGGATAATTACGACCCACGATTGCTCGAAATTGGCTTCTTCGTGCTCAACCCCGCCCGATCGTGGGAAGCCATAAAAGAAATTTTCTACGGTAAGTTCCGCGGAGCCAAACCTAATGCCGCACACCTTACCCTGGCCAAATGGCAAAAAAACGGCATCCTGCGAAGGGTCATCACCCAAAATATCGACAACCTGCATCAGGAAGCAGGATCTGAGAACGTGATTGAATTTCATGGCAATGCGCAACGACTGAGCTGCCTCGACTGTCAACGGCAATATCCCATCGACCCCATTCTCATCGCGCGTGCCGTGCCATCGTGCCCCAAATGCGGTGGTTTGCTCAAACCCGATTTTATCTTTTTTGGCGAAGGAATTCCACATGATGCTTACCACGAATCTTTTGCTGAAGCCACAGGCTGCGATTGCATGCTCATCATCGGCACCTCAGGCGAAGTGGCTCCCGCCAATCAAATCCCCATCACCGCTGCCTCAAATGGCGCCTTCATCATCGAAATCAATACTGAAATTTCCACTTACAGCAAACACGTCAGCAACCTGATCGTGCGCGAGCCTTCCGGCAGCTTCCTTCCTGCAGTGGATCAATTTATTAACAATATCCCAGCCTGAAAAAATGAAACATTACCTTACCACACTTTTCTTCCTGTTTCTTGCCTGCCAGCTTTTTGCACAGCCCGACAAAAATACCCTGCACCAACTCGACGAATATTACCTTAGGGCACTGGCCGAATGGAATGTGCCGGGTATGGCCGTGGCCATCACCACCGGCGACAGCATCATATTTGCAAAAGGATACGGAGTGACCGACATCAGCACCCGGCAGGCTGTGGACGAACATACCCTGTTTGCCGTTGCCAGCAATACAAAAGCCTTTACCGCTGCAGCTCTGGCTCTGCTTGTGGAACAGAATAAACTCAGGTGGAACGACAAAGTCAGACAATACCTTCCCTGGTTTGCACTTTACGATCCCTATGTTTCTGATCAGATGACGATTCGCGACCTGCTGACGCACCGCTCCGGCCTGAAAACATTCTCGGGCGACCTGATCTGGTATGGCAGCACCTACTCCCGCCGCGAAGTCATCGAAAAGGCGCGCTACCTCAAACCCGCATTCGGATTCAGGGAGCAATTCGGATATTCCAACATCATGTACATTGCTGCCGGCGAACTCATTCCCGCCATCACCGGGCAGTCGTGGGACGATTTTGTCCGCACAAACCTGCTGAACCCATTGGAAATGAATCGCTCCACCCTGCATGTGAGCGAACTTGCCCGATTGCAGAATGTAGCCCAGCCCCATACCTATGTGGACGGAAAACTGCGTCAGATTCCCTGGGTCGACTGGGACAATATGGGACCTGCTGGCTCATTAATCTCAAGCGCTTCGGACATGGCGCGTTGGCTGCAAATGCACCTTGGCAATGGCACATACCAGCAAAAACAGATTCTCGACCCCGAAAGTGTAAGGGCTATGCAGCAGTCTGTAACCCCGTTACCGGTTTCGAAAGCCTTCGAAGAACGCTTCCCCGGCACACATTTCAGGTCTTATGGCCTCGGATGGAGCATGTTCGATTACCACGGACAAAAAATCGTGACGCACAACGGAGGCTACGATGGTATGATCTCGCAAACCGTACTCATTCCACGCGAAAACATTGGCTTTGTGATTCTTACAAATGCACTGTCGAACATGTACTACCCCTTGATGTACAAAACCCTCGACCTGCTGCTCAATTTGCCGGACCTGCGCGACTGGAGTACCGAAATTTTGGCTCAACGCAAACAAAACGAGCAAAAAGCAAAGGAAGAACGCGCCCGTCTGGAATCAGAACGCATTAAAAACACCAGACCTTCGCTTCCTCTTGCGGCCTACGAAGGTTTCTACGGCAGTCCGGTGTACGACAGCATCAGTGTATATCAAAAGGACGGTCAGATGTGGTTGCAGATGATGCGCACGCCCGACTTTATTGCCAGGCTGACACATTGGCATTATGATACTTTTGAAATGGAATTCATCACTCAGCCATCACTACCCAAAGGTTTTGCTACCTTCGGGCTCGACCGCAGCGGCAAGGTGACCAGTATGGAATTGTTTCTTGACAATCCCGACTTCGATTTTACCGAACTCGCACCAAGGAGACTTTCTCCATGAACCTTTTGCCCTGGTAAATGTTTAACAGCGAAACAAATTCCACGAAAATGAAACACCTGATCATGTTTAGCTTTCTTCTCATAGGCATCGTCACAGTGCAGGCCCAGAAATCATTCCATGATTTTGTGGTAACCGATATTGACGGAAAACCCTTTGCCATGTCGAGCCTGAAAGGAAAAAAGGTGATGGTAGTCAACACAGCCTCCAAATGCGGACTTACTCCCCAGTACGCCAAACTCGAAAAGCTTTATGAGCAGTACGGCGGCGATAAGTTTGTCATCGTTGGCTTTCCGGCAAACAATTTTATGGGACAGGAACCCGGTACCAACGAAGAAATCAAGGCATTCTGTTCCGAAAACTATGGAGTAAGCTTTCCGATGATGTCGAAAATCTCGGTCAAAGGAAACGACATGCATCCTTTGTACAAATGGCTCACCACCAAAGCGCTCAACGGGGTGGAAGACAGCAGTGTCAGCTGGAATTTTCAGAAATACCTCATTGACGAAAACGGTCGTCTTGTAAAAGTACTGAGCCCGCGCACCGACCCGCTTGACAAAGAAATTGTGGATTGGATCAAAGGCAGCTGAAAACAGAATAAAATTACTTTTCAGTTAAAAAACCAAGTGCAGTGCAGTCGGATGACTACACTGCACTTTCTTTATGTTGAAAATCAGATATAAGCGGGTAAAAGCTTCAGGTAGCGGTCGCGGATTGCCGCAAGGTGATCCTTGTTAAGGTTTTCCCGATAAATACGCACCAGCTCAATGGTCTGGTCTTTTTCGAACACAAATGCCCGGGCTGCGTCGAAATAGAGCAGATTGGTATCGTACTTTACCTCCGTGGTCAGTGCTACAAATTTGTCCCAGTTGATAGGGCCGGGCAGCTCGAAGTACCCATGATGGAGCTGCTGGAGGTCGTTATACATGCCCTCGCCCCAGGGTTCCAGGTAAAAGTATTTATCGAGCCTGATCCAGCCATAGGCGTTCTGTATGACCTTGTGCCTGCGCTTCATTTTCAATCCTTCCTCCACGAGCAGTTGCTGCAGCTTTTCGATGTCGCTGTACAATGCCAGGTCGCGCACCCTGATGCAGAACACCGGGTCGTTGCCGGGAAAAGTAATTGAAGCATGTACTGCATCGAACGGAAAACCGGCGCGCTTATGCACCGCATTCACAGCCAGCATGATGTCGCTGGTGAACCAGTGCCCCTCGAGCATGAGGTAAAGATAAAGCGGCTTTCGGATGTCGGGTATCCGGTCATAATATCCGTAAAAGGGGGATACCGACTCGAGCACGCATGTGTCCTTGATTGGGAGATTGTGCTCCACACAACTCAGGGGCTCGTATTTTAGCAAGCCTCCATATCGCATCAGGTTGTTTGAGTCCATTTTGCTTTAATTTGGTTTGGCTTAAAGATACGAAAAAAACAAGTCTTCCGACATCGTCAGACACAAAAAAAAACAGCCCAACGGCTGCCTTGGAGCGGGCAATGGGGGTCGAACCCACGGCCCTCAGCTTGGGAAGCTGATGCTCTACCACTGAGCTATGCCCGCATGTGATGCAAAATTAAAAAACATCGAAGTTTGTTTTTCCATTCAATGATCAAAATCTTTAGACGGATGGTATGGAGAACAAAAAAAGCAGCCATTGCTGACTGCTTTGCTGTGGGAGCTACTGGATTCGAACCAGTGACCCTCTGCTTGTAAGGCAGATGCTCTGAACCAGCTGAGCTAAGCTCCCTCGCGTTTGGAGCTGCAAATATACGGCAACTTTCGGACATGCAAAATTTTTCAAAAAAAATTTTCTACCTCGCGCTCTTCATGAAATTAAACAATTGTTTATCAATAATATATATAAATCTAAATGTAATCTATCAGGTATATGGCATATAAGACAGGATTGGGTGAAAAGCAAAGCATTATATTTCATAGTATTGCATTAAAGTTTTGCTCATGACGCGTTTACGATTTTTGATTTCGGGATTACTGGTTTTTTTCTTGGTTATCGGGGCAGGTATCACCGCAACAGCCTGGCCGGCACATACGCTAATATCGACCGCCGCCCTGAAGAATCATCCCCATTGGCAAAATGCCCGTGAGGTCAGGGCAAAGCCCCTTGAACAGTTTGTGATCGATAACAAAAAGGAGCTGGCCGCATTTCTTGCCGGTTTCGAGCAATGGAGCAGGGAAAATCTGCCATTCTACGTGCCAGCACCCGAAATGCTCTCTTTTCCGGCTGATATTGACGATTACCAGGCGATGCGTGCTTTTTTTATGGCGCTGAGGATCAACCCAAACGTCAAAGTGCCATTGTTTCTCAATATTCCCAGGGGCCAGGAAACGAGTTTGCCCCGGCTCGAAGCTTCCGCCGTAACCACGCTGTCGAACACTGCCGGAATGAATTCAGGAACCTATGTGGCCTTGTCGCCCGACATGGAGGTTGATCCATTTCTGGTGCTCACCACTGCCAACGATGAACCTGACTATGGTTTCGATCTGGGTTTGTTCGACGACAACGGTACCGACTACGGTCGGCTCTACGGATTTGGAAATCAAACTTTTGGCAATCCCAACCTGGAGTACAGCAGCCAGGCGCCTTTTCACATGGGTTTTTACCACGAACCCGGTATTGTTTACAAATTTGCGCCTTTTTTGCGCAAGACATTTCTCGATTACCGCCATCTGCAGTATAAGGCATTGTCCGAATTTGCCTTTGCGCATCACGAACCCTATTGGGGCTACCGCTTTCTGGGATGGTCGATGCACTATCTTGCCGATGCGACCATGCCTTACCATATTCGCCCGCTGCCCGGATATTCCACCTTGAGGATGCTATGGATCAACTTCAAGTCGATGCTCGGATTTGGCAAAGCCAGGCGCGATGCCGTGCAGCTTGTTTCGAACAGGCATACCGCAGTGGAAGACTACCTGCAACAACGCCTGAACAACATTTTCGATAAGGCAGATTTTGACGATCCGCTCTATCAGGCACTAATTTCAGATAATCAAGTGGTTAATGTTGACACAAGATTCCTTGTCGATCAGGCCTCAAAAACTGCATTTGCAGCCTCAAAAAGTTTCGACAGGGCAGTCCGGCGTGGCCTTCCCAACGAGATGGTAAACGACCCGGCCGTGGAAGTGAGCGAGCATCCGGAGATCACAAATATTGTGTCGTATGCCCGTGACGTGTGCGCTCCAAAACACATCGACGCCCTCGAAAAACAATCAGCCGAGCGTTTCGCCTACCTGGGGAAGGTGCTGCGAAGCATGTTGTCGTCAGTTAATTATGAAAATTAAATACAAGAATCTATTAGACAATACTTTAAGCTATGAAGAAGTGGCAAAAGGTCTTACTTGGGGTGCTTGTGGTCCTGCTGGCACTTGCCGGCTTTGCCTGGCTGGCATTGGGCTACATCAGCCGCAGCGCGCTCCCCGATTACAACAAAGATGTGCAGCTGAGCGGACTGAAGGCGGGTGTTGAGGTGTTTCGCGACGAAAGGGGAGTGCCACATGTGTATGCACAGAATTCCCACGATCTTTACATGGTGACCGGCTACCTGATGGCCCAGGACAGGCTCTGGCAGATGGATCTGCTGCGACGTGTCACCCTGGGTCGCCTGTCAGAAATTTTCGGAGCGGATATGGTTGAAGCCGACCAGCTGCTCAGGGCTTTGCGCATGTCGGACAAATCGCTTATGGTTATCGACAGCCTGGATGCTTCCATGCGATCGGACCTGGAGGCTTTTGCGTCGGGGGTCAACCAGTGCATCGCCCATCTCGGAAAAAAACTGCCACCTGAGTTTACCATCCTTGGCTACAAACCCGAACCCTGGCAGGTTGTCCATACGGTGAACCTGATCGGCTACATGGCCTGGGACCTCGCCGGATCGTGGCAAAACGAGGTGGTTCTGCACAAGCTCCGTTCCAGAATGCCTGAAGAAAAATGGTTGCAGCTGTTTCCCGATATGAAACTTCAAAACACCTATGTGTATTCTGATAATCAAAGTTTTACACTACTTGAAGCCGGATTAAAACTGACGGGTCTTGGGCTGGAAATACGCAACGGAAGCAACAACTGGGCATTGTCGGGCGAACGCACCGTTTCGGGCAATGCCATGCTTGCCAACGATATGCACCTTGGTTTTGGATTGCCGGGCATCTGGTACCAAATCCACCAGACCGTCGAAGGAGAATTTTCTGTTGCCGGGGTTGCACTGCCTGGTGCACCTGCTGTGATTTGCGGCCACAACGAACATATTGCCTGGGGCATGACCAACCTTTATGTGGACGAAATGGACTTTTTTACCGAAAAACTGAATGAAGAAGGAACCCATTATTTCTTCAACGGTGAATGGCAGCCTCTGGAGTTGCGCAAGGAGAAGATTGCCATCAAAGGCGGCGACACGCTGCTGAAAATCAATGCATTTACGCACAGGGGGCCAGTCATCTCAGGTTTTAAGGGCGTTGAAAATGAAGCCATCTCAATGCGCTGGACGGGCAATGATTACAGCAACGAACTGCGCACAATTATGTTGCTCAACCGTGCCCGCAACTGGAACGACTTTCGCAATGCCGTGCGTACGTTTGGTGCCGTGGCACAAAATATTGTTTATGCTGATGCAGAGGGCAACATCGGCCTGCAGGTAACCGGAAATGTGCCTGTGCGTAAAGCCGGAAATGCCGTTTTCGTCTATCCGGGCGATACCAATGCCTACGACTGGACAGGCGCTGTGCCTTTTGAGGAATTGCCCTACGAGTTCAATCCCGAAAGGGGATATGTTTCTTCGGCCAACAACAGAACCACCGGGCCGGATTATCCTTATTATATCGGGTACTGGTACGACAATTCCGCACGGATTGACCGCATCAGGGAAATGATCGAATCGCAGGATAAGCTGGATGTGGAAGATTTTATGAACATGCATGTGGATCAGACCAGCGTCTTTGCACCTTCATATGTAAAAACCATTGTGCCGATTCTAAAAAATTCGAGCGATCTGAGCCCGCTGGCTTCAACAGCCACGTCTTTGCTCGAAAATTGGGACTTTTCCATGCGGGCTGAAGCCCCCCAGCCTGCAATATTCGAAGGTTTTTACAGGCATTTTATGGCTGAACTGCTTAAGGATGAAACCGGAGAGCTTTTCACCGAGCTGGGTGGAGGCCTGCTTCGTCACATTTTTGCACAGACCTTTAATAATCCATCGTCTTCACTGGTTGATAACATAAACACCCCTGAGGTTGAAGATTTTGAGACACTTGTGTGCAAAAGCTTCGAGGCTGCAGTGAAAGAGCTGGAACAAAAGCTCGGATCGGAGCCACAATCATGGAAATGGGGCGACATACATCAACTTACGCTGAGCCACCCCATGGGCAAGGTGAAAGCGCTCGACAAATTGCTTGGCCTGAATAAAGGGCCTTATCCGGTTGGCGGAAGCTTTCACACCGTGAACCCAATGGGATATAGTTTCCACAAAAATTACAATGTCACACATGGGGCTTCGCAGCGCCACATCTACAATACCGGAAACTGGGAACAGTCGTTCACAGTGATTCCCACGGGCGCATCGGGCATTCCGGCAAGCAGGTATTATGCCTCGCAAAGGGAGATGTTTCTGAAAAGGGGAGTATTATCGCGAACCCTGGCAACGCGAACAGGTGGAGTCGGCAGCAAAGTACAAAGCTGCTTTCATGCCGGCAAACTAAAACGAAAAAAGCGGGTTGCCCCGCTTTTTTCTTTACATCCGGAAATATACCTTGAAGGTCTGTGGGTTTGATTGTTCCGCATGGTGCATCGCACCCAGGCTTTTTGCCTTGTCAATCAGAGGAGCCGGCAAAAATGGTGCAATCAAAAGATACTTGTAGCCTGAAGGCATCTGCTTCAGGTCTTCAAGCACCTGACCCACAGGATGTTCGCCTGCCTCGAGCATTGGTCTGGCATCAAGTTCCTTATATAGAGGGAACTGTTTCACCCAGTCAGGACACTCTGCCTGTGCTTGAACCGATGCCTTGTCAAGGGCAAGCGCATCCTGTCCTACAGCAGCCCTGAGCCTGTTGATAAGCAGTTCAAGCTCGATTTGTCCGACCTGGGCTGCCTGCTGGAGTGTGGTGATTCTTGCCACTGTTTTTCGCAAGACCGGGTTGCGGAGCTTAGTAAAAGCCGGCACCAGTTCAATCAACACCTCTTCCAGTTCGGGATAGGTCTCGATCAGATGCAGTACTTTGGTTTTCGGGCTGATGATCAATGTGTTTTCTTTCATGGTATTACGGTTATTTGCTATAATTCAGAATGCGTTGCTCTCCTTCCAGACTTCGGTAGTGCGTAAGATCGTGCGATACTTCCAGCGTACCCAGAAACTCCCCGGCTTCGTTGCGCAAAGCAAAATATTCGATGTGAATAAAACGACCGCCTTTGTTGATCCAGAAGGGCGCACGGCTGGCTCTTCCCGAGCGGAAATCCTCTACAATCTTATCCACAATATGTGCACTTGCCGGTGGATGGCAATGCCTTACGTCGCGGTTGAGTATCGCCCTGTTTCGCTGGAAAATCCGATCAGCACTTTGTGAAAAATATTTCACCTTGTCGTGCTTATCCACAAAGGTGATGTCGACCGGAAGGGTATTGAGAATTGCCTGCAGCTCCTCGAGGCTGAAGCTGCCCGTGGGAAGTTGTACCCTGCCATCGTGGCTTACGGATTGTACCTTTTGCTGTTCCACAGCCCAGTCCGGAACCCATTTCACCGGCGGATCATACAAGCAGAAGCCGAACTCAGGCGTCTGTTGTTCAATCTGATACCAGTCGGCTTCGGTGAGGTGATCCAGTGCCATTGGCAATAGAATTTCCTCTTCTTTTTTGGTCATGTCAACCACCTGCCGGATGGCCGGAATGAGGATCATTTCGCTTACACTTTGCAGGTCGTCCATCGTAATACCCTCTGTTTGCAGCACTTCAAGACTTCCTTTAAGCAATTCGCGGATTTCGTCATGCTTTCCCCACATCACTTTTGGTGGCCCGGTGATACCCATACGCTCCAGAAATGGAAACAACAGGTACTCCTTTCGCTGATAGTGTTTGTCAGCATCAATCAGCGCATTGAACGACGACCTTAACTTCCAGATCAACCCCTGAAGCTGATCATCGGGAGCGGTGGGCAGCGACTCAATAATCGCCAGGGCTTCTTCGGCTACCTTTCGCAGGGCGGCATTCTCTTTTCTGAACACATCAACCGGATGCCCCTCGGGCACAATCCTGATATTGCTCAGATCAATACGGCCGTCCAGCACAGCTGCATGCATATCGCACAAGCGCAACACTTCCTCCTCTGGCAATCCTTCAGCAATGAGCTCCTGCTCCACTTCAACTACTTCTCCGTACGGAATGCTTCCCAAAGTGGCCTTTAATTCGGCAGCAACCCCTGCCTCGTCGTGCCCTTCGTGCAACTTAAGAATCAATGTCTTAAGTCTCTTCTTTCGCTCAATTGAGTTGTCAATCAATTCACTCATAAATCAAATTTTTAGTACTGTTTTACTTAAATATTGCTCAAAAGATTCCGGCACTTTTGGTGCCGGAATCTGTTAAAATTTCCATTCAAGACCGGCTGTGATGAATCTGTGCATTCCCACGCGGATACCTTGTGGACGGCGGGTGACAATGTACCGCTCGTTCAGAAGGTTGCGTGCCTGCAGGTGAAAACTCAGGCCATATTTTTGAATCTCATATCCCAGATTCATGTTAAGGGTTTGATAGGCAGGTATTTCGCCAATTCTGCCCGAACTTGTTGCTGAAATATATTTGTAATCGGGATTGGCCTTTGCCTCCGCAATCACCTCCTGCACATTTCCGGTATTGAGCAGGTCGGTGAATTGCCGGCCGGTAAACTGCCAGCTCAATCCTGCACTCAGCCCGTTGCTGTGCGTCACCTCGGCCCATGCAGCAGCTACTAAGTTGGGAGAATAGGGGGTATGGTTACCTTTTACATTCACCCAAACTGTGTCGTATGGAGCATTTTTCCTGATTTTTTGTATCACATAGCGGTTGTCGCTGAACTGCGATTGCATTACGGCACCGCTCAGGCCGTTGCGAACGTCCCATTGGCCGATCTTACCGGATTTGAGCACCATAGCCATCTCCACACCTTTGTGTGTGGTTTGTCCGCCATTGATCAATCCTGCACCTTGTCCGCCCGACGATTCCGAAACCGGGATCACCTGATTGCTGAAATTCATAAGGTAGGCGGTCAGGTTGGCGAGCAGCCGCTGGTTTTCATACCGTATTCCAAGCTCAAGATTCCGGCTTAGCTCTGCATCCAGTTGCACATCTTCGCCGCTGTTGCTGATGGCGTCTTTAATGCGCGGGGGTGCAAAGCCTTTGTGTATTCCTGCAAACAAGCCTAATTCATTGCTTATGTTGTAATTCACTCCCGCACCGGGTATAAGCGCGTAAGTTTGTGTATTTCCGCTCACGAGTGTGTCTTTGCCGGCCACTCGAAGTATCGTGCGCTGATATTCTATGGCTTCACCCCTGAGACCATAGGTCAGGGAGAGTTTTTGTCCGATGCGGGTCTTTTGCTGTGCAAAAAGGCTGGCAGCTTGTCCGCGACGCAACTCGTCATCCCTCAGGTCGCCAGACCTTGCCTCTGCCAGACGTCCGTTAATGCGCTGTTCCTGAGCTTTTTCGGTATGAATCCTGAATCCTGCATCCAGTTGATGTCCCAATCCTGCAAGCTCATAATGTGCGGTAAGGCGATTTTCGTATCCGGCAACTTCGAAGGCCCTGTTGCGGTTGCCTGTGCTGTTGCGCATATAGATGGCTCCTTCGGGCTGGTTGGGGTCGCCCCAAACCACTCCTGTGAGACCGGAGGCATTAGAGTTGTACGTAAAGTCCTGCCTCCTCCAGTTGCGCACAGTGGTATAGGCATAAGCTGTTTGCCTGAGGCTGATCTGGTCAGTGAGCTGTTGCATGTGCTGCAGGCTGAGGGCATACCGCCGGATGTCGAGCCTGTCGTTGGGTGCTATCACCGTATAGTCGTTTCCTCCGGCATCGAACATCGGCTGGGTGAGACCGACGTAGGTAGCATTCGAGGCTTCGTCGTACACGCTCATTTTCAATGTGATCACCGACCGCATGCCGCTTTTCAGCCTGATTTTGCCATTGAGGTCGTTTAGCCTGAATTTCAGAGGGCCGAGCTGGTCGGCTTGTTTGCGCAGGTAGTCGAAGGTGTAACCAGTATTGCCATGCGTATTGCCAAAATGCAGCCTGCCGGTGAAAAATCCCCCGGGGGCGCCACGCAGGCTGATGAGTCCTTCGGCTTGAGCAGGAGGTTCGGCAGTTAGATAATTAATTACCCCACCAATGGTTTGCGGACCAAAAAGAATCTGTCCGTTACCCTTAAGAATTTCCACGCCACTCATTCGCTCAATGGCAGGGGAGTAGTAAAGCTCCGGTTCGCCATAGGGATTTAATGCCACGGGCACACCATCTTCCATCACCAGCTGGTTGCGGCTGCGGTCGGGGTCAAGACCACGAATCCCAACATTGGTGCGCAATCCTGCCGGATCTTCATCCGGAACATGAATGCCGGGTACATGCCTGTAAGCATCCGCATTGCTCACAGCCAGGCGAATGTTTTGATCCTTGCCGTCCACTTTGTGCACCGATCCGGGGAGATAGCGAAGCAACCCGATGCGGCTGCCGCTCACCGTCACGGGGTCCATCGTAAGCGTTAGTTCGTTCAGCAAAACCGAAACTTCCTTCGATTCGTTCCGTGCAAGCTTTACGTTGATCCTTTGGCTTTCGAAGCCAAGGGTCTGAAAAACAATGGTGTATTCTCCCGGTTTAAGATAGAGCCAAAACTTTCCTTCCGCATTGGTTGAAGTACCGGTGTTGGTTCCCTGCACATACACTGCTGTCACGGGAAGGGGATCGTTTTTATGTTTTACTATACCAAACAACAGGGCTTCGCCATCATTACCAGCGGAAATATGATGTATGACACCTAAAAAGAACAAAAGGATGATAAGAGCGGTTTTTGTTTGCATTGTGGAATTTTTGTGCAAACTTAGCCCCCCTTTCAGGCCAGGGGAATCCCCACAATTTGGTATTTGATTCCCTGAATTATTTGCTCAACATGGTATAGCTTACGAATGCAAGTACGTGCAACAGGCTTCCGGCAAGCACAAAGAGGTGGAAAATAAAATGGGTTAAGGGCCGGCCTTTTTTCAGGTAGAAAAATACTCCTGCACTATAGGCAATGCCGCCAGCAAGTATGAGCCAGAGGGTGAGGGCCGGCAGCATACGCACAAGGGGGACAACCACAAACAACGCCTGCCAGCCCATTCCGATGTAAAGCCAGGCCGACACCTTGCGGTGACGATGTGCGTAGAACCAGATTTTGTAAACAATGCCTGCCGTGGCAATAAGCCAGCTCAGGCCAAACAGCACCCAGCCGGTGGCGCCGCCAAGCATGGCCAGGGCCACAGGAGTGTAACTGCCTGCGATCAGCACATAGATGGCAGAATGATCAAACTTGTTGAGGTAATATTTCAGCCTCGGACGGCTCGCACCGTGGTATAAGGTGGAGGCGGTGTAAAGCGTGATCAGGCTGGCCCCGAAAATCGAATAGCTTACTACCTGCCAAACATTTCCCCAGATGGCTGCAAATGTGACGAGTATGGCCGTGGCTGCCACACCGATCAATACACCTGCCGCGTGCGAAATGGTATTGTAGCGTTCTTCTCGTACCCGAGCCGCAGGACTAAAGGAGGGTTTTCTCATGATTGGCTTTTGTTATCAAACGATTCGCAATCCCTAAAAGTTGCCTGCTGATAAAAATAAACAGCACTTTTGATGAATATCCATTGATAACGAGCAATTTATAAGTTTCTGGGGCAAATCATGCGACATGTACATTTCACGGCAAGCCGCCATATTTGTTTTCTTTGCAGTAAAATCGGTACATGAACCTGTTCTATGCACCTGATGCGGCGCCGGGGCTCACGGTGCTTGGCGAAGAAGAGTCGTTGCACTGTGCACGTGTACTCCGCATGAAAACGGGTGAACGCCTGCTTGTGACCAATGGCAAAGGAATGCTGTTTGAAGCCAGGGTAGAAGAACCTCATCCGAAGCACACCTCTATCATATGCGATGAGGGAATCCGGATTCCGGGCACGCCTGATGACCTGGTTCACATCGCCCTGGCCCCGACAAAAAACATCGAACGTACGGAATGGTTTATCGAAAAAGCCACGGAGATCGGTATTGGCACCATCAGTCTATTTTTTTCCGCACATTCCGAACGCCGTACGGTGAAACCCGACCGCCTCAGACGAACAGCCATTGCCGCCATGAAACAGTCGATGAAGGCCACTTTACCCGAGATCGTGGTGTACGAAAACATGCATGACTTTCTGGAAAGCGTTGCAGTTGAGCAGCGTTTTATTGCCTGGATTGATGCTTCGGTTAGTCAGACACTTGCAGAGACTGTTGTTCCCGGTCGGGGAACAGTGGTCATGATTGGACCCGAGGGCGATTTTACACGCGCCGAAGTCAACCTGGCCATCGATCGCGGCTTTGTGCCTGTGAGCCTGGGGAAGTCGCGGCTGCGCACCGAAACAGCTGCGCTCGTGGCTTGCCATACCATCCAACTGCTCAATCAGCTAAAAAAACTTTAGGCATTTTTGCGCGTTTATTCCACATGAACAGATTCAATTTTATCCTAATCATTTTCCTGCTGAATTCGGCTTTGCTCTCCGGGCAGCCCGATGTGCAGATAGCGCTACTCAAATACCGTGGTGGTGGCGACTGGTATGCCAATCCCACCTCTTTGCCAAATCTGGTAAAGTTTTGCAACGAGCAACTTGGTACCAATATCAGCCGGCAGATTGCCACGGTTGAGCCGGGATCGCCGGAGATCTTCAACTATCCTTTTGTTCACATGACCGGGCATGGCAATGTGCTTTTCGATGCAGCTGAAGCCCAAAACCTGCGCAACTATCTGATTGCCGGAGGGTTTCTGCACATCGACGACAACTATGGCATGGACCCTTTTGTCCGTCCGCAAATGAAAAAAGTGTTTCCGGAGCTTGATTTTATTGAATTGCCCAAAGATCATCCCATTTATAACCAGAAGTTTAAATTCCCGAACGGATTGCCCAAAATTCATGAACACGACGGCAAACCCGCCCAGGGTTTCGGGCTTTTCTGGGAAGGACGTCTGGTTTGTTTTTACACCTACGAATGCGACCTGGGCGACGGCTGGGAAGACGCCGCTGTGCACGGCAATTCGGAGGAGACCCGGCTCAAAGCTTTGCGCATGGGAGCCAACCTCATTCAATATGTGTTCAACAGGTAGGCCAAAAGCTTTACTACTAAAAAAGCTTTCTTAACTTTGCATAAAAGCTTGAAAATATTGTTATTATATTAACAAAACAACATTATGAAGGTATTTGACCTCGACATGATCCGGGCGGTGTATGCCCAAATGCCCTCGAAAGTGGATGAAGCCCGCAGGATGCTCGGCAGGCCGATGACACTGGCCGAAAAGATTCTTTACGCGCATCTGGCTGACCCATTGCCATCTAAGCCCTATGAGCGCGGCAAATCGTATGTGGACTTCAATCCCGACCGTGTGGCCATGCAGGACGCAACGGCACAAATGGCCCTGCTTCAGTTTATGTCGGCCGGACGTAAAAAAACTGCCGTTCCCAGCACCGTGCACTGCGACCACCTTATACAGGCCAAACTGGGCGCCGATGCCGACCTGAAAACGGCCAACGACACCAATAAAGAGGTGTATGATTTTCTGGCCAGTGTTTCAAATAAATATGGCATCGGATTCTGGAAACCGGGCGCGGGTATCATCCACCAGGTAGTGCTCGAAAATTACGCCTTCCCAGGCGGTATGATGATTGGCACCGACTCGCATACCCCCAATGCCGGTGGGCTTGGCATGGTTGCTATTGGTGTGGGAGGCGCCGATGCTGTGGACGTGATGGCCGGCATGCCCTGGGAGCTCAAATGGCCCAAACTGATCGGGGTGAAGCTGACGGGCAAACTCAGTGGCTGGACCTCGGCCAAGGATGTCATCCTCAAGGTGGCCGGCATCCTGACCGTAAAAGGAGGTACCGGTGCCATTGTAGAATATTTCGGGCCGGGCGCACTCAATATCTCCTGCACCGGAAAAGGCACAATATGCAACATGGGAGCAGAAATTGGCGCCACCACATCCATCTTTGGCTACGATAGCAAGATGGAAGAATACCTCAGGGGAACCGGACGCGATGCCGTGGCCGACGAAGCCAACAAAATCAAGGAATACCTCACAGCCGACCCTGAGGTGTATGCCAATCCCGAGCAATACTTCGATCAACTGATCGAAATCGATCTTTCCACGCTGGAGCCACACATCAACGGGCCTTTCACACCTGACTTAGCCACCCCGGTATCGAAATTTGCCGAGACTGCCAAAGAAAAAGGCTGGCCCTTGAAGCTCGAGGTAGGCTTGATTGGCTCGTGCACCAACTCGTCGTACGAAGACATTAGCCGTGCTGCCTCGGTAGCCCGCCAGGCACTGGATAAAAAGCTCGAGGTGAAGTCGGAATATACCGTTACCCCCGGCTCGGAAATGGTGCGATACACCGTGGAACGCGATGGTTTCCTGGGGGTGTTCGAAAAAATTGGAGGCGTGGTGCTTGCCAATGCCTGCGGACCGTGCATCGGCCAGTGGGCGCGCCACAATGCCGAAAAAGGAGAGCCCAACAGCATCATGACCTCGTTCAACCGCAACTTTGCCAAACGCAACGACGGCAACCCAAATACCCATGGCTTCGTGGCCAGCCCCGAAATTGTTACAGCCTACGCCATTGCAGGCCGCCTCGACTTCAACCCGTTGACCGATACCCTGATCAACAAGGACGGGGTGGAGGTGAAACTCGATGAACCACAGGGCATCGACTTCCCGCCACAGGGTTTCGCTGTGGAAGACAACGGTTATGTGGAGCCTGCAGCCGATGGCTCGTCGGTGGAAGTGATTGTGGACCCTGCCTCCACACGCCTGCAGCTGCTCAAACCATTTCCCAAATGGCACGGCGATGATTTCCACCAGATGTACCTGCTGATCAAAGCCAAGGGCAAATGCACCACCGACCACATCTCGATGGCCGGCCCCTGGCTCCGCTACCGCGGTCACCTCGAAAACATAGCACAAAACACCCTCACAGGTGCCATCAACTACTTCAACGACAAGGCCAACAGCGTACTCAACCAGATCAGCGGACAATATACCGCTGTGCCTGATGCAGCAAAAGAATACCGCGATACCGGTCCGGGATCCATTGTGGTGGGCGACGAAAACTACGGTGAAGGCTCGTCGCGCGAACATGCAGCCATGCAGCCCAGATTTCTTGGGGTGAGGGTAGTGCTCGTAAAATCGTTTGCCCGAATCCACGAAACCAACCTCAAGAAACAGGGAATGCTCGCACTGACTTTTGCCGAAAAGTCGGATTATGATAAAATACGCGAAGATGACCGCATCAGCGTACTCGGCCTCAGGGAGTTTGCTCCGGGCAAGCCGCTCACGGTACGTTTGCACCATAGCGACGGAAGCACCGAAGATTTCCTTGCAAATCACACTTACAACCACAACCAGATCGAATGGTTTAAAGCCGGCAGCGCGCTTAACCTGATTAAGGAAAAGCAGCATCAGTAATCAGATTTCACATTCCACAACAGCCGGAGGGATTTTACCTTCCGGCTTTTTTTTAATTCCAAAGGATGGGTGTATTTTAGCTACAGTAAAACATTGCCGATGAAATTCCTTGTTACCCTCTTGCTTGCATTTGCGCTGATGCATGCTTCACACGGACAAAGCGTTTGTTTTCACGACGATCCTCACCGTTATATCCCCGAAAAATCAGCTGATTACCAACACATCAGTGCCTGGCTGAGCATCGACACCCTCGACCGATCGTTCTCGGCGACAGTGTCATTCAGGCTGCAAACTACGCGAACCGATGTGGACACACTGAAATTGCAGGCACCTGAATTCAGTTTTGAATACGTCCGATTCGACGGAAACCCTGTCCGCTGGCACATGAGCGACGGATACCTGCACGTGGTCATGCCAAGGCGCAGATTTTTCGACCGGCAGCACACCCTCGAGATGAAATATGTTGTAAAAGAGGCGCCTGAGCTGCATTTTGTGGGTTGGGACGATAGCACTTACACCATGCGCAGGCAAATATGGGCACACAGGCCCTACACCTGGCTGCCTTTTGTAAACGACCGCCTGACCATGGACCTGCATATCACCTTCAGCAGCAACTATCAGGTTTTCAGCAATGGAATCCGTGTCGGCGTCCGCAAAAATAAAAACGGCACATCCACCTGGCATTACCAGATGAGGACCGAACATACCTTTTTCTCAACAGCCCTGGTTATCGGTAAATATAAATGGAAATCTTTCAAAGCCTCCAATGGCCTGCCGGTCGAGCTCTGGTACTATCCCGACAGGGAAAACCATGTCGAAAGTACCTATATGCTGATGGATGAGATGATCCGCTTTTGTGAGGAAGAATTTGGCGTGCCCTATCCATACGAGCTCTACCGCCAGGCGCCCGTAGCCAACTACCTGTATGCCGGCATGGAAACCACCACATCAACCATCTTCGGCGATTATCTCCACATCGATCCCCGTGCCTTCTGGGAACGCAACTATGTGAATGTCAACGTGCATGAATTTATTCACCAATGGTTTGGCAACTACCTCTCGCATTTGCGGCACACCGACGTCTGGCTCACCGAAAGTTTTGCAACCTACTATGCCAAGCTGTTCGAGCGAAAATATTTCGGCGAGGACTACTATCAATGGGAACGCCACAAGGAATACCAACGCATGCTCAATGCCGCACTGTTTGACGACTACCCTATTGCCGACAGCAGGGGAGGGGTTGATCGCTGGTATCCAAAGGGTTCGCTTGTGCTTGATTATCTCCGCTACCAGCTTGGCGACCACGACTTCCGCAAGGCCATCCGTCACTACCTGACCAAGCATGCCAACAGTGAGGTGTGGACCTACGACCTGCGCAAAGCGATTTATGAGGCCACCGGCCGCAGCATGGATGCATTTTTTGAGCAATGGATCGAAAGGGGAGGAGAACCTCACTATGTAATTGATTATGAAGATCATGGAATGTCGTTGTTGTTCCGTGTCCGGCAAACCCAGCAGGTTTCGCCCCTCAGGCCCGTGTTCAAAGGATGGATCGAATTTGAAATAGGTTTTCTGGATGCCACCCGGAAGACCTACAAATTCTGGAACGACGACACCCTGAGCTATTATGTGCTGCCCAAGGAAGGAAACATCATCTACATGATTTTCAACCCGGCCGGGATGATGCCCGCTACCCACACATTCAACCGAAGTATTTATGAAAGGCTGGATCAGTACCTCAACGCACGCCGGGTTTCCGACAGGTATGAGGCCCTGGTAAGTTTGCGGGCTGAGCCGCTGGAATCGAAGCGCGGGTTTTACCTGATGCACGCCCACCTGAACGAACATCCGCTTGTGCGTGCCGAATTGCTCGAACAGCTCCGCTACGATACAGTGCCGGAAAGTGTTGACCTGTTTGCCTCCTCGCTGCGCTCAAAAGATGTGATGGTACGGCGGGCAGCCCTGCAACGCCTTGAGGCCCATCATTTTCCTCAGCTCAAGGAGCTTGTGGTTGCCTGCCTGAGCGATACGTCCTACTCCAATATCATTATTGCCCTCGAAAAACTTTCAGAATTCGATCGCGGCAACTTGAGCCAATACCTCAGGCAAACCGCTCACGAAAGAGGATTCCCCGGTTTGAATGTCCGAATCGCATGGCTCAGGCAGGCCATTGGTGCAGGCATGGAGGAGTATGCAGGCGAGTTGGCTGATTATTGCTCGCTTAAGTACGATTTCCGCACCCGCACGAATGCCATTCAGGCCGTGGAGCAACTCGGTCTTTGGAACGACAAAACCATACCGGCAATCGTGGATGCAGCACTGCATTGGAATTTTCGCCTGGCCCCGGTAGCCACCGAGGCACTAAAAAGTGCCATAACGAAAGATGCTGTAGCCCCGGAACTGATCAGGTCGGTTTTGGAGAAACGGGCCGTCGGTGAGCCGAAAGCCGGGGCGCTGAGCGCGCAACTATTTGAAAATTAGACGTTGAAACGAATGTGAAGGATGTCACCATCCTCTACAATGTAATTTTTTCCTTCCACCCTGAACTTGCCGGCATCTTTTACCCCTTGTTCTGATTTATAGGTAATGAAGTCTGCATATTTCATCACTTCGGCTCGGATGAAACCACGCTCGAGGTCAGAATGGATCACTCCGGCCGCTTGTGGAGCCGTCATTCCCTTGCGTATCGTCCATGCCCTGACCTCTTTCGGACCTGCCGTGAAAAACGATTGCAGGTTGAGCAGCTTATATGCAGCGCGAATCAACTTATTCACCCCCGGTTCCTGCAGACCCGCATCGGCCAGAAAGACAGCCCTGTCCGATTCGTCTTCGAGCTCGCTTATTTCGGCTTCGAGTTTGCCTGCAATCACCAGCACTTCGGTGTCCTGGCCTTTCAGTGCATTGGCCACAGCTTCGGAGTAGGCGTTGCCTGAAGTTGCCGATGCATCGTCCACATTGCAAACATATATTACCGGTTTGGCTGTAAGCAACTGCAATTCAGCAAAATACTTCCTGTCGTCTTCTTCGATGGGTGCGGTTCGGGCGTTGCCCATGTTTTCGAGGTGGTTTTTCAGCACCGTGAGCACGTCCAGCGCATGACGGGCGTCTTTGTCGCCTACCTTGACCAGTTTTTCCAGTCGTTGAATCTTCCGCATCACCAGGTCGAGGTCGCGCACCTGTAGCTCAAAGTCCACAATTTCCATATCTCTGACCGGATCCACCGAGCCTTCGATATGTGGCAGCGAAGGGTCGTCGAAACAGCGCAGCACATGAATCAGGGCATCCATCACCTGGATGTCGGCCAGAAACTTGTTGCCCACGCCTTCGCCCTGGCTGGCTCCTTTGGCCAGACCCGGCACATCGACAATCTCAACCGTTGCCGGCACCACCCTGGCCGATTTAATGAGGGCATCAATGGCTGTCAGCCTTGGATCGGGTACTTCCACCGTACCGATGTTCGATTTGGTTGCGCTGAAAGCAAAGCTCGAAGCCTCTGCCTTGGTGTTCGACATGCAGTTGAAAATGGTGGTCTTGCCGGTGTTGGTCAAGCCAATAATGCCACATTTGAGAGCCATAGGAAAGCGTGTGAATATAATTTGGGCTGCAAAAGTACTCATTAATCGCAAGTTGGCATCAGGTCTCACGGCCATGCGTAAAAAACCGAAGGCTAGATGCTTGATTTTGTGGAATAAATTCGTACTTTTGCACACTCATTTCAGGACCCTTCCGGGTCGGCCTACAAAAAGGCTTGTCTCCTGAAAATGTGTGTATTGTCGAACCTCCCTGTTCAATGGCCGGAAGATTGTGCAGGTACAAGTAAAAATTAAATGACTGAAAACGAAAACATCATCAACGAAGGACAGCTTCAGGAAACTCCTCAGCCTGCAAACAATGTTGATGAGCAAAGCCCGGTGGCAGCCGAAGCTGTTGCCGAGGTAAAAAAAGAAGCCGCTAAACCGGCTAAAAAACAGCAGGTTCCCGGCGATTTCGACTGGGACGCTTTTGACAAGAAAAGCGAGAAGTACAATGTGGCCGACCGCGCAAAGCTCGAAAGCATGTACGACCGCACCCTCAGCGCCATTAACGACCACGAAGTGATCGATGGTGTTGTGGTTGACAAAAACAACCGCGAAGTCATTGTAAACATTGGCTTCAAAAGCGATGGTGTGATCCCGTTGTCGGAATTCCGCTACAATCCGAACCTCAAGGTGGGCGACAAAGTTGAGGTTTACGTTGAAAACCAGGAAGGTGCTGGTGGTCAGCTCCAGCTGTCGCACAAAAAAGCCCGCCTGTTGCGTGCCTGGGACCGCATCAACGAAGCCTACGAAAAAGAAGAAATCATCACCGGTTATGTGAAGAGCCGTACCAAAGGCGGACTCATCGTGGATGTGTTCGGCATCGAGGCCTTCCTCCCCGGTTCGCAAATCGATGTGAAACCTATCCGCGACTACGATATCTACGTTGATAAGACCATGGAATTCAAAGTGGTCAAAATCAACCAGGAATACAAGAACGTGGTGGTTTCGCACAAAGCGCTTATCGAAGACGAACTCGAACAGCAGAAAGACGAAATCATCAGCAAGCTCGAAAAAGGCCAGGTACTCGAAGGTACAGTCAAGAACATCACCTCCTATGGAGTGTTTGTTGACCTGGGCGGCGTGGACGGTCTGGTTCACATCACCGACCTTTCGTGGGGCCGCATCAACCACCCGGAAGAAATCGTTCAGCTTGACGAGAAGATTAAGGTAGTTATCCTCGACTTCGACGAAAACAAGAAACGTATTGCGCTTGGTCTCAAGCAGCTTACACCTCACCCATGGGATGCACTCGACCCCAACCTCAAGGTGGGCGACAAGGTGAAAGGCAAAGTAGTGGTAATTGCCGACTACGGCGCTTTTGTCGAAATCATACCCGGTGTGGAAGGTCTCATCCACGTTTCGGAAATGTCGTGGTCGCAGCACCTGCGCACCGCACAGGATTTCCTGAAGGTGGGCGACGAGGTGGAAGCCGTTATCCTCACCCTCGACCGCGAAGAGCGCAAAATGTCGCTGGGTATGAAGCAACTCATCCCCGACCCGTGGGCCAATATCCAGCAGCGTTACCCCGTCAACTCGCGTCACAAAGCAATCGTACGCAACTTCACCAACTTTGGCATCTTTGTCGAACTTGAAGAAGGCGTGGACGGCCTGATCCACATCAGCGACCTGCACTGGTCGAAAAAGATCAAGCATCCGGCCGAATTCACCAAGATCGGCGAAACCATCGAGGTTGTCGTACTCTCGGTTGACGAAGAAAACCGCCGCCTGAGCCTCGGACATAAGCAGCTCGAGGAAAATCCCTGGGATGTATTCGAAAGCATCTTCACTGTCGGCAGCATCCACAAAGGTACCATCATCGGCACCTCCGACAAAGGCATGGTGGTTTCGCTGCCCTACGGCGTGGAAGGCTTTGCTCCCAACCGTCACCTGAAAAAAGAAGACGGCTCGCAGGCAAAGATGGACGAAACACTTGATTTCAAAGTGATTGAGTTCTCGAAAGAAAACAAAAAGATCATCCTTTCGCACTCACGCATTCACGAAGACCAGGCATTGCTTGCCCGCCAGGCCGAAGCCGAAGGCAAAGCAGGCGAAGCCAAATCGACCAAGCGCGTGGTGAAGATCATCAACGAGAACCTCGAGCGTCCTACCCTCGGCGATCTTGACGTACTTGCTGACCTGAAAGAAAACCTCGAAAAAGAGGAAAAGGCCAACAAAAAGAAGTAATCAGGAACTTTAGCCATATGAAAGGCCATCCTGCCCTGCAGGGTGGCTTTTTTTATTCATGCCGGCTGCATTTGTTGGCTTATTGTAAATTTGGTCCTATGATTCCCTTTCACATCACCATACTTGGTTCAGGTTCGGCCGTACCCAGCCTGCATCGGGCAGCCACCAGCCAGCTGCTCCGTTACGACAACACTACCATACTGATCGACTGTGCGGAAGGTACACAACTTATCATGCAACGCATGCACATCAGCCCGGTCAGACTCCAGAAAATACTGATCAGCCACCTCCATGGCGACCATTACTTCGGGCTGATTGGCCTGATCAATACCATGCATCTGATCGGTCGCACAGCCCCGCTTTTCATCTACGGCCCCGCTGAATTGTACAACATCATCAGCTTGCAGCTTGCCGCAGCCGACACCTCTTTAAGGTTTCCACTTCATTTTCATCCGTTTACCGCTCATGAAACTCAGCTTCTTTTTGCCGACGAACAGCTGAGTTGCAAGGCATTTCCGGTCAAACACCGCATACCCGCATGGGGCTTCCGCTTCGATGAGGTAAACTCACAACGCAATATCCGTCAGGAAGCCATTGAGGAATTTAACCTGACTTTTGAACAGATCAGAGCGGTCAAAGAGGGTGCAGATCTTGTGCTTCCTGATGGCAGCATGCTGCCGGCAGAAACCTTGCTGGCTCCGCCCCGCAAACCAAGAAGCTATGCTTTCTGCACCGATACGGCCTATTTTCCTGAAATGGTACCAAACATCCAGGGTGTGGATGTGCTTTACCACGAAGCTACTTTTTCGGAAAACATGCAGGCCGAAGCCAATGCCACCTGGCACAGTACCACCCACGACGCAGCCAGAATTGCAAAACTGGCTGAAGCTAAAAAACTGATTATCGGTCACTTCTCATCCAGATACAAGGATGCTGATCAATTGGTGCACGAAACAGAAGAAATTTTTTCACCCGCAGTTGCAGCCATGGACGGTCTGACCATAGCCATAGAATAAAAAACAACCGCCAAATTGGCGGTTGTTGCACAGGGTTGTATGAGAAAAGGGCTGTTGGTGGTTGTCAGTCTGTCAGAATACCTGGAATTTGTAAGTCTCTGGTTGCGAAAATTCACTTTCGAAAAGCCTGAGCATGTAGGTGCCGTTGCTGAGATTTGGCAGGTTGATGCCGTGAATCGGGAAGCTTGCCTTCACCAAAGAGCGCCCCATCATGTCGATAATTTCATAAGTCTGGTAATTGCGTTTCGATTGCACATAAAGCATATTGCTGGCAGGATTGGGATATAAAACCGCAGCATCTGCCTTGAATGCCTGCAAACCAACCAAACTGGGATCATATTCGTAGGCGCCCAGGTCAGGATTATTGTCGCGCGGATTGCCATTAATATCGTATGGTACAGGGAAGAAGACCTGAGGGAAATTTGGATTGACCAGCGGACTACCCGGGCCTACATCAAATGTGGTAGGGGGGTTGATAAACAAGGGGTCAGCCGTGATGATACCCGTTCCACCCCTTGGCCAGCCAAACTCGACAACACTGTAGCTGATTTCCAGAATCTGTCCTGGGTCTACATTGAAATTACCGTTTGTTGTGTTATTGGGTGTAGGCCCTGAATAAGAAGGGCCATTGCTGTAAAGGGTTGAATTGGCCACTTTTACTATTCCCGATCCTGGATTAGAGCCAGTGATATAAAACAACCTTCCCGGCGCCTGGCTGTAGTTGATTGTGTTGGTATTGTAGTCGAAGAATCCGTTGTTCCACCAGATCACATTTTGTGCAGTCAGTTGAGTGATGTGTGACCCGCTGACAAATAACCTGTTACCAATCGAAGCATGGTTGTGATAGAATACTGAGTTGAACATGTCCATTTTGGCTCCCTGAAATAAACCGATAGCGCCACCGGCATCCCCACCGAAGTTATCGTGCGCAATGATGCCCTCCACGTTTATCAGGCTGTTGGCAGTAGCAGAGATTGCAGCTCCTGTCCCAACATTCAATGCAAAATAACAATCCTTGATTTTGGGAGAGCTTGCAAATAGGGTTATGGCGCCGCCAAAATAGAGGTTGTAGTTCTGGCGGAATACACAGTTTTCAATTCTGGGGTTCGCAAAACTTTTTAAGCTGATGGCACCAGCGCGAACACCAGCAGGAGCATTCCAGCTATTTGCACCCTGAAAAAAGAAACCATCGAGTACAGTAGCATCAGTAAGCATTCCCTGATTGATGAATATCGCGTACGCATTGTTGTTCAGTGGTGGCTGATGTACCTGGTAATTCGGATAACCTGGCCATCCGGCGCCATCGTCACCACTTACGTCGCCAGTGAGAATAGTTTGAAGAACTTGTGGATTGCGAACACTGAAGTCGCCTTCCTGACCGGGTTGTCCTGGGAAACCACCATAAATCTTGACGCCTTCTTTAAGGACAAACACATTTAAGCGGGGATCCGGATTTCCATACTGTTGATTGGAATCCGTCTGTGATTTGTACACCCCTGCCGCAACCCAGATCTGATCTCCAGGACTTGAGGCCATGATGGCTTCCTGCAGTCCTCTGTAAGATTGATTGTTTTGCCAGGAATGCGGTCCCTGATAATTGAATCCCATCAACCCTCCGGGTTTCACATAGCGTATCACCTGGGCCTGCATGCCTGTGAAACCAAAAAGAAGAAAGAACATCAGTAACAGATACACTGTCTTTCTTGTGAGCGAGTAACGAAAATTGTAAATTACCTCCATAATGGTTGCATTTTTAAAATTAAAACTACAATTGGTTGAACTTCTGTAAAGTTAAACGCAATGATGCATGCAAACCATAATTTGG
The DNA here is from genome assembly GCA_016715945.1 of Bacteroidota bacterium. Classification (NCBI taxonomy): domain Bacteria; kingdom Pseudomonadati; phylum Bacteroidota; species Bacteroidota bacterium. The sequence continues at coordinate 776,341 of JADJXJ010000001.1, forward strand.
TTGTATGGAGGCAAATATTTAACAAAATATTAACTTACTTCAGATATATCCGGCTGATATTACAAGTTTTGCAACTATTTTTAACAATATATTGCAAAATACTTTCAAATTGTAAGCATCTCAAAAAGCACTTCCACCGGATGTTTTGCAACATTGCCGGTGCCGTCGGCAATCTGGTGCCGGCATGATGTGCCAGAGGCGGTGAGCACGGCATCAGCCGGCATGGCACGAACTGTGGGGAAAAGGACGAGTTCGCCGATCTTCATTGAAATATCGTAGTGCTCAGCCTCATAGCCAAACGATCCGGCCATGCCACAACAGCCTGAGGGTATTTCTTTAACCTTCCAGGTGGGATGTATGCTCAAAATTCTGCGTGCAGCCTGGGTGGAGGCAATGGCTTTCTGCTGGCAATGCCCGTGATAATAGATTGTCCGGGGTGCGGGATCGAATTGCTCCGGATTAATGCGTCCTTCGTCAAGCATCCTGGCCAGGAATTCTTCAATGGTGAAGCTGTTGCCGGCCAGTTCTTCGGCCCTGGCTTTCAAATCAGCGCCAACAAGTTCCGGATATTCGTCCCTGAAACTCAGAATGGCTGATGGCTCGATGCCTACCAAAGGCGCATGATTAGTCACAATATCCCCCAGCAGCAATACGTTCCGTCGCGCAATCCGCCGTGCCTTACGCAGCAAGCCTTTGCTCAGATAGGTTCGTGCACTTTCGCTATGTTTCGGGATAATGACCTCAAAACCAAGCCTTTCGAGCAGAAGTATGGTCTTGATTCCGATGTGAGTGTCATTGTAATTCGTAAACTCATCATTGAACAGGTAAACACGTCCTTTGCCATTGTGCGTGGGGCGATGTCTGGTTTTCCATTGGCTGAGTGTCTGACTCTGAAGCAGAGGAATTGACCGGTCTTTCGCAAAACCGGTGATCTTTTTGAAAAGACCTGCCAGATGTTTTTGTTTGAAGAATGCGTTTGTTACACCCGGCATAAGTGCTCCGATCCTGTTGAGTGTCGCAAAGTGGGCTATCAGCCACGACCTGAAAGGCAATCCATGCGCATCGTAGTAATGTTGCAGAAACTCCGCTTTAAGTTTGGCCATATCCACACTGCTCGGACACTCCGATTTGCAGGCCTTGCACGAAAGGCAGAGGTCGAGGATGTCGTACATTTCTTTACTTGCAAAAGGATTTGCCTGTTTGGGATCGGATAGGATTTCGCGCAGCAGGTTGGCGCGTGCCCGGGTTGTGTCGCGCTCGTTGCGTGTGGCCATGTACGAAGGACACATGGTGCCACCGATGACTTCAGATTTTCGGCATTGGGCGGTGCCATTGCATTTCTCGGCAGCCCGCAACATGCCCTGGTCTTTGCTGAAATCGAATATGGTGTCGAACTGTCGGGTGGATTGTCCGGGTTCATAGCGGAGCGAGGTGTGCATGGGTGGCGTACGGACAATCTTGCCGGGATTGAAAATGTTATGGGGATCGAAGGTGGACTTAATTTCTTCGAGCAGGGCATAGTTGTGCTTACCCAGCATGAAAGGAATAAACTGTCCGCGCAGCCTGCCATCGCCGTGCTCACCACTCAATGAGCCTCTGTATTTTTTGACCAGCTTCGCAGTGTCTTCGGCTATTTTTTTGAACAACTCCACGTCGGCCGGGTCTTTCAGATTGAGCACGGGTCGCAGATGCAATTCGCCTGTGGCAATGTGGGCATAGTAAACACATGCTTTGCCGTAGCCTTTCAGCATTTTTTCGATGTCGGCAATATAATCCGGCAAAAATTCGGGATGCACGGCGGCATCCTCTATCACAGCCACCGGCTTGGCATCGCCGGGCATGTTGTTTAGCACACCCAGGCCTGCCTTGCGAAGATCCCATACCTTTTTCATGTCCTGACCGGTAACCATCGGAAAATAGTAACCCAGACCTGCCTCCCGCATCTCCTGCTCCATGAGCCTTGCTTTGCGTTCTATTTCCGAAGGATCATGTTCGGCAAATTCCACAATCAGAATGGCGGCAGGATCGCCCTCGACGAAAAAACGGTTCTTACGTTGCTCAATGTTTTCTTTGGTCAGATCCATGACGGTCTTGTCCATGAGCTCAATAGCTACCGGACTGTACCTCAGTGCAATAAGGTTGGCTTGCAGGGAATCCTGCAGGGTTTGGCAATGCACACAGATCAGAGCTTTGTGTCGTGGTGGCAATTCCACCAGGTTGAGTTTGATCTCGGTGATAAAGGCCAGGGTGCCTTCGGAACCTGCAATCAGTTTGCACAGGTTAAACTGCTCGCCTCCTTCGCTGAATGGAATTGTATCAGCCAGCAAATCAAGCGCATATCCTGTGTTGCGCCTTCGTAATCTGGTGTCGGGGTATTGAGCTTTGATTTCGTTGCGGTTCGTTTCATCCCTCAGCATCTCGTCCAGCTTGCGGTAAATCTCTCCCTCAAGTGAGGGGAGCTTCAGCTTTTGTGCATACGACCCGGGGTCGAGCGCGTGAAAGTGCACCTGGCTGCTGTCGCTGAGCAAAGCCTTGATTTCGAGGGTATGATCGCGTGTTGAACCATACACCAGCGAGTGTGCGCCGCAGGCATTGTTGCCAACCATGCCGCCAATCATGCAGTAGTCGGCGGTGGAGGTTTCCGGACCAAAAAAAAGTCCGTGCGGCGCTAAAAATCTGTTGAGTTCGTTGAGCACAACCCCTGGCTGAACCCGCACCCATTTTTCGGCTACATTGAGCTCAAGAATGGCATTTATGTGCCGGCTGACATCTACCACAATGCCATTTCCAACAACCTGACCCGCCAGCGAGGTGCCCGCTGCACGTGGTATGAGCGAGGTCTTGTGAGTTCGGGCAAACGTAATCAGCCGCTCAATATCCTGTGCATGAAGCGGATAGGCTACGGCCAAAGGTTTTTCGCGATAAACCGAAGCATCTGTGGCATAGATCAGTCGAACGGCCTCATCATACAGGATCTCGCCATCAAACTGCCCCCTGAGCTCCGCAAGTGCCTGATAAGGCTTTGACTTACGTACCCCTGATTGTGCTGACATTGGTCTTATTTCTTAACCATATCGGTGCTCTCGAAGATCTTGTCGGCCGATTTGGCGATGAATCCCGAATAGAGCCTGCCATCTGCATCCGGATAACGCAGTGCAAACTCATAATAACATCCCGGTATCTGACGAACACCTTCAATAAACGCTACTTCAATCATTTCGCTGCGGATGCTCGACTGCTCGAGAAGTTCGGCGGGAGTACCCTTGATTTCTCCACCCGAATCGTTGATGCGAAATCCATTGTCTTTCAGGAGTTGGTTGACCATCTGCAGGTTGGTGTATTTTTTCAGGTGATTTACACTCACCGTGAAATGGTTAGCCCTGAAACCATGCACATAGAGCCAGGCGGCATATTCCGACTCGGCCCTGAGCTTTTCGTAAACCTCGAAGCTTACAGGCGCCCACACACAACCACTGAAAATCAGCTCATCGGAGGTGAGCAGCTCCGCCGGAATTTTGTCCACAACATCTTTGATGGTTTGTTGAACAAACGGGCTGAACTTGTGTGCGAGCAGTTCGGAGATAAAGACCCTAGGGCCACCTTCCATCTCGAAATGTCTGGCATACAGGTGCTTATCTTCAAAATGGTATTCTCCTGCATAGATGTACCCAGCTTTGATAAAGAGCTTTGAGAGTACCTCAATATTGACCCTTGGATCGTCGAAAGTGCGGAATGCAATATGGTCGTTCACCACAGTTTCGCCCTCGTTGACAAAGAGGTCGTAAACTTTCTGTACAGAAGGATTCTGGGCTGTGTAGCTTTGCCAGAGACGATCGAAAATTTCTTGTGCTGTCATAATTGTTTTCTGTTTAGAACAATTGCCAAAGGAAATGGTTGATTTTCGGCTCCGAAATTAGCTCAGAAATGCCGGATGATAAAATAATATCACGCAAACAAGCGGGAGTGTGTGCTTTTCCGCGCATCAAGCCGGGCAGTTGCGAAAATTCCCGGCTTCCATCTACCAAAACGTCTGTAATGATGCCCCGTTTTACCTCAAGCGAGATGCGAAAGTTTACCGTGCCAAGCGCAACCTGCTTTTCGAAGGTGTAATCCGGACTGTAGCCAAAGTTCCATTGGTCGGTGGCATACTTTTCCAACACAAGTTTCTGAATGGCTGATATTTCATCCTGACTAAAGCCTCTTATCTCGCTGATTGTCAGATGTTTAATCAAATATTCCTGAAGCAGGATATTAAAATTGCCGAAAGAGACAGATGTATTGGACAGGCTGCTGATGTTGGCCACTTCCACCGGATTGGAGGCTATTGCTTTTGACTGGTAAGGATGGTCAGGGCGACGGATCAGCCGGCGGATGGCATCAAGATCTGCATTGAAAAGCAGGGTGCCGTGATGCATGCTGCGGTTTTTAAACACATGAGCTGCGTTTCCAGAAATTTTTAAGTTGTTGACTGACAAATTGCTAATCATTGACAACTCAACTTTTAATCCAAGGCCAGCCAGAAAGTTGATGATTGGTCGGGTAGCAGCTGCAAAATCAATTTTGTTGGTTTTGGAGCTGTTGTCGGTGATGAGGGTAAAATTGAGATTACCCGGACCGTGAACCACCGTGCCACCTCCGGATATGCGCCTGATAACCGGTACCTCACGTCCGAACACTTCTGCCGGATGAATCTCGGCATAAGCAAGCTGATGTTTGCCAGTTACCACGCACCAGTCGTTTTCCCACAACATTAATACCTCTTCGGTCAGCTGCCGAACTGCAAACTCCTCAGCAGCAAGGTTAAACCATGGGTCAAGGCCCGGTTTCTCCAACAGAATCATGAGCAGGCAATGGAATAGGAGGTTCAAAATTAGCCTATTTAACTCATGAGAGGCCGAAAAGCACTACTTTTGCAGCCTCCGGGAGCTATCCCGATACACAAAAATACCATGCAGGAAATCAGAAACATAGCTATCATCGCCCACGTTGACCACGGCAAAACTACCCTGGTTGACAGAATCTTGTATCAGGTCAAATTGTTCAGGGACAATCAGGAAGTGCAGGAACTCATCCTCGACTCCAACGATCTTGAGCGCGAACGTGGAATCACCATTCTGGCAAAAAACGTTTCGGTAAGATATAAAGGCATTAAAATCAATATCATCGACACTCCCGGTCACGCCGACTTCGGAGGCGAAGTAGAGCGCGTGCTTAACATGGCCGATGGCGTATTGCTGCTGGTGGATGCTTTCGAAGGTCCCATGCCTCAAACCCGATTTGTGCTTCAGAAAGCCATCGAAATGGGACTGAAACCGATTGTAGTAATTAATAAGGTGGACAAACCCAACTGCCGGCCGGAAGAAGTGCAGGAAGCGGTATTCGAACTGATGTTCAACCTGGGAGCCACCGAAGATCAGCTGAATTTTACCACGGTTTACGGCTCATCCAAAGAAGGCTGGATGTCCGATCATTACAACAAACCCGCACAGGATATTTCACATCTGCTCGATGTGATCATCAGGGATATCCCTGCAGCAAAATTCATCGAAGGCACTCCGCAGCTTCAGATCACCTCGCTCGACTATAGCTCATATGTGGGCCGCATTGCTGTGGGCCGCCTGCACAGGGGCACCCTTCAGGCAGGGATGCCTGTTGCGCTGGTGAAGCGTGATGGCAGCATCACAAAACACACCATCAAGGAGCTGTATGTTTTCGAGGGCCTTGGCAAAGAGCGGATTAAGACACCAGTGCATGCGGGCGACATTGTCGCATTGCTGGGTATCGACGATTTCGAAATTGGCGATACCGTGGCCGATGCCGAAAATCCGGAAGCCATGCCGCCCATCAAGATTGATGAGCCCACGATGAGCATGCTGTTCACCGTGAACAACTCGCCATTCTATGGCAAGGAGGGCAAGTTTGTCACATCCAGGCATCTGAGGGAGAGGCTTTTCCGGGAAACAGAGAAAAACCTCGCACTTAGGGTCGAAGAAACCGACTCCCCGGAAAGTCTCCTGGTGTATGGCAGGGGTATTCTGCACCTGAGTGTGCTGGTCGAGACGATGCGTCGTGAAGGGTATGAGTTTCAGCTGGGTCAGCCCAAGGTGATCATCAAAGTGATTGACGGCGTAAAACACGAACCTGTTGAAACCCTCACTGTGCTTGTGCCGGAAGATTTTGCCGGAAGAGTGATCGAGCAGGTAACCATGCGCAAGGGCGAATTGCTCGAGATGCATCCGAAAGGCGATCGCATGCACCTGGAATTCAGCATTCCTGCCCGTGGCATCATTGGTCTGCGAAACAATATCCTCACAGCAACAGAAGGTGAAGCCATCATCGCCCACCGTTTTAAAGATTTTGAACCCTGGAAAGGCGAACTGCCAAACCGCACCAATGGCGCCCTCATTTCGCTCGACACAGGCACAGCTATACCTTATTCTATCTGGAAGCTTCAGGACAGGGGGCGTTTTTACATCAATCCGAACGAAGAAGTCTATGCCGGTCAGGTGATCGGCGAAAACAGCCGTCAGGGCGACCTGGTGGTTAATGTGTGCAAAACCAAAAAGCTGACCAATGTGCGCGCAGCTGGTTCCGACGAAAAGATCCTCATCATCCCGGCGATCAGGTTTTCGCTTGAGGAATACATGGAAAACATCCGTGAGGACGAATACCTCGAAGTGACACCTCGCAGCCTGCGTTTGAGAAAGATCATACTCGACGAAAATGAGCGCAAAAGGTATTCAAAATCTGTAAGTTATGAATAAGAAGGCGATAATAATTCTCCTGTTCTCAGCATTAATGTTCCATTCCTGCAGCGTGATTGACCAGATTGCGCAAACCCAGGCACTCAAGCAATGCACCTTCGACATCAAAGGCCTCGACAAAATCAACCTGGCCGGTATTGAGCTCCGTCAGGGCATGAAGCGTTCCGACCTGACGGCACCTCAGGTAATACAACTAACCGGAGCGTTTTTCAACAACGAACTCCCTCTGACTTTCAATGTGTTGCTGAACATTGACAACCCAAACGACCGGCAGGCGATGATGTCGCGCATGGACTACAGCGTGATACTCGACGGTCGGGAAATGTTAAGCGGTAGGCTTGATGATTCATTTAGCATTCCGGCCAAAGGCAATACAGTGGTTCCGGTGACTGTTCAGGCCGATCTGCTCAAGCTCTTCAGTGGGCAGCAGGCCGATGCCCTGGCCAACCTTGCCTTCCGTTTAACTGGCAATCAGGGTACCCATCCTGTTGAGCTTCAGGTAAAAATAAAGCCTTATATTGAAGTTGGCTTGCGTCAGGTAGCCTATCCGGGTTTCATGACCCTCAAAAAAACCTTCTAACCAGCCAGCAAAGAACGTAAACCTGACAAGCTCCAGGTGGCAGGCTGTTCCGGCTTTTGATGAAACAGCCAAAGTGCGCGTTCGATGGAAGCTTCCGCAACATCCGGATAGTGCATGCTCAAGGAATGGTTTTCTTCTATCCAACCAAGTATTGCTGAAGAGTTTAAGCCCGTTGGTTTCCATATGACCTTAACACCAAGCTGTTCGAGTGCGGCAGCGTTGCAGGCTTGTTCGTACTGGGCGCGCATGGGCACAACCATCAACGGGATGCCCAAGTGAAGTGCTTCGGCAGGCGTTTCGAAACCAGCCCCGCACAACACCCCGACTGAAGATGCCAGACTTTGCATAAAGTCCTGGGCATCAACCGGAACCACAAGCATATCGGGTCTGGGCCGGAATGCGGCCTGCACCCTGGCAAATACCTGCCAGTGTCTTCCACGAATCACCGGAAGTATGCCTATAAGCTTCTCTATCGAATAAGCTGGCAAATATACTGTGTAGTGCCTGCCTTGCCTGGGCTTTATGGAATAAAGTTCGCTGCGGATAACCGGAGTGAAAATATCGGGGTGGTATGCCGCAAAATGAAAACCGACAGCTTCGTTGGCAGGTGCATAATGACGAAGTACAAGCTCTCCGGCGAGGTCTGAGGTTTGAGGTTTTGGCACCCCGGGCTTGAGAAGAGCCGACTGGTGGCTCAGCGCAATGGCGGGCACATCGCGTAACCTGCAGGCCCAGGCCGTCACCGGCTCAAAATCGTTGATCACCAGATCGTAATTCCTGACAGGAACTTCTTCAACGGATTTCAGAAATTTCCAGATCCTGGCATCACTGTACGTTTTGTAAAAATCTATTCCGCCATTCCGTCCAAATGCAAAACCCAGTCCGTCGAATTGATAACGCACTGGAAATGATGGCTTCAGCGAATGCGATTTACCGCTCACAAGCACATCCACGCGGCCGTAGCGCGAAAGTACAGGGTACAACTGTGAGGCCCGGCTCAGATGTCCATTGCCGGTGCCCTGAACTGCAAACAGTATCCTCATCCGTTGAACTCTTTGACCATCAAAGCAAACAACTCATTGGCCTTCAGCTCGTCAATGGCGAAAATTGCCTCATCGGCAACGGGACGTGATGAAACATTCAGGCCACTCAAACGAAAATCGAAAAGGCTCCAGCCCACTTCGTGCTCATATTCCAATGCCGTGAGGTTCTCAATCCAATCGCCTGAATTCATGTATTTTACTTCGTGATGTGAGGTAGAAATATTCCGGATTTCCGGGTGATGAATATGCCCGCAAACAATGGCGCCATAACCTTTGCGCGCGGCAAGTTCGGCAGCTGTAGCCTCAAAATCGTTGATAAACTTTACGGCCGATTTTACGTTTTCCTTCACCTTTTTCGAAAACGATACCTTTTCCATCTTCAGTCCAGAACGCACACTGTTGACATTGGTGTTGAGCCAGATGAGGGTATCATAACCAATCGCCCCCAGTTTGGCCAGCCATTTGGAATATTGCATCACCACATCAAACACGTCGCCATGGAAAAACCATGTGCTTTCGCCATCAAGATCCAAGGTTAACTGATTGACTATATGCAGGTTGCCTATTGTGAAGCCATTGAAGCGACGCAACATCTCATCGTGGTTTCCGGTGATGTAATACACTTTTGTTTTGCGGGCTGCCATGGCAATGATTTGCTTCACAATCTTCATGTGCAGGGGAGGCCAGTAGTTTTTTCTGAATTGCCAGATGTCGATGATATCTCCGTTGAGAATGAGTATTTTTGGATCGATGCTTTTTAGATAAGCATGAAGTTCGGCTGCACGGCAACCCCTGGTACCCAGATGCACATCAGAAATCACAACAATTTCCGGACGTCGGCGGTTTGTAGCCATATTCATGTTTTAAAATATAGCACAAATCAAGCCCTCAAGGCTGAAGTCAGTTTTAAGGCCGGGTAAAATTTTTGCTATCAAATTGCACCCTCAAGGTTAACACAGTTCATGCTAACGCGACAATCAGACAAGAAAAAAGAGGAATCTGAGGTACTCAGGGCTTGGCTGCAAATTGGGTCAGATTTGCCAAAGGGTAGGATTGTCTCCAGTGAATCACCTGATTTTCTGTGGCATATCTCCCGCAGAAAGATTATCGGAATCGAGCTGACAAAGCTGATGTTTCCGTTTTCTGCGGCTCACATTGACCTTGGTATTAGAGAGGGAAGATGGCATCTGATCCAGAAATTGAATCAGCTGATTGTCTCAAAAAATGAACTTATACCGCTTTACCTTTCAAATACCCGATCGAGTGAAATCTGGCTTCTCGTCGATTGCGATGATATGGCATTCGGCTACATGCATCACCTCCTGCCGGGAATAGGGGAGTGGCTGGCAGCAAACAGGTTCAGCAGAATTGATCTTTTCTTTGGCAAACAATCTGTTTCTTACAAGGTTAAGTGATGTTGGCTACGTTAATTACCGTATTGGCTGACCAGGAAAACGGGTGTTTTTTTGTAAGCGAATTTTGGTTCGCTGGATATGATTAATCAAACAGCCGCTCCGGGGGGAAGCGGCTGTTTGATTTTTTTTCCCGGATGTTAAACTTTCACTGTTTCAAGGTTTTGTTGCGCGCCCACTCTTCTTTGTAATATTTCCAGGGGGCCAGCAAAAATCCGTAATTGTAATGGGCATTGGGTTTGTGATGGTCAAGATGTGCGGTGATGGTTGCCCTCAGGTAACGGTTGCTCAGTTTATCGAGCATGTGAAGCCTGCGGTGCACAAGCACATCGTGAAACAGGAAATAGGCCAGGCCATAGAGCGCAATTCCGAGTCCGATGTAGAATTTCCAGTCGAAAGCATCCTTGATGCCGTAGAAGATGAAAAGAAAGCTGGGCGTAGCAAAAATGAGTGCAAAAACGTCGTTCCATTCAAATTTGCGCCCGTCGCGGATGTGGTGATCTTTGTGCAGCACCCACAAGAATCCGTGCATGATGTATTTGTGCGAGAACCAGGCCACAAATTCCATAAACAGGAATCCGCCCAACACAAGCAATACTGCAAAATACCATTCCATAAACTAAGCTATTTTATTGGTTTTTAAATATTCCTGAAGTTGTTTGAGGGCAATTTTGAACCATACGGTGTATTTTTCGGGATGCTGTTCAACATCCTTATAAAGCTCTTTCATACCGACATATTTCCACGAAGCCACCTCGTCGGTATTTATCTCAGGCTGATCGTCGGTGATGCCGATAAAAACATGGTCGAATTCGTGCTCTGTAAGACCTTGACCTACGTCGGCTTTGTAAATGAAGTCGAAAGCTTTGCGCATATCACAACTCATGCCCATTTCTTCTTTCAGGCGGCGCGATGTGGCCTGCTCCAGTGTTTCCTCATGGCGAGGATGGCTGCAGCAGGTATTGGTCCAAAGTCCTGGCGAATGGTATTTGGTCATGGCCCGCTGCTGGAGAAGCATCTGACCATCATTGTTAAAAAGGAAAATTGAGAAGGCCCTGTGCAACAAGGCTTTTCGGTGAGCTTCCATTTTTTCCATCAAGCCCAATGGTCGGTCCTGCTCATCAACCAATACCACAAATTCGTCTTGTGTTGTCATCTTTTGTCAGCAATAACTTTTTGAAGTGCCGTGATTCTTGCCAGATAGGTCTGATCTCCGGAATACATTCCCTGCAAATATAACAGCACATTCGTCCAATATGTTTTGTTAATCCCGGGCTGATTGGGGTTTTTTTCAAGATGATCCAGGATAAACCTTGTATCGGACTCAATATCAGAACTGTAGTTCAGAAAGGAAGGGGTTTTGTGCTGCATACTCAGCCTGATAAAACGCAGCTCAGGTAAATCGTGCCTGAGCTGGATAGCTTGTTCAACCAGGCGGCGCCCCTCCCGGAACCGGTTGTATTTTGTAAGTGGCGAGACGGCCTGCTGGGCTGTGTTTGCCGTAGCTACCCCGTGATAGGCCATCATCAGGGGATCGTTTTGATGTATGCTCTTCCCGGTGATTTGCAGGATACGGTTTGCCGCGGCAGCATCCTGGTCGAGCCTGAAAAATAAAGCACGGACAAGATCTGCATCTGTCGCACCTTGAGACTGAACAGAGTAAGAAAACGCTAACAGCCAGATAATCAATATCATCAAAACATATTTATCTTATACCTCACGTAGGAGGTGAGCATGAGGGCATACTTGCGCGTATTGGGTATCCGGATCCGTTTGTCTTCGAGCAAGCGCTTGGCATTGAGCCTTTTAATTTTCTTGAAGAGATTGTAGTAATACACATAAGCGACATACACACCAAAACGCACGCCGGGAGGGAGCTTTTTGATGCCGCTGAGTCCATCCCTGAAGTCTTTCTCGATGTCGGCTTCGATTTCTTCTTTTTTGAGGCGGTCGAAATTATTGAGGTTGAGACCGGGGAAGTAAGTGCGCCCAAGGTGTTGGTGGTCGTTATGGAGATCGCGGAAAAAATTGAATTTTTTGAAACGCTGAACCCAGCCGCATGGCGGGATATTTGAGTTCGTTGTATTTCTCCATATCGCCATCGGTGAACACATGCAGGCACATCAGACCAACAACTTCTGCCGAACCCAGGATGTAATCCTCATAGAGCATCTGGTTGTATTCTATCTTGTCCAGGTCCATTTCCATGCTTTTCAGGAACCTGTCGATGTGCTCCCATTGGATGTTGTATTTGTGCACTGTATCCTGGAAGCTATGCAGAATCGGGTTGAGGCTGATGCGCCGTTCAATGGCGTCCACGGTGGCCTGGCGGAACTCGCGCATCAACAATTCTTTGTTATGCTCGTGAAAAGAATCTACGATTTCGTCGGCCAGGCGCACAAAGCCGTAGATGGCATAAATGGGCGCATGGTATTTTTTGTCAAAAAGCCGAATGCCAAGCGAAAACGAAGTGGTGTACCTCCGTGTGGTCAGTTTGCTGATTTCGTAGGATACTTTGTCGTAGAGCGCTTTCATAGGGTTGTTTTTTGTTTTTTAATGATTTCTCTTGCAGCTACCTGCCCCGAGATGATGGTTGGTGGCACGCCGGGGCCGGGGGTAGTAAGTTGTCCGGTATATAAGAGATTTTTCACCTTTTTACTAAACATGGATGGCTTCAGGATGGCTGTCTGCATCAGGGTATTGGCCAGTCCGTAAGCATTTCCTTTGTATGCGTAATAGTCCTTGGCAAAGTCCCGGTTCGAATAAAAACGCTTGTAAACGATATCGTTGCGGAACCTATTCCCGGTAACTTCTTCTATCCTGTTGATGCTCAGGTCGAAATAATGCTGGCGGATTTCGTCGGTGTCGTTCAGGCCTGGTGCCACAGGAATCAGAATGAAAAGGTTTTCCATTCCTTCGGGAGCTACGGTAGGATCGGTAGCAGAGGTACAGCTCAGGTAAACGGCGGGCTTTTCAGGCCAGCGTGGGGTATCGTAAATATCGCGGGCATGCTGGTCAAATTCAGGATTGAAGATCAGGGTGTGGTGCAACACATTGTTGAGCTTCTTGCCGATACCCAGGTAATAAATGAGCGATGATGGCGACATCACCCGGCTGTCCCAGTAGCTTTCGTCGTATCGCCGGTAGGCTTTGGGCAACAGCTTCTGCTCCACGTGGTGATAATCGGCACTGGCGATGACATAGTCGGCCGGAACGCTTCTTTTGTTTGTAATCACCTGATTAATAGTACCATTTTGAACCGGTAGCTCCAGCACTTCCTCGTTGTAGCTGAATTTTACCCCTTGCTCGACGGCCAGTTTTTCGAACCCCTGCACAATACTATACATGCCGTTTTTCGGATACCAGGTGCCCAGCACAATATCACCATAATTCATCAGGCTGTACAATGCAGGAATCTTATCGGCAGTGGCTCCGAGAAAGATCACGGGAAATTCAAGTGCCCGGAGCAGACGGGGGTCTTTGAAGTATTTCCGGATGAATGAGGCAAACGACTGGAAAAGGTCGAGCTTGAGTGCACCTTTAATGATATCCCATTCCAGATACTCGGTCAGGCTTTTTGCCGGCTTGTGCACCAGGCGGTTGATTCCTATTTCATATTTAAATCTGGCATCGTCGAGAAACTTCTGAAGTTTTTCAGCGCTACCCGGTTCAATCTGTTCGAACAATGCTTTGATGGCATCCAGATCTGCAGGTAGATCAATCATCTGGTCATTGTCGAAATACATCCGGTAAGAGGGATCGAGACGCTCAAGGGTGTAATAATCGGAAACTTTCTTTCCGAAGTAGGCAAAATACTGTTCAAAAACATCGGGCATCCAATACCAGCTTGGCCCCATATCGAAAGTAAAACCACTTTCGCTGAAGCGACGCGCTCGTCCACCGGGCATGTTGTGCTTTTCAATCACTTCCACTTCAAACCCATGTCTGGCAAGCGTTGCTGCTGCCGAAAGGCCGGAAAATCCGGCTCCGATTACAATGACCCTCTTACCCATCATAAAAGTTTGTGTGTAAACAAAACATTAAAGGCATTGTTCAAAGTTCAACTATTTTGATGAGCGTGCCCTGGCAGTTGCAACTTTTTTTATTTTAGTAACTTTGGCAAACTTAAACAGACATAAATTTCCTTTCATGCTTTTAGCAATTCAGGATTTCACCTTGCCCCTGAGAGACCCTGTCCTCATATTTTCCATCATACTATTTATCATCCTCTTTGCGCCAATTATTCTCAACAAGCTTAAGATTCCATACCTAATAGGTCTGATCATTGCCGGTGCAGTGATTGGTCCGAATGGTCTGAACCTATTGCTTCGCGACAGCAGCATAACGTTATACGGCACGGTGGGTTTGCTTTACATTATGTTTCTCGCAGGGCTTGAGATCGACCTGGGTACTTTTCGCAAAAACAGTGGCAAAAGTTTAGTCTTCGGGCTGTTCACCTTTACGATTCCAATGGCGTTAGGCATTGCTGCTGGCTTGCATTTGCTCAATTTTTCGCTCATGAGTTCGATTTTACTTGCCAGCATGTTTGCTTCGCATACGCTTTTGTCGTACCCGATTGTCAGCAAACTCGGCATACAAAACAGCAGGTCAGTGGTAATTACGGTTGGTGGCACCCTGATCACCGATACCATGGCGCTGCTTGTGCTGGCAGTGATTGCAAACCTGGCTGTGGGCGAAGTCGGACAGGATTTCTGGTTGCGTCTGGGCATCTCGATCACCGTATTTGCGCTTGTGGTAATGTTTTTGTTTCCTCTGTTGGGACGTTGGTTTTTTAAGAAATTCGACGACAGCATCCTGCAATACATCTTCTCGCTGGCCATGGTTTTTCTGGGAGCTGCACTGGCCCAGGCTGCTGGCATTGAGCACATCATTGGCGCATTTCTGGCCGGTTTGGCGCTCAACAGGCTTATCCCGCGCACCTCACCACTCATGAACCGCATCGAGTTTGTGGGAAATGCCTTGTTTATTCCGCTTTTCCTGATCGGTGTAGGTATGCTGGTGGACTACAGGGCCTTTGTTCGTGATACGGAAACCATACTCGTTGCTGCAGTGATGACCGTGGTTGCCATCTCAGGAAAATATATAGCGGCTTTCATCACCCAGAAAGTTTTCGGAATGGCCTCGCACGAGCGCAATATCATTTTTGGGCTGAGTAATGCCCAGGCGGCAGCAACCCTTGCTGCAGTAACAGTGGGCTACAATATCATTCTGGGCCACGATGCCTCCGGTGCACCGATCCGACTGCTAAACGATGCCGTGCTCAATGGTACAATCGTAATGATTCTCATCACTTGCACAGTGGCTTCCTTGGCAACCCAAAGAGGCGCACAGCACCAGGCCTTGCTCGAGATGGGGGATGAAGTTGAAACAGAAGCTCATTCAGAAAATATTCTCGTAGCATTGTCGAACGAAAGGACAATGAGCGAGCTGGTGAACATGAGCCTACTGTTTAAATCGAAAAGCAACAAGCACGATATTGTAGCCTTGCACATAGTTAATAATGAAAAAGACAAGGAAATGTCGGAGAAAAATGCCGACAAGATGCTCGACCGGGCTTCGGAGATTGCCGCCGCTTCCGATGTGGTGATGCGCAAAATCCTCCGATACGACCTCAACCTCGTCAATGGCATCACCAGCGTAGCAAAAGAGCTTAAAAGCACCGACCTGCTGCTCGGGGTGGATCCGAAAAAAGGGTTGAGCGAAAACTTTATTCACAACCTTTCGGAAGGCATCCTCAGTAAAACTGACCTCACTGTTTGGATTACAAAAGCTTACCAGCCATTTCAGACGGTAAAACGTTATGTCGTCATCATTCCCGACAGAGCAGAACGCGAAATAGGCTTTCCGCTCTGGATCGTCAAACTTTGGAATTTGTGTCGGAATACAGGGGCAAAGCTCAAGATTTTCGCAACACAGCAAACCATCAGGTGGCTGGAGGTGGTTCAGAAAAATCAACCCATCCAGCTTAACTGCGAACCTTTTGAAGAATGGGATGATCTGCTCATCATCAGCCGCGAAATAGAGGAAAACGACGCGATGATCCTGGTAATGAGCCGCAAAGGCTATGTTTCGTACAATGATGCCATGACGAAAGTTCCGCACTACCTGAATAAATACTTCAGAGACAACAACTACATATTGTTGTTTCCGGCACAATCAACAGGTAATACGGAAAATCTCAGCATGAGTGATGACGCTGTATTTGAACCACTTAGCGACAATATCGAACGTCTCGAAGATTTTGGAAAAGCTATCGGTAAGCTATTCAAACGAAAATAAAAGGGCAGAGCTCCTTGCTTCAACGTAAAAATGCGTTGAGTTACAAATCGTATTGATAAAAAAACTATTTTTGCACCCTCAATTTAGATAGTACTTATGTATCTGACCAAGGAAAAAAAAGCTGAAATTTTTCAGGAGATCAGTGGATCGGCCACCAATACCGGAGCACCTGAATCGCAGATTGCATTGTTTACCTTTCGCATCAAGCACCTGACGGAGCATCTCAAGAAGAACAAAAAGGACATGGCCACCATGCGCGCGCTGGTCAACCTTGTAGGCAAACGCAGGAAACTGCTGGATTATCTGAAAGAAAGAGACATTGAGCGCTACCGCCAGATTATCAAAGACCTCGGTATCCGCAAATAAACCATACGATGGTTATGCGCTAAAAAAGGCAATTTGTTGATTGCCTTTTTTTGCATTTGCTACACCGGTAAAAAATTACAACAACATGATGCCTCAAGCAATCACACAGGAAATCAGCCTGCCCGACGGTCGGCTGGTAACCATCGAAACCGGCCGCCTGGCCAAACAAGCCGACGGAGCCGTAGTGCTCAAGGTGGGCAAAACCATGCTGCTGGCCACAGTGGTCTCAGCCAAAGAAGCCAAGGAAGACGTCGATTTTCTTCCACTCAGCGTCGATTACAAGGAAAAATTTGCTGCAACAGGCAAATTCCCCGGTGGCTTTTTCAAACGCGAAGGACGGCCGTCGGATTATGAAGTGCTCATCGCACGCCTGGTGGACAGGGCATTGCGTCCGCTCTTCCCCGACGACTATCATGCCGAAACCCAGGTGGTCATTAACCTCATCTCGGGCGAAAACGATGTGCCGCCGGATGCGTTTGCCGCATTGGCAGCTTCGTCTGCACTTATGGTTTCCGATATCCCTTTCAACGGCCCCATCTCGGAAGTCAGGGTAGCACGCATTAACGGCGAATTTGTGATCAATCCCAACAGCAGTGTACTCGAAAACGCTGACCTCGATCTCATGGTAGCCGCCACTTTCGACAATATCGTTATGGTAGAAGGCGAATGCAAGGAAGTATCGGAGGCTGTAATGCTCGAAGCGCTCAAAGTGGCTCACGAAACCATCAAAGGACAATGCCAAGCCCAGATGGAACTCGCTTCGAAGGTGGAAAAATCTTCACCCAAAAGAACATATTGCCACGAAGTGAACGACGAAGAGCTTCGCAAAGCGGTGCACGATTTTGGTTATGAAAAGTGCTACGCACTGGCGCTCAAAGGAAACCCCGACAAGCATGCCCGTGCCGAAGCATTTGAAGCGGTGAGGGATGCCTTCATCGAAACCCTGCCCGAAGAAGAGCGGGAGGCAAAAAGCGGTCTTGTCAAACGCTATTTCCACGATGTGGAAAAGAAAGCCGTGCGCGATGCTATTCTCAATGAGCGCGTGCGCCTCGATGGCCGCAAACTCGACGAAATCCGACCCATCTGGTGCGAGGTCGATTATCTGCCATCTACCCATGGATCAGCCATCTTCACACGTGGAGAAACCCAGTCGCTGGTCACCGTTACCCTGGGCACCAAATTGGACGAGCAAACCATTGATGGCGCTGTCTTTGAGGGCACAAGCAACTTTATGCTGCACTACAATTTTCCCTCGTTCTCCACAGGCGAAGCAAAGCCCAGCCGGGGTGTAAGCCGTCGCGAAATTGGCCATGGCAACCTGGCTGAACGCGCCCTCAAACCCATGGTCCCCAACGGCGACGAAAATCCATACACCATACGCGTCGTATCCGATATCCTCGAGTCGAACGGCTCAAGCTCCATGGCATCAGTCTGCGGCGGTACACTGGCCCTGCTCGACGCAGGTGTCAAATTGAAAAAACCTGTCGCAGGTATTGCTATGGGTCTGATTTCCAGTGGTTCGCCTGACAAATATGCTGTATTAAGCGACATCCTCGGCGACGAAGACCACCTCGGCGACATGGACTTCAAGGTTACCGGCACCAAAGATGGAATAACTGCTTGCCAGATGGATATCAAAGTGGACGGGCTCACTTACGAAATTCTTGAAAAAGCCCTCGAACAGGCTCGACTCGGCCGCCTGCACATCCTCAATGAAATGGCAAAAGTAATCACCCAGCCCAGGCCTGATTACAAAGAACATGTGCCTCGTATCGAGAAAATGTTTGTGGATAAAGAATTCATTGGCGCCATTATTGGACCCGGCGGAAAGATTATCCAGGAGATGCAGCGTGAGACCAACACTACGATTGTCATCGAAGAAAAAGGTGAATTTGGTGTCATCGATATTGTGTCGCCCAACAAGGAAAGTATCGAACTGGCCAAAGCCCGCATCCGTGCCATTGTAGCCGTGCCCGAAGTAGGCGAAGAATACCTTGGCACCGTGAAAAGCATCCTGCCTTTCGGCGCATTCGTCGAAATCCTGCCCGGAAAAGACGGACTGCTGCACATTTCCGAAATTGAATGGCGCCGCCTCGATACGGTCGAAAGCGTGCTGAAAGTTGGCGACAAGGTGAAAGTGAAACTCATCGGTATCGACTCCAAGACGAACAAGATGAAACTTTCCAGAAAAGTGCTGCTTCCAAAACCTGAAGGCGGTAAGAAAATGTAACCCCTTCCGCACATTTTCGTAAACAACAGGCAAAATGTTCACCAGGATAACCTATGAGACAACTAAAAATTACCAAACAAGTTACCAACAGGGAAACTGCCTCGCTCGACAAGTACCTTCAGGAGATTGGTAAGGTCGAACTCATCACTGCAGAGGAAGAGGTGGAGCTTGCACGGCGAATAAAACAAGGCGACAGGGCAGCCCTGGAAAAACTGACCAAGGCCAATCTGCGTTTTGTGGTATCAGTTTCTAAGCAGTATCAAAATCAGGGCCTTAGTCTGCCCGACCTCATCAACGAAGGCAACCTTGGCCTGATTAAAGCTGCACAGCGCTTCGACGAAACACGTGGCTTCAAATTTATCTCATACGCAGTCTGGTGGATCCGTCAGTCCATTCTTCAGGCACTCGCCGAGCAGTCACGCATTGTTCGCCTCCCGCTCAACAAGATCGGTTCGATCAATAAGATAAACAAAGCTTATGCAAAGCTCGAGCAGGAGTTCGAACGCGAACCCAATTCGGAAGAGATTGCCGAGTTGCTCGAGATTACGGAAACCGAGGTAAAAGAATCGCTCAAAAATGCAGGAAGACACATCAGCATGGATGCCCCGCTCGTTCAGGATGAGGACAACACCATGTACGATGTGCTGCGCAGCGAGGAATCGATCACTCCCGAAACCGAACTGCTCTACGAGTCGCTCCGCAAAGAAATCGACCGCGCCATTTCCACACTCACACCACGTGAAGCCGACGTAATCCGGCTTTATTTCGGACTCAATGGAAGCCACCCGATGACCCTGGAAGAAATCGGCGAAAAGTTTGACCTCACCCGCGAAAGGGTACGCCAGATTAAGGAAAAAGCCATTAGAAGACTCAAACATACCTCACGCAGCAAGATACTGAAAAGCTATCTGGGATAAATTCTCTGCAAGGTCGTTCTCAAAAAAGCGCCATTGCTCCACAATGCAATGGCGTTTTTGCATCTGCCCGAAAACCTCCCTTCAAGCTGCATTCGTACCTTTGCAAAAAAATCCCCGATGCGAATAGTCTGTTTTGGACCGGGTCCGAAATTTAAAGGCGGCATTGCAAACTACAACACTTCTCTGGCCCGTGCCCTTGATAAAATACCTGGAAACGAGGTATTTATAGTCTCCTGGACCCATCAATACCCTGCCATCATCCCGCGCGATTTTATCGACCGCAAAAGCCGGCAGGACCAACTTGCGGGTACCAATATCAAGGTGCGCTACCTCACCAACTACAACAATCCCCTGAGCTGGCTCAAAACCGCTGCAACCATCGCCCGGCTCGAACCGGATATGGTTATCTTTCAATGGGCGATATCCATTCAGGGGCTTCCAATGGGTGTGATTGCCTCGCGACTGAAAAAACTTACCAAAGCTGCCATCGTTTTCGACCTGCATTTTGTGCTTCAGAAAGAAGGGAGCAGGATCGATGCGCTGTTCACCCGTTTTGCCCTGAACAAGGCTGACCGTTTTGTGGTACACGCCCTCAGGACTGCGCAGGAACTCAGGTCGTTATTCCCCAATCGCCGCTTTGTCATCCTGAACGACGGTGAAGTAGCCAATGCAGGAGAGGGTAGGGTGGTCAGGTTGTATCATCCTGTTTACGACATGTTTACACCCGATCCGGCCTTCGACAAACAGACACACAAGGCTGCCATGAACCTGCGCGAACACGTGTTTCTGTTCTTCGGTTTCATCCGTAAATACAAAGGCCTGCATCTGGCCATAGAGGCTTTTGCCAGGCTCCGTACCGAGCGAAACGACGTCAGCCTGCTTATTGTAGGAGAGTCGTTCTGGCAAACGCTCGACAATTCGAAGTGGACCACCAGGTTCAAAAAGGCACTGTTTGGAGCAGCCGGAAAGATTTTTCTGAAAAACAAGGATGATGAGGGCGACTACAAACCATTGGAACTCATTGATCAGCTTGGCATAAGGGATGCCGTACATGTGGTCAATGAATTTGTGCCCAACGAAGAGGTGCATAAGTACTTCCAGGTGAGCGACAACCTGTTGCTGTTTTACCTCACTGCCACACCTTCAGGGGTTGAATCGATTGGCTATAACTTCCAGATACCGATGCTGGCAACGGCTGTCGGCCATTTTCCGGAAACCATCAAAGACGGATACAACGGATACTTGGCTAAACCACTCGACCTTGAAGACATGTGCAACGTGATGCGAAAAGCGATAGCGCAGCCCATACCACGCGAAAATGTAGCCAAAACAGCCGAAGGCATGAGCTGGGCAAACTACGCCGGAGCAATCATTACCTACCTTAAATAAAAACGGCCGCTGCGGGCGGCCATTCTTTTTTCAATAATCATCTTCGTCGTCGAAGCTGTTGAAGTCGTCGTACTCATCATCGTCGAAACCCAGATCGAAGTCGTCTTCATCGTCCCAGCCAGGTTCATCCTCGTCGTCGAGCAAAGGATCTTCAAAACCATCCAGCTCTTCGGATGCATCGTCGAGGTATGCTTCAAGCATATCATCGTCGAAGTTTTCAAGGGCCATGGGTTCCGAAATCTCAGTGGGATTCATGGCCTTGAGCTCGCGCATGACCTCCGGCGACACATAGAACTCATCTATGTTGTTGAAGCAGAATTCGATGTACTTCTGGTCGCGTTCAAACACTTCCTTGATCGTTTTCCCTTCGTATTTGCCAAAGGTGAAAACCGAGTCGATATCATAGAATTTCATTGGTAATGAATGATTTAGATTTGCTTTGTTGATCAACCAAATTTATCACCAGAAACTTGAAAACTGCAAGTTTATTTTCAAAAACATGGAAAAAAACTTGCAGAGGCTACTTCTTAAATATGAAGTACACGGCAAGTACCAGAAACACAAATCCGATGATGTGATTCAGCCTGAAAGTCTCGTTGCGAAAAACGAGTAGGGTGAAAATCATGAACACCGACAGGGTGATGACTTCCTGAAGCACTTTGAGTTCCACCAGGCTAAATGGGCCTCCGTTGCCCTGGTAACCTATGCGGTTGGCCGGCACCTGGAACATGTACTCAAACAAGGCTATTGACCAGCTGATCAGCACAATCCAGGTGAGATTTAACTGATCAAACCCCTTTAAGTCCTTGAATTTCAGGTGTCCGTACCAGGCAAGGGTCATAAACGCGTTCGAGAGAATGAGCAATAAGATGGTAGTTACCGATTTCACTTTTTCGAATTTTGGCTGCAAAATTCTTATTTTTTTCGTTTGATGCCCGACACCACCGGACGGGCGGTCAAGCACAAAAAGCCTATTTTTGCGCATCAATTTTCCAGCATGGATATCCCAGACATTATCGCAGCCTCGGTGGCTGTGAAGCAAAAAATGTTATCCGATCCCGAACTGCTGAAACGCATTGAGGACCTTGCCGGCCTGGCTGTGGAAGTATATCGGGGTGGCGGAAAACTGCTTTTCTGCGGCAATGGAGGCAGTGCCTCTGATGCACAGCATCTTGCAGCAGAACTCAGCGGACGATTTCAGTTCGACCGGGCACCCTTGTTTGCCGAGGCGCTGCACGTGAATACTTCCTACCTTACGGCGGTGAGCAACGATTACGGCTACGAACAGACTTATGCCAGGTTGGTGCGAGCCATGGGCAGGCAGGGCGATTTGCTCATTGCACTCAGCACTTCCGGAAACTCGCCCAACATTGTGCAAGCAGTAAAAGCAGCAAAAGAAGGCGGTATGCATGTGGCTGGACTTACCGGCTCGACAGGCGGAAAGATGAATCCCTGGTGCGATTTGCTCATTTGCGTGCCCTCGGATGTTACCGCCCGCATACAGGAAGCCCACATCCTGATCGGGCACATCATCTGCGAACTTATCGAAAATCAGCTCTTTGGTCCAAAATGAGCCCACACAACAAGCTACCCGACGTTGGCTGCAACTGGTCGCTCTTTCTGGACCGCGATGGAGTGATCAACCAACGACCACCGGGTGACTATGTGCGCAACATTTCCGGATTTGTCTGGCTGCCAGGGGTCCTCGATGCCATTGCAAACCTCTCAGGAATTTTTGGCCGTATTGTGGTGGTAACCAATCAACAAGGTGTCGGATTGGGCCTCATGAGCAAGACCGAACTCGATCAGATCCATGCCTGGATGCAGGAACAGATAGCGCTTCACGGTGGAAAAATCGATTTGGTGCTGTGCTGCACCATGCGTAAAGATGAGCCCGAAAATTGCAGAAAACCAGGGCTTAGCATGGCCATGCAGGCAAAATCTCATTTTCCAGAAATTGATTTCAGCCGGTCGTTCATGGTAGGTGATACAGAAAGCGACATCATTTTCGGCCGGAATGCCGGAATGCTCACCGTGATGGTTGGCGATGAAGCCTGCAATCCGCCACCTGACTTCAGGGTTAGTAGCCTGGCTGAGTTTGCCGGCCTTTTTATGAATAAAACCATTTAAAATGGCCGCTTCTTCGCTCATACTCACGGTTTTCACAGCATATGTGCTGCTGCTTTTCCTCTTTTCGTGGTTCACTTCGCGCAAAACGAACAATGAGGCCTACTTTATCGGAAACAGAAAGTCGCCCTGGTATGTGGTGGCTTACGGGATGATAGGCGCCTCGCTATCTGGTGTTACTTTTATCAGTATCCCCGGCTGGGTCGGACAAACACAATTCACCTATCTGATGGTTGTGTTTGGCTATCTGTTTGGATACCTGGTTATTGCATATGTGCTGCTTCCGATTTACTACAGGATGAATTTGGTCTCCATATACAGTTACCTGCAAAGCCGGTTTGGAACTGCCAGCCAGAAAACCGGAGCGTTGTTTTTTATTCTTTCGCGACTCATCGGGGCTTCGTTCCGCATGTTTCTGGTAATAAACGTATTACATTTGTTTATTTTCCAAAGTTTTGGTTTCCCGTTCTGGACAACAGCATTGCTTTTCGTAGTGATAATCACCCTGTATTCCTTCAACGGAGGCATTCGTACGATTGTGTGGACCGATACACTGCAAACCACTTTTATGCTTGGCGCACTGGTAGCTACTTTTTACATCATCGGCGAGAAACTTGGGATCCACATGGGTGGACTTTTGCAAAGAGCTGTTGATGAAGGATATACGAAAATTTTTGAAACAGACTGGCGTCATGATCGCTTTTACCTGAAGCAGTTTTTCAGCGGAATGTTTATCACAATTGTGATGACAGGGCTGGATCAGGACATGATGCAGAAGAATCTGAGTTGCCGTTCGCTGGCCGATGCCCGGAAAAATGTCATCACCCTCGGTGCCCTGCTCATCCCCGTGAATCTCATGTTTCTTTTTCTGGGGGCCTCGCTTTACATTTACGCAACCGATAGCGGTATTTTACTCAACTTTCCTTCCGACGAACTTTTTCCCAAACTGGCGGTTGAACACTTTGGAGGTGCAGTGGCTGTAATATTCTTTATAGGCCTCATCGCAGCTGCATTTTCAAGTGCCGACGGCGCAATCACAGCATTAACCACCTCCACCATCTACGACATCCTGGGCAAAAAAAATGAGTCGGAATCTTCCTTAGAAAAATTGCGCTACCTGATTCATTTTTTTATTTCTTCGCTGATCATTTTAATCAACGTTCTTTTCAGAAACATCAACGACAAAGCGGTAATCGACAGCCTGTTCACCATTGCCGGCTACACCTACGGACCACTGCTTGGCCTGTTCACGTTCGGCATTTTTACGCCCAACAAGGTCAACGACAAGCTGGTTCCTTTGGTTGCAATCATCTCGCCGGTTTTGTCCTGGTTGCTCAACAAGTACTCCGTCGAACTTTTGTGGGGCTACCGATTTGGTTTTGAGTTGCTGATTCTGAACGGTGCATTGACATTTTTTGGATTATGGCTCATTAAAAAACAGAAATAAAACAACAAACCATTCAATCAAACCACTATGGAAAATTTCCGATTTACAGCCCTTGCACAGACGCTTGACCGTCAGGTGCCACCGGTGAGTTATCCGGCCGAAAAAATCTCGGACTATTATGGCTCGATGGTTTTCAACAACGAAACCATGCGGGAGTATCTGACCAAGGAAGCCTATAAATCGTTGCAGCAAACCATCAGCAGCGGCGCCCGTATTGAAAGGCGGATTGCCGATCAGGTTGCTTCGGCCATGAAAGCCTGGGCTTTGAAGCATGGAGCTACCCATTACACACATTGGTTTCACCCGCTCACAGGATCCACTGCCGAGAAACATGATGCCTTCATCAATCCGCTGCCTACAGGAAAAGCCATCGAAGAGTTTTCCGGTTCTTCGCTCATCCAGCAGGAACCCGATGCATCTTCGTTCCCAAGCGGTGGTATCCGCAGCACCTTCGAAGCCCGCGGATATACAGCCTGGGACCCAACCAGCCCGGCTTTCATCATGGAACAAACCCTGTGTATTCCTACAATTTTCGTTTCCTACACCGGGGAGTCGCTCGACTACAAAACGCCTCTGCTCAAATCCATAGATGCACTGGACAAGGCAGCCGTGAAAGTTTGTCAGATGTTCGACAAAAGCATCTCTAAAGTCTATCCCACACTCGGATGGGAACAGGAATATTTCCTCGTTGATTCGGCCTTGTATGCTGCACGCCCCGACCTGGTACTTGCCGGCAGGACAGTTTTTGGTCATTCATCAGCCAAAGATCAGCAGCTTCACGACCACTATTTCGGTACAATACACAGCCGCGCCCGCGCTTTCATGCGCGACCTCGAAATAGAGGCCCACAAACTGGGTATCCCCCTAAAAACCAGGCACAACGAAGTGGCGCCCAGCCAGTTTGAATGTGCGCCGGTTTTTGAAGAAGTTAATGTGGCAGTCGATCATAACCAGTTGCTCATGCACCTGCTCGACAAAGTCTCACGCAAACATCACTTAAAAGTGCTCTTGCATGAGAAGCCTTATGAAAACATCAACGGCAGCGGCAAGCACAACAACTGGTCTATGGCCACCAACACAGGCGAAAACCTCTTATCGCCCGGCAAAACTCCCCAGGAAAACCTGCGCTTTATGGCTGTGCTGAGCATCATCCTCAAAGCAGTTTACGAATACGAGGAACTGCTCCGCGGAAGTATAGCCTCCGCCAGCAACGACCTTCGCCTTGGGGGTAACGAGGCTCCGCCGGCCATCATCTCGGCCTTCATTGGCGAACAACTTACCAAAGCCCTCGATGAGTTCGAAAACCTGCCTTCGCGCAAAAACCTTACCAACAGCAATGGCAAGAGCGTGTATCTGGCTATCCCAAAAATTCCGGAAATCCTTCGCGACAACACCGACCGCAACCGCACATCGCCTTTTGCTTTCACCGGCAACAAGTTTGAGTTTCGTGCTGTCGGCGGCTCGGCCAACACCGCCAAGCCCATGGTGGCCCTCAATACCATCGTGGCCGAGATGTTCGACAGGTTCTATGCCGGTGTGCAGGAGCAGGTCAAAGCCGGATTGAAAAAAGAAGATGCCATCTTCGAAATGACCAAAGCTTTCATCCGCGAATCGAAAAACATCCGCTTCGAAGGCAACAGCTACAGCGATGAGTGGAAAGAAGAAGCCAGGCGCCGTGGCCTGTCGAACCATGCCAGCACACCTGAGGCTACCAAGGCCTATGTGAGCGAAAAAGTGATTGCGCTGTTCGAAAAACATGGGGTCTTTACACGCCGCGAACTCTTTGCACGCTACGAAATCAAGCTGGAAAAATATGTCAAGAAAATCCAGATCGAAAGCCGTCTGGTAGGCGACCTGAGCGTCAACCACATCATCCCTACTGCCATTAAGTATCAGAACACCCTGATCGAAAATGCAAAAGGCCTCAAGGAGGTGCTGGATCAGAAAACTTTCGTGAAACTGAGCCGCAACCAGCTGCAGAACATCAAGGAGATCTCCGAACACATCTCTGAGATCAGACAGTTTGTGGAAGAAATGACCGAAGAACGCCGCAAAGCCAACCGCATGGAATCGATTGAGGAAAAGGCCGACGCTTATTGCCACAAAGTCAAACCCTATTTCGACAAAATCCGCTACCATGTGGACAAACTCGAGATGCTTGTGGACGATCAGCTCTGGCCCTTGCCCAAATACCGCGAACTGCTCTTCATCAAATAATTGGTTTAATTAGCTGATTAACAGCCGTCCAGAAGATAATTCAGGGCGGCTGTTTTTTTATAGGCCATGCCCGGCAGGCAGTCATGCCTCCTTTTGTATATCTTCGCAAATCAAGGAGATGAGCCTATGAAAATCAGACCTGCATTACCTGCGATTCTTGGTTTGTTGTTGCTGCTTGGCTATCACCCACAGGTGTCAGCCCAGTTCAGCGTAAGTCCGGTGTCTTCCGGTTCGAAAAACACCGAAACACCCGGTTTCTTTTATGCATTGCCGCGCACAGTGTTCAAAATCAACATCATAGTCGAAGAAAACGAACGCATCAAAGGCCCGTATGCCGAGTTTGCAAAGCGCATGCTGGGCATTGACGACGTCATCATGCAGGATGAAACGCAATATGCAATAAAAGATATCATTGTAAGCACACTAACCGAACCTGACCCGAAGACCTGGTTTTTCGTCGAATTCGACGAACGCTCTTCCAGGGATACCCGCACGCTGATTTTTGAGATGCTCGACAACGGCATAATCCTCGCTATGGACGATGCAGCAGTTCAACGTCCCCTGAACTCCCAGCACATTGAAACCACCATGGTGAATGCCCCAAACCAGAAACACTTCCGCTACTTTGCCGAGCATAACCTTTTTCAGAGGGTTGACACCATCGTCCGCCGGATTACCATCGATACCACAGTCATACGCCGCAACATCCTGCAAACCGCCTGGGTTGACCGCAATCCGGAACAAAAAGCACGAGCCTCGGCTGAAATGATCCAAAAGATCAGGGAAAGCCGTTTTAACCTCATCTCTGGTTTTCAGGAAGTTAATTTCAGTCAGATACCTTATATGGACAAGCAAATGCTCAAGCTAGAAGAGGAGTACCTTAGCTTGTTCACAGGTATGGAAGTCCGCACACTTACAGAGCACGTCGTTTATTTCACCCCCGAGGCGGATGCCAGGGGCTTTCAGACTGTAGCTCGTTTTACTGAGCAAAATGGCATACTCGAAAGCGGTAACCGGGGCGAACCTATTCAGCTTGTCATCGAACCGGCCGGCAATTCCCGTGAACTGGGCAGCGCCAACCTGCGCAACCGCCTTAACAATGCGCTCTATTACCGAATACCCGAAACAGCCGAGGTGAGTGTAATCTATAAGGGGAAAATCTACCAAAGGCAGCGTTTGCCTGTCAGTCAGCTTGGCTCCATAGCCGTAGCGCCTGCCAGCCGCACACGCCTGATTTTCGACCCGGCCACTGGCATGGCCACCACCATAAAACGCGACTGATCACACCAGCGCTTCCCTGATTCTTACAAGACGGATAAGCAAATCTTCCAACTTGCTCAGGTGCAGCATATTGGCTCCATCCGATAGGGCTTTGGCCGGCTCGGGGTGAACCTCCATAAATAAACCATCGGCACCAGCTGCAATAGCCGCACTGGCAATCAATCCAATCAAAGCTGGATTGCCGCCGGTTACCCCGGAAGGCTGATTCGGCTGCTGCAACGAATGGGTGCAATCCACCACCACAGGTACTCCAATCTGCTGCATGAAAGCCACATTCCGGAAATCAACCACAAGATCCTGATATCCAAAACTGTTGCCCCGTTCCGTCAACATCACCTTTTCATTTCCCCGGGAAAATACCTTATCTACGGCAAAGCGCATGGATTCGCCGGATAAAAACTGTCCCTTCTTGATGTTGACAACTTTGCCTGTTTCAGCCGCTGCCGCAAGCAGTTCTGTTTGCCGGCAGAGAAATGCAGGAATCTGCAGCACATCAACATACTGCGCTGCCATTGCAGCCTCAGGCGTTTCATGGATGTCGGTCACCACCGGAACCCCAAACTGATGCTTTACTTTTTCGAGCACCCTGAGCGCTTTCTCATCACCTATACCGGCAAATGAGTCAGCCCTCGAGCGATTTGCCTTTTTGTATGATGCCTTGAATATTAAGGGGATATTGAGCCTATCACATACATCCACAAGATGTCCGGCAATTCTTAAAGGCATTTCTTCGTTTTCGACCACACAAGGTCCGGCCATCAGAAAAAATCTGTCAGCTGTTATGTTATCAAAAAGCTTGAAGTCATCAATCTTAATCATCTGCTTATCAATGTTTTGCAATTTCTGTCAACTCATCTGATTCCACCACAATCTTTCCCTGAACCTTAAGCGCAAGCCTCAGCATGGCCACTGCCACCGATCGTGCATGTATGGCCTTGTATTTCCGGTACTTACCCGTGAGAAAACGATCAGCGAGCTTCATCAGCCACTCACCAAACTTTTCTCCCAGCCTGAATTCCTGTCGTGGTCCAAGCAACAGTGAGGGACGCACGATCACTATATTCGGAACACCGCTGCCGAGCACCTCTTTTTCCATCTCACCCTTGGTGCGTAAGTAAAAATTTCGTGCATGGGCCTTTGCACCAATGCTCGAAACCACCGCAAATACGCTTACCCCATTTTCGGCTGCTTTTTTGGCAATAGCAACAGGTAAATCCTTGTCAATCAAGCGAAATGCGTCTTTGCTTCCGGCTTTGGCTCTCGTGGTGCCCAAGCAGCAAAATACCGCCTCAGGTTTTTCGCGACTTACCCAGGTGGCGAAATCAGAAGGTTCGCAAATCTGGCTGATTACTTTCGGGTGCCTGAGATCCGGCGCTTTGCGTCCGACACATATGACCTTCCCGATTTCCGAGCTATGTATCAGCTCATCAAGCACATAGCTGCCTACCAGGCCGGTTGCACCGTAAAGCATCACTTTGTTGAATTTCATAGCGATTTGATGATTGACTTAAGACGATCAGTAAAAGTAACCAAATATACTCCTGCGAAAATCAACAGCGTAGGAATCGACATGTACCACTCCAATCTGTCTTTTCCGAATAGTATAGCAACCAATCCGGCGAAAAAGGGCTGGAGGTAAATAAAGGAACTGTTGGTGGCCGGCGAAATCCTGCGCAGGGAGTAATTGTTGAGGAAATATGCCGCAACGGTAGTAAAAAACAAAACGTATCCTATTGACAACCAGATATGAGCAGGTATCGCCTGCCAGTCGGATGCGATGGCCACAGGTAAGGTGAACGGAAGCACCCATAACAAGCCAAACAAAAATACCCAGCGCATGATGTTTAGGGCTGAATAGCGCATAAGCAAAGGCTTGATGAGCACCAGATAAAGGCCATAAGAACTGGCATTGATAACAATCAACAAGTTACCAAGCATCGTATCTCCGCTCGCATCAAAGCGCCCCCCGCGAAGAATCAGCAGGGCAGAGCCCACCGTTCCGATGGCAATGCCGGCAACCTTGATCCAATGTAGCCTTTCGCCCCGGAGCAAACGCGAAAATATGAGAACTGTAATCGGGACACCCACCATGATGATGCTTACATTGATGGGCGTTGACAGATTCAGCCCTTCAAAAAACATGATCTGGTTTAAGGCTACACCAAATATGGAAGCCACAGCTATGCGCAGCAGGTCAGTACGTTCAGTTTTCCCGGCAGGCACTTTGACCGAAACGAGCCAGAAAAAAAGGGCGGCACCAGCCACCCTGATGAGGATAATTGCCCTGGGTTGAAGGTAATCTGGCATGATTCCCTTGGCAATCACGTAGTTGAGACCGTAAATCAGGTTGGCCGTCAGTGCTGCGGTTAGGGCAAGCGGCCTGGAATGGGTCATGGGTGATTAACTTCAAAAAGGCAAATCGTCGGCTGCGGGGTCAACATCAAAGCTGGCGTTTGTCGATGCAGCAGCAGGGGAGGGTGGAGCAGGGGAGGGGGCAGCCTCCGATGCCCTGTCGATCCGGAAAGGCTTAACATCGGTGTACCAACGGCCATTGTACTCGCGCGACTCGATGCTGAACTGCAGCTTAAGCAGATCGCCCTGATTATACTCGCGGACCTTATCAGCAAGATCGCCCCAGCAAACAAAACAAATTTTGCGGGGATACTGATCGAGCGTTTCAACAATCAGCTCCTGCTTCGTCCAGGTGCCATTGCGTCCCTCGCCACTGGTACGTTGTCCCAGCTGCACAAATTTTGCGGTGATTTCCAAACTCATATGATTGATATTTGTGTGAATTTGCCTGTTGATGGTTGCCTGAAAGGCATTATGCAAAGTTAACAAATCATAGGTCGAAAGTATTGAACCCTTGCCTAATTTCGGCTGTTTATTCAGAACACGTAAAATGTAAAATGAAAACAATACAGTATCTCATGATCATCCTGCTTTCAACCATAAGTGGACCAGGCTTTCCGGCCGGAAAACAAACCGAAACCATTACCCTCGGAGGCGGGTGTTTTTGGTGCGTAGAAGCTGTATTTCAGCGCGTTAAAGGCGTAGAAAATGTCGTTAGCGGTTATTCAGGTGGCCGCATAGCCAACCCCACCTACAGGGAAGTGACCTCAGGATTGACCGGACACGCCGAAGTGGTGCAGGTCACGTTTGATCCTAAAGTGGTGAGTCTCGAAAAAATCCTTGAGGTATTTTTCAAAACCCACGATCCCACTACGCTCAACCGCCAGGGTGCAGATGTGGGCACCCAATACCGGTCAGTTATCTTCTATCATAATGAAAATCAAAAAATTACTGCCGAACGAATCATCCGCCGGCTGACGGAAGAAAAGATATGGGACAAGCCAATCGTCACGGAACTGAGCCCTTTCAAAGCTTTTTACAAAGCTGAGGATTACCATCAGAACTATTTCAACCGTAATCCCAGCCAGGGATACTGTCAGTTTGTCATAATTCCGAAACTGGAAAAATTC
Source organism: Bacteroidota bacterium (assembly GCA_016715945.1). Lineage (NCBI taxonomy): Bacteria > Pseudomonadati > Bacteroidota > Bacteroidota bacterium. Next base: position 807,896 of record JADJXJ010000001.1, read on the forward strand.
AATAAAATCTTCAGCGAAATCAGCACCGGTCGTTAGACTATGCAAACATTCCGTACATCAGCCGTCCGATGCTGAAATAGATAAACAAGCCTACGATGTCGTTCGAAGTGGTGATGAAAGGCCCGGTAGCCAGGGCAGGGTCTATCTTTAACTTATTGAGCGCCAGGGGAACAAAAGTACCAAAAATTGAAGCGAACAATATCACGGTGAGTAGTGCAACACTCACCGTCATGCTCAGCGCAAACGTAGGTGCATAAAAGAAACTGTAGGCTAGCAACAAAGCCGAGCAGACCAGGCCATTGATCAGACCGACGGTGAGTTCTTTGCCCAATTTGCTTAACAAACTACCGCTCAGACTGTTGCTTGCGAGTGCCTGCACAATGAGTGCCGAAGACTGCACCCCCACATTTCCCGCCATGGCGGCAATCAGGGGCATAAAGAAGGCCATTTCCGGGTAGATACTAATCTGATCTTCGTAATTGGCTATCACACGCGAACCCAAAATACCACCAAAAAGCGCCACCACCAGCCAGAAAAGGCGACCACGGGTAAGTTCCCACACTTTGTCGGACGCCTCGATGTCGTGGCTGATACCCGACATCAGCTGATAGTCTTTTTCAGCCTCATCTTGCACAAAATCAAGTACATCGTCAATGGTAATCCGTCCTATCAGCCTGCCTATCTCGTCCACAACGGGCAGGGCCACCAGGTCGTACTTCTTCATGATAGAGGCTACTTCTTCAGCTTTTTGGTATGCTTTTACCGAAATTACATCCGGTTCATACAGATCAGAAATCTTATCGCGAGGCGATGCAATAAGCAATCGTTCAAGCGAAAGCATGCCAACCAGCACGTTATCGTCGTCCACCACATACACCTGATAAACTTTGTCCACATTGGCAGCCTGCGCGCGCATTTCGCGGATGCAGGTAACCACATGCCAGCTGATGTTTACCTTCACCAGCTCCTTGGCCATCAGACTACCCGCGGTATTCTCCGGATAGAATAACAGGTCAGCAATGTTTTGTGCCTGGTTGCGGTCAGAGATTTTCGAAAGCACATCCTGCCTGAGGTTTCCAGGCAATTCGTTAATCAGGTCGGCGGCATCGTCCGAATCCAGGTTGTCAATCACATCCCTGGCAAGCTCCATGCTGGTGAGCGAACTGATCAGATCCTCACGCACATCTTCTTCCAGCTCCATCAAAACCTCGGCAGCTTCTTCCTTGTGAAGCAGGCTCATCAGGTATTTCGCCTCGTCGGCCTCAATCTGATTAATGATTTCAGCAATATCTGCCGGATACAACGCTTCGAGTTGAGCCAAAAGAAAATCAACCTTATTGGCTTCGATGGCTTCCCGGATTTCGTCAATCTTTTCTTTTGTGATATGCTGGCTCATCGAAAGGCGCTTTTTTTCTGGTTTGTGCGAAGATACTCAATCACGCCTTTGTTTTACCGTTTATTAAAGGATATTTATGTGGATAAAAAATGTACATAATTTATATTATGTTAAATTATGAAAATCGCTTCTAAGGGTTCACAGAGATCCACCAATGCCACACCATAATTTAATTTTTGAAAATTGCCTGCCAACAATCTGAGAAATCCCCCCCTGCCTGGATAAAAAAACTGCCCCGAAAAAATCCGGGGCAGAATGCAGTTTATATGTCTGATGTCTTTACTGCTCGTTCAGTTTTTTGAGCTGATCGTCCATCTTGAAGCGGATGTAAACAGATTTCAGCACGGCGATGGTTTCTGGATTGCCTGGTTGCAGCTCATTGGCCTTTTCCAGGTGTGGCAGAGCCAGCCGGATGATTTCATCAGCCTGTTGGGTCAGCGCTTCGTATTCTTTGGTTTTGTCGAGCGGCAGGTCGTTTGCTTTCACCTGAATCTTATTTGCCTCGTTGATATAGAGCGCTCCCAGGTTGTACACAGCGTCGTAGTAATTAGGCTCAATTTCAAGCGCTTGCTTGTAGTATTTGGCAGCAAGTTCCATGTCGTACATATCGGCTTTGGTGTCGTCGCCATAAAGTGTGCCAAGCACAAAATAGATGCTGTAGTTGTTCGGATCTTGCTTGAGCAACTCTTTGAGGTCGTCCACCACTTTTGCACCCTCGCCGATCGACAGGTAAGCATTGATCTGTTCGAGCAACAAACCGGCATCATTGGGGTATTTCTGGCGACCGAGCTGAATAGTTTCAAACATCTTTTCGCTGTTTCCCAATCCACGGTATGCGGCTGCCATATTGCGATAAAGCTCGGGTTCGTCGAAGCCGATGCCCTTGAGCTGTTCGTAGTAGCCGAGTGCGGCTTCAAAATCTTCACCACGAAGCGACGAAAGTCCGGCATTGATAAGTGCCAGGGTATCAGTTTTATTGATCAGACGGGCAACCTCGTAGGCTTTGGCAAAGTCAACGGCTGCACTCTTGTAATCAGACTCGTTGAAAGCCTGAACTCCAATGCTAAAGTACTGTTGGCCAATTACATCCACACGTGGTCTGATTTCGGCCATTTGTTTGGTACGATCGGTGGGATCGAGTTCCATTGCTTTTTTGAACGATTCGAGGCTCTTCTCCAACGCCTGGGGATCGAGGTTGGCAAATTGCTCGGAAAAGACGATGTTCAGGTAGATCATTCCCCTGTAAAGCCAGGTTTTGGGATCGTTCATGGTCTTTTCGTGGTTTATTGCCCTGTCGATGGCTTCGCGTGCCTTATCGTACTGACCGTTTTTATTGAACATGAATGCACTTGTCCGCTCGGAATTCTGCGCCATTACCTGAAAGCCGAGCGCAAACGAAAAAAAGAGGATGAAAAACTTTTTCATAGTGTTAAGGTTTGGGTTATACAGTTTGATGCATGAATCGTGCCAAAGTACTGTTAACTAATTATCTGTCTGATTATCTGTATCTTCAATCAAATCGAGCTCAGCTGTTTCGGGGTTAACCTCATCAGGGTTCTCCTCTTCATCAACTGTTGCCTTTGCCACAGCGGCAATTTCATCACCGGCTTTGAGATTGATCAGGCGTACACCTTGTGTGGCACGACCCATCACACGCAAGGTATCCACACCTATTCTGATAAGGATACCCGACTTGTTGATGATCATGAGGTCATCTTTGTCGGTCACATCGAGAATTGCGATGAGTTTGCCTGTTTTTTCGGTGATATTTATGGTTTTAACGCCTTTGCCACCGCGGTTTGTTGTGCGGTATTCCTCGAGCTTCGAGCGTTTACCGTAGCCTTTTTCTGAAACTACCAGGATGTCGGCATCGGCGTTTTCGACGCATATCATACCCACTACCCTATCCGATTCATCACTCAGACTGATGCCGCGCACACCGGAGGCATTGCGGCCCATCGGACGGACGGTGCTTTCGTTGAAGCGGATTGCCCTGCCCGATTCCAGTGCCATCATCACTTCATTGTTGCCATTGGTCAGGCGCGCTTCCAGGAGTTCGTCGCCTTCGCGCACGGTGATGGCATTGATGCCGGATTGTCTTGGGCGGGAATAAGCTTCCAGGCTGGTTTTTTTGATGACGCCCTTGCGTGTGCAGAGAATAATGAAGTTGTTGTCAATATATTCCTGATCCTTAAGGTCTTTGACGTTGATATAGGCTTTCACCTTATCGTCGGGTTCAATATTGATCAGGTTCTGAATAGCTCTGCCTTTGCTGGTTTTAGTGCCTTCGGGTATTTCGAATACCCTGAGCCAGAAGCACTTGCCTTTTTCGGTGAAGAAAAGCATGTAATTGTGGTTGGTGGCCACAAAGAGATGTTCGATAAAGTCTTCTTCTCTGGCTTCCGAACCTTTGGCTCCCTTCCCTCCCCTGCTCTGCTTGCGATATTCCGCAAGGGGTGTGCGTTTGATGTATCCCAGGTGACTTATGGTAACCACCACAGATTCGTCCGCAATGATGTCTTCGATGCGGAAGTCTTCGGCAGCGTGCACAATGGTCGTCCGCCTTTCGTCGCCATATTTCGACCTGATTTCGAGCATCTCGTTGCGAATGATCTCATACTGAAGCGCTTCGCTGGCGAGGATTTCGCGATAGCGGGCGATCATGTTCATGACCTCCGTGTATTCCTCCCTGATCTTCTGGATTTCCAGACCCGTGAGGCGCTGCAGTCGCATATCGAGAATGGCTTTGGCCTGAATCTCCGACAGGTTGAAGTTTTCCATCAGGCCGTTGCGGGCAGTTTCAGGATTTGGCGAGCGCCGGATGAGTTCAATCACTGCATCCAGATTATCGAGCGCAATGATCAGACCTTCGAGGATATGTGCACGTTTTTCGGCTTCGGCAAGCTCAAACCTTGTGCGACGCACCACCACATCATGCCTGTGCTCTACAAAGTGGACAATGAGGTCTTTGAGGTTCAATGTTTTAGGTCTGCCCCCAACCAATGCCACGTTGTTCACGCTGAAGGCTGTCTGCAGCGGGGTCATCTGATAGAGCTTGTTGAGCACTACGTTCGAAACGGCGTCTTTGCGCAGTTCGTACACAATGCGCATGCCCTGCCTGTCGGATTCGTCGCGGATATCTACGATGCCGTCAATCTTTTTCTCGTTGATGAGGTCGGCGGTCTTTTTGATCATCTCCGCCTTATTCACCATGTAAGGAATAGAGGTGACCACGATCCAGTCGCGCCCGCCATGTTCTTCGATGGTGGCCTCGCCCCGCATGACGATACGTCCGCGTCCGGTTTCGAAAGCTTCGCGCACTCCCTCGTATCCGTAAATGATGCCACCTGTCGGGAAATCGGGTGCCTTGATGTATTGCATCAGCTCCGGAATTGTGATATCGCGCTTATCGATGTAGGCCACTATGCCATCAATCACTTCGGTAAGGTTGTGCGGGGGCATATTGGTGGCCATACCTACTGCAATCCCACTGGCGCCATTGACCAGCAAGTTGGGAATGAGCGAAGGTAAAACGGTGGGTTCCTGGAGGGTATCGTCGAAGTTTAGTTGAAAATCAACTGTTTCCTTATCAATATCGGCGAGCATTTCCTCGGCTATCTTGCGCAGCCGGGCTTCGGTGTAACGCATGGCCGCAGGGTTGTCGCCGTCGATAGAGCCAAAGTTACCCTGACCATCTACCAGTGGGTAGCGTAGCGACCATTCCTGTGCCATACGCACCATGGCATCATAAACTGAGGAGTCGCCATGGGGATGATATTTACCCAAAACTTCCCCGACAATTCTTGCAGACTTTTTATAGGGCCTGTTGCTCAGCACGCCAAGCTCAAGCATGCCAAAAAGCACACGGCGGTGTACAGGTTTCAGACCATCGCGCACATCGGGTAAGGCACGCGAAACGATGACCGACATCGAATAATCGATGTAGGCAGATTTCATCTGGTTCTCAATGTTTACCCTGATGATTTTTTCTCCTTCGAACACTTCTTCCATTCGGGTTACTCAGTCGTTTTAAAAGACTTGCAAAGGTAAGAATTCTTTGCGGACCCTCCGTCCGGCATTTTGGCAAGTTCTCAACAGATTATGACCTTTTTGACAGGTTCAACAACGGCATGTTGATAATTTTGTCAGGCGAACAATCCTGGACTGATTTTTGTTGGTACCTTTGAAACTGCACAGATTTGCTTGTTTTGTAAGTCTGTCGAAAATCTAATTCTTGTGACAAATATGGATGCAAAATTTTCACCACAGGTGAAAGACATACTGAGTTTCAGCCATGAAGAGGCAGTACGCCTAGGCAACAGCTACATTGGCATCGAACATCTTTTCCTTGGTATTGTGCGCGAAGGCGACAGCAAGGCGCTTCAGGTGCTCAAATACCTTGGTGTTGATATTCAGAGCTTTAAAAAGAAAATTGAGATATCAATACGGGGTGAGGATGTCCAGAATGCGCCCAACTCCAACATTCCCCTGATGAAACAGGCCGAACGGGCACTTCGGTACACCTATATCGCTGCCAAAGAACTGAAAAGCGACATCATTCATCCGGAGCACCTGCTGCTGGCCATCCTGCGCGACAAAAATAATATCGTGAGCCAGCGGCTCGATGAGCAAGGTGTTGATTATGAAGCTTTTCGTAACGAGCTTCTGCTGATGATCTCAGGAACCGAAGCGCAAAGGCAGCAGCCCAAAGCTGAATACAACGACCCCTCGGAAGAAGATGAGGATATTCGTCCGGCCGGTGGACAACAAAAACGTCAGGCCGACAGCAAATCGAAAACACCTGTGCTCGACAATTTTGGTCGCGACCTGACCAAAGCGGCCGAAGAAGGCAGGCTTGATCCGATTGTAGGACGCGAACGCGAGCTCGAACGCGTGGCTCAGGTGCTCAGCAGACGCAAAAAGAACAACCCGATTCTTATAGGTGAGCCAGGTGTTGGTAAATCGGCCATTGCCGAAGGACTGGCACTGCGCATCGTGCAACGGAAAGTGTCGCGGGCACTGTTCAACAAGCGGATTATCATGCTCGACCTTGCTTCGCTGGTTGCTGGTACCAAGTACCGCGGACAGTTTGAGGAGCGCATGAAAGCTGTGCTCAACGAGTTGGAAAAGAATCCCGACGTCATTTTGTTTATTGACGAAATACACACCATTGTTGGCGCGGGCAACGCCAGCGGCTCGCTCGACGCTTCCAATATGTTCAAACCTGCATTGGCAAGGGGCGAACTGCAATGCATCGGCGCCACCACCCTCGATGAATACAGGCAATATATCGAAAAGGACGGTGCCCTTGAGCGCAGGTTCCAGAAGATCATGGTTGATCCTACCTCACCGGAGGAAACCATCGAGATTCTCAACAACATCAAGGAAAAATATGAGGATCATCACCTTGTAAAATATACCCCGGAGGCCATTGAAGCCTGCGTGAAACTTACCAACAGGTACATTTCGGACCGTTACCTTCCTGATAAGGCCATCGACGCTCTCGACGAAGCAGGCGCACGTGTTCATATCAATAATATTAATGTGCCTGCAGAGATCATTGCTTTGGAAAACGAGATCGAGGAAACCAGGCAGAAAAAGAACAAAGCCATTCAGATTCAGAAGTTTGAAGAGGCTGCCATGTTCCGCGACAAGGAGCGCAAACTTACCGACGAGCTGGAGCGCGCCAAACGGAAATGGGAAGAGGATTCCAAGATTCACCGTGTTACCGTGACCGAAGAAAATGTGGCTGAGGTGGTTGCCATGATGACCGGAATCCCCGTTCAGCGAATTGCCCAAAACGAGAGCGACCGCCTGCTGTCAATGGAAACAGAACTCGAGGGTGCAGTCATCGGTCAGAATGAAGCCATCCGGAAAGTGGTTAAAGCTATCCGGCGCAACCGGGCTGGTCTCAAAGATCCTAACAAGCCCATTGGCACCTTTATTTTCCTAGGTCCGACCGGTGTGGGCAAAACCTATCTTGCCAAAGTGCTCGCCAAATATCTGTTCGACAGCGAGGATGCCCTGGTACGCATCGACATGAGCGAGTATATGGAAAAGTTTGCTGTGTCGCGCCTGGTGGGAGCGCCTCCCGGTTATGTGGGCTACGAAGAGGGCGGCCAGCTCACCGAGAAAGTAAGGCGCAAGCCCTACTCCATTGTGCTGCTCGACGAAATCGAAAAAGCCCATCCCGATGTGTTCCATCTCCTGCTACAGGTGCTGGACGACGGTGTGCTCACCGACAGCCTTGGCAGGCGGGTGGACTTCAAAAACACCATTGTGATCATGACCTCCAACATTGGATCGCGTCAGTTGAAGGACTTTGGTCAGGGGGTTGGATTCAGCACCACTGCCCGCAAAAGCAGCAAAACTGCTTATGCCCAGGGAGTTATCGAAACTGCCCTACGCCGGGCATTTGCACCTGAATTCCTTAACCGCATCGATGATGTGATTGTATTTGAATCGCTCGAGCGTGAAGACATTCACAAAATCATTGACATTGAGCTGAATCATCTTTACCGCCGTGTGTCGGAGATGGGTTATACACTCAAACTGACCGGGAAGGCAAAGGACTTCATCGTGGAAAAAGGTTGGGACGAGCAATTTGGTGCCCGTCCGCTCAAGCGTGCCATCCAGAAATATGTCGAAGATCCGCTGGCGGAGGAAATCATCCGAACCAAACTTGTCAGGGGCGATGTTTTGCTGCTGGATTACAATGCCGAGAAGCAGGAAATGTTTATCACTGTCGAGAAGCCCGAAGCGGTTGTGAAAGCCGAAGAAGCCGAGCTGAACTAGGGAAACATTTTATTGAGCGCCAAATACTTGTAACAGGCTTGCCCATTCAGGCGAGCCTGTTCTTCTTTAGAGAAAATCTAAATTGCCTGAGTTTTAGGCAAATGTGAAAATGATTGCTCATTTTGGCTATGTTTGCCCACTAACAATACCAAAACACATGAGCGAGATTCCAAAACTTAGAGGCGGCGAATTTCTGATTCGCAAAGTTGATTTTGAAGATATTTTCATCCCTGAAGAGTTTGATGAGCAAACGCAGATGATTGCCCAGACCTGCCAGGATTTTTTGGAAACGGAGATTTTTCCGAACCTCGACAGGATTGATAGTCAGGAAGAAGGCCTGATGGCTTCGTTGCTCAAGAAAGCCGGTGAACTGGGTTTGCTTGGTTTGGCCGTGCCGGAAGAATATGGTGGTTTTGAGCAGCCTTTTCTCACCGTGATGCGGGCCAACGAGGTGCTTGGCGCTGCGCACTCCTATTCGGTGGCCATTATGGCGCATACCGGAATTGGTACTTTACCCATCCTATACTACGGCAACGATGAGCAACGCGCAAAATATATCCCAGCCCTTGCTGCGGGCGATCTGATGGCAGCATACTGCCTTACGGAGCCGGGAGCAGGTTCGGATGCCAATTCTGGACGCACAAAGGCAGTGCCTTCAGCCGACGGCAGCCATTACATCCTCAACGGACAAAAGATGTGGATCACCAATGGTGGTTTTGCGGATGTGCAGACTGTTTTTGCCAAAGTGGAGAACGACCGCGTGCTGAGTGCTTTCATCGTGGAGCGCAAATGGGATGGCGTCAGCATGAATCCCGAAGAAAAAAAGATGGGTATCAAAGGCTCGTCCACCCGCCAGATCTTTTATAACGACGTGAAGGTGCCTGCCGAAAATATGCTCGGCAAACGCGGTGAAGGATTCCGCATTGCACTGAATATCCTTCATCTTGGCAGGATCAAGCTGGGCGCAACAGTGGTTGGCGGAGCCAAACGTGCCATCTTGCACTCGGTGAATTATGCCAACGAACGCAAACAATTCGGAAAAGCAATAGCCGAGTTTGGTGCCATCAAGCACAAGCTGGCACAACAGGTTGTCCGCACATTTGCCACCGAATCAGCCATTTATCGTGCCAGCAAGGACATTCAGGATAACATCGCCAAAATGAAAGCCGAGGGCAAACCCTACGGTCTGGCCAATATAGAAGGCGTGGCCGACTACGCCATCGAATGTGCGTTGTTGAAAGTCTTCGGATCGGAAGCCCTTGATTATGTGGTTGATGAGGCCGTTCAGATTTATGGTGGGATGGGCTTCTCGTCGGAAACACCGGTGGACAGGGCCTACCGCGACTCGCGCATCAACAGGATTTTCGAAGGCACCAACGAAATCAACCGTTTGCTGGCCGTAGATACACTGCTTAAGAAAGGCATGAAAAACGAATTCAACCTGTTCGAGCATGCCCGCAAGGCCTGCGAAACAAGAAACCAGGCTGAAAGTTTTGAAGGCAAGGGTTATTTTGAAGCCAAAGAAGCCGTGGTCGAAAACCTGAAAAAAGCCACGCTGATGATGATCCCCGGAATCTCCGAGGCGTTCGGCCGCAAGCTTGCCGACGAAGAGGAAATCCTGATGAACTTGTCGGACATGCTGATGCAGATATACGGTCTTGAGTCCACCCTGCTCAGGGTGAAGAAACTCGAGCACCTCAAAGGCGAAGAATATGCCGCAGTTTACAGGGATATTCTGGACGTGTTGACACACGAAGTTGCTTCGATCGTACAGAAATCAGGAAAAGATGCCCTGGTTGCTTTCCTGCCTGCTGAATCTGTTGATGATTATATGCTGGCCCTCAACAATCTTTGCCGCACCCCCTACGCCAATGTTAAGGACAGCCGCAGGCGAATAGCCGACAGGCTCATCGAGGAAAACCGGTATTGCTTCTGAGGGGCTGTATCGAAACAACTTTAAACCGCCGTCAAAATGGCGGTTTTTTTGTTTTTCAACGTATAATGCGCCGTGCGGCAAATTATGAACTTTGCGGCGAATTGTAGTATGCAGGAAAAATTTGCCATAGTTGACATCGAAACCAACGGACTGAGCGCTGGCCAGGGACGCATCACCGAGATTGCTATCCTTGTTTATGATGGCATAGAGGTGGTTGATGAATTTACGAGCCTGGTTAACCCTGAGGCCCCCATACCCTATTTCATCACCAGGCTCACCGGAATCAACAACCAAATGGTTGCCGGTGCACCAAAGTTTTATGAAATAGCCCGTCGCGTGGTCGAACTTACCGAGGGTTGCACTATCGTAGGGCACAATGTCAAATTCGACTACGGTTTTTTGAGGGCAGAGTTCAGAAGTCTTGGATACGATTACCATCGAAAGACCCTCGATACCGTGGCGCTCACGCGCAAGCTGATGCCGGGAATGCCCGGATACAGCCTTGGGAAGTTATGCAACGCATTGCAGATCAACAACTCAGGACGACACAGGGCATGGGGGGATGCTGCTGCCACACTGGAGCTTTTTAAAAAATTGCTTACTATTGATCCGCAACTGCTTACACCGGGCGAATATCGCAACAGTCAGGGTAAAAATCTGAACATCAATACCTTGCCCGAGCGCACTGGTGTATATCAGTTTTATGATGCATCAGGTAAACTGATTTACGTGGGAAAATCGGTGAATATACGCTCCAGGGTGATGCAGCACCTGAGCAATACCGGTACCCGCAAAGCAATAGAAATGAAAAACAGTATCGATTCGGTGAGTTGCGAACTTACTGGAAGTGAACTGATTGCATTGCTGCTCGAATCGGACCTGATCAAAAAGCATCAGCCACTATACAACCGCCGGCAGCGAAGGGCGCTATTCAATTATGGATTGTATCATTATACCGACGATCAGGGTTACATTTGTCTGAAGGCCTCCAAAACCATCAACGGGCTGGTACCCGATTACAGTTATGCCTCGCTCCAGGAAGCCAACGGGCATCTTTTCCAGCTGACCGAGCGCTATCAGCTCTGTCAAAAACTCAATGGACTGTACACCAGCCGGGGAAGCTGCTTTCATTACCATATCGGCCAGTGCTTTGGCGCCTGCATCGGCAAGGAGGAGGCGGAAAGTTACAATGCAAGGGTGATGCAGGCCCTCGAAAGGTTTCACCCTGACCATCACAGCTTTTTCCTTATTCTCCCGGGGCGTTCGGAAGAGGAACTTGGTTTGGTTCGCATGGCTAACGGTGTGTACATGGGATTTGGTTTCATTCCTTCGGATGCATACAGCGAATCGCCCGAGGTGCTGGATGACTATATTAAAAGGTATCCCGACAACCGGGATGTTCGCCAGATCATCCTTTCGTACCTTCGAAACTCGAATAATTACAAGATCTTACCGGTTCAGGAGGCTGGCCTGTAGTTCGTCTTGTTTTTGATGATCACCAGGCTACAATCGCGGTCGGGGATGGCAACAGCTTCTTCAGGAATGGTGGACAGGAATTCGTCCACAGCCTGCATCAGTCCGGGCCATTTCGGATTGTAGTCGTGCACGATGATTACCCCTCCGGGAAGCAATCTGGGATAAAAAAACTTCAGCGCCAGGGCAGTGGGCGCAGCCAGATCGGCATCCAGATTGACAAGTGCAAACGACACGTTTTCAATAAGATGGAGGGTATCCTTCAGGTTGCCCTCGAGAATATGAACTTTTGGGCTGTGCTTCAGCCGTTCGCGTACGAGCGAGGTGTTGGTATCGGCAAAGCTGGCCGGGGTGTAGGTTGCTGCTTCGCCCTCCTCCCCTTCCAGGTCGGCGGCATCAAAACCTCTGAAGGTGTCGAGCAGATACAAATCACGTTCGGGGTCGAGTGCATGCAATATTCTGGCACTGTCGCCACGGTACACGCCCACTTCGGCAAAAGCCCCTGAGGGAACCACATTTTTTAGCCGGCTCACCTGCAGCCAGAACAGGATGAACCGTTCTTTGTCGGGATATGTTCTGAAGAGTCTCCTGACCTCCCTGCTTATGGCTCCTGTTTTATTGGCCCAAACCCAGGCCTGATGCCTTTTTTCAATTGCATGAAAACTTCCGGCCAGGTAATAAATAGCAAAAACTACCAGAGCTGCGAGTAAGATATAATACAGTGTACTGATTATCATGTCTATCCGAAAATACCCTTTACTATTCCGCCATCGTGACTGATGGTCTGACCGGTGAGGTAGTGTGCCAGAGGCGACAACAGCCAAACGGCCAGGGAGGCCAGGGAGGCAGGTCCGGCCATGGCACCCACGGGGATTTGTTTTTCGAACTGCTGACGAGCTTCCTGCACACTGATGCCCAGCATATCCGATTTCTTTTGGTAAAGCCTTTGCATGGCCGGGGTATCATGGTAGCCCGGTGCAAGCACGTTGACGGTAATGCCATGCGCAGCAATCTCCTGAGCAAGTGTTTTGGCGTATCCCACAACTGCCGGACGCAATGCATTGCTTAGCACCAGGTTATCCACAGGTTGCTTCACCGAAACGCTTTCCACAAACAAAATCCTGCCATAGTGCCGACGCATCATCAGTTTCGCCATTTCGCGGCTCAGGTAAATCTTCCATCTCAAAACGAGCTGGTAAGCCTGATCCCATTGTTCGTCAGCAACTTCCAGAGCACCTCCGGCAGGTGGTCCGCCAGCATTAACCAGCACCCCGTGCACCGGTCGGCAATTGGCCCAATTCAGCATTTTTTCGAGGGTTTCATGCTGGGTCACATCGCCTGGCAAGATCTCCAGCCTGTTGCTGTCCGACTGCTTTTTGAAAGCTTCAAGCACATGAGCGCTGCGGGCGACAGCCATTACATTGGCTCCTTCGGCCAGCAAAGCCTCAGCCACTGCCCTGCCGAATCCTGATCCTGCGCCAGTTACCAGAAAGTTCTGTCCTGTCAGTTTTAGATCCATGGTTCTGAGATGTTTTTGCCAAAGGTAATGAACGAACAGCATATGTTGGAGGAAAGGCCGGGAACAGTCAATTTGCTACCTTTGCGCTTCAATTTTGAAGAATGGAAAGATCAGCCAGAAGGGAGATTTTTCGCGGGTCGCTGGCGGTAGGCCTGGCAGCTGTGCTCTGGGGCTTCGATGGGGTAGTGCTCACCCCGCAGCTTTACCGGCTCGATGTGATTTATGTGGTTTTCATCCTGCATCTGGTACCCTTCCTGATGATGCACCCGTTTTTCTGGAGGTCGTACAAAAGCCTGGCGAAGATGTCGCCCACCGACTGGCTGACTTTCAGCCTGATCGGGCTTTTTGGCGGAGCCATAGGCACCATAGCTATTGTAAAGGCGCTCTTTTTACTGAATTTCAATCAGTTATCGGTCGTTGTGCTGTTGCAGAAACTTCAACCGGTTTTTGCCATTGCGCTGGCTGCCCTGTTGCTCAAAGAGCGCATCAGCAGGCGCTATGCTTTCTGGTCGGCTGTGGCCATTGTTTCGGGTTACTTTCTCACTTTTGGATGGAATCTGCCTGATCTTCAAACTGGAAGCAACACCATCCATGCCGCGCTGCTCGCCTTGCTGGCAGCATTTTCGTTCGGCAGCTCCACAGTTTTTTCGAAAAAAGTCCTCTTCAAATACCCTTTTACCACTTCCACATTCTTCAGATATGGGTTTACCAGCGCCATCATGTTGATAATCATGATGTTTTTTGGCGATTTCGGACAATCTGCCCTGACAACAGGACGCGACTGGCTGTTTATTCTGATTATCGGGCTGACCACCGGTTCCGGGGCTATCTTTTTGTATTACTATGGTTTGCGTCGCATCAAAGCCATGACGGCTACCATCAGCGAACTATTGTTCCCCGTTTCGGCTGTGGTGTTCGACTATTTGATCAACGATTCGGTGCTCAATCCCCTGCAGTGGATCTCTGCTGCCCTGATGGTTTTTGCCATCATCCGACTGAATACGGAGTTTCGGGAAAACTAAGTTTGCTTTCACGGTGCAAAAGTGTTAAATTAGCCAAACTAAATTTCATTGCTTATGTCGGAAGATTTGGTCAGAGTTTACACCGGATCCATTGTGGAGGCCACTTACCTCAAAGAGATGCTGCTCGAAAATGGTATTGGCTGCATCCTGCGCGATACGCTCAACGAAAGTCTGATGGCCGGCTGGGGTAATGGCTCGCCTGAGAATTCAGTGATCCTGCTGGTAGAGTCGAGCCTGGCTGAAGAGGCTGAAAGGCTTGTCAGTCAGTATTTTGATTACACCTGAAATGGAGCAGTGCCTGCACCAGTGGTTCGTTGCAGATGGTCAGCTTCGCAATAGTTGCGATTTTCACGATGGTCTGATACCGGCCCATAACGCTGTTTATGAGGTAATTCGGATCATTCATGGCAAGCCATTGTTTCTCAAGGCACACCTCGAAAGGCTGTATGAGAGCCTGCAGCTTACGGCGATGAACCATTTTCCCAAACCTGAATCCGTCCGGCTCAGCATCAAAACCCTGATTCAGGCCAATGGCGTGCATACAGGCAACCTTAAGCTGTTGGTCGGCAAGGGTAGCACAAATTCCTCCGCTCAAATCTTTGCATGGTTGATACCATATTTTTATCCCTCAGAAGACATGTATCTGAACGGGGTAAATGTTTCCTTGTTCACCTACCAAAGGAAACAACCGAATGCAAAATTGGTGAACCCTGAACTGAAAAGCGCTGCATCCGGCCTGATGGAACAACAGGAGGCCTATGAGCTTTTGCTTCATCACAACGGGCTGATTACCGAAGGAAGCAGATCAAATGTGTTTTTTATTATCGGTAATACGATCCGAACGGCTCCGGACAACCTGGTGCTGAAAGGAATTACCAGGGATAAAGTATTGGAGATCATTAAAATAAATAAGATACCACTCGAGTTGGAGGCTGTCGGGCTCAATGAGCTGGAACGGGTAGAAGCGGCTTTTCTTTGCGGCACTTCACCCCGTGTGCTGCCCATCCGAAGCATTGACCATCAATACTATTTTGATGTACAAAATCAAACCATAAAGGACATCCGGTTGACCTATGACCAAATGATCGCGGACGATATTGATTCTTTTGTCTGGGAATGAGGGTATTATTACTTCGGCGTTTAATTATCGCAATTAACTAGCATGGGGTTTAGCTTACTTTTTCATGTTCAATAAACTTTTGTCCTTCGTTTTGTCGTGATATGGTTTTTACAGGCATGGCCTGACACAGCCTTCAGGTTTAAATTAGTCTGCGTGGTTCTGGTTTGTGCATTGTGTTGGTCTTCAAATCATTACTCACGTATTGGTCAGGATTGAGTCAGGACGATTTTGGTTGGTAATAGCTATAGCACTAAAGGGTTTTGGAAATAACATGAATGAGTTCCTCGCTTGCGGCGGATTAGATACCTGGATAGAACTACGCTGATAGTGATCACGGTAAAATGAAGGAGATTTCTCCCTTCAGAACTCGCTGATAATGATCACGGTAAATGAAGGAGATTTCTCCCTTCAGAACTCGCTAATAATGATCACGGTAAATGAAGGAGATTTCTCCCTTCAGAACTCGCTGATAATGATCACGGTAAATGAAGGAGATTTCTCCCTTCAGAACTCGCTAATAATGATCACGGTAAATGAAGGAGATTTCTCCCTCGAGTTTTTCGCTGCGCTCAAAACTCTCAGTCGAAATGACAGGCGCCTGAAACAGGAATAGGGTAAGTGGGCGGTGCGCCTGCGGCGCACCGCCCACTTACCCCCCCTTATCCGTTTGCAGCCTGTCAATTCGACGAGTCATTTCCCGCCAGGGAAAGGACGAGGAGAAATCTCCTTCTTGTTAATATGAATTAGACTGCGAAAAGTAACGGGAGCGAGACCCTGTTCCGCCCTGGGGAAAATCTCCTGTTAGTTTAATCTAACTTCTTTCTGATTTCATGAAGAGGCATTACGCCTTGTTTCCTGCCCTTGGTTTTAGGGTTTATTGCCTTTGTCCATTCTTACGTGGATAATTTCTACCAAAGTTGAACTGTCCGTCTGCTGCAACTAATTATTTCGACAAACTCAGCATGTTTCTTAACGCCTTGTATCATGCGTATGACCGTACGGTTTATTTCCATAGGTGCTGAATCGGGAAGTTATACAAAATCTATGCGTTTCAGGCGACAAAGACGCATTGGTATTTATGTATTTAGTCGCCATGGCAATTAATTTCCGCTATAATTAATTTTCATATTTTTGGCCTATGCGCCTTCGACTCCATTTGCAGAAGTTGTTGATTTTGCTCCTCTTTGTGCGGTTACATCCGGCCAATCTTTCCGCTCAGGAAGTATGCCTGAGTGATGATGAAAACCGGCTTGCCACATTGATCAATCAGTTGAGGCAACAGCACCGGCTGCCTGAGATTGCCCTGTCGGCAAGCCTTACTTTTGTGGCCAAAACCCACGTCAACGATCTTCAGCTGAACCGGCCCGATACAAGCATCTGTTCAACAGCGAGTTGGTCGAATAAGGGCCAATGGACGCCCTGTTGCTTCACCGCCCTGGCTCCCCGGTTCGAATGCATGTGGAACAAACCCAGGGAACTGACAAACTATACATTCCGGGGTTATGAGATCAGCCACTTTGAAGAGGGAATAATTCATGTGGACAGTCTGTTTTCGATCTGGATGCGCACCCCGGCCGTGGTGGATATGTTGTTGGGGCGCAATGCCCACAGCGACAAACGCTGGGCAGTGATGGGGATAGCCATCGGAGAAAATTACGCCTCCCTCTGGCTGGGACAGCGACCCGATGCGGCAGGAAAGCCGGCCCTGTGCAGGAACATAAATCCGGCAAATGAACCATCGGCTGATAAACAGATGGATGTAAACACAAAACCAGGTAAATACCACCTCATTTTTGCCAGTTTTTCCAACCGTGCCGATGCCAACGAAGCTGTCAGGCGTTTTCGCAACAGCGGTTTCCCCAATGCTGCCGTCATCGCAAAGGACGGGCGGTTTCGGGTGTCGATCAATACATACAAATTTCTGAAAGAAGCCATGGAAGCCCGGGAAAAACTGTTGGCCGAATATCCGGACATCTGGGTAATGAAAGAATAGCCGGCAAACCTTTGGCGCTCCGACTTGTTTATCAGAAAAAACCTATGATCAACATCTTCTGGTTTCGCCGCGATCTCCGGCTCGACGATAATCATGGACTTTACAGGGCTTTGAGCTCCGGACTACCCGTTCAGTTGCTGTTCATTTTCGACAAAGCCATACTCCAAAAGCTTGAAAGCAAACAAGATGCAAGGGTCACTTTTATTCACGATCAACTCGCAAGGCTCAATCAGGAACTCAAACCATTCGATACCAGCATCTTAGTGGAGTATGGAAGACCTGTAGAAGTGTTTGATAAAATTCTTGATCAAAAACAGGTTCACACGGTATTCACAAACGAAGACTATGAACCCTATGCCATCGAAAGGGACATGGCAATTGCTATGTTGCTGAATTCAAGAGGAGTAGCGTTCCAAAGATTCAAGGATCAGGTGATTTTCGCACCCGGGGAGGTGCTCAAGGACGATGGCCGGCCCTATACTGTGTTTACGCCGTTTTCAAAAAAATGGAAGATGCTGCTCAGGCCAGAGCATTACGCTGAGTTTCCGTCAAGGGAACTCCTAACCAAATGTTTCAAAAACAACCAATCCCTGCCCGGACTACAAGACTTTGATTTTCAGCGCTCAGCCATCAAGATCCCAGAAGCCCGGCTGGAGGCAGACCTAATACAAAACTACGCACAAACGCGGAATTTTCCTGGGATTGCAGGCACAAGCATGGCTGGCGTGCACCTCCGGTTTGGAACTATAAGCGTCAGAAAAGCCGTGCGGCTTACTGTCGGGCACAGTGAAACCTGGCTTAACGAGCTCATCTGGCGCGAATTTTTCATGCACATCCTGTACCATTTTCCGCACAGCGCCACCGAAAATTTCAATCCACGCTATAACCGGCTGCAATGGCGCAACGACGAAGAAGCCTTCCGGCGCTGGTGCGAAGGCAGGACAGGTTTTGCCATGGTAGATGCCGGCATGAGGGAACTCAATGCCACGGGATATATGCACAACCGCGTCCGGATGGTAACGGCAAGTTTTCTCACCAAGCACCTGCTAACCGACTGGCGTTGGGGCGAAGCCTATTTTGCTTCGAAACTGCTCGACTTCGAACTGGCTTCGAATGTCGGCAACTGGCAATGGGCAGCCGGAACTGGTTGTGATGCAGCGCCTTACTTCAGGGTATTTAATCCCGCAGAACAAGTGAAAAAATTCGACCCCGACCTGAAGTACATCCGTAAATGGGTGCCTGAATACAGCGAAATCACTTACCGGCCCATGCTCGACCATGCGCAGGCCCGACTGCGTGCCATCGAAACTTACAAATCCGCATTGAGCTAAAAACCGTGCTCGTTGACAGCGTCAGCGTAAACTGATTTTTTGGACTTTGCACTATGGGCCATATCTTTGTGCAAAATCCGTTAATCCATGGCAAATTATACTCTTGCTGAAGTCAACAACGAAAGCCTTGAAAATGCATGGCTTGCTTTGCCTGCGCGCATGTATCGCAATGATAAAAACTACGTCAGGCCACTTGATCAGGATGTGAAGAAACTTTTCGACCCTTCAGCCAACAAAAAGTTGCGCAAGGGGGAAGCTGTCCGCTGGCTTCTGGCTGATGGACATGGCAATTACGTGGGCAGGATAGCTGCCTTCATCGACCCCCATACGGCTAAAAACAATGAACAACCCACGGGTGGTTGTGGATTTTTTGATTGCCCGAACGACTTCGAAGCTGCAAGAATCCTCTTTGATGCCGCCAAAACCTGGCTCGAACAAAGAGGAATGGAAGCCATGGACGGCCCGATAAATTTCGGCGACCGCGACAATTTCTGGGGGGTGCTGGTGGATGGTTTTACTGAGCCGGTGTTCAACATGCCCTATAACTACCCGTATTACAAGGACTTATTCGAGAAATACGGTTTCCAGAACTACTTCAATCAGTACACCTATCGCAGAATGATTTATGATGGCGGCCTGAGCGAGAAGGTTTTTGAAAAGGCTGCCAGAATCCAGAAAAATCCGGATTACCACTTCGAAATGGTAAGCTGGAAAAAAATGGAGAAATACGCTGAGGATTTCATGACCATCTATAACAAGGCCTGGGGGGTAATTCCTGGTGTGAAGATGATTACCCGGGAGCATGCCATGGCCCTGCTGAAGCAGATGAAACCCATTCTCGACCCCAGGCTTGCACACTTTGGTTATTATAAAGGTGAGCCCATCGCCTTTTTCATCATGATGCAGGACCTTAATCAGGTGATTTACGATTTCAACGGTAAGATCAACTGGATCAATAAGTTAAAGTTGCTTTACCGACTAAAGGTTAGCAAAAGCTGCACCCGAATTATCGGAAGAATCTTTGGCATTGTTCCTGAACATCAGGGTAAAGGGGTGGATGGAGCCATAGTATTGCATTTCAGGGAGATAGCAATTCAGAAGAACTTTAAGTACAAAGAATTGCAGTTGAACTGGATTGGTGATTTCAATCCGCCAATGATGAAAATAGCCGAAGGAATCGGAGGGCAGATATACAAAACCCACGTTACCTACCGCTACCTGTTCGATCGCAACAAACCTTTCAAAAGGGCTGAGCGTCAGGAGTCGGCAAGAACAAAAGGACTTAAGGAGTGAGCACTAAAAACGGCTCACACTCCACGTAAATCACTCATCAGCAAACATTTGCAGGCCTGAGCTAAACACATAACGGGCTCTGGCGTTGGCCACATCAGCCGGTGATGCGGTCATCAGATCGGTGTTGAGCACCACAAAATCAGCCAGTTTTCCAGGTTCGATGCTCCCTTTGATTTGCTCTTCGAATCCTCCACGCGCAGCCCAGATAGTCATGGAACGTAATGCCTCCTCCCGGCTGAGCGCCTGCTCCGGCAGGAAACCATCGTCGGGCCAGCCATTCAAATCTTTTCTGAACACAGCTGCATAAAATGTGTATATGGGGTTGACGTGCTCGATCGGAAAATCGGTGCCATTGATGAGCCAGCCATTCTGCCCAAGAAGTCTTTTCGAAGCGTATGCATTCTTAATCCTCTCATCCCCAATACGTTCCACAGCCCAATACATATCAGAGGTGGCGTGTGTACTTTGTATGCTCGGGATGATATTGAATTGCGAGAAACGATCAAAATCATCGGGATGCACAATCTGGGCATGTTCTACCCGCCAGCGCCTGTCGTTGGCGGTTTTGAGATAACTGCCATAAAGGTCGAGCACGTAGCGGACTGCCGCATCTCCAATGGCATGGGTATTAACCTGAAATCCAGCATCGTATGCCCTTTTCAGCACCTTATTAAAAAATTCATCTTCATGCATCTTCAGTCCGGTGGTGCCCGGGCTGTCGGAATAAGGCTCAAGCAACCAGGCGCCGCGCGATCCCAGGGCTCCGTCGGCAAACAGCTTCACTGCGGTGATGCTGAGCATCTCGCCCACCTGCGGACCAGCCGGAAGATAGCGATCGAGTGTAGCTTCGTCGGGGTTGAGCATCGCATTGATGCGCATTTTAAGTTTTCCTTCTTCCTGCATCTGCCGGATGAGTTCGATGGTTTCGGCAGACAATCCGGCATCGTGCACACTGGTCAGTCCCAGCGCAAAACACTTTTCCTGTGCTTCGAGCAGGGCCTGCATTTTTTCTTCAGTTGTGAGCGGAGGTATCATTGACCTGACGCGTTCGTAGGCCTTGTCGATCAAAACCCCTGTTGGTTTACCTCTGGAATCAAGCAAAATTTCTCCTCCTTCAATCCGGCTTCGGCTGTCGATGCCTGCCTCAGCTAAAGCGGCTTGGCTTACCAGACCTGCATGGCCATCAATTCGGATAAGCAGGATTTTCTTCCCGGGGAAGTGAGCCTCAAGCAATTCGTTATCAGGAAACATCTTTCCCGGAAACAGGTTCTGATCCCATCCCCTGCCCAGCAACCATTCCGACTGGTGCTTTCCGGAATGTGCTTTCAGGCGTTCCACCACCTCTTCCATCGAACGGCTTCCGGCCAGATCGGCATAACGTACCAGGTTTTCGCCATAACCGTAAAAATGGCAATGCCCGTCGATGAAACCCGGATAAACCGGCAAACCGGAAACATCCAGGATGTGATCGGATTCAAAGCGGCTAAGGATGTCTTCGTTGGATCCAACCGCGGCAAACTTTCCGTTTACGACCGCAAAAGCCTCTGCCGTCCGGAATGATTCGTCAACTGTATAAACTTTTCCGTTCACCAGTATCAGATCGGCATGTTGCTTTTTGTTCTGACATGACATTAGAACGATAGTGGTCAAAGTCATGGCCGCCAGGAGTTTAGAGATTTTGTATTCCATATATCAAAGCTTCGAAGTTTTCAAAATTATGGGTTTTGCCTTTAAAGGTAATCTGGACAATACCTGCCTGCTGCCTGACCACAAGGTCGGCCTGCGGAAGAGCTGAGGGAATAAAGCCTTTTCGTTGTAAAGCACTACTAACTAATGTTTTATCAACTGTGTCATTCTCAAAAAAATAGGTGCCTCTGATGGCATCATGCACCACAAAATGTCCGGAGAGGGTATCGAAGCGGAGGCGCTGGTTACCAAAAGCACTGGCAAAGGCATTCTGTCTCAGCAGGATTTCGGGTGCCCCCTGCCCTACCTGCACTCCGTTGCCCAACAGCCAGACATGGTCGGCTGTCCGGATAATCAAATCGAGATCGTGCGAAGAGAAAAGCACAGTCTTTTGCTGTTCTGTTGTAAGCCGTTTGAGCAGGTGCATCAGCTCAATTTTGCTGGGGAAATCGAGAAAGGCTGCAGGTTCGTCGAGTACGATGATGGGGGTATCCTGAGCTAATGCCTTGGCAATCATTACCTTCTGTCGCTCACCATCGCTGATGCTGTTCAGAAAATTGTCCTTCAGATGGCTGATGGAGGTATATTCCAGACTTTTCTCAATCGCCAGATGATCGGCTTGGCTCAATCTTCCCCAGAACCCGGTGTAGGGTGCACGACCCGAAGCAACCGTCTCATAAACAGTAAGATACTGTTCTTCAGGCCGGTCGGTTAACACAAGGCTGATCAGTTGCGAGAGTGCTGATGGCTTAAGTTGCGTTATTTCTTTTCCAAACAACAAGATGTTGCCTGCCAAAGGTTTGAGCAATCCGGAAATGGTTTTCAGCAAGGTACTTTTGCCGGCGCCATTGAGTCCGGCAATGGCAGTAAGCTGTCCCTTTTCAAAAGCAGTATCAATGCCATGAAGCACCAGTTTGTGTTGCTTAGCGGCCTGGTAGCCCACGCTGAGGTTGCGGCATTCGATCGCTTTTGAGGAGAGCTGCATACTCAATAAGGCATTGATTGATATCGCTTTACAAGTACATAAACTACGATCGGTGCACCTATGAGTGCAGTGATGGAGTTGATGGGCAAACTGCCGTCGAAGCCCGGGAGGCGGGCGATGAGATTGCAAATCAAAGCAAGAATGGCTCCGATGAGCATACTCGAGGGAATCAGGACACCGTGGTTACTGGTTTTAAACAAGTTACGCGCAATGTGCGGCACAGCCAGTCCGAGAAAAGCAATGGGTCCCGTGTAGGCAGTGGTTACCGCCGTGAGGTACCCGGCAAGCAACAGGATCAAAGTACGGAACGGACGAATGCGCAATCCGAGATTGGAAGCATACGACTCGCCCAAGAGAAAGATATTGAGAGGCTTAATCAGAAAAACCGAAGCAAGCAGCCCGAATAGCACAACGGAAGAAAAAGATGCCAGTGAAGCGCGGTTAACGTTTGAAAAACTCCCCATTCCCCATACCACAAAAGCCTGCAGATCTTCCTTGTTGCTGAAATACTTAATAATTCCGGTGAACGCACCTGCCAGGTAGGCAATCATGATACCGGCAATAAGCAGGCTGGTCATTGAGCTTAATACCCTGCTTATCAATGTGATAGCAAAAAGAACGGCCAGAGCTCCCAGAAAGGACGCCCCTATGATCCCTACATGACCAAAAGCGCTGAAGCGGTAGGCCTGATCGGTAAGGCTTGCTGTGCCAAAGAGCAGGAGAGCCACACCAAGGCTTGCGCCAGAACTGATGCCCAAAATAGATGGATCGGCCAGTGGGTTGCGAAAAAGCGTTTGCAACAACAAACCTGCCACGGCCAGTGCAGCACCTGTGAGCATGGCAGTGAGCAACTGTGGTATCCGGAAATGAAAAATTATAGTGTCGAAAGCCTGATCTGCCTGCGGATGACCCTGCAGTACCAGGAACAGCTGCTCCAATGAGATATGGACCGAACCGTAAATCAGATTAAGCCACACAAACACCGGCAGGAGCAACAAAAGCAGAACAAAGACTATGGTCGTCCTGGATGGAATCATTTCAGCAGGTAATGATAGCGTGGCTTGTGATCCGGTAAAATTTCGGGGTGAAAGATAGCGATAAAATCAGCGAGTATCAGCTGAGGTTCCAGCGGGCCAAGCTCAAAATATCTGCTTTCCATTGTGTTGCAAAAAATTACGCGCCTGTTGCGAAAAGCTGCGAATTGTTCGAATACTTTGTTCTCGCTTAACAAACCTTCGTAACCTCCGATGTCGCCTGCATGCGCAATGCGCCAGAAATCAGCGTCCACTGCCCGTGCAAAGATGGCCTCGGGGTCGAGGGGAATGCTGCCGGTTGCATCGAGATGACTGAACACATAGTCTCCCCCGGCATCCCTGATGATTGAAGCCATATAACTCCTGCCTCCCGGCACATACCACTGTCCTGCAAAAGGCTTGTCGGCGAAGATGGTGGGTCGGGATGTGGTTTCGGATGCCAGATGTGAGAGTCTCTCATATTCAGCTTTTATCTGACCAAAGATGCTGTCTGCCAGGGTTTTATAGCCGGTAAGGAAACCCAGCAATCGAATCCATTCGGCCCGGCCAAGCGGGTGAGGCTCCAGAAAATCAGTCCACGGCAAAGGCGTGAGCGGAAGCGCCTTGATAGGCTCAGGCAAACCTGAAGCGTCCGGGGAGTAGAGCATCAGTGCACCGGGGTATTTGCTCAACAGCTCGTAACGGAACAGCCCGTCGCGGGCTACCTCGGCCACCTCTCCCCTTTTGAGCATTTCAAGTATGCGCGGGTCGCGTACGTAGGGCGCCTCTGAGATGCCCGCGATAAGGTGTCCTGCATCGAGCTGAAGCAACATGCCCCACTGGGTAGCCGATAATGCTATTATCTGATTTACAGGAAGATGTATTGCAGGTGTGGATGATGCAACCTCTTTCGTTTCCGAAATATCCTGAAAAA
Source organism: Bacteroidota bacterium (assembly GCA_016715945.1). Lineage (NCBI taxonomy): Bacteria > Pseudomonadati > Bacteroidota > Bacteroidota bacterium. Next base: position 832,392 of record JADJXJ010000001.1, read on the forward strand.
TGAATCTTGCCAGCAGATGTTGTCCTGCTGATGGGTCAAAAATTTCCAGAAAGTAAGCCTGGCCATCGTCAATGATGCGAAATCCTCTGGCATAGTCAGGATCGAGTACAATGCTATGGCTTTCAGTCTTTTCCGGGACTTTTTGGTTATGATTGACACAGGAAAAATTGAACAAAGCCAGTAAGCAAAACAAATGCAATCGAAAAAGACTGTGTTTCGTCATGGTTGGGCTGGCAGGCAAAAATGATGGTTAATCTTCTGGCATCAGGTCTTCCCGTTCAAGCAGGAGAATAGAATTGTGGGGTACGATGAAATAGCGCTCGTTGTGATAAAATACCTCTATGGCGCCTTTTTGCAGGAAGATAGCCAGATCGCCCACCTTGGCCTGAAGCGGTAAATAGCGGATATCTTCCCTGCTGTTTTTCTTCCAGGGTTCGTAATCTTCATCCTGCAGGTTTGGAATAGGATAACCAGGCCCCACCTTGACCACATATCCGCTCTGAATGGCTTCTTTCTCGGTGTATCCGGGAGGTAAAAAAAGTCCTCCCCGGGTTTTCTCAGGCGATGATTTTGGTTTGATCAGCACCCTGTCGCCAACCACGATGAGCTTGTCGAATTCTGTTTCGGATTGCATGAATATGTTTGAGCTAAGACATTTGCAAAAATAGCCCTTTTGTTCCGAAGGCCTGCTTTCTGGTTCAGTGAAGTCATCCGCTAACTCTCCGATTTTGGCTACTTTTGCACGATTACGCGGATGACGCAAATAAAGTTTTTATCATGAAGCTGTATATGTTCCGGACCTCCGGTCCCAGAAAATTCACCTATATTCCAAGGTATTACGACCCCCAAAAGGAAGCCCTCGAAAAACGCAAAGCCGAGCTGGGACTTGATACCCAACTGAGCGAAGAGGAGAAACTCAGGCTGCGTATGAGTTCGCGCTGGCGGAAAAGCGGTCAGGACAGAAGCATAACCGGCCCAAGGTTTACCTTTATTATATATGCCATCGTCATAGTGGGCGGAATTTACATGATCTTTTTCACCGATCTGATTGACAACCTCTTACGGGCTTTTGGTGTAGGCAAATAATGAATAAAGCGAATAAAAATCCATGAGCGACCTCATCAGGCTATTGCCCGATTCAGTGGCGAACCAGATTGCCGCGGGCGAGGTGATCCAGCGACCTGCCTCGGCAGTCAAGGAGTTGCTCGAAAATGCCATTGATGCTGGTGCAAGCCGCATTGATCTGGTAGTCAGAGAGGCCGGAAAGAATCTGATTCAGGTTACCGACAATGGTTCGGGCATGTCGGAGACCGATGCCCGCATGTGTTTTGAGCGCCATGCCACTTCCAAAATCAGTAAAGCCGACGACCTGTTTTCCATTCGCACCATGGGTTTCAGGGGGGAGGCACTGGCCAGTATTGCTGCCGTATCACAGGTGGAGTTGCGCACCCGGCGTCCGGCCGACGAACATGGTACCCTGGTAAAAATTGAAGGCTCAACGGTGGTGGCTCACGAAATCTGCGTTTGTCCGGCCGGAACGACCATCTATGTCCGTAATCTTTTTTTCAACGTTCCTGCCAGACGCAACTTTCTCAAATCCACGCCCGTGGAGCTCCGCCACATCATCGACGAATTTCAGCGTGTGGCGCTGGTGCATCCGCATGTGGCTTTCACCCTGACCCACAACGACAAAGAAGTTTTCAGGCTGGCAACCGGATCGTTCAAGCAGCGCATCGTAAACCTGCTCGGCCCAACCTATAACGAACGCCTGCTGAGCGTGAGCCAGGAAGCAGCAAAAATCAAGATAGACGGCTTTGTGGTCAAGCCCGAATTTTCGAGAAAAACCCGTGGAGATCAGTTCTTTTTTGTAAACAACCGCTTCATCCGGCATCCTTACCTGCATCACGCCATCGAAAATGCCTTTGCCGAGCTTCTTCCCAAAGACACTTTTCCGGGTTATTTTATACACATATCCATCGACCCTGCCGAGATTGACATCAACATCCATCCCACAAAAACAGAAGTTAACTTCCTGGATACCAAGCTTGTGTATGCCATTCTGCATGCAGCTGTCCGGAAAACCCTGGGGATGCATCAGCTCAGTCCGCGCCTTGATTTTGAATCGGATCATGACCATGGCATTGACTTTGGCGAGATAAGCCGGGCAGGAAGGGAAGTCAGGCCGCCAACCATCAGCATCGATCCCGGATTCAATCCTTTTCGCTCCTCAAGCCAGCCGGCGGGCAATGCACAAAGGCTCAGGCCAAACGAAAACTGGAGGCTATTTTATCAGGAGACGCATGAAAAAACTGTAGAGAATGCGCCTCAGTTGGCTCAACAGCAAAAGCCGGCGCAAGAACCCGCTGTCCGTTCTGCATTTTTGCAATTGCACGGCACCTACGTCATCAGCGTGGTAAAATCCGGATTGCTTATTGTCAATCAGCACCTTGCAAGTTGGAGAATACGATACGAAAGCTGCCTGGAACATTTGAAAAACGGTTATGGGGTATCGCAACAGCTGCTTTTTCCACACACCGTGCAGCTCAATGCCCGTGAAGCCTCGCTCTGCGAAAGTATATTGCCTGACCTGCGTACCCTGGGAATGGACATTTCAAAAGCCGGCGACCGAACCTTTGTGGTGTCAGGCCTGCCCGAAGGCAGCGAAGATCAGGATGCCGGTGCCCTGCTCGAAGGATTGCTGGAACAGCTGCAGCAACACTTAGACCAGGGAGCGGGCGACAGCAAGGAACTTCTTGCTGCTGCACTATCGCTCAGGCTTGCCTGGCCCTATGGAAAAACCCTCTCTGCAACCGAAATGGCCGGATTGGTAGATGCGCTTTTTGCCTGCAGCCAGCCTGAGGTTGCACCAGATGGCCGGAAAATATTTACTTTGCTCGGAATTAACCAACTGAATCAATATTTCGAATAAACCCCACGCCACCGCATGAGCTACTATCAACCAATGGGATTCAGGGTTTTGCCCCCTGTGGTAAAAAACCTGCTTATCATAAATGGTCTTTTCTTTCTGGCGACCATTTCCTTTCAAACGAGCTTTGGCCTCGACCTGACCAAAACCCTTGGTCTTCACTTTCCGCTGGCTTCCGATTTCAGGCCGTGGCAGTTTATCACCTATATGTTTATGCACGGCGGCTTTGCACACATCCTGTTCAACATGTTTGCCCTGTGGATGTTTGGCTACGCACTGGAAAACGTATGGGGTGGGAAACGATTCCTCGTTTATTACATGGTAACCGGAATAGGCGCCGGCATGGTTTACCTGATCTGGATCTGGTTTCAGATGAGGCCTGATATACAGGCAATGGATCGCTTTCTTGCCACTGCAAGTGTGGAAAGTTTGCAACAATTTACCTCTGAACATACTTTCCGTGTGAGCAGGTTCTCCGGCCCCATCTGGCATGAGTTCCAGAAATTCGAACGAAACCTGAGCCTGATCTCGCTCAATCCATTCGATACCAGAGCATTAAGCGAAGCTTTGGAATTTGTTTCGCTTTACCGCGACTATTACCTCAATCAATTTGTGGTGGTGGGCGCCTCGGGTGCAGTGTTTGGTATCCTGCTTGCATTTGGCATGATGTTTCCCAACTCATTGATTTACTTGTATTTCTTTATCCCGATCAGGGCCAAGTATTTTGTCATCCTATATGGTGCATTCGAACTTTTCGAAGGGGTGATGAACCGTCCCGGAAACAACATCGCCCATTTTGCCCACCTCGGAGGCATGATCTTTGGTTATTTCCTGATCCGTTACTGGAAGAAAAAAGGTGAGTTCTACGAACTGAACTGATATGGCTTATTATGCTTATAATCAGGGAAATGCGGGGGATGCGATCAAAAGCTTTTTCCGTAAGCCCTCCGCCCTTCCAAGGCTTATTCTGGTAAACCTGGCAGTTTTTGCCGTCATTTATCTGATTAGCCTGTTTTTGTGGCTCTTCAGTGCTGTGCCCCGGTCGGATGTTTCACAAATAATTGCCGGATGGCTTGCTGTGCCTTCAGAATGGTCGAGACTTGTGCAGAAACCCTGGACCATAGTCACATACATGTTTTTGCATCTGGGGCTGCTGCATCTGCTCTTCAATATGTGGATGTTGTATTTTGGAGGAAGCCTGTTTCTGCGTTACCTAAGCGACAGGCAGATGCTGGCAACCTATGTGTTTGGCGGCTTTTCCGGGGCATTGGTGTACATCCTGTCCTACAATTTTTTACCTGTTTTCATTCAGGCCAATCCTTATGCGGTGGCACTTGGAGCTTCGGCTTCGGTGCTGGCAATTGTGGTTGCCATTGCCGCATGGGTGCCAAACTATCCGGTGGATTTGTTGCTAATCGGCCGCGTGCGGATCAAGCATATTGCTATCGCATTGGTAATCATCGACTTTTTTAGTATTCAGGGTGCTAATCCAGGAGGCCACCTGGCACATCTGGGGGGCGCCTTGTGGGGCTTTATTTATGCCAGACTCATGCGCAGAGGCTACGACCCGGCTGTGGTCTTCAACTTTGCAGGAGTGTTTCGCAGAAAACCAAAATTCAGAACCTATCCGGGAGAGCGCAGGCAAAGGCCGGAGACTGACGAGCAATACAACATGCGAAAACAGGCTGAGCAACAGGTGATTGATGAAATCCTGGATAAAATAGCCAGAAGTGGCTACGACAGCCTGAGCAATAAGGAAAAAGATATCCTGTTTAAAAACAGCAACCGAAGAAGCTAACCTGAACAATGGGTACCATAAGCAGCCTGGGGCGCAAAGTAGCCGAAACCATCACCACACCTTTGTCGCTGGTGATTGCCCTGCTGCTTGTGCTATCAGCTACTGCGCAATATTTCAACCCATTGCAGGTGGAACTGATGCCTTTTCTCGGGCTCTTTTTCCCTGTCTTTTTCCTCCTCAACATCTTTTTTTTGGTGCTGCTGGCAATCCTGGGAAAACGAACCGCCTTTTTATCGCTTTTTCTATCACTGGCACTGTCACCTGTTTTCCTGACCTACATCGGAAAAAACCAGACTTCAACGGAAAGCGACTTTAAACTACTGACCTTCAATGTACATGGTTTCAGAGGTCAGGCCAAAGACAGCAACAGATCAGATGTAGCCACCGGGATTGCCAATTTGATCAGGGATTCCGGAGCAACCATGGTTTGTTTGCAGGAATTCAGATCATGGACGGGTGATATCGAACAGGATATCAGCATGTTTGCCGGCCAGGCCGGTTACCCTCATTATTCCTACACCATTTACTGGCCCAAAGGAGGTAGCAATTCTGATATTCATCTGATAATCAGCAGGCATCCTATTTTAAGGTCTGGTCCGGTTGGTGCCAGAACCGGACGCAACATCGGACACTATGCGGATCTTGCAACAGATTTGGGCGTCATCAGGATGGTAGGTTTGCATCTGGTTTCATTCAGCCTCGATAAGCAAGAAATTGAAATGTTGGGTCAGGCTGATTTTCTGAACCGGGAAAATGCACGTAAGCACTTTCCCCGTCTTTCAAGTAAATTGGTCAACACCTTCAGAATAAGGGCTTTCGAAACTCAGGACCTCCTTACCTTTATCAACAAAAGCCCGTTACCCCTTGTGCTGGCAGGCGATTTCAACGATACACCAGCCTCGTACACCTACCATAAACTGCGACGGGCAGGATTTACTGACGCCCATTCCCGATCGGGCCATGGCATAGGCGCAACATACGCAGGCCGGATTCCCCTGCTCCGAATCGATTACGTGTTTTTGTCGCCGGCTTTCGAATCCCGCTCCAGCACAGTTTTACCTTCATCATTGTCCGACCATTACCCTGTTGTGGTTACTTTTGCAAAACGCACCTCTGCGCAAGATTAAGTCTCCACAATGCACTTTAAACTTGTTTCCGATTTTCAGCCCACAGGCGACCAGCCACAAGCCATCGCGCAGCTGGTTGATGGCTTACACCGTGGCGACCGGCATCAGGTGCTGCTTGGAGTCACCGGATCCGGTAAAACTTTCACCATTGCCAATGTGCTCGCGCAGGTGAACCGCCCTGCCCTAGTGCTTAGCCACAACAAAACACTGGCAGCCCAGCTCTACGGCGAGTTCAAACAGTTTTTTCCGGAAAATGCCGTGGAGTATTTCGTTTCCTACTACGACTATTATCAGCCCGAAGCTTACATCCCGAGCACAAACACTTATATAGAAAAAGACCTTTCGATCAACGACGAAATCGAAAAACTGAGGCTGAGTGCCACTTCCTCCCTGCTCTCAGGCAGGCGCGATGTGATTGTTGTTTCTTCCGTTTCGTGCATATATGGAATCGGAAACCCGGACGATTTCACCAACAACATTATCCATCTTTCTGTCGGACAGCGCATTAGTCGGAACTACCTCCTCAATCTGCTGGTCAATGCCTTATACAGCCGCACCATGGCAGAGCCGGGAAGGGGCCAGTTTCGGGTGAGAGGCGAGGTGCTCGATGTATTCCCAGCCTATCTCGACTACGGTTTCAGAATCATCTTTTTCGGAGATGAAATTGAGCAAATCGAAATTATAGAAACCAATACCGGTAAACGGATTGAACGCCTGACCGAGGCCACCCTCTATCCGGCAAACATCTTTGTCACTTCGCCCGACAGAATGAAGCTGGCACTCATTCAGATTCAGCAGGATATGATCCGGCAGGTGGAATATTTCAATGAGATTGGCAAGCACGAGGAAGCCCGAAGGCTGGAAGACCGCGTGACTTACGACCTTGAGATGATGCGCGAACTTGGGTATTGCAGCGGCATCGAAAACTACTCGTTGTATTTCGACGGACGCAAGCCTGGATCGAGGCCCTTCTGTCTGCTCGACTACTTCCCGGAAGATTACATCACCATCATTGACGAAAGTCATGTCACCATCCCCCAGCTTCGGGCCATGTATGGTGGCGACCGCTCGCGCAAGCAGGTGCTGGTGGAATACGGTTTCAGATTACCTGCAGCCCTGGATAACAGACCTTTGAAGTTTGATGAGTTTGAAGCGCTATGCGGGCAAACCATCTACGTGAGCGCCACTCCTGCTGATTATGAACTTCAGAAATCAGAAGGCGTGGTGGTGGAACAACTGATCCGGCCAACCGGACTACTCGACCCTGTGATAGAGGTAAGGCCAAGCATCAATCAGATTGACGACCTGCTCGACGAAATCAGCCAGGTTGTAAAAAAAGGCCAGAGGGCGCTTGTGACCACCCTCACCAAACGCATGGCCGAAGAACTCAACAAATACCTGCTGAAGCTTGATATCCGGAGCCGCTACATCCATTCTGATGTGGAAACGCTTGAGCGCGTGGAAATTATGAGGGGTTTGAGGCTTGGAGAATTCGATGTGCTCGTGGGTGTAAACCTGCTTCGCGAAGGCCTTGATCTTCCGGAAGTTAGCCTGGTGGCTATCCTGGACGCAGATAAGGAAGGTTTCCTGCGCAGCGAACGGTCGCTGACCCAAACAGCAGGTCGTGCTGCCCGAAACGCCGACAGCAAAGTGATTTTTTATGCGCATACCATCACCGGCAGCATGCAGCGGACGATAGACGAAACCAACCGAAGAAGACAAAAACAACTGGAATACAACGCATTGCACGGAATCACCCCTACGACAATCATCAAATCGACCACAGCAGTTCTGGGCCAGAGTGCAATTGTCGATATCGCGGCAGAAAAGAATCAGGAATATCCGCTACACGATACCCAGGCTTCGCTGGCCTCCGATCCGGTGATCAAATATTTAAAACCGGATGAAATCAGGAAGATCATTTCGCAGCACAAGCGTTCGATGCAGGAGGCCGTGAAGGAGCTCGATTTTATTGAAGCTGCCCGCCTTCGTGACGAGATTGCCGAACTGGAACGCTTGCTTGCAGAGAAATCAAACTGAAAAATTCTTATTATTAGATTCCTTGTCTCATTTTTGGAATGTAACAAGGTATTTTTCATGAACCAAATTTTGTTGGAAAAAAATTTTTCTTTCAAACCTTGCGGATTTGGTTAATTTTGCGTGGTGGTGGGAAATATTAGTAATTTGGGGCATGGAATAAAACTGGCAAAAACAACCCGGAACTAAACACATGAAAAAGAAGATTCTTGTTGTGGACGACGAAATGAGCATCCGATTGTTGCTCGAAAATTATCTTGGAAAAACCGTAACCCTTCGGCCACGAGCGTGTTGCTTGTTATTTTGGATTTTTTATTGGGAGTAGTTTGTACAGTTGGTTGGCCGGGTGGTCTGGAAGTACCTCGAGGGTATGGCTGAGCCAGCCAAAAGGTTCTACTTCATTGAGTTTGCAAGTGGCTAACAAGGAATAAATCATGGCTGCGCGCTTTGCTCCCTCATGCGAGCCTGCAAACAGATAGTTTTTTCGGCCAAGGGCTAAGGACGTATGGTGTTTTCAATCAGGTTGTTGTCCATTTGATATCGTCCGTCATCGAGGTATCTTATCAGTCTTGGCCAAAGGGTCAACATGTAAGTGATGGCCTGGCCAATGGCGCTTTGGGCAAGACACAGGCATGTTGCTCACTGAGCCACCGATGCAACTGCTCAAGCACAGGTTGGGCCTGTTGCTGTCTGAGGATTTTTATCTCATCATGGTTCAGGGATTCTCTTTTGCCATGCGCTCAATCTGGTATAGCTTGCCTATAAGCAACAGGGCAGTTTCAGCCCGTTGGCTGTCGTTATCCAATGCCTTTTCAAAATTGCGTCTGGCATGTGCCATGCAGGCAGTTGCAAGATATGGCCTTTGAGTCTTAATCCGTTGTATGCTGCATAACCATCGGTTTGAAGCACTCCGCTAAAGTCTTTCAAAAACTTCCGGGCCTTCGCGTCCGCGCCCTGCTGGTAGTCGAATACCACAAGGCGCTCCATCGGATCGTGGTACACCCAGAGGTAACCTTTGTGTGTTGAGCCCGGCTTGTCTTTTGTCAATACTGCAATGGGCGTTTCATCGGCCTGAAGGTAGCCCGAGGATTGAACTTTTGCCACAAGGCTATGGTATAGCGGTTCAAGCAACTGACAGCTGGCGCTGAACCATCCGTTGATGGTTGACTCTGACAACTGAAGCTTCTGACGTTTGAACATTTGTACCTGACGGTAAAATGGCAGGTGATCTGCGTATTTACTCACTATCAGGTGAGCCAACATGCTTGCGCCGGCATTACCTTTCTCGATAGGCAGGCTCGGAAGCTCGGCTATGGCTATCTGTGTTTGTTCCTGGTTCTGACCAAGCACATACTTGGGGCGCACAATCGCCTGACATAGATGCTGCCAGGCTCGTATTCAAGTACCTCCGTGATGGCATTACCAATGAAGCGGGCGCCCTCAGGAAGGTTCTGTGGTTCGATGACCTGCTGTTTGCGTGGCAAATGGGCCGGAAGTTCAAGACGAAGCGGTTGTTGCTTGTCTTTTTGCCCGGCTTTTGTGGGTGTAGTTTATTTGCTGGGTCTGGGGCTCCGGTTTCTGAGGTTCCGGCAGCTCGAAAAGGGTTAGTTGATTGGGATTGGGCCACAAACCGTTCGCTCTTTGCACCAAATAGCATACGCTGGCTGGGCAAGTTCATGCTGAGCAGCTGGAGCTGACCACCAGCGCATCATTCCATACCATGTCCTTATGCCGTGCAAGCTCTTGACGAAGCATATTGAGCTCGGCCAGTAAGGCTTGATGTGCTGCTTTGGAAATAGTGATTGTTTCTGTGCTTGCCATAGGGCAAAATTCAGAATCAACCTGCTGGAAATGACCGCCTTAAACCTTAGTTTCCAACAAAATCATGTCGATAAAATCGCTTGTTTTTCTTGCATTTTCCATTGAAATACCATTGATTATCATCACCAGCTGGCTATAGTCGAGCATCTGGTTTTTCACCCCATCCATACTTTGTTTGGGCAGTTGCAGCCTGCCTTGCTCGAGTCGCTTGTAAAACAGTACGAACCCTCCGGGTTCCCACCGAGCTTTTGATGCAGTTGCGTGGCTTGTTAATGAAAATGTACAAATCTCCGTCTGGGGTTTTGGCCAAGCTTGCTTGTGACCAGCCCGTAAGCCGTCGAAACTTTTACCATGTCTGTTGGCTCAAGGTAGAGAAAATACCTTGCCGAAGTAATGGAAAACATATCATCACATCCGGATTAAACATTTGAGCAGCGATACAGGGGTAGACAACGGCACATGTAGCTCAATGCCATTGGGATAACGAATCAACAGGTTTGTGCTACATGGCCCATTCAACTGCACAAAGCCTCCAGTTGCCTGCTCCTTTGAACGATACTTATTTACCCAGTAACGAAATGTGTAAAGCTTCATCCCATTTGCCATTGCAAACGACCTTTGACTTTGACCACTGCTCCACTGCTCAACAAAAAACATTTTGTCTTTGCGCTCTTTACGAATCATATCCCAAAAATTTTAAGCGCAAATATCTGCAACCCAACCCCATCCTAAAATATGCTCGTGGCCGAAGGGTTACGAAAAACCTACGACGTCTTTACAAAAAGTGATGGTTTGGAGGCAATGAAATGGCTGCAGGACGGTAATCTTCCCGATTTGATAGTTGCTGACATTCAGATGCCAAACCTTGATGGCATTCAATTTTTAACCCAGATCAGAGCAAGTGGGTTTTTCAAGGAAATTCCGCTTATCATGCTCAGTGGCATCGAGAGTAGCCAGGAAAAAGTAAAGTGCCTGAAGATGGGTGCAAACGATTATGTGGTCAAACCATTTAACCCCGAAGAACTCGCCTTGCGTATTGAATTGCTTTTGGCACGAAAATAGCTCCGGCAGAAAATTTACCAGGAATCATAACCAATGCAACGCATTCTTTATATTGGAGGCAATCATGCCAACACCCGTGGACTTCAGGCCCTGGATGCCTCCTATGACATAAAGATTGTAAGCAACGGGCTTGAAGCTATCAACACAATTCATAAAGGGTTTGAACCCGAATGCATTATTTCCGAACTATATCTTCCGGGAGTAAATGCAATAGAAGTTTTCAAGCTTCTCAGATCGCAAAATATCGCATCAGGCACTCCATTTATCATTTATTCCGAGAAAGAAAACCCTGAAATGAAGTTGGTTGCCCACAAGTTGGGTGTGGACGATTTTTTTGAAGAAAATTTTGAGCCCGAAGAAATCATGCTCAGGGCTTCATTTCTTGCGCAGCTGAAACAATTGAACATCACCACAGAGGCATCAACAACCTCGATCCGGGAATATAAACTGCCCTGGGAAAAGCGGCTGTTCGACATTGTTGTATCGCTCGTTGCTTTGATTCTATTGTTGCCTTTATTCATCATTGTGGCCATTGCTATCAGGCTGGAATCGAAAGGAAAAGTATGGTACTCCTCCAAACGTGTGGGAACGGGTTACAAAATATTTGACTTTTATAAGTTCAGATCCATGTACACCGGCGCCGACAAGGACCTTACAAAATTTAAGCACCTGAACCAATATCAGTCCAAATCGGAAGAGCTGACCTCAGAAGAGATGGATGAGGCCTGCCCACGTTGTGCCGCGCTGCCTGAAGGATCAAGTTGCTCACCAATATTATATAAGGAAGGAAAGAAAATATGCGAATATTGGTATCAGGAACTGAAAAAGAAGAAAAAGGGTGCTACATTCATCAAAATCAAGGATGACCCACGTGTGACGAAAGTCGGCAGATTTATCAGAAACACCAGCATCGACGAGCTGCCGCAGCTGATTAATGTGCTTAAGGGGGATATGTCGATTGTGGGCAATCGTCCCCTGCCGCTTTACGAAGCTGAACAACTTACATCAGATGACTGGAGTGCACGTTTTCTTGGACCAGCAGGCATCACAGGCCTGTGGCAGGTGGAAAAACGCGGAAAGAAAGGGGTGATGTCGGACGAAGAACGCAAAGCCCTTGACAATCATTATGCACAAACCTATTCATTCTGGGGAGATATTAAGCTAATTCTGAGGACAATACCTGCGTTGTTCCAGAAAGAAAATGTTTAAAAACCCTGTTAAAAACTTTTGCGGAAAATGCCTTTTCTCGATAGGATAATTAAAAGTCAGTTTGATATATTTACAAGTTGTTTAAAAAGCGCTTAACCGTTATGGGTAAAAAACGTCTGTTCACAATATGTTTTCTGATAACGGTTTTATTTGCTGCTAAATGGAATGCCCAGGCTCAGATACTTGCTACAGATGAGTCACGTCTTTTCAATCCTTTGACTGACGACATCACCAAGCGACTGCCAAACATCAGGGTGCTCATCGATTCCGCTGTTAAGCATTCACCATCGGTGAAATATGAAGAATTGAAAGCTGATTATTACTACTATGAACAGCTTACAGCCGAACGTCACTGGATGGAACATTTCAGCTTCAACCTCGACTGGAACTGGGGTATCTGGAATTTTCACGACCGGCAAACTTCTACAATCAGCGAGCCTTTTGCCATTGACCTCAATTCGATAAGGGACAACTTTGCCATCGGATTCTACATCCGTTTCCCACTTGCAACACTTGTGGATCGGCGTAATCGCATCGCCAAGCAAAAAAAATGGCAGGAGCTTTCATTTGTTCAGCGCGAAATCAACCGCCAGTTTGTGGTTACACAGGTCATCGAAGCCTATGATATGATGATCCAGTGGCAGAACTACATCAGGATATACAACGACTATCAGAAGTTTACGATGATTCAGATGCAGATGGCGCAGAATCAGTTCCTGAATGGTGAGATCTCAACAGCAGAATATACCAGGTTAAAAGAAATACAAACCAGAGGTGCCATTGAGTACCAACAGGCAATTGCCGAGTTTAGCAAGAACTACCGAACCCTCGAAATTCTCACCGGTATCAATTTCAACCTGGTTAATGTACTAAGATAAACCACACATATGGATATAGCTCAGTTTTTACGCGTAATAAAAAACAACCTATTGCTGCTGATAGCAATTCCCTTGCTTTTGGCCCTGGTTGTCTTCTATTTTACTAGGAATCAGGACAGTGTGTATGAATCCGAAGCCATCATCTACACCGGCATCACCACCGGCTATTCCATTGAATCTACCGCACAACGCCCCACCGACTATTTCTTTACCAGCGCCCAATTCGACAACCTGATCAACCTCATCAACTCGCGCCAGACCATTGTTGAATCTGCCATTATGCTTTATGCGCAAAACCTTTCTCTGGAAGGCTACAATCCACAATACATCTCCAACGAGAACTACGATAAACTAATGAAAGCCACCCCGAAATTTATCAAGGACATGGTGGTTAAAAACGGTAAAGCAGGGGTGCAGCGCGAGAAAGAAGAACAAATCAGGGCATTGGAACGTGAACTCAAAAGTCTTGAGCGTGAGATAAATAAACAACGTAATTCTGAAGATAATTCACAATCGCCTGTTATTCAAGGAAATACAAGAGAACAGGGGCTTTCTAAAGACGAAATGATCATCGAACCGCAGTCGTACAATACCCAAAACCCGCAGATTCAGACTTCGGCTGCTTTTGACCGTCAACCGGCAAATGAAAGGGTGCATATCGTCAGAGCCGGCGAGACTTTGCTGACCATCGCACGGCAGTACGGCGTGAGCATGAACCACCTTCGTGAATTAAACAACCTTTCTTCACAGGAACTCAGGTCGGGACAGCGTATTGTGATTGAGCGCAGTGCTTCGGTTCTCCAGGTTACCAACACACAATACAGTCTTGATTCACAGATTCCCGACATACAGGAGAGCGACATGCTTCCGGATGATGTGTATGATCCCAATACGGAGGACTGGAACGCCTTTATCCATCAACCGGCCAGGCAAGAAGGCACGGGCACAACTATAAACCTGGAAACTGGGATGATTGAACAACTCGTCGAGAAAGACCCCATTATACCGCCTGGCGTGAGGGAAGAAGACTTCATGAAAACTGTCCAGAACTTTACAAACTACTACAACTCAAGCGATACAAACTATATCTATGGTTTGTTGCATTACGGAACCAGCCCGCACTACTCCATCAAATCCCTCAAAAGGTTGCAGATATACCGCATCAGCAATTCCGACCTGGTGAGGTTGGTTTACACCTCCGACGACCCGGGTATCTGTCAGCAAACCCTGAAAATCATTGCGCATGTATTTGTGAAAAACTACAAGCTGCTCAAGGAAAGCCAGACCGATATGGTTGTGGACTACTTCCGCAGGCAGGTGGACAGTGCGGACAGAATTCTTAAAGTTACTGAAGATAAGTTGTTGACATTCAACAGAAAAAACAATATTATCAACTACCCTGAACAGACAAAGTTTATCGCTGAGCAAAAAGAAGAGCTTGATCTGTACTATTCGAACGAACAGGTGCGAATGGCCCAGTCAGCCGCAGCTTTGCGCGAACTGGAAACCAAGCTCACCCGCCGCGACAGCATCTATCTCAAAAGCGATGTGATCAACCAGAAAAGGAAAGAATATGCCGATATCACCGAGCGTATTTTGATCAACGAGCTGGCCGAAGACTATGACAAGCGCATCGGGGATGAAATTGCTGTGCTCAGAAGGCGTGCCGACATTCTGCGCGACGAAATCAAGCTGTATGTGGACCAGCTTTACCTTTACAGCCACTCCACACAGGGTATTCAAATTGCCCGCCTGCTTGATGAATGGCTCAAAAATGCCCTGGCATACGAAGAAGCCAAAGCAAGCCTGGTGGTGCTGGCGCGACGCAAGCTCGACTTTGTGCGCACCTATCAGCGTTTTGCACCATTGGGCGCCATCCTGAAGCGCATTGAGCGTGAGATGACGATAGCCGAGCAAACTTACCTGGAGTTGCTGCGCAGCCTCAACCTGGCCAAGATGCGACAGCAAAACCTTCAGATGGCGACCAATATCCGCATCGTGGACCCGCCTTATTTTCCGCTTCAGGCCAATCCTTCCAGAGCGAAGTATCTCGTAGTGGCCGCTGCCCTGCTCGGTTTCTTCCTTGTGCTGTTCATCATACTCCTGCTCGAATACTTCGATATGTCGCTTAAGAGTCCGGACAAAGCTGTTGAGCGGATAGGCCTTAAACTCGCAGGAGCTTACCCCTACCTGGGTGCGGTCGTTAGCATAAAAGATTCCACATTCGTTACCAATCGCCTGGTGGAATTGATTATTCAGAACATCAAGCGCACTATTGTCATGAACTCGGTTTATCCGGCCAGAAAACCTTACCTGGTACTGTTCTTCAGTACCCAGAATCAGGTCGGAAAGTCGCTGATCATGAGCAAGGTTGCTAATAAACTGCGCACCTACGGCGAAAGGGTACTCATGCTCAACTATTCCAGTGATGGTAGCCAGCCGGAGGATGCGGACCTCGAACAGCATTACCAATACCTGATCCGGGAAAACTTCCCGGAAACCAAGAATTTACGCGACCTGATCAACGCCCAGGTGTTGAGGCGTGAAAATTCACCTTACGACTACATTCTCCTCGAGATTCCTGCAATCATATACCAAAGCTTCCCCATGGAGCTCATTCCTCAGGTAGATGCAGCATTGCTTGTTGTTAAAGCCAATGCCGGCTGGTCAAAAGCCGATGCCGGTGCACTCCAACTTGTGAAAGAACTCACCAAAGAGCCACCCATGCTCATCCTGAACGAAGCCGAAGATTATGCCATAAGAGAACTGATTTCGGGCGTGAAAGCACAACGCACCGATACCCTTTTCAGCAAGCTGAAATATTATCTCACCTTGCCCGGCAGGATAAAAATTCAGGTGAAAGAAAACTAACCGTGACCTTTGAACAGCCTCCTGAAAAAGCTGCTGACCAGCAATAATTTCCTCTCGCTGGCAAATAACGGGCTGGTTGCATTCTTTGCTTTTGTCAGTTTTTTTCTACTGGTCAGAGCTTTACCTCAGGAAACTTTTGGCGAATGGGTTTTGCTCATCACCACAGGAGGTTTTATTGATATGCTTCGGTTCGGGATTACCCGGACTGCCGTGATACGTTTTGTCTCCGGAGCGGAAGAACAGGATGCCAAAGCACTCATCGGGGCCAACAGCCTTATAAATTTCTTCTCCACCGCACTTACCTCTCTTTTAATCTATTTTATCTATCTCACATTGGAAGAGCGACTTGCCGATTCCGGTTTCCTGCTGTTTTTCAAGTGGTATCCGCTGCTGGCATTTTTCAACCTTGGTTTCAACAATGCCCAATCAGTCCTTCAGGCCAAAATGCGTTTTGACCTGATGCTGGCGCTCAGGATGGTGAATGTGCTCAGCTTCATGCTATTCCTGGTTATCAATTTGTGGACGAAGTACGACATTGATACCATCGTCTGGGCCTACCTCGTCACCAACCTCATCAGCTCCCTCCTGGCCTCGGTTTTCAACTGGGACGGAATAAGATACACATTCAAGGCTACCAGGCAGGCTATACGGGTCATCCTGAATTTCGGAAAATACACTACAGGCACCCTGATCGGGAGTAACCTGCTGCGAAGCTCCGATACATTTATTATCGGGTTGAGTAGTTTCATGGGAGCAGCCGGGGTAGCCGTGTACAGTATTCCGCTCAAATTGACCGAGATTATTGAGATACCCCTCAGAAGTTTTGCCGGCACGGCATTTCCAAGCATGTCGAAAGCTGCCATTGAAGGCAAAACCGACGAAGCCAGATTGATCTTTTACAGGAATGCCGGAGGCACTACCCTGCTCATGGTTCCACTCATGGCCCTGAGTTTCATATTTGCTGAACAAATTGTTTGGTTTCTCGGAGGTGACGATTATGTGGTTTCAGCGAATATTTTCAGAATCTTCTGCATCTATGGTCTGCTGCTTCCCATTGACCGCTTTCTGGGTGTTGGGCTGGACAGCATCAATATGCCGAGGCAGAACTTTTACAAAGTATTATATATGGCCACCTTTAATATAATAGGTGACCTGATTGTGGTTTTTGGACTTTTGCAGCTGTTGCTTGGCAGTTCATGGCTGGTATTGCTCGGACAAGGTTTTGCTCCCGACGATGCCTACCGCATTGCCCATGGTTTTTCGCTGATCAAAAGCCTCGAAATGGTGGCGATTGTCACTATACTTTTCACTGTGATAGGCATTATGGTGGGTTATTACTATATGGATAAGACCCTGAAGCTTGACAAATATGCTATATTTGCTGAAGGCATAAATGTGCTGAAAACAAACTGGCATATTTTGCTTGATAATCTTAAACACAACAGGCGCGCATGAACCTTTTCTCGTCGTTGAGGGACAAAAACGGTGCAGAGAAGTTGCAGCATCCTTTGATGGTGCTGATGCTTGTCGTGCTTGCTGTGCTGCTGGGATACATCATTGCCAGAGGTGGAATGATGGTCGCGATCGCCTTGGTTGGCTTGTTTCCTGCCATAGTTTTTGCCAACAGATTTCTCAACAACCCAAGGGTTGGGGTTTATACCATCATCGTACTGGCTTTCACCGCCATCGGGCTAACCCGCTACATCCGTGGTGTGCCGCTTGGTCTTACCATTGATGGTTTTCTTGTGCTGACCTACATCGCGATATTTTTCAGGTACTTTTACGAAAAAATTAACTTCAACCAGATCAACCGCGACATCATTTACCTTTCTGTGGTCTGGTTTTTATATAGCATCCTGCAATTGGTTAATCCCGAAGCCCTGAGCCGGACAGCATGGTTTTATGCCATGCGTGGTATCTCGCTCTACATGCTCCTTTTGATTCCAATAGCCCTGCTGATTTTCAACAGATTACGCTATTTAATGATCTTACTGTACATGTGGGGGGCTTTTTCGATCTTGGGAACCCTCAAAGGCCTTCAGCAGCTATACATCGGCCCTGACTATGCAGAGCAATTCTGGCTGGACACCGTGGGAGCAGTCACGCACGTGCTTTTTGGTGAGTTGCGGGCGTTTTCATTTTATTCCGACGCTGGTCAGTTTGGGGCAGCCCAGGGGGCCGCAGGTATCGTTGGATTGCTTGTGGCTACTAATATCAAAGGTAAATTCAACAAGATTTTTTTCACAGTAATGGGCATAACCGGGCTATGGGGCATGATGATCTCCGGAACGCGCGGAGCCATGATTGTACCTATGGTTGGAGGTGCTACTTATATCCTCCTCCGGAAAAATTTCAAGGCCTTTTTCATAGGAAGTATCCTGATGGCTTTCGTTTATGCCTTTTTTGCCTATACCTATATTGGTCAGGGCAACTCACAGATCCGCCGTATGCGAACGGCTTTCCGCCCGGAAGACGATGCTTCCTACCTGGTTCGCCTTGAAAACCGGCGCATATTGAGTGGTTACCTGAGAACCAAGCCTTTCGGTGGAGGTATCGGAAGCGCCGGTGACTGGGGCAAACGCTTCTCGCCTCAGGGCTTTCTGGCGCAAATTGCAACCGACAGCTGGTATGTGCAGATCTGGGCTGAACAAGGCATCGTCGGACTCATTTTGCATTTGTTTATCCTGAGCTATATTTTGCTCAAAGGTTCCTACATCATCATGTTCAGGCTCAAAGAGCCGGAGTTGCGCGGCATAATGGCGGCCCTCATGGCAGGATTCACCGGAATCATGGGGGCCAGCTACGGAAACGGTGTGTTGGGGCAAATGCCGACAGGAGTCTTGACCTACCTGAGCTGGTCGTTCATTTTTATGAGCCAGCAGCTCGAAAGGGAGTATATCTATCTGACTGGCAAGAACTTAAACCCCTGGTCGTTTAAGAACAAAACCTGAATTTCAACACATGAGCTATGATGGTGACGCAGTCCGTTCAAACGTGGCCGAAAGTATCGGTGGTCACAGTCAACTATAACCAATCGGCGGTCACCTGCGCACTGCTCGCCTCGCTCAGAAAGGTTAATTACCCCAACTTAGAGGTCATTGTGGTGGACAATGGTTCCCCTTCAGACAACCCTGACATTATTGCCGAAAAATTTCCTGAAGTTAAATTGATCAAAACCGGCAAGAACCTTGGCTTTGCCGGAGGCAACAACGCTGCCCTGCCCTTTGCTTCGGGAAAATACCTCTTATTTATCAACAATGATACCGAGGTAGAACCAGATTTCCTTGAACCCATGGTAGAATTGCTGGAGCAGAACCCGGAAATCGGCATGGTGAGTCCCCGCATTCAGTTTTTTCACAGCCCGGGAATACTGCAGTTTGCCGGTTTCACGCCCTTCAGCAAAATCACTGCCCGCAATTTTGCCATTGGTTTCGGACAAAAAGATGTCGGCCAATACGACCAGACCGTTTGCGAAACCGGCTCCATATTTGGCGCTGCCATGCTCGTTCCACGCGCTGTAATTGACAAGGTAGGCCCAATGGACGAAATTTACTTCCTTTATTATGAGGAACACGACTGGGCTGCACGCATTAAAAGCGCAGGTTACAAAATTTATTTTGATGGCCGCTCACTCGTCCGCCATAAAGAATCCATTTCCACCGTCAAGGAAAGCCCTTTTCAAATTTACTATCTGCACCGTGGCCGGGTGCTGTACGTCAGGCGAAATACCCACGGAATCTACAAAGTGCTGAGCTTGACATACCATTATACCATTGTGTTGGCAATCAACGCCTTAAGGTTTATACTGAAAAAGAGGCCCGACCTGGCCAAAGCTTTCCTGAAGGCCATGTATTGGAATATTGTTCATCCTTGCCGTTAAATACTGCTGCCATGCCAGAGCCTGTCTATATCATCCTGAAAGTGATTGAATACCTGGTGTTTGTCTATTTCGCATTTTCTGCTGTCTATATCACCGTTTTTGGGATAGCAGCTCTTTTCTACAAAAAACCGGCTTCAGTTCCGGTAAAGACATACCGGAAAATTGCGGTGATGATTCCCGGCTATAAAGAAGACAGGGTGATCGTTGGTGTGGCGAAGGATGCACTGGAGCAGGATTATCCGCAGGACAAGTTTGAGGTGATTGTGATAGCCGACACATTTAAGCCTGAGACCATTGAAGCATTGCGTTCGATTCCGGTGCGCGTTGTCGAAGTGGTCTTTGAGGTGAGCAAGAAATCGAAAGCGCTGAACAAATGCATGGAAGTGATTGGTGATTCGTACGATATCGCCATGATTCTCGATGCAGACAACATCATGGCACACGATGTGCTTCAGCAGATCAATCAGGCTTTTGAGCGTGGTTTTCAGGCGGTTCAGGCCCATCGTACAGCCAAAAACCTCAACACCCCATATGCCGTGCTCGATGCCATCAGCGAAGAAATCAACAACAATATTTTTCGAAAGGGCCACCGGGCATTGGGACTTTCGTCGGCCCTCATCGGGTCGGGTATGGGCATTGACTACAGCCTGTACAAAAGTACGATGGCCACCATCGATTCGGTAGGTGAAGACAAAGAAGTGGAACTGAAATTCCTGCGCAGAGGAATCACCATCGAATACCTGCCGGATGCAGATGTGTTCGACGAAAAGACCTCAAAGTCGGAAGTCTTTGTGAACCAACGCCGCCGATGGCTGGCTGCCCAGTTTGTTTACGTACGCACACACCTCTGGGATGGGGTTAAACAACTGATTGCCAAAGGAAATTTCGATTACTTCGACAAGGTGATCCAGTTTATGCAACCCCCGAGAATCATTCTCTCCGGCCTGAGTTTCATATTGGCCCTGGTTTATCTTACTATTGAGCTGCTTTGGCCGGATTTTTACAGCCAGCTTGCAGTCAGCTTTAAGCATTGGTTACTCATCTTCCTCACAAGCAGCCTTATCCTTTTGCTCAACACCCCAAAGCGTTTCTTCAGAACAAATACCATTGCAGCCCTGCTTTATCTGCCATCGGGTTTCCTGCTGATGATCAAGAGCTTACTAAAAATCCGAGGTGCATCTAAAAAGTTCATTCACACCACACACGAGCACACCGACCACGATGTAAAAAGAAATAAGGGGAAGGAGTAAAAGAAAAAACGTCAATTCATACTTATGACCGCTGGCCTGACATCCTATCCGCTGGTTTCCATCATCACGGTGAATTATAACCAAACGGAAGTGACCTGTGCCCTGCTTGCTTCGCTCCAGCGGATTACCTATCCAAACATCGAAGTGCTTGTGATCGACAATGCCTCTGACGATGATCCGCAGACAATCAAACAGCTCTTTCCCAATGTGATATTGGTGTTGAACCCGATCAACTACGGATTTGCAGCGGGAAACAACTTTGGCCTCATGCGTGCGAAGGGAGAGTATGTCTTGCTTCTGAACAACGACACGGAGGTGGACCCGGGTTTTCTTGAGCCATTGGTTAGTAAACTACAGAATAACAGGCATATAGGAGCCGTTAGTCCGAAAATACGCTATTACTACGAGCCCAGGGTAATCCAATATGCCGGCTACACTCCCATGGACTACGTTACCATGCGGAACTTTGCCATCGGGCATCGCGAAAAAGATATAGGTCAGTACGACTCCGACAGGGAGACATTTTATGCGCACGGTGCAGCCATGATGGTGCCCATGCGCGTGATTAAAGAAGTGGGGCTGATGTCGTACATTTTTTTCCTCTATTACGAGGAAGCCGACTGGTGCGAACGAATCAAACGTGCCGGATACAAGATTTACTATGTCCACAATTCACTGGTTTTGCACAAAGAATCTGTTTCCACCGGCAAACTGAGCTCCCTCAAAATTTATTACCTCAACCGCAACCGTCTGGTTTTCATGCGAAGAAATGTGGAGGGTAAAGATTTTTACCTTGGTTTGATGTATCAGTTGTTTGTGGCCATCCCCAAAAATGCTTTCCAGTGGCTGCTCAAAGGTAAGTTCTCGCTTTTTTACGCTTACTACAAAGCCATTGGTTGGCACCTGTCGCATCTTTTTGATCCGGAAATTCACGAAAACCCTTCACTTTAAATAACATAGGCAGCATGTCACAGATTTTTCAGACAATCGAAGTTTTGATGCTCCTATATCTGGGTGGCACTGCGCTATACCTGCTGGTTTTTGCAGCTGCCTCCCTCCTGCCCTATCGCCCGGTCAGGACGGCCAAACCCGGGTTCAAAAGATTTGCACTGATTTTTCCCTGTTACAAGGAAGACGAGATAATTTTCGAGGTAATTGATGATGCCCTCGAGCATAATTTTCCCAAATCGCATTTCGATGTGGTTGTGGTAGCCGATGGTTTCAGACCCGAGACGCTGAACCGACTCAGGAGCTTGCCTATCATTCTGCTGGATAAAGATTTCGAAATCAGCACGAAGACCCGCGCCATTAACTATGCCCTCAAACAATTGGACGAGTCCAGGTACGATGCCGTTTGTATTCTGGATGCCGACAATCTGATGGCCGAGGACTTCCTGCTGAAGATGAACGAGGTACTCTCGGCTGGTCATGTTGCCGTGCAGGGACATCGTATTGCCAAAAACCTCAACACCTATTTTGCGGTGCTCGACGGAATAAGCGAGGAAATAAACAACAGAATATTCAGAAAAGGACACCGGGTGCTGGGCTTGTCTTCCGCACTCATCGGATCGGCCATGGCATTCGATTACCATTTTTTCAAAAAACTGATGGCCGATGTGGAGGTTGTGGGCGGATTCGACAAAGAGCTGGAACTGAGAATGCTGAGCCAGGGTATTGTCATCGAATACGTAGATGATGCCTATGTGTTTGATGAAAAGGTACAAAACGCACGTGTATTCACCCGACAAAGAAGGAGATGGCTCTCGGCACAGTTTCATTATTTCGGCAAACATTTCACACCCGCCTTCAAGGCTTTGATCACAAAAGGTAACATCGAATACTTTAACAAAGCACTGCAATACCTGCAATTACCCCGGCTTTTGCTGATGGGTTTGTTGTTTGTTATGGCAGTGGTTTCGTTTATTTTCCCACAGTTGGTTTGCAGCAAATGTTGGATAGCCGCGTTTCTCACAATCATGCTTGCAATACTTTTTGCCGTACCCAGAGGGTTTTACAATATCGATACCCTGCTGGCCATTGTCCGTCTTCCTTTGGTTTTCGTTTATATGTTTCTATCTTTACTGCAAATGAGGGGAGCAAATAAACAGTTTATACACACCAAACACACTTACAACGCATTCCAGAAGAAAAGAAGGCGTTAAAAAACGTATCAGTTATGCGCATCGGAATTGAAGGCCAGAGATTATTTCGGCTCAAGAAGCACGGCATGGATATGGTTGCCCTGGAACTTATCCGCAACCTGCAGAAGATAGATACTGAGAATGAGTATTTTATATTTGTCAAGCCGGATGAGGATTCAGGCTGTCTGAAAGCTACTCCCAACTTTCATATCATCGAGCTTGATGGCGGTGCATATCCTGTATGGGAACAAAAAGCCTTACCGGCAGCTGCACGCCAGGCCGGGTGTGACCTGCTTCACTGCACCAGCAACACTGCCCCCTTGCGCCCGGGCATGCCCCTCATCATCACCCTGCACGACATCATTTACCTAGAAAGCATCAGCCTGTTTAAAAAGGGAGGAACGCTTTACCAGAAGTTTGGCAACATGTACCGCCGCTTTGTGGTGCCCAGGGTGGTAAAGAAAAGCAAAAGAATCATCACCGTATCACAGTTTGAAAAACAGCGCATTGGTGAATTTTTTGGGTTTGCGCCTGATGATCCGCGGCTTGTTGCTATCTACAACGGTGTGGGCGAGCATTTTAAACCAGTGGAAGACCAGGCCGAACTTCTGCGAGTCAAAGAAAAATATCGCCTGCCCGACAATTATGTGTTTTTTCTTGGAAATACCGATCCGAAGAAAAATACCATTGGTGTGCTCAGGGCTTTTTCAGCTTATCTCAAGGCAGGAAACCCGCCACTGAAGCTGGTAATGCTTGATTATGAAAAAAATGCATTGGATAAACTATTGCTCGAAATCGGGGATACCGCCCTGCGCAACGAGATACATCTTACGGGTTATGTGGTAAATACCGACCTGCCGGCCATTTATGCCCAAAGCAGGCTGTTTCTCTATCCCTCGCTTCGCGAGAGCTTCGGTATTCCCATGCTCGAAGCCATGCGATGCGGCACGCCGGTCATCACATCCAACACCTCCTCCATGCCGGAAGTTTCGGGAGGTGCAGCCCTGCTTGTTGATCCATTCAGGCCGGAGGAAATCACCAACGCCATGGTCAGATTGATGCATGACAATAAACTGCGCGAGGAACTGATTGCAAAAGGATTTGAGCAGTCGGCCCGGTTCTCGTGGTACAACATGGCGCTTGAGGTACACAAATTATATATGGAGGTTTTGAAATAAGTATTTTTTACATTTGCCCGACGGCAATACCGAAAACCAATGATCAGAAACCGCGATTTTATCATCATCGGCTTGCAGGCGCTCGACAGCCGCATTGGCAGCAATTGCATCAATATTGCCCATGAGATTGCGCGCCACAACAGGGTATTGTACGTTAACTATCCGCTTGACAGGCTGACCCGCTTCAGAGAAAGAAAAGACCCGCTGATCCGGAAACGTATCCGTGTGATACGAGGACAAGAGCCTGATCTGGTGCAGGTTTCCGAAAACATGTGGAACCTTTACCCGCGCACGATGCTCGAAAGCATCAGCCAGTTGCCCAACGACCGGCTGTTCGACTTCTTGAACAAGATCAACAACAGACGCTACTCCAGGCAAATACAATCAGCCATCGACCGCCTTGGTTTCAAGGACTACTTTATTTTCAACGACAGCGACATGTTCAGGGGTTTCTACTTAAAAGAACTTCTGAAACCTGAACTTTATATCTATTACACCCGCGACAACCTTATTGCGGTGGATTACTGGAAAACACAGGGCATCCGTATCGAAGCAGCGCTAATGGCCAAATCCGATCTGGTGGTAGCCAATTCCACTTACCTGGCCGATCATGCCCGCAAGTTTAACCCCAGGTCCTACTATGTGGGGCAGGGATGCGACGTGAGCCTCTTCGACAAGAGACTGATCGACCGCATACCGGACGATATCAAACACATCTCCAGGCCAATCATAGGCTACATTGGTGCCTTGTTTGCCTTGAGGCTCGACCTCGAAGTAATCGAACACATTGCCACCCAACGGCCGGACTGGCAGATAGTGCTTGTGGGACCAGAGGACGAAACATTCAGGAACAGCCGTCTGCATCAGATCGAAAACATCCATTTCCTGGGTGCAAAAAAGATGGAAGAGCTGCCATACTACCTCAATGTATTCGATGTGGCCATCAATCCGCAATTACTCAACGAAGTAACCATAGGCAATTATCCCCGTAAGATTGACGAATATTTAGCCATGGGAAAACCCACCGTGGCCACACGAACAAAGGCCATGGAAGTTTTTGAGGGATATACTTATCTTGCTGAAAATAAGGAGGAATATGTCAGTTTGATTGAACGGGCACTGAAGGAGAATACTCCGGAGCTCGAAGCAGCACGCGAGGCTTTTGCCCGCAGCCACACCTGGGAAAACAATGTGCTCGAGATCTACAAATGGATGATCCATACCCTGCAACAGCCAAAATAGATGCCAATGGGACTGGTTGATACAATAAAAAGCAATCCACGCCTGAAGCAATTTGCCCTTTGGTTGCTGATGCCACGCAATCAGGCCAGGCCGCGCCTGTGGGTACGCATCCTGCTTAATCCTTTGAAGCACAAAAGAAAAAAAGGGTCGCTGGTACGCAGGCGCACACGCATGGATGTGCTGCCATTCAACAACTTTGTCCTGGGAAGCAACTCAACCATCGAAGATTTTGCCACCATCAACAATGGGGTTGGTGATGTGATTATTGGCGATCGCACCCGCATCGGTTTGGGTTGTGTATTGATCGGTCCGGTAACTGTGGGCAACGACGTCATGTTTGCCCAGAATATTGTTGTTTCCGGACTCAATCATGGCTATCAGGACCTCAGCCTCCCACCGAGCAAACAACCGGTCGAAACAAAGCCTATACTTATTGAAGACGAAGTATGGATAGGCGCCAACAGCGTCATCACAGCCGGTGTCACTATTGGAAAACACTCGGTGGTGGCCGCCGGAAGTGTGGTAACCAAATCAGTACCGCCTTATTCCGTCGTGGCGGGCAATCCGGCAAGAGTTTTGAAACAGTACAATCCCCAAACCAACCAATGGGAAAAACCAACCAATTGAACCTAAATATATTATGCAAAAACTGCTCACCTTCTACAGGTACCTCAAGGATTTCCTGCGCTACGGTCAGATCAGGCCCACCATTGCGGCAGCATTGTATGTAACTATCAGAAAATCATTTCTCCGGACACGTCTGGTACGTGGTAAGCTTGGTTATTTTCTCCACCGGAAAGGCACACTTGATTTCCAGTTTGCCAATTATGCCTATGAATGGGGGGTGAAGTGTTTCATGAATAAACATGCACCGGGCAAGGATGTATTTATTGATGTGGGCGCCAACGTGGGCACCTATTCCGTGATGATGGCCGGCAAAGGCTTGAGGGTCATCGCTTTCGAGCCTGCATACGAAAACTTCAAGGCCCTGAACATCAATATGATGATAAACAATCTGGAGAAGCGTTTCAGCGCATTCAACTTTGGCCTGGGCGCCGAGAACCGTCGTGCAGGATTTCATTTCGACCCGCTGAACACAGGCGCCTCTCATCTGGATACCCTGCCTTTTGAAAACGAAACCTTCGCCGCCCGTGCTGTACATACCGAAATCGAGCTCAGGCGATTTGATGACATTCTTGATAAACTAAACATTCATCCGGACGACAAGGTGCTGATGAAAATTGATGTGGAAGGAATGGAAGATCAGGTGATTAACGGTGCCCGGAATTTTATCCGCAACCATAAAAACCTGACCATGGTTATGGAATGTGCACACACGGACAAAGGATTATTAATGAATCTTTTGAGCGAGATGGGGCGCTTCGAATTTCTCGAAGTGGACAACCTCAACTTCGGCGCACGCAAGCTGGACACTTAATTCGATATCCATATGGTTTGGGCGGAGGTCTTATTCTGGGCTCTTTTGTTTGTGGTCTTTTATGCTTACCTGGGCTACGGCATACTTTTGTTTGTGCTGGTAAAGATCAAAAGGCTGTTTTCCAGACCCTTTGAGGCCGACCCCACCTACCTGCCCGAAGTGACGCTTTTCGTTGCAGCCTACAATGAGAAAGATTTTGTGGACAAAAAAGTTCAAAATGCGTTTGAACTGGACTACCCCCGTGAAAAAATCAAGCAAGTATGGGTAACTGACGGTTCGGATGACGGGACACCCGATATGCTAAAAAAATACGCCGACCAGGGCGTTGAAGTCTATCATAAACCCGAGCGGGGCGGCAAAATCGGTGCCATGAACAGGGGCATGCAATATGTGAAGACACCCATCGTGATCTTCTCCGATGGCAATACCCTGCTTGGGAAGGAAAGCGTCAAACGCATTGTGGCCCTGTTCAGCAATCCTTCAGTGGGCTGTGTATCAGGAGAAAAACGAATTTTTAACAAAGAAAAAGACACCGCAGCCGGCACAGAAGGTATTTATTGGAAATACGAGTCGAAGCTGAAAAAGTGGGACGCCGAGCTGTATTCGGTGGTGGGTGCTGCAGGCGAACTTTTTGCCATACGCACCAATTTATTCGAAGAAGTTGAAAAAGATACCCTGCTCGACGACTTCATCATCTCGCTCAGGGTGGCCATGAAAGGCTTCACCATTCAATACGATCCGGAAGCTTACGCCATCGAAACCTCCTCGGCCAACGTAAAGGAAGAACTCAAACGGAAAATCCGCATCGCTGCAGGTGGCATTCAATCCATTATCCGCCTTGCTCCCCTGTTGAACATTTTCAAATATGGTATCCTGAGCTTTCAATATATCTCGCACAGGGTACTTCGCTGGACCATTGCGCCCCTTTCTTTGCCATTTATTCTGATTATCAATACTTTATTGTGGCTGAATGCTGGAATAACAAACTTCGGAAATATCTACGTCTGGCTGTTCTATCTTCAGCTTGCGTTTTATCTCATGGCCCTCATTGGCTGGTATCTCGAAAACAAAGCCATAAAAATCAAAGTGTTGTTTGTGCCTTACTACTTCCTGATGATGAACTATGCGGTACTTATGGGCATCCGCCGTTATATCAAAGGTGCGCAGTCGGTTAACTGGGAAAGAGCAAAACGCAGCACATTATGACGCGTAGCCTGGTAGCTATTGTTTTTACGATTCTCTTTTCGGCATTTAACCTTTCTGTAAAGGCCCAGAAAATTTGTAATCACACCATCGCACTGAATACCAATGTGTTTGATGGTGCCAACGTGGCTCCGGGTGATACCATATGCATCACGGGCGGGCAACGCGATTACCTGCTGTTGCGCAACATCAGTGGCACACAAAATCAACCTGTCGTCATCGTCAACCGCGGAGGAACGGTAACCATCAATACCAACCACTTTTATGGGATAAAGATGGCCAATTGCAGGCACGTCAAACTTATAGCCACAGCTACAGTTGCTGCCCCATATGGCATTCGCATCATCAGGGTAGCTAACGGAGGTGGCATTTCGGTGGATGAGATGAGCACCAATGTTGAACTAGCCCACATCGAAATTGCAAACACCGCCCTGGCAGGCATTTATGCCAAAACCGACCCGGATTGCAGTTTTGCGGCCACACGCGACAAATTTACCATGTACAACCTGACTGTTCGCAATTGCTATCTGCATGATATTGAGGATGAAGGACTTTATATCGGAAGTTCGAAATTTACCGGACAATACCTGCCGGCATGCGATACAACCGTGCTCCCTCATTTTATTCATGGGGTGTATGTGTACAACAACATCGTCGAACGTACCGGATGGGACGGCATACAAGTGGCTTCAAGTCCGGTCAACTGCAAGATTTATAACAATATCATCCGCTTCGACTCACAGAGGGAAACCCCGAACCAGATGTCGGGCATCCTTATCGGTGGCGGTTCCAATTGCGACTGCTACAACAACCAGATCTTCGACGGCAAAGGCGATGGCATTGATGCCTTCGGATTTGGAACCCAAAAGATCTACAACAACCTGATTGTCAGAGCAGGTCAGACCTATTTTCCCGGAAACCCCTCCTATCCGCGGCATGGCATTTTCGTTGGCAACTCACCCGACGGGGCTGCCGCAGTGTATCACCTGATGCACAACACCATCATTTCGCCCAAAAGCACCGGCGTGCGTTTTTCCAACAATAATACTACCAACAACCTGGTTTTCAACAATATAATTACGAACCCCGGAGACTTTGGCACGCTTGCCGATAATGCGTATTTCCAAAACGCCTCCTCTTCGGTGGGCTTCAACATCCGCAACAACATCTTCAGCCAAAGACCTGATACGTTGAAATTCAGAAACCTGCCTCAGGACAATTATGACCTGCTGCCTTCCTCACCCGCAGTCAACAAGGGGTTCAATGCCGGACTGAATGCCGTTGCCTTCGACCTGCTCAATCGCCCGCGTCCTCACAATCAGGGTTACGACATAGGTGCATTTGAGTGTCAGGATGTGAACGCTTCCTTGCCGGAAAACTTCAATAATCTGAATATCAGGTACTTTTTTCAATCAGGATATTTGATTGTGAGATTTTCAGGACTGCCTGCCGGCAAAGCGAGTCTGATGCTGACAGATGCTTTTGGCCGGGTATTGTTTGAGCAGACCCAATCGGTGAACCCTGAAGCTGTCAACGAGTGTGTGATCCCGGGCTTTGACTTCCGCAATGGCATTTATTTTCTGAACCTTCGTCAAGTCAACCTCAGCAAAACAATCCGCATTCCCTACTTCGCCGGTCAATGAATTGACCCGGGCTTTTTTTCGTAACTTTCCGGCAAATGCCCTGACCTTAGAACTATTGTATGGAAACAGGCAGCAAGAGATGGATAAGGACGGCCGGATATGCCCTTAGAAAGCTGAAACTCAGGATAAAGGGATTGTATTATTCCGGAAACACTTTTTTTTGTCCCCTCTGCAACAGGTTCTACCGCAAGTTTCTTGATGGAGGGGAACACCACGAGGTGTTGATCAAAATGCAGGTGATCGGGGCCGGACGCAGGCCAAATATGGTATGTCCGGGCTGCCATTCAACCGACCGCGACAGATTGCTCCATACTTTCTTTTGCCATGGAAGTGATATCCCGTTTCCGGATGCGCGAATGCTGCATATTGCACCCGAACCCGCGCTCTACGACTGGTTTATGAGAAGATATCGCGAAAAACCTCACAACTATATTGCAGGTGTAAAGTATCACGAAGGCTATTATTACAACCAAAGCATCCAATTGCTCGACCTTACTGCCCTGCCTTTTCCGGACGAATCGTTCGACCTGCTGATGGCCAACCATGTGCTCGAACATATCAAAGCAGAACAAAAAGCCCTGTCGGAGATTCATCGGGTGCTCCGCCCGGGAGGTATGGCCATTCTGCAGGTGCCATGGTCTCCCCTGCTCGAAACCACCATCGAAGAAGAATCGGAAATGAGCGAAACCGATCGTGCCAGGCATTTTGGACAGGCCGACCATGTGCGCCTTTATGGCAAAGACTACCCCAAACGGCTCGAAATGGCAGGTTTTTTGGTAGAACGTATTGATATTCAACACATAAACATGGATCAGAATTACCTAGAAAGTATAGCGATAAATAAAAACGAAATCATATTTTTGGCTAACAAACAAACAATTCATCAGGTCTGAAAAAAAGGGTTTATACAGGCATTGTTCTTGCCCTTTCCCTGCTCATCTGCAACTCCTTGCTTGTTGCAGCCGAGGTGCGGCTTGCACCAGGTTTTCAGCCTGCACTTAAAGCACTGCATGCTCAAAACCTGAACTGGTCGCTGTTGGCGCTAAGCAGCCCATCGGGCACCGGGGAAGCCGACTCTGCCCTTGCCATTCTTACCGAATACCAACTTTTCTTCTCAAACAAACCTGAGGCAGCCCGGCTGGCCGGCGAGGCCTACGATCGTGCGCTGGCTTCGTCTGCACCTCCGCAAAGTCTTTATCGCACCCTACTCCGCTACAGCACCGCCCTCGAAATCAACGAGGATTACGAAAAAGCTACCAACCTGTGGATCAGATTCATACAACGTATGGAGCAAAACGGGTACAACGAGCTCACCAACCTTGGTCTGGCCAATGTCATCCGGCTATCATTGATTCAACAGGATACCCTGCGCGCCTCAAGGTTTATCAAAACTATCGACAGCTTGTATTTGAAAACCCTTCCCGAACCGGTGCAGTTCGAGCTAAGGCTGCAGGTTTTCAATGAAAAGCTGCTTGCAGGTGCAGCCAGTTTTAAAGACCTGGAGTTTCTGGCAGGGCTGGCCCTTAACGACAAAACGACCCGAACCCAGGTGAACCTGATCAGGCTTGCTGATGCTGCGCTGGCATCCGGTCTGGCAGCAGCTGATCACCCATTGATGCTCAGAATACTCAAAACAATTTCCGAATTATCTGAAAATCAAGACGAAGCATTTCCCATCTTTGCCCAAATGCTGGCTTCACGCGCTGGTTTGATACATCAAAACGCCTTGACCACCACGCTGATTTCATATCTCGAAAAGATTGGGCAAGCGAGACAAAGGCTAAGCCTGGCGATGCAAGAAGCCGTGCAACTCAGCCGGGAAACAAACCTTGCCAGAAGCAAAAAATCGAAGCTGATCAACCTCGCCGGATGGTTGCTCGTTCTGCTCATTGGTGGAGGCATGGCCATAGTGAACTACAGGATATACAGGCAGTTTGTCGATCAGTCGGGCGACCTCCGCCGGTCAATCGGGAGCAAGCAGGAAGAAATCGCCCGGCTTGAAGACCTCGAAAGTCGGACAGATGAAAAGATTGAAGAAAAGGTAGCCGAACGCATCGAAGCCATTAGAAACGAGCTGGAGACGCGGAAACAGATTGACCAGGAATTGCAAAAGGCACTGCAGGAGGCCGAAAAGGCCAACTATCTTAAAAATGCGTTCCTGGCCAACATGAGTCATGAGATCAGAACCCCGCTCAACGGCATCCTTGGTTTCTCGGTACTCCTGCAAAACGAATTTGCACTCAACGATCTGCCCGAACTGTACGACTACGCCCAGTCGATCGAACGCAGTGGCGAACGCCTGCTGCACATCCTCAACAACATCATTGACATCAGCCGCCTCGAAGCCAACGATTTCGAGATCCGTCAGGAACCTTGCGGCCTCAGGCAAAGCCTCGATCAGGTGCTCAATACTTATAAACTCAAGGCCAGCGAAAAAGGCCTCAAACTTTTCACCGACCTGGAGGATTGCACCATTCTGGCTGACCCAAACACTTTGCCGAGAATATTTAATGAGCTGATAGATAATGCGTTAAAATATACTGAGAAAGGCTTTATCAAAATCAGTGCAAAACGCATACCCGAACAAAATAAGGTGGAAGTGCGCATTCAGGATACCGGAAACGGAATCGACCCCGCCTATCTGAAACATATCTTCGACCCATTCAGGCAGGATAGCCTGGGCTATACCCGTCAATATCAGGGTATTGGGCTGGGTTTGCCCCTCACGCAAAAGCTGGTGGAGCGCATGGGAGGAAGCCTGGAAATAAAATCCGAAAAATCTGTTGGCACAACCGTCATCCTGAGGTTTGCGCTAACATCTCAAAATACATCACAGGAGAAAAAGCCTGAAAAAGATGGCCTGTCGCAGAAAAAATTCAGCCGGGCACTGGTTGTTGAAGATGATGCTTCAAGCAGGATCATCCTGAGTAAAATTCTCGAAAATTACATGCCAGTGGTAGTGGCTGGTGATGGCGACCAGGCGCTGAAAACAATAAGCGAAAAGCTTCAGCATGCTGAGGTCTTCGACCTGATTATGATGGACATCAACCTGCCTGCCCCATGGGATGGTATAAAACTCAGAGAACACATCATCAGCAACTTTCCGCAGTACAAAGACAGCGTTTTTATCGCGCAAACCGCCTATGCCATGGAGGGCGACCGTGAGCGCCTGCTGGAAGCCGGCTTTCTGGGATATCTTTCGAAACCTATCTCACGAAAAGACCTGCTTGAGTTGCTCAACATTCAAAATTAAATTTTTAACAAAACTTGTAAAAGTTTTACCTTTACCCCAGAAAACGTGCAAGAACAATACCCTTAGCTACATCATCCAAAAATGACTGCAGGCTCACTACCCTTTAAAATCTTACTGGTTGAGGATAACCAACTTAATCAAAAATTTGCGGTTGCCGTATTACATAAGCTGGGCTGCAAGGTTGATGTAGCAGAAAACGGCAGGGTTGGGCTGGAAATGTTCAAGCAAAACAAATACGACCTCATTCTGATGGACATTCAGATGCCTGAGATGAATGGCATTGAAGCAACCATAGCAATCAGGCAGATCGAAGCGCTGGAAGGTAAGGGACGGCACATTCCCATCATTGCTGTCACAGCATTTGCGCTGGAACAAGACCGGAAGAACTGCGCCGATGCAGGCATGGACGATTTTCTTGCCAAGCCTTACAAGCCCCACGAAATTGAGGAAAAACTCCGGTCTGTTGCCCAACGGTTTGGCCTCCTGTGAGCCTGTCGGCACCATTCATACCATAAAAAAAAGGCCTGGGTGCACACCGGCAAGCCCAACAGCCCTTTTATTTCCTGAAAAACCAGGCGGCTTAAGCGTGAAGCAAAAAGCTCAGGTCGCTTCCCACTTCAAATTCTTCGGGTTCGAGTCCGAACTGGAACAAACGCATGGGTTTGTGGCCCAGTAGCTTCATCTCAAGGCCTTGAACTTCGAGTAGGCTGGCCTCACGCAGCCCCACCACTTTTACATTCCGGTTGATTACCAGAAACTCTTCGATGCGCTGCTGGCGGGTTTCGCCTCCATGCCCTGCTGGATGCGCATCGAGGTAGTGCGGGTTGATTTGAAATGGCACCAGATTCAGGCAGTTAAAGCTTTCCGGCTGAATGATGGGCATATCGTTGGTTGTGCGCAGGGTAGGACAAGCCACATTGGCTCCGGCGCTCCACCCCATGAAAGGCATGCCATCGAGCACACGCTTCCGGATGGGATCCATGAGTTTGTGCTTATGCATCTCGGCCACAAGGTGAAAAGTGTTGCCTCCGCCAACAACCACACAGGCGGCATTTGATACCGCTGCAGCTGCATCGTGATGATGGTGCACCGATTCCACCTCGCATCCGAACTCTGCAAACACACCCGCTACACGCTCCTCATACACATCATAGGATTTTTTCAGACTCTGTGTGGAGAGACCAACCCCTGCGTAAGGAATAAAAAGCACCTTGCCGATTTCATACTTCTTCAGAAAATCGGCAATAAACGGCCTGGGCCATCCCAGGTAAGCCTCACCCGGATTTGTGGAATTACTAATCAATAATAGTTTCATTATCAATAAATTTATCATGCCATTCACCGGCATGAGGTTTTACATTCAGGGAATAAAGATAAGGAAAAGACGGGTATTCTGATGCCAATGCAGGCAAAGGGGTGAGACAAAAAAATCCCGGCCAATGACCGGGATGCTGTGCCCAAGAAAGGACTCGAACCTTCACGAGCGTGCGCTCACTACACCCTGAATGTAGCGCGTCTACCAATTCCGCCACTTGGGCAAGCTGAGAAGAACGGTTTGGTGCCCAGGACAAGATTCGAACTTGCACACCATTGCTGGCGCCAGCCCCTCAAGCTGGTGTGTCTACCAATTCCACCACCTGGGCATTGATGGTGCAAATTTAATACCATTTTCGGGATGTCGCAACAACAATCAAAAAAAATCCTTAATCCCATTTCAGAAGCACACATGCTTTCGTACATTTGAGCATCAAAAACACTTGTCTGCCATGCAACTTCATCCAAAAGACCTTGACCAGATTCGCCTCAAAGGCATTGACCAGGAGCAGATTGAACGTCAGTTGGGCTACTTCAGGAGCGGATTCCCCTACATGCGCCTCGTTGCGCCTGCTACCATCGGCAACGGCATCCGGCGCATTGAAGACGAAGAACTCCACCGCCTGGTGGAAGAATTCGACCAGCGAAAATATGACTACGACATCATCAAGTTTGTTCCTGCCTCGGGTGCTGCCAGCCGGATGTTCAAACATCTGTTCGAGTTTTCGCAGACATTTCAGGGTAAACCCGAAGAAATCGGGGAGGTGATGAAGCAGACTGACTTCAACAGTGTGGGGTATTTTCTGAAAAATATCAGGAAGTTTGCCTTCTACGACGACCTGAAAGCCGTGATTGCTTCAGCGGGCGAGGATATCGACAAACTTTTTGAAGAGGGTAAACTCGACAGAATTGTGAACTACCTCATCACCGAACGTGGCCTGGACTATGGCGCACTGCCCAAAGCATTGCTCAAGTTTCACTGGTACCCCGAAGGCAGCCGGCTTGCACTCGAAGAACACCTCGTGGAAGCTGCGGTGTATGCCGAAGGTCAGGACAAAGTGGCTAAAATACATTTTACCATCTCGCCCGAGCACAAAGCCAGGTTTATCGAATTGCTCAGCGAACTGAAGCCAGCCTACGAAGCCAGACTTGGCGTGAAATACCTCATCACCTTCTCCGAACAGAAACCATCGACCGATACCATTGCCGTTGATCTGAACAACGAACCTTTCCGCAACGATGACGGCACCCTCCTTTTCAGGCCGGGCGGACATGGCGCACTCATCGAAAACCTCAACGACCTGAAAGAAGAAATCATCTTCATTAAAAACATTGACAACATTGTCCCCGACAGGCTCAGAGAGACCACCTACCAGTACAAGAAAGCCATAGGCGCCATGCTGATACAATTGCAGGAACAGACTTTTGAGTACCTCGACCTGCTCGACAGCGGCAACCTGAACGAGGCAGAGCTGAACAAGATTGCAGACTTTGCCCGTAATGAACTGATGATCAACCTCACAGAGGCTTTCGAAGCTTACGACTTCATGGAAAAGGTGGACTACCTTTTTACACAGCTCAACCGCCCGATGCGCATCTGCGGCATGGTAAAGAACGAGGGCGAACCAGGCGGCGGTCCGTTCTGGGTGATTTCGCCGGATGGTATAAAATCGCTTCAGATTGTGGAATCTTCCCAGATTGACCTGCACGACCCCGAACAACTGGCAATCGTTAAAGCCTCAACACATTTCAATCCTGTGGACCTGGTGTGCGGTGTGTACAGCTTCAGAGGCGAAAAATTCGACCTCACAAACTATGTAGATCACAACACCGGATTCATTTCGACAAAATCGAAGGACGGGCGCGCACTGAAAGCGCTCGAACTGCCCGGCTTGTGGAACGGGGCCATGTCGGACTGGATAACCATTTTTGTGGAAACTCCACTGATCACCTTTAACCCGGTCAAAACGGTGAACGACCTGCTGAGGCCACAACATCAGCCCGGGTAAGCGCTTGTATATCAGATTATTGATTGCTGAACCCTGAGCCGGATAAAATCGTTTTTATCCTTGGTCAGGGTGCCAATTTCAAGCAGATACCTGACCACCTTGATGATTTTTCTTCCGGTTTGCCGCGAAATGCTGCCAGCAGTTCATAAATCGGATAAGGGCGCGACCTGAGCATCCCAATCAGGGCACCGGAGATCTGCTGAAATTCGAAGTCGCTGATTTGCAGGTCGTTTCTGCGCAGACAAACATCGCATTTGCCGCATCGTTTATCATTTTTCTCGCCAAAATAGCTGAGCAGCTGGCGGCTCCTGCAGTGCGCGTGATTGTTTACAAAATCCAGCACAGCTTGCAACCTGCGGGCTGCAGCCTGCTTGCGCATCTCATAATTTTCGGGGGACAAACTAAGCTGTGAAGCCTCGATGCGCTCGCTCAGCCACACCAGTTGCGGATTTGATGAGCGTGCCTGGTAAGCAATCAAACCAAATTTTTCGAGATTTCTCAGCAACCTGACCAATTGATCCACAGGAAGTTTGCATTTGCGGCTCAGGTCTTCCTCCTGAA
The DNA here is from genome assembly GCA_016715945.1 of Bacteroidota bacterium. NCBI lineage: Bacteria > Pseudomonadati > Bacteroidota > Bacteroidota bacterium. Next base: position 869,233 of record JADJXJ010000001.1, read on the forward strand.
AATTCACAAAATCTGTCATGATGCCGGGATAATTTCTCAGCATCGTCTTGATGAGCGGATCATAGGCAGGCTGTTCCACCTGAAAACGATACAAATCGTCTCTGCCGGCGGTGATGAGCACTTTGCTGCTTGAGCGCAAGCCGTCTGTGAGCATCACCAGCCCTTCTTTTTCGAGCAGTTGAAGGGTTGAGAAAACGACCAGGGGCGACTGGTTATAGGTTGATGAAAACTGCTGGAGATCAAAATCATAGGCTATATCATTGCCTCCCCCGACAGGTATTTTAAGGTAATTGCCCAGGGCCTGGTAAATCAGCCTGATGGTTTTCAGATCGGGATAAGCGGCTTCGAAATTCTTTTTGAGGTTACGGATATCTTCGTCGGAGAGCAGCATCCAGGCAGCGCTTTCATTGCCGTCGCGCCCTGCCCTGCCTGCCTCCTGGAAGTAGGCCTCGAGGGTGTCCGGAAGATCCATGTGTACGACCAGTCGCACATCAGGCTTGTCAATGCCCATGCCAAAGGCATTGGTGGCCACCATCACTTTGGTTTGACCCCGCATCCAGAGCTGCTGCCGTTTGTCGCGCTCCCGGGCATCGAGACCGGCATGATAAAATGTGGCGCTGATGCCATTGTGGTTGAGGTATTCGGCCATCTCGCGGGTGCGCCTGCGGTTACGCACATAAACCACCCCACTTCCCTGCGTCATCTGCTGAAACAGGCGAAGCATGGCCGTCATCTTGTCCGGATTGTAAGCCACATTGTAAACCAGGTTCTTACGCTCATAACTTGTTTGAAAGACCTGCCTTCCCCTGAATTTGAGCTTGTCCATGATGTCTTCCACCACTTCGGGGGTGGCCGTCGCCGTGAGCGCAAGCACCGGGGCATCGGGCACGTAGGGCCTGATATCGGCAATCTTCAGATAGGGTGGCCTGAAATCGTAGCCCCATTGCGAAATGCAATGCGACTCGTCCACAGCAATCAGATTGACCTTCAAGCTGGAAATTGATTCTGTGAATCGCCTGGTTTGCAAACGTTCCGGACTGATATACAGAAATTTAAGCTGACCAAAGGCAGCATTGTTGTAGATGCGGTCCACCTCTGCCTGATGCATGCCCGAATAGATGGCTGCAGCCTGAATTCCACGACGTTTGAGTTGTTCCACCTGATCTTTCATCAAGGCGATGAGGGGTGTAACTACCAGGCACAGCCCATCCTTGACCATGGCAGGCACCTGAAAACAAATCGACTTGCCTCCTCCTGTGGGCAACAACGCCAGGGTATCCTGCCCGAACAGGACCGCGTCGATGATCTCCTCCTGCATGGGCCTGAAAGTTGAGTATCCCCAGTAACGGGTTAGAACCTCCCTGGCCTTTTTGCTCATAACTATATGTGATTCAGGTGTTTACTTCCTGAGGTGCTGGCTGATTACCGTGAACAGTTCCTGTTTGTTGATGGGTTTCGCTAGAAAATCGTCGCATCCCGATTCCATGGCTTTGCGACGGCTGTCGTCGTCGGCAAACGCAGTCTGGGCAATCACGGGCAAATTTGGATTGATTTCTTTGATTTGTCTGGTAGCTTCGAAGCCATCAAGCTTGGGTAGCTGCATGTCCATCAGCACCAGGCTGATGTCGGGATTGCTTCTGCAATACCTCACAGCTTCTTCTCCGTTTTTAGCCCAAAGCAGGAGTGCGCCGGTGTTTTTCAATACCGACCTGAGAAACAGATAGTTGTACTCCACATCGTCCACTACCAGGAAAATCTCATTGCTCCATTCAAACAAGTCGAGGGCAAACGACTGGGCTGTTTGTATCTTCTGCGGATTACAGGCAGGCAGGGTGAAGTAGAAGGTTGTGCCTTTTCCGGGTTGGGAGTCGAACCAGATTTGCCCACCCATCAGCTCCACAAGCTGACGTGTGATCGACATGCCCAGCCCCACCCCTTGCCTGTTCTGTACACCGGGATGGCCGATCTGGCCAAATCTCTGAAAAACTTTGGCGGCAGCGGCAGGATCAATACCTATTCCGGTATCTTTTACATAAAACTGCATCAGGGCAGAATCGGCAGGAAGGTAACCAAATTCAATAATTCCCGATTCAGTAAACTTTATGGCATTGCTCAGCAGGTTAATCATAATTTGCCTGAACCGGTACGGATCGGTATGCACACAGGCATCTGATGGCTGACAACGGCCAATTCTGAGCTCTAGTTTTGAAGCTTTTCCTCTTTTATAAATTTCATTATCAAACATCTGCAGCAGCTCCCTGAAGACAGATTCAATCCTGACATCAGCTTTGCTGATCCTTATCTGTCCGGCCTCTATGCGTGAGATGTCAATAATATCCTCAATGAGTTGCAACAACGATTTACCGGAAGATTTGATCATTTCCACCAGGTCGAGCATTTCCCGGTTTTTCATCTCCTCTTCGAGTATGAGCTCCGAAAACCCTATGATGGTATTGAGGGGCGTACGGATCTCGTGGCTCATATTGGCAAGAAATGCCGTCTTCATCCTGCTGCCTTCCTGAGCCTCCTCGAGGGCAAGGCGAAGCTTTTCAGGGTCTTCATCTTTAAGCAACTCAACCACAATCAGATATGTGGAATTGCTTTCATCATTACCAGGATAGAGTCGAAAATAATGGTTTTTCCTGCCCCGAATTTTAAGGGTCAGGGAGCTTCCATTGCCTTGTCCGTTTGTTCTGAGCAAATCGCCGAGGCTTTCGGCGCTTACGGGCTCAGCCAGAAATAAGAGATTGGGATTGTCGGTACTTGACAAACTATGGGCAAAATAGTCACCAAAAGCCTTGTTGAAAGATTGGATGCTGCCATCGGCACGGGCAAGTGCCGCAGGTACCGGGGTCTGGGAGAACCAATCGCTAAACTGAGTTTTTGATGCATTCATGCCACTCTGCTTGTTTTTCTGATGTAAAGATAAGTAAATCAGGCCAATTTTCACAATCTCCGACCCTGCTATTCTGCCAGCCGCGTATTGCCTTTGATGTGACGCGGAAAGTAGGGACAATGGCGGCATCCGTTGCCACAACAATAGCCCCTGCGCTTCAGGTAGGATGCCTTCATCACCCTGAAACCGTTCTCCATGTAATAATCCTCTCCCTCAACCAGATTATTGTTAAACCGGTAGAACCTGTCGTCTGTCATTTTTCGTTTATGTTGTAAAAGTTTATGTGAAAATCGTCGAGCTGAAATTGTTTTCGCTCTTTGTTCCAGATATATACTTTAATTTCAGCAGCTTTCCCGTCCCATGCGGGCACCCTGAAACCGGTCTCAAATGTCCTCCATGTTTCCGTGATGCTATCCGGCATTTCTTTGATTCTGAATGTTTTATAAAATACCACCTGCTGACTTGAATCTGCAACTGCATACACCAAAAGGGCATCCAGGGCTGCATTGGGTTCCTGCTCAAGGTATTGAACAGATGCCTTCACGTAAATGTCAGACTCTGTTGGAAGAATATCGTCTTTTTGCAACACCAGTGTTGGGCTGTAAATGTTCGATTGATTCATCTGGGCCACATGGCTACCCGAAAAAGCATTATCCGAGGGTTGAATGCCGTTGAATGTCCATGGATTCCGGCTGTGCTCCATCGAATTGGTATAGGAGGCAATCAGCCCGCCCAGATTGTTCCCGAACAAAGGTTCGGCCATGGCCCCAAGCACATTGCGGTATTCCTCGCCCCATTTCAGAAACACATGACGGTATTTTTGTGCATTCATGGAATCGGGATGAATGATGCCGGCTTTGTATTGCCATGTCTGGAAAAGATTGAGCACTACCAGGACAGCAATGACCGGAAAAATCAGCAGCGACAATATCCGACGCTCCTGCAGGCTTGCTACAAGCATGGCCATTGGTATGGCAAGCAAGGAATAAAAATCGACCATTGCACGCATTCCAAAGCTGTCGCCATAAAACCAGTTCCACCAGGAAGAGAGAATATACACCAGGAGCAGGAAAAACAATATAAAACTGCCGGCCATCCAGCGGTTTTGTTTCCAAACGACGACGATACCCGCGAGGCTGAGCAACATCAATGGGGTATAAACGAAAAAGCCTTTGCGGAAGCTGAACAAGAACTGAAAGAATGCAGGCTGCAAAAAATTAAATCCCTCGTTCTGGTATGTCCAGAGAAAAATTCTCCCTGTCAGGGGATAATTATAAATTATTTGTAAACCAATGATTAGCAGGGTTATGGCAATTCCCCTGAGCAGCATTCGCACATGGCTGAGTGCGTATCGGATGCCACTCAGCAGATTGTCGGCGCTGCCGGCCACAACGGCCGACGCAAACAGGATCAGGCCGTTCGAAGGACGGATCAACAATACCAGTCCGAAAAAAACCGAGGCCAGCACAAAATGCCGGCTTTGCTGATGCAGGAAATACAAACGGGTATAGGTGAGGAACGATGCGATGGCTGCAAAGGAATAGACGTGAGAATGAGAAGGTTGCAGGAATGTGTAGTGAAATAGATTTGTGCCGAACACGAGTATGGCCAGACTGGGCAGTATGGCTTTTGTTGGCAAACCAAAAAGGGAAAGCAGGCGACGTGTGGCAAGCAAACCAATAGCCAGCCAGAATGCTGCTGCAAGCGACACACCATATTGAAAAACAATATTATAGCCATCTAGTGGCATACCCGATATCCATGAAAACACCCATGCCGCCAGGAAAAAAGGAAGCATCATCAATGCGGTTCCCATATAAAACTTGTTAATGAGCTTCTGGTCAGCCTTATGAAAATAGTGTGCCATGTAATCGAGGCTGTGGCGCTTTTTCTCGGCCTCGAGCACCGGGGTAAGATCGGTGGTGCGGTGAATCAGAACTGCGGTCAGGTAGGCATAATATCCACTGCCATCGCCATCCACATGTCGCAGGGCTTTTTCCTGAAGCATCAGCTGCATCACATACCATATGATCAGTACGCCGGCAATGATAAACGACCTCATGAAGGAAAACTTTTATTACACAAAGATAGACCTCTGCACCGAAGTTAGGCAAACCGGACTTTTCAATCTAACAAACCTCAACACGGGCGGAATATTATGTGCTTTGCTGACAATGCAGGCATACCGAAAAAAAAAGCTGACCCGTAAGGTCAGCTTTTTTGATGCAAGTTATTTTTTTTATTGGTTATCAAGCACTTCCAGCACTTCCACATCAAAAACCAGGGTACTGAAGGCGGGGATATCCGGACCGCGATCGGTGCCACCGTAAGCAATATCGGAGGGCAGGATCAGCCGGGCTTTACCGCCTTCGCGCATATAGGTGAGGGCTTCGTCCCAGCCTTTGATTACCTGGCCCTGTCCCACAGTAAATTCGAATGGCTGACCTGAGTCTTTCGACGACTGGATCATCTTGCCACTCAGGTTGTACAAAGTGTAATGCACTCGGACTTTCTTACCGCTTTCGACGGCTTTTCCGGTGCCTTTCTCGGTTTCGATAAAATAGAGTCCGGAGGCCTTGGGAGCAACTGTGATGTTATTAGTTCTCAGATAGTTGGCAAGTTTCTCTTTTTCTTCTTTTCTGGCCTTTTCATTGGCCGCTTCAGCGCGTTTGCGTTCAGCTTCCTGCTCTTTTTCAACCTGTTCCCGGGTTTTAAAATCTACGAGCTCCACTTCGTAAAGCAGTGTGGTGTAGGGTGGAATAAGTCCCTGACGGCCAGTGCTGTCGAAAGCCAGGTGCGAGGGCACGATGAGGCTGGCTTTGGTGCCCTTGCTGAGGTAAGTCAGGGCTTCGTCGAAGCCTTTGGTGTCGAAAGGCTCGCCGAACTCGATATCCATAGGGCGATTGCCTTCGGTGGAGTACAAGGGGAGGCCGTCGATGGTCGAAATGGAAAAGTGCACCTGCATCACATCGCCCGGCTTTGGGGCCTTTCCGCTTCCTTTTCTTTTCTCGATGTAGTACAGTCCCGAAGCCAGAGGCTGGGTGGAAATGTTGTTGGCTTCAAGATATTCCTTAAGTTGTTTTTGTTCTTTTTCTTTCATTTCGAGCAGCATTGCCCGCTCTTCGGCCCGTGCTTCTTCTGCACTTTTGAGCTCGAGGAGCTTCATATCGAAGTAAATGGGCTGGCCGGGCTTGACAAATTCAGGAAGCTCGGGCATGCGTGCCATCACCATGAAAAATGAGTCGGCTGGAAAGACAACAGTCACAGAGTCGCCCACCCTGAGCAGGGTAAGCGCAGCGTAAATATCGCCTTCGAAGGTGGGCGCTACAACAGGGAAAGTCAAGGGCTGTGGCATGGTGCGGCTATCGAAGAGGATGCTGTCTTCGAGACGATAGACCATGGACAGGGTGACCAGATCGTCCAATTGTGGCTTAACCTCGCCTGAGCCTTTGGTGTGCCATTTGATGTACACCCCGTTTTCGGCTTTCCTGAAGCCGGGATACTTGCTTTTGGTACATGCGCCGACTGCGAGCAGGAGGGCCAGCAGCACTACGACGGATCGGATTGTGGTTTTGATTGTCATAAATTATTTAACGATTTCAATGAGTTCTACGTCAAAAACAAGCGCACTGAATGGAGGGATCGCACCTGCCTGCCGGGCGCCGTAGGCCAGATGCTGAGGTAGAATCAGCTTTGCTTTGCCGCCTACTCGCATCATGGCTATGCCTTCGTCCCAGCCCTTAATCACCTGGCCCATGCCAAGGATAAATTCGAAGGGCTGACCGCGGTCGTATGAGCTGTCGAATTTTGTACCGTCGAGCAATGTCCCCTTGTAGTGTACTTTCACGGCCTGTCCTTTTATGGGAGCCGGACCGCTTCCCTTTTGTATTTCCACGTAATACAAACCGCTTTCTGTAGGTTTGGCAGTAATTCCCTGAGCAGCAATGAATTCCTCTAATGCTTCGTTGCTGGCATCAATCATGGCCTGCATGGCCTCCTGTTGTTCGCGTTCGTAGGCCTCCTGCGACTGAAAACGCAACATGCCAATGTCGAACCTGACCACAGAATTCGGCTTGACGAACGGGGGCATTTCGCGCACCATGAACATCAGCTTGAACGTGGAATCGGCACGGCAAATAAAGCTGGCTGAATCGCCTGCCGACATCATCAGCAAACCCTCGTAAAAATCGCCTTTGAAAGCCGGCTGCATCAACGGAAACTTGAGCTCGCGTCCGAGAAACTGGCTGTCGAAAAGCAGCGAATCATCAATGTAGTAACGCATGTTGGCGGTTACGATGTCGCCTACGCGCGCAGGTGGCAATCCGGGGGTCTTTTTGTGAAACTTATAAATCAGGCCGCTGGGGGCTTTTTCAAAACCTTGAGGCACCGATTGTCCGCAGGCCGGAACTGAAAAGACTATCAATCCCAGAAGAAACAGATAAATTCTCATAAGACTATTGAATATCAACTACTTCGATCAAATAAACGATAGGTGTGCGGGGAGGGATCTTTTCAGAATCGCCCAGCAATCCGAAAGCAAGGTGCGAAGGTAGAATAAATTTGGCCTTGTCGCCTTTTCGCAGCATCACAATACCTTCCTCAAGTCCGGTTTCAACGCCTCCCCTGCCGACAACAAACTGTTTCAAACCCAGCTGTTCCGAATCGTAGATTACATCGCCCGTGAGCAACATCACCTTATACTTAAGCGTAACCAGCTGCCCGTAACGCGCTTTGTCGCCCTTGCCTGGAGTTTCGATGGAATAGCGGAGGCCTGTGCCTGTTTTCTGCATCTTCCAGCCATACCTACGCAAAAAATCGTCAATGTCCTCTTCCTCCGAGCGGATCAGATACCGGTTTGCCTTGATCAGCGATTCTTTCAGGTCAGCTTCTTTGGTGGCGGGTTCATCGTCCTGATGCTCCGCAGCAGGACCACCACAGGAAAATGCGAACAAAGCCAAAACAACCCACACCATGAAGCGCAGGTGCGAGCCTAACTTATTGATATTCATAGGAAAGTAGCTCAGCATATTGCGGCAAAACAGATAGCAGCTTGTCAATGGTTTCGCTCAAAGTGCTTTTCGAGCTGCCGCCGGCGGCATTGGGGTGCCCTCCCCCATCGAAATGCAAACGCGCCAGCTCGTTGGCCGGAAAACTGCCTTTCGACCTGAACGACAGCCTGATCTGGTCTTTTCGCTCGGTGATAAGTACAGCCAGATTGATGTGCTGCATGCTCAGGGGATAATTCGATAGGCCCTCGGTGTCGCCGATCTGGTAGTTAAAATTCTTCAGATCGCTGAGGCTCAGCGATATAATGGCTGTTTTGTACTGCTTCAGTACTTGCATGCGCTCCAGGAGGGCAAATCCGAACAACCTGAGGCGGTCTTCGGAGAAAGTGTCGTAAATCAAACGATTGATACGCTCACCATCAATGCCCAGACTGATTAACGAGGCGGCTGCCCTGAAAGTCTCCGGGTTCCCGATGCTGTATTTGAACGAGCCAGTATCGGTCATGATGCCTACGTAAAGGTTTTCGGCCACCGATCTGGTGATCATGTGGGACAATTCCAGCTCGGTGAGCAAACGATACACCAGCTCAGCTGTGCTCGAAACTCTGGTATCCCAATAAATCAGGTCGAAGTTATCATGCTCAGGATCAATATGATGGTCAATCATGATCCGGATGGCCGCCGATTTCCGGATGTCGTCGGCAAGATTGCCTGCACGCGAAAGGGCGTTGTGGTCAACAGAAACAATATAGCGCGATTGCTGGATTATCTGTTTTGCCAATTGCGCCTGTTTTTCAAAAATGATGGTATGGCCGATACCTGGCATCCATGCAAGAAAGCCTGGATAGGTATTGGGAATCAAAACCTTAGCCTGATTACCCATGGCATTCAGCACCTCGGCAAGGGCAAGCGCTGAACCGATGGTATCCCCGTCGGGATTGCTGTGGGTGACAATCGCAAAAGTGGATGATGACCTGAAAATGGAAGCCAGCGAAGTAAGTGGATTGAGTTGCGTCATGCTTTGACAATGTGTTGCAAAAATAGCGAATTGGCCGGCACAGACGGGTAACAGGCCAGATAGTTGGGCACGATCGAAAAATTACGCATCGAAATGCCTATTTTTGCAGCGCAAAATCACAACATTCATTCAATCAAAAACATCAACCCTGATTATGGCAGGAAACATCACATTTACAATGATCAAGCCCGGAGCAGTAGCCGACGGGCACACCGGTGCGATTCTGGCAAAAATTGCCGAAGGCGGATTCCGCATCAAGGCTTTGCGCATGACCCGCCTGAGCAAGGAACAGGCTGAAACATTTTACGCTATCCACAAGGAGCGTCCGTTTTTTGCGAGCCTTGTTGCTTCCATGAGCTCAGGCCCCATTGTGGCTGCCATCCTTGAAAAAGAAAATGCAGTGCAGGCCTATCGCGACTTTATCGGAGCCACCAATCCCGAAAATGCCCACGAAGGCTCCATCCGCAAACTGTTTGGCAAATCAATCGAAGCCAACGCTGTGCATGGTTCCGACTCGGATGAAAACGCCATCATCGAAAGTGATTTCTTCTTCAGCGGCTTCGACAGGTTTTAAGCCTTTGGCTCCAGCACACGAAACGTGTGGTCGCTGTAAACTAGAATAAGTTTTACAACTTTTGGTTCATCCCCCTCCTGACGAGGGGGATTTTCTTTTTTGGCCGGCTCATTCAGCACATCCCCGGCCTTTACCTCATGAGCAGCCTGGGGAGCAGGCTGAGAGGCAGCCTGAACTTCAGGTTGGGAGCTTACATTTTTAGGTGGATCAGGAGCCTTTTGCTGTTCAGGTTCAGAAAAATCAAACAACGTGCCCTGCACACGAGGCAACTTAGGCTGTGAAGGATTTGCACCAGCTGCCACCTCCGGTGAAAGGGTGGCCGGACCTTTGCCCAGCAACAACCAGTCGAGGCTAAACTCAGGAAACGATTCCTTGATTCTAATGATAAACTCAGTTCCCGGTTTGTTGCGCCCCGAAAGTATATGCGAAATGCCCGACCGCTGTATTCCCAGGGTCTCGGCCAGTTGCGTCGCATTGATGTTTTTGGTCTTCATCAGATGCACAATGCGGTCTTTGATGTCGTCCATTGCTACAAACTTAACTTTACAAATGTAGAATTAAAATTGAAGTAAATCAACATTTATTAGTTTTACATTTGTAACCTAACGCATATTACCTATCTGAATTGAGCTTTTGTCTAAATAATACTTTTTATATCATTGTTATTCAATAGTTTATTATCTAATCTAATGTAGTGACATTTTTTGCTGATCAGCTTTCCATAGTTTTAACAAATAATACATATAACCTATTTAATTTGGCTGATTTCGTGTGTTTTAACTATTATTTTAAAGGATTTTTGAAAAATATACTATATTAGCATGATTTACATTTGTATCAGTAGCTAAATTCTAAATGTTACATATGTATATTGTAATGTTTTACTGTATGTTAGATGATAGGTTGTTTATTTTTATAAATATGTTTACACATATAACACTGTTGTATTTTGAGCACTTTTCCTGAAGCTGCGAAGAACTTTACCTACAACTGCTGATATTGATTACCTTTGTTATGAATCAAAAATCAAATGGGCTCATCTCCGTTAAGTGTAATATGGCTGGCGATTGCTGTTGCCCTTCTGCCCTTTGATGGCCTCATATCGGCCAGGGATACCCTTATTGAATCGGCCAGGCAGCGACCCGACAGCCTTCAGGTGGATTACCTCCTTCAGGCCGTAGCAAGGCATTACCGGAGCATGCCCGAAGAAGCCCTCAGATGGATTGATGAGGTTGAAAGACAAAGCTTTGCCAGATCAATGCCTGATGCGCGTTCGCAGGCCTACCGGTTTGCCGGAGCTATTTACAAAAACAAAGGGGATTTTGCCAGGTCCCTCGAATACCATCTTAAGTCGTTAAAAATCAACGATTCGCTGAATAACAAGGCTGCCCTTGCCACCAATTACAACGACATAGGGATTGTTTACAAAAACCTTGGCGACTACAGGCTTGCACTCGAAGCCTACCAAAAGGCCAACGCCCTGGTTACAGAGCTGGGACTAAAGAAAGGTATTGTAATGACTTTAAACAATTTAGGGACGATATATGAAGCATTGGGTCAATACGATGATGCCTTGAAATATTACAACCGGGCATATGCCAAAGCCAAAGAATATGACATCCCCGAAGGATTGTCGGTAGCGCTCAGCAATATTGGCGAGCTATATGCCAACAGGAACGAACCTCAAACGGCACTGGAATACTTCCGCGAAGCCATCACCATCGACGAGCAAACCGGCGACCTGATAGGTTCGGCCATCACGCGTCTGAACATTGCGGCAATGCATATCGGGCTGAAGCAGTGGGACAGTGCCCTGATGCATTTTGAAAGGGCACAAAGCATTGCAGAACAGTATAATTCGTACGATTTGCTGAATAAAGTTTACAGCGGACTCACACGTTTGTACGAAGCCCGTGGCGACTATCGTAAAGCCCTCGAGATGTATCGGCTTGCCCGCAATGCGCAGGATTCGGTGTACAATGAGGCAGCGTCGAAGCAATTGGCCGAAATAAAGGCGAGATACGACGACCTGCAGAAAGACCGTGAAATTGAGCAACTTAAATCAGAAAAGCTATTCAATGAGCTAACCATACAACAACAGCGCTCCGAAAGGCTCGCACTGATCTTCCTGACCGTTTTTGGAGCCTTGATCGCCTTCATGCTTTATCGCAGGCAACAGGCCAGACAAGCTGAAAAACATCACCTTGAGCTGATCCGGCAGCGCGATGCGCACCTCTCAGCGCTTGTCGAGGTGCAGGAAAACGAGCGAAAAGAACTGGCGAAGGAACTCCACGACGGAGTTGGCCAACTACTCTCAGGGATTAAACTGGGCTTGTCGGCACTTAAATCACAGGTTGAACAACATGGCTATAACTTACATAATATCAATGAGATTACCGATGTAGTTGATCAAACTATTACAGAGGTCAGAGGGATTTCGCACCGCATGATGCCCAGGATATTGCAGGAGGAAGGTTTGGTTCCGGCAATCAGCGATATGCTCGATAAGTCATTCAAATTCAGCAATATCGAATGTGTGTTTGAGCACTTTGGCCTCAAGGACCGTTACCCGGAAAAGATTGAAATCAGCCTCTACAGGATCTGCCAGGAACTGATCAACAACATCATCAAGCATTCCGGAGCCACCAAAGTAAGCGTGCAACTTGTTCAAAATCAAAACTATCTGATACTCTTTGTTGAGGATAACGGACACGGCCTCGCCGGAGATAAAACGGATAAGGGCATCGGTTTGCTCAATATCGCAACCAGGCTCAAAAACCTGCACGGAGAGTTTATCATGGAGCCGAGTCCGGAGAGTGGATTAACTGCAACTGTAAGAATACCAATTTCTTAGAAGATGCCAAAGGTCATCATTTGCGACGATCATGCCATTGTGAGCGACGGCCTGCGTAGCCTCATCCACACCGAACCGGGCTGGCAGGTCATCACCACCACAAGCAACGGAAGGGAGCTGCTCGACACCCTGCGCCTGGTAACACCCGACCTTGTGTTGCTCGACGTGGACATGCCTGTGCTCAACGGCTTCGAAACCATGCGCCTGATAAAAGAACAATACCCTGACCTTAAGGTGGTTATACTGACAATGCACAACGAACAAGCCATTGTGCGTCGTTTTGTAAATCTTGGCGCAAAAGGCTACCTGCCAAAAGATTCCGACCGGACAAGCTTTTTCGATTGCCTGAACAAGGTGATTGCCGGCCAGACCAGCTTTAGCTTTGCTTCATCGGGTAAGATGCCGAATGCGCTGGCAAATGAAATTCCACAGGAGGTTCACGTGGGACTGTTGACCGAACGCGAGACTGAGATCTTAAAACTTATCGCCGGGGGTTTCTCCAACAAAGAAATTGCTGACAAACTTGGCATCAGCCACCGCACCGTGGATACCCACCGCACCAACCTGATGCGCAAACTCGACCTGAACAACACAGCAGCCCTGGTGAGGTACGCGTTCAGGAACGGACTCATCTGACCAAGCCCTCATCCCTTACTGGTTTCAAAATTTCTGTGTCTTACCCGGACTGAACGTTTTTATGCGATTCTCAGAGAGGAATACTTCTTCTGCGAAAAACGTAAAACATTATTAACCAAATACTTTTAAAGAAATACAGGGGTTGTAAACCCAAAGCATTTCTTTTAAAAAAGGCTGAATTTAAAACTAACGTGTTTTGATCAGCCTGATCTGCTGGTGGCCATCAGGACCGGAGGCCTGGAGGAGGTAGGTGCCAGCCTTCAGTTGTGCAAGCCGCGAGGTGAGTTGGTCTTTGTTCACGTCAGTGATGGTCATCGAAAGTATCCGGCGGCCGTACAGGTCGGTTAGCACAATGTTGAGCGGGCGCAGTTCGAAAAGGCGGATCTGCAGATTGTGGCTGAACGGGTTGGGATAGACAAGCATGAGCCTTGCTTCGTGCAGGCCGGTGTCGATGGAAGTAAGCCAGTCGGCGGCTGCCACAAAATCGGGGATGCCATAGCCAAAGGTATAGGAAGGATTGGAGGCAGTGCTCCCGCTTTGCATAATGGCTTGTTTGATCTGAAGGTTGGTGAAATTTGGTTTCATCTGCCAGAGGCAGGCCGACATGCCCGCAATGATTGGCGAGGAGAACGATGTGCCGTTGCCAAAGGTGAAGTTGTTGTTCGATCCGGCCAGGGCGGTACCCTGCCCTTGTGCCATCACATCGGGTTTGATGCGACCGTCGTAAGTAGGCCCGATGCTGCTGAACGAAGCGCGCTGACCGGATGCATTCACCGCACCTATTGAAAACACATTGAAACCGTCGGCTGGCGCACCTATGTATGGGAAGCTGCTGTTGCTGCCGGAGTTGCCGGCACTGTTCACCACCAGAATTCCTTTGGAAGCAGCAATGTCGGCCCCGATGGTAACGATGGCTGTCTGTCCGTTCATATGGGTGTAGTCGTGGTTCCACTGCGGCCAGTCGAAATCAATATAGCCAAGCGACGAATTGATGATGTCCACCCCCACACTGTCGGCAAACTCAGCCGCTGAAACCCAATTGTATTCTTCGATCAGGTGCTCGCTGAAAACATATTCTGACTTGAGCAGCCAGAACGATGCTTTGGGAGCAGTGCCAATGAGCTGGCCAGGTCTGTTTGACGCAATGGTGCTCAATACCGCTGTTCCGTGCGTGCTCTCGGAATACACATTTCCGCCGGGGAGGGTAAAGTCTTTTGTACCGAGAATCTGACCGTTGTTGCGGATGCTGTCGAAGGCAATGTGGGTATCCACCCCGGTGAATCCACCGTCGAGCAGGGCGATGACCATGCCTTCGCCACGAAACCCGTTGGCATGCAACGGAATGCCATTGATCTGGTTGATCTGATTAAAACCTGTACCATAGTCATAGAGTCCTGAGCCACTTTTTGGCAAAGCAGGTTGTGCAGCGTCCATAATTTCGACGCCTTCGTCAAAAAGCTTCTTTTTGAGCTCATGCTTCATAGGTTCCTCTGTCAACATCTTGATGCTCAACACGTAGGGCAGCGCAGCGATGGCATTCAGCACAGACTGGCTCGAGGTTTGAATCGTGACCCCATTGAGCCATTTGGTTGGGAAAAGGATGGTGGCACCCGTGGCGGCAACACCGCTCAGGTACTGCGGGTTGACCGGCAGGTCGTTCTCCGAAATGGGGATATTCTGCCTGATTCTGCGCTGAATGGCCCGTGGTGTGAGAAATGCCCCCGGATTGTCGATGCTGTATGGAGAGCCGGCTTTGTCGGTAAATTGTACATAATAAGTGTTGGGTGCAATCTGGGCTTCCAGGCCAAGCATGGCCAGCATCAGAATTAAGGTGAATATCTTCCGCATATGTTCAAGGCTTTAATCAATGTAAATCAATATGTTGTCTTTTTTGTTCACATCGGGTATCAGGGGATTGCCCAGTTTCACCTCACGTACCGGTTTGTTGCTGCTGATAGGCAACAGGAGCGTAGTGCCATTTTGCCAAACCCGGGCATCCCGAACGATATCCTCTGTGGTGTCGTCGGCAAATGTAACGGTAATGTGCACAGGAAGAGGCAGTCCTCCGGAATTTTCAACCACCACTTCGTTTGCGGGTGTGATTTTGCGCAAAGCGAGGTCGGCATAGGCCGACTGATAGAACCATGGCATAAAAAACCAGCTCAGGTCCTGGTCGGCCACTTTTTCAAAAGCTGCAAAAAAGTCCAACGGAATAGGATGTTTGCCGTTCCAGGTATGCATATAGTGTTGCAAGGCTTTTCTAAACAACCCGCTTCCAAGGGTTTGCTCGAGGAAGTAATAGGCCAGAGCTGGTCGCACATAGCTGGCCAGGCGCAGGCTCGGATAATTGGCTGCCATAAACTGGTTAGGAACCATAGGAGGCAAATCGTTTTCTGTTCCGGCCTGGTTTTCGTAGCCCCGGATGAGCTGCGCAATGTAGTTGTTTGAAGGATAGAGGCTGTCGGTGAGCTTGTGCGGCCAGAGTGTAGCCCAGCCCTCATCCATCCAGGCGTATTTCTTTTCGTTGGTTCCCATATAAAACGGCATATAGGTATGCGCGATTTCGTGGAAGGTGAGGCTGAAATTGCCCTGCTCCTGCGAAGGTGCCCCGTTGATGGCCATCATGGGTGTCTCCATCCCGCCTGCAGCCTTACCGTTATGCATGGTGGTCATGTGAGGATAGGGAAACGGGATGCCCGGCATTTGTTTCGACATGTATTCGATGCTTAACTGACTGAAATAGGCCACCTTATTCCAATGCCTGGCGCCAGCCGGATAGACTGCCGAGGCAAGAATATGGTTTCCATCTGCATCCGTCGAAACGGCCACTGCATCCCAAACCAGTCCATGCCCCAGTCCAAAACTGAAATCAGGCACATGCCGTGCTTCGAAGCGAAATACCTGCGGGGCATGTTTGCGGAACACCTGCTTTTTCCTGTAATCAGCTACATCGATCACGCGCACCACTTCCGTTGAGCTTTCAGCCTGATGAAGCCTGGCCAGGATGAGGTCCGAAAATACCTCCGTCCTGTTTTGGATCAGTCCGGTTGCCCAGGCTACGTATCCTTTTGGCACTTTAATATTAATAAGGTAGTCGTTGAAATCGTTGTAAAACTCTACACTGCCTCCGTAGCTGATCATGTCCCAGCCATCAATGTCGTCATACACAGCTACTTGCGGATACCAATAAGCCACAAAAACCACCGAATCGCTGTACTTGCCCATGCGGATGGTACGCGTGGCAGGGATAGGCACTTCCCAGCTGATGGATACCACGGTGGAATCGCCGGGAAAAACCTTCCGGCCGGTACGAAGTACCAGCTTGGTACCCAGGCGGTTTACTTTGGTCTGGTCGTTCGGATTGATGGTTACCCCATCCCATTGCAAGGAGTTGATTGTTGTTCCGCTGTGCAGGTCTGGCGTGCCAACGTCCCAGTCGCGGCTGTTGCCCATGCGGAAGATATCCTGATAAAGGTTAAATACCAGCCTGTCGAGGGTATCCGGACTTTGGTTGAAATAGGTGATGGTCCCCTGCCCTTTCAGCAGCCGCTTTTTCACCGAAACAGACACGTCAAACTGATACCGGGCATGGTTTTGCCAGTAATTGGGTCCGGGTTCACCGGTGGTGGTTCGGGTACCTTTGGCCAGGGCTTGCTGCCAGTTGCGCGGCAGCGGATAGCTTGTTGTCTGGCCAACAGCCTGAATAGCAATGATGAGCAATCCGGCCAGCGTTGCGAGTGTAGATTGTCTGGGCATGCAATGCTAAGTTTTTGTGCGTTCAAAAGTAGCTCAAATGGAACGCTGACCTCTGGCCGGCAAGTTTTCGTTACTTTGCAGCCAAAAGACGGCCGCAATGAAAAGCATCAACCCCTTCGATGGCAGCCTGATAGCCGAATACCCTCCGATGAGCGAAGCTGAAATTGCTGACCGGATCGCAGAAACCGACAAGGCTTTTGCTGTCTGGTCGGACATGGAGCTGTCGCGGAGATCGGTTTTCATGGAGCGACTGGGTGAGCTGTTGGAGCAGGACAAGGAAAAATATGCCCGCATCATCACCGCCGAGATGGGCAAACCCATACGCGAGGCGCGGACAGAGGTAGCCAAATGTGCCTGGCTATGCAGCCACTTTGCCCGGAACTCGGCAGACTATCTCAGGGACAGGCAGGTGGACACCGAGGCACGTCGGACGGTGGTGCGATACGAACCCCTTGGGGTGTTGTTTGCCATCATGCCATGGAACTTCCCGTTCTGGCAGGTGATGCGTTTTGCCGTCCCGGCCCTGATGGCAGGCAATACGGTTTTGTTCAAGCATGCGCCCAATGTCACCGGCTGCGGGCGTGCAATAACGGAGGCATTTGCCGCTGCAGGATTCCCGCAAGGCGTTGTATCGCAACTTGTTATGGATGTTGAGCATACCGAAATGGTCATTGCACACGCTGCAGTGCGCGGGGTGAGCATCACCGGAAGCGAGCGGGCCGGACGAAGCGTGGCTGCACTGGCAGGCAGGCATCTGAAAAAGGTTGCACTGGAACTGGGTGGATCGGATGCCTTTATTGTGTTTCCGGATGCCGAGCTTGGCGATGCCTGCACCACCGGCATGCGTTCGCGCATGCTCAATGCCGGTCAGGTGTGCATAGCTGCCAAACGCTTCCTGGTTCACGAGGACATATATGACGCATTTGTGCAACAGCAGCTCGAACTTCTTCAGGCCCTGCAACCCGGCAATCCTATGGACGAACATACTGAGATAGGTCCCATGGCCCGTCCCGATCTGATGCTGACACTCACCGAACAGCTCTCTCAGACCCTCTCGGCCGGAGCAAAGCTGAGCTTTGGCGGACGTACCTTTCCGGATTACCCGAATATCTTCATGCCTACATTGGTCGAAAATGTGCGGCCTGGCATGCGGCTGTGGGACGAAGAAACCTTTGGCCCGGTGATGTGTCTGAGCCGGTTTGGCAGCACCAACGAAGCCATCGCACTGGCAAATGCGAGTCCCTATGGCCTGGGCGCCTCGGTCTGGACCAGCGATCAGGATCTGGCACAACATGTGGCCATGCGCCTTCAAACCGGAAGCGTATTTGTAAACAGCCTGGTAAAGTCCGATCCGCGACTGCCCTTTGGCGGCATCAAAAACTCCGGCTTCGGGCGCGAACTGGGCGAAGCTGGTATCAAAGAATTTGTAAACATAAAAACCTACTGGTATCAATGATGCATATCGACATCATCACCATATTCCCCGAAATGTTTGATGGCCCCTTCAGCGAGAGCATCATCAAAAGGGCAATACATAAAGGTCTGGTTAACATCAGCTTGCACAACCTTCGCGACTACACCACCGATAAGCACCACAAGGTGGACGACTACCCTTTTGGCGGCGGAGCCGGTATGGTGATGATGGTGGAACCTATCGACCGGTGCATCAGTCACCTCAGGTCGCTGCGCAATTACGACGAAGTCATCTATATGAGTCCTGATGGCGTGTTGCTCAACCAGGGCCTGTGCAACACCCTCTCGTTACGTAAAAACCTCATCCTCCTCTGCGGCCATTACAAAGGGATAGACGAGCGCGTGCGTGAACACCTGGTTACTATGGAAATTTCCATTGGGGATTATGTGTTGTCGGGGGGTGAGCTGGCTGCAGCTGTACTCACCGACAGCATCGTCAGACTGCTGCCTGGGGTGCTGGGCGACGAGACCTCAGCGCTTTCGGATTCGTTTCAGGACGGGCTTGTTTCGCCACCTGTCTATACCCGTCCGCGCAACTACAAAGGTTGGGAAGTGCCGGAGGTGTTGCTCAGCGGCAACGACAAGCGCATCAGCGAATGGCGGCTGCAACAGGCCATCGAGCGCACCAGAAAAAGACGACCCGGGATGATCGGGGAGAGAGGGGAATAAGCACCTTTCTTACCTGAACAGGAAATTTGCTGCGCATGGAGCCTTACCCTCAGGCCAGGGTGAAAGTGCATCTATAATCTGGTTTACAGAGACTTATGAATTTTTTGGGATGACTCGTTTTGTCGCTCCCATGGGGCGGGCGTGATACAGTCTGCCCCGATTGGCAAAATATTTTCCATCGTGACCGGACTTGCTGTTCACACAAAAAATCACAACCCCAGATGGCCAGAATACTTACTGAAAAAGCTTATAGTCCACCTCGATGGGTTGAAACAAATATCGTTCATCATATGTAACCTCAAAATCCCGAAGAAAATCCAGATATTCCTCCCGAAACGACCTACGAGCGTGATGTTTCTCCTGATTTTCAATGTAATTGATAACCGTCTGCAAGTCCTTCTTTGCATAGGAAAAAGCTCCAAAGCCTTCCTGCCATGAAAATCTGCCCGTTACAAATCCCTTTTCGTTGATCCATTTGGATGAGCTTGACTTGATTTCCCGAATCAAATCCGATAATGATTGTGTTGGGCGAAGACCGAAAAGAATATGCAGATGATCAGGCATTCCATTGATAGCCAACATTTTGTGATTATTGCTTTGCACAATGGCGGTGATATATTTGTATAAATCGTCTTTCCATCCTCTCCTGATGAGGCTTCGCCTGTCTTTGACAGCAAAAACAGCATGAATGTGGATTTGGGTATAGGTGTTCGACATGGTGTTCGATTTTTGTAATTTGTAAATTTCAACTGGTTGCGCGCTACGAATATAATTTTTTTTGGATAAAATTTTTTTTTGGCAATGAAAATGGGGCGATTTATGACGTGTGGGTCGACGATGGGATTAACGATATGCCGCCCCTATCGGGGCTACCGATATACCGCCCCTATCGGGGCTACCGATATACCGCCCCTATCGGGGCTACCGATATATCGCCCCTAACGGGGCTACCGATATATCGCCCCTATCGGGGCTACCGATGCCGCCCCTATCTGGGCTACCGATATACCGCCCCTATCGGGGCTACCGATTTGCCGCCCCTAACGGGGCTACCGATTTGCCGCCCCTAACGGGGCTACCGTTATACCGCCCCTATCGGGGCTACCGATATATCGCCCCTATCGGGGCTACCGTTATACCGCCCCTAACGGGGCTACCGATCTACCGCTCCTAACGGGGCTACCGATTTGCCGCCCCTATCGGGGCTACCGTTATACCGCCCCTATCGGGGCTACCGATATATCGCCCCTAACGGGGCTACCGATTTGCCGCCCCTAACGGGGCTACCGATGCCGCCCCTAACGGGGCTGCCGTTATACCGCCCCTATCGGGGCTACCGATATACCGCCTCTATCGGGGCTACCGATTTGCCGCCCCTATCGGGGCTACCGATATATCGCCCCTATCGGGGCTACCGATGCCGCCCCTATCGGGGCTACCGTTATACCGCCCCTATCGGGGCTACCGATATATCGCCCCTATCGGGGCTACCGTTATACCGCCCCTATCGGGGCTACCGATATATCGCCCCTATCGGGGCTACCGATTTGCCGCCCCTATCGGGGCTACCGATATACCGCCCCTATCGGGGCTACCGATTTGCCGCCCCTATCGGGGTTACCGTTATACCGCCCCTATCGGGGCTACCGATATACCGCACCTATCGGGGCTACCGATATATCGCCCCTAACGGGGCTACCGATATACCGCCCCTATCGGGGCTACCGTTATACCGCCCCTATCGGGGCTACCGATATATCGCCCCTAACGGGGCTACCGATATACCGCCCCTATCGGGGCTACCGATGCCGCCCCTATCGGGGCTACCGATATATCGCCCCTAACGGGGCTACCGATATATCGCCCCTAACGGGGCTACCGATGCCGCCCCTAACGGGGCTACCGATATATCGCCCCTATCGGGGCTACCGATTTGCCGCCCCTATCGGGGCTAGCGATTTACCGCCCCTATCGGGGCTACCGGATTGCCGCCTGGTATGCATTGGTCAGCTTTCTGCGTCAAGGGCGGTTTGTCTTACGATTTCGGTGAAGAGCACCCTGTTGCGCACCAGGTCGTGGTGGTTGCCCCAGATTTTGATGATTTGAGGCTGGAACCCTTTCTCTCTATCCCATCCCAGATCTGGAAGATCGAATTCATTCTGGACTGCCACAACGAGTTGCAGCCTGACTGGTTTTCGAGGAGCCTGGGGAATATGGTTTCGGGCAGCTTTATACCACGTCCATCGGATGTAAAAATTCCGGTACTTTTCAGGCAAAGGCTTATTGAAAAACAGGTAGATACACAGGCGAAGCCGTTTGCTAAACAGGTTGATGTGTTTCCTCAAACCTGCGACCGGATGATAAAGTTCACGCCAAACCCAGGGGGCAGGAGTGTCAATCAAAATCAAGCGTTCAATCCTGATTCCCTGACGCACCAGGATCGATGCCATTTCGGCAGCTACAAGACCGCCGAATGAATACCCGATCAGGATAAAACGACTGTATTTCAGGTGGTTGATGAGATGGCTTGCATAGAATTCTGCCATCGAATGTACGTTCGTCCTTTGTATTTGCTCCCCGTCCGATCCCTCCGGAAGAAAGGTATAAATGGCTCTATCCGGCAAAAGTTCCGGGAGATAAAGGTTGCCCCTGTCGAGGAAAACCGTAACCACTGGCACGGTATCATCAGCTTTATGCTGCAGACAGACCATGCCAGGCGGCAGCTGAACCATACCAAGGTTAAGGCTTTGTTTTTTGGCTTCGATAAGTTCAGCAAGCTGCGCAACAGAGGGGTTCTGATAAAATTCACCGATGCTCAGATTTACACCGGTCTGCTTTGAGAGCTCGGAAATACAGGCCAATACCTGAAGTGAGTCGCCTCCGAGCCTGAAAAAATTTGATTCCAGGAATATCTTGCTAACATTCAATATCTTGGAATAGGTCTCCACCACAATGGCCTGGATGGGTGTGTAGCTTTGTGCTGGCACGGCATAAGCTTCATCGGGCAGTTCCGGAAGTGGCAGGGCATGTTCGTCGATCTTCAGGTTCCGGGTTAGCGGAAAATCGTGCAATGGCACCACCGCGGCAGGACACATATAATCGGGCAACATGCCATGCAGATGACGAAGCAAGGACTGGCCATCAAAATTCTCCGGCTCTTTTACTTTGACGTAGGTTGTCAGCACAGGTTTTCCGTGCAGTCTGGCAAGGGTGGTAAAGGCGTCAAAAATTCCTGGGAGTCTTCTGGCTGCCGCATCTATCTCTTCCGGTTCAATTCTGTAGCCCCTGATTTTCAACTGCCTGTCTTTCCGACCCTTGTAGATCAGCTGGCCGTATTTATTCCTCAGCACAAGATCGCCGGTGAGATAACAGCGCACATCCGAAGCAAAATCCGTCTGCAAAGTCACAAACTTTTCGGCCGTTGTTTCAGGTTTGTTGAGGTATTCGTCTGCCAGTTGGGGACCAATCACTCCGAGCTCACCCACAAAACCATCCGGGAGCACCTGATGCTGATTGTCGAGCACCACCAGGCAGTTCTTTCCCAGGGGATATCCTATGGCAAAATCATCTTTGGCTTTGTTTTCGCTGAGCTTACAACTTGCAACGACTACGGTGGTTTCGGTCGGGCCGTAGGTGTTGATGAGTTCCGGACTGTTTCCGAAATGCTCCTTCCAGGCTTCCGCAGCGGGCCAGGAAGCTTTTTCGCCGCCGATGATGACCAAACGCAGGTGAGCGGGAAAATATAGCTGAGCCTCAATCATTGCTCGGGTCATCTGCGCCCAGAACGCAGTTGGCAGATCGAGCACCGTGATCTGGTGTTTTGCCAGAAAATCTGCAAATGTTTTGGCGTTGGTCATCATCTCATCGTTGCGGAGCACGAGTGTGGCCCCGGCACCAAGAGCGCAAAAGATCTCTTCGACAGCGGCGTCGAAAGTGAGAGATGCAAACTGCAGGATCACATCCGTTGGGACGATTTCATAGCGTTGGATGGCGCTTTGGGTAAAAGCGGCCAGCGCCCCGTGGCTGATCAGCACACCTTTGGGCCGCCCTGTGGTGCCTGAGGTGTAGATGATGTATGCCGCATCGGAGCGTTTTGGCCCGGCTGGAGAAGTGTCGCCTGGCTTGAACTGCGACAAAGTCTTGATATTCAAAATCCTGACCGAGGAAAAGATCGGCTTGACCGATAGATCTTCCACAACAAGTAGCACGGACGGTCGGGCGTCGGAAAGAATTTCTTCGATGCGACTTTCCGGCCAATTTGCATCAATGGGCACAAAAGCCCTTCCGCTCGAAAGCACCGCCATCAATCCGGCAATATACCAAACAGAGCGACTGGCAAGTATGCCCACAACTTTCTGATTTCCTGTACTTTCTCTATCCAAAGCAGCACGAATGCGATGGATCAGATCATCGAGCTCCGCATAGGTCAGCACGGTTTCACCCTCCACCAGGGCCGGTTTGTCGGGGTATTTAACCACACACTTTTGGAATAGTTCCGTAACCGATGGCAAATCCATCGCACTTGCAGCCGTAGCTTCGTTGCAGACCTGTTTTAGCGCCGAAAGTTCCTCATCAGGAAGAATACTTAGTTGATTCAGTGGTCTGTCATTACTTAGGCCGGCTTTGAGAAACGTTCTGAAAGATTCTTTGAGCTTACTACCTGTAAAATAGTCTGATTCTTCGCTGTCAAAACCACTGAAAAACAGTGTGTTTGTGGTTGAGTCAAGGCCAAAAGAAAGCAATTCACCCTCCCCAGGAATGCCTGCAGCACAATCGACAAAGATGTGCAACGGGCAGGTTTCATCTATCTGATTTTCATCCTTAGAATCGCCTCCTGACCGAGAGACAGTCGCATCAACCGGTATATTATCCGGTAACCCAATTTGTTTTTCAATTTGCCGGATGCATTTTAACCATTGAACAGTAAAAGCATCTTCGCCCTCTATAGAAATGTGGAGCCACGTCTGAATTGGGTCAGTGCCCTGCTTAGTTTGTATGGTTACAGGAAATGAGAAGGTGGTCGAGTTCGAAATCCGGCCGGCAAACAAGCATAATAAGGATATCAGGCGCGCCCTCGGGGAAGCATCCCTTAACCCGGCCGGAAGTGAATCAACCGAAATCTGGCAGATGGCTGCCGGGTAGGGTTCCCTGAAAAGACCGGTAAGAAAGGAGGCCTGGGGCAGTTTTAAAGCTGGAGCATGAACGTAATCATGTGTGAGCGCTTCGCCTGGGCCGAGCTCCGAAAGCATGGTTTCCGAATTGCTCAACATGAGCTCCAGCAATTGGTTGTAGCTTTCGGCCAGCAAACCAATCTCAGCCTCAGAAAACAAATTAACCGGGTATTCCAACCAACATTCCAGGGCATCCTTGTGCAGGGTGCAATCCATTGTAAGCAAGGCTTTGGCCGTATGGCTGCCAAGCTCTTCAAATGCAATGGCACAATTATGTGCGGAGGCATCTTCCCCATTTCCGAATGTGCTCAGAAAGGTTTCAGCCTTCGGTAGCTTGTCTTCCAGCAAGGCCGGCATCCAGTTTTGAAAAATGAAAAAACACTGGTAAACAGGATTGTGATCAAAACTATGCGCCAGTCCACACTTCTTGATCAACAGGTCGTACGGATACCTTGCGTGGGCGAAGGCTTCGTTGCAGGTGATGGTCAGGCGGTGCACAAACTCCCTGATTGTCATATGCTTCCCGGAATGCCCACCGATCGCAACCACATTGGTGAAATACCCGATCATGCGGTCGAAGGGCGGCAACTGACGGTTGGCATACACCGTGGCAACCATGCCCCTGCCTTTGCCGGTTTTTTTGAACAGACTGAGCATGAATGGCGCCAGCAAGGTCACAAACAATGTGGTATGGTTTGTCCTGGCGTACAACTTTAGTTTTTCGACTGTTAGCAGAGGCATCTTCCAGCTATGCCTTCTTCCCCGGCTGAAGTCGGGAAGCCTGGATTCGAGCCGGAATAATGGTTGAGGCAGTTCTTCAAAAACCTTTCTCCAATAGTTTATATCACTGTCCCAGGCTCCGCTGCTCACTTGTTGCGCCTGGTAACGGACGAAACTTTCGAAGGAGAACGACCGGACGGCAACAGCCTTGACCTCATGCACCAAAGCGTTGCATTTGTTTTTCAGGCTGTTAATAAACAGCCCTGCCGACCAGCCGTCGAAAATGCTGTGGTGAATGTTGAAATACAGAATCTTATGCGCTGCATTGAGCTCGAGCAGGTGCATGCGCCATAGTGGCGCCTCGCCGAGCTTGAAGACATGCCGGCTCAGTTGGAATTCCAAATCATCGATGCGCTGTCCAGGAGCGGGAGATATACCTTCAATTTCAACTTGAAGTTCCGGAAGAATTTTCCAACACAGTTTTCCTTTCTCAAGCTGCATTGCTGCCCTGAGGATATCATGTTCCCCGACAATTGCCGATACGGCCTGGTGGATGACATCAGACCGTACCTCCCCTTTGATTTCGATGCGCAGAAAAATGTTGTGGGCACACTCGAGACCGTCAATCCGGTGCAAAAAGTAAAGCGCTTGCTGTGCAGGTGTAACCGGAAAACATTTTTGATCCCGACCGGCAGCGCTATCTTCGCAGAGGATGGGCGTTTGAGATCTATTTGCCTGTATATCTGATTCATGGATCAGCTTGCGCAAGGCATTTAGACTTCCCTGGCTGCTTAACCATTCGGGAGGGAGTTGTAGGCCAAAATTTTCGTACAGGTCGATCAGCAGCACCATGACGCCTATCGAGTCGCCACCAAGCTGGTAATAGGGCAAATCGGCATCGAAGGTTGAGGCAGGCAGATTTTTCCGGTAGATCTTCTCCAGCAAGTCGGTGGGTTCGGCCTGGCTGGCGGCATGGGTTTCCAAAAGTTTTTCTTTTGCCAGCCTCACGAGCGCCTCACGATCGGTTTTGCCTGATGCATTCACAGGAAATTGTTCGAGACGTACCAAGAGAGCTGGAATCATATATTCCGGCAGGCGCAAAGCGAGTTGTGCCTTCAATCCATCGGGCTGACCGTCTGCCAGGTAAAAAGCAACCAGCTGTTTAAGGCCGGGTTCAGGTTCCACGACTACAGTTATCGCCTTAAGCACCTGAGGCACAGACATCAATGCGGCATCTATCTCGCCCAGTTCCACCCTGTGGCCGCGAATCTTCACCTGAAAATCGCTGCGCCCCACAAACTCTATATTGCCATCGGGCAGCCTGAATGCCAGGTCGCCTGTGAGATAAAACCTCTCTTCGGGTGCATGGGGCAGGATACCTTTCACAAACTTCCGTGAAGTGAGTTCGGGATCATTGAGGTAGCCCGGCGAAACGCCTCTGCCGCCAATTGCAATCTGTCCGATGCTGCCATCGGCTACTGGCTGCAAGGCTTCGTCGAGCAATAGCACAGTATAGCCTGGCAGGGCCGTGCCTATGGACACAATTTCCCTATCGGAACGAATGCCGGTAAATATTTCCGCCGTTGCCGAAACCGTGGCCTCCGTAGGACCATAACCATTGATAATCATGCCGTTGGGCATATGCTGACGGATGCGTTCGAGCACTGACTGTCGGATAGGTTCCACACCCACGAGCAGCCGGCGCAGCGGCAAGATGATGTGGTGCCGGTGGAGGTAGGAAGCGAACACCTCAACCACCTGCGGAGGCAGATACATTATGGTGACCGGACCTTCGGTGAGGTGTTGAACCAGGGAAGGTATATCGGTAATCTTTCCCTTGCCGAGAATTTCCACTTCCGCACCCCAGATGAGGGTGGTAAATATCTCGTGCACCGACACATCAAAGCTGAAAGGTGCGTTGATGAGTGTGCGGTCGTTTTCGTTCACCGGACAGAGCTGTTGGTAGGCATCCACCTGAGTCATCAGGTTTTGATGGGTGATGACCACCCCTTTCGGCCTGCCAGTGGTGCCGCTGGTAAATATGACATAGGCAGGGGCGTCGGCAGTGAGCTCGGGTAATGCGAAACCTTTTGGCAGCTCAGGAAGTTGGGCCAGCATGGCCTGCGACACATAGGTACCCTCAAAATGCACTCCCTGAGGCAATCCCTCATCCGGACCGACGAGGATTCTTGCCTTGCAGTCGTCAAGGATTTGCTGTATCCGTTGCGCACCCTGGGAAGCATCCACCGGGACGTAGGCTCCTCCGGCTTTGAGCACCCCGAACACGGCCACAAGATAATCTGTTGTTCTGTCGAGCAGGATGCACACCAGCTGCCCGCGCTCCAGCCCAAGCTTCAAAAGGAAATGTGCTAGCTGATCGGTAAGACTGTCAAATTGCGAAAAGCTGAGCGAACGACCGCTTCCCGAAACGGCCAGCCGACTGGGAAACCGACCTGCAGTATGCCTGAAGATGTGAATTACGGTGGACATGGTGGTCAGCAATTCCCCGAAAGTAGGAATTTTTGGTTTTGTCAAGTCCTAAAACCTATGCCAATTAACCATAATGTCCGGGTAAAATGGCGATTTTAAAATTTAGTCGGATAAAAGGGATAGAGTTAAATTTTTCACCACAGAGGGCACGGAGGGGCACAGAGATTTTTTTACCACAGAGGACACGGAGGGGCACAGAGAGTTTTTCACCACAGAGGGCACAGAGGGGCACGGAGAGATTTTTTACCACAGAGGGCACGGAGGGGCACAGAGAGATTTTTCACCACCGAGGACACAGAGGGGCACGGAGAGATTTTCACCACAGAGGGCACGGAGGGCCACAGAGTGTTTTCTCCGTGTATCTCTGTGTTCTCTGTGGTGAATTTTTTTCTAACCACAGAGGGCACAGAGGGGCACAGAGAGATTTTTTACCACAGAGGGCACGGAGGGGCACAGAGTGTTTTCTCCGTGTATCTCTGTGTTCTCTGTGGTGAATTCTTTTTCTAACCACAGAGGGCACGGAGGTGCACAGAGAGTTTTCTCCGTGTATCTCTGTGTTCTCTGTGGTGAATTTTTTTCTAACCACAGAGGACACGGAGGGGCACAGAGAGATTTTTTACCACAGAGGACACGGAGGGCCACAGAGATTTTTTACCACAGAGGGCACGTAGGGGCACAGAGTGTTTTCTCCGTGTATCTCTGTGTTCTCTGTGGTGATTTTTTTTTCTAACCACAGAGGACACGGAGGGGCACAGAGAGATTTTATTAACCACGGAGGACACGGAGGGGCACAGAGAGATACCTCAGAGAGTTGGTTGAGATCAAGAAAAATCGGACTGTTATCCTATTGAAATCAGTTGGAGGCTTTAAGGCAAGCTAATCAAAGAGCGTCTTCTGCACCGCACTGCGTGTTCTTTTTATTCTGTAATAATTTTTCCCTTTCAACTTTTCTTTTTCAATGAAATCAAGCTGGTTAAGAAAATTACTCATTTTTCGTACTGACCAGTTAAGACAAAGTTTTTCAATTAGCTCCTGTGCACTGAGTGATCTGCCGCTTAATGCCGTACGAATTTTTTCTTCTGACGAATCGTAATGCATAGGCTCATTGACATTTGCTGCCTGCCCGGTCTTTTGTTCACTGGTGTAGGCCTTTGCCAATTCTTTTCCATCGAAATCAACCGGTATGGCTCCCATTTGAATCAGCAGATGATTGGCATTCTTCTCGCCGGGTTCAGGATTTCTGATGTAGATTATTCTTCCTTTCCTTAGGCCGTCGATTACTCCCGACCACGTGCCTCCTTTTTCTGACGACTCGGCCACATAAATTTCCTCGGACAGTCCGTAAATAATCGGGTTGCGCGCCATGGCAAGCTCAACACGCCAGGGTGCTTTAGGGAAAAATGTACTCAATACCAGCACATCTCCGCTGATTATTTGCCTGTAATAATTTTTAAAGCCCGTTACAAAGGTCATTATCCCCTGTGGCAGAACAATAATACTGCGACCACCGTAGGTTAGAGCCGAATCCAGTGCCTGTTTGTCCACTCCTTTCGCAAAGCCGCTCACAATTATTTTATGTTCGTTTACGGCCGATTTTACGATGTTATCAGTGAATTTTAACGCTGAATCTGATGCAGCCCTTGAACCCACAATGGCAATCGATTTCTCATTGAGAATGTGTTTGTTCCCCTTTACATAAATTACACAAGGGGCTTGAGCAACTTTCAGATTGGTTTTTAAGGTTTTAGAATAATCGGGAGCGGTGATGGGTATTATTTCATATCCCTGATTGAGAAGCGATTCTGCCAGAAAGGCATTGCTTGCCAATTGTTCCTTTGCCTGGGTTAAATCCAAAATTTGCCTGTCGTCCAGTTGATATTTTTCCTTCCAATCTTCTGCCTTTAAATGGAAGAATTCTTCAATGGTCAGCTTATTTTCGTGATAAAACCTGATAATGAGTTGATTTATAGATAGATATTTCCACCCCTGCAGGTGGGCCAGGGTAATCCAATAAGTTGCCTCTTCTTTTTTCATAGCAAGTCTCCTCCAACGGTTTTGGCAATAACTACAGGTGCAATTTTTTTTGCTCCATATCCAGTTAATAACCTTCCTATTTCTTTCACAGTTGCACCGCTATCAAAAATATCATCAATCAGCAAGATTATTTTCCCATTAACTTCCGATGGATTTTTCAGTGTAAATGCATCTTTGATGTTGTCGGCTTTTAGATAACTGTTCTCAAAGACTTTTTGCTCTTTGGTTGTGCGGGTTTTGACAAGCCCATGGGAGATAGGGATGCCGACTACCTGCGAAACCTTGGTGGCAAAGTTCTTAACTAAATTTCCAGATGATGTAGGCGGCACGTAAAGAATCAGGTCAAATTTTTCATTTCCAAATTTTTTACGGAAAGCCTTTAAAAACAGTTTCAGGAGAAAATCAGGAAAATCGCCTCCATTTTCGTATTTCGAGCGATGCAATGCCGCACCCACATTCGAAAACCCATAATATGAGGCAGCAACTCCGTTAATGAGATTAGAATTTCTTGACTCGACTTCTAGTTCAGGAAAATAATTTTCCCTGAATACCTGAAGTTTTTCAATCCACGCTGAGGTTACAGACACAGTAATTTTCCTTTCTCCTGTGTTGTCGCAATTGTTGAAAGACGTTTTGGTAGAATCGCCCAGATAATCACAAAGATATTTCATACGCGATCCTTTTGTATCCACATAAGCAATCATGTCTTTCAGTTCTGCAAGTTTTGCTTTCCGTAATTCATCAAATGCTCTGGTGTTGAGGGGCATAGAATCAGGAATGTATTCGTATTTCTTGTTCCTACCAATGTATACCTCACGTATGATGCCTTGCTCCATCAGGTCGGCTTTGATAACCCTCAGCTGTGTTTGTTTCAAATTCGTTTTTTTTATTAACTCCCTTTCTCCCAACAATTCGTTTTTTATTGCTTCGATCACTCTCTGATACTTATCCAGGGAAGGCCTTCCTCCTTCGATAAATGCTTCAGGCAGTTTTCTATCTTCCGGACTGTAGAACAGAATGATGTATGCCGGCCTTCCGTCGCGACCAGCCCTGCCAATTTCCTGATAATAATGAATCGGAGATTGGGGAATCTGGGTGTGGATAATGAACCTGATATCTGGTTTGTCAATTCCCATCCCAAGTGCATTGGTCGCAGTAACACATTTCCACCTATTGTTCATCAACCCGTTTTCAATATCAACTATTGAATCTTTGTCCATGCCTGCATTGTAAGCAGTCGATGAAATTCCGAGAAAATTGAACCAATTTGCGTAAATTTCAGTACCTACTCTTGTTCCTGCATATAAGACACCTGTTCCTGGCAAGCTTTTAAGGTTCATGCCAAGCCAGATGAGCTTTTCATCCTCTGAACTTACTTTTACAACAAACAGTTTGAGGTTTGTTCTCAATAATTCACCCCGTATAACGGAAATGTCGCTGCCAATTTGTGAAACAATATCTCTTTCAACTCTTTTGGTGGCTGTTGCGGTGGTTGCCAGCACCGGCACTCCTCTGGGCAGAAGCTTTACCAGATCGACAATTCTTTTGAATGCAGGTCGGAAATCGTGTCCCCAAACTGAAATGCAATGCGCTTCATCTACAACGACCATTGAAATTTTTATTTGATGCACCGCTTCAATCCATTCACTGTTTTCCTGTCTTTCAGGTGATATGTACAGGATCTTTAATCTGCCTCGTTTTGCTTCTTCAATTGCATTTAAATTATCCTCAGGTTCTTGCTCATAGTTGATGCAACTGGCTGCAATACCAAGTGCATTCAACCTTTTAACCTGGTCGCGCATCAAAGCGATTAACGGAGAAAACACAACCGTCGTTCCCTGAAAAATTGTAGCAGGAAATTGAAAACAAAGCGACTTGCCAAACCCTGTCTTTGCTATCAGCAATATCTTCTCACCTCTGAGAATTTTCTCAATTGCCACCCATTGTTCGTTGTAAAAGGCAGGCAATCTGAATCTTGTTTTCAACTAAACTCCGCTTCTCTTCTTGTTATCACTTCAGACCTAAGTTTAACTAACGGTTACAAGCTGATTGGATATTTGGTTATGCTCAACTATTACATTGGCTCGCCCTCATTTCAAATAATTGAGAAAAGCTTACCGGCAAACTTACAATCTCCTGCCCTCATCCAACAACTTCAAAAACACTAACCCCTTTGGCGTAATCCTGTGTTTCTGTCTGGAGCTTTTGGCCTCGGGTTCAGTCCACTCGACCAATTGGTCCGTTTGCAGCTTTGTCAATACTTTCTTCAGTTGCCCTGATATTGATTTCTGTCCAAGCGCTTCAGAAATTTCTTTTGTTGACGAGGTTCTTTCCTTGATCAGCTTCAGTACTTTCCCATATAAAGACTCGTGCTGTAACTCGTGCTGTAACTCGTGCTGCAACTCGTGCTGTAACTCCTGCTGTAACTCGTGCTGCAACTCGTGCTGTAACTCGTGCTGTAACTCCTGCTGTAACTCCTGCTGCAACTCCTGCTCCTGCTGGTAGTTTTTCTTTAGGAATACCACCCGAAAAGACAATCCAGGCTCTTTCCACTGAAACTCTATTTCAGGATATTGCTGTAATTCATTTGCTATCAGCTTTAAACCATTACCCCATTGCTCAATAATTCCCAGACGTTTGAATACCGGCGCCAACACCTTATTTCTGATGTCAGATTGCCCGGAAAGCATTTCATTGAAATCAACCGTAGGTGGCAGGGTTCCCAGGCTGGTAATTTCGATCTTGTCGTCAAAAATGGCAATTTTAATATCCTTTCCGGTGAGCGCGTAATCCCGGTGGATCACTGCATTACGGATTACCTCACGTATGGCAATTACCGGATATTCCCATCGGTTGTTCCTGTAAACACCCGAATAGTCGGTGGAGCCTTCTGAAATGTGACGGAGTACGAACTTATAGGCTTCCTCTGGCTGTAAAGCAAGGCCCACACTGATGGTTTTCTGGTCAATAAAATTTCCAGGCTCAGTTCCCTTGAACCTTGCACATTCAACCTTTGCATAAGGGAAAAGTTGCGTTCGCAACTCATCATCCTACAGAAGTATCAACGCGTTGGTTGGAAGATTTTTATTTTGTTCGGTGCGGAAAAGGTCCAGTTTCCTTAAAACCTGGCGTGTAAGTTCTTCACCCGTTTTTTCCAGAAAAAATTCTTTAAACGAAGTTATGTTGACCTGATCAATGGTTTTGGTAAAAACCAGTTCACTGTCGAAGGAAATATTTTTCCTTTGCCGCTTGAGTTCTTCAATGATTTCTTTGGAAGCCAGACGATTGCTCGAGCCAACTCGAATATACGTGCCTTCTTCAATGGTTGACTGTTTAAGGTGATAAGGTGGTGCGCTACCCTTAAATATGACTACTTGTATGATTGATTTGCCTTCATGGCGTAAAAAGGATATCTCCGGGAGAATTACCGGTTCGCACAAATCATGAATGATGCTGCTGATCTTTTCTTCCGTTTTTAATAAAAGGTCTTCATCAATTCCGGTAACCTGACGGGGAGTATCCTGAATTCCGATGTACATTGTTCCGCCTGCATCATTGGCAAATGCTATGGCTGTTTTGGCAATATCCAAACCCGAGGTGATTTCTTTTTTAAACTCAAGTTTGCGGCCTTCAGATTGTTGGAGTATTTGATTGATTTTGGACATGTTGTTATAAAACACAGTTGACTTTACTGATTAAACAAATCCCCATACCCCACCCCCGTCTCTTTCGCTTTTGGCTTGGAAGCTGTTGGCTTTTTATGGGTTTCTTTCTCCCCGCTCAGATCCCGCTGGCACTCCTCCCAAATCGCTTTCAGTCGTTTCAGGTGCGATTCCATATCCCATTGTGGGCGGAGGCGGTCGTAGGCTTCGAGCACGAGGCGGCGGGTGCGGTATTCGCCGTGGCGGCGGATTTCTTTTTCCTTGAGTACGCGGAAGGTTTCGCCGGGGAAGTCGGGGCCGTACACCTCCTGTGGGTCTAAGATGTAGCGCAGCTCGTCGCGCTCCAGGCCGTAGAGCAGCGCATACCAGGCATCGAGTTCGGCGCGGAGCAGGGCACGGCGGTCTTCGTCCCATTTGAAGGGGGGCAGCGGGCAGCCGCCGTTTTTCTCCGGTTCCCAGTCAATTTCAGGGTAGGCCGGCGCCCAGTCGGGGATTTGCCAGCTGTGGCCGCCTGTGGCGCGGCGGTTGTCTTCCCATTGCTGCCGGATGGCTGCCCTGAGCTCCTCATCCGCCTCCCGCCACACATCATCGGCAAAGGCTTTGATGTCCCAGGAGGTGTAAATGAGTTCTACAATGCTTGGAATCAGCATAATTATCATCCCAACGGGATACGTTTCAGGCACCAATACTGCAAATTGTTCAACATAAAAAAAGTTCAAGTGAGCACTTGCAATCTTTTGCCTGGCAAAGAAATCAAGGATTAAACTGTTAAAATTTGCAAATTTGATTGTACGTTGTTGGTTATTTTTATTGCTTTTTACGATGGGAAAATTATTTCCTATTGCTGCTAATGACAAAACTGAAAAAATACTTGTTCTCTCATCCGTTGACCTGGCAATATCTCTAAAACCAAGAAACCACTTCTTATCCGTCTGTTTGTCTACCTCCTCTTTCACCACCCAATACCAGGGAATGGCCACAAAAGCCGGATTTTGTTTTTGCAGCAAGGTAGTTTCGGTGGTTTCGGAACGGCTTGAGGCGCCTTCGAAGGTACTGAAACGATGGTCAAAATGCCAGATCATCTTGGCTTCATACAGCGGCAACCAGATCTCCTCCCCTTTCACAAAGCGGTTGCCCATAAGGGTAAAGCCGGCCTGCTCCATCTGCGCACGGGTGCGGAAGAGGTGGGAGTCGGTTGACATATTGAATAAGCCTTGCTTGAAGGACACACCCCACGGGTTTTGGTTTTTTGACTCGTTGATGAGCACGGGCACGCGGCTGTAAATTTTTGCCGTGAGTTCGGCATCCTGGCGGGTGCGGAAAATGGGTGTGGTGCGGGTGTTGGGGTTGATGTTCAGGAAATCCTGTTGCGAAAGGGCAAACACCCTTCGGGGGTCGGTAAGGTCGAGTACATCGTGCAGAAAGAAGCCAAATTTCTGTTCAGACCTAGTTTTTCCACCCAAAATTGTAACAAGCGAAAATTTCATTAAACTAATAACACTGGGGAATATTTTCTTTCGGTTCTCAAAATCAAAGAGCGAGACCAGTTGGCCGTCTTCTATAAGATGAGCAAAAAACCTTTTGTTGCCATCATCGGTGGCAATTCCGGTAGGAACAATAAAACCGGCACGCCCATCAGCATTGATTGATTTCAGAATTTTTTCAGCAAAGGCAGCATAAAGGTTTAACCTGCCGGAATTTGTAAGCGTAAGAATGCCACTTTCCTGCATAAACTTACGGCTGGCGTCGAAAGTTCTTAATTCATGATGATATTCATCATAAAGCCCGGGATTGTTTGTGGCAAGTTGTGCGATTAGCTTTGTTCGTTCAGCCTTGTTTGCGGCTTCGTCAATTTCGGGAGCACGGGTTTCAAAAAATTCTATTTCCTTTAGTTCAACGATTTCCCACGGCGGGTTGGCCAGCACCACATCGAAGCCGCCTTTTGCGGCGATATCGGGGAACTCCAGTGGCCAGTGGAAAAAGCGATAATTGATGGATGCTGCGGTTGCCTGGGCTTCCAAGCGGGCATTCAGGCTGCCGGCGCTGCCCAGAAAAATGGCCAGGAATTCGGACTGCACATAGAGGTGTTCGGGCTTTCCGGTTTTGTATTCCTGGAAAAAGGCATACGTAAACAGGTTGCAGGCGGTTTGGTCTTTCAGCAGTTGGGGGTCGCGCATCAGGCGGCTGTATTCGCGGCGCTTTTTTTCGTAGTCTTCCTGGGTGTACACCTTAAGTTCGTGCAGCTGGAGGTATTTTTCAGCAAATTGCTGCTGGTGGGCCTCCAGCGTTTCGGCTTGGGAGAAAAGGGACAATTGTTTCCTTTTCAGAAAATCGCGGTTGCGTTTCTTTATTGCTGAGGCCACCGCCCGGTCGTCGCCGCTCAGGGGGTTGAAAGCGCCTTCGGGTATGCCGCCTCTGAGGCGTTTCAGGTTGTCCACACCCACCAGCGAGTCGCCGCATTTGATTTTGTGTTCCAGGAAAGTGAGGGGTTTGCCGCTGTTGTGCGCCACCAGCCAGAGGCTGAGGCGGCAAAGCTCCACGGCGGCGGGGTTTTTGTCCACGCCGTAGATGCAGCTTTCAATCACATCGCGTGTGGCTTCCAGCAGGGGTTCTTCGCCCGGGTTTTCTTCGCCGGTGCGTATCTTGGCCAGTTCGAAGCCCAGCACCCTGGCGGCGGCCAGCAAAAAATGCCCGGAGCCGGCGGCAGGGTCGCACACCGAAATGCCGAGGATGGCGTTGGCTTTTTCTTCGCGGGTTCTGGCTTTTTTCAAGCGCTCCTCCATCACCGGGATGAGTGCGGTTTTGATGAGCTGTGCCACCAGGTCGTGGCGGGTGTAGTACGAACCGGTGAGTTTGCGCAGCGAGCCTTCGGTAAAGCTGAAGGCCGGCGTAGGCAGGTCGAGGTTGAAGTAAGGCTGCAGTTCGAGCAGGGCTTCATACACCGAACCGAGTTCTTCCACATCCAGGTCGCGGTAGTTCACACGGGTGAGCTGCCCGCGTTCGTCGCGGAAGGTAGTGAGCCTGCCCAGGATTTCGAGCATATATTGGTTTTGGAGGCGCAGGCTGTAGAGGTCAATCCCGTCGAGGCTGAGGCTGTTGGTTCCGAACAATTCTCCGCCCAGGGGTTTGATGCCCAGTTTTTCGCCTTCTCCCAGGGGTTCGAACAGGCGGAAGGTGGCCAGCAAGGCCTGCCAGAGGTCGTGTTTGCGCGGGTCGATATACACCGGCGAGAGGGCCAGGTTGCGCAGGCGCTCAAAACTGTAATGATTCAGGTAGATGTTGCGCAGGCGGTTTTTGCTTTCGTATTCCGCATCATCTTTTGTGAACCTTGGGTAAACCAGGTTACGTTCCTCGATGGTGGCCAGGAAGATGATGCGGTAAACGGTTCGCAGCAGGAGTTTGTAGAACTGCGCTGCATGGATGTTTCCGGTGCGCACCTGCTCCACAAAATGCGCATTGGCAGGATGGGTAAGAAAGCCTTTGGCCATGGTTTCCATGGATTCTTTCACCGCCGTGCGCAGTTTTTCGCGTATGCGCGCGCCGGAATCCAGGGATTCCTGGTGGTAGAACTCAAAGATGGATTTTTCGGCTTCGTCGGGGCTTTCGGGCATGCGCGAGGCATGGAGCACGCGGTACATGAGGGCAAACTCATAGAACAAGTCCTCTTCGAGCATCTTGCCGAGGTCGAACTCAAGGTAAGCCAGTTTGGAGAGGCGGTTGGAGTCGCGCAGCAGACGGATTTGTGTGCCGTTGGTTACCAGCCCGTAGAGGTGACCGGTGTGGTTGAGGTATTCCTGCATGAGGGCATGCGGCGACATGCGCAGGCGGTTGCCTTCGGGTTTGCGGTCGAGCTTGTCGGCATATCCCATGATGAGCACCGGAAAGCCGTTGCGCTTGGCATCGCGGTGGCTGATGGGGAAGGTTTTTCCATTAATTTCTTCGACGCGGGCCGGTTCAATGTCGTACCCCAGCTCGAACAAAAACGGGGTCATCCAGAGTTTGCGGGTTTCGGAAGTGCCGTATTCGCCCTCCGGCAGCGCTTCCATTTTGCGCGAATAAAGCTCCCAAAGAATTTTCGCTTCCGACCAGGCGCTGCTGATCCTATCGCGCAGCGTGCTTCCTTTATCGAAACCGAAATCCTTGGGTTTCTGATAGTGATAGTTCTCGTCGTTGCGAATCTTATCGAGGATTTCGAGCGTGATGATGTTGCCCTGTATGTGGATGGCTGAGTAGTTCATCTTACAAATCGAGTTTAGGTTTGGGCATGAGGATATACACTCCCATCACATCGGGAGGAAGCACTGGGGTGGCTTTTTCATACCGCCTTCCGCCCACCAGTTCCTTGAAGCGGCCGTGGGCTTCCACCAGGTTTTCGGCACGCTGTGTGGCCAGTTCCAGAAATTGGCTTTCCATTTGGGCAAACTGTTTGATTTCCATTTCAAAGTCGTGTTTCTGGCGTTCGGCGCTGAGGTCGTAGGCTGAGACAGCTTCGCGCAGGAGTTTTTTCCCCTCTTCATATCCGATGGTTTCGGCATCTGGTCCGCTGCCGCGATAGCCCCAGAGGTACATCTCTTCCGAAACTACCTCATGCGTACTCCTCACTTCTTTGATGACGTTGCGCACGCGAAACATGATGAGGGTGGTTTTAAGCTGCACCGCATCGGTTACGATTTCGGCCACACGTGCCACACGGGCATAATCGGCATGCCCTTCAAAAGCCAGGTTGAACATAAACTGGCACAACTGCTCCACAAACAGGTGGTTTCGGCCGATGTAGCGATAGCCGCGCGGCGTAGGCGATTCAAAGCTGATTTTCACTTTTTCGCGCCCGCCAAAATGGTTCTTCAGATGGTGGGGAAGGTTGCGCGGATAGAGGGTGTATCCGCTTCCTCCATCATGGATGATGCTTGCCCCGAGGTGCTGCACCGATTGCACCACAAAGGCTTCCACCGTCTGTACATCGCCTATGGCTTCGTCCACCTCTTTCAGGTTTTTCTTTATCAGTTCGGGCTTGATGGAAGCGTGGGTGAAGATGCTGCGGAGTTTTTCGGCTTTCTGCCGGGCATTTTCCAGTTCGGTAGTAAAAAATTCTTCGGCAAAGAGGCTCAACTGTCTGCCTTCGTTGCTTTTGCCTTCGCCGGTGAGCAATTCTTTCAGCACCTCATCCATCACCGATTGTTCGCTGTCGCCCAGCGAGATGTTCACGCCGGTGGAGTTCTGAATGTCCCAGATTTTTCTGACCAGCACTTTCAGCACCAGTTGGTCAATCTGGTTATCCTCGCCAATGAGCAGGTAAGCCTTGATGCGCGGGGCGGTTTGCCCGAAACGGTCAATACGGCCCTCGCGTTGTTCAATACGGTTGGGATTCCAGGGCAGGTCGTAATGCAACAAGGCCGTGAAGTAGTCCTGCAGGTTGATGCCCTCGCTCAGGCAGTCGGTGGCCACCAGTAAGCGTTTCTCGCTGCCGGCCATGGCTTCAATCCGCATCTTGCGAAGCTCATCGGCATCTTCCGAAGTGATTACCTGAATATCAACAGTTTTAGGCAGGTATTCCCTGAGCAGCTCCCCGATATACCTGGCTGTTTCGATGTATTTGCAGAATACAATGGGTTGGAAGCCCTGCTTCAGCCATTCCTCCACAATTTTGATTGCTTTTTTTGCTTTCAGGTCTTTTTCCGGCCCGTAAAGGGTTTTGATGGTTTCGGCCAGTTTTTCTATCTCTGTGAGTTCTTCACGGATGAGTTCGGCTTTGTCGAGCAGTTCGGCCCTTGTGAAGTCGCTGTCGTGCGAGAGCTTATCCAATAATGGATTGTCCATCAGTTCAGTTTCCAGCAGTTCCTGCTCATCCAGGCGTTTGCTTTGCCTGTTTTCGAGCATGGAGAGGCCGGCAGCGGGGCTCGACATGACGCCCCGTAGCAAAGCGAGCGCTGCCCAGTAACGCACCCTGAACGTGCGTTTATCTTTTCCCAGCGTGGTGAGGACGCGGGCAAAGCGCCTGACATCTTCATAAAACATCCGGTATTCAGGGGATAAAACAAACTTCTCTTCCCTGGCATCCTTTTCCGGGAAAGGGGTTGCCTCTTCCAGCCAAAGTTTGATGTTTTTGCGCTTGCGCTGGATGAAATGCCTGGCAATCTTTTCCCTGTGTTTATGTTCTATGTCGTCGAAATGCCAGGTTCGGAATTCCGGATTGAGCAGGCCGAGCAGCGAGATAAACTCGCTGTCTTTTCCGGAATGCGGCGTAGCGGTGAGCAGCACCAGGTGTCTGTTTTTGTTTTCGGCCAGGTCGTAAATCAACGAATGGCGTTGCTGCTGGTTTTTGTTTTTTGCATTCTCGGGCAGTGCGCAGGTGTGCGCCTCGTCAACAATGATGAGTTCAGGCGCATCGAGCAAAAACTTGCGTTTGTTTTTATCGGATTTGATATAATCAATCGAGATCACCTGATAAGGTGTGTGGTAGAAGATGCTGCGGTCGTCGCGCAGTTTGCGGTCGAGCTGTGCGGCGGTGCTGGAACGGATGATTTCGGCATGGATGTCGAGTTTATCCCTGAGTTCGTTGTGCCACTGGTCGCAGAGGTGGGGCGGACAAATCACGGCAAAGGTTTTTATTTCACCTCTTTCCAGCAGTTCCTTCAAAATCAGCAAGGCTTCGATGGTTTTCCCGATGCCCACATCGTCGGCAATAAGCAGGCGGGTGACGTTTTGCCCGAGGGCCATCACCAGTGGCACCACCTGGTAAGCCCGTGGCCGGAACGAAAGTTTGCCCATGCAGCGGAAGGGACCGCTGGCATTGCGGAATGATAGCCGGGAAGCATCGAACAGCAGGCTGGCGGTGCTGAACGAACCCATGTCGTCGGCCACAGGCATGGGAAATGAATCTTCCGTGATTTCTTCTCCGGGGAGGTTGAGGGCTTTAAAAACCCCTGTAATTTCGTGGTCGGAACCCCCGAGCGGTTTCAACAGCATCAGTTCCGCATCGTCGCAAGGCAATACAATCCAGCGACGGTCGCGGAATTTTACCAGTTTGCCCGGGGTAAATGTTTTTTGGGTCATGGATTAAATTTTGCGGAAAACGTCTTTTCTTCTCTCAACGAGCTGGTCGAGCGGTTCGGAATAGTGCCATACAATCACATCGTACCCATGATTGCGTAAACACTGGCGTTTGGCATCATCATCACGCATCACATTGGGCACATCGTGCACATCGCCATCGCAAAATACCAATACCGGTCCATTGGCTGTCAGATACACAAAGTCGGCATTCACATAACACTCTTTGATGTTTACCTGCGTTTTATCCGGATAAACGATATCATGTTCCTTCAGGTAGCGGATAAATTTCAGTTCGGTGGAGGAATTTTTGTCGTAGTTTTCCAACAGGTATTGGTATTGCTGATCACGGTCGGTACTGGCTTTGAGCGGAACCACTTCGCAGCGCATCAGTCGTTCGAGGGGTTTTTGTATTGAGATTCTGTCGAGTTGGTCGTGATAGCGCTGGTTGTAGTAAGAAAGCAAATCGTCGTAGGTGGCTTTCGGAAGCTCAGGTTTTTCATCCTCACCTGTTTCCGGGTCGAAGTGCAGCAGTTTGCAGGCTGTCCGGAACAACTCTTTCATTTTTGAGGAGCTTTCCACCAGTTGCGAAAGGATGCCCAGGCTTCCTTCGGCCGACTCATAGAGCATGATGTTTTGGGCTTCGTCATTACCCATGAGCCACACGCCAATTTCACTTTCTTCTACTTCAAACAGTTCTTCTACTGCACGTTTTAACGCATAGGCGAGCGATACCACCTGATTGGCATTGAGCTGGAGGTCTTTCACGGGCTGAATGTACAGGGAGTCGGCATGATCGCGGGCAAACAGGCGGACTTCCCTGGCATGCTGGGCGGTTTCGGGCTCTTCCAGTTCTTTCTGCCGCAGCCAGCGCCCGTTGCGGTCGTCAATATAAAAACCATTTGCATCCTTCGATCTGCTCCAACGGTGGTTCACCTGAATCAACTGGGTTGCCTGGCTGAAAATGATCCGCAGCAATGGTTGGTTGCCTTCCTTGATGAGGCATTGCGTGGTCGATTCGATGCCTTTGGGGTAATTAAAATATTGGGTGACCTGAAAACCTTCGCGCGTACGCTCTTCCTCTTCGCACGAAATACGCTCCTGCGGTATGGCTTCGGTTTCGGTCAGCTCCAGCAGGTTGAACCATACCTGGGTTGAGGATTGGTCTTTCAACGGATTGTTGGTTATCGGGTCGTTGTTAAACCTTTCGGTATCCTCATCCAGGAAGGCATAGCCGGTTTGGGTGGACACTTTTATGCTGCGGTTTTTAAGGCTTGCATCGGCAAGCATCATCCGGCTGATTTTAAACTTGTTGCCGTTGTGATAGATAAGGTTGCCCGGCCCGAATTCGCTCAAGGCAATAAACCTGGGGCGTGAAATGTATTCGCCTTCATCCTTGTGTTTGTAACCAACAAATGTTCGCACAGGCAGGCGGGTAAAATTATATCCCGGCAAAAAGCCTTCGGAAGCCAGGTAACGGAACACATAAAACTCCGATTCGTTGCCGAAGCTCTTCTGATCTTCGTTGAGCAGCAAAGCCCTCTGGGCAAGCCCGATGTTGTGCTGCCTTTTGGCCTCACGCATTAGCGGGCTGGATTGTTTCACGGTGGGGTCATCCATCATTGCCCGCGATTTATGAATGATCTCCTCGGCATTGCGCAACAAAATCCGCCATCGGTCGAACGCCCTGTCAAAGCGGTTGCAGAAGCTATTGGCACGCACCCTCAACCAGTCCTTGTTGAACCAACTGGCTTTTTCGATTTCCGGAATACTTGTCCGGAGAATTTTGTCAAAACCCTCAATCCAGGCCTCTCTGTAAAAGGATGAAGCATTTTCAATTAAGCTAACGATATGACTTTTGACCGGCAATACCTTTTTATCCCTTGTATCAATGACATCGCTGATGGAAACTCTGAGATCGTGCAGACCAAGGTTCATGAGGATGTAGGCGTTGAAATGGGTGAGGATCAGTTCCTCGTTCAACAGGTCAATGCGTGGTGGAACCACTGCCCCGGCAACCATTTTCGTGGGTTCTTTGAAGTAGTGCCTGTCGTGGGCCGACCAGTTTGAGCAATAGTTAATAACCAGCGCTGTTTGTCCTGACCTTCCCGCACGACCGCTCCGCTGCACATAATTGGCAGGTGTTGGCGGCACATTGCGCATATGAACGATGTTCAAATCGGCAATATCAATACCCAGCTCCATGGTTGGGGAACAGAAAAGTGCAGAGAGATCGCCGGAGCGAAACTGCTTTTCACGGGCTATCCTGTCGTCATTCCCAAGTTGTCCGGTGTGTTCTTTGCCAATGAATTGCTTTTGAAATTTGGTGAAATCAGTTTGATAAAACTTGCGGAAGAATTTATTGGGCTCCATTTGCTGTTCCTTGTAGGAGGCCAGACGCACCTCGTCGGGTAGTACGGTAATCCCGTCGCCCAATTTCCACACCACATTGTCAACCCTTAAGCGATACCCTTTAACTGTGCCATTTTTGCCGCGGACATCCTGCGAGGTGAGAAGATTGGCTTTTTTCAGGAGTTCGCAAACCTTTTCAATGTATTCAATGTATTCATCCCCGTTTAGTTGATTCAGTTGATGCTTTTTGAAAAGCCTTTTGAAATATTTACCCACATAAGAATGCGGCCCCATGCTGGTGGTGTAGATGTATCGCTGCGTTTCACCAGGGTTGCGACTCACCATAAAGCATGGCACCTCAATTTTTTCATTTTTGTCGAGCGACCATAGTTTAT
Organism: Bacteroidota bacterium; assembly: GCA_016715945.1. NCBI lineage: Bacteria > Pseudomonadati > Bacteroidota > Bacteroidota bacterium. The sequence goes on from JADJXJ010000001.1 coordinate 911,989, forward strand.
CTGGATCCAGTTTTAGCTTGATGAAATCTTCCGTTTCTGCCCTTTCGGTGGTTATCAGAGGATACTCCAGAGCGTATGACGTCCTGAAAAAATTTAATAGTTGCGTAAGGATATATTTTCGTTCCGGTGGTGTAAGACGGTCAAACAACGGGATGTCGTTAAAAAAATCGTCTCTCCGGCAAAACTCTTCCAGCCGGTCATATTCGATGGAGAGCAGCGCTGTTTGCTCAAGGTTTGGAAGGTTGAAGCGCCACGAACGCCTCAGATCATATAAGATCCTGATAAGGAGGAGTTTTTTTAAGGCCCTTTCGTTTTCGGGATCAGGCCATTCGTCATTGGGTTCTCTGGCATAATCCGATTCTTTCAGCTGGAGTTGTGGCAACATACGCTCAGCAAGTTCCGACACCTTCAAGCAATTTCTTTCGGATTTTTTCAAGGTATGATACAGCGCCGATCTTAAACGTCCGGTATGGATAAAATCGTTGAAATGTCCTGCCTGCAGGGATGCATCCTGGCGGTTATCTGTAAAGCTGAGCAGTTTCTGTATTTTTTTAGGCTCACCCTGATGATGCAATTCACTGATAGTGGTGTAGGCAGTCATGGTTGTGGCCGTGCTTCGGCCCTCATTGCCCAGCCGCATCAGCTTGGTGTTTTCGCTGGTCTTCAGGTCGTAGATCAAGCCGGCAGTGGGATCGAACAACAGTTTGGCAGGCATGAACCATCCCCATTGTCCGTCCATTATTTCATCAGAAAATTTACCTTCACTATTGAAATAAATTTTTGAGGGTAAGCGATGCACATAATAATTGTCAACCACCACCTTACCCTTTTTTTCGCTCCACCACGAGGGCGGCAATTCCTCAATGAATTCATCCGACCACAACTCCTCATCGTCATGCGGAATGATCAGATAGCCATCCGGAAAATCCTGGGCTGTTAGTTTTCTTGGCTTTAAACCGGTCTCCCTATCGCCTCTCAGATCATCCTTGGAAAGTTGTAGCGGAATATCGTCGGGATCGCGCGGCTCCAATATGTTGGTGGTAAAATTTTTTCTGACACAGATAAACTCATGTCCCGAAAATCTGCTGAACAGAAGCGGATAAATGTATTTGTCCTGGTTGTTTTCGCGCACATACCTTCCGGTTTCGAGGGTGATCTTACGCCTGTCGCGAGGTTCCAGGGTAACATAAACTGTGTTGGTTTGCGAAATAAACTGGTGTAGCTTATAGGGCAGGTAAGATTTAAAGGTTTTAAGCCGATGGGCTTTTATATTGAGGGCCTCAGCCCAATCGAGCAGATTTCGAACGGCTTTTTCACAGTCGGTATAGCTTTCGCCGGAGTCGTCTGCCAAAAGTTTAACTATTTCGCTCAAGGTGTGAGGTTTGCCCCTTTCGACAAAACCATCCGGGTGCCTGAACAGTGCAACTTTGTTTTCGAGCCAGATGGCCAGCGGGTGCCTGACAAAATCCTCCGGTGTGCCATCTTTGGAGATATGCTGATGAATGCCTTCCTGCAACTCAAATTTACCCGGTATTTGTGTTGAAGCTGTGCAGTTCTGGAGGTACTCGCCAATGATTTGGGACACATCGAACTGCGTTCCGAAAATGGTGGATGCCACGCCGGCAACCGCTTTCTTTTTGTCTTCGGGCGAGCCTACAGTGGTCATGGTTGCGGAAGTACCTATGCAAGTCACCTCTCCCCTGGTGATATCCTTTACCCTGCGAATGAGCAGAGAAACGTCGGAACCCTGACGGCCACGGTAGGTATGCAACTCATCAAAAACCAGAAATCTGAGATGCGCTTTGATGGAATCCCGCATCCACTCTTCCGAGGCACGCGTCATGATAAGTTCCATCATCATATAATTGGTCAGGATGATGTCGGGAACTTCCTTTTCAATCCGTTCACGCTCCTCCTGGCCTTCCTGGCCGGTGTAGTTGGCATACGTGATCGGAAATGCTTTGCCGGTAAAACTTCTGAGTTTTTTCAGGATATCCTCCAGGCTCTGTCCATTATTTTCATTCGACCGCAGATCATACTCCTTTCGCTTATCCTCGGGCACAAAGCTGATGAGATAATTCATCTCGTACTTCATGATCTCCTCTTTCTGAGAGTTGATCAGCGCATTCATCGGATACACCAGAACAGCCTTAACCCCTTTCTTCTTTTCCTTCAACTTCAGGATATAATCAAAGATGGTAGCCAGGTATGTCAGTGATTTTCCCGAACCGGTGCCGGAAGTAACCACGAATCCCTGCCCTGAAAGCCCTTTCCTGATGGCTTCCACCTGGTGTTTATACAATTGATAATCGCCAAAAACTGTAATCAGATCATGGTGGATCAATCCCTCACGATGCAAATCAGCCAGGGTTTCCTCCCTTTTGTAAGATGGATTGAACTGCAAAAAAGGCTCTGGAATGAAACCATCTTCATCAAACCTGGCCTCAACGTAGTCGCGGATTCGCTTGTCCCTGATTTTAACAAAAGACCGGATATATTCCCGATAACTATCTGTGATGTCCTTATGAAGTTTAAATGCATCCATCTGTCAAAACAGTAAAATGAATAGCTAAAATACGGTTTCTTTGTCTCCCTCCGGCCCCTATCATGCTGCACGGTGTTTCTTATTCATTGATGGGTGCCGTTTGAGCTTTGGTTGGTATCCTGGTTGGGAAGTGGCTACAGGGTCAGGCTGAGCCGGGTAGAACGCTTAACAATAACATGTTTGCATGAGGCTGGCTGAGATTTAATCCTGGCCGGGCGTTTTGCTTTTTGCAAGGCTTCATCAGGCAACGGAGCTTGCCGGAGTTCCCGGGCTTCGTTAAATGACATTATTGCGATGTGTAAGATTGTTTACAATAAATTTAATTTTAGCAAGCAATTCCGGGCTGTTGCATTTTTTTTCCAAAGGCAAAACCCGACCAAAAAATCCATCTTTATTGTATTCAAAATCAACAACACAAGTTCGACCTTCTTTTTCAATGGTATATCGTTCACGCCATTCCAAATGCCTGATGTCTGTGATAACTTCTTCAGCAGCTAACCCTTTCCTCATGGCATCAAAAAGATTTTTCAGAAATGGTTTCTGTTCTTCAGTAGTTACATCAAATTCGATTTGAGTCAATATGCTTCTTATTGTGTTCCTGTTCACTACAATCGGAGCAGCTCGCTCTAATATTTTGGTGATGGTTTCAAATAATTCATCCGAATTGGTCTGTGCGGGTAGCTTTTGAAAATTGTTTCTAAAGATGTTCTCATTATTGACCCAGTATTTGAATGCAGCTGTTTTTGCTTCTCTTTTGAAGACATATCGCACTTCATACCCTACTTTTTGCCAGGCTATTATGTCGATGTAATGTTTTCGGAGCCAATACCACCTGTGAATGAAATGATCCTGAATGGTCAATGGCGCATCAGCCAAACCAAATTTTTCCAGTTCCGGCAAAACTACATTGATATTGATTTCAATGGTAGAATTTGATTGTCCTGTCAATTCATTAAATGCCTGTTGAACATTCGCATCAATAAAATTCATTTCAGAAAAGGAAGTAAAATATGGTGGATTGATGCAAAAGAGTTTCCTGGAAGCCCGTGTAACTGCGGTGTAGGCCCACCGATAAAACTCCGGATTCGATTTTCCGGAGCGATCGTGTACAGATTGGTAGAAATTAAAATTTTCCTTTGTTCCTATATCCCAAAAAACGAAAGCATGATCCCATTCACCGCCCTGGGCTTTATGGCAGGTAACGGCATAGCCGTATTTCAGAAGAATGCAGTTGAAATACTTATCGTTGATAATGGCTTCCTTAAACTCCTCTGTACCTTTTTTAAGTTTGGGATGCCTGTTTTTAAAATCCACATAAAGCGCTCTCTGCTCTTCGGGCTTTAAGTAATTATCTCCATAAAGGTAGTTTTCCAGCATCAGCCCGCCAACAGTTCTGGATTGGTTATTTTTATCTGGTAAAACTAATCTTATGCTACGCCAGGTAAGTTTGACGCTTTGGGTTTTGCCGCCTTTATCATAAAACCTCACCTCTCTGCTTTCAACTTGCGGACTGGCTTCTGAAACTACGGCAAATTCACCGTTCATGATCCCCAATCGGTAATTGTTGCCCCCAATGATTATTGTATCGGATGTCTGAATGGGCAAATCATCTCCAAATTTATCTCTCCGGATTGCCCGGTTTAAAGCGAGAGCTGTTTTGTTTTTGTAGCATATAATGATTTTTGTACCTGTTTGTGCCTTATAGGTTTCCAAATAATGCTCATAAGTAGGATTGAAAACATCTCGTCCGTTTTCTCTCATATCAAAATCGTTAAAATAGCCAGAAGTCAGACACTGCCTGATTTTAGTGGCTGAATTCAAAATGCCATTGTTCGCATCCTGGCGTTTCACTTCCTTCATTTCTGCTTCTGACACAGGAACTTTGTATGTTTCTCTCAGATAATCAGGATCAAGCGCAGGTGAGAAATTCATTCCAATAGGTGGCAGCTGTGCAGGATCACCAACGAAAATGATTTTGCTTGTTGTGGAAGCCTCCTGAATTCTGCCATATATCATCAGGTCATTCAGCAAACAGCCGCTGCCAAAGCGAAAAAACTCGCCCTGGCTCAAAATATTGCTTACCATCGAAGCCTCATCCACTATCAGAACTGAATGATGAACCTCAGGATTGTTTCTGATATTGTATTGGTACAGAAAAGAAACATCATTTTCGTTTTAACCTTGTTTGATTTCAAATAACTTCTCAAAACTGTATATACCCTTGTGTATGGTAGTAGCCTCAAAACCAGTTTTTTGCTCAATTACTTTGGCTGCTCTGCCAGTTGGCGCCATCAGTTGAAATCTCATTTGTAACGACTTGAGATAGTTTACAAAGCCGCTTAGCAGAGTAGTTTTTCCTGAACCAGCATATCCCTTTAGGATAAAAATGCGCTCATCGCTTTTTAAAAAAGCCTGTAGTTTTTCCAATGCATTTCGTTGATCGTTGGTAAGATTGATGTGCTGGAAATGTTGAAAGATTTTCATGGCGGTATTATTTTATGCAGTGGGTATTTTACAAAAAAGCGTGAAAAGTAAGTTGTTCAGAATTTTTTTTGCATATCATTTAGCTAGTGAGGAATTTGAAAAACCAGACTTTAGGCATCAGCAAGTTAGTAAAATTTTGCAGTAATTTGGATTGCTTTCAAATATAAAAGGAGAAAAAGAAGTCTTAATCAATGTTTTAGTGAAAGTTGATTAGTGAGCCCGCAACCCGAAACCCGGAACAACAAAACCAGTTGATGTCTTAATCCTTGTTTTAGTGAAAGGTAATTAGTGAGCCCGAAACCCGTAACCCGAAACCCGTAACAACAATACCGGTTGATGTCTTAATCCTTGTTTTAGTGAAAGTTAATTAGTGAGCCCGCAACCCGGAACAACAAAACCGGTTGATATCTCAATCCTTGTTTTCGTGGAAAGAGGTTAGATAGGTCGGCTAGTTGTTTCACATAAAACTCAAACGGCAATCATAATCCTTTGTTTTAGATGATGTTAACTAGTGAGTCATAGGCCGAAATTTATAAATTTTTTTTAAAATATCTTAATCCTTGATTTAGTGAAAGTTAATTAGTGAGCCCGCAACCCGAAACCCGGAACAACAAAACCAGTTGATGTCTTAATCCTTGTTTTAGAGGAAGTTGATAAGTGAGCCCGAAACCCGGAACAACAAAACCGGTTGATGTCTTAATCCTTGTTTTAGTGAAAGTTAATTAGTGAGCCCGCAACCCGAAACCCGAAACCCGTAACACCATTACCGGTTGATGTCTTAATCCTTGTTTTAGTGGAAGTTGGTTAGTGAGTGATAAAAAGCCTCGGTGGTTTGAGAAACATTAACCCAGTCTTAATCCTTGTTTTAGTGGAAGTTGGTTAGTGAGTCCTTCGGTATCTCGAAGCCTCTTGCTAAGTGGGAGGTCTTAATCCTTGTTTTAGTGGAAGTTGGTTAGTGAGAGGTAGGCGACTGCTTCTTGCAGGACGGGTGGGTATGGTCTTAATCCTTGTTTTAGTGGAAGTTGGTTAGTGAGTACTGCCCCCTCACCATGAGGAAAAAGACCTTAATGGTCTGTCTTAATCCTTGTTTTAGTGGAAGTTGGTTAGTGAGTAAATATGAAAAAACTAATCTTTACACCCGAGGTGATAAAAAGCCTCGGTGGCTTGAAGAAAGTCTTAATCCTTGTTTTAGTGGAAGTTGGTTAGTGAGTGCTGGCTGCTTTAGCTGAGTCCTTCGGTATCTCGAAGTCTTAATCCTTGTTTTAGTGGAAGTTGGTTAGTGAGCCAAGAAGAATTACATCCTTAATGCATTCTCGCTCCAGTCTTAATCCTTGTTTTAGTGGAAGTTGGTTAGTGAGTCGGTATCTCGAAGCCTCTTGCTAAGTGGGAGCAGGAGTCTTAATCCTTGTTTTAGTGGAAGTTGGTTAGTGAGTCGAGTACTTGTGCTCGACAATTCGGGGTGTAAACCGTCTTAATCCTTGTTTTAGTGGAAGTTGGTTAGTGAGGTCGCTAATGAAATAACGTTGGTTACATGCTACAAAACGTCTTAATCCTTGTTTTAGTGGAAGTTGGTTAGTGAGAGGTGATAAAAAGCCTCGGAGGTATTAGAAATTTGAGCGTCTTAATCCTTGTTTTAGTGGAAGTTGGTTAGTGAGACGGGTGGGTATGAACCTACCCGTCACCCCTTCGGGGGTCTTAATCCTTGTTTTAGTGGAAGTTGGTTAGTGAGCAGGAAGGTCGAACTGTTTACTACGTCCCTTCGGACGTGTCTTAATCCTTGTTTTAGTGGAAGTTGGTTAGTGAGAAACGAAAAAATCAGACTCATTGAAATATATTTCAATGGTCTTAATCCTTGTTTTAGTGGAAGTTGGTTAGTGAGAAGCTTGTTTTCTAAGATGCAAGTTCCCTACGGGGAACAGTCTTAATCCTTGTTTTAGTGGAAGTTGGTTAGTGAGGGTCATTAGAGACCTCGGGGGAACAAGAAACATTAACGTCTTAATCCTTGTTTTAGTGGAAGTTGGTTAGTGAGTTTATGTATATAAACCCCGAGCTCGACGGGCTTAATACGTCTTAATCCTTGTTTTAGTGGAAGTTGGTTAGTGAGGATGTAAAACCTGGCATGATGGCCTTCGTTACCGTAGAGGTCTTAATCCTTGTTTTAGTGGAAGTTGGTTAGTGAGCCTGCTTCTCCCTGTTCTGCCGACTGCCTCCTCCCAGTCTTAATCCTTGTTTTAGTGGAAGTTGGTTAGTGAGAAGTTCCATGGGTACTGTCCCTTAACTGGGAGGAAAAAGTCTTAATCCTTGTTTTAGTGGAAGTTGGTTAGTGAGAGGTGGGCGACTGCTTCCTAAAGGACGGGTGGGTGTGGTCTTAATCCTTGTTTTAGTGGAAGTTGGTTAGTGAGAAAACGGCGAGGTTATAAACCTCGTCGACACGATTTGTCTTAATCCTTGTTTTAGTGGAAGTTGGTTAGTGAGCCATGGGTACTGTCCAATAACGATGAGGAAGAAGACCCGTCTTAATCCTTGTTTTAGTGGAAGTTGGTTAGTGAGTCCCTACCGAAAAGCTCAGACCATCTTATCAGAGTTCAAGTCTTAATCCTTGTTTTAGTGGAAGTTGGTTAGTGAGTCGATAGCCTCAGTAACGAGGTTATCATTGCCAATACAGTCTTAATCCTTGTTTTAGTGGAAGTTGGTTAGTGAGACTCTACGAGGAGGTATGCAACCTTCTTGACGGAGTAGGTCTTAATCCTTGTTTTAGTGGAAGTTGGTTAGTGAGTGAACGGTAGCTATTTCGTTAATATGTACGAAAAAAGTCTTAATCCTTGTTTTAGTGGAAGTTGGTTAGTGAGAATAGGCGCAATTTTGCGCCTATTTTTTTTATTTTTTATTGTCTTAATCCTTGTTTTAGTGGAAGTTGGTTAGTGAGCGGAGTCGATAGCCTCAGTAACGAGGTTATCATTGCCAAGTCTTAATCCTTGTTTTAGTGGAAGTTGGTTAGTGAGAGCATCACGTAGCTGGAATTACCGGCTACGTGACCTCGTCTTAATCCTTGTTTTAGTGGAAGTTGGTTAGTGAGCAGAGGGGTAAACCCCGAAACGCTCCTTGACTCTTTGTCTTAATCCTTGTTTTAGTGGAAGTTGGTTAGTGAGTGGGTACTGTCCTTTGACTATGAGGAAAAAGACCTTAATGGTCTTAATCCTTGTTTTAGTGGAAGTTGGTTAGTGAGTTGTAAAAAACAAAATTGTATTAGCGAATTCTGTAGGCTGTCTTAATCCTTGTTTTAGTGGAAGTTGGTTAGTGAGTAAAAAAACTTGAGAATGATCAGCTAAAGATCCTTCGGGTCTTAATCCTTGTTTTAGTGGAAGTTGGTTAGTGAGTAGTCCGGAGACTACTAAATACTTTGAGTCCCTACTGTCTTAATCCTTGTTTTAGTGGAAGTTGGTTAGTGAGAAAGAGTAGGAAGCAGTACCATGTTGGGGACTGCTTGTCTTAATCCTTGTTTTAGTGGAAGTTGGTTAGTGAGTAAACCGTAAAAAGTTTATTAATATAGCTTCGATAGGTCTTAATCCTTGTTTTAGTGGAAGTTGGTTAGTGAGTCGAACTGTTTACTACGTCCCTTCGGACGTAGTGGAGTCTTAATCCTTGTTTTAGTGGAAGTTGGTTAGTGAGAAAACCGTTTGCCAGGTCATAACCTTTTTTAAAAAATGGTCTTAATCCTTGTTTTAGTGGAAGTTGGTTAGTGAGAGGGGGTAAGTGAGAAAAAAGGTAAACTTGTCGAGTAGTCTTAATCCTTGTTTTAGTGGAAGTTGGTTAGTGAGCTTCGGGGTTAATTGATAAACCGTAAAAAGTTTATGTCTTAATCCTTGTTTTAGTGGAAGTTGGTTAGTGAGATTTTTACCCCAGAGGTGATACAAAGCCTCGGGGGTCTTGTCTTAATCCTTGTTTTAGTGGAAGTTGGTTAGTGAGGGGTTTCATTCGTATTTTATAACGGAAATTCTAAAAAAAGTCTTAATCCTTGTTTTAGTGGAAGTTGGTTAGTGAGAATCAGAGGGGTAAACCCCGAAAGACTTCTTGACTCTTTAGGTCTTAATCCTTGTTTTAGTGGAAGTTGGTTAGTGAGTTTGCTTAAGCCGTATGTCGTGGAGTATTCGCCCAAAGGTCTTAATCCTTGTTTTAGTGGAAGTTGGTTAGTGAGGGGAACGCGCTCCCGGTTGGGTATTTAGCGTCAAAATGTCTTAATCCTTGTTTTAGTGGAAGTTGGTTAGTGAGTACTTGCAGTTTGCGCAGGAAGCCGCGAAATTGGCGCGCGTCTTAATCCTTGTTTTAGTGGAAGTTGGTTAGTGAGATCACCGGTTAAAGTTTTCAGAAAGAATAACACAATTGTGTCTTAATCCTTGTTTTAGTGGAAGTTGGTTAGTGAGAGGACTTTACCGATGGGATATTATCCCCTACTCATCGTCTTAATCCTTGTTTTAGTGGAAGTTGGTTAGTGAGCAGAGCCTCGGGGGAATCAGAAACATTAACCCATGGACGTCTTAATCCTTGTTTTAGTGGAAGTTGGTTAGTGAGTGGTCTGCACTTCCTCTTACACTTCTCAAAAGAATAAGTCTTAATCCTTGTTTTAGTGGAAGTTGGTTAGTGAGCAGTCATATTTTCTTTTTAATAGTGGGGTGCGCATACTGTCTTAATCCTTGTTTTAGTGGAAGTTGGTTAGTGAGCAGAAACTGTAAAAAACTCTACGAGGAGGTATGCAACGTCTTAATCCTTGTTTTAGTGGAAGTTGGTTAGTGAGTGGTCTGCACTTCCTCTTACACTTCTCAAAAGAATAAGTCTTAATCCTTGTTTTAGTGGAAGTTGGTTAGTGAGCAGTCATATTTTCTTTTTAATAGTGGGGTGCGCATACTGTCTTAATCCTTGTTTTAGTGGAAGTTGGTTAGTGAGCAGAAACTGTAAAAAACTCTACGAGGAGGTATGCAACGTCTTAATCCTTGTTTTAGTGGAAGTTGGTTAGTGAGAAGACAAACTTGTCGAGTACTTATGCTCGACAATCAAGTCTTAATCCTTGTTTTAGTGGAAGTTGGTTAGTGAGGATTACAACATTATCAAAGAAGAAGAAAATGAAAAGATGTCTTAATCCTTGTTTTAGTGGAAGTTGGTTAGTGAGTTAACCTTCTGGAAGTCCCGTTTACGGAGCAAAAAAGTCTTAATCCTTGTTTTAGTGGAAGTTGGTTAGTGAGAATTTACTTCTGACGAAGTAAAACGAATTTCTCAAGTTGTCTTAATCCTTGTTTTAGTGGAAGTTGGTTAGTGAGAAATTCTAAAAAATTAGATATTTCAGGAATTCCTGAGTCTTAATCCTTGTTTTAGTGGAAGTTGGTTAGTGAGGGGGACTGCTTCTTGAAGGACGGGTGGGTGTAATCCCAGTCTTAATCCTTGTTTTAGTGGAAGTTGGTTAGTGAGTTGAAATATTTTTCAATGAGTCTTAATCTAAAAAAAAGTCTTAATCCTTGTTTTAGTGGAAGTTGGTTAGTGAGTTATTTTGGTAAATTCTGTTAGTTATGTTAGTTTGGTAGTCTTAATCCTTGTTTTAGTGGAAGTTGGTTAGTGAGATTAGAGACCTCGGAGGTATCAGAAACTTAAACCCATGGGTCTTAATCCTTGTTTTAGTGGAAGTTGGTTAGTGAGACAAATGGACAAAGTCATTAAACACGAACAGAGTAGTCTTAATCCTTGTTTTAGTGGAAGTTGGTTAGTGAGTTTTTACCGACGAGGTCATTAGAGACCTCGGAGGTCTGTCTTAATCCTTGTTTTAGTGGAAGTTGGTTAGTGAGCGTGAGAACGGCGAGGTTATAAACCTCGTAGACGTGTCTTAATCCTTGTTTTAGTGGAAGTTGGTTAGTGAGAGGCCTGTCGTGCTTCACAACGACAAGGCCGTTGATGGTCTTAATCCTTGTTTTAGTGGAAGTTGGTTAGTGAGAAAAGCTTGTCGAGTACCTATGCTCGACAATCAAGGGGTCTTAATCCTTGTTTTAGTGGAAGTTGGTTAGTGAGACCTCGGAGGTAGAAAGAATCTAAACCCATGGAACAAGTCTTAATCCTTGTTTTAGTGGAAGTTGGTTAGTGAGCCATACAGCCGGTTCGGGATAATAAATGGTCTTCAGCGTCTTAATCCTTGTTTTAGTGGAAGTTGGTTAGTGAGCCGATAAGGAGTTCTGCATCGTTTGCGGGGTAGACAGGTCTTAATCCTTGTTTTAGTGGAAGTTGGTTAGTGAGGTGATGGCGTCGTTTCTCCTACCGGAAACGGCAGACCAGTCTTAATCCTTGTTTTAGTGGAAGTTGGTTAGTGAGCCTGTTCCATGCCTTAGGCATAGAATTTGGGGAAAGTAGTCTTAATCCTTGTTTTAGTGGAAGTTGGTTAGTGAGTAATGTGAACTGGAAACCCCTATTCTATGCCTTAGGCGTCTTAATCCTTGTTTTAGTGGAAGTTGGTTAGTGAGACAGTCATGCCCATCTACGAAAACTCCGGTTCACGTAATGGTCTTAATCCTTGTTTTAGTGGAAGTTGGTTAGTGAGTTGTCCGAAAACTGGGAAGAGAAAGACCTTAATGGTGTCTTAATCCTTGTTTTAGTGGAAGTTGGTTAGTGAGGATATTATGACAACTGTAAAGAACTTGAAAGAGAAGGTCTTAATCCTTGTTTTAGTGGAAGTTGGTTAGTGAGATTTGCGCAGGAAGCCGCAAAATTGGCGCGCGCAAAGTCTTAATCCTTGTTTTAGTGGAAGTTGGTTAGTGAGAGTACCAGGTTGGGGACTTCTTCTTGAAGGACGGGTCTTAATCCTTGTTTTAGTGGAAGTTGGTTAGTGAGAGACCCTTATGGTCTGCACTTCCTCTTACACGTCTGAGTCTTAATCCTTGTTTTAGTGGAAGTTGGTTAGTGAGACAATATTGAGATACTTCAATCAAGTAACTACTCTGAAAGGTCTTAATCCTTGTTTTAGTGGAAGTTGGTTAGTGAGTTACTTCCCAAAGAAATAGAAATAAGGGGAGTAAAATAGTCTTAATCCTTGTTTTAGTGGAAGTTGGTTAGTGAGAAATTAAAGCTATGATTGAAAAATTAAAAAAATTCCTGTCTTAATCCTTGTTTTAGTGGAAGTTGGTTAGTGAGAGTTTTAAGAAAAAATCAGACAATTATCTTAGTAAAGTCTTAATCCTTGTTTTAGTGGAAGTTGGTTAGTGAGACGTTGGTTACTGATACAAAACCGGCTGGATCATCCAGGTCTTAATCCTTGTTTTAGTGGAAGTTGGTTAGTGAGTCTGCACTTCCCAGTACTACTCCGAATCGAAAAAGAGTCTTAATCCTTGTTTTAGTGGAAGTTGGTTAGTGAGTGAATAATCGTCGCAGTGAGAATGCCGATCTGGTAATGTCTTAATCCTTGTTTTAGTGGAAGTTGGTTAGTGAGAAAGACCTGTCGGACACTTTTCAATGAATTTAAAGACCGGTCTTAATCCTTGTTTTAGTGGAAGTTGGTTAGTGAGAGTCAGAAAAAGTAAATACGGGATGGATATCATAAGGTCTTAATCCTTGTTTTAGTGGAAGTTGGTTAGTGAGCTAACTGCATTGAACCGGAAGAGCTTACCCTATTAGTCTTAATCCTTGTTTTAGTGGAAGTTGGTTAGTGAGGCCTGTTTAACACAAGTGATGAACCCCTGCTGATTGAGTCTTAATCCTTGTTTTAGTGGAAGTTGGTTAGTGAGTTTTAACTGAAGAGCAGTATCAACCAAAAGAAAAGACTGTCTTAATCCTTGTTTTAGTGGAAGTTGGTTAGTGAGGGGAGTATATCGGCCTGATGCTGTAAAAAGGAAACTGTCTTAATCCTTGTTTTAGTGGAAGTTGGTTAGTGAGGAGGATAAACGAGCTCGAGCAAGAGCTTGCACAACGGTCTTAATCCTTGTTTTAGTGGAAGTTGGTTAGTGAGGGAAACCAACCAAAGCGCAAAAGAGAGCCTTTGCCGGTCTTAATCCTTGTTTTAGTGGAAGTTGGTTAGTGAGGTTGATTTATAGCCATCAATAAGTTTTTTTTAATTGTCTTAATCCTTGTTTTAGTGGAAGTTGGTTAGTGAGCGACAGAAAAGAAAAGGTTAGCAAACAAAATCGCCCGGTCTTAATCCTTGTTTTAGTGGAAGTTGGTTAGTGAGACGCGTATCAATTACTGGTACGTTAAGGCCGAGTGGTCTTAATCCTTGTTTTAGTGGAAGTTGGTTAGTGAGCAACGCTACCAACCACCATAAGCACCCCCTTATTAGCAGTCTTAATCCTTGTTTTAGTGGAAGTTGGTTAGTGAGTTAGAAATCCCGACAGAAAAGAAAAGGTTAGCAAAGTCTTAATCCTTGTTTTAGTGGAAGTTGGTTAGTGAGGGTGCATGTCATTTACAAATGCGAAACACCTATAACCGTCTTAATCCTTGTTTTAGTGGAAGTTGGTTAGTGAGATCGCCAACACGCTGTCGAAAGACATGCCGCACCTGAAGTCTTAATCCTTGTTTTAGTGGAAGTTGGTTAGTGAGAACTACCAAAATCATACGCTACAGCCCTGCGCAAACTTGTCTTAATCCTTGTTTTAGTGGAAGTTGGTTAGTGAGTTCGTACGGCTGGGGCGCGCTGTTCGCCAACGATCCGTCTTAATCCTTGTTTTAGTGGAAGTTGGTTAGTGAGACAGAGCAGGTCGCACAGCTCGAAGCCGACGTTCAGGTCTTAATCCTTGTTTTAGTGGAAGTTGGTTAGTGAGTCGACCTACAACAGCTATATCGCCTACCAGCTCGGAGAGTCTTAATCCTTGTTTTAGTGGAAGTTGGTTAGTGAGTTTGAAATTAAAACCGTAGGGCTACGCAGGGCTGAGTCTTAATCCTTGTTTTAGTGGAAGTTGGTTAGTGAGGAGCCTGTTATGACGCAGGAGGCTATTAATGAAGCTGTCTTAATCCTTGTTTTAGTGGAAGTTGGTTAGTGAGTAAATCGCCAGTTTACAACGTAAGACCTGTGCCGATCGAAGTCTTAATCCTTGTTTTAGTGGAAGTTGGTTAGTGAGCAAACCCGAGCTGTGCGGTGGGCACAGTCCCATAGTCTTAATCCTTGTTTTAGTGGAAGTTGGTTAGTGAGGAAAGCCTGTTAAGGCAGCTGTTGCGCAAGCATCAGGTCTTAATCCTTGTTTTAGTGGAAGTTGGTTAGTGAGACTCTTAACAAGTTCTATAACTGGATGAATAAATAGTCTTAATCCTTGTTTTAGTGGAAGTTGGTTAGTGAGCTCTGAAATGTTTTCAGATACAATTCAACGGAAAGGTGAAAATGTCTTAATCCTTGTTTTAGTGGAAGTTGGTTAGTGAGACTTAACGTTCCTATAATAACAGATACTAAACTATCAGTCTTAATCCTTGTTTTAGTGGAAGTTGGTTAGTGAGCCTAATTACGGAATTGCTAACTGTGTATTACTACTTGTCTTAATCCTTGTTTTAGTGGAAGTTGGTTAGTGAGTATTTTATACTTTAATTCAAAGAGATTCTTATAAAGCGTCTTAATCCTTGTTTTAGTGGAAGTTGGTTAGTGAGGAAATTTCCTTTGAACATAAAGAGATATTTCCCAACAGTCTTAATCCTTGTTTTAGTGGAAGTTGGTTAGTGAGGCTTTTCAGATTTTATCAAAAAATGTTTTTAAAGCAGTCTTAATCCTTGTTTTAGTGGAAGTTGGTTAGTGAGAAAAGATGAAAAAACACAAGCAGAAGTAAAATCAAACAGTCTTAATCCTTGTTTTAGTGGAAGTTGGTTAGTGAGACATTTCTACAAAGCAAAAAGTGATGGCTGCCGTTGTCTTAATCCTTGTTTTAGTGGAAGTTGGTTAGTGAGTTAACAGATCAGCCTTCAAAGGGGCAAAGTTGAGTAGTGTCTTAATCCTTGTTTTAGTGGAAGTTGGTTAGTGAGAGGTCGCTTAGAACTTTATAAAAGTATGTTGGATAGTCTTAATCCTTGTTTTAGTGGAAGTTGGTTAGTGAGCCCTGCACGCCTGCGACAGAAGGTGATGGCCTGGGCAGTCTTAATCCTTGTTTTAGTGGAAGTTGGTTAGTGAGAGCTCCAGGTGGGGGATAAAGTACAGCTGCGTAGCTGTCTTAATCCTTGTTTTAGTGGAAGTTGGTTAGTGAGCGCGGCCGTTTGAGATTAAGATAGTGACCAGACAGGGGTCTTAATCCTTGTTTTAGTGGAAGTTGGTTAGTGACCAGGCAATACCGCCTGGTGACAGGGTCTTAATCCTTGTTTTAGTGGAAGTTGGTTAGTGAGTGCAGCTGGGCACAAGTATAGCAGCCCAGCTGCACCTGTCTTAATCCTTGTTTTAGTGGAAGTTGGTTAGTGAGCAGATTAATAAACCCGGTTACATGCCGTAACCGGGTTGTCTTAATCCTTGTTTTAGTGGAAGTTGGTTAGTGAGAGAACTGGGGACTGCTCTATGAGGGAGCAGTCCGCCGTCTTAATCCTTGTTTTAGTGGAAGTTGGTTAGTGAGTGAGCCTAGGTACAGGCTTACCTTAGTGGAGGTTACTGAGGTCTTAATCCTTGTTTTAGTGGAAGTTGGTTAGTGAGTTAACGCTAATACTATTAAACAGGCTTTAGTAGATTTGTCTTAATCCTTGTTTTAGTGGAAGTTGGTTAGTGAGTTTAATTATTTAATTTTAAAAGTATGGAGAGGATAGGTCTTAATCCTTGTTTTAGTGGAAGTTGGTTAGTGAGCGACATTCACGCAAATGCACAGCTACTGTGCATCAGGTCTTAATCCTTGTTTTAGTGGAAGTTGGTTAGTGAGACTGTGCATCTGCGTACCCTGGAGGCAACGCAGCTGTCTTAATCCTTGTTTTAGTGGAAGTTGGTTAGTGAGGGGTGCAGATTAACAACACCCGGTTACATGCCGTAGTCTTAATCCTTGTTTTAGTGGAAGTTGGTTAGTGAGTGTCATATTAAAAATCCATATGCACTTATAGGTACAGGTCTTAATCCTTGTTTTAGTGGAAGTTGGTTAGTGAGTCAATGGTTATATTTACCTTTCTAGGTCCTATAGTAGTCTTAATCCTTGTTTTAGTGGAAGTTGGTTAGTGAGACCTGCTGGACGAGTTCGTCCAGCAGAACTGGGGACTGGTCTTAATCCTTGTTTTAGTGGAAGTTGGTTAGTGAGCAAGCCCGTTGGGAGCAACGGGCCCGCTCAGTTGAGAGGTCTTAATCCTTGTTTTAGTGGAAGTTGGTTAGTGAGTCCGAGGCCATTTGAGATTAAGATAGTAAGCAGAAAGGTCTTAATCCTTGTTTTAGTGGAAGTTGGTTAGTGAGAGATCAGGATAGTGACCAGACAGGAATAATCCTGTCTGGTCTTAATCCTTGTTTTAGTGGAAGTTGGTTAGTGAGAAGAAATTCCGAGGCCATTTGAGATTAAGATAGTAAGGTCTTAATCCTTGTTTTAGTGGAAGTTGGTTAGTGAGAACTAACCCTAAAGCCCGTTGCTCCCAACGGGCGCGGTCTTAATCCTTGTTTTAGTGGAAGTTGGTTAGTGAGACATATGAAACTAACCCTAAAGCCCGTTGCTCCCAACGTCTTAATCCTTGTTTTAGTGGAAGTTGGTTAGTGAGACCAACGGGCGCGCTCAGTTGAGAGATCAACTGAGCGACGTCTTAATCCTTGTTTTAGTGGAAGTTGGTTAGTGAGAACTGAGCGATCTAGTGCTTCAGCACTGGGGGCTGCTCTGTCTTAATCCTTGTTTTAGTGGAAGTTGGTTAGTGAGCACTGGGGGCTGCTCTATGAGGGAGCAGCCAGACTCGTCTTAATCCTTGTTTTAGTGGAAGTTGGTTAGTGAGAGCTACCATCACAAATGATGGTAGCGCATTCATCAGTCTTAATCCTTGTTTTAGTGGAAGTTGGTTAGTGAGAGTGAGCTCCAGCATGGATAAGTGTATTGAGCAGTCTTAATCCTTGTTTTAGTGGAAGTTGGTTAGTGAGGCGGCTGCGGAAGAGATTCCGCGGCCGTTTGAACTCGTCTTAATCCTTGTTTTAGTGGAAGTTGGTTAGTGAGGGCTTAGCCAGTTAAGGAACATGCTGGACGAGTTCGGTCTTAATCCTTGTTTTAGTGGAAGTTGGTTAGTGAGACACGCCGTAACCGGGCTAAAATATGCAGCTGGGCAGTCTTAATCCTTGTTTTAGTGGAAGTTGGTTAGTGAGTGCTCTATGAAGGAGCAGCTCGCCTCGGGGTGCACATGTCTTAATCCTTGTTTTAGTGGAAGTTGGTTAGTGAGATTGGGAGCTGCTCTATGAAGGAGCAGCTCGCCTCGGTCTTAATCCTTGTTTTAGTGGAAGTTGGTTAGTGAGCCCAAAGGGTGCAGATCAATAAAAACCGGTTACACGCGTCTTAATCCTTGTTTTAGTGGAAGTTGGTTAGTGAGATATACTTCTGACCATACACGATATAACATTTTGTCGTCTTAATCCTTGTTTTAGTGGAAGTTGGTTAGTGAGTACTGGGCACCCCAACGGGTGCAAATCAATAAAACGTCTTAATCCTTGTTTTAGTGGAAGTTGGTTAGTGAGGGTCTTACCTGTTTTAGGGTGTCTTACCTTGTTTTAGGAAGGTGTCTCTTGTTTTAGGAAGTGGTTAGGAGCGCTGGAGGTCTTAATCCTTGTTTTAGTGGAAGTTGGTTAGTGAGGGAGAGGATAAGTCTTAATCCTTGTTTTAGTGGAAGTTGGTTAGTGAGTGGGAGCAACGGGCGCGCTCAGTTAAGAAATCTGCTGGTCTTAATCCTTGTTTTAGTGGAAGTTGGTTAGTGAGACATTCAGGTGTTTACAAAAGTAGCGAGTCTTAATCCTTGTTTTAGTGGAAGTTGGTTAGTGAGGGAGTATCCTTGTTTTAGTGGAAGTTGGTTAGTGAACTGGGAGCAACATGAGGTCTTAATCCTTGTTTTAGTGGAAGTTGGTTAGTGAGAGCAAAATTTTCAATGAACTGATATACAACACTATACCATTGCATTTTAGGTAAGTGGCCCTCAAAAAAAGCCAAAAACAGGTACATTTTTTGGGCATGCAAAATTACTCCTTTCATCTTAGCAAGATAATATTTATTCCTTACACGCAAAAACTTTTTTTGCCCGCCAGGTCTCCTTCCCTTTCCGCATCTCTTTCACCGCCTTAAAGCTATACCTGGCACCCTCGATGAGCTGGTCGGCGGGCACCTTGCTTTGCGCAAACCTGAAATAAACCGTGCGACCATCATCCGAGGTAATAAACCCGTCGCCATTCTCCCCGGCATGCAGTATGCGCGTCAGCCTGCCCGTCCCAACCCATTCTTCTTCAGCAGCTGTTTGTTTCAACAACCCGGCATGCTCCATCAGAGCCTGATACATCTGCGCTGCAGTCGTGTTTTCGGGCAAAGGCACAGCCTGCAATTCGTACGACAATCGCCAGCCTGCCTCTATCCTGCTTCTGGCTGCAAGCGCATACCACTGCACCGACTTTTCCCCATCGCTGTCTTTGAGCATCCTGCCCAGGAGTTCGAACAAACCTGTTTTGTAAGCAGAGTAACCTCCCAGTCCTGCCGCTGAGGTGGCCAGCGCAATGGCTTTTGGTATCTGCCGCACTTGCTCGTATAGCTCTGCCAGCTCCTTCATCACAAACCATTCCCTGCGTTTGCGAAGCACAAGCTCAAGGTGATGTATGGCCTCATCGAGCTTACCTGTCTGACGGTACGAAAGCGCCATATACCGGGCAATCCAGATCTGGTTGCCATAGTGAAATTCAATACCCGATTGCAGGGTTTTGTTGCAAACCTCAATGCATTCGCCATACTGCCTTAGGGCATATAATGCCTTGATAAGCAGCATCATGGCCTGTTCGCGCGCCGAAGCCAGTTCAACCTCTTTTTCTTTCCCCTTAAGCCGGATACTGATCTGCCTTGTCTGGGTATCAAAGGTTTCCGGCCCCAGCATCTGCAACACTTCCAATAGTTTTGAATATCCAGCCTCTCCCCTGCCCTTTTGTTTTTCGGTCCAGGCAAAAAACAATCGCTCAGCAATTGACCTCGACGCTCCTGCCCCAAGCTTAACGATCAACATCTCCGCAAATTCAAGTTCACTGTCGGCCACCTGCTGATCCGGTTGCTGAAAGTAAAAAAACAGCAGCCAGGCCATATTGACTCCCAGTTCGTTCTGAACCACCATTTCAGCATCCATTCCTAACCAGTTGAGCACAAAATGCACAGCCTCCCTGGTTTTTCCGGTTTCGCGCAGGCAGTCGCATATGGCTGAAATCAGGCGCGGATGTTCCATAATTTGTTTACGTCCAAGGGGCGCCAGCTTTGTTTTAAAAAGATCGAGCGCCTGCTGAAATTCCTTGTTCCAGCGGTGGTTGATTACTGCGCGGACTACATCCTGAAGTTCATGCTCCATAGCTAAAAAAATAAGGTTGTCCGGTTTCCGATCACCAAATCAAAATCCATACTTTGGCCCACTATCTTCATTGCACGGAGCTGATCGGCCGAAACAGGCACAAAAAAGATGCTGTCGGTATTGTCGTACAGCTCCTGTATCGTCTTCAGGTCGTGATAGATACGGTCGAAAAGCTGCCGTTCGGATTCGGCAAAAAAGACAGATTTCTGCACCCTGAGGCAACCGTTCCGGATCAGGTATTTGGCTATCTGGTTGCGCACTTTGTTGTTTTCGATGTCGTAGAAAATAAAATACAACATACGCTCGGGATTTGCGTGATGACGTCTGTGAATTTCGAGCAATGCGGCTATGCGTTCGTCGAGGGGTGCCAGCGGATCGGCAGGCGGTGGCGTTTTGAGACCAGCTGAACGATGGGTCAATCCGGCCCGTTTCATGCCCAGCATATGCTCCACAAAGCTGACTTCCTTACGTTTACGCCTGGGGCTCATCGTACAACAAATTCATAATGACTAAAGCCACAGCCTCTGTGATGCGGTCGTCGCTGCCCGACTTGGTGCTCTTGACAACCGAAAATCCTTTCTTACCATAATGCAGGTTTACCTCACCCCACAGGTTGCCCAGGTTCACCTTGATTTGTTTACCGTAGTGGATATTCTTCACTTCGGTCATGGTGAGTTTTTGCGCCTGAAGTGCCGATGCTATCCGTGGCAACAACTGCTCTACCTCCGGTGGCACATAGATGCGCTTTTCTTTCTGGGCCGCACGTGCAGGGTTGAGCTGATCCTTTATTTTTTGCAATATCTCGTCGGGCAGGTCCTGGGCCGTCAATGTGCGTTCGTCCTTCACTTCGGGTGCCACCATTCTGGCCTTTTGCTGCGCTTCATCCGTGGCATCGAGCAACTCGTTCAGGCTCAGGTGATTTTCAAAATCCACATACAATGCCCACTTCACAGGTTCGGCCTCAGGATTAAAATAAACCTCCGGATCGTAACTTACAAAGCAGGCCCGGCTGACATCCGAAGTACTTTTGTCAATCACCTGATGCACATTGTATTCGGCAGCCAGACGCGTCGCAAACAGCTTGTAGAAGATGCTGTATCTGGCAGGGTCGGTAAATTTTGGTTCGAACCTGAACATCACCTTGAGTCCATCGCCCGAGGGCGAACAGAAAGACAGAAGCACCCGCGGGTCGGCATTGATTTTGCGCCTGAGCTCCTGCATATTGATGCCTTTGGCCTGCAGATGGTCGAGGTCGATGATCAACGCACTGCACGAAGCAAAGTTTTCGATGCGCCGGTATGGCGGATTGAAGCTTGCCGCCACCACATAGGGAAGATGGGTCTTCATGTCACGATATCTCCGTGGGTCGATCGACAGCAATATGCGCAACTGGTTGATAAAATCCACAAAAGCCTTGTCGGGCTGGCGGATTCGTCGCGCCAGATCGGCTACTTCTACCGTACGCAACACATCGTTGGGTTGTTTGATGTTGTATCCGATGCTGATCATATCATCCCGGGATTGTTTTCTGTACCCTGCTGGCTAATTTTTGGGCATACAAACTGATGTGGTTCTGCCTGCTTCGGCTGGCCCCATCCATCTGGATCACTTCGTCGAAGTAGTCGTTAATGCTTTGAATCAGAATGCGTTTGCCAAGCGCCTCCAGCCAGTGGCTCCCGTCCTCGCGCACGCTGTAGCAATCGCTGTTTATCGCCTTTTGCATCAGCAGTTTCATCACCACATAGTCAACCCACACGCGGTATTTTTCAATCACATCAAACACCAAAACCGGCCGGTTGTAATCTTCGCGGTGCATCACCCCCACATAGGGGTCGAGGCCTGCCTTGATGAGCTCGCCTTCAATTTTGCCATAAAGTATGCCGTATCCGTAGTTGAGCATGCAATTGAACACATCCATAGCCGGGTGTTGGGTGCGGCCTTCCGAGCGGTATTCTTCGGGCAGGAGCAAATTGAGCACTTCAAAATAGCGCCTTGTGGCCACACCTTCCCATCCGCGCAAGCTCGGCGCAATGTCGCTGATCACTTCACCCTTGATGGCCTGTATCTTGGTTTTGTAGTCGGATATGGTGCCGACCACCTTTTCGAGCGTAGCCTGATGTTCCCACTGGAGTGGCGCCAGCGAATAAATGAGCGCGATCTGATTGTCGAGCTTTTGGCTGAGCAACTCCTTGATCCATGCAATGGCATCCTGCGAAAAGGTAAAATCAAGTTGCTTGCGCCTGATGGTAGATATCGAACCAAACTGAACGCTCCACACCCTGCCTTTGGGCCGGCCCACATCGTCGACAAACAAAATGTCCACCTCGTGTTCGATAGCCAGCAAAGCTGCATCCGAACTGATGCGCGCCCCTTTGCTGACCGTGATGGTTCGCAATTTATCCAGGGGTATCACCTGCTTACCCTCGGGATGCACCACCACAAGCTGGCCGTTTTCTTTTACCAGACTTGTGCCAAAAGTATTCAAAACCAATTCCATATGCAGCTATCTTTTAAGCTGATTTAACGGATAAACGATTTTTTCAGCATGTAAACGGTTTTTGCCGAACGCGTGACTGCCGTGTAGGCCCATCGCAGATAAAAGTCGGACGGATTGTTCAACAGGCTGTTTTCGACGTCCACAAACACTTCGTCCCACTCGCCACCCTGCGCTTTGTGACAGGTGATCACATAGCCAAACTTCACCCTCAGCGCATTGAGATAATGGTCTGTAATCTGCTGCCTGAAAAACTCCTCCGTGTTTTCTTTGACCCCCTTATTTTTCATCCGGATCATAAAATCAACCATCAGCTCGGTTTCCTGCTCATTCGACAGACCTGGCACCGGAGAATAAAGCAAATCCTCGATGAGCAGCCCCTGAATGGCCCGCTCACCCTGAAAATCGTTCATCCGGGCAGTGAAGACCCTGAATGTGAGGCCTGCCCTGCGCGTGGCCGATCCGAGCTTTTCAATCACAATATGCTCGCCATTGGTGATGTTGTGCAGGTAGTTGTTTTGCACCACAATCAGTATCTCGCCCGGGTTGATTGTGCCCGCGTTGCGGAAGAGTTCGGTGCGCACGGCCTGCGAGTGGTTGAAGGCTGCCTTATTGGTAAAGCAAATCCCGACGCACTGGTCGATGCCATACGTTTTGATGCGTCTGGCCAGCTCGCGTGCCATGTTGCCCGCATCGATCACCGTGTGCACATCGCCGAACTGGGCAGTATTGATATTCAGCGAAAGGGTTCTGCCCGCATCTATGGCGCGTCGCCATTCGTCGGACAACTTGAAAATCCCGCTCTCCATCGAAAAGCGCATTTGCTCCGTAAGCCGGAAACGCATGGGATCGATTTCAAACTTCCGGTTGAAATAGTCTGCCTCGAATACAGGCGGATAAGCCACATTCACAGGTGGCAACTGGCAACTGTCGCCCACAAAAACAACCTTTCGTTTTCCGGCAAACGTCAGAAAATCGGCCAGCAACCTGCCCGAACCATAATTCAGAAACTGCCCTTTCGACGGATGATCGGCTATCATCGAGCTTTCGTCAACCACATACACCGTGTCTTCAGGGGTGAAGTTGGCTCTTATTTTAAAGACCAGGCGCTTGGTTTTGCGGATGTGATCTACTTCCTGAATTTCAAGAATATAGATGTGCCGATGGAGGGTCTCGGCCGGAAACCTTGCTTTCTGCGAAAGAATTTTGGCTGCACGGCCGGTCGAAGCCAGCAAAACCACCGGTTGTTCCCTGGCCTGCAAATACCTCACAAAAGCTGCAATCATGGTTGTCTTACCCGTGCCTGCATAGCCATCCACCACCATCACCTTCGCATCGTTGTGTGCAAACTTCATCAGTTGATCGCCCAGCCTTCGCTGCTCTGCCCCTGGAACTATCCTTCTGGCTACATACGGAATAAGTGCCGAGTGATCGGGTAACGACCTGCCCGGATCGCCCTTCGGTGGAAATTGTTTATTCATTGTCATATTGGTTTTTTAGTTTTTGCCATCCATCCGACGCTATCTGATTTGATGCTGGTGACCGGTTGATGATGCTCCCATAAGACAACAATTTGAGCAAACCGTAAAATGAACATCGAAAACAAGCCTGCGGCAAGAAAACCCATTACCAGGCATTTAACATCATGCCTGCACGCCGGCTGAAAACACAAAATCAGACTTTCCTCCTGCCGGAAAACCTGATCTGTGCAGCAAAACTCCTGCTTGTGCGGGAGATTTTGATTGAGGGGGGACATGGAAAGTGTGATTCTAAAAACTTATGCCGGGGCATAATAGTCGCGGAAGCGCACAAAACGGAACTTCGAGAGTTTGCCTTCTTCGGTGAATACAGTTTCACGCGTAGTAGTGCTTGCAACGCAACGTATGTTGCTTTTTCTCAGCAAATCAACAATCTGAAAGTTAATCGTAAGCTCGCCCATCACGTGCACTGCAAACGAGTCATTATTAACGTTTTCTTTCAGATCGAGGATTTGTTGAACAATTTCAGCAGCCAGGTGCGACACCATGGCAAGGTCGGCTACGGGATCTACATTCGGGAAGGGCATGTCGTGCACCTGCCCGAATTGTTCCATTGCGGCATTGCGTTGTTCTTCAGGCCAGTATTTAAATGGATGGTTGCTCAGATTGACCAGCATGATCAGAAAATGAAAAGGTTAAGTAAAAAAATTAGTGGTAATAGGTTGACCAGATTTCTTTGGCTTCGGGATCCCACGGATCCAGTCCCTTCTGCTCAATTTCTTCCATGAATTCATCCCATTTCGATGTGCCGCGATACTTACGGTAATCATCCAGGTATAATGTTGAACCCTTTTTCTTCAAACGCTTTACAGGCACCTTGCCGTCGGCACGGGGGTCGATGGGCGGAAGCCATTCTTCCTTTTCCAAGGGTTTTAGTGGCGACAAAACACCAATCCATAATGGAATAGCCAACATCAGCGTAATGAAGATGCTGATGGGGTCAGGCCTGGCCCTGGGGCTTCTGTTGTTCTGATAGTAAGAGTTATCCGAATACATAGTTGACTAACTTAAATCCTGATATGTAACAGTTCGGTCAATTTGCTGTTGTTCAGCAGGTCGCGGCGTGTGATTAATTTGATGCGGCTGAGGTCTGCCCGATCGAAATGTTGCTTGTATTCATTTTTTGGGTTCCCGTCGGCTTCGCGCAGCTCGCTCAAAGTGAGTATGGCAGTGCTTGCCATCAGGCCGAACTTTGGGCGCAAGGCATCGGATTTGTAAATCACTTCGCCCAGAATGGTGACTTCTTTCAAATTACCATCAGGCTGTTCTCTTAGTTCTCTCACCGAAGTTTTGCATTCTACGGTGTACAGGTTATGCCTGTACACAAACAGCACATCCATTTCGTTGGGCACCCCACCCTTTTCTAGCGTAACCCCGGTGGATATATGGGCCTCATCGAGCTTGAGTTCTTCCTTGATTTTATAATAAACATATTCTTCCAGCCATTCGCCTGAAAGGTATTTGATATCTGATTTGTGAAGAATGTTATCTTTCGCAGGATACCCAAGGGTAGTAAGAAAATCTGCAACGCTCTCTCCCAAATCCACGAGAGCTTTTCTATACCTATCTTTCTTGAACTCTCTTGTTTCCCGTTCCAACCATATCTTTTTAAAAACTTCGGCCCTTTCATTGCCTGCTTCCCTCATGCAATATTCAAAAAGGCGTTGAGCAATTTCAAAATCATGCAATGGTTTATTGTATTGTGCCTTCAGACCATATACCTTCAGGTACTCGTCAAGAGTTATGTCGGATTTCAACTTTAGCACCCGTTCACCTTTTAGCGGAAAGATTTTCAGCAGGGTTTGGTCGCGTCCGGTGAGATAATACACCTCGGCACCCAGATTTTTGAATTGCTCCAGAAAAAGCATGATCCAAAGCTTCGTCCCTCCTGTCATGTTAAGCACAAAATCCCGATCGCCGTAATTAATTTCACGCAGCTTCCGGTTGATGGCCTCAAGATCGAAAGCATCCACCTCGTGCCTCACTACAGCTTCGGCCGGGAGTTGGGCGGCATTGACAATCCAATCGACCTGTTGGCTGAATTCTTTGGAATGGAAAAACCAAAATTCCGTTGCATCATCTTTTAATTCCTTGATAAGCTGAAGGTTAGGCAATGTTTGCTCGCTAACCAGGCTGACAATTGTTTTCATAATTGTATCTTATTTGTGAAAAATGATTTCCAGTCGAAAGTGCCCGACATAAAATCGGTTTTATCGGCTATGTTGTACAGATTGTAGAACTTGATTTTGTTGCGCATGGTTTCGAAGAACTTACCGCTTGCCTGGCCCCTGAGCAAACCTAAGGTGATCACATAGGTCTGCACGTTCAGGCCGAATTTCTGACGCAATGCACTCATTTTCATGATATCATTCAACACTGGTTCACTGCTTTTGCCCTTGCTCACCTTGAGCTCGAGCATATGCAGTGTGTTGTTCATCACAAAAACAAAGTCCACTTCCTGATTGGCCGGTTCGGTTTCAGTCTGGGTGTAAATAAAAACACTGCGGCCGATCTGCTGGTCGTCCAGGTCTAACTTTCTAAGATTGTGATAGACATAATCTTCAAACCAGGTACCGGGCAGGTTTTCCGGATTCACTTTGAATTTGCACGCATCCTGCGCCATTTTTAGCGGAAAATTTTCAAGCTGAAATTTTTTTTGTCTGAATGCCCTGAAAATTTTTTCTGAGTCATTGGCATCAAAAAACGGTTCCAGGCTGTCGTTGTTGTAGAGCAGGCCACACGCAGTAAGGTATTCGTCCAGATTGAGCCTGACAGTGAGCGGCACTGTCAGTGTCCGGAACTGAGGATTGAGCTGAAGATAGGCCGGCTGACCCAGTGGGAGATAGATAAACTCGCTACGCTCAGCAGGAAAGCTGCTGTAAACAAGCATACTTAGCAGTTTGGTTCCACCCGTAATATTGACCAGAAAACGGGTATCGGCAGGAAACAATCCTACAAAAGCACGCAGTTTCTGCATCCCGTTTGCAAGATTGTTCGTATCAATCAGGCGGGTTTTGCAGGATTTTGCGGGCAATTGACACGCCTCTATGATGGCAGCGGTTTTTTTCCGCGCTTCCATTTCGGCCGTGGTCACAAACAGCCACGTATCCACCTCATGCCGCTTTTCCTTGATAAGCAGCACATTGGGGATGGTTTGTTCCGATACAATGCTTACGAGTACCATACATCAATCCGGCAAGTAAGTGAGCAGGACGTAGCCCATCGGTAGCATGACAAGCCCATCCTCGGTGTCGTAAAATGATATCCGGCGCGATTTATACCTCCTTCCATTAAGCTGATTAATCACTGTTGATGTATGATCCGGTCGCTGCCAGTCGCCGGTAATGGCATGAAAACCACTTCCACTGGCCAATCGGAACAAGCAACTATCTTTTTCTTGCAGGAAATCAAGCAGATAATCTATATTTTCGATGATTCCATCAATCCTATCAGCCTGATTATAGTGATCAAAAAACCGCTTTTCAGCCATAAGAAATGATCGTGTATGGCCATTGATTATATTGAAAAGATGTCGGATATCAGCATGAATCAACTGATTCTGCGATTCATATCGCGCTGGCCTGCGTGCATTTTGTTGCCTGTAAAAAAGATCGAACAAAGTATCGCTGATCATAAGGTCGAAGGTGGAAGGTTCTTTTATTCTGATGGTTTCGTAGGTTGTAACAAAACCGTTGGGACTGAAATTACGTGTAGTATTGTGATGTAACGCATGTTTCCATCCACCTACCCACTGTCCTCCTTCCGTTCGGAGGTTGAATATTTTTGCATTGATGAGGCTGGTGTTGTTGAATTGCACATCACCCACCCTGATGAAACGCATAAAATCATTGTTATCGTTCAAACGACCGAAAACTTCCTCATTTGTTATTTCCTGTCCACGCAAATGCTTGAACAATACCGAGCGCAAGGCCCCTTTGATTGAGCTTCCGGGCACGATTGGCTTTCCGGTCAGCCCGTTGCGCACATGGGCTTTAATACTTCCCCCGGGTTTTCGCGTTACGGGTACGCGCCTGAGCACAAGTTCCGGATTTTGCTGAACAAGATTTTTGATCTGGTTTTCATCAGCATTAAGCAGGTAAGTTGTGTAGCGGTCCAAAAACTTTGCTGCTGCTTTCTGTTGATTGATAAATATGACTTGTCGTCCTCTTTCGTCATAAAAATAATCAATCCCTTGCTGGTAGTGTTTCTCGGAGGCGGCCCCCACATGCAGTGGGGTGATCACCTCCATTTTGATGCGGTATTTTCTGTTTACACCCATGACGACTGGTTTTTGATGGGAACGAAAATGGTTTTGCCGTTTCGATAGATGCGGTGTTGCAGTTGCTGACGGATAAAGTCAGCTTTCGGGGTCAGGTCGGCAATACGACCCAGTACGAGCGGTCTGTCAGCCGTTTTGTGTTTTAATACCGTGCCCAGGTCGAACGCATGAATATCGTTTTTGCGAGAGGTAATGGCCGGTGGTGTGGTAATCCATCCGCCGCGCCGGATAATGCGGAAACCCATAAGCCTGGAGGCCATAATTTTGTCGGTAACAAGCTCCTCTTCAGGGATGTACAGTCCAAGGCTCATCAGGCAATCCGATTCAGGAAGGTTGAGCGACAATTCAGCTTTCGACCACTCAAACTGTCCGTTGCCCACATTTCGGTCCGTACCCAGGCCGGCATCCTTCAACACCTCCAGGCCTTTCTCGAGCAGGCTGAGGCTTTCCGGCTGCCCCATCGCCAGGAAGTAAAGACCGGCATCGCTGTCGAACATGATTCTTTCCATATAAAACGGACGCGGCTGTGCCTGTTCATCATGATCGGGCGAATAGCGTGGCACCTGCACCCTGGCAGCCACCCAGCGGGCATATGGTGCGGTTTTGGGCTCCCTGACCGACAGGAAACCACCCTCGCGGATATGGGCTTCGTCCGCAATCCGATACAAGGATTTGCCCTCCAGCAGCTGCTCAAAATAGTACTGGTCAACCCAGGTAATTTTTTTAAGTTTTTTGTGTTCGGCAAGCCGTTCTTTAGGCATTTCGTTGAATAGCAGCGGCTTAGGGAAGTAATGAATTACCGAGTCGTCGCTGGCTTTCACAAAGGGAAACAACGAAGAGATGGTAAAACTCTCCTGAATTGATTCAGACATGTCCGTACCCACCGCAGCCAATGCTGCGGTGAGGGCGGCATACATGCTGTCGGAATGATAGGTGCCCAGGCTCCGGCCATAGTCGTCCATGGCATCGCCAAAATGCACCGGCGCTCTGAAACGCAATGAGTAAAGGCTAAATTTATGCACTGCCATAACTATCGGGTAAAATAATCCTGGAATTGCACCTCCTGTTCATGCACTTTGGTCAACTTTACCTGACCATAGCCTCTGGATCCATTACCGCCCAGGTAATCGTTTTCGAGCGCCCTGATCCCACGCTCCAACAGTTCTTTTGAGCGCTGACCATCAGCGTCATTGTTCCAGACATTGATGACTACTTCTACATTGAATTTTGCTCCGGCCGGCACACGTTCCACCTGCCTGGGATTATCAGCGACGCCCCTGACCCTGTCAATGCTATTTTCAAACTTGACTTCTGTGACGTCGAGGTCTGTAAACTCTGATTTGCTAAGGGCTTCAAAACTTTCCGGAGTAAGGTAAGCATCTCTGAAAATCAGCTTTGAAGGAAGGTTGTCCTGCGAATAACCAAAAACCTGATTTATTTCGCCATTGCCTCCAACGCTGGCACAACCTGCAATCTGTTCGAGCAGGCAGCGGATTTTTCCTTTCAAGCTACTTCCGGGAATGTAGGGCTGGTTATCCAGTCCACGCCGGATGACGGTTTTGTCCAAACCGCCGATTTCAACATTTTCTTTGCTGCCACCAATGTGCATTCCGGTGAGCAATTCAAGATTGTATCTGAGAATGATTTTTTTAATGAGTGCCATAATTTTTGCTTTTTAAGGTTATTAATGATTATTTGCCGCCATGAAACTTATGATAAGCTACAACTGCCTCAACCAGTTTGACAAAATTTGTATAATCGTCCTTATTGCCTGGGCGCACGTAACCAAGACCAGGGACAATCTCATCAAAGAAATCTTTGATTTTTGATGTATAGACAATATTCGTACCTTGTTTGGAGGCTACTCTTCCGACCGCATAAGCCAGCTTGGGTTTAAGCATCCTGATATCATCCTGGTACCTAAGTGGATCAGCCTGGATGCGCTTGAGTTCTCCGAAAAACTTTCTGATCTGTGAAGTGGTCAACGCATGCCTTGGCCCTGCAGGCACTGTAAGCTGTTGCCCAAACTGGTTTGCCCAGTTAATGGCATCATCGGTGATGCCTTCCTGAATCCATTCTCTTCTGATTGGCATAATTTTAATGTTTTAAGAGTTAGTTAAATCTTAATTCCAGTTCTGCCCATCGGGCTGCGATACCCAGCAAATCGTAGTTTCGGCCGCGCCCTGCAAACAAATCAAGGCGTAATTGCGCGAGCAACTCCCTTACGCTTTGCTGATTGTGGTATTTACTTTCCAGACGTTTGATAGCATAAGCTGCCTGCCATTTGTATGAAAAATCTGGCTTTTCGCCGGGATATCTTGCTTTGAAATCGTCAAGCCTGCGCTTACGGTTCGAGTAGGCCATAATCCTGTGCAGGATATTTTTGGGTGTGCCGGGTTGAGAGAGCACATGCAAAAATTGATTCTTCCATCGCTGGACGTAGCCGAACTCTTCGCTCCAGCTAAGCGGCACATCGAACACGGTAACAGCATTTTTCTGCTTGTTGTTGAAGCCTTTGGCCTTCTTCTCTGCCTCGTCCGCCATATCGGCAGCTTTGCGAATGGGGAATTTGCCGTGCACCATCACCAGTCCACCGGATATACTCAGGTCGTTGCGCCTTACGAACAGGGCAAACTTTTGCCGGATCGTCGCTGACAGTTCAAGCACCTTGTCCCATCGGCCAAAAATGAAGAGGTCGTCTCCGCCGCTGTAAAGGATGTTCACATGGTCGCGGAATTCTGAGCTGTTTCTGATGGTGTTCAGGTAACCACTGAAGAACACATCCAGAAGCGAGGAGAGCGTGGCGTAGAACGAAAAAGTGCGCATGCCATCGGGGATGCGGTTTACAAAAACATCGCCCAGGCCGTCAACGTCCATGCGTAAAATTCCCAGGTACGATTCGGAGTCTTTGACGTATTGCTTGTAGCGTGTAAGTTCATTGGCAGTTTTTGCCCTTTCAGGCGCATTCGCGCCACTGAATCCGGCCTGCTCATTGCCACCATAAAACCTGAAACCATAACTTATACTGCTTCCTTTTTTGCCAACAAGGAAATCCGTATTGTTCAGGCGGGTAATCCGGCTATTGTCGGCCGAAGTGATTGATGCAAAAACTTCTTCGCTTATTATGTAATGCCTGTAGCCAAGCAATTCGATGAAAGGCAGTTTGAGGCCGGCAAGCTGTGTCTGTTCGGTGTTGGCAGTGATGATGAAATCAGCTTTTTTCAACGCCTTCCCCAGTTCAATTTGTTCGTAAACCGACTTTTCGACATACGATTCAAACTCATCTTCCTCGTCCTTGTCGAGTTTTCTGGCTTTTCCTTTTTTGATAAGCACGCCTGTAACTGCACAGACTTCTCCATCAGGATCATACTGCAAGGCTTCGTGTTCTTCGTCGAACAAGCTGGCGGGATCATCTTTCACCACTTCCAGAAACACCCTTGTTTTGGCTTTCTGCAACTTTTCGCTCAGGGCTTGCCACAGTTCTGCAAGTCCGCTTGATTTTTCATCAATAGCTGCAGCTGAAGCATTGTCATCGGTTTTGAACATCACCTTGCTGGCGCCGGATGAGGTATCATATTTAAATGGTATCCACTCGAGCAGGAAGGCCACCTTGCCATGATGCTTTGCCCAGAGCTCCTTTTCTGCCATCCGGCGAATCTCTGCAAGGGCATTGCAAACAGCTTCGGTATTGGGCAGCACCATATAGAATTTTCCACCCGAGGCATACACTACGTGTGCGTGGGAGGCTTTAATACGCTCGTGCTCAATAATTTTGAGCAGGATGGTGTCGATGAGCATCTGCAGGTAAAACGATCGCCCTTTGAGACTCAGGGCTGCCCTGCGGCTCGAGATGTTGTAAATGAAATCCTGAATGCCTGAGATGTCGCCCCCGACCAGAAGCACGGGAAAGACATCCTGCATTGGGCTCCAGCGATTCGTGGACTCCGATTTCTGCCAGTCCTGCCCATTCTCCTGGAAATGCCTGTAGAGCGATTGCGCGAAAGCTGCTGTGAGCCTGAGGTGGTCGTACAAACTCACGTGTGCCATGTCTTTGGTATTCGACGGGATGCACCAGCAGTATTTGCGCAACAGATTGAGCAGGCTCTCAAAGAAACATTCAAATGATCCTTTAGGCAGCTTTTCAAACTCCTCCTCAAACTGTTTCCACAAATTGTTGTAGAGGTCCTGGCTGAGGAGGTTGGTTTCGCTCTCTACGGCAAAAGGGAAAATAGCATCTGCCTGGGCAATGTTCAGCGGTTTGAGTGGAAACACATGTTCCGAAGCTTCGGGATTGGGTTTCTCGTCTGGAGTTGAGATGAGGTCGAACACCGAGCGCAAAGGTCTACGCTTGTGAAAATCGCGCCCAAATTTGATTTTTGCTGCCTCACCCTCTTCTTTTTCAAAGGTTGTGTCAACAGTGCGGTCAATGCCGGCGCTCCACCAGTCAGCCAGCCGGACAAAGTCCTGCAGATCGCTTTTGGGTTCGTGGTGCCTGCAGGCAAGATTGATCACATTGTCCGATTGATCCTTGCCCGAAAAGACACTCTCGGTCATGCCGGGAATCTCGTTCAATTTTTGCCTGATGCGGTCGTTTTCGAAAAACTGGCTGGTCCAGACCACATGATGGTATCCGAACCTGCCCGTTTTGTTGGGAGGACACATTTCCTGGGCAAGGTTAAAGGAAGTATCCTTCACCCCGCATTCCGGATTCTTTTGCTCGCCCTTGAAAAGCGGGGCATCTGCACGTTGGTAAAACTTGCCAATATCGTGCAGCAGACCAGCCAGAAGCAAGCGCTGTTCGTTGGTTAATGTTTCATTCATATGCGCCATTTGGTTATGAATTGTTTTCCGATAGTTTTTCACGTTTGCGTTGCACCACCCCAAAACCAGTGCTTGCGCCTTTGCCCAGCCCAAGGTAATTGGGGAGGAAAACGTTGGTGCGAAAATCCACACTGAATCCCATGAGCTTTTGTCCTTTATAGGTTACCAGGCGGGGTTCGCGCATGTTGGTGATGAAAAGTTTCACAGGTTTTTCGATGGTCCAGTCTATGCCTTTGGCAAACGAGATGATGTTGCCGGTGAGGGTGCGCTGCAAAAGGTCAATTTTTTCGGCCAGCCCATCCATCTCCTGATAACGTTGATAGTTTTCGCTGTTCAGCGCCAGCCAGTTGTCAATGCGGTAATCCCACAACTTATCCCACACCTGCATGGTTTGCTGATTAAGGTGAAGGTTGGAAATTTTCAGCTCATAGGGTCGCTCGCCCAGAAACAGACCAAGCTGCATATGCTCGAAAAAATGATGGATCTCGTCCACCCCTTCGTCCAGGCTCATAATCATGGGCTTATTGCGCACCTGCTTGTATTGTATGAGCGGATAAGAATACCTGTAGCTTTCTTTCAGGTGGTTGTGAAAAAGCACATGCTCCCTGCCTGCAGTTGCGATAACCGCCCCCCGGAAGGCAGGCACCTCCCAGGGGTGAATATCATTTTCGAACTGCACCTGCAACAAACGTATCTTCTTGAATGACATTAAATTATGTATTGATGAACACTTGATTCGATTACGCTAAAGAACTCATGCGCTGTTTTTTTTGGTTGGCCTCCATAAAGATAGGAAATAAAGTAATGGTTTAGTCAAGAAGTATTCGGAATTTAGAATCATTCCATTTTAAGGAATCTGTGCACAACTTACATAGGTAGTATATTTGTGAAAAATAGTCTTATGCCCCAGTCAAAGAACGCTTCATTTCGTTACCGTGTGATTGATGAAGTGCTTCGCAACAGGCGAACAGGAGTAGATTTTCACAAGCTGCTCGAGATTGTCAGCGAGCAAATGAACGAAGCTTTTGGCAGATACAGACAAATCTCGGAAAGCACCCTGCGAAAGGATATCAGCCTGATGAAAAAGGAACCACCTTACGGATATGGCGCACCCATTAAGTGCCGGGACGGAAAATATTTTTACGATGATCCCGATTTTTCCATTCACAAAAAACCACTCAGCCAGAGCGACCTCAACATCATCCGTAAAGCCAGCGAGCTGATGCGAAGCGTTTCGGGCATGCCCATGGGCCACCTGCTCGAAAATCTGCTCTCCAGATTCGAAAGCACCGAAGTGCATAATTCAGCAGGCCCATTGATCCTGAGCGATTATTCCAGCAATGTCGAGGGATTGGACCATATCGACAAACTGCTCGATGCCCTACTCAACCGTTACAAAATCAGGTTCAACTATGTACCTTTTAAAAACACCTCTTTTGTAGGGCTCATTGTCGATCCCTGGTTATTAAAGGAGTTCAACGGACGGTGGTTTCTGATCGGCAAATCATCGCATCGCGAAGGGGTTAGCGTATTTGCCCTCGACCGCATGACGATGCTCGACGTATTTAAAGATAAAAGAGCCATTGACCCCGACTACACCTTGCTTGCCCGCTACAAAGATGTGATCGGATTGTCGTTTCCCGACGATGGCAAACGGGAAGAAATTATTCTCAGGTTCGACAAGGAAAGGTACAAATACGTTAAGAGCAAGCCTATACACAAAAGCCAGAAATTGATTGGCGACGATGCCACGCACTGCCTGATTTCGTTGCAACTTGTGGTGAACAAGGAGCTGATCTCTTTGATACATTATTTTGGTCCGGACGTGGAAGTGCTTGCCCCGGCGCATTTGCGTGCCACGATAGCCCGGCACATCAATCAACTCAAAGAACGTTACGACAAACAATAAGCCAATAGGAAGCAGCAGCGCCCGGGAGGGCCACTGCTGTTCCGGCGGGCTGCTTAAGCGAAACGGGCCTGACTTTTGGGGGCCGGCATGCCGTTTCGGGTATGGATCCGGCCAGAAAACTGGCTTTCACCGGGAAGGTTGTTCATCAGCATGGTATTCAGGTTACGCCTGCGCATCTGGTCTTCAAGTCGGGAAGTGTAGTCGTAGCTCGATTCGGGCAGGTTGAACTTCAGCGTGACAGGCATGATTTCGATGATAAACATCAGCAGGAAGAACATAAGGTAGGCAACCAGGGCAAACCTGTTTTCGAACACGAGCTGGTGAAGCGCCTCGATGCGCAGGAGCAATCCGGGATTGTCAAAACGTGCCAGGGCAAGTTCTTCTTTTTCATGCATTGCCTTTTCAGTCAGACTTTTAGCCTGGGTATATTCACCAAGTGCACGCAGGTAATCCTGCTCAAGTTGTTCGGCAATCTGCATTTTTAGCCTGGTGATGCTGTGCACCCCTTTGATTCCGCTGCCGCTGGTACCCTCAGCCTCGCGCCGTGCAACATCGAGCGCTTTCATCCATTCCACACGGGCAGTTTCGGTCCGCTGTTGCAAAAGTTCGAGTGCATCGCTTTGCGCCGTGGCAGCCACAAGGCGTGCTTCGTGCGCTTCATGCTGCTTCATCCTGTCGAGCTGAAGGCGGATATCGTGATCAAATACAACGCTGTCGATGGCAAAAGCTCCAAGTAGCGCCACAACAAACCCAAGTATCCAGCGAAATGTCTTGATCCAACGCTCCGACCTCTTGCTGTCGGTCTCCGACATCACAATCGACCGCTCGAGGATGAACACCACCACCGAGGCAACCAAAGCGGCGAACAAACCCGTTTTCAAAGAACCACCAAGTACATGATGCACCAGAAAGTAGGTGCTGAGTCCCCAGATCAGGGTAGGAAGCAGAACAATCATCCCGAGCAGGGAAACCTTTTGCAGGCTCCAGCCAGATTCCAGACGCAGGCGCTGGTAATCGGCACCGGTGATGAAACTTGAAATTCTGTTGAAAAGCTTTGTCATAAACTCTGCTGGTTTTTTTCGGTTAATAATGTTTCATTGCGCAAAGCGAGGTTGGTGCCACGGGCTATCAGAATCTCATCAAGCCTTTGCATTGCACCTCTTAAGAATCCATCCGTGTAGTCGTGCAGGCAAACTGCAATCAAACCTTCGCCTTCAACTGTCAGCTCCAGTTCTCTGCTCATAAGCTCCACACGGGCACGGGCCTCAGCAACAGCAGCCAGGATTTTTTCTTCCGAAGGCGCATGCAGGCCACGGTAAAGGATGAGTTCACCTTCAAGCTTTTGCAGGTTGTCGCGCTCCTCCTGAATGCAATCCCTCAAAAGGTTGCGGAATTCGGCACCTATACGCCTCAGCGTGTTGTCCTTAACCTCGGCTGTACGGTACCTGTATCCGTCGTTGTATCCCGACTGGAAGAAGTCTCTGTCAATGAACGTTTGCAAAACTGGGTGCAGATAAACCGGATGCTTCAGGGCAGGTGCTTCAGGCATCGCAGGTACCGGAGGCTTTGGATTCACAAACAATTCGTAGGGCGGAGCATTCACGTCAACTGGTTCTGCACTGGCCTGAGCGGTGGCATTTCTGGCACTGTTTTTTCCGAAAAGCTTGTTAAAGAAATTTTTTAAAACAGTCATTTTTCCTTTTTTTTAAATGTTAAACTTTGGAACTTCATACAATTCATGTCCTTTGCTGTGGCAGGTATCACACAAGGTGATGAGGTTCAAATCGTCGTAATCCCAGGGGGCTTTGAATCTGGCTTTGGCCGTGTCGTAGATGTATTGGCGGTGGTGAACCTGCAGGCTCCGGCTGCTGTTGCAGCTTAAGCACCGGTACCCATCCCGCTGCAGTATCTTTTCACGTTTCCTCTGCCATTCAGGGGTAAGAAGCAAATCATCATATGACTCTGGCAGAATTAAAGCTCTCATAGCAGCCTCCTTTCTTTTTTAGTTGTATCTATATTGTTTAGCAGTTCTTTTTCGGTCAAGCTTTGCATTAGTTGTCCTTATTGCATCTGCAAAATTTTAACCTGTGATTGTAATCTTTTTACAATTTTCTTTTTCACTTCAATTTTTTTTTTTGCGTTTTTCCGTCGGCAAAATTTCAACCAGTCATTGTAACCTTTTTACAATTTTATTTTTGATTTATTTTTTTTGCATTTTCCGAATATTGGGGTTACCATGACACCTTTATATTATTAGACTTGGGTTGAAGTCTTCACAACAAATCCCGCAGGTAACCTTACCGACCTGTCACGAAGCTTTACCGACCTTTCACGAGGTTTTACCGAGCTGTCACGAGGTTTTACCAACCTGTCACGAAGGTTTACCGGGTCGACAAATCCTTACTTCAAGCTGTCATGTTGTTTCAAAACTCTGATATTCAATATGTTAAAAACGTTACAGGCTTTAAATCGTTTTTTTTCAACAGTCCGCCACAAAATTTTCAACAAGGTAGATTGCGGAACTCATGTAAGAATGCGCCTCCCGAAAAGAGCAGCTAATTACTGATTTTCATAGCATTACATCACCACCGGAACCAAGAACCCGCAACCCGAAACCAAGAACCCTCTCTCCGTCACCCCCTCTCCCCCTCTCCAAGTCGCCCCGTCTCCCTCACCCCCTCTCCCCCTCTCCAAGTCGCCCCGTCTCCCTCACCCCCTCGCCCCCTCGCCCCATCTCCCAGTCTCCCCCTCGCCCCGTCTCCCAGTCCCCCAGTCGCCCCCTCTCCCCCTCGCCCCATCTCCCCGTCTCCCCCTCGCCCCGTCTCCCAGTCCCCCAGTCGCCCCCTCTCCCCCTCGCCCCCTCGCCGAAGTCGCCCCGTCGCTTTTTTTCCTCAAACAGCAATAATTTTCACCAGATTCGTTATTTTGTCGACGGTTTGAATCTGAAATTTGAAAGGTATTATGGAAAACATCACTCTGGGAATCGGATCAAGGGTTAAGCATCCGCAATATGGAAAAGGCGTTGTGATTCAGGTATATGCCGACTCATACGAGATAACGTTTATCGATTTTGGCACCAAAACCATCCTGAAATCTTTTGCAGGTCTCGAAGTGCTCGACTATGTGGGCAGTGAGACCGACCTGCTGAGTTTTGAAAAAGTCGAAAAAATTCTGGTGAAAGTGCTGCGCAGGTTTGCCGATATACAAGAGACCGTACCCCTTGGCAACCGTTGGAAAGGCGGCATGATGATTTTGCAGCCTGCCGACAGGAACCTCAAAGCCAAGGAAATTCCCATCGAGACTTTCTTCCATAAAATTGTGATGGTCCGCGACCGCCTCCGGGTCATGGAACAGCGCATCAACGCTTCTGAGCTGTCTGATGAGGATAAGGTAAACCTTCAGCAGTACATCACCCGGATATACGGCAGCCTTACGACCTTCAATATCCTGTTTGCCAACAAGGAAGATCAGTTCGAAGGTGAATCATCCAGGTAACCGGATTCTATCTTTCTAGC
Organism: Bacteroidota bacterium; assembly: GCA_016715945.1. Lineage (NCBI taxonomy): Bacteria > Pseudomonadati > Bacteroidota > Bacteroidota bacterium. The sequence continues at coordinate 950,025 of JADJXJ010000001.1, forward strand.
AGAGCATATACCTAAAACCAGGACATATAAGTTTGGAAAGTAGGCGTTTATTTACAAATCAATGGACACAGTCGTTCACTGTGTATCTCTTTAATTCCACTAATAAAAGAAAATCAACTTATTAAGATTTTTTCTTGTTCTTTTGCTTGATCAAAAGAACCAAAAATCAAGGGCGAACGAAGCTAGCTCCCCGCTCTGCATCAAGGGCGCAAATCTAAGTGAGGAGTGCATTACAGCATGCAAAACCTCTTCTCTTCTACCCTCATTGCGCAGGAGCAAAACACTTTACCAGAATTTCTTGCCCGCATGCTGTAACGCAAACAGCCCGCGCTGGGGCGCGTGCTGCCTCACAAGATTTGCTGCCCTTGCTGCATTCACACCGGGCGCTTCCCGCCGTTCGCCCTTCCTCCCCGCCCGACCCGGTGAAGTATGAAGTGTTTCTGCTTAGGCACATTACTTAAATTTTTTTGTCAAGATTGAAACTCTGTTTCGTCAGCCCCACTTCCACCATTACTTCATCTCAAACAGCTTACTGGCGGGGAGGCAGGCCAGGGCGCGGGGACGATGAGGCGGGAATTTCCAAAAACGTAGAAATCCGTGGGGCTGGACACGCGACAGCGTGGCCATCGCGGCAAGCCTGCCGCACGCCCCACTGGATTTCAAGTTTTTGGAAAGGGCGGGGAGCTTTCGCCCGGGCTTGATCCGCCGGAGGCGGACAATTCTTTGCCTCACTTTGCGTGCTTAGCTACTTACTGGCATCAGGCAACAAGAGCAATACAAACAGCATCGAATCAGCATGCTTGCAGGCAATGCTTTATTTATATGCTCCTGAGAATTGTTGCTAAGCAGGCAGTTCGAAGGTGAATCATCCAGGTAACCGGATTCAACCCCTGTTCCGCAGAAAATCTGCCGTATTGACGAAGTAACTCCACAAAAAAGCCCTGCATTCGGCATCCATCTCCACCTGGTCCATGGCATGTTTCATGCGCATGAGCCAGTGGTCGCGCGCCTTTTCGTTAATCGGAAAAGGTGCATGGCGCATGCGCAGGCGGGGATGTCCGCGCCTTTCGGAATAGGTGGCTGGTCCGCCCAGGTATTGCACCAGGAATAAAAATAAACGCAACTCAGCGGCTTCCATATCTCCTTCGTACATAGGACGTAGCACCTCATCCTGGCGCACACCTTCATAAAAATGTGCCACCATGGCCTTGAGTGTGTCGCGTCCGATGCGTTCGTAGTAGGTCAGTTGCATACCTCTGTCACATTATTTAATCCCGCGCTGGCGGGCAGCCTCCTCGAGCCTGCGCTGAAAAGCAGATTTTTTAACGGGTTTCTTTTTGTTCTCCTGTATCTGCCGGTGCAACTTGTCTTCGTTGATGGCCAGACGGAAAATGTACATCTGCCCGAAAGTGATCAGGTTGGCAAGCAGGTAATAATAGCTCAGTCCGGAAGCATAGTTATTGAACAGTCCGAGGAACATGATGGGCATAATGTACATCATGGTCTTCATTCCGGGCAGTGCATTGCTCTGCGATCCCATCATCTGGTTATTCAGGTAGGTATAGGCAATGGTGCTGGCAGTCATCAGCAGGGTAAACAGGCTGACATGCGAACCATAAAAAGGTATGTTGAACGGCAGGTCGAGGATGCTGTCGTAGCTCGAAAGGTCGTGTGCCCATAGGAAAGCCTGCTGTCGCAACTCGATGCTTGCCGGGAAGAACCGGAACATCGCAATCAGGATGGGAAACTGCAGCAACATGGGCACACATCCGGCCATGGGATTCACCCCGGCTTTTTTATAAAGTTCCATGATGGCCTGTTGCTTTTTCATGGCATCTTCCTGCTTGGGAAATTTGGCAGAAATTTCGTCGATCTCGGGCTTCAGCACCCTCATGCGGGCCGATGACAAATAGGTCTTGTATGCAATCGGGAACAGGATGATTTTGATGATAAGGGTAAGCACCAAAATCACGATGCCGTAATTCCAGCCATAGCTTCCCAGCCAGTTGAAGATCGGGATCACCACATACATGTTGATCCAGGCCAGCAGGAAAAAGCCCCAGCCCAGCGGGATCTGACGCTCAAGGTCGAGCTTGTAGGCCCGCATCTCGCTGAAGCTGTTCGGTCCGATGTACATCGACATGCCGATCACCTCATCCACGGCAGGATTGTAAGGCACATCCATGGCTGCTTCGGCGCTGCGCAGATAGCGGGGATGGGGTTGTTTTTCCAAAGTGTTAACTTTCAGCAAGGCATTATCGAATGCTTCATCGGCAATCAGGCTCGTGCTGAAAAACCGCTGCTTAAACGACACCCACTTCACCTTGGTTTTGATGACCTTTTCGTCAGGTTTGGTCTCGCTCAGGTAATCCACATCATCTTTGTAGTGCTTGAAGTAGATAGTGGTGCCATTGAACTGGTCCACCGTGCGCTCCTGCTGCAAAATGTCGGCTTTCCAGTCGAGATTGATATACGAGGTGTTTTGTGCAATCAGCCCGTTCATCCCTCTGGTCACGATGTCGAATTTGAGCATATACTCATCCTTGCGGATGCCGTACCGAAACTCGATATAACTGTCCTCCAGCTTATTGCCTGAATCGTCGCTGGCATAAAGCCGCATTGCTATTGTTGCGCTGTCCGAAATTTCGTAACCGGTATTACCTTCAACGGCTTTGCCGTTGATCAATGGTTCGAAGTAAAGGTTTGCGGTATTGATGATCCTGTTGCGCGAGAAAAACGAAACATCGAAGCGATGGGTATTCGGATCGAAGAGCAGGAGCGGCTGACCATCCCAGGTTTTGTATTTTGTGAGTTCGGCCTGACGGATAAAGCCGCCCTTGCGCGCAAAGGTGAGGCTAAAAACTCCGTTGCCCACAACCAGGTCTTCATCCTGACCTATGGCAGCAGCCGCAAAAGGACCAAACCTGTCGAGGAGTAAAGGAATCACTGCAGCTGAATCAGAGCCAGCAACTGAGGCAATATCAGGTTGTTGTGCCACATCCTGTTCATTCGCCAGCATCCTGAGCGAGTCGAGCTGCGCCTGTTGTTGTTTTCTAACCTGTGCAATGGAGTCAAGCTGCTGGCGGCGGCGCTCCATTTCTTCTTTCGAGGGGGTCATCCAGATGGAATAGCCTATCAGGATGGCCGCAATGAGTATAAACCCGATGAGGGAATCTCTGTTCATCGACTGAAATTTAAGGGTGCAAAAATAGGCAAAATGCCGGAGCGCCCTGACCAAAGGCCACAGAAATCGGCCGGTCAGCCCCGCTTGCCGGTGTATTCTTTCACTGCAGCCACAAATCCCACAAATAAGGGATGCGGACGGGCTACCGTGCTTTTGTATTCGGGATGAAACTGTACGCCCACAAACCAGGGATGGTTGTCGAGTTCGATAATTTCGACCAGATTTTCGCTGGGATAAATGCCAACGGCACGCATGCCGGCCTTTTCGTAAGCCTTGCGGTAATCGTTGTTAAACTCATACCTGTGCCTGTGACGCTCCGAGATCATCGCTTCCTTGTAGAGTGCATACACCTTGGTTTCCGGCTCGAGCTTGCAGGGATAGGCCCCCAAACGCATGGTACCGCCGAGGTTTTTAATACCTTTCTGCGTATTCATGATGTCAATCACCGGATGGGGAGTGCGGGGATTCATTTCGGTAGAATGGGCATCGCGTAGTCCTAACACATTGCGCCCGAACTCGATAACTGCGCACTGCATCCCCAGGCAGATACCAAAAAACGGCACCTTGTTCACCCTGGCCCATTCGATGGCTGTGATCTTTCCTTCGATGCCCCGCCCGCCGAATCCGGGTGCCACGAGCACCCCACCAACATCATGAAGCTGCTCGTGCACATTGCCACTATCCATATGTTCGCTGTGCACATACTTTATCTTCACCCGGCATTCGTTGGCCACACCGGCATGTATAAATGCCTCATTGATCGACTTATAGGCATCTTTGAGCTCCACGTACTTGCCTACCAGAGCCACAGTAATCTCCGATTGCGGATGATGCAGCTTATGCAAAAATTCCTGCCATTTGCTGATGTCGATCTTATCCGGGATGGGGGTGTCTGTTTTGCGCAATACAGCAATATCGAGCTTTTCCTCGAGCATCAGCATGGGCACATCGTAAATGGAGGCTGCATCGATGCTTTCGATCACACTCGTAACCTCCACATTGCAAAACTGGGCAATCTTACCCCTTATGCTTTCGTTCAGTGGCTTTTCGGTCCGGCAAACGATGATGTCGGGCTGCACCCCCTGTTCGAGCATGGTTTTCACCGAATGCTGTGTAGGCTTGGTTTTCAGCTCACCAGCAGCGGATAGAAAAGGAACCAGCGTGAGGTGCACCACCGCACATTTGCGCCCCATTTCCCAGCGCATCTGTCGGATGGCTTCGATAAAAGGAAACGACTCGATATCCCCGACAGTACCACCAATCTCGGTGATGACAAAATCGAAGTTGCCGCTCTGACCAAGCAACTTGATGCGCCGCTTGATTTCGTCGGTGATGTGGGGAATCACCTGAACGGTACTTCCCAGGTAGGTCCCGGCCCTTTCCTCGTTGATCACGTGCTGATAAATCCTGCCCGTGGTAACGTTGTTGGCCTGTGAGGTGGGCACATTCGAAAACCTTTCGTAGTGCCCAAGGTCGAGGTCGGTTTCTGCACCGTCTTCGGTCACATAACACTCTCCATGTTCGTAGGGATTGAGTGTGCCCGGATCGACATTGATATAGGGATCAAGCTTCTGGATTGTAACCGAGAACCCCCTGCCCTGCAGCAACTTTGCCAGCGAAGCCGAGATAATTCCCTTGCCGAGCGAGGAAGTTACACCACCGGTAACGAAGATATACCTGGTATCTTTCATGGCTTATTGAATGTTCAACAAGCGGACAAAATTAAGTCGTAAAATCCAACAATGCCAATCCGGCGGTTAGCTGAGGCCAAATTTAAAGTTGCGGGCTTGTTTGCCTTAATAGTATCTGTAGCTCTTTACCCTTCCGATATGCCGGGCCAGTCGCACCACCTGGCTGGTGTAGCCAAACTCATTGTCGTACCATAGATACACAATGATGGTACGGCCATCGTTCGAAACCTTGGTGTTTGGGCTGTCGAAGATGCAGGCGCACGAATCGCCTATGCCATCCGACGACACAAATTCGGTGGCATTGCTGTAGCGTATCTGCTCGATAAGCGGTCCGCGAAGCGATGCATCCAGAAACAACTGGTTCACCTCGTCCACGGTCACCTGCTTGCGCACATCCAGCGTCAGTATGGCAAGCGACACATTGGGCACCGGAACGCGTACCGCATTGGATGTCAGCTTTCCGGCAAGGCTTGGGATGGCTTTGGTTGCGGCCGAATCGGCTCCGGTTTCGGTAATCACCATATTGAGCGGTGCAGCCCTTCCGCGGCGTGTTTTTTTGTGAAAGTTATCGAGCAGGTTCTGGTCGTTTGTGTAGGCATGAATGGTTTCGATATGCCCTTTCTCGATGCCGTAGTTTTCCTCGATGATCTTCAGGCCGGGCACTATGGCATTGGTGGTGCAGGAGGCCGCCGAAAAGATGGTTTCTTTGTCAATGTCCACCGCATTCTGGTTCACACCATACACAATGTTTGGAATGTCGCCCTTACCCGGAGCAGTCAGCAGCACCTTGCTGACGCCTTTGGCCTGCAGGTGTTGCGACAGGCTCTCACGGTCGCGCACCACCCCGGTATTATCAATCACCAGCGCATCGTGTATTCCGTAGGCAGTATAATCAATTTCTGAAGGACTGTTGGCCGATAAAAATTTGATGATCTGCCCGTTGGCAATCATGGCCGAGTTTTCCAGGTCCTCATTGGCCACACCATTAAACGGGCCGTGCACGCTGTCTTTACGGAAAAGCGAGATGCGCTTTCTGATCTCCTCCGGCTTGTTGCTGCGCGTCACTATGGCCCTCAGCCTCAGGTGCGAGCCGTTGCCCGCAAAAAGAATTAGCTCACGGGCAAGCAAACGACCTATGCGTCCAAAACCGTAAAGCACCACATCCTGGGTACGCGTACTGCGTGGAGGCGCTCCGATGAACTCCCTTAGTTTATCCTTTACGAATGAATCCACATCGGGATACTTGTCTTTCTCGTCCGTCCACTCCGAGTTTAGGCGCCCGATGTCTATTCTGGCAGGCGCAATATCCTGGTTCAGAATGGCTTTTGCAATCATCAGCGAGTCTTGTACCCGCACAGGCTTTTTGAGGATGGTTTCGGCACGGATGTGCTTGTTGAGGATCTTGCCTGTGCCGCGGTTCACCAGCACTGAGCGCAAAAGAATGAGTTCAACGGATTTCTCGTACCACAATCGGCTTACCACATTGATGAGCTCGGCAGCTGCCTGCTCATGATCAATCCAATGGCGGAGTGATGCATCAAACTGTTCCATAGGCATTTGGCTAAACGGTTTTGGGTTAACATTGGTTGTGAACAAATGTATAACCTTAATGCAAACGTTTGCACCAGCGTTAAAAAAAAATCAGCAAAAAAAAAAACTGCCATGGGTGGCATGGCAGTTTTTATCTCAGGTTTGCAGATGTTATTGTCCGAGATAGGCTTTAAGGAGCCTGTTTCGCGCGTTGTGTTTCAGTTTGCGGATGGCCTTTTCCTTGATCTGGCGCACACGCTCACGGGTGAGGTCAAACTTGGCGCCGATTTCTTCGAGGGTGTAGGCGTGATTCATCCCGATGCCATAATACATATTGATCACCTCTCTTTCCTTGTCGGCCAGCATGGCCAGCGAACGCTGTATTTCCTGACCGAGGGATTCGCGCATGAGGGGCTCATCCGTTTCCTCCACATCTTCGGGCACATACTGATCGAAGAACATCATGTCTTCGTCCTCAATGAGGGGTGCGTCGGTCGAGATGTGACGCGAATTGATTTTCAGCACGGCTTCCACCTTTTGTTCCGGCAGGTCGAGTTCTCGTGCCACTTCCTCGGTCGAAGGTGTGCGTTGCAGCTGTTGTTCGAGCTGCGACGATACTTTTTTCACCCTGTTCACCTGCCCCACCTGGTTCAGTGGGAGCCTGATGATGCGTGCCTGTTCGGCCAGGGCCTGCAGAATACTTTGCCTGATCCACCAAACGGCATAGGAGATAAACTTAAACCCACGGGTTTCGTCAAACCTGCGCGCGGCTTTGATCAAACCAAGGTTGCCCTCGTTGATCAGGTCAGGCAGACTCAGCCCCTGGTTCTGGTATTGCTTGGCCACCGAAACCACGAAACGAAGGTTGGCATTAACCAGCCTTTCCAGGGCCTTTTCATCGCCCAGCTTGATGCGCCTTGCGAGCTCCACCTCCTCCTCGGCAGTAATCATCTGTTCCCTGCCAATGTCCTGGAGGTACTTGTCAAGCGATTGGTTCTCGCGGTTGGTGATTGATTTGGTAATTTTGAGTTGCCTCATAGAATCTATAGTATGTTTAAAATTAACAGTTTACTTAACAATTTGTTCATTAGCATTATTCCCTGCCGGCAGGGTTTCGCTGCCCGCAGGGAATGGGGATGTATTTTTGTTTTGAATGGTATGTTGATTGCCTGGTCGTTCCTTTTACGAAGATTATTGCCTAAGGTTTCATTATTACCTCACAAATTCGAAACTTATGCGCATTCCGTTGGGGTACATACCCTGAACCCTGACTGTGCGCGAACGACTGTTGCCTAGCGCCGACTCAAGCTCCTCACGGCTGTCCACGGGCATGCCATTGATTTGCAGAATGATGAAGTCTTTTCCGATACCACCGCGACGCAGCACACCATCGCGCACATCTGTCACCTTCAGACCGGATTTGATTTTCAGCTCATCTTTTTCCGACTGCGAGAGCCGTGCAAGATTGGCGCCAAGGTCGGCATTGAAAAAGCTGGCTTCACGGGTAACTACTTTGGTATTCCCGTCCTGGTTGCGCAATTTGACATTCACCGTACGGGTCTGGCCATTGCGAAGGGTGAGAATCTCAACCACATCGCCCGGTCGGTACTGGCCCACAACTTCAAGCAGCTGCGAAAGCGAATTGACGGGTCGTTTGTTGATTTCGAGGATCACATCGCCCGATTTGATGCCGGCTTCGGCAGCCCCGCCGTTCTCGGTTACCCTGGCCACATACACCCCCTTAATGTTTTCTTCACCTGTTTTGTTGGCCAGCTCCTCATCCATTTCACGGATTTCCACACCAATGAAAGCGCGCTGAGGTTCGCCGAAACGGATGATGTCGTCCACGATCTTGCGCACAATATTGCCCGGAATAGCAAAGCTGTAGCCTTCGTAAACCCCTGTGCGCGAGGCGATGGCAGCATTGATGCCGATTAGCTCGCCGGAGGTATTGACAAGCGCACCCCCGCTGTTCCCACGGTTAATCACCGCATCGGTCTGAATGAAGGAATCGATGGACGAACGATTACCCAAAATATTGATGTTACGAGCCTTGGCACTCACAATACCGGCTGTTACCGTGGAAGTTAGGTTGAATGGATTACCCACCGCAAGCACCCACTCCCCAACCTTTACTTCGTCGGAATTGCCAAAAACAAGGAAAGGCAGGTTGCGACCGTCCACCTTGATGAGTGCAATATCGGTAGTGGGGTCCGTACCCACAATTTCGGCTGTCATGCGGCGCCTGTCGTTGAAGGTAACCTCAATTTTGTCGGCGCCTTCCACCACGTGGTTGTTGGTCACGATGTAGCCATCCGACGACAACACCACTCCCGAACCAAACCCGACCACACTGCGCTGATTCTGATGAAAAGGACTGCCATAGAGGTACTCGCGCAACGAACCAAAGAAATCGTCGTAGGTTGAGGTGCGTGTGCGCATTTCCGTTCGAATGTGCACCACAGCATTTACAGTGGTTTCAGCAGCTTCCACAAAACTGATTTCGGCCGGCATGGCTGCCAGACGGGCCTGATGTATGCTTGGCATATCAGGCTGCACGGCAGTGCGGGGCAACTGATTTTGCAGTATGTCGCCCTGCGGTTTGCTGTTCGAGGAAACAATGAGATAAATCAACAGAATGATTCCTCCGCCCAACATGCCCCAGAATAAGTCTTTAACTTTCCTGCTCATATCTGTCTTTTTTGATGAAACGTAATTGTTTGTTTTCTGTTTTTTTGTCAATGTTAATTCGTGTTAACACCTGATAAAAGAAATTTAAAGGGTTCGTCAAATCTGTCTAAATTTGCTACAAAAAGCGCACCAGGCCACACACAATGCCTTGCCCTTAACGTAATTTAACGCTGCATGAATACTTCCCGCCCTCATGAGTTAAAGTTCTGGAAATACCATGGTGCCGGCAACGATTTTATCATGGTTGACAACCGGCAGGATGCGCTTGATTTCGGGCCGGAACTCGTGCGGTTTCTTTGCGACCGACATTTTGGCATCGGGGCCGATGGCCTGATACGTATAGAAAACGCTGAAGGTTGCGATTTCAGGATGATTTATCACAATTCCGATGGTTTGGAGGGCAGCATGTGTGGCAACGGAGGGCGCTCCGCAGCGGCTTTTGCGCTCGAAAATGGCATTGCACCTGCCCACAGCCGCTTTCTGGCATTCGACGGTATGCACGAAGCCTGGGTCGAAAAAAAAGATAACGGACTGTTTCACGTGCGGCTCAGCATGGCCGATGTGGCTGCATATCAGGAGCATGGCGATGACCTCATCATCAACACCGGCTCACCGCATTACATCAAAAAAGTAGCGCATGTAGATGCAGTGGATGTGAATAACGAAGGCCGCCGGATACGGTACGACAAACAGATCTCGCGCGACGGGGTGAACGTCAACTTTGTTCAATTTGAGGGAGCCTCGCTGAAAGTGCGCACGTACGAGCGTGGTGTGGAGTGCGAAACCCTGGCCTGCGGCACAGGCGTAACCGCATCAGCCATAGCCAACTGCATCTGGAACGGCATCACCAGCTCGCACATCCGGACACTGGGAGGGGAACTGAAGGTCAGCCTCTTAAAGGATGGTGAGCTGTTCAGGGATATTTACCTCGAGGGGCCGGTGCAGAAAGTTTTCAGTGGCTCAATCTGTATCTACTAATCTCACAGAAGATGTTTGCCTCATCCGACAAAATATCACTCAGGGCAGTTGAGCCTGCCGATGCAGCCCTCATGTACGCCTGGGAAAACGATCAGAACGTGTGGGTACATGGCGACAACCTGCTGCCCTACGCGCTTTTCGAGATTGAACAATTTATCCTTGAGGGGCATGATTTTTACCGGAACAGGCAGGCCAGGTTTATGATTGATTATCAAACCAATGGAAGCAAAGAAACTGTAGGCATGGCCGACCTGTTTGATTTCCACCCGCACCACCGCCGGGCAGGTGTAGGAATATATGTGGCACCGGCATTCAGGCATCGTGGTATTGCCAAAACGGCCATCGGGCTGCTCAAGGAATATGCCTTCGAAACGCTCGAGCTTCATCAGATCTATTGCCATGTACTGGCTGAAAACAACATCAGTTTGAAACTGTTTGAATCTGCCGGATTTGAAAAAACCGCTGTCATGAAAGCCTGGATTTTCAGAAACGGCGACTTTCACGACCAGGTGCTGATGCAGTTGTTCAACCCTAAACACAAAGAACCATGAGTGCATACTATACTTCGGGCAGAGACCGCAGACGGCGCATGCTGAGACGAAGTTTAGGAATAATCACGCTTTTTTTGCTGCTTTTGTTTGCTGCAGCCGTACTGGTGTATATCACATTTTTCCGTCCTAACACCTACACTTCGGGACTACCGGTGGCCGAACTGATTATTCCCACCGGAAGCGACTTCGATAAAGCCAAAGAAATCATTTATGGCAAAGGCCTGGTCGAAAGCCGGACAACCTTCGAGTGGGCGGCATTCTGGTTGCAATACCACAAAAGTGTACGACCGGGTTACTACCTTGTTTACCCCGACATGAGCAACCTCGAGCTGTTGCGTATACTCCGTTCGGGGAGGCAGACCCCGGTCAAAGTCACATTCAACAGCCTGCGCGATGTGTATCAGCTTGCAGCAAGAGTTGGCGGACAGATTGAAGCAGATTCCGCATCCATAGCCAGCCTGCTGAGCGACTCGGCATATCTGGCTTTTCTGGGCTATAACCATCAGACTATTCCGGCCCTCTTCATACCCAACACCTACGAGTTTTACTGGACGACGACTGCAGAGGGTTTTGTTTCGCGCATGTTTCAGGAGCACAAACGTTTCTGGAACGAATCGCGGCGCGCCAAAGCCGAACAGATACCGCTCAGTCCGCTTGAGGTGAGCATTTTAGCTTCGATTGTGGAAAAAGAAACCAACAAAAACGACGAAAAACCCATTATAGCCGGGGTTTACATCAACCGGCTCCGCGGTGGCTGGAGGTTGCAGGCCGATCCCACCCTGGTTTTTGCCACACGCGATTTCGAAGCAAGACGAATTGTTGATTTTCACCTCAATTTCAACTCTCCGTACAACACCTATATGTACCCTGGTCTGCCCCCAGGCCCCATCTGCATCCCCTCAATCAGCTCCATCGATGCAGTGCTGAATCATCAAAAGCACAGGTTTCTGTATTTTTGTGCACGCGACGACTTGTCGGGCTACCACGCTTTTGCCGAAACATACGAGCAACACCAGTACAACGCCTGGAAATACCGACGGGCGCTCGACAGGTTAAACATCAGGAGATAAAACCTTATGATAAAAGCCTTTAAAGCCTACGATATCAGAGGAGTATGGGACAGAGACCTGAATGCGGACATGGTTTACCGCATCGGTTTTTTTCTGCCACAGATACTCGAAGCCAACCATATCCTCGTGGGCCGCGATGCCCGCAATTCCTCCCCTGCCCTTTTTGAAGCGCTCTGCAAGGGCATAACCGATGCCGGTGTTTCGGTATCGGATGCAGGCATCACCACTACCCCCATGATTTATTGGGGAACTGGCAGATATGGATTTCCAGGGTCGGTAATGATTACCGCCTCGCACAACCCGCCGGAATATAACGGCTTGAAAGTATCCGCCAGAAACGTAGTCCCTGTGGGCTACGACAATGGCCTCAGCCGTCTGGAAAAACTTGTCGAAAACGGGACAATCGAATCAAAAGCCAGGAAAGGAGAAGTTAAGCAATTCGATTTCAGGGAAGCCTACCTCGAATTTCTTTCCCAATACAAGAGCGACTTTTCCAATCTGCGCATCGGGGTTGATTGCAGCAATGGAATGGCCTGCCTGTTGGTTAAATCCCTGCTCGACAAAGATGCGTTCTACATTAATGACCTGATCGACGGCAATTTTCCCGGGCATGAACCTAACCCTTTGGAACCTGAAAACCAGGAACAAATCAAGCAACTAGTTGTCAACCGCCGTTGCGATATCGGTCTTATCTTCGACGGGGATGCCGACCGGGTGATGTTTATCGACGAAAACGGCCGTTTTGTTTCGCCCGACCTGATCATTGCCCTGATGGGGCATTACTTTTTCGAGTTTAAAGGAGGCAAGGGGCCGGTGCTTCAGGACATCCGCAGCAGCCGTGCCATTGCCGAATACCTCAGCCAATTTGGCGCCGAAGTGCACACCTGGCGTGTTGGCCGGGCCTACGGAGCAGGCAAGCTCCGCGAGATAGACGGAATCTACGGTGGCGAGCTCGCCGGTCATTATTACTTCCGCGATTTTTATTACTCCGACTCGGCCATGCTGGCAGCGCTCATTGTGCTCAGGCTGGTCAGCCAGTTCAAAGAAGCAGGTTTTTCGTTCTCACAGCTCATCAGGCATATCTCGGCCTACCACAGCACAGGCGAAATTAATTTCAGGATAAGCAAAAAACAGGAAGCCATGGATGCGGTACTGGAGCACTTTATGACCAAGGAAAAACCTGTTTCTTTCATGGATTTCGACGGTTACCGACTCGATTATCCGGATTATTGGTTCAACATCCGCCCCAGCAATACCGAACCCTACCTGCGTTTTCTGGCCGAAGCCCGCACAGCAGAAAAATTGCAGGAGATCGAACACAGGGTAAAAACCATCGTATCACAATTTGACTAACACATGTATCTGAATATCAAACTAATCGCACCTTTTCTACTGATGCTCGTCCTGGTGAGTTGTGGCACTAAGGAAGAGAAATTTCGCCATCACCTCGAAAACGGCATCGACCTGATCTATCAGGCCAGACATCGCGAAGCAGAAGCTGAATTGACCAAAGCCCTGAAATACAAACCCGACTCACACGAAGCGGTGTATTATCTGGGTGCATGCCGCCGCTCGCTGGGCGATGTGGAAGGCGCCAAGGCCCGGTTCGAAGAGGCCATCCGGCTCAATCCGCAATATCCTGACCCCTACCTTGGGCTTGCACTCATCTATCAGGATGTTTATCAGGACAGGGATATGGCCTGCCATTACTTTGTGATGGCCGAAGACCTGGGCATGAAAAGCCTGATGGACTATACAAAAAGGTGCAGGTAGCTCAGCGATTGTCAAACCTGGGTGGCCAGCCCCTGAACAAGTTTTTTCAGCGCCTCGGCTTTGCTGGCATCACCAAGGCATTCCATCACCTTGTGCTTAAACTTCCAGCAGGTCATCTGTCGTTTTGACATTTGTCTGCTCAATTCGTATGACGATATGTCCGGATTGCAACAAACCGAGACAGCTATCCGGAAGGCCTCATTGAGCGGAATCTTGCAGCGGTGAAACACAGTGTGCGCCAGCGCCGATTCCTCGGTCTTGCACCTGGTGCAGCGACGCGAATGCGGACGCTTTCCTTTGCAGAAATTGGTGTGACCACATTTGCGGCACACAAAACCATCACGCCATTTAATGTCGGCAAGCATGGCCAGCAGGGCATCCTCCGTGGGCTGTTCATCAATGCCGTTTTCAACGGAATTTACCTGAAGCTTGTCTGCCTCAACCATCATTGGTTATACCTTTGGAACAAAATTTGCTGCAAATTTAACAAAAGTGATATTCAAGCGATTTAAAATTTTATACTTTTGCACAAACTTTTAATAATGAACATGGCCAATAATTTCAGCATCCTGATTGCTGCCCTGCTACTGATGACCACGGCATGCAGCAACACGACCGGAAAACAGACCAATACCAATGAAAACCTGAATGTTTCAGGCAAACCTGAGTACCTGACATACGACACCTTCCTGGAAAAGGTGTGGAACTTTGAAAAGAACCCGCAGACCTGGGTGCACGAAGGCGAGCTTCCTGCCATTGTGGACTTTTATGCCGACTGGTGCGCACCTTGCCGCCGCATTGCCCCGATCATGGATAAGATTGCCAAAGATTACGAAGGCAGGCTCAAGGTTTATAAAATCGATGTGGACAAAGAACAGCGGCTCGCCAGTGTGTTTCAGGTGCGCAGCATCCCCTCGATCCTCTTTGTGCCCGTTCAAGGCCAGCCCATGATGCAAGCCGGCGCACTCACCGAGGAAATGTATATCAAAATCATTGAGGAAGAATTACTTAAAGCTAAAAATTAAACACAAACCAAATTATGTTGGAGCATCTGACCAAGCAAACCTTTCTTGAAAAGGTTTTCAATTACGAAGAAAACAGAGATTGGAAATTTGAAGGCGAACTGCCATGCATCATCGATTTTTATGCCGACTGGTGCATGCCTTGCAAGATGGTAGCCCCCATCCTGGAAGAGTTGGCCAAAGAATATGAAGGAAAGATCAACATCTACAAAGTGGACACAGAAGAAGAGCAGGAACTTGCAGCCGTTTTCGGCATCAGGAGCATCCCGTCGCTCTTGTTCTGCCCCAAGAATGGCCAGCCTCAGATGGCCATGGGTGCACTACCTAAAGAAACCTTCAAAAAAGCCATTGAAGACGTGCTGCTCAAAAACTGAGCTTAGATACGACAAACAAAAAGCCACGCCAATGGGCGTGGTTTTTTGTTTGGTATTTTTGCCGCCATGACAGATCAGGATTTGCCCATCGTTTTGCCGGTGGCCTACTTTCCACCCTTATCGTGGATGGCCATTTTTTTGGCAACCGAGGTTCCTTTGCTCGAGATCAACGAAACTTACCCCAAGCAAACCCTGCGCAACCGGTGTTATATCCTGGGAGCCAACGGCCCCCAGAGGCTCAGCGTTCCGGTGAAGAAACCACATGGAAATCACACGAAAACGAGCGACATCATTATCGACCCAACCCTGCCCTGGGCAATGCAGCATGAACGGGCTATTGCTTCGGCTTATCGCAGGACTCCTTATTATATGCATTACGAAGCTGAGCTTGCCGGCTTTTTCAGAAAACAACACAGCAGCCTGAGCGATTTGTGCCACGAGGGACTTGCACTTTGCCTGCGCATGTTGCGTACGGACAAAACCTGGGACTACACAAAGCAATTCAGTCCACACTCCCGCAACCTGGCGCTCCACTTTCCGTTTGAGACAACCAATCAGCCTGCCAAAATTTTTCCGGCTTATTTTCAGGCATTCTCCGACAGGCTTGGTTTTGTGCCCAACCTGAGTGTGCTCGATGCGATTTTTAATCTCGGGCCGACCGAAACCATGCTTTATCTGCGCCGTCTGGCAGCAGAAATCGGGAAAACATTCCCGGCCTATTCGGGATAAGCTATTCTTACATGGTAGATATTCAGCAGTTTTCGCTTGAATATCTTTTTCACGAGGTTGATGTCGCGAAGTGTGATATCGGCATTCACAAATTGCTGGTCAGCAAGTTGCTTGCCGATGATGTACTCGATGAGGTCGTTGATTTTTTGTTCCGTGGGTTGGCGCAGGCTACGTGAAGAAGCTTCCACCGCATCGGCCATCATCACAACAGCTGTTTCGCGCGAAAACGGGATGGGGCCATGGTACCTGAACCCCCGTTCGTCGAGCTGCACACCGGCCTGCTGGCGTTGAGCCATGATATAGAAGTAATCCACACGCGAAGTGCCATGGTGGGTGCGGATAAAATCGATGATCTGTTCCGGCAGTCCTGCCTTGCGGGCCATCTCAATTCCTTTAAGGACGTGGCCAATGATGATTTCGGCGCTTTCGGCGGGGGTAATGTCGTCATGGGGATTGTATCCACCAGCCTGGTTTTCAATAAAATAGTAAGGATTCTCCATTTTGCCAATGTCGTGATACAGCGCACCGGTGCGGGCCAGCAACACATGGCCTCCAATGGCTGCAAGCGCTTCTTCCGCCAGATTGGCCACCTGAATGGAATGCTGAAAAGTGCCGGGTGCGCGCAAAGCGAGTTCCCTGAGCAAAGGATTGTTGGTATTGCTCAGCTCGAGCAGACTGAGGTCGGAGATTACGCGGAAGATGCGCTCAAGCAGATAAATGAGTGGCAAAGAAAAGAGTGTCAGGGCACTGCTCGCTGCAAATCTGGCAACCATTGTCAGATCGAAGTGTGTCAGACCGGGAAGCTGCATCAGGCTAAATCCGGCATATACCGCAAGGTAGGCGAGAAAAATCAGCAAAGAGGTACGGAAGAAAAACAAGCGGCGGCTGTGACGCTCCAAACCAAAAACCACTACATAACCAACGACGAATTGCAGAAAGACAAACTGAAATGCATTAGGGACTGCGATGGCTATGAGGATGGTGGCGAGCAACTGGACAACAATGGTAGTGCGCGAGTCGAAGAAAGTGATCAGGATGATGGGCAGGATGCCAAACGGAAACAGGTAAAAATAACCTGGCGCTTTGTCGAGCAGCAACAATGCAGACACAACCGTAGAAAGCATGAGCAGCAAAAGCATATTGACTTTGCGGAGCTGGTCAAAAAGATCTGCCCTGAACTGCCGGATATAGAAGAACAGGATAACAAAGATGATTACTATCAGGATCGTTTCGCCGGCCCGCTGGCTGGTACGGCTCCATTGGTCGCCGGCCCTGCGGTCGTATTCCAGCCGCAATGAATTGAGTATGGTTTCCTTTTCTTCGTCCACCATCTCACCCTCGCTGATAATCAGCTCTCCTTTCTGAATCAGTCCAAAAGTAGGCGAGATGCGTTGCCAGGCCTGCTCCAGCTCCTGACGCGACATGGTTTCGTCATATATCAGGTTTTGCGTAAGCGATTTGGTGAGTAGGGTCAGGGCAGTCTGTCGGTCGCAGTAGCGCATGGTATCGGTAGCCTTGCGGAAACGGTCGAACGCATGCGTCAGGCTGTACACGTCGTCGATCGACTTTACCGCTACCGTGCGGTTACGGACAATATTTATGCGACCAGGAAAATCCTCCCTATCAAGTATGCTGTGGTGCTGAACGATCCCGACCTGATGTACCTGATCGAACAATGCGAGCAAAGAGCGGATGCAGATCCTGACTTCACGCGAAGGTCCGCGGAACTGCTCCATGGCAGCCTGCTCGAGCCTTTCCCTGCTCCTTGCAGTTTCAATTTCGTCGAAAACGAAGTACGGATAGACCTGCCGGCTCAGCTTTTTTCGCTCCGAGGCCAGCTGCGACTCAGTTTTATAGATCGTAAAGTCGAAAGGTGCGTAGAGGTGCGAATGCTGCCATACCCGTCCCCGCTGATATTCAAAGCCAAAACGCGCAGTGCGGGGCATAACCAGCACAACCAGCAAGGCTGCCAAAATAAACGACACCAGCATAACCACCGGATAGTGGATCCTGTAGAAGCTGTCGGTCAGCCTGTTTCGTAGTTTCTTTACCATGCGCAACGAAATTACATATTTCATGGTATCGGAGCATGCAACATATGTAATCAGTCCCGCACATTTGGCTGGCTTGTCATACCTTTACCCCAGATATCTGATCCATTATTACCGAAGAAACCCATTGATTATGTGGTATGTAAACATGCTGCCTGTTGCCAGCCTGCGCAAGGAACCCTCCGAAAAAAGTGAATTGGTCAGTCAGCTCCTTTTTGGAGAAGCCTACCAGATCCTCGACCGCCTTTCCGACTGGATGCTGGTAAAATGTCATTTCGACAACTATGAAGGCTGGATGAGTCAGGCACAACTATCAACCCATGAGCTAAACCCGGCAGATGCCTCCAGCGACTGGCTCGTGGCCGAACCTGTTATGCAGGTAAAAAATAACGACGGAAACCAAATTCTTCTGCCGATGGGAAGTTGTGTGGCGCCTTCGATATGCGACATATCGGCAGACACATTCGAAGAATGGCAGAAATCAGGACGTATTGTCAGCGCCGGAGATCCCAGCCCGGACAAGCTCATCCGTTTTGCAGCTCAATTGCTCGGAAGCCCCTACCTCTGGGGAGGTCGCAATCCGCTCGGCTACGACTGCAGCGGTTTTGTGCAGGTGGTATGTAAACTGGCCGGCCTGAAATTGCCAAGAGACGCCCGCGACCAGGCGCTCGTTGGCGAAATAATTGATTTTCAGGACCAGGCACAAGCCGGCGACCTCGCATTTTTCGATAACGAAAGCGGAAATATTATCCACGTGGGCCTGCTCGACGGCAAGGGAGGAATTGTTCACTGCTCGGGCAAGGTGCGACACGACAGCCTGGATGCATATGGCATATTCAACCGCGAAACAAAAAAACACACCCACAAATTGCGGCTCATCAGACGGCTGTTGTAAGTAGGCCTCATCAACCTCAAAATTATCACATTGAATTATAGCGATTTACACCTTTCATCCACAAGCATCCAGGTAGCTTGTGAAAATTTTAAATCGCTTTAGTATCACTATTTGGCATAATTTATGATCTTTGCAGCGTGAAACGTTTAAAAACACTGAACAATGGTACTACCTACAAATCTTGAACACGTTGCAACGGCAAAGGAGCTTCAGCAACTGATTGAAACACATGAAAATGTAATGGTATGTTGCGGCCGCATGGGGCCGATGTGCATACCTGTATATGGAATAATGGAAGAGCTGCGCGACGAATATACGCATGTGGCTTTCCGCGACATGGCATTCGATTCACCCGAAGCTGCGGTAATCCGTAATTTGCCCGAGTGCCGCAATTTTATGGGACTGCCGTTTACCGTTTACTACAGGAATGGTAAGGTAGTTGCCGCCACAAGCAGCATTCAGACACGCGACCAGATTACCACCATTCTCGATCGCGAATTCGGGAAACCTGAATAAAACAAATATTTAGCCCGGAACGATGTTCCGGGTTTTTTTAACCCAAACAAAAGCAAGCCATGCAAGCAACACATTTCGACAGCATCATCATCGGTGCAGGTCCGGCAGGACTAACCGCAGGCATTTACCTGTCGCGCGCCAAAGCAAATGTGCTGATTCTGGACTCCGGAGTGGCCGGAGGTCAGATGGTGCTGACCCACGAGATTGCCAACTATCCAGGATTTGAATCCATTTCGGGCTACGAGCTGGCCACCAGGATGAAAAACCAGGCCAAAAACTTTGGCTGCAAGCTGATGAGCGGTGTAAGCATCGAAGCAATTGATTTTGAATCGGAGCGAAAATGGTTACGGTTGACCAACGGCAAGGAATTTACGTCCGACAGCATCATCCTGGCCACCGGAGGCAGGTCGAAAAGCCTGGGCGTGCCAGGTGAAGACAAGTTTCGGGGAAGAGGCATCTCCTATTGCGCCACCTGCGATGGCGACTTCTTTACCGGAAAAACCATTGCCGTTGTTGGCGGAGGAAACACTGCCCTGGAGGAAGCCGACTCGCTGACAAAATATGCCTCGCACGTGACCATCATACACATGCTCGACACTTTCCAGGGTTTCAGGCATGCACAGGAGGTAGCTTATAACAACCCAAAAATCGATATCCGGATGCAAAGCCGCATCACGGAGTTTCTGGGCGACGACAAGCTGGAAGCTGTGATGGTCGAAAACCTGCTCACAGGCGAACACTACCGCATGGAGCTCGATGGTGTATTCGTTTTCATTGGTTATGAAGCCAATACCGATTTTCTGAAAGGAAAATGCATCGCCCTGAACGAACGTGGAGAAGTGATGGTGGATTCGGCAATGCAAACCAATGTGCCCGGAGTATTTGCCGCCGGCGATGCCAATGCCAAACGCTACCGCCAGATTACCCTGGCAACAGCCGACGGCACAATAGCTGCTTTGAGTGCGATGGAATACCTCAACAAACTGAAAATGAAACACGTAGAAGCATAAGGCCATAGCAGCCATTTTAATAGCTTGTATAAACTGATTTTAAATTGAGGTTGCAAAAAGAATGTTAAAAAATTAACACTATATTTGCAGCCGAAAAGTTCTTCGGGGCAGGGTGAAATTCCCGATCGGCGGTAAAGTCCGCGACTCCTGCGAAAGCAGGACTGAACCGGTGAAACTCCGGTACCGACAGTTACAGTCTGGATGGAAGAAGAACGAGTATCTGGAAACCTGCGTTGGGTAGCGTCCCGGCGTGGCATGATGTGTCAATACGACAGCATTCGTTTTTGTTGTACTCGTTACTTTTTTGGTTGAATGGATCCTGAGCCCCGGAGAATCTTCGGGGCTTAGTTTTTTACGTTTAAAAAAACCGGATAGAGTAACATGAGAACAACAACATTTTTAGCCTTATTCGTGATTTTGCTCGGATTGCAGGCAAGCGGCCAGCAACTTACAGGCAGGATATCCGACAAAGAGAGTGGTCTTCCGCTGGTGGGGGCGGAGATCAGGCTGCAGCATGGCAAAAAAGGCACCCTGAGCAATGCTTCAGGATTTTTTCAGCTCGCCGTGGATTCTGCAAGTGGCAGGCTAACCGTAAGTCACATCGGCTACCGCACACAGGAACTTGCATACCGTATTGCGGAAAGTCCGCTCCATATCATGATGGAGCGAAGCATTACCCAGCTGGATGAGATACAGGTGATGGCCCAGACGGCGCGGGAAGGACACACGCCTATTGCCTTCACCCGTATAGGAGCGGAAAAAATTGCCCTCACACTTGGCGACCGGCCTTTGCCAGAGGTTATGAGTTTCAGCCCCGGGGTGTATGCCAGCCGTGACGGGGGCGGATCGGGTGATGCTACCCTCAGCATCAGGGGATTTCAACAGGAAAACCTGGCGGTGTTGCTCAACGGCATACCGATCAACGGAGCCGAAAACGGATTGGTTTATTGGAACAACTGGATGGGTCTCACCGAAGTGGCGCGGAGCATTGAGTTTCAGCGTGGCATCGGGGCCAGCAAAATAGCCCAGAACTCTGTAGGAGGCACCGTAAACATCCTCACCACAGGCACAGGGAGCGAAGCCGGAGGCGTGCTGGCGCACCAGCTGACAAGTTATGGCAACACCCGTACATCGCTGAGTTACAACTCAGGCGAGCTGAGCAATGGTTGGTCGTACAGCCTGCTTGGTTCGCGTACGGCTGGTCCGGGCTATGTTGACGCCACTTATGTGGATGGCTGGGCCTATTTCCTGAGCATTGGCAAACAGATCGGGCCACACCAAAGGCTGTTGTTTACAGCCCTGGGCGGTCCGGAACGACACGGGCAGCGCAACTTCAAACTCAGCCAGGAAGAAATTGATCGATTTGGCCACAAGTACAACAAGGAGTGGGGACACGACAACGGCAGGATCAACAATGCCAGCGAAAACTTTTACCACAAACCACATTTTGGGCTTACTCATTACTTGCAGGCAAACAATAAAACCTTGCTGGTGAACACTTTATATTTCTCACCTGGTTGGGGTGGCGGAAAGTGGAACGATAGCTACCAATACGGTCCGGGGGTTTTTGCTTTCAGGAATGCAGCCGGCCAGATCGACTGGGATGCGATATACAGCTACAATGCAAACAATCAGGACACCGCCACACTTGCCAATGGCACACAGGTGAGTGGTTTCAGCAAGGTGGTACAAACCCATTTCCTGGCAAGTCACGTATGGGCAGGTGCGCTCAGCACACTGGAAACCGATCTGGGCAGCGGACTTCGGCTCACTACCGGCCTGCACTATCGCTATTTCAGCTCCACACTCCGCCAGGAAGTTGCCAGCTTGCTAGGTGGCAGGTTTTATATTGACGATTACAGCTGGTCGGCAGCCGGAGTTGCCGGCAGGCCTCAGATCCGCATGCCCGGCGACAACATCAGGCTGCACAACGGGGCAATTCTGAATATGTTAAGTGCCTTTGGTCAGCTGGAAAAAAGTTTTGGCAAGCTCAACACCTTTATAGCAGGCACCGTTTCGGGTCAGACCTACAGGCGCCGCGACCTGTATAACAATCCTGATCAACCGCTGAGCGAAACACTTGCACTTGGCGGCTTTGATCTTAAAGGTGGCATCAACTACAGGTTTGGGACGATGAGCAAACTGTATCTCAACATGGCCCATTTCAACCGTCTGCCCTATTACAAGTTTGTGTTTGGCAATTTCAACAACACCCCGGTACGTGATATCCGAAACGAAAAAGTAAACACCATCGAGGCAGGGTACGGGCTTACCGCTGAGCTGCTTAGCCTGAACCTTTCGGCTTACAATACGATTTGGAAAGACGTTTCATTCCTGACGCAGGAATACATCCAGCTCGAAAACAATACACAAACCCGGGCCATGGTGCGCGGCCTTGATGCTGTGCACAGAGGTCTGGAAGCGGATATGAGCCTCCGTTTAGCTGACAACCTGCGTCTTGGGCTGATTGCCGGTTTTGGCAACTGGAAATGGAACAAGGATGTTGAGGCCCGACTGTTCAACGACAGGGATATTGTGGTGGATACTGTGCAGGTGTTTGCCAAAGGTTTGTATGTGGGTGGAGCGCCACAACTGCAGGCAGGCATGCAACTCGAGCTCAGACTGTTCGACAAAATGAAATTCGAATGGCGCACCATGCACTTCGACAGACACTATGCATCTTTTGATCCTGCAGGCCGGCAAAATGCACAGGATCGCAGTCAGGCCTACAAACTGCCGGCAGCCACGGTAACAGATATTCATTTTTCCATGCCCCTGCGCCTGCTCGGGCACGAGGCAAAAGTTTATCTGAATGCAAACAATGTTTTTAACCAGGTGTACATCCTGAAGGGTGAAGACGGACAAAATCATGACCTGCAATCATTCAGAGGTTTCTGGTCGTTTGGCCGCCATTTCGACATGGGCCTGAGGCTTGTACTATAATCGAAGCCCAGTCGCCTACAATATTAATTTTGTGTTAAGAAAAGCCCATCCGTCCGACAAAAATTTTTCGACATTTTTTCAACACATATTGATATATAATAATCTGTCAATCAAATATTTAATTTAAAATTTTCAGATTCTTTCCTCATATGTTAACATTTACTTAATCAAAGAACGAATCTGTCTCCATACTTTTGTGGCCGTGAACAAACTATTCATTCACCAATTAAACCGTTTATGAAAAAAAACCTACTTTCAGGCATGATGACCATGCTGCTGATGTTTCTATTTCAGGCAGCATTTGCTCAGGGTGTAACCACCTCAGCACTGAGCGGAAGAGTAACTGACAGCAAAGGCGAAACCCTTCCTGGGGCTACTGTGGTTGCTGTGCATAATCCTTCTGGAACTGTTTACGGAACCATCACCGGAGCCGATGGCCGCTATTTTATCCCATCGATGAGGATTGGCGGGCCTTACACAGTTACGGTCAGCTTCGTTGGTTACAAAGAATCGCAGTACAAGGACATTTTCCTCGCGCTGGGTACTGCTACCAATCTGAACGCAGTGCTTTCGGAAACTGCCCTCGAACTGGGTGAGATTGTTGTTACCGGCAAGAAAGATGCCGTTTTCAGCTCCGACCGGACAGGCGCCGCCACCACCATTCCTAACGAAGCCATACGCACGCTCCCCTCGCTCAGCCGTTCCATCAACGATTTCACCCGCCTGACTCCCCAGGCCAGTGGTCGCTCGTTTGCAGGTCAGGACTCAAGGCTGAACAACATCACCATCGACGGCTCGATCTTCAACAACAGTTTTGGTTTGGCTGACCAGCCCGGCGGCCGTACCGGCAAAGCCCCCATTGCCCTGGATGCAATCGAAGAGATTCAGGTTAACATTGCTCCTTACGACGTTCGTCAGGCAGGTTTTGTGGGCGCCGGCATCAACGCTGTGACCAAGAGTGGTACCAACGAATTCAAAGGCTCGGCATACTTTACCAACCGTAACGAAAAACTGGTTGGTTCGAAAGCCAATGGAAAAGAGGTAACCTCCACCGACTTCAACGTCAATCAGTTTGGCGCCAACCTGGGCGGCCCAATCATCAAAAACAAGCTCTTCTTCTTTGCCAGTGCAGAGTTTGACCGCGATGCCCGTCCTGCCACACCTTTCCGCGCCAACAACGGAGGTGAACCCGTTGGCGGCAACGTTACCCGTGTGCTGCGCAGCGACCTCGACAACCTGCGTTCGTTCCTGAAAGAAAAATTCAACTACGAAACAGGACCATACGAAGGCTACAACAGCGAAGCCTTCGGAGACAACCTGATTGCAAAGCTCGACTACAACATCTCCAAAAATCATAAAGCCAGCCTGCGTTACAACTATTTTAACTCGCAAACCGACGTGCTTGCCAGCAACAGTTCTTCGCTTGGTTTTGGTAACCGTCGCAGCAACACCCAGGCTCTCAACTACCAAAACACCAACTACATCCAGAAAGAAAAAATTCACTCCATCATCGGTGAGCTCAACAGTGTTTTCGGAAAAGTAACCAACAACCTCATTCTTGGTTATACCTATCAAAATGAAGACCGTGGTTCGCGCGGTGATTTCTTCCCACTTGTAGAAATTCAGGAATCTGCCAATACTTACATCTCCTTTGGTTTTGAGCCATTTACTCCCAACAACAAGCTGCAATACAGCACCCTGCAATTGCAGAATAACGTAACCTATTTCGCTGGAAAGCATGTATTTACGGGTGGTATAAACGTTGAACGCTTCTCGTTTGAAAACGTATTCTTCCCTGGTTCGCAGAGTGTTTATGTGTACAACAGCCTTGCTGACTTTTACACCGACGCCAATGCACACCTGGCCAATCCGAACCGTGGTGTGGGCGATCCAAACTTTGAAGGACCTGTTACCCTGCGTCGCTTCCAGCTTCGTTATTCCGCCCTGCCTGGGGGAGCCGAGCCTGTGCAGCCCACCAAAGTTACCTATGCTGGCGCCTACATCCAGGATGAGTTTTCACCCATCGAAGGCCTGAACATCACTGCCGGCGTGCGTATTGACGTACCTTTCTTTGCCGAAACAGGTTACTACAACGAAACTGTCGCCAACCAGAACTTCATTGACCGCGACAAAAACCGCAACTACAAAATCAGCACCGCTAAATTGCCCGATCCAAAGCCTTTGTTCTCACCCCGTTTGGGCTTCAACTACGAAGTGCTGAAAGATCGCAAGCTTCAGGTGCGCGGTGGTAGCGGCCTGTTCACCGGCCGTCCGGCATTTGTCTGGATCTCGAACCAGATTGGCAACAACGGTGTACTCACCGGTTTCACCCAGGTGGACAACACCAAGAAGTACTTCTTCAGCCCCGATCCAAAGCGCTGGATCCCCGCCAATGCTTCGCTGCCCTCGTCTTACGAACTGGCCATTACCGATCCCAACTTCAAGTTTCCCCAGATCTGGCGTTCGAACCTGGCTGTTGACGGCAAACTGCCTTTCGATCTGATTGGTACTGTTGAGTTTATCTACACCAAAGAAATCAACGGTATCGGCTACTTCAACGCCAACCTGCCCGACAGCACCCAAAACTTCGCAGGCCCCGACCAGCGCCCGTACTATCTTGCACGCCGCATCAACAACAATGTGGTGAATGCGATTGTCCTCGACAACGAAGGCAAAGGCAGCAGCAATATGCTGGCATTGAGCCTTGAGCGTCCTTTCAGCAATGGCTTCTTCGCCAAAGCCAGCTACTCGAGGGGTGTTTCCAAGAACACCGTGAACCCCGGTTCAATTGCCGCCGGCTCTTACAATAACAACGCCATCGTGTTCGATCCCAACAACGCACCTGTTGCCTTCTCCGACTACGATCAGCCCAGCCGTTTCTTCCTGGCCGCTTCTTATCGCAAAGAATACGCAGGCTTTGGTGCCACCCAGGTGGGTATCTTCGTCGAAGGTCGCGATCAAGGACGTTTCAGCTACATTTACTCGACCGACATGAACAACGACGGCAACCTCAACGACCTGATGTACATCCCCAAGGATAAGTCGGAGATGAACTTCCAGACTTACAAGCCTTCGGTTAGTGGCTTGACCGCAACAGCTGACTACACCGCCGAACAGCAGGCCGAAGATTTCGAAAAATACATCCTGCAGGACAAGTACCTCAGCAAAAACCGCGGCAAATATGCAGAGCGCAACGGTGCGGTCATTCCTTACATCTGGCAGATTGACCTCAACATCACCCAGGAATTCTTTGTCAATGTGAATGGAAAGCGCAACACCATCCAGCTGAGCGCCAACCTCTTCAACTTTGGCAACCTGCTCAATGACAAATGGGGCGTAGGTTATGTGGTGAACAGCAGCCGACCCGTAAGGTATCAGACACGCGACAACCAGGGCAATCCTGTGTATCGCATGAACGTACTGGGTGTAAGGAAAGTTAACGATACCACCAACGAAATCATCCCGATCACCGAAACCTTCAGCCGCCGCAACAGCCTGTCTGACGTATGGCAAGGACAAATCGGTATCAAGTACATCTTTAACTAAAACTTAAAGTTGTAACCTGACAAAGCCTCCCCCACCGGGAGGCTTTTTTTATTTTTGTCCGGAATCAGTCCAAAATGAAGCTTCTTCACAACTTTCTGCTTGTCAACGTTGTAGCTCTTTTACTCGCAGCGAATTTTCAATACCCCGAACCCAAACACAAACCCGGCCAATATCTAGTAGTACTTTCGATGGACGGATTCCGTTGGGATTACCTTGAAAAGGCACGCACCCCCAACCTGGATGAGATTGCAAAATCAGGCGTTCGTGCCGAACGTTTCATACCAAGTTTTCCCACAACCACCTTTGCCAACCACTACACCATGGCCACCGGTCTGCGCCCCAGCAAACATGGTATCGTAGCCAACAGCTTCTACGATCCGTTGACCGACAGGTATTTCAACCGCCCTGGAAACAGAAAAAGTGTTGAAGACGGTACGTTCTACGGTGGCGAACCCATCTGGGTGACGGCAGAATTGCAGGGCATCCGCACTGCCACTTGTTTTTGGGTAGGCAGCGAGGCCGATGTCAAGGGCATCCGCCCGACTTATTGGAAGCTTTATCAACACAATATGCCCTTTGCCGACCGCATCGACACGGTGCTCTACTGGCTTGGCCTGCCAGAATCGCGGCGTCCGCAACTTGTGATGTGGTATATGGATGAGCCGGATTCGAAAGGACACCGCCTTGGCCCGGAAAACGACAGCCTGATTCCGTTGATTGAAAGGCTCGATAGTCTGGTGGGCGTTTTTCACGCCAGACTGAAAGCCCTTCCTTTTTATGACCAGATAAATATCATCGTGGTTTCCGACCACGGCATGGCCCAACTCAATCCCGACAAGAAAGTCGTTCTCGACCACTTTGTTGATACTACGGCAATCATAGGCTTTGATGGCGGGAGTCCGGTGATGAATTTCAGGATAAAACCGGGCCGGCTGGAGGAATTCCTGGATCAACTTGCCAGGGTGCCAAATATTCGTTACTGGAAACGCGGCCATGCCCCGGCATATCTCGAAGCAGGCGACCATCCGCGCCTTCACGATGTGACCGTGCTGGCCGACAACGGCTATACCCTCAGCTGGTCAGGTGAACGCTGGCGGCTTAGGGGTGCACATGGTTACGACAACACCAACCCTGATATGCACGGCATTTTCCTGGCCAAAGGGCCGGCGTTCCTGAATGACGGATATACCAAAAAGCCATTCCACAACATCCATCTTTACCAGCTTATGGCCGAAATATTGGGACTACAACCGGCCCAAACCGATGGATCGCGGGATTCAATACATGATTTACTCAAAACACGTTAACATGAAACACTTGCTCCACCAGCTGACATTGTTTGTTTTTTTGTTTTTGCCCGCAATGGATGTTTTTGCCCAGCATCCAAAGTTGCAGTCCGGTCCCATGCCAGGCTACAGCGAAATGCGCGAAGCCGTGGTCTGGGTGCAAACCACCGAAGCTGCCACAGTTCAGATGCGCTACTATCCCCTGGATAACGCAAAAAACGTTCGATTATCCGACCCGGTAAAAACTGAAAAACAACGTGCCCACACCGCTGTTCTGGTTGCTGATCAGGTTAAACCCGGCACACGCTATGTGTACGAAATTCTTATTGATGGCGAAGCAGTAAAACTTCCCTACTCTACTGAATTTCAGACACAAAAGATTTGGAAATGGAGAGGCAATCCACCCGAATTCAGCTTTTTGACTGGCAGCTGTGCCTACATCAATGAGGAAGAATTCGACCGCCCTGGCAGACCTTACGGAGGTGATTACCGTATTTTTGAAAATATGGCGACACATAAGGCAGATTTCATGCTTTGGCTGGGCGACAATATTTACCTGCGCGAACCGGACTGGAACAGCCGTACGGGGATTCTTGCCCGTTGGACCCATACACGTTCCACAAAAGAGCTGCAGCCCTTCCTGGCCTCGACCCACCACTATGCCATCTGGGACGATCACGACTATGGCCCAAACGACTCCGACCGTGGTTTTTTCAATAAAAACCTGACCCTTGAAGCTTTCAGCTATTTTTTTGCAAATCCTACCGTGGGCGTGGGTGACATCGAAGGCGCAATCACGAGTTTTCAATGGGGCGATGCCGACTTCTTCCTGCTCGACAACCGCTGGTACCGCGACCCGGATAACCTGATTGCAGAAAACAAAAGTATCCTGGGCGAGAAACAACTGCAATGGTTGCTCGACAACCTGGTAAGCAGCTTAGCTACCTTTAAAATAGTAGCCATGGGTGGTCAGTTTCTGAGCACTGCCCGGATGTTCGAAACGTATATCAACAATGGTTTTGAGGCCGAGCGGCAGAAAATCATCGACTTTATTCACCAGCATAACATCAAAAACGTCGTTTTTGTGACCGGCGATGTGCACTTTACAGAGATGTCGAAGCTGGAAATGGAAGGCAAGCCCACGATTTACGACCTCACGTTTTCGACCATGACAGCCGGTGTAAATGCCAGAGGAGGTGAATGGAACAACACCTTAAGGGTACCCGGCACAGTGGTCACCAAACGTAATTTCGGAAAGGTAAGCTTCCGGGGTGAGAACCGCAATCGCGAGTTGGTGGTGGAATGTTACGACACCGACAACCAGCTCCAATGGCAGCAAATCATCAAACAGGAATAAAACTGAATTAATTCTTTGGTCCCAAGGGAGACTCGACAACACCGCCCTCTAATGAGAAACAAAATCATCACCCGGAATGTCTGGTACCTGGCATTGGTAAGTTTGATGGCCGATGTGGCCAGCGAGTTGCTCTACCCTGTGGTGCCGGTATATCTCAAGACCATCGGATTTTCTGTTTTCATGATTGGCCTGCTCGAGGGCATAGCCGAAGCTGTGGCCGGACTGAGCAAAGGTTATTTTGGTCAGTGGTCTGATCGCCGTGCGAGCCGGATGCCCTTCGTGCGCACAGGATATTTGCTGTCGGCCGTGGCAAAACCTTTGATGGTAGCTTCGGTGCAGCCGCTGATAGTGTTTCTGGCCCGTACAGCCGACCGCTTCGGCAAAGGCATACGCACCGCACCCCGCGATGCGTTGCTGGCGGCTGAGGCTGGCAAGCAACACAAGGCCAAAGTATTTGGTTTTCACCGTGGTATGGATACCCTTGGTGCAGTCTTCGGCCCTTTGCTTGCGCTTGCTTTCCTGTCAGCCTATCCTGGGGCGTATGTCAGCTTGTTTCTGCTGGCAGCCATTCCGGGTCTTATTGCCGTTGGCCTTACTTTTGGCGTGAAAGAGAAAAAGGAAGAGGCTGCTGTTAAAGCGCGTCCGGGTTTTCTTGAGTTTTTCAGATACTGGAGACAAAGCCCTGCGACTTTCCGGCGGCTTATAGCGCCCATGATTTTCTTTGCCCTGTTCAATAGCAGCGATATGCTGCTCATTCTCAGGATGCGCGAGCTGACCGGCAGCGATCAGACGGCTATCATGGCATATATTCTTTACAACCTGGTTTATGCGCTGGCCTCGTATCCCCTTGGAAGCCTGGCAGATAAAATTGGCCTTAAAACCGTATTCAGCCTTGGTCTGGTGATTTTTGCCGCAGCGTATGCCGGCATGGGATTGCAGGCCACCTTGGTTCAGGGCTTTATATTGTTTGGGGTGTATGGCATCTATATGGCAGCCACCGAAGGCATCTCCAAAGCCTGGGTTTCGAAGGTTGTTCCACCCGACGAAACCGCAACAGCTATCGGTCTGTTCTCGGCATTGCAAAGCCTGGCCCTCATGCTCGCCAGCAGCATAGCCGGCGCAGTTTGGGCACTTTATGGCGCAACTGCTGCTTTTATGCTCACCGCCGCTGCCAGTATGATCACTTTGGTATGGCTCCAGCTGGCTATGCGCAAAGAATGATCTTTTACTCAGACTTTTTTTGGAACTTTGGCACAAACAAATAGTTTGCTTTGAAGGGTAAAAAACTCATTCTCCTGCTTGTGTCGTTGCTGGCTATGCTGTCGGCTGCGCTTCTGGCCTGGTCGCAGTTGGATGTGCAGTTGCTGCACGAGATCAATGCAGGCCGGCAGAGGCAGTTCGACACCTTGTTTATCGTGATTACCCACACTGCTGGGCCTTTTACCTTTGGTATTCCTGTAATCATGCTGATTGTGGCGCTTTTGCGCTACGACAGGCTGCTGCGGCTGGCATCCTGGTATGTGATGATTTCGGTGGCTGTGGCCGTAGCCATTACCAATCTGCTCAAATACACCATCAATCGCCCTCGGCCATTCGAAACCTATACTTTTATTGAGAAGCTTACCTCCGGTGGGAGTCCATCATTTCCAAGCGGCCACACCTCCGATGCATTTGTGCTGGCCATGGCTTTAAGTCTGGCGTTCAGAAAATGGTGGGTTACGATGCTCTCATTTATCTGGGCTTTTGCCATGGGCTACACCCGGATGGGACTGGGCGTACACTATCCGGCCGACGTGCTCACGGGAGCCGTGGTGGGTGTGGCTTCGGCATTTGTGGTGTATGAGCTTACCCGCGAGAGACTGCTGCCAGGTAAATAATCAGTTGTTTAACCGGTAACGCTTTCCGGGAAGCGCACTCACCACACCATCGAATTCGAGTCCGAGCAGCAAACCGGCAAGCCGCGAAGCCGGAAAGCCGCTGCGCAACATGAGGTCGTCCAGGGCACACTCTTTTTCCCCATTGAAACACGACAGCAGTTGTTGCTCCTCATCGCTGAATTCCCTGAAAAGCTTTGTTTGCGCCGAAATGGGCTGCTGCTTGTTGTCCCAGCCCATGCTGTATATCAGGTCGGCGGCATTGCGGATCAGGGCAGCCTTGTTGGTACGGATCAGGTGGTTGCAACCTTCGCTGAAGGCATCGTTGACGCGCCCGGGCAAGGCAAACACATCGCGGTTGTACGACGATGCTATATCGGCAGTGATGAGCGCTCCACCTTTCACTCCCGACTCAACGACAATCAGGGCATCAATCATCCCGGCCACAATGCGGTTTCGCCTGGGGAAGTTTTCCTTGTCGGGCAAGGTCCCGGAAGTGAATTCGGTGAGCAGCCCCCCATTGTGCAGCATCTTCTCGGCCAGACCTTTGTTGGCGTATGGATAAATCCTGTCGAGCCCATGCCCCAGCACTCCGACGGTGGGCAGCCCTGCCTTCACTGCGGCACGGTGGGCTGCAGTATCGATGCCATAGGCCAGACCGCTGACAATGAGCACCCCCAGGGGCGCAAGTCCATCTACAAGCTGGTCGCACAGCTGCCTGCCATACTCGGTGGCATTGCGCGTACCCACGATCCCGACCACATATGTGGCATTGAGGTCGGCATCGCCTTTGTAATACAGCATGATGGGGCTGTCGGCACAGTGCTGCAAACGTTTAGGATAAGCTTTGTCGAGGTAAAACAAAGGTTTGATGTGGTACTTCACCACGAAAGCTATTTCCTCCTCCGCCCGGTCGAATACACTATGATTAAGGAGATTATGAATTGAAGCCGGCCCCATGCCGGGAATCTTTTCGAGCTGACGTTTCTTTTCACGGAACACAGCTTCGGGGCCACCGCAATAGGCCACGAGCTTTTTGCCCAGCACGTCGCCAATGCCCGGCACCAGTGTCAATGCTATTTTGTAAAGGAGCTGGTCTGTCATTCGTGCCAAAATTAGGAAAAAGCCTAACTTCGCCCAAAACACCCGGTTTGTCAGCCCATAAAAAACGCATTCTTGTATGTCCGCTCGACTGGGGCATCGGGCATGCCTCACGCTGCGTGCCCATCGTCCGAAGGCTTATCGCTTCGGGCCATGAGCCGGTGATTGCTGCAAGCGGAAATGGCAAGGCCTTGCTGCAAAGCCACTTCCCGGAAGTGGAAGTTATTGATTTTCCTTCTGTACAAATCAAATACAGCCGTGGCAAACATCTGGGATGGAAACTCCTGTGGCAGATGCCGGGATTTATTTTCGGAATAATTCGTGAACATCAAAAACTTCAGCAAATTATTCACGACAGAGGCATTGATGCCCTCATTTCCGACAACCGCTTTGGCTGCTGGTCGAAAAAAATTCCCTGTGTCTATATTACCCATCAGGTGAACCTGATCGCACCGCTTTTTCCCCGGCTGCTCTCTCCCATTCTCAGCCGGATGCACCATTGGATAATCAGAAGATATACAGCATGTTGGATTCCTGACTTAAAGGGAGAACCAAACCTGGCGGGAAAGCTTTCGCACCCCCCGCCCGAAAAACCGGAAAGCAGCTATGTTGGTTTGCTGAGCCGGTTCAATCATGCAGTGAAACAGGATACCTCTCACAGACCTTATGTGCTGGCCATCCTTTCCGGCCCGGAACCTCAGCGCAGCCTGCTGGAAGAAAAACTCATCTTAGAACTTACAGAATACGAACTTGTTATCGTCCGTGGACTACCCGGACAGCATACCCCTCCCCCACCCAATGCCAGAACTACCTGGTATAACCACGTGGACGACCAAACCTTTGTTTCGCTTGTGGCCGGGGCTGCCCACATTATCTGTCGCTCAGGCTATTCCACTATAATGGATCTTGGGGCCCTTGGGCGAACTGCCCACCTGATACCTACCCCGGGACAAACAGAGCAGAAATATCTTGCCCTGCACCTGGGCAAGATGGGGCTATTCAGCTGGCAAAGCCAAAACGGACGCATCCTATTGCCAGCGCAATCCGGCTCTCTGTCGCCTGCTTTGCTGGCACATCTGAAAACAGACCACCTGACCCTGGCGGTGGATGCGTGGCTCCATCAGCTTTAATCCGTATTTTTGTACGTAAATTCTAAAGCAAATGCATATCAGCAAAGACATGAAGATGGTGGATGTGGTGCATCTGAATCACCATCTCATCCACATCATCCATCGCTTTGGCATACAGCTGGGTTTTGGCGAAAAAACAACCGCTGAACTCTGTGCCGAGTATGGCATCGACCTGCCTTTCTTCCTCGAAGTGCTCAATACCTATCACGACCCTTCTTACTTTCCGGTGCACAACTTGCAGCAATTCGCTGCAAGCCAGCTTATTACCTATCTGAAACGCACCCACCACGATTACCTCGAATACCGGATACCCGAAATCGAGGCGCTGCTCAATAATCTCATGGAACGACCTGACCTGGACGGAAAAAGCCGCAGTCTGCTGAGCGATTTTTTCCAGCAATACAAATCCGAGCTTACGCGGCACATTCAGAACGAAGAGCAGATTGTTTACCCATATATCCTTGCCCTTGAGCGTTTTACGCTGAGCGGCAACGATGATGACCTGGCTTACCTCAGGTCGCTGCAATACTCAATACAGAAATACGAGGAAGAGCACGACGATGTAGAGGCCAAGCTATTCGACCTTAAGAACATCATTATCAAATACATACCAAAGCCAAAAGACAGCAGGCTGCTCAACAGAATCCTGCACGAGCTTTTCGAACTCGAGGCGGATCTGAACAATCATGCGCACATGGAAGACCTGATTCTTGTGCCCATAGTGGAGCAAATGGAACGCAGGCTGTCGTCAACCCAAAAGGCCTAAGCAAGCATGGAGCAACCCCTGGTGATATTGCTCATCGAGCCTTCCTTTCTTGTGCGTGAAGGGTTTAAGATCCTCTTCAGCCAGATGGGACTCTCGTTTCGTATGGAAGAAACAGATCTCCCGGTGGCCAATCTGGGTAAGCTGGTACAACGGTCGCAGGCCAGGTTGGTCATAGTAAACCCAGAACTGTTGCTCCAGCCATATATCAACCGTACCGACACCAGGCTTTCGGGAATCAGTTTTGTGGGACTGCTCAATCCCCATCAACCCCAGCCGGCTACAGGACAGTTTGATGCCGTTGTACCCTGCAATGCAGCACGCGCCGAATTGTTGAAAACATTCGAGGAATTATTTCGCAGGCAGGGCATACTCGACGAAGTTCAGTCGGACCAGCAGCTCAGCGAGCGCGAAACCGAAATTCTGCGCCTGGTGGCATTGGGCCTGACCAATAACGAAATCAGCGAGAAGCTTTTCATCAGCGTGCACACTGTGATGACGCACCGAAAAAACATCACCCGGAAGCTGGGCATTAAAACCGTCTCAGGTCTGACGGTTTACGCCATCCTCAACAAGCTGATCATGGCCGAGGAACTCAAAGGTGCTCAAAACCTGCAGGATTGACGAACCTTTTGCAGCAGAGGAGATTGTTTACACCGGTAAAAGTGATAATTTGCAGGAATAGTGTATCTTTGCAACCGTTTTTAGAATGATTTTAAATAACACCAAATGGAAAAAATAGGCATCTTCTACGGTAGCACAGGCGGAAGCACCAGATCGGTTGCAGAGCGCATAGCCAAAGCATTTGGCAAAAGGGCTGAGCTGCACAACATTGGCGAAACCACGCCTGAGATGATCGACGGTTACAAATACCTCATTTTTGGCACCTCGGCCTGGGGAATCGGCGATATGCAGGACGACTGGGAATATTTTATCTACGAGCTCGATCAGATTAACTTCGACGGTAAGAAAGTGGCATTGTTCGGATTGGGCGATCAGGCAGAATATTCCGACAGTTTTGTGGACGGCCTCGGCACCCTTTACTGCCGCCTGCCAAACAAGGATGTCGTAGTCGGGCAATGGCCTCTTGAAGGATACAAGTTTGCTTTTTCGCTGGCTGAAAAAGACGGCAGCTTTGTAGGCCTCGTGATTGACGAGCACAACCAGGCCGACCAGACGGATGCCCGCATCAAAAAATGGGTCAAAATTTTGGAAAAGGAATTTGAATAAGCCTCAAAGATCAATTAAAAGGCTGCTCCGGACGGAGCAGCTTTTTTTATTTTAGCTAAATGCGATTGCAGCGTTTATTAACACTCCCTGCAGCTCATTCTGGTGAAATTCATTTTATTAGGCCCTAAGCTTCAGGTTTTCTGTTTTTTCTTTTTGGCGGCCGGAAAGAGCACGTTGTTAAGGATGAGCCTGTATCCGGGCGAATTGGGGAACATGTCCAGATCGGTGGGCGGGTCGCCTACCAGGTGTTGATAATCTTCCGGGTCATGACCTCCGTAAAATGTCCAGAAACCATTGCCAAATGTGCCATGAATGTACCTGTCCTCGCCAAAACCTTTGTTGTCGGCCAGCACAATGACTTCCGACTTCACAAAATCTTTGTTGAATGCCGTGGTTTGACCCATAAAACCTTTGATGACCCGCTCGTGGCTTTGGGTGAGCATGGTAGGCACACCTGACTTCCGCAAATTAACACCCTATATCAAAGATTTGGGCCAGTTTCATTTGCTCTTCGGTCAGCAGTAGGATTTTCTTGATTTTTTCTTTTTGTTTTGGGGTGGTAATTTCGATTTCGTAAATGCTTTGTGCGATTTCAATTACTTTTTCTGCTGAGAGATCTGAACATTTCTCTTTTAACTGTCTTTCAAGCTCTTTGAAAACTTTATATGCCACAAAATTCAGGCAGATGTGTGCTTCAATCCTTCTTTGCTTATAGTGGAAGATTGGTCTGATTTTCAGATCTGTTTTAGCAATTCTGAAAGCACGCTCAATTAGCCACAGTTGGTTGTAGTTTTCAAGTATTTCCTCTTTGGGCAGGGTAGAATTGGTCAAGTATCCCTTTAAGCCATCCCATCTTTGGTCTTGCTGTATCTTTTGCTGATCAATGCGAACTTGAACTTGCCCATCTATTTCCAGGAATTTGTTGTAGCCTCGATTGTTGATAGCTGCTTTTGTAAGCCTGCCTGTCTTGATTGCTTTTTCTAATCGTTTAAGCCCCTTTTTCCCGGTTGTATTTATCTTTTCTGCTCTTTGATGGGAGTAGTTGACTAAAAGCCTGAACCCTTCTTTCTCAATGACTATTGTGTCACCATCATTAAAAGTATGGCTGCAGATCTTTTCTTTTATCCACTGAGCTTCATTTTTGATCCTTGCTCCTAAAATAAAATCATGTCCGTTGACTGTAAGCTCTTCAATGTTAGATTGCGACAGCAAACCTGAATCAGCTACAACAGTCAGTTTTTCGATGTTATACTTTTGCTTGAACCCATTGATAACGGGTAACATGGTATGCCCTTCGAATTTTTTCCATCAAAAACATCGTAAGCCAAAGGATAGCCTCCTTGACGACAAGCAGCCCTAAAACAATTTGTGGATTTTGATGCCTTCCTTCTTTCGAAAATCCCGTGCGCCGAAAATCATCTTCACCGTCGGTCTCAAAATAAATCGTCGTTACATCATAAAACACCACTTGAACCCTTTGGGCAAGTATACGCATCGTGTGCTTATAGCTGATTTGCTGAACAAGCTCCTTCTGAGTGTTATAAAGCTTGTCCATGTATCGATAAATATTGTCCTCCGAAATGGATTTCTGGGCATACCGGTAAAGGTATTCTGTTGTCTTTAATTTACTCCTGGGATAAACCAACCTGTACAAAACCAAGTATTTAAACAACGGATCAATGACCTGATTAAAACCAATCTCATCAAATATCTTTCCCAGAATCAGATCGATACCAACAAGCTTGTGGGATGTGATAGCGTCGAGCAGACCCGCATAAACGGCTCTCTCCTGGTCAAAGTCAAACTCCGCTAACGACTGATACTCTTTAATCCATTGTTGAGCCCGTCTTACCAGAGCCTCTAAAGCATCCTCATCAGTGGCAGCCCCAAAACTCTTCCTAACTTTATACTTGCGGTCGAGCTTCTCAACTACTTGTACATAGATCCTGCCGCTTTTATGCTTTAGCTTCCTGACAAACACCCGCAAATATCATAACAAAAACCAAATTAACACCCAAAATTCCAAACACCCAATTTTTAAAACACAGACATACAACAACTTACAATGCAAAATTCAAAAATTCAAAAAAGTCTGCGGAAGTCAGGAAAAAATGGGTCAAGATTTTGGAAAAGGAATTTGAATAAACCCCAAAAAGCACAAAAAAGGCTGCCCCCAACCGGAGCAGCCTTTTTTATTGTTGCGAAATACGATTGAAGGGTTTAATTACCCTGCCTGCAGCTTATTCCTGTTATTTCTATTTCGCAGTGCCTTGCGACTCAGGTTTTCTGTTTTTTCTTTTTGGCGGCCGGAAAGAGCACGTTGTTAAGGATGAGCCTGTATCCGGGCGAATTGGGGAACATGTCCAGATCGGTGGGCGGGTCGCCTACCAGGTGTTGATAATCTTCCGGGTCATGACCTCCGTAAAATGTCCAGAAACCATTGCCAAATGTGCCATGAATGTACCTGTCCTCGCCAAAACCTTTGTTGTCGGCCAGCACAATGACTTCCGACTTCACAAAATCTTTGTTGAATGCCGTGGTTTGACCCATAAAACCTTTGATGACCCGCTCGTGGCTTTGGGTGAGCATGGTAGGCACAGGATCCCATTTTGCTGAAAAGTCGAACAGCACAAACACATCATTGCTCTGGTTGATGCTCCGCGAGCGGTAGTTGGTCACATCAATATTGCTGATTTCGTATTCCATGGGATTTGTGACCAGGGTAAAATCGGTAAACGCAAAGCAATTGTGGTATTGTATCATTTCGGGATGCCCCGGACCGATAGGGTCGCCATCGAACATCACATCGCAAATATCCAGTCCCTCAGCCGAGATGGCCACATCGAAGCTGTCGGTGGCCGAGCACATGGCAAACATGTATCCGCCTCCGGCCACAAATTCGCGTATCTTGTTGACTACGGCCAGCTTGAGTTGCGAAACCTTTTGAAACCCATGCCTGGCTGCTGTGGCTTCCTGCATACGCACGTCTTCCTGATACCAGGGGAAATTTCGGTAGCGTGCCCAAAACTTGCCATATTGCCCGGTAAAATCTTCATGATGCAGGTGAAGCCAGTCGTAAGTGGGCAACACCCCCGTGAGCACCTCATCGTCGTAAATCACATCGTAAGGTATCTCGGCGTAGGTGAGCACAAGGGTAACAGCATCGTCCCAGGGCAGTTTGTTTTTAGGTGAATAAACTGCAATGCGTGGAGCTTTCTGCAGTTTCATTTCATCCATATTGTTGCCCATGTCGGCTATCTCGGCCAGAATGGCATCGGCCTGGGCATTGGCAATCACCTGAAAGCTCACATTGCGCAGGCGGCATTCCTTTTCGATATCGGGATGGTGCGGAATGAGGTACGACCCTCCCCTGTAGTTTAGCAACCAGCTGATTTCCACATCCTGAGCGAGCACCCAGTAGGCCACCCCATAAGCTTTGAGGTGATTCGTCTGGCTGTGGTCCATTGGAACCAGGATGTAAGCCGCTTTCAGACCTGAAGAAAGAAAGGCAAAGACGATTATGAATATT
Source organism: Bacteroidota bacterium (assembly GCA_016715945.1). Classification (NCBI taxonomy): domain Bacteria; kingdom Pseudomonadati; phylum Bacteroidota; species Bacteroidota bacterium. Next base: position 988,849 of record JADJXJ010000001.1, read on the forward strand.
AACGCAAACTTTTTCATGTTGCCAAAAATAATAGTACAGCGCAGATTCCGCCCGTCGGTCAACCCTTAAAATTGTTAAAACTGCTGAGCTCCTTTTTCAGAACTCAGAAGTGAAGTGGAATTTGATATCGGGATATTTTTCCATGGCCGTTTGCAGTGCATAGGGCGAATCGGCCAGAAACACGTCCCTGCCTTCTTTGTCGAGTGCCAGGAATGAAGCTTTGCGCGCTTTGAAGTCATCGAGCATTGCTTTGTTGTTGCTTGTAATCCAGGCGGTTTTGTAAAGGGTGATAGGTTCGTAACGGCAGCTGGCGCCATATTCGTGGAGCAGGCGGTATTGAATAACCTCGAACTGCAGTGCACCAACCGTTCCGATTATTTTCCGGCCGGTAGCCCTGCCTGTAAACAGCTGAGCAACGCCTTCGTCGGTAAGCTGTTCCAGACCTTTGGCCAACTGTTTCGATTTCATGGGGTCGGCATTTTCCACATAGCGGAACAGTTCGGGCGAGAAGCTTGGAATACCTTTGAAATGAAGCACTTCGCCTTCGGTGAGGGTATCGCCGATTTTGAAATTGCCCGCATCGTACAGACCCACAATGTCGCCGGGATACATCTCGTCGACCACCGATTTTTTCTGCGCCATGAATGCAGTGGGATTGGCAAACTTGAGTTTGCGGTCGAGGCGCACATGGTGATAGGGTTTGTTGCGTTCGAATTTCCCCGAAACCACACGCACAAAAGCTATCCTGTCGCGGTGGTTGGGGTCCATATTGGCGTGTATCTTAAAGACAAAACCAGTGAATGCCTGTTCCGTGGGATCTACAAGCCGTTCCTCGGCATCGCGGCCCACAGGCGTGGGTGCAATCCGGATAAAACAATCCAGCAACTCCCTGACTCCGAAATTATTCAATGCACTTCCGAAGAACACCGGACATATTTTACCGCTCAGGTAGTCGTCCACCTCAAAATCCGGATAAACCCCACTCACAAGTTCCAGGTCGTCGCGCAATTGCTGGGTGGAATCGCCAATATACTGAACCAGAAAAGGATTGCTCAGGTCATCGAAGGCAATGCCGGCTTCCACGCGTTGCTTGTTGGGTTCGAAGAGATAGAGGTTGCGGTCGAAAATATTGTACACGCCTTTGAAAGTAGGCCCCATGCCAATAGGCCAGCTCAGGGGTGTAACTTTCAGATGCAGCTTGCGCTCTATTTCGTCGAGCAGGTCGAAAGGGTCTTGTCCTGGCCGGTCGAGTTTATTGATGAATAGAATAATAGGAGTGTTGCGCATGCGGCAGACCTTGACCAGTTTTTCGGTCTGAGGTTCCACACCCTTGGCGGCATCAATCACCACCACCACACTGTCCACGGCTGTAAGTGTGCGGAAGGTATCTTCAGCAAAATCCTGGTGTCCCGGAGTATCCAGAATATTGATTTTCACATCCTTATACTCAAATCCCATCACCGAGGTGGCTACGGAGATTCCACGCTGACGCTCAATCTCCATCCAGTCGGATGTGGCTGTCTTGGTAATTTTGTTCGATTTCACCGCACCGGCCACCTGAATAGCCCCGCCAAAGAGCAGGAGTTTTTCGGTGAGTGTGGTCTTTCCCGCGTCGGGGTGGCTGATGATGGCAAAAGTTCGCCGGCGCCTGATCTCCTCAATCAATCCCATCCTGAAAAATTTTTACAAAGGTAAGGAAGATGGGCCATTTGCACCGACTTTGAGCTTGTGCGCCACTGGCAGTGGAAGCCACAAATGAAATCCATGCCTACATAATGAACCTTATAACCTATTTTTAGACAGATATATATGTCATACCAGCGGAATACAGATCAGGACGAAACAGCAGTTCATCTTGTGGGGGTATTGGCGTCAGCATGGTGTAGGTGATAAACTCACGCGCAATTCTCAAGACCGCAGGATTGTAGGCATTAATTTGATTACTGATTTAAAAGTCTTCCATCCCAAATTTCAATTTTAATCCTGTACAACTAGCAAATCATCACTGTCAGGTATTTAAGATAAACACCAATACGCTTGGCATTAGGTGCGATAGGATGGTGGAGAAAAAGAACTGGGTTATGCTAATTTTTTTATGGATGTACGGAACTCTGCCACCGTATTTGTAAAAGTCAAAGATTTCAGAATGCATCGAATGCCAAACCCAGCATTAAGCTGTCAAATTAACAAAAAAAACGTCAAAAAAAAGTAAGTAAGGAGTTATCGGTACTCGGTCAAGTACTTCGATTTGCTAATGCATGACCAATAGGTTGAATGTGACTAAATGAAACATTAATGAAAGTTGTTTTTCTGAAGTTTTGAAAAATTAAGACTTGGATGTACCTCCCATTTCGCAATCGAATATTGATGATGAGGTAAATTTTGCTTACCAGGATAATGCAAAATCTTTTAAGAATTCATGTCCATTGGTGAACAAAGATGTCCGATAATGAACAATCAGCGCACTCTATATTTCATATAAAAAACTTATTTTATTCTGCACGAGGCCGTTAGAACTTTGGCACAATTTTCAGCATTTGTAATCGAACCAAATTGAAACACTATGTCAGGAACATCTTCAGTGTGCCAAGTAGTCGTAGCAGTTGCAATTCTTTTACTTATTCAAGGGCGAGGTTTCACACCATCAGCGCAAAATTATACTCAAACCATACGTGGGCAGGTAATTGACTCACAGACTGGTATTCCGTTGCCCGGTGCAACAATAATTCTCATCGGCACCGATCCCTTGATAGGTACAATTTCAGATGCGGATGGAAATTTCAGACTTGAAAAAATTATTGTTGGCAGGGTTGACATTGTGGTGAGCATGATTGGTTATGAGCCTGTTAGCCTCAGGAATTATTTACTTACATCAGGAAAAGAGCTGCTTCTTACTGTTAGAATGGACGAAAAAATATACCAGCTTTCAGACATTGAGGTTCGTCCGGAGCTGGAAAAACACAAGCCACTCAACGAGCTGGCCATGGTGAGTGCAAGGTCATTCACGGTTGAAGAAACGGAGCGATATGCCGGGAGTCTGGGCGACCCCTCACGAATGGCAGCCAACTTTGCAGGCGTCTCGTCGCCCACCGACCAACGCAACGACATTGTGATAAGAGGCAATTCTCCCTTCGGTTTGCTTTGGCGCCTTGAAGGCATCGACATCCCAAACCCCAACCACTTCGGTACCATGGGGTCAACCGGGGGGCCTGTAAGCATACTGAACAATAATTTACTCGATAATTCCGATTTTTACACTGGCGCATTTCCGGCCGAATTTGGCAATGCTATGGCCGGGGTATTCGACTTGCGTTTGCGCAACGGAAACAACGAAAAACGGGAATTTACTGGCCAGGTAGGCTTCAACGGTTTTGAATTAGGTGCCGAAGGCCCTATTTTCCGGTGGAGCAAATCATCTTTCCTGGCAAATTTCCGGTATAGTACGCTTGAATTACTTCGGTCAGCAGGCTTGAGTTTTGGCACCGGCCAGGCAGTTCCACAGTACAAAGACCTGGCATTCAAAGTTAATATACCTTTAAAATCGGGTAAAATCAGCGTGTTCGGTATTGGTGGAATCAGCAGAATCGAAATGCTTGACAGCCAGGGCGACTCTGCTTCATATGGCTTCTCTGGAACAGATCTTCGTTTTGGTGCCTCCATGGGTGTGATCGGAATTAACCACCTACATTTTATCAGCGAACAAAGCCGGTTAAGTACCCATTTGGCCATCACAGGCCTACAAAACACCACTGATATGGTTGACCTTGGGCATGATAAAGAAATTCCTGTGATCGTGGAGGATGACCACGAGCTTACCATTAGGTTTTCCACCGGATTGCATCATCGGTTCAATGCAAGAAACTTCGTGCACCTTGGCACCAATTGCGACCTAAAAAATGCACGATACGTCGGAAAACAGTACCATTGGGATATTGATCGTTATGTTTACTATATGAATGGTAGAGGATTATTCTCTTTTGTACAGGCCTATACCGATTGGCTGCACCGTTTCAGCAACAACCTTAGTACTTCTATTGGATTACATTCCTCCTTTTTGCTTTTGAATAATGGATTTGCGCTCGAGCCACGTCTAGCAACGCGGTGGACATTCAAGCCAGGCCAGTTTTTAAGCTTTGCTACCGGAATGCACAGCCAGACGCAACCAACGGCGGTTTATCTGATGGAGGAATTGGTGGACACTTCGCAGATGGTATATCAACGCACTAACAAAGATGTAGGATTTTCGCGTAGCCTGCATTTTGTTGCTGGTTATGACCGACTGTTGGGCGAAGGACACAGACTAAAAACTGAGGTGTATTATCAATGGTTATATCATATACCTGTTTCGCATCAGCGTCCCGAATATGCCGCACTTAATCACGGTGGTGCGTTTGGCTATATCGTTTTTCATGAGTTAGTAAACCAGGGTAAGGGAAAAAATTATGGTATAGAGCTGACACTGGAAAAATTTCTCCGCAAAGGTTTCTATTACCTTATCACTGCCTCCATGTTTGAATCACATTATTGCGGGTTTGACAGCGTATGGCGAAACACCGCATACAATAATAATTTTGTTATCAATGCGTTGGGAGGGTTCGAATGGTCTATTGGCAAGCGCAGCCATATAGCACTCGATTTAAAAACAGTTTATGCTGGTGGGAACAGGTATTTACCGGTTGATGTGGAACAATCGTTAAAAAGGAATGGTGTTGTTTACGATTGGAAACATGCTTACGAAAACAGATACCCCGATTATTTCAGGATGAATGCCAGAATCAGTTATCACCTCAACGGAGAAAAAATTAACCAGCAATGGGCAATCGACCTGCAAAATCTTACTAATCAAAAAAATATTTTTACGCAAAACTGGAATAACAGTAAGCGCAAATTAGTAACATCCTACCAGATGGGGTTTATGCCAATGTTAACCTACAAAATACATTTCTAATCACTATTATCCGACTAAATTTTAAAATGTAACCCTTCGGCCATGAGCCTATTTTAGGATGGGGTTGGGTTGCAGATATTTGCGCTTAAAATTTTTGGGATATGATTCGTAAAGAGCGCAAAGACAAAATGTTTTTTTTGGTTGAGCAGTGGGAGCAAAGCGGTGTAACAGCCCCCTAATAGGTCGGACATAATTACCAACAAAAATTATTACTCCGGCAATTAAACATATCAATTAACAGGCTTTAGCGTAGTTTACTTTTTCGTGCTCAAAAAAGCTTTTGACTTTCTTCTTGTTGTGGTAAAGCTTTCGCATGTATGACCTCACATAGCCTTCAAGTTCACCCTGGCTACGTGGTGCAGGCTTGCTCCTTATCTTGTTCTTCACATCATTGTTCACATATTCATCAGGGTTCAGTTCGGGGCTGTAAGCTGGCAAGAAGTACAGCTCTATAAGCAGCCTGTTTTCTTCCAACCAGGCTGAAACCCGTTTAGAATGATGTACTTTCAAATTATCCACAATCAGGAAAACCTTACGGGGCGCATCGCGCACAAGCCGTTTCAAAAAAGTGAGGAAAAGGTCTATGTTCATTGCCCCTTTATAGACCATCCAACGTATCTTGCCTTGGTTGTCAATGGCCGAAACCATACTGGTACTAAAGCGTTTGCCCGTTACATTTCTCACAGGTGTTACCCCTTTGGGCGAATACCCCCTGCCCCTGTTATCCTCACTCGAAAAACCGGTTTCGTCGCACCACATAATGTCGGCTTCATGTTCTTTTGCCTTTTCCTTTATGGCAGGGTAAACCTCCTCAAGCCACCTCTTAACCTGTTCAGGTTGTTGCTCGTACGAACTTTTAACAGGCTTCTGGGGTGTAAACCCCCATCGCTTGAGGTAATCGCCTACTGTGCGTATGGGTAGTAAAATCCCAAATTGCATTTGGATCAGCTGGGCAACTGCATGGCGTGTCCACAAGGCATAAGGCAGCTTAAGCTGTTCAGGATGCTTGTCAATGAGCATGCTTTTAATGGCTTTCTCTTGCAACTTGTCCAAACGGCGCATTTCGCCTTGCTTTCTGCCCCTGGTCTTAGGATTGATTGCTGAAACCCCTTCTTCTTTATAGGATTTCCACCAAAGGTGAACTGTCCGGCCACTGCATCCAAGCATCTTTGCAACTTCAACTTGTTTTTTGCCACTTTTCAACATTCGTATGGCTGACCGGCGCATCTCCTTTAGCGCTGGGTCAGGTAGTTTTCTAAAATCTATTCGTTCCATACGACAAAAATACACAATTATTTTATATATTTAACCGCCGAGGTAATAAATCAGGGCGATTTATGAAGAATAAAAGACACTTTTGTTTGTTCGGAAATATGAAGCAGGGATTCTAAGCCCCTGCTTCTTAAATGAATAACTATTTGCTCATCATCTTTGTTTTGCAGACAAATTGTATTGTAAATGACCTACAAGTTTTGTCATAGTTTTAAGGTCAAGCCCGCTGTAATCCAGGAGATGCCATAGCCCAGTTCGCCAAACACCCCAAACTTTTCTCCGAAGTGATAACGGCCGCCTACATATCCTGAATAAGTCAAACCTCCGGCGGATGGAGTGGGGAGATTGACTGAGCCTTCAAGACTTACATTTGCGATGTTGTAACCTAACATTATGCCACCATAAGTGTCGATATTGTCAACCAATGGATAATGGTAAGCGCCCTTTGCACCAATGATAATATAGCTGTATTTCCATTTGTAGTTCAGTGCCGAAAAATCCTGCACCGATGAGGTGTAGCCGGCATATCCTCCAACTGAAATGTTGTCGTTGATGCCTACCTCAAAACTTACCGAAACCGGTGGCATAGTCACACTGCCCGCCGCAAAACGGGCACCCAGGCCAAGTCCAATATTCAGGTCTTTCTGTCCTTTTTCAAACTGGGCAAATGATGCTACATTCCACATCAAGAGGGCTACTGCCAGAAGTAATAATCTTGCTTTCATAATTTGATTTTGATTGATTGTTTGCCTACTCTATTCTAACTTTTCGGCCTACGCTATCTATCTTAACTTTTGGTTCTGATTCATCTAAAAGCTCAAATCGTAAACTACTGTACGAGCTGATTTTCTAAATGCTATTACCGTTTTCCTTTGAAAATTCTCTGAACATTTGCGATGAGATGATGCCGTTCCTCACAGCGTACTTAAACATGGCCAAAGGTGTGGCAGCACCGGTTTTTTGAATAATCTGTTTGCGATAAGTATCCACAGTGCGTACACTCAGGCCAAGCTTTTGAGCTATTTCCCTTGAGGTATATTCCTCAGCTACAAGACGCAATATTTCAACCTCCCGCGATGACAGCTTTTGCCTACGTGTGTTGATTTCCATGACATTCTTGTTTTGCACAAAAATATCACCGGCAATAAGCCCCTGTCATCCGTAAGAAAAGGTACTTTTGATACGTACTGGTAGGTATTTTATGGTACCAGTCCGTTCTCGAAGGCATAACGGATCAGCCCGACCAGAGTCTGGGAATTGGTCTTGTATAAAATGTTCTTCCGATGGGTGTCAACCGTGCGCTTGCTGATAAAAAGCTTCTCGGCTATTTGTTCACTTGAGTACTCCTGAATGATGAGTTGAAGAATTTCAAGCTCGCGCGGGGAGAGTTGAACGAGGTTGTTTTTTTGTTTTTTCTCCTTTTTGATCCTGCGCAACATCATTTCCATCACCTTGTTGCTGAAATAAGTCCCGTTATCGAGAATTTGTCTGATGGCAGAACTGAACTCCTGATAGGTTGCATCCTTTAGAATATATCCTTCCGCTTCGGCATCAAAGATTTCTTCAACCACCTCTGGTTCGCAATACATGCTGACAACCAATACTTTCACATCAGGAAATTTCTGTTTGACCTCTTTCACAAGATCAAGGCCGCTCATACCCGGCATTTGGATATCCGAAATCAAAAGATCCACTTTCCTGGACCGGAGGATGCTTAGCGCCTCAAGTGCCGATCCCGCAATGCCGGCATTTTCGGTTTCAGGAATAGTCGCGATTAGCGCTGCGAGTCCTTCAGCAAATAGTTTATGATCATCGGCAATTAGTATATGTACTTTGTTATCCATAATGCTCATGCTTCGGTGGTATTAAAAGCGAGTGTAAAAGTATTCGCGCCATCAACAAGTCGCCCGAACCAAATCTTGCCACTCAGCAGCTCAGCCCGCTTGAGGATACTCATCAACCCAATACCTTTTGATTCCTCAACCGGGGATGGTTCTGACCACTTTTGCCCGTTATCGGTGATGGTCAATTGTATTTGTTTGCCTTTATTTTCCAGGGCTATCAAAATTTTTGTAGCACTGTTGTGCTTCAGAATGTTATTGACCATTTCCTGAACTACCCTGTAAAGGGTGTGCTGAGTTTGTTTTTCTAAGGCATTAATATCGGCTTTAATCAGAAGTTCAATTTTCGCGTTATTGGTACCATTAATTGAATCTGCAAGCTCTTCCAGGGCAGCACCTAATCCTTTGCGGACCAAAAAACCGGGCATCAGATTTTTCGAAATGCGCCTGAGCTCCTGAGTAGATTCCTGGACAATTGTTTCGGATTTTTTTAAGAATTGATCATCGGCAGTATGCTGGGCGGTGCGCAAATTCAGGAGGGCGGCCGACAGCAACTGTCCAAGCCCATCATGCAGCTCCATTGCAATACGCTGCCTTTCACGATCTTCGGCAGCCATGGCTTCCAGAAACACTTTTTGCTGAAGGGTCGCTCTTTCTTTTTCGAGCGTTACTTTATGCCGATATTTCAAATGGGCCGTAATGGCGCCAAAAACCCAAACAACGCCGCCTAACAACAATAAGCCATACAAGATCAGGTTTTTGCGCCGAGCTTGTTCTTTGGCAAGTTCGAGGGCTTTGATCTGATTATCCTTGTTTAACTTTTCAATTTCCTGTTTCTTCCGCTCGGTATCAAACTTCACCTCCAATTCAGCAATCTTTTCTTCGAGTTTATTATTGCTCAGTACTTCATTGTAATGAAGCAATGAGTCCATCGCCTGAAATGCCAGGTCATATTCCCCAGCAGTGCGATGAATGGCGCTTTTAATTTTCCAGGATTTGGCCAGACGTGCAAGTGATTGGACTTTACGGGCTGAAATAAAAGCAGAGTCAATGTACCATTTCGCCATGCTTGTGTTACCGAGCATCAGATAGGCATGCGCCAGATGATTATAGTTGTGGCTCTTTCCAATTTCATCGTTAATTGACTTTCGGTATCGGAGCGACTGTAAAGAGTAATTTATCACCCGTTCATAATTTCCGATTAACTGGTGGATTTCTGCAAGGTTATTCAGCACAATGCCAAGGCCATACGCATCACCTAGTTTTTTGCGGATCTCATAGGCCGACTCGAACGCCTGAAGCGCTTTCGGGTAATTGTTCATCGCGTGATACGCATTCCCAAGGTTGTTCAGGGAAGCCGCAATACCGTGCTGGTCATTGAGTCGTTCTCGAATTGCCAGGGCCTCACGATGATACTCCAGCGACCTTTCGTATTGTCGCAAATCATCATAAACAAGGCCCAGATTGTTGTAAACGTTTGCGATCATTTGTTCCCTACCTTCCTCCTGCCGGAAGAGCTGCAATGCGTCGTAAAACACCTCGGCAGCACGGGCAAAATTTCCCCTCTGGTGGAAAATCATCCCCTGATTATTAAGCGAACTGCCTGCGATTGACCTGAATCCCTTTTCAGAGGCGAGCTCGTATGCATGTTGATAAAAATGTAAAGCACTGTCTGGTTTTCCCGACACATCGAAAGCCACACCAAGCACATTTGATGCCGTCGCCATACCTCGGTGGTAACCTAGCAAGTTTGCTTCGGCCAATGCCTGATTCCCAAAGACAATAGCTTTCGCAGGCTGGCTGTACCAATGCGCTCTGCACAATTGCACCAGCAGGTCAACCCTTGCTGAGTCAACAGCTTTTGTCAACTGCTGCTCCAGATTGGCTATGTCGGATGATTGGGCAAACAATGAAGGTAAACCGATATATAACAACAGAATCCTCAAGAATGTCAGACCCTGAATTATGCGCTTTCCAAAAAAATTGATACAAGTTTGATAAACAATTGGTTGAAACATAGTCAAGCAAATGTTGACATCTCCAAAAGTAAGTATTATCGGGGATAAATCAAAACATTTTGGAATCAACCTTGCTTCTGAAATCGGTACACAGTTTAAAATGCAACAAGCGAAGCTGCGTGCCATCTAAATCAGGAAAATTTTCGGTTTAAAGCTTCAGGAAGTATAGCCTGTGTAACTTTACCAAAAAATGAAACCTTCTTCCACATTCAGAATCATAGGGCTTGGGCTTCTGGCCGGAGCTTTCAATCTGCTTGTTTTTCCGTATTTCTCCATGATGATGGGCGGGCATCAGTTGCTCGACACGCGTTTTTTCTACAATCCGCAATCAGTTGCCGGGCTGTTGTCCGATTTGGGCGAAGATGGCCGCCGGTGGTATTTGTGGATGTCGGGGCTGGCCGATATGCTTTATCCCCTGTTTTATGGCAGACTTTTTCTGGAATTGGCACGCCTGGCCACGCCGCGCAAAAGTCTGCACAAAATGGCATGGCTGGCCCCATTGGCAGATGTGGCGGAAAATATGTTCACTTTCAGCATGTTGCTTGTCTTTCCATCATTTATTCCTGCCCTGGCTTATTTAGGAAGTTTCTTCAACGGCACCAAATGGCTGGCTGTAGGTTTGTTTTTATCCTGGCTCTTGTTCGCTGCCGTAGCGAAAATCATCCGAAGACTTGACCCCAAAAGGCACGACGCAAATTATTGATAGCTTTGCGCACTATGCGAATTGCAGCTTTCATCGCTACCTGCCTGCTTGCCGTGGCGCTGGTGGTTCCCTTTTGGGGTGCTGCCTGGCTGGTAGTTCGCATACAACTCACACAATTTCAGGTAAAAAAACAGCTCACGACGGGTTTCGAAGCGCAAAATCTGATGGTGCTCGACATCCCCAAATCAGAGGAAGCTTCGGGCAATGGCAGGTTTCATCGCATCCACGCTTCAGAATTTGTCTATGATGGCCAAATGTACGATGTGGTCTCGGTGAACGATCTGGGAAACGTGATGCGCTACCTCGTTTATCCCGACCACGAAGAAACCAGACTCAAACGCCGGCTGACACGAAAAATGGAAAGTCAGGGCGCCATGCCCCTGAATAGATGCGTGGAACTTATGGCTTCGGTGCATTGGCTTGTTCAGAAAGACACCATGGATCTATACCGACCGGCTGCTTCCTTCGTCTCCTACTTCGATCAAGGTTCAGATACATTAAGCCGTTACACAACGCCTGAACATTTACCTCCTGATTATCAGGGTTTGATGCGCTAAGAACTTTAAACCCAATTTATTCATTAATTTATCAGGAGATAAAATGAAAAAGATCTTTTTATCACTCATATTATTTTTAGCCCTGCAGTTGCATACGCTGGGGCAACAGATTCAGCTATTGGACGCTACTACCCGGCAGGCACTGCCATTTGCCACAGTTGTGCGGCTTCAGACCGGCGAGGCACGTATTGCCGGGTCGAATGGCAGGTTGGTGTTCGACGGACTGACACAGGCTGACACACTGCAATTCAGCATGTTGGGTTATGCCACCAAGAAACTATCGTTGAAGCAGCTCGAAGAAAGGCGGTATGTTGTAGCCTTGCGTCCGGTGGATATCAGGCTCGGCGAGGTGGTTGTTTCGGCCAACCGCTGGGCAAGCGTTGCGCGCGAAGTGCCACAGCGCATCAGCCGCATCAGCAGCGCTGCCATCGGACTGAGCCAGCCTCAGACTGCGGCCGACCTGCTGGGAAGCGGAGGCGAAGTATTTATTCAGAAAAGCCAGCAAGGTGGCGGAAGTCCGATGATTCGCGGATTTGCCACCAACAGGCTGCTTATCGCTGTGGACGGGGTGCGCATGAACAATGCCATCTTTCGTGGGGGTAACCTGCAAAACGTGATTTCTATCGACCCTTTCAGCCTGCAAAGTGCCGAGGTGCTCTTTGGTCCGGGTTCGGTAATGTATGGAAGCGATGCCCTTGGCGGGGTGATGCTCTTCAATACCTTACGTCCTGAAATACAGGATGATGAACCGCATGTGAATGGAGCTGCCACAGCACGGTACGCCTCGGCCAACAACGAAAAAACCTTTCATATGCACCTGATGGCCGGAGGAAAAAAAATGGCCTCGCTCACCAGTTTCAGCATGAACGATTTCGGCCACCTCCGCATGGGACGCTATTGCCGCGACGAATACCTTAAAACCTATTACATACAGCGCATGGACAGCGTGGATCGTGTGGTCGAAAATCCCGACCCCCTTGTGCAAATTCCCAGCGCCTACAAACAGTGGAATCTCTTACAAAAATTTCTGGTTCCACTTACGCCCAATCTTGAACTGGGTTACACGCTTATTCACTCTACCACAAGCAATTACGACCGCTACGACCGGCTGCTCCGCTTCCGTAACAACCTGCCACGGAGCGCAGTGTGGTACTACGGGCCGCAGGACTGGACCATGAACCTGCTCAGCCTGCAATGGAGCCATTCGAACAAGTTTTTCGACGATTTGAAGCTCAACATTGCCCGTCAGGACTTTGCCGAAAGCAGGCACGACCGCGATCTGAACCGCAACGTATTGAGGCACAGATGGGAAAAAGTAACAGCCTGGTCTTCGAATGCCGACTTCAGGAAGCTGCTTGCACCTAACCGCACCCTCGTTTATGGCCTGGAGTGGATCTGGAACAATGTAGAATCGACCGGCGAAGATGTCAACATCAAAACACGCAAGACAACCAAAGCCCTGGCCAGGTATCCCATGGCCGACTGGACAAGCCTGGGCGTGTATGCGCAACTCAGTCACCGCTTCAACCAACAATTCCTGGTACAGGCAGGTGCCCGATACAGTCATACACTGATCGATGCCACATTTGACCAGGCGCTCAGCGGACTGCCATTCAGCAAGGCTGAACTGAACAAAGGTGCCCTTACCGGAAGCGCCGGACTGCTGTTTAATCCCGACAGCAAAACCAGCCTGAGTTTCAACCTGGCTTCAGGCTTCAGGGCGCCGAATGTGGACGATATGGGCAAAATCTTCGACTCCGAACCAGGTACCGTCACCGTACCCAATCCTGCGCTCAAACCTGAATACCTCTATTCGGCAGAGCTTGGCCTGGCACGTGAGTTGGGTAACCGGGCCAAATTGGATGCCACCGCCTACTACAGCTATCTCGACCAGGCCATGGTGCGCCGCGCATTTACCCTGAACGGGGCCGACAGTGTAATCTACAACAACGAGATGAGCAAGGTGATGGCCATACAGAATGCAGCCTTTGCCACGGTGTATGGCCTGCAGGCCTCGCTCGAACTCAAGGCAGGAAACGGCTTATCGTGGCGCAACAGCCTGGTATGGCAAAAAGGCGAAGAAGAGCTGGACAACGGCGAGCGCAGTCCGCTCCGCCATGCCGCTCCCCTGCTCTACCGGTCGGCATTGAGCTACAGGAATCAACAAACAACCATCGAACTTTATTACATTTACAACGCCGAAGTGAGTCACGAAAACATGCCCGCCGAAGAAATCTCAAAGGATTATATGTATGCCATAGACGAGAATGGAAAACCTTTCTCACCAGTATGGTACACACTGAATATCAGATTGATGCATCAGATCAACGAAACCTTTGGCATTTCTGCAGGCATCGAGAACATCACCGACAGGCGCTACCGACCCTACAGTTCAGGTCTGGTGGCACCGGGTCGGAATATGGTCTTTGCGCTCAATATGAAGTTCTGAACAACGAGGCTTGCAGCAGGTTGCCTGTTGCAAGCCTCTTTTAAACCACCTTATTGCAGCAAAAATGTTTGTAAGAAACTTACTGTTGTTGTTTGCATTTTTGGGAGCCTCAGCCGCGCTGCATGCCCATATCGAGCCACCAAAATCGCCGGATGAGCGTAAAAATGCACTTGCCACGCGCGAAAAATACCGGAAAGCCGGGGTGATGCGCGCAACTCTCACCCAAACCTCAGCTGATGGTAAAACTTTCCCCTTGATCGAGTGGAAATACGACGACCAGGGACGTGAAAGCACCATGGTGATGTATGATCAAAAAACCGGCAACAAAACCTTCGTCACCCAAACGTATGACAGGATGAGCAACCTGGTGCTCAATGCCGACCGCAACGAAACCGGACAGATTTCGGAAATGAACGTGCTGGAATATACCCCCGAAAACCTGATTAGCCGGGTAATCAGCTATGACAGCAACCTGCATATTTCCGGCACCATGGAATATACCTACCTGAAAAACACTGTCTTGGCAACAAAATACCTTCATAACCATAGTCAGCAATACACCATCACCTATGTTTATGTCAACGGGAAAAACACCGGGGCTATCCAGCAGGATGGCGCCGGCAAGCTGATGATGCGCACAGTGAATCAATATGGTTACGATGGCATGCGCACGCTGAAAGAGGTGTACAACTCCGACAATCAGCTCGATTTTTACTACACCTACTCATACTCCGCAAATGGCGACTTCGAACGTATCGAAAAGCGTAGTCCGGAGCGAAAACTGTTGCGAACTGATGCATTTACCTACAACGAAAAAGGCTTGATTGACACCCTGACAATTTCTGACGCTGACGGAAACATGATCCTGAAAAGACAATATGCTTATGTTTTTATTAACGATTGAGCTTTGAACATCTGAACACAGTAAACGTTTTAAGTCAAATTTACCAAACACTATGGCAACAATTACCCTTAAAGGAAATCCCATCAACACAGTGGGCCACCTGCCCGAGAAAGGCAGCATGACACCAGACTTCAAACTTGTAAAAAGTGACCTGAGCGTGGTTACGCCAGCCGACCTCAAAGGCAAGAAGGTGATTCTGAACATCTTCCCCAGCCTGGATACGGATGTATGTGCTGCCTCTGTGCGCAGGTTCAATGCCGAAGCATCGACGCTCGACAACACTGTAGTGCTTTGTATATCCAAGGACCTTCCTTTTGCCAACAAGCGTTTCTGCTCGGTGGAAGGTTTGGAAAATGTGGTCACTGCCAGCGATTTCCGCGATGGCAGTTTTGGGAAGAATTTTGGTGTGACCATAGCCGACGGTCCATTAGCCGGGCTGCACTCGCGCGCTGTGGTGGTGCTCAACGAAAACGGCCAGGTAATTTACACCGAGCAGGTTCCGGAAATTGTGCAGGAACCCGACTACGAAGCTGCCCTCAACGCGGTGCGCTAAAAAAGAAATCTGACTAACTTGCAGGCCTGCAACAAATGTTGCGGGCCTTTTGCTTTTTATTGTATTCAATATGAAGATACTGATTCTCAATGGCCCCAACCTCAACCTGCTTGGCAAACGCCAGCCCGAGGTTTATGGCAGCCAAAGCATGGACGAGGTTGTTCAAAACCTCAGGGAACAATTTCCAGAGCATAGGCTCGAATATGCCCAATCGAACCACGAAGGCATGTTGATCGACTGGTTGCACGAAGCCGGACAAAGCTTCGATGGTGTAGTCTTCAATCCCGGTGGCTATGCCCACACCAGTATTGCACTGGCCGATGCCATCCGAAGCATTAATGTGCCTGTGGTAGAGGTGCACATCAGCAATATCCATGCCCGGGAGGCCTATCGCAACCACAGCTTTACGGCTGCTGCTGCCAAAGGCCTGATTTCCGGATTTGGCACCAAGGGTTACGCATTGGCTGTCAAGGCATTGGAAATGATGGCCTAGACCATTTCAGCTCAGGCTTTTCTGATTGAGCTCAGTGAAAAATCGTTTCTGCAGAAGAAAATAGTCTATCACAATATTTCTTCGGTAAATCCGGCTCACCTTTTTGGGCTGTATAGCTTTTCGCTTTTTGCTTAGCACAGGCAGTTTGCGGTAGAAATGGGCATGTGCCCGCCATACTGCAAAGAAATCACCCCAACCACCTTCAATAAGGAATTTAAGACTTGCCACAATGTCGAGAAACAAGCGCGAAAGAATGACGTACCAGAAATAGGACGACGGCATGTTTTTGTAGATCATCGAAAGGTTGTTGCGAAAGTTCAGATAGGTCTTTCGCGACGAAACCTTGGGCAACGTACCCCCTCCGATGTGATATACCTTAGAATGAGGCACATAAATTATTCGCCAGCCAAGATGCTTCATTCGCCAGCAAAGATCAATCTCTTCCATGTGAGCAAAAAAATCGGCATCGAAACCTCCTGCTGCTTCGAATGCCTCCCGCCTGAGAAACATGCAGGCTCCGCTGGCCCAGAATACCTCGAACACATCATCGTACTGGCCCAGGTCTTCTTCCAGGGTTTGAAACAAGCGGCCACGACAAAAAGGATATCCGAATTTGTCGATGAATCCTCCGCCTGCGCCAGCGTATTCAAAATATGCCATATCGGCATAAGAGAGCAGTTTTGGCTGACATGCAGCCACATCGGGATGCGCCTCCATAAAACCATAAAGTCCTGACAGCCAACCCTGTGTTACTTCAATATCGGAATTAAGCAGCACAAAGTATTTGTAACGGAGCTGTCTCAGGGCCTGGTTGTAGCCACCGGCATATCCGTGATTTTTATTGTTGATGATGATGCCAGCCTCGGGATAATTCGCCCTGAGCCATTCCACCGAGCCATCGGTGGAAGCATTATCGGCCACAATCACATCAGCCTCGGGACTAAAACGCAGCACATCCGACAGAAAACGTTCGAGGAAACGCTTGCCGTTGTAATTCAGGATGACGACGGCTATATCTTTCATTTTGAGGCTGATTTGCGTTTATGTTTCCATCTGCGGTGGCTCCACAGCCAGTTGTCGGGACTTTGGAGGAGCGAATGCTCGAGCCGGCGCGCATAAGCTTCGGTGAGCGGGTTAGTCTTTTCTGGGTCATCCACCGGACGCAGTTCTTCGACCACTGCCAGGTAATTTCCCCTTTCCGTGCGGAGCAAATCTACATAAAAGACCTCAAAACCAAGGCTTTGTGCCATCTTTTCCATTCCGGTGAAAAAAGGCGTCTCCTGATGCATGAAAGTGGTCCAATGATCGCTGCTTTTTCCGCCCGGGGTTTGGTCGCCAGGGATAATCATTACGCGCACCTTGCTATCGCCGGAAGCCAGCTTACGGTAGGCCGTCTTCGACTCGAGCAACTTCAGTCCGCCCAGCCTGCTGCGCATGTGGTAAAAGAGGGCATCGAACACCCTGCTGCGCTGTTGTTTGTAAAACGAGCCTGCCTGACCGGGAAAAACGAGCGACAAATAGGCCCCAAACCATTCCCAGTTGCCGCAGTGCCCTATGGCCAGAAACACGCGTTTACCCTGGCTGAGGGCGTTGTCAATCAGCGCTTTGTTTTTCATTTGCATGAGTTGCGTCAGCTTTCGCGGCGAAATGCTGAGCAAACAAAGCGCCTCGGTAAAAAGGTCGGCGAGGTTGCGGTAAAACTTCTTTTCTATCGCCCGGAGCTCGTCAGTTGTCTTTTCTGGAAAGCTGAGTTGCAGATTTTTTCTTACCACCATGCGCCTGTAGCGGACCACCCTGCGAAGCAGAAATGCGATGACATCCGAGAATGCATACCGCAGTTTTGATGGTAAAGCCCTGATTAAAAACGATATGGCAGTAAACAACCAAATGATGGCCCTGGTCATAAGTGCATCTTCTGAGGCGCAAATTTACGGCCTTGGCTTTAAAGAATTGATGATGCGCAACGGATTAGCGCGGTGTTCTGAAGAAGTCGTCAGCCCTGTTGCCGAAAATATCTTCCGGGCGGGTGGCATCGATGCTGTGCGGATCCCAGGTGCGCTTGTAAATATCGAGCTGCCAACGGTAGTTCGACAGTTCGCCTATGGCATCGCTGTGAATGAGCACAAAATCGTTGGTCACCATGTCCTTGGTTGCAAAAACGAAACGCTTGTTGCGCTGCCTGCCCAGGGTATAGTAGTGCCAGATTTCGTAGGGATATGCGCCGGGTTCGCTGTAGCTTTCCACCACCTGATCCGGCGGACCATATTTCAGGTAAACCCTGCCCCGGTCGGTGTTGTAGCCTTTCTTTACGGGGGTTGCGTATGCTGCATTTACCTTCCTGACCTCCAGATAATATTTTTCCCATTCGGTGGCCGGGTCGTCGTAATTGCGTTTTTGCCAGAAGTTGTAGAAAAACCTCTGCATGGTAGCCAGGTCGTTGGTTTTGGCCAGATTGTAGGCATAGTCGCGCTCGGCCTCGGAGGCAATGGGCGCAATACAGCGGAGGAAATCGCGCAAAGTATCGGCATGGGTGATCCGGCTGGCAAAGGTATTGCCCACTACCACCGACGAAAGGTCGGCCATACGAAACTCCACTCCGGGATTGGATCGCTGGAAAAAAACTTTGTTATTGGTTATCAGTTTGTTCTGCTGGTCGCGCACTTCCAGCACAAGGTTGTAATTGCCCGATGGCAATTGGCTGATATCCATGCTGTGCAATACTATGTTTACCGGCCGGGCATCCATGCGTTTGCGAAAAACAAAATCGTTCATGCGGCTGAGGTTCTCGCTGGATTCGATATAGCCGCTGACGAGAAACTTGCCATCGCTGCCCCACACCTTATCGGAGTGATAGATCTCCGAATAGAAATTCAGGCGGTTCGACGAAGCCGGATAAAAGGCATAGACCATCGGAATGAGGTCATATCCGTTTTTGGTTAGTTCGTTTTGTGTGGCCGCAGGCTCAAAACGCTCCAGGAGCTGAATGGCCGAAAACTGAACTTTCTCCTTGTCGAATTCCAGATTGATCACCTCTGAGGTTGAAAAAGGAGGCACAACAGCGTTGTTGGGATCGGAAAGCTCCACATTCATGGTGTAGGTTCCCTGCGGCAGAAAGAACCGTTGCTGGTCGATGATGCCGATGGCCGAACGGCTCAGGTCGGGAATCTTTGGGCTTCGGAGGGTGTATTTGGCAAAACTGCGGATGCTGTCGTTGCGCGAAAAACTCAGGGTAATGTCAACCGAGGCCTGAAACTGGTTGTCGTCCACAGGTACAAAAACCACACTGCTTCCGGCCACCGCCAGATAAACTTCCACATATGGATCACTATCAGGCACATTGAAAGTGGCATAACTCAGGTAGGCCCGCAGACTTTTTTCATCCTGCTGGGAAAAAGCAGTGGTGCTATTGCTTTGTAGCATGAAGAGTGCTGCGAGACAGATCAGATGTTTGATAATAGGCAAACGCATAGTCAGGTTATTTTAGACAAGCTGATGTCCGTTCGATGTTCTTTTTTTTGCTGGTTCTTAGAATTAACTATTTGATTACCAATACATTACTCAAATCCCGTTCACAAGAACCCTGAAACAGTCGAAGAAGGAACTTCAGCTAAGTACAAATATAATCAAATACCCATTAGGGCGTGAGTTTGCAGCAGGATAAGGCAGTTTGCATCTTGTTTCTGGTTTCGTGGCCGAAGATCATTTGCGAGCGAGCGCCAAAAGTTTTTACCTTTGCAGCGGAGGAATGGCAGAGCGGTCGATTGCGGCGGTCTTGAAAACCGTTGTCCGCCTAACGGCGGACCGGGGGTTCGAATCCCTCTTCCTCCGCAACTTTTGATGAAGTTTGAAGTAAACCACTGTAAACCCCACTGTTTACGGTGGTTTTCTGCTTTTAGGGCAGTAGCCGGATGCAACCGGATGCAGCATTTCCGGTGGAGTTTAGGTGGAGTTGAGATTTCATGAAAATCTGCTCCACCGAATTTGAGCCTAATACGCTGATTTGCACTACATTGCAATGTGCCTGATGGGGAGTTTAACCCTATGTTTAACCCTAAAAAACTTTTCATCATGGCATCATCTAAATTCAATGTGTTGTTTTACGCCAGGCACATCAGTATGGCGCCAAACGCCCGTATCAGAAGCCTAAGCCCGGCCCAACTTGTTTAAGAACAGGTTTAGGCTTTCAGGACACACCCGAAAAGGCGGTGCTGATGTGGTTGGAGCTCTCCTTCACGGAATTACAAAACTACCCTGGAATTTTTGCCCTTGATAATCGTTCTTTCCAAAAGTTGATTTTAGGTCAATTGTTCCGCTCAATCACCAGTTCATGCCAGTGCTCAGCAGCTGCAAGCAGCACTTTCAAAAACATCTGAACAAGCTCATCTTCTTCAATATGAACATCTTTTATTTCAAGATGCTCCACCTTAAGCAGATAGTAATGATCCAACGGACTTGTGGAACTGTAGATTGGGTTGGCTTTTTTCCAGGCCAGCTCCTCCTGGTCCGAAAACTGGCTTGCGTCGGTAATGTCGATCAGAAAGCGGTTGTGTGGCCCCGCCTCCAAAAGCATCTTCATGGGCTGGGCGGGATGAAGATAGATATCAATTTCCTGCATGTGATCGGGATTGGTTTCTAAACATAAAGATATGAAAAACAGAGTGTTTTTGCAAGAAATCTGCTGCAAAAAAGGCCATATGGCAGGCTTAATTTCTGCGAAAAAATGACCCTTTTAACTTTGTTGCAAACTGTTTATTTAAGCTATCTTGCGCCCAGAATTCAATGGTCATCATTTGATGCACTGGTTTATTTTGATCACTGCCGGCTTGTTTGAAGTGGCATTCGCATTTTGTCTTGGCAAAGCCCGCCTGAGTGAAGGTGGCACCATGTGGCTATGGTATGCTGGTTTTGCAGTCTCGCTGTTTGCCAGCATGGCATTGCTCATCAAAGCCACGCAGGTGCTGCCCATTGGAACTGCCTATGCGGTGTGGACGGGCATTGGTGCTGCCGGCACAGCCTTGCTGGGCATTCTGGTATTCAGGGAACCGGCAGGTTTTCTGAGGCTATTTTTTCTTTTTACACTCATTGCCAGCATAGTTGGCCTCAAAGCAGTGTCGCCGCACTAATCTATGACCACTTTCGCTTTTACCCATATCCAAAACAAAAAAGGCTGCATCACCAGCGCGACACAGCCTTTTAATTCACTTTGGAAATCAACAAAATGCAAGTTGGTGATCCGGCAACAGCTGCCCGATGCTCAGCTTATTTTTCGGCATGAACGCCAACACCTCCTGACCCACAGAATTGCTGCGCATTAATGCACCGGCAAGAATCTGGATCTCGGGCCAATATTCATGAAGCAGGTTGTTGGCTGCATCTCTGGCAAGACCGACCAGTACATTTGTCTTACGGCGCACCCTCGAACTGTCGGAAAAACCAGCATTGTTGCCCAGGGCATAAGTCAGCACCAGCTGTTCGCCCTGCCCGATGTCATAATTCTCGACAAGCATACCCGCCAGCATAGCAATTGTGTCCATCTCCATGCGAATTGGCAAAAGATTTTTATTCAGCGCCTTTTGCTCACTCAGAATGGTGCAGTAGGTCGAAATCATCTTCGCAAAGATATCCCTGGCCAGCACAAAGATATTGTTGTCTTCCACACTCGAGTTGATGATGCGGGCAAAGGCTTTTTCCCTTTTTGAGAGCACAATGCGACGGATTGAATAGCCTCGTATAAGCAATGATTTTGCCAGGGCCTCGGCCGAAATTCTGTAAGCCAGTGCTCGGCGCACCTCAGCGTCAGTCTCCGGCAGTGCAAATCCCATCAGGTGGGTGTCCAGGGCTTCCTCCACATCGTTGAGCAAGACCTTTTGTCGATTGTTGGCAATAGTTTTTCGCTTTATTTCTTCCACCAGGGCTTTGACAGAGGAGTTGGGGTGCCCCGTAGGCAGGCTTTCGTTGATGAGGCTGAGCATGTTTTCGTAGTCTCCCTCCACCTGATCGGGAAGCAGCAGCATGCGCAGATAATCCATGCGCTGCGCATCTGTCAGGTGATTCACCTCGTACACAAAACCGAAGCGGCCGTGTCGGATTAGCGCTTCATCAACATCTTCAAGGCGATTGGTGGCACCCACAAAGATGATGTCGCGGTTCGAATCCAGGCCGTCCATCCAGGTGAGCAGGGTGTCGAGTATTGTTTTAGCATCATACGCTACGTCCCCGAGCTTGTTAAAATTGCGGTTCGAGAATGCGTCAAGCTCATCCAGAAACACGATGCAAGGCGCATTGTGACTGGCTTTGCGGAGAAACTCGCGAAGCATGTTGGCGCCAAAACCCGCAAAAGGCTGGCCGTTGATCTCGGCAGCCGATTTGTAGAAAAAAGGAATCCCGGCCTCGTTGGCAAAGGCCTTGACCACAAAGGTTTTACCAGAGCCGGGAGGGCCGTAAAGCAACACATTATGCAGGGGATGAACTCCCAGCGCCTCGTATTTTTCGGGGTGACGGATCCCATCAAGCAACATGGCCAACTCTTTTTTCACCTCATCCATTCCGGCCACATCGCCCAGGGTGTGCGTCGATTCCATCCGGTTTACAGGCCCCAGTTGATCTCGGCCCGGCACTGATTCTTCCTTGATAAAAATAACCCCTTGCTCAACCTGATATTCGACAAAAAAGGCAACAGTCCTCTGCTCTTTCACATAGTCGGCAAACATTGAGGCATAATATGACATAAGACTTTCAATATCAGGCATTTCATATGCTTCGGCAAACCACCCCGAAGGGAAGCCTACTTTGAAAGGTTTGCTGAGGTTGTCGGTTTCGTGCAGCAACTCGCGCAAAAATTTTCTGAAATAAAGGACATACGTCTCCGGCATGACATGTGTCAGACGCTGCGACAAGAGGAAGCGTGCAGCAAGGTGTATCACATCTTTGTGCGAAATGCGCCCGAAGGCAGCATCGCCTGTAAGCTCGGCGTACGACCTCAAAAACTCCTGCATACATAGGCGGAAAAATTCCTGTAAGTTGATGGAGGCCTGTGTGATGCTGTTCGAAGGTGTGCTCAGGCTCAGCAATTTTTCGAAAAGTTCTTCGTCAGATATAATCGGAAAAAACTCGTCATCATTGTTCTCCTTCAGGTTTTCTAAAAGGAGAGCTTTAAAGTCATTGAAATGCAGGTTGAAGTTGCCCGCCAGCTCATCCGGGAGCAACACCTGAATCAATAAGTATTTATCCTCAAAAAGGTTATGCACCTCACCATCCAGGTGCGTGTAGAATAGCTTTTCATTAGGCAAATCCTCTCCCAGGTCGCCACCCAGCGAATTGATCAGGGCAGCGCACTCCTCTTCGTTGCGCAGGCGATTGAGGCGAATGATCACCAGGCTATTGGCAGGTGTTTTTGCAAGGATCTGGCGCATCAGACCGAACTTATCATGCCCCTCCTCAAACACCACCGGCTTTTTACCGGTCAGTCCGAGCGAAAGTTGATCGAGCATAGCCGCATCCCTCCGTCCGGAAAAGTAGAACACAGGTTCCACATGCCGGGAACCTCGCATGCGCAGCTGGGTTTTGAAGAGCTGGATGAGATTCCTGTAAAAATCGGCCAGATGTGGCCAACGTTGCGCCAGCTTTGAGGCAACTGATTCAGCCTGAACGATAAGCTGATGCGACTCATCATCCGCACGTACAAACCAGGCTGGATGAGGTACCACCTCCTTGAGCGCGTTGGCCAGTCCGGCAAGGTCTTTGGGCAATTTAAACTTTTTGGTTTTGAGCATTCTCCGCCAAAGTATGATAACTTTCATTTCAGGATCCTGGTCATCAATGTTCAGTTCATCAACAATTGATAACTCAGGATTGAAAAGCTGAACAATCTCGAAAGGCCAGAGAAAATCAGCAGTTTTCAAAGCATCCATCTTCTCCTGGCCGACGGGTTCCGGATGGTATAGCTTATCTTCTTCTGTCTGGAGTACCTCAGCCATCACTTTTCTACCCTGCATATGGAGCAACATGGCTTTTGCAAGATACAGTGGTTCGGGCATGATGCCATCCATTGCCATTGCCGCGAGTTTGACCTGTTCCAAGGGGCCAGTTTTTGGTTGTGTTTTCATGATTTTGTTGTATTTATTTGATTTACAGTTATTTAATTTTTTTTGAATAGCATATCATACAGGTATTCAGGGCAGATGGCAGGTGGTGATGTCATGCAACACCACGCCATCCCCCGCGAAGGAGATCAGAATTTTGCCGTAAATGAAGGGGGGGGGTTACTCTATGGCCTGCACAAAAAGGGTTGGTTCGACATGGGGTTGATTCACTGCTGAAGATTGAATCTACACGTAGCACATTCTTCGCAGTTCTGGCGCTGTCCAACGGGACAGACTCTTTAAAGTGTTGTGGGCCAGAGAGCTAAGCAAAGCTTAGTTTGCGAAAAAAATCGGTGACGTTACGAGCGTTTCCGACTTTTCAAATCTATACTGGTTGAGTGGGGATTGTCAAGTGGTTTATGAAACTTTTTTTTCAACAAGACATTAAGTCGAAAAAATCCTTTTGGTGAATAGGGAAATTTCTATCTTTGCAGCCGCAAAGCGCCAATGCAGGCATCAGTTCTTTTGATACGGAGAGGTGGGTGAGTGGCTTAAACCAACAGTTTGCTAAACTGTCGTACCTGATTAGGGTACCGGGGGTTCGAATCCCCCCCTCTCCGCAACTTTTGATGAAGTTTGAAGTAAACCACTGTAAACCCCACTGTTTACGGTGGTTTTCTGCTTTTAGGGCAGAAGCCGGATGCAACCGGATGCAGCATTTCCGGTGGAGTTTAGGTGGAGTTGAGATTTCATGAAAATCTGCTCCACCGAATTTGAGCCTAATACGCTGATTTGCAATACATTGCAATGTGCATGATGGGGAGTTTAACCCTATGTTTCACCCTAAAAAACTTTTCATCATGGCATCATCAAAATTCAATGTGTTGTTTTACGCCCATCACATCCGCATGGCGCGAAGCGCCAATCCTAAAAGCCAAAGCCCGGCCCAAACTTGTTTGAGGTCGGGATTAGGCTTTTAGGAACCGCCCTTCAGGGCGGGGCTGATGGGGTTGTAGCCTCACTCAACGGGATCAGCGAAGCTAATCCCCCTTCTCCGCAACTTTTGATGAAGTTTGAAGTAACGGTTTGCTTGTTGCCGCAGTTGGCGATTTCGGATAGACTGTTTACTAAACTGTGTCAAGGTTAAGAAGTAGAAATGATAACTTTGACAACATGAAGAAGGAAAAATCATTTGATTACAGCTCATTTGAGCGTGAAGCAATTGAGAAGTTAAAATCGGGCAAGCCATTGGTGGGAGCTGATGGGATATTTACGCCATTGATTAAGCGCATAATTGAGTCGAGTCTTGAAGGCGAGCTTGATGCCCATCTTGAGGAGAGTTCAGAGCCCAATCGGCGAAATGGTAAGATGAGCAAGCAGTTGAAGACCAGCCTTGGGTTGATAGAGATTGAGACACCAAGGGACCGTAACAGCAGTTTTGAGCCTCAAATTGTAAGGAAGCGGCAAAGGGTATTGAATGAGGAGCTTGATCAGAAGATCATACCTATGTATGGACTCTGATTAAGCTACAGTGACATTCGCAAGCATTTGCTTGAGGTGTATGGAGTTGATACCTCGGAGTCGACGCTGACAGCGGTTACGGACCGGGTTGTTGAGGAAGTGAGGCAATGGCAGCAAAGGGCATTAGAATCTGTATATCCGATAATCTGGATGGATGCTATTCATTTTAAGGTAAAGGAAGATGGCAAGATTATCAATAAGGCTGTTTATTTTGTCATTGGCGTAAACCGCGAGGGCTTTAAAGATATCCTTGGAATGTATCTGGGACAGTCAGAAGGGGCCAGTTTTTGGATGGATGTTTTGACTGATCTTAAGGCCCGAGGGGTGGAAGATGTTTTCATTTCCTGCATTGATAATTTAAAAGGGTTTTCACAGGCAGTTGAAGCCATTTTTCCACGAACTGATGTGCAGTTGTGTGTCATTCACCAGGTGCGCAATACAATGAGGTATGTTCCATACAAAGAAAGTAAGGCCGTGATGAGTGACATGAAGAAAATCTATAAGGCTCCAAATAGGGAGGCTTCGGAGCTGGCTTTGGAGGAGTTTTGTCAGCAATGGGAAGCCAAGTATCCCTATATTGAAAGAAGCTGGAAGCAGAACTGGGAGCTTCTGACCAATTATTACAAGTACCCACCTGAGATAAGGAGACTAATACATACCACCAACGTCATTGAGAACTTCCATGGCAGACTGAGAAAAGTAACCAAAACAAAACGGGTATTCAGTAGTGATATGGCATTGATGAAGCTGCTCTACCTGGTTCAGAAACAGTTTGTGTCTGAAAACTGGCAATTACCCATGTTCGCATGGAGGACCATTCAATCACAACTAAGGATTATTTTTGATGAACGATTTACATGCAATAATTTTTCTTTCCCAAAAACCCGTTAATGGGTGGGGGTCTTGGGAAAGAAAAATTATAGGTTGACACAGTTAACTGAACAGAGCCGCATGGTATAGGCGATAAACTCACGAGTGACTCCCAAAACTTAGGCTTGGAGGCGCAAGTTCGGTGCATTGATTTCATTTAACAGTCACATTGAACTCAGAGAAATATTTGCCTAAAGATTGAATTACAACGCAAGGAATTACTTGAACAAATAGACTTCAACTTTTTCCAGATTGATTCCTTTGGTATCTCAATGTTCTGGTTCTCCACCAGAGTTGACCTTAACAACATGATTGTAAACAATATCTTAAAATACATTATCCAATAGTTGATTGAAATAAAAAAATTTAAATTTCGTCGCCAAACAACCAAAACAATGAAAATGCTGAAAACAACACTCTGCCTGGTTGCCTGGATGTTCGTAATAATAGGCGCCAATGGTCAGCCTTTCTCCACCGGATTGATTTTCGACGTTCCCAGTTACAGGGGCACACCCTACAAGGCCCGCCTGACAGCTGCAAGTTATGCTTCTGTACCCTCCTCGGCTTCGCTCGAAAAGTATTGTCCCACGCCCGGTGATCAGGGCCGGCATGGCACATGCGTGGCTTTTGCGGTGGCTTACCATACCCGTACCATTCTCACTGCCAAGCAGAAAAACATCACCAATCGTGCTGAGATTGATAAGCTTGTCCACTCTCCCACATGGGTGTATGAGCAAATTAAGAATCCGTCGGACAGCGATTGCCAACAAGGATCAAATCCAATACTCGCGCTTGAGCTTTTGAAGCAAGACGGCTGCCCAACCCTCTCGGTGCTGCCTTACGCCTGCGGCCTGAATATCACTGAGCAAGCCAGGATGAATGCCCGCGACTATCGCATCGAGGATTATCAGATACTTTTTCTGCCGGATGAACAAAGCGCCCAGGTGAAGATCCAGACAACTAAAAAAGCCCTGGCCGAAGGTTACCCGGTGGTGTTGTGTTTTGTGGTTCCTGAGAGTTTTTACCGCCCTGCCGCTGTATGGATTCCTGCCGCGGGCGATGATGGTCCTTCGGGACAACACGGCCTTCATGCCATGACAGTTGTAGGTTATGACGACAACAAAAGCGGTGGGGCTTTCAGGGTACTTAATTCCTGGGGACCTGATTGGGCTGACAACGGTTATGTTTGGATCAGGTATCCTGATTATGCCAAATTTGCCATTGGTGCGCTTCAAGCCTATCCCGCGCGTTTACCCGAGCCGGAACCACCCAGGCCAGAGCCAAGGCCTGAACCTCAACCCACGCCACCACCTGCCATCACCAGTTTGTCGGGAGTAGTCGAGTTTCGTCTCAACACCGGCGATCCCATGCCTGTGAGTCGCGTTTCGGTGCGCAACCTAGTGATAGAGGACGATGCTCCGGTGGAAAATTACAAGGAAGACCTGGTGGCTTACCGCATGGACCGCGACTACCCCAGCGGCACACGCTTCCGTTTTTACCTGACCATCAATACCGACTCTTACATCTATGCGTTTGCTACCGACCTCTCAGGTAAAGTGAACAAGCTTTTACCTTTTGAGGATGGCATGTCGCCACGTGTTGGACCCAACAGCCAGATTGCCTTTCCATCTGAAACCAAGGTAGTGCGTCTCGACGACAACAAAGGCACTGATTATATGCTCATTCTGTTCTCGTCCGAAAAACTTGACCACAATGAAATTCACCGCGTCATGAACCAGACCAGGGGCGGTCTCTCGTTCAAAATCCGCAAAGCGCTGGGCGATAAGTTGATTCCACCGGGTCAGGTAAAATACAAGCCCTATGAGGTGGGCTTTGAGGTGGATGGCAAAGTACAGGGAAAGGTCGTTCCATTGATGGTTGAGATCACGCACATTTAGCACCTTTTCAAATTAAGGGCAAGACTTTTCAGAGAATTCTATCGCAGTTGTACTATGATAGTAAATTAACACATTGTAAATCAACCTCATTCTTTGCATCTCGGAATCCAGCACTTTGCTATCGGTATGTAATTTTAATGATCAAGCCCATGAAAAAGATCGTAAAACACCTGTGGTTATTCGGCATCATCCTCTACTTTCAGCAGTTGGCAATCGCACAGGAGCCCAGACTTGTGCTGCCTGCTATCGGAGGCCGACCTGCCTCTGCATTGATGGTGCAAAATGGTAAATACCTGTTCCTGGGCAGTGGTGATTTCGGCAGCATATGGGAAACATCTGGCGGGCACATGCTGCTTACACAAAAACCGGGTTGGTGGGCAGCCGTGGAAGCACCCGATAAGCGTACGGTAGCTCTTGTGAAAAACCATAGAGTATATTTTTTTGATCTGGAAGATTTCCGTGTTACCGACTCGGTGCGTATTGATCAGTTAGCAGCTTTGGCCTATGCAGCCGATGGTTCACTCTACGCGGCAATCAACTATCGAGGCAGTCGTGTCATTGCACTTGTTGACCGACAATTAAAAGATAAAGTGGATATCTTCTCAACCACCGATTATAAACCCGGGAGCAATACCGTACTCAGCATCAGTCGCGACGGAAGATATGCCCTTCTGGAACCTGAAAAAAGCCCAGCTCAACTCATCGACCTGCAAAACCGTTCGTTAATTCAAAGTATAAACGAGCCCAAAAGCAGGTTCTATTTCATGCCTGGTGGAAAGCTTGCGGCGATAGAAGAAACCGCAGAATACCAATACATATTTAAAGTACTTCATGTGCCCTCCCTTCGCGAAGAGTTTCGTTTTAATGGATCCACCCGGTCTTTGCCATTCTCACATGGCAAAAACACCTTTTGGCTCGACGACAACCGATTGATGGTCTGCCAGGAGGAAACAAGCGCCGTGGTTGACTTTGGCCGCCGAAGCGTTAGCCCAGATTTTAAATATCATTCTACCTATGCACCAGCAAGTGTCCACACTGCAGGGCGGGTTTCGCAGGGCGTGACACAAACCGTCCTTCGGATTATTACTTATCCAGGTAACAAAATTGAGGAATGGGACATTCGCACCGAACAATACAGGAAAATACGCGAGATAGGCGCTTCCGTCATATCACCATATTATACAAGTCTGGCACCTGATAGATTCAGCATTCAATTAGGTAAAAAAAAGGAGGCCACACTTGGCCGCACAGTAATGTTTCGGAAAATTACTGCTCAGAACGATAAAAGTGTGTACTCACCTGACGGTCAATTCAGATACCATTTTGGAAACGCAACCATCTTCTCGAAATACAAAGTAACTGATCCGTCAGGCAAAAGTATTGCCTGGTTGACAAATGGTATTAATGAGCCTGTTTACAGTGTAAAACTAAATAAGCGAGGCAACATCGCTTGCCTGGTCACCAGCATTGGCACGTATGTAGTGGATGCAGATAAGATGGAGTTTCTCCGGGAAGTGAGGGTAGGCAAGGATGGGGAATTCACTATTGATATCGATCTGGGTTGCTTTATTGATAACGACACCAAATTCGTAGCTGTTGGCAAATTCACCGACAACACATTCAAAACCTATTGCTTTAACGTAGCTACTGGAGCCATACTGTGGTCTGTACCAGGTAGAAACACACATTTCAGACAAACCCCGGAAGGCATCCTGTGCTTCAATCGCGACGAACAACAGATCAAATGGCTGAACCCGCAAAATGGCAGTACCATGCGGACCCAGGATCTCGGTGGTCCGATTGGCAGAAATGCCCCTACAATACTTACTATTTCCATTTCCCCTGATAACAAACAGATCATATACACAGTAAACGAAAAATTGTTTTTTTACGATATAGCGAAAAAGAACCGGGTTGCCGCTGAATTCAACGAAAGCCAATCCTCGTTTTGGAGCGTGCAATATTTTCCACACAATCCCACCTTTGCAATTTCGGTTGGCGATGACGGGCGAATCATGCTTTGGAATACGAAATCTTTTCAACGCCTGGCGACGCTCTACTTCTTCAACGACACCGACGATTGGGTATGTATGGCCCCCGGAGGACGATTTGATGGTTCGCAAAGCGCATTGAACCGCCTCTACTATGTCCTGGGAAAAGAGGTCATCCCTTTGGAGCGATTGTTCGACCGATATTTTACACCCGGCCTGTTGGGGCAGATTATTGGCGACAAATCTCCGGCCCCACCCACGCCGCCAGACGAAGAAAACATCAAGCGCCTCAAGCGTCCCCCAGTGATTGCACTCAGATACGAGGATAAGCAACGCAATCTGGTTGTGGATGACGACATTCCTACTTACAACACTTCATCTTCCGAAATAACCTTGATTGCAGATGCCACGGCCCTTGAGGATGTGATTGTTGAAATCCGTCTGTTTCACAATGGCAAGCGCACCGATGGCAACACCCGCAACCTGGTAATTGATGATGATGACAGAAGCCAGAGACTCAGCCGGACTTTTGTCGTATCGCTAAATGCCGGAGAGAACCATTTCAAGGCCGTTGCCCTGAACAGCCAGCGCACGGAGTCGGTTCCTGCAGAGTTAAAAATTATCTACACCCCTCAACGACCTGCACCCCCTTCCCCACCTGGAAGCCTGAGCGACATGAACCTCTACATGGTAGTCGTAGGAATCAACCAGTACAAAAATCCCCGGTATAACCTCAATTATGCGCTTTCGGATGCAACTGCCTTTTCCAATTCACTCAAACAGAACGCATCGAAACTTTTTAAAAACATTGTTTTAGAGCTCGTCACAGATCAAAACGCGAGCAAAGACGGAATCCTGCAGGCATTTGAGCGGGTGAGAGCAAAATGTGAAGCAAAAGATGTGTTTGTGTTTTACTACGCCGGACATGGGGTGATTGCCGGCGACAAAATGTTTTACCTCGTACCACACGATGTGACGCAGCTTTACGGCAATGATGAGGCTCTTGCCCGCAATGGCATTAGCGCCAACATGCTCAAACAACTTGCCACTGGCATTAAAGCTCAGAAACAGCTCTTTGTGCTCGACGCCTGCCAGTCAGCCGGTGCATTGGAGCAGGCAGCTCTGCGCGGAGCCGCAGAAGAAAAAGCCATCGCCCAACTTGCCAGGGCTACCGGAACACACTGGCTCACCGCCTCGGGCAGTGATCAGTTTGCAGCCGAATTTTCCCAACTTGGGCATGGGGTTTTTACCTATACCCTGCTTGAAGCACTAAAAGGCAGCGCCGATAATGGCGACAATAAAATAACCGTCAAGGAAATTGACGCCTACCTGCAACAAATGGTTCCAGAATTAAGCGCCCGTTACAAGGGCAGCCCACAGTATCCGGCAAGTTATGGTTTTGGAAATGACTTCCCGCTTGCCATACCCAGATAACCAGTGAATATCAAATCAACAGCATAACTTTAAAATATATCAGCCATGAAAAAAACATTTCTGATCATTTGGTGCTTACTGATTTCGACCATTGCCAGTCCACAAGAACATCCTCAGCTGGTTTTACCTGTGCTCGATTTATTCGATATCACAGGAATTCATTTTGTACCAGGAAAGAACTTATTGGTTTCCTACGGATCGGACGAAAACTTAAAAATCTGGCAGGTGGGCGATGGCAAACAACTGGCAGTCATAGCACTCGAAAGCTATGAAAAAGTCAATGATCTCTCGTTTTCGCCGGATGGTAAAACCATGGCTTTCATCACCACCTACAATCGCATCTATTGGACAAATACCGAGGATTTTAGCATGCAGATGATCGAAGGTATGGCTGAAAGCGATGCAATGCTGCAGTTTGAATTCACCAGTTGTGCTTTTAGTCCGGATGGAAAAACATTGTACCTGGCTGGTGGAAACTATTTTGAAGTCGCAATCTGGACCATTCCCATTCTTGGTGAAAAAACTACCAAAATCATCCAAACTGCTGGTGAACCTCAGGAAATGGATGCATCTGGTGCTGACCCTGTCAAGGGAATTAAAAGGTTAATCGTGTCACCCAACGGCAAAAGCATCTTTCTGACTGCCGGAAAAAAGACCATTTATCAGTTTAATGTCGCCAACCGAAGTATCCAGAAGTTGCCCGGTACCGCAGCCAACGATTTTGCCCTGCTTCCCGATGGACAAATGCTTGTTAGTCTTGCAGATAATGACAAAACTCAGGTGAAGCTGTTGAATCAATCATTGCAAACCATTGGCAACTTCCAGGTACCATTTCCTGTGGTTGGGCTCAGTTCATTTCCTCGCTCAGGGAAGTGTATTGTTGCCGGTGCCGACAGATATGCTGTTTTGGATATCCAAAACAGAAAAGCCGAAGGTCCGTTTATTCTTCCGGTTCAGAATATCAGGCAGATCAGTATTGATGAGCATGAGTCCAACATTGCCTATGGCGGGGTAAGCGACGAACTTTCGCGATTGGCCATCCGTAATCTCAAAAGCAACAGCGACGTTGTCGAAATGGGCATACCACTATTCCAGGCCGGAAAGATTTTTTCGAACACCGATGCTTCATGGTACCTCACAGCCAAAAGTTTTCCCGGGCACATTAAAACTTTTCATATTCAGCAAGGGACAATCCAGATAAAAACCCTCCCCATGGCCGAAACCATCGGACAAGCAGCTCTTGGCAATAAAAGGCAGGCAGTTTTCTGGGAATACGGCAGGCAACCCAAAACCTTTGATGCGTCTGCTCAAGATGTTCGTTATCAAACTTTCACAGAGATTAAGCCTGACAATGGATTGGTTTTTTCGGAAGAAACGTCCAGGGCCGCAGTATTGACGAATTACGGCATTTATGTGTACGATGTGGCCAAAGGCCATCAGGTGGCACACCTGCTTCACCGACCAGAAAGCAAAGAAGTGAACCAGATGTATTATGCAGCTTTTAGTCCTGATGGCAGGTTTCTTGTGGCTTCCTACGGTGCCTACAACACCATCATGGGAGTAAAATGCTGGGATCTCAGCACCGGATCAACGCTTTGGCATCTGGAAAAAAGTGAGTTCGATAACTTCAAATACTCTGCCGATGGAAAACAAATAATTTGCATTGAAAACGGACGTACCCAACGAGCAGTACGCTGGCTGGAGGCCTCAACCGGGCAAACCCTCAAAACAACACCGATTGACATGCCTCAAACAAAAATGCTTAAAGTAGTATATGCGCCCGACAACAGTACATTTCTCGACCTGGATAGGCTTGTTCTCTATGAAACAAATTCCGGACGCAAACTACAAAAGTATGTGCCGAATGGTAAGCCATATGGGGCAACCTTAATGGCAAATGGCTATTACGCATTGGTTGCTTATACTTCAAGTGCTCCGGAAGACTACCTCATAAGCAAAATTGTGCTTTATGATTTTTCGAAAAATCTGGAATTGGCCACATTATATCTATTCGACGACAGCAACGACTGGGTGCTCATAACACCCGGCGGACATTATGATGCGACGCCCGGCGCAATGCAGAGAATGTACTACCGCCAAGGTCGGAACCTGATTGGCCTTGATGCATTGGCCGACAGGTTTTATTACCCGAGGCTTTTCGCTAAATTACTCGACGATTACACCCCACCTTCAAACGACAATATCAATAAAATCAAATTACCTCCGGTTGTAAAAATTGGAATACCAACAACACAACGCAACCTGATTGTGGAAGAGGAGGTGACAAATATCCGGAATTACACGGTTCAGCATCAACACATTAAACTAAATGTTGAAGCTACAGCGCTTGATGATATTGTGGAAGAAATCCGATTGTTCCAAAACGGAAAACTGGTGCAGCGTGCCACCCGCAACCTTGTGATTGAAGATGACCCCGGCCGTTCCATGATAACCATTGAATTTGAACTTTCTCTTATTGAAGGCGAGAACCACTTCCGGGCAATAGCCATCAACAGCCAACGGACCGAAAGTGCACCTGATGCCATAATCGTGAACTACAAACCTGCATCTAAGCCAGAACAATCCACAGCAGATATCAACCTTCATGCTGTTGTAATCGGCATCAACGAATACAAAAACCCGCGTTACAACCTGAATTATGCCAACGCAGATGCCAACGAATTTGCCCAGGTCATAAGTTATGGCGCATCAAAACTATTCAAGGAGATCAAAGTGCACCGCCTGAGCGACAAAGAAGCCACACGCGATGGTATCATCTCGTCGCTTGAACAAGTCGCAAAAGCTGCAATGCCTCAGGATGTATTTGTTTTTTACTACGCCGGCCATGGGGTGCTCGATGATCAGAACCAGTTTTTCCTCGTACCTCATGAGGTTTCGCAACTCTACGGCAACGCTGAAATGCTTGCCAAACAAGGCATCAGTGCACAAACACTTCAGTTTTTTGCAAAAGAAATCAAAGCACAAAAACAATTGTTTTTACTGGATGCCTGTCAATCAGCGGGTGCATTACATAATGCACTTGCAATGCGTGGTGCGGCAGAAGAACGTGCCATTGCCCAACTTGCACGTTCCACCGGAACACATTGGCTCACCGCATCGGGCAGTGAACAGTTTGCAGCTGAATTTGTCCAGCTTGGGCATGGTGTATTCACCTATACCCTGCTCGAAGGACTGAAAGGCAAAGCTGACAATGGAGATAACAAAATTACTGTCAAGGAAATAGACGCTTTCGTCCAACAGATGGTTCCCGAACTAAGCGCACGCTACAAAGGCAGCCCGCAATATCCGGCAAGCTTTGGATTTGGCAATGACTTTCCTATAGTTGTCCTACGATGATTGAGCAGCTTCTGCATGATCGTCTGTTCTACAAATTATGATTTTTCGAACCATGTATTGACTTAAGTCCCCCCTTACCGCCCGATTACCAAATTTGCAATCGTTAAAACCAAACAAAAAGGCCATCCCTGTCGGATGGCCTTTTTGCCTGATTTACTGGTTCTTATACACCAGCTGTCCATCTTCGAAATCAATCAGCAGCGGATGTTCCGGACGTACCTCACCGGCAAGGATCTTCTTCGACAGCTCGTTAAGCAGCTGTTTCTGGATCACCCTGCGAACCGGACGGGCGCCATATTGCGGATCGAAGCCGGCATCGGCAATGTGCTCAAGTGCCGCACGGCTGATTTCGACCATGATGCCATTTTTGGCCAGCATCCTGCGTGCCTGATCAAACTGCATGCGCGTAACCTCGACAATCTGCTCGCGATTGAGCGGACGGAACATGATGATGTCGTCGATGCGGTTCAAAAACTCCGGCCGCAGCTGGGCACGCAGCATCTCAAACACCTTATTGCGGGTTTGCTC
Organism: Bacteroidota bacterium; assembly: GCA_016715945.1. Classification (NCBI taxonomy): domain Bacteria; kingdom Pseudomonadati; phylum Bacteroidota; species Bacteroidota bacterium. The sequence goes on from JADJXJ010000001.1 coordinate 1,024,267, forward strand.
AAACACCCGCTCATCCACTTCGCCTTCAATATGGCCCAGGCGCTCCTGGATGATATGTGAACCGATGTTGGAAGTCATGATCACAATGGTGTTCTTGAAGTTCACAGTGCGGCCCTTGTTGTCGGTGAGCCGGCCATCGTCGAGCACCTGGAGCAGGATGTTAAACACATCGGGGTGGGCTTTTTCGATCTCATCGAGCAGAACCACCGAATAAGGTTTGCGCCGGATGGCCTCGGTGAGCTGGCCACTTTCGTCGTAACCCACATATCCGGGAGGTGCACCAATGAGGCGCGACACGCTGTGCTTTTCCTGGTATTCCGACATGTCGATGCGCACCATGGCATTCTCGTTGTTGAACAAAAACTCAGCCAATGCCTTTGCAAGTTCGGTCTTACCTACACCTGTGGTTCCCAGGAAGATAAACGACCCAATCGGTCTGGAGGCATCCTGCAGTCCTGCCCGGCTTCGCCTGATGGCATCCGAAACGGCACGTATGGCCTCGTCCTGACCCACTACACGCTGGTGCAGATGAGCTTCGAGTTGCAGCAGTTTTTCGCGCTCGCTTTGCAACATCTTGCTCACGGGAATGCCCGTCCAGCGCGACACGATGCCGGCAACCTCCTCAGCACCAACCTCTTCGTTGATCATGGGCTTGTCGCCCTGCAAGGCACGCAGCTTTTGCTGAGCTTCCTCTATGGCGCGCTCTGCTTCGCGGATGCGTCCGTAGCGGAGCTCAGCCACCCGTCCGAAATTGCCCTCACGTTCTGCGCGTATGGCCTCGTTCTTAAACTCCTCAATGAGCTGCTTTTGCTTTTGAATCTCTTCGACAAGCGTTTTCTCGCTTTGCCATTGGCTGCGCAGGCGGTTGCGCTCTTCGGTGAGTTCAGCTAGCTCTTTCGAAATGCGGTCGAGTTTGTGCTGGTCGTTTTCGCGTCTGATGGCTTCGCGTTCAATCTCCAGCTGGCGGATTCGGCGCTCAACAATTTCCAGCTCTTCGGGCAACGAGTTGATTTGCAGGCGCAAACGTGCCGCAGCCTCATCAATCAGGTCGATGGCCTTGTCGGGCAGGTAGCGGTCAGTGATGTAACGTTGCGAGAGTTCGACAGCCGAAACAATGGCTTCGTCGAGAATACGCACCTTGTGGTGGGTTTCGTAGCGTTCCTTGAGCCCCCTCAGAATGCTGATGGCATCTTCTGTGTCGGGTTCGTCCACCATCACAGGCTGAAACCTGCGCTCCAACGCTTTGTCGTTTTCGAAATATTTCTGGTATTCTTTGAGTGTGGTAGCACCGATGGCACGAAGTTCACCACGCGCCAGGGCCGGTTTGAGGATGTTTGCAGCATCCATAGCGCCTTCACTTTTTCCTGCTCCCACCAGGGTGTGGATCTCATCAATAAACAGGATCACCTCGCCTTCGCTGGCCACTACTTCCTTAACCACGCTCTTAAGGCGTTCCTCAAACTCACCTTTATACATAGCCCCGGCAATGAGCGCACCCATATCGAGCGAATAAATCTGCTTGCTCTTTAGGTTTTCCGGCACATCGCCATTCACAATGCGGTGGGCCAGACCTTCAGCTATGGCAGTTTTTCCCACCCCCGGCTCGCCAATCAGTATGGGGTTATTTTTGGTACGCCTCGACAGGATCTGCAGCACGCGACGAATCTCCTCATCGCGACCGATTACCGGGTCGAGCTTCCCTTGCCGGGCAAGGTCGTTAAGGTTGCGTGCATAACGTCCAAGCGCTTCAAGCGACTGCTCAGCGGAAGGGGTATTCACTTTCTGACCCTTGCGCAACCGGGCTATTACCTCTTCGAGCGCCATGCGGCTGATATTGTTGTCTTTCAGCATCCGGCCTGCAGTGGTGCTGGAGTCAAATATGGCCAGCAACAAATGGTCGATGGCCACATACTCGTCGCCCATTTCACGCGCAATGGCCAAAGAGGCTTGCAGCGTGCGGCTCAGCTCGTTCGAAAAATACTGCTCTCCGCCCTGCACCTTAGGCAATGCCTTGAGCGACTGATCCACTGCACGTGTAAAAACATCCGCGTTAACGTCCAACTTGCCCAAAATATGCGGCATGATGTGGGTGTCAGCCAACAACAAACCTTTGAGCAGGTGCAGGTTTTCCACCGCCTGATGGCTGTGCAGCCTGGCCTGCTCCTGGGCATGCTGTATGGCTTCCTGTGCTTTATGTGTAAACTGATTCAGATTCATAATTCATTTTTTTCAGGCTGTGGTCAAAAGTCATACCACAGCACAACTCATGTCATTTTGTCAGCATTAAAAGATGTTATAATTCAAATTACTATCTTTAAAACTATAGCCTTACCCTTTGATATCCAGATGTTTAAAATTTTGTAAAAATATATTTATGTCATTTTTGCAGTTTTTCTGATCATTCTTCTTTTTCCAGCTGTAAGAAATGGACAAATAAATACCATACCTGGGAAGTGAGGGCATGGAGGGGCATAGAGAGTTTTTTAACCACAGAGGACACGGAGGGGCACAGAGTTTTTTTTACCACAGAGGGCACAGAGGGGCACAGAGTTTCTCTCTCTCTGTGTATCTCTGTGTTCTCTGTGGTGAATTGTTTTTTAACCACAGAGGACACGGAGGGGCACAGAGTTTTTTTACCACAGAGGGCACAGAGGGGCACAGAGTTTCTCTCTCTTTGTGTATCTCTGTGTTCTCTGTGGTGAATTGTTTTTTAACCACATAGGGCGCAGAGGGCCACAAAGGTTTTTTTAACCACAAAGGGCACAGAGGGGCACAGAGTTTCTCTCTCTCTGTGTATCTCTGTGTTCTCTGTGGTGAATTGTTTTTTAACCACATAGGGCACAGAGGGGCACAGGTTTTATTTACCAGAGTGGGCACAGAGGGGCACGGAGTTTCTCTCTCCGTGTATCTCTGTGTTGGTAATTTCCAGATAAAAAAATTATCACACGTAATATTGAAACGCCAGTTTCTTTTTAGTTCAAGCTTACAATCCCACGAAACTGGAGTCCGGTATTTTACCATGCCTCCTGAGCAATTTGACCGAAAACAGACATTCCTGTGCCAACAGCCGGATTCAGCCACAAAGGCTTGTTTTCAGATACAAACATACCTGGTCCGAATCAAAAATCCAATCATCAGATTAACGTGGTTCTATTCCGTTAAACAAGTTATAAAATGAAATGCCCCCTTGAAAAGGTTGAGGAGGCATGGTAAAATCATGAAATTAAAACCAAAGCTCACTTATTCAAGCCGGAGCACCGGCCAATGGCTTCGTTGCCTGAGCTCAGCAAATTCTTTGTAATTGATAAGCCCATACATTGATTGAGGCTCCAGGGCGAGTATCAGCCTGAGGTTGTATATCTGATTGAGCGGAACGTAGATATAACTTTGAAAATCAACGCCCTGTAAATATTCCTTTTCCACCAATGCCAGTTGATTGGCTATTTCTTCATCCACACTTTCAACAAAACCTGAAAAGCGATACCTGCTTACCTGACCTTCCTCAGGGCTAAAGCCTGTTGAAATGAAGCTGTTTCTGTTTAACCAATCTTTCAGTAGCGGCTCATTTTTTGGAATGAGGTAGCCTTTGGGAGGCATGACATCGAGTGTGGAGACCACTTTATTGTGGTAATTTTCGACAAGGAACACGGTGTCGTTTCCGGTGGCCAGCGAGCGGAGCGGATAAGCCAGCGCCTTTCCGTCGGGGAAATGCTCCTGTCGTATGGAAACCGGAACCGGCAGCTCTTGTATCATATTGCGTGCATCTTCAACCATCGCAACAACTTCCTTGCGGTTCTGTACTGCCCACGAAATCAATGCCTCGGCTGTAAGCATCTGGCTGTGTGCACGCCGCTCAAGCCTGTGTAGCGAATCGCGGCCATTCATTCCTTCCACGATGACCGAAAATGTACCTGTGATGGCAAAGCTCTGCCGCCCGTCGTCAATATCTGTTGTGCTGCGCCGCATTCGCTCGCCTGAAGGCAGGTGTCCTAATGTGTATTCGAAGAAACTATAATCGTACGAACGCAGCCTGCGCTCCACATACGGAAGCAGGCGGTTTGCGAAGGCATAGCGTATTTCTTCGCTGGTGTTGAGATTTGTTGGCCCGCCCAGCTGGATGTCGAAGTTGCGCAGGTAGCCAAAGGCCTCCCAGGTGTGGCCATAAGGGTAATATTCATGAAAGTCGGCAGTAAAATGCGGATCGAATTTGTCGAACACCTCCTGGATGATGCGGGTTTCGGGTTGTTGCAACAGCAAATGGTCGCGGTTCAGGTCGCCGCCCATGGCATTGCGCCTCTGGTGCAAGGCCAGTCCCATGGGGTTGCACATGGGAAGCATAACAACTGAGGCATGTTTCAGCCAATGGTCGTGTTTACCTTCGGCCAGCAACCCGGTCAGACGCAAAAGCCCCTCCATTCCGGCAGGTTCGTTGCCGTGCTGCCCGGCAAGCAACATGATGCGGATATGATTGTCCTCGTTGAGGGTGGTATCAGAAAAATAAACTATTGGAAACAGGAGGGTATCGTTCAATGCATTGATCTCCAGCCTAATTGCCGGATGCTTTTCTGCACATCGTTCGAGAAAGTGCAAGGCCTCGCTGTTGCTTGTCAGTTGTGTGTAGGCGACCGTTTCGGCTGGTGTGAGCCAGCTGTTGCGCTGCTTGCAGGCGTGCTGCAGCAAAGACAATAAAACAATGAGAACCAGGACAATCGACCGCTTTAGAAGTCTCATAAACATCAGGAAATTGATTCCGGTTTGCCGTCGGGCAAGATCAGGGTAAAAGTAGATCCCTCTCCTGGTTTGCTGCCCACCATCAACCGGCCTTTATTGCGCTCTGCAAAGTCCTTGCACAAAATGAGCCCCAGGCCGGTGCTTGGTTCACCATCGGTGCCAGGACGGTTGACCTTACTGTCGAGCACAAATAATTTATCGATCATTTCCTGCGTCATGCCAATACCGGTGTCGGTCACCTCAATGGAAACATATCCATCCGGGTTTCGGAAAGCTCGTATTTGGATGCTCCCACCTGTAGGGGTGAACTTGATGGCATTCGACACCAGGTTGCGCAGGATGGTGAAAAACATGTTTTCGTCCACAAACACTTTCAAACCGGCCGGTATATGCAGTTTTACGTCCAGCCGTTTTCTTCCAACGGCCTCGCCATTCAGTTCCAGGGTGCGATCAACAACTCCCGTGATTTCAACCATTTCCGGACGAATGACCACCTCGTTGCGTTGCATGCGCGACCACTGCAGCAGGTTGTCAAGCAGGCCGTACAGCGATTCAGCCGAACGGTTCATGCCCACAGCAATTTCCTTCATCTCTTCCCGACTCATGTCATTAATGTCTTCCACAAAAAGTCCGGTCAGATTCATAAAAGCGCTGATCGGGCTGCGCAGGTCGTGTGCAATGATAGAGAAAAGCTTGTCTTTTTGTGCATTGAGTTCCCTGAGCTGGCTTTCGCTGTTGCGTACTGCTTCCTGCAGTTTGTAACGTTGGGTGATATCGTGCACGATGAGCAGCTTCCCCATTACTTGCTTTTTATGGTTGAGAATGTCCGACGAGCTTACCAGCGTGATGCGTTCTCCTTCTTTACTGCCAAGACGGAGTTCTATCAGGCCTTCGCCGGGTGTATGGCACAACTGGAGCAGTTCATCATAGCCCGGCCACAATTCATCAATCGCCTTGCCAAAAGGGGCTTTGGGCCAGCCAAACATCCGATCGGCCATCGGGTTGCAGTCAACCAGCCTCATTTTTTTGTCAATCACTAGCAGCCCATCGCCCATGCTTTTGAACACATGTTCCCGCGCAATTGGCATCAGATCGAGCATCCTGAACCTGAGGATGCTCACCGACATCAGCAAACCCGAAACAGTGAAGGCAAATGGGGTGGGGTCGATGTTCTTGATGGGCATAAGGCCGGTAAAATAAAGGGTAAATGCAAATAAAGGCACAAAAACAGCCAACAGCAGCAAAGCCAGCTGATTGCGAAACAACGAACGCTGCTGGAAAAGCTTTTTCAACAGCACAGCCAGCGCATAAATATTCAACAGATAGGAATAGATCACGTGGACATAGTACCAAAAACCAATCTCAAGACGAAGCAATGGTATCGGCCCATCCCGACTTAACTCCACGCTTTTGTAATACAGCTGATGATGTTCGTGGGTAATTGCCAGGAACATGGTAATTGAGGGAATAATGGCCAGATACCCCACATGGCTGCTTCGAATGGTGGTTTCGATGCCGGCATAGTTGAGAATGACCAAAAGCATCAGCAACGAGACCCAGGGAATGGCCAAGTATTCCAGCTTAAGCCAGAACTGCATCATGGCCTGGGTGGTCGAAGCCAGCTCCATGGCATAGGTGAACGACCAGACGGCAATGGAAAGCATGGACAGGGCAAATATTCTGCCTCTTGGCGCATAACGCTTTTTCGCTGCTTCATATGCAAGTAAAGCAGACACCAGAGCTGGCAGCAGCAATACTATGGCGTAAGCATTGAGTTGCATGATACTTTGGCTCACTTGAGCAAAGGTAAGCCAAAGTTCAGGGATTGAACAAGAGTTGAAAAATTTTACCCGTTTATTTCACTTTCAGCCTGAGATATTGTCTGAAAGTAAAACAACTTAAATGTCAATCAGCAACAGGTGCACTTTTGAGCACTTCGAGGGTCAGATCCCAGAACTTCTGCACCGATGCAATTTCAATGCGTTCGTCTGGCGAATGTGCACCTCGTATGGTTGGCCCAAACGAAATCATATCCATGCCGGGATACTTGTCACCGATGATGCCACACTCCAGTCCGGCATGTATTGCCTTAACCTTTGGCGCCATGTTAAAGAGCTGATTGTAGGCACTTTCGGTGATTTCCCGGATTTTTGATTCCGGATTGGGTGTCCAGCCGGGATAGCCGTTGCTGTGGGTAACTTCGGCCCCGGCAAGCTCAAATACCGCCCTGACCATGTTGGCAATGTCGCTTTTTGCCGACTCTACCGAGCTGCGCTGACTTGTGGCTATGAGGAAGTGGTCTTCCTTCATGCGGATGGAAGCCAGGTTGGTGCTGGTTTCCACAAATCCGGGTATGGTTTGCGAATAGGCAATCACCCCATGCGGACAGGCATACAGGCTACGGATTAATTTGTGCTGGGCCTCGGCATCAACCACCTGTGCAGGCGTTTCATCCGGGATATTGATCTGGATGAATAAACCGCCATCAGAAACATGGTACTCATTGCGGATATCGGAAGCGAGCTTCCCGAGCTTTTGCACGAGCGAATCTTTTTGCCCGGGTTCGATCAGGAACACAGCTCTGGCTTCGCGTGCTATGGCATTGCGCAGGTTGCCTCCCTCAACAAAGGCAAGCCGGATGTCAAAGTTCCTATCAGCTTCCCAAAGCATCCGGTTCAGTATTTTGTTGGCATTCCCCAGGCCTTTGTGGATATCATCGCCTGAGTGTCCGCCTTTGAGCCCACCCACATTAATTTCTACAGCCACCTGCCCTTCCGGAGCCGGTTCAAGACGGTAAGGAAGCTTGATTACGGTATCCTTCCCGCCGGCACATCCGATGAACAACTCCCCTTCGTCTTCCGAGTCGAGGTTGAGCAGGATGCGACCTTCCAACAGATTGGATTCTAGGGCAAAAGCGCCTGTTAATCCGGTCTCTTCGTCCACTGTAAACAGGCATTCGATGGGGCCGTGTGCAATGCTGCTGTCAGCCAGGATGGCAAGCTGGCAAGCCATCCCAATGCCATCGTCGGCGCCCAGGGTGGTGCCATTGGCTTTCACCCATCCATTTTCGACTTTTACCTCAATGGGGTCGTTGTCGAAATCGAAATCCTTATCGCTGTTTTTTTCGCAAACCATGTCCACATGGCTCTGAAGCACAATGGTTTTGCGGTTCTCATATCCTTTTGCTGCGGGCTTGCTGATGACCACATTGCCCACTTTATCCACTTTGTAAGGCAACTTATGTTGTTCCGCAAAGTCGACGAGGTAACGGATGATTCGTTCTTCCTTCTTCGAGGGGCGTGGCACGAGCGTAATTTCTCTGAAATAGTGCCAGATACCACTGGGTTGCAAGGTGTTGAGTACTTCGTTCATATCACCTGGGCAGGTTTGTTGGGTAAATAATTCTGGATGATTTTAATTAGATCAGCTTTACGGTAAGGCTTCGGCAGAAAACCATCGCAACCAGCTGCCAGACAGGCCTTCCGGTCGTTGTCCATGGCATAGGCGGTTTGCGCAATCAGTGGCAGATCGGGCCGGAGTTGCTTGATGATGCGTGTGGCAGTGAGGCCGTTCATTTCCGGCAGGCGGATGTCCATCAAAACCAGTTCGATGTTTTTCTCATTCTGCACCGCTTCCACAGCCTCCAGACCCGTGTAGGCAAAAATCAGGTTGGCACCGCTTCGACGCAAATATGTGTCAATCAATGCCTTATTCGAGACGGTATCTTCCACCACGAGAAAAGTTCGTCCGCTCCAGTCGGGCATATCAACCTTAGTGTTCGAGCCGATAGCAAACAATTCAATCGCCATAAGAAAGGTTTTTCAGGTAACTAATTTCAGCAGCAGGGTCGGCAGCGCCAAACACGGCCTGACCAGCCACCAGGATATCCACACCTGCCCGCAAAAGCTGCGGAGCAGTGTTTCTGTCCACTCCCCCATCCACTTCGATGCGCACCGAACAGCCGCATTGGTCAATCATTCTTCGGAGCCTCAGTATTTTATCGAGAGTGGACGAAATAAAGGTCTGTCCACCAAATCCGGGATTGACCGACATAAGTAAAACAAAGTCAGTAGAAGACAGAATATCCGTCAGCAACTCGACCGGACTATGCGGATTGAGCACCACACCTGCCTGCATACCCAACTGCCTGATGCGATCGAGCGTGCGGTGGAGATGGGTGCTGGCTTCATAATGCACCGAGAGCATCTGTGCACCGGCATCGCGAAAAGCTTCGAGGTAGCGCTCCGGCTTCTCAATCATCAGGTGCACATCCAACGGCTTGGTTGCAACACGGCTGATGGCCTTCAGCACAGGCATGCCAAAGCTGATGTTTGGCACAAACAGGCCATCCATCACATCGCAATGGATCAGGTCGGCTTCGCTGCGGTTGATCATCTCCACGTCCTGGCCCAGTGCCAGAAAATTGGCCGACAGCAGGGATGGGGCTAACAGATGTGATTTTTTTGTACTCATTTGCCAAGCAAAGATAGTTGCCTGCGATACACCCGCTCCATGCCGTCGCGCAACGAGATGCGGGGTCTCCAGTCGAACTTGCTGAATACCAGATCCATATTGGCGTAGCGGGAGTGCACACCCACGGGCTTGTCGAGCAAAGGCTTAATGGTGGGCTTGTAGCCTGCAATATCGCCGAAAAGCTCAATTAGTTCGATAAAGCTGGTCAGCTTCCCTGATCCGATGTTGTAAGCCGAGCCGTCGGACACATTGTCGAGCAGCACAAAGATGAAATCGAGGATGTCGTCAATATGCACAAAGTCGCGTCCCTGCTTGCCGCTTCCCCATACCTCGAAAGGGTTTTCGCGTCGGGCTGCCCGTGCGGCTATGGCCGGCACGGGGTAAGAGGTCTCCTGGTCTTCGCCATAACCACTGAATGGCCTGATGCACACCACACTGATGCCGTAATATTTTGCCGCAATCTGCGCCAGAAACTCACCGGTGAGTTTCGACCAGCCGTAAGTCATATCAGGTGTGCCCAGGTTGCCACCGAAGTCAATGTCGCTTTCACGCAAGGCCACCGCAGCCTGATCGGTTTGCAGGCTCACCGGATAGGCCGCACTCGAACTCGGGTAGAGCACACGCTCCGGCTTGTGCTGGGTAACCCAATGGAAAAACTCTGCATCAATGCTCAGGTCGAGGGCCACCATCATCGGATCGCCTTCAATCTTTAATCGTCCACCGACGATGGCCGCAAAATGGAAAACATCGCTGAATCGCTCAAAATCAATTCCATAGGTGGTTTGCAAATAGTCGGGACGACGGCGCATCTCGAACAGCAGATCCCTGAAATCGCCTTTCCAGAAAAACAGCCTTTCATCCTGGCCGATGACTTCCAGGTCGCCGCGCATGGTGCTGGTATAGCCGGGCAGCCATTCGGAGGGGTGGCGACCAATCGAAAGGTCATCCACCATATACACATGATCGGTGGTGGTTGCAAGCAGCCGCCTTACCATGTTGCGCCCCACAAAACCGCAACCACCGGAAACGAGATGAATTTTCATTAGGATATATCTTCTTGAATATTAATTTGTTCTGCGATTGAATATTGATTCCCCATCTTTTGGAATGCCAGCGAAACCAGCTCCGCCAGAAAACCTGTGACAAAAAGTTGTGTACCGAGAATCATGGCCAGCAATCCAAAATAAAACAGCGGGCGCTCGGTCATGCGGTAGGCTTCATGGAAAAATTTGGCATAGGCCAGCTGGCCGGCAATGATAAAACCTGCCAGAAACATCAGGCTGCCAATGCTTCCGAAAAGGTGCATCGGCCGCTTGCCGAATTTGGTGATAAAAGTAATGGTAAGCAGGTCGAGGTAGCCCTTCATGAATCGGCTCATGCCATATTTCGACTTGCCATAACGTCGTTCACGGTGTTCGACGACCTTCTCCCCTATTTTGTCAAATCCAGCCCATTTGGCCACCACCGGAATATACCTGTGCATTTCACCTTGAATATCTATGCTTTTCACAAGATCACCCCGGTAAGCTTTCAGGCCGCAATTAAAGTCGTGCAGCCTGATGCCGCTGATCAGGCGGGTGGTCAGATTAAATATCTTCGAAGGCAAGGTTTTGTTTATGGGATCGCGACGTTTCTTTTTCCAGCCCGAAACCATGTCGAACCCCTGATTTTCAATCATCTGGTAAATGGCGGGTATTTCGTCCGGGCTGTCCTGCAAATCGGCATCCATGGTTATCACCACCCGGCCTTGTGCGGCTTTGAAACCAGTGTTGAGCGCAGCCGACTTGCCATAGTTTCGCCTGAAACGTATCCCTTTGATTTCGGGCCATTTGTTGGCCTGATCGCGGATCACTGCCCAGGAACCATCGCGAGAGCCGTCGTCCACAAAAATTATCTCGTAAGTAAGCCCTTGTCCGGAAAGCACTCTTCTGATCCAGCCGGCCAGCTCCCCAAGCGACTCCTCTTCGTTATAGACCGGTATGACGATCGAAAGATCCATGATGAAATCAGGCAGGAAAATCGTTGGTTTTGTCTTTTTTGATGAATGCAGCGGCAATGGCACTCACAACCAGGGCAAACACTGGTGTCATCCAGACTGACCGCTTAAGCGTGCGTGAGGGATCGGTGTTTTCTTCCATCGAATCGATCATCTTTTCCAGCGTTTCCTCGGGTATCTTTCCTTCCATGGTGTCCACAAAATTGGAAAGCTGCGTCTGAAGGTAGGACGGATCGATGACCGTGGAAAAGATGTAGTTGTACAGTGCACCCAGATAGCCCGAAACGATCATGAGCAAAAAACCTGCAATCAGGGCATTGGCATAGGTAATTTTCCCTCCAAACACCTCGTCTCTGGTTTTGTTCATTGCTAATACGGCCATAACGATCAGGAACACAAAATTGACCAGCATGCTGGTGATCGACACCATGGGGCTGAAGATGTTGGCATTGGTCAGGTAAAGCACTGCAGAATACAGAATGAGCACAACTCCTGTGATCAAACCGAACTTAACGGAAATCTGAAAGTTTTTCATATGGATATATTTAAAGATTTGTTTTTTCGTCATCCAGGATGCGCCCACGTCTGCGGGCAAAGATAGCAATTAGGAAGGCCGAGAGCGGGAGCGAGGCAAAGTTGAATGCAAAAAAGTAAAGCGCCTGGCTCATTGGCGCCAGCATCCGACGAACAAGCTCCTTTCGGTTGTTGAGCTCTTCGAGGCCAAGCGAAGGATTATCGAGCACCACCTGCCCCACAAGGAAATCGATGCGCCTGTTGAGCACCGAAGCCAGCATGTCGGAAAACATGTAATAGATGGCCACCGAAAAAACGACAGCGGCCACAAACCCTGTAGCAAAGCTGATACGGAAACCCTGCCCGAACCGAAGCATTCCGTAGTTGAACCGATTGCGCAGGCTCACAGCGGCCAGCCACATGCCTGAGAAAGGAACCAGATAAATAAGGAAAAATGCCGGAGAAAACACTGCCGGAACAAAACTGAGCAAGGCCAGATAAACCACAAATGCAACCAGGCCGGTAAACAAGCCTGCCACCAGCATGACCAGAATAAACTGCCAGGTTTTGTACATCAGCATATTAGCTTTGCCACAACGAAGGTAGGATAAATTACCCACAGAAAAAAACAATCTCCTTGATTGAGATTGCATCCTTCTTGTTTACAGGGCTTTACTGCAACAAGTGAAGTTAAGTGCACCCCCATTTCGCAAGCAGCAGTTGCGTTGCAATAATTTGTTGTATTTTTGCAGCGGGTAAGCCTCATACGACCAGCTCCCATTGAACCCCCCCAGGTCCGGAAGGAAGCAAGGGCAGATGGTTGAGCGGTGCGATATGTCAGCTTACCCTTTTTTCTTTTATCAGGCTGTGGAATTTGTATTTTAGCAGAACAAAACGCTCAAAAATACAATACCATGCTGCTCAAGATTTATCCCGAAAACCCTTCGCCCCGCAACATCCAAACCGTGCTTGACTGCCTGAACGACGGAGGCGTGGTCATTTTCCCCACCGATACCGTGTACGGAATGGGCTGCAGCATCAAGCATCCTAAAGCTTTCGAGCGCATTGCCCAAATCAAAGGCATCAAAAAGGAAAAAGCCAATTTTTCGTTTATTTTCCACAGCCTGAGCTTGCTTTCCGAATTCACCCGCCCCATTCCGAACGAAGTGTTCAAGCTGATGAAACGCAACCTGCCCGGGCCATTCACCTTCATCCTGGAAGCCAACAACAACATTCCCAAACTGTTTCAAAACAAAAAACGCACCATAGGGATCAGAATACCTGACGAAAAAGTCATCCAGGCCATCGTGAGCGAGCTGGGCCATCCCATCATGACCACCTCCATCCTCGACGACGACAAGATCCTCGAATACACCACCGACCCTGAAATCATCTATGAAAAATTTCGCGATAAGGTTGATATTGTGATCGATGCAGGCTATGGCGGAAACCAGCCAAGCACCATTGTCGACTGCACTGGCCCCGAGCCTGTGGTTGTCCGTCAGGGCAAAGGTGAATTAATTTGAACTAAAAATGAGCTCGCTTGTTTGCTCAAAAGAAATTTGTTGTACTTTTGCACCCTCAAAACGGATGATTTGTTAGCTCAGCCGGTAGAGCATTTGCCTTTTAAGCAAAGGGTCCCGGGTTCGAGTCCCGGACAAATCACACCGACAAGCCGCCCGAAAAGGCGGCTTTTTTCATTTTATATCTCCAGCTTAAGGAAGAAATACTTTTTTCCGTAACATCGGAAATCTATCATCTAACGATTTGATTGACAGGATATAAACACCAGTCTTTATCTGCGGGCTCAGACCCATCCGGAAGCTGTGCGTTTGCATCTGCATCATGCTCCGGCCAGCAAGGTCGCTCAATTCAATCAGCATTCCATCGCTGCAATTTGTGCCTTCGATGTGCAGCTCCCTCCCTTCCATGCGCGCCTTGACTTTCGGTTCATTCAGCTTACCCGACAATCCGGTTATGCCATAATTGATCAGCATGATACTTGCATAGGGCTGACTGATTGGCGCAAACGGACTGAAATGCACATAACTGCTGCCCCGGCCGGCAACGGCCATCTGACCTCCACCCAAATCAACCGCCTTCGAAAACACATTGGAATTGCCGAAAACCGAGTCGGCATGGAACAAAGAAACCACATCGCCTCCAGCCAACAAGGCCGCGAATGGCTTCCTATAGTTAACATTGTAGCTCGAGCTTTGGAAACCCCCGGGCCAGCTCACCTGTCCGGAGAAACTACCGCTCAGAAGCAGCATGCCCTGGTCGGTCGTGCTCAAAAAATCTGCTCTGTCGGTCAGAATCATCCCAGCCGCCTGACTCTGATTGAGTCGTCCAAAATGCAGCAGGTTTCCGGTTTGCGACACAAACCGGGCGATAAGCACATCATTCCCGCTTAGGCTTATCGTTTGATTATCAATTGAATACGAACCACCAAATACGCTTACTGCATACCACAAAATCCCCTGATGCTCCACCACATTGGGATGCGAGCAGGTAATGTCGGTCATGGTTTTGTGCCACACGTATTGCAACTGGGGATTGTAGCGCACCACATAACCGTTGTAAACATCTCCGAATGAAACATTTACATCATTAAAGTTTGTACTTGCGGGCGCACAGGAACCGGCCACATAAAGGTTACCTTCGGCATCACCGGCCAGGGAGGTAACTGGGGCATCATGCACGAAGCCCGCTATTATGTCCAGCTCAGAATTGAATTTTACAAGGTTGTATGGCTGCGTCCCTGCGGGCAAGACCGCCCATATGCCGCTTGTCTGAGCATGCAGAACAGTGGAAGTTTCGGGCGTGATTGGCGCTGGATAAAATCGGTAGGCCAGCATTTGAAGCTCATGGTTGAAACGGATCAGGAGCAGACCATTGGGGCTGCTGCCGGTGCTCAGGGTTTGGCCATCGGGAAGAATTATCGGACGGCTCTGCAGGCTTTTGAAATATCCGGCAACAATCACTCCGCTCTGGTTGGCCAAAAGCGCCACTTTAGAGGCCAGGCCGGTGATACGGGTTTGCAAATCATTGTCGCCGCTCAGGTTGAAGCGGCGCAATATGATGGCATCCATGGCGGCCGTGCCACCTGTGTCGGCCACATCGGCCCGGTAAAGCAGGTTGTTGTGATAAGCAAGGGATACAGCCTCAGGCCTGTTGGGATAATTGCTCTTAACCAACCAGACGGGCTGTTGTGCAAATGCAGATTGCAAAAGCAGCAATATAACGGCAATTTGTCTCATCAGATAGTCGGTTACACAGTGCAATTTTACAACCCAAAACAGATTTAGTCAATTGATTATCATTGTTTTAACTAATTTTTAACTTGAACAACCGAAACGTAAATTGTCGGACTAAAATTTTGGTAATTCACAAAAAGGCGTCAACCACGGAAATTTTGTTACGCTATAATACTCCCCAAAATTTAGACCATCAGTTAAGTTGAAAAAAAATCAGTAGTGTCCGACTAAAAATTTGAGGTAAATTAAAAAAGGGGTTACTCCCCGGAGGTTTCACCCATGTTGTAAGGTTGTAGTTCACACACTAAAAACAACAACATGGGTAAAAGTAGCGAAATAAAATTTGTCGGACAGCCGATTTTCAAACAAATTTTGAATCTGCTCAACAGCATAGACATGCAAGGGCTGATACGCAAGCACCAGAGTGACCGCTATTACAAGGCATTCAAGACACGAACACAATTGACTACCATGCTCTTTGGCATTTTGAGCCGTTGCGATTCGATGACGGAGATCTGTGAGGGGTTGCGGGCATTTCAGGGTAAGCTTAATCACCTTGGGCTGGATAAATCTCCAGCCAAAAGCACAGCCTGTGATGGCCTGCGCAACAGGGACAGTGCGTTTTTTGAGGAGTTATATTTCACTTTGGTTAAAAGATACCATTCATTTTTGTCGGACAGCCGAACCTTTGGGTTGACATTCAAAGAGGTTTTGTTGATTGATTCGACCACGATCCGTTTATTTAGCGACATACTCAAAGGGTTTGGGCGCAACCCCAAAGGTGATGGAAAGAAAAAAGGGGGCTTGAAAGTACATATGCTTATTGATGCTGTGCAATCGGTTGGACGATTTATCAAAATCACGGCAGCCAAGGTGCACGACAAAAACTTTTTGAAAAGCCTTGAGTTGATCTCACACAGCATGATTGTTTTTGACAAGGCATACAACTACTACCATCAATTTGCCCTTTGGAGCCAGCAGCATGTGTATTTTGTCACCAGATTAAAGAAGAATGCCGTTTACACCGTTATCCAAACCCATCGGCAGCATTATCGCAAAAAGCATCAGGCAAAAGTGCTCAAAGACCAAACCATAGAAATCACCTACCATCCCGAGGATGAAACCGGCAAAAAGCGACATGATCAAAAAAGAACAATGCATTTGCGCAAGGTTTGTTATCAGGATGAGCAGAATCGTTATTATGAGTTTTTGACCAACAACTTTGAAATTGAAGCAGAAGAAGTTGCATTTCTATACAAAAAGCGCTGGGGCATTGAGATCTTGTTTAAGAAGATGAAACAGAACTTTCAGCTGCATTATTTCTATGGCGAGAACGAGAATGCCATCCGCACACAGGTATGGTGCACCCTGATAGCTCAATTGCTATTGACGGTAGTTCAAAAGATGGCCCAGACAAAGAAAGCTTTTTCTGTAGTGGCATCACTTGTTCGGCTTCATTTGATCAGTATGTTGGATGTATTTGAGTTGTTAAGAAGTAAAAAAAGAGGATATGGATTTGAATCTCTTGGTCCACCAGGTACTGCCATTCAAATGAAATTGGATCTGATTTGGTAGGGGTCACTATCGATGCAAAGGAGTGCCACTTCTGTAAATCAGTGAGTTATATCACAAAAATGGCGATTTTAAAATTTAGTCGGATAATAGTGATAAATAATAGCTTGAGCCATCCAGATGTCTGAAAAATAATTATTTACTGATCGAAAGCGGGATTTTGGCCACATTCACCACCGGCCAATGGCTTATTGCCCGGGTTTTCAAAAGAATTCTCAATGGGTTTTAATGCGGCAAACTGTAATTCATCGCGCAATTAGAATCCGATTGGTTTTCAACACATTTAGGTTTGTTGTTGCGCCGGCTAATGACTAATTCTGCCAATCCTTAAGTTTGGCACTAAATTGATCGTAGGCAAAACAACATTTTGGCTTCCTGCTCAAAAAATTATTGCGGTGCCATCTTTGTTCGTTCATTGTATCGCTTTGTCCATAACAGCATTGCCGGGGTATAAATGTTATAAAGCATACCACCAACAAATCCGGCCCAGTTTAGCGACCATTGCATCAGGAGTATGGTTGTTGCAATGCTGACCAAAGGCACCGAAAAAAGGATGCCTAGCCGCCAAAGCTGCATATGCGTGTAAAGTACTTCAAAATCGCTCATTTCCAGTGTTGTTTTAATCCTTAAGGCCCTGACATTCATCAGAAACAATATAAAATACACAGCAAAAAGCAGCAGACCAAAATATATCATCAGCTGTGGCACTTGAGCGCCCCTGATATTCAGGCTTATATCGGTTCCGAAGAATAGATTGGTAAGAAACAGGGTGAGAAAACGCAGCGGATAAACATAAAAGATAATCAGACCAATGAAAACGGTATTGAGTACTGTAAGCCATGAATCCCTGAGCGAGAAAACTTCTGCAAACCTGGAGTGCTCGTTCCAGATGAGCATCAGCATTGCAATGCTGAGCATAAAAGCAGGTAAGGTTTTTGTAAACTGCAACAAGTCAAAAAAGGAGTTGGGATTCATCAGGTTGAAGATGAGCAGTGTAATGGCTATTCCAAACACGGCATCGGTAAGGTTGTCGATACGCGAGGCGGTGGTTCCCCGGTAATTGATGCGTGGATCGCGATTTCTTGCAGAACGGAGTGAATAACTCATACAATTTACAGATTGATTGGTTCGGACAGTATGCTCAAAAAGTTAACACGCAATTTGCATCAATTAGACAAATGTTTGTCTCATTGGTTTCTTATTGAAAAGTTAAATATGCGTAACCCTTCGGCCACGAGCATATTTTAGGATGGGGTTGGGTTGCAGATATTTGCGCTTAAAATTTTTGGGATATGATTCGTAAAGAGCGCAAAGACAAGATGTTTTTTTTGGTTGAGCAGTGGGAGCAAAGCGGTCAAAGCCAAAGGTCGTTTGCAATGGCAAATGGGATGAAGCTTTACACATTGCGTTACTGGGTAAAGAAGTATCGTTCAAAGGAGCAGGCAGCAGGAGGCTTTGTGCAGTTGAATGGGCCATGTAGCACAAACCTGTTGATTCGTTATCCCAATGGCATTGAGCTACATGTGCCGTTGTCTACCCCTGTATCGCTGCTCAAATGTTTAATCCGGATGTGATGATATGTTTTCCATTACTTCGGCAAGGTATTTTCTCTACCTTGAGCCAACAGACATGCGTAAAAGTTTCGACGGCTTATGCGGGCTGGTCACAAGCAAGCTTGGCCAAAACCCCATGAGCGGAGATTTGTACATTTTCATTAACAAGCCACGCAACTGCATCAAAATGCTTCGGTGGGAACCCGGAGGGTTCGTACTGTTTTACAAGCGACTCGAGCAAGGCAGGCTGCAACTGCCCAAACAAAGTATGGATGGGGTGAAAAACCAGATGCTCGACTATAGCCAGCTGGTGATGATAATCAATGGTATTTCAATGGAAAATGCAAGAAAAAACAAGCGATTTTATCGACATGATTTTGTTGGAAACTAAGGTTTAAGGCGGTCATTTCCAGCAGGTTGATTCTGTAATTTTGCCCTATGGCAAGCACAGAAACAATCACTATTTCCAAAGCAGCACATCAAGCCTTACTGGCCGAGCTCAATATGCTTCGTCAGAGCTTGCACGGCATAAGGACATGGTATCGGAATATGATGCGATGGTGGTCGAGCTCAAGCTGCTCAAGCATGAACTTGCCCAGCTCAAGCGTATGCTATTTGGTGCAAAGAGCGAACGGTTTGTGGCTGCCAATCCCAATCAACTAACCCTTTTCGAGCTGCCGGAACCTCAGAAACCGGAGCCCCAGACCCAGCAAATAAACTACACCCGTACAAAAGCCGGGCAAAAAGACAAGCAACAACCGCTTCGTCTTGAACTTCCGGCCCATTTGCCACGCAAACAGCAGGTCATCGAACCACAGAACCTTCCTGAGGGCGCCCGCTTCATTGGTAATGCCATCACGGAGGTACTTGAATACGAGCCTGGCAGCATCTATGTCAGGCAGATTGTGCGCCCCAAGTATGTGCTTGGTCAGAACCAGGAACAAACACAGATAGCCATAGCCGAGCTTCCGAGCCTGCCTATCGAGAAAGGCAATGCCGGCGCAAGCATGTTGGCTCACCTGATAGTGAGTAAATACGCAGATCACCTGCCATTTTACCGTCAGGTACAAATGTTCAAACGTCAGAAGCTTCAGTTGTCGGAGTCAACCATCAACGGATGGTTCAGCGCCAGCTGTCAGTTGCTTGAACCGCTATACCATAGCCTTGTGGCAAAAGTTCAATCCTCGGGCTACCTTCAGGCCGATGAAACGCCCATTGCAGTATTGACAAAAGACAAGCCGGGCTCAACACACAAAGGTTACCTCTGGGTGTACCACGATCCGATGGAGCGCCTTGTGGTATTCGACTACCAAGCAGGGCGCGGACGCGAAGGCCCGGAGAAGTTTTTGAAAGACTTTAGCGGAGTGCTTCAAACCGATGGTTATGCAGCATACAACGGATTAAGGCTCAAAGGCCATATCTTGCAACTTGCCTGCATGGCACATGCCAGACGCAATTTTGAAAAGGCATTGGATAACGACAGCCAACGGGCTGAAACTGCCCTGTTGCTTATAGGCAAGCTATACCAGATTGAGCGCATGGCAAAAGAGAATCACCTGAACCATGATGAGATAAAAATCCTCAGACAGCAACAGGCCCAACCTGTGCTTGAGCAGTTGCATCGGTGGCTCAGTGAGCAACATGCCTGTGTCTTGCCCAAAAGCGCCATTGGCCAGGCCATCACTTACATGTTGACCCTTTGGCCAAGACTGATAAGATACCTCGATGACGGACGATATCAAATGGACAACAACCTGATTGAAAACACCATACGTCCTGTAGCCCTTGGCCGAAAAAAACTATCTGTTTGCAGGCTCGCATGAGGGAGCAAAGCGCGCAGCCATGATTTATTCCTTGTTAGCCACTTGCAAACTCAATGAAGTAGAACCTTTTGGCTGGCTCAGCCATACCCTCGAGGTACTTCCAGACCACCCGGCCAACCAACTGTACAAACTACTCCCAATAAAAAATCCAAAATAACAAGCAACACGCTCGTGGCCGAAGGGTTACAGAGATTCTGGCCGATGCTGCCTACAGCAGCGGCGAAAGCCTTGAATTTCTCAACCGTGCCGGTATTGATGCCTGGATGCCCAACTTCGGGCAGTATGTGGCTCAGCGCGAAGGCTTTGTCTTCATCAAAGAAGAAAACCGCTACCAATGCGTCAAAGAAGGCGGACACAAAGCCTCCCTCACTTATAAAGGTGAAAAAACCGACAGCAAAGGCTACCGCAAAAACACCTACCGAAGCAGCGAAAAAGATTGTGGTAAATGTCCACTGCGCAAAGCATGCTGCGGAGAAAGGACACGGTTTAAAAAGATTGACGATAGCATCCACAAGGAACTCTTTGATAAAATGCACCAAAAGCTTCAAAGCAATCCCGGTTACGCCAGAAAGATGTCCCGCATCAGAAGCAAAACCGTTGAGCCCGTCTTAGGCACTTTGCTCAACTTCTTAAACATGAGGCGCGTAAATACCAGAGGAATTAAACAGGCCAACAAACACGTGCTTTTGGCGGCCACTTGCTACAACCTGAAAAAATACCTCAGGTTCATCACTAAGCATCGCCAAACTTCAGTTAAGGCTGTAAAGTTAGCCACGGGACGACATGCCGGCATCGATTTTTATGCTTTTCAACGATTATCTAACCTTATTATCGCTATACGTAGAAATGGGTTCAGGATGGCATTCTGTTTTACATAAACCGTATAGGCTTATTGCAATACTAAAATTATTAAGCAAAAAATTTTAAGAGGAGAAAACAGAAAGTTTGTGAGGTTGTGCAACGGTTACTGATGTTGGCGGTAGTTGTTCTCATATTAATCCAAGTAGTTTCTTTTGTGCGTTAGTTGTATTGTCACATGGTTTACAAATGTCGGCTATGTTCTCGGGGCATAAAAGGTCAGCGTTGCCACTAGAACTGTAAATTTTTGGTCGTCTTGCAGCTGGCGTGAAAAATAGTCTGTGACGAAAATATGGGTATGCCCTTTGGTCTAATGAGCAAATTATTTTACATCCCGACACTCTCAATAATGCAACTAAATGTTGGTCGTCAAAATTGTTATGTTGAATCATATTTGAAACCACAATTTCTTCTGCATCAACTAGATTACAATCAACATATATAGCTTTTCCCGCCTTTCTTAATTGTAAGTATATGGCAAGATATTTATTTAGCTCACCAAGATATTTGGTTCCGCCATAAACTATTTTTCCCCTACCGTTATAAATCCATTCGATTACATGTTCAAATTCATTGTGATTGACTGCTTCTTTATCAAAAACAGCACTTAAACAATTTGTATCTACTATCAAACACATAGTTATACCTTTAAAAGTTCAAGCTGTTCTTTGATAAAAAACTCTCTAAATTCTTTAGGCTGGTCGTCTGGTAAAGAGCCATTTTCGTTAATATCAATACAGGTTAAAGTGTTTCCATCTTTAGTTCTATTGAAGAAAACAATTTGACTTTCTGGGTTCTTACTTTCACTCTTGAAATTCTTGTTCATTTTTAGTCTGTATCTATCAATCGTATAGTCAGAATGAGTTTCGATAATAAAGTTTTTTTCTTCACTCAAATAGGATTTAAGAATAAAATCACCGAATGCAGCTTGTCCCTTAGGATGCAGGTGTATCTCTGGTTGCTGAATGGCAAACCAAGATTTTGATGGTCTTGCAATTACTTCAACAATGAGTGGTAAAATCTGAGAAACACCATAGCCAACATTTGTAATTTTTAGTGGATTGCCGTTGATTACAATATGAATCTCAAAAGGAGAAGTGTCACTTTTTCCAAGATTCGTTATTTTTATCTCTTCAAATAGTCCGCTATCACGTCCAAACTTTTTTAGAATTTCTTCTACGCTGTTTGCCTTCTTTGTATTCTTTTTTGATGTAAGTAATTTCTTGAGAATATAAGGAGCGTGTGTTCCGTCAGGATTAAAGTTAATTTTGTAGTTGTCATATGTCCTTTTTGGTTCTGTTCTAATTGGAGCAAGCCAAGCTATATCTCTTAAAAAAGATGGTATCTTGAATCCTTTAATTTCATTCTTTTTATCATCTTTCCTTATTTCTCTGGCTATAATCGTGTCAATTTGAAGCAAAAATGCTTGTCTAAAAAACGAACCTTCGATATTTACTTTTGTGTAAGTCTTATTTTCAAGCCCATTGGATTTTATCCATTTTCCAAAATATTTTAGTTTGTTTGATTCTGTAATATTTTCCAAGTCAATGATAGAGTAACGGTATTTAAAACCATTATCTTCAATTATGGCTTGAAAATTTATAGTCTTATCTATCAAGCAAATTTCTCGTAGTTCAGGTTGTCCTTCTTTTTCAACGAATCGCATTTTAATAGCACTGATATTTACTTCCTTGTCTTTGCTGTCCCCTAAAAGTCCAATGTCGAAAAATTTTCTTTTTGATGAGTTTGAACTCATTATTTCACTAAAGTAGCCTAATTCGGCTTCTTCAGAATTGAAGTCTTGCATTAACCAAAATCGAGGGTCTGAAACAATTTTTATTAGTTTCAAAACCGAGGTTTTACCTGTGCTATTCTCTCCTACAAAAAAATTGATATTCTTTAGAGGTAGGAACGTGTCACTGAATCCACGAAAATTGTCAAAATATATTACTGGCATATTGTCTTTGTTTTAGTCGTTAAATTTATGTTTTTCTGTCGTTTTACAATTACCGCCAACGTTTTGCCGCTTGCCGCAGTGGGGGATTTCAGGGCACTTCACTGTCAAATAAGTACAAATGTTGATAGAAGCACTGCACTTGATTTAACCACGTCAGCCCCCATTGCGGCAAACGGCTGTTATAGGGCGTTTTTATTGTCAGAATAAAGTTGGGGATTCTTCTTCATATTTGATTATTTTTTTGATTTTGCCCGGTTGTGCCCAATTCATAGTCCCTTCCATCTTTAATGAGAGTAGATAATTCTCAATTTGTTTGTCGGATAGGCTCTTTTGTATTCTTTCTGCTTCAGCTAATGACTTAACTGGAATATATGCTTGTAATGATTGATTGGCTTGCCAAAAACCTTCAAAAATTTTCGGGTTAAAAGTTGTCTTGCCGTATGCTTCCCACACTACCTTGTATGGAAAGAAATTGTATTCACCAACTCCTAACAAAGCCCACCAGTAACCACGCGAAATCATTGCATTGAGCATTACGCCCTTTCTACCTTGCAAAATATCCTTGTTTGATTCAAGGTAAAAACGTAGTTCTGGAAACTGTTGAATTTGTTTCCATTCTAATGGTTTACCGTTTTTGTTATATGGCAATAGCACCCATTTTGAAGGATTAGACAATTCACCCTTAAACTCTTTTGAGGTGATCAGAGGGAAGATGAATTTCTTAGGTAATATGACTTTGTCTCTGCTCTTATTAGAAACCCTTACCAAATCTTCATTTACATCAGTCAAGTCATCAAAGAAATATACATCATTAGCTCCGCAAGTATTAATTCCTTGTCTTGGGCTTGACTCTTTCTTTATTAGGACCGGTTTTATATTGTCAAAATTATCATCTTCATCATTTGACATTATGCTCAATGGGTCGGTCTCGTGAAACATTGGTTTGGCAATGTAATGATTCCAAGTTCCGCCTTCATTTCGATAATAGGGTATAGGGAATATTGGTTTTTTGTCTCGAATAAAATGACTCAGACCATATCTTGTGGCAATACCGCCAAACACATCTTCGTCATTGAAATCAAAAACAGTATCCACGCTGTATTTTACATCTCCGATACTGTAAGTTCTGAAATTTCTATTAGCTCCATCATTTAGCAATAATGAAAGCGGCATAAAGAATACTGCTTCACCATTCCGAATTAAAAAATCCTTTATTGATATTTGAATTATCAGGGCTGCAATATCAATTCTACTTCCACCTAATAAGAGATTTTGGGTATTGCCAACTAGGTCATATTTGAAAAAGTAACTTTTAATTTGTTCTTTGTAGCTTTCTGGTAAGTCTACGAAGTTTTGCCAAGGTGGATTTCCAAAGATGATGTCGAATTTTCTAGGTTTAAGTCTTAGTAAATCTTCATTCGTGAAGTTTTTGGACATATCTAAACAATACTTTACCTTGAACTTATTTATTGCTTTATTGAAGTAATGAGTATTTAATTCATTGCCAAACAGATTGTTGGTTGGCATATTTTCAATTGCAAAGCCTTTTGACAAACCATAGGTAATTAAGGATTCGAGCAGGTTTCCTTCTCCCATTGTGGGGTCAAAGATTGAAGCACCTTTTATCCACTTGGAGAATAAGTCGAATTTTTCAATGGCAAATTCACCCCATTTTATAGGAGTGAAAATATCTCCAATTTTCAAGTCCTTATCTGATAAATCGAAAGTTTTGATATCCGCCATTTTTAAACTGTTCTATTGATTTAATTCGTTTTTCTGAATCTGCTTTTACTCGCTTGTAATGAGTTATCGCAAGGTCACAAAAAATATCGAAGAAATTGTTGTAAGACCTATTCCAATCAATTTCATCCCAAACTTGATTAATTGTATAGTTTAGTCTTACTTGACCTGTCCCCAAGTTCTCAATTCGATAAGTATTTTCTGGAAGGCAATGAAAAGGGGCAACCCGAATATATTCAATGTCCCTACTGCTGTTTTTTGTTGTTGATTTGTCGTGTCCAAATTCAACAATCATAAAGACCCCCTTGTCATTAGCTAGAAACTTGAGTAGATTTCCAACTGCACATACCCCACCATCAGAATACCTAGTTGAATCAAGGTCTTTGGTTTTTACATCAAAGCCGAATAGTTTATTTTCTATGTTGCAAGCGAAGTCAAATATTGTCCTTCTACCTGGAATATCAATGGCTTGATAACCCAAGTTGGAACAGATATTACCCCAATTTTCCGTTATTCTTTTTTCAATCATTGCACCAAATGCTCGGCTGTCTTCCCTTGCTGAAATTCCTGACCTGAGTTCTTCAAAAAGTGTTTCAATCTGAAGTTCAATTTTTTCCGAGATTCTTTTGTAATCCATATCCTGTTTCTGTTCGTTAATGTGTCTTTTTAAAATGCCCTATAACTCGTTTATAGGTCTGCCAAAATCATCCTTATTCACTGCAAAATGGGTGTATAGGTCTGACAAATGTCAGGTTTTATTTCATTCATTCTTGGTCGTTGTTTTAATAATTCATCAAAGGGTGACTTGATTTTAGTTAAACTTTTTTCGGTAACGTGGGTGTAAATTTCCGTTGTTTTACTGCTTTTATGCCCAAGCAATTCCTGGATATACCTGAGGTCGGTGCCTGACTCCAGTAAGTGGGTTGCGTAGCTGTGCCTTAACCAGTGAAGCGTGACAGGCTTATCAATTTCCGCTTTCGTTATAGCTTGTTTCAACACACTCTGAAGGCTCTTTTCGCTGTACTGTTCTCCTTCAGCCTGTCCCTCAAACAACCAAACCTTTGGTTTGTATTTTGAGTAATACTCCCTCAGCATGCTAATTGTCTTATCCGAAATGGGCACTACCCTGTCTTTTTTGCCTTTTGCGTTTCGGATGATCAGCAGGTGCCGCGCAGCGTCCACATCAGCCGGCTTCAGGTTCAGCAGCTCGCTGCGCCTGAGTCCGCAGGCATAGATCAGGCTAAGCATGGTGCGGTGCTTTACATTGGTCGGCGCTTCCAAAATAGCCTTTACTTCTTTTTTGCTCAGCACATTGGGCAGCTTATGCTGGCGCCTAGGTCGCTCCAGCTCGCCTACATCAAGTTTGGTGTGCATCACCTGGCCATAGAAAAGCTTAAGCGCGTTGATCACCTGATTCTGATACGAATAGCTCAGGCCATTTGCCAAGATGTGTTCGTTAACATAAGCTACTACCTCGTTTTTAGTTACCGAATCAACCGGCCGGTGACCCAGCCAACGCAGAAAACTCTGCAAGGCCCCTGTATATGTGCCAATAGTGGATGCGCTGTATCGCTTGTGAAGCAGCCAGTGTTCGAAGGTTTGGAGATGGATGGCCTTGTCCGGATTTAAATCGGGCAACCGGGGTTTTACGGCATTCGCATCAGGCGCCGGTGCAACAGCCTCGGCCCGCAGCGCTGAATAATCCACCCAGGCCAATCCGCGGAAAGCATTGAAAGCATCGTTGAGCCTGAACTGCGCTGCATCCTGGTACCAGAAATTCCTGCTTTGGCTCCATGCAATGCCCGACAAGGTCTTCACCCGCCGGATAAGCTCCTCATCCTTGTCGAACTGCAAGCAAACCACCTCTGCGCCACGGTGCTGCGTGCGGCTCAGAACCACCTTTTGGATTTGGCTGGCTGTTGCACTCGTTTCTGCCATTGCACTCGGTTTTGGTTTCTTCGGCCTGACCTTCCATTAGATGAACTGGATCATATTCACTTCAGGCATTGACCGTGCCGGTGCCACCTGTTTGCTGCCCAACAAATTCGCTTCGGTTTCGTGCCGCTAAACTGGTTGGTCGGCAAGTGTTAAAATTATATAAAAATTCGTTTAAATCAATAGGTTTAACAAAAAAAATCAGAATGTCTTAACATATTGATAAATAATTACATAGATATCCCAAATCGATTTTCGCCTTGAAGCACAGCAATTCAAAGGCCGGTTTTTAGGGGTTTTGGGATGTGTTGGGACGCTTTGTTGCCGGCATAAGGCGATTGGGGAAGCGTTAGATGTTCGGCTCAGCCGGTATAGGTCAGCAGGTGGAGTGTGCTGCTTTGGGGCCAGCAATGTCAGCTGGAATACTTACGAGGTTTTTCAGGATGGTTGGTGACACAAAACACGGATGGCCGAGGGGTGGCGCTGTTGAATCTGGTGTTTTAGTGTAAATCATTGTGCATGAATCAAACCAACATCTTATATAATTGGTCAAACTGAGATGAAGCTTTTGAGTGGGCTTATTGATGACAACGATTTATTTGAGGGGCCAAACTTCTGAACTACAGACAAGTAGCACTGTGCCATCAGGGTGCATAAGGTCAAGCTACAGTCCGGTTTTGACCTCAGTCTTACTCAACCCGCCTTTTGCCGGGAGGCATATTGTCGTTGGCAGGTAAATCTTAATTTTGAGGAAAACAATTTCATTGCTATGAAAATCAGGTGGTTCTTTTTCACTTTGTTTTTGGCCGTGTTGCAACCATTGGCCGGCCAGCAGACAGAAGATTTTTCAGAAAAATTCAACCAGCTCAGGCACCGGCTCGATGCCATTGACAAAAGCATTGACGACTTGTTGTGGTATCAGAAAGTGGGCGATGTGGCTGATATAGACAAGGTGTACATCTACGGTCCCCCACCGGCAAAAATTGCCAATCCCGACAAAACCGGGGCGGGCAATCCAGTGAAATTCTGGACCTACATCTTTACGCCCCGCAATATGGTTCAAGGGCGGAAATATCCGCTGATAGTGCTTCCGCATGGCGGGGTGCATGCCGATTTTACCACCTACTATGCGCACATTGTGCGCGAGCTGATTGCGCAAGGTTATGTGGTGACGGCTCCCGAATACCGTGGAAGCACCGGCTATGGCGAATCGTTTTACAAACAGATTGACTATGGTGGCCTTGAAAACGACGATGTGCTGGCTGCGCGCAATCATCTGGTGGAAAACTACCCCTTTGTGGATGGCCGGAGGGTAGGTATCATAGGCTGGAGCCATGGAGGAATGATTGCCCTGATGAACATTTTTGACCACCCCGAGGCCTATCAGGTGGCCTATGCCGGTGTGCCCGTGAGCGACCTGATTGCGCGCATGGGCTATGCCACCGACGATTACCGGCGTTTGTTCGACGGGAAGCACCACATTGGCGCCACCCCACGCGACAATATGGCGGAATATCGCCGCCGCTCCCCGGCCTGGCAGGCACACAAATTGAAGACTCCCCTGCTGATCCATACCACGACCAACGACGATGATGTGTATGTGATTGAGGTAGAACACCTTATCAAGGCTTTAAAAGCAGAAGGCAAAAAATTTGATTACGAAATTTACCAGGATGCGCCCGGCGGCCACAGCTTTGACCGCATGGACACCCCCTACGCCTGGAATGCCCGTGTGAAGATATACAAACACCTGGCCAGATACCTGAAACCGGAAAAACCCATCGAAAACATTGATCAGCTCAAACGCGCTGCCTACAAAGGCATGTGATTTCCCGCAAACAGAAGCATAAATCCGGTTTACTTTCGGAAGAACCTGATAATGAGCACTTCGGCGAGCAGGAACAAAAGTGTCAGCCAGATAAAAAGCTGATGAACGGGTCGGCCGGTCATCAGGCTGCTCATCGCCTCACCCAGCCCCCGGGCGTCGGGTTCGATGACTTCGACATGTTTGAAACCAAGCTCCTGCAGCATCTTTTTTACTTCGCCGGCCGGCACAAAATCCATGACCGACTCTTTGCGCGTTTCGTTGACTGCCAGTCTGGTAATGAGGCTATCGCCGGCATGAAGGCCATAAAATCCGGGACGAAGCAAGTCGGGATATACCAAAGCCACATCGCGGCGGCCCTCACTTGAGAGCTCGGGGAGCAACCTGACCTGCCCGTCGGCCGATCGCAGCTCGGGGGGCACACGCTCGCTGAAGGTGGAAGCAAGCGGGATGCGCACCATTCCGTCGATGAGCTGGTACAAGCCCGCATTCCGGTTGCTGAGGAGGAGTGAGCGGTACATCAGCGCCACAAACAGGTTGTTATTCATCAGATTGGTCCATGCCGGATCGAGCGGCGCTGCATGGGCATACACCAGACCTTCGCCGGCCTGGCTGCTGACAAGCATCGGCATGCTATTGAGCATGAGCACTGGCGCCTGCACCACCTGTGTGCCCATCCCACTCAGGGCATACCATTTTTTCAGCGAAGGCAGCTCGGCGTTTTCGGGCACCTTATCGAAGGCGCCTTTGAGCAGCGGATGCTCGGTTTGCAAAAGGCTCACCCTTGTGCGGGTGGTATCGGGCCGTTGAGCGTAGTTGATTCCAAACTGCTGCGCCAGTGCAGCAATGGCAGCATTCGACTGCGCTGACGGAAAAAGAATCAGGTTACCTCCGTTACGCACAAAAGCATCAAGCATGCCTGCCAGCCCAGTATTGACTTCGCTGAGCCCGCTCACGATGATGGTCTCATAGGCATCCAACATCTGCACGTCCAGCCTGAGCCGCTGGGCAACCTGATAGTCCACCTGCGGATCGTCGGCAAAAAGCAGTGAGAGATAGGTATTTGGCTGATTTTCGAAGATCTCCAGCACGGGAATGGCATCCCGGACTTCAAAACTCAAAAACAGCTCATCGTCGAACACCACGGGATCGTCAACCACCGATATCACTGCTTCGTATTTGCCGGCCTTGTCCGGGAGGTATTGCAGGATGGTTTGGGTGCTCCCACCTGCCGGTATATCCACGGTGCCTGCTGCCTTCTGCTGATTATTAACCGAGAGGGTCACAGGCAGGGCCTCCACCTTGTCGTTGCCCCAGTTGGTCAGGCTGATGTAGAAATTCACCGGCTGACCCGGCAGCAGCACCGGATTTTCGACCCAGCAACTGTCCACACTGATGTTGTCGGAGCGCACGGGCTTTGCCGGTACGAGGAAGATACGAAGGTTGCTATCGGGCGTTATTTGCTCAAAGTTAAGGCCACTGCGTTGAAAATCGCTCAACAAATACAAAAAGCGTTCATCAACATCCTTTTGAAGAATATCGTTGCGAAAACGCTGCAGTACCTGGCCAAGGTTTACCCCAGCCGCACTTGGGCGCACCTGAACAACTTCCTGCCTGAACTCGTCGGCCGACATAAACTGCTGATGCCGGGGCAGAAAGTCATTGGTCAACAGCCTGAACCTGTCGTCCAACCGGAAAGCCGTGGGCAAACTCAGTGCATGCTGGCGGAGCTCATCGAGCAGGCTCATGCGCTCGCCCCTGAGCTGCATGCTAAGCGAATTATCCAGATAAACCCCAACATGCTTCATACCTTCTCCGGCCGCGCCTTCAGGCTTGAAATAAGGCCGCGCAAAAGCCAGAACAAGCGAAGCAATGGCCAGCATGCGCGCAAGCAGGATAAGCAGATGCTTCAGTCTGCGTTGTTTGTTGGTTTGCTGCTGCAGGTTGCGAAGCAGCCTGACGTCGCTGAAAAACAGGGTACGATGGCGCCTGAAGTTGAACAGATGCACCACAATCGGAATGAGCAGGGCAAAGAGCCACCATAGCAGTTGCGGATGTACAAAATGCATGTCGGACAAGTGGATTGCAAAAGTAGCGAAAACAGGCTGTACAGGAAGAAGTTTCACCAAGCGCGCTTGCCGGAATGCCTGTCATCCTGGCAAAGACATGTTTTATCGGCAAAAACGGGAAACAAGGCAGCTGCAGCGGGCTGTGCATCAATGACCGGAAAAATCTACCTTTGCATTTCGCGTATTTAATTGCTTGCCAAACCCTATGACACTCGATTCTGCAGCCGATTTTACCCACGATGCCGGCGAAAAACAGCATGAAACCTCTGCCCCCTCCCCCACCGAAACCCATTCGGTGACCAGGCTGGCAGGTATGTTTCAGAACTGGTTTCTCGACTATGCATCCTATGTGATCCTTGAACGCGCAGTGCCGGAAATCAACGACGGACTGAAACCCGTGCAACGCCGACTGCTGCATGCCATGAAACAGCTCGATGACGGCCGTTTCAACAAAGTGGCCAATATCATCGGGCACACCATGCAATATCACCCCCACGGCGATGCCTCGATTGGCGACGCACTTGTGCAACTGGGGCAAAAAGAGCTGCTTATCGAAACCCAGGGCAACTGGGGCAACATCCTCACCGGCGATAGTGCTGCGGCACCACGATACATTGAAGCAAGGCTGTCGAAATTTGCCAACGAAGTGGTTTTCAACCCGAAAACTACCAAATGGAAGCTTTCTTACGACGGCCGCAATAAAGAACCCATTACCCTTCCGGTAAAATTCCCCCTCCTCCTGGCCATGGGCGTCGAAGGCATAGCCGTAGGCCTGGCGTCCAAAATCATGCCCCACAACTTCATCGAACTCATCGATGCTTCCATTGCAGTGCTCAAAGGGGAAGACTTTGTGCTCTATCCCGATTTTCCGACTGGTGGACTGGCCGATGTGTCCAGGTATAACGACGGCATGCGGGGAGGCAAGGTACGCATCCGTGCCAGAATCTCCCAACTCGACAAGAAAACGCTTGTAATCAGCGAGATACCTTTTTCAACGACCACTACCTCACTGATCGACAGCATTATTGCGGCCAACGACAAGGGCAAAATAAAAATCCGCAAGATTGACGACAACACGGCCGAGAATGTGGAAATTCTGGTCCATCTGGCACCAGGCGTCTCGCCCGACCAGACTATTGATGCCCTCTACGCCTTCACCCAATGCGAAGTGTCGGTTTCGCCCAACACCTGCGTGATCCTCGACGGCAAGCCTGCCTTTCTGGGTGTGAGCGACATCCTCAGGCACAACACCAACCAAACCATGTCGCTGCTGGGGCTGGAGCTGAGCATCAGGCTGGACGAACTCAGGGAAGAATGGCACCACGCCTCGCTGGAAAAAATCTTCATCGAAAACCGTATCTACAACAAGATTGAAGAGTGCGAAAGCTGGGAAGAAGTACTCGACACCATCGACCGCGAACTCGGGCCTTTCAAACCCCTGCTCCGCCGCGAAGTGACCCGTGACGACATCATTGCCCTGACCGAAATCAAAATCAAACGCATCTCAAAATACAACACTTTTAAAGCCGACGAGCACATCAGATCGCTCGAAACCGAGATGGACGAGGTGCAAAACCACCTCGATCACCTCACAGACTTTACCATTCTGTATTACGAGCAGCTCAAAAAGAAATATGGCAAAGGACGGGAGCGAAAGACCGAGCTGCGCAATTTCGATACCATCGAAGCTGCTGCCGTGGCTGCCAACAACGAAAAGCTATATGTGAACCGGGCCGAAGGTTTCATAGGCACGTCGCTGCGTAAGGATGAGTTTGTTTGCGACTGTTCCGACATCGACGACATCATCGTTTTTCGCGACAATGGCACCTTTGTGGTGACCAAGGTGGCCGCCAAAACCTTTGTGGGTGAGGGCATTATTCATGTGGCCGTGTTCAAGCGCAACGACGACCGCACCATATATAACATGATTTACCGCGATGGTAAGAAAGGCCCCTGGTATGTGAAACGTTTTGCTGTGGTGGGCGTGACGCGCGACAAGGAATACGACCTCACCGCTGGCAATCCCGACTCGAAGGTGTATTATTTTTCGGCCAATCCGAATGGCGAAGCCGAAATTGTGAAAGTGACGCTCAAGCCAAAGCCAAAACTGAAAAAGCCAAGCTTTGAATACGATTTTGCACAACTGGCCATCAAAGGCAGGGCCTCGCGCGGCAACCTGCTGACCAAAAACCCCGTACGCAACATCCACAAGCGCGAAGACGGGGTGAGCACCCTGGGCGCACGTCCAATATGGTACGACGACACCGTGCAACGCCTCAATACCGAAGGCCGCGGCAGGCTGCTGGGTCAGTTTATGGGCGACGACCGCATTCTGGCCATCATGTCGAACGGCGAATTCAAACTCACCTCCTTCGACCTCTCCACCCATTTTGACGACGACATGATTATCCTGCGCAAGTTCGAACCCGACGAAGTATGCTCAGTGATATATATCGAAGGGGAGACCGGCCTGCACTACCTGAAACGTTTCCAGATTGAAGAAGAGACACCCTCGAACAAGCGCATCAGCTTCATTGGCGAACATCCCGAAAGCAAATTTATCAGCATCATGTTCGGTGCCCTGCCCATGCTCTCGCTCAGCTTCAAACCCAACGAAAAAGGCAGGCAGCCCGAGGACGAGACCATCAACGTGGCCGAATTTATTGGTATCAAGAGTTATAAGGCCAAAGGCAAACGCCTGAGCAACAACACCATAGACACCATCACCGAGCTTGAACCCCTCGAACCTCCGGCCATGGAAGAAGCTGAGGAAACCTCCGAAACAGAAAGCGGAACCGCTGCGACAGGCGACCCAAACAATCCGGCAGACGACGAAGGCCTTATAAACAACCAGGACGAACATGGCAATAATTCACGCGGACCTGCCACACCCGGCATACAAATGACGCTGGAGTTTTAGGGGACAAAGTGCTGTAGAAATGTAGGTATCTGATGGAAATTCAGGGCTATACGTAACGGCGTGATTTCTAAGCATCCCGTCCTTCGGACGAGATCAATAACCACAAAATTTGCTGCTACTAAACCTGACGTAGGTGCATTTGCAGGTGGAGTTCTGATTTGTTGTCATGCGAAAAAAGGATTTGGGCTTTTTGGCGAAGGTTGGCAGGGCCGCGGATGGTGATTTCAATTTTTGCTATACTTTCTTGACTGATTGTTAAAACGAATGTCGGCTATTTCTTTTTAATGAAACTTTTCCGATCAAAGAAGGATTACGGAAAAAGAGACTGATTACTAAACTGTGTCAAGGTTAAGAATTAGAAATAATAACTTAAACAACGTGAAGAAGAAAAAATCATTTGATAACTGCTCATTTGAGCATTAATGCTTCCCCAAATTTTCACTCCGGCACCCAGCCTCCTGATTATTAAGAACATATCGTCACTATCTCTTGATTAAGCAAATTCGGCCTGCAATGCATGCGCTTTGCATTCGCTGCATATTAACTTTTCATTTAGATGTGACCCGATTTAAAACCCATTGTCCTTTAAAACATTACATTTAAGCAAAAACTTATGCAAAAAAGAGTGTTGATCATTGGCGGTGGTGTGGCGGGTTTGTCGGCAGGGATATATGCTGCCCGCAATGGCTTCGATACCGAAATCATAGAAATGCACACTGTGGCGGGTGGGCAATGCACGGCATGGAAACGTAAAGGTTACAGCTTTGACTATTGCCTGCACTGGCTGGTCGGCACCTCAGGAGGGGCATTTCACGACATCTGGAAAGAGACCGGTGTACTCACCGATGATACAGTCGTAGTGGACCACGAGATTCACTCGCACATTATTTTGCCCGACGGGAAAGAATTCACCATCTATTCCGACATCAGCAGGTGGGAGCAATACCTTCTGCAGATCGCACCTGAGGATGCGATCGCTATCCGGCGCATGTGCAACGATATGCGAAAAAGTGCATACCTGGAACCTTTCAGCGATCCGCCCGAACTGCGCTCAGGCATGGACTACTTACGTAGCCTGATAAAAATATGGCCTGTTTTACGAATTATCCAAAGATTTGGCAGAAAATCAGGAAAAGCATATTTCGACAGCCTGAATTTCAAAAATCCTTTGCTTCGGGATGCGCTTTATAAATCTTTCGGAGAGCGCGATTTTTCAGCCCTTGTATTTATTTTTATGCTCGGGTGGTTCAACCAGAAAAACGCTGGCTACATACTTGGGGGTTCTTATCCACTTGCGCAACGTATGCTGAAAACTTACCTGAAAGAAGGTGGTGGCATCAGCTTTGGCAAAAAAGTAAACAAAATCATTGTTGAGCAAAATTGCGCCAAAGGCGTGGTTTTAAACGATGGCACCAGGTTGAAGGCCGATTACATTATTGCAGCCTGCGATGGATATTCGACCATTTACGAAATGCTCGAAGGTAAGTATCTGAGCAAAAAAACCGCAAAGGCCTACAAAGAATGGCCCTTGTTCCCTGCCATGGTTCAGGTGTCGTTTGGTATCAACCGGTCTTTTTCGGAGGCCATTCCGGTGACCAATGTGGTAGCTCCTGGTAAAAAGATCGGAATAACAACGCTTACGCACGGCTATAGCCTCATGAACTACTTTTTTGACCCGAATATGGCCCCCGAGGGAAAAACAACCATTGTCCTCCGATTCGACAGCCCCTGGGAGCTTTGGGAAAGACTTGATAACGAAGCTTATAAGCAAGCGAAAGACGAAACCCTGGCTGATGCCGTTCAATTGCTTGAGGGTCATTATCCGGGCATTTCAGAGGACATAGAGGTAAGCGATGTGGCAACACCCCGAACCACTGTACGTTATACTGGTGTGCGCAAAGGAGCCTACGAAGGATTCTTTCCAACCAGTCAGAATATGATGAAAACGCTCGACATGACCCTACCTGGTCTGAGTAACTTCCTGATGGCAGGACAATGGTTGTTTCCTGGGGGTGGATTACCTCCAGCAGCTCAAACAGGCAAATGGGCAATTCAGAAAATTTGCAAAAGAGAGCGCATTCCATTCGCAAGCAAATCCAGGTCTTTTACTCACCAATAAATTTTGTATGACATGAATGAAACCACTAATGAAAAAAAGCACAGGCCCTACGGCAAACCCCACAGTTCGGACGCTGTGTATGGCCTTGGTCTGATCGGTGCCGCCGTGTACTACATCGGCACAGCCGGAACCTTCTGGGCCGGCGCACTAGGTTTACTGAAAGCCTTCGTTTGGCCCGCCTTCCTGGTTTATGAAGCCCTCAAGGCACTTGGCGTCTGAAACAATCTTGTTGCAACATGTTCTAATAGCCTGGCAGGTAACACACAAAAAAACGGCCTCAGGGCGAGGCCGTTTTTTCTATCGTTCAATGACTGAGAATCAGACGAGCTCCACCGGTTCGGGTTGGGTGTATGCTTCCAAAGGCAGACAGGTGCACACCAGGTTGCGGTCGCCATAGGCATCGTCGATGCGCGATACTGCTGGGAAATATTTGTCGGCAGTAACCGCAGGCAGCGGTGCGACAGCTTTCTGGCGGCTGTATGGGAGCTTCCATTCCTCTGCGATGACCATATCGAAGGTGTGGGGTGCATTGCTCACCACATTATTGTGTTTTTCGGCTTTGCCATCTTCCACTTCGGCAATCTCGGCCCGGATGGAAATCATGGCTTCGATAAACCGTTCAATCTCGCGCAATGGTTCGCTTTCGGTGGGTTCCACCATCAGCGTTCCATGCACGGGGAAAGCGACCGTTGGGGCATGAAATCCGTAGTCCATGAGTCGCTTGGCAATGTCAACCACAGTAATGTCGGCGGTGCGGCTGAACTGGTTGCAATCGAGGATAAACTCATGCGCAACGGTGCCTTTGTTGCCGGTATAAAGAATAGGATAGTGCTGCTGCAGGCGGGCTTTCATGTAATTGGCATTCAGGATGGCAATTTTGGTAGCATACGTAAGCCATTCACCACCAAGCATTTTGATGTATCCGTAGCTTATTGGCAGAATTAGTGCGCTGCCAAAGGGTGCAGCCGACACCGCGTGGATGGCCTTTTCGCCTCCGGTGCTGACCAGCGCATGGCCGGGCAGGAAAGGAGCCAGGTGGGCAGCCACACCAATGGGACCCACACCCGGGCCGCCTCCGCCGTGAGGTATAGCAAAGGTTTTGTGCAGATTCAGGTGGCATACGTCAGCGCCGATGAAGCCGGGACTGGTGAGCCCAACCTGGGCATTCATATTAGCTCCGTCCATATACACCTGACCGCCATGGGCATGCACAATATCGATGAGCTCCGTAATTCCTTTTTCGAACACGCCGTGTGTGGACGGGTAAGTAACCATCACAGCAGCAAGCCTGTCGGAATTGGCCTCTGCCTTCTGACGGAGGTCGTCGAGGTCCACATTGCCGTGCGCATCGCACTTAACCACAACCACTTCCATGCCAGCCATCACCGCACTTGCGGGATTGGTGCCATGTGCCGAGCTGGGAATGAGGCATACATTGCGGTGACCTTCGCCGCGCGACAGATGATAGGCACGAATCACCAGGAGCCCGGTATATTCGCCGCTGGCGCCGCTGTTGGGCATAAACGAAACTGCACTGAAACCGGTGATCTCGCACAAGGCTTTTTCCAGTTCGCTGATCAGCTGGGCATAGCCCTCCGCCTGATCGGCAGGCACAAAAGGATGAAGGTTGGCAAACTCAGGCCAGGTGAGCGAAAACAATTCTGAAGCAGCATTGAGCTTCATTGTACATGAGCCCAGCGGTATCATGGTGCGATTGAGGGCCAGGTCGCGATTTTCGAGCCGCTTCATGTAGCGCATCATGTCGGTTTCGGAATGGTAGGAGTTGAATACCGGATGCGTCATGAAATCGGACTGTCGGACAAAGCCCTCGAGCCTCGAGGCGCTGTCGTCCAACGATTTAGGTCCTTCGGTGATGGCCCGGCCGGTGATGCTGCTCAATACATGTACAATCATCTTCAGGTCGTCGGGCGTGGTGGTCTCATCCAGGCTGATGCCAAAGTGTTTGTCGTCGATGTACCGGAAGTTGATCCGTGCGCCTTCGGCAGCCACACGCAGGGTGGCGGTGCTGAAACCTTCGGGCATGGCCACTTTGAGGGTATCGAAGAAATGGGTGTTAAGCTGCCGGTATCCGGCTTTTTCTATCGAAAGCGACAGGCTGACGGCCAGCGAGTGGATGCGTCCTGCAATGTTGCGCAGTCCTTCCGGACCGTGGTAAGCGCCGTAAAATCCGGCCATGATGGCCAGCAGGGCCTGGGCAGTACATATATTTGAGGTGGCCCGCTCGCGCTTGATGTGCTGTTCGCGGGTTTGCAGCGCCATGCGAAGGGCCGGACGTCCTTTGCTGTCTTTCGAGACACCTATGATGCGGCCGGGTATGTTGCGTTTGTATGCCTCTGTGGTAGCAAAAAATGCGGCATGCGGCCCCCCATAGCCCAGCGGAACGCCAAAGCGCTGTGAACTTCCGATGGCCACATCGGCACCCCATTCGCCGGGAGGTGTAATAAGTACCAGACTCAACAGATCTGCCGCCACCGCCACCTGCACGCCCTGCTGCTTGAGCTGCTGCACCAGCGCACGGTTGTCGTGAATCTGTCCGTATTGATCCGGATACTGAAGCAAAGCACCAAACCAGGTCTCGTCGGCCCTGGCGTCGGCAAAGCTACCCACAAGCACCTCAATACCAAGAGGTTCAGCCCTCATACGGATGACATCCAGGGTTTGGGGAAACACACCGTCGGAAACAAAGAACCGGTTGGCACCTGCCTTAACCTGTTGGCGTGAGCGGGAATTAAAAAACATGATCATGGCTTCGGCTGCTGCAGTGGCTTCGTCGAGCAACGAAGCATTGGCAATCGGCATAGCCGTGAGTTCGCTCACCATGGTCTGGAAATTGAGCAGAGCCTCCAGCCTGCCTTGGGATATTTCGGCCTGATAGGGCGTATATGCAGTGTACCAGCCCGGATTCTCCAGCACATTGCGTTGAATCACCGAGGGCGTTATGGTACCGTAATAACCCATTCCAATGTAGGTCTTGAAAAGCTTGTTTTTCGAGCCCAACATCCGCAGGTGTGCCAGATATTCGTTTTCGCTCATCCACTCAGGCAGATCAAGCGGACGCGGCAGGCGAATATTGTCGGGCAACACCTCGTAAAGAAACTGATCCATGCTTTCCATTCCGAGATAAGCAAGCATCATCTGTACATCTTTTGGGTCGGGGCCGATGTGTCTTTTTAAAAATTCATTCGAAGGCATATCAGATCAGGCGTTTGTAGTTTGGGTAAAAGTGTTTTGTACTGCTAAAAACAGCACAAAGTTAGAAATTGTTCTGCCTTGGCTTGTAAAGCACCAACATTTGTTGTTAATATTTTCACAAATTAGGGGTTCCCATGGGATATTTGCGCAACAGGTCGAATCGGGGCAAAACGAAAGGTTTAAAAAATCTGCCCTTATCAAATATTTGTCATCCATGATGTTTTTAACTTATGTCAGGTTTTTGGTGGAGTAAAGTCCAAAATAAAAAACCGTCCGCTTTGCAGCAGACGGTCGTTTAATTTGGTTGGGCCGCGATGGGCGGGTGTCAGTCGAAATTTTTCTTCATATACTGCAGTCGCTCGAAGCCTGCGGTGTTTTCCGGGTAGCGGCTCACCTTTCCGCGGAATTCATCCACAGATTTGTATCCGTTCATTTTCATCCAGTCTTTTACGCCCTCACGAATGTCGGTCAGGTAGGTAATTCCGTTCTGGTAAAGGGTAGTGCACAACTGGGTCACTGTGGCTCCGGCCAGAAGTTGCTTCACCACACCTATGGAATAGTGAATACCTGTGGATGCTGCCAGATCGGCGGGGAAATTATTTGAACGCAACAAGGCAATCCACCGCATGGAAACAGATTTTTCGTCGGGGCTCGAGAAGATGTTATCTGTAACCACTTTGGCCGTGGCGATATCCACATCAGGATTGTAGAACCTGTTGAAGAGCACCAGTCCATCGGCTCCGGCCTCCTGCAGGCGCCATGCCATAGCCATCATATTGGTGAAGAAAGGTCCGATTTTGACCGAAACAGGTATGTTTACCTGCTTTTTGACCTCGCGCACGATGGCGGCATATGTTTCTTCGATAGCTTCGCTGCTCAAATGCCTGTCGTTCGGAAAAAGTGCAATGTTCAACTCCAGCGCATGGGCGCCTGCCGCTTC
Organism: Bacteroidota bacterium; assembly: GCA_016715945.1. Taxonomy (NCBI): domain Bacteria; kingdom Pseudomonadati; phylum Bacteroidota; species Bacteroidota bacterium. The sequence goes on from JADJXJ010000001.1 coordinate 1,063,761, forward strand.
AATTTTTGAAGCAAAATGCACCCACTCGTTTGGGCTGACGCAGTTGACGCTGGCAATTACCGGAATATCGGTTTCCTTTCGTGCATCGCTGATCAGGCGGAGGTATTCGTCGAGCACCGGACCTTTGGAGATATTGGTAACAAATTCCTCAGCCTCGGGATACCAGAAGTAGAAATCCTGCTTGCGGGTTTTTGCAGCAATACGCGCAGTGATTTGTTCTTCGAAAACCGACTTGAGCACCACCGCTCCGGCCCCGGCCTTGTGGCACTCCTTTATGTTTTTCAGGTTGCCTGTGAGCTTGCTGCTGCTTACCACCAGCGGGTTCTTTAATTGTAATCCGAGATAGGTTGTTGAGAGATCCATATTGTAGGCTTTAAATTTTCAGTTTACGGTAACTTCGTTCTTCGTTTTAAGGAGAAAATTTTGCAGGAAATCGAGTGCCAGGCTGAGGTTATGCCGGGCATCTTCCGACAGGCGCTCTTCAAAATCCCAGTTGTACCCTCTGATTTGCAGCAACATAGCCTTCGGTCTGTTGCCGTTGATCTTTTGACAGAGGTCGAGCACAAAGGCGGGCGAAACGGCGTGCATGGTAAACTCCACCCGGGCATCGGACGGGTTGACCTCAGTGAAACGAAAATCGTCCACTGCCTCGTCCAGGGTTGCATCCACGAAAATCACCAGCTCGCGCCCGGCAATGGCAGCTGCATCTTCGATATTGAGCTGGTAGTTGCAATCGGTGTCCACCTCAAGTCCGGTTTGGGTGGCGAGCCACTGTTCAAGTTGTTGCACAAGGGCTGCACCCAGGCCATCGTCCTGCCGGCCGGGATTGCCGTATCCATACACCAGGATTTTCGACATCTTCCTGATTATTGTTTCATCTTACGGTCAATCAACTCGTTGCGCTCATTGAGCAAAGTGATTTCCAGAGGCATTTTGCCCAATGCATGGGTGGCGCAGCTCAGGCAGGGGTCGTACGCACGTATGGCCACCTCCACTGCGTTCATCATTCCTTCGGTGATTACCTCCTTGCCATTCATCATTTTTTTAGCCACCTGATTGACCGAGCGGTTCATGGGCTCATTGTTGTTGGTGGTCGAAACGATGAGGTTGGCCATCACAATCTGATCCTGCTCATTGATGCGGTAGTGATGGAACAAGGTGCCACGCGGGGCCTCAATCAAGCCAACGCCCTCGTTTTGCTTGGTGCCCTTGGTCACCAGATCAGTTCCCATGATATCGGGATCGTGAAGCAGGTCGCGGATCACTTCGGCGGCATGCAGGGTCTCGATCAGGCGGGCATAGTGCATATGCAGGCAGTGATTGTTTGGCTTACCGCCGGTGAGGGCTTTGTACTGCTCGAATTCGGCCTGTGCCAGGGGCGATGGAATGAAATCGCAGGTGTTGAGCCTTGCCAGCGGTCCTACCCTGTACCAGCCCTTTTCCTTGCCAAGGTGTTTCAGGTAGGGGAACTTCATATAGCTCCAGCTCCGGACTTCTTCTTCGATATAGTTTGTATATTCCTGGTAATCAATATCATTTAGGATACGATTGCCTTCTGCATCCACGGCCCTCAGGCGACCGTGATAGAGGTCGAGGGCGCCGTCGTCGCGCACCAGGCTCAGGTGATTGCTGGGGAAATAGGCAAAGCCGTCGATGAAGTCTTTGTTGGCTTTGTAGTAGCTCTTGAAAAAGTCGAGGGCTTCCTGTGCCCAGGCTACCATTTTGTCGGCATTCAGCGGGTCGGGGCCTTTGAGAAATTCGTCCACCTCGGCCTGGCTGAGGCTTTTGTTGATACCTCCCGGAATTGCGCCGGTGCCGTGAATCTTTTTACCGGCGGTGGCGCGGATGATTTCCTGTCCGAATTTGCGCATCATCACCCCCTGCACGGCCAGCGAAGGGTTGGTCAGTGCAATGCCGATGATGTTGCGTATGGCCGGGTCGCCGTCGATACCGAAAAGAAAGTCGGGTGCGCTCAGGTGGAAGAAATGCAGGGCGTGCGACTGGAAGAATTGACCGTAGTGCATCAGCCTGCGCATTTTTTCGCCTGTAGGCGTGAGTCCTTTGCCGGTGCCGGCTCCCACAATCACATCGAGGGCCTTGGCTGCTGCAAGGTGGTGGCTCACCGGGCAAATGCCGCACAGGCGCTGCACCAGCACCGGGGCTTCCCAGTAAGGACGTCCTTGCACAAAACGCTCAAATCCACGAAATTCGACAATATGCAGACGACTCTGGGTAACATTCAGCTTATCGTCCATCAGGATGGTAACCTTGCCGTGGCCTTCCACGCGGGTTACCGGTTCTATGGTGATCTTTTTGACATGGCTTTGCAGGTGTTTTAGTCAAACTTTACAACTTCATAGGGCAATTTGAGCGGATTGCCGGTGATCAGGGCCACTAGCGCTTCCCATATCAGGTCGGCTCGTGGCGGGCAGCCCGGCAGGAAATAGTCAATCTTGACGATCTCGTGGCAGGGATACACCCGGTCGAGCAGCATTGGCAGCTCATCATCGTTGGGCAGGATGCGTTCTTTGTTGAGCTGCACAGTCGGCCCGTTCAGGTAGGCTTCCTCGATGCACTCCTCCACCGGGATGCCGTTCCGCATGGCAGGCAGTCCGCCCATGATGGCACATTCGCCCAGCGAGATCAGAATCTTGCAGTTTTTGCGAAACGAACGCAGCACCTCCACGTTTTCGCTGTTGCAACAGCCTCCTTCGATGATGCCGATGTCCACCGGCTTGGTGAAGGTCTTGATATCGTCGACCGGCGATTTGTTAAATTCGACCAGCTCGATGAGCTGCAATATGCGTTCGTCAATATCGAGTATGGACATATGGCAGCCAAAACATCCTGCCAATGAAGTAGTTGCGATTACTGGTTTACTCATTTTAGTTTCCTCCTCCGGTTTTGGTTAAACGGCCACATCGCTGCCGATGGGTTTATGATCGAATTTTCGCTGGCCGATGGGTTGAACGAAGCCTTTTTCTTTTACCAGGATTGAGCCTACTGGGCAGGCATTCATGGCGGCTTCGGCCAGCTCAGGGGTCATCTGCTTGCCCAGATCCTCGTCGAGCACCACTTCCAGGTGGTTTCCCCGGTTGCGGAAAGCAAAGAGCGGGCGTCCCTGATCGTCGCGTATGGCTTTGATGCAACGTTTGCACATGATGCAACGGTTCTGGTCTTTGATGATATAAGGCGAAGAGGCATCGACACCTTTCTGCGGGAAGTCGTAGGGGAACCGCGGCACCATCATCTGATAGTAGTAGCCAAGCGCCTGCAGTTCGCAGTTTCCGCTTTTTTCGCATGCGGGGCAGAAATGGTTGCCACTCACAAACAGCAGTTCCACGATACTTTTTCGCAACTCATTGATTTGCTCTGTGTTGCTTTCAATTTCCATGCCCATGGTTACGGGTGTGGTACACGAAGTCATAAGCCGACCGTTGATGCGCACCGTGCAGATGCGGCATGCCCCTTTGGGTTTGACGCCGGGCATATTGCACAGGGTGGGGATATAAATCCCGTTTTGCCTTGCAGCCTCAACAATATAAGTACCGCTTTCGGCCATGCATTCTGTGCCGTCGATTTTAAATTTGATCAGTTCGCTCATGGGTGCTGTGTTTAATGTTCGTGATGGTGAAACACGGCCTTACGGCCCACGTAAGCATTGGCAGCCTTAACCGAAGCTTCGAGGTCGAAACCCTGGTCGAAGTCTTTGTCTTTCTGCAGCAATTGTTCGTACAGATGAGGGAAGTTTTTCAGGCTCGAAATGATGGGGTTGCCCGCTGTCTGGCCTAATCCGCAACGACTGGCCTGAAGCACTTTACCCCACTCACGCAATTCATCCAGGTCTTTTTTCACGCCCCGTCCGTTTAGGATCTTGAGCAACTTGTTGCGCATTACCTGCGGCATGTTGCGGCAGGTGGAACACGACCCGCATGACTCGTCGATGAAGAATTCCATGAAATTGAGCACCACATCGCGGAGCAGATTGCGCTGCTTGCCGAAGATGATCATCGAGCCGCCTGTAGAAAGGTCGCTGTAGCCGAGGGTACGATAAAACTCATCAGGACCGATGAGTGTACCCGAAGGCCCGCCCACCTGCACTGCCTGCACATCGTAGGCACCAACCATGTCGAGCATATCGGCTACGTTGAACCCCCAGTTGACCTCGTACACCCCGGGGAACATGCAATCGCCGGATATGCTGAGAATTTTCGTTCCCGTGGAGTCGTCGGTTCCAAATTGGGTAAACCATTCGCCTCCGTTTTCGATGATGCGCACCACCGTGGCAAAGGTTTCCACATTGTTTATTATAGTAGGCTGATCGAGATAGCCCTTTTCGACCGGGAAAGGTGGTTTGTCGCGTGGCTCGCCACGTTTACCTTCGAGCGACTCAAGCAAGGCCGATTCCTCGCCGCACACATAAGCGCCTGCACCATATTGGATGCGGATATCAAAGTTGAAGCCTTCAATACCGCAGATGTTTTTGCCCAGCAGGCCTTCGTTGCGCATGTTTTGCAACACGCCTTCCAGATAATCCTTCATGTAGCGGTACTCATAACGCAGATAGAGGATGCCCTGGTCGCCTCCGATGGCATATCCGGCTACGGTCATGCCTTCGAACACAAGTTCGGGCTTTTCGGTCAGGATAACCCTGTCTTTGAAAGTGCCCGGTTCGCCTTCGTCGGCATTGCATACCACATAATGTTTATCTCCTTTGGCCCGGCGGCAAAACTCCCACTTGAAACCGGTGGGGAAGCCTGCCCCTCCCCTGCCCCGCAGGTGACTATGTTTCACCTCGGCAATGACAGCCTCGGGCGACATCACGGTCAGCTTCTCGCGCAACACCTTGCCATAGTGGTAGTTGTCCGAAAGCACCATGCCTTTGCGGCGAATGTTGCTCGAAACCATCGCCCGGAGCCGGGGATCCTGGTTTTTGCCATCGCCAAACCCTTCGTGCACCAGTTCGTTGAGCGAGCGGCCTTCGCGGATGTACCTTATAATCTCTTTGGCCCTGAAAGGGGTAAGCCTGGTAAACACCTTGTTGTTGATGATGGCCGCCGGCTCCTGGTCGCTCATGCCGATGCAGGCCGTGTCGAACAGCCCGATCAAACCGTCGGGAGTTACCTCGCCAAAGCGAATGCCGGCCGCCTTTTCAAAAGCATCCCGAATAGCCTGACGCCCGAACATGTTGGCTACAACACTGTTGTTCAGGTAGATGGAATACTTTCCCCTTGGCTTCATACTCAGAAAATGGTAAAAACTGATGGTCTGCTCGATATCAGCCAAAGAGGTACCCAGAAGCGCAGCCAACTCGCGTGCGTTGGCTTTGCTGATGTAACCCTCCGTTTCCTGGATCTCGATCAGCATGTCCATCAGGCGTGTGCGGTCGTTGCCATACTTCCACGCAATGAGTTTTGCGATGTTTTCCATGCAGTGAGTAGTGTTTGTTGGTTAAAATGAACGACTTAAGCTTTGTTGTTAATCGATTCACAACAAATGTACAAGCAAATCTCAGCTGCACAACAGCAGAATGAAATTTAGAATGTGTTTAAATTAGATTCTTGCAGGGGGTTTCATTGAAAGGCCTGTGCTTTCAAACTCATAAATCGCTGAGGGAATGTATTTTAGCTACTCTTTATTGCACGGAGCATATGCCGTTTTCCCCCAAAACCCGGAAGACGTTCGAGGGTGAAGCCAACCTGGCGCAATGCCTGTTTTACGCTGCCTTTTGCGCTGTATGTGACCAGCAATCCACCTTTGCACAAAGCATGATAAATGGCCGAAAAAATATCACATGTCCAGAGCTCAGGCTGCACAGCCGCACTGAAGGCATCAAAATAGACCAACTGAAACCGGCCGGCCTCCGGCACAAAGGTCCTGAAATCGGCTTCCAGCTTGGTGAGGAAAAAACTTTCCGTGATTTTCTCCTCCTTGTTCCAGGCTGCCGACATGATGCGAAAGTAGCGCTCACCGGCGTCCGGCTTTAGAAAACGGGCATAGTCGAGTTTTTCCCAGAGCTCAGGAATAAGCGGAAACTTTTCAATTCCGGTGTATGCAATCTGTGAATTTTCTCCATAAACCGATGTAAGCAAGGCATTTAAACCTGTGCCGAAACCATATTCAAGCACATGGATGGTTCCTGAGAATTTTTGCAATGCCGGCTCCAAACCGTTTTTGATGAACACATGCAACGATTCGCCCATTGCTCCGGTGGTGGAATGGTAATGTTCGCCCAGCTGCGGGTGAAAGACGGTCATGCTGCCATCGGCAGTTCGATACAGTTGAAAAGTGTCCATTGATTCAAATTCTGACAGGCGCATAAATAGTGCTGTAAAACAAGCCGGTAAAAGCATTTTCGGGCAGGACCAACACAGCTGACCACTGTCCGCTTCGGGAAATTCTGATCAGGTTGCTTTGCACGCGCACCCACACGGCATCGGGCAAAACAGCCACAACATCCGGAAAACCAGGCATATTTATTGACCATTCGACCGTGCCGCCGGGTGAGTATTTTAAAAGACTGAAACCTGAGCGCTTCAGAAAATATCCATCATACCAGAAGATCAAAGTATCTGATGTAACGGACGGAACATTCCGGAGGAGCCTCATCGAGGGTGGATCGGCCGATAGCTCATAAACCTCAATTGCCTCAGGCTTTCGAATGGCAGCGAGCAATTTGTCGTTCCCCTTCCAGCGAAAATCAACCATCTTTCCGCCCATTGGCCAGATGGAGTGCAGTGCACCCGTTTGGCGATAAAAAACCCTGACCGTATGCTTGTTGCCACCTGAACGAAAGGCCACAGCTGTAAATTGGTTGTTGTTTGCCAGGGCATAGGGCAGGCTGTCGGGATTGCCCGTAATGGAAATCAGCATATGCCCGTCGGAGGCCCGCACTGCCTTGATTTGTCCGCTTTTCTCTGCAATCCAGAATCTGGCGCCATCAGCAACCGTAAAAGCAATTTCATGCGGAAGCTGGGACGCCTGCAAAGTGTAGGATATTTCGGAGAAGGGCCACTTGATTGCCAGCAGTTTCCGGCCGTCAGGCTGCAAAATAGCAGCGGTTTGTGCGCTTTCGGACCAGCTTGCCTGCCGGCAGGCCAGGGCAGCAAACTCGCTTTCAGCAATCACCCTGCCGTCGGCCAGCAAATGCATCATGCGCATGCCGGCAGTGCCTGAATTGAAAAGCAAAAAAGCTTCTGCAGGCGCAGGCTTTGCGGTCAGCAAGATCCTCACAGACTTTTTCACCTGCCTCCCCGAACGATCCCAGAGGACCACAAACGTGGCACTCCCCGCATAATCGAGACCCTCGAGCAGAAAATATCCCTGCACAAGGGCGGAATCCGCCAGCTGAAATACCTGCGGACTGACCAGACTCACCCCATCCGCATTGACCAGACTGATTTTGAGCATGCCATAGCTGGAGGGAGTAACATTCAAGCTGTAGTATAAGGTGTCGTTCTGAATCTGGACACCCGGCGCAGGTTCCAAAATATCAATCAGTGGAAAATCCTCAACATGCGCTCTCCGGCAGGCCGTGGCCAACACAAAAAAAATAAGCACAAAAAAAATCGGACGCAAAATTTTGCTCTTTGGTTACCTTTACAAAGCTAATCAATCCTGTTTGCGAATGCTTGACATCAACCTAAGCAAAGTGCTATTTCTGGATGTGGAAACCGTTCCTGCCTTTCCGGATTACGATCAGCTGGACGGTAGAATGAAGAAGCTGTGGGACCGCAAAGCCATGCACATCCGCCAGAAAGACGACCAGAGTCCTGCCGAGCTTTACCAGCGGGCCGGCATTTATGCCGAGTTCGGAAAAATTATCGTCATTTCAGTTGGGTTTCACAATGGTAATGAGTTCAGGATCAAATCGTTTTATGACGAAAACGAAGCTGAGCTCCTCAGCAGTTTTGCCCAGATGCTCAACAGGCACTTCGACGAACCTGATCACCTGTTGTGCGCACACAACGGCAAGGAGTTCGATTTCCCGTATATTTCACGACGCATGCTGGTGAATGGCATCGAAATCCCCGGCATCTTGCGCATAGCCGGCCGCAAACCCTGGGAGGTGCGCCACCTCGACACCATGGAGCTGTGGAAATTCGGTGATTATAAAAGCTATACCTCGCTCGAGCTGCTCACCGCCATTTTCAATATTCCGACACCCAAGGATGACATAGATGGCAGCATGGTTGGGAAAGTATTCTGGCACGATCGCGACCTCGAACGCATCAGGCACTATTGCCAGAAAGACGTGCTGGCCGTTGCCCAGCTGCTTCGCCGGTATATGAACCTGCCGCTGCTTCGTGAGGAGCAAATTGTACTTGCTGATTGAAAATACATTGCTGATAGTCATTACTTTAACCAATCACCATGGCAATCCATCGCCTGTCGAAATCCACCTACATCCGAAGCCTTCAGTGCCAGAAATCGCTTTATCTGCATGTGAAACGACCCTTCCTGCGCGATAAGATCAGTGCCGAACAGCTGGCCAAGTTCAAACGCGGCACCGATGTCGGCGTCCTTGCCCGCCATTTGTTTCCGGGCGGCATCGACATGAGTCCGAAATCGCCCTCGGCCTATGCCACCAAACGCGACGAAACCCTCAGCCTGGTTAAAAACCATGGCGCGGAGGTGATCTACGAGGCAGTATTTGCGCATAACGAAGTCCTCATCATGCTCGACATTCTGGTGCGCGAGGGCGACAGATGGAAAGCTATCGAAGTAAAAAGCTCCAGAAAATTAAGTGCCACATATTATAATGATGCCGCATTACAATATTACGTTTTGAAAGGCAACGAACTAAATATCAGCAGTTTTCAGCTGATTCATATCAATCCGGAGTATGTTTTCGACGGTGAGCTGCGTCTTGACGAACTCTTTGTGCCGGTTGAAGTGTTGCCGGAGCTTGAGCAGATGCTGCCCGAAACTTCCGGGGCTGTGGAACTGGCCAAACAAACCCTCGGGCTTGCCAAATCGCCCGATATTGCCCCCGGTGCGCATTGTCACCATCCTTATCCCTGCGATTTCCTTGGCCATTGCTGGAAATCAGTTCCAGAACATAACCTCCTGCAGATGAGAAGTCTGCCTCTGGAAATCTCTTCTGGTTTCTTTGCACGCAAACAATACACGCCCAACGACATCAAAGCCTTGCCCGAATATGCACTCATTCATCCTGCCGAAGCAGAGGCATTTGAGCTGGAGACACTTACATGCACCGATGATGCTCGCGAAAAAATCAGGGCAATAAAACGCCTGAGCGATCAGCCGCTCTACCTAAAAATTCTCAGTGTGCAACCAGCTGTGCCTGCGATTGAGGGCACCAGGCCCTATCAGCATATCCCTATCGCCCTGAGCTGGTCGAACGTTGCCGGAGGTCACACTATTTTTGCTCTTTCAGCGCAAGGGCTTGATGAAGCGCATGATGCGATCAGTCAACTCATTGAAGGTCATAGCCTTGTGATCACCGACGATCTGGAGGTTGTGGAGCAGGTACTGCAAAACAGTTCCCATGCTGACATTAGCGGCCCGGAAGCCAAAGTTTATGGTATCCGGCAGCTGGTTGGTCAATTGCCCTTGTTTCATCCCGGTTTTGGAATTGATTTTCCTTTCGATCAGATTGTGCGCGCACTCACCGGACTGAAGCTTACATCCGAACACTGGCTGAAACACGACCTGTTGCAGGCAAATGATGGAGATTCTGGACGCAAAATGCTGTGGAAATTAGACCAGTACACCCAGGCGATCAGGCAGGTCTGGGCCAGCATTTCGCAACTTGGCTGATTTCCTTATATCACTGTATTACAATCCTTTACAAAAGATATTAACATTTTATCACCACGTCCGCAAAGCGTCTTAACTTTGGAGCATGGAGAATAAGAACAGCAGGACGCGCTCCAAGGCGCCACAAAGCGAGGCCGACAAAATACGTGAGCTGCTTACGTCGCACGGACGTGTTCCCCCACAGGCAACCGATCTGGAGGAGGCGGTGCTGGGCGCCATGATGCTCGAAAAAGACGCCGTTAACGCGGTCATCGACATCCTCAGGCCCGAAGTCTTTTACAAAGATGCCCACCAGCGCATCTACGCCGCCATTCAGAGTCTTTTCAGCAAGCTGCAGCCCATCGACATACTCACAGTCACCAACGAACTGCGATTTCAGGGCGATCTGGAACTTGTGGGCGGACCTTATTATATTTCCCAGCTCACCAGCCGGGTGGTTTCGGCCGCCAATATTGAGTTTCATGCCCGCATCATCCTGCAAAAGCACATTCAGCGGGAGTTGATACGCATCAGCACCGACATCATCCACGATGCCTACGAGGACACCTCCGACGTGTTCGACCTGCTCGACAAGGCCGAGTCGAACCTGTTCAATGTGAGCGAGATAAACCTGAGAAGAAGCTTTAGCGCCATGCCAGAGCTGGTACAGCAGGCCATTCGCGAAATTGAGGCTGCGCGTACGCATGAGGCCACCATACGAGGTGTGCCTTCAGGTTACACCGAACTCGACCGCATCACCCAGGGCTGGCAAAAAAGTGACCTGATCATTCTGGCTGCACGTCCCAGCATGGGTAAAACGGCTTTTGCCCTCAATCTGGCACGCAATGCCGCCGTAGGTCACCAACGCCCTGTGGCCTTCTTTTCGCTCGAAATGTCGTCGGTTCAGCTGGTAACCCGCCTCATCTCCACCGAGGCTTCCATCCCGGCCGATAAGTTGCGTTCGGGAAAGTTGGAACAACATGAATGGACCCAATTGGTGACCAAGATCTCACCGTTGATCGACGCCAAGATATTCATCGACGATACCCCCCAGCTTTCGATCTTCGAGTTGCGCGCCAAGTGCCGCAGGCTGAAACAGCAGCACGACATCCAGATGGTATTTGTGGATTACCTGCAGCTGATGACCACCGGAGGCGACAACCGTGGCAACCGCGAACAGGAAATCAGCAATATTTCGCGCTCGCTGAAGAGCCTCGCCAAAGAGCTCGACATCCCGGTGCTTGCCCTTTCGCAATTGAGCCGAAGCGTGGAAAACAGGCCTGGTTCGAAAAAGCCTATCCTCTCCGACCTTCGCGAATCGGGCGCCATCGAACAGGATGCCGACCTGGTAATTTTCATCTACCGCCCTGAATATTACGGACTTGCCGGCGACAACGAAAACGAGAACACCCAGGGCCTGGCCGTTATCAACATTGCCAAGCACCGCAACGGCAAACTGGGCGACGTCAACCTGCGTTTTGTGAGCCAGTATGCAAAATTTGAAGACCCGCTCGGCTCAATGACCTATGAACAGGCTGTAGATCTGAAACCCAACCAGGCCTTTGCCGGGAACGGAACGGTGATTAAACCCTCGCGCATGAACGACGACATGGACGATGATGCTCACTTCGAAGAACACCCATTTTAATACCACACACATGAAAAAATCACATTTGCTCCTGATCGTGCTGATGCTGCCTTTCGTAAGCCTGTCGGCCAAGGACATCCGCCTTTCTTACAAGCTGCAAAAAGGACAGCAATTCACCCTTCAGATCAACAACAGGCAAAACATCAGCATGAGCATGATGGGCCAGAGCATGACACTGAACCAGCAGGCCAACCTCACACAAGTTGTAAGCGTGGCCGAAAAAACCGACGATGGCTATAAGCTGGAGCTCAAATACGACCATATCGTTTTCAAACAAAACGCCATGGGCATGGAGCTCAAATACGACTCCAAAAATCCAGACCCTAACAACCCAATGACAGCCCAGCTGGCCGAAAACTTCAAAAAATCTCTTGAAAACACCATTACAGCAGTCATCAACGAACGTGGCATGCCCGTCAGCAACAATGCCAAAGACGTAGTCGGAAACACCAACCTCTCAGGCTTCGAATCGGGCCTGATGGTGGTTTACCCCGACCATAGCCTCAAACCCGGACAAAGCTGGGATGTGCAACTCAAACCTGATCCTGCCAGCGATTTTGTCATCAACTCAACCTACAAACTCGAGTCGGTAAAAGGTAACACGGCCAAAATCAGTTACAGCGGTACAATCACCGGAACCGAAATCATGGGTGCCAGCGCCAAGGTGAACGGCACAATGAGCGGCAATATGGAAGTGAACACCACCACCGGCTGGCTCATCAAAGCCAGCATCAACCAGAACATGGAAATGGAAGTGGAAGAAAACGGCATGAAAATGCCCATGAGCCTGAGCGTATTTACGGATATTTCGACACTCTGAACATTCAGCTTTCAAATTGCCGGCCGCTCCGCACCACAGGGCGGCTTTTTTTTGCAAAAAGGGGGATTGAAACTAAGCTAACTATCTTTACCATAGGATGTAAGGTATCCATAAAACGCTTTTTGATAAGCTGCTCAGGATAAATCAATAATTTAGCCGAAAACAACTTTCAGTGAAGCTGGCGCGAATGATGAGGTTCATCAGGCAATTCCTCCGCGGACTCATGATGGCTTTGGGCATCATCGCAACAGCAATGATTATACTGAGCTTCACTGATTTACCCTGGCATGCATATTATCAGCTGGGGACCAGCCAGACCAACCGCAACATCGAAGCAGACTACATTGTAGTGCTTGGGGCCGGAGCTGTGCCTGGTCACCACTCACTGCTCAGGTGCTGGTATGCCGCCAAGGCTTCCAGACAAATGCCCGAAGCCCCTGTCATTGTTGCATTGCCTGCCGACAGCCTGCAAACAGGCACCGATCACGACCGCATGATTGAAGAACTTGTGCTCAGAGGCATACCGCAGAATCAGATTCTTTCCGAAAAATCAGGAAACAACACCTGGGCTCAGGCCCTGAACATCAGGAAGATGATTCCAGACCTGGGAAGCCGTATTTTGCTCATTACTTCGCCGGAGCATATGTATCGCTCCGTCAAGGCCTTTCGGAAGGCAGGATTCACCAATGTGAACGGACTACCCACCTTCGAGGCGGCATTCGACAGCCAGTTGCTGCTCGAACCCTCCACCAAAAAGAAAAGCAAGAGAAGCCAGGAACAAAACCTTGACCTGCGTTACAACATGTGGAGCTACCTCCAATACCAGATTATCGTGATGCGCGAATATGCAGCCATCGTTTGGTACAAACTCAATGGCATGATTTAGAGTCATTGGCATGATTTAGCGTTTATCACCGATCATCTACGACAAATCCGAAACATTTCAGCCCGGGCACGCGTTTATTCAATGAGGAGGAAAATGTAGTTTTCAGTTTTTCTGAGGCCTACGAAACACACTTTAATCTGCAAACCTTCAGAACCAACCCAGATAAAACAAAAAAGCCTGCAGCAAAACTGCAGGCCTTAGTTATTGACTTCCAGCAATTTATTTCAGAACTTCGTTTACAAGTGCTGCGGCATCCTGAAGCCTGATAGCCGAATACACTTTGAGCCCGGAGTTGTCGATGAGCTCCTTGCCTTCTTTGGCGTTTGTACCTTGCAGGCGGACGATGATGGGAACACCTATTTCGCCGATGTTGGTGTAGGCATCCACGATACCTTGAGCCACGCGGTCGCAACGCACAATTCCGCCAAAAATATTCACAAGGATAGCTTTGACGTTGGGGTCTTTGAGGATGATGCGGAAACCTTCTTCCACGCGTTTGGCATTGGCGGTGCCACCCACATCCAGGAAGTTGGCCGGTTCGCCACCCGACATTTTAATCATATCCATGGTGGCCATGGCCAGACCGGCGCCGTTGACCATACATCCCACATTGCCGTCGAGCTTCACATAATTCAGGTCGAACCTGGTGGCCTCCACTTCGATTGGATCTTCTTCGAGAAGGTCGCGCATATTGGCAATTTCGGCCTGCCTGAATAGCGCGTTATTGTCAATGACCACTTTGGAATCGGCAGCAAATATGCGGTCGTCGGCAGCTTTGATCACCGGGTTGATTTCGAACAGGCTGGCGTCCGAACTTTCGTAAGCTTTATAGAGTGCCTGCACGAATTTCACCATTTCTTTGAAGGCCGTACCCGACAATCCGAGGTTGAATGCAATCTTCCGGGCCTGAAAAGGCTGCAAGCCCACGCGGGGATCAATTTCTTCGGTGAAAATCTGGTCCGGAGTTTCCTCAGCCACTTTTTCGATATCCATGCCGCCTCGTGGCGAATACATGATCATATTGCGGCTGCGGGCGCGGTTGAGCAGGATGCTCATATATATTTCGCTCACCTCCGACGGGCCAGGGTAATAGATATTCTGCTCGATGAGCACCTTGCGCACAAGCTTTCCCTGGGCGCTGGTCTGGGGAGTAACGAGCATCATACCAATAATCTGATCAGCAAATAGCTCTACCTCCTCCAGGGTTTTGGCAATCTTGACTCCCCCACCCTTGCCACGGCCTCCGGCGTGAATCTGAGCTTTGACAGCCCAGCGGTCAGTGCCCGTTAGTTTTTGAATTTCTTTTGCAGCCTCAACTGCTTTGGCCGGCGATTCGGCTACAATTCCCACCGGCACCGATACGCCGTAGTTGCTCAAAATCTGTTTTCCCTGGTATTCGTGTAGATTCATAAAAACAATGATTGCTTGGATTTTTGCTTGCCAAAATTAGCCTTTTTCGGCCAAATGCAAACGGTTTAAATAATTTCTGTGCACACCGTAACGGCCATATGCAGCCCCCATCCGGCCTCATTTTTTCATAGCTTTGCCGCATGCAACAACCTATTATCAAGGCAGAAGGCATCGTAAAGCGGTTCGGCAGCCTCACCGTGCTCAAAGGCATTGATCTCGAGGTTTTTCCTTCCGAAGTCGTAGCTATTGTCGGTCCATCAGGTGCCGGAAAAACAACCTTGCTTCAAATACTTGGCACCCTTGAGCAAGCCGACGAGGGCAGCCTGCATCTGATGGGCACCAAAGTTAACCATATGAGCGACAAAGCCCTATCGGCTTTCAGAAATAAGAACATCGGTTTTGTATTTCAGTTTCACCACCTGCTGCCGGAGTTTACTGCCCTCGAAAATCTGATCATTCCGGCGCTAATCGGTGGGATGAAACGCAAAGAGGCAGAAAGAAGAGCAACAGAACTGCTAAGTTTTTTTGGTCTGAACGACCGCTCCGGCCACAAACCGGGAGAGCTGTCCGGGGGTGAGCAGCAGCGCATAGCCGTGGCCCGGGCACTGATGAACAAGCCCCCATTGGTGCTGGCCGATGAGCCCTCGGGCAATCTCGATTCTGCCAATGCCACAGCCCTGCATCAGCTTTTCTTTGAGCTGAGGGAAACCTTTGGCCAAACCTTTGTCATCGTAACGCACAACACCGACCTGGCCGCGCTTTCCGACAGAACAGTCCGCATGGCCGACGGTCTGATTGCCGTGCAATAATTGCAATTGTAAACCGTTGAACCTTGTTCGATACATTAAACCCACGCGTGGCATGAAGCGCATTCTACACTTTTTGCTTGCCCTTACATCTGTTCTCCTCATCCGGCTGAGTCCTGTTTTGGCCCAGCAACCCCAGACCTTTGAGCAGACCATGAAGTCGGCCGAGGAACGTTTTGCCCAAAAAGATTATCTGAGCGCCAAAACATATTACGAGCTGGCGCTCCGGCTGAAACCCGGCGATGCGACTGCAACACGTCGTCTGAACGAAACCATCGTCCTGATTCAGAAGCAGATGGAGGAACAGGAAGTCTTCTACAAACACATGGACGAGGGCGATAAGCTGCTGGCTGCAGGCAAGGAGGAAGAAGCTCTGATAGCTTATCGCAAAGCCCTGAAAGTGTTTCCCAACGACAGGTACGTCAACAGCCAGGTAGAAAAAATTACAAGGAAGCAGGAGGAAGCCCGGCAGAAGCAACAAAGCTTCGATCAGGCCATGCAACGAGGAAACCTGTTTCTGAACGACGGCCGCTATGAAGAAGCCATATTGCAATTCACAATTGCCACCGAGCTTTTTCCAACCGACAGCGAGGCAAAATCCAAATTGCAGCTGGCCGACCAAAAACTGGCCGAATTGCGTGCCAACGAAACAAGGTTTCAGCAATTGATGACCGAAGCGCGCAGCCAGATGGTCAGACGAAACTATGCAGAGGCACAAAAACTCTCGGCTGATGCGCTCAATCTGTTTCCTCAGCATCAGGAGGCAAAAAGCCTGAACGCCGAAGCGGAGCGAATGCTGGATATAAGCACCCGATACGAAGCTGCCATTGTCCTGGCCGATCAGGCTTACGAAGCTAAACGACTCGACGAGGCCAAAAGACTTTATGCAGAGGCACAGAAAATCTGGCCTGAGCAGGGTTTTGCGGCCGATATGATCAAACGGATCAACGAAACGCTCGACAGTCCGGAATATCGTAATGAGGTGCTCGTGACCGAACTGCTCAAAGAAGCCGCATCGGCTTATGAACGCCAGAACCTCAGGCTGGCCCTGGAAAAATACAACAAGGTGCTGGAAATCAACCCTGAGCACGAGCTCGCGTCACAGCGCACCACCGAAATCACCTTCGCCCTGCGCCAGCAGCAGAAACAGGCAGAAGACCAGGCAACTTTCGAGCGCCTGCTGGCCGAAGGAGTAGCGAAAGAAAAATCCGATGATTTTACATCTGCAGCAGCCGCTTTTGAAAAGGCACTCGAAATCAAGCCCGGAGACGCCACAGCCCAATCCGGCCTCGAACGGGTGCGCGCCAGGATTGCAGAGATCAACGCTGCACGGGAAGCTGATCAGCGCTTCGCAGATCTGCTCGCTCAGGGACGCAACTTATTCACCAGCAATGAATTAGATCAGGCCTTGGAAAAGCTCAACGAAGCGCTGGCCCTCAAACCTGGAAATCAGGAAGCCCTGGCCGAAAAAACAAAGATTGAAACTCTGAAGCGGGAAGCTGAAGCCAAAAATGAGCTCGAGACCCGCTACGCCAACCTCCTGCGGCAGGCCGATGAAGCCTTCGCCAAGGCTGACTACAAAACTGCCGAGCTGGCCTACACGGAAGCGTCTGTCCTGAAACCCTCAGAGAGCTATCCGCGCGAACGCGCCAGAGCCGCTCAGGAAAGCCTGGCACGGCTGCTTGCTGAAGCTGCTCAGAATGAACAATATGCGACCATCATTGCTGAGGCCGATAACGCATATCGTCAGCAGGACTTCGACAAAGCCTCTGCGCTTTACACACAGGCGCTCGACATCAGGCCAAACGAAGATTACCCCAAAACCCAGCTCAGCCGCATCAGCGAGCTGCAGCAGTCGCTGACCCAAAAACGCGAAACCGAACAGCGCATTCAAAGCCTGATGAATCAGGGCAACGAATACCTGAAAAATCGCCAGTGGGTGCAGGCCATCAGCACCTTCGAGCAGGTTCTGACCCTCGATCCCGACAACATCCAAGCACCCGCCCGCAAAGCAGAAGCCATGCTGGCAATGGACAATGAGCGCAAAGAGGCTCAACAGCGCTATGAGCAAAGTGTAGCAGAAGGCGATCGCCAGATGGGATTGAATAATTATCAGGAGGCCATCGCCGCATTTAAAATGGCGCTTGGATACAAACCTGCTGATGACTATGCCACTAAACGAATCAGTCAGGCCGAGGCCATCATCCTCGAACGGCTGGCCAATCAGCGCAACGAATACAACCGGATCGTCACCGAAGCCGACCGCAATTTTAACGCACGCAACTACGACAAAGCCATTGAGTTGTATCTGAGTGCCGAAAACACCAAACCCGACGAAGCCTACCCCAGGCAGATGATTGGCCGGATTGCCGAAATTTTTGAGAAGAACAAAGTGCGCGACCTGGTAACCACAAGTTTTACACTTGATGCCAATACAAACCGTCGGCTTACGTTCGAACCCCTCGAAGTGGCCGACCGCCGATCAAGTTATGTAATTGTCAAGGCCCGCAACCTCGGAAAAGGTAATTTCCCGCTGCTCGTCCAGTTTGGCAGCAACAACGCCCGCAACGGCGGTTTTGTGCTCCCCATTCCCGACAACGAAGAAACCAACGACTTCATCGTTCACATTGGCGCCCAATACCGTTGGTTCAGCGAAGACAACAACTGGCTGGAGTTCATTCCCGAAAACGGCAATGTGGAGATCAGCCTGGTACGCATCTCCAAACAGTGACCCTAATCCTACCCCCTGCTCTTTAGAAACACTCTAAACTCACTCCGCAAATACGCCCTGCATATCGGGAGTATTTTGAACTCAAACGCATTTTCCTACCTTTGTCCGGCACTGAAACGATTTAACCCGTTATCGGACAATAACAAAATCGGGAGGGAATGACTGAGCTGGACAAACATTTCGAATTTTTCAGAAAAAACACCATCGGGCACGACCTGGTTTTCGAAAGCCCTTTGGGCCCCCAAAAACTGATTTACGCCGACTGGATTGCCAGTGGCAGGTTATATGCTCCTATCGAAAAACATATCGCAGAGCTGATTGGTCCATATGTGGCCAACACGCACACCGAAACCAGTGAACTGGGCCAGCGGATGACTTTGGCTTATCATCTGGCGCATAAGCTCATCAAAGCCCATGTGAATGCCGGCCCCGATGATGTGATCATCACCGCCGGCTCAGGCATGACCACTGTCATAAACAAGATGTTGCGCATCATGGGGCTTAAAAACTGCCTCTGGCTCAATCACAAAAAAAGCCGTGATTGCCAGCAAATGAAAGAAAGGCCCATCGTGTTTATCACCCACATGGAACACCACTCCAACCACACCAACTGGTTCGAAGCCAATGTGGATGTAGTGGTGCTGCCACCCAACAAAGATTTGCTGGTCGATCTGGACGAACTGCGCCGACAGCTCGAAATGCCTAAGGATAGAAACTTCAAAATAGGCTCATTTACAGCCTGTTCGAATGTGACAGGTATCCAGAATCCGGTGCACGAAATGGCCCGGATCATGCATGAGTATGGGGGCGTGGTTTTTGTGGATTACGCTGCATCGGCGCCATATGTGGACATCAACATGCACCCTGAGAATGAACTCGAAAAGCTCGATGCCATTTTCTTCAGCCCGCATAAGTTTCTCGGCGGTCCGGGCAGCTCAGGCGTGATGATTTTCGACCGCTCGCTCTACAAGTCCGAATCGCCCGACAATCCCGGTGGCGGCACGGTGGATTGGACCAACCCCTGGGGAGAATACAAATATATTGACGACATAGAGATCCGTGAAGATGGCGGCACCCCGGGTTTCCTGCAGGCCATCAGGGCTGCCCTGGCTATTGAGGTAAAAAATCAGATGAATACGGCAAAAATGGCCGAAGCGGAGCACCGGCTGGTGCAAAGGGCGTTCAAATTGTTCCGTAATATTGAGGGCGTACATATCCTTGCCGATAATGCCGAAGACCGCCTAGGTGCATTTTCATTTTATCTCGAAGACGTCCATTTCAACCTGGTAGTCAAGATATTGAGCGATCACTATGGCATTCAGGTGCGTGGCGGCTGTGCCTGTGCCGGTACATACGGCCATTACCTTCTCGATGTGAGCTACGAGAAATCAAAACGCATCACAGAGCTCATCAATCATGGCGACCTGTCGGAAAAGCCCGGCTGGATCAGGGCCTCATTTCATCCGACCATGACCATGGACGAACTCGAAACACTTGCCGAAGCGGTGCGCGAGATCAGGAAGAACCACAAAAAGTGGGGGCAGGATTACATCTACAACCGCCACACCAACGAGTTCCGTCACCGCAGCGAACCAGCCGACAAAACCCCTGTTGTAGCAAACTGGTTCAAAATCTGATCAAAAAGGCACTTTGTGTGGATATAATGCCCTGACGATAAAGAACAACAACAGGGCAAAGGCTGCAATAAGTACAAACAGCCAGCCAAGAACCTTGCGCTTTTTGTAGAAAAACCAGCCCGAAAGTCCGAAAAAAAGGCCGGAGAGGATCAACAGTTGTATTATCATAGCTTTTTGGTAAAATTAATCGGCCCGGCTAACTTTTTCAACCCCGTTCACCTTGCCCAGCTTATGCATCAGTTGCTCCAGGTGATCAGTATCCCTGATCTGCAAACTAATCCTGCCTTCGAAGGCTCCGTCGCGGGTGTTGAAGGAAATAGCGCGCATATTTACTTTTAAATCACTGGATATCAAACGTGTAATCTCATTCACAAGCCCTAGGGTATCTTTACCCGACACCCTGATGTTGGCAATAAAATGTGGCTGATCGGCCTGCTGCTTCCAGCGCACCTTCAAAAATCTGTAAGGGTAACGCTCATACATTCTGGCAGCATTTGCGCAACCTTTGCGGTGAATGGTGATGCCTGTATTGATGGTCACAAAGCCCGTCACATCGTCGCCAGGGATGGGATTGCAGCACCGGGCCAGCTTGAAATTTACATTGCTGATATTTTCGTCAATTACCAGGTAGTCGTCCTTGCCCCCAAGCTTTTCCTGAAAAATTTTCGGATCAGTCTCCATCGGGCGCTGCGACCCCGTACGACCTTCTTCCATCTGGCTGGTCAGGTACTTCTTAAGCTCAATCAGGTCTATCTTTTCCGTTGCTATCTGATGATACAGCTGCATGGCTGTATTGGTCTTGTAATGGCGCACCAGATTGTTGATAATATCCTCAGACGAAACGATTTTCCAGTTTTTGAGCTTTCGAAGCAACATCTCCTTACCGATTTCCGCCTCGCGCAATTCAACATCCTTCAGATACTTACGAATCTTGCTTTTGGCACGTTCGGTCACTACAAAATTCAGCCAGTCGGCACGCGGCGACTGCTTTTTGCTGGTGATGATCTCCACCTTGTCGCCGTTTTGAAGCACATGGCGAATGGGTACCACCTTGTTGTTTACCCTTGCGCCGTTGCAGGTCGATCCGACCTGGGTGTGTACCTCATAGGCAAAGTCGAGCACGGTGGCCCCGCCCGGGAGTTGTTTCAGATCGCCATTGGGCGTAAAAACAAAAATTTTGTCACGGCCAATGCTGTCGCTGCGTTTGTATGCATCGAATTGAAGCTGATCGGGATTTTCAAGTACATCGCGCACCTGATTGAGCCAGTCCTCCATGTCGAACTTACCCGATTTTTCTTTGTAGAGCCAGTGCGCAGCCTGTCCTTTTTCGGCGTTCTGGTCCATGCGCTCGGTACGTATCTGCACTTCAACCCATTTGTCTTCCGGGCCTTTCACTGTAGTATGCAGCGATTCATATCCCGAAGCTTTGGGAGTGGTTATCCAGTCGCGCAACCGCTTCGGGTTTGGCGGATACAGGTCAGTGACAATCGAATATATCCTCCAGCAGTCTTCTTTTTCGCGTTTTGGCGGGCTGTTGGCAATGATGCGTATTGCAAACAAATCATACACCTGCTCGAAGCTCACCTGCTGCGATTTCATCTTGGCCCAGATACTGGGGATCGACTTGGTGCGCCATTTAATGGTACAATCCAGCTGGTGCTGCCTGAGCTGCTCCTCAATCGGCCGGATAAACGATTGCATGAAAGCTTCCTGCCGGTCGCGCGTGGCGTTGATCATCTGCTCAATCGAGGCGTACACATCCGCATGCTCGTAGCGCATCACACTCTCTTCAAACTCCGACTTGATTTTGTACAATCCCAGCCGGTGGGTGATGGGCACATACAGGTGCTTAACCTCCAGGATGTATTTTTCGAGCTTGTCGGCGTTGTGGTTTGGCAGGTTACGCAGGTCGTACACGCGATGGGCAATTTTCAGAATGATTACCCTGATGTCGTCGATGAGCGAGAGAAAAAGTTTTCGGTATTGTTCCGACTGGTAAGACAAACGTTCCGTAGGCAATTGCGAGATGCGCACAAAACCGCGCAGTATCACGCTCACCTCCTTGCCGTAAGTGGTTTCGACCCGGCGAAAATCCTCATCATCCTCAAACTTCAGGCTGTGCAACAAGGCCGAAATGGCTGTCGGAAGCCTCAGGCCCAGTTCGTTGACTGCAATGCATGCCACCTCGATGTTGTGCCTGATAAAATCCTCCCCACTGGTAAGTTTTCTGCCCTTGTAAGCATCCAAAGCTTGTTCGTAGGCTTTATCGAGCAGGGCCAGTTCCTGTGGCTGGTAATGTGGAAGCAGGCTGCTGCGCAGAAATTCAAAGCTGTAGCCGGATTGTGTTTCTTGCAAATCCATAGGCGGGCTGGTTCCCGAACGAAAAACGTTTGCACCCCTGAAGATACAAACGTTTTTCTGTCAGGTCAATGGTCTGAAGGATTATTTCTTGGGTTCGTCCTTGGTGCCTGAGGGCGGCTGGATGCCGGCTTCCGAAATACTTTCACGCATTCGTGTGTCGGCCTGAATGTTCTGGAATTTGTAGTAGTCCATGATTCCGATGTTGCCGTTGCGCAGGGCTTCGGCAATGGCCTGTGGGATAAGTGCCTCGGCCTGAATCACATTGGCACGGGCTTCCTGGGCTTTGGCTTTCATTTCCTGTTCCAGAGCCACGGCCATGGCACGGCGCTCCTCAGCCTTGGCCTGGGCAATGTTTTTGTCGGCCATAGCCTGGTCCATCTGCAACACTGCCCCGATGTTCTTTCCAATGTCGATGTCGGCAATATCTATGGAAAGGATTTCAAAAGCGGTTCCGCTGTCAAGTCCTTTGCGAAGCACAACTTTGGAGATGCTGTCAGGATTTTCGAGTACCGACTTGTGCGACTCGGCCGAACCGATAGACGATACGATGCCCTCGCCCACACGCGCCAGAATGGTTTCTTCACCGGCTCCACCAACAAGCTGACGGATGTTGGCGCGCACCGTTACCCTGGCCATGGCAATGAGCTGGATACCGTCTTTTGCCACAGCTGCCACACGTTTGGTATCGATCACCTTTGGGTTAACCGACATTTGAACTGCCTGGAGCACATCGCGGCCGGCCAGGTCGATGGCTGTGGCCGTTTTGAAGTTCAGCTCAATGTTGGCTTTATCGGCCGAGATAAGGGCATTGACCACCTGCTGAACACGTCCGCCAGCAAGGAAATGTGCCTCCAGGTCGTTGCGCTCCAGTTTCAGACCAGCTTTGGTTGCAGCAATCAGGCTGTTCACAATGATGCCGGGAGGAATCTTGCGCCAACGCATCAGGATGAGCTGAAGCAGCGGCACACGTACCCCGGAGACCAGAGCCGTAAACCATAAGCCGACGGGAATGAAATAGAAAAGGAACCATATCAGGAATATCGCTCCAAGTCCAATGGCTATAATAATGTACATGTCCATAACGCTATTGTTTTGATTTGACGTAAATTTTATATCCTTCTACTTTGATAACTTCAATCTCCGTATCCACATCCAGGTATTCCGAGCGGGTGTGTACTTCGTGTATTTCGCCGTTAATCAGGGCCTTGCCCGAAGGAGCACACCTCGAAATGGTTTTTCCGACATCTCCTGGCCCGATGTGTGTAAGATCAACCACATTCACCTTGCTGTCGATATTGCTTTTGAGCATGGCTTTGTCCCATGTTTTTGAGCGAAGCGCCAGGACAAGGGCTGCTACATTAACCAGCAAAGTTCCGCCAAGGGTGTAAAGCCCTGCCTCGGTGCCTTCACGTGTGAAGGCAAACCATACTCCGGCTGCCATAAGCAGAAAACCCAGGATACCGGCAAGCCCACCTCCGGGAATGACAAGAATTTCGAGCATTACCATGAGCAGCCCGGTGAGGATAAGTACCAGAATTACAGTCCACATGGGCTAGTCAATGCTTGCAGTAAGGTTCCTGTTTCTAAACTCGTTGTAAATGGGCCTGAGTTCGGAAAGCGGGCCGCTCTTCACGGCACATTTCCCTTTGTAATGCACGATCCAGGTGCAGGTCTCGGCTTGCTCCGGAGTGTGGCCACACACCTGAATCAAGGTTTCTATCACAAAATCGAAAGTGTTGAAATCATCATTGAAAAGCACCAGCGAGCGGGGCTTGTCAACCATGGCGTCGGCATATTCAACCGGTTGAAGTTTTTCCTGTGTCATATGCACATCTTTTTTTGTCTTGGTAGCGGCAAATATAGATATCATTGGTGGTAAATGCGTCAAGCCTCAGTTAAAAAAGATTAAGCCTGAGCCTTTTTTGGTTGAGCTTTCCGGCCCCTGCTATTGAGCTTTGGGTAATTTTGCAGTCATGCCAGAAAAACTGAACTTCCAGCACTTTTGCGATTACCTTCGTCACCAATTGACGCTTAAGCTTCCAGGCTATGCTGCCCAGCAACGCATGGAGCCACCGAGCCGCAGGCAACTGATGATGCAGCCCACAACTGAAGCTCCACGCCAGGGAGCAGTGCTGATTGGCCTTTTTCCTGACGGTGACGACATTTTCACAATGATGATCCGGAGAGCGGTGTACGATGGGGTGCACAGCGGCCAGATTGCTTTTCCCGGCGGGAGACGCGAACCTTCTGATCATGATCTGATTCAGACCGCTCTGCGTGAAGCTGCCGAAGAGGTGGGGATTGATCAAAAACAGGTCGTAGTAGCTGGTACGCTCTCTTCCCTTTATATCCCACCAAGCAATTTCGTCGTCCTGCCTGTCGTTGCTTTTCTCAATTCCACACCAGAACTCAGGATACAGGAAGAAGAAGTGAACGAAGCTTTCTTTGTCTCAGTCCGGCAATTGGCCAATCCGGACAACTGCCGCCTGACTCCCATTATTTTAAGCAGCGGAATCACACTCGAGGCGCCTTCCTACACCATAGGTGATAAAATTATATGGGGAGCAACAGCAATGATTATCAGCGAATTATTGCAGCTACTCCCCAACAAATTCCGGCTGCAGCAAATCAGAGAATGACGATCTTGCTCTCGATCTTGGCGCCCTTACTCAGCAATGCACTCACACCGCAATACCTTTCTTTGGAAAGATCCACGGCTTTCTGAAGTTTCTCCATATCCAGGTTGTCGCCTTTGAACATATAGGTCAGCCTGATGGTATGGTAATATTTAGGGTGCTCTTCGGTGAGCTCTCCTTCCACTTCCACATTGAACCAGCTAGGTTCAACCCGCATCTTTTTCAGGATACTTACAACATCCATTGCCGTGCATCCACCGAGCGATGCCAGGGTGAGCGGCTTAGGCCGGGGACCTTTGTTCTGGCCACCAACCTTTTCGTCGGCATCCATCATCAGTTTGAATCCGTTTACCTCGGCTTCGAAGGCCATTTCACCCGTCCAGGTCACATCTACTTTGTTGGTACTCATTGCTATATTGTTTGTATGGTTTTCATTTGTTGAAAGATAGGGCCACCGGTTGAATCCCCACCCTGACCGAATCAATTGTCATGCCACTCTGCCCGAAGATGTAAAGATATCCATCCGACAGACCGTTTCTGTAACCTGTAAGGTAAAACCTTCCCTGTGAGCGGTCGTATTTCAGGCTCGTGAATACCCGCCCTGAGTCATCTATCAACTCTTCAACAACCTGATTGCCAGAGCTTAGGTTGAGACGATATACCCGGCCTGCAAGCACATAAACTGCCTGATTTCCGTCGAAAGCAAGTGCAGCGCTCTGCCGGTCGAATGGCTGAACAGGAAAGCTGGCTTCGATTGAAAGACTTTCGGGGCTGATACACAGCAAGACATTCGCAGCCTGTTCATTACCCCAGCACAACACCCACAATTTGCCGTCAGGGCCGGCGCTTAAACCTGCCGGATAACCTGGAAGAGAGATGCTGTCGGTAACAAGATCTGAAATACGGTCGATGACGTAAATCCTGTTGGATGAAACCGAATAAGCGGGCGCAGCAAACAACCTGTCCGCAAGAACTTCCATGCGCGAAGCCGGACGTGGCAGGAATATGGTGCCCATTTGCTGAAGCGTGGCGGTCTGCATCACGTGAATTCCCTTGAGTGTAGCAGACGACATGTAAGTTTTCTCGGCATCAATGGGAACAAGGTAGCCTGGTTCTGTCAGGCGGTGGTATTTGCCGGCCAACATGGCAGTTGAGGCATTAATTACCCAAACTACGGATGACTTTTCGGCAGTTATCAGGGCATATTGTTTCCACAGCCGGATATCATTCAGTCCTTTTCCCGCAGCAATGCCATTTCTGAGCTCAAAAATATCGCGTCGCAGACTGTTGGAATCGGTGTTGTAGAAATCAATGCTGCCTGCCTCCCCGCTCGCGAGACCGTAATTCAGAATGAAAAGTCCGTTGCCAAGCCGGGCAGGCTGTTCGGGCATGGGTTGATCAAGTGCAGGGTCGCACGACGTTAGCAGCGCAACAACAAGTAAAGCAGCAAAAAAATAAATCCTTGGGTTCATCATTATGCAAAGATAAGGTTTGGATGGTTCGGGTGTTTCTTTACGCATCCGACCGGCGCACACATGGTAATATAGTCCGGAAGGCCTGCTTTTCCGTATTTTTGCCGACTGAAAGTAAAACAGAATTATTGCACACGCCGAATACAATGAAAAACAAACTTCTCCTACTGCTAAGCCTCACACTCACCGGATTGTTGAGTCTGGCTCAAAACGGACACCACATCCTCCTCAGGATGCCTGCCAGCGAAGACCAGACCTTTTTTCTGGCACATTACCACGGCGATAAAACCTACCTGATCGATACGAGCAACTACCGTACAGGTGAAGCTTTGTTTGCTGGCAGCGAACCCCTCAGGCAGGGAATTTACATTCTGGCCAACAGTAAAAAGGAAAAGCTGGCCGAATTTCTTGTGGGCTTTCAGCAGCATTTCAGCCTGGCATTTCCGCCCGATTTCAACCCCTCACAGACCCTGGTGGAGGGCAGCCTTGAAAATCAGCTCTTCTATGCCTACCTCGACAGGCTCAGCAGTGCCTCCCGCAGCAGCGAGAAACTCAGAGCAAAATTTGATTCGCTGCCCGAAAACGATCCCGAGCGCGAAAAAATACAGCTACAGCTTAAAGCCCTACAAAACGGCTCCGAGGCCTATCGCGACAGGCTGATCGAAGAAAATCCAAACACACTCCTCGCGCTGATCCTCAAGGCAATGAAAGAGCCTGTGGTTCCGGAAGAAATCAAAGAAAACAGGGAAGAAGCCTACCGCTTCTACAAGGCCAACTACTGGAAAGATGTTGATCTTGGCGACGACAGGCTTATTCGTACTCCCCTGCTTCCACGAAAGTTGCAGCAGTATATGGAGCAACTTGTGCCACCGTCGCCCGATTCAGTGATTCAGGCAATTGATTTCCTGATGAATCGTGCCCGTGGCGCCCAGGAGATCACTGATTTTCTGGCCTGGCATTTCCTCTCGGAATATCAGCAACCCAAGCTCATGGGAATGGACAAAGCTTTTGTGCATGTTGCCGATAACTACTTTTTGAAAGGGAAAGTCAGTAGCCTTACCCCATCCATCCGCGAAAAGATTCAGGAACGTGCCGACCGCGTGCGCCCCACCCTGCTCGGAAATCCGGCACCCGATATGTGGCTGATCGACACTACCGGCGCTTACCGGTCGTTCAAAGAGCTGAAATCGGAATATGTCGTAATTGTGTTCTGGGACCAGACCTGCAGCCATTGTAAAAAGGAACTCGAAGACCTGAGTAAAGTTTATTCAAACAAAAAGTTTGATTTTGAAGTATTTGCCGTCAATACAACCAACGACTACGACGGCTGGAAACATTACATCAATGAGAAAAAGTACCCCTGGCTGCATGTGAACGGCACCAAAAGTTTCACCCCCGATTTTCACCAACTTTATGATATTTACAGCGTGCCAGTGATTTACATACTCGACCGCGATCGTCGCATCATCGCCAAACGAATCGCTGCACAATTCATCGAACAAATTATACAAAGTACCATCCCCTAAAAATGGTTAATTACAATTTTTGGAAATTAACCACGTTTTTGGAAAACGTTCACTGAAGCACACAGGTGACAAAGCATATCAAGCGGCATAAGTTGACATTTCCGGCATTTATCCTGACTGCCTGTTTGCTGTTTCTGTTGTTGCCTGTAAGAGCCCAGACAATGTTTCACAATAAAAGATATTATCCTCCTGGGGTTAGATTCACCCTTGGATTTGGGCCTACGACCAATTTTACCGACATCAAAAAAAACAAGGTTTTCAATTCATTCAAGCCGGTCGACGAATGGAGGGGCGTGGCGCAAGCCACCCTGGAATACGAGGTCACAGAATATCTCAATGTGCGCGGCCACCTGTCGTATGCCCAGATAGCCGGCGCAAGTAATCATCTCAGGTTTCAGGCTGACCTTATTGAGACAAGTACAACAATAAATATCAACCCCATACTTCTATTTGAGAATTACGATGGCAGCCAGCGTTGGTTTCCCAGCATCATTCTGGGAGTTGGCCTGGCACACTACAATTCTGTGCTCGTGGATAAGCAAGACAACGAGGTGTCGTCGCGCGGCTTTGGGCGCGGAGGAGGTTTGTTCGGTTATGTAATCGAAGGAGTCGCTATTGGTGGCATTGGTCTAAGCTATGCGATCAACGAAAACTGGAGTGTACGCATCGAACTGGCAAACCGATGGATGAGCGAGGACAACCTGGACAGCTACATCAGCCGTTCTCCCTACGATTTTTACAACTTCGCCATTGCATCGGTGGGTTACAAATTCTTCCGAAAGAATCGTTACCCATTGATCTCCACGCTCCCTCCAACGCGCAGAAACTAAAAAAGCGCCCTGGCAGGCGCTATTTCTGTGGGCATTACTGGACTCGAACCAGTGACTTCCACCCTGTCAAGGTGACACTCTGAACCAACTGAGTTAAATGCCCATTGCGCTGCAAATTTACGAATATCCCGGCTATTGTCAAGCCTGTTCGGGCTTTTGCGTAAATTTGAAGCAGATTGAAAACTGTGTCAACATGCAAAATTACCGTATCATCCTCTGTTTGTTCGGTTTACTCCTCTTCGCACAACCTTATTCGGCCAAGGGACAAACAAAAGAAATCACAGTCGAAGACATCTGGGCAAGTCGCAAATTCAGCGCTGAGGGCGTCTTTGGCATCCATCCGCTGAACGACGGAAAAAGTTATGCCACCATCGAGAAAGGAAACCTGAATGTGTATGCCTATGCCGACGGGCATTTGGTACAAACACTCATACAGTCTGATGAACTGATCACAGCCGACAGCGTCAAAATCAACCTGCAATCGTACGAACTCAGCCAGGACGAAACACTCGCACTGATACCCTGGGCCACAGAGTCCATATATCGCCACTCCTCAAGGTCAGACTACTACATTTTTGACCTTCGCACCCGTAAGCTCTTCCCCTTGAGCAAAGGAGGCAAACAGCAGCTGGCCACCTTCTCCCCCGACGGCACAAAGGTGGCATTTGTGCGCGACAACAACATTTTCGTGCGTGATTTATCCTCAGACGCTGAAACCCAAATCACCAGCGACGGCAAACAAAACCACATCATCAACGGAACCACCGACTGGGTGTACGAAGAAGAATTCAGCTTCACGCAGGCATTTTTCTGGTCGCCCGACAGCCGGCGTATCGCTTATCTGAAATTCAACGAAAGCCGGGTTCGGGAGTTTAACATGGTGTATTACAATGACCTGTACCCCGAATTATACACCTACAAGTATCCAAAAGCCGGCGAAGACAACTCCATTGTTACGGTGCACATCTGGGACAGCTCTACCGGTAAAACCATACAGATTGACACAGGCGCAGAAACCGATATCTACATCCCCCGCATTGGCTGGACTACCAATCCGGAACTGCTGAGCATTCAAAGGCTGAACCGCCTGCAAAATCACCTCGAAATTCTCCTGGCTGAAGCAAGCACAGGCAAGGTTCGAACGCTTTATCAGGAAAAAAATCAATGGTATATCGACATCACCGACGACCTGACATTTCTGCCCGATGGCCGCCATTTCCTGATTACCAGCGAGAAGGATGGAAACAACCACATCTATCTTTTCGACATGAGTGGCAAGCTCGTCCGGCAGCTCACCAAAGGCCCCTGGGATGTGACAAAACTCTATGGATACAGCACCAGGCACAAACGCATCTTCTTTCAGGCAGCCACAGTTTCGCCCACAGAGCGTCAGCTTTACAGTGTTGACCTGCGCGGACGCATCAGCCCCCTGGTGCTGAGCTCCGGTCACAACAATGCCTTTTTCAGCAGCGATTTCAGCTATTTCATCCACAGCCACTCCACCATCAACCAGCCCCCCGTGTTCACAATGCGCAATCTGCAGGGCAAAGAGCTTCGTCTGCTGCGCGATAACGAAAAACTCCGGAATACCATGAAAGAATACGGCTGGCAGGACTTTGAATTTTTCACCGTTGAGCACCCCTCAATTACATTGCCCGACGGCAACCCGGTTGGCCTGAATGCCTGGATGCTTAAACCCAGGGACTTCGATCCGCTCAAAAAATATCCTGTGCTCATATATATATATGGTGGACCCGGCGCACAAACGGTAAACAACAGCTGGAGCGGTGGCAACAACTGGTGGTTTCAGATGCTGGCCTCGCAGGGTTTCATAGTAGTGTCGGTTGACAACAGAGGCACAGGTGCTAGGGGCGAGACGTTTAAAAAAATGACTTATCTGCAGCTTGGCAAATATGAAACCGAAGACCTCATCACTACAGCAAATTTTCTCGCCGGCCTGAACTATGTGGATGCCAGCCGTATCGGAGTGTTCGGCTGGAGCTATGGCGGATACATGTCGAGCCTGGGCATCACCAAAGGTGCGGATGTATTCAAATCAGCAATTGCCGTGGCGCCTGTGACCAACTGGAGGTATTACGACAACATCTACACCGAAAGATATATGCGCAAACCCCAGGACAATGCAGATGGATACGACCAGAATTCACCCATCAACCATGTATCGGCCATCAAAGGAAATTATCTGCTTGTCCATGGCAGTGCCGACGACAATGTGCACTACCAGAATGCTATGGAAATGATCAACGCTTTGGTGGCAGCCAACAAACAATTTGAGCTGATGATATATCCCAACAGGAACCATGGAATTTTCGGCGGAAACACCAGGGTGCACCTTTACAAGCTGATGACCGACTTTTTGCATCGCACGCTTCAAAATTAATCTTTCATTGTTTGGCTCCTAAGAAATATTTTTCTACCTTTGCCGCCCGATTAATCACTCCTGATTATTAACCATTTAAAAAGAAAGAGAGCGTATTCAACATGATTATTGTTCCTGTAAAAGAAGGCGAAAGCATCGACCGCGCGTTGAAAAAGTACAAGAGGAAATTTGAAAAAACCGGTGTAATGCGCGAACTGCGTAACCGCCAGAAATTCACCAAGCCCTCTGTAATCCGCCGCGAACAAAAGCTGAAGGCTATCTACGTGCAGAAGCTTCGCCAGGAATCGGAATCCTGATCCGATCCTGATTTTACAAAGGCAATTTTCAAAAAAACTTTGATGTTGGTTAGTTTTGTGCTAACTTTACATCAAAGTTTTTCGCTTTTATGACTCCCGACAGCTTCCTCGCTTACCTCAAATACGAACGACGCGCCTCCGACCACACCATCACGGCCTACCAAACCGACCTTGCACAATTTCAGGACTTCTGTGCTAATCAATTTGAAATCTTCGACATAACCCTTGTGCAGCCTTTCATGATCCGGGAATGGATGGCAAGTCTGAAATCATCCGGCCTGGAAAATCGCAGCATCAACAGGAAAAAGTCATCCGTCAGTGCTTTCTATAAATACTGCCAGCAATGCGATGCGTCGCTTCAAAACCCTGCCCGGCTGCTCAAATCGCTGAAAACGAGCACACGGACAGCAAGTTTTGTTCCCGAAGGTGATATGAAACGACATCGCGCACCAGAAACCTCTGACTTTGAACCCCTTCGCAACCACCTCATAATCGAGTTTCTGTATCAGACCGGCCTCAGACGTGCCGAATTGCTGTCGCTCACGCAATCAAACTTCGATCTGAGCCGGCAAATGATTAAGTTTACGGGTAAAGGCAACAAACAGCGCATCGTGCCTTTGCCGCCAGATCTCATCAATCGCATATCCAATTACATACAGCTAAAGGAAAAACTCTTTCCCGGTGTTGCACATTTTTTAGTCAGCGCTCGGGGAAAACCTATGCCGGCTTCCACGCTGCATAAAATCGTTGCAGAAGGGCTGGGCGCAATCACAACCTTGACGAAACGCAGCCCCCATGTTTTGCGCCATACCTACGCAACACACCTTGTAAATAATGGTGCACCTCTCATTGCAGTGAAGGAACTTTTGGGACACAGTTCGCTTGCGGCAACAGAGATATACGTGCACAACAGCATAGCCCAACTCAAAAAAATTCATCAGCAGGCCCATCCAAAGGGCTAATTTGACAACCATAACAAAAAACAGGAGGTACTTATGAAAGTTAACATCAATTCCGTGCACTTCAAAGCTGACCAAAAGCTTGAAAACTTCATCAACACCAAGCTCGACAAGCTAGTGAGCCGCTACACCGACGTGCTTGGAGCCGAGGTGATGCTCAAAGTGGAAAAGCCGGAGTCGCCGGTAAACAAGATCGCTGAGATCAAGTTGCTCATCAAGGGCAATGATCTTTTTGCCAGCAAACAATGCGACACCTTTGAAGAGGCCATTGATCAGGGTGTTGATGCATTGAAGAAACAACTGGAAAAACACCGTGCCAAATTCATCAAGTAATCTGATTAACTGTTCGTTGTATATTTTTTTTGATTCAACCACATTTTTTTCGCTTAAACCTTTTGTCAATTTAAAATATCTGTCTATTTTTGCAGACCCTTTTGAGAGGGTCTGCTTTTTTAAGCGAAGTTCTTTAAAAGTGCTGCCGGTGTAGCTCAGTTGGCCAGAGCAGCTGATTTGTAATCAGCTGGTCGGGGGTTCGAATCCCTCCACCGGCTCAGTTCTTTAACATGATGTTTTGTTTTTTGGGGGAGTTCCAGAGCGGTCAAATGGGGCAGACTGTAAATCTGTTGGCACAGCCTTCGGAGGTTCGAATCCTTCCTCCCCCACCGATGCGGGAATAGCTCATTTGGTAGAGCGACAGCCTTCCAAGCTGTAGGTGGCGGGTTCGAGCCCCGTTTCCCGCTCGAAAAAAAAGCCGATGTAGCTCAGTGGTAGAGCGCTTCCTTGGTAAGGAAGAGGTCACGAGTTCAATCCTCGTCATTGGCTCTAATTATTTTTAAAAAACCTTTAATAATCAAATTTCAATATGGCTAAAGAAAAATTCACCAGGACGAAGCCACACGTTAACATCGGAACCATTGGTCACGTTGACCATGGTAAGACTACACTCACCGCCGCCATCACCCTGTGCTTGCAGGAAAAAGGTCTGGCTGAGTTCAAGTCGTTCGACTCCATTGATGCTGCCCCCGAAGAAAAAGAAAGGGGTATCACCATCAATACCGCACACGTAGAATACGAAACCGAGAATCGCCACTATGCACACGTGGACTGCCCCGGTCACGCCGACTACGTTAAGAACATGGTTACTGGTGCTGCCCAGATGGACGGTGCCATCATCGTAGTAGCTGCCACCGATGGTCCGATGCCTCAGACCCGCGAGCACATCCTTCTGGCCCGCCAGGTAGGTGTACCGAAGCTCGTAGTGTTCATGAACAAGGTTGACCTAGTGGACGACGAAGAGCTGCTCGACCTCGTTGAAATGGAAGTTCGCGACCTGCTCAACTTCTATGGTTTTGAAGGCGACGACACTCCTGTAATTCGTGGTTCGGCTCTGGGTGCCCTCAATAAAGAACCCAAGTGGGTTGAAAAAGTGTATGAGCTGATGGATGCCTGCGACAACTGGATTCCGCTTCCGGTTCGCGATCAGGACAAACCCTTCCTCATGCCTATCGAAGACGTATT
Organism: Bacteroidota bacterium; assembly: GCA_016715945.1. Lineage (NCBI taxonomy): Bacteria > Pseudomonadati > Bacteroidota > Bacteroidota bacterium. The sequence goes on from JADJXJ010000001.1 coordinate 1,097,460, forward strand.
CTCCATCACCGGCCGTGGTACAGTAGCCACCGGTAGGATCGAAACCGGTATCATCCGCACAGGCGACCCGGTTGAAATCATCGGTATGGGTGCCGAAAAACTGAAGTCGGTAGTAACTGGTGTGGAAATGTTCCGCAAGATCCTCGACCAGGGTCAGGCAGGTGACAACGCTGGTTTGCTCCTCCGTGGTATTGACAAGGACGAAATCCGCCGCGGTATGGTTATCGTTGCCCCCGGCTCGGTTAAACCTCACAAGCACTTCAAAGCTGAGGTGTATATCCTGAAGAAAGAGGAAGGTGGTCGTCACACTCCTTTCCACAACAAATATCGTCCTCAGTTCTACTTCCGTACAACTGACGTAACCGGCGAGATCATTCTGCCCGAAGGAGTAGAAATGGTAATGCCCGGCGACAACCTCACCATCGAAGTTAAGCTGATTGCCGACATCGCCATGGACAAAGGTCTCCGTTTCGCTATCCGCGAAGGTGGCCGTACGGTAGGCGCCGGCCAGGTAACCGAAATCCTCGACTAAACGATAAAGAAGTGTTATTAAAGGTGCTCCCTACGGGGAGCCCTTTAATAGTTACTCAAGGCCTTTACGGGTGTAGCTCAATTGGTAGAGTAGTGGTCTCCAAAACCATTGGTTGTGGGTTCGAGTCCTACCACCCGTGCTAAATAAAGAAAATCATTGGTTAGATGTCGAAATTCAGCATTGTAAATTACGTAAAGGAAAGTTACACCGAATTGATGCAAAAGGTGTCCTGGCCTACATGGAGCGAGCTCCAGAGCAGTGCTATGGTAGTGTCCATTGCTTCCCTCATAATCGCATTAGTCGTTTATCTGATGGACCTGTCATTCAGAACCGTATTAGAGAACTTCTACCGTTTGTTCTAATACGAATCTGATCACATCACGCCGATGAAGTGTTTCCCTATGTTATTCATTGACTTGCGATGAGCGAAGCTGCAGAAAAAAAGTGGTATGTCGTCAGGGCGATCAGCGGCAAAGAAAAAAAGGTAAAAGAATACCTTGAAAACGAAATTGCCCGCCTCGGCATACAGGATTTAATCTCGCAGGTACTTATCCCCACGGAAAAGGTGTACCAAATCCGCAAGGGCAAGAAAATCAGCAAAGAACGGAACTATTTTCCGGGCTATGTGCTGATTGAAGCGCATCTTACGGGTGAGGTGCCGCACATCATCAAGTCGATACCCAATGTGCTGGGTTTTCTGGGAACCAAAGGAGAACCTGATCCGCTCCGCCCATCCGAAGTAAAGAGGATTTTGGGCAAAGTGGATGAGTTGTCCGAAATGGGTGAAGAAGCCAATATCCCCTTCATCGTAGGCGAAACGGTTACCGTGATCGACGGACCGTTCAATAGTTTCTCGGGAGTAATCGAAGAGATCAACGAAGAGAAAAAGAAGCTGAAGGTGATGGTTAAGATTTTTGGCCGAAAGACCCCCCTGGAACTCAGTTTCATGCAGGTAGAGAAAGAACATTAGGAGACACAAATCCTCCTTATTTATAACCTTTTAATAAGGATTTCCAAAATGGCAAAAGAAGTAAGTGCATTAATTAAACTGCAGATCAAAGGAGGAGCCGCCAATCCTTCACCACCGGTAGGTCCTGCATTGGGATCGAAGGGTGTGAACATCATGGAGTTCTGCAAACAATTCAACGCCCGTACGCAGGATATGGCCGGCAAAATTGTGCCAGTCATCATCACAGTGTACAAGGACAAATCGTTTGATTTTGTTGTCAAAGCTCCACCGGTAGCTATTCAGATCATGGAAGCAGCCAACCTGAAAAAAGGCTCAGCTGAACCCAACCGCAACAAGGTAGGTTCGATCAGCTGGGATCAGGTGCGCAGCATTGCCGAAAACAAGATGAAGGACCTCAATGCCTTCACTATTGAATCGGCCATGAGTATGGTAGCTGGCACAGCCCGCAGCATGGGAGTGAAGATCACAGGCGACGCCCCGTTTAACAAAAACTAATCCGCCTGAGGCGGACAGGTTTTACGCATTTTGTAGAACACACAACAAAAAAGAGCAATGCCAAGAATTAGCAAAAAAAGAAAAGAAGCTCTGGCCAAGTTCGACAAAAGCAAGACTTACTCCTTGACTGAAGCAGTTGATATCGTCAAAAAAATCACTTACACCAACTTTGATGCTTCTGTTGACCTTAACGTGCGCCTGGGTGTCGATCCCCGCAAAGCCAATCAGATGGTTCGCGGCTCGGTAACCCTGCCCCACGGAACCGGACGTGTAAAGCGCGTGCTCGTGCTCTGCACACCCGACAAGGAACAGGAAGCTCTGGAAGCTGGTGCTGATTTCGTCGGTCTGGATGAATACATCCAGAAGATTAAGGACGGCTGGACAGATATCGACGTGGTGATTACCACCCCCAATGTGATGCCCAAGGTGGGTGCGTTGGGCCGGATCCTCGGACCCCGCGGCCTGATGCCAAACCCAAAAACAGGCACCGTCACTATGGAAGTTGGTAAAGCAGTCAAAGAGGTAAAAGCCGGTAAAATCGACTTCAAGGTTGATAAATACGGTATAGTTCATGCTGCTGTCGCTAAGGTGAGCTTCGAAGACCAGAAAATCGTCGACAACGCCAAAGAGCTGCTTCAGACGATCATCAAGCTGAAGCCTACCGCTGCCAAGGGCACCTATGTGAAGAGCGTTTATATCTCGAGCACCATGAGCCCCGGTGTGCAGGTCGATCCTAAATCAGTAACCAACTAATCAACGAAAGGTAGTTATTGATATGAGAAAAGAAGATAAATTAACGATCATCGAATCGCTCACCGAACAGCTCAAGGCCAATCCCAACTTTTATCTTACCGATATTGGCGAGATGAACGCTGAGGCTACGGCAAAGCTGCGTCGTTTGTGCTTCAACCGTAATGTCAAGCTGGTAGTTGTGAAGAATACCCTTCTTCGCAAAGCCATGGAGCGTACGGGAAAAGACATGAGCGAAATCTACCCCGCCCTGAAGGGAGCCACCTCGATCATGTTTTCGGAAAGCAGCAACACGCCTGCCAAACTGATCAAGGAGTTCCGCAAGAATTCAGAAAAGCCCCTGCTTAAGGGGGCCTACATCGAAGAGTCGGTTTATCTGGGCGACAGCATGCTGGAAACCCTGATCAACCTCAAATCGAAAAACGACCTCATCGGCGAAGTTATTGGTCTGCTTCAGTCGCCGGCACGCAATGTGCTTGGTGCGCTGCAGTCGGGTGGCCAGAAACTCTCCGGTATTGTCAAAACACTTTCGGAAAGACCCGAGTAAAATTATTTTAAAATCAACAATTTAGTAAACAACTTTAAAACGTTAATAAAATGGCAGATTTGAAAGCTTTTGCAGAACAACTGGTCAACCTGACGGTTAAGGAAGTCAACGAACTGGCCAAGATCCTCAAGGAAGAATACGGCATTGAGCCTGCTGCAGCCGCAGTAGCTGTTGCCGCTGCACCCGGTGCCGCCGGTGGTGCCGATGCACCCGCCGTTGAGGAAAAGACCAGCTTCGACGTAATCCTGAAGTCGGCCGGTGCCTCCAAACTCGCTGTTGTTAAGCTTGTTAAGGAACTCACCAGCCTCGGTCTGAAAGAAGCCAAAGAACTGGTTGACGCCGCTCCCAAGACCCTCAAGGAAGGTGTGAGCAAAGACGAAGCCAATGCATTGAAATCTCAGTTGGAAGAAGCCGGTGCAGAGGTTGAAATTAAATAAGAAGGATACGATTTCTGCAAAAACCTGAGCCAAACAACCTCTATCTCAATTTCACATTGAGGTAGAGGTTTGCGGCATTTTTGCATAGGCGAAGAAAAAGTTCTTTTTATTTAGATTAATCGTCTGGAATTCAGACCTAAAACCTTTACAACCTTGGCAGCTAATTCAACCGATCGTATCAGTTTTGCATCCACAAAATCATCGCTCGAATATCCGGACTTTCTAGATATCCAGCTGCAGTCGTTCCAGGATTTTTTTCAGCTCGATACTAACCCCGAGAACAGAAAAAATGAAGGACTCTACCGGGTATTTTCCGAGAATTTTCCCATTTCGGATGCACGAAACAATTTCGTATTAGAATTCCTTGATTATTTTATCGACCCGCCCCGCTACACCATCGAGGAGTGCATTGAGCGCGGTCTGACCTACAGCGTTCCGCTGAAGGCAAAATTAAAACTTTATTGTACCGACCCTGAGCACGAAGACTTCGAAACCCAGGTGCAGGATGTGTACTTAGGCATGATTCCTTACATGACCCCTAAAGGCACATTCATTATCAATGGTGCTGAGCGCGTGATTGTATCGCAGTTGCACCGCTCTCCCGGGGTATTTTTCGGTCAGCACAAACACGCCAACGGTACAACACTCTATTCTGCACGGATCATTCCTTTCAAAGGATCGTGGATGGAGTTTTCGACCGACATCAACAACGTGATGTATGCCTACATCGACCGAAAGAAAAAACTGCCGGTCACTACCTTGCTCAGGGCTATTGGCTACGAAACTGACAAAGACATCCTCGAAATTTTCAACCTCGCCGAAGAGGTGAAAGTGAGCAAGGCCGGTCTCAAGCGTGTGCTGGGCCGCAAACTTGCCGCAAGGGTTGTTCGCTCGTGGATCGAAGACTTTGTGGATGAGGATACCGGTGAAGTCGTTTCAATCGAACGAAACGAGGTTATCATCGAACGTGAGACCATCCTCGAAAGCGACCACATTGATCTGATCATCGACTCGGGCGTAAAAGCGATCCTTCTTCACCGTGAGGATTTCAATACTGCAGATTACGCCATCATTTTCAACACACTGCAAAAGGACACGGCCAACTCGGAAAAGGAAGCCGTTGAATTCATATACAGGCAGTTGCGCAACGCAGAGCCACCGGACGAAGAGACCGCCCGTGGCATCATCGACAAACTTTTCTTCTCCGATAAACGCTATGACCTCGGAGAAGTAGGTCGCTACCGTATCAACACCAAACTGGGACTCAACACCCCTGAGGACGTGAAGGTGCTGACCAAAGAGGACATCATCTCGATCATTCGTCATCTGGTCGAGCTTGCCAACGGCCATGCCGAAGTGGACGACATTGACCACCTGAGCAACAGGCGCGTCCGCACTGTAGGCGAGCAACTGTATGCCCAGTTTGGTGTAGGTCTGGCACGTATGGCCCGCACCATCCGCGAACGCATGAATGTGCGCGACAACGAGGTGTTTACCCCTACCGACCTGATCAATGCCAAAACATTGTCATCGGTAATCAATTCGTTTTTCGGCACCAATCAGTTGTCGCAGTTCATGGACCAGACCAACCCTTTGTCGGAAGTGACGCACAAGCGCAGAATCTCGGCACTGGGACCCGGCGGTTTGTCGCGCGAGCGTGCAGGCTTTGAGGTGCGCGACGTTCACTATACCCACTACGGCAGACTTTGTACGATCGAGACACCGGAAGGGCCAAACATCGGTCTGATCTCCTCGCTGTGCGTTTATGCCAAGATCAACAAACTTGGATTTATCGAAACGCCTTACCGCGTGGTCAAGGACGGCCGTGTGGACCTCGAAGGCGAACCGGTTTACCTGAGTGCTGAAGAAGAGGAAAACAAAATCATCGCCCAGGCTACTGCTCCTCAAAACGACAACGGAGAGTTTGTGAACGAAAGGGTGAAAGTGCGCTACATGGCCGACTATCCTATCATCGAAAAGGAGAAAGTTGACCTCATTGACGTTGCACCCAACCAGATTGCTTCGATTGCTGCTTCACTTATCCCCTTCCTCGAACACGACGACGCCAACCGTGCCCTCATGGGCTCGAACATGATGCGTCAGGCAGTTCCGTTGATGCAACCCGAAGCACCCATAGTAGGAACCGGCATCGAACGCGCTGTAGCCAAAGACTCGCGCGTGCTTATCCATGCCGAAGGCGATGGTGAAGTGGTGTATGTGGATGCCAAAAAAATCATGGTCCGTTACGAGCGCACGGAAGATGAAAAACTTCTGAGCTTCGATGCGGATGTGAAAACATACACCCTCACAAAATATGTCAGGACCAACCAGAACACCAGCATCACACTGAAGCCCATCGTACGCCGCGGACAAAAAGTGACCAAAGGTCAGGTGCTTTGCGAAGGCTACGGCACACAAAACGGCGAGCTCGCCATCGGACGTAACCTGATGGTGGCTTTCATGCCCTGGAAAGGATACAACTTTGAAGACGCCATCGTAGTTTCGGAAAGGATTGTCAAGGAAGACATCTTCACTTCCGTTCACATTGAGGAATTTTCGCTTGAAGTTCGCGACACCAAACGTGGTATAGAAGAGCTTACCAACGACATTCCCAACGTGAGTGCCGAAGCTACCAAAGACCTCGACGAAAACGGTCTGATCCGTATCGGCGCCGAGGTCAACGAAGGCGATATCCTTATTGGTAAAATTACCCCGAAAGGTGAAACCGATCCCACACCTGAGGAAAAACTGCTTCGGGCCATCTTTGGCGACAAAGCAGGCGACGTGAAGAACGCCTCCCTCAAGGCACCACCGTCGATGAAGGGTGTGGTGATTGACAAAAAACTCTTTTCGAGGGTTATCAAAGACCGTAAATCGCGCAGCCGCGACAGGGATGTGCTTGCAGAAATCGAGCATGAGTTCAATCAGCAGGCTAATGAACTGAAAAACAGGCTTGTAGATAAGCTCACTGTGCTGCTTAACGGCAAGACTTCGAACAATGTGACCAACAACTTCAAAGAACTGGTGATTCCGAAGAAGACCAAGTTCACCCAAAAGTTGTTGCAGTCAATCGATTTCCACAACATCAATCCGAACGGCTGGACCACCGATGAGGATCTGAACCTGAAGGTGAGCACCCTGCTGCACAACTATAACATCAAATTCAAGGAAATTTTTGGTGTGTACAACCGCAAAAAATTCATTGCGGCCGTAGGCGACGAGCTTCCGAATGGCATTGTGCAGCTTGCAAAGGTGTATGTGGCCAAGAAACGCAAACTCAACATTGGCGATAAAATGGCCGGACGCCATGGTAACAAGGGTATTGTGGCCCGAATTGTCCGTGAGGAGGATATGCCTTTTCTCGAAGACGGAACGCCGGTTGACATTGTCCTCAACCCCCTGGGTGTACCATCGCGTATGAACCTTGGTCAGATCTATGAAACCGTGCTTGGCTGGGCAGGTAAAAAACTTGGTGTCAAGTTTGCAACTCCCATTTTCGACGGTGCCAACATCGACGAGATCAACGAGTACATGCGCAAGGCAGGTTTGCCCGAGAACGGTTCGGTTTACCTTTACGACGGCGGAACCGGCGAACGCTTCGACCAGCCTGCAACCGTAGGATACATCTACATGCTCAAGCTGCACCACATGGTGGACGACAAGATGCACGCACGCTCCATCGGACCATATTCGTTGATCACGCAGCAGCCCCTCGGCGGTAAAGCTCAGTTTGGTGGTCAGCGTTTCGGTGAAATGGAAGTCTGGGCACTCGAAGCATTCGGCGCCAGCAATATCCTGCAGGAAATCCTGACCGTGAAATCGGACGATGTGGTTGGACGTGCAAAAGCCTACGAAGCTATTGTGAAAGGCGACAACATGCCCAATCCCGGAGTTCCCGAATCGTTCAATGTATTGGTTCACGAATTGCGCGGCTTAGGCCTCGAAGTCACATTTGATTAATGAAGGGCATATGGCGGCAGGGCTTTTGTCCTGCTGCCGCTGTCAACTTAAATAAATAATATTCAACAACATGGCCTTCAGAAAAGACAACACCATCAATAACAACTTCTCGAAGATTACGATAAGCCTGGCATCGCCCGAATCAATTCTCGAACGTTCGAGCGGTGAAGTGCTTAAACCGGAAACCATTAACTACCGTACCTACAAACCTGAACGTGACGGGCTTTTCTGCGAGCGCATTTTCGGTCCGGTGAAAGACTGGGAATGCCATTGCGGCAAATACAAGCGTATCCGCTACAAGGGGATCATCTGCGACCGTTGCGGTGTGGAAGTGACCGAAAAGAAAGTGCGCCGCGAACGTATGGGACACATTCAGCTTGTGGTTCCTGTGGCACACATCTGGTTCTTCAGGTCGCTGCCCAATAAAATCGGTGCATTGCTGGGAATGCCCACCAAGAAGCTCGACATGATCATCTACTACGAGCGCTACGTGGTGATCCAGCCCGGTATCAAAAAAGGACAGCTCGAGCAGATGGATCTGCTTACCGAAGAAGAATACCTTGATATCCTTGACAGCCTGCCGGCCGACAACCAGCACCTGCCCGAAAGCGACCCCAACAAATTCATCGCCAAGATGGGTGCAGAGGCCATTCACGATCTGCTGGCCCGCCTCGACCTCGATCAGATGTCGTACGACCTGCGCCATAAGGCCAACAGCGAGACATCGCAGCAGCGCAAACAGGAAGCCCTCAAGCGCCTGCAGGTGTTCGAAGCTTTCCGCGATGCACGCAACCGCATCGAAAACAGGCCTGAATGGATGATCGTCAAAGTGGTTCCCGTAATCCCGCCGGAATTGCGACCACTCGTGCCGCTCGATGGTGGCCGGTTTGCAACCTCGGACCTGAACGACCTCTACCGAAGGGTCATCATCCGCAACAACCGCCTGAAACGACTGATCGAAATCAAGGCTCCCGACGTAATTATGCGCAACGAAAAGCGCATGTTGCAGGAGGCTGTTGACTCGCTCTTCGACAACTCTAGAAAAGCCAGCGCAGTAAAAACAGAATCGAACCGTCCGCTTAAGTCGCTGAGCGACAGCCTTAAAGGAAAACAAGGCCGTTTCCGTCAGAACCTGCTGGGTAAACGTGTGGACTACTCAGGCCGTTCGGTTATTGTGGTTGGTCCTGAACTCAATCTCAACGAATGCGGTATTCCGAAAGACATGGCCTCGGAGCTCTTCAAACCTTTCATCATCCGTAAGATGCTCGAAAGGGGTATTGTGAAGACTGTGAAGTCGGCCAAAAAAATCGTCGACCGCAAAGATCCTGTTGTCTGGGACATCCTCGAAAATATCCTCAAAGGGCACCCTGTATTGCTTAACCGTGCCCCTACCCTGCACAGGCTTGGTATCCAGGCTTTCCAGCCAAAGCTGGTTGAAGGAAAAGCCATCCAGTTGCACCCGCTTGTTTGTACAGCTTTCAACGCCGACTTCGACGGTGACCAGATGGCAGTGCACGTGCCGCTTGGCAATGCAGCAATACTTGAAGCCCAGATTCTTATGCTGGCTTCGCACAACATCCTCAACCCCGCCAACGGTGCGCCCATTACGGTGCCTTCGCAAGACATGGTGCTCGGACTTTACTATATCACCAAAGCCCGGAAGAGCACCCCTGAAAAGCCTGTGAAGGGCGAAGGAAAACGTTTCTACTCGCCCGAGGAGGTGATTATTGCCTACAACGAGCGTAAAGTTGACCTTCATGCCATTATTCACGTCAAGGTGAAGGTGCGCGAAGGCAAAGAACTAGTGCTCAAAACCATTGAAACTACCGTCGGCCGTGTGCTATTCAACGAAGTTGTGCCCGAAGGTTTTGGTTACATCAACCAGCTCCTGACCAAAAAATCGCTTCGTGATATCATCGGCGAAATGGTACGCAAGCTCGGCACTGCGCCCACTGCCAAGTTCCTCGACGACATCAAGAACCTCGGCTTCCAGATGGCTTACAAGGGAGGTCTTTCGTTCAACCTGGGCAATGTGAAAGTGCCTGCAGTGAAGGAAGAACTCATCCGTCAGGCCAATGAGGAGGTAGAAGAAGTACTGGCCAACTACAACATGGGTTTCATTACCTATAACGAGCGTTACAATCAGATCATCGACATCTGGACACATACCAACTCCCGCCTGACCAACACCGTGATGCAATTGCTGTCGAACGATGATCAGGGATTCAACCCGGTGTATATGATGCTCGATTCGGGTGCCCGCGGTTCGAAAGAGCAGATCCGTCAGCTCTCCGGCATGAGGGGTCTGATGGCCAAACCGCAGAAATCGGGGGCTACAGGAGGTGAAATTATCGAAAACCCGATTCTTTCAAACTTCAAGGAAGGCCTGTCGGTACTCGAGTACTTCATCTCTACCCACGGTGCGCGCAAAGGTCTGGCTGATACCGCACTCAAAACAGCCGACGCTGGTTATCTGACCCGCAGGCTTGTGGATGTGGCTCAGGACGTGGTGATTACCGAAAAAGACTGTGGTACGCTTCGTGGCCTCACCATCACCAGCCTAAAGAAAAATGAGGAAGTGGTGGAAAGCCTGTACGATCGTATCCTGGGTCGCGTAGCCCTGCATGATGTTTTTCATCCGCAAACCGGCGAACTCATCGTGGCCGGTGGTGAGGAAATCACCGAAGACATTGCCGAAGTTATCGAGCAATCGCCCATCGAAGGCGTAGAAATCCGTTCGGTGCTCACCTGCGAATCCAAGCATGGCGTTTGTGCGAAATGCTACGGACGCAACCTGGCTTCGGGGCAAATGGTGCAGAAAGGCGAAGCTGTTGGTGTAATTGCTGCACAAAGTATCGGCGAACCCGGTACACAGCTCACACTGCGTACGTTCCACGTCGGTGGTGCCGCTGCCAACATTTCGATCATGTCGAAAATCGAAGCCAAATACGACGGTATGCTCGAGATTGACGAGCTGCGCGCTGTGGATAGTGAGAAAGACGGCAAAGAAATCCAGATCGTACTCGGCCGCTCTGCTGAGCTTCGCATCATCGACAAGCGCACAGGCATTGTGCTCACCTCGGGTAACATCCCTTACGGCGCCAACCTGTATGTAAAACATGGTCAGGAAGTGAAAAAAGGCGACCTGATAGCCGACTGGGATCCTTACAATGCCGTTATCCTCTCTGAATACGAAGGCAAAGTGAGCTTCGAAAACATCATCGAAGGTGTCACTTACAGGGTGGAATCGGACGAGCAAACGGGTTACAACGAAAAAGTTATCATCGAAAGCCGCCAAAAAACCAGGAACCCTGCCATCAAAATCCTCGACAAGGACAATGTGCTGATCAAGACCTACGACATGCCTGTAGGCGCACACATTGTGGTTGAAGACGGTGACCAGGTGAAAGCCGGAGGTATGCTGGTGAAGATTCCCCGTGCCATTGGCAAATCGGGCGACATCACCGGTGGTCTGCCCAGGGTAACCGAGCTTTTCGAAGCCCGCAATCCCTCGGAGCCTGCCATTGTGTCGGAAATAGACGGTGTGGTTTCGTTTGGCAAAAAACTCAAGCGCGGTAACCGCGAAGTCATCGTAACCAGCAAGACCGGCGAGGAAAAGGTGTACCTGATCCCCACCACCAAACAGATTCTGGCACAGGAAAACGACTACGTAAAAGCCGGTACGCCACTCTCGGAAGGCGCTATGACCCCAGCCGACATTCTGGCCATCAAAGGCCCCATGAAGGTGCAGGAATATATCGTCAACGAGGTGCAGGAAGTATATCGCCTGCAGGGTGTAAAAATCAACGACAAGCACTTTGAGGTGATTGTGCGCCAGATGATGCGCAAGGTTGAGGTGGAAGACCCGGGCGATACCCGCTTCCTCGAAGGCGAACTGGTCAACAAAACCGATTTCCAGGAAGAAAACGACAACATCTTCGGCAAAAAGGTAGTCATTGATGCCGGTGACTCGGAAACGCTGAAGCTGGGTCAGATCATCACGGCCCGCAAGCTGCGCGACGAAAACTCGTTGCTCAAGCGTAAGGATAAGAAGCTGGTGGAAGCCCGCGATGCACGTCCTGCCACCGCACGCCAGGTGTTGCAGGGTATTACCCGCGCCTCGCTCCAAACCAACAGCTTCATATCGGCAGCATCGTTCCAGGAAACCACCAAGGTGCTCACCCAGGCTGCCATCAACGCCAAGAGCGACGAACTGCTCGGACTGAAAGAGAATGTGATCGTAGGTCACAAGATTCCGGCCGGTACCGGTCTGAAAGAGTACGACGACATCATCGTTGGCTCCAGGGCTGAGTACGAAGCCGTTATGGAAGCTGCATCACGTTCGCTTAAAGCCGGAACCGAAAAATATCGGTAATACATCCCCTTGCTATACAAGGTTTTAGCACCCGGTTAGGTAGCTCATCGCACCCGACCGGGTGCTTTGCTTTTGAAATAGATTAAATTTGCAGCAAATTCAAATTGCCATGAACGAGAACAAGAATCAGATCAATATTGAGCTTACCGAAGAAGTTGCCGAGGGTGTTTACTCCAACCTGGCCATTATCACCCATTCGCAATCAGAATTTGTGATCGACTTTGTCAAGCTCATGCCCGGAGTGCAAAAAGCTAAAGTAAAATCGCGCATCATCCTGACTCCCGAACACGCCAAACGCCTCTACAGGGCGCTGGCCGAAAACATCAAGAAGTTCGAGCACGTGAACGGGGTGATCAAAGAGGGGGGTGACGCACTCCCACCATTCAATATGGGGCCGGCTGCTCAGGCCTGACAAGCTTGCTTCGCTGATCCTCAGGCCCTGATTACCAGAGGCTCAGAAGACAAATAGACCAGATACGCCTGCACTTCGTCCTGAGAAATATGTGAGATATAGTGCACATATTTACTCAGCTGTTCCTGGTGTACCTTGTCCAGGCTTCCCGTTTTGTATTCGATGATGACGCGGCTGCCATCGAGTTCGACATATCTATCCACCCTGAAAAGTTGGCCGTTCCCATCGGTCAGGGAGGCTTCGTTGTAAACACGTGCTGGCGGACTGAAAAATCTGTTGAGCTCCGGATGTCTGACGAGGGAATCGAACCATTTGAGCAGGTTTTCAGCTTCAGGGGCTGAGAAAACACCACTTGCAGCACCTCTGGCAACCACCCTTCCGATATCGTCGGCATACACCACTTCGGCAAGCGCCTTGTGAACCCTGTTACCAAAATCTGTTGCCAGTACTGCTGAGTGCTGCCTGTAATTAAGGTCTTGATTTTCTGTCCGTACTGGCATGATTCCGGCTGAAAAAACTTCCTGCAATCCGAAAGACTTCGGTTCATGCCGTGTAGGAGCACCGAAGGCATATTCCGTTATCCCATCCTCCCATCTGCCTTGTTTGGAGAGGAAATTGCGCATATGCACCTCAAGCGGGTTTTCGGAAGGTCTGTTGTTGAGCGAAAAGAACAGGAAAAGCTGCTCCTCAGCACGGGTGTATGCCACATAGGCGAGGTTGATGGTGTCGAGAAGGATCCTATCCTGCTCTTCCTGATATTCTTTTGCGAAATCGGACTTTTCCAGCAGTTTAACTGTTTTAAGCAGCGCACTGTTCAGCGGAGGTGCCAGATCCGAGGGCAGGTTGACCCAGATGCGCTGCCTGTTTTTCTGATGGTTCGTCATATTGGCAAAGGGCAGAATAACCACAGGGAATTCAAGTCCCTTTGCCTTGTGAATGGTCAGAATGGAAACGGCCTCGCGGTTGACGGGTAACACAATGGCCGTAGATTTTATCTTTTCGTCCCACTGCCGCAGAAATTCTGAGACCCCCTTTGCTTCGGAAGTCTGAAATTCAAGGACTTTATCTAGCAGAGCCTCAATAAACGGATCGTAAGGCTGATGAAAGCCTAGCTGCCGAACCAGCGACTCGGTCAACGAATAAAGGCTATGGCTGTGAATCTGTTGTTGAAGTTCGCCAATAACAGCCTCAAGCTGAGCCTCATCGGTGGCGCCGGGGAGGAGCATATCGGAAAGCAGGGCATGGTTGTCCTGGTTTGCAGCTATTCCCGCAAGCAACTCAACCACAAGCAGTTTGTCGGAAACTTCGAGCAGCGTGCGCATGGCTGCAATAACAGCATTCACTTTTGGCGAGCTGTTCAGCTGAAGCGATTCGGATGAAACAATGCGAAGCCCCTGCCTGGTAAGGAAACGTCCGGTCAGTTTACATTCTTTGTTGGTACGGCACAAAATGGCGATATCGTTTGGAGCATAGCCGTCGGCCAGCAGCTTCCTGATGGTCGTAATAAGCTTATTTAGAATCACTTCCTGCAGGCTTTCTTCGGCATTCTCATCGAGGAAACTGATCGAGACCAGCCCAGCTTTGTCCGATTTTTTGGCATTCTGGCCACAATTATGGTAGATCGGCTTGAGATGCTCCGGCAGGGTACCGGCCACTAAATTGAAGAATTTGTTGTTAAAATCGATGATTTCCGGACAGGAGCGGTAATTGTCCGAGAGGTCAAAGAGCTTGTAGTGATTCCGAAGACTGGCCTCGTATGCTTTCAGGTGGGGTTGCTCATCGGCAGGATAAACCTCGGGCAGGCGGACAAAGAGTTCAACCTCACCATTGCGCCAGCGATAGATGGCCTGCTTGGCATCGCCAACGATGAGGCTGCCGTATCCGCCCGATAAACCATTGTCAATCAAGGGTAAGAAATTGCTCCATTGCAGGATGGAAGTGTCCTGAAATTCATCGAGCAGATAATGACGATACCGCTCACCGAGCCTTTCGTAAATATAGGGTACGCCGCTGTTGGACAGCAATCCGGCCACACGCTTGTTGAACTCTGAAATGTGCACAATCTGCTCTTCGGCAATCATTGCCTCGGTTTCGCGGTAAAGATGCGAGGTGAGCATCAGGGTGTTCATCTCCGGCAAAAGCAGATGGAGCACCAGCATTAGGCTGAATTTCTCATCTCTCCACCTGCCGATTTCCTGGAACCTCATTTTGAGATCTTCAACAATTTCAGCTGGTTGTTGTGCTTCGTTCGCCTTGCTGAAAACAATTGCCTTGGGACCGATAGCATCATTTACGGTGGCTTTGTCGAAGAAATCAATAAAGTCTTGTTTCTCAACAAGTTTAATCAGCTGCCATCCTAAACCGGACTTGCCTTTCGCCAAAGTATCATAAGAGATATTGAAATGACTGAGCCTGTCGAGCAACTGTTGTGCGAGACTGACAAGCTCGCCGAGTCTTTGTTGGTAGGCAGTCCTGAGCCTGGTGCGCAGGTTTCTAAAGGTGGCATCATCAACAGCAGCAAGCACCGGGGCGTGACTGAGCGAGCGCTCTTTGAGCAACTCGAAGCAAAATTCGACGATGAGGCTGTCGATGTCGAAGCTGTTTTGCTCATCCATATTCTCGAGCAAAAACCTCAGCAGCAGCTCGGTGAGTGCGCTATCGGTACCAACGCGCTCGAACAGCCTGTCTATCAACTTATTTACAATTTCTTCGCTGTCGAGCACCAATTCGAATTGTGTAGGCAGGGCCACATCGCGCGAAAAGGTTCGCACCAGGCGGTAAACAAAGGCATCGATGGTGCTCACCGAAAACTCACCATAATTCTGAAGAATCTGGTGAAACACTTTGGCGGCTTTTTCGCCCACCTCGGCTTCACTTCCATGCCCCTCGGCCATCATCCTCTCTACAAGTATCCTCCGGAGCTTCCGCTCGGGATGCTCAACATCTGAGAGCACCTGAAGAAACTTCAGGATGCGCGATTTCATTTCGTTGGCAGCCTTGTTGGTAAAGGTCACACCCAGAATATGCACGAATGCATCTGGCGTCCTCAACGCAAGCGAAAGATATTCGAGCGCAAGGGTAAAAGTCTTGCCCGATCCGGCCGATGAGCGGTAAACCTTGAGCGTCATCTTTCAGTTCTTAATAGCCTGTAAACCTGATGACTATCTCCTGACTGAACCCACATCACAAATAAACCCCGGCGGCCGGACAATGGCTGAGGCCAACGGATGGGGTATTCCGCGCAACCGCTTGCGGCATGCTGAACTGTTGTATAGATCATCCTGCCATCCATATCGAACAGGCTGATCTGCATGTTTCCGGCAGCCGGTGCGCAGAATCTGAAACTGAGCTGATCGCTGAAAGGCTGGGGGTAAACTACATTATCTCCGGCAGCCATTGTTTCCGGCAAACTGACTGTTTGTGTCCTGAGTGAGTCTTTATAAACCACAAAAGCCCCGAGAACAGAATCGACCGTGGCAACGAGCAAAGGAATCTTCTGGTTTTTGGCCAGCCATTTGTACTCAATATAACTCCGGTCGATGCGGATCCCCTGCCCAATGGAATCTATGTAGATGCTGTCGCTTTCGCGCACGGTCGATTTTAGCCTGAGCGTCTGGAAAGTTCCGTATGGTGTGGTCAGCGCTCCCCAGCCATCCACATGGTTTTGTCTGTTGCGTGCAATGCTTATGTACCCCACACCCGGAAGCGGATATTCGAGAAATGCATTCGAACTGAAAGTCTGGTTGTAAGAAAGCGGAAAATTGTAAAGCAGGTCGGGTGTGGTAAAGCGCAGCGGCAAGGGCAGATCGGCAATAATCAATCCATATCCCCAGTCGCGGTAATTAGTTGCGCCTTTGTTCACAAACTGCCAGGCATTGGTAATATCCACCCCCGGAAGCAGCTGAAGCGCACCGAGCTTGCTGGCCAGGTTAGCCACACTGAAGAAGGAGAGCAAGAAAACCGGCGGAACTTGTTGAATGGTAAAAAACGTATCCAGACGTTGTGCTTCGAAAGGCAGGGAGGCAAAATTCCAGGTAAAATTGGTGCCCGTAGCTGCAAAATCGAAGCCCTGTACGTTGAAACTTTGGCTGGTGCGCAGGGTATCGCCGGGATTGGCAAAGTCCAGGTTGTTGATGGTTATCTGGGCATCAGCAAGCCGGATGGAAAAAAGAAACAGGGTAAGTACCAGAAGCGAGTGTTTATTTTTCATTGCTGGTTGGTTTTTGGTTTTCTTTTGCGGCGGAAAATTTCGTTGAAGCGATCAAATTCCTGGCGATACGACAGTCCCACGCCCTGTGTATATGGGGCAAACCTGTCGAAGGCACTTGAAGTCATCCAGTTATTCAGATTGGAATGGTTGTAGGCGCGCAGCCTGAGCCGACCATCACGGGTAAGCTTCACGTTGATGTCCACGTCGCCCACGATATTGCTGGCGTTTTGAGTGGCATTGCGGCTATTGACCATGCCGAAGTTGCCGTCGATGGTTACCCTTTCGTTGAAGAGCTGGGTAGAGAGTGCCACTTCGAGCTCATCGGAGGTGATCTGGTCGCCGGGCCTGTAATAAAGGCCAATATCAAAATCTTTACTTATCTGCGATAGCCAGCTGCTCAGCTGACCCGAGAGCACATCGAGCGAGGAATTGCCGATCGAGAAATTGTCGATGCCACTGGAGGAAGCAAAACTGCCCAGCACAAGCAACGAAATCATTTGTTGGGTCATTTGGGCATCGTTGGTGGTATCGATCACAGTGAATATAGATTGTTCGAGCTGGCTGTCGAGGTTGGGGAAACGAAATCCAAACCGGATATCCGGATTAAACAGGTTGTTCGACAGGTGAATAATGCAGTCCACGTTCACCCTGTTGCCAAGGCTTTGGGTGGTATCGAGGCCCAAACCCGACAGTGAAGCTTTTACGCGGTAAACGCCTTTGGCGTCGATGGTGGCATCGTAAGGGTCGCCTGCCCAGGCAATACGACCTCCTTCAATGAGGTCGAACCGCCGTTTTATCAGGTTCTCGTAAGTGAAGTTGAATTGTCCCGACTGCAGCATATATTCCCCGTTAAGGGTAAACTCTCCTGCGGCATTCACCCCCAGCGACAGGTTTCCGGTGCCTCTGGCATCGAGTGTACCTGTGTTGTAAGGCATATAGATGCGCAATCCTGCATCGGGTGTGATAACTGTTTCGAGGCTGATGCCAAAATTTGATGTAGCTACTGCGCGCCTCTGAATTGCCTCACCCGGGCCGGAAACTGCGTTGAACTCTTTGACAAAAGCGATGTAGTCGTTTGTGCCTACACTTGTGCTCAGGTCGATGGGAATCACCATGCTTGTCCCTCTTTGCGAGATCACCCGCATGGACATATCAATATTGTCGAAAGGTCCGCGAATGAGCACCTCTCCCGAAACTACAGCGGTGCCATAAAAGAGTTCATTTTGTGCAGGTCCGGTATTCAGTGCAATGAGGTTTTCGGGCCTGAGGCGCAGGTCAACAAAGAAATCGCGCAGATGATTGTGTGTGATACTGCCGTTGACCGAGGCACGGTTGTTGGCTGTGTCAATCAGCATCAGGTCGTTGATGACAATCCTGCCGGGCTCGATCGGGAATTCATGTTGCAGCGAATAGCGTACATTGAGGTAATCTATTATGAAAGAGGTACGGTAAAGTCCAAGATTTCCTCTAACAACAGGTTTTTCAAGTGCACCGCCAATGTCGAGGTTACCGCTGGCAAAGCCCTCAAGTCCGCTGACATATCCTGCGAGAAATGAGTTTAAAAACTTCAGCCTGAAGTTTTCGAGCTGCAGACTGAGGCTTAGGTTGTCTTCGGCTCTGGTGGGGAAATAAAAGCCGCGAAGGTGAAGTATGCGGCCTGAACCCAGGTTGCCCCGGTGAATGATCTGGGCATTGATGTAGATGTTGTTATCGGTTCCTGACCAGGTACTCATCAACCTGGCGTCGCCCAGCGTCTCTTTATTGAGCTGAAGCCCGCGAATTGTCAGGTTCGAGAAAAAAGCTGGATTGTTTTCAAGATTTGCCAACGTGAGGTCACCATTCACCCGACCTCCGGTGCTGATGCCATAGGAAGCCAGCAGAAAGTTAAGGTTCGACAGTTCCCAGTGATTGAAAGAAAGCGAAAGTGTGTCGGATTCTCCGCGCGGTATGCTGCCATTAATCAGCAGGTTGCTGCTCCCCAGGTGGATGCCGAAATTATCAATATACGACTGCCGGCTACCAAGCACAAATCTACCCTCGGGATCGAACCACAACACAGAATCGTTTACCAGAATATCTGAGCTGCTTATGCCAAATTCGGCAGTGCTGCGATCTTTGGCAGCAAGCAAGGCTGATAGCCTGCCACGATTGATCAATGTGCCTGCATTCTGCCAGTTCAGGTCAAAGCGGACGCTGTCGGAGGCCGCTGATATTTTCATATTGACATCTTCCAGACCAAGCGAGGGCGTTTCTGGGCCATTGGAACGGTAAAGCTCCACTTCCTCCATGCGCATGCCAAGTGTGAGCCTACCCATCGTACTGTTGATCAGCAAATGGGGCTTTTGAAAAGAGATTCCGGCCACAGAAACCGAATCGGCAAAAAAGGTGGATTGCAAAACCCTGGTTCCGTTCATAAACACCCCTGTCAGGCTGGCATTGCGCGAAATGGAAAACTGCGGAAAAAATAAGCTGCTGATGCCAGAAAAATCCTTGATGCGCAGGTTGTAATAGAAATCCTGGGTTGCAACCTCCTGATCCTTAAACTCAAACAATTCATGTCCAAAATAGTGATGGATATAGTCGGAAAAAGATTCAGCCAAACGACTGGGCATGATCTTTCCGCCGGCCTCAAGCTGAAGGATATCGGACTGAAGCAAAAACTTTCGGGTGAGAAAAGGATCTTCGAGGGCCGAGAGCTGCAGATTGTGCAGGAGCAGGCTGCCATTTTCGTTGGTCAGGCGGGTATCGTTGAACGACAAGATTCCGATAAAGTCCTGCTCTCCTGTAAATGAAAACTGTCCGTTGAGCCGGGTCGAAAGGGCAAATATGCTATCGGCGGGCATAAGTCCCAAAGCCACAAAATCAGCTGTATCTAACTTTAAATCAATTGTATAAAGTGCCCTTTCAGAAGATAAATCTGCATTACCGTTAAGCCTGAAACTCAGTTTTGGATCACTCATTTTTGCTTCGGTGCTAAGCAGTCTTTCTTCGTACTGGGCCGATAGCAGAACTTCCGATAGGGTGGTACCGGACAACTCGAGCGAACTTATCTGGCCAGCCAGACTAACCACAGCATCATCGGCACTGAGTCCGCTCCCTTCGACCCTAAGCTCCATATTTGTCTTTCCCGGATAACCCTCTGCGCCAAAAAGCTTCCCCAATTCAAATTTTTTTGTTGTCAGTGATCCTTTGTAAGATGTCTGGTTATTCAACGGGTTGGTGCGCATCACCAAATCTGCATTCAACAGGCCCAGGGCGCTTTTCAGGCTGAGGCGGGTCATAAAATCGTTGTATTTGCCATCGAACATGCCCCGGATATTCACATCCCCAAGGCTTGCCATTTGTTCCGGAAGCGCCAGGGCACCCGCTCCGGCAGGCAGGCTGAATTTTTCCAGATCGGTTGTGTTCGTCTGCAGCAATCTGACCGAGGCTCCGATGTAAGTGTCGTAAATGTCCGGCAATCCCCGCATCCGGACATCAGCTGAAAGATGTGTCCGGGCACCGTATGTGAGCATGAAGTCCGTTGCATTGAAGTCAGCCACAGTGCCCGTAGCTTTCCCCTGGAAAAGAAGCTGATTGGACATGTCGAAAAGATCCTCGGAAAAATATCCCAGGTCGCTCATCATCAGGGTCGAAGGTCGCATTTCAAGCCGGAGGGAAACTGAGTCTATAAATTCGTCGAAAGCGCTTAATCCACTGAATTTCATTTCAATATCAAGGTCAAGCGAACTGGACCCTGCCCGCATTTTCATTTGCCGCGCTGTTGCCAGATGGGGCCTTATCGTGAGGTAAGCTTGCATGTGGTGGAGCGATAAACCACACTGCTCCGATGCACTCAGGTGGTTGATGACGACATTGAGGGAGTCGCCATTGGTGTGCAGATAACTTGCATCGAGATTCAGATTACTGAACATCAATCGGTTGTAGTCCATTTCCCGTACCGGAGCATGATCATAACCTTCGATGATATAACTGAAACTGCCATCCTGAATTTTCAGCGAACCCAGTTGCACCGGGAATAATTTGGAAGCGCTCGCAGTGTCCGGTGACTGAGCATCACCCCCCAGGGCATCAATCAGAAACTGATAATTGAAGTCGTTTTCACCCTGGTAACGCACCAGGTTGAAGACCGGTTTATCGAGTTTTACCGACTTCAATTTCAACACCTTGAGAAAATTGAAGCCTGATGGCGAAGCTTCCAGCCTGTCCACAGCGAGGAGGTTTTGCCCGTGCAGGTCGTCCACTTTCAGGCCTTGAATCAAAAGTTCAAGTCTGAAACCCAGGCCAAATCGCTGGATGCTGATGGTGGTACCGGTTTTCTCGCTCAGGTAGCTTGCGAACATACGGGCTGCCCAGGTTTGCACGCCAGGGTCGCTAAAGGTCAGAACGAGGTTGAGCCATATGCCCAAAAGCACGCCCGACACTATAAGAAACAAGCGAAAAGCCAATCTCACCTTTTAGTTACCTTTGCGTGGTTAAGCTGATTGCATTAAAAATGTATATTCTTGGTATTGAAACCTCGTGCGACGACACCTCCGCTGCAGTGCTTTTTCACCACAAAGTTTGTTCGAATGTGATTGCAGGCCAGGAAGTTCACCGTCAATACGGAGGCGTTGTTCCCGAACTGGCCTCAAGGGCACATCAGCAACACATCGTGCCTGTTGTGGAGGCAGCACTCAGACAAGCAAATGTAACCAAAAATCAACTTGGGGCAGTAGCTTACACCCGAGGTCCCGGACTTTTAGGTTCATTGCTGGTTGGCAGCTCATTTGCCAAGTCGTTGTCCATCGGTCTTGGCATCCCGCTCATTGATGTGGACCATATGGAAGCGCATATCTTCGCGCATTTTCTGGAGGACGAACAGCAAAAAAGACATCCAGAGCTGCCATTTATCTGCCTCACGGTTTCGGGCGGACATACGCAGATTGTCAAGGTGAACGAAGACTACCGCATGCAAATCATCGGCCGCACCATCGACGATGCAGCAGGCGAAGCCTTCGACAAGGCTGCTAAAATTATGGGGCTCCCCTACCCCGGCGGCCCGGTGATTGACAAACTCGCGCAGGACGGCAATCCGTTTGCCTTCGATTTTGCAGAGCCCAGAATACCAGGCTACGATTACAGCTTTAGCGGACTCAAAACCAGCATATTGTATTTTCTGCGCGACCAGCTCAAGACCCAGCCTGACTTCATTGAGCTGCACAAAGCCGACCTGTGCGCCTCCATACAACGCACTATAGTGGATATTTTGATGAAAAAACTCACTCTGGCAGCACGTGCTGCAGGCATTCGTCAGGTGGCAGTAGCCGGGGGAGTTTCGGCCAACAGCGCGCTGCGCCATGCACTTACCGAAGCAGGCGTGCGCGAAGGCTGGGAAGTTTATATACCAAGGATATCCTACACCACCGACAACGCGGCCATGATTGCAGTGGCCGGACTGATGAAATACCGCGCAGGGTACCAGGGAACGCTCGACCTGGCACCTTACACCCGTCAACTCACTCAAGGTTAAACACATCATGCACTGGGAACAAGTTTTTAATCCCTCCAGACCTCTTACCTCCACAAGCCGCGAGGACGTGCGCAGCCAGTTTCAGCGCGATTTCGACCGCCTGATCTTTTCCGGCCCTTTCCGCAGGCTTCAGAACAAAACGCAGGTTTTTCCGCTTCCGGGCAGCGTGTTTGTGCACAACCGCCTCACGCACAGTCTCGAAGTGGCTTCGGTCGGACGCTCCATCGGTCATCAGGCAGCACAACTCATCCTTGCCTCGGATGCCACAGCTCCAAAAGTGCTGGCTGAAGCAGGAGCCGTGGTAGCAGCAGCCTGCCTGGCACACGACATGGGCAATCCGCCTTTCGGTCATTCGGGTGAAGAAGCCATCAGCAGCTTTTTTGCCGGCGGTGACGGAAAAATATTCAAAAACATGGTGGACGAATGGGAATGGAACGACCTGCAGGCATTCGAAGGCAATGCCAACGCCCTGCGCTTGCTCA
Organism: Bacteroidota bacterium; assembly: GCA_016715945.1. Classification (NCBI taxonomy): domain Bacteria; kingdom Pseudomonadati; phylum Bacteroidota; species Bacteroidota bacterium. Next base: position 1,120,142 of record JADJXJ010000001.1, read on the forward strand.
CACATCGCTTCGCCGGTAGGCGCGAAGGTGGATTCAACCTCACTTTTGCCACACTGGGCGCATTGGTCAAATACCCCTGGCCATCCACCCTCAGGCCCGGAAAAGCCAAATATGGTTTCTTCAAAACCGAAGCCAAAACCTGGAGCCGCATCGCTACAGAGACCGGTCTTCCGCAGCATGAACCAGATCAAAACAAGTATGCCCGTCATCCGCTGGTTTACCTGGTTGAGGCTGCCGACGACATCAGCTATCTCATTATGGATGTGGAAGATGCACATAAGCTGCGAATCCTGGAAACCGAACAGACCGAACAGCTGCTGCGGGCATTTCTGCACCCTGAACTCGACCAACATGCCCTGGCCTACCTCGACCGCACCTACACCGAAGTTACCGATACCAACGAACGCATTGCTTTCCTCAGGGCAACGGTGATCAACACCCTGGTGCAACGTGCTGCGGGCATATTTGCTGCACATGCCGGACAATTGCTGCAAGGCGACCCCATGCCACCTCTGGTCAACATGCTCGACAGCCACTATACCCAGGCATTCGATACCTGCCGGAAACTCTCGGTCGAGAAAATTTACCGGCACCCAAGCGTTGTAAAAATTGAGCTCACCGGCTTCAACGTGCTTGGCACCTTGCTTGGCGAATTTTCCCATGCCATACTGAATCCGAAAAGTGCCTACAATAAAAAGCTTCTCAGCCTCATACCCGCACAGTTCCAGACCGATGAAGGAAGCACTTACCACCAGCTGCGGGCTATCATCGACTTCCTGTCGGGCATGACCGATCTGTATGCCATGCAGCTCTACCGCGACCTGAAAGGCATCAGCAGTTTCGACAGCTAATCATTTCGGATGGTAAGCTACAGGTAATTGCCCGATTTTTTTACTTGCAACCTTAAACCCCTGCTTTTGAATAAACTAAGTGTTCACAAAACATAACACATTGACTTCCAACACATCTATCACAGGTATCATGGGCGCCATGCCAGAAGAAATAGAAGGCGCCATGCAACTCCTCGAATCTCACGAAGTGGTTAGTTTAGGTGGCAGACGCTATCATCTTGGAACGATTCACGGCCAGAAAGTTGTGTTGGTTTTCTCCCGATGGGGAAAGGTTGCTGCAGCAAGCACAGCGGCAGCACTGATCCTGAAATTCGGCATCAGCGAATTGATTTTTACCGGTGTGGCCGGCGCATTGAATCCTGCACTCAGGATTGGGGACGTGGTCATCGGAAGGCGCCTTTACCAGCACGACCTCGACGCCCGGCCATTGATCCTCCGCTTCGAGATACCCCTGCTCGGACTGACGTATCTGGCCTGCCAGGAGGCACAGATCGAAAAAGCCTTAGCTGCCGCCCGCCAGGCGCTTGATCATGGGGCGCCTGCCCAAAGCGTAAATCCAAATGAAAAAATCGCCGAAGTCCCTCATCGGCCGGAAATTTACGTGGGCGACATTGCCAGCGGCGACCGTTTTATAGCCGTTAAAGCCGACAAGCTTGCGTTGGCAGAAGCCCTGCCCGGGGTGATGTGCGTCGAAATGGAAGGGGCAGCCGTTGCACAGGTTTGCCACGAATACGGCATCCCATGGCTGGTTATCCGAATGATCTCCGACACCGCCGAAGAGGGTGCACAGACTGACTTTCAATCGTTTATAAAAAACATTTCCTCCGGCTATGCAGTCGAAATTGTGCGTAATCTTTTCATGAACCGTGCCGGGCGCAATGAAAATATTTAGCTTTACCGCAAAAAAATGACTGCTGCGCTTGTATTTCAACCCGATACGGAGCTGCAGGGCTTCGAGGCTGCCACCCTCGACATGGGTCGTGATGATGAGGGACCAGTGGTGTGCACCCTGATCCGAAAACAACTGACGACGCGCCCAACCCTTGCGTTGCTGCATGTGCATGGTTTTAACGACTATTTTTTTCATGCTGAAGCCGCCAATCATTTCATTAACAACAACATAGACTACTACGGCCTGGACATGCGCAAGAGCGGCAGGTCGTGGCGAACGCACGAGAAATACAACAACCTGCGCAGCATTGAGGAGTATTTTGAAGACATTGCTGCCACCATCCGTGCTATGCGTACAATGGGTGCGGATAAGATCGTCCTCATGGGGCACTCCATGGGAGGACTTGTGAGTGCATGTTATTGTGCCTCAGCCTCGGGTGAAGCGCTGCCGGAAGCGCTCTTCCTGAACAGCCCGTTTCTGGAACAAAACAAAGATGTGGTGACACGTAAGGTGCTCATACCTCTGGTTTCTGCCATAGGCAAAAAACATCCCAAACTGCTTGTACCTGGCGGTTTTTCAAGGTTCTATGGCCCAAGCCTGCATCGCTCGGCACGGGGCGAGTGGGAGTATAATCTGAAGTTCAAACCGCATCGGTCGGAGATGGTGAATGCCGGCTGGGTGCGTGCCATTTACCTTGCCCAGCAACAAATTAAAAAAGGTATAGACGTTCCGGTGCCGATTTTGGTCATGTTCCCCGAAAAAAGCGTCAGAAGCCTGTGGTGGAAAGAAGCGTTCCATTATGCCGATGCTGTAGTTAATGTGGCTCATATCAGAACATTACACCCGAAAATCCGGTCGAAGAACAAAACCGTCAGCATAGTGGCCAACGCAAAACATGACCTGTTGCTTTCGGTGCCGGAAGTGAGGCAAAAGGTTTATAAGGAAGTGGTTGAACGGATAAAAAGCATCTTGTTATGATTTACTCACCAAAAACTCGCGCTGTGTTAATGAGGTCAATTTTAATATTGTTTGCCGTTTTGTGGTTCGCCTCCATGTCGGAAGCAGCTGGAAGACGTTTTCAGCATAGTCACAAGCCATTAAAAATCAAAACAATTAAAGACCCCGTATCGCGTAAACACCAGCCACTCCCAAAAAATTACGTGCTAAAGCCGGTAAAGAGGGAAATTCTTGGCCAGAAATATTCCAGATAAAAAAAGCCCGCTGCTTCCGGCGGGCTTCTTTGTCATTGATTATCAGGCTTCTTCCATGAAAGGATACCTGTAATCTGTGGGCGGATTGAAGTTTTCTTTTATTGTTCTGGGTGAAACCCAGCGAAGCAGATTGAGGTACGACCCTGATTTGTCGTTGGTTCCGGAGGCTCTGGCGCCACCAAACGGCTGTTGCCCGACCACAGCACCGGTAGGTTTGTCGTTGATGTAATAATTGCCGGCGGCGTTGGTGAGTGCAACATTGGCTTCCTCAATGGCATAGCGGTCGCGGGCAAAAACTGCGCCGGTCAGGGCGTAGTTGGAAGTGCGATCGACGAGTTCGAGGGTCTCGGTCCACTTGTCGGATTCATATACATAGACCGTGAGCACCGGCCCGAAGAGCTCCTCCCGCATCGTGACATACATCGGGTCGTCCACCTTCAGCACGGTTGGCTGAATAAAATAGCCTTGGGACTTATCGCAGTTTCCACCGAAAACGATTTCAACCCCCTTGTCGTTCCGGGCTTGTTCAATATAGCCTGAAAGCTTGTCGAACGAGGCCTCGTCAATCACTGCCCCCATGAAGTTGGTAAAGTCTTCCACCGGACCCACCTTGATGGTTTGCAGGTCCTCGATGAGCAGTTTTTTTACCTCAGGCCACAGATTATCAGGAATATAGGCCCTCGAAGCTGCCGAGCATTTCTGTCCCTGATATTCAAAAGCACCCCTGACCAGTGCGGTAGTCAGGGCTTTGGGGTCGGCACTTCGATGCGCCAGCACAAAGTCTTTGCCTCCGGTTTCGCCTACAATCTTTGGATAGGTATTATGGATGGCCACATGCTCGCCAATCGCCTTCCATATTTTTTTGAACACCTCAGTCGAACCAGTGAAATGAATTCCGACAAAATCAGGATGTTGCGAAAGTATTTTTCCTGCAACCGGTCCGGGGACAAATATCAGGTTGATCACACCTGCAGGTAAACCTGCTTCTTCAAAAATTTCCATGATGACCCGCGCGGAGTAAATCTGGGCATTGGATGGCTTCCACACCACCACATTACCCATGAGGGCGGGCGCAGAGGGCAGGTTGGCGGCAATGGCAGTAAAGTTGAATGGGGTGAGTGCGTAAATAAAACCTTCCATGGGCCTGTATTCCATGCGGTTCCAGGTACCGGGGGACGAAAGCGGCTGTTCGTTGTAGATCTGTGCCATGTAGTGCACATTGAAACGCAGGAAATCGGCAAACTCACATGCGCTGTCAATTTCGGCCTGATGGACGGTTTTCGATTGTCCGAGCATGGTGGCCGCATTGATCTTTGCGCGATACGGACCCGATACCAGATCGGCAGCTTTGAGGAAGATGGCAGCCCTGTCCTGCCACTCGAGCGCCTGCCACTGCTTGCGCGCAGCCAATGCAGCTTCAATGGCCATATGCACATGCTCGGCATTACCCTGATGAAAATATCCGAGCGTATGTTTGATGTCGTGCGGAGGCGCAATGCGCACCCTGTCGCCAGTGGTGACGCGCTTTCCACCAATAACCATCGGAATATCAATTACCTCGCTTCGCATGGCCGCGAGCATGGCTTTAATCTCCCTGCGCTCGGGCGTACCGGGAGCATAGGTCTTCACCGGCTCGTTGTAGGGCACGGGAACTTTGTAAAAACCACTATACATAAAGGGATTTGTTGATTTGATGCACAAAGATAGGCATTCGGCCTTCATCCCCATATTTAGTCATAAATACAAAATCACCTGCACCAGCTCACTTCTCCAGCTGTCTTTGGTAAATACCCAAAACACACCAGCTTTCGGCAATTACGGCATAAACGCCTCTATTCCAGGGTAATAAAACTTTTCACGTGAAGTAATTTCATCGAACAAATGGTAGGTGACCTCGGCTGTGGTGCACAAAGTAGCATGCTTGTCGATAATATTGGCCCGTACAGTAACTCTATTTTCTTCCCTGTTTTCAATCCAGGCCTCAAGCCGAAGCGGACCATTTTGCAGGAGCACCGGCCGGATATATTTGACTTTCAGATCGGTGGTTACGCCGGCTGATTTGCAGATCACCTGTACCACCCATCCCGCAATTTCGTCGGCCAGGGTGGCTTGTATCCCGCCATGAATCACCTGGTAAAATCCCTGAAAATCAGGACCTGGCATCCATTCCGAGACGATTTTATCTCCGTCCAGGAAAAACTCCATCCGCAGCCCGAAGGGATGCCTCGGGTCGCATGCAAAACACCTGTATTCGCTATACCGTGTATAAGGGTTGTTTAGTTTAATCATATCACGCTGACATTCAATATTTTACTTTTATTCAGGAAGCAACTCCTCTTTGCGTAGGCTTCCGTCGGAATTCCATTCCACCCATCTACCGGTTTTACGGCCATTGACGTATTCGCCCGCGATGCGTGGATTCCCGTTGTCATAATATTCCCTATGCAGGCCATGCAGAAGGTTGTTGGCAAAATTGCTTTCACTTTTCAGCTGTCCGTTGGGGTACCACGTGCGCTGCACGCCATGAAACCGGTCTCCGGCGTATGTATATTCAGCAATCGGATTGCCTTTTTCATCCATCCAGAAGGTAGTGCCTTGGCGGAGGTTATTGCTGTAATGCGCCTTTTCGCGGATGGCGCCGTTGTCGTAATAGCTTATCTTCCAGCCCTCAAGTATGCCGTTGGCAAAATTTTCCTCACCCGTTATCCGGCCTCCTGCCCGGAAATAAAGCCACTTTCCATGCTTTTCTCCCTTCAGGTAGAAACCTTGCGAAACCAGGTATCCGTATCGATCGAGCACAATGGTCGGGCCATCGGCCAAACCGTTCACATAGTGCCGCCATTCCGCCACCTGGCCATTGGCATGGTAAGCAATCCAGTTGCCCACAGGTTTACCTTCGGACAACTTCCCGAAAAACATCCTGCCGTCCATCAATAGGCTGTCGCCTCCGGAATTGCCATAAACCGGCACAGTTGCAAGGAGAGCAAACAACAAGCCTAAGAACAAAAAGGATTTACCGTTGGAAAAGTGCATTTTGGGAATTTTTTCCAAAATTAACCAAGTCTGCAGCAACAAGCCGGAATAGTAAAAAAGAAAAAGAGCCGGACAGTGGCGCGGCTCTTCTCTTCACTAACCAAAACTCAATTAACCAATATGAGATTCCCCTATTACAATACAAGTATTGTGCCAAAGCCAATAAAAGCCTGGAATACAAATTAAAAGAAAGGTTAATCTTTTCTATTTTACAGGATTTCAGCTATTTACAGACCCATAGAGGTCGAAATAGTCTGCCTTGTCGATTTTCACCTCATAAAAGTTGCCCACCTGAAGTTTGTGGTCGTGTACGGGAATGAGCACCTCGTTGTCCACTTCCGGAGAGTCGAACTCGGTACGGCCCACATAATGTCCGCTTTCGATGCGATCGATGAGCACTTTGAGGTTTTTGCCGATAAGCCGGCTGTTGTGCTCGAGCGAGATTTCCTGCTGCAGCTCCATCAGTTGATTCACGCGTTCCTGCTTCACTTCTTCCGGCACATTGTCCTCGAGCTGGTGGGCACGTGTACCCTCCTCGTGGCTGTAGGCAAATACGCCCAGTCGCTCGAACCGCTGATTTTCAACAAACTGATAAAGTTCCTGAAATTCTTCTTCGGTCTCTCCGGGATAGCCGGCAATCAAGGTAGTGCGGAAAGCCAGGCCGGGAACTTTTTCACGAATACTTTCGATGAGCCTGAGCGTCTGGGCCTTGGTCACAAAACGCCGCATCGATCGCAGCACGCGGTCGCTGATGTGTTGCAGGGGCATGTCGAGATAGCGGCAAACCTTGGGGTGCTGGTCGATGAGCTGGAGCAAATCCATCGGAAACTGGTAGGGATAGGCGTATTGAAGCCTGATCCATTCAATTCCGGGAATCTCGCCAAGTTTATCGATCAGCTGGGCGATCTGTCGTTTGCCGTTGCGGTCGATGCCGTAGTAGGTCAGGTCCTGAGCAATAAGGACAAGTTCTTTGACCCCGTTTTGGGCCAGATTTTCGGCTTCGGCCACCAATTGCTCCATAGGCACCGAAACATGCTTGCCCCGCATGAGCGGAATGGCGCAGAAGCTGCAGGTGCGGTCGCAACCTTCTGATATCTTGAGATATGCGTAATGCTTTGGTGTGGAGAGGCTACGCTTGTACTGGTAGATCGTGTTCACCAGCGACGGATCGCTTCCCAGGTGCAAAGCCACAGATTGCATATCGTTGGCCCCGAAAAATGCATCCACCTCGTGGATTTCGCGCTTAAGTTCCGCACCGTAACGTTCCGAAAGGCAGCCCATCACAATGAGCCGATCAATTTTTTTGCGCTTGCGAAGGTCGGCATACTGCAGGATGGTGTCCACCGACTGTTCTTTGGCATCACCAATAAAGCCACAGGTGTTGATGATAACCACATCGGCGGGCTTGCCGGTGTCGAAACTCACCTGATATTGTTCGGGATTGATGAGTGCGGCAAGGTGTTCAGAGTCAACGGTATTTTTTGAACAACCGAGGGTTACGATGTCAATCCGCTTCTTGTTCATACAGTAGATTAGTAACTATGAGTGCTTTCAGGAGTTTTTGAAAAGGCTTTCCACAAAGGCTTTGCGGTTGAAGACCTGGAGGTCGCTGATTTTTTCGCCTATGCCGATGTATTTCACCGGTATCTTGAACTGATCAGAAATGCCGATGACCACGCCGCCTTTGGCTGTTCCATCGAGTTTGGTCAGGGCAAGGGCATTGACCTCGGTGGCAGCGGTAAACTGTGTGGCCTGCTCGAAGGCATTCTGTCCGGTGCTGCCGTCGAGCACCAGGAGCACCTCGTGCGGAGCATCGGGAATCAGTTTTTGCATCACAGTGCGGATTTTGCTCAGCTCGCGCATGAGGTTCACCTTGTTGTGAAGGCGACCTGCAGTGTCGATGATGGCCACATCAGCCCCCATTTGCATGGCATGTTTAACGGTTTCGTAGGCCACGGAAGCCGGGTCGGCTCCCATTCCCTGGCTCACAACCTGCACTCCGGCACGCTCGCCCCAGATTTTGATCTGATCCACCGCAGCAGCACGAAAAGTATCAGCTGCACCGAGCACAACCTGTTTTCCGGCCAGCTTGAAATTATAAGCCAGCTTACCGATGGTGGTTGTTTTACCCACCCCATTCACACCCACGACCATGATCACATAGGGCTTGATGCCTGCCGGCAGTTCGAAATCGTCTCCGTCGCCCGAATTGTTTTCCATAAGCAAGGCAGCAATCTCCTGTTTGAGAATACCATTCAACTCGCTGGCGTTGAGGTATTTGTCGCGCGAAACACGTTTCTCGATGCGCTCGATGATTTTCAGGGTAGTCTGCACGCCCACATCAGAGGTGATGAGGATTTCCTCCAGCTCGTCGAGCACCTCATCGTCCACTTTCGATTTGCCCACCAGGGCTTTGGAGATTTTGGAAAAAACACTTTCGCGGGTCTTTTCCAAACCTTTTTCGAGGTCTTCTTTCTTGTCGCGGCTAAAAAACGAAAACAAACCCATAGGCAGGTAATGAAATAGAAATGAGCTTTCCCAAAAGTACTTGGAAAAGCTCACTCCAGTCGGACATTGATTTAATTATCTTTTGCTCAGGAACTCCTGAACTTTGTCGTTGGGAACGATGGTTTCGACAAAGGTGTAGGCGCCGGTTTTCTCCGAACGTTTCATCTGAATCACCTTTGCAAATTGTTTTCCCTGGGTCTGCAGGGTTGCAACTACTTTCTTTGCCATTGGTCAACTTATTTAATTTCTTTGTGAACGGTAACCTTTTTGAGGATTGGGTTGTATTTGCGCAACTCCAGACGCTCAGGCGTATTCTTTTTGTTTTTGGTAGTTATGTAGCGCGAAGTGCCCGGCATACCACTGTTTTTGTGCTCGGTGCATTCGAGAATCACCTGAATCCGTGCTTCTTTCTGTTTCTTGGCCATGCTTATGCTCCTTTCAAAAATTCGGACTGCAAAGGTACATCAAAATGCAATATGCACAAAACCATTTTCATATTTTTTCATATGAATTTCAACAGGTTCTCCCGCAATCCTGTTAATAAATCCGGCAGGTTACCAAAACTGTAAAAAAAGAACTCAGTTGATCACTGCCCGGTTTATCCTCACAGGGATATTTGCTATTGACCTGCAATCACCTGATTTACAACAGCAAGAATTTCGGCTTCCTTTTTATCTGCTTCGGCTGCCAGAGCTTCGGCCTCGGCCAGCTTTTCCTGAGCGAAGTCCCTGTTTTTCAGTCCTGCTGCATTGATCTTCACATTGAGCAGGGCGCCCTGCACGGCTGTGCGGATGCACAAGGCACCCACACCAGCATCGCTCACCGAATTGGGATTTCCCTCGCGGGCCATGGCCTCAATCAGCGGAAAAGCCTCCATGGCTGTTTGTATCACCTTAAGCGGAACAAGGGTGGCATATTCCGAAGCTGCCTGAATGGCCTGCTGCCTTTGCTGCTTTTCTGCTTCCGTCTTGTTCGGCAAACCAAAGGCATCCATCACCTTGTTGAAGGCGCGGGTGTCTTCATCCACCAGAAAAAGCAGTTGCTTTTTGATCTGCTGTCCTTTTTCGGCCCATTGCGAGAAATATTCCCAGCGCGCGTCCCATCCTCTTTTGTGGCTGGAAAGGTTAGCCACCATGGTTCCCAGGGCAGCGCCCAGGGCACCTGCATAAGCCGCCACGCTTCCGCCGCCCGGTGCCGGGGATTCGGATGCGGTGAGGTTGACAAATCCTTTGGCGCTGAGGTCAATGAGCAGTTTTTCTTTTTGTTTGGCGGCCAACACATATTCGATAATCTTCTCTTCGGGACGAAAAGGTTTGAGTTCGTCGAGACCCATCGTCCTGATGGCAATCCTGATGAGTTCGTCATCGTCCACGCCAAGCGAGCGCTGCTGTTTGGCCAGAAAATACCTGCCGGCATCGAGCATGGCTTTGAGCGGAATCAAGCCAACGAGTTCTGACCCGGTCACTCTTACACCTCTGGCTTCTGCTTTGCGGCACACTTCGTCGAAGGCCACATGCACGGGTGTGATGCTGATGTTGGTGAGGTTCATCGAAATCTGGGCAATGCCGTATTCTTCGATATACCAGCCAATAGCTTTGACTGCCTTCAGGGTGCCGGGGATATAAACCGGATTGCCCTGCTCGTCTTTCACGATTTTGCCGGTAATGGGATCGCCCTCGCGCATCGGACGGCCTTTTTCGCGCACATCATAGGCAATGGCATTGGCCCTGCGGGTGCTGGTGGTATTGAGGTTGACATTGAAGGCCACCAGAAAATCGCGCGCACCCACCGCGGTGGCTCCGGCTTTCTCGTTGAATTCGGCCGGACCAAAATCGGGTTTCCATTCCGGATTTTGCAATTTGGCCGGCAGCCCTTCGTACTCCCCTGCCCTGCAGTTGGCCAGGTTGCGACGCTCGGGTTTGAAGGCAGCGTTCTCGTAGCAATAAACGGGTATGCCAAGCTCGTTGCCGATGCGTTCGGCCAGTTTACGGGCCAGTGCGGCCACTTCTTCCATGCTGATGTTGGCCACAGGGATAAAAGGACACACATCTGTGGCGCCCATGCGGGGATGCTCGCCCTTGTGCCTGCGCATATCGATGAGCTCCGCAGCTTTTTTAACAGCCCGGAAGGCCGCTTCGAGCACTTCGTCGGGTGTGCCCACAAAAGTTACCACCGTGCGGTTGGTGGCTGCCCCCGGATCGACATCAAGCAGGCTAACCCCTTCAACAGATTCAATCTGAGCGGTAATCTGGCGGATAATGCCCATGTCGCGCCCCTCGCTGAAATTGGGAACGCATTCGATAAGTTGTTGCATCATATGATTTATGATATTGATTGTCAGATAATTTGCTTTCCGTTCAGGAATGCCATCTCCACTTTGTTCGTACCATAATAATAAGGAAGGAATTCCAGGCTGGGCATCTGGCGGGTTATGAAAAAGTTGGCCAGTTTGCCGCGGGTGATGCTACCGGTGATATGGCTGAGGTCCATGGCCGCCGCACCGTTGATGGTGGTGGCATTGATGGCTTCGGCCGGCAGCAGGCGGTACTGAATGCAGGCCATGCTCAAAATGAGCTGCATATTGCCCGATGGCGAGCTTCCCGGATTGAAATCGCTTGCAAAAGCCACCGGAAGGCCGGCGTCAATCATCCGACGTGCCGGCGCAAGCGGCATATTCAGAAAGAAAGCAGCACCGGGCAAAATGGTCGGGATGGTTTCCGAGTTGCGCAGCACCTCTATCTCCTCATCGAAAGTGTACTCCAGATGGTCCACCGAAAGGGCGTTGTATTTTACCCCCACCTGAATGCCGCCCGATCGTGCCAGCTCGTTGGCGTGAATCTTTGGCCGCAGGCCATACTTCATGCCTGCATTCAGGATGCGATCGGTGTCCTCTTCGGTAAAAAAGCCCTGATCGCAAAACACATCGATAAACTCTGCCAGGTCTTCCGAAGCCACAAGAGGTATCATCTCGTTGATGATCAGATCCACATACTCCTGCTGCCGGCCTTTATACTCCAGCGGAACGGCATGCGCTCCGAGAAAAGTGGCAACGATCTGCAGAGGTGAAGCCTCCCTGAGCCTGCGGATCACCCTAAGCATCTTCAGCTCGTTTTCAGTATTCAGACCGTAGCCGCTCTTGATCTCGACGGCACCGGTGCCGTAAGCGGCAATCTCGCCAAGCCGTTGCATGGCTTCTTCAAACAACTGATCTTCTGACACTTCCGACATCTTACGCGCCGAATTCAGAATGCCGCCTCCTCTTTTTGCAATCTCCTCATAGCTGAGGCCGCGTATTTTGTCCACATATTCGAGTTCACGCGAGGCAGGATAAACAAGATGTGTGTGTGCGTCGCAAAACGAAGGCAGCAGCCAGCCCTGCCGGGCATCCACAACCTCTGCAGCCTGTTGCAGATATTGCCTGTAAGCCGGCGCATCCATGGGTCCAAAATCGGCTATCTTGACTCCTTCGACCCACAGAAATGCCTGGTCAATGGTTTGAACATCCTGCATTTCAGCGCCTTTGAGCAAGGCCACATCCTGCCCGAGCACACCGGCTATCTGGCGAATATTGTGTATGAGTAACGACATAGATGGTTTTGGTTCAGGTAATCACGCTGCGCAAAGGTAGGAAAAAGGGTTGAGCGTGCCGGAAACGTTTGCACCATGCGCCGGCTAAAATCCCCGCTCTTTGTATTCCTCTTTCGAAATGAGGTTGCCTTCTTCGTCGAAGGTTTCCCAAAGCCCTGATTTCAGCCCCTTTTTGTATGCTCCCCGGATCTGCACCTTGCCATTGGGGTGATAAAATATTACCGGTCCCTCGGGTTCATCCTCTTCATAATAGCCCTCGGCCATGAGGGTGCCATCGGGAAAAAACTTCTTCCACGGCCCGTGTTTCCTGCCATTTTCATAATGCGTCAGCTCTGCAATCTGCTGTTTACCAGGGATGTACATTTTACTTACCCCATGCAGTTGGTTGTCGAGGTAGTCCTCTTCGGCAAGCAGGCTACCGTCGAGGTCGCTGTAGAAGCGCCAGGTGCTGTCCTTTTGCTGATCGAAATAAACACCTTCGGCCACCAGGCGGCCGTTTTCGGAATATGCCCTGTGGTAGGCCCGCAGGCCATCCGTTTCGAAGGTATTGGTAGCCCTGAGTTTTCCGGATTCGTAAAAATATTTGAACTCTCCGGTGGGTTTGTCGTTCCGGAATTGTCCGGTATATCGCAATTGCCCGTTGGGATAGTATGCCTGCCAGGGTCCGGTTTTCCGACCAAGGGCATCGGTTTGGTTTGTCAGTGCTTTGTTTTGTGCACTCAGCAATTGCGGCATTCCGCCGACAAGGATTATAAGCAGGGTTATCAGGGTTCGGGTCATTTTTGTATGCAATGTGGGTTAAAGATACAGAGAAAGGGCTATTCGCTAACTTTGCAAAAAAACGATCAGCGTGGCTGAATATTCTTCAATACTGCTCGAAAATGCCGTCAATGAGCTTTCGCGTTTGCCTGGCATAGGGCGCAAAACGGCCCTCAGGCTGGCTTTGCACTTGCTCAGGGAGGCCCCATCGCGCAGCGAACTGCTGGCCAGATCGATTGTGGACATGCGCATGCAGATAAAATACTGTGCACGATGCAACAACATCAGCGACAGTGATTTGTGCAGCATCTGCATCAACCACAAACGCGACGAAAACGTGCTTTGTGTGGTGGAAGACGTGCGCGATGTGATGGCTATCGAGCGCACGGCCAGCTACAACGGTCTGTATCATGTGCTTGGGGGTGTGATCAATCCCGTTGAGGGCATCGGGCCGGCCGACCTGAGCATTGGGTTGTTGTTGCAACGTCTGGGTAGCGAGCCGGTTCATGAAGTCATTCTGGCCTTACCCTCTACCATCGAGGGCGATACCACCGCTTTTTACCTTTACCGGCAGATGCAGGAATACCAACTGCGCATCACCACCATTGCCCGTGGGATAAGCGTGGGCGATGCCCTTGAGTTTGCCGACGAAATCACCCTCGGCAGATCGATCGTCAACAGGGTGCCCTACCAGAAAAGCCAGAGCTGAGCACCTTACAGAACCAAATTTATTCCTGTTTTGCGCTCGTGCCTTACGCACTGCCAGCTTCCGCCTGATTGTCGATGAGGTGAAATATTGTCATCTGATTTTCAGGAACTTTCTCCACCACAGGCTTTTGCTTCTCGTAACCCGACAGGTAAGGTGCAATCTTACCCCTGATAAATTTATTCAGGCTTTTGTTGCGGCTTTTGGCATAATTTGAAATTGACTCATACTGCCGGGCTGTGAGTTTGAGCTTTACCTCCCTGAATTTGCGCTTTTTGGTTTTTCGTTTTTTGGGCATTGGGCGCGTATTTATTTAGTAAAGGAGTTATCCTATAATTTCTTTTACCTGCCTGGCGAGGGCCTCAGCGTTTTCGGGAGTGTTGGCTTCGGAGTAAATCCGGATGATGGGTTCGGTATTCGATTTGCGAAGGTGAACCCAACCCTGATCGAAATCAATCTTCACGCCGTCGATGGTGTTGATCCGCTCGCCGGCGAAGGCTTCTTCCACTTTGCGAAGCACCGCATCCACATCGGTTCCGGGGGTGAGCTCCACCTTGTTTTTGCTCATGTGGTAATCAGGGTATGTTTTCCGGAGTGCTGAACAGCTAAGCCTCGATTTGGCGAGGTGCGACAAAAACAAGGCAATCCCGGCCAGGGCGTCGCGCCCGTAATGCAATGCAGGCCAGATCACTCCGCCATTGCCCTCGCCTCCGATAACGGCATCGGTGGCCTTCATCATCTCCACCACATTGACCTCGCCCACAGCCGAAGCGGAATATCTGCCCCCATGTTTTGCAGTTACGTCGGCAAGGGCACGCGTGGACGAGAGGTTCGAAACCGTGTTGCCGGGCGTATGCTGCAGGATGTAGTCGGCCACAGCCACAAGGGTATATTCCTCACCAAACATCCGTCCATGCTCGTCAACCAACGCCAGGCGGTCCACGTCGGGATCGACACTGATGCCGAGGTGTGCATGCTTTTCGACCACCATGGCCGCCAAATCGGTCAGGTGCTCTGGCAATGGTTCAGGATTATGTGGGAAACGACCATCAGGGGTGCAGTACAACTCGTGCACTTCGCTGACCCCCAGGGCGCGGAGCAGACGGGGCACAGCCAGACCACCGGTCGAATTTACAGCATCCACAACCACCACAAAACCAGCCTTTCGGATGGCATCCACATCCACCAGAGGTTGACGGAGAATCATTTCGATATGGCGGTCAATCCAGGTATCGTCGGAGGTATAGCTGCCAAGTTGATCCACCTGTGCAAACACAAGCGGCTCATGCTCAGCAATATGCAATAGCTTTTGACCCTGGGCAGCCGAAATAAACTCCCCTTTCGCATTCAGCAATTTAAGCGCATTCCACTGTGCAGGATTGTGGCTGGCCGTGAGGATGATGCCCCCATCGGCGCCCAGCGCTGGCACAGCCACTTCCACGGTTGGCGTGGTCGAGAGTCCCAGGTCGATGACATTGGCCCCAATGGCCTGCAATGTGCCGCAAACGAGCTTATTGACCATGTCGCCCGAGAGACGCGCATCCCGTCCTACGACCACCAGTGGTTTACCACTGTCCGAAATCAATTTGCAAAATGCAGCCGTAAAACGAACAATATCAATCGGGGTGAGGTTGTCACCGGGTTCGCCCCCAATGGTACCTCTGAAACCGGAAATAGATTTGATAAGTGTCATAGCCTGTATAATTCTGCGTAAAAATAAAAGATAATTGCAAGTTAAGGAGCGCATGGCAACACACATAATAATATGATATAACAGCGCTAAAGTTTCTGTCCACACATCCGACTTGTGAGCAATACAGGAAAGAAATTTCTCCACATCGTAAGAAATTGTGCCACAGCACCAAAAGTGTTATCAACATGCCAGACGTTAATAAAAAAAGCGATAAAGGCTTTTGAATCGTTCAATGGCTGGATAACTTTATCCCGTGCAACAAGCTTGCTTGGGCATTTATGTTATTTTTGCAACCGATATGTTAGTTTGGGAAGCATGAACGAAGAATTCAACTGGGAAGACGATCTGAAGCCTGAAGAGCTTGCCGAACGTTTCGACCGCATGATAGAAAGCGGGCAGGAAGAATATTTCGACACAGATGAGTTCGAGCTGCTGATCGATCATTACCTGAACGAATACAACAACGAAAAAGCCGGAATGGTGATCGAACAAGCCATCCGCATGCATCCCGGAAGCAACAGCCTGAAAATCAGATACGCAAGGCAGCTTGCCACCACTGGAAACTATCTGAAAGCCCTCAAAACCCTCGAGGAAGTGGAATTGTCGGAGCCCCGGAATCCGGACATGCTGATGACAAAAGCCTCGGTGTACAGCATGATGATGGATTTCAAAAAGGCCGTCAAAGAATACAAAAAGGCACTGGTGGTGGTTGATCAGGATGAGGTAGAGGAAGTCTATACCTCAATCGCATTTGAATACGAAAACATGGGCGCATACGACCTTGCGCTGGAATACCTTCGCAAGGCCCTTGAAGTTTCGGCCTTTCCGGAGCAGATACTTTACGAAATCGGGATGTGCTACGAAATGGCAGGCCGCATGGAGGATGCCGTAGCATTTTTCAATCAGTACATTGACGAGCACCCTTCGAGCGTTTCTGCATGGTTCAACCTTGGTATGGCCTTTCATCAGCTGGAACTTTACGAAAAAGCCATCGATGCTTTTGAATATGCCATTGCCATCGATCCCACCTACATCTCAGCCTACCACAGCATGGGACAAAGCTATATGGCGCTGGGCATGTACGCCAAGGCACTGGAGGCATTCGAGGAGAGCGCCACGCTCGATGAGCCCGATGCAGCACTCACTTATTATATAGGTGAATGTTACGAAAAGCTCGGTGAGTTCGACCTTGCCGAAGCCAATTACCTGAAAGCCATTCAGCTCGACCAAACCTTATCCGAGGCCTGGGCAGGTATGTCGGTGGTGGCCGAAGAAAAGGGCGATTTGAAAAAAGCGCTGAAGTATATAGAGCAAGCTGTAAATTACGATAGCTACAACACTGATTTTCTGCTCATTCAGGCTGAATTATATACCCGCAGCGGCTTGTTCGAGAAAGCAAAAGCCACCTATCAGCGCATCGAAAGCATTGATCCTCAGGACCCTGACCTTTGGCTTGATTTCGCGGTATTTTACCTGAAGACCGGAGAAATCGTCAATGCGGTTCAGGTGCTTAAAACCGGACTTATACACCAACCACAAAACCCTGCAATCATCTACAGGCTTGTAGCCATGTTGCTCCTAAACAACAGCGTCAACCAGGCCTTGTTTTACCTTGAAAGGGCCTTGACGCTCGACCCACGGGGTGTAAATGAATTCCTTCATTTCTTCCCCACGGCGCTCGACTTTCCGGCAATAGCCGAACTGATTGAGAGTTACCAGCAAAAGGCACATGACCGTTCGGGTGATTTGAGCAGCAGGAACTGATCAGGCATGGAGACAACAGACGTTCGTTCGGTGTGGGCAGCGCAGAGGGAATTTTATGAAAGCGGCGCCACGCAGGACCTTCAATTCAGACGCGACGCACTTCGGAGGCTGCAACAGCTCATCCGCAACAATCTCGAGCGTATCGCAGAGGCTTTGCGTCAGGACCTCGGTAAATCGGCATTCGAAGCTTATGCCACCGAAAGCGGTATTGTGCTGGAAGAAATCCGGCTGCATCTCAGAAAGATGAAAAAATGGGCCAAACCCAGACGTGTGGCCAGTCCGCTGGCTGCTTTTCCGGCAAGCAGCTATCTTACGCCAGAACCTTATGGTTGTACGCTGATCATATCGCCCTGGAACTATCCTTTTCAGCTTGCTGTGGCACCGCTTGTAGGAGCCTTGTCGGCTGGCAATTGTGCCATCATCAAGCCCTCGGAATACAGCACGCACACCTCGGCCCTTTTAAAAGATCTGATAAACAACAATTTCGATAACGGACACATATGTGTTGTGGAAGGCGATGCCAGTGTGAGTCAGGCATTGCTTGCCCTGCCATATGATCTTATCTTCTTTACAGGAAGTCCGCAAATCGGGAAAATCGTAATGCGGGCTGCTGCCGAACACCTTACGCCGGTTGTGCTTGAGCTCGGGGGCAAAAGTCCCTGCATTATCGACCGCAGCGCCGATCTTAAGCTGGCGGCAAGACGTATTGTATGGGGCAAACTCATCAACGCCGGTCAAACCTGCATAGCACCGGACTATGTACTCGTTCCGGAAGAAATCATATCTGATTTTGAGGCGATTGCAAAGCAGGAAATCAGAAAGATGTACGGAGACGAGCTGCTCCGGAATCAGGAGTATCCAAAGATCATCAACCAAAAACACTTTGGCCGGCTCAAAGCTATGCTCGACGAGGTTAGAGTGCAGGAACTGCCTGCAATGGATGCAGCCACATGCAGGATGGCGCCGGCCATTGTGAGCAACCCACCCGAATCGAGCGCAATGCTGCAAGAGGAAATTTTCGGCCCTATCCTGCCCCTGGTGCCATATCGCAAGCTTGATGATGCGATCGGTTTTGTCAAATCACGGCCTAAGCCACTTGCTTTGTACGTTTTTGCCAGCGACCGCCTTGTGCAGAAAAAGCTTGTAAATCAGTTGAGTGCAGGCGGCATTTGTATTAACGACACCATCATGCATTTCACCAATGCCGGGCTGCCTTTTGGTGGCGTTGGAAACAGCGGCATGGGAAGCTATCATGGCAAATACAGTTTCGACGCATTTACACATTACAAACCAGTGCTCCATCGAAAAAGCTGGCCCGACATACCGTTGCGCTACCCACCTTTTGGAAACAAGCTGAGCCTGGTAAAAAAAATAATCCGCTGAAATATGGGCGACTACATCAAACTGTTTTTCAAAGGTATGGCCATGGGCGCAGCTAATGTGATACCCGGCGTTTCGGGTGGCACCATCGCCCTCATCACCGGAATTTTCGAGCGATTGATAAATGCCATTAAGTCGATCAACCTGAGTGCATTAAAGCTTTTTCTGAGTGGCAGGTTCAAGGAATTTTTCACAGCAATCGACTTTTGGTTCTTGTTCTGGGTGTTTGCCGGCGTGGGTGCCGCAATTTTCAGTCTGGCCAGGCTGTTCGAGTTTCTATTCAGCCATTATCCGGTGTACATCTGGTCATATTTTTTCGGACTGATCCTGGCAAGTGTATATTTTGTGGGAGCAACCGTAGAGCGCTGGAAAGCACCGGTGGTGATCAGCTTTGTTGTGGGAGCCACGATTGCGCTGGCCATCACCTTTCTGAAACCCGCCACAGAAAACCGCGACTTTTTTTACCTGATACTTTCCGGAGTTGTCGCAGTGTGCAGCATGATCCTGCCCGGCCTTTCCGGTTCGTTTGTCCTGATTCTTATGGGCAACTACCAGCTTGTGGCCATAGAAGCCATCAACAACCTGGATTTCAGCATTCTCCTTCCCGTACTCATTGGCATGGTGGGCGGACTCATTGCATTTTCCCACCTGCTCTCGTGGCTGCTCAGAACGTTTAAAAACGAAACCCTCGGTTTGCTCACAGGTTTTATTTTAGGCTCGCTGGGCGTGATCTGGCCATGGAAAGAAGCCCATTACCTGACCAATGCCGCCGGAGAGGTAATCATCAAATCGGGCAAACAAGTGGTTGAGCGTTACGACCTCGTTCTGCCAGGTCGGATGGGAATGGAGGAAATGTTCGCCATCGGACTCATGATTGCAGGCATAATCACAATATGGCTTTTGGAAAAGTATGCTCTGGAAGAGGAAAAACAAGGCTGAAAATGCCCTCTACGGCTTGATTGGATATCCGCTGGAGCATTCCTTTTCCAGAAAATACTTCAGCGAAAAATTTGCACCCGAAGGCATCAAGGCTGAATACAGGAATTTTCCGATTGAGGACATTTCACAACTGCCGGATCTGATCCGTGCCAACCCGGATTTGAGGGGACTCAACGTCACAATCCCACACAAACAGGCTGTGCTGCGTTATCTGCATCTGCTCGACCGCACTGCAAAGCTTGTCGGATCGGTCAACACCATAAAAATTATCCCCACCAGCAGCGATCCCCGTCTGGTCGGCTACAACACCGATGTCATCGGATTTTCCGAACTGCTCAGTCAAGCCATTGGTTCTCAGCATAAACCATTTGCGCTGCTCCTCGGCAACGGGGGCAGCGCCAAAGCTTTGAAATACGTGCTTAGAGAAAGAGGGATATTTTTCAAGTCGGTTTCGACCAAACAGCAAAAAGCCGGTCAGGTCACTTACGACATGATCAGCAAGGCGCTGCTCGAGAAGTTCCGGCTTATCATCAACACTACGCCTTTGGGGATGTATCCCAACGTGAATGCAGCTCCTTCTGTTCCATTCGAGTACATCAATGAATCACACATTCTCATTGACCTGATTTACAACCCCGAAGAGACCCTGTTTTTAAAGCAGGGCCGCATGCAGGGAGCCAAAACCTTCAACGGATTGCCCATGCTTTATGCCCAGGCGGAGGCTGCATGGAAAATCTGGCAACAACGCTGATGATGAAGACAAACAGGTTTTTCAGCTTGCTTGGTCCCGGACTGTTGTACGCAGGAGCAGCCATCGGGGTATCGCACCTGGTTCAGAGCACCAGAGCCGGAGCGGAGTTTGGTTTTGAATTGCTCGGAATACTCCTGCTTACCAATCTGTTGAAATATCCTTTTTTCGAAATGGGCAGCCGCTACGTGCTGGCCAAAGGCGGCAATCTCGTGGATGCTTATGCGGCGGTGGGAAAGTGGGTGATTCTGCTCTTTTTTGCCATGACCATCATCACGATGATTCCTGTGCAGGCAGCACTCACCATTGTCACAGCAGGCCTGTCGAACAACATCTTTCACACCAGCTGGTCCGATTTCGGAATGAGCGCACTTATCACAGCTGCCACACTACTTTTGCTCCTCTTTGGAAAATTCAAAATACTCGACAGGCTCATTAAAGTGGTCATTTTATTGCTCACACTTTCGACCATTGTGGCTGTTGTGGTGGCCTGGACGCGCTGGCAGGGACAACCCGCGCTGGCAACAGGTTTCGACTGGAGCAATCGTGCGCATATCTTGTTTTTGGTCGCATTCATCGGCTGGATGCCCGCACCGGTGGACATAGTGGTGTGGACTTCCATCTGGACGCAGACCAAGTTCGGCCAGCTGAGTTTCAAACCCACCCTCAGGGAGGTGCTCACCGAATACCGGATTGGTTACTTCGGCACGATGGTCGTGGCAGCCTTCTTTCTTGCGCTGGGCGCTTTTGTGATGTATGGCACAGGCGAGGCCATGCCGGCAGGTGGTGCCGCATTTGCCGGAAAGCTGATCGGATTGTACACCCAGACCATCGGCCAATGGGCTTATCCGGTGATTGCTGTGGCTGCATTCACCACCATGTTTAGCACCACCATCACCGTGCTCGACGCCTATCCGCGCACTTTGGTAGAATGTACACGCAACTTTGGATCCGGGCAACAAAAGCTGAAGCCTCAGCATCAATACCTTATCTGGATGTTTTTGCTTGCCGCAGCCACCCTGGCTTTGTTGAAAATCTCAGGCCAGAGCATGCGCACGATGGTCGATCTGGCCACAAGCATTTCGTTTGTCACCGCCCCTTTCCTGGCTTTTCTCAATTACAAAATTATTTTTTCAGAAAGCATTGAGGACCAATTCAGGCCAGGCAGGTTTCTGAAAATCTGGGCATGGGTCGGTCTGTTTGCGCTTGCTGGGTTTACGGTATTCTATCTGATAGTCCTGTTCCGGCTTGCCTGATTGCGCGGCTTCCCCAGGCCAAAAGCCACACCCGCCCGGATGATGGGATTGCTGTAGGGCGAATCGAAACTGTCGTTCAGGTTGTAAAGGACAAGCAAATAGGCATAACCGGAAGAACTGTAATATTGCCTGTAGCCTCCGCCCACAAACAGGCTGTTGAAAAACCGGGGATCGTCTTTTTCGAGCCACAATGGGTTTCCGGTGAAAAATACCGGGGTGTAGTACAACCATTCGGTTTCGGCATGGGCAAAGAGACCTCTCCAGATTTCGTAGTTTGTAAATACCCCAATGGCCTTGTCGTGCGTGCGGATACGTTGTTGCTGCCAGCGATAGCTGCGGTAGTTGTAGGTGAGCCGGATGCCTGCTTCCCAGTCGGGATTAATCTTATAGCCCAGTTGAGGCGCGATCAGTATCGACGAGGCGGTGGAAGAGAATCCCATACCGAAATCGCCGCCCAGCACCCATTTTCGCTCAAAATCAGGCGTTTCGGGAAAGAGCTGACGTTGCTGAGCCAAAAGTTGAAAAGAAAAAAGCAGCAGGAACAAGGTAGAAAAAACAATTTTGTACTTCATGAATCTATTGTCACAAATGCTGTTTATCGTGCCCGAAGGTACAATATTCGTGCCGGATAAGCGTAAATGATATCTGCCTACCTTTGCCAGATGAAATACGGTTTCGAGCCAGGAATGAGGTTTTTTCAAGGTGCAATGCGCAGCCTGCTTCCATTGTTCTTTTTGGGGATAATGATGGCCTCGTGCCTCAAGGAAGACCCCATCAGTACCGACCCCGGCCTCCGGCTTGCATTTTCGGCCGACACGGTGATGTTCGACACCGTATTTACCAGCCTGGGAAGCATCACCAAGCCATTGATGGTTTACAACAACTCGGCCAGACGTGTGCGCATCTCGAACATAAGTCTGGCAAGGGGCGGGGCTTCGCCTTTCAGGATGAATGTGGACGGCATTCCGGGCCTGAGTGTAAACGAAGTGGAAATAGCTCCGCGCGACAGCATCTTTGTCTTTGTGAAGGTAACCATCGACCCGCGCAACGAAAACCATCCTTTTGTGGAGGAGGACGACCTGATATTCAACCTCAATGGCAATGAGCAAAGCGTAAAACTGGTTGCCTGGGGACAGGATGCGCATTATATTCTGGCTGACCGCATTGTACCCGGCTTCCCGAAATTCAAAGTGGTGGCTGACAGCAACCAAACCGTGACCTGGACAGCCGGCAAGCCTTATGTGGTGTATGGCTATGCGCTCATCGACAGCTATGGCACCCTGGTGATAGAAGAAGGTACGCGGGTGCATTTCCACAACAAGTCGGGACTATGGGCTTATGTGGACGGGGTGCTCAAAGTGCGCGGAACGCGCGAAAATCCCGTGATCTTTCAGGGCGACCGGCTCGACCCGGATTACCGAAACATCCCCGGACAATGGGACCGCATCTGGCTGATGGAAGGCAGGCTGGGATACAACCACGAAATTGATTATGCCATCATCCGCAACGGCTTCATCGGTCTGCAGGTGGAATCGTTCCTCCGACCCACCCAGAATCAACTCAATATCACCAATACCATCATCGAAAACCACACCGGTATCGGGCTGTTTACCAGGCTCTTTGCCGTGGATGCGGCCAATCTGGTTGTTGCCAACTGCGGGAATTACGCAGTTGCACTCACAGGTGGCGGGGCTTACAGATTTATTCACACTACCGTGGCAAACAACTGGACCCTCGGCATACGCAATACGCCCAGCCTGTTTTTCAACAATTTCCTGCCCGACAGCCTCAACCGGCCATTTCCCATCCCCCTGAGCATGGAATGGGGCAACAGCATCGTGTTTGGTTCGGCCGAAGAAGAAATCGGTAAGGAGCTGGTAGGCGGTGCCGACAGCACCTATATGTTCGACCATTGCCTGCTGCGCACTAAAAGGCAGACCACCAACACCGCCAACTACATCAATGTGATACGTAACCAGGACCCCAAATTCAGAGATTATCCCAGGTTCGATTACCGGCCCGACACCCTCTCGCCTGTGATAGGTGTGGGAAAAGCGGAGTATGGTCAACTGGTTCCCTTCGACCTGGATGGAATCAGCCGGCTGCCCGCGCCCGACCTGGGAGCGTATCAGTTTGTGCCCTCGCCCGACAATAAATCCAATCTCTTACGTAATCGCCTCAAAAAATGATCATCGCCATTGCCGGGGTTAGCCAGGCAGGAAAAAGTACACTCGCCAACATACTGCGTCAACAGCTTGGACACGAACACACTACGATCATCTGTCAGGACGATTTTGTGAAAGACGTGGAACTGATTCCACAGATCAGAGGACATTTGGACTGGGAGCATCCTGATTCGATTGACCACGCAAAATTTCGTGAAGCCATCCTCGCCGAAGCTGCGCGAAACAAATACGTCATAGCCGAAGGTTTGATGGTACTCTGGGACGCAGCCACACGGGCGCTGTTCGACAAGTGCATTTTCATCGAGATTGACAAAAACACTTTTGTGAGGCGAAAGTTGCGCGACGACCGCTGGGGCATCGAACCCGACTGGTACGTCGAACACATCTGGCAAAGTTATCTTTGGTATGGATTGTATCCCGAATGCAGCACCTGCCTGGTGATTGACGGACGCAAAAAACAGGACGCAACATTTATAATCAGGTATTTAATTGGCCGGCCAAATGAATAAGCGCATTGCTGAAACCATTGTGTGGGTGAAGAAGAGACTCGAATCGGCCGAAAGCGGGCACGACTGGTGGCATATTCAGCGGGTTTACCGCATGGCGATGCAACTGGCTGAACAGACCGGCGCAGATGCGGAGATTGTGGGTCTGGCTGCATTGCTGCACGACCTCACTGATTCCAAACTCACAGATCGGCCGGCGCAAATGGAAGCTGAAATTGAGGCTTTTCTGAGGCAACAACATGTGTCCCAGACTTCAATTGCACATATCATGTTTATCATCAGAAACATGTCGTTCAGACATGCCTCTGTTTTCAGCGGCGAGAAGTCGGTTGAATTCCAGGTGGTTCAGGATGCCGACCGCCTCGACGCCATGGGTGCCATTGGCATAGCCAGGGCATTCAGCTACGGAGGATACAAGAAGCGGCCTTTTATGAATTACAATTCCCGCGCCGAAGCCGAGAAGTATTTCATGGAGGGTTCGTTCGACAGTTCCACCATTGGGCATTTTTACGAAAAGCTCTTCAGGCTAAAGGAGATGATGAATACGGATGCAGCCCGACGGATGGCTGAAGAACGGCACAACTTTATGCTGATCTGGCTGGATCGTTTTTACGAAGAATGGGAGGGCAAAGCCTGAACAAAGCGATCAGGCCTGCCCAAAGAACGGATACTCATTTGAGCATGGCACGCGAAAAAAGGTGTTCGGGCATGGGTTGGTCAAAGCTTTGTACCGTTCAGGCTGCAGGCGTGTTGTGTCTAATCTTGGTTCTGTTATCGGAAGCAGTTTGTGAAACTGATTGGCCGGGTTATTTGGAAGCAGCTCCAGGGTATGGCTTAGATAGCAAAAAGTATTGCTTTCTTAAATTTGCATGTGAACAGTAAAGAAAAAATCCTTGTTGCGTTTTGCCCCATGCTGCAAACCCTCGAAGCACACTCTCGAGGCACCAGAAAAAGGTGTTTGAATTGCCGGTCACGAAGACCATTTTTGAGCTCAAAGTACTATGTAGCTATTTTTCAATATATTAAGTTCATTCATTTTTTTCGGAAAGCCTATTGACTTAACCGAATTTTTATATAAGTTTGGTGCTGCCAGCCAACCAGTTGAGCGACACGAAACCGAAGCGAATTTGTGGGGCAGCAAACAGGTGGCGCTGGCGAGGTCGAAACCGGACCGAAGATGAACATCTTGGTCAGCGGTCGGGTCAGGCCAATGAAAAACTACATGCGATGGCAGAAACGAATGCAACAACCAACCAAACCCGTAAGGTGGTTCTGAGCCGCACCCGGCACCATGATGCAGAAGTGGTTAGCTTGCAGTTCGACAAGGATGAAGAGCTTAAGCGACGTGTGAAGACCTTGCCTGGAAAAGCCTGGAGCCGGAGCAGAGAGTTTTGGTACCAGGAGGCGGCGCAGTTCAGGCTCAACGATGTTTTCAATGCTTTTCGCGGATTGGCCTTGGTGGATTATTCAGTGCTGCGGGCTGAGGCTGTTGCGAATGCGCCAGTTGCGAATGCCGTAAAACCCCGGCTGCCCGATTTAAATCCGGACAAGGCGACCCATCTTCAAACCTTCGAACACTGGCTGCTTCACAAGCGATACAGCGCATCCACTATTGGCACATATACAGGGGCCTTGCAGAGTTTTCTGCGCTGGCTGGGTCACCGGCCGGTTGATTCGGTGACTATAAACGAGGTATTAGCTTATATTAACGATCACATTTTGGCAAATGGCCTGAGCTATTCGTATCAGAATCAGGTGATCAACGCGCTCAAGCTTTTCTTTGGTCAGGTGATGCACACCAAACTTGATGTAGGCACGCTGGAGCGTCCGAGGCGCCAGCACAAGCTGCCCAATGTGCTGAGCAAAGAAGAGGTGGCTTCGGTTTTGAATGCTTAGGTGAACCAGAAACACCGCACCATGCTTAGCCTGATCTATGCCTGCGGACTCAGGCGCAGCGAGCTGCTGAACCTGAAGCCGGCTGATGTGGACGCTGCGCGGCACCTGCTGATCATCCGAAACGCAAAAGGCAAAAAAGACAGGGTAGTGCCCATTTCGGATAAGACAATTAGCATGCTGAGGGAATATTACTCAAAATACAAACCAAAGGTTTGGTTGTTTGAGGGACAGGCTGAAGGAGAACAATACAGCGAAAAGAGCCTTCAGAGTGTGTTGAAACAAGCCATAACGAAAGCGGAAATTGATAAGCCTGTCACGCTTCACTGGTTAAGGCACAGCTACGCAACCCACTTACTGGAGTCGGGCACCGACCTCAGGTATATCCAGGAATTGCTTGGGCATAAAAGCAGCAAAACAACGGAAATCTACACACACGTTACCGAAAAAAGTTTAACTAAAATCAAGTCACCCTTTGATGAATTATAAAAACATAGACCAGGTATGAAAGAAATAAAACCTGACATTTGTCAGACCTATACACCCATTTTGCAGTGAATAAGGATGATTTTGTCAGACCTATAAACGAGTTGTGGGCAATTGTAAAAAAACGATAAAAAGACAAAAATGGATTACATCAGAAAACAAATTGACCAACGAATAGACTTTTTGCAAACAATGGGCGACAAGAACGCCCTAAAACAACATTATCAGGCTAGGTTTGAATATGTATTGGTTTACCTATTAGGTTACCTTTGGAATAAGAATTTGGAAAAACTAGATTATGAAGATAAAGAATTTGTCTTTCAATCTATTATAAAACCCACAATAGGCAGCATTGTTGCTATTTGTAGGAAACTTGACACGGATAAAGAAATTTTCAAAAAGAGTAAGTTAAGCCAAGCCTTAGATAAGTATCCATCTGTTAGAAATGAATTGCTTGGACATGGCTTTGTTTATGAAGATGCCCCTGAAAAATTACTTTCAGTATTAGAAGAGCTTTACGACTGTGTTTTGACAGCAGACTTACCAATCCTGAAAGAAAACGTAGATTTGGTATATGTAACTAATGCCGAAAATACGACCTATAAAGGCATTTTATACAAAAGTGACGGAGCAAGTTATGTCCCTTGGAGTTGCCCAAAAACAATTGGTTCTTTTGAATTAGGCTGTTTGTACGCCAGTACAGGACCGAATGCATATTTCAGGCTTTCCCCGTTTATTGAAATTACATCTTACGGTAAAGAACTTTACTTTTTCAACAGTATAGATGAAAAGCTTCTTGGAAAGGTAAAGTACAATCGTTTACTTGATACAGGTATTTACTTCAAAGAATGGGACGAATTATGTGAATTAGATGTTACAAATGACGGAGTAAAAGTAAAAAGTCATAACGGTACAATTCGCAATATCTACGAAAACAACTACCGAAAGTATATTGATATTGGCATTAAGGGAAAATTAAAATCATTTCTCATAAGAAATAACGCATCTGTTTGCGCCACAGTTTGGGGACACGGGGGAGTAGGTAAAACAGCTACCATCCAAAGTCTTTGTGAAGATTTAGCCAATGATGAAATAAAGTTTTTTGACTACATCGTATTTCTATCTGCAAAAGATAGACGTTACGATTATTACACAGGTAAAATTGAAGAAATTAGTGACAGAATTGCAACCTTTTCTGAATTGATAAAAGGAGTAAATAAAGTTATTTTCAACATTGAAAGCGATGATCCAAAAAATATTATTCAAATTGAAGGCAAGAAAATTCTTTTGGTTATTGATGACTATGAAACTTTTCCAAAAGAAGAAAAAGACAAGATAGAAGAATTTATATCAGAACTTAACACAAACTATCATAAGGTTATTATTACAACGCGAGCCGTAAATATCAATATTGGTCAAGAATTTCAAACTAATGAACTCACAGAACATGAAACAAAAAGGTTTTTATTGGAAGTAATTAAAAATGAAGAACTTGGTAATAATGAAGTTATTAAACGAGAACTAGAAAACCCTGAAAAAAGTCGTAAGGTTTTTGAGATAACGGGCGGTAGACCATTGTTTATTTTTCAATTTGCTTTTATACTTGCACAACGTGGATTAGATGATGCATTAAACTTCAAAATCAAAGAAGGAGATACGGCTATCAGTTTCTTATTTGGCAGAATTTATGAATATTTATCACCCAAAGCCAAAGACCTTTTCGTAGTTCTCAGCCTTTTAGTAACAAAAGATGACCTTAGTAATGTAATTGAAAAAGCTCAATATATTTTAAACCTTGAACACGAAGCTGATACATTCAATTCAGCATTGAATGAATTGATAAAACTAAAAATATTAAAAATTGATGATGAACATAAATTTTTTGAGATATACTCAAATGAGATATTTCAAATTATGTCAAATTATTACCAAAAACGACCAATTTCTCAAAGGGGTATCTGGGAGCAAAGAAGAAATCAAGTTAATAAAGACAAATCTTTAGATGTTGAACATTCTCTTTTGCTTGCAGCAAATACCAGCCGCTTGGCAAAAAATGAAATTGAAGTAACAGATAACTACAAACAAATTCTTAATAGGGCAAGTAGTCCCTTAGAAGTTAAACTACAAGCAATTTTAAACTTAGCTGCATATCTTGTTGATAGGGGTAAAAGAGAAGATGCACTAAAATATTTACAAGAATACAGCTATATTTTTAATAAAAATTTTCAAAAAGGCTCAAAAGAGAAATTGTTCTTCGCAACATATTCAAAGATGTGGGCTACATATAATTGGGCAAATGGAACAAGAGAGCAAAAAATCAAAGCAATCTTGATTTTACTAGATTATGCATCTTCAGGTTTCAATTTTAATGAAGACATTGACTTGGAAATAGCTGGTATGCTTCTTCAATATCGTTCAATTCTAATAATTTCAGATTGGCAAGACTTAAAGGAGAAAAGAAATTACAATGAAATTAGCATTAGTGAGTTTAATACTCTTCGGGAGAAACAAAAACAGGAGTGCAAAGACATTCACGACAAGCAAGGTAATTTCCTATACAATGCAATAATTTCAAAGAAACTTGATGATATTTCATCAGGGGCTAGGCAAAATGTGATTGCAGGTTTATATAATTTTTTAGATGTTCTTGTTAGACTTCAAAAGATAGATTTTGCATTAAAAATATGTGATTTTATATTGAATTGTGCACCAAGAAATTTTCACCAGCAATTTCAGAAAAAACAAGAATGGTTTCAAACAATAATTTACAAGAACAAGTCAAAAAATATAGATATAAGTAAAAAAAGGAATGAAATTAGTGAACTTGGCCTAAAGCTAAAAGAAGCAATAAGTAAGAAAAAATAAACAACTGCCTACAACAGCGTGTATGTGTCAATAGCTGGAGTATTGGCAAATCAAAGGTCTGTGCTTCTAAGAAACTTTGTGCTAAACGGACAGGAAAATGCTCCTAATCCGCTACTGCACATACACGCTAAACGTTAGTGGCAATGGCAGGACGACCACCCGAACCGACACTTCGATACCTAACCAGACAACAACCCGACACAGAAAAAAATAAAAAAATGCCCAACGCACAAAGGAATTTTTTTGCCAACGCATTTGGCACATTTGGTTTTGCCCCGACACACAACGCCAACGCTTCGCAAAACCAAAAGAGCCAAGCCGACCAAAGCCCACCCACCACCCCAAACTATTTTTAAAACATTTTCTAACTTTGTAACGAAATAACGTGAGTAAGAAATAAATATGACAACACTCTTTATTAAAAATATGGTTTGCAACCGTTGTATTATGGTGGTGCAAAATGAATTGGATAAATTGGGATTTGATGTTATGAATATCAAATTAGGGGAAGTTATGCTTGCTAAAGAACCCACACCCGAAGAAAAAAGCAATTTAGATAAGGTTTTAATTCCATTGGGTTTTGAAATCATTGACGATAAAAAAAGCCGTATCATTGAGCAGATAAAGAATATAATTATTGACTTGGTACATCATCAGGACAACGATATTAAAACCAATCTTTCAGATGTATTAAGCAGTAAGTTATACCACAATTATAATTATTTATCCAACCTTTTTTCAGAAGTAGAGGGTACAACCATTGAAAAATATTTTATTGCCCAGAAGATAGAAAAGGTAAAAGAACTATTGGTATATGATGAATTGTCTTTGAGTGAAATTGCCTTTCGTCTGAACTATTCAAGTGTAGCGTATTTGAGCAATCAATTCAAAAAAGTAACAGGGCTAACACCAAGCCATTTCAAACAGATTAAAGAGGATAAAAGAAAACCGTTGGATAAAGTGTAAGTAAATCTTACAAATCAAATCCAAAATTTCACAACAGTACCCATAAATATAATAGCCAATTTTGTATTGTAAATTAATACAAGCAGAATATGGCAAACAATAATAGAGAAATAATTTATATTCCCTTAGAAGACGTAGAGAGCGAACACTGTGCATTAATCGTTGAAAAGGGATTGGCACAGGTAAAAGGCGTAGAAACCCATAAAGTAGAGCTGAACAACCGCAGGGCAGCGATTACAGTAGATAGCAATGAAACCGTAGGCGAAGCTGTTAAGGCAATTAAAGATTTAGGTTACGGAGTTCCTACGGTTAAAAGTGCTTTTCCGGTATTGGGCATGACCTGTGCATCCTGTGCGGGCAGTGTCGAAAGCATTGTGAAATACCAACCGGGAGTAGTTAATGCTTCCGTGAACTTTGCAACGGGCAATCTTACCGTGGAATATCTGCCCAATATGACCGATGCCTCCACCCTGCAAAAAGCGGTTCAGGGAGTAGGTTACGACCTATTGATTGAAGACGAAACCAAGCAGCAGGAAACGCTCGAAGCCATCCACGAAAAGAAATTCCGAACCTTGAAAAACAAGACCATTTGGGCAATTATCCTTTCCCTGCCCGTGGTAATCATAGGAATGTTCTTTATGGATATGCCCTATGCAGACCCGATAATGTGGCTCTTTTCCACGCCCGTTGTAATATGGTTGGGCAGGGATTTTTTTGTAAACGCTTGGAAGCAGGCAAAGCACCGTTCCGCCAATATGGATACGCTGGTGGCATTGAGTACAGGTATTGCCTACCTGTTCAGTGTTTTCAATATGCTGTTTGCCGACTTTTGGCATCAACGGGGACTGCATGCTCACGTATATTTTGAAGCGGCTGCCGTTATTATCGCATTCATCCTCTTGGGAAAACTGCTGGAAGAAAGAGCCAAAGGCAACACCTCTTCAGCCATTAAAAAGCTGATGGGCTTACAGCCGAAAACGGTTATCGTAATAGAAGCAGACGGCACGGAAAGACAAAAAGCCATCGAAGATGTAAACGCAGGCGATATTATTTTGGTTAAGCCTGGCGAAAAAATTGCGGTGGATGGTACAGTTGTATCGGGCAATTCGTATGTAGATGAAAGTATGCTAAGCGGCGAACCTGTTCCGGTACTGAAAAAGGAAAACGAAAAGGTATTTGCAGGAACCATCAACCAAAAAGGTAGCTTCCAGTTCAAGGCGGTAAAAGTGGGTAAAGAAACAATGCTTGCCCAAATCATCAAAATGGTGCAGGATGCACAGGGAAGTAAAGCACCCGTACAAAAACTGGTGGATAAAATCGCAGGTATTTTCGTTCCGGTAGTAATCGGTATTGCTATCCTGACATTTATTCTTTGGTTCTTCTTAGGAGGCGAGAATGGTGTTGTACAAGGTCTTTTAGCAGCCGTTACTGTATTGGTTATTGCTTGTCCTTGTGCGTTGGGATTGGCTACCCCTACGGCAATTATGGTAGGCGTTGGCAAAGGTGCTGAAAAAGGTATTTTAATAAAAGATGCTGAAAGCCTTGAATTAGCCAAAAAAGTAGATGCAATCATATTAGACAAAACAGGAACAATTACAGAGGGCAGACCACAGGTAACAGGCATTCAATGGCTCAACAATGATGATACCGCAAAAGATATTCTTTTGAGTATCGAAAAGCAATCAGAACACCCTTTGGCAGAAGCCGTGGTAAAACATTTGGACGGTGTTACAGCTACTCCATTATCAGACTTCGATAGCATTACAGGTAAAGGAGCAAAAGCCAATCATAATAACGAAACCTATTTTGTAGGCAATAAAAAACTATTGGCAGAAAACAACATCAATATTCCAAACCAATTACAACAACAAGCCGATGAATGGGGCAAACAATCGAAAACCGTTATTTGGTTTTCAGACAGCAAACAAGCTCTATCTGTAATTGCTATTTCTGATAAGATAAAAGAAACATCGGTAGCAGCCATAAAGGAAATGCAGGAAATGGGTATTGATTTGTATATGCTTACAGGCGATAACGAAGCCACAGCAAAAGCCATAGCAGAGCAGACAGGCATCAGACACTATAAAGCCGAAGTATTGCCACAACACAAAGCCGATTTTGTAAAAGAATTGCAACAACAAGGCAAAACTGTTGCAATGGTTGGGGACGGTATCAATGACAGTACCGCATTGGCAACAGCAGATGTGAGTATAGCGATGGGTAAAGGTTCGGATATAGCAATGGACGTAGCCAAAATGACAATCATTTCATCAGATCTTACCAAGATTCCACAAGCAATTAGGCTTTCAAAACAAACTGTAGCTACTATTAAACAAAACTTGTTCTGGGCATTTATCTATAACCTTATCGGTATTCCAATTGCAGCAGGTATTCTCTACCCGATAAATGGATTTTTACTTAATCCAATGATTGCAGGAGCAGCAATGGCATTGAGTTCTGTGAGCGTGGTAAGTAACAGTTTGCGGTTAAAATGGAAAAAGTAAAGCATTGAACCAAAATAGTAACGGATAAAAAGAAAAATATGGGACAAGAACACAACCATTCGCACAGTTCGAACAAAAAAACCTTAACCATCAGCCTTGTTATTATTACGACTTATATGGCAGTAGAGGTTATCGGTGGTTTGATTACAAACAGCCTTGCTTTATTGGCAGATGCAGGGCATATGCTGAGCGATGCTATTTCATTGTTCATTGCCTTAATGGCTTTTAAATTCAGCAGTAAAGTAGCCGATTATGGTAAAACGTATGGATATAAACGGTTTGAAATATTAGCTGCGATTATCAATGGAGCAACGCTGATACTGATTTCAGTTTATATTATATATGAAGCAATCGAACGTTTCCAAAATCCGCCCGAAATTCAATCCTACGGAATGCTCATTATTGCATTTATAGGCTTATTGGTCAATGTGCTTGTAGCTTGGATAATGATGCGTGGAGCTGATGTAAAGGAAAACCTCAATATGCGTGGAGCGTACCTGCACGTCATCAGTGATATGCTTGGTTCGGTTGGTGCCATCATCGCAGCTTTGCTCATTCTATTCTTTGGTTGGAGTTGGGCAGACCCTCTAGCAAGTGTTATCGTTTCCATATTGGTATTGCGAAGCGGATACTTAGTTACCAAATCATCGGTACACGTACTTATGGAGGGTACACCCAATAATGTAGAAATAGAAAAAGTAACGGACAAAATCTTAAAAACAGACGGTATTCAAAACATTCACGACTTACATATTTGGACAATTACAAGCGGTTTGAATGCTCTTACCTGCCACGCAGTTGTGAATGAAAAAATGACGATTGAAGAAAGCGAAAAAATGCTTCGTAAAATAGAACACGACTTGGAACACTTAAACGTTCATCACGTAACCATTCAGTTGGAAACACCTGCACACAAACACGATAATTCAATATTGTGCAGCGTAAAGGCAGAACCAACAGCACACGAACATCATCACTGATTTCAGTAAATCTCACAAATCAAACAATAAATAACACAACAACGCAGAATGATAATGTACTGAAATTTGCAGTATCAAATAACAATTAAAATTTTAAAAAATGATAGTAAGAAAAACAGTGATAGCAGCACTTGCATCAATTGCGATGTTTGTTGCATCTTGTGGAAACAGTAACAGCCACAACCAACACGTGGGACACGACCACGCAACCGAAACAGCCGTAAGCAATACGGAAACACAAAAAGCCAATCGTAATGAAAATGGCGAATTGATTGATGCAACAGGTAATATCATTACAGGTTGTCCCAGACATAGGGAAATGATAGGCTCGCAAGGCGATATGTGTCCGAAATGTGAGTATATGACAATGATACCTATCACTTGGGATATTGACGGAGTAGATACCGTAAGAGTTACAAGTTTGCCCGACTATAATCCACCTGCCGACAAACTCAAAAAATAAAAACAATCATTAAATAACAATTCAAAATTCAATAAAATGGAAAATAAAGAATTTAAATTCAAAACCAATCTCAACTGTGGAGGTTGTGTATCAAAAGTAAAGTCAGATTTAGATAATGCCGAAGGAGTCTGCCATTGGAAGGTGGACACGGATAATGCCGATAAAATCCTTACCGTGATTTCAAAAGGAATTACGGAAGAAGAAGTAGTATCTATTATCAAAAGTAAAGGTTTCAAAATAGAGCCTTTGAATGCTTAATCCGAAGAACTATCCGAAGCCTTGCTTCGGAGTTCTTTCTTAATCCATTCATTTAACAATCAAAAAAAAGAGAAGTGAAAAAGTTAGTTTTAATAGGGCTAATGTTGTTTGGTTATTCAGCATTTGCCCAAAACACAAGTAATCTATTAAATAAGTACATCAGTGTAAAAAATGCATTGGTAAATAGTGATACTAAAGAAGCAAACACAACTATCAGCACTTTTTACGAAGCTATAAAAAGTGAAGAAAATTTTACACAGAAAAACGACTTACTGAAAGCCACCGACAAATTAAGCAAGGCAGGTAACAACCTTGAAAAGCAAAGAGCCGCTTTCAACGATGTATCAACCGTACTGTGGAAAGTGGTAAAATCATCAGACAAAGTAAACCAACCCGTTTACTACCAATATTGCCCGATGAAAAAAGCATATTGGCTAAGCAAAGAAAAGGAGATTAAAAATCCTTACTACGGTTCTTCTATGCTTACCTGTGGTAAAGTTGCCGAAACTAAATAAATAACCCAGTAAGGCATTTCTCAATGGGCAATGCCTTTTAACGTTTATAACCAATGCGATTTTTAAAATGGATAATCAAAAATTTCTTTACAAAAAGCTGTTGCCGCTAACCCTGTTGGCACTCTTTATATCACAAGTCAGCATTGCGCAAAAGGTAGTTCATTACGACCTGTATGTAAAAGATACGCTTGTAAACTATGCAGGCAAGGAAAAGAGGGCAATCGCTGTAAACGGTCAAATCCCGATGCCCACGCTTGAATTTACAGAGGGCGACACGGCAGAAATCGTAGTACATAACCAGTTAAAAGAAAGTACATCCCTGCACTGGCACGGATTGTTCCTGCCGAATAAGGAAGACGGCGTACCTTTCTTAACGCAAATGCCGATTGAGCCGGGCACAACCTATACTTACCGTTTCCCGATTATTCAGGCCGGAACGCATTGGTATCATTCGCATTCGGGCTTACAGGAGCAAATTGGAATGTACGGCAGCTTTATAATGCACAAAAAGGCTGACGATAAAACATTTAGAAAAGGAATTGACGATTTACCGGAAATTCCCATAATGCTAAGCGAATGGACGAACCTGAAGCCCGAAAATGTACACCGTATGCTGCACGCAGCAAGCGACTGGTTTGCGATAAGGAAAGGCGCAACACAAAGCTACGCCGAAGCCATTAGAAGCGGTAAATTCAAAACCAAGCTAAACAACGAATGGAAGCGTATGTTGGCAATGGACGTGAGCGATGTGTATTACGACCGTGTAATGATGAACGGTAATCATCATACCGATTTAAAAAGCATTGACGGTAAGCCCTTAAAAGCAGGCGACAAAGTACGTTTACGCATTTCTAATGGCGGCGCATCATCTTACTTTTGGCTGCGCTACGCAGGTGGTAAAATTACCGTAGTAGCGAGTGATGGTAACGATGTGGAGCCTGTGGAAGTGGACAGGTTGATTATTGCCGTATCAGAAACTTACGATGTAGTTGTTACCATTCCCGAAGACGGTAAAGCCTTTGAATTTATGGCAACAACCGAAGACCGTACCCAATCAGCCAGCTATTTTATAGGCAATGGCGAAAAAAAATATGTAGGCGAAATGCCACGTCTGAAATACTTCGAGGGAATGAAGATGATGAACGATATGATGAAGATGAATGGCGACCTTGATGATATGGGTATGAATATGAGCCTTAACCAGATGGATATGAATGTAGTAATGTATCCTGAAATCACAGGCGAGGAAAAGAAAAAAGGTAAAAAGGAAACACACGATAATCATCCTGAACACGAAAAAGGCAAGATGCAGAACACGAACATCATAAGCACAGTATGAATAAGGACGATGACCCGAACCGTTATAATGCCAATGCTTTGAGCGAAATAGTTACACTCAATTACGCAATGCTCAAATCGCCACACAATACTGAACTGCCCAAAGATGCACCCGTTAAAGAACTGAAATTTACCCTTACAGGAAATATGAACCGCTATGTATGGAGTATGGATAACCGTGTACTTTCAGAAAGCGATAAAATACCTGTAAAAAAAGGCGAAATATTGAGAATTACCATTTACAATAACTCAATGATGCGACACCCGATACACCTGCACGGCTTTGATTTCAGAGTGTTAAACCAACACGGTAATAATGCACCAATGAAGAATATTATTGACATTATGCCAATGGAAACAGATACCATAGAGTTTTTGGCAAATGTAGAGGGAGATTGGTTTTTCCATTGTCATATACTGTATCATATGATGGCAGGAATGAACAGAGTATTTGCAGTTGATGATTACAAAAATCCATATCTGCCCAACAAAGAAAAAGCCTACAAAATGTTGCAGCGAGAAAGCAATATGCCACACTTTATGGCACAGAATGATTTTGCTACCAATGGTAATGATGGCGAGTTAATGTTAATGAATGCCCGATATAGCTTAGGCACAGAATGGCGTTTGGGTTACAACGATATGCACGGCTACGAAATGGAAACACATTTTGGGCGTTATATCGGAAAAATGCAGTGGCTGATGCCCTTTGTTGGTTTTGATTGGCGATACCGAAAAATGGGAATGGACGAACACGAGAAAAACCTCTTTGGACAAGTAAATAAAAAAGACAATCGGGCAGCCGTTAGTTTAGGAGTAATGTACACATTGCCTATGTTGGTAAATGTGCAGGCAGAAGTAT
Source organism: Bacteroidota bacterium (assembly GCA_016715945.1). Taxonomy (NCBI): domain Bacteria; kingdom Pseudomonadati; phylum Bacteroidota; species Bacteroidota bacterium. The sequence goes on from JADJXJ010000001.1 coordinate 1,157,292, forward strand.
ATCACGATGGCATATTTCGTTTGTCACTGATGCGTGAAGACATTCCGATTTCCAAGCGATTAAGAGCAGGATTTATGGTCAATACCGACTTTGAGTATATGGTAGATTTACGCTACATTTTGACAAGACATTTAGGAATAAGAACACACTATGACAGCGATATGGGATTGGGTGTCGGATTATCACTTAATTACTAAAACTGATAAGAATGATTGTAGTGTTAGCTACACGACTAAAACAGGCATCAGTACTAATAAGCCAACACACAGGCAAGCACATTACGCATTTTGGCAACCGCACAATACCGACAAAAAATGCGTAAAGAGCTTGCCTTTTCCAACCCAAGAAAAAATTTCCTTTCCCTTCTTTTTTTTATTTTTTTCAGCCGACACACAACGGACGACCAATAGCCACAGCCACTAACAAGGGTTTGGCGTCAGGCGGGCTGACGTGCTAAATTGAACATTGGTACTTTTCATTAACTTTGGTGCGTGGTTGAACATTCGTGCATTTAATCCCGCCCGAACGCCAAGCCCCGAACCGTTGAACTAAACCGCCCCCTTTCGGAGGCGGTAAAATTCTGGTAATTTTAGGGTGCAAACTTTAAAACTTACCAAAATGAAAAAGAATCATTCTCAACTTGTTGAGCGGCTTCTCCGTGAGATGCAACTCAGAAATTACAGCCCAAGAACCATACATACTTATGGCGAGCTGATGTCAAAGGTAGAAAACTTCTTTCATCTGCCTATTGACAAAATTACAACAAATCAATTCAAAGATTATCTTCACCGGCGTATCACGCAGGAAGGTATTTCCACATCCTGCGTTAACCAGTACATCAGCGCTTTTAAGATCTTGCAAACCGATGTACTTAAACACAACTGGGAGGACATAAAATAAAACGCCCACGGCGCACCAAAAGCTTCCGGTTGTGTTATCGCTTGCCGAAATAGAAAAACTGATCGCTGTTACACAAAACATTAAACACCGTGCCATTTTGATGCTGGCATACTCTTCCGGCCTCAGGCGTGAGGAAGTACAGTTGATAAAGCCTTCAGCCATTGATTCGGCACGTATGCAGGTGCATGTGGTTCAGGGCAAAGGAAAGAAAGACCGCTACACAATCCTGGCAACAAAAACCCTCGAGATCTTAAGGCATTATTATAAGTGCGAAAGGCCTTCATGCTATCTTTTGAAGTCCGCGGAAAAAAGGAAAGCCCCTGGCAGATCAGACCCTGAACACTATTGTTAAGAAATCGGCCCTGAAAGCTGGCATTAAGAAACAAATCTCCTTTCACACCCTCAGGCACTGCTTTGCTACCCATTTGCTCGAAAAAGGCGTAAACCTCCGGCTGATCCAGCAATTTCTCGGGCACACTTCACTGAAAACCACTGCAGGGTATCTTCACCTGGTAACCATCAACCCCGCCAGCGTTGTTTCTCCATTGGATTCCATGAATGTGTAAGGTTTGAATCCGATGCAAAATACTCGCCAGCGCATTGAGCTTGCAGATATTTTCAGCAGCCATGCCAAATCATTCCTGCAACATCACCAGCTTTGCCCCCAACAGCAAAAAGCTTTCGATGCCATCATCCGCTGCCGCACCGCTGCACTTGGCGGACACATTGACCGCTGCGATAGTTGTGGCTACCAGCGTCCATCATACAACTCTTGCCGTAACCGCAATTGCCCCAAGTGCCAGTTTGTTAAGAAAGTGCAATGGGTTGATAAACTGGCAGCCAACCTGCCGCCGGTAAAACATTTTCATGTGGTTTTTACGATCCCACGTTGTTTGCACCAGCTCTTTTTCCTGAATCAGAAAAGTGCATACGCTTTACTTTTCAAGGCTGCCGGACAAGCCCTGTTGCAGTGTGCCCTGAACCCCGCGTTTCTGGGTGCACAAGCCGGGGCGGTAGCCATCTTGCATACCTGGGGACAAACACTGGTGTACCATCCGCACATACACATGATTGTCCCGGCAGGAGGGCTTTCAGAGGATCAAATGGAATGGAAAGCATCGGGTAAAAAGTTCTTCCTCCCGGTAAAAGCCCTTAGCCAGGTATTCCGTGGCATACTTTGCAGGCTCATTGAACATGGCATTGCTAACAGCCAGATTCGTTTACCGGATACAACTGAGGATTTTAAATCATTGAAAACCCAATGCTACAGCAAAAACTGGGTGGTGTACTGCGAAAAACCCTTTTCAGGCCCACACAGCCTGATTCAATACCTGGGCAATTACACCCATAGGGTTGCTATCTCAAATCAAAGACTGATACAGTGTGAAAATGAAAAAGTCAGTTTCTCTTACAAAGATTATAAGGCAGCAAGTATGAGAAAAATAATCTCGCTTGATGTAAATGAGTTCATCCGCCGCTTTATGCAACATGTGTTGCCAGAGGGATTCTATAAAATCAGGTATTTCGGATTTATGGCCATGTGCAACATGAAAGAAAAGCTTGCCAGGTGTATTGAGCTTATTGATAAAGCTACTTTCCTGCCGGCGCTTGTGGGATTAACGGCTTTGGAAGTATGGCGCAACATCACAGGTAATGACACCTTGCTCTGCCCAAAATGTAAAACCGGAATCATGAAACCTGTACCTGCTGAGGTTGCCGGTATGTTGAAACCCGGATAGATAAGCATTTACCCATTTCGTTCATTGACAAATTTCCATCATCTCAATGGCTCATCAGCCATCATGGGATTGCTATGCCCTGACTACAAAAAAAATCCAAGATTATCAATCCTTTACATCTATGAAAAAGAAAAAGTCAAATTAAAGTAACCCCGAAACAGCCAGGCCGAAAAAAAGCATTCATAGAAAACCCATAGCCAGGCGGCTTAGTCCAACTTCATTTTATTCATCATTTCCCACGTTTTTCTGTTTAACCCACAGCAAGTACTTGACTTCTCTCCCCTTTGGATTATATTTGCAGGGAAACGATGAATAAAATGCTTATCGTTATGCTCAAAAAAAAACAATGATATGATTATAAAATGCAATTCAAAGATAAATTACAGGAATATTACAAACTTACAAATCAAGATTGGGAAATAAGTATAAAATATTTTAAAACAGAAATTTACAATGCAAATACTTTTTTTCTCAAACAAGATACCATTTCAGATAAATTAGGTTTTGTAAAATCCGGATTGTTATATTCATTCGTTTATAATGAGAATTTAGACGAAGTTACTTCTCATTTTTTTCAAGCCGGAGATGTAGTTATCTCAATAGAAAGTTTTAATAATCAAACACCTACAACTGAAAATATATTTGTTTTTGACAACGCTGAATTATTAACGATTACATATTCAGATATAAAAGAATTATACAAAATCATTCCAATTTGGCAGCAGATATGCAAAGATGTTGCCGAGATGAAAAACAAAAATTTAATAAACAGAATATTGCAATTTCAAACACTTTCTGCAACTGAACGATATCAACAATTCTGCACAAAATTTCCCGAGATTATTAAGAAAGTTCCATTACGCTTGATTGCTTCATATTTAGGCATTGACATTGCTACTTTGAGCAGAATTAGAAAGAAAAAATAATTTTTTGACTTTTGTCAAACAATCCAAAATATAAAACAACATAATTTTGCACCGTATTTATTAACTTCTTAAACGGTATAAAATTATGAAACGAGTTATTTTAATATTTCTATTCCAACTATTTGTGAATATTTCTTTTTCACAAGTCCAATCATTTTATAATGCTGAATATGTGAAAAATGAAATAAATTTTGGTCAAATCAATAATCTAAGTTATAAACCAAAAATAAATTATTTTACAAAATCAATAGTTGCTGTATCACCAATAATAGCCACTACTGCTATATATTATAACAATCAAAACCCGATAAATACACCTTATAATATTCTCAATAGAACATTAATTTCAGGAGCATTGTTTACAACAACTTTGGCGACTGGGTTTTGGCTTTCAAATTCAGAAAAACCTTATAATACATTATTATTTACAACGCACAAATTATCAACTCTTTCCAATATTGCATTGCTTGACTATACTGCGTGGCAAAAACACAAACATTTTTCACTTACTAATGCAGAAAAAATAACGTCAATTGTAATGAATATTTGCTTTGTTTCCACAATTGCAACAGGCGGAATGTTAAGCACTAATAAAACAATGCCTAAGTTTGTCCACACTTTACATAAAACAACGCCTTGGATAACAATTGTTTCTTCAAGTCTATTACTTTACTTACTTAATAAATAAATCATTACAATTATGAATAACTTAACATTAAAAATCGGAATTACAATTTTTTTATTTTTATTAATCATTGTTTCAGGTGTTTGGCTTGCAAAAACAGGACGACCTTTGAACAGTAAAATTTTTGCCGTTCATAAAATTATTTCAGTCCTAACAATAGTTTTAGGAAGTATTTTTATCAGCCAAATGTCTAAAAATTTTGGTATTAACCAACAAGAAATAATTTTCATAGTTTTAACAATCGTTTTTGTGATTTTAGAAATTGTAACAGGTGCAATTTTAAGTTTTGAAAAACCGATAAACTCAATTATTTTATATTTGCACAAAATTATTCCTGTTTTAATCCTGATTTTTTCGGGTTTAACAGTTTATTTATTGGCATTTAAGAAATAGAAGTATGAAAGGTTATAAAAGAATACCATTAAGTTTTGGCAGACAAATGGTTGCTGTTTCAGCATCCGTTACGAAAGAAAAAAATGCAATTCATAGCATTACCGAAGTTGATATTAGCGAACCACGAAAATTAATCAAACAACATTTTGAAAAAACCGGAACAAAACTTTCATTTACTTCATATATTGTTTGCTGTTTGGCAAAAACAATTACACTTTACCCTGATTTTAATTCATTTATAAAAGGTAATCAACTTGTTATACTTGATGATTTGACAATTAGTGTTTTGATTGAGAGAGAAATAAACGGCGAAAAAGTTCCTGAACCAATCGGAATTAATGAAGCACAAAAAAAAACGCTTATTGACATTCAGAAAGAAATCAGAAATGCCCAAGAAATAAAAAGCAATAAAATTGGTAGTTTGTCGAATTACAGTTGGATACGATTTATTCCAAAATTTTTGTTGAAATTATTTATTCGAATTGCAGAAAAAAACATAAATTTGGCTAAAAAATATGGAAAAGTTTGTGTTACGGCAGTTGGAATGTTCAGCAAAGAAACAGTTTGGTTTGTTCCGCACGGAAGTGCAACAGTTTTATTAACAGTAGGAAGTATAAACCAAAAAGTTGTAAAAATCGAAAACGAATTTGTTGAACGAGAGTATTTATGTTTGACAGTTTCATTTGACCACAACATAATTGACGGAGCACCGGCAGCAAGATTTATGAACGATTTGATTAAAATTATAAAAAGTGGCGATTTGATTAGAGAACTAAATTAAATAACTGAATGACAATAAAATATGAGCATAACATATGTTAGCCGATAATTGCCGGCTTTCGTGCCAACTTGATACTTTGGTGCTTTTAACGAACCGAAGTGCTAAATTAATACGAAAGTGCTGTAAATCCGGCAACTACGGCTACCATTTTCCGTTGGCAGCAAGCATAATTTGAAATTCCGTAAAAATGACAATTAATCCAAATAACAATATAAATTACAGTCTAGACAATTACAAAGAGTTAATCCAAACTCTTAAATCAATAGGACAAACTTTAAAAATCGCTAAAGGAAAATGTATTTTAACGGAAGGCGATGTAGTAAATCATATCTTCATCATTGAAAAAGGTTGTTTCAGAACATTTCGTTGGATAGACGATGAGGAAGTTACTATTGGTTTTAGTTTTGAGGGTGATATTGATACTTGCCCTTATGCCTTTATCAATCAACTAAAAAGTACAGACTGCATTGAAGCTTTAACCGACAGTCAAGTAATTAAAATTCCTCGTAGTGAGCTTCAAAATCTTGAAAGACAAAAGCCTGAATTGAACAAATTTACACAGATGCTTTTAAGCCACTACATTGAAATTCTCATTCAGAGAAATATTGACTTGCGAATAAAAAGTGCTGAACAACTTTATCAGGAATTGCACAAAAGACAACCAAAAGAAGTAGCTCAAATTCCGTTAATGTATATCGCTTCCTACTTAGGCATTTCAAAAGAAAGATTAAGCCGAATCAGAAAAAATTTCAAACCAATTGACTAAGGTCAAATAAGCTGAAAAATTGCTACCGTAATTTTGCAGTCAGATATAAAAACTTAAACAGACTTGCAAAATGTTAAAAGCACCAATTTATTGGGGTGTTAGTTTCTTACTCATCTTAATGAGTTGTAAGAAAAGCCCCATTGTACCCTCAAAAGAGGTTCTAACCGATAATCCCAAAACCACTTATTTGGACAAATTGGTGGATAATACCTTTAAAGCCTATGCTTCAAAAGTAAATACTGCTGGTTTTTCTATTGCCCTCATAAACGCTGAGCAAATAAGCCAATACAATTATGGTGAAACGTAACCCTTCGGCCACGAGCATATTTTAGGATGGGGTTGGGTTGCAGATATTTGCGCTTAAAATTTTTGGGATATGATTCGTAAAGAGCGCAAAGACAAAATGTTTTTTTAAGCTTGGCCAAACCCCATGAGCGGAGATTTGTACTTTTCACACCAAAAGCTGGGGACCCGGAGGGTTCGTACGTTTGCGACTCGAGCAAGGCAGGCTGCAACTGCCCAAACAAAGTAGGATGGGGTGAAAAACCAGATGCTGACTAAGCTGGTGATGATAATCAATGGTATTTCATGGAAAATGCAAAAAACAGCGATTTTATCGCATGATTTTGTTGGAACTAAGGTTTAAGGGGCATTCCAGCAGGTTGATTCTGTAATTTTGCGAAACAATCACTATTTCCAAAAGCACATCAAGCCTTACTGGCCGAGCTCAATGCTTCGTCAGGCTTGCACGGCAAGGACATGGTATCGGATATGATGCGCTGGTGGTCGAGCTCAAGCTGCTCACATGAACTTGCCCAGCTCAAGCGTATGCTATTGGTGCAAAGAGCGAACGGTTTGTGGCTCCAATCCCAATCAACTAACCCTTTCGAGCTGCCGGAACCTCAGAAACCGGAGCCCCAGACCCAGCAAATAAACTACACCCGTACAAAAGCCGGGCAAAAAGACAAGCAACAACCGCTTCGTCTTGGACTTCCGGCCCATTTGCCACGCAAACACAGGTCATCGAACCACAGACCTTCCTGAGGGCGCGCTTCATTGGTAGCCATCGGAGGTACTTGATACGAGCCTGGCAGCACATGCCAGGCATTGTGCCCCAAGTATGTGCTTGGTCAGAACCAGAACAACACAGATAGCCATAGCCGACTTCCAGCCTGCCTATCGAGAAGGTAATGCCGGGCAAGCATGTTGGCTCACCGATAGTGAGTAAATCGCAGATCACCTGCCATTTTACCGTCGGTACAAATGTTCAAACGTCGAAGCTTCAGTTGTCAGAGTCAACCATCAACGGATGGTTCAGCGCCAGCTGTCAGGTTGAACCGCTATACCATAGCCTGTGGCAAAGTTCAATCCTCGGCTACCTTCAGGCCGATGAAACGCCCATTGCAGTATTGACAAAGACAAGCGGGCTCAACACACAAAGGTTACCTCTGGGTGTACCACGATCCGATGGAGCGCCTGTGGTATTCGACTACCAGGGCGCGGACGCGAAGGCCCGGAGAAGTTTTTGAAAGACTTTAGCGGAGTGCTTCAAACCGATGGTTATGCAGCATACAACGGATTAAGACTCAAAGGCCATATCTTGCCTTGCCGCATGGCACATGCCAGACGCAATTTTGAAAGGCATTGGATAACGACAGCCAACGGGCTGAAACTGCCCTGTTGCTTATAGGCAAGCTATACCAGATTGAGCGCGGCAAAAGAGAATCACCTGAACCATGATGAGATAAAAATCCTCAGACAGCAACAGGCCCAACCTGTGCTTGAGCAGTTGCATCGGTGGCTCAGTGAGCAACATGCCGTGTCTTGCCCAAAGCGCCATTGGCCAGGCCATCACCATGTTGACCCTTTGGCCAAGACTGATAAGATACCCGATGACGGACGATATCAAATGGACAACAACCTGATTGAAAACACCATACGTCCTGTAGCCCTTGGCCGAAAAAACTATCTGTTTGCAGGCTCGCATGGGAGCAAAGCGCGCAGCCAGATTTATTCCTGTTAGCCATTAACTCAATGAAGTAGAACCTTTTGGCTGGCTCAGCCATACCCTCAGGTACTTCCAGCCACCGGCCAACCAACTGTACAACCCAAAAAAATCCAAAATAACAAGCAACACGCTCGTGGCCGAAGGGTTATGGTGAAACTAAATTGGGTAACAAAACCTTGCCCAACAACCAAACCCTTTACGAGATTGGTTCAATAACAAAAGTTTTTACGGCAATAGCCACTCATTATTGGGTTACCAATGTTAATGGAATGTTTATCACAACACCCATTGAAAATTTCTTGCCAACCAATCTTAAACCCAAGTTGTCGCTTAACAATACCAAAATAACGTTTAAACAATTGCTCAATCACACAAGTGGGTTTCCAAGAATCCCAAATGATTTGCCCAATAATAGCAACCCTTACAACGGTTATGACAGTACTAAGATGTATAACTACATTTTAAACAATAATTTACTTCGTACACCGGGAACTTTGCCAACAACCGAACAACAAGCTTTTAACTATTATAGCAACTTTGCATACGGACTAGCTGGAACTATACTGGAACGAAATCATAATCAATCGTTGAACACAATTTTTCAAAACTATATTTTCAACGACTTGAATATGACCCATACTACGCTCTATAACATAGAGAGTATAAGCAACAGGGCATATCCTCATAATAATTCAAATAATGCAACTTATTGGCATTTTTCAGGAATGGCAGGTGCAGGCGGGCTTAAAAGTTGTTTAGCAGACATGATAAAATTTGCACAAATGCAACTTAGCACAGCCGTTGGAACTTCCTATCAGATTTGCCAACAACCTACGGTGCAAATTAATGGCAAAGATTATTTCGGTTTGGGTTGGGAATACTACTATACAACAAATGGCAAACGCATCAATGTTAAAGATGGTGGAACAGGTGGCTTTACGGCATTTATTGCGTTTGAAAAAACTTCACAAAAAGCAATTGTAGCCCTATTTAACAATGAAAATACCAACGGAATGGCTACTCCTTTTGTAAATCTTTTGGAAGAATTTTTTAAATAATCAGAATACATAATGAAAAATGTAATTTTCCTAACAGGCGTATTATTATGCCTTGCAAGCAAAACCTTTGCTCAGACTGAAACTCAAAATAATGGTATTGCTTCTGTTTTTGGAAGTGGTAAAACAGAAATTCAATGGAGTGGGCTTCTAACACTTAATTATCACCAAAAAATTTCAAATGTGAAACCCGGAATTGCAATAGAAGCTACGATTAACAAACATTTTGTTGTAGGAGCTTTCGGTCAATTTACCACAGGTAATTTTGCAATGCCGTTTAAGGGCTACCAAAACAACATCATTACACAAGATTTTGGAATTATCATTGGTGCTACGCAAAGTACTGATAAACTCTTTCACTTTGGTGGACAACTCAAAGTGGGAGCGATTTTAATGCAAGCAGACAGCACTGCCGAAATCAAATTATCACACCCATTTACGCCCACCGCAAAAGACAACGGGATAACGATTTACCCTGAAATCAACGCTAATCTAAATCTTACCAAGCACTTAAAACTGCGAGCATCAACCGGATTTAATTTTCTGATGCTTAACAAAGAAACAGTTGTTAATGAACGAGATTTAGATACTTGGTTTCTCAATATGGCTTTAATTTTTAATTTTAATAAATAACATCTCAAATGAAAACTTCGTTAAAAAACATCATCTTATGTGTAAGTGTGATTTGTTCACTTTCATTCAATTTATTTGCTCAAACAGATAGTTTAACAGATAAGAAAAGGGTATTATATACCTTTGCCTATAATGAGCTTCCTGATAGTTCAAAAATTCCGCTTTTGGGTTTTGTAAATATCGCAGGCGGAAATCATAAGGGCTTACAGTTAGGTTATGTCAATATCACTAATAAGAGCTTCAAAGGCTTGCAATTAGGTTTTATTGATATTACAAAAGGCAATCTGAGTGGGTCGCAAATAGGCTTTCTCAATTTTGGGGCTAAAAACGTACAAGGTCTACAATTTGGTTTCGGTAATCATTCTAAACAACATTTAGAAGGCTCTCAAACAGGTTTCTTCAATCAGGTAAGAAACAATTTAAATGGACTTCAAACAGGTTTCGTAAACGAAGTAAAAGACAGCACCAAGGGAGTCCAAATAGGTTTTGTAAATGAAACTCGTAAGGACGCAAAAGGATTACAATTAGGCTTTATCAACGAAACCAAAGGTAAAATGACAGGTTGGCAAGTAGGTTTTCTCAATGTGGCTGATACTATTGAAAAGGGCGTTCCTCTTGGCTTCTTTTCATATATCAAAAAAGGCGGATATAGGGCTGTAGAGATTTCAAGCAACGAACTCTATCCAATAAATGTTTCTTTCAAAACAGGTGTCCCGATTCTATACTCTATTATTCAGGGAAGTTTTTACGGTCATTATAAAAATCAATTTGCAATGGGTACAGGTTTGGGTTCTTTGATACACTTAAAAGGAAAGTTATATCTTAATCCTGAAGCCACATTTCATTCATCATTTAGGTCAGATAACTTCAATGCCACATCATTGGCTATGAACCTTAGGTATAGTATAAACTCTAACTTACAATTGGCAGCAGGTTTGTCAGTAGTACAATTAAGCTATCCAAAAGACGGCTATCAAGAGCCATTTTTAAAATTTTCAAGATTTGAAATCAATGACAGGAATAGTTTTACTGTAGGAGCGAGGATTGCTGTTACATATAGTTTTACCAAACTCAATAAATGATTTCTTTGGAAAAATCAAAATTGTCTGTAATTGTCTTTTTTATTTTCAGTTTTGTTGTTCCTTGGATAGGTTGGAGCATTATGGCTCTAAAAGGGTTTAATCTATATTTATTCTATACATCATATGGATGCACCATTGGCGGTTTGGTGGCTATTTTTATTGAAAAAGGGAAAAGTGGTTTGTGGTCTATTCTGCAAAGTTTTCGTTTCAATGCTTCATTGTCTGCTTGGGGTCTGGCGGTTATATTTCCTTTTGTTTGGCAGTTCATTAGTTTTGTACTTTTTGGAGCCCTTTTTAATAACAATGGAATAGGTAAAGTAGAGCTCTCTAATTTTTCAAATCTATTTTCCTTGCATATTTTATGGTTGCTTACCACCGGACCACTTTCTGAAGAATTAGGCTGGCGGGGGTTTTTCTTGCCTAAGCTATTAAATAAGTATTCTTTTTTAAAGTCAAATGTAATATTAGGTTTAATTTGGTCTTTTTGGCATTTGCCCATCATGTATCAAAAATGGCTCACAATACCTTTGTCAGGCGTTTATTTTTTTGTGGGTGTCATTTGCTTTGCTTTTATAATTGGTATAATTTACATTATTTCAAACGGTAATTTATTTTTGTGTATCCTATCACATTGGGCTATCAATGCCACTCAAGAAATGTTTGGGTCAATATTCCCGGGCATAGAGTTGCCAAATGAAACTTTTTATGTTTTCAGTACTTTTATTTTGGTTGCTTTTACTATTTTACTTTTTTTTATATATAAACAAGAATTATTGAATAAAAAAGCCTTTTAGAATTTTTAAAAGATTGAAGTTTATGAGATTCGCATACGTTATTATCCCACTTTTACTTTTTAAGGTATTGAGTTGCAAAAATTCGTCAAATAATGAAAAGATTAAAGACGAGATTATCAATGTAGAAAAAAGTTTCCAGCAAATGACTGTACAAAAGGGTATTGCTGAAGCTTTCTATTTTTATGCAGATGACAATGCTGTTATAAAAAGAGAAAACGACACCCTCATCATAGGTAAAGAAAATATAAAAAGATATTATCAAGAACAAAACTTGAAAGACGTAAAAGTTAATTGGAAACCTGACTTTATTGAGGTTTCAAAATCGGGCGATGTAGCATATACTTATGGTAAGTATGTTTGGGAATTTACCAATGAGGCGGGGGCTGTAAAACAAATACGTGGAGTATTTCACACTGTTTGGAAAAAACAAAATGACGGTTCTTGGAAGTATGCTTGGGATTAAGTTCTATTTCAACTATTAGGGTTTAACTTTAATCTAAGAATGCCATCTGCCAACACGGGTAACCGTTGCACAACCTCACAAACTTTCTGTTTTCTCCTCTTAAAATTTTTTGCTTAATAATTTTAGTATTGCAATAAGCCTATACGGTTTATGTAAAACAGAATGCCATCCTGAACCCATTTCTACGTATAGCGATAATAAGGTTAGATAATCGTTGAAAAGCATAAAAATCGATGCCGGCATGTCGTCCCGTGGCTAACTTTACAGCCTTAACTGAAGTTTGGCGATGCTTAGTGATGAACCTGAGGTATTTTTCAGGTTGTAGCAAGTGGCCGCCAAAAGCACGTGTTTGTTGGCCTGTTTAATTCCTCTGGTATTTACGCGCCTCATGTTTAAGAAGTTGAGCAAAGTGCCTAAGACGGGCTCAACGGTTTTGCTTCTGATGCGAGACATCTTTCTGGCGTAACCGGGATTGCTTTGAAGCTTTTGGTGCATTTTATCAAAGAGTTCCTTGTGGATGCTGTCGTCAATCTTTTTAAACCGTGTCCTTTCTCCGCAGCATGCTTTGCGCAGTGGACATTTACCACAATCTTTTTCGCTGCTTCGGTAGGTGTTTTTGCGGTAGCCTTTGCTGTCGGTTTTTTCACCTTTATAAGTGAGGGAGGCTTTGTGTCCGCCTTCTTTGACGCATTGGTAGCGGTTTTCTTCTTTGATGAAGACAAAGCCTTCGCGCTGAGCCACATACTGCCCGAAGTTGGGCATCCAGGCATCAATACCGGCACGGTTGAGAAATTCAAGGCTTTCGCCGCTGCTGTAGGCAGCATCGGCCAGAATCTCTCCTGTTTGCAGGCCATGTTCTGATAGATTTTCTTCGGATAGCGACACAATCTGCTCAAGGCACTGGCTGTCGCGCTTGTCGGCAAAGTCGGCACAAGCACCTGTAATTACATGGTGGGCGTCGTCCACTGCCAGCTGGCCGTAATAGTTAAGCTGCCGCGGCTTGCCCGGTTTGGTGCTGATGCGTGCATCGGGATCGGTAGGACTGTAATGGGTATGGTTGCTCAGAAACCTTGGGCGAATCAGGTTTCCGTATTCGTCGGTTTTATCTGTGCCATGGTGGCCGGGCATATCCTTGTACGCTCTTTTCTTCCAGTCATGATGCTTTTCCACCAGCTTTTTACGGGCTGCAGTCACAGTCTGGCTGGGCTGAGGCATGGGTGCATCGCTGTTCTGGCTGAGTTCAAGAGCAAAGCACTCAGCATCGTCGAGCACTTGTTTTTCGACAAGGCTATCCATGCTGGCATTGGCTTTGATGAAAGCGCTGTCGACGGCTTGTCGTTTTCCGCGCACCATGCCTTTGTCGATACACTGTTTAAGAACGGCACGGAAAAGCCCAAGAAAAACCTCTTCTCCATAAAGTTGGCGGGTACGGCTTAGCGTACTGTGCCAGGGCAGCGGTTCATCGATGTCGTAATGTAGATAAAGGCGGATGTCGAGGGCGTTTGCGCAAAACTGCATGAGTTTACGGTCGGAATTGATGTTGTTGAGGTAGCCCACAAGGCAAATCTTGAAGAAGACAACGGGGTCGATGCTTTCCTGACCTTCGGTACCGTAAAAGTGTTTGGTGGACTGATACAGGAAGTTGAGGTCAAGTTCGCGGTGGAGTATCCGGTAAAAGTTGTCCTGAGGAACAAGATCATCAAGGCATACCTGATACATCAGTTTTGGTTGAAATTGTTTTCGTCCTTGCATGGTTAAATTTAGCGAAAAATGCTGAGATAACACGCAAATAATCCAAAAAAAATGGCTCATTTTATTTGACCCATACAAAGCTTTTCATAGCTTTGAAGCATGGAAAATATTGAGTTGTGCAACAGGCACAGCCGTTTGCCGCAATGGGGGTTGACGTGGTTAAATCAAGTGCAGTGCTTCTATCAACATATGTGCTTGGTTGACAGTGAAGTGCTCCGAAATCCCCCACTGCGGCAAGCGGCAAAACGTTATATTTAATTGCGTTTTAAATATGAAATCAGACGAGTTAATAGGCTATTGGATCCTGGAGCAACGAGAAGAAACTCCTGTTCAGGATAATCATTTTACAATATATGATAGAAGTTATGAAGTGGAAGAGCCTCAAATAGAAATACTTTATTTCAAATCAAATGAGAACAAATGTTTTCATATAGGAATTGAATTACTCCCATTGGAGGAACGCGAAGACTCTGATTATGAAATCACTTCCTTTCTTCCGGGGACATATGACCTTATTTCCAATACCATAACAATTCTGGAAAAAGGGACTATGTCTATAGTAAATGGAAAACTCTCAATAAAAGAGATAGCAGATGATTATAAATGTTATGAAGTCTGGATTAGATTAGCAGCAGAGTACGATAACTTAATAAAGTACCTAGACTCTGAACTCAATAACACATAACAGCGGGTATGAAGCAATAGCGGGTGATGCTTCGGCATGCTCAGCACAGCGCATGGTAAATCAAAGGTCTGTGGCTCTAATAAATTTTGTGCTAAACCAACAAGTCAGTGCTCGTAATATGCAACTGCACATACACACGGAACGTTATGGAACCTATTCATAGCAAAAATCAGGAGAGAATTTATAAGATTGAGAAAATTTGTGTCTTTAGAAAAACTAAGGAACTATTTGGTGGCTTATCAAATATGGCTTCTGGGTTTCCTTTAAAAATCAATGGTATTAGTATACTAACATCAGAAGCATTATATCAAGCGTGCAGATTTCCACATATGCCTGATGTACAGAAAAAAATATGCCTTGAGAAAAGCCCCATGTCAGCAAAAATGGTTAGTAAACCATTTAGATCACAATCGAGAAAAGATTGGGATAATGTTCGTGTTGATATTATGTATTGGTGTTTAAAAGTTAAATTGGCTCAAAACTTTGTTACATTTGGACAGTTACTCGAAAAAACTTGCAATAAACCAATAGTTGAAGAAAGTATCAAAGACCCTTTTTGGGATGCAATAAGAGATAAAGAGAATGAATCAATATTAAAAGGAACTAATACACTTGGGTGTTTACTAATGAAGCTTAGACAAGAATATAACTCTGAAAAAAGATATGAGTTACTATATGTAGAACCTCTTAATATTCCTAACTTTCTATTTTATGGTGAGCCTATTCAGATAGTTGACGAAAGACACAATTTTATTGAGGGTCTTTACAAATTTGGGGGAATAAAACCAAAATCAGATAAACAAGAAACTAAAAATATTCAGCAGATTGAAAAGAAAGTTTTTGAACAACCTGAAATTATTGTTGAACCTGAGGTAGATTGTAATGGTCAAATAAAACTGGACAGAAATTGTTAATTTTATAATTTCTGTTAATATGAAAAGACCAAGAAGAACATTTTCAGCTGCACTCGAGGCCAAGGTAGCTTTGGAAGCAATAAAAGAAGTAAGATGATTTCAGAGCTGGCCCAAATTTACCGGGCACATCCCAATTTGATAGGGCTGTGGAAAAGGGAATTTTTATTCAATGCCGAAAAGGTATTCGACACAGGAAGGTCAGAAATCGAAGACATCAAAAAGCTCAAGCAAGAAAATAATGAGCTGTTGCATCAGATCGGGAAGCTGACGGTGGATATCAATTGGTTAAAAAAAGCTGTTATGATGCCTATACCCATGCGAAAAGCTATGATTATAAAGGTGAAAGAGACATGAGTATTTGCAGACAGTGTGATTTGTTAGTCCTTTCGCGCAGCACATTGTATTATACTGCGTCAAAGGCAGATGATGAGGATTTAAAGCTGATGGAAGAACTGGATCGGTTATACCTTGAAGATCCGACACGCGGCACCCGGAGAATGACAAACGAACTCAGGAGGAAGGACTTTAAGGTAGGGCGGCACCATGTTCGCAGGTTGATGCAGACCATGCGCCTGAAAACGGTTTATTGCCGTCAACGAACAACAGTTATAGATCCGGGCAAATACAAGTATCCTTACTTACTGCGCAATCTCCGCATAGTAAAGCCCAATCAGGTATGGGCGCTTGATATTACCTACATCCCTATGCACAGGGGGTATATGTATCTATTGGTAATCATGGATTTGTAAAGTCAGTATATTGTGGGTTGGAGTTTATCCAATACGATGGAAACCGAATGGGTCGTCCATACCTTAAGCAAGGCAATCCGGCTCAATGGCAAGCCTGAAATAATCAACTCTGACCAGGGAAGTCAGTTTACCTCGGAGGAGTATGTCAACTATGTGAAAAGCCTGGAAACAGTAAAAATATCTATGGACGGAAAAGGAAGGGCAACGGATAACGCTTACGTTGAACGATTCTTCAGAACCATCAAATACGAAAAGATTTATCTTGAACTCCCTGATACCGGAAAGGAGCTTAACCAGGTTTGTGAACACTTTATTCACTATTACAACGAAAATCGGGATCATTCCTCCATCGGGGATGTCCCGCCAATGTTGATCTATAGGAGGGCAGCATGAGTTATAAACAAAAAATAGAAGTTGTGAGTCTCCCCCCGGCCCCCTCTTCTTACAAATACAATTATATTTGTTAAAAATATTATCCAGCCGAATTAGACCAGCTCATTGGCATGGATAAACAGCTATCAACAGCCCACTAACTGCCAAAAAAAGTAGAAAAATGAAAATCCTTCACACTTCCGATTGGCATATTGGAAAACAATTGAAAAAAGTTGACTTTAGCCAAGACTTAGATTACTTCTTCGATTGGTTGATAAAAACTATTCAAGAGCAAAAAATTGACGTTCTGTTGATGTCGGGCGATTTGTTTGACACGAGCAATCCTTCACAAGCTGCATTAAAGCAGTATTACGAATTTCTCAAAAAGATGATTACGCACAATGCCGATTGTAAAATCGTCATCACAGGAGGCAATCACGATGGGCCTTTAGCATTGAATGCGCCCAAAGATTTACTGCAAATCCTCAATGTGAGCGTGGTGGGAGGCGTAAGCGAAATGATGGAAGATATGTTTGTCAAAATCAACAAAGACAAAGAATCTTTGGTGGTTGCAGCCATTCCTTTTTTGAGAGACAAAGACATCCGAACGGCAACAACAGGACAGTCTTATCAGGAAAAAACGCAGCAAACCCGCGAAGGGATTCAATCATTTTTTCATAATGTAATTCAGCATTATCGTGACAACTATCAAAGTTTGCCATTCATCGTAATGGGGCATCTCTTCGTTCAAGGTGCTGCGGTTTCTGAAAGCGAAAGGCAAATTCAAGTGGGAAATCTTGCCGGAGTTAATGGAAGTATCTTTGGAACTGATCCTCATTATGTTGCCTTGGGGCATATCCACAAACCTCAAACCGCCGGAGCTCAACACGTCCGTTACAGTGGATCGCCCATTCCCTTGAGTTTCAGTGAAAAAAACGACACCAAGCAAGTAGTGATTTTGGAATGGAAAAATGATACTTTCGAGATCGAACCTGTTGCCGTTCCATCGTTCAGAAAACTCATTACCTACAGTGGAACTTTGGAAGAAGTAAAAGCCAAAATCAAAAACCACAGATCCGATAGTCATCTCAAAGATTTGGTGGAAATCATCGTGGAAGAAGAACAAGAAAATATGAGCATCACGCAGGAGTTAATAGCATTGGCAAGTGATCCCGGCAACGATAATTTAATAATAATCAGCCACAAACTCACTTTCAGAAATAGAGTGGACGGACTTGCAAGCCTGTTAGGCGAAACTGCCGATGTGCATAGATATAGCCCACTGGATATATTCAGAAAACGTATCGGATTAGACGAATCTATTTCAACAGATTCCGAATTCAGCCAAGAACTCGAACAAGCTTTTTCCGAAATCTTAGACGAATTAAATCAAGAACCAAACGAATAACGCTATTCCTGTTTACCGATAAATCGGTACAGGTGTGGGACAGATTAGCGAACAAAAAAAATTTAACTATGAAAATACTATCACTAAAACTCAAAAATATCAACTCCTTGAAAGGAGAGCAAGAAATCAACTTTGCCGAAGGAATACTGGCGGAAGCAGGATTGTTTGCCATCGTAGGACCTACGGGTTCGGGTAAGTCCTCCCTTTTGGATGCTATCACCCTTGCGCTGTACAACCGAATTCCGAGGGTGCAAGGTAGCATTACCAAAAATGTGATTCAAGAATTGGGGGTCATTCTTACCCAACACACCACGGATTGCTATGCAGAAGTTCATTTTGAAGTGAAAGACAAAAAATATCGTGCGCATTGGAGTATAGAGCAAAACCGAAAAGGCAACTTAAACGAGCGTAAGCACGAACTATCCGATTCCGAAACAGGAGCTATCATCACCAACTCCATTTCCGATACTCCCAAGGAAATTGAAAAAATCATCGGGCTCAGCTACGAACAGTTTGTGCAATCTATGATGTTGGCGCAAGGGCAATTTGCCAAATTTTTGCAAGCCAATCAAAGCGAAAGAAGCAAACTTTTGGAAGAAATCACCGGAGGGCAGATTTATCGCAAAATCGGAATGAAAATTTTCCAAAAACATAAAGAGTTCAAAGCCAATCTGGAAGACAAACAAACGCAACTCAACGCAGTGCAAATCTTAAGCGAAGAAGAAAGGAAAACTTAAGCCAACAAGTCCAAGCGTTGGAAAAAGAAGCCAGGCAGTTCGAGGAGGAAGCTAAAGTTTTTGCAGCCGATATCAACACACACAAGCAGATACTAAATACCCAAAATGAAATTCAGAAAAATGAAACTGCACTAAACAATGTGCGGAAGGAAATCGAAAACAAAGCTTCAGAAAAAGCGAAACTCGAAACTCACGACCAATTGGTGGTTCACAGAGATGCCTTGCAGCAAATCAAAAGTTTGGAATCCGAATTTCAACAAGCAAAAACACAGATAGATAATCAAAAATCTAAAAAGCAAACTGCCCAAACCCAAAAAGATCAAGTATTGCGCCAAGCCGAAAAATTGTTGGTAACCATAGTTACCGAAAATCTATTAGAGCATGAGCTTCTAAAATTTACCGAAGAAATATCTAAACTACAACAAGAGGAAACCGACAAACAAAAAGAGGCACTCGCACTCAAAGCAGACATTGACAAGCAAATCAAAGCTTTGGCAGTAAAAGGCACAAAATTAGAATGGAACGCTTCTTTATCAGAGCAAATTTCCCAAAACATCCATCAAATCAATGACCACAAAACTGATTTGGGCATACAAGATGAAACCCAACTCCAATCCCAACTTCTCCACCTCAATACCATCAGCAGCCAAATCTCCGATTTCCTCCCTGTGCAAAGGGCTTATTTGCTAAAGCTAGAGAGATTTAACTCTGCTAATCAAGAACTTACAAGCTTAGAAGAAGAATCTAAGGCAGAGCTTGAAAAAATAGAAACCTACAGCAAGGCAATAAGCGATAATGAACCTGAATACCAAAAACTCAAAGCCGAAATAGAGCTGTACAACAAACATAAAAGCTTGGAGCAATATCGCGCTGAGTTGGTAGAAGGCGAACCTTGCCCATTATGTGGCGCTACCAAACATCCGTGGGCTACCGAACCCATCCAGGATTTGATGCAAGAAAAAACCGCTCGACTTCAAACCCTTGAGAAACTCATTCAATCCAACAAAATCAATTGGGAAGCAAGCAAAAAGTTGATGGATAAAAACAAGATCATTATTCAACAAAAAACCGATTGGATCAATAAAGAAGTGAAAACACTCCGCGAAGAAGCCGCCGGATTAGAAGCCGTAGAAAAAAAACTAAGATCACTCCACACCCCTACAAACATTGACCATACTTGGGAACAGGAATTGCAGCGCATCAACAGGCAAATTGGGGAGCTGCAAAAGTTCAAAGACCAACTCTTTGCCTTAGATTTGCTCAACGAACTGAGCCAAAAACTAATTCAACACCGAGAAGCCCAAGAAGCCTACAACGATTTGAAAAATCGAAGAGAAGCACGCTACTCCGGTATCAATATCCACAAAGATTGTGCTGACATAATAAACAATTACAAACTCGCATTGCAGGCGATACAAGCCGCAACCGAGAGCATAGCCGAGTGGACCCAAAAGCAAACTCAGGTTCAAAACTCACTCCATACACAAATCCAAGATTTGTTGGCAAAAATCCAAACCAAAGGCATACAAACTTTGGAAGAATTGGCAGAAAAGATTTTGACCGAAGCTCAAGCGCAAAGCATCAGGCAGGAAATCCAAAAGCTCGACAACCAAGTGACCGAATATGAATCAGCCCTCAAGGTTTACAACCATAACTTAAAAGAACTCCAAGCCCAAAAGAAAACCAATCGCAGCCTCGAAGAGCTCAACGACCAGCTACAAGAGCTCAAGCAAAAACGCACACAAATCACCGACCAACTCGTAAACTGCAAATTACAGCTCCAAACCGACTTTCAAAACCAAGAAAGGCATCAACGCCTGAAACAAGAATTAGATACCTTGACAAAAAAGCTCAAAACATGGAAAACCCTCAACGACCTTTTGGGCGATGCTAAGGGAAATACATTTGCCAACTTTGTACAAGACCTTACCCTTCGACAACTTTTAGTTTATGCCAATCAACGCCTCCGAAACCTTACCCAACGCTATCAGATATTCCTGCCCGACAGTGCCGAAGGAACCGACACGCTCCAAATCATAGACCTAGACTTGGGCAGCACCCGCCGATCCATTAGTTCGCTCTCGGGTGGCGAAACCTTCAAGGTGAGTTTAGCAATGGCACTCGGACTCTCCGACCTTGCCGCACAAAACGTAAGGATAGATTCTCTCTTCATAGATGAAGGATTTGGCAGCCTTGACCCCGACTCTCTCAACGAAGCCATCTCCCTACTCGAAGAAATGCAAAGCAACACCCAAAAATCCATTGGCATAATCTCCCACGTAAGCGAACTCAAAGAGCGCATCACCACCAAAATCAAACTCACCCCAACCGGCAATGGCTACAGCAAGATTTCGGTGGAGTGATTAAAAGAAGCTTAAAATCGATTCGACGGTTGAATGAAAATATATGAGAATTCATATATTTTTTAAATTGTAAAAAGTCTGAAAATGCAAATACCTTAAAAAAAAGTTTTGCCCTAATTATACCAAAACGGAAACTTAACAGATTTGCTTTGTTTAAATCGCATAAATTTCATAAGTCTATTGTAAAACAATAACAGCCAATATAGTGAGAAAATATGAACACTCAGAGAGCCGCAATATTTGTACTTACAGCAGGTTACACTATTGCACACATTTACTGGTCTAATTAAACTTAACAAAAATCAATTCCCATGCCGAAGCCGAATGTTTTATGGATAGTATTTGGCCGATTGCCCCACCATCGGACATTTTTACGAAAAACTGTTCAGGCTCAAGGAGATGATGAATACGGATGCAGCCCGCCGTATGGCTGAAGAACGGCACAACTTTATGCTGATCTGGCTGGATCGTTTTTACGAAGAATGGGAGGGCAAAGCCTGAACAAGGCGATCAGGCCTGCACAAAGGACGGATACTCATTTGAGCATGGCACGCGAAAAAATGTGTTCGGGCATGGGTTGATCAAAGCTTATCTCTTTGATTTTAAACAGGGTGCCCTCGCCTTGTTTAAGCATATCGCGATAAAGCATCTCAACCGGGAACCATCGCCGGCCAATCTGCCTTACTTCCAGTGTTTCGGCCCGGCGCAGGAGGGTGCCGCTTCGGGCGTACATTTCCTGTTTGAGGGGCACAAATCGTTCGGCGTCCACCCACATGCGCTGGCGGTGATAGGCCACATCAGGCACTTTGGCCGTCAACTCAAGAATAACAGCCGGTCGTTCGCCCATCAGCTCATTGCCGACGATCTGAGCTTCGTAAATCTGTGTCAGGCGACGATCTTCCATCATGTCTTCGTACGAAAGGTCGCTGCCCATAACCGATTGCCTGAGCATGTGTCCGCTAATCTGCACCGTTCGGTCGGCCTGAGGAGAATACATCCAGAGCTGGTCTTTGATTTTCAGCATTTTGGTGCCTCGCTCGGCAGCCGGTGAGAGGTATTCTGTAAAAGAACGCTCGTTTCCCACTGCCCAGGTTTTGGCCTCCAGGGTGCGGCTGGCACGCCTGGTCTTGATGGTCATTTCGCTGTGCACGATACGGTTGTCCGAGCTGAGATTTGCCTCCACCTTTTGCAGGATTTCGTTGGCATTCTGGCCTGAGAGCTGCGGCACACTCAGCATGCAGCAGGCCAAAAGATAATTTAACTTGTTCATTGATAGATCTTTAAATGTTATACAACTTCGAGTTCCTTAAACAGATTTGCTGTTTGGCGGCGGAAAATGGCCAAACCCGCCAGCATGGCGCCAAGGGCTGTGGAAAGAATGCCCGGAAGAAATCCGATGTAATAATCTGCCGGGGTAATGCGGGCACGAATCACATCGGGAAACATCACGGCAGCGCCCTGCATCATCCCTGAGATATCCAGCCCGTAGGTTTGCAGCAACCAGGCAAAGAACAGTCCGAGCAATGTACCGCTTACCGAGCCAATCAGACCAATCACAACCGACTCCAGCACCAATGTCCAGTACACATGACGCTTTTCTTCGCCAATCGCCAGCCGCAGCCCCATTTCGCCATAGCGCCTCAGACCTGCAAGCAGACCGGCATTCCACAGTACCAATGCCATAGCCAGCACGAATATCAGGCTGATGATGAAGCTCCAGGTTTCGGACATCAGCACATATTGTCCGAGGGTTCCCTGCTGGCTCAAGGCTTGCATGAACGGTGCATACTCATCATCTGAATCATGCAATTCGTTGAAAGAATGAGCTATAGCCAGCGCTTCCTTGTTGTGATAGAAACCACCTGGCAGAAATCCGAGCAGTGTGGTGGCACCGTCGTCCATCCTGAGCCATGCTTGTGCATCGTCCAACCGGCAAACGACCATGCCGCGGTCGAGCGCCTCGGTACCAAACCTGATGGTGCCCGACACCTGAAAATTAGCCATGGCCATGCTTCCGAACGCATCGTTGCCAATCAGGGTAAACTGGTCTCCGGGCTTGAGTTGCAGTCGTTGAGCAAGGGTGTGACTCACAAGCGCCTCGGAAGGATGTTCCGGAAGCCTGCCTTCGGTGAGTGCACGCTGTAAACCCAGCCTTTCTGCCTCCATTTCTCCATGACCAATGGCTTCCAGTGCCATGCCCGAAACAATACCCTGAGCACGTGTATTTCCTTCTGCGTCAGGCACATCAATCATTGCACCAAAGCTGATTCGGGGCACCCATGCCGTGCCGGGCCATTGTTGTTCCAATGCTTCCCTGAGCGAGCTCACCTCTGTGAGCCCCACATCGGCCGATTGCAACTCAGGCTTTTCGGCCAATGCCCTGGTGAGCACCTTGAGATGACCGCTCGAAAACCGCGCATTCATCTCGATGGTATCGCCCATAAATCCGGTGATATAGGCATGAAGAAACACCGTGAGGGCAACGCCTGCCGTGACGATGATCACCGGAAACAGGCTGCGGTTTCGGTCGCGCAGCAAACCTTTTATCAAAAACCTGATCATTGTATTTTTCCTTTTAATGCATCCACAGGGTTCATCCTTGCTATTTTTCTAGATGGCAGATAACTTACTATGGCTGTGGTAATTGTGACCAACAATACCGTAGCAGCCACCAGTCCGGCGCTGTACACAGGATACAGGGTCTGAGCCATCGACATGCCAAAATCACCTGCATCCACAGGCAAAGTCCAGCCGGCTTTGGCCTGCCATGCAAGCAGTGGCAAACCATAAGCCATCGACAGAAGGGCTGCCAGCAGAGCATACATGGTTCCTTCGATGGTAAACAGGCCCACGACCTGAAGTTTGGTGTAGCCCAATGCCACATAAGTGCCTATTTCGCGTTGCCGGCGGAAGATGGAGAGCACCTGTGTGTCGAAAACCGCCAGCATGGCCAGCAGCAGAAGTACTCCAAATAAGATGCTTTGTCCGGCTGTTTTGGTGCGTATCATCTCGTCCACTTCGCGGGTGAGCCATGCAAAGGTTCTGAGCACCCATCCTTCGGGCGGGTCAATGGCCTGGTGATCACCGCTGAAAACCAAAATGCTCGCTTCGCCGGGCAGCCCGAGCATCTGCTGAAGTTTTTTCAGGTCCATATAAATCTGCGCTGTTTCGGCAGCTGGCACATTGGAATGAAATATTCCGGCAATGGTGACCTCTGCTGCATCGAAGGTGCCATTGGCATCGCGCCAGCGCAGGGTAATTACATCGCCTTCGCTCAGCCCAGCGGTGCGGGCAAGCATGCCCCCGATGACCACATGAAAGCCCGAGGTGTCGAAAAGATGGGTCGGGATTTTCAGCACCTGCTGGTCAGCTGGCAGCCCACGGAGAACCACCGGCAGCATCCGCCCCTGGGGGTAGATGGTGGCCTGGGTAAGCAACTGAGGCACAAGATTTCCTGCTTCAACATCTTTCATAAAGACCTGAGGAACAGGCGCATGGCTTTCGGTGAGTGTAAGCGGATCGAAGGGGTCGTAGGCCTGATGCCAGTATTGTCCTGCCCCGATCTGCCAGTCGGCCATGTCGCGCTTGGCCTGGTAGTCCCATCCTGCCATCAGTCCCTGCATCCAGATGATCAGCACATAGGTGATGCTGAGCACAAACACATTGAGCCAGGTGCGCAATCCGGCCCCCAAAAGATTGCGGATGGCCAGTTTTACTGCTGTTTTCATGGTACGACGGTTTTTTCTGCTTTCACTGCAATGTCATCGGCCACCTTGCCATCGTTGAGGATGATCTTCCGGCTGAGGTAGGAGATTACCTTTTCGTCGTGGGTGGCAAAGACGAAGGTGGTGCCGGTGAGTTCGTTGATCTTCCGCATGGTTTGCAGGATGTGGTGCGAGTTGGCCGCGTCAAGATTGGCCGTTGGCTCGTCGGCAAGCACCAGCCTGGGCTGTTTCACCATGGCGCGGGCAATGGCCACACGTTGGCACTGACCACCTGAAAGCTGCGATGGTTTGCTTTTGATCTTATCCGTCAGGCCTACCCACTCCAGGGCCTGCATCACCAGGCGGTGGCGTTCGCCCTGCGACATGTGGAGCAGAAGAAGCGGAAACTCCACATTCTCATACACGGTGTGCACTGGCAACAGGTTGTAGCTCTGAAAGATAAATCCAAGTTGAACTAAACCGCCCCCTTTCGGAGGCGGTAAAATTCTGGTAATTTTAGGGTGCAAACTTTAAAACTTACCAAAATGAAAAAGAATCATTCTCAACTTGTTGAGCGGCTTCTCCGTGAGATGCAACTCAGAAATTACAGCCCAAGAACCATACATACTTATGGCGAGCTGATGTCAAAGGTAGAAAACTTCTTTCATCTGCCTATTGACAAAATTACAACAAATCAATTCAAAGATTATCTTCACCGGCGTATCACGCAGGAAGGTATTTCCACATCCTGCGTTAACCAGTACATCAGCGCTTTTAAGATCTTGCAAACCGATGTACTTAAACACAACTGGGAGGACATAAAATAAAACGCCCACGGCGCACCAAAAAGCTTCCGGTTGTGTTATCGCTTGCCGAAATAGAAAAACTGATCGCTGTTACACAAAACATTAAACACCGTGCCATTTTGATGCTGGCATACTCTTCCGGCCTCAGGCGTGAGGAAGTACAATTGATAAAGCCTTCAGCCATTGATTCGGCACGTATGCAGGTGCATGTGGTTCAGGGCAAAGGAAAGAAAGACCGCTACACAATCCTGGCAACAAAAACCCTCGAGATCTTAAGGCATTATTATAAGTGCGAAAGGCCTTCATGCTATCTTTTTGAAGTCCGCGGAAAAAAAGGAAAGCCCCTGGCAGATCAGACCCTGAACACTATTGTTAAGAAATCGGCCCTGAAAGCTGGCATTAAGAAACAAATCTCCTTTCACACCCTCAGGCACTGCTTTGCTACCCATTTGCTCGAAAAAGGCGTAAACCTCCGGCTGATCCAGCAATTTCTCGGGCACACTTCACTGAAAACCACTGCAGGGTATCTTCACCTGGTAACCATCAACCCCGCCAGCGTTGTTTCTCCATTGGATTCCATGAATGTGTAAGGTTTGAATCCGATGCAAAATACTCGCCAGCGCATTGAGCTTGCAGATATTTTCAGCAGCCATGCCAAATCATTCCTGCAACATCACCAGCTTTGCCCCCAACAGCAAAAAGCTTTCGATGCCATCATCCGCTGCCGCACCGCTGCACTTGGCGGACACATTGACCGCTGCGATAGTTGTGGCTACCAGCGTCCATCATACAACTCTTGCCGTAACCGCAATTGCCCCAAGTGCCAGTTTGTTAAGAAAGTGCAATGGGTTGATAAACTGGCAGCCAACCTGCCGCCGGTAAAACATTTTCATGTGGTTTTTACGATCCCACGTTGTTTGCACCAGCTCTTTTTCCTGAATCAGAAAAGTGCATACGCTTTACTTTTCAAGGCTGCCGGACAAGCCCTGTTGCAGTGTGCCCTGAACCCCGCGTTTCTGGGTGCACAAGCCGGGGCGGTAGCCATCTTGCATACCTGGGGACAAACACTGGTGTACCATCCGCACATACACATGATTGTCCCGGCAGGAGGGCTTTCAGAGGATCAAATGGAATGGAAAGCATCGGGTAAAAAGTTCTTCCTCCCGGTAAAAGCCCTTAGCCAGGTATTCCGTGGCATACTTTGCAGGCTCATTGAACATGGCATTGCTAACAGCCAGATTCGTTTACCGGATACAACTGAGGATTTTAAATCATTGAAAACCCAATGCTACAGCAAAAACTGGGTGGTGTACTGCGAAAAACCCTTTTCAGGCCCACACAGCCTGATTCAATACCTGGGCAATTACACCCATAGGGTTGCTATCTCAAATCAAAGACTGATACAGTGTGAAAATGAAAAAGTCAGTTTCTCTTACAAAGATTATAAGGCAGCAAGTATGAGAAAAATAATCTCGCTTGATGTAAAATGAGTTCATCCGCCGCTTTATGCAACATGTGTTGCCAGAGGGATTCTATAAAATCAGGTATTTCGGATTTATGGCCATGTGCAACATGAAAGAAAAGCTTGCCAGGTGTATTGAGCTTATTGATAAAGCTACTTTCCTGCCGGCGCTTGTGGGATTAACGGCTTTGGAAGTATGGCGCAACATCACAGGTAATGACACCTTGCTCTGCCCAAAATGTAAAACCGGAATCATGAAACCTGTACCTGCTGAGGTTGCCGGTATGTTGAAACCCGGATAGATAAGCATTTACCCATTTCGTTCATTGACAAATTTCCATCATCTCAATGGCTCATCAGCCATCATGGGATTGCTATGCCCTGACTACAAAAAAAATCCAAGATTATCAATCCTTTACATCTATGAAAAAGAAAAAGTCAAATTAAAGTAACCCCGAAACAGCCAGGCCAAAAAAAGCATTCATAGAAAACCCATAGCCAGGCGGCTTAGTCCAACTTCATTTTATTCATCATTTCCCACGTTTTTCTGTTTAACCCACAGCAAGTACTTGACTTCTCTCCCCTTTGGATTATATTTGCAGGGAAACGATGAATAAAATGCTTATCGTTCGCTGCGTCTGAGCATGGCAGCTTCGCGTGCGCCCAGCCTGCTCACCGGATGCCCAAGCACATGCACTTCGCCCTCGGTGGGCACATCGAGCGTCCCGATGATATTGAGCAAAGTGGTCTTCCCGGATCCACTGGGACCAATCAGCCCGGTAAACTCCCCACGTTCAATGTGCAGACTAATGCCGTTGATCGCAGTAAAATAGGATTTCCCCACAGGAAACCGCTTTACCAGGCGGTCGATTTCTACAATTTTTTCGTTCATGGTTTTGGTTTATATACAGTTAGAAATGAATAACATACATACATTGTACCCCCGTTCCGCCAAAAATTTGCAGGTCGTCGCGTCCAGGGAGCAATGCACTTTCCGGATTGGCCCAGGCCATAAGCTGCAACATGCCTTTGGTCAATGTATGCTCGTATTGTAAAAAGGAATAGGGCTTTCCGTTTTTCCAATCGTAATAGGCCAACAGCCTGAAGCGATTGAAAAAATCGAGCGGATAGCTCAACGATGTAGCAGCAAAAGCAGTTTTTTCGGGCATGGATTGGAACCGGCTGCCGGCCGCGACAAACATCTGTTCGGCCACCACATTCAAGCCATTACCCAGGCCAAAGGTATAATCGGCTCCAACGGTTATCATTGCAAGATGCGTAACAGCGCCGGCATGTCGGTTGACTCCACTCAGCGAAAACTCATACCACAATCCGGGACCCAGATCCCATTTGCCATCCAGCCCGAACTTGTAGCTCAGCAATCCCTTGCCGGAGTCCATCAGCGCGCCGCTGTAAGGTTCGGAGCTGCCAAGGTTTACAGCCACACCCATTTCGCCTTTGGGAACAGCCCACTGGAAACGACCTCCGGCCTCGGGAAAATATTTCTTTGGAGGCAGGAGATCCCAGACGCGGGCTTTGCCGTCGGGCAGATTGACCCATATCCACAAGTTGTTCTGCGTACCGAAATACCACTGCCCAAGCGCCGACCACTGGCCTTCGGTGATTCCCAGGGGGTCGAGCGGATTGAGCCGGTCGAACCACATGAGCGGCCGAAGCAGGCTGGCCGAACCGAAATTGATTTGCTGCAAACCGAGCCTAAGCGAACGCGTGCTGTCGGCAAGGCGAATCCAAAAGCGGTAGGGCTGCAAACCGGCTGAGGGATGATCGTCAAGCGGTATAAGCGCCTCGTGTGCAAAAAGATAGGCCGAGGCCTCGGCATTCAGCTTAAGTGCATCAGCTTGATGTGTCAACCGCAATCCTGGCAGGAAGCGAAACCCCGCCAGCAGCTGCTTCTCATTGCCCGGAGCTGCCAGCGACCATGCGGAAAACTGCCCCGCAGATTCGAACTTTTGCTGGGCCTGCACACTGAGAAACAACAACATGCATAAGCCTGTGAACATTCCTTTTCTCATGCCATCAGTCCTTTTGTCCGGCAATGCCAAATGCCAGCAGTTTTGAAAGTTCCATGATCATTTGTTCCGGACCACCGGCGGCAGCAATAAACTGCTCATCCGCAGCCAGATCCATCATTTTCTGGCTAAAGGCCAGAAAGAAAGGCAGGTTGAGATCTGCACGAAACACCCCTTGTGCCTGATTGTGGTGAAACAACTCCAGGGTTTCGCGCCAGGTTTCGGCCGAGAGCTTTTCTACATACTCGCGCAGGCCTGTGTCGTTGTGCTGGTAAAAATCGAGCAAAAAATCTTTGCTGATGTGCTTAGCCGAGGCCGCCTTGAGCTCCAGCATGCGCTTAACCTTTTCCGGACCAGGCAGATCCGAACGCATCAGCTCACGAAAGTCGGCCATGGCCTGCTCCACCTCATGCGAAAATACCGCTTTGGCAAGTTCTGTCTTGTCTTTGAAATAGCGGTAAAACGTCATGCGACTCAAACCCGCTTTGGCACAGATCTCCTCCACCCCTACCCTCCGGAAACCATATTTCCAGAACAAATCCTTACCAGCCTCGAGCAGCATTCGTTCAGATTTGGACATTTTTTTCATTTGTTTACATT
This sequence comes from Bacteroidota bacterium, assembly GCA_016715945.1. Lineage (NCBI taxonomy): Bacteria > Pseudomonadati > Bacteroidota > Bacteroidota bacterium. Next base: position 1,187,099 of record JADJXJ010000001.1, read on the forward strand.
TTTGATGCAAATATACATTATTTGTATCATTTATCAGTATTTATCACTTTTTTTTTGGACTTTCAGTCACAGTTTTATGGCCATTTCTTGTTCCTAAAATGCAACAAACTGATTTTCAATGTATAAATGCTTGCGATTTCCGCAAAGGCTAAAGCATCTGCCCGAATCGTCTGTTAGCCAGCACCTGAAAACTGCCTTGTCCCCATTCCTTGACCCGCCCGAACAATTCATTTCATATGGAGACCAGTTCCTAAAATAACCCGGTGTAATGCCGCTGAAACCATTGGTTTAGGTTGAAACACGACCTATATTTAGGTCGGAGAAGGGGTTATTATGAAGCCGATCGTTTTAACGGAGGCATGCTTCAGGCACCTCAAAAGAATGTTGAAGACAAAGAGGCTGCATCAGGTGGCTTCGGTTATCCTGGCAGAAAATCTGGCCAATCGGCTGCTGGTGAGAAAAACAATGTGGTTAGGCGCCATGATGCCTGTAATTGCCCTGGCGGCTTTTATGAAAGTCAATCACTTAAGCCCAAATATCAGGGGTACAAGATTCAGGAATTTCTGCGGCCCCAAAGCGCTACCTGTCACCGGAAATCCTGCCGGCTATCCCCCATTCCTCCGGCAATGCACTTGAAGCAACCGGGAACCTGCAACCCGAACCACATGAACTGAATCCGAAATGGATCAACCCCGCAACCGTGCCTTATGAGCATCTGAAACAGATGATGCTGGCGAACAATCAAAATTAGTCCTCGACACACAGCAGTTTACCTTCCAGATGACCATCAGTTTATCCGGATACATGAGGACGCCAGTAACCTGCAAAGTTTATTGAGCGTAGTAACAAACGGGCTAAATTTATTGCTGAACGCCGCGAGTTAAACATCATTCAGACCGTTTCGTGGCAGATTAAGGGCCATTCGCATGATCAGCCGGGGACGAAAACAAACTCCTGAAACACCGCAACCGATTGCAATAAACCCCTGTAAATCAACTAAATGTTGATATTCAGTTTTTTACATATAACAACAGCACTATAATACTTGACCGGAAATCCGATGTGATTAACTTTGGGCATTCCCCAATATTCTGATTATCAATGAAACGCTTTCTAAGTTTTCTGTTGCTTGCAGTGCTTACGTCGGCATTACCCCAAGCTTTTGGCCAAAAAGACAGCACCCGTAACAACCCAAAAATTTATATCGCCTTTTTGTGGCACATGCACCAGCCTATCTACAGGCCATATGAAAATATCGTCCAAACCCAGCAAAGCGGGGTGTACAGTTTTTCGCTTTACGATGTGCATCTGAGTCGCACAGGGCCATACACAGATTGGCCGAAGAATGCGGTGCAAAGGGGCATCAATGCAGGCATGCCCCACTTTGGCGCGCAGGTGAGTTTCAGTGGCTCGCTCATCGAAAACCTGAACAACCTGCAGGCAGCCGGCATTGGATTCAGCAACTGGAAAAGCCACTGGAACTACATCAAGAACCAGACCACCCAACTGGGCAATCCACGCCTGGACATGGTTGGATTCGGTTATCATCACCCCTTGATGGGTTTGATTGATTATCAAGACATTAGAAAACAAATACAGTTACACAAACAGGTTTTTGCACAAAACTTTACCGGCAATTATTCCAAAGGCATTTTTCCTCCTGAAACGGCTTTTTCGCCACGAATGATTCCGGCCCTGGTAGATGAAGGATTGGAGTGGGTGATCATCGACAATCTGCATTTTGAACGCACCGCTGAGGGAGCGCCCTATTCGGACGCTTCGGGGGTACCCAGGCCAAACAAAGCCACTGTACGCAATCCCAACCCCAACGACTGGAAGCAGCTCAACGGGCTTTGGGCGCCAACGCCTGTTTCGATTCGTTGGGCACACCAGCCCCGATGGGTGTCGTACACCGATCCGGCCACAGGCGTGACCAAAAAAATCATTGGCGTACCTGCATCGCGTTACCTGGGTGAAGAAGACGGCCGGGGTGGTTTCGGAGCGCTCAACTACGATTATGTGATGAGCCAGTTCGAAGAATACAACACCGATCCCAGTCGGCCAATTCTTATTGTTTTGCACCACGACGGCGACAATTACGGTGGTGGCAGCGACGGTTATTACAACAGCAACTTCCAGAATTTTGTCAACTGGCTGCAGGCCAACCCCAACCGCTTCGAGTGCACTACCATACAAGATTATCTGCAGCGTTTTCCTCCACCGCAAAACGATGTGATCCATGTGCAGGATGGAAGCTGGCTGGGAGCAGCAGGAGGCGACCAGGTTTTCCGCAAATGGAATGGCGATCCCGGTAGTTACCCTGGTGCCAGCGGACCATACAGCCCCGACCGGAACAGCTGGGGCATCATGACTGCCGCCAAAAATATTGTCCAGACCGCCGATCAGATCAACCCCAATCACCCTGGCACCCTGCAGGGATGGCATTACTACCTCAACGGACAGGCCAGCGATTATTGGTATTGGGATGGCACAGAAATCTGGGACTCGAACCCGGCTTTGGCTGCCAATCAGGCCGTTACAAATGCCTTACCAGTCGCTCAGGGCGGACTAGACCTCACTCCTCCGGCTATCTACCTTCCGCAGCGCACGCCCTACAATCCCGGAGATATCGAATGGAGCAGCCAGGGCGTGCGGCCTACCGACTTCATGGGATGGACCTATGTCTTCGACCTGAACGGTCTTTCATCCGTTACACTCAAATACCGCGAAAGCACCGGAAACCAGGTGGGCAACGACAACCTGACTTATGCCGGTGGACCCGGGGTGGGTTCGTGGCAATCAAAACCCATGACAGGAATTACCATTCCCTCCGTCACCAACCCCATGCCTTTGTACAAGGCGCAGGAATTTTCGGCCATGATTACCGGCTACACCAACAAGCTGCTTGACTATTATGTGGAGGCTGTGGACAACAACGGCAACGTGGCCCGCTCGCCCATTCTCCATGTCTGGGTTGGCGATGGCAGCGGCGGAAGCAGCGCCAATGTCACCATCAGTCCCGCCAATCCAACCGTTAACGATGTCATTACCATCACGGCTGCACATGCTACTGCAGTTTCATTGCTACATTGGGGGGTAAACAACTGGCAACGACCAATTGAAGCCTACCGCCCTGCAGGCACCCAACTTCACCAGGGCAGCCAGGCTGTGCAGACGCCTCCGGCGGGGCAGGACGGGCAAGGCCGGTATTACTGGCAGCTGGGGCCTTTCAACAACCCGGACCAGGCAGTAAATGTGCTCAACTTTGTATTTAAACTCAGCAACACACAATGGGACAACAACAACGGGCAGGACTGGAACATCCAGATACAGCCGGCACAAGAGCCCAATCCTGTAAGCGCCAACCGCACTGTGAGCACCATCGTTAATACGCCTTACACCTTCGGAAGCAACGATTTCAGTTTCACCAGTCCCACAGGAGCAGGCTTTGCAGGAATTCAACTGCAAAGTCTTCCGTCGCAGGGAAACCTGACTTACAACGGGATTGCAGCAAGCACAGGAATTGATTATACACAACCTAACCTATTGATATTCAGTCCTGAAACTGATGCTTCAGGAAGTCCTTATACCTCATTTACTTTCAGGGTTAAAGATACAGACGGACTTTATTCGCTTCAGGCATACAACGTTACAATCAATGTGATATCTCCCCTGCCGCTTGGGCAGCATAGCAGCGTAAGTCTGCCTGTGAACACCAGCTACACTTTCAGCACGGGCAATTTCCCGTTCAGCAGTCCGGTGGGCAACAGCTTTGGAGGCATCAGGCTGGTAAGTTTGCCCTCTGCAGGAAGCCTTACGGTAGGTGGAAGTCCGGCAGTTGCCAACGAAGTGATTTCAAACATTGGTCAGCTGGTATTCACCCCTGTGGCAGGCGCTTCGGGTATGCCTTATGCAAGCTTTCAATTCAGGGTACGCGATAATCTTGGACAAGAGAGCCAGCAGACTTACACCATGACCATCAATGTGACGGCCAGCTTTCCGGCCGGTGTGAGCTGGCTCCCAACAGACCCCGCCAATGCAGATATGATTACCATAGCCGTGAGCCAGGATGCAAACATGAGCACCAATGCAAGGCTGCACTGGGGCGTTAACAACTGGACCAAACCCGATGAGGCTTATTGGCCCGCAGGAACTACCTTATGGACAGACAATGTGGCTGCACGTACACCTTTTATACAAAGTGGCAATGCCTGGATTGTGCAACTCGGACCTTTCAACAATCCTGCGCAGACCATCAGCAGCCTGAATTTTGTCATTCATTACGGCGGCAACAACTGGAACAACAACAATGGTCAAAACTGGAACATCAGTATTTGCAACCCTCCGGCACCCACCACATTATCGGCCAACATTATCAACAGCCAGACGGTGGAACTCAACTGGAATTCGCCTGCCGGCATCAGCCAATGGAGCCTGAAATATGGCTTGCAAGGATTTAATCCGCAAACCTCCGGCAACCTTATAACCAATATCACATCCAAACCTTTCACGCTGAGCGGTTTGGCGGCTGGTTCAACCTACGACATCTACCTCAGGGCACATTGCGGGCAGAATGGCGCTAGCCCCTGGTCGCAGCCATTGCAGGTGAGCCTGTTGGGAAGCAGCAGCCAGCAGCTGAATTTTGGTGAAGGTTATACCTGGTTTTCGGTAAATGTCAACCCCGGCAGCATGGCCCCCGGCATCCTGTTCCCAGGACTGAATCCCTGCGAGGATGACCGGATTATTGGCCAGACAGCTTTTGCCCTTTACAATGGAACAAATTGGGTGGGAAGCCTGAACAACCTGAACCCAAATGCCATGTACAAGATGAAACTTTGCGGGCAACGGCAGCAAACCATTCAGGGCAGCCCGGCGAGCATTGCGCCGGTGAGCCTTCCGCAGGGATTCAGCTGGATCGGGTTTACCCCACAGCAATGCATGCCGGTAAATGTAGCCCTGTCGGGAATGAATCCTCCACCCACTTATGATGACCGGATCATCGGTCAGAATGCTTTTGCACTTTATAATGGCAGCCAATGGGTGGGCACCCTGAATCAACTATGCCCCGGACAAGGCTATATCATTAAGGTGTCGCAGCAAGCTACACTAACCTATCCGGTTGTTTCGAACAACCTGTCTGACAGCCCGGATGTACCAAAAGTAAAATCGGGTCCGATGCAGGCCGGAGGCCATTATCAACACACCATGCCACTCATTGCCAGATTGATGCTCAACGATCAGCACCAGATTGTCAATAGCCTGGATGTGCTTTATGCATTTGTGGGTGATGAATGTGTTGGTTCAGGCCAAATGGATCCTGACCTGGGTGGTTTGGTGTTGATGAATATTGGCCAGAACGGCAGCCAGCCGGTGCAGGTCAGCTTCAAACTTTGGTCGCAGAGCTTGCAACAGTTCATTCCTGTTGCAGACAAAGTGTTGTTTGAACCACTCAGAATGGCTGGCAGCCTGGATAACCCGGTAATACTCAGAGTTAATGGATTGACTATCAATACGGAACTTGGGGAAACCGATATTTTAATCAGCGCGGTATGGCCCAACCCAGCAGAAAATCAGATCAATCTGAGCGTTCGCACATCCCAACGATCTATGATCAACCTGCAGCTGATTGACAACATGGGAAGAAAAATTCGCTCACAGGATTATCCGCTCATCGAAGGTACAAATCGGTTGAGTATGGCTGTTCATGGTCTCCGGGAAGGAATATACCAGTTGGTTGCCACTGTACACACAGCAGATGGCCCGAAGCGGAAGGTGCAAAATGTGCTGATCAAATGAAAACCAGAAACCAAGCATTTGTTGTCATGAAGCCATTTCGACATAACATTACCGCTTTGATGCTGGTTTTCTGGGTTTTATTCCTATCTTTCAAGCATGGCATTGCTTCCGGACCCGGATGGACAGCGCCAGCCAACATGCAATACAATATGCAAGTGGTGGCCAGGCTTGTGCTTGATGGTGGCACGTACAGTCTAAATTCCAACGACATCGTTGCTGCATTTTCGGGGGATGAAGTCCGGGGTGTGGGTTCTCCCCTGCCCGGAGCTGATGGCCGAATCTTTCTGACCGTTGCTTCAAACATCACCTCCGGCGAAACAATCAGCTTCAAAGCCTGGATCAGCTCAAGCTCGCAGATTGTTCAGCTCAATGAAACTTTGGTTTTCAGCGACCAGGGACAGGTCGGCAACTGGCAGACGCCATTTCTTTTAACCATTGCCCCTTTACCCATCGCTTATGTCATCGTGGCAACAAGTTCGGCAGGAGGTAGCATCGCTCCTTCAGGGCAGATTAGTGTGCTCCAGGGTGGTAGCCAGACTTTCAGCTTTCAGGCGTCTGCAGGCCATCAGCTCACGGATGTATTGGTGGATGGCCAGTCTGTAGGCACACCCACCAATTACACCTTCAGCAATGTCGTTCAAAATCACAGCATTCATGCTGTATTCAATCCAATTGTCTATCAAATCATTGCCACAGCGGGACCTGGAGGCACGATCAACCCATCGGGGGGTGTTTCTGTGAATCATGGCGCGGGTTTAAGTTTCAGTATCCAACCATCAGCCGGACATTTCATTGATCAGGTTCTCGTTAATGGTCAGTCCGTTGGCAGTCCTGCGAGCTACACTTTCGTCAATGTTACTGCAAATCAGACGATTCACGCCACTTTTGTGCCTCAGCTTTTCACGCTGAGTTATTTTGCCGGTCCCAATGGCAGCATTTCGGGCCAGTCTGCTCAATCGGTAGCCTATGGCCAAAATGGAAATCCGGTGCTTGCCGTGCCCGATGCGGGATATGCTTTTCTGCAATGGAGCGATGGCAGAACCGACAACCCAAGGCTGGATGTTGCGGTGACATCGAACATCAGTGTGACTGCTATTTTCACCAGCCTCAACCAACCACCTGGCTGGGAGCCGCCTGCAAACATGCAATATAACATGCAGATTGTGGGCAGATTACTATTGCCAGAAGGCACATATTCGACCATTTCACAGGATATAGTTGCTGCATTTGTCGGAAACGAAGTACGTGGCCTTGCCTCTCCATTATCAGGTCAGGATGGAAGAATTTTTCTGACCATACTCTCCAACCAAAGTCAGGGCGAAAGCATCAGCTTCAAGGCATGGCTCCAGAGCACAGCAACCATTGTTGAGCTCAATGAATCGCTGACTTTTGTAAATCAAAGTCAGATTGGCACCTGGAACGAGCCATTTCTCTTTACTTTTGGGAGCACCCCACCCCAGTTTGCCATCACAGCCTCGGCCGGGATCGGCGGAAGCATCAACCCTTCGGGTGTGGTGACTGTCACTCAGGGCGGAAGCCAGACCTTCAGCATCACACCCAATGCAGGCTTTTCCATCGCCGATGTGCTGGTCAACGGACAGAGCGTGGGAGCGGTAAGCTCGTACACCTTTACCAATGTACAGGCCAACCAAAGCATCCATGCCGAGTTCAGCCAGATCACTTTTACCATCACCGCCACGGCTGGTGCAGGTGGGAGCATCAGTCCTTCGGGACAAGTGACTGTCCCTCAGGGTGGAAGCCAGACCTTCAGCATCACACCCAATGCGGGCTTTTCCATCGCCAATGTGCTGGTCAACGGCCAGAGCGTTGGGGCGGTGAGCTCGTACACCTTTACCAATGTGCAGACCAACCAAAGCATTCATGCTGAGTTTGCGCAGATTACCTACACCATCACCGCCACGGCCGGTGCAGGTGGGAGCATCAGTCCTTCTGGACAAGTGGCAGTCCCTCAGGGCGGAAGCCAGACCTTTAGCATCACACCCAATGCGGGCTTTTCCATCGCCAATGTGCTGGTCAACGGCCAGAGCGTTGGGGCGGTGAGCTCGTACACCTTTACCAATGTGCAGGCCAACCAAAGCATCCATGCCGAGTTCAGCCAGATCACTTTTACCATCACCGCCACTGCCGGCACAGGTGGGAGCATCAGTCCTTCGGGACAAGTGGCTGTGCCTCAGGGTGGAAGCCAGACCTTCAGCATCACACCCAATTCTGGCTTTTTCATCGCCAATGTGCTGGTCAACGGACAAAGCGTTGGGGCGGTGAGCTCGTACACCTTCACCAACGTGCATGCCAACCAAAGCATCCATGCCGAGTTCAGCCAGATCACTTTGACCATCACCGCTACTGCAGGTGCGGGTGGGAACATCAGTCCTTCGGGACAAGTGGTTGTCCCTCAGGGTGGAAGCCAGACTTTCAGCATCACACCCAATGCAGGCTATTCTATTGCCGATGTGCTGGTCAACGGCCAGAGCGTTGGGGCGGTGAGCTCGTACACCTTTACCAATGTGCAGGCCAACCAAAGCATCCATGCCGAGTTCAGCCAGATCACTTTTACCATCACCGCCACGGCTGGTGCAGGTGGGAGCATCAGTCCTTCGGGACAAGTAGCTGTGCCTCAGGGTGGAAGCCAGACCTTCAGCATCACACCCAATGCGGGATATTTCATCGCCAATGTGCTGGTCAACGGACAAAGCGTTGGGGCGGTGAGCTCCTACACCTTCACCAATGTGCAGGCCAACCAGACCATCCATGCCGAGTTCAGCCAGATCACTTTTACCATCACCGCCACTGCCGGTGCAGGTGGAAGCATCAGTCCTTCGGGACAAGTGGCTGTGCCTCAGGGCGGAAGCCAGACCTTCAGCATCACACCCAATGCGGGCTTTTTCATCTCCGATGTGCTGGTCAACGGACAAAGCGTGGGAGCGGTGAGCTCGTACACCTTCACCAACGTGCAGGCCAACCAGACCATCCAAGCTGAGTTCAGCCAGATCACTTTTACCATCACCGCCACTTCCGGCACAGGTGGGAGCATCAGTCCTTCGGGACAAGTGATTGTCCCTCAGGGCGGAAACCAGACCTTCAGCATCACACCCAATGCGGGATATTTCATCGCCAATGTGCTGGTCAACGGACAAAGCGTTGGGGCGGTGAGCTCCTACACCTTCACCAATGTGCAGGCCAACCAAAGCATCCATGCCGAGTTCAGCCAGATCACTTTTACCATCACCGCCACGGCTGGTGCAGGTGGGAGCATCAGTCCTTCGGGACAAGTAGCTGTGCCTCAGGGTGGAAGCCAGACCTTCAGCATCACACCCAATGCGGGATATTTCATCGCCAATGTGCTGGTCAACGGACAAAGCGTTGGGACTGTGAGCTCGTACACCTTCACCAATGTGCAGGCCAACCAAAGCATCCATGCTGAGTTCAGCCAGATCACTTTTACCATCAACGCCACGGCCGGTGCAGGTGGGAGCATCAGTCCTTCAGGACAAGTGACTGTGCCTCAGGGCGGAAGCCAGACCTTCAGCATCACACCCAATGCAGGCTATTTCATTGCCGATGTGCTGGTCAATGGACAGAGCGTTGGGACTGTGAGCTCGTACACCTTCACCAACGTGCAGGCCAACCAGACCATCCATGCTGAGTTCAGCCAGATCACTTTTACCATCACCGCCACTTCCGGCACAGGTGGGAGCATCAGTCCTTCGGGACAAGTGATTGTTCCTCAGGGCGGAAACCAGACCTTCAGCATCACACCCAATGCGGGATATTTCATTGCCGATGTGCTGGTCAATGGACAGAGCGTTGGTACTGTGAGCTCGTACACCTTCACCGATGTGCAAGCTAACCAGAGCATCCATGCTGAGTTCAGCCAGATCACTTTTACCATCACCGCCACTGCCGGTGCAGGCGGGAGCATTAGTCCTGCAGGGCAAGTGACTGTACCTCAGGGCGGAAGCCAGACCTTTAGCATCACACCCAATGCGGGCTATTTCATCGAAGATGTGCTGGTCAACGGCCAGAGCGTGGGAGCGTTAAGCTCGTACACCTTCACCAATGTGCAGGCCAACCAAAGCATCCATGCTGAGTTCAGCCAGATCACTTTGACCATCACCGCCACTGCCGGTACAGGTGGGAGCATCAGTCCTTCGGGACAAGTGATTGTCCCTCAGGGCGGAAACCAGACTTTCAGCATCACACCCAATGCAGGCTATTTCATTGCCGATGTGCTGGTCAATGGACAGAGCGTTGGGACTGTGAGCTCGTACACTTTCACCGATGTGCAAGCTAACCAGATCATCCATGCTGAGTTCAGCCAGATCACTTTTACCATCACCGCCACTGCCGGTGCAGGCGGGAGCATTAGTCCTGCAGGGCAAGTGACTGTACCTTATCTTGGAACACAGGAGTTTACAATCAACCCAAACCCAGGCTATATCATAGCAGCTGTACTTGTGAATGGTGTAAATGTTGGCGCAACCTCGCTTTATGTCTTCACCAACGTACTTTCGAATCAGCAAATCCATGCTGTCTTTATGCCGGCCACTTACACCATTACGGCCATGGCTGGTCCAGGAGGAAGCATTTCACCTTCAGGCACTTTCACAGTTAACCATGGCAGTAATGTCAGCTTTTCCATCCAACCTGATTTCGGTTACAGGATTGACTCCTTGATGGTGAATGGGGTGAATATGGGCGCGCCGGAAACCTATCTGCTCCAAAACATCAGTTCAAATCATCTTTTGGAGGCTTATTTCAGTTTGGTCACAGGGATTGAGCAAAACAATTATGGTTTATTCCTCGAGATCTATCCCAACCCAACAAACGGACTGCTAAACATTGTTTCAGACATACCGCATACATCCAACTGGTTTCTGATTGATGCGCTTGGCAGAACAATCCTACAAGGTAAGATCGAGGGTAAGAAACACCACCAACTCCATCTGCCTGTGAAATCCGGAAGGTATCAGCTCATTATTGGAGATAACAAGGGCGACAGATTTTCTATACCGCTGATAATTTGGTAACTGCATCAAGACCCCTTTCCTGTTCATTCAGGCAATGTCGGAGCTAACAGCAATGTAATTCAGATGTTTGAAAGAAAAACTTTTGCCTTGGTTTTCGTATGTAAATACTAAATTTGATTCATCAACCAGGATACCATGAAAACCATCTTATCAAACCGAAATCTTTTGCTTGGCCTGTTTCTCTTTGCTCACCTGTGGACTGATGGCCAAACAGTCGAACTTATCACGCGCGAAAAGGGCAAGTCGGTCACAAGCATCAAGATCAGCTTATGCGATAAAGAGGGTAATGTTCCGATCCAGCCTTCTGACTTCAGGAACAGCGACTGGGTTTATTTTCTTGCAGAACCTGCGCAGGGGTACAGCCGCCCGCAATTCAGCGAAAAAGAGGTAAAAGAAGAGTTTCCCAAGATTGCCCTGTGGCAATCGGAACCTGGTAAATACCTGACGCCCAACATAAAACCTATAATAAAAGACAAAAAAATTCAGGCAATCATACTCGAATTCCCCAAAAGCGAAACGCGCGCCCATTTGCCGTTCGTATTCGGGAAGGATGGACAGACCTCGGAGGAACTGGAACTCAATGAAACGTATTATGATTTTTATCCTGCATTCAAGGCTACACACGACGAAGTAAACCGGCTGATGCAGGCTGGCGAATGGCTGGAGGCATACTACAAGGCCACAGCTTTTGTGAGACAGGAAGAAGTGCGCAAACAGCTGTCTTCCATCAGTTTTTCGCTTAAACTCACTGACGAGCTACCGCTGCAGGCACTCACCAACGGCATGGCCGCCCACCAGGAACGCATCAACCGGGCACAGGAGAAATTTAATGAAAAACCTTCATTGCAGTTGCTCGAAGCCCTCGAAAAAGAAACCGAAGAGCTCCGGCGGTTTATCAGACTTACCGAAGGGTACAAATCCATGGGTTTCAAGGCTTCAGCAAGCTATGCCGGGATGATACAAAGCCGGGAAGCTGAACTCCAAAACATTATGGAAAGCGCAAGAAACCAGTATTATTCTTCGCTCTTCGGCCTGCTCAAAGGCCAGAGCTACCTCGACCAGCGTTTCAGTGCCTTTACAGAATATATTTTTCAGGCTTTATTGAACAATCTGGACGAAAAAAGCCAACCCCTGAGCGAAGAGCTGAGCCCCGGAAAAAAGGAAAAGTTCCGCACGATGGGCTGGCTCGACGACCTGGAAGCACTGATTCAGGCCCTTGAAAAACGTAAGGCAGAATCACCTGAATACGCCTGGCTGCCCCTTGATGTGACGCAACACATCTGTACTTTAAAGGATAAGCAACCTCAACCTTATTGCGAATTCCTCTCCCTGGCTGGGAAGCTCAATTTTGACGGCGAATCGGAACAAGTGCTCGTCCGGGCTATGAATAGTTGTGCCGACCCGGAAATGCTAATCCTGCTGGAACTATGGCGGGACAAAAGCAAAGCCGGAAAGGCCGGTGAAGCGCAACTTCCTGTAGCCCTGATCCGACAAGGCATGCAAATGCTGAAATCGAACAACCTCCAGGCGGCTGCCGAACGTTTTGATGCTGCGCTAAGACAGGCGCCGGATAACGCTTTAGCCTGGTACCTTCGGGCACGGGCACATCACCTTGCCGGAGAACACTATGCAGCCGAAGCCAAGCTGAGCAAAGCACTCGAACTCGACGCCACAGCCATCTCACCTCAACTCTTGTACATCGATATTCTTATAGAAAACTCTCAAAACGAGCAACTTAGTCAAATCTTCAGCCGTCCTGTGAGCAATGGCCCGAATTACCTGTTCTCGCTCGCCAAAGCCAAATGGCTGATGCAGCAGAACAAACATGCCGATGCCATCAAAGTGATCACCACCGAAAGCGAACTCCTCGCTCCAGGGCAAACCAGTCACTACTTCCTGCTCGGAGATGCTTATGCCGCTTTGAAACAATATGACAAGGCCCGTGAAGCCTACCTGACCACCCAAAAAATCAATCCGTTTGATTCCGAACTCTTCGAACAAAAGATGCGAAACCTGCCCCGCAAATGAACCCGGCATAAAGATCAAAGACGTTCTGCGCAATAGCCACATTCAACAATCTCAACAGGACAAACATTGCACTTCTGACCAGGAAGGCTTTTTATTCCTGCCCCCTCAAAGTGTTTTGAAGCATCTTGCAAAAACTACATATTTCTATATTCCTGTTTATCTGCACTTTACATAGTCCAATTCTTGTCAAACGGAAAAAATGCTTGACACAGCAAACAAGCTGATGTAATTTTGACCAAAATTTGAAAATAGTCAGTTTTTCGATGGCAGCAAAAGATGTGAGAGGCAGCATCGTCCAGTCGGCCGGAATGTTTTTCGCCCGTTTTGGTTTCGCCAAAACCACCATGGACGAAGTGGCCAGGCACATCCATAAGGCCAAAGGTGTGATTTACTATTACTTCAACAGCAAAGAGGAATTGTTCCGCGAAGTGCTCCGCAAAGAGCTCGGGCAGATTCAGGCTGAGCTGGGAAGTATTGTATTGGCAGAAACAGACCCGCTCGAGATGCTCCGGCAATACTTTTTCAGGCGGATGGAGCTGATGCAGCAAGCGCCCAACTACCACGAAACCCTGAAAGCCGACCTTTTCGACAAATTCGAGTTTGTGAAAGAAGTGCGCGAGGCATTCGAGCAGTTCGAACGCATCCAGCTCCGGCACATCCTCGACCAATGCAAAGAAGCAGGCTACATCAGCATCAACGACATCCCCACCACGGTCAACATCATCATGGTGGTCATTCACAGCACCGAAATTCCGCTTTATGTGCAGGGAAAATACGAGGAGTACAAACCTACCCTGCTCGAGCTTGCCGATATGATTGTCAACAGCCTGCGCAAAAACAAAACATAATTTTTTTTGATATAGTTCTGACCATTTTACCAATAAAGTCAATATTTATAAAAAAATAGCTAATGAAGAAGTTGTTCAGTTTTATCGAAAAGTTCCGAAAGCCTGTGCTCGGCGCTTTCATCCTGGTCACATTGGTAGCGGCATGGCAGCTCAGGAGCCTGAAAATCAACAGCGACATCCTGTCGGCACTGCCGGAGGATGATCCTGTGGCCGCCCTCTATCGGGAGATTGGGGCTGAATTCGGGGGCAACGACATGGGGATGGTTGTGGTGGGCACAGCCAATGTGTTCGACCCTGTTTTTCTGGAGCAACTGGCCCAGATCACCGACACCATTGCCCTGATGCCGGGGGTGAGTCAGGTGACCAGCCTCATCAACGTCATCGATATCCGCGATGAGGGTTGGGGCATCGAAATTGCTCCTTTGATTGATCAGTGGAACATCCCACAGTCTGCACAGGAGCTCGATTCCATCCGGCGATATGTACTCAACAACGACATGTATCGTTCGGCGCTGGTTTCGGACGACGGCACCTATACCCTTGTGGTTTATACCTTGCAGGATGGAGCCGACAAAGAAGCTATTGCGCACGACATCAGGCTCAAACTCCGCCAATACTCCGGCCTCGAAATGTATTTTGGCGGTCTGCCCATTCTGATGAACGACGTCAATCACCTTATAATCAACGATATCGTACGGCTCGTTCCCCTGGTCTTTTTGCTGATTCTGGGAATACTGTATGCCGGTTTCCGTTCTCTCCGGCAAGCGTTGCTGCCCCTGCTCAGTGCGGGCATGGCTGTGGTATGGAGCCTTGGCCTGATGGCATTTCTGGGTTACCAGCTCTCGATTATCAGCGATGTGATTCCTGTGGTGCTGCTTGCCGTTGGCAGCGCCTACACCATCCACATTATCAACAGCCTGAATGCTGCCGATGAAGCTCATCCGGAAACAATCGGCGAACGGCTCAGGCTGATTGCCCTGCCTGTCAGTTTATCATCATTTACCACAGTTTTTGGATTTGTTTCGTTTGTTTTTGGCGCCTACCTGACCATCATACGCGACTTTGGCCTTTTTTCTGCTGCCGGCACCCTTGTGGCCCTGCTCAGTGCGCTTGTATTTGTTCCGGCACTCTATTTCCAGTTTCCGGGAATGCGTGGCAATAAATATCGGGGCAGAAGGCAGGAAGCGAATAACAAGAACAGTCTGCTGGAAGCATTTGCCAGACGCGTGGTGGCCCGTCCGCGGCGCACGATAGCTATCTGGCTGGTTATTATTGTGTTGGCAGGCACCGGTTACATCCGCCTCCGCACCAGTGTAAACATGACAGAGTATTTCCGGAGCGACTTCCCATCGCGTGTAGCCGAGGAAGTATTGCAGAAAAGATTTGGCGGCTCCATGCCAATATTTCTGGTTTTCGAAGGCGATGTGCAGAGCCCGGAACTGCTTCTGCAAATGTGGGAAGCCGAAAAGTTCATGAAAGAGGACCCCAATGTGCAGGTGAGTCAGTCGGTGGCTTCCCTGATCGCCAGGATGAACGAGGTGATGGGCGAGGGCCGGACAATTCCGGCGGACAGGGCAAAGATCGAACAGCTCTGGTTTTTGATCGAAGGTCAGGACATAATGAAAACCCTTGTCAATCCCGACATGAACAAAGCTGTGATTCAGTCGCGGTTTGCGTCGATCACCACGGGCGATATTGTGGCTTTTACCGAAAAAATGACCCAATATGTTGCCAGTCGCAGCACGGATGAGATACGCATCCGTTTCACGGGCATCACACCGGTGTATAACAACCTGAATCGCAGCCTTGTAAAAAGCCAGGTGAGCAGCCTGCTGATTGCCACCGGTTTGGTAGCATTGTTTGTGAGTCTGATGATGGCTTCGGTGTTCAAAGGCATGATGGCCACCATACCCGTTGTGGTGACTTCACTGATGATGCCCGGCCTGATGGGGCTCCTGGGCATCCCGCTTGATGTGGCCACGGTGCTCGTGGGCAGCCTGGCGCTGGGTATCGGGATTGACTATGCCATCCACATAAGCACAGCTTACTATCAGTTTCGCGACAAAGGTCTGCTCCCGGATGATGCCATCATTGAGGCCATAGGAAACAACGGTAAAGCTGTGGCCATCAACGTACTCTCGGTGGGTATTGGCTTTTTGGTGCTGATTTTTTCGGAGCTGGCACCACTACAAAATTTCGGGGTACTGGTTGCTGTGGGCATGCTCACGTCAGGCCTCAGCGCATTGAGCCTGTTGCCCGCATTGATTCTGTACAGCGAAAAAACCTCACTTAAAATTAAATAGTTATGAAAACATTGAATGTTACCGGATTCCTGACAACAGTTCTGCTGTTGCTTACCCAACTGGCCGGAGCGCAGGATGCGCAAAGCATCCTGAAAAAAGTGGACGAGGTGATGTTTGCGGCAAAAGACATGACGGCCAAGAACACCATTGTCATCACCGATCGCACTGGCAAGGAAGAAAAACGCGAAGCTATGGTCTGGCAGAAAGGACAGGACATGCGCCTGTTCCGGTTTACCGCACCTGCTTCACAGGCGGGCATCGCATTCCTGTCGCTGCCCAACGATGTGATGTACCTCTATCTGCCGGCTTTCGGTCGTGAGCGACGGATAGCCTCAAGCGCTAAAAACCAGCAATTTGCCGGCACCGACTTCACTTACGACGACCTCGAAGCCACATCATTGCTCAGCAAGTATGATCCCACCCTCATTTCTGCCGGGGAAAACTACCTCCTCGAGCTTAAACCCAAAAAGGCTTCCGAATACTCCAAGGTGATTGCAAGGGTAAATAAAACCCATCACTATCCCGAATTTATGGAGTTTTACGACAGGGCAGGCAATAAGGTCAAACAGGCAGAATACACCTTTAAGCGCATTGGCAACTACTGGAATGCATCCGAAATAAAGATGACCGATCTGAAACGAAACCGGACAACCCGGCTGATACTCACAGAAGTAAAATATGACGCAGGATTGACGAATGATGATTTTTCGATCAGAAAATTAATGGAGTAGTTATGAAAACGAAGTTTAACACCCTGACATTCATAGTTTTATTGCTCTTCGTAAATGAACTGTCAGCACAGGAGGCCGTCACAAAATTTTCAGGAGAGCTCCTCAGCGATCAGCGTTGGTTCACGCAGGATACTCCCAGCTGGGCATGGAGCGAAAACCGGCTCAACCTAAAATTTGAGCAAAGGTTGCCCGGCCAGACCAGATTCAGAACCGAGGTTTGGCTGCGCAACTTTGGCCTGCCAATGCTGCAATCTCCTCTGCAGCTTTATTCGAAGACCCAGACCGATCCATGGGATCTCGAGATTCGTGAAGCCTGGATGCAGAAGCAGGGGTTTCTCGATGAGAAAATAGACCTAACCATAGGCCGTCAGCGCATTGCCTGGGGCACAGCCGATAAAATCAATCCCACGGACAACCTGAATCCGCTGGATTTTGAAGACGTGCTCGACTTTGGCCGAAGAAGAGGCATTGATGCCATCAGCCTCAATTACTACCCGTCCAGGTCGTTTGACCTGCAATTCGTATTTCTCCCATGGTTCAGGCCAGCCAACCTTCCCGTCGGGCCATTTGCTTCCCTGTTTGCCCCGCAGAAACCCCTGCCCGATGGGCTGACAGTGACATATATGAAGCAAAACCTCCGGATGCCGAAACCCCGTTTTCAGGATCAGGCGGCCCTGGGCCTGCGTGCAAAAGGACGCGTTGCCGGCCTCGATCTATCAGTAAGCTATTCCAATGCATACGACGGACTGCCCTACCTCGACACAAGTCGCGTGCTACCACACGAATCCGGAGGAGTCGCAGTAATCTCGAACCTGAGATTCAACCGGTTGCATACTTTTGGCGCTGATCTGGCAACCAGCCTTGGTGGCGCAGGCCTCTGGGCCGAAGCCGCCCTTACGCTTCCGGCCAAAAACCACATCAGTACTGTGGACCTCAGTGCAGTATCGCCATTCTTTCCCGGATTACCAGCCTTTGCTGACAGCCTGGAACTGGACACGAACAAACCCTGGCTAAAATGGGTACTCGGTACAGACTATCACTTCAAAGACGGCACCTACTTTAACCTGCAGTATGCACATGGATTCTATCACGAGCGCGGACGCGATAACCTGAACAACTACCTCACTATCAGGCTCGAGCGCAGCTTCATCAACGACAGGCTAAACGTTTCGCCACTGAGCGGTGCCTTTGTATTCAAAGATGCCAAAGACATTCAGAACCAACATGCCATTGTCTGGATGCCCGAACTCGCCTACAAGCCGGTTCCCGATTTTCAGATTGGCCTCAAGGCAACGCTGTTCGGTGGCAAAGGGGAAAATCTCTTCGCCCGCATGAACAATTACGACATGCTGACTCTGAAAGCCTCGTATAGCTTCTGAGTCTTTTCACACTTATTATCAATACTCTGCCAGCCTTTTCAGCTTTGAGGCTGGCATTTTTTAAAACAGGCGTGCCAAAAGCTGCGAAAAGATGATCATCAACACCAGCGAAGCAGGGTAAACTGTGGCATAGCCGACCGATGGAGCTTCACTTTCGGTTTTGCTATCGATGGCCCCCAATCCGGGTGTGCTGGTCATGGAACCAGCAATTACACCGAGCAGCGTCAGGAAATTGATTTTGAGCACATAGTGACCTAAGAGTAATCCAAGAATCATTGGAACAACTGTGACTACCGCACCAACAGCAATAAGTTGCAGGCCACTTGTGTTCAGCACCTCTACCATATTGCTTCCGGCGCTGGTACCCACTGTAGCCATAAACATGAGCAGGCCAAGTTTGCGCAGCAATTGATTGGCGCTGCCCGACATACTCCATAAAATAGGACCTGTTTTACCTATGTTGCTTAGAATCAAAGCAGTGAGCAAAACCCCTCCGGTCAGGCCCAGACTAAAATCGAACAATCCGAGCGGGATGCTGATACTGCCCGCCAGCACACCTGCTACAATACCAAGCGAAATAGGTAAAAAGTTGGTCTCCGACAGTTTGCGTTCATCATTGCCAAGGAGAAGCCGAACCTGTGGCATATTGCTGGCCGCACCCGAAACGAGAATTTTATCTCCAAAACGCAACTTACTGTGTGGCATGGGTCGGAGATCGATACCACTGCGGCGTATGCGGGTAATCGTGCAATTGTATGCTCCCAGCCCCAGCTCCTTTAGGCTCCGGCTCACTACTTTTCGGTTTGTAACAAGCAACCATTCAACCACATAAGACTCATCAAAATCGACATTTTCGTCGCTTATTTCGCCAAGCAATACTTCCAGGCGTTTTAAAGCCTGCTCGTCGCCTACCGCTTTTACCAAATCGCCCACCTGAAGCCTTGTTTCAGCTGATGGTGTAAAGCTTCTGGTGCCACTTCTCACCCTCGAAACAACAGCCTGAGTCATTGCACGCAGGTCAAGTTCGGAAAGGCTTCGTCCATCCACATTAGGATTGGTCACTTTAAAAACCTTACTCCTGAGTTCGGGGTGATCATCGTGCAATTCATCAAGATATTTCTTCGCTTCCTGATCGAGATTCACACCAAACAAGCGGGGCGCGAGGCTGACAAACAAGATCACGCCAACCACGCCAATGGGATAGGCCAATCCGTAACCAACCGCAGCATCGGCCGAACCTGTGGCCTCGATGGCTGCCGCCAGACCAGGTGTACTGGTCAGTGCGCCATTGAACAAGCCAACAGCCAGCGGAATATCTATACCCAGCAAAACCATTGCCAGACCAGAAATCAAGGCAGCAATACCTACCACCAGAAAACTTATAACAATCAATCGTCTGCCATACTTGAGCAAGGCATCGAAAAAACCCGGACCTGCCTGAATACCAATGGTGAAAATGAACAACAACAAACCAAGTGTCTGAAACTCCCCGGGCACCGTATATCCGTAATGTCCTAAAATCAATGCCACAAAAATGACGGCTGATGAATCGAGCGAGAAACCTTTGTATCTCAGGTTTCCCACGACAATACCCAGACTCAGAATCAGAAACAACACAAAATAGCCCTGATGATATAAATCGGCTTGCATAGTGGGATTGTTTTCGCGCTGCAAAAGTAGGCAATTGAGGCTGAAAAGATAATCCCCGAAAAATGTGCGCTTTTTTTCAATTCAAATTGCCCTTTAACTACCTTTGGTCGAAGGTCAAATTCAATTTAAAATGAACAGTAAAGCTAAGCCTCTCGTTTTGATGCTTGCGTTTTTATCGATCACAGCTTTTGCCCAATGGTCAACTGACCATGCACAAAATCTTAAATTAACCAATCTGCCCGGAGAGCAGGTCATCCCCAAAGTAGCCAAAAGCCCTGATGGAAGTTACTACGTGAGTTATTTCTCGCTCGAAAATGGAAATTATAATGTACGCCTTCAGCGCCTGAGCACACAGGGGCAGCTGTTGTGGCAAGACAATGGTGTGCTCGTAAGCTCGCATCCATCAATGACCTGGCTCACCGATTGGGACATGACGGCCGATGCCAATAACCATGCCGTACTGGTTTGGCAGGACATCCGCACGGGAAATAATCAGATCGTTGTATACCGCATCAGTCCGCAGGGAGAATTCGTCTGGGGTTCGGACGGCATCTTGCTTTCGAACAACAGCGGATTCAACGTTTCACCAAAAGTAGCGGCACTTGCGGATGGGAGCATTGTAGTGGCCTGGCAATCGAGCAACGTGATTTACAGGCAGAAACTTAATCCTGATGGCCAGAAATTATGGGGCGAAAACGGGATTGTTCTCAGTGGCACGGGTACTTTCAGCTGGCCGCAGCTATTTCCTTCGGGCGACAGCGAAGTATTCATGAAATATTTTATCGACACCGGTCCGTCGTGGGCGCCGACACGAAAAATGTATGTGCACAAATTCAATGCTCAGGGCGCACAGGCCTGGATGAGTCCTGTGGAGATTTTCAATCTGGGTTCGATCACAGCGTGGACGCAAATTCTGCCCATGATATCCGACGGCTTTGGCGGTTTTTACATTACCTGGCACGATTACTCATTTAACCAGAATGCGGCCACCCCCCGTATCAATCACGTCAGGTCGAACGGTCAGATGCCCTGGCAGGCCAACGGGCTCCCCCTCAGCCTGTTACATACAAGCAACCAGTTCGACCCCATGCCGTTTAAAATATCTGGCCTGGAAGGCGTTTATGCACTATGGTGGGAGCAAAACATGGATCAGAATCTTTGGGGGGTGTTTGCCCAAAAGACCAATCCGGCAGGTGAAATGCTATGGACGCAAAGCGGCAAAGAGCTCATCCCCGTTACAACGCAGTACGTCAGACCTTTGCATGTGGAGGCCGAATCCGACGGATTTGTGCTTTTCTTCGAACATGGATATTCAACCACCACAAGTGCGCTCAAAGCCATGCGTTTCAACAGTATGGGCGATTCAGTCTGGACACAGAGCGCATTTATCAGCAGTACAGTTTCGGGGAAAGGGAAAACGGTTTTCGCGCCTTTTGCAAACGGGCAATGGGTCATCGCCTGGGAAGACGACCGCAGTGGCAACATCGATATTTACGCACAAAACATGAAAGCCGACGGTTCGCTCGGCCCGATACCCCCAACCGCTGTGGGTAACATTTTCACGAAAACTTCCCCCAGCATCCAGATCTTCCCGCATCCGGCAGGCCCAAACAGCAGAATTATTATCCAGAGAGCCGCCGATACGCCTGCACTTGTATCAATCAGGGATCTCAGTGGCAGAAAAATCTATGAGACTAAGCTGGATTTTCAGCAAATGGGAAATGTGATTTTGAGGGATTTACTGAAAGGAACACCATTGAAAAATGGCGTTTATATCCTTCAATTCGTTCAGAACGATTTTCAGCAAAATGAAAGGTTCATCTACGCAGAGTGACGTTGTATAGAAACCTTTCGCCGGATTAGCTGAAATCTGGCTGGTCAAAAATCAAAAAACCCCGTAACACTTTCGTGTTCGGGGTTTTCGTATGGGGCGGCGACGACCTACTTTCCCACGTTTGTATCGCAGTATCATCGGCGCTGGCAGGCTTAACTTCTCTGTTCGGAATGGGAAGAGGTGATCCCTGCCGCTATAGTCACCATAATTTCTTTAGTGAGTGGTGGTGAGTGGTGAGTGGTGAGTGGTGAGTGGTGAGTAGTGAGTGGCGTTTACCGCAACCCGCAACCCGTAACTCTTAACCCGTTACCCTTAACCTATTCCATCCACATCAACACAGGACAAACAAGACACAAAACACAAGTAAAACTAAATCCCTCTTCACTTTCACCCTCTCTAAGTCTACTCAAATACAACAGCCACAGAAAAAGCTTTCGGATAATTAGTACTGCTCGGCTTTGATGTTACCACCTTTACACCTGCAGCCTATCTACCACGTCATCTCCATGGATCCTCTAAGGAAGCCTCATCTTGAGGTAAGTTTCGTGCTTAGATGCTTTCAGCACTTATCTTCTCCAAACATAGCTACCCTGCTATGCAGCTGGCGCCACAACAGGTACACCAGAGGTTTGTCCAACCCGGTCCTCTCGTACTAAGGTCAGCTCCTCTCAAGCTTCCAACGCCCACAACAGATAGGGACCGAACTGTCTCGCGACGTTCTGAACCCAGCTCACGTGCCACTTTAATCGGCGAACAGCCGAACCCCTTGGGACCTCCTCCAGCCCCAGGATGTGACGAGCCGACATCGAGGTGCCAAACCACTCCGTCGATATGAGCTCTTGGGAGTGATCAGCCTGTTATCCCCGGCGTACCTTTTATCCTTTGAGCGATGGCCCTTCCATGCGGAACCACCGGATCACTATGCTCTGCTTTCGCACCTGATCGACTTGTCTGTCTCACAGTCAAGCACCCTTATGCCATTGCACTCTGCGTACGGTTACCAACCGTACTGAGGGTACCTTTAGAAGCCTCCGTTACTCTTTGGGAGGCGACCACCCCAGTCAAACTACCCACCAAACACTGTCTCCGCACTAAGCAGATTAGACATCAAATACACAAAGGGTGGTATTTCAAGGTCGACTCCATGATACCTGGCGGTACCATCTCGCAGTCTCCCACCTATCCCTCACATCATGCATCCAATGTCAATGTTAAGTTGTAGTGAAGGTGCACGGGGTCTTTCCGTCCCGTTGCGGGTAAGCGGCATCTTCACCGCTACTACAATTTCACCGAGCTCATGGCTGAGACAGTGCCCAGATCGTTACACCATTCGTGCAGGTCGGAACTTACCCGACAAGGAATTTCGCTACCTTAGGACCGTTATAGTTACGGCCGCCGTTTACCGGGGCTTCAATTCAATGCTTCTCCGCCTTAGGCGGATGACATCTCCTCTTAACCTTCCGGCACCGGGCAGGTGTCAGGCCTTATACCTCATCTTTCGATTTCGCAAAGCCATGTGTTTTTGTTAAACAGTCGCCTGGGCCATTTCTCTGCGCCCGCCTTACAGCGGGACCCTTTCTCCCGAAGTTACAGGGTTATTTTGCCTAGTTCCTTAGCCATGATTCACTCGAGCACCTGTGGATACTCTCCTCGACTACCTGTGTCGGTTTACGGTACGGGTAACTGGTATCTGATGCTTAGAAGGTTTTCTCGAAAGTATGTACCCAGCGCACTATCCAGTCTCCTATAAGGATCCCGGTACTATCAGGCCTCAGCATCCGCAGCGGATTTGCCTGCCGCAGATTTACCTACCTCCCTTTAACCTGCTATTCCGTCAGCAGGCGACGCCTTAACTCCTCTGTCACTCCCTCGCAATACCAGTCAGTACTGGAATATTAACCAGTCGTCCATCAACTACCCCGCCTCTACAACGGGTCCGCCTTAGGCCCCGACTAACCCTGATCCGATTAACGTTGATCAGGAAACCTTAGTCTTCCGGTGTTGCGGTTTCCCACCGCAATTATCGTTACTTATGCCTACATTTGCTTTTCCAGACGCTCCAGCAACGCTCACGCATCACCTTCCACGCCGACTGGAATGCTCCCCTACCATCCCGTCCTGTAACTCCAATCCATAGCTTCGGTAGTATGCTTTATGCCCGCTTATTATCCATGCCCGACCGCTCGACTAGTGAGCTGTTACGCACTCTTTAAATGAATGGCTGCTTCCAAGCCAACATCCTAGCTGTCTATGCAGTCAAACCGCGTTTTATCAACTTAGCATACATTTGGGGACCTTAGCTGATGATCCGGGTTCTTTCCCTCTCGGGCAAGGACCTTAGCACCCTTGCCCTCACTCCCATTAAACATGTCATAGCATTCGGAGTTTGTCAGGGTTTGGTAGGCGGTGAAGCCCCCTAGCCCAATCAGTAGCTCTACCTCTATGACACTCTTACCCCAAGGCTGCCCCTAAAGGCATTTCGGGGAGTACGAGCTATCTCTCAGTTTGATTAGCCTTTCACCCCTACCCACAGCTCATCCGAAGTCTTTTCAACGACCACCGGTTCGGTCCTCCAGTGCGTGTTACCGCACCTTCAACCTGGCCATGGGTAGATCACAAAGTTTCGCGTCTACCCCCTCTGACTTAACGCCCTGTTCAGACTCGCTTTCGCTTCGGCTCCTCCGCTCTAAGCAGATTAACCTCGCCAAAAAGGTGTAACTCGTAGGCTCATTATGCAAAAGGCACGCCGTCATACGCCATCGGCGCACTCCGACCGCTTGTAAGCGTATGGTTTCAGGTTCTATTGCACTCCGCTGCGCGCGGTTCTTTTCACCTTTCCCTCACGGTACTGGTCCACTATCGGTCTCTCAGGAGTATTTAGCCTTGGCGGATGGTGCCGCCAGTTTCAGACAGGATTCCTCCGGTCCCGCCTTACTCAGGATACCCGCTAACATCATAAACCATTTCGCATACAGGACTATCACCTCCTATGGTCCGGCTTTCCAACCGTGTTCCGCTATGATTTATTAACGTACATCGCAGGTCCTACAACCCCGAAATTGCCGTAACAATCCCGGTTTGGGCTCCTTCCCGTTCGCTCGCCACTACTTGGGAAATCACTATTGTTTTCTCCTCCTCCGCTTACTAAGATGTTTCCAGTTCAGCGGGTTCGCCTCTGTAATCCTTTAGACCACAGATCTCCTGACTTCATCAGGAGGGGTTGCCCCATTCGGATATCACCGGATCATAGCTCATTTGCAGCTCCCCGATGCTTTTCGCAGCTTATCACGTCCTTCTTCGCCTCTGAGAGCCCAGGCATCCCCCATACACCCTTAGTCACTTTCTTCCGTACTAACTATCGTATCTGAGTTATCCATCAATGTACAAGCCATCCAATCAGCATCTCTGCCAACCAAACAACCCATACACCGGCTCAAGTGTGAGTTTAATCTCTCACTCAGTTTTGTGTCTCTCGTTTGTCACCATGTCAAAGAACTTGCACGATTATCAACTAACCGCTCTTGCGAAGATCAAGGGAGTCGAACCCTTAAGCGCTGTATTTCAACTTTGCACATTGCGACAAAGGCAGAAAGTCAAAGCGCCGTCCAAACATCCTCAATATCTAAAGAACATTTCCGTGTGGAGAATAAGGGATTCGAACCCTTGACCCCTAGCTTGCAAAGCTAGTGCTCTAGCCAACTGAGCTAATTCCCCGAAATAACGGGTACAACAGATTACTTTCAAGGCGATTTCAACGCTAATGATTGAGGTGGATACTCAACAGCTTTTTCGTCTGCTCAGTAGTCCCGGGCAGACTCGAACTGCCGACCCCTACATTATCAGTGTAGTGCTCTAACCAACTGAGCTACGGGACTGTGTAGCTGAATTATCCGGCCAACAGTGGCTCATGCAGTTTTCCCTCTATGGCATCACTCCTGCCAGCTTACTGTCTTAACCCTGGGGTCAGTTTCCTCTTCGCCCTGTGTTCTGTCATCATATATCGAAGCCCAAAAAAAACCAGAGAAAAATCAACGCATCTCTCTGTATCATCCAATAAGTCATAATCTTACTTGCCCCTTGCTTACTAAAAGTCATCCACTTATCCTAACAAAAGACCGTCGTTTCCTACCTCTCCAGAAAGGAGGTATTCCAGCCACACCTTCCGGTACGGCTACCTTGTTACGACTTAGCCCCAGTCACCAAGTTTACCCTAGGCGGCTCCTTGCGGTTACCGACTTCAGGTACCCCGGCTCCCATGGCTTGACGGGCGGTGTGTACAAGGCCCGGGAACGTATTCACCGCGCCATGGCTGATGCGCGATTACTAGCGATTCCAGCTTCACGAAGTCGGGTTGCAGACTTCGATCCGAACTGAGACCGGCTTTCGAGATTCGCTCCCTGTCACCAGGTGGCTGCCCTCTGTACCGGCCATTGTAGCACGTGTGTAGCCCTGGACGTAAGGGCCGTGCTGATTTGACGTCATCCCCACCTTCCTCTCTACTTGCGTAGGCAGTTTCATTAGAGTCCCCAGCCTAACCTGTTGGCAACTAATGATAGGGGTTGCGCTCGTTATGGGACTTAACCCGACACCTCACGGCACGAGCTGACGACAACCATGCAGCACTCGCTCAACGCCCCGAAGGGACTTGAGATTTCTCCCAATATCATCAAGCGTTCAAGCCCAGGTAAGGTTCCTCGCGTATCATCGAATTAAACCACATGCTCCACCGCTTGTGCGGGCCCCCGTCAATTCCTTTGAGTTTCAACCTTGCGATCGTACTCCCCAGGTGGATCACTTATCACTTTCGCTTAGCCGCTGACTGTTTATCGCCAACAACGAGTGATCATCGTTTACAGCGTGGACTACCAGGGTATCTAATCCTGTTTGATCCCCACGCTTTCGTGCATGAGCGTCAGTTATAGCTTGTGAGCTGCCTCCGCTATCGGTGTTCTGTAGCATATCTATGCATTTCACCGCTACATGCTACATTCCGCCCACCTCAACTAAACTCAAGACAAACAGTATCAAAGGCAGACCCACAGTTGAGCCGTGGAATTTCACCCTGACTTATTCGCCCGCCTGCGCACCCTTTAAACCCAATGAATCCGGATAACGCTCGCATCCTCCGTATTACCGCGGCTGCTGGCACGGAGTTAGCCGATGCTTATTCTTCAGGTACCTGCAAACCCGTATCCCGTACAGGCTTTTATTCCCTGACAAAAGCAGTTTACAACCCATAAGGCCGTCTTCCTGCACGCGGCATGGCTGGGTCAGACTTGCGTCCATTGCCCAATATTCCTTACTGCTGCCCTCCCGTAGGAGTCTGGTCCGTGTCTCAGTACCAGTGTGGGGGATCGCCCTCTCAGGTCCCCTATCCATCGTAGCCTTGGTCTGCCGTTACCACACCAACTAGCTAATGGAACGCATGCCCATCTCTAACCGCAAAAGCTTTAAACACCAACAGATGCCCATCAGTGTTACTATGGGGTATTAATCCGAATTTCTCCGGGCTATCCCCCAGTTAAAGGTAGGTTGCATACGCGTTACGCACCCGTGCGCCACTCTAGGCAGGTATCGCTACCCGCTTACCGTTCGACTTGCATGTATTAAGCCTGCCGCTAGCGTTCATCCTGAGCCAGGATCAAACTCTCCATAGTATTTGTTCCTTTATAAAATTAATACCTTCGAAGTAGTTACCCCCGGCCTCTCGCTATCCTATTATATCCGTGAATTGACTCTCTTGCGCCCGAAAGCTTGGTAAAACCCGTGACCATCGCATGACCACAAAGAAATACCTGACTTCCTCTGGCTTTTTGGCTCCAATAGTTCAAAGAACTCGTTTGCTCCCGCCTGCCTCCCTCTTCCAAACTCTCTGCCTGCAAAACGGGAGTGCAAAAGTAGAAACTTTATCCAAAATACAAAACACTTTTAGAGAAAAAATTTTAAGTTTTTTATAATCCATTGTCTATCAACAATATTTTTTGAGTCGTTTTTTTCGAATTGTCACGTGCTAGCAGGCAACATGCCTCAGTTGGGTCGAGGCGAACCGGGTTATTCCGGAAAAAGAGCGGATGGAACGCTGAGGAACTTCCCTCCCATGCGCTTAAAGCGCGATCCGGTACGAGTTGCCGGTGCGCCAAATGATAGAAAAAAGCATAAACCACGCGACATAACGTAAAGGATCGACCCCAAAAAAGAACTCAGCTTATCGACAAACTGCTTTGAGCAAGACCAGTAAAAGCTGAGTCGTTAAACTTAATTAGCGGGGGTTGCGTATTGATGAAGGCTGCATTTCTGTTTCGTCCGGTAAGGCTGAGGATATTTTACAAAATTGTGGCGACGCTACAGGCATGATTGATAATATGATGTTGTTGTCAGCCTCACCGAATTATTCCTGGATGGCCCATAGTGGCCAAAACGAGTATTTTGCCGGACAGCTGTGTCGTTTGTTCCGGTCTGGCATTTTTTCCGAATTTTGGGCAGATGTATCGTACCACAGACAAGATCAAAGTGAAAGAACTGCTGGATTCCTGGTTGGAAAAATACAACCGGCCGGAATTCATCGAAAACGACCCGGTTTGGGTTCCTCACCAGTTCACAAAGAAGGAGGACATAGAAATTTCAGGTCTGTTTGCTGCAATATTTTCCTGGGGCCAGAGGAAAACCATTTTAAAAAAGTCGTTTCAGCTCATGGAGTTGATGGATATGCAACCCTATGATTTTGTGCGATTTGCAGGAAAAATTGAACTGAACCGTCTGGAAAGCTTCGTTCACCGCACTTTTAATGCTACGGATTGTCTCACACTGGTGTGGGGTTTGCGGAAAGTTTACCAGGAGGAAGGAGGGATTGAGCAGGTGGTGACCCAAGGATTCAACGAAGAGGGGGCCTTCGGCGCTTTAGAATTGCTCCGAAAAGCATTGCTCTCCGTTGCTCATGAGCCACGAACGGCCAGGCACCTTCCCAGCCCTGCGCGCGGTTCGGCAAGTAAACGTATGAATATGTATTTCAGGTGGATGGTGCGAAAGGACTCTTCGGGCATCGATTTTGGTCTTTGGAAAGGAGTTTCTGCCTCCACCCTGATTTGCCCCCTGGACGTGCACAGTGGCAGAATGGCGCGTGCGCTTGGGCTGATAGCAGAGAAACAGGATAATTGGTCAGCTGCATGCAGGCTGACGGAAAGCCTGAAGAAATTCGACACCGATGACCCGGTAAAATACGATATTGCGTTATTTTGCGGTGGGATGTACGAAAACCGGAGTGAAATTCTTCAAATCAGCCACGCATGAACCGGAAAGAGGATTGGAAAAAACGATGGTACACCATCATCTTTGAGCATCATACGCGGGCAGGTCGAATATTCGACGAGGTACTGCTGGTGCTCATCCTGCTGAGTGTGCTCATCGTACTCACCGACAGCGTCGAAAGTTATCACAATGACCATTTTACTCTGCTTCTTACCCTGGAGTGGGTTTTCACAATTCTTTTCACAATCGAGTATGTGGTCCGGATTATCGTAAGCCCGGTCAAAAGGAAATACGTCTTCAGTTTCTGGGGAATCATTGATCTGCTGTCGATTGTACCAACCTACCTGAGTCTGTTTTTCACAGGTGCGCAATACCTTCTAATAATAAGGTTGCTCCGCCTGATGCGGGTATTTCGTATCCTCAAGCTGGTTAAGTTTACCCAGGCCTCGATTTATTTGCTGCATGCACTCAAACATTCGCGCGAAAAGATCCTTGTCTTCTTCGGGACGGTGAGTATCATCGTTACTATTGTCGGAACGTTGATGTATCTCATTGAAGGTCCAGAAGCGGGCTTCACCAGCATTCCCACATCTATTTACTGGGCGGTGGTAACCATTACTACGGTTGGTTTTGGCGACATCACTCCGGTAACACCTTTAGGTAAATTCCTTGCCTCGCTCCTGATGCTCGTTGGTTATGCCATCATTGCCGTGCCAACCGGAATCATCACTTCAGAAATGACACGTCAAAAAAAAGACCAAATCATCAGCCGGGCATGCACCTCCTGTGGGAAAGAGTCATTCTCCAGATCGGCAAATTTTTGCAGCAATTGTGGAGCCCGACTGCCTCATCATGAGGAGAAATAGGACGACCAGCTGCGAACACTTAGCTCTTCGGGGCTGTACCGGCTGATGGCATAGACAAATGCACTGGCCAGGCGTGCATTGGTGATCAGGGGAATGTTGAAATCAACTGCAGCCCGACGAATCGAATAATCGTTGCGCAACTCACTTTCCGTCAGATTTTTCGGGATATTGATTACCAGATCTACCCGATGCTGTTTGATCAGCTCGAGGGCATTGGGCGATTGCGGAACATCAGGCCAATGAACAAGCTCTGCCTCAATACCGTTCTCGGTAAGAAAGCGAAATGTTCCGCCCGTGGCATAAATTTTCAATCCCATCTGCCGTAGCAATCTTGAGCTTTGCAATAATTCGGTCTTCGAACGCATCGGACCCGACGACATGAGTACGCCTTTTTTGGGAATGTGGTATCCTACCGAAAGCATGGCTTTCAACACTGCCTCGTAATAATCATCGCCTATACAGCCCACCTCGCCGGTGCTTGCCATCTCGACGCCAAGCACAGGATCAGCTTTGCTCAACCTGGCGAATGAAAACTGAGATGCTTTTACGCCAACATGCTCAATATCGAACAGCGACCTTTCCGGTTTTTCGGTCGGAAGCCCCAGCATGGCACGCGTGGCAAAGTCTATAAAATTGGTATTGAGCACCTTACTTACAAATGGAAATGAACGGGATGCCCTCAGATTGCACTCTATGACCATCACATCGTTATCACGGGCCAGAAACTGGATGTTGAACGGCCCGGTGATGTTGAGCGCTTTGGCAATCTGGCGGCTGATGCGTTTGATGCGTCGTATCGTTTCGACATATACTTTTTGGGGCGGAAACATTATGGTGGCATCGCCAGAATGCACACCGGCAAATTCAATATGTTCGCTGATGGCGTAAACAACAATTTCGCCTTTGCTGGCCACTGCGTCCATCTCGATTTCCTTCGCCTCGGTGATAAACTGTGAAACAACTACCGGATGCTGCCTGGACACCTTGCTTGCCAAAGTCAGAAAGTGATGAAGTTCGGCCTTGTTGCTCACCACATTCATTGCGGCTCCCGACAGCACATAGGAAGGACGCACAAGCAGCGGAAACCCAACCTGATCGGCAAACTCCTCAATTTCGTCCATCGCACTCAGCTCACGCCAACGGGGCTGATCAATCCCAAGCCTGTCGAGCAAAGCTGAAAACTTATGCCGGTCTTCGGCCATATCAATCATTTCGGGAGAAGTACCCAAAATCCTGACTCCCTGCCGGAAAAGCCTGATGGCAAGGTTGTTGGGTATCTGTCCTCCTACCGAAACTACTGTTCCGAGCGGATGCTCCAGCTCCACGATATCCAAGACCCTTTCAAGGCTAAGCTCCTCAAAATAAAGCCGATGGCTCATATCGTAATCGGTGCTGACGGTTTCGGGATTGTAGTTAATCATCACCGGACGGAGATTTTGGGCAGCCAATGCACCCAAAGTGCTCACTGCTGACCAATCGAACTCCACACTGCTGCCAATGCGGTAAGCACCTGATCCGAGCACCAAAACGGATTTGTCGTCGTGCTCAAAATTCACATCGTGTTCTGTCCCGTGGTAGGTCAGATAAAGATAGTTGGTGTTTGCAGGGTATTCAGCAGCGAGGGTGTCGATTTGTTTCACCACCGGAAGCAAACCTAGCTGCATTCTCAAATTTCTGATTTTGAGGGCTTGCTCATCTGTTGAGCCATCGAATTCGGCACCAAAAACCAGCCGCGCCAGCTGAAAATCGCTGAATCCCTGCCTTTTTGCTTTGGCAAGCAAGAATGGATCGAGCTCAGGAAACTGTTGACCTTTAAGTTCCTCAGATGTCTCGTGAATCTGGAACAGCTTTTGCAGAAACCAACGGTCAATTTTGGTCAGCTCATAAACCTCTTCAACGCTATATCCCTGATTATATGCCTCTTCAATGGCAAAAATCCGTTGGTCGGTAGGTTGACTGAGCGCTTTTTCGACATTGTCGAATTCAAAGTCACGATTTCCGACAAAGCCATGCACACCAATGCCGGTCATGCGCAGTCCTTTCTGGATAGCTTCCTCGAACGACCGTCCGATGGCCATCACTTCGCCCACACTTTTCATGGCAGAACCAATCTCGCGCGAAACGCCCTGAAACTTACCAAGGTCCCAACGTGGTATTTTTACGACCAGATAATCCAAAGCCGGTTCGAAAAAGGCAGGTGTGGTGCCTGTGACCTTGTTTCGCAACTCATGCAATCCGTAACCGAGTGCAAGTTTGGCAGCCACAAATGCCAGCGGATAACCCGTTGCTTTTGAGGCCAGGGCACTTGAACGCGACAATCGCGCATTCATCTCGATCACCCTGTAGTCTTCCGAGTTGGGGTCGAGGGCAAACTGAACATTGCATTCGCCAACTATTCCGACCTTTCGGGCGATTTCGATGGATAACCTCCGCAGCTTGTGGTATTCGCTGTTGCTCAGGGTTTGGGAAGGAGCAACCACGATGCTTTCGCCGGTATGGATGCCCAGCGGATCGAAGTTCTCCATATTGCAAACGGTGATGCAATTGTCGAAAGAATCGCGAACTACCTCATATTCAATCTCTTTCCATCCTTTGAGGGATTCTTCAATAAGTATCTGTGGTGCATATGCCAGGGCTGTATTGGCCAGATTAAGCAGTTCGCCTGTATTGTTGCAAAACCCGCTGCCCTGTCCGCCCAGGGTGTATGCAGCCCGCACAATGACCGGAAAACCAATTTCGCCGGCTGCTTTGATTGCGTCGTCCACATTCGAAACTGCAATGGAACGTGGAGTGGTAATGCCAGACTCGCGCAGCAAAGAGGCAAATTCCTCACGATCCTCGGTACGCATTATTGCTTCGACAGGCGTACCCAGCACCTTCACGCCATATTTCTGCAGCACGCCCTGCTTGTAAAGTGCTACACCACAATTGAGTGCAGTTTGTCCTCCAAACGCCAGCAGGATGCCCTCGGGCCTTTCTTTCTCGATTATCCGCTCCACGAAATAGGGCGTTACCGGCAGGAAATAAATCTCATCGGCAAAATCCTGGTTGGTCTGTACTGTGGCGATATTAGGATTGATGAGGATTGTCCGCAACCCTTCCTCCCTTAGTGCTTTAAGTGCCTGTGCTCCACTGTAGTCGAACTCTCCTGCTTCCCCGATTTTCAGTGCCCCCGAACCGAGTAGCAATACCGATTTCAATGTTTTTGTTTCCATGCTTTAATATTTTCGATGAACCGGTTGAACATAAACGAGGTATCCGTCGGGCCTCCTGCCGCTTCGGGATGAAACTGCGTGCTGAAGAAGGGTTTCTTTAAATGCCGGATGCCCTCGTTGCTATGATCGTTCAGGTTGATAAAACCGGGCAACCAGCCCTCGGGTATGGAATCCGGCACAACGGCATAACCATGGTTTTGTGAGGTAAGCCAGGCACGTTGGGTTCCTGTTTCGAGCACAGGCTGGTTGTGCCCCCTGTGGCCAAACCTTAGCTTTTGTGTTGTGGCGCCTGAAGCCAGCGATAAGAGCTGGTGACCGAGACAAATGCCAAATATCGGTCGCTCATCATCGAGCGACTTCCTTAAATGCGCTATAGTTTTTTCACATTGCACAGGGTCGCCCGGACCGTTGGATATGAAAAGACCATCGTATTGTACCTGCTGCGGATCGAAATCCCAGGGCACACGCACCACTGTGGTATCGTATCTGAGTAGATAACGAATGATATTTGTTTTCACGCCACAATCAATCAGCAAAATCCTGTGCTGTCCATTGCCATAGATCACGGGGGCCTTACAGCTCACCTGCGCAACAAGATTTGTACGCGATGGATCGAAAAATGGTATTTCGCTGTCAAATTCAATCCTGGCAAGCATGCTACCTTCTGCCCTTATTTTTTTTGTGAGCATGCGGGTATCAAGCCCATAAATTCCCGGAACCCCCTGCTCTTCAAGCCAGTCCGACAAACTGCGGGCTGCATTCCAGTGGTTGTATCGCTCCGAATAATCTGCGATGATCAGTCCTGCCGCATGGATTCTATCCGATTCGAAATAGGTATGCAAGCCCTCAGTGAGGTGGCCAGCAGGCACGCCGTAATTACCGACCGAAGGATAAGTGAGAACAATGATCTGACCTGCATAGGAGGGATCGGTCAGGCTCTCCGGATAACCGGTCATGGCTGTGGTAAATACCAGTTCGCCGGCAGCAGGCAGGCGGGCACCAAATGAAAAGCCTGCGTACTCAGTTCCATCTTCAAGAACGAGGCGGGCAGTAGTAGGTTTGGATGAATTGCTCATGGGTTTGGCAGATAAAAAAAATGACGGCAAGTGCCGTCAAAACAAAATATCAATGGTAAGTACCCGGGTAATGCCGGGCTGATGAGACCTGTGCAGGTTTGAAAAAGGATATCTCCGGTTTGCTTCATGTCCGGGTGACAAAAGTAAAATAATATTGCAGGATGGGGATGCAGGGATGAAAAAAAAGCCGGCCCAGAGAATTGAGCCGGCTTTTCGTTATAGAGTTTATCAGCCAAGATTATGCTTTTTAATAAAATCGGTAAGCACCTCATCGAGGGTAGGCGATCCGATCTCCTGCAGATCGTAATACACCCTGGTATTGGGTTTATTGATCTTGATGATGCGGTTCAGGTCGATGGGGGTTCCGATAACCACGCCATCGCAATCGGTGTTGTTGATGGTAGCTTCGAGGTCTTTGAGCTGCTGTTCGCCATAGCCCATGGCAGGCAGCAGCGTACCGATTCCGGGATAAATGTCAAATGTTTCTTTCAACCGGCCAACCAGATACGGGCGCGGATCTACAAGGCTTGCAGCACCAAAACGGCGGGCAGCAACCACACCTGCGCCTATCTTCATTTCGCCATGGGTGAGGGTTGGGCCATCTTCGACCACCAGGACGCGCTTGCCGCGGATAACTTCCGGATTATCGACGCGGATTGGTGAGGCACCATCAATAACCAGAGCTTTCGGATTAACTTTTTCGATGTTCTCGCGTACGGTCTGGATGTGCTCGGGCGCAGCACTGTCAATTTTGTTGATTACCACCACATCGGCAATGCGGAGTGTAACCTCTCCCGGATAATACGACAGCTCATGACCGGGACGGTGCGGGTCGGCAACGGTGATGGTGAGGTCCGGCTTGAAGAACGGAAAATCGTTGTTTCCACCATCCCACAGCACCACATCGCATCCATTGGGATCGTTCTCAGCTGCACGAAGGATAGCCTCATAATCCACTCCGGCATAAATCACATTGCCTCTTACCACATGCGGTTCGTATTCTTCCATTTCCTCCACAGTGCAGTTGTGCAAAGCCAGGTCTTCCACCGTGGCAAAGCGCTGGACCTTCTGTGCCACCAGATTGCCATAGGGCATGGGATGACGAACTGCCACCACTTTTAGTCCTTTGGCCATGAGGTATTCGACCACCTTGCGCGAGGTCTGGCTTTTTCCGCAGCCGGTGCGCACTGCACCCACTGCGATTACAGGTTTGGTACTCCGGATCATGGTGTCTTTGGGACCCAGAAGCATGAAGTTGGCTCCGGCTGCGTTTACTATCGCACTCAGCCCCATCACCTTATTGTATGTAACATCGCTGTAGGAGAACACGCAAATGTCGGCATTCAGCTCTACAATCAGCTTTGGCAGGTCTTCTTCGTTATAGATCGGAATACCATCGGGATACAGGTCTCCGGCCAGTTCTGCCGGATATTTACGACCATCAATATCAGGTATCTGAGCTGCGGTAAATGCAACCACCTCATATTCAGGCTTATTACGGAAATAAGTGTTGAAATTGTGGAAATCGCGCCCTGCGGCACCGATGATAATAACTCTTTGTTTCATAACTGATAACTTTTGTGTTAAGTGGTACGTTTGCAACAAAATTAACCAATCTGGCTGTTTAAAGTAGTTATTCTTCAATTTATAATGATTTTAAATTTCTATTATATTGATTTTCAATATTTTAAATTGTTATTTTTTTAACAATGAAAGGCACAAAATTCATATTTCACCGCAATTTGCGGGCAAAAAGCGCAATTCATTTGTTATAAATTAACACTAAAGTCCCCACCGGTACCTGATTTTGAATCATATTTACTTGCAGCTTTTTTTACTTTTGCAACTCGAATTAAATGCGTGGCAATGCTTGACCAGATTCTCAAAGAGGCTTTCATCGAAGCCTTTCAACATTTGTATGGAATACACCCGGAGCTGAAATTCGTAGTTTTCCAACCCACCAGACCTGAATTTCGTGGCGATGTAACCATCGTGGTGTTTCCGTTTGCAAAGGGAATCAAGAAAGCGCCGGAAGTGCTCGCTGAAGAGATTGGCACAGAATTGAAACGCACCTATCGTCTGGTTAAGGACTACAATGTCATCAAAGGCTTCCTGAATATTGAGATTGATGACAGCTACTGGCTGGGTTACCTCAAAAAGCTTCGCCGAACCGGAAAATTTGACCTGATTGTTCATCCTTCGCCCAAACATATCGTTATCGAATATTCCTCGCCCAACACCAACAAACCGCTGCACCTCGGGCACATTCGAAACAACCTGCTGGGCTGGAGTGTGGCCGAGATTCTCAAAGCCAACGGTCACAAAGTCACAAAAGTCAATCTGGTCAACGATCGCGGCATACACATCTGCAAGTCGATGCTGGCATGGCAGAAATGGGGCGGCAAAAGCCCGCTGGAGCTCGGTGTGAAAGGCGACAAACTTGTGGGCGACATGTACGTGCGATTCGACAAAGCATACAAGCAACAGATAGAAGAGCTAAAAAGCGAGGGATGGAGCGAGGAAGAAGCCGCCCGCAATGCGCCTCTGATGCTGGAAGCCCAGGAAATGCTCCGCAAATGGGAAGCCGGCGACCCCGAAATTCGCAAGCTCTGGGAGACGATGAACGCCTGGGTCTATGAAGGGTTTAATGCCACTTACGCAAGGCTCGGTGTAGATTTCGAAAAGATATACTACGAATCGGAGACTTATCTTCTTGGCAAGGACATGGTTGCCCAAGGGCTTGCCATGGGCGCATTCTACCGCAGACCCGACGGCAGCGTGTGGTGCGACCTGCGCGAAGAAGGCCTGGACGAAAAATTGCTATTGCGCGCCGATGGCACCTCTGTGTACATCACGCAGGACCTGGGAACTGCGGAACAACGAATGTCGGAATTTCAGGCCAACCAGATGATCTACGTGGTAGGTAACGAACAAAACTACCACTTCGATGTACTGAAACGCATTCTCAAAAAACTTGGAAAAGAATGGGCTGATCACATCGAACACCTGTCGTATGGCATGGTTGAACTGCCCGAAGGGAAGATGAAATCGCGTGAAGGCACGGTGGTGGATGCCGACGACCTCATGGAGGAAATGGTCGAAACCGCCCGCAAAATGACTTCCGAACTCGGTAAAGCGGACGAATTGGACAAAGAAGAGGCTGAGAAACTCTTCGAAACAATCGGGATGGGCGCCCTTAAGTACTTCATTCTGAAGGTGGATCCTAAAAAAACCATGCTTTTCAATCCGACCGAATCTATCGACTTCAACGGCAATACCGGGCCTTTTATCCAATATACCCACGCCCGTATCCGGTCGTTGCTTCGAAAGGCAGAAGCTCAGGGGATGCAGACAATCAGCGAAATACCTGAAACCGAGACCCTGCCGGCCAAGGAACGCACACTTATCAAACTACTTCATCAATACCCAAATACCGTTTGGCAAGCCGGCGAAAACCGCAGCCCTGCGCTCATTGCCAACTACATGTATGAGCTGGCAAAGGAGTTCAACCAATTTTACCAGACCGAACCGGTGCTGAAAGAAACCGACGAGGTGAAACGTCAGATCAGGTTGTGCCTGAGCGAAAAAGTAGCCGAAACACTCACCCATGCCGGCGGTCTGCTTGGAATAAAAATGCCTGCTAAGATGTAATTTAGAACTTCGCACAGTTTGAATTGTTTACTTTGCATTATTGCAAAAAACAATTCAACTATGAAGTACATCAACAAATTCCTTTTGCTCATCACACTGATGCCGGGCATCCTGCTTTTGATTGCCAATAGCAGCGGAAGTCCCGGAGGCCGTACAGGCAGTCCGGGCGACGGCAACCAAACCTGCACAGCATGCCACAGTGGCACGGCCATCAGTCAGTCGGGCTGGATCAGCACCAACATTCCCCCTGAGGGCTACACCCCCGGAGCAACGTATGAGGTGGTGCTCAATGCCCAGCATGCCAGTTCGTCGAAATTTGGTTTCGAACTGACCGCTGAAACCGCCCAGGCACAGAAAACAGGCGTATTTTCTGTTGTGCAGTCCAACCGCACCAAACTGCTCAATCAGGGTAAAGCTGTTACACATACCTCGGGAGGCACCGCAGCCACCGGAGGCACAACCAGCTGGGTGATGAACTGGACAGCGCCTGCCTCAGCCCAGGGCGAGATCACATTCTACGCAGCCGTGAATGCTTCAAACAGCAACAATGGCACAAGCGGCGACGTGATTTACAAGACCAGTTTCAGCGTGCAACCCATGGCTCCGGCTGCTTTAACCGCCGTACAGCCCAATACAGCAGCGCAAGGACAAACAGTAACACTCACAATTACAGGCACAAATACCGGGTGGACAGGCACAAGCCCTACGGTGCAGCTGACACTTGCTTCCAATCCGAACCAAACCATCAACGCACAAGCTGTTACTGTCAACTCCAGCACACAACTTCAGGCCGAATTTAACATTCCTCTCACTGCTGCTGCAGGAACTTACCACCTGAAAGTAAACAACCTGCAGCTCGATAATGCATTCACCATCACTGCAGTTACCACATTGGCCGAAACCAATAGCAACCGCTTTGAAGTATTTCCAAACCCTGCCAGCGGACAACAAGTCCGTATCACCCATGCCATGAACCAACCTAAAGTGCAGATTACCGACCTGAACGGCAGGCTGGTTGCATCGGAACAGCTTTTCACCGGCAAGCAGGACATCAACATCGGCGGACTAAAACCAGGACTTTACTACATCGTCCTCAACGACGGTCAGCATGCAGCGGTGCAAAAACTTGTGATCCGCTGAAAACTAAAATCATAAGAAAGAAAAAGACGGGTTCAGAATAACCCGTCTTTTTTTATTTTCGTATTGCCAATCATACCTAATCTCCAAACACATGGAACGCAGATGCCTCGAATGTGGCGAACCGCTCATGGGTCGGGCCGACAAAAAATTCTGCAATGACCAGTGCAGGTCAGCCCATCATCAGCGAAAACATGCTTCCGGCGAAAGCCTGATCCGTTCGGTCAACAACCAGCTCCGCAGAAATTACAACATACTGAAATCGCTGAACACCAGCGGAAAAACAAAAGTCAAAAAATCCACCCTACTGAAAGAAGGTTTTGTATTTGGCCCGATCACCAGCATCTACACCACCCGCGAACAGAAAACATATTACTATGTGTATGACCAGGGCTATCTGCCAATAGAGAACGACTACTATATTCTGGTGGTAAACAAAGAGCTGGAACAGACAAGTCGCTAAACTTCCTTACCTGCTGGTGTCTCAGGCATTTCTCCCGGATTGTGAAAAATTTTCTAACAATGTGAAGTTTTTCACATTTTGTCTTGTTTTTTTGTTCACAATCGTTTTACTTTTGCGCTTTGTCCAAACCACATTAAGACAATGAAATACAATCTGCCGCACAAAACCATTGAGCGGCTCAGCCAGTACAGGCGGGCGCTGCTGATCTGCCTCGAAAAGGGGCAGACCCACATTTATTCCCATGAAATAGCCCGTATTCAGCACATTACGGCTGTGCAGGTAAGGCGCGACCTCA
Organism: Bacteroidota bacterium; assembly: GCA_016715945.1. Lineage (NCBI taxonomy): Bacteria > Pseudomonadati > Bacteroidota > Bacteroidota bacterium. Next base: position 1,226,664 of record JADJXJ010000001.1, read on the forward strand.
TGCTCATAGGTTATACAGGTACGCTTCGCAAAGGGTACAATGTGAAAGAACTCATCGATCTGATTGGCGAGATCATCGACTCAAAAGAAGGTATCAATGTGGCCATTGTCGGCATGGGCAACCTGGGCCGCGCGCTGATCAATTATTTTGCAGGAAAACGATCGCATCTGCGCATTGTGGCCAGCTTCGACATCAATCCCGATAAAATAGGCAATGTGATGTCGGGGGTGCCTTGCTACAGCATCGACGACCTGCCTCAGGTGGTAAAAGAAAAGAACATCCGGATCGGAATCATGACTGTCCCGGCTGAATTTTCGACACAAACTGCTGACCTGCTGGTCAAAGCCGGAATTAAAGGCATACTCAACTACACTCCGAAACCTGTCAATGTGCCGGATGATGTGTACCTGGAAGAATATGACATGATTACCTCGCTGGAAAAGGTGGCGTTTTATGTGAAACTCAATGAACAGAAAATTGTTTAATGCATTTCTATTTCACTAAAAGCGAAAGGCTGCATCCAACGGATCGCAGCCTTTCATTTTTTACGGTTAGCAAGTGCTGTGGTCAAACAATGGTGATTCGCGTACCTGCGCTTTCATCATTCAGCAAGGTTGACTCTGTGATGATAGCCTCTTTGCCGCTTCGCTCAACGAAATTGATGGCAGCCCTGATTTTGGGAGCCATGCTTCCTTCGCCAAACTGCCCTTCGTCGAGGTAACGCTTTGCTTCGGCAATTGTGAGCTTATCGAGGGCCTTTTCCTGCGGGGTGTTGAAATTGATACAAACCTTGGGCACGTCAGTTAAAATAAAGAACTTATCTGCCCTGATCTGCGAAGCAAGCAGCGAGCTGGCAAGGTCTTTATCAATCACCGCATCAATACCCTGCAATTTATTGCTTTCCACATAGAAGCAAGGGATACCGCCACCGCCAACGGCAATCACGATATGGCCTTCGCGGGCAATTTTTTCGATGGTCTGCCTGTTGAAAATAACCAGAGGTGTAGGCGAAGCCACTACCTTGCGCCAGCCACGTCCGCGCGCATCTTCCTTGAAAACTGCCTTGGTTTCGGCCATGATCTGCTCAGCCTCTTCACGCGTGTAGAAAGGCCCGATGGGTTTGGTGGGATTAAGAAAGGCCGGATCGTCCTTGTTTACCAGAACCTGGGTAATGATAGAAATAATATCCCTGTCCATATCCTTGGCCATCAACACATTACGAAGCTGCTGCTCGATCACGTACCCAATAAAACCCTGGGAATAAGCCACACTGATGTCCAGAGGCATATCGGGCAAACCATACAATTTGTGACCAGCAGTATTGGCAAGCAAAATATTGCCAACCTGCGGCCCGTTGCCATGCGTGATGACAATGTTGTAATTCTTTTCGATGAGGGTGATCAGATTCGAACAGGCATCGTAGGCATTGGCTTCCTGCTCATCAATGGTTCCTTTCTGGTTGCCGCGGAGCAGCGCATTTCCCCCAAATGCAACAACTGCAAGTTTTTTCATATCCTTATAGTATCGGTTTTTCAATGCTTTAAAGATGCAAAGTTAAAAATTATGTCGTGCCTGCAACCAGCTATTGTGATTTTTTTCACAAGAGAATATCTCCCAAAGCGCAACTGGCCGGACATGTTGAGCAGCTAAAGTTAAAGCTGTTAAATCATGTTAAATCAAATACATAGCCTGTTTTAATGGCAGTCGGATGAACCGGCAATGGGGTATTTTTGTTCCATATAACCAAATGTAAATGACATGAAAAAAACAATGCTGACACTTATCCTCGCTGCTGTATCAGCTTCAGGACTGATGGCACAAAATCAAAATTCGAAGGCAACGCGTGAGAAAGGACAGGCTGCCATGCAGCAGGCCCGCGAAATGCAACAGAAGGCCCCCGCAGCTCAGGCTGCCGAGATGCTTCAGGGTGAAAAAGTTGTGCATCAGTTTGCCCCCCTGCCCTACCCTTACGATGCACTCGAAAAGGCCATTGATGCCAAGACCATGGAGATTCATTACGACAGGCACCACAGGGCATATTTCAACAATTTTACCAAAGCCATTCAGGGAACTGAAATGGAATACCTTACGCTGGAACAGATCTTTGCCAATATGAGCAAATTTCCCATGGCAGTGCGCAACAACGGTGGCGGCCACTACAACCACCAGTTGTTCTGGAACATCATGTCGCCCGATGGTGGTGGTGAGCCCGGTGGTAAACTCGCTGAAGCGATCAAAGCACAGTTTGGCTCGTTCGACGAATTCAAAAAGCAATTTGAACAGGCTGGCGCCCAGCGTTTTGGTAGCGGATGGGCCTGGCTGAGTGTGGACAAGGACAAAAATCTGTTTATCAGTTCGACCCCAAACCAGGACAACCCCCTGATGGATGTGGTTGAAAAGCGCGGAACACCCATACTCGGACTGGACGTTTGGGAACATGCCTATTACCTGCGTTATCAGAACATGCGTGGCAGCTACATGTCGGCATTCTGGAGTGTGGTCAACTGGAAAGCAGTGGAAGAACTTTACGAACAAGCCATCAAATAAAAATATTCCAGGGTATTTTTCGAGCCGGTTCCGACCGGCTTTTTTATTGTTTCGAGAATAGCATTGGCTGCCGGCTTGGTTTCCATCCAAGGTCGTCGCAACAAAAAAACTACCTTTGCGCCCGATGAAATCGCAGTCGAAGGCCTACACTTTTGCATTGCTCACCATTTTGTTCTGGAGCACGATGAGCTCGGCTTTCAAGCTGACCCTCAGAGTTATAAATTACGAGCAATTGGTCTTCTATGCGGTTTGGTCTGCCGCATTTGCTTTAATGGCAATTACTTTGCTGCAGCGTAAAAACCACATGCTGTTGCAGCAGTCAGCCAACGGCATTTGGCATTCGATGTTGATGGGGCTGATCAATCCGGCAGCCTATTACCTGGTGTTGTTCAGGGCCTACGAGCTGTTGCCTGCCCAGGAAGCAGGTGTGCTCAACTATTCCTGGCCGGTAGTGCTGGTGCTGCTCTCAGCAATATTTCTGAGGCAACGCATCACCTGGCTGGGCATGCTTTCAATTTTAGTCAGTTTTGGCGGGCTGCTGGTGATAAGCACAAAAGGGCGCGTTCTTGAGCTTTCGTTCAGCTCACCGGCGGGCGTTGCCCTCGCCATAGGCAGCGCTTTTCTCTGGGCATCTTACTGGATTATGAATCTGCGCGACACGAGGGATGCTGTGGTTAAGCTCACTACGAATATGCTGTTTGGTGCAATCTACATCACAATATACATGCTGGCTGGCGCCAAACCAATGCAGATCCCTGTCAATGGAGCACTGGGGGCAGTTTACATCGGTTTGTTCGAAATGGGAATCACTTTTGTTTTTTGGCTGCTGGCATTGGAAAACAGCATCAACACGGCAAGGGTGAGCAACCTGATTTTTCTGTCACCGTTTATCGCCTTGTTCTGGATCAGAATACTTGTCGGCGAACGCATCCTGCTGTCCACTGTTGTGGGACTCGTGTTGATCATTGCCGGCATTGTCATGCAACAATTCTCAACGGTAAGAAAAGCATCTGAGGCATTATGAATCTAACGCATCTCGCTCAGGAAACAGCGGCCATCTGCAGGCTGGCGGGTTCGTTTATCGAATCGCAGCGAAGCCGGCTTACCAATGCGATGGTTGAGGAAAAATCGCATCACAACCTGGTATCCTATGTGGACAAAGAGGCTGAGCGCATACTGATGGAGGGTTTCAGCCGCCTGCTTCCTGGTTCCGGATTTCTGGCCGAAGAAAGTGGCAGCCATGCAGGAAGCACGTTTGTGTGGATTATCGACCCGCTTGATGGCACTACCAATTATGTGCACGGAGTGCCGGTTTACTCGGTAAGTGTAGCTTTACAGCAGGACGGCAAGACAATTCTTGGTGTTGTGTACGACATACCCCGCAACGAGCTTTTTTCGGCCACCATTGGCGAAGCCGCGCAACTCAACGGCAAACCTGTGAATGTGAGCAATGCACCATCACTCGACAGCAGCTTGCTGGCCACAGGTTTTCCGTATCACGATTTCAGCAGAATGCCGCAGTATCTGAAGCTGTTTGAGCGGATGATGCGGCACTCGCGCGGTGTCCGCAGGCTGGGCAGTGCAGCACTCGATCTGGCCTGGGTGGCATGTGGCCGCTTCGATGCATTTTTCGAATACAGCCTTCACCCTTGGGACATTGCTGCGGGTGCCTTCATTGTGGAACAAGCAGGTGGAATTGTAACCACTTTCGACGGAAATACTGATTACCTGTTTGGAAACGATATCATTGCCGGCACTGCGACGGTGCATTCAGGGCTTATGGCGCACATCAGGGAGTGCTTTGGTTAGCACCGCCCGGCTTGCGCGGACCTCTCCGACGCTTGTTTTTTGGCTTTTTATCCCTCCTGCCTTCCGTTCCCGTGCTTTCAGACGAACCTTGGTTCGCAGTTTTTTCCGGTCTTTGCGATCCGGCCGTTTTGTGTGTTTTGCTACGAGGTTTTCGTTTCGGCCGTTGCCTGTCGCGGCCTCTCGACTCAGTGTATGCTTCAGGAGGAATTCCCTCACCCAGTTCCGCAGGAAGAGGAACTTTTTCGACCTCGATCCCCAGCAATTGTTCGATGCGGCGAAATTTTCCGAACTCTTTAGGCGAAACCAGCGTCAACGCTTCACCGGTGCGCTCGGCACGGGCCGTACGACCTACCCGGTGCACATAATCCTCCGCATCTGCAGGTACATTGAAGTTGATTACCAGACTGATATTATCCACATCAATTCCTCTGGAGGCAATGTCGGTGGCTACCAGCACCCTGATCTGTCCGGCACGGAAGAGGTTCATGACCTCGTTGCGTTCTTCCTGCGTAAGATCGGAATGTATGGCCCGCACCGACATCCCTTTGCTTCTTAGCGCCTTTTCCGTTTCCTTTACCAGTTGACGTGTGCCGGCAAAAATTAATACCAGCGGGTAGTCGTCGTTGGCGAGCAGGTGGAGTATCAGGAGAATTTTCTGGTCTTCATGCATCAGGCAGGCTTTCTGCCGCACATTTTCAGCGGGTTTTGAAACCGCCAGGTTGATATGTTCGGGATTACGAAGAATGCCGGCTGCCAGACGTCGGATGCCATCGGGCATGGTGGCGGAAAACAACAGGCTCTGGCGATCGGCAGGAAGGTTGGCAATGATCCGGTTGATGTCGGGCAGAAAGCCCATGTCGAGCATGCGGTCGGCTTCGTCGAGCACCAAAAACCTCAGCTCGCTGAAGTCCACATAGCCCAGGTTAAGATGGGCGATGAGCCTGCCCGGCGTAGCCACAACCACATCGGCCCCCTGCTGAAGGGCCTTTTTTTCCTGGTCGAAAAGCGCACCGGAACCGCCACCATATACGGCAATGGAGCTGATGTTGGTAAAATAGGCCAGCCCCTGGAGCTGCTGGTCAATTTGTATGGCCAACTCCCTGGTAGGAGCGATGATGAGCGCCTTGATTCCCGTTCCGGACTGGCTCTGGGTGATGATGGAATGAATCACCGGGAGCAAGAATGCGGCTGTTTTGCCTGTTCCTGTCTGGGCACAGGCAATCAGATCGCGACCTTGCAAAATCACAGGAATAGCTTGTTCCTGTATCGGGGTAGGCTGTTCGAAGCCTATGGCATCCAGCCCCTCTAAAATCGGAGCGGCCAGACTAAAATCTGAAAACTTCAATGCTGGAATGTTTTTTTGCAAAGTTAAGACAATGCAGGCTGTCTATCACTAAAGCTCTGTCAACAAAAGCAGGCATGCAATTGTTGAGACCAGGAACATTCAGTAAATTTAACCAACAAACTCCGAAAAGGATTTGATTGTACATTCACCGGCAGATTCTGTACCTTTATGAAAACTAATTTTATGCGTAATATGTTTGCAAAGTATTCATTATCTGTATATTTCTTAACATTACTCATATTCGGCCTATCGGCTTCGGGGGCCGGGCAGAATGATACCCTTCAAAAAGAAACCAGAAAAACCAAGGTTTACACCTTCCACATTAAAGAGGAAATTGCTCCTCCGGTCTGGCGAACCACGCAAATGGCATTCAATCGGGCAGCCGAACTGGAAGCCGACCTGATTCTGATTCAGATGAACACTTATGGAGGCATGGTGGATATGGCCGACAGTATTCGCACCAAGATCCTCAACTCGAGCATTCCGGTTTATGTATTCATCAACAACAATGCAGCCTCAGCCGGGGCGCTCATCAGCATTGCCTGCGACAGCATTTACATGGTAAAGGGTGCCAATATCGGAGCTGCCACAGTGGTCAACCAAACCGGCGAAGTTGTCCCCGATAAGTTTCAATCGTATATGCGTGCCATGATGCGGAGCACCGCCGAAGCCAAAGGACGCAACCCGGAGATAGCTCAGGCCATGGTTGACCCTTCAATTTATGTGCCCGGGGTTTCCGATTCGGGCAAGGTACTCACCCTCACCACCTCCGAAGCCATCAGGCATGGTTTTGCCGAAGCACAGGCAGAAACCATTGAGGAAGTGCTGAAAAGGGCCGGACACGAACCCTATGAAATTATCGAGCATCAACTGAGTAGTCTCGACAGGGTGATTAACTTTCTCATCAAGCCTGTCGTGAGTGGTATCCTGATCATGCTGATTATCGGGGGATTGTATTTCGAATTGCAGACTCCCGGCGTCGGGTTTCCGCTGGCTGCCGCTGTTACTGCAGCCATCCTCTATTTTGCCCCGCTGTATCTGGAAGGTTTGGCCTCGCACTGGGAAATTGTGGTTTTTGTTGTCGGGGTGATCCTGTTGATGATCGAGATATTTGCGCTGCCTGGTTTTGGCGTGGCCGGAATCACAGGACTGATCCTGATGGTTGGAAGCCTGAGTTTTGCCATGGTCGAAAGCTTTGACCTGAGCGGAAGCAATCCGGTGGATCTTTCACCGCTCATTCAGGCCTTTTTCACAGTTATTATTGCTGTGTTTTTTGCAATTGCCGGATCGCTTTACCTTAGCCGGAAGCTGTTTACCTCCAGCCGGCTCGGACATCTGGCTTTGCAGCATGTGCAGGACGCAAACGCGGGTTACACAACCGCCAGCACCGATTACTCGGGCATGATCGGGAAAAGTGGCACAGCCCACACCATCCTCAGGCCATCGGGAAAGGTTGATATTGAGGGGGAACTTTACGATGCCACGCTTATCACAGGTTTTGCCGAAGAAGGCGAACAGGTAGAAGTTGTTTCGTACCATACCGGTCAGCTTTTTGTGCGTAAGAAGTCATGAAAACCACAGACATCATCCGCCTCATAAAAGGCGACATCACAAAGCTCAGTGTTGATGCCATTGTTAATGCGGCCAACAACAGGCTGATGGGTGGTGGGGGCGTTGACGGCGCCATTCACCGGGCTGCCGGCCCTGAACTCCTCCAGGCCTGCAGCCTGATTGGTTATTGTGCTACCGGGGATGCCAAAGCCACAGAGGGCTTCAGGCTGTCGGCAAAATACGTCATTCACACTGTAGGACCAGTGTGGCGGGGTGGCAACAATCAGGAACCAGAGCAGCTTGCATCGTGCTACCAGCGAAGCCTCGAGGAAGCAGCCTCGCTGAAGTGCCGCACTGTGGCGTTTCCGAACATCTCCACCGGTGTTTATGGCTTTCCCAAAGAACAAGCAGCCCGCATAGCCTTAGGGACTGTAACAACATATCTGGAAAATCACCCCGGCCAGTTCGACGAAATTATCTTCGTCTGTTTCGACGACACCAATTTCGAGCTTTATCTAAACCTGTTAAACCAGCCCGACAACAGACAGATGCGCTAATTGGGCAGTTTCGGCCGCTAACTTGATGCAAGACGAGGATAGCATTGCACAGTGCTACTTTTAAGCTACCTCAAGCCCGGTGTATGAAAACCCTGCCACGAATTTTTTCCCTGATTTTCATTATTTTAGGTTCATACTATTCTACCTATTCCCGGCAGTCGCCATTTACATTCGAAGCCACCCGCATCGCGCATGCCGTTACCATTGATGGCTTACTAAATGAAAAAGACTGGGAAACAGCAACTGATCTGTCAGGTTTTGTGCAGTTGGAACCTTACAACCTGAGGCCTGCCAGCTTCGATACCAGGGTCAGGGTGCTTTACGACGACAAGGGCTTGTATGTAGGTGCGCACATTTTCGATCCCCGGCCCGACAGCCTGATCAAAGACCTGCGTAAACGCGACGAGTTTGGCCTGGCCGATGCGTTTGGATTTAAAATCGACCCTTTTGGCGACGGACTGAATGCTTTCGGCTTTTTTGTGACCGTCAGAGGTGTACAGATCGACTCCAAGACCAATTCCGACGATGAGGACGACTACAACTGGGATGCCGTTTGGCGATCAGCTGTTGAGATGAACGATTCAGGATGGTGCGCCGAATTTATGATCCCATATGCTGCACTGCGTTTTCAAAAAAGCGAAATGCCGACCTGGAACATCAACTTTTTCAGGAGTATTCAGCGCTACCGCGAGCTAAGCACCTGGTATCCCATTGATAAGCAGCAGAAAATCCAAAACAGCCAGATGGGAAGCATGTTGCTCCCAACCACCATCGAACCGCCCGTACGAATCAGCGCAACGCCCTATCTGTCAGCCGGTCTGACGCACTTTGGTGTGCAAGATGAGTGGAAAGGATCATATAATTTGGGAATGGATCTGAAACTTGGGCTATCCGAAAGTTTTACGCTCGACATGACGCTGATTCCTGATTTCGGCCAGGTCGAATCGGATCAATACATTTACAGCCTCTCGCCTTTCGAGGTGTACTATGAAGAAAAACGTCCTTTCTTCACCGAGGCTACCGAGCTCTTCAGCAAAGGCAATGTATTTTACTCGCGTCGCATAGGCGGACGACCCAAAAAATTCGGGCAGATTGCATCGCAATATTCAAGCGACAGCATCCTGCGCAATCCCGAAAGCATCCAGCTGATCAATGCAAGCAAGCTCACAGGAAAAACCTCCAAAGGTCTGGCCATCGGACTCTTTAACGCTATAACAGCTCCTTCTAAAGCCGAAATATTAAACAGCAATGGTTCCGTCGAATCATTGGTTACTGAACCGCTCACCAACTACAACATGCTCGTGTTTGAGCAGGCCCTGCCCAACAACAGCCAGGTTAGCTTTTTCAATACCCATGTGTGGCGCCCCGATTGGCACAACTCGGTGTTTGTAACCGGAGGCGAAACAACGCTTCGCAACAAACAAAACAAGCTCGAATGGTATGGGATGGCCACTGTGTCGCACCAAAGTTTCAGCCGGGAACCAAAATCACCCGGAGTCCGTTACCTGACCAGTGCAGGCAAAATCAGCGGAAAGTTCCGGCCAAATGTGTGGCTCAACCTTGTGAGCGACCTTTTCGACCCCAACGAGATGGGTTTTATGCGAAACAACAATGAGCTCAATGGGGGATTAGAACTCAATTACGACGAATACGAACCCAGGGGAAGCGTCCTCAGGTGGACTGTCCGTGGCCGATTGCATCAAAACTACCAATACAAGCCACATGCCTACGTATCCACATATGTGCAGGCCGACGGCAGACTAACTTTGCAGAATCACCTGACCATCGGAGGTTATTTCAACTCACTTCCTTTTGGCAAGGTGGACTTTTATGAAGCCAGGCGCAAAGGCATGCCCTTCGGGCGGCCCGCCGAGTATGCTTTTGGATTTTGGGGCTCACCTGATTACCGCAAACGCCTCATCGCAGATTATCGTTTCAATTTTAGCCTCATTCCCGACTGGGAAAGCCACAACCTCAACATCCGTCTAAGTCCGCGCTGGCGCGTAAACGACCAGGCCATCCTCGTGCCCTCGATCAGTTATGATTCGCAGAAAAACAACCGTGGCTTTTTGCGCGACAGTTCCCAGGGCGATCAGACGCGCATCATTTTTGGCAAACGCGATGTGAACACCATCTCAGGCAGTGTGGCATTCGATTACTCCTTCAGCCCAAATACTTCGCTGGTGCTTCGCATGCGCCACTATGTGCTGCAGGTTGACTACAAGGACTTCTACACACTGAATGCCGACGGAAGCCTGTCGCCCGACGACTATTCTGCAGATGAGGATTTTGTGGTCAACAACCTGAATGTGGATTTGCTGTTCCGGTGGAATTTCCTGCCGGGCAGCGAAATGCTGCTGATCTGGAAACAAGCTCTGAACGCACAGAACAAGGGGCAGGATTCGCTGCGCACTTATTTTGACCACTTTGCAGAGCTGGGCCAAACACCAGGAATCAACAACCTGAGCTTCAAGGTTTTATATTACATCGACTGGAATCAACTTAAACCGGTAGGAAGAAAATCCTGACATAAGGCCAATTCAGTCGGGGTGATTGCTATTCCAGGTAGGTATATCCATAAAGACCTGACCTGTAGATCGAAAGAAATTCTTTGCCTTCCTCTGCGCTGATTCGTCCCTGCTTAACGGATGCAGTTACCCAGGTTTCGACCGTACGCACGAGCTTTTTGCTGTTATACTGCACGTAATCAAGCACCTCGGCCACAGTTTCGCCGTCAATCACCTGATCAATGTAGTAGCCCTTCTCGTCCACCGAAACGTGTACGGCATTGGTGTCGCCAAATAGGTTATGCAGGTCGCCCAGGATTTCCTGGTAAGCACCAGTGAGGAACACGCCTATATAATAAGGCTCCTTACCTTTCAGGCTGTGCACCGGCAGGTGGTGCGAGAAATTGCGTGTCGAGATAAAGTTGTCGATTTTGCCATCGGAGTCGCAGGTGATGTCCTGAATGGTGGCGTAGCGGTCGGGTTTTTCATCCAGCCGGTGAATGGGAATGATCGGAAAAACCTGATCAATGGCCCAAGAATCGGGAAGCGACTGAAACAGGGAGAAATTACAGAAATACTTATCCGACAACAGCTTCGGCAGAATGTTCAATTCTTCCGGAGGCCGTTTCATTTCGTTGGCCATCTGATGAATTTCGCGGGCAACTGTCCAGAAAAGGCGCTCGATGCGTGCCCTGGTTTTCAGGTCGATCAGGCCAAGGCTGAACATATCGAGGGCTTCTTCGCGGATCTGCTGCGCATCGTGCCAGGTTTCGAGCATGCTGCTTGCATTGAGGTTGTTCCACGATTCGTAAAGTTCGTGTAGCAGCTCATGATCTTCGGGCGTAACTTCCTCGTCCTCCTCCCAAACCGGCAAAGATGCATGTTCGAGCACTTCAAACACCAGCACCGAATGATGGGCGGTGAGCGATCGACCCGACTCGGTGATGATGTTGGGGTGCGGGATTCCGTTTTTGTCGCTGGCATCCACCATGGCAAAGGTGGCGTCGTTGACGTATTCCTGTACACTGTAGTTGACGCTGCTTCCACTGTTGGCCGAACGTGTTCCGTCGTAATCTACGCCCAAACCTCCGCCAACATCCACAAAATCAAGATGGAAGCCCATCTTGTAGATCTGCACATAAAACTGGGCAGCTTCCCGGAGGGCTATCTTGATGCGGCGGATTTTGTTCACCTGACTGCCAATGTGGAAATGAACCAGCCTCAGGGTGTCCTTCATATTGTTACGCTCCAGAAAGTCGAGCGATTCGAGCAATTCGCTCGAAGTTAGGCCAAACTTACTCACATCGCCTCCCGAGTCTTCCCATTTGCCACTGCCGGAACTGGCAAGCTTAATGCGAATTCCGATATTGGGCTTCACCTTCAGACGTTTGGCGACTTTTGCAATCAACTTGAGTTCGTTGAGCTTCTCAACCACGATGAAGATGGTGCGTCCCATTTTTTGGGCCAGAAGCGCAAGCTCGATATAGCTCTCGTCTTTGTAGCCATTGCAGATGATGATTGAATCGCTGTCGGGATCGGTGGCAATCACCGTATGCAGCTCAGGCTTCGAGCCGGCCTCCAGACCAATATTGAACTTCTTTCCGTGGCTGACAATTTCTTCAACCACAGGTCGCATCTGGTTTACCTTGATCGGATAAACAATGAAGTTCTGACCTTTGTAATCGTATTCCTCCGCAGCTATTTTGAAACAGTTGTGCATTTCTTCGATGCGGCTGTCGAGAATATCCGGAAATCGGATCAGCACGGGAGTCGATACGTCGCGAAGCAACAATTCGTCAATAAGCACACGCAGATCAACAGAAGCACATCCCTCGCGGGGTGTTACGGCAACATTTCCTTTTTCGTTGATTGTAAAGTAATTGATTCCCCAACCATTGATGTTGTAAAGCTCGGCCGAGTCTTCAATACGCCATTTTCTCATCTTAGCTAAATTCGAATTTAATGGTGAAAATTATATCGATTTCCAGCCTTCCGGAAACGCTGCAAAACTATAAAAAAAACAAGGTCAGCGGGGGATTTGTTTGATTATTCAACAATCTGATTTACAGTGTTTTGAAACATGGTATCAAAGAAAGAACCGGCATGTGGTTTTCTTTGAAACGATTTTGACCTCACCAAAGAACGGACCTGTTGCGATTGATGTTCAGTATAACCGGCTTCGCTTGATCAGATATTCAATCAGCACCTGGTTGTAGCCTTTGTTGATGTCGGCCTCGATGAGGTCGATATGATACTGGGCACACTTGTGTTTTAGTTCCGTCATCCGCGCGGCCATGGCTTTGCGATACTGCTCCTGAATATCAGCAGGGTTCAGCCGCAGGGATTCGCCGGTTTCCATATCCACAAACTTATACGGTCTGCTTTCGAGATCAAGCAAGGCTTCGATCGAACGGTCGAGCACATGAAACAGGATCACTTCGTGCTTGTTGTACCTGAGGTGCTGAAGCGCCATAAAAACTTCCTCGGGCTGTTGGTTGTCGAGCAAATCGCTGAAGATCACCACCAGCGACCGCTGATGCGTGCGTTCGGCTATTTCGTGCAGTGCCCTGGCTGCGGCGGTAGTAACCTGGGTTGTTTGCGATGGGTTGGTAAGCAATTTCTCAAGTTCGACAAACAGCATCTGATGGTGCACCCTGCTGGTGCGTGCCCTTGTGTGCAAACCGAGGTTATCCGTAAAGAGGCTCAACCCGACGGCGTCGCGCTGGCGGCGCATCAGCTCGCTCAGGCTGGCCGCAGCATAAATTGAAAACATCAGCTTATCGGGTTGGGCCGGTCCTTTATCCTTGCGCACCGGAAAACGCATCGAACCGGAACAATCGATCACCAGCTGGCAACGGAGGTTGGTTTCCTCCTCAAAACGTTTAACAAACAGCTTCTCGGTGCGTGCGTACAGTTTCCAGTCGATATGCCTGATCGATTCGCCCCGGTTATAGAGCCGGTGCTCGGCAAACTCGACCGAAAAGCCGTGAAACGGGCTTTTGTGCATGCCTGTGATGAAGCCCTCCACCACCTGGCGGGCCAACAGCTCGAGGCTGCCAAAAGGCGTCAGATGATCGTGAAGAAGCCTGTTTTCCAAAAGCCTGATTCTGAAATAGCCCGATTGTGCGGCAACATCCTGAGTTTGCCGCACGACGGATGTTTGGTTGAAATAATCTTAAAGTATTGCCTCTAACTTCTTGACCAGCACAGGCTTGGGCACTACACCCACCTGTTTGTCAACCACCTGGCCATTTTTGAAGAAAAGCAAGGTTGGGATATTGCGGATGCCATACTTGCTGGCGGTCTGATGGTTGTTGTCCACATCCAGCTTTACCACTTTGGCTTTGCCGGCATATTCCTGACCGATCTCCTCGACTGTGGGGCCAATGATGCGGCACGGGCCACACCAGACTGCCCAAAAATCTACAATCACCGGAACATCGGAATTGATTACTTCCTGTTCAAAATTTGCATCTGTTACATTAAGTGCCATGTTCACAAAATTAGGTTTGCTGCAAAGATAGTCAGTCTGGGAATATTGCGATTTAAATGTAAGCTTTCGTTCAGTGTACGTTTCTTAAAAAACCTTATTCAAAAGCCACCTTCAGGAAGCTGAATTTTTCAAGTTCCGGAATCAAGGCTCCGGCATCAACACGGAATTGTCTGGGCGAAACAAGGGCCGAGCGACCGGCTGCTGAATCGTGTAAATTGATTCTGAGCCTGTGCCTGCCGGGCCGCGAACGGATGGCTTCGGACAGATCCTGAGCATCCTGAGGAGTCATCTTGCCAAGGTCCATGGTTATCACCACTTGTTTCGGGCTTTTGTTGAACACCTCATCGAGCAGCTCAATATCGTTCACCTTGACTTCGAGCACATTACGGTCGCGATAAGAGGGTACGGCACTAGCATGCACGAGCAGAAATGCATCCTGCACAAGCAGATGCCTGTATTTGAGGTAAGATTCGCTGAAAAGTGCCAGATCAATACCCGCAAGATGATCTTCGAGCCTGAAACGGGCAAATTGTTTGCCCTGGGTAGAGGTGAGATGTTCCACTGAGATGACCTGACCGGCAAAGGAGAACCTCTTGCCGTTGAGCGACTGCAGGTTCTGGTTTATCTTTTGGATATCCATGTTGGCGAAATACCTGATTGCATGCTTGTAGGCATCCATGGGGTGTGAACTCACATAGAAGCCGATGGTTTCGAGTTCCATCTGCAATGCTTTGGCTTTTGGCCAGGGTTCGCACTTGGGCATGGGCAGCTCGGCAATCTGAACTTCGATTGTTTCGCCGAACAAGTTATATTGGCTTGAGTTTCGCGACTCAACAACCTTCTCAGCCCATCGCATGGCTTTTTCGAGGAAGGTGGTGCCGTCGGCCGATTCGCGGTGGAAAAACTGTGCCCGGTGTACGCCTTCGAACGAGTCGAAAGCACCGGCCATGACGAGCGACTCGAGGGTGCGTTTGTTCACAGTGCGTGGGTTGATGCGGGTCAGGAAGTCGGAAAAGCCCAAAAAACGTCCGTTGAGCTGCCGCTCTTCTATGATGCTTTTCACCGCAGCTTCGCCCATGTTTTTGATGGCGCCAAGGCCAAAGCGTATTTCGCCATTGCTGTTGACGGTGAAGGCATATTCCGACTCATTGATGTCAGGACCCAGCACTTTGAGGTTCATCCTCCGGCACTCCTCCATAAAGAAGGTCACCTGCTTGATGTCGTCGAGGTTGTGACTCAGCACGGCTGCCATATATTCGGCGGGATAATTGGCCTTGAGGTATGCCGTCTGGAATGCTATTTTGGCGTAGCAGGTGGAGTGCGACTTGTTGAACGCATAATTGGCGAAGGCCAGCCAGTCGTTCCAGATTTTTTTTAGGGTATCTTCCGGATGACCGTTCTTTATGCCCCCTTCGATGAATTTGGTGTGCAGTTTTTCGAGCAGCTCCCTGTCTTTCTTCCCCATGGCTTTGCGCAGGGTATCTGCCTCGCCTTTCGAGAAACCCGACAAGCGCTGCGAGAGCAGCATCACCTGCTCCTGGTAAACCGTGATGCCGTAGGTTTCCTCGAGAATGTCGCGCATTTCGGGAAGGTCGTAGGTTACAGCTTCCTTGCCATGTTTTCTGTTTACGTAATTGGGTATGTAGGCCATGGGACCGGGCCGGTAAAGCGCGTTCATGGCGATGAGGTCATTGAAAGTGGTTGGTTTGAGCTCGCGGAGATATTTCTGCATACCGGCACTTTCGTACTGAAACACCCCGACCGTCTCGCCCCGCTGAAATAGTTCGTAGGTGAGCGGATCATCCAGTGGAATATCCTCAGGATCAATGGCTCTACCATGGCGCTTTTTCACCAGCGCGATGGTATCGCGTATGAGCGAGAGCGTTTTAAGGCCAAGAAAGTCCACCTTGAGCAGGCCTGCGGATTCTGCCACCGCATTTTCGAATTGTGTGGCCCAGAGATTCGATTCTTTTGATACGGTTACCGGCACGAGTTCGCGCAGGTCGGTGGGCGTAATCACAATGCCGCAGGCATGAATGCCTGTATTGCGCACCAGCCCTTCGAGGGCAAGTGTAGCCTTAAGAATTCTGGATTCTTCAGTTTGTTCTTCCATTTTGCGCTTCAGGGCAAAACCGGTTTCCAGTTGCTCGGGCCTGTATTTTTCGCGCAGCTTTTCTTCGCTCAGCCTGAAAAAATCGCCCAGCTTCACATTGTTGGTCGAAGCTAC
Source organism: Bacteroidota bacterium (assembly GCA_016715945.1). Classification (NCBI taxonomy): domain Bacteria; kingdom Pseudomonadati; phylum Bacteroidota; species Bacteroidota bacterium. The sequence goes on from JADJXJ010000001.1 coordinate 1,242,700, forward strand.
CAGCTTGTTCACAAACATCTGGTCCTTGTCGAGTGCACGGCTCACATCGCGTAGGGCCGACTTTGTTCCCAGGGTACCGTACGTAATGATCTGGGCTACTTTATTCTGGCCATACTTCTTAGTCACGTAATCAATCACCAGCGCACGGCCCTCGTCGTCAAAATCAATATCGATGTCGGGCATGGAGATGCGTTCGGGATTGAGGAAACGCTCAAACAGCAGGCCGTACTTCAGAGGGTCAACATTTGTGATACCAATGCAATAGGCAACCAGCGATCCGGCTGCTGATCCGCGTCCGGGACCAACCCACACACCCATGCGCCTGGCAGCTGCTATGAGGTCCTGCACAATAAGAAAATATCCGGGATATCCTGTACGGGCTATGGTATCAAGCTCAAATTCAAGCCGTTCGGTTATTTCAGGGGTCAATTCCCCATAGCGGGCTCTGGCACCTTCGAAGGCCAGGTGACGGAGGTACTTGTTTTGACCACGGATACCATTGTCGGTCTTGTCGAGTGGGTCGGCAAACTCCTCAGGAATTTCGAATACCGGGAGCCTGATTTTCTGCTTGAGCGAGTATTGCTCCGTCTTGCCAATAATTTCGGTCAAAGTATCGAAAGCCTCTGGCAGGTCGGCAAAAAGCTCTGCCATTTGCTCGGGTGTTTTGAAATAAAACTCGTTGTTCGGAAAGCCAAACCTGTATCCGTATCCCCTTCCGATAGGGTCATCTTTTTTGCTGTTGTCTTTGATGCAAAGCAAAAAATCATGGGCATCGGCATCCTCCTTGTCAAGATAATGAACCAGCACCGACGGAAAGTATTTGATACCATGCTTCTTAGCCATCCCGAGCAGCCAGGTGTTCAGGTGGTTTTCCTCTTCCAGCCCATGCCTGTTGATTTCGATGTAGAAATCGTCGCCAAAATGAGTTTTGTACCACAACAAAGCTTCTTCGGCCTGCTGTTCGCCCACATTGAGCAGCAGATGAGGCACTTCGCCCTGCAAACCTCCTGTCGAAACGATCAATCCCTCCTTGTATTCGAGCAGCAATTGGCGATCGATGCGAGGCACATAATAAAAACCCTCGGTGAATGAGACCGAACTCAGGTAGGACAGATTGCGATATCCTTTGAGGTTTTTGGCCCAGGCAGGCAGCAAAAAACCATTGTCCTGGCGGCTTTTGTTCAGGCGATCGCGACAGACATAAAATTCCGTGCCCAGCAATGCCTTGATGGGGCGCACATTCGCAGCGCCTTGTTCTTCAGCTCTGGCTTTATTGACCTTGTCCACAGCATCAATAAATTCGAAAGCTCCCATAAGATTTGCCGTATCCGTGAGTCCGACGGCCGGCATATTGAGCTTTGCGGCGCGTTTCACCAAATCTTTGATTTCGATGGTGGAATTGAGCAGGGTGTAGGTGCTGTGCGTGCGCAGGTGGGCATATTTTTCGGCCAGCAGCTTAAGCTGGTCGTCATCTTCTTTTTTTGCCTCATCAGCAACAGCAATCTGTGCTGCAGCCTCCTTGTTCGACCTGATGGCCACGCCCGCCGGTTTGATTGGTTCGGGGTTTGCAGCCCGGAAACGGGCAAAAAAGTCGCTGTCAAGACCCGCTTGTCCGGCAACGAAAACCCCGGTTCGCAGCAACTCGAGGAAACAGCGGGCTGTGGCCTCTACGTCGGCTGCGGCGTTGTGGGCCTCGTCGAATGTTTCTCCGAACAGGTGCGAATGCAACTCGTTCAGGTTGGGCAGTTTAAACTTCCCGCCTTTGCCACCGGGCAGCCGGCACAGGGCAGCCGTGTCTTCCGTACAGGTGTCGAGCACGGGCATGCCTTCCAAAGGATCAGTCAAACCTGCCCTCAGGTATTCAACACCAAGCACGGTGGTATCGAAGTTGAGGTTGTGTCCGGCAAGTATGCTGGCCCGCCGGACTACCTGCGAGAATTTTTCAAGCACCTCCGGAATCGGCAATCCCTGAGCAAGGGCATATTCTGTGGTAATGCCATGCACCTTGGTGGCGTTGTAAGGAATGGTGAAACCCTCGGGCCGCACAATCATGTCGCCCGTGTCGAGGAGCCTGCCCTGCTCGTCGTACAATTGCCAGGCAAGTTGTACAACGCGGGGCCAGTTCGAAAAATCGGACTTTGGGGCATTCCAGTCTCTGGGCAAACCGGTGGTTTCAGTATCAAAAACGAGAAACATGGAGAAATTCTTATTATATTGAATATGAGCATTTTAACTCTTATGCTCCAGAGCAAAGTTAGATAAATTGACCGGGAATGGTGGTTTTAAAAGCAAGGTCGGAGGCCGGAAGTTATCAACAACAACAGCCGGGCAGCTGCTAATCAAGCATTTCAGGGAATATTTTTAAGTCGGGAGACGGTGCGTATGCCTTCGACTTTTTTCAGCCGTTCGATGGCTTCATTGAGGGAGGCCGCATCTTTCACATAAATGGCAATGTTTGCCGACACCACGCCATTCGAACTTTCGAGCTGGAAATTGCGGATGTTGAGTCCCAGATCGACGGAGATCACCTTGGTCATCCTGTGAATAAAGCCCACACTGTCAATACCCGTGATTTTGAGCCCGGCCAGGAACATCAGGTCTTCAGAACGCTTCCACTTGGCTTTCACGATGTTTTGTCCGTATTGCGACATCTGGTTGATGGCTTTTGGACAATTGACCTGATGGATGTGTAGGGGTTCGCCCTGGAATGAGAGTGCCACGACATCGTCGCCGGGCAGCGGGTTGCAGCAACTCGAAACAATGTAGTCGAGGCTGGCTACATCTTCGCCCAGCACGCCGGGCTTAATGACTTTAGCTCCGTTGCTGTCCTCATTCGATGTATCTGGTTTACCGGCTGTATTTTTGCGACTGAACGGATTGGTGATATAGCTGAGGATTCCCTGACCTGGCTTTCCTTTTTGAAAGATAGTTTTGATGCGCTGGTAGTTGATCCGGTCGATGGCTACAAAATAGTACAGTTCGACAAGGCCTTCCAGTCCCTCGCTTTCGATGATCTTGTTGATGTTGGCTTTGGATGGTTCCAGGTTGAGTTGTTTGAGGTATTCTTCCAGCTTTCGGCGGCCTTCGTCCTTGAATGTCTTTCTGTATTCGCGCAGCGCTTCACGCAACCGGCTTTTGGCCCGGGCTGTCACCACAAAATCGAACCATTCTTCTTTAGGTACCTGGTTTTTGCTGGTGATGATTTCAACCTGGTCGCCCGAGCTGAGCTGGTGATTGAGTTGCACAAGTTTATGGTTCACATTGGCCCCAATACACCTGCTGCCCAGTTCGGTGTGTATGTTGAAAGCAAAATCGAGGGCTGTGGCGCCCTTGGGCAGGGTGATCATGTCGCCCTGGGGAGTGAACACAAAGATTTCGTCGGAGAACAGATTGAGCTTGAAATCGTTAACAAACTCAAGCGCTGATGCATCTTCAGAACTAAGCAACTCACGCACTTTGGTCAGCCATTCGTCCAGGCCACTTTCGCTTCCGGGATGATCGCGGTATTTCCAGTATGCAGCATACCCTTTCTCGGCAATTTCTTCCATGCGTTCCGACCTGATCTGCACGTCGATCCACCTGCCGGCCTTGCTCATCACCGTGGCGTGCAACGATTCATACCCGTTGGCTTTGGGGAGCGAAATCCAGTCGCGGAGCCGGTTGCCATTGGGGCGATAATGCTGTGTGATAGCTGCATATACCTTCCAGCACTCCACCTTTTCTACTGCAAGGGGACAATCAATCACAAAACGCACGACGAATGTGTCGTGTACTTCCGAAAAAGGAATCTCCTTTTCCTTCATCTTCTGCCAAATGGAAGATGCTGACTTCTCGGCCATGAAGATGCGGGTTTTGACTCCCATTTGGGCGAGCGACTCCCTTATTGGCGCCACAAAATCGTCTACGAGGGCTTGCCTTTGAGGGCGGGAAGTTTCCAGATTATACCGGATGTTTTCGTAAATCGTTGGTTCGGTGTGCTTTAGGGCGAGATCTTCCAGCTCGCTTTTGATGGCATATAATCCGAGCCTGTAAGCCAGCGGGGCAAAAAGATAATTGGTTTCGCTGGCTATTTTCCACTGCTTTACAGCAGGCATTGAGCCTAAGGTGCGCATATTATGCAGCCTGTCGGCAAGCTTGATCAGGATGACACGCACGTCGTACGACAGGGTAAGAAGCACTTTCCGGAAGTTTTCCGCCTGCAGGCTTTCCACATTGGTGCTGTCCACCATATTGTCGATCTTGGTCAGGCCGTCGATAATGCGGGCAATCTGCTCTCCAAATATGGCCTGGATGTCGGACAACTTATACTCCGTATCCTCAACCACGTCGTGCAAGAGCGCGCAAATGATAGAGGTACGTCCCAGGCCGATTTCGCCGGCAGCAATGGTGGCCACTTCAATAGGGTGATAGATGTAAGGCTCGCCCGACTTGCGCCTCATGTCGCGATGCGCGGCAGCGGCAAGCCTGAGGGCTTTTCTCACCATCCAGCGGTCGTTGGTATCCTTGCGGGTATGCCAAACATTGATGAGCTGCCTGTAGCGGCGCAAAATTTCGCGACGCTCTTCTGGCGTGTACCACTCGAGGGCTTTTTCGATACTTACAGGAACCTGCGACATGGATTATGGATTATTGCAAAAATAACCCAATTATCTGGTATTTGTTCTGAGGGTTTGTTGAAACACGTTTTTTCCGATATACGGCCACTACGAAGCTACCATGATATCGCCCCTGACGGGGTAATTAAAAAAAAATCAGCCAGGCACCTTTTGTTTGTGCCTGGCTGACCTGGATTATAGTTCACTTAATTAAACCTAGTTATTTCATTTTAGCGTTTCCTCTTTCCTGGAACAGCTCCGACTGAACCTTCGGCCACTTCAGCCCTGCGAAAGCGCATGTGCTCAAGTATATATTCATCCTCGGGTTTCATCGAACGGAAGCTCCTGTAGAGCGCAGGATAGGCAGTTACAGTTACAAACAGCTTGGCGCCCTTGCGCTTAAACTCAAATTTTGGCTCAACAAGCACATCCGATTTGGTGTCCTTTAGCACCTGAGCCATTGCAATTGCTTTGGCCTCGTCGAGGATTTTGGCCTTTTTTACCTCAACTGTCTGGGTGATCTTGGTAGGCAACACCTCAAGCTCGGCAAGCACAGGATGCTGCACCACACCAATCTCGTTGATGCCCATCGATTTGAACGGAACCGACTGAATAACCTGGCACCCCCCAAAACCAAGCGAAAGCGCCAGAATTGCGATAAGGTGTTTTACTCTCATGGATTTAGTTGTTTTTTATTTTCAGGCCAAAACTAACCGGGATGCTTTGGGCAGGCAATACGTATTTTTACGTAGATGGAAGAAAACTTTCGTAAGCGACCATTTTTTTGCACATCAAATGGGGATTGTACCCCGTCAGGGGGCACAAGCATGAAAAAAATCACCCGTCAATGCTCAAAGGCCCAGATACCAGTTTGCCACTGAGAAATAGATGATTACACCTGTGATATCGGCGATGGAGGTAATCAGAGGGGCGCTGGCCGTGGCAGGGTCAACTTTAAAACGTGTGAAAATAAACGGCAACAACATCCCGATCACACTTCCGCTCATCACAACAAGCACCATCGTCAGGGCCACAATAACAATGATTTCCGGAGCACGAAAGCTGGCCACGGCTGCAACGCCCACTGCCATGGTAAGGCCCAGCATAAACGAAACCATGACTTCTTTTCCTATGAGTTTGTACCAGTCGGACAGTTCCACATCACCCACCGCCAATGAGCGGATCATCAGTGTGGCCGATTGCGAACCGGCATTGCCTCCGCTGTCGATGAGCAAGGGCAGAAAAAATACCAGCGAAACCATCGACTGAATGACATCCTCAAAACTTGCAATTGCGGCACCACTGAAAACATTCATAAAAACAAGCGCCACAAGCCATACGATGCGTTTTTTGTAGAGCAAAGCCAACGACTGACGAAGCGGATTGCCGATATCGTCACCCAGCGAACCAAACTTATGGAAGTCCTCGGTGGTTTCCTCTTCCACAACGTCCATGATGTCGTCCACTGTAACGATGCCCAGCAGCACACCCTCATCGTTAATTACGGGCAGTGCCACCCTGTCGTAATCACGAAAGGTTTGTGCAGCCGTTTCCTGGTCATCCGTAGGCTTCAGGGCCACAAAACGGTAGTCCATGAGCTCGCTGACCGTTTGATCGGGCCGGGCAAGGATGAGTTGCTTTATTTTGATGTCATCCAGCAGGCGCCAGTTGCCATCAACCACATACACCACATTGAGGGTTTCCGAATTGCGCCCGTACTGCCGGATATGTGAAAACGCGCGCTCTATGGTCCACTCCGGTCGCAACGCCACATATTCGGGCGTCATAAGCCTGCCGACACTATCGTCGGGATAACCAAGCAACTGGACGGCTGTTTTACGCTCTTCGGGCGAAAGCATCTGGATCAGGGGCTGCAGCACATTGCCCGGTAATTCTTCGAAAAAGGCCGTGCGGTCGTCGGGTTCGATGTCGTTGAGCAGGTCTTTGAGCTTTCTGTTTTTGTGGGCAAGACCCTCAATGATGTCTTGCTGCTTCTCGTGCGAAAGCAGCTGAAATACTTCCTTGGCCTGGCTTCGGTTGAGCAGGCGAAAAACCACTACTACATCATCCTCGGGCAGGTACTCAATGAGATCGGCAATGTCAACAGCATCCATCCTGTCGATGCTGATTTTCAATACCTTCCAGTCTTTTCGACGGATCAGTTCAGAAAAGTCACGTGCAACAGTTACCATAAACTGGCCTCCTTTTTTTGGACTGCAAGGAAGCCAGATAGCCCCTTACAGCCGGGTTAGACAATCAAAACGCGCGGGATAAGGGTCGCTATCCATAACTGATTTTTTAAAACAGGCTACAAAATTAGGCCATTTGGGTGACCTGCCAAATTAAGTTTTGGCTGGGAATGATTTTTATTTGCGGGGCACAAATGTGTGAAAGCCCTTGAGCATAGCTTTCTCGCGGCCGGAGTATGCAGTAGCTTGATTATTCCCGGGCCATGTTTCGGTTTGCACAGCAAGAAAAATATTGAAATCCAGAAACTTCCTTTCGGCACTTAAGGTCTCCATATTTTTAAGCCTCTGGGCCGTCGTATGGTAAAGCACCATACCTGAACAGTTTCTGATAGGGTCGTGCACAATGGCATAGGAGCCGGAAAACCACTTATTGGTATTCAACGAAAAATTGGTAAAGCTAACAGCATACATGCCGTTGCGGAAAGTGAATTTAACATGAACGGAATCGTTGTAGAAGTAAAAGGAACGGTTGTTCGTAAGGTAGTCAATTTGTGCCGCTACTTCGGGCGCTGGAATACTGAAACCGGGTCGGTCAATGGCACAATAAAGCTTATGGTCTCCGGGGGCAGGGCCGGTCAGCCTGAACGCCACCACAACAAGCAAGCTTTTCAGCAAACCGGATCTGAGACTCATCTGAATTGCCTTTTTGTACCTGCCCTTTAGATTGCTTGCAACAAAAAGCAGTTGCATATCAGAACGTTAAGGAATTTTTAAAAAAAATTGTTGACAGGTGTAAAAAGTAAAAAAAGCATAATGACATCCTCACACATGATTAGCCCACAAGGAAGTTTACTGATTTAGCATACAGTTTGCAACCCGATTTGAATTGAAAAACAGGAAGCTTTACATTTGCATCGCTTCAAAGTAGTTGTTAATCAGCTTTAGCGGGCTTATCTGTTTTATAATGCACTGTTGCCATAAACCCTCCCGAGAGGTCATTTCCGTGCCACCGCCCACGCGCATTCGTTGTGCGTTTATGTTGTTTTTAATGTTATGGCAGTTTGTGCCCCTGATTGCCCAGACACCTCCCGTAGTGATCAACAGCTACCGGGATTCGAACATAGATGCCGAGGAATGGACGGAACTTATTGTATTGCAAGACAATACAGACCTGCGTGGCTTTACGATCAGGGACAACAGCACAGCAGGCAACTGGCAACCTTTTGTACGGTTCAGGAATATTGATTTCTGGAATCACATGCGCAGGGGCACCATTATTGTACTTTTTCACCGGAACCCAGCTCCGGGAAGCGCTTTTGCCAATCAGCTGAATACCGGCAAGAGCGACGGTCACATTGCCTTGTCGCTCGAGAACACCGAATATTTCGAATATGAAGAAGGCGGAGGCTCGATGCCCCTGGCTTCCATGAGCCTGGCCATCAACGGGGATATGATACAGATACGCAACGCCTCAGGCGCCCATGTGCACGCCCTGGGCCACCGTGCTGATACCACCACAAATTTCAATTACTGGTCTGCCCTGCCTAAACCCAAACTCAATCACAGGGCAAACCTTACCTCGTCAAATAAAGAAGCCGTAATGGTGGTTCCCGGCGCCAATCTGGATCAGTACGGATTCTTAAGCCCAATCAACGGCTTGACTTATACCCAGAAAGGGACCAAAAACCTGCCAGGTTTTCCGAACCAAGGCACAAGTGGACCAAATGCATCTTTCTGGCGCAGCCTGCGTCAACCTGATTGGATCAACCCAACGCTTACTGCTTCGTATAATGCCCAGAACCATCAGGTTAACCTGAGTTGGAACAGCCTCACCGACAGCTATCCAACCGACAATGTCCACGGATATATGGTGCTTCGCAGTGCAACAAATTCTTTTCAGGCTCCGCAGGATGGCGTAATTCATGGCGTTGGAAGCCAGGTAGGTAGCGCCACTGTGGTTGCTCTGATCAATGGCAGCCAAAATACCACTTTTACAGACAATCTGTCTGGTAACCCCATCCCATGCGGTGGGCAATACTATTATCGCGTCTATGCTTTCCGGTACGGACCTGATGAAATTGACCAGGGCAGCGGACCTACCCGTGGGAGGGCCTACAACGAAACTGCTTTTGCTGCTGCAAGCGCTGCAAATCCGGTTCCCGACGCTTCAATATCCATCACTGCAAGCAGTTACAATATCCTCCCCGGGACACAGGTTACGTTTACTGCAAGCCTGATCAATCCCGGCAACAATCCCACCATCACGTGGTATGTGGACGGGATTCAAAGACAGAGCGGCAGCTCATTGACATTTTCATGGACTTTCACTGCCACAGCCACTGTAACAGCCACCTTGCAGTCGAGCCTGCCCTGCGCAGCCCCTGCCAGCGCTCCTCCGGTTCAGATTACAGTGACTGCCAATCCGTGCAATCCCGGAACTATTCTGGGCCAGGATGTCATCTGCCTCAACCAGACAGCCACATATGAAAGCAATGGCACGACCGGAGGGATATGGTCGGTGAGCAACGCATCTATAGCCCAGGTGAACAGCCAGGGAGTTGTAACTCCATTACAACCAGGCACTTTCACCTTATACTACACTGTGGATAACAGCTCGTGTACGGGTAATCCGGTGGCGAGCAAGCAGATTTTCATCAACCCGCTGCCCTATGCGGGACCTGATCGCCAGATCTGCAATACGCTGTCAACCACATTGCAAGGCAATGCTCCAATAGCCGGTCAGGCATTCTGGTCTCAGGTTGATGGAGCGAGTATTGCTGTATTCTCAGATAACACGTACCCTAATTCAACCGTTACAGTTTCGGAATATGGGTCCTATATGTTTTCCTGGAACTTTGATAACTGTTCTCCACCTGATTTTGTCATAATCACATTTTTGCCTCTCCAGCAGCTTTCGGTTTCAGTTGCACCACAAACGCCTCAAACCTGCCCCGGACAAAGCATCACCTTCACCGCCACACCTTCGCACCTAGGTTCTAACAATATTTTTCAATGGTTTCACAATGGTCAGCTGGTCGGTAGCAACAACCCCGGCTACACGCTGCTGAATCCGCAGGACGGAGATCAAGTGGGGGTGCAATACCAGACCGATGCCTTTTGTCTGGCATCGTCCAATGCAAGCGCGGGTCCTGTGCTTGTGACCGTGCCTCCGGAGGCCATTGCCCCGTCATTTGCCACGGCATCGCATACCAACATTTGCAGCAATTTCGGAGCGCAGATCACACTGACAGCTTTTGGAGGTTCCGGTGTGGAACTTCGCTGGTACGAAGGGAGTTGCGGAGGCAATTATATTGGTTCGGGTACAGATCTCGACATACCGCCCCCAACGCAAACTACCACATATTATGCGCGCTGGGAGACCCCCGGCTGCGGCGAAAGCCCTTGCCAAAGTGTGACCATCGAGGTTGCTCCTCCCGTTGCTCCGACCATCAACATCGCAGCCAACGAGACCAGTATTTGCGAAAACGAAACAGTAACTTTTGTTGCCGAAGCCAACCATCCAGGTCAGAACCCTGTTTATCAATGGTTTAAAAACGGACAGCCGGTAGGCGACAATGCCCCGGTCTATGCTGCCGAAGCCTGGCAAAATGGTGATGCGGTGCAATGCCAGCTCATCAGCGATGCATTTTGTGCCAGCCCAAACCAGGTGGTATCGAACACGATCGTTTTGAATGTCAGCCCATTGATCATACCAGCAATTCGGATTGGCACAAGCAGCACCGAAGTTTGTGCCGGCAGCCTGGTGCATTTTACTATAACCGAAATGGCGGGAGGTGGGGCAAACCCGCAATTTCAATGGTTTGTGAATGGCGTGGCTGCCACCGGTGCAACACAAAACACTTTCAGCATACAGGCTTCGGGCAGCTTCAGCGTGTATTGCAGCCTGATCCCCGATGTGCAATGTCCGGCTGTCCCATACGAAAACTCAAATGTCCTTCAGATCAACGTAACCCAACAAGTTGATCCTTCTATCAGCATAACGACAGGTCAGAGCCAGGTTTGCGAAGGCACACCGGTGAGCTTCGAAGCAGCCATCACGGGCGGCGGCGACAATCCGGCTTTTCTATGGCGGGTAAATGGCCAGCCGGCTGGGAACCAGCCTACATTCACTCATCACAATCCCGCCAACGGCGATCTGGTGGATTGCGTGCTCAGCTCAAATGCTGCATGCGCTTCCGTACCCACGGTTGTATCCAACAGTATCACGCTGGAAGTCAGTCCCAATGTCATGGTTTCGGCCATTATTTCGTCACCCCAATACACCGCACCCATATGTCAGGGCAGCAGTATTGAGTTTATGTCCAGCACATCGAACGGCGGAATAGCCCCTGGTTACCAATGGTACATCAATGGTAACCCAGCGGGAAACAGTCCGGATCTGACATACACATTCACTCAGCCCGGACAATACCAGGTAAGTCTTGAGTTTAGCTCATCGCTCAGCTGTACTTTTCAGAATCCGGTATTATCCAACATCCTGGCAGTAGAAGTGATGCCTCAGGTGGAGGCTTCCGTGCAGGTTTCTGCTTCGCAGACTGCAATGTGCGAGAATACGGAAGTCGTGCTCACTGCCATGCCGGCAAATGCCGGCCAATCCCCGGAGTACAGATGGTTCAGAAACGGCAACCTTTTTCAGAACACATCTGTAAACCATTTAGTTATATCCGCACTACCCGGCGACATCTGGCAGGTGGAACTCATTTCGTCGGCTCAATGTGTGGTGAACTCTCCTGCCTTATCCGAACCACTCGGCCTTGAAGTAGATCCTATGCCGATGGCACCCGAAATCATTACCGCCAGCCAAACGCAGATTTGTCCGAACACCACGGAACCTATCGTCCTGACTGCACAGGGTGGTGCCGGCCAACAATTGGTTTGGTTTGAGGGCAACTGTGGAGAAAATCCCGTTGGTAACGCAAATCCATTGATTATCAATCCTCCACAACAAAGCGCCAACTTTTTCGCCCGTTACCAGTCCGGTTTATGCCCTCCAAGTGCTTGCGCTCAGATAGAAATCACGGTGAGCGACCTGATTGTTCCACAGGTGCAAATTTCCGGGCCTGACGGAGCCGTATGCCAGGGCGAGACAGCTGTGTTCCAGGTTCAGTCGCAGAGCGGTCAAGGCAGTTTGCCCACTTACGACTGGCTGGTCAATGGTGTGGCACAAGGTATCAACAGCCATACTTTCAGCTATATGCCATCAAACAACGATGTGGTGCAATGCCAAATGCAAAGCTCAGAGGCCTGTGCACAACCCGGTACCGTCCTGTCTGAGCCTCTTGTTGTGAATGTGACCCAGGCTGTTCAACCTTTGGTAAGCATCAGCCCGCAAAGTGATACCGTTTGTTTTCTGCAGCCCATTCAGATCAGTTCCAATTTCATCAACTCCGGCAATGCTCCCACCTATCAGTGGATGATCAACAACAACCATCTTGGACAAACGGGCCCGGAGCTCAACTGGTTTGCACCTGCTCCCGGCAACTACCAGATTTATCTGCTGGCCACTTCATCTTTGGCCTGTGTGGCAAGTCCGACGGCATTCTCGCAAACTGTTACAATAACCGTGCTCCCGAATGTTGTGCCCACGATCAGTATCAGCACACCGGCCAATCAACTTTGTTCCGGACAGGAAGCAATCCTTGAAGCTGCGGCAGAAAATCCCGGACAACAACCTGTTTTTCAGTGGTTTGTAAATGGTTCGCCATTGAGCGGCGCCAATAATCCAACTTTGACCTATGTGCCTGCCGATGGCGATCTGGTGTATTGCCAGATGGTCTCGTCGGCCCGTTGTGCCGAACCGGTTGTGGTCACTTCCAACAGCATCAGCTTTGGGGTGAGCAGCATTGTGGAGCCTGTGGCACAAGTGCAAACCAACAGCACCCAGGTTTGCGAGCAAAGCACGGCCGTGTTCACCGCAGTTTTCACCGGAGGTGGCGAACAGGCGCTCATCGAGTGGTTTGTCAACGAAAGCCCTGCGGGTTCTGGTCTCACTTTGTCTATTATTCCGCAGCACAACGATCATATCTATTACCGGCTCACTTCCAGCCTGGCCTGCGCGCAGCCCTCAGTAGTTTATTCCGATACCCTGAGCATTCACGTAAATCCGCTGCTGACGCCTGAGGTCAACATCCAGGCGTCGGCCAGTCAGGTATGCGCAGGCAACGCAGTATCATTTAGCGCTTTAGCTGTAAATGGCGGATCGACACCTCAGTACAACTGGTTTGTGAACGGAAACCTTCAACCCGGCAATGGCCCGGAATTAATCTACACCCCTGAAAACATGGATGTTGTGCATTGCGAGATGGTTTCATCCGAGCAATGTTTGAGCCAGCCTTCGGCCACATCGCCTGAGCTTGTGATGGTGGTTGAACCGGTGTTTGAACCTGCAATCTCGATTGAAACCACCCAAACTACTTATTGCGAAGGTGACGAAGTCATAATTACTGCTTTAGTGAATCAAGCTGGTCTGGCAGATGTGTATCAGTGGTTTGTTGACGGCCAGATAACAGGCGAAAACAGTCCGCAGTTAACAATAACAGCAGTCGGAACTCAGCAAATTCGATGTGTATTGACCAGTTCGGTGAACTGTGCCCTGCCCTTGCAGGTGAGTTCTGAAGTTCTATGGGTCGAGGCGCTGCCCGTGCTGGTTCCCCAGATTAGCATCAGCGCCCAGCAACAAGAGGTCTGCCAGGGTACTACGGTCAATTTTGAATCCACGATTCAGCATGGAGGCAACAACCCTGTTTATTCGTGGAGCGTCAACGGTCAACTACTTGGAAATCAAGCTACTTTCAGCTATCAACCTGCTGACGAAGACCAGGTGCAATGCGTGCTGCTGTCGGATTACGCCTGTGCCAGTCCGCCCCAGACAGCCTCAGAAATTGTGCTGATGCATGTTTCGGAAAACCTGGACCTGCACCTCGAGAAAACCAATGCCGGATGCAACGGCAGTGAAGGTGCCATTGCAGCAACGGGCATACAGGGAAAGCCCCCATATAAATATCGCATTGATAATCATACCGAATGGCAGGAATCGGGCAACTTCACTGCTGTGTTACCCGGCAGCTATGTCGTTCGGATCGAGGATATCTACGGCTGTCAGGCCACCCAGGAAGTTGTAATTGAAACTGAAACCGGTCCGGTAATTACCGACGTGATGCAGGTTCCGGCCTCCAATGGATTCAACAATGCCAGCGTGCACATTCAGGCCAGCGGAGCTGAGCCTTTATCTTACTCTGTGAACGAAATAGACTGGCAGTCTTCGCCCATCTTTTCCAACCTGCCACAGGGCGGGTTGACCCTCTACGTACGCGATGCCAATGGATGCATCACAAGTCAGACCATTGATATTGAATCACTTCCCGTGAATATCAGTGCCGGTCAGGCAAGCGGTTGCAAGGGAAATACCCTTCCAGTGCCAGTGTCAACGGATGGTTTCGCGGGCGTAACACGCCTCATGCTCGAGATGAAATACGACGACAAGCTCCTGCAGTTTAATGGCCCTTCTCAGATTCATACGGTATTTGCCTCAGCCAATACAACTATCACAAACTTTCAAGGAGGCTTCCGCATATTGATCGAAAACTCCAATGGCATCCACATGCCAGGTGGTGGCACCATGATGTATCTGAATTTCGTTGCATTGGCCGCAGGCAGCAGCATATTGAAATGGGAAGCTGTTTCGGCCATTCAGACACAGCATCAGGCTGTGGCGCCGGCCAATTTCCTGAATGGGCAGGCGACCATCTGGCCTGCGCCCGAAATCACCATGCCCGACACTTACCGGCAGTGCCTGGGCAAGCCACTGGAAATCAAGCCATCAATTGAAGGGGACTACACCCTTCTGAACTGGACCATACCCGGCGGCGGCAACAGCCAGTCGGCTTACCTCAGTTTCGGGCAAACTTTGTGGAACCATGAAGGAAATTACCAACTCACAGCCATTAACAATTTTGGTTGCGAAACCACCGCCAGTACCACGCTCATCGTATTGCCTTGCGAGGCTGAACTCCCGGTTCCCAACGCATTCCGACCCGACTCACCTATTGTTGAAAATCAAACCTTTAAGCCATACTTCGGACAAGCTGTGCCGCTTTCGTACCATCTAAAGATTTTCAACCGCTGGGGGGCAATGGTTTTCGAAACTTCCGACCATAACCAAGGCTGGGATGGCAGGTACAACGGTCAGGCAGCCCCTGCCGGCACTTACATCTGGGTTATCCAATATTCTGCCATGGGCCTGGATGGGCCGTTTGAAAGCACGAAAAAAGGGACGCTCACCTTGTTGCGTTAGCGCCCCCTTTCCTCAATGTTAATGTATTATGTTTCAGGCCATATTGGTATAAACAGCCTGCACGTCATCGTCCTCCTCAATGCGGTCGATCAGCCGCTCGATATCAGCCCTTTGTTCTTCAGTAAACTCCACAGGGGTAACCGGAAAACGCTGCAGGTTGGCCTTGATGATTTCCATACCCAGTTCCTCCAGTGCATGGTGCAGGTTGCCAAAGTCCTTGTAGTCGGCATAGGCGTAAATGACATCTTCGTGCTGCTCGATTTCCTCCAGACCTGCATCAATCAGCTGTAGTTCAAGCTCTTCCAGATCAACTCCGGGTTTTGGTTTGAATTCAAAAACAGCTTTGCGGCTAAACATGAACTCGAGCGAGCCATTGGGCACAAGCGATCCACCCACCTTGTTGAAATATGATTTCACATTGGCCACGGTGCGGGTGGTATTGTCGGTGGCGCATTCCACGTACATCAGCACGCCATGCGGTCCTTTGCCTTCATAAACCACCTCTACCATTGTGTCGGCATCTTTGCCCAGAGCGCGTTTTATGGCAGCTTCAATATTATCCTTGGGCATGTTTTCGGCCTTGGCATTCAGGATGGCATTGCGCAATCTGGGGTTCAGTTCGGGATCAGGACCACCTTCCTTGGCTGCAATGGTGATCAGTTTCCCCAGTTTGGGGAATACCTTCGACATTTTGTCCCAACGTTTTTCCTTGGCCGCGCGGCGGTATTCAAAAGCTCTGCCCATATGTATCAGGTGTTGAAGTTAAGATGTAATTTAGGGCTGCAAAATTAAGGAACATCGGCCACAAGGTCAAACTTAAAGACGACGACATAAACTGTCGCAGCTGCTTATGACCTTTGCAGCCCAAAAAGAAAAATATTATGGATCCCATCTCGCTCATAACATTATTGTTGGTAGTTGCAGCCATTGTGTTGATTCTGCTGCGTGGCGGTAAACAGGACAGCGATAAACTTGCCCGACTCGAAACCCGGCTCGAGCTGCTCGACAAGGGGCTGGCGCGAATGGAAAATCAGATCAATGAACATCTGCGCACAAACCGGGAAGAACTGTCGCGCAACCTGACCGAGTTCAGCAAGAGCTTTAACGATAACCTCAGGGCCATCAACCAACATCAGCTGGAACAGCTCCGGTTGATGCAGGAACAGCAAAGCCAGGCCATTCAGGTGCTGGCCCGCACCAATGAGGAGAAACTCGGACAACTTGCCGAAGCCACAGGCCAGAGTGCCAGGGAAAACCGGGAAGAACTCGGTAAAAGCTTCGACCGCATCGGACTCACCTTGCGCCAGCAACTGGGCGAGCTCACACAAAAACAACAAGAACAGGCTGTTGCGGGCGAACGGCGCCTCGAAGCCATGCAACAAAAGCTCGACGAAAAACTCTCGCAACTTGCGGAACAACTCAACCGCAATGCCCAGGAAGGACGCGACAGCATGGCCAGGGTATTGAAGGAATTCCAGGAACAGTTTACAGCCAACGTCAAGGATTTCAACGAATTGCAAAGGCAAAAGTTTGCCGACCTCGAACGCAAACAAGGCGAGCTGATCCAAAGCACGGAACTGAAACTGGAAAAGATGCGCGAAACTGTGGACGAGAAACTGCAGAAGACCCTCGAAACCCGCCTCGGACAGTCGTTCGAGCTGGTGAGCAAGCAACTCGAAAGTGTGCAGAAAGGCCTGGGCGAAATGCAAACCCTTGCCCAGGATGTGGGAGGCCTGAAAAGGGTGCTGTCGAACGTGAAAACCAAAGGTATTGTGGGCGAGTATCAGCTTTCGGCCATTCTGGAGCAGATCCTGGCACCGGAACAGTACGAAGCCAGTGTGAAAACCAAACGCAGCAGCAACGACCACGTGGAATTTGCCATACGGCTTCCTGGACGCGAAAACGGCGACCAGCCGGTGTATCTGCCCATCGACGCCAAGTTTCCGCTCGAGGACTTCAACAGGCTTCAGACTGCATACGAAGAAGCAAACCCGCAACAAATCGAAGAATCATCCAAAGCGCTTACGGCAGCCATACGCAAATTTGCTGCCGACATCAGCAATAAATACCTCGACCCGCCCTTTACTACCGATTTTGCCATCATGTTTCTGCCCATCGAAGGCCTGTATGCCGAAGTGGTGCGCAATCCCGCCCTGACCGGCGAACTACAGTCGAAATACCGCGTCATTGTTACCGGACCGGCCACTTTGGCGGCCATACTCAACAGCCTCCAGATGGGATTCAAAACCCTGGCCATCCAGCAACGAAGCAGTGAGGTGTGGAAAATACTGGGCGAGGTAAAAACAGAGTTCAACAACTTTGGCGAAATCCTCGAAAAAGCCAAAAAGAAAATTGAAGGAGCCGGCAACGACATTGATGTTCTGGTGGGTAAACGCACCAGGGCCATACAACGGAAATTGCGCAGTGTCGAAGCATTACCTCTGCCCGATACCGCCTTGCTGGCTACCGACGAACTTTTCGAGGAAGAATAAACCCTATTGCGCCGAAGTGCGCGCTTTGTGGCGCTGCCTCAACACCTCGCTGACTTCACTCAGGCGTATGCCTTTGGCGTACATGAGCACCATAAGGTGATAAAGCAGGTCGGCCATCTCGCCTTTAAGTAACTGAAGATCATCATTCTTGGCTGAAATCACAACCTCAACGGCCTCTTCGCCAACTTTTTGTGCCATGCGGTCAAGGCCCCGGTCGAGCAGCTTACGGGTGTAAGAAACCGAGCTGTCCTCCCCTGCCCTTTGACGTATGATGGCCTCGAGCTGATACAAAAAATCCGGACCAGCAGCCCTTATCTCCTCATCAAAGCAGCTGGTTGTTCCGCGGTGGCAAACCGGCCCTTCGGGAACCACCTGCAGGAGCAGTGTATCCTGGTCGCAGTCCACGCTTATTTCCTTCACATTCAAATAATTGCCAGAGGTTTCGCCTTTCTCCCAAAGGCGGTTTTTCGAACGGCTAAAGAACCAGACCCTGCCGGTTTCTTTCGTACGCTGCAAGGCCTCACGATTCATGTATCCCAGCATCAGCACCTGAAGTGTAGTGCTGTCCTGAACGACCGCCGGCAGCAGACCATTCGACTTCTCAAAATCTAACGTATTGATATCGAGCATGATTTAAGATATTTTTTCAATTCAGGTATAGAAATCAGGCCATAATGAAAAACTGAGGCGGCCAGGGCTGCATCGGCCTTGCCCACCAGGAAAGCGTCGGCAAAGTGTTGCATATGGCCTGCGCCTCCCGAGGCAATCACAGGAATAGAAAGCATTTGGCCAAGCCTGGCCAGCGCTTCGTTGGCAAAGCCCTTGCGCGTGCCATCGTGGTTCATGCTGGTAAACAGGATTTCACCGGCACCACGTTCCTGGCCCTCTTTTGCCCATTCAAACAAATCCTTTCCGGTTGGGATTCTCCCCCCGTTGATAAAAACCTCCCATTTACCAGCTTGATCCTGCCGGGCATCAATGGCCAGCACGACACACTGAGAACCAAAGCGTTGTGCGATCTCACCAATGAGTGAAGGACTTTTCACGGCAGCTGAGTTTATACTAACCTTGTCGGCTCCGGCCTGCAAAAGCGCATAAGCATCCTCAACCTGCGCAACCCCACCACCAACCGTAAAAGGAATGTTGATGGCCTGTGCCACCCTGTCCACCAGCTCAACCAGGGTTTTGCGCTTTTCGTGGCTGGCTGTGATATCGAGAAACAGCAACTCGTCGGCGCCTTCAAGCGAATACTGACTTGCCAGCGCCACAGGATCACCGGCATCAGCCAGGTCCACAAAGTTGATACCTTTTACGGTGCGTCCGTCTTTGACATCGAGGCAGGGAATGATGCG
Organism: Bacteroidota bacterium; assembly: GCA_016715945.1. Classification (NCBI taxonomy): domain Bacteria; kingdom Pseudomonadati; phylum Bacteroidota; species Bacteroidota bacterium. Next base: position 1,261,642 of record JADJXJ010000001.1, read on the forward strand.
TTTAGCCAGCATAAGCCTTATTGATCCCACTCAGTTGTTCAAGAGTCAACTTATTCTCGTAGAGCGCCTTTCCGAGCACCACAGCACGGATGCCGGCTTCGGCCAGCAATTCGAGGTGAGTGAGTTGACCCACGCCACCACTGGCAATGATTTCGAGGCCTGGATATCTTGCCTGAAGGTCGCCGTAAAGCACTGTTGCAGGTCCCTTCATGGTGCCATCGCGCTGTATATCAGTAATAAGCACATATATAAGTCCTTGAGGGACAAATGTCTCCAGCAATTTCTCCAGCGTTTGCCCGCTCTCCTCTTCCCAGGCCGAAACCTTGACCTGATTACCATCCACATCGGCTGCCAGAATGATGCGGTCGCTGCCGAATCTTTCGAGGCACTGGGTGAAGAACTGAGGGTTTCTTACGGCTGCTGATCCAATGATTACAGCACTAATGCCCAGATCGAGGGCACGCGCCACCTGATGTATATTGCGGTAACCACCACCGGATTGTACTTCGAGGCCAAATTGCTTCGACAAGCCGGCAATCAGCTCGAGCTGCAAGGGTTCACCAATGCGCGCCCCGTCGAGGTCAACGACATGTACACGTTTGAATCCGGCCCCGGCAATGAGCGAAAACATCTCATGCACAGGCACATCGTAGGTGGTTAGCTCCTCGAAACGGCCTTTGTGAAGGCGCACACAACGTCCGCCAATCAGGTCAATAGCCGGAATGACTTTGATATTCATGATAGAAAACGTTTTAAGAAAAATTCACCGGCAGGTCCGCTCTTTTCGGGATGAAACTGGCAGCCCAGAAAATTATCCCGACCGAGCACTGCCGAAAATAAATGTCCGTAATCGCATGTTGCCACTGTTTCGCGGCAGACCTCAGCATAATAGCCATGCACAAAATAATAGTATTCAGGGATATATGTCTGGTTTTCAGTATATTTCACCAGATTCCATCCCATGTGCGGCACCTTGAGGGGCTGCCCGAAACGCTTCACCTCCGCAGAAAAGATTCCCAATCCTTCCACCTGTCCTTCTTCTGAATAACGACACATCAGCTGCATTCCCAGACATATTCCCAAAACAGGCTGATCAAGCTCCGGGATCACTTTGTGCAGGCCGGTTTCTGTCAGGCGATCCATGGCATAGCGGGCGTGACCAACCCCCGGAAAAATGATCCTGTCGGCCGAACGAATCAGTTTCTCTTTGGAAGTGACAACCACATCGGATATGCCACATCGGTGCAGGGCATACCTGAGGCTGGTCAGGTTTCCGGCGCCATAATCGATGATTGCCACCCGGCTCATAGGATTCCTTTGGTGCTTGGCAGATCAGTTAAAGTGGCATCGCGCCTGAATGCCATTTGCATAGCCCGGGCAAACGCCTTGAATACCGATTCGATGGTATGATGTCCGTCGCGCCCCTCAGCTTTCACATGTAGGTTGATTGCGGCATGTTGCGCCAGCGAACCGAAGAAATGCTCCCACATGACAAATGAAATCCCGCCGGCTGACGATTCCGCGCAGTTTACTTCCCATTTCAGGTAGCTCCTTCCGGCAAAATCTATCAGCACCATGGCCGAAGCTTCATCCATCGGCAAGGCAAAACCATAGCGCTGCAAACCCGATTTTTTTCCTGCAGCCTCCCTGAGCGCCATCCCCAACGAAATCCCGACATCTTCTACAGTGTGATGCACATCCACATGAAGATCGCCCAAAGCATTGATTATCAAATCACAATTACCATGACGGGCAATCTGGGCAAGCATATGGTCAAAAAAACCAATGCCAGTATTCACAGCGAACAATCCGTTTCCATCGGGATCGAACGTAAGCTCAATTTTGGTTTCATGGGTATAACGCCTGACTTTGGTTTTGCGCGGAAGCATCCTGAGCAGTTCATAAACCGATTTCCAGCTGGTGGTTTTAAGCAGGGCAACTTCCTCAAGTTCAGCAGGCAACAACTCTGAATTATTGAAAAAGACGGCTTTGCTGCCGAGGTTTTTGGCCAGTTGGACGTCGGTGATGCGGTCGCCGATCACAAAACTGTTTTCCAGGTCGTGCCTGCCTTTGAGGTATTTGGTGAGCATGGCAGTACCTGGTTTCCGGCTGGGTAGTTGCTGGTGCTCGAAGCTGCGGTCAATAAACACATCTTCGAACTCAATGCCCTCGTTTTCAAATATCTCGAGCATGCGATTGTGTATCGGCCAGAATTTTTCCTCCGGCCAGATAGGGGTGCCGAGCCCATCCTGGTTGGTCACCATCACAAGTTTGTAGTCCAATTCGCGGGCAATTTTTCCTAACCAGGTAATCACCCCCGGAATGAACACAAACTTTTCCCAGCAATCAACCTGCCAGTCGTCGGGAGGCTCGTGAATCAGGGTGCCATCCCTGTCGATGAACAGTACTTTCTGCATTATCCTATCATTTTCAACACATTAAGTAACTTTTTGTTTTCCTTGCCGGTACCTATGCTGATCCTAAGGCAGCCCTCAAGCAGCGGCTGTCGCGAACGATCGCGGACGATGATGCCGTGATTCAGCAAATGGGTGAAAACTGCAGACGCATCAACAAACTGAACCAACAAAAAGTTTGCATCGGAAGGATACACCCGAACCACGCAATGCAGTTCAATCAGTTGCGAGGCAAGCTGATCACGGTATCTGATGATTTTTTCCACTTTGCGCAAAACCTGCTCCCTTCTGCTCAGCGCTGCCAACGCAGCTTTTGCCGAAGGATTTCCCAGATTGTAAGGCAACTTGATGGTATCCAGCGCTTTGATCACAGCAGGTGCAGCAAAAGCCATTCCGACCCTGGCGGCTGCCAATCCGAAGGCTTTTGAAAAAGTCTGCATCACAATCAGTTGTGGAAAGGATTCGAGCAAAGGAAGGAAGGAACCTTCAGGCGAAAAATCTACGTAGGCTTCATCCACTACCACCATCCCCCCAAACTGCTGCAGGATAGTTTCGACGTACTCGCGGCTCATCAGGTTGCCTGTGGGGTTATTGGGCGAGCACAGGAAAAGGATTTTGGCACCCGACTGAATTATTCTTTCCACATCAGGCTGAAAATCAGCGCCGAGCACAATCTCTTCCACATCCACATTGTGCACCGAAGCGGCCACGGCATACATGCCATAAGTCGGGGGCAGGATGAGCACCTTATCCTTTCGCGGCTCACAAAACAATCTGATCAGCAGATCAATAACCTCATCGCTTCCACTCGAAACAAATACCTTGCTGCTGTGCACGCCTTTGAGCTGTGCAATGGTTTCGCGAAGGGCTGTCTGCCGTGGATCGGGATATCGGTTGAGTCCGTTGCCAAAAGGATTTTCATTGGCATCGAGAAACGTACCCGGAGGTCCCTTGTACTCATCTCTCGCCGTGCTGTATGGCACCAATCGGGTGATATGTTCCCTGAAATAGCTTTCAATCATCACACATCCGATTTCAGACTAAGCTTTCAACCTGATTTCCACAGCCTTGCGATGCGCCTCCAGTTTTTCGGCACTGGCCATTTCAGTAATCACCGGAGCCAGGGCGCTCAGTCCCTCACGCGTAAGTTGCTGAAAAGACACAGGTTTGAGGAAGCTGTCGATGGTGAGCCCGCCCATTGCACGGGCAAAACCATAGGTAGGCAGGGTGTGATTGGTACCCGAGGCATAATCGCCTGCGCTTTCGGGGCTGAAGTGCCCAACGAATACCGAACCGGCATGCACTACTTTTTCGGCCAGGCTTTCCGCGTCGGCTGTGGCCAGGATCAGATGTTCAGGCGCATATAGGTTCGAAAAACGTATGGCCTCGTCTGTGCTGCGGAGCAGTATGGTCAGGCTATTCGACAGGGCCTGGCTTGCTATATCGGCACGAGGCAGGGTAGTAAGCTGATTTTCAAGGGCTTTGTTCACTTCGTCAACTACCCGCATGCTGTCGGTCACCAGGATCACCTGGCTGTCGGCGCCATGTTCGGCCTGCGACAGCAAGTCGGCTGCCACGTATTCAGGTCTGGCGCTTACGTCGGCTATTACCAGCACTTCCGAAGGACCTGCCGGCATATCAATGGCGCAATGCGACCGGCTGGCAAATTGCTTGGCAGCGGTTACGTACTGATTGCCAGGGCCGAAGATTTTATCCACCTTTGGTATCGATTCCGTACCAACGGCCATAGCTGCGATGGCCTGCGCGCCTCCAACAGCAAAAACCCGCTGCACACCCGCTTCGCGGGCTGCAAAAAGCACCGCCTCATTCACCTTGCCGTCTTTTCCAGCAGGGGTACACAAAATCACCTCGCTGCAACCTGCAATGGCTGCCGGTACAGCCAGCATGAGTACGGTACTGAACAATGGGGCGCTGCCACCGGGCACATACAGCCCCACACGGTTTACAGGCTTTTTCCTGATCCAGCAGCGAATCCCGGGCATGGTCTCCACCACGGGCGGCTCAATCATGGTGTACCGGTGGAAGGTATCTATGTTCTTCCTGGCCTTCAGAATGGCTTCCTTCAATGCCTCTGAAAGATTCTGACCAGCCTTTTCAAATTGATCCTGAGGCACTTCGAGTGTGTCGAGCTGCACACCCTCGTACAATCCCACAAAACGACGCACTGCCTGATCCCCAAACATCGAAACCTGTTCGAAAATCTCGGTCATCAGGTTCCAAAGATCCTCACTGTTGAGTTGTGGCCGGCGACAAAGTTCGGGCCACACAGCCGGTTCGGGATAATAAATGGTCTTCAGCATGGCTTTTGGTTTTAGTAAATCATCTTTTCAATGGGTATAATCAGGATACCTTCGGCCCCGTTGGCTTTCAGGGCATCGATATGGTTCCAGAAATCGTTTTCGTGCACCACTGAGTGCAACGAGTACCATCCTTTTTGTGCCAGCGGCATGATGGTCGGGCTTTTCATACCCGGCAGGATGGCAATGATATCTTCAATCTTTTCCTCCGGGCAGTTGAGCAACACATAACTATATTTTCTTGCATTGAGCACCGCCTGAATTCTGAACAGCAGTTTTTCGAGCAGGCTGCGTGCTTCATGGCTCAGGTTGTGCGAGGCCACAAGTATCGCCTCGGAACGAAGCAAAACCTCCACCTCTTTTAAACCATTGCTAAACAAGGTATTGCCCGAACTCACCAGATCGCACACTGCGTCAGCAAGTCCGAGCGAAGGTGCAATCTCTACCGAGCCGTTGATCAGGTGGGTTTCTGCCTGGATGTTGTTTGCATTCAGGTATGCCCGCAGCGAATTGGGGTAAGATGTGGCGATCCGTTTGCCTTGCAGCCAGCCAGGACCGGTAAAAGTAACTTCTTTGGGCACTGCGATGCTCAGCCGGCAACGCGAGAATCCAAGTTTCTGGACCACCTCCACCCTGGCCATGCTCTCCACAAGCACATTTTCGCCAATAATGCCGCAGTGCACCACCCCGTCCTGCACATATTCCGGAATGTCGGAATTGCGCAAAAAGATAACTTCCAGCGGAAAGCCCGTAGCCTCAGCTTTGAGCTTATCGGTGCCGTTTTCAACCACAATACCACAATCTTTCAATAAGCTGAGCGAGCCTTCATTGAGCCTGCCACTTTTTTGTACAGCAATTTTTAGCATTTCAGTTGTTTTGAGTTAAAAAAAACGCCCGGACTTAGGGGTCCAGGCGTCGGGTTTGACAATAATATCTGTTGTAACAGGTACACAGCTTCACCTTCGGCCTGGAACGCCAAAATGATGCTGCATCATATGCCTGTTGATAATGATCATTGCGATGTATTTTGGGGCAAAACTACACATATTCGGCATAGCACTACCAATTATGTCCGGAAAAAAAACAAAAAAAGCGGAACTAATTATGGTTCCGCTTCATAATCAGACACTTCCGATTTCTATTTTATTCCAAGTTTTGCCTTCACTTTGTCGGTGATGTCATCTGCATTGGCACCGGTGTAGAGCAGAACTCCGGTAGAGGCATCGATAATATAGGTGTAATTGTGTTCTTTGCCTACATCTTCGATGGCTTTCTTGATTTTATCCACGATGGGCTTCAACAGTTCGATGCGTTTGTCGGCATATTCTTCCTCGGCATTCTGCTGGAAATCCTGAATGCGGGTTTGCAGGTCGGTGATTTCTTTTTCCTTCGACTGGCGGATGAGGTTCGACATAGTGGACACAGTGTTTTGGTAATCAGTAACCTTTTTCTGGTACTCTGTCATCATTGTCCGCAGCTCGCCTTCGAGTTGCTTTTGGTAATCTTCCAATTGTTTTTCCACATCTGCGCGTTCAGGCATCTGATTCATCAGCACATTCGAGTCCACATGACCGATTTTGACGGCAGGGGTTTGGGCCTGAGCACACGACATCAGCAGTACCAGACCAATGAGATAAAAAGGTTTAACTAAATTTTTCATTTGCAAATTGATGGATTTAATGGGGCAAAATTAAACTTTTTCGGGCTTTTTATACCGCATTCTTGCTGCTTAAGAAGCTTTAACGTTTACCGCTGCGGTCTTCGCGACGGGTGATTTGCATCACTTTCCCGACTTCGTCGAGCACTTCGTCGCTGATATCGAACCGTGGACTGGCATAAAGCAGGACGGCGCCGGCAGCTTTATCGAAGATGAAGGCATAGTTGCGTGTTTCGGCAATTTCCTGCATGGCGTTGAAAATCTTTTCCTGAATCGGGCTGACCAGTTCGTTGCGCTTTTTAAACAAGTCGCCTTCCGGTCCGAAATATTTCAGCTGCAGGTCTTTGGCTTCGCGCTCTTTTTTCAGAATATCCTCTTCTCTTTTTCTTTTCAGGTCTTGCGGCAGCAACACTGCTTCGGTCTGATAGGCTTTGTACATTTCCTCCACCTTATCGAAAAGGGCTTTGACTTCCTTTTCCCATCGCTGCGACAGGGTATTGAGTTCCTCCTGGGCATCTTTGTATTCGGGAATGTTGTTGAGGATATATTCGGTGTCAACAAATGCAAAGCGCTGGTTTTGGAGCTGAGCCATTAAACCGGTGCTTATCAGGCTGAGGAAAATAATCGCGATTAGGGTTTTTGCTTTCATGACTTTTAGGATTTAACAGTTTAGTATTACCAAAAAACCTGCCAAACTTTAATCGATGGATTGGTTGATGGAGAAATGGAACTGGCTCTTGTTGGCCGAGGGTACGCCGTAGATAGGATCGAACCCATAGCCCCAGTCGAGGCCCAACAGGCCAAACATGGGCAGGAAGATGCGCACGCCTACACCCGCCGATCGTTTTACCTCGAAGGGATTGAAATCGCTGAATCCAAGCCAGGAGTTGCCCGCTTCAACAAAGGTCAAACCATAGATGGTAGCACTTGGGTTGAGCGAGAATGGATACCTAAGCTCCATGGTGTATTTGGTGAAGATGGTGCCGCCGATATTTTTGTCCTTGTAATAATTAGGTGTGATCGATTCGTTGATATAACCCCGCATGGCGATGATTTCGCGACCGTCGAAGTTGCTGTATCCCGACAAACCGTCGCCACCGAGATAAAACCGCTGGAATGGCGTCACACCAATGGTGCTGTTGTATGCGCCAAGGTAGCCCATACGCAAGCGCGCCGAAAGCACAAGCTTATTGAAAGTTTCAACATACCACGATGTGCCGAGCTTCCATTTGTAATACTCCACCATCCTGAACTTCTCGCTTTCGGTCAGTTCGCTGTAGTTCTTGTTGCTGAACAGTGAATAAGGCGGTGTAAGTTCGAGCGACAACGAGAAATCGGATCCCGAGCGGGGGAAAATTGGCTGGCTGACCGAGTTGCGGCCAAACACAATGTTGTAGCTGATCACATTGAATGTGCCTGTGCCATTGCCCACCCGGAAGATGGATCCGTAATTGCGCAAGGAGTAGCGCATCAGGTTAATTCCCTGATAAAGCGTAAAAAAGTCATCTGGCCAGGTGAGCCGTTGTCCGATACCGGCAGTGAAGCCATCGATTTTAAAGAAAGCATGCGTTGTATCGCTTCGCGGCTTTCCATCGCTGAAGAGTGAATGGTAGAATGATACGGAAAGCGAGGTTGGCTTGCGGCCTCCAAGCCAGGGCTCGGTGAAAGAGGCACTGTAATTCATGTAGCCTTTGCCAAAAGTCTGAAACCTGAGCGAGAGTTTCTGACCGTCGCCCGATGGCACAGGTTTCCATGCCTCGCGCTTGAACAAATTACGCGCCGAGAAATTGTTAAACGACAGACCCAGTGTGCCGATTACCCTGCCATAGCCCCATCCTCCCGATAATTCAATCTGGTCGGCAGAGGTTTCCTCAACCTTGTAATCGATGTCAACAGTTCCGTTGGCATAATCGGGTTTGACATCAGGCTGGATGGTCTCGGCATTGAAATAGCGCAGGTTGGCGAGCTCGCGTGTGGTGCGGATCACGTCGTTGCGGCTGAACAGCTGTCCAGGCCTCGTGCGCAGTTCGCGCACAACCACATGGTCGTTGGTTTTTGTGTTTCCTTTCACACCTACATTGCTGATGCGTGCCTGCTTGCCTTCGCGTATGCGGATTTCGAGGTCGATCGAATCGTTTTCGATGCGCACTTCCACCGGCTCGATGCTGAAGAACAGGTAGCCATCGTCCATGTAGAGCGATGTGACATCAAAACCATTGGGATTGTAGTTGAGGTTGGTCTCGAGCAATTCGCGGTTGTACACATCGCCTTTGCTGATGCCCAGAATAGCTGAGAGGGTCTTATCGTCGTATTTGGTATTGCCCACCCAGTCGATGTTGCGGTAGTAATACCTGTTGCCTTCGAAGATGGTGAGTTTCAGTCCAATGTTGCGGTCATCAATGCGGTATAGCGAGTCGGATACTACCTGAGCGTCGCGATAACCCTTTGAGTTGTATTTCTTTACAATCTTCTCGAGGTCTTCTCTGAATTTCGCTTCCTCGAAGCGCGATGCTTTAAGAATGCGTAGTCTGTAGTTGTCAGTAAAGTAGGATTCGATGCGTTGCAGGGCACTCACCGGCCTTAGCCTGAGCACATCGGTTGTGGCATTTACAATGGTGGGACCAAGTGGCACGAGCGGGTTGAAGACCCCACGTTCTTTGGTATCTTTCATTGCAGCGCGCACCTCTGCATCGCTGAGGGCTTCGTTGCCCTCTACCACGATCTCACCAATTTTTACTTTGGCATTCTTGCGGACGATGATGTTCAGGTCCACATAGTTTTCGCGCGATGGGTCGGGTTTTTGCTCTATTTCCACCTCGGTATTCAGGTAGCCTTTAGCAGCAAAATGTTTCTGAATGATGCGCTCGGTACGCACAAACAGGTGATCGGTTGCCACATCTCCCCGGGCAAGGTTTATCTTGCTGCGTATGTCGTCGGCTTCCGATTTTCTTAGGCCCTGAAATGAGAACTTCGACACGCGGGGACGTTCTTTCAGGTCGATTCTTAAGAAAATCAAGCCGCCTGTGATGTTGGAGGCCGAGATGCTGACGTTCTCGAACAGGCCCTGATCCCATAGCTTTCGGATGGCGTCGGTGATGCGGTCGCCGGGCACCTTGATGCGGTCGCCTACCTTGAGGCCGCTGAGCATGATGAGCACATTTGGATCGAGGTACTGCACACCTTCCACGGTGATGCCACCGATTTCATACTCCCTTGGCCGGGCGTAGTCGAAGGGCGAAAGGTCGGAACCAATGGGTATCTGGGCTACCACCGGCGCGTTAAAACTCCAAAGACTGATGATCGACAGAATGAACAGGACTAATCTTTTTCCCGAGAATGCTATTGGCTTCATTCCTGCTTTTTTCCTTTCTTTATTTGTTCACTTGTTTTGCCAAATCGGCGCTCGCGGCACTGAAAATCAATGATTGCCTTGTACAAGTCGTCGCGCCTGAAATCGGGCCAGAGTGTATTGGTGAAGTAGAGTTCTGTGTAAGCAATCTGCCAAAGCATGAAATTGCTGATGCGGTGTTCGCCACTGGTCCGGATGAGCAGTTCCGGGTCGGGCATATTGCTGGTAGTGAGCAGCTTTTCGATGCAGCTCTGATCCACTTCTTCGGGTTTGCATTTTCCTTCGGCAACCAGCTCAGCAATTTTCCGCCCCACCTGCGTCAGTTCCCAGCGACTGGAATAGCTGAGTGCCAGGGTAAGGGTCATGCGGGTATTTCCTGCAGTTTCGTCGATGGCGCGCTGCAGGTGCTTGCGGTTGATTTCGGGCAGGCTGTCCAGGTCGCCAATGGCATTGAGGCGGATGTTGTTTTTATTGAGGGTTGTGATTTCGGTCTTGATCGTTTGCAGAAGCAGGCGCATCAGGGCGTTGACTTCGGTGCGCGGCCGGCTCCAGTTTTCAGTTGAAAAAGCGTAAAGGGTAAGGTAAGGTACGCCGAGTTCGGCTGCGGCTTCAGCGGCTTCACGCACTGCAGTAACTCCGTTGCGGTGGCCGAAAACCCTGTGTTTGCCGTGCTTTTTCGCCCAGCGTCCGTTGCCGTCCATAATGATGGCAATGTGCACCGGCAGCTTATTCAGATCAATTTTGTCCTTAAGCGATTGCTTATTTATTTGTTCCCCGTCCAAAGGTTTTAGTTATTTCTTATACACTCGGTTTTGGAAAGCGTCGCATTTGTGCTTTTTCTGAAGCGAGAACCTGTAAGTCAGCGAAACACCTGTGAAGTTGTACCAATCGGTTTTGCCCGGGTCGTCCCATTTAGCGGTCTCATTCAGAGGAATGGCATCAGAGTGGTCGAGATAGTCAGCGAAAGCACGTCGCATGCCCCATTCGGCGCCTACAGCCAGCCGATTGGTGAGGCTATACTTGAACCCCAGGCCAAACGAGGCATGCAGCGGAAGCCGCCATGCGGTGCCGGTGGCATCAGTTGCCTGAATACGTGTTGCCCCCAGGCCGGCAAAGAGGTAAGGGGTGGCATAACTTTTTTCGCTACCTGTGAAGTAATCGAAAAAGTTAAACTCGGCCACTAACCCGGCTTCCTGAAATGGCGTATTAAAAGGGATATCCCGCACAGTATCTACCCTGGCATAATTCCCTGAAGTGGCAAGCCGGCCGCTCAGAATATTCAGCCGGTAAGCCCAGCGGGTGCTTTTGCTGTAGCGTGCTACCAGCCCGAATGCCGGCTCGACATCCTGAAACGGCATGCCCGGGTTGAGGTCGCCATTGTAATAGGCGATACCGGCAGCTGGACCAAGCTCAAGATTCTGGGCATGTGCAGGCCGCATAAAAAATGCGAAAGCAAACAAGGCCGGAATGGTCAGTTTGTACATTTTTCTCCAGGGTTGTGCCCGACAGAAGCTGTTTGGGCTTCGGTGCGAACGGATTGCAAATTTAGTTTTTTATCGGCTACGCACCTCAGTTTCTTACATCGAGGCCCCACAACAACTTTTCCCTGATGGTGCTGAAAAATCCTTTCCCTCGGTTTCGATCAGCCTGATGTTGAACGGGGCCTTTTGAAACACCAGTTCGTGCGACTGATCAACAACAGCGAGCCTTGAATCCATGCTCAGGGTAAATTGGGTGTGCCGCCCTACGACTTTGAGCCTGATGGTGCTGCTGTCGGGAATAACGATGGGGCGCACACTCAAATTGTGTGTGGCAATGGGTGTGATGACGAAATTGCCGGAATCCGGTGTCAGAATCGGGCCTCCCGCACTCAGGGAATAGGCAGTTGAGCCGGTTGGTGTGGCCACAATCAAACCATCGGCCCAGTAGGAATTCACAAAGGTCTCGTTCACATACAACTGTATGACTATCAGCGAGGTAGCTTCCTTTCTGAAAACTGTGGCTTCGTTGAGCGCATAATTGATATCGCCAAAAAGCGCTGCAGGCTGGATGAGCTGAATGAGCGACCTTTCCTGTATGCCAAAACGCCCAGAAACAAGGGCATCCATGGCATGGTCAATATCCTGACGGGACACGCTGGACAAAAATCCCAGTCTGCCGGTGTTGATACCAAGAATAGGAATTCCTGAGTTGCGCACCAGGGGCAGGGTGTCCAACAATGTTCCATCTCCTCCGATGGAGAGCAAAGCCGTGGCATCGGCCGGAAGATCGGCATAACTCGAGAAAAGCCCCTCTACCGATTCGAGGCCGGTGTATTGCTTCAGCGGCGCCATGAAAGGCTGATACACATAAAGTCGTGCACCAGCGTGAAGCAACCGGTCGAGCATCAGACGTAAATATGGTGAGTGCTCACCGGCGATGTTTTTACCGAAAATGGCCAGCTTCATGGGCAGCATAGTTTTCCGGTTGCAAGATTACGACATAATGTTTTGCCGGAGCACATACCTTGTCAGATTGGCGCGACAAAATGAAGGAAAAATCCACTTTGACGGAGGTGATTGAGCGATAGCTCGAACCTCCAGACCAGGTCGTAATAGGTCACCAGGTCGAGACCAAGTCCGGTGCCATAAAGCAGCCTGTTTTGCAGGAAGTTGTCCGGCCAGGGATTGGGTTCGTGCACATAGCCGGCATCGAACAAGGCATTGAGGTACAGGGCATAATGTATTTTGGAAAAGCGCTCGGTGACCGGCACAGGGAGTTGTCTGGACTGTGGCTTCACCAGGGTGTATTTGATATTGCTTTTAAACAGGCCGAAACTGCGTCCGTCCACAACATATAGCTCATAACCTCTCACAAACTCGTTGCCATACCCCAACCCACGCCTGAGCTGGTAGGGTTCGGTTTTCCCGATAACTGTTTTAACTGTGGTGGTAAAAGCCCAGTTCCAGCGAGGTTTGATTGGTCGGTACAGGTCAAAAGTGGCCTTGAGGTTGGTGTGAGCAGGTTCGTTCGACAGCAATCCCAATCCTCGCTGCTCAGCGTTTAGCTCAAAATAATGTCCGTTGAGCGGATAGGGACGCGAATCGCGAAAGTCGTGCTTCAGGCGGTAGGCCAGCCGGAACATCCTGAAATCAGGCTGGTTATTGAAACCCATCTCCGGATTGAGCTTTACCAATGTATCTGCAAAGCGGAAATTCTCGTAAGCCAGGGTAAAGGCATGCAGGTTGTGAATCTCCGGCCGGAACGTAAACGTGAGGCGGAAGTAGCCCTGACGTCGGGCAAAACCATCTAACGACTTGTAATGTAAATATTTATGGTTCTTTGCAGCATAAAACGTCTCACGACTGAGCGCTACTCCGGTTTCCAATGATGCGCCAAAGCTTTGTTTCCGGTTGAGGTATGGGATTTCATAATTGAGGTAATAGTTCTGGTTGTAACCTGCGCGTGCCAACACACGCAACACTTCCATTCTTCCCCTGAAATTGTTGATGGTCACAAAAAAACCGTAGTTGGTCCGCCGCAGATCGCGAAGTTCCCACCAGCTGTTGAAATTGCGTTCGGCGAGCTCGAAAATCGGAAATGGCCACACATACCAGCGTTCTGTAACATCCACCACCACATCCTTTTCGGAAGGCTTTCCGGGAAAAGGAACCGTCCGGATGTCCACAAAATTGAACAATCCACGGTTGAGCAGGTTTTGGCGGCTTTTGCGGCTAAGCTGACAAAATTCGCTCAGGCTGAGCGTATCGCCCTGCCGGAATTCCATCTCGCGCATGATGATGTGTTCGCGGGTCACTTTGTTTCCCTCAGGCAAAATAGCCCTGACCACAAATTGTTCGTCGGGCAGCTGCAAACATGAATCGGCAGGCCTGCCATTCGACGGCAGTTCCTGTGCCTGCGTCAATGCTGAGGCTGTAATAAGGAAAACACTCAGAGCCAGCCACCTCATATGCTCATGTACTTCATGAAGGCAGCAAAGCGATCGTGCAGGTCATCTTTGTCGGAATGGTTGGAGTAAACACCGGCTACATTGTAGTTGAACCTGTTGAGCGCCTGAAGCACCGGGCCAACATCCATGCGGTTGGTTTTAATATTTACTTCAATGCGCGTCGACTCCATATTATAGCGAATAAAATAGCTCAACAGCTGGGTGTCGTTTTCCTCGAAAATGCGGGCAAGGCTCGATAGCACAAAATCGTTTACGCTCATTTCGAGCACGATCACTGTTCCGGGCTCGTTGAACGAATAGGCCTCGGCAAAAGTCTCAATAAGTTTCTGTGTTGTGATCGAACCCAGGTAATGGTGGTTATCGTCAACCACCGGAACGAGGGTCAGTTTTTGCGCATGCACCATACGCATCACATCGAAAAGGTGGTCCGATTCGTTGACAAAAGCATTTGGAAGGCTGAGTTCGATATTGCCCACCGGGTCATCGAAGTTGTTGTGGGCAAATATATCCACCTCTGAAATCAGACCTAAAAAAACCTCGGCATTCACGATGGGCAGATGCAGAAGCCGGAGGTCTTCCATCCAGCTGAGCGCCATACGGCCGGTGTCGCTGGTTTTGAGCGGAATGATTCCGTCGGTCACAATTTCCCGGGCGTTCATGGTTTATTCAGTTGTCGTTTGAGTAATCATTGAGCATCATATTCAGATAGTTCTGATAGCGCGAGGATGCAAGGGCACCATCGTTAACAGCTTTTTTTACTGCACAATCGGGTTCATGCATGTGGGTGCAGTTGGCAAAGCGGCAGTGAGGCATCAACCGGCGCATTTCTGGAAAACGTTGAGCAAGCGTCTCTTTTTCAAGGTCATATAGTCCGAATTCCTTGATGCCAGGCGTATCCACCAGCCAGCCTCCGTCGGGCAAGGCAATGGCCTCTGCAAAAGTGGTGGTATGTTTTCCTTTCTGATGTTTGTCGGAAATAGCACCCGTGCGCAGGTTCAGCCCGGGCACCAGACGGTTGATCAGCGCCGACTTGCCCACTCCGCTGTGACCGCTGAAAAGTACCACCTTATCCTTCAGAAACTGCTGCAAAGAATCAATATTCTGGCCGGTGTAGGCAGAAACATGGATCACCGGGTAGCCGGCATTGCGGTAAATGTCCGACATATGGTTCAGCACCTCCTGCCCCTCCCTGGTTTCCAAAAGGTCTATCTTATTGAAAACCAGCACAGCCGGAATATGGTATGCCTCAGCTGTTGCCAGAAACCTGTCGATAAAACCTGTAGAGGTGCGCGGTTGGGTAATGGTGGCCACAAGCATCACATAATCCAGATTGGCCGCAATGATATGAGCTGCACTCGACAATCGGGTAGCTTTGCGGATAATCAGATTGGTCCTTGGCGGGATGTTGGTTATGAGTGCAGTATCTTTTCCAGGTTCCATTTCAAAAACCACTCTGTCGCCCACAGCCACAGGGTTCGTTGTACGTATCCCCTCAAGGCGAAATTTTCCACGCAACCTGCACATCACAACCTGTTTGTCGTCCCCTGCCACCGCGTACCAGCTTCCGGTGGATTTAATCACCATCCCTTGAGGCATAAATTTTATTTTGCGAACAAATATAAATGTAAATGCCGGCCTTCAGGCAATCATGCGTTTTGATAGGGCTAAAGGAGGTTAAAAAAACGAGCGAGAGCGTGCGCAATACTACCTACTTTCGTTGAACATTTAGTAACTTTATAATTTTCTTAATTATTGATATTCAATATTTTATCCAATATAAACCGGTAAAATCAACACATAACAGGCGATCTGCTTTGCATAATTGCAAGTTGTGATTACTTTTGCCTTATCCTCATTCTTAACCAATTGACCTGATGAATTCATTGCTGCTCTCTTTTGTAATCCCCTTGCTTTTCACACTTGCAGCCCTTGCATACCTAAGGCAAAAGTTTGCTTTCAAGCAATGGAACATGATTTTCCAGTCGTTGTTTTTTGGAATACTCTCAGTACTTGTTGTGGTCTTGCTGGATCAATTTGCAAGGACCATGGACTGGAACTCCCTGAAAAGCCTGAAACGCACCGGTTTTTATTCATTTGTTGTTGTGGGTTTCGGAGCCGAGTTAGGAAAGTTCCTGGTGCTCAGATACCTGTTCCTTCCGAAAAAACATTTCTATGGACCGGTTGAAGGCGTGATTTACAGCACGATGATCAGCCTTGGATTTACCCTTGCAGCCCTGCCTTTGTTTGCTCTGGGCGTATTCAGCAGTCCGGCCAGGCCGCTGTTCGTCATTTTCTACACGCTTGCGAATCTGGCCTTTGGGGTGATTACAGGCTTTTTTGCCGGGCTGGGCAAGCAGCGTCGGAACCGGCTCATCGATTCGCTCTCGGGCCTGGGAACAGCGGGCTTTCTACACGGGTTTTTTTACTTTATCAACCTCACCGATGAATACACCATCTACACGCTATACGGTCTCGGAACCCTGTTCATCAGCGCTATTTTGCTGGTAAAAGCCAGGAACCTGAAAAACGAAACCGCTGTGCAATAGGGTATTGCACAATTTCCGTCGTCGGGACGGAACGAACCAAAAACCAAAACCAATGTATGAAAGCCCAGGGCAACCGGGCAGATTATTTTTCAGGCCGGGATACCTGAGCCTGAGCTTTTCTGTTGTAATGTTCTTTTAACAAATTAAATATCAGATCGAAACGATGAAAAAAAACGACTTGATGCGTAGGATGCTCGATGGGATTGAGCGAGCGGGCAACAAACTGCCACAGCCGGTGACACTGTTTGCCATTTTGATGGGCATAACCCTCCTGCTCTCATGGATTTTTGGAGGTGTGAGTGTGGAACACCCGGGCAAATCAGCCGGTTTGCTCGACCGCAATGGTAATCCCGTGGATTCGATAGAGGTAGTCAACCTGCTTTCGCGCGATGGATTTCAGATGATTATGACGCGGATGGTGTCCACCTTTGCAGCTTTTCCCCCTTTGGGACTGGTACTTGTCGTCATGCTAGGGATTGGTCTGGCTGAATATACCGGGATGATTTCGGTTGCTTTGAGGTTGTTTGTTTCGCGGGTACCCCGATCGCTCATTACTTTCTCTATCGTCGTAGCCGGTATGATTTCCTCTGTTGCGGCTGATGCCGGATATGTGGTACTTATCCCGCTGGGAGGAGCAATTTTTATGGGCATGGGGCGCCATCCGCTGGCCGGTATAGCTGCAGCTTTTGCGGGCGTTTCCGGAGGGTTTGGCGCCAACTTGTTCCCAACGGGGCTCGACCCGATGATCGCCGCTTTTACCGAGCCTGCTGCCCGCATCATCGACCCGGATTATACCGTCAACCCGCTTTCGAACTATTACCTCATGGCAGCAAGTGTGCCTCTGGTAGGTCTGGCGGGTACCTGGGTTACCGAGCGTATTATTGTTCCACGACTTGGCACATATACCCCGGCCGAGGGCATCGAAATTGAAGAACAACCTCCCATTACATCCACCGAGCGTAAAGCGCTCAGGGCCACCATAATTACTTTAACCGTATATACCATGCTCATTGCACTTACGATTATCCCCGCCGATGGGCTCCTCCGTGGCGAACCCGATGCCAATGGCGTGCGCAGCATGCGACCTTTCTACGACTCTCTCGTGCCAATCATGTTTATCGGGTTCTTCATTGCAGGGCTGGTATATGGGCTGGTTTCGAAAACCATTCGTTCCGACAAGGACGTCACCACCATGATGGCCAAAAGCATGTCGGCCATGGGCATGTACATTGTGATTGCTTTTGTGGCTGCCCAATTCGTTGCTTACTTCAACTGGTCGCATCTGGGTAGTGTGCTGGCAGTCAAAGGTTCGGATCTGCTCAACAACATTGGTTTCACAGGAGGTCCGCTTCTCGTGGCTTTCATTATTGTCAGTTCCATTGTCAACCTGGTCATGGGTAGTGCCTCGGCCAAATGGGCCTTGCTCGCACCCATTTTCGTACCTATGATGATGCTCACCGGCTATTCGGCCGAAACTGTTCAGGCAGCCTACCGCATTGGCGACAGTTTTACGAATGTACTCACCCCGCTGCTCCCCTATTTTCCTTTGGTCATAGTGTTTGCTCAGAAATACGTCAAAGAAACAGGTATCGGCACACTGATTTCGCTCATGTTGCCTTTTGCGGTGGCATTTGCCCTGGTGCGCATACCCATGCTGCTTATCTGGATCTGGCTTGGCTTGCCTCTGGGCGTGGAAGGACCGATTTTCTACAATCCCTGAGCAGGTTTTAAATAGTTGAATAGCAATAAGGTGCGGCTGCAATGTCGCACCTTTTAATTTCCTCAAACCGGCCAAAACCTGTATTGAATACCTTTGAAGGCGGAAATTGCTTAAAAATCATCGCATGTCTTCCCGGTTTATCTTTTCTCTGCTTTTAATCGTATTTTTTCACGCACACAGTACCAATGAAGCCAGGGCTCAGCAATCCGACAGCATATACCTCACCCTGAACGAGGTGATTGAGCTGGCAAGGAAGCAATCGCCCGAAGCCATGATTGCCCGGCACCGGTTCAGAAGAAGTTATTGGGAATACCGGAGTTTTAAGGCAGGATACCTGCCCAATGTGCGATTTGAGGCCACCCTGCCCAACTTCAACCGTTCTATTGACGCCATCACCCTGCCCGATGGAAGCGAAACCTACCTGGAGCGAACCCTCGCGCGATATTCGGCTGCTGTGAGCCTGAATCAAAAGATTGGTTACACTGGCGGAGAAGTTTTCCTCCAATCGGGTTTGCAGCGGCTGGATAACTTCTACACCGACACCAATACCCGGCAGTTTCTATCCACACCACTGAACATCGGATTCAGGCAACCACTGTTTGCATACAACGCTTTCAAATGGGACAGGCAGATCGAGCCGCTGCGTTATGAAGAGGCCCGCCGCCAATATCTCGAAGCCAACGAACAGGTGGCAGTTTCGGCCATAAATATCTTTTTTGACTTATTGAGTGCCCAGGTCGAACGCGAGATCGCAAGGAAAAACAGTGCCAATTACGACACGCTTTACCGCATTGCCCTCGGCAGGTTTCAATTGGGCAAGATAGCTGAAAACGAATTGCTCCAGCTGGAACTGAACCTGTTGCGGGCCAGGGCGGCTCAGGAAAATGCCCAGCTCGGGTATCAGAATAAACTCATGAGCTTCAGGTCGTTTCTGCGCATCAGCGGAAACAGGCCGGTGGTACTTATTCCGCCCCGGCCAGAGAAATTCTTCGAAGCCAACCCTTCCGTGGCATTGACCGAAGCCCTCGAAAACACCTCAGCCGGACAAGCCTTCAGCCGGAGAATGCTCGAAGCACAAAGTCAGCTGAGCCAAGCCAAATCGGAGGGACGCTTCGATGCCCAGCTCTTTGCCACATTCGGCTTGTCGCAAACCGCCAACGTCATTGGCGATGTGTACAAAAATCCGCTCGACGAAGAGCGGCTGAGCATCGGCCTGAGCATTCCCCTGCTCGACTGGGGACAGGCCAAGGGGCGAATCCGCATGGCCGAGTCGAACCTCGAACTCATCCGCACTTCTATCGAACAGGAAAAAACCGACTTCGAGCAAAATCTTTACATCCGCGTCATGCAGTTCAATATGCAGCAAAACCAGCTCATCATTGCAGCAAAATCCGACACCGTGGCCCAGAAACGTTTCGACGTCACACAAAAACGTTACCTCATCGGAAAAGTCAATGATGTGCTGGAACTTAACAATGCACAGATTGACAACGACAACGCCCGCGTGGGCTATTACCAGGCCCTGAAAAATTATTGGTCGAGCTATTACGAGCTCAGGCGCCTCACACTTTTCGACTTTGAGAACAACCGAAAAATTCAAGCCAGGCCCGAGGAGGTTGTCAGGTAATTTTTAACCCAATGATTGGTTTAATTTTCTAATTCAAGATATTTCGGTACCTTTGTACCCAAATTAACCAAAATCATAATCTAATGGCAGTACTTGTAGGAAAAAAGGCCCCGCACTTCACGGCCGACGCTGTAGTTAACGGGAAGTTTGTAGAGAATTTTTCGCTTGACCGGTATCTTGGCAAAAAACATGTGGTGTTTTTCTTCTATCCACTGGACTTTACTTTCGTTTGTCCAACCGAAATTCTGGCTTTCCAGGAACGCCTGGCCGAGTTTGAACAGCGCAATGTGGCTGTAGTCGGCTGCTCGATCGACTCCAAATTCTCACACTGGGCCTGGCTCAACACCCCCATCGAAAAAGGTGGTATTCAGGGTGTGACGTATCCTTTGGTTTCGGACATCAACAAGACCATCTCGGTCAATTACGATGTGCTGGCCGGTCATTTCGACTACAACGAAGAAGGCGAAATGATTTTCAATGGTGAGGCTGTAGCCTATCGTGGATTGTTCCTCATTGACAAAGATGGCATTGTAAGGCATCAGGTGGTCAACGATTTGCCTTTGGGCCGCAGCATCGACGAAACCCTGCGCATGGTAGATGCCTTGCAATATTTCGAAGCAAATGGTGAAGTTTGTCCCGCCGACTGGAAGGCAGGTAAAAAAGCACTCAAAGCCACCCAGGAAGGCATTTCGACTTATCTTGCCGAATACATAAAGAACTGATTACGTGTAACAAAAACTGCCGGTCGCCCGCCGGCAGTTTTTTTATAGCCCCTTGGCTTTGGCCTGGTTCCACAGTTGGTCCATTTGTTCAAGGGTCATGTGCCGCAATTCTTGTCCGGCCTTTCCGGCTTCTTTTTCAATAAAGAGGAAGCGTTCGCGAAACTTACGGTTGGTCCGTTCGAGCGCATCTTCCGGATTTACACCGATATAGCGTGCATAGTTGACCAGCGCAAACAGCACGTCGCCAAATTCGTCTTCCAATTTGTCCGATGCACTTCCATTTTCCACCTCAGCTTTCAGTTCGTCGAGCTCTTCCAGCACCTTATCCCACACCTGCGCTCTGTGTTCCCACTCGAAGCCCACACCGCCTGCCTTTTCCTGCATGCGATAAGCTTTGAGTAAGGCTGGCAGGCTGTTAGGCACACCAGCAAGTACCGACCGGCTGCCATTGGCCAGCTTGATTTGTTCCCAGTTGCGCTTTACTTCATCTGCTCCGCTCACCTGCACCTCGCCGTAAATATGCGGGTGACGCTGGATGAGTTTGTCTGATATCCCGTTCAGGACGTCGGCAATATCAAAACTATTTGTTTCGGAAGCTATTTTGGCATAGAAAACCAGATGCAACATCAGGTCACCCAGCTCCTTTTTTATTTCCTGCATGTCGGCATTCAAAATGGCATCGCTCAGCTCATAAACTTCTTCAATCGTGAGGTGACGCAGGCTTTCAATGGTCTGTTCCCTGTCCCACGGGCAACCAGCCCTAAGTTCATCCATGATTGTGAGCAAGCGGGCAAAGGCTTTGAGTTTTTCTTCCATAAGGCAATGGTAAAAAGTGGCTGCAAAAGTAGCATTACATCTCAAAGGATTTGTTTTCCAACCTTGTTTTGTAAATGAGTGATGGCACCAAAATGAGTAATATAGCGTTATGGCAATGTTTTTCATACTAAAACGGTAACTTTGCTGCGGCTGCAAAACATGCAAAAACGCTCTATGATCTTTATTCGTTTCCTACTCCTGCTGCTGGTTATTACATTTCCTACAAGCTTGTTGGCGCAGCCTAGGCCACCCTTACCTCAAAACAATTACCAGCTGGAATACAGGCAGCATTATGGTTTTTTTTACCACCACATCCTGGAGTTTCAGCGTTTCAACGCTCACTTTCCTTCCTATGAGCTTAGTTTTCAGCGCTCTACTTTCGGACGGCAGCGCTGGGAATCACTTTGGGAATATCCCCTCACCGGGGTTTCGGTTTACTACTCCCCTCTTGGAGGTTTCGAGCAAATCGGACAGGTGTTTGCCATCTACCCTTATATAAGCTTCCCGCTCAACAGCAACGTAAGCAGCCGTTTAAACTTCAGGATGGGCATTGGTCTCGGCTATCTCACCAACAAATATCATCCAAAAGAGAACTTTCAGAATTTCGCCATTGGCTCGCACCTGAATGCGGCAGCCAATCTGTTTCTGGACTACAGGCAGGTGCTCAATAAAAGATATACCCTTGTTGCAGGAGCAGGACTCACACATTTTTCCAACGGTTCGACAAAAACACCCAACTATGGTTTGAATGCTTTTTCGGCTGTACTCGGGCTCAATGTATTTCTCAACGAGCCCAATCCCTTTTTGCAGGAACGTTTTTACCCTATTTTGCGCCCGTTCGAATACGACAGCAAGCGCTGGTATGTGTTGGAGGTGGCCCAGGCTTTTGGTACCCGCGATATGAGCATGGAACTCGGTCAGCGTTACCTGGTGAGCAATACCTCAATCAACTGGCTGGTTCCCAACGGATTGAAATCGCGCTTTGGAGCCGGACTCGACATTACATACGATGACTCGGAACGTGGCATGCTCGATCGCAAGGGAGCCATCCAGGGGCGGGAACTCTACAAAAGTCGCATGGATATTGTGAAACCCGGCCTTTCGGCAATTTACGAAATGAGGCTTTCGCGCGTATCGTTTCAGTTTCAGGTAGGTGCCCATCTGGCCGGAGCCGACCAAAGCGACGGGAGCATTTACGAAAAGCTTGGCGCAAAGTTTTATTTCAACGATCCCTGGTTTCTGAACATCGCACTTACAGCACATGGCTTCCGGGCCGATTTTATCGGATATGGCGTGGGTTACCGCTTCGACCGCATATATTACCCCAGAAAGAAATCGAGATGGAATTTTTGAAAAGGCTTATTCCTGTTGGCTTTGCATTGTTGACTTTTGTCGGTTGTGACAAAACGATGAATGGTTGTTTTACCCAGCCCGGACAAACCGTGATGCAGGAAAGGCCGCTTTCCTATTTCCGAAAACTCTCCATGCACGACAATGTGGATGTGGTGCTGGTGAAGAGCGACACCAACAAGGTACTGGTTTATGCGGGCGAGAAACTCATCGACCGGATAATCACTGAAGTCATCGACAGCACCTTATACATCCGCAATGAGTCGCAGTGTCGATTGCTCAAACAACGCGAACGTATCAACCGGGTTGAGCTGCTTTACCGCAGGCTCGATACCATTGTTTACCAATCGGTTGGTAACCTGAGTACCCTCGACTATGCCGGTGAAAGCATCTGGGTGAATCCCGACAGCCTGGTGTTGGATGTGATTGAAGGCGCAGGCGACAGCATCCGGCTGAACATCCAGACTCCCTTAGCCAGGATTGTTTTCAGATATGGAACCATGCCTGTCCGCATCCTTGGCAACGCCAATGTGGCCTTTTTCTATCACAACGGCTTCGGTTTGCTCGATGCCTGGGGACTTGAAACCGCCTTCAATTACATCGAGACGCGCAGTCCCAACGATCTTTACGTCAAAGCCAATTCCGAACTGGAAGCCACCATCAATGGCGAGGGAAACATTTACTATCACGGCCAGGTGAGTGATGCTTATGTGCAGGCCAACCTGAAAGGCGTTGGAAATGGCCGGGCTGAGCGACGGTCAGTAAAACCCTGACAATCCTACCATCAGTAAGCTCTGGCGAAGACAACCCTGCCGGCCGAAGGCTTACCGCTGTACACACATTTTCCTGGCTCCCGTTCTGGGTCAAGCGGGATAAGGCGAATGGTTGCTTTGGTTTCTTCTTTGATGGCCTGCTCGGTTTCGGGGCTGCCATCCCAATGTGCCAGCAGAAATCCGCCATCTTCGATGCGGGTTTTAAACTCATCCCAGCTGTCCACCTGGAAGGTGTTGGCTTCGCGGAATGCCAGCGCTTTGTTGAACAGATTCTTTTGTATATCGTCCAGAAGGCTTTTCACTGAATCCTGAATACCTTCGAGCGGCAGCACTTGCTTGGTCAGCGTATCGCGGCGCGCTACTTCCACGGTTCCCTGCTCGATATCGCGTGGCCCGATGGCCAGACGCACAGGTACACCTTTCAGCTCCCATTCGGCAAATTTAAAGCCGGGTTTCTGGGTGTCGCGGTCGTCGAGCTTCACACTGAGACCGGCCGCTTCGAGCTGGCGCTTGATCTCGAGGCCTTTGTCGCATGTGAGCCTGTATTGTTCGTCGTTGCGGTAAATGGGCACGATGACCACCTGAATGGGCGCCAGCCGCGGCGGCAGCACCAGACCATTATCGTCGGAGTGGGTCATGATGAGGGCACCCATCAGGCGGGTGGAAACACCCCACGATGTAGCCCACACATATTCGAGCTTGTTATCGCGGTTGAGAAACTGCACGTCGAATGCTTTGGCAAAGTTCTGCCCGAGGAAGTGACTTGTACCGGCCTGCAGGGCCTTTCCATCCTGCATCATGGCTTCGATGCAGTAAGTCTCTACCGCACCGGCAAACCTCTCATTGGGCGATTTTACTCCTTTTAATACAGGCAACGCCATCCATTCTTCGGCAAACTCTGCATAAACCCTGAGCATCTGCTCGGCCTCCGCAATCGCTTCCTCTTTGGTGGCATGGGCCGTATGACCCTCCTGCCATAAAAATTCAGCCGTACGAAGAAACAACCTCGTACGCATTTCCCAACGTACCACATTGGCCCACTGGTTGATCAGCAGGGGAAGGTCGCGGTACGACTGAATCCAGTTGCGGTAGGTGTCCCAAATGATGGTCTCGCTGGTGGGACGGACAATGAGTTCTTCTTCCAGTTTGGCCTGTTCATCAACCACTACGCCTTTGCCGTCGGGATCGTTTTTGAGGCGGTAATGCGTCACCACGGCGCACTCTTTGGCAAAACCTTCCACGTGACTGGCTTCCTTGCTGAAAAACGACTTCGGGATGAACAGCGGGAAATAGGCATTCTGGTGTCCGGTGTCCTTAAACATCTTGTCGAGTGCTGCCTGCATGCGCTCCCAGATGGCATAGCCATAAGGTTTGATCACCATGCAACCTCTGACTGCCGAGTTTTCGGCCAGATCAGCTTTGGTCACAATGTCGTTGTACCATTGAGAATAATTATCTTCGCGTGTGGTTAGTTCCTTGGCCATCGAAGTTTGGTATAATATTTGTAACTTTTTGAGGGTAAAAATGAAGTGCAAAAATACGAAAACCCTCAACAAAAATCTGATAAACCTCGGGAGGATTGATTTATGAAGACCTTTAACCTAATGCTCATAGCAGCCGCGCTTGTGCTCGCATCCTGTTCGTCCACCGGTTATGTGGCCGATGATGCGTACTTTTCGCGCAAGCAGCAGACCAGTGTTATGGCCACAGCAGTTCAGGGCACCGGCATAGCCGAAAGCGCCAAAGTACAGAGCCAGAATACTGACTATGAGTATCAAACGCATTACCAGCAGAATGCCGGTGAGCCTGCAACTGAAGGCATGGGTGTGCCCACCTACACCAAAACCGAAACTGTGACCGATCCGGATGGCACCACTTACAGCACAACCGAAACCTATTATGACTCAGAATATGCCCGGAGGTTCCGTCGTTTTGGCGACAATTACGGCAGCTCGTTCGGCTATTTCGACGGATTTTATGATGGCTGCTTCAGTTGCTCACGCAGCTCGTTCGGTTTTGGATTTGGCTACCCTTTCGGCTGGAGCTTCTCTTACCGCTATGGCTATCCGTTCGGATATTCCTCGTTCTGGGGCTACGATCCCTTTTTCTATGACCCCTGGTTTTATTCCTACAGAAGCTGGGGCTGGCCATACTACAGTTATGGCTGGGGAGGCTACTGGAGTGGCTACAACCATGGATACTGGAATGGTTTCTGGGATGGATATTATTACGGTGGAGGCAGCGACTGGGGCTGGGGATTCAACCGGCCCAGAACCTATTATGGTCACCGCGGCAGCAGCATAGGTGGGGGCACACTTGTTCCAGGCGGAAGCGCCCGCGGGAGCAACCAATCTACCGCTGCAGCATCGCCCCGCGGAACAAACACGCGTGATTACGTGAGTGGCGATATTCCTCAGACCAGTTTGTCGGAGCGTGGCACCCGTACCTACGATCGTGGGACAACCACAGCTTCGCCTGCTGTTTCGGAAAGGGCTGCACGTCAGGATGCCGGAATCAGTCGCGAAGCCAGCGATCGTACCGGCCTGCCCCGCGAGGTGCGCGGCAGCGATAATACGTATGCAAGACCTGGTGCCACAGAGCGCATCAACCAGTATCGTCAGGAACGTTACGACAGGCCGCAGCTGCAAAGCCGGCCAGCCTATGAGCGCCCGAAACAATACACTTCGCCCAGCATGAGGCAACCCAAATCGAGCAGCGAATACGTGCGGCCGCAGGCCGAGCCAGGACGCATCAGCGGAAATATGCGCGAGACCCCACAGACCACTGCACCATCGGGAAGCGGGGTATATCGTCAGGTCAACCCAACGCGTCAGGAGCCACAGCGCACAACCAGCCCATCGCAGGGTACAATGCGCTCACAGCCTGCACAGTCGCGCCCCTCGGGCACTTCAGGAGGAAACTTTGAACGCAGAAGTTACTCAACGCCTTCTGCCAGACCGGCACCCTCAAGCAGCCCGAGCTATTCCTCGCCTTCACGCTCCTCAGGTTCATCCGGAAGCTACAATGCACCTGCCCGCAGCTCAGAGAGCTCCTCGGGCAGCAGCCGCGGAAGCAGCTCCGGAAATAGCTCAGGAAGCCGTCGGTAGTTCATTGTAATTCACATGTTTACTATTTAATATTTACGCGACCATTGTCATAATGGCAATGTCATTAGGATAGTTATTTTTCAATCTTTCAAACACTTGATAATATGAAACGCATCTTAGCAAGCTCGCTAGTGGTAATCAGCCTGGCGGTTGGTGCCCAAAATGAAACCGACGCACTGCGATTCAGCCAGCAGTTTTACCAGGGCACTGCCCGCAGCATGTCAATGGGAGGCGCTTTTGGCGCCATAGGAGCCGATTTTTCGACTTTGAGCACCAATCCTGCCGGCATGGGTCTGTTTCGTAGCTCGGAACTCAGCCTAAGCCCCATACTCACAAATGTGAATAGCCAGTCCACCTACAACGGAATGTTTGGCGAAGATACCCGCACGGGTCTGAACTTCTCCAACATGGGTGTGGTGTCGGTGAACAAAGTAAGCGGCACCCAGGCACCATGGAAATATTTTCAGATAGGTTTCGGGATGAACCGCACCAACAACTTCAGCCAGCGCATGTTTGTGCAGGGCGACAACAACGACCACTCGCGCGTGGATGTGTTCCTCGACAAGGTGGCGGGCACATCGCCCTCGCAGATTGAACGTAACTTCCCCTACGACATTTATCCCGCATGGTATGTTTATCTTATTGACACAGTGCGCAATAGCCAGGGACAGCTTATTTACACCTCCCCTGTGCCACAGGGAGGCATCAGGCAATTCGAGTCGACCAACACCTGGGGAAGTACCAACGAATGGCTGATCTCAGCCTCCGGAAACCTGAACGATCAGGTTTTTGTGGGCGCCACACTGGGCATGCCTTACACCCGCTATTTTCACGAAACCACATTCACCGAGAAAGACGTGAACAACAGCATCAGCGATTTCGATGAGTGGAATTTCAGGCAGAAAATCGAGTCGCGTGGCTGGGGCTTAAACCTGAAAGTAGGTGTGATTGTATGGCCTGTAGAATGGTTGCGCGTAGGTGCTGCTGTTCACACCCCAACATGGTACAGTCAGCTTAATGACCAGTGGTCCACTTCTATTGATGCCAAACTCGGACCGGACTACAATCAACAGTCGTCGCCAACGGGTGAATTTACCTATCAGCTTCAGACCCCTATGCGCGCCAATGGCAGCCTGGCATTCATTATTGGGCAGCAAGGCATCATCAGTGCCGAATATGAGCATGTGGATTACACAAAAATGCGTCTGCGCTCGTCAGATTATAACTTTCTGGCCGAAAACGATGCCATCAGAAGCTCGTTTGCTGCCTCGAACATATTCAGGTTTGGCACAGAGTGGCGGCTGAGCAATTTCAGTTTCCGGGGCGGATATGCCACTTACGGAAGTCCGTTTAAGGATGGCATCAACGATGCCTCCTTGCGAAACCTGAGCTTTGGGCTTGGGTATTCGGAGAAGAGTTTCGGAATTGACCTTGCATTTGTCAATGGCCAGCGCGAGCAGGATTACTATATGTACACTTCTGCCAACTGGAATCCCAATCCCGCAGCACAAAAGATCACTTCAAATCAGTTTGTGCTCAGCACAAGGTTCCGTTTTTAGTTGAATCGGTTAGTTTGTTCACATATTGCCGGCTGCCCTGCACACGGGGCAGCCTTATTTTTTTCAGCACCACATCAGGTTCCAACGCGGCGAAGCCCGGCCCGGGCGGCAGCGTGTATGCTGCTGCGATACACTGCAGGCTTCAGGCTCAGGCAGTTGTTGTACCAGTTTGCAGCTTCTGCCCTGTTGCCTTGTTGTTCATAAATCAGCGCTATACGAAGTGCAGCATTTGCGGCATAATATTCCGGGGATTTCCGGCCTATCCGGTATGTTTCGGCATACAAGCTGAGCGCTTTACTGGTTTGCCCCAAACCTTCGGCATTTCTGGCATATCTGTAAAGAAATTCGAGGTGGTGTGGGTTGTCGGTGCGCCCCAGTTCAGGCTCGAGCTTTAGCAGGATTTTTTCAGCCTCTGCAAAATACCCGCCATCGAACCGGAGACGCACGGTAATGAGCTCTGGGTGTGGAATTTGTGAAAGTGAGGCCTCTCGTTTAGCCTCGGCATCGCGCTCACCTGGCGAAGCAGGCGCCTGCCTGCATTGCTGCATATGTGAGCGGTAGGCATTGATATCGCCATTTTGCAGCGCAATCCATGCCAGTTTGCGGTGTGCATCGGCCACATACATCGTCCCAGAGGTCGATGCAAGGAAACGCAGGTAATATGAGCCTGCCTGCGCACTTCCTTTGCGCAGCAGGGCTTCCCCCATTAAAAAACTGGTGAGGGGAAATTCGATATATTCCTCTGAGGAGGGCAGGTCATGCAGGGTCTGCAAGGCTTCCTCATTGCGGCCATCGCGCATCAGTAAATATGCCAGGGTGTATTGAAGCATCAGGTTTTCCGGATCCATGGAACGCATTCCATTGATTACCTGATTCTTAACAACATGATCAGTTTGCATGGCCCGGGTTGCCATCCCCAAAAGTATGGCGGCATCTGCCCGCATAAAAGCAAAGGGATGATTATCTGGCAATTGCATCACATGCCTGAGCTGCGCTATACCTTCCTGGCTATCGCCTTGTAACGACGCCAGGCGCAAAGCCCAGTTGAACTGCTCGGGCACGCTACCCAAAGCAACCTGCATGATCCCATAAGTAAGCTTATTGGGCACAAAACCGGGGAACTTCGCGTAGGCATCAATTATGGTGGAATACGTTTTTCGCAGCTCCATGGCGCTTTGCCAGTGGTTTCCTGCCCGCATGCGGAGCATTAGCGAGCTGACACCGCTGTAGCCGAGCGCCCATTGCTGCCAGGCATTGGCAGGTCGGACGGCCTGCAGCTGTTCTTGCAGTTTATTCTTTTTCTGCTGAAAAACATCTTCGTCACCGGCAGATCCGCTGGCGAGGGCTTTCTGAAAATGCATTTGCAACTCCACCACATCGGCCATCAGGTTATCCGGCCTTAGTGCACGTTCGGCCTGAATGAGCTGGTGGGCTTTGTTGTGGCGCAGCCGACCAGATTCCTGCCAGGCCAGCGTCAACCCGGGAGTTAACACAAACTGCCCTGCCGAAAGCATTGTTGGAGCAGCAATCAGAAAAATTAACAGGTATTGTCGCATTGATTAGTTTGGCAGCACAAAAGTACGCTTGCGCCTGACACGCCGCCAGATAAAAAAGACAATCAATGCGCTGACGACAAATGTCGAGATCAGGATTTCCTTTGGCCAGCCGATGCGCAGCGGCTGCGTATTTCCCAGCACCTGGTAGGCAGCCCAGAAGAACGGGTGCGCTTTCAGTTTGTTAGCTTCTTGCAGCCAGGTTAACTTGGCCTGCTGAAGCGCCACATCTTTGGCGAGTCCGAGTGCGAGATTCTGATAAAAAAGTTCCATGAGCCTGGAGCCGGATTGGTCGTTTACTTCCCAGCCGGTCATGACAACTGCCGGCACTCCGGCGTACATAAATGCACGGCTGAGGCTCATCACACCTTCGGCCGAGCGAAGTTTGCCCACACCGGTGTTGCACGCACTGAGCACTACCATGGCTGCGTTCAGTTTGAGGGCATAAAGTTCATAGCCCTGCATCTCGTTCATGGCTGTGCTGTCGGGTTGGAAGATCAGCCGTGAATAAAGCGGATTTTCATCATCCAGCATGGTGTGCATGGCCAGGTGCAGGAGTCCGTACCTGGGTGCGGTTTGAATAAATGCGCTTTTTGTGGCCTCTCCGCCTTCAAGCAGCACCCCACCCCAGATTTTCCTGACGGTTTCGGCCTCCTTTTTTGCATAAGGAAGCGGAGGATACTGCTGATTGACAGCCAGGGCGTCGTTGCTGTAATCGGGCGCCAGGGCAAGCATGCGGCCGGTTTTCTGACCCTGTCCGGACTTGAACGCACTGGTCAGTGCGGTGGACGACAGGTAGGACAATGGATAGTCGTGTAGCATCAGAGGCAAACCGGCGTAATCGAGCTGCTGGCGATGATCGTCGGTGAGGTGCTCCGGCTTAATCAACAGATCGAAGGGCAAATAGCCCAGCACCCCATCGGGAACCACCACAAGACGATGACCTTTGATGAAAGATTCCACCGGAAGGATCAGCTCGTTGTAGAGTGAAGTACTCAACTCCAGAAATGCCCGGTAATCATCCAAGGTGTGATTCATGAGGTTCGAAAGGATGATGGTCCGCAAACTGTCCACCCTCTGTTCGAGCCAGATGCCGGTTTCGTTGCGCATCACCAGCAGGCTGTCTTTGCGCAGGGCAAAGATGTAAAGGTTGTTCGATTCAATGAAATACTCCACCAGTGCCTGGTCGGGGCCAAGGTTGTCCTGTACCTGTGCTGTGGACAGGGTGGCCGGAGCGTAGCGAAGGGCAAAGTAGTCGGGATAGTTGACTTCGATTTGCTGCATCAGGCTGTCGTAGGTTCGCGTCATGGCAACACGGCGCGCATTGAGAAAAGCGATGCGCATGTTGTTGGGTTCCGGATTGAGGCGTTCGTCGGCAGCCGCACGCGTGAGCGCATGGATTTCGCGCCTCAGGCTGCGTTCGAGTTGTGTGGTCTCGGTTGGTACGCCAGCAGCTTCGAATGCCTGCAACTTGCGAATGGAAGCCAGCAACACCGACGACTTGGTCCGGCTGGCGAAACCAAAAGCCAGCTCGAGTTTGTCTTTTTCGCCCGTCAGTGCGTACAGATCCCAAGCAGCCCTGAGTGCATCATCGTAAGTGCCGCGCATATCGTCGCCCAGCAAAAGCCGGCTTTCGTCGGTGGCAAACTGTATGTATTGTTCATAATTGCGCAGACTCCGGCTGTAAAGTTCCACCCCGGACCGCAGTCTGGTAATATCGCCCGAATGTGCATACCATTCCTGATACATCCGGGCTTTGTCGATGAGTAAGGCCCCCTTGATGAACGATTCGCGGCGAACTGCCATGGTATCGTTCACTGTAGCCCCGGGTGTTGTCTGGCTTAGCAGGGATTCAGCCCGAAAGAATAACTTTTCGGACTCACCAAACTGCAAGAGCCTGGAATAAATGAATGCCTTGAGCCGCAGAATGTTGATGTATTCTTCATCGGTGACCGGAAATATTCCAGCATAAGCTGCCTCAGCCGCACTGATACTTTCGAGCGCCTGATGAAAATTACCTTCAGCTATGTAGATATTCGCTTTCTCGAGCAACGAATAGGCGTACTCGTAGTGGGCGCTGCCCAATAAATTTTCAGCGGTTTCTATACTTGTGCTGATGCTTCTGAGGGCCAGGTCAAATTTTTTCAGAAGCCTGTAGCTCATGGCAAGGTTACGGTGAACCCTGATTGCCGTGGTTGGTATCAGGTTGTTGTCTTTCAGTTTATTTAAAATGACGAGGGCCGAATCTGGTCTGGAAGTTCTGTTATACATGAAAGCCAGATTGTTCAGCACGCTCAGGGTGCGGGGATGGGCAGGCCCGCGCGATTGCAGAAAAAAGCTGTAAGCCGACTGAAAATATTGTATGGCCCGCTCATAGTCGGCAGTGAGCAGATATGCATTGCCGAGATTGATGTAAAGAATCCCGGTAACAAATTCTAATCCATGCTTATTGACAAGCAATTTTTCCGCAAGATCAAGATAACGCAATCCCTCCTCAATTCGTCCGGTCATCTGAAGGATGCGGCCATAATTGATATAAAAGACGATCAGCGAAGGGTTGTCCTTCGCAAAAGCCTGTTCCTTTATCTCTCTGGCTTTTTCGATGTATATGTAAGCGCTATCGAACTGACTCATCTCCGCAAAGGTGATGGCCAGGTTTTGAAGAATCTCGGATTGGTCAACCGGGTTTATCTTACGGGCAGAATAGGCCAATTTTGTACCTTGCTTGAGCACTTCCAATGCTGCTGGAAAGTCGCCCTGATAATAGCGGGTTACCCCTTCTGAGTTCAGAATGCGTAAAAAAAGCCCTGTATCGGCCGGATTGATCTCCCGCAAAAGCGCCTGAGCAGAATCAAAGTTTGTAATGGCTTGAGGGAATTCTCCCAGGTCCAACAATAGTCTTCCCCTTAGAAATACAATTTCAGGCAGAAGATCGGCAGGCTGAGGCGAAGCGCCATACAACATCTGGACACTATCGAAATGCTCCCAGGCTTCCTGCCTGAGGTCGAGCTGCCTGAGCTGTCCTGCCATCAGGAGGTGATAACGGATTTTTGCCTTTGGAGAAAGCGCCCCGGGCCTAACCTTGTTCAGCCAGTGCAGTGCACTGTCGGGCATGGCAAGGCTGTCGTAATACCTTGCCATTCGAAAAGGTTCGTTGGTGTCGGGTTCTATTCTTGCCACAAATGTCAGCGGATACCCGGCCAACGCCAACAACAAAAAAAACAAAACATTCCGTGCCTTCATCCTCGAGCGTAAACAGCCGTGCGAAAATAAAAAAAGGAAGCACAGGGCTTCCTTCAATTATTCATAATCGGGCCACTTTACATTTTATTCAGCCTGGCGCTGACTTCCAGTCCGGTTTCGCGGTTGGTAGCACGAACCACATACATCCCCTTCTGCAATTGGTGGAGGTTCAGGACAACCGGTTCGAGCGTGCTACCGGTGGCCTGCTGATGGTTCAGCACAATCTGGCCGGTGGCATTGATTACCTGGATGTTGTAAATTCCGGATGGCATATCCAAAAATCTGATGCTTGCCGAGTTGGATACGGGGTTGGGCATCACCTGCAAGCCGGAAACCTGCCTGGGTGCCCCCAGCAAGGGCGTACGCACCGCAAACGTTCCGCTTTTCCGGCCATTGGCGCCAATCACATGCGAACCTGCGCCCACAGTGATCGCTTGCATACCTGCCTCCGGAACCTGCCTGATACGGGCTTTGATCTTGATGACTGCCTGATCCGAAATGCCAGCACCCAGGCTGCTGAGGCGAAGCATGCCATCTTTCAGGTGATAGCCTCCCAAACCGAAGGGCGCATCCACAGATTCGACTTCAATATACTCCGTATTGAAAATCAAGTCCATTCCTATTGCTGCTATACCATTATTTGAGCGTATTTCAACCGGAATTTCGACCAGGCTACCTTTGTGCACCTCAAGGTAGTTGCTGAATTGAATTATGATGTTGTTTGACTCACGGACTGTAGGTAATAATGCCCCCTCAGTATCGCCAAGTCTGCTTCCGCCAATGATAGTTGGTCCGCCGCCGGCATTGACAATCAGGTCGATCTGGTCTTCGCTGAACTGCCAGGCGCCAGCAGGAAAAGGTTCGCTGAATAAATAGTGGTTCACGGCCACAAACTGATAGTCGGCCATATCGACAATCCCATTGCCATCCACATCGGCAGCGATGTATTGCCAGGTGCTGAATTCGATCTGGCCATCGAGGAACATGAGAATCTCGTTGGCATTCACGATGTCGGCAGAGTAGCCCGGCAGGTTGGTGGAGGCCTTAATTTTAAACTGCGTGCCCTGCACATCATTAAATACATAGTAGCCATTGCCGTCGGTCAAGGTGGAATCCAGCAACTGGTCGGTCATGGTGTAAAGCTTCACCGTCACACCGTCGATCGGATAGAGCGGATTGTCGAAGTAGTTTACATAGCCCCAAACCGACTGGGCATTAAGCTGAACTGCAGCAAAGAGGGCGAAAATGGAAAGAATCACTTGCTTTTTCATGGTACGTTAACTTTAGTTTTGCCAATCAATTTTATTTCCCTTTTTACGCCTATTAGTACCACTCGATGTCAAAATCGCATCAAAAATTTTCGACTTTTTTTCAACTTTTTTACATTTAATTCATTATCAGCGCGTTACAAGCCTATTTTTACAGCAGCATTTTTCCCAAAAAGCCCGTTTTCGTGCGTGCAATACCCAAGAAGCTGTTAAAAAGCCTGTTTCCGGCTTGCAAAAAAGACAGTTCGGCTTATTTTTGCCGGCTCAACCATTTGAAATCCTACAGGTCATGATAATGAATTACGTTCATTTCTCGCCGTATTTTCCGCCCAACTACATTCATTTCAGCAGGGCGCTGCAAGAGGCGGGCGCCCGTGTACTCGGATTGGGCGACATGCCTTACGACGATCTACCAGCCGATTTGCGCAGGTGGATGACAGAATATTTTAAGGTGAGCGACTTGCACAATTATGATGAATTGGTCAGGGCCATGGGATATTTCACGCACCGCTACGGCAAGCTCAACGGGATTGATGCCCACAACGAGTATTGGCTGGAGACGGAGGCCCGCCTGCGCACCGACTTCAATATTGAAGGCATCAGGGTGAATGATCTGGCAAAGATCAAGCTCAAATCGGAGATGAAAAAGGTGTTTCAGTCGGCCGGGCTGAATGTGGCACGCGGAAGGGTGATGTATGCTAAGGCCGAGGTAATGGATTTTATCTCCGAAGTTGGGTATCCTGTGGTAGCCAAACCGGATTCGGGGGTGGGTGCCGCCCGCACCTATAAGCTTTGCAACGAAAACGATGTGGACTCGTTTTTCGCTGACCAGCCTGCCACACCTTATATCTTCGAGGAATTTATTGAAGGCACCATCTTCTCGTTCGACGGACTGGTGGACAAGCAAGGCAGGCTGATGTACTGGAACGCCATGCAAAACGAAAGGGGTGTGATGGAAACCGTGAACGAAGACACCCATATCTACATCATGACACTGCGGGACATTCCGGAAGACCTGGAGCAGGCCGGGCGGAAAGTGGTTGAAGCATTTGGGTTGAAAGGACGTTTTTTCCATTTCGAATTTTTCCGCGAAAAAGGTACCAACAGGCTGATTGCGCTCGAGGTCAATATGCGCCCCCCGGGAGGTTTTACCACCGATATGTGGGACTTTGCCAGCGATATCGACATCTACCGTATCTGGGCAAATATGGTGGTGCACAACCAGAATGAACTGAGTTTTGAACGTAAGTATCATGTTTGCTTCGTAGGACGAAAGAATAAATTCACCTACAAGCACGACACCAAAGCCATACTCGAAGCCTTTGGCCCTGCAGTTGTTTTTCACGGCCCGCTCGATCCGGCACTTTCGAAGGCCATGGGCAACTATTGCTACCTTGTGAGGCACGAAGACAAAGAGAAAGTGCTTGAAATGCAACGATTTATCCACGAATTCGACAAATAGGACATGCACACAGAATATCACCGATGGTACAGCCCGTCGCTAAATCGCGATATGGAGCTGAAAGTTTACGGTCATTATGGCAAACCTCTTCTAATTTTTCCCACTCAGGGTGGAAGTTTTCACGAGGCTGAAGACTACCTGATGATTAATGCCCTCGGTTTGTATATCAACGAAGGCAGAATCAAGGTGTTCACTGTGGACAGTGTGGACGGAGAGGCCTGGACACGGGACGGTGAAGCTGTGCATAACCGCGGGCACCGTCATGAGCAGTACAATGCCTACATCATGAACGAGGTGGTTCCGTTCATCCGCAACCACTGCAACCAGCCAGAAGGCATGATTGCCGTAACTGGCTGCAGTATGGGGGCTTACCATGCCGCCAATTTTTTCTTCAGACATCCGTTTGTGTTCGATACGGTGATTGCCATCAGCGGCATTTACGACCTGAAACTGTTTGTAGGCGACTGGATGGACGACACCGTCTATTTCAACTCTCCCTTGCACTACCTGCGCAACCTGGAAGATGAACACATCCTGAGCAGACTCCGTCAAAATACCATCGTAGTGGCAGTTGGTCGCGGCGCCTGGGAGGAAGAAATGATTGCCGACACCGACGAACTCAAATCGATACTCGAAGCCAAAGACATCCCCGCCTGGATTGATTATTGGGGGAACGACGTGGACCACGACTGGCCGTGGTGGAGAGTCATGCTTCCATATTTTATCGGCAAACTATTCTGATTCAATTTTGAATAATAATCTCAGTCACATGAAACCAACCAATTTTCTATGCAGCATGATCATTTCAGGGATGATTGCTTTAGTTTCCTGCAATTCGCCTGCAAACCGGAACAATGTGCAAAACCCCGATCCTGCGCACAACAGCCGAATTTCGCTGGATTGGCCCGGCACCTATCTTGGTGTGCTTCCCTGTGCCGATTGCGAGGGAATAGCCACAACGATTCACCTCAATCCTGACGAAACCTATGAACTCGAAATGACCTACCTGGGCAAAGAGAGCAACAACTTCTATGCTTTTAACGGCGAATTTGCATGGGACGAAGACGGGAACATCATTACCCTCTCAGATTTTGATGGCGGAGCGCCTCATTTCAGGGTAGGTGAAAACAAACTCTTCCAGCTCGACATCGACAAAAAACCAATCGAAGGTGAGCTATCTGAGATGTACGTACTGAATAAGAAGCAATTAAGTGCGGAAGAAGCGCAGCTGCACGATATTTACTGGAAGCTGGTTGAAGTAGGTGGCAGAAGGGTGGATAGCAGCACAGAAAGCATGAAAAAACCATACCTGAAATTTGATCTTTTCAAAATGCGGGCATACGGCACCGGCGGATGCAACAATTTCTTCGGTCGGGTGGAGCTGCCCTCGTCCGGTCTGATTAGGTTCAACCGAATGGCTTCCACCATGATGGCCTGCCCGGACATGCAGATTGATCAACTGCTTTTTGAGGCATTTGAAAAAGCTGAAGCCTACAGCATCAACGATGGGAAACTCAGCCTCTCAGGTCAGGGAAGAGTTTTGGCTGTTTTTGAAATGTCCGAATAACAGCCTTGGAAGAATCAATGACAAGCCCGGGAGCAGCATTTCCGGGCTTATTTTTTCCTGACTTCCGCAGACTTTTTTGAATTTTTGAATTTTGCATTGTAAGTTGTTGTATGTCTGTGTTTTAAAAATTGGGTGTTTGGAATTTTGGGTGTTAATTTGGTTTTTGTTATGATATTTGCGGGTGTTTGTCAGGAAGCTAAAGCATAAAAGCGGCAGGATCTATGTACAAGTAGTTGAGAAGCTCGACCGCAAGTATAAAGTTAGGAAGAGTTTTGGGGCTGCCACTGATGAGGATGCTTTAGAGGCTCTGGTAAGACGGGCTCAACAATGGATTAAAGAGTATCAGTCGTTAGCGGAGTTTGACTTTGACCAGGAGAGAGCCGTTTATGCGGGTCTGCTCGACGCTATCACATCCCACAAGCTTGTTGGTATCGATCTGATTCTGGGAAAGATATTTGATGAGATTGGTTTTAATCAGGTCATTGATCCGTTGTTTAAATACTTGGTTTTGTACAGGTTGGTTTATCCCAGGAGTAAATTAAAGACAACAGAATACCTTTACCGGTATGCCCAGAAATCCATTTCGGAGGACAATATTTATCGATACATGGACAAGCTTTATAACACTCAGAAGGAGCTTGTTCAGCAAATCAGCTATAAGCACACGATGCGTATACTTGCCCAAAGGGTTCAAGTGGTGTTTTATGATGTAACGACGATTTATTTTGAGACCGACGGTGAAGATGATTTTCGGCGCACAGGATTTTCGAAAGAAGGAAGGCATCAAAATCCACAAATTGTTTTAGGGCTGCTTGTCAGTCAAGGAGGCTATCCTTTGGCTTACGATGTTTTTTGATGGAAAAAATTCGAAGGGCATACCATGTTACCCGTTATCAATGGGTTCAAGCAAAAAGTATAACATCGAAAAACTGACTGTTGTAGCTGATTCAGGTTTGCTGTCGCAATCTAACATTGAAGAGCTTACAGTCAACGGACATGATTTTATTTTAGGAGCAAGGATCAAAAATGAAGCTCAGTGGATAAAAGAAAAGATCTGCAGCCATACTTTTAATGATGGTGACACAATAGTCATTGAGAAAGAAGGGTTCAGGCTTTTAGTCAACTACTCCCATCAAAGAGCAGAAAAAGATAAATACAACCGGGAAAAGGGGCTTAAACGATTAGAAAAAGCAATCAAGACAGGCAGGCTTACAAAAGCAGCTATCAACAATCGAGGCTACAACAAATTCCTGGAAATAGATGGGCAAGTTCAAGTTCGCATTGATCAGCAAAAGATACAGCAAGACCAAAGATGGGATGGCTTAAAGGGATACTTGACCAATTCTACCCTGCCCAAAGAGGAAATACTTGAAAACTACAACCAACTGTGGCTAATTGAGCGTGCTTTCAGAATTGCTAAAACAGATCTGAAAATCAGACCAATCTTCCACTATAAGCAAAGAAGGATTGAAGCACACATCTGCCTGAATTTTGTGGCATATAAAGTTTTCAAAGAGCTTGAAAGACAGTTAAAAGAGAAATGTTCAGATCTCTCAGCAGAAAAAGTAATTGAAATCGCACAAAGCATTTACGAAATCGAAATTACCACCCCAAAACAAAAAGAAAAAATCAAGAAAATCCTACTGCTGACCGAAGAGCAAATGAAACTGGCCCAAATCTTTGATATAGGGTGTTAATTTGCGGAAGTCAGGAGTTTTGGCTGTTTTTGAAATGTCCGAATAACAGCCTTGGAAGAATCAATGACAAGCCCGGGAGCAGCATTTCCGGGCTTATTTTTTTATGAAACGGGCAATCTGGCTGTCTTTCTCCCGAACCAACTGCAACACATACACCCCCTGAGGCAATCCACTCACATCTACAATGATGCGATTTGCGCCCGATGTAGGAGCAAGTTCCATTTCGAATACTTTGCCCCCCGAAGCGTTGAATATGCGTAAACTGCATCTTTCGGGGTCAAATTCATTAAATTCAAGGTTGAGATGTGTATCAGCTGGGTTTGGCCAAAGGCGGAGAGAATTGTGGCTATGGTAATCTTGAGGTCGGCTTCCGGTAATCATACCGCCCAGATCGAAAAAGTCCAGCATCTTCGACATCAGCACTTTACGGGAGTCGGAATTACCTGGCGGATCCAGATATCCAAACTCAACTGCCGAGGCAATTGTTTTGTACACCGGTGTCTGGTATCCCGTCATCAGGGTGACCCCCAAATGGTCTTGCGGACGGAGCAAGGCAAAGGCATCGCCAGCGGGAGCTACATCGAAGAAAAAGTAGGGAACAGCAGGGTTGGCATGAGCAAAAACAAGCCCTTCGGTAAAACTGCCCGGCACTCCTACAATATTTGTGGCAGGTATCGAGGAGGAGAGGTAATTGCCATAAACGCTGAACATCTCATACAGTTGGGGTGGCCTGTTGAACGCCCAAACCGCTGATCCTTCGAGATAGAGCCGACCTCCTTTGTGCAGAAAAGTGGCAAGCTGTGCGGCCTGCGCATTGCTCAGGCTGCCGCTGGTCGTCACCCCGCCCAGGCAGGCAAACACCGCCCTGAAATCGTGCAACGAATCAGGTAAAGCCGCTCCGAACACATAGGGCACTTCGAGTTGTTCGAGGGTGTTGCGGATCATCTGGCTCGAAAAATCCGAAGAGCTTCGCAGGAAAACGAACAAAGGATACTGTCCAATCTTGAGGACTACCGTCTGGTTGATCAGCGTATCCCCCTGATAAACAAGCACAAACCTTAGCATGGCCAGGTGTCCTACCGGACATGACGCAGAAGCTGTGAGTTGGAACGAGGGCGCAAGCTCAGCACCTGGAGGAAATACAGGAAGCAAAATCACCGGCTCAGACACCGACACATACGGATCCAACGATTCAAGGTGCATAGAAAGCGCTGTGGCTGAAGCCGTGCCAAGATTAGCCAGTTTCACTACCAGGGGTGCAGTTTCCCCGGGATCGAGGCGATTGTTGTTACTGTCCTGTATCTGATGACCAAGTTTGACGATTTCGGGCGCCCGCGCGACAAAACCGCTTTGCCCCTGGCGCGTACCGTAGGGCGTAAGGATGTTGACCTCAAGAGGCACAAAATCGCCATCAGGAGTGCGTGGGTGAAGGATGCCAGAAAAAGCTTCAGGCAGTTCAATTGCTCCCGATGCGGGGATGTCAACAATTATAATATTCTGGTTTAATGAAAGATATGTGCCCGGAGATTCCAGGATCAGCTGTACGTTGGTGAGTGGTTCCGTGCTTAGGTTGCGCAAAAAGAGGTCGAACAGCAGTGCATTACCCGCTTCAGGACTTCCGCCTGCCGCATTGCGTGCGCGCATGTCGAAGACGACCAGATCGCCCAGCTGAAACTGTTTCTGGTCGGCCAATCCCCTGGCGTCTTCCACCCTCACGCTGAGGTTATGGATTTTATCTGTTGCCGCAGGCGCACCCCAGAGGAAGCCATCCGATGCAAGATCCACTCCGTCCGGCCAGAATTCAGGCAAAAGCACAAAAGATTTTCCTGCAGGCACAAGTCGGCCGCCCGAACCCCGAAGGGCCACATGGCCGGATTGCTCGCCTGCCGAAACCCCTGCATACCAGAGCACTGGCTCAGAAAGGTCGAGGTTGTTGTAGTGGAAGGTAATTTTGCCGTCGGGATAAAGGGTGAGCGCAAATTCGCCATACCCGATCTGTTTGTCGTAGTACATTACCGGCTTCTTCCAGCGGAATGTGGCATGGGTGGCATCCCCCTCATACCACATGCCGTCGGCTCCTTTGGTGCCGGGATAATACTGAATCGGACTCACAAGAAAAGCCGAGATATGCTTCATGGTACGAAAAAGCAGCCAGGTATCCTTGTAATAAGGCCACGGAAACAACTCGGGGCCAAAAAGCAGGAAACCATCACGATGCATGAAAATTTCCGAGTATTTCTCCCCATAGAAAGGGAACTCAAAATCAATGGTTTTCCGGGCATATCTGTAGTTCGGGCTTTCGAGCTGAAGCTGCTGTTGCTGGGCTTGCGGAAAAGGCAGATCCACAGACTGCTGCCTGTAGTTTTGTACTTTTTTCCATTCGTAGGGCGGCGTGCCACCCTCGGCAGCAAGCTGATGTCCGGCATCATACAACGGAATGTAGGGCGTGGTGATCAGCACATCGTCGAACACGGGTGTATGCACGACACTCAATCGTGTAAGCGAATTATCTGCAATGGGCACATTGGTCTGGGTGCACGGTATTTCGAATGCCTGCGGCCCGTTGTAGTCCCTCAGAGCGAAATAGACGATTTCGCCTGACCCACTTCCCAGGGTATCGTTTTCGAGCACTTCGAGGAAAAACCGCGCAGCTTGGCCGCTGTCCAAATAGCTTAACAATGGGGTGAGGTCAAGGCCAATCTCGATATATTGGTTAAGCGGGTCGGAGGTCCCGCCCTGCATGTATTGCGGTCCACCCTGAAAATTGAAAACAGGAAACATGAGCCTGTGGGCAGGGACCATATCAGCGGTATCGGCCGAAACACCCGCATTGATGCGGATTTGCTCGCGTTTGTTGTGCCGCAGGGTGAGCTTCAATGTCAGCTTTGGTTCGTAGGGCTCATTGAGTTCGAGCACCTCCACCTGCTGGTTCCATATGCCACCGTCGTACACATCCAGCGCCAGCAGCCGATACATCATATAAAAGTATCCCCCGTTGGCCCAGTTTTCGCCATACGAATTGGCCACTTTGAATGCACCAATCTCATAATCCAGCAGGTCCACCACGCCATCGCCATTGATATCCAGGTGATTGGTATATTGTCCATCGCCGTTGTAATCCCAGCGGATGCTGTCGTCGTAGCCCACAATGGTCATGGCATGCGTGGCCTGATGACCCTGAAAATAGATCATGGCGAGCTTGCCGGCCTCGGGCGTACCGGCAGGCAAGGGCTGTAGTCCCCAGGGACTGGCTGCATTAAAATTGGCCACACCGCCAACAGCCGAGCCATCCAGGTGATGTGCAAGCCAATGTTTGAGCGTCAGCAGGCCTTCGACCGTATTGGTTTTGATGCGGTGCACCTTTTTGATACGGTTACGCATGGCATTGCGGTAAAAATCGTATCCGCTGATCCATTTGTTTCCATTGTCGATGGCCATACCGCCATAAGCGGCCAGGGTTGGCGTGCCCAGGGTGCGCAGCACTTCGAAGCTGTGATAATAGTTGACGCCATAATACCCGTTGTAGTTCATGAAGTTGTACACAAAATGCGAGGGAAACTGGTTCTCAGGCAGGCTGGCGTCGCGGTTGAGCCGGCGGCACATTTCATAGGTGAAATTATAAGCCACGCCGGCGGCCTGACCACAGGAAGCCCCGCTTTGGTTGAAAATTGGCCTGAAATACGGTTGGGTGGAATTGTCAACCACCGGAGGCAGTTGCAATGACCGAAACTGCTCAGGCAGCCGCAATTCGGGCAGCCCGGCACGCAGCAGGCTATCGGTGGCATCAAGGGTCTGCTGCGAAACTGCAATGGATATATTGTTGAGCAACCAAAACAGGCAAATCAATCTGAGGATTTGGGCGGAGCGCATAGTCAGTATGTTAGCACCCCTCAAAGATAACAGGATTTGGTTCAGGGTACCAGACGCGAGACCGGCAGGCTGATATTGAAGCCAGCTTTTTGGTAGAGTGCCGGCCCGAAAGCGACAAACAATTCTGCATCAGCAAATAAGAACAGCCGCTGCAGGCCATACCCGAGTTCGAACATAGGGGCATGGCCCTGAGCAAAACGCGTTGCAAAGCGCACCTGTTCGTCGAAATTGCGCAGGCTGAGGGCAGGAATCCGCTTAAGCAGCAAGTTGCCTGAGCTCAGTCTGGCGTGCATCAGGGCATATGGTTTGTTGGTTGAAAGGGAATAAAAATTAGCCGAACGGAATCCTGCCCCACTCCATGTTTCGCCAATTGGCAGCGGATCGGTCCGGAAGTGCCGGTAATCCTGAAATCCCATCCGTGTGGTGTCGGTAAAAAACCCGGCAGCAAAGCCGTAATTTATTGTGCCAATGAGTCTTCGGGTAAAAGAATGCCTGAGACCTGCTTCCCAATGACTGTAACGGGCTGTGGCATTGGCCGGACCGGGTATTGCAGTGCGATATTGCAGGCTGAGGGTGGGATAGCGCGAATAAGCCATCACTTTGCGACCGTCGCGCACGCGGTAAAAGTATTCGTGTGTCCACGAAAGCGACAGCCCGAGCAGTGCGGCCCGCATGGGCTCGAAAAGCTCCGGACGGGACGCGAATGGCGGAGGAATATTCGGGGTAAACTCCCTGCCAGCAGGGCGGAAGAAAGCAAAATTGCTGGTGTTTTCGAGCGGACGACGACTGGCAAACTCAAATGAAATACCTGTGCTTAAACCATTTATAATATCGGTTGCAAATGACATGGTAACGAAGTCTTTTTCGTAGAGCTTCATGTGGTTCTGGCTGAAAAACAAGGTGCTGATCGCATTCACAAAAGGAGGAATGCCAGTGGACGTATTATAATCGGAAGTCAGCCTTCCTGCTGAAACTGTCCATCTGGTACGGGTCATCGGACCGGTTAAAAATTCAGCTTCAGCACTGTAGTTGAACGACTTACGTGCAAAGTTGCAGGATAAATCCAAAAATGGTTTGATGCGGCGTGCATTGGGCAGGATGATGACCATGCCTGTGCGTTGCGAAAATTTCAAGCCATCCACAGTATTGTACCCCCATGCGCTGAAATCGGCAAATCCGTTGTGCGAAAATGTGACATTCC
The DNA here is from genome assembly GCA_016715945.1 of Bacteroidota bacterium. Taxonomy (NCBI): domain Bacteria; kingdom Pseudomonadati; phylum Bacteroidota; species Bacteroidota bacterium. The sequence goes on from JADJXJ010000001.1 coordinate 1,305,410, forward strand.
GGGTGAGTTTGTAATCGTTTTTGCCGAATAGAAGTGCAGATATCCGGTTGCTGCGTTTCAGGCTGTCGCTTTTCTGCGTGGAATCGGCAGTCTCATTGAAGCTTGCCGCTTCTCCAGCCGTGAGCGGAACGGGCCGGTTTTGGTTCCAATATTCCGGAGTACGCAGCCTGGCGCTATCGTCCAGTTCGATGTTGGCCGGTCTGATTTCGAGTGTGGCTGGCCGTTTGCTGCCGGCATCCATGGTGATGAGGCGGTTCATCTCGCGCATTTCGCGGCGGTTTAAGTTTTCTTTGGCAGCCAGTTGCTCAAGCCTGGGGTTGGCCGGAGCAGGCGTGCGCCCGGAGCTTAAACTTCCCGACGACTCCACTTTTTGCACGAGCGAGCCCAGTTCGTGCGCGCCGACCTCCATCATGGCCGCATATTTCTGATGGTCAATCTGCGGATTGAGTTTCACCCTGATGTCGCTGAGCGTGGCCACATACTTAAAAGTTCCCCGTCCGCCAAAAGCCTCTACGCGCAGGTCGTAATTGTGGCTCACAGGCATCCACACCAGCGGTTCTACTTCGTGGTACACCTGCCGGATGCTAAGATCGAACAGATTGGTTTTCAGCGACAAATCAACCGAATGAAGGTTCCAGCTTCCTTCGCGGATCATGATGGTGCCACTGTACACGTCCTGCCCTTTGCGCCGGGGAATGACCCGGATGCGGCTGATGGTTCGCCCCTCTTCGAGGTATGTTCCCTCGAGCCGGAAGCGGTAAACCGCGAAAGCATCCCTGCTTAAGGGAGAAATCACACCGTTGATGTCGTTGTAGAGGCTCAGGGTGGCAAATTGCATGGGCACATCCTCGTTGCCCAGGCCGGCCGAGCGGGTCGATATCACCCTGGTCTGCAGCGGTTGGCCACGCCTGTAATGAATCTCCGACAAAGTCTCGCTCACAATGTAACGCCCCTCGCGTATGCCATCGCGCCGCAATTGCGGACGCAGAAGAGCTGGTATCTTTTCAGGCAACCCCGTCCCTTTCACATATACCCTGGCCTGATATTCTTCGAGCTGATTGCGGTAATAGGGCGACAAGGCAATGGCTTTGCGCATGATGAAGGCTGCAGGATCTTCGCCCGATGCAGTGACAATGACCTCGGGCAGGGCCATGGCCTGGGGCTGAAGCACCACGTCGAGCCGTTTGCTTTCGTTCGGCCCGATCTTCAGCGTGATCCTATAGCCCGCGTAACCAAGATATTGAACCACAATCTGATGGGTTCCTTCGGGCAATGGCAACACGAAATCACCATCGCTGTTGGCAGTAGTTCCTTTGTGTAATTCAGGCACATAAATCGAAGCAAAGGCTATCGGCTTGCCATCCGACGAGCTTACCCTGCCCTGAAGCACCTGAGCCTGCAAGAAGGCCGGCAGAACCAACAAGCAAATCAGAATGATACGCATGGTTGTCAGTGGTGCACAAAGGAAATCAAAACACCTGAAGCAAAATGATATTTCACATTTTTTATTTCGGCTGTCCGACAAAAATGAATGGTATCTTTTAACCAAAGTGAAATATAACTCCTCAAAAAACGCACTGTCCCTGTTGCGCAGGCAATCACAGGCTGTGCTTTTGGCTGGAGATTTATCCAGCCCAAGGTGATTGAGCTTACCCTGAAATGCCCGCAACCCCTCACAGATCTCCGTCATCGAATCGCAACGGCTCAAAATGCCAAAGCGCATGGTAATCAATTGTGTTCGTGTCTTGAATGCCATGTAGTAGCGGTCACTCTGGCGATTGCGTATCAGCCCTTGCATGTCTATGCTGTTGAGCAGATTCAAAAATTGTTTGAAAATCGGCTGTCCGACAAATTTTATTTCGCTACTTTAACCCTTGTTGTTGTTTTTAGTGTGGAAACTACAGACATACAACATGGGTTGAAACCTCCTGGGAGTAAAGCCCTTTTTTCAATTAACCAAATTTTAGTCGACCACTACTGATAAAATTAAAGAGCTCTTAAATTAGCTTTATGTCGAAAAAAGTCCATAACAACTTCTTTATACCTTCAGCAAGTTCCTCATCGCTTATATTTTTAAAGCTTTTATAATAAGCATTTTCAAGGGTTTTCTTTGCAAACCTTAAGGGAGGATTGAGATGGTCGTTTTCCTTGGCCAGATGTGCTACATCGCGCAAGGTATCATAGTATGCCCTTTGAGAAATCCTGCCCCCATGGTAGGGAAATCCGTTTTTAGCTTCAACATAACCCGAAGATTTTGCGCTCATGTCTAACCATTCCCTAAATTCCTTGATATTAGCGGGAACTGTTCTCATTCCTGCCGAGATTCTGTGTTTTGGAAACACTTCACTATTTAGGTAAGCTGTATCGTTACAGATTTTAAGGTATTCTTGGAAGTATGGGCTTTCGAGGTTTTCTGCGAGTATATCAATAGTATATTTTCGGGATGGAGTGAAATGCTGTTCTTCATCAAACTCAATGATTCTGTTTCCAATAACGGGATGGTCAATAATAAATCCATCAATATGACTTGCTAAACTGGTATTCCCATATTCAAAATCACTGTCCAATGCTTCAAGAATTTGCCTGAGCATAAGCTGAATTTTGGGTTCAAATGAGAGTTTGCGATAATCACAGGGTAGTTCAACCAGATCAGTGTCTATGGGTTTTTCGATCTTTTTTGCCTGCAGATAATCTATGCCTATCAAATCAGCGAAAACTCTGAAAAACCGGGCTTCATCATTTTCATTCTTCTTGGTTTTACTTTTCAGTATGACTGGCTCTAATTCTGTTCTGCTTATGTCAGAAATGGGAGTTTCAGTCGTTTTGATCTGAGGTTCATTATTACTCCGGCAAATAAACATATCAATTAACAGGCTTTAGCGTAGTTTACTTTTTCGTGCTCAAAAAAGCTTTTGACTTTCTTCTTGTTGTGGTAAAGCTTTCGCATGTATGTCCTCACATAGCCTTCAAGTTCACTCTGGCTACGTGGTGCAGGCTTGCTCCTTATCTTGTTCTTCACATCATTGTTCACATATTCATCAGGGTTCAGTTCGGGGCTGTAAGCTGGCAAGAAGTACAGCTCTATAAGCAGTCTGTTTTCTTCCAACCAGGCTGAAACCCGTTTAGAGTGATGTACTTTCAAATTATCCACAATCAGGAAAACCTTACGGGGCGCATCGCGCACAAGCCGTTTCAAAAAAGTGAGGAAAATGTCTATGTTCATTGCCCCTTTATAGACCATCCAACGTATCTTGCCTTGGTTGTCAATGGCCGAAACCATACTGGTGCTAAAGCGTTTGCCCGTTACATTTCTCACAGGTGTTACCCTTTGGGCGAATACCCCCTGCCCCTGTTATCCTCACTCGAAAAACCGGTTTCGTCGCACCACATAATGTCGGCTTCATGTTCTTTTGCCTTTTCCTTTATGGCAGGGTAAACCTCCTCAAGCCACCTCTTAACCTGTTCAGGTTGTTGCTCGTACGACCTTTTAACAGGCTTCTGGGGTGTAAACCCCCATCGCTTGAGGTAATCGCCTACTGTGCGTATGGGTAGTAAAATCCCAAATTGCATTTGGATCAGCTGGGCAACTGCATGGCGTGTCCACAAGGCATAAGGCAGCTTAAGCTGTTCAGGATGCTTGTCAATGAGCATGCTTTTAATGGCTTTCTCTTGCAACTTGTCCAAACGGCGCATTTCGCCTTGCTTTCTGCCCCTGGTCTTAGGATTGATTGCTGAAACCCCTTCTTCTTTATAGGATTTCCACCAAAGGTGAACTGTCCGGCCACTGCATCCAAGCATCTTTGCAACTTCAACTTGTTTCTTGCCACTTTTCAACATTCGTATCGCTGACCTGCGCATCTCCTTTAGCGCTGGGTCAGGTAGTTTTCTAAAATCTATTCGTTCCATACGACAAAAATACACAATTATTTTATATATTTAACCGCCGAGGTAATAATTCTGTTTCCCCTCCTGTCATAAAGACCAGCGGCTATTAACACAGCAAAGGATGGAGAGTATACCCTACCGGTAATATAATCTCGTAGTATTGTTGTGTTGATAAATTTCAGATTCTGGTAAACATGATATAACTCAGTTAATGAGATGGTTTCAACACTACCAGTGTTAGTTCGTGTCAAATAAAGGCTATTACCACTAACACGTATTGAGTGATAGCCTGCCCTTCCGGTTACACTGGGTATTTCGCCTAAGCTGTCAAAAGCTTTTTTAAAGGTTGGGAAATCCATAGGTGATTTACTTAAGTTAATCGCTGGTTCAGTTTTTCAAAGATGCAAGATAAGAAGAATATAGAAGTTGAATCAGCCAATTTCAGGAAAAACGGGGAGTAAACTTTTTTAATTTAACTCGAATTTTGGTCGGATGCGACTGATTTTTAATTGTTTTTCACCTATCCCTCATTGCGGCGGTCCGGAAAACAATTTCCCAAGGTAAGCTTCGGCCAGATCGAGCAGCTCGCTTCGCCTTCCGGCAGGCATGCGGACGAAATTCCCTGCCAGCATGCCAATTCTCGGATTGGCACGAAGCTTATCGCGATGCAGGTGAATGAACCTCCAGAACAACGCATCCCAGATGGCCGTCCAGTCGCCTTTCGGGTAGTCCGACATGCCCAACACATAGCGGCTGCCGCTGATGTAAGGTTTGGTTGACATCAATCCGCCGTCGGCAAACTGGCTCATGCCGTACACATTGGGCACCATCACCCAGTCGTAGGCATCAATATACATCTCCATGAACCACTGATAAACCGCATCGGGATGTATCTCGCACAACAACATGAAGTTGCCAAGCAGCATCAATCTCTCAATATGATGATTGTAGGCCGAATGCTGCAGTTTTTTTATGGTCTGATCAATAGGTGGAATGCCTGTGGTGGCATCATATAAAGCCCCGGGCATGGGATTCCGGAAACCAAAAAAATTCTTTGTTCTTTCCTTTCTGCCCGCAACCACATACACACCTCTTATGAACTCGCGCCAGCCAACAATCTGGCGCACAAAGCCTTCCACCGAAGCAAGGGTGGCTTCACCACGCAAGTATGCCTCAGTGGCTGCACGCACTGTCTGGCCGGGAAGCAGCAGTCCTGCATTGAGCAAGGGCGAAAGCAGGCTGTGATGAAGGAGCATTTCGCTGGCTGCAATGGCATCTTCGTACGGACCAAACTCTTTGAACCTGCTTTGGATAAACTGATTCAACCATTGGCTGGCAGCCCGATGATCAACAGGATACCGGAAAGGCATGGTTATGGTTCCGGGGTTGTGTGGAAAATATTTTTCGACATAACTTACGGCTTCCATCACCTCCGGAGATTGCTCTGGCCAATCGACGCGAGGAGCAATTTTTCCCCTGGGCCAGGGTTTGCGATTGTCGGTGTCGAAGGTCCACTTTCCTCCCTGAGGCTCGCCTGATGGTTCGATCAGCAATCCAAGCCTGCGCCTTTCGTCGATGTAGTATGCCGTCTGGAAGAATCGTTTTTTCGTGCCCAGCGCTGCCCGAATTTCTGCATCCTTGCGCATAAATGCCGGACTATCGTAAACAACCAACTGAATACCATGTTTTTCAGCCTCTTTCACCAGACGCTGCTGGAGCCAGTCGTCCACCGGATCGCAATAATGAATGCAGGTGATGCCCTCACCGGCCAGATGCGCAAGCAGGATGCGCACATCGGAGTGTCCGGAGGATTGCTCCACATACTTCAAATCATATCCTTCTGATTTCAGTGCCTTTGCATAGACCTGCATGCTTGCACGGTGAAACACCAGTTTGAGTTTATGGAAGGGATACTGCCGGAAAAACAAAAACTCTTCCACCATCCACACCTGGCGGTTTTGTGAGAGGCACGGATTCGGGTGGAAAAGCTGGTGGGGAAAAATCAGACTTGCTTGCATGGTCGGATCATTTTTGTTGGTGGTTTTTGGAATTGCGGCAGCGATCGCTGCAATATCTGACCTCGTTCCAGCAGGCAGCCCATTTCTTTCGCCAGCTGAAAGGGCGGCCGCATACAGGACAGATTTTTTCCGGCAAATGGGGCTTGCGGTAAGTTCTATTTCCTTGGTCGGACATGGCGTTGTTGAATTCGTTGGGCTTCGGAGGCAGCCAGCGACGTCTTCCTTGCATCCCAGAGCACCCTTCGGGCATCGGAAGCCGCGCCCTCAGGAGGCACTACCGGGAAGGGATAATTGCGGCCAGGGATAAAATTGTAAAGCTCCTGCTCCATGGGGGTTAATTTCCAGGGCTGATGAGCAAGCTGGGCCGGCAAGGAAGCGAGTTCTGGCACCCAATGACGGATGAAAGCGGCTTCCGGGTCATGTTTCAGGGCATTTTTTACCGGATTGTAAATGCGCAGGGTATTGATGCCTGTGGCGCCGGCCTGCATCTGAAACTGTGGGTAATGGATGCCAGGCTCATAATCGAGAAAAAGCCTGGCCAGATGGTGTACACCCAGGCGCCAGTCGATAAACAGGTGATGACAGAGAAAAGACACGAGCATAGCCCGCATCCTGAAGTTGATCCAGCCGGTTTCGTGCAGACAGCGCATGGAAGCATCCACCAGCGGATAGCCTGTGCGGCCCTCTTTCCAGGCCTGAAGCAGCTGGGGATCGTTTCGGAAATGTATTCCCTCGAAGCCTTTGTTGACAAATCTATCTTCGTAATCCATCTCACTTTCCAGCTTCTGAACAAAATGGCTTCGCCAGCGCAGGCGCGTCAGAAAGTCGTGGTAAGGACGTGCAGGCTTCAGGTTGGGTAAATTTTTCAGGATAAACTGATACACCTGCCTCAGGCTCAGGTTTCCCCAACTCAGGTAGGGCGAGAGGCGGCTGCAGCTCATCCTGCTTTCGGCAGGCCGCGATATATGGCGGGTGTAGTTGTTCCCTCTGCCCGTTATAAACGACCTGAGATAGCGCCATGCTGCATCTTCGCCGGGTGGTTGCATGGCCCGGGGCCATCGGCTGAGCTGTTGGTGCAGGTGCTCAGGCACCGGAACCGGGTTTTCGGGTAGCGTAACAACAGATATATAGTCCTGAAAATCAACCTCTATGATGTTCGACTTCAGGTAAGCGTCGAGCTGCTCATCCCAGTTCTGGCGATTTTTCAGGCCGCGCTCGATGCCGTCTCTGGCACATTCGATCCAGCTGATGCCATGCGATCGGAGCAGCCTTGCCACAGCCTTGTCGCGATCCCAGCTGGCCCGCACTCCGGTTTCCATATAGCTGAAAACGTTTCTGATTTGAACCTTTTCAAGGAGCTTCTGAAAAAAATCCACCGCATCTGCAAAACCTACCCACATGGTTACACCCTGTGATTCAAGCCTTTGCTTCATCTGTAAGGCCGAAATGTATTTGAATGCAAGATGCCTCTGGCTGGTATCGGGCAAAGCCATAAGTGCAGGTTCAAGGAGAAAAACCACCACAAAAGGCAGCCCGTCGTGCAACGCAAGCTGCAACGGCTCATGGTCGGCAAGGCGCAAATCGCGCTTTATCCACACAACATTTGTGGCAGGCAGGTTCATTGGGGCAATGTTGCACCACAGGCAAACAATGCGGCCGCTCTTTTGTTTGATTGGTTGTATATTGTTCATCATACCATGCGCATCCTCATATGGCACCGCAATGATTTGCGTCTGCACGATAACCCACTGTACGCCAACCTGATAGCCAAAGACAGGGTAATTCCGGTGTTTGTCCTGAATCCTGAGTTGCTCCAAAATACCACGCACGGTTTTCCCCGCCTGGGAAAATTCCGCCTGAAGTTTCTGCATGAGACCTTGTGCGACCTCAGCCGTTCGCTCAGCCAACACCAGCTCAACCTCCGCATTTTTGTAGGCGAGCCAGGATTGGTTATACCCCAGCTGGTGAGGACTTTGGGTATTGATGAAGTGCGGGCTACCAGGGAACATACCTGGGAAGAGGTAAGAGACGAAAGGGAAGTAGCCCGAAACATCGCACCCGTTCCATTGCGCCTGTTTGAAGACCGAACCCTGATACCCCCTGAAAGATTGCCTTTTGCCATAGGGCATTTGCCAGATCTGTTCACCGAATTCCGGAAGAAGGTGGAAGGATATTCCCGTATAAATATGTTGCTGCCGGATATGCCTGAGGTTCAGCCTTTGGAAGATGCGGACAATACCGGATTCAGCAGCATTCCTGACGACTATCTGGCAGACGGAGCTGCACTGGATTCGCGGGCAGCTTTTTGTTTTAAAGGAGGTGAAACCGAGGCCCTCCGCCGGCTTGACCAATATTTCTTCAGGGAGCACCATGTGGCCACTTATAAAGAAACAAGAAACGGGCTGGTTGGAGCCGATTACAGCACCAGATTTTCTCCCTGGCTGGCCAACGGAAGTCTCTCGCCCAGAAAGATCTATCACGAGCTGAGGCGCTACGAAAAACAATACGGCAGCAGCCAAAACACCTATTGGGTCTTCTTCGAGCTGCTCTGGCGCGATTATTTCAGGTTTGTAGCCATCAAATATGGCAACCGTATTTTCAAGCCCGGAGGCATTAAAAATACCGACCCTTTCTGCCCCGGGAACGCCCCGGCCTTTGAAAGGTGGCGCAGTGGAAACACCGGAAACGATTTTGTGGACGCCAACATGCGCGAATTGCTGCTCACCGGATGGATGAGCAACAGAGGCCGGCAAAATGTGGCCAGCTATCTGGTGAAGGATATGAAAATCTGCTGGCTCGACGGAGCTGCCTGGTTCGAGTCGCAACTCATTGATTACGACGTGTGCAGCAATTATGTCAACTGGATGTATGTGGCAGGCGTAGGCAACGACCCCCGCGAAAACCGGTATTTCAACACCAGACGGCAGGCCGAAATGTACGACCCCGAGGGGACATACCGCCGGATCTGGCTGGGATAAAAAAATGCCCGTGAATCTTTTCCACAGGCACTTGTTTTGTTTTTGTCAAAATCAGACCGGTTTACAAATCCTCGGGTTCGTCAATGTATGGAGCATTCTTGAATGAGTGAACCAGCCCGATGATACCGATGACAATAAACAGCCCAATTGCAAGCATCGCTATCATACTTCTTAGTTTTAAAACGATTTAACAACCCGTTAACTTTACAAATATAATAATAAAACGAAAACTTAATGATTTTTTCAAAATTTTTTCATCTTTTTATTAACAACAAAAAATCATGCATAAAGTTAGCCTAAAGCTTAAATTTGCCCGACTGTTGAAGTAAACCACCACAACCATGGCCATCACCCGACTCGACCAGCAGAAGCGCAAAATACTTTTCAACGACACACCATTCATCAGCCTGATGAAAAAGCGCATTTACAATGTGCTATTGGTTTCGTCGGTGTATGATGCATTTATGCTCGAGGAAGACGGGCGCATCGAAGAGCAGATTTTCAATGAGTATGTGTCGCTCAACCTGCGCTACCCTCCCAGTTTTATTCTGGTGAGCACGGAGGAGGAAGCCCTGAAGATGCTCAGCATCGAAAAGATCGACCTGGTGATCATTATGCTCAGCTCGAAAGAGAAAAAAACTTTCGAGCTGGCCGAGCACCTCAAAACCCAACAGCCTTCGGTACCCATTGTGGTACTGGCGCCTCTTTCGCGCGAGCTTTCGCTGCGCCTCGACCGCAAAGAGCTCAAAGCCATAGATTATGTTTTCAACTGGCTGGGCAATGCCGATATCCTGCTTGCCATCATCAAGCTGATCGAAGACCGGATGAATGCCGACCACGACATCCTCGAGGTGGGTGTGCAGTGCATCATCCTGGTCGAAGACTCGGTTAGGTTCTACAGCAGCTACCTGCCGAATATCTACAAGATCATTCTCACCCAGTCGAAATCGTTCATGACCGAGGGCCTCAACGAGCACCAGAAAAACATGCGCATGCGCGGGCGCCCAAAGATTCTGCTGGCTACCACCTATGAAGAGGCTATTGAGCTTTACGAGAAATACAAACACAACCTGCTGGGTATCATCACCGACGTATCTTATGACAGGTGCGGGGAAAAAGATCCTCAGGCCGGCATCAGGCTGTGCCGCAAGGTAAAAAAAGACAACCCCTACACCCCCCTCCTGCTTCAGAGCTCCGACAGTCACAACGAAGACCTGGCCAAACAAATCAAAGTTGGCTTCATAAACAAAAACAGCAAAACCCTGTCTATCGAGCTCAGGCGATTCATCAGGGAATATTTTGCTTTTGGCGATTTTGTCTTCAAAGACCCGGTGAGCGGCATGGAGGTGATGCGCGCTGCCGACCTGCGGGCCATGCAGGAAAAAATTTTTCAGGTGCCCAACGAATCGCTTCAATATCATATTGAGCGCAACCACTTGTCTAAATGGCTGAGGGCCAGGGCGCTGTTTCCGCTGGCAGAACTGTTCAAGATGTTTGCAGCCGACGACTTCAACGACTGCGACGATGTGAAACGTTTTGTGTTTGATGCCATTGCAGCTTTCAGGCTGAACAAAGCCAGGGGGGTCATTGCCGAATTCAACCGCGAAAGTTTCGACGAATACCTCAGCTTCACACGCATCGGTCAGGGCAGCATTGGCGGAAAAGCCCGCGGACTCGCCTTCCTCGATTCGCTGATCAAGCGCAACAATCTGTTCGACAAATACGAAGGCCTGCAGGTAACCATCCCGCGTACCGTTGTGCTTTGCACCGATATCTTCGATGAGTTTATGGAGGAAAACAACCTCTATCCCATCGCATTATCCGACTCGAGCGGCGACGAGGAGATTTTGAAAGCCTTTGTGGAAGCCCGCCTGCCTTTTCGCATTCACGAAGACCTGTACACCCTGGTTTCGGTGATCCGCAAACCCCTTGCCGTACGCTCGTCCAGCTTGCTCGAAGATTCACATTACCAGCCATTTGCGGGCATCTACAGCACATATATGATCCCCCTGGTCGAAAACGACGAACGCACCATGATCAAGATGCTGAGCAATGCCATTAAAAGTGTGTATGCTTCGGTGTTTTACAAAGACAGCAAAGCCTATATGATGGCCACCAAGAATGTGATTGACGAAGAAAAGATGGCCATTGTGTTGCAGGAGGTATGCGGTAAAACTTATGAAAACCGGCATTATCCGGCCATTTCGGGAGTCGCGCGGAGCTACAACTTTTACCCGATTGCTCCTGAGCGTCCTGAAGACGGCATCGCCAGCATTGCCCTCGGGCTTGGCAAACATATTGTGGACGGGGGACAGACCCTCAGGTTTTCGCCCAGGTTTCCGCATAAGGTTTTGCAGACCAGCCAGCCGGATATCGCACTGCGCGAAACCCAGAAAACCTTTTATGCCCTCAACCTCGATCCGGAAAGCTTCAAGGCAACCACCGACGAGTCGGCCAACCTGCTCAAGCTGCGCATCAGCGAAGCCGAAAAAGACGGGGTGCTCAAACTGGTCTGCTCCACTTACGACTATCAGAACAATGTGCTTCGCGACGGATGGGTCGAAGGTGGAAAGAAGCTGGTGACATTCGCCAACATCCTGAAATACAACACCTTTCCGCTTGCAAGCATCCTGAATGATCTGTTGCAGATTGGACAGCGGGAAATGAATAAGCCTGTGGAGATCGAGTTTGCTGTTGAGCTCAACAAACCCCCGGGCGTTCCCAGGTTGTTCTACGTATTGCAGATCAGACCAACAGTGGATTATGACGAAACCGTGTCGTTGCAGCTCGACCATATCCCCGACAGCGACACGGTGATCAAAGCCACCCATACCCTGGGCAACGGCCTGATCAGCGATGTGAAGGACTTTGTGTATGTGAAACCAGAATCCTTCGATCCGGCGCGCACACGCGAAATTGCCCAGCTTATCGGCGAGCTCAATGACCGTTTTCTGGCCGAGGGTCGCAATTACGTGCTGATAGGACCTGGTCGCTGGGGTTCGAGCGACCCATGGCTGGGCATTCCTGTGAAATGGCCTCAGATCTCGGCTGCGAGGGTCATCATCGAGTCCGGACTCGAGCATTACCGCATCGACCCCTCGCAGGGCACCCACTTCTTTCAAAACCTCACCTCTTTCGGGGTGGGCTATTTCACCATCAATCCTTTTATCAACGAAGGATACTACGATCTGGACTTTCTGAACAGCCTGCCCGCCAGTTACGAAGACCAGTTTGTGCGCCATGTGCGCAGCGATAAACCCTTCCTGATCGCCATCGACGGACGAAACACCACCGGAATCATCTTCAAACCGGGGGTAAACAGCCTGCCTGGCATTAAAACTTAATGAGGTAGTCGATCAGATTTTCGTCGCGTTCGAGGTTGAGCTTTTTGCGCAATCTGTAGCGTCCAATTTCGACGCCTCGGACGGAGATATTCATCAACGGAGCTATCTCCTTGGTTGACAGATTCATACGTAGCAATGCACACAGGCGAAGTTCCCTGGGTGTGAGGTCGGGATGCTGTGCTTTTAGCCGGCTCAGAAAATCGTCGTGCACCTGGTCGAAAGTCTCATCGAAAAGTTTCTGGAAGCGCTCATTCTTCAGCTCCCTGTTGATGCGGCCGATAAGGGTGTCGAGCTCGTCTTTCTTTCTGGCGCTCAGGCTCTGGTCGTTGATTTGCATCAGCCCGGCCTTGATGGCATTGAGTATTTTGTTTTTGTGAATCAGATGCAGGGTGGTGTTGGCCAGTTCTTTGTTTTTGTGTGCTACCTCGTTTTGCAGGGCCTCATTGCGCAGGTTGACAATTTCCTTTTCGGCAAGCAGGGCCTGCTCGCGGAAGACACGTTCCTGCTCCTGCAGCTCTTTTTCGTGTTTTTCCCTGGCTTCCTGCACCGATCGGGCAATGCGCTTCTGCAAAAGCACCACATTGCCTACCACTATAAGAATCAGCATGAGCACATAAATCACATATGCCGTTGTGGTGCGGTAGAATGGAGGCCTGATCTCAAAAGGAAAAGCATACACCTCATCCTCCTGACTGCCAGGATATTGCACACGCAGCTCGAACACATATTTTCCTTCGGGCAGGTTGGTGTATTCCTTAAAAGTTAACCTGCTCCAGGCTGACCAGTTGTTTTCGAATCCACGGAGGCGAAACGAAAACAATACAGCGCCTCCGGCTTCGAAAAAGGGACTGGCAAACCTCAGGTTGACATCGTTCAGTTTGTAAGGAATTTCGATCTGACCTTGATTGAATAGGTGCTCTGCACGGCGGCTGTCGAGGTTGAAAAATGCAGTTTTCTCGTTGTTGTTTCCGGTGAAATTCATTTCGCGCAAAAAAATGCGCCTGCCAACCGGTTGTTTTCGTCGGAAAGACGGGTCATAATGCAGCAATCCGTTTTTGGTGCCTATAAAAACATTTTGTCCGTCGAACACATGAATATTCTCGTAAGAGATGATGATCATGTCGTTGATCCGGTCGAACGGGCTGGTGATGTCGTTGTAGTTGCCATCCTCCAGGAGCCGCATCAGCCCAAGCCTGCCTTGATGAAAATACCAGTAATTTCCGGCCTTGTCGCTGATGATGTGATTAATCCGGCGGTTTCCGAAAATACGGTTCAGGCGGGGTTCAGGCAAAAAGGCATCTTTGGTGCCATCAAATTTCAGGAATCCGGATTCGGTAGAGAAAACCACCTGATTATCAAAACTAAACACAGTGTAGGGCAGCTCTGGCGGAAGGCCGCGTTCGTTGTAATAGAGGCGTGTGTTCAGGGCTGTTTGCAAAGCCGGATCGAGCACCACACGAAAGATGCCCCGGTAACCATGTGCAATCCAAATGGAATTTCCCTCACGCACAAACGAACGGCTCGATTCGGCAAACGATTTGACCTTCCATCCGTACCGCCAGCTGTTGCCCTGACGCAGCATCACCGTTAGTCCGTTGTAGGTGCCGCAGAGCAGGGTATCGGCATTTTTATCCCAGGCGTACACATTCCAATATCCCCGGTCGTCGGCCAGGCGGGTGGCTTTTTCGCCCTCTATCTGGAAAAGGCCGAAATTGTGCCCGCACAAAAGTTTATCCGACACCACTGTAAGCGACCAGACCTGTCCCTCTGTGCCGGGTATAAGCTTGAAATCTGTGCCCAGTTTCTGGCGGTTGTCCAGGTCGTCGAAAGGTGCATAAAAGAGGCCTTGATTGGTGCCTACATACAGGTATCCCTGGTGTACCACAGAGGCATAAGTGCTTTCGATGTGGAAGGTGTGGTCGAATATGCTGAATGGCGAGTTGATTTCGAGGTGGTCGATGCCATTGTCGAGGCCCAGCCAAAGGTTGCCATCGCGGTCTTCGGCCAGGCTGAGCACCGTATTGTTCAACAGCCCCTTGTAACGGTTGACGTGCTGGAACACTTTTCCCTGTTCATCAGCTATGTACACCCCATTTTGTATGGTTCCGAAAGCCAGCAAACCGTTCTGAAGCCTGACACCTGAGAAAACTATATTACGTTTAAGCTCCTGATTGACCACAGTATTCCATGGCTTCAGTTCACCTTTTTCGAGCACAAACATTCCTTCGCCCACAAATCCGGCAAGAAGCCTGCCTTCGCTCAGCGGCAGCAAGCAACGAAGTTCTAACTTTCTAAACCGCTCGTCGGCACTCACAAGTTCGAGCCGGTGGTTGATAAGCCGGTAAAGCCCAGCGGAAGCATCAGAGATGTAAATTTCGTTACCTGCCTGATAGGCGTGACCATACAGGCTTCGCGGGCTGATCAGACGCATCTGTCGCCCATCGTAAATCATCAGAAGCCGGAAGGTCTGAAAAACTATACCTGACGGACTGCGGAAGATTTTCCACACTTCGTCGAATGAGCGGAACTCCTCGGGCACCAGATGAATCAACGAATGATATTTCCAGCGTCCATCAGTCTGCGGAGCAAAATACCCCAGCTCCTCATAGGCTCCGGTGTAGATGGTGTCGCCCGAAACCAGCACCGAGCGCACAATGCTGTTGTTTGGTACACGGTACAATGACCAGTGCTGGCCATCGAACTCAAGCAGCCCGTCGTTGTTTCCGAAATACATGAAGCCATTATCGGCCTGGGTGATGGCCCAGTTTTGGGTTGATGCATTGTAAACCGTGCGCGGAAAATTGTTGATCAACGGAAGACCAAGGTGTTTGACCTGGGCCTGGCTGGCCACGACCAAAAATGTGCTGAGCAACAGAAAAAACCATTTTGTCTTTCCGGGCCGCCTGAGCAACTTGAGCAGCCCGGCCGGCCGGTCAAAGAAATTTTTGCACGCTGACAATGATGTTTTCTGCGACATACTCAAAAGTTGCTGTTTCTGTCGATCCGCCTGCAACTTGCAAGCAATTGCAGCAAGGCCTTGGTTTGCACCGGCTTGTAAAGCACGTCGTCGAAGCCGGAGGCCAGATATTCTTCCTTACCCTGCTTAAGCACATCAGCCGTAAGGGCAATGATTGCAGGCTGGCGGTGTGCCGGCAGGTTTTGCCGGATGCGCCTGGTAGCCTCAATGCCATCCATCACGGGCATTTGAATATCCATAAGCACCACGTCGTAGATTCTCCTGCCCAACGATTCCAGGACTTCCTGCCCATTTTCGACCATCTTGGCCTGGTAGCCATAGCGGTTCAGGACGGTGAGGATGATGCGCTGGTTGATGGCGTTGTCTTCGGCTACAAGTATATCCAGCGGATGATAGGTGCCCAGACGTTCGTCGAGGGTAATGTGCCTGTCGATGGTATTGAGGGTATCGGCCTTTTGCAGAAGCACGGCCTCAGCCACTTCGAGAAACTCGTGCATATCGGCAGGTTTCATCATAATCACCGTATCCTTGCGGATCACAATCAGTTTTTCGTTGGCTTTCTCGCTGTCTTTAAACAGAATGTGTGGTATCGCGGCTTTTTCGCGAACCATATCCACCAGCTTAAGGTCGAGCTTGTTGCCTGTCCTGAGGTGGGTGATAAGCAGATCGCAGTTGGAAAGGACGTGGTCGAGTTTTGGATATTCGGCTGTGGTGTATTCAATCTGAAGATGCGCACCGCAAAAGTCCATATAATCGGCCACCAGGGCATCGAGGTTATTGTTCTGGGTAACCAGACAGACCTGCTTACCCTTGAGGATGGCAGGTGGTTGCATCACATTTTGCTCATCTACAGGGCGATAGGGCAGCGAAACCTTGAAAGTGGTGCCCAGTCCCGGTTCCGATTCCACCCAGATGCTGCCGTGCATGCGTTTTACCAAGTGATCCACGATGGCCAGCCCCAGACCGACGCCTTTTTTCTGCACCTGGCGACCTGTTTCGGATTGTACGTAAGGCTTAAAGAGCAGGGGCAGCACTTCTTTGCGGATTCCGGGGCCGGTGTCGCTGACCTCGAACACGAGGTGTTTGCCATGTTCGTTTTGCTCGCGGTAAACTCTTAATTTGACTGACCCGGTGGAAGTGAATTTGACTGCATTGTCGAGCAGGTTCATCACCACCTGCCGCACCCTGAGGTCGTCGCCCATAAACACCTGCGGTAGGCGGGGATCGATATGGCTGATGATTTCGAGGCGTTTCTCGAGGGCTTGTCCCACCACATTATGCAAGCTTTCGCGCATGCTGTCGAAGAGGTTGAAAGGCTTGTCGTGAATGCGAATGGTGCCTGCTTCTATTTTGGAGTAATCGAGGATGTCGTTGAATAGCGCCACCAGCATGGAACCGCTTTCGTAGATGGTCTGCACATAGTACAACTGCTTGCTGTTCAGATTGGTATCCATCAGCATCTCGGCCATGCCGATCACGGCATTGAGTGGGGTGCGTATCTCGTGACTCATGCGCGAGAGCAGCCGGTTGCTGTATTCCCTTGCTTCGTTGGCCTCGCGGTGGCGGCGCTGGTTTTCTTCCTGCAACCCTTTTCTCCTGATGCTGCTGCGGAGGGTTTTGGTCAGCCAGTAGGCATCTGCATGCGAGGTGTTGAAGTAGTCCCAGGCAGGCTGGTCGAGTCGCAGCAGCGCAAGTTGCTCGGTGTCGTCGGTGCAGAGCAGGATGAGCGGCAGCCCGGGATATTCGGCGGCTATGCCTTCCAGAAGAGCAATATCATCAGCGTGAAGGTAGTCGGGGCGAATGAGCACCACAGCCACCTCCCCGGGCATCCCTTCCACAGCATCAACATGCCTGAGCTTAAACCCATCGGGTAACAAGGGCTCCAGCAAGGCTTTGTCGCCTGCATCGGGCGATATCAGCAGTATTTCCTGTTCCATGCAATGCAGTTTGGACAGCCAAATTACGAAAACCATGCTTTGCCCGGCATGACCTCACTGGATGTCTTTTTTCTAAATTAGCTGTCGTTTAAACTTATGCCTGAACTCATCAACAACCGAAA
Source organism: Bacteroidota bacterium (assembly GCA_016715945.1). NCBI lineage: Bacteria > Pseudomonadati > Bacteroidota > Bacteroidota bacterium. Next base: position 1,322,671 of record JADJXJ010000001.1, read on the forward strand.
GGTATTCACCCTGTCAGAAGTGGCCAACAGCATCCGGAATACGCTGGCTGCGCGCTATGGTTCGCGCTTCTGGGTGCGGGCCGAGATGAGCAAGCTCAACCGCTATGCACATTCCGGGCATTGCTATCCCGACCTGATTGAACGCACCGAAGGTCGCGTCGTGGCACAAATGCGCGGCATCATCTGGGCGACAGATTTCCAGCGCATCAATGCAAACTTTGTTCAAACCACAGGCGAACACCTGACCGATGGCATGCGCATTGTGCTGGAGGCCTCCATCAGCTTCGACCCCAATCATGGCCTGAGCCTGATAATCAACGATATCGACCCATCCTTCACCTTGGGTGAGCTCGAACTCGAGAAACGAAGATGCATTGCCAGGCTCAAAAGCGAGGGCATCTACGAACTGAACCGCCAGCTTCCCATGCCGTTTTTTCCCAAGCGGCTGGCTATCATTTCAGTAAGCACCAGCAAGGGTTATGCCGACTTCATAGCTTTGCTCCGTGCCCGGTCAAAGGGTTTTGCCATCAACCACATGTTGTTCCCGGCCATTTTACAGGGCGAAAAAGCCGTGGAGCAGATCCGCGCACAGCTCGATCGTATTCGCCGCCTGAAACAACATTTCGACATGGTTGCCATCATCCGTGGCGGTGGTGGCGATACCGGGTTGTCGGCTTTTAATCATTACCGGCTTGCATCTGCTGTGGCCACATTCCCGCTTCCGGTGATGACCGGCATTGGCCATGCCACCAACCTTACTGTGACAGAAATGGTTGCCCACACCCGTGGCATTACCCCCAGCGAACTGGCCGACATCCTGCTCGAGCGTTTCGAATACCTGAAAGCAAGCCTGGATTATGCCGCAAAAGTCATCGGAACAACACCACAACTTATTGATTTACAGAGAGCAGAACTCTACAAAGCGACTCAGAAACTCAGCCTCCAGACCCGAAAACTTGTGGAGCTGAACCATTCGCAGCTTAACCATCATTTCATGCTGCTGCGCCGCAACGCAATCATGCAGCTTGCACAACGAAAACAAAGCCTGGCAGCCTCGGCCAATCTTCTGCTCAAAATGAGCCCCGTTTCCATTCAGCAGAGCAAAGTAAAACTCAGTCACCTCAAAATGCGGCTCAGCCTGGCGAGCGGCAGCCTGCTGGGCATCAGCCGGCACCGGCTCGACAGCCTTTCCCAATCGCTCAGCCTTGTTGACCCCGAAAGGGTGCTTCAACGCGGTTTCAGCATCACCCGGATGAACGGCAGAGCCCTCACCGACACCAAGGGCCTTCGAACCGGCGAACTCATCGAAACGCGTCTCGCAAAAGGATTGATTATCAGCATTATTAAAGAAACAAAACATACATGAATCCCGATAACTTGACTTTCGAATCTGCATTCAGCGAACTGGAACAAATTGTCAAAGCACTGGAAGACAACACCTTGACTATTGACGAACTATCGGTTAGCCTGCAACGCGCATCGCAGCTGATCAGCTTTTGCCGCCAAAAACTGCAGCAAACCGAACTGGATGTGCAAAAAATCCTGAGCGACCTGGAAGCGGTGCCCGGAGTTGAGACCAGCGAGGAAAGCTGAAAGCTTCAGCAATACTGAGAACGAAACATCGGCACAGTTTCATCGTCCAGGGTCACCAGGCAGCCCATGGCATCCGCTGTGAGGCAGCTATGGACTGGAAGAATACCAACCAGGTCGCCGGGAGCGAAGGGCATGGGCGTGCCCGGCAAAAAGTTTACCACCCCGTGCTCCTGCGACAACGAAGCCAGCCACGCACCGGCAATAGGTTTGCCCCATCCTCCCTCCACAGGTTTGACGATGTAGCCATAATTGCTGAAGCCTCCATCGGCTGCAATGAAGTCTTTCGAAAGATGCACAGCTCCTCCGCTGATCACCATCTGGTTTCTTGACCTGTACACCCCGACCACCGGACAATACAATGCCACGGCTACGTCTTCCAGCCTGCATGCGCCGATGTGATATTGCATCACATCAAAATAGACAAAGTTGCCCGGACGCCATTCGTCGAAAGGCGGTAGCTGCGGCAACATCGCACAGCTTGGCGTATCGCCCCAGCTGAGTTTCAAACCCTCCATCCCCAGCTTCGACCTGAGTGCAGCCATGCGCTGGTAAGCAGTTGCAGCAATATCTTCAATAGCGGATATTCCTTTGGCCCGATAGGTTTGGCCGGCGTGGGTGAGAAAACCGCTGAAGTTGGTTTTGCCCGATTTCGTTAGGGAAGCTGCAAGCGCTTCCACTGTGCCCAGATCGTCCGCTGCCACACCTGTGCGTCCATGGCCCACATCAAGCTCAATCATCGCATTCACAGGATGTTGCAGCTTCTCTGTCAGGGCTGTGGTCTGGAATAGGTTATCCACAATCACAGTGAGCCTGATGCGCGATGCAAGCCGGTTGATTTCATCCATCTGCCTGATATTGAGCGGAAAGGCAATGGTGATGTCGTCCCAGCCATGAACTGCAAAATATCCGGCCATGTCCACCGACGAAACAGTGATTGCGCTAACTCCCGCTGCCCGGAACCATTGCCCCACCAGCCCTGACTGGTGGGTTTTGAAATGTGGACGAAACAACACCCCATGCGCATCGGCCTTACTTTTCATCCTGGCGATATTTGTTTTGGCTTTTGCGGCATCGAGCACAAGGGTAGTTTTTTTGATCTGGCGCATGAACGGGTCTTTTTTGTAGTCCAAAATTAGGAAATGCCTGCTGCAAAAAGGCTGTACCGGTGAGCAAAGCTTACGGACAGCTTCACAGTTTGCATGACGTTAACATACCAGCAGGCCGAAAGGTGTAATTTTGCAGCCCGACAATCATTATTGATTATGGCGCCACGTAAAAAGCTGCCGGTAGCACGTACTCCCCTCAACAGCGCTTTGTCGCAATACGAACATGCCATGCTGCCCAATGGCCTGAGGTTGGTACACCGGCACGAAGCAGGTGAACTGGCCCATATGGCATTGATGATCGGGACCGGCACTCGGCATGAGGGTGACCTGCCCGAAGGCATTGCCCATCTCACCGAGCATATGCTGTTCAAGGGCACCACACGCCGCAAAGCCCATCAGGTGGTAGGTTTCCTCGAAAATGTAGGATGCGACCTCAACGCCTACACCACCAGGGAAGAAACCTGCATACACGCATCATTTCTGAACCATTACTACTCCAGGGTTCTTGAACTCTTTGCCGATGTGGTGTTCAACTCCGTTTTTCCTGAACAGGAGCTCGAAAAAGAGAAAACCGTGGTGCTCGACGAGATAAACTCCTACAAAGACAGTCCTGCCGAAGAAATCTTCGACAGGTTTGAGCATGAGTTTTTCAGCCAGGGCGAACTTGGACGCTACATCCTTGGCCGGCCTGAGACTGTTGCTGCGAGCACACGTCAGGATATCCTCACTTATGTAAGGGCACATTTCGTGCCTGAAAGGATGATCCTGGTATCGGTGGGCGACATTTCTTTCGCTCAGCTCAACAAGCTGGCAATGAGGTATTTTGCAGGATTCCCGGAAGCATCCTCAGGTTCGTTTGTATCCAAAACGCCTGCCATTGCAAAGTTTAACATTGCTGTGCCGGCCGACAGCCACCTCAGCCACTGCATCATTGGCATGCCCGGCTATGCCTACGAACATCCCGACAAACTTGCCCTCATCCTGCTCAACAACATCCTGGGCGGGCCGGCCATGCAATCGCGTCTTAATCAGCAGATACGCGAGAAACACGGCATCGCCTACACCATCGAATCGCAGCTTGCCCACTATTCCGATGCCGGCTGGCTAGCCGTATACATGGGCACCGACCCTGCGCAGACTTCCAAAGCCATCAGCCTGGCCATGAAGGAAATGAAGAGATTGCGCGAGCAGCAGCTTGGCAGTTTGCAAATCCATCGCGCTCAGCAACAGCTTATTGTGCAATTGGCCATCAGCCGCGAATCGCGCCTCAACGAAGCTTTGTCGGTTGGTAAGGCCTGGCTGATGAAAAACCGTGCCGACAGCGTAGCCGAAATCATCAGCAAGATAGAAAAAATCACCCCCGCGAAATTGCTGGAAGTGGCCAACGAGGTGCTCGACGAAAGTCAGATGAGCATACTCTTATACCAGGGAGAGACAGAAGAATGAAGAAGATTGCTGCTTTGATGCTGTTTCTTTTTGCGACCCTGGTCACATCCACGGCACCCAGTGCACAAAATTCCGTCGAAATTAGCGGCATGCCTGACGAAAATTCGCATGCGCTTTATCTGCGGCTGATACGGGCCAGACAATACATGCAAAGCGTGCAGCTGGTATTCGAGCTTCAAAATCGCATGGAATGGCTCAAGCACTGCTGGCTTGGCGTGAGTTTTTACGACCGCGACGGAGAGTTCCTTTACCGCGAGTTGCCGCTAATGTTCACTTCGCTGCCCGAAGGCCGTTCGCAACGGCAGGAGCTCTGGCTCGAAAGCACCGACCTGGCGGATGTGGGCACCCTGGTGCTGCGACCCATGCTGCTCGAAACTGCCCTTCGCGAACTCGATCTCGACACCACCGTGCTTCGGGTTGAGACTGTTGACAAGCATCAGTTCAAAATTGTTTTTGAAGAACAACCATGAGCGACCCACAACTGGAATCTTACCTCGAAACGCATTGCAGTCCGCCCGGCGAGGTGCTTCACGACCTGTGGCGGCACACCTGGCTGCATACCATCTATCCGCGCATGGCTGCCGGACCACAGCATGGCCTGCTGCTCAGCATGTTGTGCCGGATGCTGAAACCGGAGCGGGTGCTCGAAATAGGTACTTTCACCGGCTATGCAGCCATAGCCATGGCGCAGGCCTGCCCCGAGGATGCGCGGCTCACCTCCATCGAAGCCAACGAGGAACATCTTTCCATAGCCGGAAAATACATCCGTCGTGCCGGTCTGGAACACAAAATCCGGCTGGTGCATGGCGATGCCAGCACAGTGCTTCCCGACCTGAATGAATCCTTCGATCTCGTTTACCTCGATGCCGACAAAATCTCCTATCCCGATTACTTTCCAATGATTCGCAGGCTGTTGCGATCAGGAGGCTGGCTGCTGGCCGACAACGTGCTCTGGGGCGGAAAAGTGGTCAACCCCTCATTCACCGACCGCGAAACGGAAGCACTGCGGAAGTTTAACCACCTCGTCAGCGAAGACCCCGATTTCGAGCAGCTTATCCTCCCCCTCCACGACGGCCTGCTCATTGCACACCGTCGCCACTGACATTCTTTTCAGCGTTGGCATTCATGGATTATTGCTAAAAAAATTCATTTGTAAATCATATCTTTGCTGTTTATTCCGCTCACGCCGGAAAAACTACCACAACTATGAGCAGAAAGAGGGTACACGACAAAGAGTTTGAAATTTACATTCCTCAGGATCAGATCGAAAGGGCGATCAAAACCGTGGCCGAGCACATCAACCGCGATTATGCCGGACGCAATCCGCTTTTTCTGGTAGTGCTCAACGGAGCGTTTATGTTTGCGGCCGAGCTGATGAAAAGTATTGATATCGAGTGCGAAGTGTCGTTTGTCAAGCTGTCATCCTACAAAGGCACGGCTTCCACACAGGTAGTGCGCGAACTTATTGGCCTGGACCACTCTGTGGCCGGGCGAAATGTTGTTTTGGTTGAAGACATTGTGGACAGCGGACTGACCATCCTTTTCGCCATTGAAAAACTCAAGAAACTCGAAGCTGCCGACGTCAAGGTGGCCACCATGCTCTTCAAACCCAAAGCCTTCCAGTACAACTACAACATTGACTATGTGGGCCTTGAGATCCCGAACGACTTCATCATCGGCTATGGCCTCGACTATAACGAGCACGGACGCAACCTGCCCGACATTTATCGCATTGTAGGCGCATAACCTTTTTTAACAGGCAAACCGATCAAAACAATTCGTACAACATGCTGAATATTGCCCTTTTTGGCCCACCCGGCGCCGGCAAAGGAACCCAGTCGAAACTACTGGTCGAAAGGTACAACCTCACCTATATCTCCACAGGTGACATTCTTCGCGAAGAAATAGCCAACAACACACCCTTGGGGCGCGAGGCAAAAGACATCATTGAAAAGGGCGGACTGGTGCCTGATGAGATCATTGTGCAGATCATCGAGAAACGGGTGACCATGAACCTCGACTCGCGCGGCATCCTATTCGACGGCTTTCCGCGCACAGTGGTGCAGGCCTACATTCTCGAAGGTTTGCTGCTCAAGCTCAACAGCAGCCTCACCTGCATGCTCAGCCTCGAAGTTCCCCGCGAAGAGCTTGTGAACCGTATGCTCGAACGGGCCAAAACCAGCGGCAGGGCCGACGATACCCTCGAGGTGATCAACGTCCGCCTCCAGGAGTACGAAAACAAAACCAAACCGGTAATTGATTTCTATAAGGACAAAGGCATCTACCACCCGATCAATGGTGTCGGAACGGTTGAAGAAATCTTCGAGAAACTGTGCCAAACCATCGACAGCACCGTGCAGCACAACTACTTCAATGTGGTGTTGCTGGGCAAACCAGGTTCGGGCAAAGGCACACAAGGCGAGATCCTGGCCAAAAACAACAACCTGATATATATCTCCACGGGCAAGCTGCTCCGGCGCGAGATAGCCTCGGGCACCGAGCTGGGGCTGAAGGCGAAACCTTATATGGAGCGCGGGGAAATTGTGCCCGACGAAATCGCCATCAAAATCATCGAACGGCAGATAGCCAATCATCCTTCGGCCTCCGGATTCATTTTCAAGGGATTTCCCAGGACTATTGTGCAGGCTTATATTCTTGACGGATTGTTGCGGCGTATCAACTCGAAAGTTAATCTGATGCTCAACATCCGCCTTTCGACCCTCGAAGCCATCAAACGCCTGAACGAACGCGGAAAAACAGAGCGCCGCAGGGTGTACGACACCTCCACCGAACTGATTCTGAATCGTTTGGACGAATACGAGAAAAAGACCAAGCCGGTCATTGAGTATTACAAGCGCCAGAGCATCTTCTTTGAGATCGATGGTGCCGGCACCGAGGATGAGGTGAATGCAAGGCTTCAGGAAGCCATCGTGCAGGCCCGGCGCATGTTGCGCACAGGATAAAAAGCCTCCAAACGAGCCGCTTTGCGTATCTTTGCGGCACAATTGGCTATCATGGCGGGTTCAAATTTCGTTGATTACGTAAAAATCTTTTTCCGTTCGGGCAAAGGCGGATCGGGATCGGCGCATTTCAGGCGCGAAAAGTTTGTGCCCAAGGGTGGCCCCGACGGCGGCGACGGGGGCCGTGGCGGCCATGTGTATCTCAAAGGCAACCGCAACCTCTGGACCTTGCTCCACCTGCGCTATACCAAACATCTTTTTGCCGGTGATGGCGAATCGGGAGGAAAACAACAAAGCTCAGGCGCAGCCGGAAAAGACATCATCGTCGAAGTGCCCCTTGGCACCGTGGCCAGAAACGCCGAAACAGGCGAGCTCATGGCCGAGGTCACACAACACGGGCAGGTCGTTATCCTGCTCGAAGGCGGTAAAGGCGGCCTGGGCAACGCTCACTTCAAAACAGCGACCAACCAGGCCCCGCGTTTTGCACAACGTGGCAAACCTGGTACGGAACTGTGGGTGATTCTGGAACTCAAAATCCTGGCCGATGTGGGTCTGGTTGGCTTCCCCAATGCCGGCAAATCTACCCTGCTCTCGGTAGTCTCGGCCGCAAAACCCGAAATAGCCGATTATCCCTTTACTACGCTCACGCCCAACCTCGGCATCGTTGCCTATTACGACAACCAGTCGTTTATCATGGCCGATATCCCCGGCATCATCGAAGGCGCCAGCGAAGGCCGCGGCCTTGGCCTGCGCTTCCTCAGGCACATCGAACGAAATGCCGTGCTGCTCTTCATGATCCCCTGCACCAGCGAGAACATCAAAAAAGAATACAGCATCCTGCTGCACGAACTCGAATCGTATAATCCCGAACTGCTCGACAAACCCAGGCTGCTCGCCATCACCAAATGCGACCTGCTCGAACAAAAGGAACTCGGCAAACTCAACAAGAAAATGCCTGATGTTGACCACGTCTTTATCAGCAGCCATACCGGAACAGGCATCCAGGAGCTGAAAGACATGCTGTGGAAAAAACTGAAAGACCAGGAGTTGCCACTTTCAATCGAATGGACCTGATTAGCAACATATGATGAAAACTAATCTATCCCTTAAAGCCAGCATCACCGGTTTGTACCTGTGGGTGATCCTCTTCTCCGTCAGTCCATTGACGGGTTTCGGACAAACTACAGCCGACAGCCTGAGCCAGTCGCTGAGCCTGTCGCGCAACCGCAACATACAACACCAGCTCGATTACCGTTTCAGGGGCGGCACCGGCAGCTTTGAGCGGCTGTTCTACAGCATGGTTGAATATACCCCCGAAGCCCGGCGCCAGTGCGTTGTAGGCACCGCTATCATGAGCTTTACAGTGGATTGCGAGGGCAACCTTGGCGATTTTGGACTGAAAAACCCCTTGCATTACGGACTTAACGAAAAACTGCAGGAATTTTTCAAGGCATCGGCCGGACAATGGAACCGCTGCGAAGACCCACGTTACACCCGATTCGAGATTCCGGTGCTCTTTACCATTGCCGGCACCGAAACTTCGGCCAGAGGTTTCCTTGTGGTAGAAGCCGAAGTGCCTGGTTACAAATGCAAAAGCGACAGCTTCTATTTCAGGGAATACGAAAAGTTCAAAGCCAAAGGCCGGACACGTCAGGCATTGCGCTCGCTCGATCAGCTGATCCGACGCGATCCGTACAATACCGAATGGTTCGAGCTTAAACGTCAGCTCCTTGTAAACGAACCTATTACCGAAGAATGATCGAGGCGCTCAACCAGGCCGACCAGTGGCTGTTTTTGTTGCTCAACGGTTTGCACCATCCTGTGATTGATCCGGTGATGGTCTTTTTCTCGAAACGGTTTGGCTGGATTCCGTTATACCTCCTGCTGCTCGTCGGCCTTATCCGTTACAAGCGCTGGGAAACCCTTCAGATTTTGCTGCTGACCGTTTTGCTCATCGCCCTGACCGATCAGCTATCGGTTTGGATCAAGTTTGAGGTGGCGCGTCCGAGACCCTGTCACGAGGCAATGCTTCAGCCTCTGATTCACCTGCCGGGTGGCAGTTGCGGCGGGCAGTTTGGGTTTGTTTCCTCACATGCCGCCAACACCTTCGGGCTGGCATTCTGGATGATGGTGCTTTACCGGCCTCACCTCCGATGGGTTGGAACCACAATGTTTGTCTGGGCAGCAATGGTGAGCTACAGCCGCATTTACCTTGGCGTACACTATCCTGGCGACATTATTTTCGGTGCACTCACAGGAATTGTCTCAGGCTGGATTATCTGGCAAATTTATCGCTGGTTGCCGTGCAACAGTTCGGCCGGTAAATGCTGATTATCAAATAAATGTGACCGCAACCTGCGTGGTACGCTGCAACCCGCAAAGCGAAGCCGCCTTGCCCTGATTGATGGCCAGCTCTAACATGCCGTGGGTGCCAAAGATGGCCACAAGGTCGGCAACGCCTACATCCTGATAGCTGTTGCTTATTTTCCGGATGCGGTAGCCTGCAAAATAGATCTCATAATTCCTGTTGCGCTGCTCCCTTTTGAAAAGCGTGGCTGAGATGTTGGTAATGGCATTTTCGTATGCATCAATGTGCGTCACCTGACCCCGTATGACATTGCCGCTTACCACCGGTTCAAACAAAAATTTCTGTGTGATTCCGGGCTTTGGATCACCAAGCTCGTGCAGGGGCACCCCTTGGGCAAGCATGACAGCCACCTTGGCAAAACGGTCGCGGGTGCTGAAAGTGAAAAAGCCGGTATCCTGCAACACATTGATAATGCACACTTCCTCAGGCTTCTGGTTGCCAAAGATCATGCTGAATACGCCGTTGTCAGCCCCAATAAAATAATGCCCATCGAAACGAATGGCCACATGGGGATGTTCGATCGACTCCTCCGTATTCACAGCTACTATGTGTATGGTGCCGGGAGGAAACGACCTGAAACAATTGCGCAGGGTAAAGGCGGCACTCTCAAGGTCGAAAGGAGGAATGTGATGCGAAACATCAACGATATTCACATCCGGCAGACTCGAAAGCAAGGTTCCCTTCACCGCAGCCAGATAATAATCAGATGTCCCCCAGTCGCTCGTAAGTGTGATAATCGCCATTCTATCAATACATTACACCCTTTTCATGTGAATATCCGATCACATTCGTTTCACTCGGCAAAGATAGGCAATGCAATTGTGCGCCTCTCATGCAGCCGGGCATTTAATCAAACTGGTTGCCGGCGGGTGATGTGATGAATAATTCGGGATTTAATAAAAAAACTCAATTCCGATGATTGGTCAGCACGGTTTACGCTCGGCTGGTTTATGTTATTTTTGCAAACTGCTGTAATGAACCATCTAAAGGCGCTGCATGGCCGAACGCATTATTCAAATTGACTCAGTAAGCCCGCTCGAACTTTTCGGGGTGGGCGATGCCAACCTTGAACACCTGAAAAACATTTTTCCAAAAATCCGACTGATTGCCCGGGGAAATTTCCTCAAGGTGATGGGCGAGGAAGAAGAGGTAAAGGAATTTACGCGCCGTTTCGACCTGATGATGCTGCATCTGGAGCGATTCGGCAAGATGAACCTGCCCATCATCGACCAGATCATGGTGGGCGAGGCCAGCGACGAAACTGTGCGGGCCATTTCGGACAAAGAGGTGCTGGTGCACGGGCCAGGCGGGCACCAGGTGAAAGCCATCACTGCAAACCAGAAACTGATGGTGCAAGCCATCGGACAAAACGATATGGTGTTTGCCATCGGCCCTGCCGGAACGGGAAAGACCTACACCGCCGTGGCACTTGCAGTGCGCGCACTGAAAAACCGTGAGGTGAAACGCATCGTACTCACCCGTCCGGCTGTGGAAGCCGGCGAAAATTTGGGCTTTCTTCCCGGAGACCTGAAAGAAAAACTCGACCCTTATCTGCAGCCGCTCTACGATGCCCTGCGCGACATGCTGCCCACGCAGAAACTGCTCAGCTATATCGAAGACGGCACCATCGAAATTGCCCCTCTGGCATTCATGCGCGGCCGCACACTCGACAACGCTTTTGTGATCCTCGACGAAGCACAAAATACCAGCCCGAGCCAGATGAAAATGTTCCTGACCCGCATGGGCAAATCCTCCAAATTCATCATCACTGGCGATATCACCCAGATCGACCTGCCTCACAAACAACCTTCGGGGCTCATCCTGAGCATGAAAGTGCTCGAAAAAACCGAAGGCATCCGCTTTATCATGCTCGACGACAGGGATGTGGTGCGCCACAAACTTGTCACACGCATTATCCAGGCCTTCCGAAAGCACGAAGACAAAGGCCAAAAACCCGAAAATCAACCAAACGCCAACAAAACTCCCAGCTCATGAAAGCCCTCACAGGCACTGCATTTCAGTTTAGCGGCCAGACCAACTTCTATAAAGGCAAGGTGCGCGATGTGTACACCATTGCCGACCGCCTGCTGGTGATGATCGTCACCGACCGCATCTCGGCCTTCGACGTGGTTCTGCCCAAAGGCATCCCTTATAAAGGCCAGGTGCTCAACCAGCTGGCCAATCATTTTCTGGATGCTACAGCCGACCTGGTTCCCAACTGGAAGCTCAGCTCGCCCGACCCCAATGTAACCATCGGCAGGAGATGCACCACCTTTCCGGTGGAGATGGTCATCAGGGCCTGTCTGACCGGCAGCGCCTGGCGGAATTATCGCAACGGCGCCCGAAATCTTTGTGGCAATCACCTGCCCGACGGCATGCGCGAACACCAGTTGTTCGACCAGCCCATCATCACCCCCACCACCAAAGCCAGCGAAGGCCACGACATGGACATTGCCCCCGATGAGATTATCCGCCTTGGACTAATGAGCGGTAAACAATACGAAACAGTGGCCGAATACACCCGGATGCTGTTTGAAAGAGGCAGCCGGATGGCCGCCGAACGCGGACTCCTGCTCGTGGACACCAAATATGAATTCGGCTGCGACGAAGATGGAAACATCCTGCTCATCGACGAGATACACACCCCCGACTCATCGCGCTACTTTTATGCCGACAGCTACCTGACCAACTTTGAAGCAGGCCTGCCGCAACGACAGCTTTCCAAGGAATTTGTGCGTGAATGGCTGATGGAAAACGGATTTATGGGACAAGCCGGCCAGCAGATACCCGAAATGACCGACGATTTTATTCAGTCGGTAACCGACAGGTATATTGAACTTTACGAAAAACTGACCGGAGGCGTATTCCATAAAACCTCCTATGAAAATGCTGCAGACCGCATCCGCTCTGCGGTAGAGGCCGCAATTACGTCACACGGAAACTGAGGGATCATAAGAAATCGGCTTCGTCAGGCCCGGGCTATTGGGCATGCCGTGTTGCGTTTATTAGTAGTGGCGGAACACAGGGCACTTTCCTGTCAAGATCCGATGAACTCGATGCGAGTTGAACGTCTGAATATGCTACAACCCATGCCATCATCTATATTTGATGTAAGATTTTCGTGCACTATCTTACTCATAATAGACTCTTACATTATCGCTTTTCAACCTCACTCTCAGCCAATTATCTATTTTCTTTTTGTCAACTTCCTGTATATCTGATTCGATTGAAAAGATCACAACAGGTGTTATCTGCGGTGAATCAAGAGTATCATGAAATTTTAAAGATTCAGAATATATACATCCATTGATTTGTGGAAATATCGGTTTAATTTCATTCAATATTGTCAATCCAAATTTTTGTTGACTTAATATGCTATCTATTTCTGAATGCTTTTTACTCAATGTGGCATTAAGTTCAAAAACCTGCTCTTTAAGTTTGATTAATTCAACATTTGTCTCATCCAAACTACTGAAAGCTAATCCTTGCAAGACTTTAATGTTAGCCTTAGCAAGCTTAAAGTCTTTTGATTTTTCAATGATGTCATCTTTCTGTTTGTCTGACAGAAGAGTACCACCATAAACTAAAGTAATCTTACGTGCCTTAGCATCAATATCATGCTTTAAAAGGTAGTTCCCTTCAAAAAGTGAAACATTTGAAACATATAAATTTGCATTCTGTAAAAATTCTTCTTGTTGTACAAGTTTATACCCAAAAAATATACTTGGTAAAAGAACAATTGTGATTACCAATGTGATTATTCTATTGATATTCTTCTTTTGGCCTTCGTCAACAATAGTCCTGATTGGGAACTTTAATAATTGAGAAATCCAAACAGAGGCAATTGCAATAAAAATCGTATTAATAGTAAACAAATATAAGGCTCCAAAGAAAAAATTGAATTGCCATGTTGCCAGTCCGTAACCTGCTGTACACAAAGGAGGCATAAGAGCTGTTGCAATAGCTACTCCTGGTATAACATTTCCTTTTTGTTTACTGCTAATTGCAACAATTCCGGCTAAACCACCAAACAAAGCAATCAAAACATCATAAATCGTCGGACTTGTTCTGGCTAATAGTTCAGAATGTGCAGTTGAAACAGGGCTTAATGTAAAGTAAGCAGCAGAGGCAACAAGACTTGCCAATATTGCGAATGAAAAGTTTTTTATAGACTTCTTGAATAGTTCAAAGTCATAAGTTGCAATACTATATCCCATACCATTTATGGGTCCCATAAGGGGCGATATAAGCATTGCACCAATTATTACAGCCGTTGAATTCATGTTGAGCCCAACAGAGGCAACAATAATTGCGAAAATTAAAATCCAGAGGTTTGTACCTTTGAAAATAATCCCTTTTTGGATTTCCTTATAAACCACATCCTGATCTTCCAGTTCCGATTCTAAACTTAATAAGTTTAATAACTTACTAATATTGTTTAATACTGACATACTATTTGTTCTTAATTTTGCAACTAAATTTTCATGTTCTGTCTTTTAGCAAAAAAACTAAATTTTCAGCACTTGGCGAAGGTGAGGATTTGGAAGCACAAAAATGTCAACCAGTACTGAACTTGAATAGAAGCACAAAGCTCCAAGTTTGCATCTCACCCAGCCTGACGCAAAACCCGTGTGCCTGTTGCACAACTCAATATTTTCCATGCTTCAAAGCTATGAAAAGCTTTGTATGAGTCAAATAAAACGAGCCATTTTTTTGGATTATTTGCGTGTTATCTCAGCATTTTTCGCTAAATTTAACCATGCAAGGACGAAAACAATTTCAACCAAAACTGATGTATCAGGTATGCCTTGATGATCTTGTTCCTCAGGACAACTTTTACCGAATACTCCACCGCGAACTTGACCTCAATTTCCTGTATCAGTCCACCAAACACTTTTACAGTACCGAAGGTCAGGAAAGCATCGACCCCGTTGTCTTCTTCAAGATTTGCCTTGTGGGCTACCTAAACAACATCAACTATGACCGAAAGCTGATGCAATATTGCGCCAACGAGATTGCTTTCAGGCCTGGAATTAAAACAAGTACTTATGGCGGCCACATACCAAAACCTGAAAAAATACCTCAGGTTCATCACTAAGCATCGCCAAACCTCAGTTAAGGCTATCAAGTTAGCCACGGGACGACATGCCGGCATCGATTTTTCTGCTTTTCAACGATTATCTAACCTTATTATCGCTATACGTAGAAATGGGTTCAGGATGGCATTCTGTTTTACATAAACGGTATAGGCTTATTGCAATACTAAAATTATTAAGCTAAAAATTTTGAGAGGAGAAAAACAGAAAGTTTATGAGGTTGTGCAACGGTTACGCCTGTTAGCGGTTCGGCCTTCTTTCTTGTCCACAATTATTGAATAATTACTTCCCATTCGTCTGATGTCAGTTCGATAGTCTCCATAGCCTGATAGCAAAGTTTTTGAATACTTTGTGCTGAGAGATTTACTTCTATGAAATAATCATTTTCAAGTTGTCTAATTGCTCTGAACTTGTTTTTGTCCTTACCTACATACCTTGGAAAATTATGTGCAATGACTTCAAATTTTTCAGGTTCTATGTCTGCAATAACATTCAGAGTTTTCTCCAATACATCTCTCCAAGATTTAACTTCAAAATGCTGTCCTAAAATCTTTAAACCCACTGGAGTTGTTCCTGTCACTTCCTGAATGTCAGTTGGTGTTGAATTTTCTTGACCGAAGTAACTCCAAATCTCCAAAGCCTTCTTAGCAAGGGTTTCAGCTCTTGCTTCAATTTCGGCTCTTGTCCATTGAGGAATGTCAGCAAAATATTTATTTAAGTCAAGATGGCTTTCATTTAGTGTTCTCTTTTTTGTGTGAAAATCATCATTTGATAGTTCTGTGTTGTATGCTGTCAGTGTTAAATTCCCAATTGTATGTAAGTATAGTTCGTGTGTTTCATCCCAATCTTTGCCTAAATGCTCTTGCCACCACTCAGAAAGTGTCTGTGGCATAACGTGTTCAACTGTTAAGTTTTCAAATGGAACTGCTTCTTTGTGATTGAAACTGCTTTCAATAGTTTCAAGTATCAGCTTTGTTTTTACGACTCTGTCTCCACCACCATAGAACTTGGTTTCACGGAAGCGTAAGAAAAATTCGTTGTCTTTTGGATAGCCCTTTCCTTGAAGAATTGTTTTGAAACCTTCAATTATGTTTTCTGAATACTTAGATTGAATAAGTGGGTAAACAGTCGGGAATATTTTGTTTAGTTGATTTGTTGCGATATTGCACACGAATCTTCTTATCAGATAATTTTCTAAGGTTTTTAGGATTGTTATAAAACCATTTTTATCAATCTTACCGTCTGCGTAGTTACTGTAAAAATTGAGTAACAGGGGGTAAGCGGTTGTTACTTCTATTCTGTTCAGTCGTCTGAACATTTTTTCAAGTTCAGGTTCCTTTTCAAATTCAGGGTATTTTAGTCTTTGATAATAAACAGAATATTTTTTAAGTTCGGTTAGGTAGTCAATTGCATTTTTGGTTGAAACACTGTCTTTCAGAGCATAGTAAACATCTCCTTGTTTAATGATGTTTCCATCTTTCATCAAGTAGTGCCTGATAAATTCTGTTAGGTCTTCGTTTAATGCGGTCTGCATTGGAAGCCAATAGTTTTTATATACTTCTTCTTGCCTATCAATGTGAATTCGCATAAAGAAGTAGTTTCTAATTAAGTCGGCCTGAGTAAGTGGTCGTCCTTTTGCATTAAGACTTTCAAAAACTAAATACGGGTTGTCGTCTGCATCAAGAACGATACTTACGACTGAAATATAGCTTGTAATTACTTTTTTTAGTTTCTCAGGTTCTAATTCAACTTGCTTTAGCTTTTTTTCAAAGTATGTATATGCTCTTGTCAATTGATTTTCTTCTTCGTTTGGAATGCCATTAATTAAGTTCTGATAAGTTATTCTGTCAACCTGAGTGGGCATTAGCTTGTAATGGTCTATTCCGTCTTTGTATTGATTAACAAGAAGAGTATTGTTAATCTCGTCAGCAAAACGGCCATTTTGATTTTCTCTTGCTTTGTTTCTTAATAATGTAAGCAGAATAAATATTGTTGTTAATCGCTGCTGTCCGTCAATTAGTAAATACTTTGCCACTCCTTCAGGAACAGAAACTGTCGGCATATTTACGATTGAACCGATGAAATGTGTTCTTGGGTTTTCCATTTCACAGAGTTCAACAAGGTCTTTCCATAAGACTTCCCACTCCTTGCTTGTCCAACTGTATGTCCGTTGAAAAAGGGGAATTACATATTGTTTTGTTCCTTCAATTATGTCTTGCAGTTTAGTCTCTTTTGCTTGCATTATTGTTTCCTTGTTTATTTATCGTGTCGTCAAATAGGCTGACCGCTAACGTTCCCACGCTTGGCATTCGAGCGGGGTTTCGAAGCATAAAACTGTCAACCAGGCACTTAAGCCCAATTTGAAAACTGATCTTGAATATACCCACGTCACCCCGCATGACGCCAAACGTGTGTTATACGGTCGTTTTTCTTTTGTTTGGTCGTCCATAGAAGTATGAAATTTTATTTTCTACATCATCATAAGTTACAGGTTCTTTGTCCTTATGAAATTCAAAAAAACTTAGTAGTCCAAAGTCACCCGAACACATTGCTGTGTGAGCAAGCAAGATACTTGCAATTGTCAAAGTCCAATTTGCGTTAACGCTAAAAAGTGCAATTGTGAGTATTGTTGTAATTATTACAAACGGTGCAAGTGCGACAACTTCAAACTCTTTCTTATTTGCAACAAATTTGTCGGCTAATGCCATAAAGTAAAACTTTTTTAGGTTAGCATCATATGAAGTTTTTGTCGCTCCCTGAGATTTGTATGCAAGAACATGTATGTATTCGTGTAATGGTAATAAAACGAACGCAATAGCTAGTCCATAAGAAAAATGAGCAAACCTTTCTCCAAAACTATAGTCTGGCAAATTGTAATTCTGAACAAATAAATATCCCACAACTCCAAAAATAATTATGTTGCTGATATAATAAAACACAGAGTATTTGGTTGTTTTTTTTATATAAGTCTGAACAAATGGAACTAATTCTTTATGTCCCAGTTCGTCAAGTTTTATATAACCTTTTTCTTCTAATTCTTCCGGTCTAATTTTCATTGCTGTAGTGTTGTTTTAAATTGCCGCATAACTCCTTTATTGGTCTGAAAAAATCATCCTTATTCACTAAAAAACAGGTGTATTGGTCTGAAAAGGCCAGTTCTTTCTTTTTCAAATTTGGGCACCTTTCTTTTTTGTTCACCTAAAAGTGCTCCCAATTTAATAAAATTTCCAGCTCCTCACGTATGGGAGTCTTTTTTTTTTACCCATATCCGGCAACTGTGTTCACGGGCATAGCACGCAGTTTGACGTCCAGTTCCGGTGCGACCTTCACCTCAACGATGCAGCAGGTTTACTGATCTACAAACTCTTGTCTTTTTCGCGCTGCTCCACAACCTGGTAGCAGATACAGTTGACATTTTCCGGCTATCTTCCTTCCTCAGAAATTTTACTCGAACAGCATTTGATCATCCAGGATAGACCAGATGAGGTAGAAGCATCAATCGCTGATCTGAGGCAGCTTTGTTGCTGGAAGGAGACAGATCACCTTGTAGCAGGTTATCCGACAATTCATTCATCCAGCGCTTCGCGCAGGCGCTGCAGCTCGTTCACCTTTTCCTGGTTACCGGAGGCCCGCCATGCTTCGGCTAGGCCGTCAATCAGCCTGCGCATGATGGCCAGGTTGTCGCAGGGGACAAAATAGGAACGCTCGCGATCGAGCTTAAGCTGACGGATATAAAGTTCGATTTCGTTGCGTGTGAATACCGCACCTTTATTAAAAGGATTAAGGTAAAAGAGCACCTGCTCCTCCCCTGCCTGCGACACAGGCAGATCGAAACGCTCGTCGAGGTAGGCCAGCACAAAATGCCTGGGCAGATCAACCCCATAAATGGGGATGCGCATGCCACGGGCCATCAGCAGGTAAAGAATACCCAGCGAAATGGGATTGCCTTTGCGTGTTTCGAGCAAGGGCTTGATGTAGAAATTTTCGGGCGACTGGATGTTGGAGGTATTACCCGAGAACCTGTTGATGTCGTAAAGCACGTGATTCAGCACACGGGTCTTTTCGAGGGGGGTGAGCTGGGGATTGAGCTCGTTGTACACATCCTGCACCAGCCGGCCGACCTGCCGGGTAATGTGTTCCACGTCGAGGTCCGGATAATGGTGGCGGCTCACAATGAGGTAGCCCGTGAGCAGGTCTTGTCCGCCAAAACGCTTCCAGTGATGCAATTCGTTGAAGAGGTGCTGCTGCTGAATCTCATGAACGAGGCTGACAATGCGCTGCTGAACGAGCTCGTCGTGAAAATTCCCAAAAGCCTCCTCCAAAGCAGGAATAGCCTCCATGCCGTAATCGAAGATGCGGTTCCGCACCCGGGCATACAAGCTGTCGTCCGGCTCGTCGACCAGACTGATCAGGGCCTGAAGTTCCTTGTTGTCGTTCATTGCGCGATCGTGTAGCACCCGCAAGTTATCAAAAACCTTGCCTTAGTGTAACGCCGGGGAAGCCTGAAATGTTTCAGTGAAGAACAGAAACTTTTTGACAGATTGAGCGAAGTGAAACAGCAGCCAGCATACTGAAAAACAGCAATTTTGTCAGTTATTCATTTATGTGCGTTCAGCGCTTCATCCAACATTAAGCATCCTGTACACTTACCAGCGGTAAAAAGCTTTCTTTTCGGCCAGTTTGTAGGCAGCTTCAGGCATGAAAAAGCGCATATCGCGACCCTCGGCAAGGGCCTGACGTACAAAACTTGAGGAGATTTCAATCTGAGGCGCATTGACCAAGGTTACCGACGGATGGTCCACAAAGGGCTTGCCATCGAAATCTTTGCGGGGATAAGCGATGATCCGGTAATATTCCAGAATCTGCGCGTAGTTTTTCCACCTGGCAAACGACTGCAGGGCATCGGTGCCCACAATCAGGTAAAAGTCGCGTGCGGGGTATTTCTCGCTCAGCCTGGCCAGGGTATCGATGGTATAGGAAGGCTGGGGCATACGGAATTCGATGTCCACAGCGCGGAACCGGTTAAAATCGCCAATGGCTGCCTCCACCATATCGTAGCGGTCGAGTTCGTGCAGCAAGCCCTTTTTTTCCTTGAGCGGATTGTGTGGCGAAACCACAAACCACACCTCCTCCACAGGCCCCCAATGCAGGATATAGCTGGCCAGCATCATGTGGCCGTGATGCACCGGATTGAACGACCCGAAGAACAAACCAGTAGGCTTATGATCTTTTTGCATTTCCTTATTAGATATTAACCCTGTTTTTCAACACCATGCATTAATTACACCCTGACAATTCAACTTCAGAAGCTTCGCTTATTGCATGCGCAGCAGCACCTTACCGTCCGACATATGGCTAAGATAGTATCGGATCCCCTGCACCACATCATCCAGTCCGAATGTTGCACTGATGGGTACCGGAGCTTGTTGAAGCATGAGTTGGGCGATTTCGGAGGCAAGTTTTTGCTTTTCTACCGACGGGGTGATAGCCCACCAGTGGTTGAGGTCGAAACCCCGGACATGCTTTTTCTTGAAAATCAGACCCAAAACATCAATATCCGCCAGGGGCTGGTTCGACAGTCCGCCATAAACCACGAGCCGGCTGCCATCGGGCATGCAATTCAGCATATGGCCACCCAAAGGGCCGGCCACCGCATCGAATGCCATGCGGCAATCGAGCCGATGGGCCAATTCGCCGAATTGCCGGTCGAAATCCTCCTCGTTTGAAAGCAAAACATGTGCGACACCCTGGGCCTGGAGCTGCGCCCGGGTCTCTGCTTTCCTGACGATGTTGATTGTTTCAATTCCCTGGCGGGAGGCGAAAATCCGCATCCAGGCAGCCACACTGCTTCCTGCGGCATTGAGGGCAATGGCTCCGCACTTTTGTTCCAGCGCCATATCAAACATGGCCCGGGCTGTGAAAGGATTGACCAGGAAAATTGCCGCCTGCGCATCACTAAGTTGCTCATCTACAACAAGAAGCTGTTCCGGCCGCGCCAACACATACGCTGCCCAGGTGCCATCGGTTTCGTTGCCCGCAAAACAGGCTACACGTTGTCCGAGCCAGCTTTGGTCCACATCGCCGGCAACCGCCACCACCCTGCCGCTTCCTTCGAAACCCGGTACCGCAGGCAAAGGCTTCGACACGTTGTAGCTGCCCTGCAAAAAAGCAATATCGCTCGGATTAAACGGCGCCATGGCCATGTTTACCAGCACAAAACCCTCGGGCACACGATGCAGGGTGCGTTGCGACAATCGCAGCGACAGCAATGTTTTCAGCAGGTTCGTCTGCCTCTGGGGCTGCTCGACCACCCGGTAGGTCAACGGAAACATCATCTGGCAAGAAATTCGTTTACAATGCGTACAATTTCGACTTTGGCATCATCGAGCCGGTCGTTGACAATGATTTTGTCAAACCTGCCGGCAAATTCCATCTCCCGGGTAGCCTTGCCGATGCGTTGGTTCAGGGTTTCCTCGCTTTCGGTGCTTCTTGCCCTGAGCCTTGCCGCCAGAGCCTCGACAGAGGGCGCCATGATGAACAAGGCAAGCGCGCGTTCGCCGAAATAGTTTTTGATATTGAGACCGCCAACCACATCCACATCGAACACCACATGGAGCCCCTGCGCGGTAAGCATTGCCACATCCGACTTCAGGGTGCCATAAAATATACCGGGGTACACCTCTTCCCATTCGAGAAACTCCCCGGCATCGGCTTTTCGCCTGAACTGCTCAGGTGTGAGAAAGTAATAATCCTTTCCATGCACCTCACCCGGCCGAATGGCGCGGCTGGTGGCCGAAACCGAGAAGGCAAGTCCGGGTAGCGTTTCGAGCAGATGTTTCACCAGCGTGGTTTTACCAGAACCCGAGGGCGCAGAAACTACGATGAGTTTTCCCTGCTTATCCATTGATTTACAATACGTTAAATAATTGCTCCTTGATTTTCTCCAGTTCGTCTTTCATCTGAACTACCAGCCGCTGGATGGAAGCATCGTTGGCTTTGGAACCCATGGTATTGATTTCGCGTCCCATTTCCTGGGCTATGAAAGCCAGTTTTTTTCCGGCGAAATCCTCATCTATGGTCTCGGCAAAATAGGAACAATGCTGCCGGAGGCGCACTTTTTCCTCGGTGATGTCGAGCTTCTCGAGGTAGTAGATAAGTTCCTGTTCGAAACGGTTTTGATCGAATTTTTGCTGCGAAGCAAATTCTGCCAGATTTTTTGCCAGGCGTTGCCTGACCTGTTCAATGCGGCGACTTTCGAAAGGTTCGGTTTGTGACAGGAGTTGCACAATTTGTTCAAGATGGGCGAGCAGGTCGGTTTTGAGCACAGCGCCTTCGCGTTGGCGGAAGTTGTCGAGGGCGTCGAGGGCTTCGCTAAGCGCTTCGCGCAGTTGGGGCAGGAACGCATCGGCAGCTTCGGGTTCGGTAGTAGCAAAAAAACCGGGGAAACGCACCAGCAGCGAAAACACATCCTGGGGCAGAGGTTTTGCCAGCTCGAACGACAGCTGCTCGAGCTGCCGGTATGCCTCGCGTGCAGCCTCAAGCTGAATCATCTGACCATTGGCTGCGGCGCTCTCAATGTTCACCGTAAGGTCAATCTTACCCCTTTGCAGGCGCTCGGCCACCATGTTTCTAAGCTCAAACTCAGCCGTGCGGAACTCATTCGGAAGGCGCAATACCAAATCGAGTTGTTTGCTGTTCAAGGCTTTGATTTCGAGGGTCACCTTGCGTTGGCCCCAGCTGGTTTCGGTCCTGCCGAAACCCGTCATCGAACGTATCATTCCATTGTGCTTTATGGCGCACGAAGTTAGGGAATTTCGCCCTGACCATTTTATAAACAGCAACCTGCAAGGCACATATGTTTGGTTTTGGGCATCAAGACACTATCTTTGCCAACGTTTCTCTGGCCAATGAAAAAGCTGCTGTATCTCACAACCTTTTTGCTATTGAACGCTGTGTTTCATCCTGTCAAAGCAGATGAAATAAAAGTGATCGACAGCCTGAACAAGCTGGTGGCCCGGCAAAGTGGCAGCCAGAAAATACGCACCCTGGAGTTGCTTATCGAACAATACCGCAGTCTTTCACCGGCCAAAAGCATCCAAACCGGAGAAGATGCCCTGAAATCGGCCGACCTTGTCCGGGAACCGGGTGCGCAGGTCCGCCTGTTGCGACAAATGGCCTCCTCGGCACAATTTGCCGGCGACCTCGAACTTGCTGAGCAATATTTTCGCCGCGCCGTACTTTTGGTGCGAAGTGCCGGCGAACACACCATGCTTGGGCATCTGCTCGTCGAACTGGGAAACCACTTCCATCGCCGCGGCATGTATGGCGAAGCCGCAACGCAGCTGCAGGAAGCTCTGGGCCTGGCCGGTAAGCTGAACAACGACACCATCGCCATGAAGGCCTATCTGGATCTGGGCAACACGGCTTATGATGCGGGCGACATTCATCTGGCACTGAACAACTACCGCCAAAGTCTTGCATTGGCCGAAAAGTTGGGCGACAACCCCATCAAGGCCCGAAACCTCCTGAATATGGGCATGGCACAATGGCAGTTCGACAACAACGAAATGGCCATCAGTCTGCTCCGCGAGGCCTCCGGCATTTTCCGAAAGCTTGGCGACCTGCAGACCCTGGGCATGGCCCTCAACAACCTTGGGTTGATCTACTTCAGCGACCTGAAAGCGTACGATTCGGCTGCATTCTATTTCAATGCTTCATTGCGCATCAGGGAGCAGATGGGATCACCGGCACCTATAGCACATGTACTTGTAAATCAAGCCAATTTGCACACTGCCCGTCAGGAATTCGATCAGGCACTCAGCCTTTACCAACGTGCACTGGGTATTTTCGAGCGTGCAGATATGAGCGCACAGGTGGCACGTGTGCATTACCATTTGGGTGAAACATATGCGCAAATGGGAAGGACACCAGAGGCTACGGCACAGCTTGAAGCCACGCTCGCACTTTCAAATAAAAATAATTTGCCGGCCTACGAAGACCTGTCGCGCAAAAAACTGCTCGATCTGTATGCTGCTGCCGGAAACTGGCCGGCGTTTATGAATCAGTTTGCCTATTTCAGGAACAGGCATGCCAGGCTCGAGGAGGAATTCAACAGCCTCTCCATACGCGAGAGTCAGCTTTACGACAGCCTCCGGCAACTCAGGGCCGAGCTGGAACAACTCAAGTCCGGGAAAGCGGAGCTTGCCGGAAAATATAAATTGCTGGAATCCATCATGTTGTCGCTAGCTACCCTGGCAGCAGCAATGCTTATCCTGTTTATTGCCAGCCGCTTTGTGCTGCGGCTGACAAAAAAAGCTGATTCAGCACACATCGCCTGCCTGCGTTTTTGGAATTTCGGGCGGCAAGGTTTACATTTGCTGCAAGCAGCACACAACAGGCTATTGAACGCATGCCTCACGGGGAAACATACCAGCTTTACGACGATCCGATCCGCTACTACAATGCCATGATCGACGACATCGAGCGGGCACGCGACTACATCTACATCGAAACCTACAGGGTTGGCAACGATACCGTTGGGGTACGTTTTCGTGACGCCCTCACGCGAAAAGCAAGGGAAGGCGTCGAAATCAAGCTGTTGGTGGATGCCTGGGGAGGCTCGGGCGTGGCAAACCACTTTTTCGACAGCCTGCAGCTTGCCGGCGGTCAGGTGAGATTCTTCGAAAAAATCAAATTCAATACCGACGTGCTCACCCGTGGCCACCGGCGCAACCACAGAAAAATCATGATCATCGACGATGACATCACCTGGATCGGCTCGTCGAATCTCACCGGATACAACCTCAACTGGCGCGAGTCGGTGCTGCGCATCACCGGCCCGCTGAGCCTGCCTTTCAAGAAAATTTTTCGTCAGGACTGGGGCATCTACAATAAATACGTGTTTGCCAAAGCCAACTACCTCCGGCTGATCCGCCACGGACAATTCGAAATTGTGCGCGACATGCCCTCCATCACCAAACAACGCATCATGCTGCGCTACCTGCAACTGATCCGTAAAGCCCAGCAGTCGGTCGTCATCGTTACGCCGTATTTCCTGCCGGGCTTCAGGCTGCGCCGCGAACTTACCGAGGCCGTCAGACGCGGGCTGGACGTGCGCGTTATCATTCCCCGCCGATCGGATGTGGGACTCGTTGACATCCTGCGAAACAAATACCTCGGGCCGATGCACGAAGCCGGCATCAAATTTCTGCTTTACAAACCCCACAACCTGCACGCCAAGCTTATGCTGGCGGACGGGAAGATTTTCTCTATCGGCTCCTCCAATTTCGACTACCGTAGCTTCCGGTACATGTACGAGATCGTCCTCATCGGCCAGGAAGAACACATCGCCGCTCAGGTGCAACGACACATCGAAGAAACCATTGTGGATTCAGAAATGTTCAATTTCGAACACTGGAAAAAACGGCCGCTGATCAATAAATTTTTTGAGTGGCTGCTACTTCCATTTCGTCATTTGCTGTAATTCAATACTTTAGATTATTTCTGGCAAGTTTATATTTCGTAGTCATATTTTTTCCGTGTGCTTAAGATTGCTACCTTTGCAAAGAATTGTTATTCTTTTAACATTAATCACTAACACGGAAACTTTATGATCGCAGAAACCATGACCTCTCAGTTGGCCATGCAGCTTGAGGACAAGTATGGCGCACACAACTATCATCCGCTGCCGGTGGTGCTGTCGAGGGGCCAAGGTCCTTTGGTGTGGGATGTAGAAGGCAAGCAGTACTTCGACTTCCTTTCAGCTTATTCCGCTGTAAATCAGGGACATTGCCACCCTAAAATCATCAATGCACTCATCGAACAGGCCAAAACCCTCACCCTGACTTCGCGCGCATTTTTCAATGATGTGCTCGGCGTGTACGAAAAGTACGTCACAGAATTTTTTGGATACGACAAGGTGCTGCCCATGAATACCGGCGCCGAAGGCGATGAAACCGCCCTGAAGCTGTGCCGCAAATGGGCTTACACCAGGAAAGGCATTCCGGAAAACCAGGCCAAAATCATTGTTTGCGAAAACAACTTCCACGGCCGCACCATCACGGTGATCAGCATGTCGACCGACCCTGACTCGCGCGGCGGCTTCGGGCCTTATACCCCTGGATTTATCACCATTCCCTACAACGACATCCCGGCGCTGGAAGAAGCCCTGAAAGACCCGCATGTAGCTGGTTTTCTGGTCGAACCCATACAAGGCGAAGCAGGGGTGTTTGTGCCCGACTGCGGCTACCTGAAAAAGGCTTACAACCTTTGCAAGGCCCACAACGTGCTGTTTATTGCCGATGAGGTGCAGACCGGCATCGCCCGTACGGGTAAGCTCCTGGCCTGCGATCACGAGAAAGTCCGGCCCGATATCCTCATCCTGGGCAAAGCCCTCTCCGGTGGTGTCTATCCGGTTTCGGCCGTGCTTGCCGACGACGACATCATGCTCTGCATCAAACCCGGTCAGCATGGTTCCACCTTCGGAGGTAATCCGCTGGCAGCCCGCGTGGCCATTGCCGCACTGGAGGTGGTGAAAGAAGAAAACCTGGCCGAAAGGGCCGACAAACTCGGCAAGATCTTCCGTGCAGAGATGGAAAAACTCGCGCAGGAGTGCAGCCTGATTAAGCTGGTCCGCGGCAAAGGACTGCTTAATGCGGTGGTAATCAACGACACCCCCGAAAGCGAAACCGCCTGGAACATCTGCATGCGCATGGCCGAAAACGGCGTGCTGGCCAAACCAACACATGGCAACATCATCCGTTTTGCCCCTCCGCTGGTTATCAGCGAAGAACAGCTGATGGAAGCCGTGGCCCGCATCCGCAAAAGCTTCCTCGAATACCAGGCATAGACTACCAGTCAACATACAGCCCCACAAAGTCCGGGCCATGTGTCCGGACTTTGTTTTTACCAGCTGAATCCGTAACCGATATACAGGAGGGTCGGATAACCTGCTCCCAAACGAAAAACACCCTGTTTGCCGGGCTTTTGGCTCCATTATCCGACATGCAGCCAGGGATTGGGCTCCACGCCTCCGCCATCTTCGGGAAAATGTAGTCCGCCACCGGCAGAAAGTTCCGCAAACCTGCGACCGTTTCCCACAGCAAGCAAGGGCGCCACGGCAATCAAAGCTCCCGCCCAGCCCATATTTGCAGCCACCCATCCCCCATGAGTGCCCAAAGAAGCAAAACCGTTGTCGAATTCAACAAGTTTGCGTTCATAACTCAGAATAAACATCCCAGACACCAGGGGCGGCGTCACTGACAGATGGACTGCTGATTTGTTGCCGGGTTCTCCGGGATGCCTGGAAAAAGCCATCCCGCCGGAGATAAGCACGAAAAAAAGGGTAAAGATGATGGCTCGTATAATGGATCAGTAAGTATCAAAACATTGAAACACCCTTGCTTCTAAAAAAGAAAAACCGGCTTGAAGGCCGGTTTTCTGTGAGCTAGTTATTTAGTTTAAAAGCAGTTCTGATAGTTCTTTTCAACCTGTGCCCAGTTTATCACATTCCAGAAGGCATTGATGTAATCCGGGCGTTTGTTTTGGTATTTCAGATAATAGGCATGTTCCCAGACATCGAGACCAAGAATGGGGGTGCCTTTACAGTCGGCCAGATCCATCAGCGGATTATCCTGATTGGGTGTAGAGCACACACACAGGGTTTTATCTGCTTTTACACAGAGCCAGGCCCAACCCGAACCAAAACGGGTTTTGGCGGCATTGTTGAACTGCTCGCGCATGTTTTCGAACGAACCAAAATCGCGCACAATAGCTTCGAGGAGTGCGCCACCGGGCTGACCTCCGCCATTGGCCGACATGATGTTCCAGAAAAGCTCATGATTGAAGTGCCCTCCTCCGTTGTTGCGCACCGCCACAGGATATTTGCTGATGTTGGCCAGCACTTCCATGAAATCGGTCTCAGCAATGGGGCTATCCTTTGCTGCAGCCTGAAGGTTGTCGAAATAGGCCTTGTGGTGGCGGGTGTGGTGAATCTCCATCGTCATGGCATCAATGTGCGGCTCGAGCGCGTCATAGGCGTAAGGAAGCGATGGAAAAACAAGATCTTTGACTTTTGTGCTCATAATTTGAGTTTTTTAATGCTACAAAATTAGACTTATTTAGAAACGTTCTAAATTAATCCCTCATCCTTTAAACAAAATTAACGCGCCAAGGTTCAAAATTCGACCAGCAATTTCAGGTTGAGCTGGCGTGGGGTGAGGTAATTCGGGACACCGTACTGGCGGTTGTTGACGTCCTTGACCCAGAGGTAGGAGATGGTATTTTTGATTTGCAGCAGGTTGAACACCTCGAGGCTGGCCCACATATTGTGCACATAGCGCAGGGGGAAGGTTTTTTTGTCGTGGTCTTCGGCCAGGATTTGCTTGCTGAATCCGATATCCACACGGCGATACTCA
The DNA here is from genome assembly GCA_016715945.1 of Bacteroidota bacterium. Lineage (NCBI taxonomy): Bacteria > Pseudomonadati > Bacteroidota > Bacteroidota bacterium. The sequence goes on from JADJXJ010000001.1 coordinate 1,350,655, forward strand.
GGCATGCGGCGGGTTTGCTGCCAGCGCTGGCTACCGGGCGGACCAAACGGCAGGCGCGAGCCAAACATCATGGTCAGGTGCACTTTATAGGTTGGATAGTTGGGGATGTAGTCCTGAAAAAACATGGAAAAGAGCACACGCTGATCTGTGGGCCTTGGTATAAACCCGGGATAAACACGCACAGTATCGGCAACCTGCCTGTTCAGGGTGTACCAGTAAATGCGTTCGCCATCTGTGTTCAGGTAATAATCGTAGTAGTCGCCGGCAATGTCTTCGGCGGTTTTCATAAAAGAGAGGCTTGCCCAGCTCTCGATGCCAGTGACAAATTCTCCATTGATTTTCAAATCCAGACCTGCCGAATAGCCTTTGGCCTGCTGGTCGGCATAGTAGCGGATGCGCACATTTTCGACCTCATACGGGATGAGGCGGTCGAGGTATTTGTAATACAATTCGGTGGTCAGCACAAAAGGCCGGTTCCATGCCCTGAACTGGTAATCGGCGCCGGCAACCAGGTGGAGCGAACGCTGGGCGCGTGCATCGGGGAAAAGTTCGCCACTGAAGTTTCGGATCTCGCGGTAAAACGGTGGCTGCACATACATGCCTGCGCTGAGGCGATAGATCAGGTCGGGATTTTTGAAAGGCTTGAACGAGGCATTGGCACGCGGACTCAACAGCCACTCTCCCGAATAACCCCAGTATGTGAGGCGCAGGCCGTAGGTGAGGGTGTATTGGTTATCGTTGCGGTCGAACAACATCCGGCTTTGCTGGCCATAGGCATTCAGGTTCCACATTTGCAGCCTGTTGGTGGCCCGTGCCACGTTGTTGAGCAGCAGATCGTAGCGGGCTGGCGTGGAGCTTCCTACCTCATCGGGCGGACGTGGCAGGGTAAACCCGGCCGAGTCGATGAGTTCCCATTCATTCAGTCGGTCGTAAACCCATTGGCGTTGCAACCTCAGCCCCCATTTTGTGGTGTAGTGTGCTGTGTTGTGGGCGCCTTTGTGTTCCAGGTTCAGTACGGTGGCATCGAAATAATTTCGGGCATGATCGATGAATGTGCCAACACCCTGAGCCTGTACCACATTGCCAAATTGCTCGCTTGCAGTATTGGTTTCAAGCCTGCCAATCCAGTATTGCCCCATAATGTCGAAGGTTTCGGCCTCAACCGTGCTGAAAGCCGAAGCGGTAAACCATAGCCTGGTGTTTTGTGCGGGCCGCACCAGGAGCGACAGCGCACCCATTCCGGTGCGATACCAATCCACCTCCTGCCCGTCGAAATACACCGTCAGCCTGTAGGCTTCCTGAAACGTGCCAAAATCGGTCTGACGGGTTTGGGGGATGAGTTTGAATTGGTTGCGTGAGTAATGTCCCAGTGCCGTAAGTTCGACCTTAGGATGGATATTTCTGGTAATTAAGGCCTGGGCATCGAAAAAATCAGGACGGTATTGTCCTTTGGTTTCCAGTGCATTAAGCACGTATTGTGTGGTTTTGTAGCGCAAGCCGGTGAGCCAGGTAGTACGTTGGTCGGTGCTCAGGCCTTCGGTATGGGCATTCAGGCCGAGGAGACTCAGCGAGGCGGTTGAACGGAATTGCTGGGGCTTGCGGTAGCTTATGTCCAATACCGACGAGAGCTTGTCGCCAAATTCGGCAGCAAATCCACCGGCCGAAAAGGTAATGTTTTCGACCAGGTCGGGATTGATAAAACTCAGGCCTTCCTGTTGTCCGCTGCGGATGAGAAAGGGACGGTATATCTCTATTCCATTGACGTAGAGCAGGTTTTCGTCAAAGTTTCCTCCGCGCACATTGTATTGCGAACTCAGTTCGTTGTTCGACGACACCCCGGGCAAAGTCTTGATAAGCGTTTCGATGCCGCCCCCCACCGTAGGCAGGAGGCTGGCCTGTTTTGGGTCGAGGCGGGTCAGGCTGAGGGTTTGCAGCCGTTCTTCGCGTATTTCGGCTGTGGGCAGGGTGGTCTGGCTGGGAAACAGCACCACATCCAATACCCTGACTTCTCCCCTGCCCGGCTCAAGCTGATGTTCCACAGTGGTATAGCCCACAAAAGAAAAAACCACAGTCTGACGCTTTTCAGCCTCCAGGCTGAGGCTGTATTGCCCGGCTTCATTGGTGATGGTGCCCCCGGCTTTGCCTTTCACCGCCACATTGACCAGCTCGAGGGGCCTGCCCCTTTCGTCGGTCACCCTGCCACGCAGTAGCGCCTGTTGCGCTGAAAGGTGCACTGGCAACAGAAAAGCAATAAGCAGAAATATGTGAATAATGCGGCGTGGCATACGACTGTTTATTAACCGCAAAACTCCGGTTTTATTTCGGATTGGACAATAAATGCCATAGGTTGGACAGGAAAACAGCCTGCTTTGGGTGAAAAGTGTTTGTTCGAATCAGCTGTGCCTGAGTAGTGTTATTGGAAAAACAAAAAGCTGCTGATGCCAGTGCACAGCAGCTTCGGATGTTAAGCCTTGATATTTTACTTGTAGAGGTGGCCCGATTTATCGGCATCCAGAAGGGCCTGGTAAATTCCCTTTTTGTTGATGGTACGGAGGCCGGCAGCGGATACTTTAAGCACTACCCACTGTTGCATTTCGGGCACCCAGAATTTCTTTACCTGCAGGTTCGGCTCGAAGGTGCGCTTTGTTTTGCGGTTCGAGTGCGAAACGTTATTTCCGACGATAACTTTCTTTCCTGTGATCTGGCAAACTTTCGACATAACTTCTATGTTTTTACCCCTCTCAAAAGGGAGTGCAAAGTAACGCATTTTATTTCAATCCGACAACAGCTGCTTCAAACTTTTTCGGACATGTTGAAAAAAATGGGGGAAACTTTATTTAAAGCCATTCTAAACAAGCACGTTTTAGCTATTTTTGCAACCAGATACTGATTTACTTAAACAAACTCTACAGAAAAGTTTTTGACATATGCGAATTGAGAACGAACGTGTTGGAATATTGACTTACCGCATCCACCTTGAAAATGCTTCAGGTGAGGTGCTTGAGGAAGCTCCGGTGACCCAGCCGCGCACTATGCTGTTTGGCACAGGCCGGGTGATGAAGAGTTTCGAAGACCGTTTGCTGGGCCTGCGCTCAGGCGACACTTTTGAGTTTTACATTCAGCCGGAGGAGGCTTTTGGCGCATACAATCCGGAACTCGTGATTGAGGTACCCAAGACCGTTTTCATGGTCAAGGGCGAGATCAGGCCGGGTTTGCTGGAGGTTGGGCGCACCATTCCGATGATGGACCGCGACGGCAATCCGCTGGACGGACGCGTAGTGAGTGTCAACGGGGTTTCGGTGACCATGGACTTCAACCATCCTTTGGCAGGCAAGACCCTTTACACCGTGGGTGAAGTACTCAATGTGCGCGAAGCAACTTACGAAGAGCTCAACCCTGCACCTTCGGGATGTGGCTGCGGCACACCCGATTCGGGCTGTTGCGGAGGAGGAGGCCACCATCACCATCACGAGCACGAGCACGCCCATGCACATCATGGCGGTGGCTGCGGTCACTGTGGCGACGGAGACGATTTCAGTGGATCGTCGTGCAACTGCTGAGGAAATTTCACTTGCATCAAACAACCAGATAACCGGCCAAAAAGCCGGTTTTTTGTTGCAAAAAAAAACGACCCACCATTGGTGAGCCGTTTTTTTGGCAGGTGCAGAACCTATTTTACGGTAAGTTTCTGAACTGCCTGACCGTGTTCGGTATCAATCTGGAGGATATACACACCGGATTTCATGGTTTCGGTGCTGATGCGCAGTTCGGCAGTGCCCGGGCTGAACGATTGAACCAGCTGACCCAACTGATTGAGAATATTTACTTTACGAATGATGGTATTCGAGCTGAGGGTCACAAAGGTTTGAGCCGGATTGGGATACATGCTGACATAGGTTTGTTCGCCTTTTTCGTTCAGGCCCACAAGCACGGTGATCCAAACGTTGATGTTGACCTGGGGGTTGATCTGGTCGTTGCTCCTGACGTGCAGTTTGGCGCGCTGAACGGTGAGCGGGGGCAGGTTGCTGGCATTGATGTTGACTGTAACATCGGTAGTAGCGCCGGGGGCGATGGTCATCTGGCCGGGATTGGTGGACAACCAGACCGGACGGGCGTCACCTTCGAGTTTAGCACGGATGTTCCAGTTGCGTGGCAGGGTGAGCAATGACCATCCCGGGCCGGAGGATACCCAGGCACCATCGGGATGCTGCGGACCGTCGTCGGCACCCAGCGGGAAATTACCGGCCGGCTGGTCCATCCAAACACCAACCCAGAGGTCGCGGCCCGTGATGAAAACAGGCGTGCTCAGCACTACGTTGTTCCAACCTGGAAGTGGGTTAAATGCTTGTTCGTGCACGAGTTCTCCCGGTCCGGGAAGCGTGATCGTTCCCATATCCCAAACCATGATTTTATGTGCGTTGACAGGTTCGTTGATATAAACCTGAATCTCAGTAAGGTTCATGCCATTGTACTGGGCAACCATTGAGGCCGGGAAACGCACGGCACCGCGCCATTGTGCACCATTGGTAAAGCCAATTCCGGTGGCATTATCACCGTCGTAGTTCAGGATGACAGTCGGGCGGGTATCGTTGGCCGGAGCGCCGCCATTGGTCGAGGCGGGAGCTTCCACAAATTCACCAATGGCCCGAGGCAGGTCGGTTTGCGGCAGGTAGTTGAAGCCTGCTTCAGTAGGCGGATCGTACGAAGCTACGATATCTACATTCAGAGGCTGACCACCAGTGTTGGTGATGGGCAGGTTGCGGGTTTGCTGGGTGCCCTCCTGTATGGTCAGGATGATGGGGGTGGCGCTAACCTGGATGGTCGGACCGGTAACACCGGCAACCAGTTCGGCATAGCCAAGGTTGTCGAAGTAATACTGTGGTGTCATGCCTGTGCTGGCACCTGCATAAAAGTTCACGCCACCCAGTTGCTTAGTGCCGGCCTGGCCCTGAGCCTGCAGGCTGAACTGCCAGGTATGCACCTGAACACCGTTGATCTTCACTTTAGCCTGGTCGGCATCGAGGTCAATTTCATTTTCCACTTTGAACCAGGTGTTCATGGGGAAGGTAAAAGTGGCGGCATTGTTGCCACCGGCATGCATGTAGCCGGTGCCATTGTTGTCGAAATACACCTCAAATGCCCATTCTACACCGGGGTTTTCGAAGTGCTGGAAGTTGAAATATCCTGCACGGGTGGTTGGTATGAACATGTCCCATTCCACGAGGTATTTGCCCGAGGTTTTATTACCCAGTTTAAAAACGAGGTCGGTCGTTCCGGCGATTTTTACTGACATAGGTGCGCTGAGGGCCTGCTCGTTGCTGAAGCGCGCATCCTCGGCAGTGCCGGGGGTATTCGACCAGGTGCGGAACCACTGTGGGATGGTCTGAGCCACGTAGCCGTTGTTCGGATACTCGTCGAATCCACTCTGATAGAGCCATTGTTCGGTTTCGGCTTCGTAGGTGATGTCGTCCACATAATAAGTAGGTGTCATCCCGGTGGAAGCGCCAGCATAAAAATTGACCCCACCGAGCTGCTTGGTACCTGCCTGGCCCTGGGCCTGGAGGCTGAACTGCCAGGTGTGCACCTGAACGCCATTGATCTTCACCTTGGCCTGGTCGGCATCGAGGTCAATTTCGTTTTCTACGTTGAACCAGGTGTTCATGGGGAAGGAAAACGTTGCGGCATTGTTGCCACCGGCATGCATATAGCCGGTGCCGTTGTTGTCGAAATAGACTTCGAATGCCCATTCCACACCGGGAGCTTCAAAATGCTGGAAGTTGTAATAACCCGCACGGGTGGTGGGGATGAACATTTTCCAGTTCACTTTGTACTTGCCGGCTGTTTTATTGCCCAGCTTCATCACATTGTCGTTGGTGCCCGAAATCTTGAGCGATTTCGATGGGCTGGAGGCCTGCTCGTCGCTGATTACTCCATCTTCGGCGCCGCCGGGCTGGTTGCTCCAGGTGGTCCAGCGGGCGGGATTCGACTGGGCAATCTTTGCGCCAACGGCATAGCTCTCGAAGTTTTCTTCGTAAAGCATTTCCCGGCTTTGCGCATGCACGGGAATCATACCTGCGAACCAGATTGCAGCAAGAATTAAAAGCGTAAAGTTTCTCATAAGATTGAATTTTGGTTAATAAATGGTGTTGTTTTTGACTCTCACAAAAGTAATTTATTTTGCTCCGATTTGCCTGAAATTTTATTCGTTTCGCATCGCCTTGTTCCTGGTAGCCCGGTCTTCGTTGAAAATGTAAAACAACCTGAAGCTGATCACATTATTATATTGGTGCCTGATCCAAGGCTGGCTGCCACCAATTGACGTAAACTCCCTGGTTCGGATGCGGGCCATGGAATATTCGTAACGGAAAGCCAGCCTCAGGCGATCCCACATGCGGTATTTCAGGTCGAGCAACACATTCAGGTCGTGGGGGCTATACACGCCATTGCCTGCATTGGTATTGGTTTGTTTGCCATGCTCATACTCTTCTGCCCTTACCAGACGGGCATAGGAGAATCCCAGGCCGGCGGTGAACAAATCTTTGTCGGTGTAGTGGATCATTAGCGGGATCTGGAAATAATCGAGCCTGAGCCTGTAAGCGCCGGTCAACGTATCGCTTCCCCTGATTGCAACATACTGATCCCTTTCGTTGGCACCCCGCTGGGTAAAAGCGGCCTCGAGCGAAAGGTCGAAATTGCGGCCAAGATCGAGCATAACCCCGGGGCCAAAGTGCAGTCCGGGCATTTTGTACCCATACACTTCGTCTCCATCCACCTGGGCCATATTCAGACCTGCGTTCACAAACCCCTTGAATACCTGCGCACCTACATCCAGCGGCATCAGAGGCAGGAGGCACAAAACAGCTAATTTCAGCGCTTTCATACCTGCAAAACTAAGCAATTCGGTAAAAGCAATCTCCCGAAACCTGGCAGGTTTTGTTGCGGCAAAATGCAGTTAACAACGAATTGTTGTCGACCTGTCAAACCACAATTTTAACCAATTGATTTGAAGTAATTTATAAATTTCTTTACCTTACATACCCGTTTAGTCAACCTTTTGATTGCATCAATCCGGCTTTGCATTAGCTCACAGGGATATTTACTTTGCTTTGAAAATGATTGATATCAAACCATAATAAACATAACGCATTAAAAAACAGAGAGATGGAAAAAGCCGTCATTGTATCAGCCGCACGCACACCCATTGGTAATTTTGGGGGTGCGTTGGCATCGCTCAGTGCTGTGGAGCTGGGCGTAATAGCTGCAAAAGAAGCTTTGAAAAGGGCCGGTGTTGGTCCTGAAATGGTGGAAGAGGTGCTTGTCGGCAATATTTTGTCGGCCGGCCTGGGACAAAACATAGCCCGCCAGATTGGTATCAAGGCTGGTACACCGCACGAAACCCCTGCCATGACGATCAACCAGCTTTGTGGTTCGGGACTGAGGGCTGTGGCCATGGCAGCACAGCTCGTGCAATTTGGCGAAGTCGAAGTGGTGCTGGCCGGTGGCACAGAAAGCATGTCGAATGCGCCATATCTTTTGCCCAAGGCACGCTATGGTTACCGCATGGGCGATGGCACCCTGGTGGACAGCATGATTTACGATGGCCTCACAGATGCATTCGACAACATACACATGGGCATCACAGCCGAGAATATTGCAGATCGCTGGGGAATCAGCAGGGAGGAACAGGATTTGTTTGCCCTGAACAGCCAGCTCAAGGCCGAGGCTGCACAAAAAAGTGGCCGTTTTGCTGACGAAATCGTACCGGTGGTCATGCCACAACGTAAGGGTGATCCGGTGGTGGTGGATACGGATGAATTTCCAAAGCATGGGATGACCCTCGACAAACTGTCCAAACTCAGGCCGGCTTTCAAGCCCGATGGCACAGTAACCGCCGGCAATGCTTCCGGCATCAACGACGGTGCAGCCATGGTTGTGGTGATGAGCGAGCGCAAAGCCAGAGAGCTTGGCATTGAGCCGCTTGCCTCCATTGTTTCGTATGCTTACGCCGGTCTCGACCCAAAAATTATGGGCTATGGTCCGGTACCAGCCACAAAAAAAGCCCTGGCACGTGCAGGCTGGGAGCTCGCCGATGTGCAACTCATCGAAGCCAATGAGGCTTTTGCAGCCCAGTCGCTGGCCGTGGTGAAAGATCTCGGCCTGAACCCGGACATTGTGAATGTGAATGGCGGAGCCATTGCCCTCGGCCATCCCATCGGAGCTTCGGGCGCAAGGGTGCTCACCACCCTGATGTATGAAATGAAAAAACGCAAGCTGAGCCGCGGCCTGGCCACCCTGTGTATTGGCGGCGGACAGGGCATAGCCATGCTCATAGAACGTTAAAAACCAAATTATTACAAACATGTACAATTTCGAAGGTAAAGTAGTAGTAATCACAGGCGGTGCCGATGGCATCGGCAAAGCCGCTTCCGAAAGATTTGCCAGCGAAGGCGCCATTGTGGCCATCTGGGACTTCAACGAAGAGAAGGGCCAACAAACGGTTGCCGGGATACAAGACAAGGGCGGCAAAGCTTATTTCTTCAAAGTAAATACAGCTGATTTTGAGATGGTTGCTCAGGCAGCAGCTGCCACACACGCCCTGCATGGCCACATAGACGTATTGATCAACAATGCAGGCATCACACGCGACAGCACCCTGAAGAAAATGAGTCCGGAACAGTGGCAGCAAGTGATCGACGTTAACCTGACGGGAGTATTCAACTGCACGAAGGTAGTGGCCGACTACATGCTCGTGCAAGGCAGCGGCCGCATCATCAACACAAGTTCGGTGGTGGCCCTGTATGGCAACTTTGGCCAGACTAATTATGTAGCAGCCAAAGCCGGACTGATTGGTATGACCAAAACCCTGGCCAAAGAGCTGGGGCGCAAGGGCATCACTGTAAATGCGGTGGCGCCGGGCTTCATAGCCACTGAGATGGTGGCCAAAATGCCGGAAAACGTGCTTGCGATGATGCGCGACAAAACGCCGCTTGGCCGACTGGGCAAACCTGAGGAAATTGCCGCTGCTTATGCTTTTCTTGCCAGCGACGAAGCCGCCTTTATCAACGGTGCGGTGCTGAGTGTGGACGGAGGAGTTGTGATAGGATAAGCTAAGTTGCAATGAAACAGCGCAATGCAATCATTCACTCCACAGGCATGTATGCGCCTGAACGGGTGGTTCCAAACAGCTACTTCGATGCCCTGCTGGGCGAAAATGTGAGCGAGTGGCTTGAGCAAAACGTGGAAATTTACGAGCGAAGGTGGTGCAACGAAAACCAGAGCACAGCCGATCTGTGTGTGGAAGCCGCACGCGATGCCATGGAAAGAGGAAATGTTAATCCGGAAGACATTGATCTGCTGGTCATTTCGACCGACACCCCGGAGTACATCTCACCATCGACCGCATCGAAAGTGCAGCACCTGCTGGGCATGTCAAAGGCAGGCACATTTGACCTGAACACTGCCTGTGCCGGTTTTGTGACTGCCCTCGACCTGGGCGCCAAATACATCCGCTCCGACGAAAATTACAACACAGTGATGGTGATTGGCGCCTACGCCATGAGCAAATATTTGAACATGAGCGACAAAAAGACCGTCACCCTGTTTGCCGATGGTGCAGGCGCAGTCATCCTGAAAGCTTCGGACGAACCCGGGCGGGGGTTCCTGGCCAGCCAGCTCATCACCAAAGGTGAATATTATGGCCACATGGGGATTTATGCAGGAGGAACGAATACCCCTGTCAACCAGGAGGTTATCAGCAACAAGGATCACCTGCTTAAGTTTGTGACCAAGTTTCCGAAAGAACTGAACCCCGAGATGTGGAGCATGATGGCCCGCGAGCTCAGCCGGCGCATTGGCGTCGAACCCACGGATGTGGATCATTATTTCCTCACGCAGATCAACATCAACAGCATACGCGAAACCATGGACAGGCTGGGTGTGGATCGCTCGAAAGCGCCAACGGTGATGCACAAATATGGCTACACGGGTTCGGCCTGCATTCCGTTTGCCCTGCATCAGACTGTGCTGCAAGGCAAGGTAAAACGTGGCGACCTGATGTATTTTATCGGATCGGGTGGTGGACTGGCATTTGCAAGTGCCGCATTCAGGTATTGAGCCATGGAAGCCAACGCACAAACCACAGGCGCATGGATACTGGTGCTGCTCTACATGGCAGGATTGCTCTACCTTGTTTTTAGAGGTGCACGGCAAACCCGCAGCCTGAGCGATTATGCCCTGGGCAGCGTGGTGTTTTCGCCGGTGGCGGTGGGCCTTTCGCTGGCTGCATCCATGACGAGCGCTGCCACCTTTGTCATCAATCCCGGTTTTATTGCCAATTTCGGCATATCGGGGGTGATCAGCTACGCCATTGCTTTGCCCATAGCTGCCGTGGTGTCGCTCATCCTGCTCACCAAGAGCTTCCGGCGCTACGGCCAAACGGTTAAAGCCCTTACCCTGGCACAGTGGGTCGGGTCGCGCTACCAAAGCAAACCCTTTGCCCTGCTGATGGGTGTGCTGGCGCTGCTGCTGCTCACCTTTATCGTGCTCATCGTAGTAGCACTCACCAAGGTTTTGTCGTCGGCCTTGCAGCTCAACGAAATGGCCGTGATGGTCGGTATTGTCATCTTTGTGTTTGGTTATATGATGTTCGGCGGGGCCAACAGCATGGTGTACACCAACACCATTCAGGCTGTCATCATGATTGTGGTGGCTTTGCTCCTGATTGGCAGCGGATATGAACATTTCAAAGACGGTTTGGGCAACTTTTTTGGCAAACTCGCCACCATTGACCCCGTATTGGTCAAAGCTACCAATCCCGCAAGTCCCTTGTTCAGAAACCTTTACGAGATCATTTTTGCGCAGGCGGTGGTGGGTATTGCCATTGTGGTTCAGCCGCACATCATCACCCGGTCGCTGCTTTTAAAGAAAGAAAGCGATGTGAACAAGTTTCTGGTAACGGCTGTGGTGGTCGAACTCCTGTTTTTCTCGGTGGTCATTGCCGGATTATATGCCCGGCTCACCTTTCCCGACCTGAGCATAGATGGCAAAGCACTTCCCAACGATGGCATCATTCCGGCTTATGTGAGGGCAGTTTATGCGGGCAGTCCGCTCGCACTTGTAGCCGGTTTGTTTGTGATTCTGGGTTTGATTGCAGCCGGCATGTCCACCCTGGAAGGTTTGGTGCAGTCAGTTTCGACCACGATCACCTCCGACCTGCTCAAACCCCTGTTGGGCAATCGCCTGCCTGAAAACAGGCTGGTGTTTGTCAACCGCCTGGCGATCGCATCCATGGCCTTGATTACCATTTACTTATCGCACAGGCAGCTGGTGGCTCCAAAACTCAGTGTAGGCATCTTTGCCCAAAACGGGGTGTATGCCTATTTCAGCGCGGCCTTTATCCCGGTCATCTTTGGCATCTTTTTGAAAGATGTCAGGGCGTGGGTGCCATTTGCAGCAGCAATATCGGCCATCGTGGTCCACTTTGGTGTTTACTACCTGCTTCCGTCAGCTGTTGAACAATTTGGCTGGCAGTTTGGCTTTTTCACCAGGTTTCTGGAAGGCCCGGTTCGCAATCCGGCCATTGCCAGTTCGACAGCCATCGTATTTTCTACAATTATTGGTTTTATCTTACTGAAAATAAGCAGATTAAAACAATGAATGTTTTCGACTGGACCTCACGCTGGGCCATGTACAAGCCCGAAGCCATTGCGCTGGAAGAGTTTGAGACAGGGCGCAAACTCAGTTGGAAACAACTGAATACACTTTGCAAATACCAGGCAGCAGAGTTTAGTTCGACCCACGGCCTTAAAAAAGGCGACCGCATTGCCATTCTGGCCGAGAACTCGCTGGAGCTGGCAGTGCTGTTTGGGATGGCCCTGAAAACGGGCATCATACTGGTGCCGCTCAATTACAGGCTCACACCAGCCGAGCTGGACTATATGCTGGGCAACTGTGCACCTTCACTGATCGTCTATGACCAGAAGTTTGAAGATAAAGTGCTGGGATGCAAACTGACGCCCGGGAAAAAACTGTTGATGGAAACACTTGCACAAAAGAACGACAGGTTTCTGGCGCTGGGTGAGGAACCCAATTTTGAAAATGCCGGATTGCATGGTGATGACCCGGTGTTTCTGATTTACACCTCAGGTACCACGGCCTTTCCGAAAGGCAGCATCTACACCCATCAGATGTTGCTCTGGAACAGCATCAACACCCAGCTGCGCCTCGACCTGACCTCGGAAGACCGTTCGCTCAACTGCGCCCCTTCGTTTCACACCGGCAGCTGGAATGTGCTGATGACACCTTTCTGGCATCATGGCGCCTACACCCTGTTTATGCGCAAGTTCGAAGCCGCCGATGTGTTGCAGGCCCTCGAAAATTACCACATGACCATATGGTGGGCGGTGCCGACCATGCTAAAAATGCTTGCCGAGGAGTCGGCATTTGAACAATGTCAACTCGAAAAGCTGCGTTATTTTGTGGTGGGCGGCGAGGCCATGCCTATTCCGCTCATCGAGCTATGGCACCGCAAAGGCATCCTCATCCGGCAGGGCTACGGACTCACTGAAGTTGGTCCGAACGTTACCTCGCTCAGCCACGAAGACGCCATCCGCAAGCAAGGCTCGATTGGAAAGCCCAATTTCTATTACCAGATACGCATTGTGGACGAGCATGGCAACGACCAGCCTGCCAATGTGCCCGGCGAGCTCTGGCTGAAAGGCCCCACGGTGACCCCCGGTTACTGGAACAATCCTGAAGCCACAGCCGAGGCCATTGCCGATGGCTGGTTCAAAACAGGCGACCTGGTAAAAGCCGACGACGAAGGCTATCTGTACGTGGTGGACCGCATCAAGAACATGTATATTTCAGGAGCCGAGAACGTGTATCCTGCCGAAGTGGAACATCGTTTGCGGCAGCATCCGGCCGTGGAAGAGGTGGCCATCATCGGTGTGCCCGACGAGAAATGGGGCGAAGCCGGCATGGCCTTCGTAAAGCTGAAAGACGGTTCGACGGCAGATGAAAATGAGCTCCGGACTTTTGCCCTTCAGCATCTGGCAAAATATAAAGTGCCAAAGCATGTTATTTTTGTGTCGGCCCTGCCAAAAACCGATTCAGGAAAAACCGACCGCAAACAACTGCGAAACTTGACAAAAACGATAATCGACAATTCAACAAATCATTAACCCAAAATCACAACAAAAATGAAGTACAGAGCAATCACAATCATGGCGCTTTTCATGGCGCTTGCAAGCACCTTCACTGCATGTAAGAAGGACGACCCGGCCAATCCGGCCACCATGCTGGAGCTCACCCTGTCGGACGACAACAAGACTGCAACCCTGGTGTTTTCTGAGGGTGTGTACGGCAAAGCCGACAAAACCGGTGCACTCGACGGGAACTCGTTCAACGTTACGATGAGCGGTGGTACAGCCACAGCCGGCAACTTTACTGTGTCGCACACCCCCGGCGCCAGCACTGTTACCTTTACTTTCACCTTTGGCGGAGTTGCCAACGGACAGGAAGTGATCACCATTGCACCCAAAACAGCCACATCCATCTACAACGCTGCCGGTGCCGCCACCCCAGTCTCCGAATCGAAAAGCGTGAACCTGCGCGAACTAGGCCTCATCGGACGCTGGTACTCCTCACGTGCCAATGTAGCCCCTATCCTGATTCAGCTTGGCATCGACTCGATCTATGCCGAGTTTCGTGCCAACAACACCTACACTGTTGAGTCGTTTGCAGGCGGCGCCAAAACCACCCTCACCGGCACGTTCACCCAAACCAAAACGACTACCAACGACATCTGGACCATTGTGGTGAACCAGTCGCAGCCTACCGCACTGAAGTCGGAAGGCATCTTCAAGATTTTTGCCGGCTCACCTGTAACCATGAAGTATGAAATTGCCCAGACAGAGCCGCAGATACCCGGCGTGACCCCACCCACCCCTGCCGGCGGAATTGGCAGCACCAGCGGAGGCGCCTTCGGCATGCTCAACGTACAAACCTATATCCGGATGGATTAATCCACGCAACCTCTCCAAGGGGATACTCCTGAAACAGCTCCGGGACGGTCGGATGGCCGTCCCGGCTGATTTTCAAACTATTGAGCTACAAACCAAATAAGATGAAATGAAACAGACACTCACCCTTTTAAGTATGCTGCTGCTGGTTTCTGCTGTCAGCGCACAAAACCCGGGGGTACAATATTTTCGGGAAGCAGTGCCCGAAAAGGCCAACAAGGAATTTCAGTTTCTGGCGTTCTTTATCAATCAGGGGGTGGCTTCGAACTTTTATCCGCAAAACGAGTTTCTGCGCGGACAGGTAATCGGAAGGCTTTTCGGCGCCAACAGCACAACCACCTCCGACACTGCCAAAGCTTTATATATTGAGCAACGCATCATCCCGTTTTTCATTTACCAGCCCCATCTGTTTGATGGCAAGGCCATTTTGCGGGCCTCGCTCGAAATCGACTGGACTTATGGTGATGCTTCCTATGGCGTTGGTGGCAACCTGGGCGCAGCGCTTTCGGCCGACCAGGTGAACATACAGACCCAAAACATTGAGCTTGAGCTCATCCCTAAAACCGGGTGGGCCATCAACCTGGGCTTGCAACGCATGTTCGACACCCCGTTCAATCCCTACAGGACGCTATTTGACAAAATGACCAACAGCGCCTACCGGCTCGCCTATTATGGCACCGACGCTGCCGGCATCACTGTGCGTCACGATCGTGATTTCGGGCGTTACAAGTGGGGGTTCTACAAATACTACGAAAACGACGTGTTTCGCGACGACGATGTGAACATGTTCGAGTTTATGGCCGACCGCAGCCTGAACCCCCTCTGGAAACTTGGTGTTTCGGCCAATTATGTGCGCGACCGCGCATCGGGCAAAGGCGGGGTTTCGATCCTCGGACAAGGCCTCAACTCGCTGCTGGCCGACCACAACGGCACCTTTAAATTCAAATTCGGGCCGGTGCCCTACAAAGCCGACATTGTCTGGCTGGGCACCTACTTCAGCCGCAACCTCGACCTGATGGCCGACCGCGTTTCGCTCAGCGGATTTTTCAATTACAACCTCGGTCAGGCCAGGGTGCTCACAACCGGACAATGGGAAAAAGGTGCCGACATAGGCGGATTTGGCGCCAACCTGAAAGGATTGTACCGTTATGGCCAAACCCCTGACGACCACGTGAAACTCGACCTGATTTACACCAGCGGCGACAAAGACGGGCTGGACGACAAAAAATACAGCGGCGTGCTAACCGCAAACACCTGGGGTGGCCCGGGTGCGATCTTCATCAGCAGCGGCGCCTACATCCTGATGCCGCACGGCAATGTGGTGAACCGTTTCACCCCTGCCATTGCCGATATTTCGAATATGGGCTATGGGCTGAGCGCCGCTACCACCACATTTTCAAAGGCTTTCATACCCTACAAGTTCATTGGCCGGTTGGGTGGAGCTGTGGCGTTTGGCAATGTAAAACCCTCGGCCGGCGGCTACCACATGGGCACCGAGGCCAATCTTGCGCTGGTGTATAACCCGGGTACCTACATGAGCATAGAGTGGCACACCGCCCACCTTTGGCTCGGAAAGTTCTACGACAGCGCCGACCAACGCTACAGTGCGCCCGTAAACGGCGGCACTCCCGGTGTGCGTCCGGTGAATCCCTGGACTACGTTCCTCGTGTTTAAATGGTTAATGTTTTAAGATCTTACGCACATGAAAACCAATACGATACACCGGATCCTGGCATTCAGCCTGTTGTTTATCCTTGCTTCAACACACCTGCAAGCCCGAAGCCCCATGACATCCGAAAAGCCAAAGCGTATCCATACTTATGCCAATCTGCCGCGCATTGCCAGCTTCGACGAACTGGAGTACCCCTATGAAGTGAAAAAAGCCCGTCTGGCCGACGACCTGATGATCGCCTATGTGGATCAGGGCGACCCCTCCCTACCCCCTTCGCGCACCATCATCCTGATTCATGGCCTGGGCAGCTACCTCAAAGCCTGGAACAAGAACATTCCTGAGCTTTCGAAAAACTACAGGGTCATCGCCATCGACCTGCCCGGGTATGGCAAATCGGGCAAAACACCCCATCCCGGAAGCATGAGCTGGTATGCCCAGTCGGTGGTGAAGCTCATGAACCATCTCGGACTCGAAAAAGCCTGGATTGGCGGTCACAGCATGGGCGGACAGATTGCCATGGTTATGGCCCTGATTCATCCGGAAAAAGTGGAAGGACTGATACTGGCTGCACCAGCAGGTTTCGAAGCATTCACCAAAGGACAGAAACAATGGTTCCGCAACGTGATGACCCTCGACGGGGTGAAAAAAACACCTGTGGACGACATCCAGAACAACCTCTATTACAACTTTTACCGCATGCCTGCTGATGCGGAGTTTATGATCACCGACCGCATCATGATGCGGCATGCCAGCGACTTCGATGCCTACTGCTATGCGGTGGTGCAAAGCGTGAACGGCATGGTGGATGAGCCGGTGCTCCCCTTCCTGGACAAGATCGACAAGCCAACGCTGATTCTGTTCGGCGAAAACGACAACCTGATTCCCAACCGCTTTCTGAATCCCGGCCGCACCCGCGACATCGCTGAGAACGGTCATAAACGAATCAAAAACAGCAAGTTGGTCATGGCCCCAAAAACGGGACACTTCGTACAATTCGAGGCTGCTGAGATGTTCAACCAGGCAGTAAAAGACTTTATCAAATAGCCAAAGCTGCAAACCAACGAAAAGGCTGTCTCAAAAGCGAGGCAGCCTTTGCTGTATTGTGCCGGCCGGCAGTCCGAATGTACCCGATGCTGCAGGAATCAATTATCTTTGCGCTGCCATGAAAGAAAAAGATAAACCCAGGCTCAGCTTTAAAAACCGTCGTGCCTCATTCGAGTATTTCGTCATTGAGAAATACATCGCAGGAATCGTGCTCACCGGCACCGAAATCAAAAGCATACGCGACGGCAAGGTGAATCTGAACGATGCCTTTTGTTCATTCACCGGGCATGAGCTTTACGTGCGCAATATGCACATTGCCGAATACAGCCATGGCACGTACAACAATCATGAGCCCAAGCGCGACCGCAAACTATTGCTCAACAGGCGCGAACTGCGCAAGCTGGCCACCAAAGTGAAGGAAAAAGGGTTCACCATCGTGCCCCTTTCGCTCTTTATCGACGACAACGGACGCGCCAAGCTCGAGATAGCCCTGGCCAAAGGTAAACACCACTACGACAAGCGCGAAGACCTGAAAAGCCGCGACATGAAACGTGAAATCGAACAAGCCTCAAGATACTAAACTCCATGAAAAGACTTCTTATCCTGTCAATTGCAATATTTTTTGTTCACGGACTTGCAGCGCAGCAGGCTGTGCAGTGGCATAGTTTTGAAAAGGCAGTGGGTCTGGCTTCCCAAAAACCACGTAAGATATTTATCGACATGTACACCGACTGGTGCGGCTGGTGCAAGAAAATGGATAAGGATACCTTCGGCAATCCGGTAATCGCGGCATACCTCAACAAACACTTCTACCCGGTGAAATTTGATGCCGAACGCAAAGACACGGTCACATTCATGGGACAGAAATTTGTCAATACCAATCCGGGAAGGAGCCGCCATTCGCACGAGCTGGCCCGTACACTGCTTCAGGGAAAGATGTCGTACCCTTCGTTCGTTTTCATGGACGAAGAAATGCGGGTGATCACCGTGGTGCCGGGCTACTTCCCTCCGGCCGATTTCGAACCGGTGCTGCATTTCATTGCCACAAATGCCTACCAGACCACCAGCTGGGAAGATTTCAAGGCCAGGTTTAAAGGGCAGGTTAAGTAGGTTTTGGAAAAGGATTCCTGCTCAGGGGATTCAAAGATTCAAAGGTTAAAGTAGCGGCGACTTGAGCGATGCTCTGTGGTTAAAAAAACAATCCACCACGGAGAACACAGAGTTACACAGAGAGAAAACCTCTGTGGCCCTCCGTGCCCTCTGTGGTTAAAAAAAATCCACCACGGAGAACAGAGAGTTACACAGAGAGAAAACCTCTGTGGCCCTCCGTGCCCTCTGTGGTAAAATAAATCACCACGGAGAACACAGAGTTACACAGAGAGAAAACCTCTGTGGCCCTCCGTGCCCTCTGTTGTTAAAAAAAAAAATCACTACGGAGAACACAGAGTTACACAGAGAGAAAAACACTCTGTGGCCCTCCGTGCCCTCTGTGGTTAAAAAAAATCCACCACGGAGAACACAGAGTTACACAGAGAAAAACTATAATAGTAAAATGGAAACAAATCAGATTACAGAGAAAATTATCGGCTGTGCCATTGAAGTACACAGGCATCTTGGACCCGGCCTGCTCGAAAGTGCATACGAAGAATGCTTGTTTTACGAACTTGTAAATGCAGGTTTGGAAGTCAAAAAGCAACGTGCCCTCCCGTTAGTTTATAAGGATATAAGATTAGATGCTGGCTACCGCATTGATTTATTGGTTGAAAACACGGTTATTATTGAAATAAAATCAGTTGATGCATTTGCAGAGATACACAAAGCACAACTAATGACTTACATGAAGCTGGCTGACATAAAAGTGGGATTGTTGCTGAATTTTAATGTTACCCGTATGAAAGATGGTATTGTCAGGTGGGTAATATGAGACAATTCACCACGGAGAACACAGAGTTACACAGAGAGGAAGAACTCTGTGGCCCTCTGTGACCTCTGTGGTTAAAAAAACACTCTGTGGCCCTCTGTGACCTCTGTGGTTAAAAAAATTCACCACGGAGAACACAGAGTTACACTGAGAGAAAACCTCTGTGGCCCTCCGTGCCCTCTGTGGTTAAAAAAATTCACCACGGAGAACACAGAGTTACACAGAGAGAAAAAACTCTGTGCCCCTCTGTGACCTCTGTGGTTAAAAAAATTCACCACGGAGAACACAGAGTTACACAGAGAGGAAGAACTCTGTGGCCCTCTGTGACCTCTGTGGTTAAAAAAACACTCTGTGGCCCTCTGTGACCTCTGTGGTTAAAAAAATTCACCACGGAGAACACAGAGTTAGACTGAGAGAAAACCTCTGTGGCCCTCCGTGACCTCTGTGGTTAAAAAAACACTCTGTGGCCCTCTGTGACCTCTGTGGTTAAAAAAATTCACCACGGAGAACACAGAGTTACACTGAGAGAAAACCTCTGTGGCCCTCCGTGCCCTCTGTGGTTAAAAAAATTCACCACGGAGAACACAGAGTTACACAGAGAGAAAAAACTCTGTGCCCCTCTGTGCCCTCTGTGGTTAAAAAAATTCACCACGGAGAACACAGAGTTACACAGAGAGAAATAACTCTTGGCTTTGGCTGCTGAAATCGTGTATTAGTTTTTGCGAGATCAATAGCAGATTCGGGCTTTCCACCTCCCATCAAGTTCACCGTAAATGCGACAGATAACCGCCCCGTATTCCCACAGCTGAGGCTTACCTGACTTTTTTGCTTTGGGCACGACGTTTTTTTTGTTTTTCCACCACCAGGTCGATCCGGCCCAAATACTGACCGCTTTTGCCCATCTGGGCAAGGATAACCGGCCTGCCATCTGCATTGGGGATTGCCGTTTCGGTGATGAGCTGGTGGGTATGGCCACCGATAATCACGTCAATGTACCTTGATGAACCTGCCAGCGCAACATCGTTTACCGGGCTGTTCTTGGGGTCGGAGCCCAGGTGCGACAGGCAGATGACAAGGTCGCATTTTTCGCTTGTGCGAAGCAGCAGGGCAATGCTGTCGGCCACAGCAATCGGATCGTTGAAGACCATACCCTTGTAATTATTTTGAAACACCAGACCCTCAGGATTGATCCCCAGTCCGAAAATCCCGATGCGCAGCCCCCCTCTTTGCACAATGTGGTAAGGTTTGACCAGACCGTTCAGCGGAGTATTACGGAAGTCGTAATTGGCGCTGACTAAAGGCACTTTATTTTTTTGAAGTATCAATGCCAGGGAATCGAGTCCGTTGTCGAATTCGTGGTTTCCCAAAGTCACGGCATCGTATTGCATCCGGTTGAGGGCGTCCACTTCGATGCGGCCACCGTAAAAGTTGAAATAGGGCGTTCCCTGAAGGAAGTCGCCCGCATCCACCAGCAGCACATTGGGCTCGGTGCGGCGGATATGATTGATGACCCCCAGTCTTCGGGCATAGCCACCCATGTTGTTGTCGGTGGGTTCCACCTGGCTGTGGGTGTCGTTGGTGTGCAGAATGACCAGCCTGGTACCCTGAGCCATCGTGGCCAAGCCAATCAAAAAAAGTGTAAGCAGCAAAAAGTATCTTTTCATACGATCAGTTTTTTCGGTTTTACTCATTGATCACACGGATGCGGCCGTCGAGGGTTGCGTTGATGTGTCGTCCAGCTGCAGTTTCTTTTTGCACATAGCGCATCAACATGTCTCTGATTTTCAATCCTGTAGGTTGCTGCCGCTCAGCACGGTTCAATGCCGTCATGCCATCGTTGCCGGCCGCCAGATAATCGTTGGTGGCAAGGGTGTACATTTTATCCATTTCGATGGGTTGTCCACCCACGAGGATGTTTACAGCCTCTTGGTTTCTGATTTCCATCTGCAAGCCCGATACGCCCTGTCCGCCCACGCTGGCAAAAAACTCCAGCAGATCAATAAGATGTTCTCCTCGAAGCCATAAAATGACCAGCTCATTTTCGAATGGCATGATCTCGAAGATTTTTCTGCGGGTGATGTCGCCAGCAGGGAGTCCGGCGCGGATGCCCCCGAGGTTGACGACAGCCACATCCACCGGGCTTCCTAGAATGCCGGATGCTTCGTGCCAGTACACATCAGCCACCAGGTTCGAGAGCAGACTTTCGGGGCGATGCACCTTCATATCTACAGCCGATGTGCCAATCACCGCACCCATTTCGGCTTCCATTCGCACTTTAAATGGATGAATATAGGACAAATACGAGCTGTCAGCCAGCGTATCGGCTTGTGCATCCAGGGCAATTTTATCTGATTGCCAATAAGTGACCACCGCTACCTTTGGGCTGCAGGCACCAAAGAAACCAAATAGCAGCAAGTACGACAGTAGTTTTTCAAACTTCATTTCACTGGTATTTTATCATCAATACAAACTCAAGCTGTAATTAGAAGGCGGATGTATTTTTCGGCGTGTCAAAGTTAATCACGGAGGTCGGATTAACCTATAGCTTTTTTTTCCGATGTCTGACGTGGCACCTGGCTGCAGGAGAAGTAAATGCCGTTTTCAGAGGCAACCATTTAAATAGCTGATTTAAATTTAGTTATCAAGAATGTTCACAAGACAAAAAACTTTTCGGATTGCTTGCTGCACGGGCTAAAATTGAATTGCCAACCCATCTTTTATTCCTTAACTTTGCCAGCGAACGCAGTTAAGCTGGTAACAGATAACCGGTCAAAATCAAAACCTTCAGGTGCCGGGAGGCACCATACCCAAAACAAACCATTAGCATGGAAAAGAAAAAGCCCAGTTATGAGGAACTTGAGCAACTCCTCGAGGAGGCAAGGGCAACCATTGAAGCAATGAAAACAGAACGCGGGGCATCTGGATTAGAGGTCACAGAAGCGTCGCAAATTGAAGGCCAGAAGTTTTCCACCTTTGGCGAACTCCCTGTCCCGAAGGACTTTCTGACCCAAAGGCTGATCACCGCCTTTCGGGCAGTTAAAGACCTGATCTGGATTCTGGACAAAGACCACAGAATACTTTGGACCAATCAGGCCAGTATAGAGGGCCTGCCATGCTGTTGGATGCTCAACAGCAGCCCCTGCTTCGGTCAGCTACACAACCGGCAGGAACCAATACCAGGTTGCCCTCTGGAACGCAGCAAGGAAAGCCTGAAAAGGGAAAAGCTGGAAATGACTGAGAACGGAAGGCACTATGAGATTACTGTTGACCCCATACTTGATGCTGAGGGCAGGTTCGATGGCTGCGTGCACGTATTGTCAGATATTACAGAGGCAAAAAATATACAGTTATCCCTCGAGCGGAGTGAAAATCAATTCAGATGGCTTGCCGAGAAAGCAACGGACATCATCTACAGGTATGAGTTCAAACCCCGTCGCGGTTTCACTTATGTGTGCCCTTCGGCCACCCGCATCACAGGATACACCCCAGAAGAACACTATGCCGATCCTGATCTGGGTATGAAACTGGTGCATCCCGATGATCAGCCCCTGCTTGCGGCTTATTTTGAAAATCAGGGAGCTTTCGAAAAACCACTTGAGCTGCGTTGGATCAGAAAAGACGGAAGCATGCTCTGGACTGAACAACGCAATGTGCCCGTTTTTGATGAAAAGGGCGATATTGTGGCCATCAAGGGAATAGCGCGCGATATTACCGATCGGAAACTGATCGAGCTGCAACAACAGGAACTCGAGCGTAAGATGCAAACCATCATTGAAAATATTGATGGTTTGGTGTACCACTGCCGTTTCGACCACGATTGGACGATGGAATACCTCAGTCCGGCATGTCAGAAAATCACGGGCTATCTGCCTGAAGAGCTTATCAACAACGCCCTCCTTTCTTTCAACGAAGTGATTCATCCTGACTACAGGGAATATTGCTGGAACATCTGGCAGCAGGCTCTGCCCGAAAAAAAGACAGTCGAGCTGGAGTATCCCATCATCACAAAATCAGGTGAGGAGCGATGGGTCTGGGAACGCGGTTGTGGGATATTCGACAGCCAGGGCAATATCGTAGCCCTCGAAGGATTTATTACCGACATCACCGGGCGGCGCGAAACAGAGGAGCAACTGAGGAAGTTGTTTCGCGCTGTTGAACAGAGTCCGGTGAGTGTAGTGATCACCGACCGCGAGGGAAACATTGAATATGTGAATGAAAAATTTACCTTGATCTCAGGATACACCAAATCCGAAGTTTTTGGACAAAATCCCAGGATACTTCAATCCGGTATTCAGACGCTCGAGTTTTACAAAAAGATGTGGGAAACGATTACCAGCGGCAAGGTATGGTCGGGAGAATTGTGCAACAAAAAGAAAAACGGAGAGCTTTACTGGGAGCTTGCGCAAATTAGTCCTGTGCGGGGGCTGAACGGCGAAATCACACACTATGTTGCGGTAAAAGAAGATATCACCGTAAGAAAACGCACCAATACCGGGTATAAAATCCTTTATTCGATTTCCCGTCTGCTTCATGACAAGCACGACCTGGTCCGTTTCTTCGAATCGCTACGAAAAGAGCTGGGTCAGCTTTACGACATAAACAACTTCTTTGCAGCAAGTTATGATGACCAGAATGCATCGCTCCGAAAGTGGGTTTTCTATGACGAGAATGATGATTTTGATACCTGGGAAGCAAGGGTTTCCATTTCGGGCCATGTGGCCATGTGGAACCAGACAATTTTTTTGAAGGGAGAAGAAATTCAGCGCTTCAGCCAACTGCACAATATTCCAGATACCGGAACGGAGCCGCAATGCTGGCTTGGCGTGCCCATTGTTGCCAACAAGAAAGTTGTGGGAGTGATGGTAGTTCAGGACTATCACAATCCCAACGCATTTACAGATGCTGACAAGGCATTGCTGGAGATGCTGGCCCATGAAACCGGGGTGTTTATCGAAAAACAACACTATATCAGCGACCTGATTAAAGCGAAGGAGAAAGCCGAGCAAAGCGATAAGCTCAAGTCGGCCTTTCTGGCCAATATGAGCCACGAAATCCGGACACCCATGAATGGCATTCTGGGATTTGCCGAATTGCTCAAGGCGCCCGATCTGAGCAGTGAGGAACGCGACGAATACATCGCGCTCATCAACAAAAGCGGGGAACGCATGCTCAACATCATCAACGACATCATCGATATTTCGCGCATCGAAGCAGGGGTGGTAGAGGTCTATCCCGCTGAAACTGACCTCAACGAACAGCTGAGCTTTATCTACAATTTTTTCAAACCTCAGGCCCAGGAAAAAGGCCTTCAACTGTTGTTGAAAAACGAGCTTCGGCCCGGCCAGAACAAACTCATCACCGACAAGGAAAAGCTGTATGCCATCCTGACCAATCTCGTAAAAAATGCCATCAAGTACACGCATCAGGGGTTTATCGAGTTAAGCTGCCGCTACCAGAATGGTCAGATCTTATTTTCGGTGAGCGACACAGGCATTGGCATACCGAAAGATCGCTAACAAGCCATATTCGAACGTTTTGTACAGGCCGACATAGAAAACCGGATGGCATATCAGGGTGCAGGCATCGGTTTGGCCATCACCAAAGCTTACGTGGAAATGCTGGGAGGAAACATAGGCGTGGAAAGCGAACCGGGCAAAGGCTCTACTTTTTGGTTCACCCTGCCTTCGGGCAAGGAGGATACCTCTGAAATGCATCAAAAGAAACCGGATTTGACAGCTAACCTGCAGGATTCCGGATTCAATAAGCCAGTAATGCTAGTTGCTGAAGACGACGACACTTCTGTCATGCTCCTGCAGCGCATGCTGGAACCTTTGAGCAGCAAACTATTCTGGGCAGACAACGGAACCGATGCCGTTGAAATATTGCGCGCACATCCGGAGATCAACCTGATTTTGATGGACATGCGGATGCCGGTGATGGGAGGCTACGAAGCCACAAAACAAATCAGAAGTTTCAACAAGGACGTCATCATCATCGCCCAGACTGCCCACGCCATGACCGGCGACCGCGACAAAGCGCTCGAGGCCGGGTGTAATGATTACATCACCAAACCCATAAGCAGAGAAAAACTCAAAACACTGATCGGCAAATATTACGATATTTGAGGAGACCAACTGACCATTTGTTCCTGACCAAAACCGGATGCCATGAAAACTGAGATGACAATTCTGGTGATCAGCAAACGCGAGAAAGATCTGAAAGCACTGGAAGCAGTCCCGGTGGGCGAAACAGCCAAAACTTTGCTTGTTGGTGCTGATGGGAATGCTGATGCAATTGCGAATAAGATAAAAGCAGTTCAGCCCGACCTGATATTTTATGCCATTGATGCGGGGTTTCAGGAAAATGAGTGGTCGCTGGTCAGAAAGACAGCCTCCGAAGCGGGCATCCCTTTGATTGCGTGCTATCGCCCGGAACTGATCGGGAATTTCAGGTCGCTTTTGCCCGAAGATGATTTCGACGGACTGCTGCCCATGCCCCCCGATCCGCTGATGCTGTCATGGATGGTGAGGCATGCCCTGAGAACAGCAAGTGAAAAAACATCGCCTGACAGCCTGAGTGCCCGCGCAAATGAGCAAACCCAGCCAGCGGAACCTGGCAGTACGCCTACACTGTCAGATTTTGCACTCGCTGAAAGCCTTGCGGGAATCGGGCACTGGAAGCTGGATCTCGTGAACAACAAATTATACTGGTCGGATGAGGTGTTTCGCATCTTTGGCGTGGAACCTGGCCAGTTTCCGGCGAGCTACGAAGCCTTCCTCAGCTATGTCCACCCCGACGACAGGGAGAAGGTGCACAAGGCCTACACCGACTCGCTTGTGAACATGACACCTTACGAAATAGAACACCGCATTCAGCTCAGCAACGGACAGGTGAAGTACGTCGTAGAGCAATGCATTACGCAGCGCGATAGCGAAGGCCGGCCTTTGCATTCGGTTGGTACGGTGCGCGACATTACGAAGCACCACAATTCAGAGGAAGCCTTGATAGAAGCAAAAGAAAAGGCCGAAGAAATCAATGCCAACGTCACGGCCATCATCGAAGGCACTTCCGACAGCATCTGGGCGTTTGACAGGAACTATAACATACTGTATATCAATCAGGTTTTTCAACGCGATTTTTACGATGCATTCGGGGTATGGCTGGAAAAAGGCAGCAACCTGCTGCAGGGATTGCCCGAAATGCTGCGTCCTTTCTGGAAACCGCGCTACGACAAAGTACTGGCCAATGAACGCTTTACCATAGTGGATGAGGTGGATACCGCCATCGGTAAAATTTACATCGAGGTAACCTTTAATCCGATACTCAAGGACGGCCAAGTTATTGGCGGATCGTGCTTTGGCAGAAACATCACCGAAAGAAAACAGGCCGAGGAAGCGCTCGGGCTAAGCGAGGAACGCTTTAAATCTGTCATTGCATCTTCCAATATTGGTGCATGGGAATATTTCGGAAATTCTGGTCACTTGTGGTGTAGCACTGAATATTTCGAACATCTAGGTTACTCAAAAGAAGAATTCTTGAAAGATCATGAACCAAGCCTGGATGGGATCTGGCTTGCCCTGATGCATCCTGAGGATCGCAAGCGTTCGGAAAAGGTCTTTCAGGACTACCTCGATCAAGGCGCGATGGGTATGTATGAAAATGTTTTCCGGATGCGGCGGAGTAATGGTGAGTATGCATGGATCTGGTCGCGCGGTCAAACCCTACGCGACCGCGATGGCGCGCTGACTGACCGAACGCTGGGAATACACCTTGATATCACAACCCAGATTGAAGCAATCAGCAAGCTCGAAGAAAGTGAAGCCCGGTTCAGGAAAATATTTGAGGATGGAGCCACCGGCATGGTAATGGCTAATGCCGAGTTTAGGTTTATCAAGGTCAATCGCAGATTTTGCGAGATGACTGGTTTAGGTGAGGAAGAGCTGCTGATGAACACTTTTGCAAAAATCACCCACCCGGACGACTTGCCAAAAGACCTGGATAGCCTTGCAAGGCTGATGCGCAGGGAACTGGATGCGTACCGGACCGAAAAGAGGTACCTGCGTAAAGACGGTAGTTTTTTCTGGGCTCAGGCCACAGTATCACCTATTTACGATTCCGAAGGCAAATTTTTGTATTATGTAGGTGTGATTGTGGACATCACCGACAGGAAGCAGGCCGAGGAAGCGCTCAAAGCTGCCAAAGAAAAAGCCGAGGAAAGCGACCGGCTCAAGTCAGCCTTTCTGGCCAACATGAGCCACGAAATCCGCACCCCGATGAACGGCATCCTGGGCTTTGCCGAACTGCTACAGGAACCCGACCTGAGCAGCGACATGAAAGATCAATACATTGCCATGATCAACAAAAGCGGCCAGCGCATGCTCAACATCATCAACGACATCATTGATATTTCGCGCATCGAATCGGGACAGGTGGACATTCGCACGGCGCCCTCCAACCTGAACGAACAAATTGAATATATCCATGAGTTTTTCTATCAGGAAGCCAGGAACAAAGGTCTGCGAATTGAGATTACAGACAGGCTGCCCGATGAGGATGCCACGCATGTGACTGACAAAGAAAAACTCTATGCCATCCTGACAAACCTCGTAAAAAACGCCATCAAATACACCCACAATGGTGGCATCGAAATCGGCTGCATTCGCAAAAACGACCAATGGCTGGAGTTTTATGTCAAAGACACCGGTATCGGGATACCCAAAGATCGGCAGCAGGCAATTTTCGAGCGCTTTGTGCAGGCCGACATCGAAGACCGTATGGCATATCAGGGTGCAGGACTGGGATTGGCCATTTCAAAAGCCTATGTGGAAATGCTTGGAGGCCGCATCTGGGTGGAAAGCGAAGAAAACGTGGGTTCGATTCTCCGGTTTGAACTTCCCTGCAAAAAAGAAAACCCTCTGCCGCAGGCCCTAAAAACATCCGTTTTCAAAAAAGATGAAACAGATGAAAACAAACTTAAGATTTTGATGGTGGAAGATGATGAAGTGTCGGAAATCCTGCTCACCAAAAACATCCGGCCCCTGTGCCGACAGGTGCTGCGTGCGCGTACGGGCGCCGAAGCTATTGAAGTTTTGCAGGCTAACAACGACATCGACCTGATTCTGATGGACCTCAGGCTGCCGGTCATGGATGGGTTGCAGGCCACGCGCGAAATCAGGAAGCTTAACAAGGACGTCGTGATTATGTAACCCTTCGGCCACGAGCATATTTTAGGATGGGGTTGGGTTGCAGATATTTGCGCTTAAAATTTTTGGGATATGATTCGTAAAGAGCGCAAAGACAAAATGTTTTTTTTGGTTGAGCAGTGGGAGCAAAGTGGTCAAAGTCAAAGGTCGTTTGCAATGGCAAATGGGATGAAGCTTTACACATTTCGTTACTGGGTAAATAAGTATCGTTCAAAGGAGCAGGCAACTGGAGGCTTTGTGCAGTTGAATGGGCCATGTAGCACAAACCTGTTGATTCGTTATCCCAATGGCATTGAGCTACATGTGCCGTTGTCTACCCCTGTATCGCTGCTCAAATGTTTAATCCGGATGTGATGATATGTTTTCCATTACTTCGGCAAGGTATTTTCTCTACCTTGAGCCAACAGACATGCGTAAAAGTTTCGACGGCTTATGCGGGCTGGTCACAAGCAAGCTTGGCCAAAACCCCATGAGCGGAGATTTGTACATTTTCATTAACAAGCCACGCAACTGCATCAAAATGCTTCGGTGGGAACCCGGAGGGTTCGTACTGTTTTACAAGCGACTCGAGCAAGGCAGGCTGCAACTGCCCAAACAAAGTATGGATGGGGTGAAAAACCAGATGCTCGACTATAGCCAGCTGGTGATGATAATCAATGGTATTTCAATGGAAAATGCAAGAAAAAACAAGCGATTTTATCGACATGATTTTGTTGGAAACTAAGGTTTAAGGCGGTCATTTCCAGCAGGTTGATTCTGTAATTTTGCCCTATGGCAAGCACAGAAACAATCACTATTTCCAAAGCAGCACATCAAGCCTTACTGGCCGAGCTCAATATGCTTCGTCAAGAGCTTGCACGGCATAAGGACATGGTATCGGAATATGATGCGCTGGTGGTCGAGCTCAAGCTGCTCAAGCATGAACTTGCCCAGCTCAAGCGTATGCTATTTGGTGCAAAGAGCGAACGGTTTGTGGCTGCCAATCCCAATCAACTAACCCTTTTCGAGCTGCCGGAACCTCAGAAACCGGAGCCCCAGACCCAGCAAATAAACTACACCCGTACAAAAGCCGGGCAAAAAGACAAGCAACAACCGCTTCGTCTTGAACTTCCGGCCCATTTGCCACGCAAACAGCAGGTCATCGAACCACAGAACCTTCCTGAGGGCGCCCGCTTCATTGGTAATGCCATCACGGAGGTACTTGAATACGAGCCTGGCAGCATCTATGTCAGGCAGATTGTGCGCCCCAAGTATGTGCTTGGTCAGAACCAGGAACAAACACAGATAGCCATAGCCGAGCTTCCGAGCCTGCCTATCGAGAAAGGTAATGCCGGCGCAAGCATGTTGGCTCACCTGATAGTGAGTAAATACGCAGATCACCTGCCATTTTACCGTCAGGTACAAATGTTCAAACGTCAGAAGCTTCAGTTGTCAGAGTCAACCATCAACGGATGGTTCAGCGCCAGCTGTCAGTTGCTTGAACCGCTATACCATAGCCTTGTGGCAAAAGTTCAATCCTCGGGCTACCTTCAGGCCGATGAAACGCCCATTGCAGTATTGACAAAAGACAAGCCGGGCTCAACACACAAAGGTTACCTCTGGGTGTACCACGATCCGATGGAGCGCCTTGTGGTATTCGACTACCAAGCAGGGCGCGGACGCGAAGGCCCGGAGAAGTTTTTGAAAGACTTTAGCGGAGTGCTTCAAACCGATGGTTATGCAGCATACAACGGATTAAGACTCAAAGGCCATATCTTGCAACTTGCCTGCATGGCACATGCCAGACGCAATTTTGAAAAGGCATTGGATAACGACAGCCAACGGGCTGAAACTGCCCTGTTGCTTATAGGCAAGCTATACCAGATTGAGCGCATGGCAAAAAGAGAATCACCTGAACCATGATGAGATAAAAATCCTCAGACAGCAACAGGCCCAACCTGTGCTTGAGCAGTTGCATCGGTGGCTCAGTGAGCAACATGCCTGTGTCTTGCCCAAAAGCGCCATTGGCCAGGCCATCACTTACATGTTGACCCTTTGGCCAAGACTGATAAGATACCTCGATGACGGACGATATCAAATGGACAACAACCTGATTGAAAACACCATACGTCCTGTAGCCCTTGGCCGAAAAAACTATCTGTTTGCAGGCTCGCATGAGGGAGCAAAGCGCGCAGCCATGATTTATTCCTTGTTAGCCACTTGCAAACTCAATGAAGTAGAACCTTTTGGCTGGCTCAGCCATACCCTCGAGGTACTTCCAGACCACCCGGCCAACCAACTGTACAAACTACTCCCAATAAAAAATCCAAAATAACAAGCAACACGCTCGTGGCCGAAGGGTTACGTGATTATCGCACAAACCGCCTATGCGCTCGCCGGCGACCGCGAACAAGCCCTGGAAGCAGGTTGCAACGACTATATTGCCAAACCCATAAGCCGTGAGAAGCTTTTGATGCTGATTAACAGGTACAGGAAAAAGTAATTAGAAAGTGAACAGTGAATAGTGAATAGTGAATCAGTGAACAGTGAACAGTGAATCAGTGAATAGTGATTCAGTGAATAGTGAATAGTGAACAGTGAACAGTGAGTTAGTGAACAGTGAATCAGTGAATAGTGTATAGTGGATAGTTCGTGAAGAATTTTTGAATTAGGAATTAGGAATCCTGAATTCTGAATAGTGATTGGTTCGTACCGAATCTTTGAATATAGGAATTAGGAATTAGGAATTCTGAGCGGTGAGTGATTGCACTGTGGAGCTGATCGCGGCTTAGTCGGCGCTTACCCTTTCTTCGGCTACCATGGGCAGGCGCATTTTGGCGAGAATCAGGGCCAGTCCGATGCCGGTTACCATTTGCCAGATGCCCCACCATGCCGCCATGAATGCCATGCCCCCGTTGGCATTGAAGAGCTTGGGATTGAAAATGAGTACCAAAGCCAGACCCGAGTTCTGAATTCCGGTTTCGATAGCCAGCGTACGTCGGTCGGCTCGCGACACTTTGAACAATGTGCCGGTGAGATAGCCGGTAAACAGCGTCTGGGCATTGAGCAGCATCACCACAATGCCAAGCGGGATGATGATGTCGTCAATAAATTTGGCGTTGGCCACCAGCGCTCCCACAATGAAGGTCATGTAGAGGAATATGGAGGCTACACGGATTTTCTTTCTGTATTTGTCCACAAAGGCGGGATATTTGTGTCCTACCCACATGCCCAGCATCAAGGGAATACCAAGCAGAATAAATACCGTTTGCGCCATTTGCAGGAAATCAATTTCTATCGGAATGTTCAGGTGGCGGGCTTTTTGGTAATAATCCACATACATCCCGCCCCAGAAGGCAAAATTGATAGGAGTGACCAGCGTGGCCGAAAGCGTGGAGAAAGCTGTCAGGCTTACCGACAGGGCGACATTCGCTTTTGCAAGCGCCGAGATGAAATTTGAGATGTTACCCCCGGGACAAGCTGCGATAAGGATCATCCCCATGGCTATGGATGGTGGCGGATTGAGCATGATGACCAGCAGAAAAGTGAGGGCCGGCAACAACACGATCTGCGAGAAAATTCCCAGCAGGGCCGACTTTGGATTTTGTACCATGGCCACAAAATTTTCCTTTTTGATGTCCATGGCCACCCCAAACATGATAAATGCCAGTGTCACATTCATGTAAAGCAGTCCGCCCTCGCTGAAATTAAGCCTGACGTTGTCGATGAGTGCAAGTTTTTCGAACATAAGCCCGCTATTTTGCCGGCAAGTTATGTTACTTTGTGCTTAATGCAGCAATTCAGGTCTTATTTGTCAAAAAATTTTATCTTAACATTTAGATTTCAACAATTTAAACAACCATTCAAATTATTGGCCCAAGGGTGTTGAACTTTCACGTTTATTGATTGTCATATTTGAAAAAGTATGCTGATGGATAGAAAATCGGATCAAAAGACCGTTTTGGTTACCGGAGCCAGCGGATACGTAGCCGGCAGGCTGGTGGAGAAGTTGCTAAACGAAGGCCATGTGGTGCATGCCACGGTGCGCAACCCGCACAAGCGCGAGGCAGTGGCGCATTTGCTGCAACTCGGGGGAAGTGCAGAGGGCAGGCTGAAACTTTTTGCAGCCGACCTGCTGTCCGACGGCAGCTTCGATGAGGCCATGCAAGGCTGTGAAATCGTGTTTCACACTGCCTCGCCATTCTTTAACAAGGTCAAAGATCCGCAGCGCGACCTGATTGAACCGGCTGTGAAAGGCACCGAAAACGTGCTCCGTTCGGTAAACCGCTGCGAAACGGTGCGCCGTGTGGTGCTCACAAGCAGTGTGGCAGCCATCATAGGCGATGCCGTGGAATGCCGGCAATATCCCGACGGTAAAGCTACTGAAGCCCACTGGAATACCACCTCCAGCCTGAAACATCAGCCCTATAGTTATTCGAAAACACTTGCCGAACGAAAAGCATGGGAACTCGCTGAAGCTCAGAGCCGATGGGAACTGGTAGTCATCAATCCGTCCTTTGTCATCGGTCCGGGCCTTAAAGCGCATGCCAATGCCGAAAGCTTCAACATTGTGCGTCAGATGGCCAATGGCATGCTGCGCTTTGGTGCACCCGATTTCACCATCGGGGTTGTGGATGTGCGCGATCTGGCGGAGGCACACTACCGTGCGGGCTTTCTGCCCTCCGCCAAAGGCCGCAATATCATCTCGGCCCGCGAAAGCAGCCTGCTTGGGCTGGCGGAAATCCTCAGGCAGAAATACAGCAACAAATACCCTTTCCCCAAGCGTACATTGCCCAACGGTCTGGTCTGGCTGATGGCACCCCTGGCCGGACTGAGCCGCAGCATGGTGAGCCACAATATGGGGCAACCCTGGAAAGTGGATAATACGAAATCGCTGCGCGAGCTCGGAATGAAGTATCGCCCTGTGGAACAGTCAATTACCGAAATGTTTGAGCAGATGATTGCTGCAAAACTTGTGTAATCAGGCTCATTCTGCCTCTTCCAGAAGACATAGCCACCAGGCTGAATCTTCTTTTTTCAGCAAAGCAATCTTTCGCATTCGCGGAATCCAAAGGGCAAAACGCAATTCCGATTCGCTTTCAAAAAGCTCTGTCCAACCGCCGCTCGACAGGTGACGGCGCATTAACTTCCAGTGCGTCTGACCTTTGGCTGTAATAAGCAGGTACTGCTCGCTGTCGGGCCAGGAAGCAAACTCAAAGCTCAGACTGTCGGAAGCCAGCAACTGAAACCCAGTGCCATCCCATCGCACCGTGCCAACAGATTTCCTGAAGGGATGATCTGTGGGCAATACGAAAGCCAGGTAACTTCCTTTGGGCGACCAGTTTGGATAAGCCACACCCCCGGGCAGGTGCGTCATGACATTGAGGTTATCGTATTTCAGGTCGTAGGTTATCAGGCGCCACAACTGTTCATAAGGTGTCTGCCCGCTCATGGCCAAAAGGTTTCCGGCACTGTTGAAGGCCGGTTGTTGAAGCACAATCTTTCGACGTGGAAAACGCGACAAGAACCTGTAATCACCAGCATACCAAGGGTTTCCGGATTCAGATGCCCCTGCCCAGGCCTTATTTGCCGGATGGGGAGTGATCCATAACGGTTGAGCTGGAAAAGTGATTTCCTGCAGGAGCGTATCTCCGGGCCTGAGGTGGTAATGTCTGATATTATCCACGGTTCGGAGGCTTATCAGCAGCGAACCTGCCAGGGCATCCCATTGCAGTTGAAGTGGTTCGCCTTCAAGTTTGGCGATTCTGGTCAGGCGGTATTGTTCCTTGGGAGCTGCAGCTCCCTGCACCAGAAAAGCCACAAGGCACAACCCAAGAAACAGCCTCCTCATCGGTGATTTTCAGCTGATTTGGAGTGAGAAAATAACCAGGGAATCAGCTCCGTCTCCTTGAAAGTGTAGTCCCACGCGTTGTGTCCGACGCCAGGATAAAGCGTCAAACGGGGCGATGCGCCGGCTTGCTGCAAAGCTTCCACCATGCGCAGGCTCAGATCGGCCGGCACCACCGGATCGGCATCGCCATGAAACACCCAAACCGGCACCCTAGCAGCGAAGAAGGCCGCCGTTTCGGGCTTACCCCCCGCCACACACCGGAAAGGCAGCGGCAAACATTTCGGGCCGGCGAAATATCAGCTCAAAGGTTCCCATACCACCCATGGAGAGTCCGCCCACATAGATCCTCGACTGGTCAATCCATGGGGTAGTCATCAGGCTGTCGAGCAAGCTGATGACCAGCTGCATGGGCCAGGTAGGCTCGCCTTCGGGACGGAAGGCGAAGGTGCGGCTGCCGTCGGGGTGCCAGGTAAAATCGACCGCTGCCCAGTACTGATCCTCAGGGCATTGCGGATACACAACCACAGCCGGAAAGTCTTTTCTGTTGTATTGTGCAAAAAATTGCGCCCCGTGCACCAGTTGCTTTTCGTTGTCGGTACCCCGCTCACCTGCCCCGTGCAGGAAAAGTATGAGCGGATATTTGCCGGAAACTTCAAATTCCTCAGGATACATGATGCGAAATGGCAGCACTTTGTCGCCTTTGCTGTAGGCCGACGAACTGAAGTGATGCTGCTGAGCCTTTGCCCTGGGGAACAAAAACAGGAAAAAAACAACCAGCAAAAAGGCAAGGAATTTCATAGTTCAGGCATTTGAGGCAAAGTTAGTCTTTAGCGCTTATTCCAAACCACATAAACCGACTGCGTGCGGTCGGACGAACCACCAACCATCAGCTCGAACTCGCCTGGTTCCCAGTCATAAACGAGATCGGAATTGTAAAATTTCAGCAATTCTGTCGTTACCACAAATTCGATTTCTTTTGTTTCGCCCGGATTGAGCATCACCTTTTTGAAACCTTTGAGTTCTTTCACCGGCCTGGTGATGCTGGCCACCACATCGCGTATATAAAGCTGGACGACCTCCTCCCCCGCCCTTTGGCCAGTATTGGTCAGGCTCACCCTGAGCGTAAGGGTGTCGTTGCCAGCAAGTTTTGCTTTATTTACTTCGGGCTGGCCATAGGTGAAGGTGGTATAGCTGAGGCCGTGGCCAAAAGCATACAGGGGTTCATTGGGCACATCGAGGTAATTAGACCGGAATTTCTGGAACCATTTGCCGGGTTCGAGCGGCCGTCCGGTATTTTTGTGATTGTAGTAAACAGGAATCTGACCCACATTTCGCGGAAAGCTTACCGGCAGTTTACCCGAAGGGTTGGCCAGGCCAAACACGGCATCGGCCACCGCGTTTCCTGACTGGGTGCCGCCAAACCACACATTGAGTATGGCAGGAATATGTTGATTTTCCCATTCGAGGGTGAGCGGCCGGCCGGTAAACAAAACCAGCACCACCGGCTTACCTGTGGCCACCAGTTCTTTGAGGAGCTGCTGCTGGCTTCCGGGTAGTGCAAGATCGGTCCGGCTGGCGCATTCGCCCGACATTTCGGCGCCCTCGCCCATCACCGCCACCACCACATCGGCCCAGCGAGCAAGTTCAACGGCTTCTTTCCGCAACTGCGCGGGACTACGATGTTTGTCGATACCCGGGACGCCCCTCACGGCAGTAATTTTGTCGAGCATAGGATCGTCGGTGATATTGGCGCCACGTGCATAACGCAATTCAGCCCGGTTGCCGGCAAGCCGCTCAAACCCTTCGCGCACTGTGATGCTTTCATCGTGGTTCACGGCCACGCTCCACATGCCGGCCATGTTCAGCCTGTTGTCGGCCAGTGGTCCCACAAGGGCAATACGTCCTTTGGGTTCGAGCGGCAGCAGGTTGTAGTCGTTTTTGAGCAGCACAAAGGTGGAAGGGGCCATTTTGCGCGCAAATTCGTTATGGGCATCAGTAAAAATCTCGTTTTCAGATCTTTCTTTACTGATATAGCGGTAGGGGTCGTCGAACAGACCGAGTTTGAATTTTGCCCGGAGTACCCTGCGGCATGCCTGGTCGATATCGGCTTCGGAGATGAGGCCTTCCTGCAGGGATTTTCTAAGGGTGGTCAGGAAGCCCTCGCCCACCATGTCGAGGTCCACACCGGCTTTGAGTGCCATGGCCGATACCTGTTGCAAATTGCCCACCCCGTGGTCAACCATTTCATTGATGGCTGTATAGTCGGTGACCACAAAACCATCGAAACCCCATTGATTTCGCAACAGCTCGGTGAGCAGCCATCGGTTGCCCGAGGCGGGGATGCCATCCACCTCATTGAATGCTGTCATCACGCTGCCGGCTCCGGCCTCTATGGCCGCCTGATAGGGCAGGAAATATTCGTTAAACATTCGTACACGGCTCATATCTACCGTGTTGTAATCGCGCCCGGCTTCCGATGCGCCATAGAGGGCAAAGTGCTTCACACAGGCCATGAGGGTGTTGTTCCGGCTAAGGTCATCGTCCTGATAGCCGCGCACAAAAGCCTCCGCCATGCGTGCTCCCAGCCATGGGTCTTCGCCCGAACCCTCGGCAATGCGGCCCCAGCGCGGGTCGCGACTCAGGTCGGTCATGGGCGAGAAGTTCCAGCAAATGCCATCTGCTGTAGCCTCGATGGCAGCTATGCGTGCCGATTGCCTGACCAGTGCGGTGTCGAAGCTTGCTGCCATAGCCAGCGGGATAGGAAAAACCGTCCGGTAACCATGGATCACATCCAGCCCAAAAAGAAGCGGGATCCCCAGCCGCGACTCCTCGACGGCAATGCGCTGCAACTCGCGGATCTTCTCCGGACTGCGCACATTGAGGATGGCACCCACCTGTCCGTCGGCAATTTTGCTGCCAACAGCCGAAGAGCGTGCCTCGCCTGTGATGATGTCCTCGTAACCCGCCAACAGGTTGAGCTGACCAATCTTTTCATCCATCGTCATTTGCGA
The DNA here is from genome assembly GCA_016715945.1 of Bacteroidota bacterium. Lineage (NCBI taxonomy): Bacteria > Pseudomonadati > Bacteroidota > Bacteroidota bacterium. The sequence goes on from JADJXJ010000001.1 coordinate 1,387,357, forward strand.
CATCAGCTCTGCAATGCGGGCATCCATGCGCTCCTGTTCGCTGCCTCCTTGCCTCACGGGCTGGCAGGCGAAAACAAATACTAAGGACGCTATAATGCTGAATATGAAATTTTTAACAAGCATGAAGTAGATTTTACAGATAAATCTCAAGTAAGTTGTGATCCTCTTTGAACAGAAGTTTTATGCCGTCGGCTGCAAAAACTGCTGCACCCGGACGGTAGAGTTGCCGCTCGCTGGCAAAGGTGAGCATGCGGCCATTGAGCAGGATCTTTTGAGGTCCAAACTCACGTTCTTTTACATGGTATTTAAGCGTTACCGGTTTGCCAAAGAGCTGAAAGGAAGCTTCCAGGCCATCGAAAGATTTCGGCATCACGGGGTCGATATGCAACTGGTTCTTTGTGAGGCGGATTCCCAGAAGCCTGGTGATGATGAGCGCCACAAAGATTCCCGGTCCGCTGGAATAGACCCTCCAGCCGCCACGCAGCACAAACTTACCGGTATTGAGCAGGTGATATTGCTCATCGGCTTCGTAGCGGTTGGCAAATACGATATCGGAACTGCTGTAATAGCAATTGGATTGCCGCGGGGCAGCATTGGTCACTATGGAGGCATAATCCACAGGGATGGCCTGGCGAAGTGCTTTCACAAACGCTTTGGCTTCACCAAGCAAAGAGAGCGCTTCGGCATGGCGGATATGTTCGTGCACATACATCAGCCCGATTTCCCGTCCGAAGTAGGTGCTGGTCTCGGCCCGCTGAAAGATACGCATCTTTCCCCCGCTGTATTTCAAGGGCTTATCCATCAGCCTTGCCCCATCCGGACCTTTGAGGTGCGCCTCAATGATATTCAGATGATTGCCGGCCTGCACAGGGTCGAAAATATGACTGAGCACCCCGCGGTTCATGGGCAGAATGCTGTATCGAATGCCGGTTAGCTGGTCCTCCGGATGCAACAGCAGGCTGATGCGGCCATCGTCTTCGAGCCTGCCATAACCTGCCACCACCCCGTCTTTGACGAGATGTTTGTGAAAGTCGTTGCGCACCAGTGTGCTGAGCTGGATCAACCGGTCAGCAAGAGCGGTATGCACCGTAGGTTTCAGGGCAGCAGCAAGCGAACGGAAGGCCTGATAACACATCTGCACTGTCCAGGATGAGATAAGACGTGCTGCAAGTTCCGGGGAGGCCGGCTGCAAAGAGTCGTTCCAGTCGCCTCCACCAAAAGGCACCAGTGAAGTACCGGGCAGGAAAGAGTCTGTGATCATCTTCAGCCAACGCTCCACGTGTTGTATGAGCGGGTCAGACGATTCAAATACCTGAATATCTGGATTATACCAAGCTATCTGCTCATCGAGGAAACCGTAGTCACCGGTTTGTACCAGGTAGTTTGCCAAAGCAATCATCACCCAATAGGTGATATCGCCATGTGCTTCGTGGGCACGAATGCGGGCATAGCTGTCGAACATCCACCATTGAGGCCATCCTCCGTCGGGATGCTGGTTGCGGAAAATGGTGCGCAACACCTGCCTGGCCTCGTCGTATCTGCCAAGGCTAAGCAAAAGTTCGACCGGCCCCTGCGACACATCGCGCGTGCCCCAGGCTGCACCGCCAAACTGTTCCAGCCCGTATGGTGTGAGGTAATGGGTGAGGGCATTGGTGGCATACCAGGGCAGGATGGTGTTCAGGGCCTGGATGTCGGCATGCCCGCCACTGAGGCTGAGGTTGCCGGTGAGCCGTGCAAAGCCCGACCTTGCCGGCAAAGCTTCATTTTCAAAAACGGCAACCTGCGTATCGTCAGATTGTCCCTGAGGGCAGAACCGGAACGAAATCTGAATATTTCTGCAGCCGGTAAACACGTGCACCAACAATGGTCCGTCAGCTCCTTCGGTCTTTTCGACCAGGGTTTCTACAAGGCCGTCGAACTGATCAAGCCGTGCCGAAAAACATGAATGCGGAAACTGCTTGCCCAGGAGCGAGTCGGGATCCGGATACATGCATCCACCCAGGTTTTTATTGAGTGAAACAGTATAGTTTGGCCCCGGATCGAAGTGGTTGGTTATCCTAAAATCAGTTAGCGCACCTTGCAGCACCCTGAGGCGGAAATTCACCCGGTGGATTTCGGTGGATGTCCACGTAACCACCTCAACGACAATATCTTCAATATGATAAATCCAACGGCAGTAGTTGAATCCCATTTCGAAAGCCGAAGGCAACCCAAGCAGTAACCAACGGTTATGGATTTTCACAAAAACGCGTTGTCCATTAGGCGAAGGCAGGCCAAACTGGTTGGAGTAAACCGAATGCAGGACGTTGAAGTTGGTATTTCCGGCGGTGACATGGGCATTGAACACACCAGCCATAAAAGGATTTGTGGACATGATATTTTCGTCAGGAAGCAACCCCCATCCTGAACGGATGATATGTCCGTGCGGGCGATCAACAAACAGCTCCTTGTTTTTCAGCACAATATGATTGCCATTGGCTGCAAAAAAAGAATGCAGGCGGGCATGATGGTATTCGGCGTGCAGCCGTTCTGTCCCGAAATAGCTGTTCAGCTCATCCTCCGTGAGCTCGCGTGCTTCGGCATAATGTGGCGGATTGAAAGGACTGATGGCCGGACTTTGTTTCCAGGGAAGATAAGGCAGGGGGTTGATGGCATCGAAGCTGCCCAGCACGGGCCGGATGAATTGCAAATCAGTTTCGGCAGATGGCTCAGGATGGTTTTCCATGAAAATGAACAAAAACCTCAGCACAATACCCGATCCGGGATTGAGCGTGACTGCTTTGGATTGCAGGGCGAGCAATGACGACTCGCCCGCATACTCGCCGCTCAGGACCGGGGCTAACAATCCGTGGGGAAACCGTGACTGCCTGTTGGCCGGGCCAAAAATCTGCGCCCCATCGGTGGCCCCTGCCACAGCTCCTTCCAGGCTGGTCATGAGCAACCAGGGATGTCCCGTTGCTTCGCGCATGTGCTGCCGGCAAACGGCGACCTTGCCATAAAACTCACTGTCGAAAATGCGCCGCTCGGTGTACTGGCTCACATAATACTCATTGACGAGGGGCGCTGCCTGGCGCAAGCCGGCATCCTGATAACAGATGGCATCGAAAGTAACTTGCTTGTGACTTGTGTTACTCACGATCATGCTCCACATCCAGGCCGTTTCGTCGGGCGAGAGCTTTAGCTCGGTCAGGCACCTGAGTCCATCGGATTCCGTTTGCCAATACAACTTATTGTCGGACAACCCGAAAGATCCTTTGATTGTGGGGCCTGTGAGGGCAAGCAGGTGCATCTGCTCTCCGTGCAGGCGCAAATACACACCCGCTCCCGAAGCTCCGTGAATGCTGGCCGGGCGGAGGTTTATCCGGATCTTGCCATGATTTATTTCACCCACTGTGCCATTGGGCAACACACTGATTTTGAGTCCTTTGCTATTGCTTATCTCCATGATTCAGATGTATCTCAAGTTGAAGGTCCGATTGATGCGGATGATGGTAGCGCATGAGCAGGTGTCCCTCGTGCATGGTAAAGAACTGCTCTTTCCCATTGTTTAAGATTTGTGATATTTCCTTCAGGCGTTCTCCCACAAGCACGATTTCTCCCATCAGGTCACGGTCGCCCCTGAGCACCAGTTGAATACCTAGCTCGGTAGCCCGGATTTCCAACAGATCCGAACTGGTGTGCAGCATCCGGATGCCGGGTAGCAGCTCCATGTTTAGTGGCGAGAGCAGGCCGTACAATGGTGGCCAGAGTATTTCGCCTCCCCCGAAAGGAATGGAAACAGGCTGATTTGTAACCGGATGCGTATAGCTTACCTTGCCGGTTTGCGGCTCGTTGTAGTAATTGGCGATGAATAAAACGCCGCTGCCTTTCTTGGTAAACCGTTGCCGCACACTCAGCGGATGGGTGGCTGTGGCCAGCTGCTGCCGGGCTTCGGAGAGGTCAAGCAGGGCTTTGTAGGCCGGCAGGTGACCTTCGGTGTCGAAACCAAGCCAGGTGCCCAGGTGAATCACACTTCCCTGCCCGAGTGGCAGTTGCCAGCCGCACACAGCTCCGGACAAGGTTCGTGCAATCACGCGTCCTCTTTTTATATCCATCTCATTATAAACCATTTGCGGGTTGGCGCATTTGATGTCGTTTAGCTGCATGATGTCGATCAGGGGCGAGTCGATGGATTCGCTGCCGGCCGGCCGGATGCCGAGTGCATCGCGCAGCAGGGTGCAGCTTTGCTGGCGGAGGTCCCTGTCGGGCAAGGTGGGGAACACTACGAGCTGCCCGCCACCGGAAGCATAGTCCACAAGTATCTGCTGGGCCGGCGCATCCATTTCATCAGTAGCAAAAGCCCACACCTGTTTATACTGAGCTAATTTTCCGGCGCTTGTGCGCGTCAGATCGGCCATGTCGTAGTCGATGTTGAGCACCTGCAGGGCCTTGAGAAGCCCGTCGAACCATGCCTGGCGGCGGATGGATGCAGGCACAAAATTCAGCCCGGATGCGCCGGCTTCGGGGCGCTCCAGTTCAGTGGCATAATAGGGAGGATAGAAGAGCACACATATTTCGGCATGGCGCTCAGCACTCAGAATGAGTGGCTCAAGGGTGCTGATGAGGCGGTTGGTATGTTGCACCAGGTCGAAGGCTGAGGTGCGCGAGCCGTCGGCCAGCAAGGGATTAAACCAGTAAAAGGTGTCGCCCGAATAGCCCTTGCGGGGAGGATTTTTTCCCTGCGAGAACATGTAATAATTCCATCCTTTCAGTCCGTGGGCGATGCTGGCTTTGTAGAACAACTCCATCTCACGGGGGTTGGTCACCACATGATATTCGCGCGAGCCGCTCTGAAACTCTGCGGCAAACAGGGGTTTGTTGCCCTGCATGGCCAGGGTGATGTCGTTGATAATGCGGTCGTCGTGCATGTTGCGGTAGCTGAGAAACTCCGGGATGTGGTCCACACCGAAAATCAGCTCGCTTTTATCGCCGTACAGGTCGTCGTACATGGTATGGTTTACCGGAAACTCATATCCATGGCCAAATATCCAGCCCGGGAGGTTGTGGTAAAGCGGCACCCCGAGGCCACGCGCTCGTACCATTTGCGTGAGCATCCTGAGGTAGTCGCCGTAAACCGTACGCCAGAACATATGCCAGTCGTAATCGCGGGCGCGATCGGCGGCATCGCTGTATGGCATCCGACCATCGGGAGGCAGGTCCACCTGCGTAAAATCCTGATATTCCGTGCCCCAGACCTTGTTGAGTGCATCAATCCCGGGATAGGTCTTCCGAAGCCAGCCGATGAAACGTGTACGGGTAGCCTGGCTGTAGTCGGCCTGGTGGGCAAGCCATGAAAAGACACCAATCTCGTTGCAAAGCTGAATCATGATGACCGGCCCGCCTTTGGATGCCTGCCTTTCGGCAATAAAAGGAATGATGTGGTCGTACCAACGTTCGACATATTTCAGGTATTCGGGATGAAAGAGGTTGACCCCGTCGCTGGGAACCATCTCGTTGCGGCTGTTGCGCATGCGCACAGCTTCGGCATATTGGTTCACAAACCAATCGGGCAGGCCTGCGCCGCGAAACTCGGCCAGAATGAAAGGACCTGGCTTGAGGATGCATGTAAGCCCATGGCGCGAACAAGCTTCCACCCAGGCTTTCAGGTCGCGCTGCGGATGGGTGCGCCCGTCAAAATCGAACAAACCTTCCTCCGGCTCATGCCAGCCCCAGGGCACATAGCTGCTCACCGTGCGCAGTCCTGCCTCTGCGGCACCGGCCAGATGCGTGTCCCACAAAGATTTGTCTATCCTGAAATAATGAATCTCCCCGGAAAGCAAAAAAACCGGCTTCCCGTCCTGTACAAAATAACCTTCTCCTGGTTTAAACTCCATGATTTTATACTCGTTTAGTTATTTCCCTTCTTGCAGAGCCTTGCGCTCATCAAGCAACTGCTTGATTTCCATTGACCTGCTCTCCGTTAATGTGTAACGCAAAATAAAGAAAACCGAAAACAGGCTGAGCAGCACCGGGATGCCGATTTCGACCACCCGCATCATTAGCATGGTATATCCGCTTTGCTTTTTCAGCTTGTGGAGGTATGGCTCCAGCTGAGCAATGAGCTCCAGGGCTTGCTTCGGATTCAGCTCCTGCATTCCCGCCACCTTGGATTTCAGCGCATTAAGTTCCTCACTGAGGCTCCGGTAATGTGCAGCGCGGTCGGGTTTCGACTGTTGTGCTTTGTTTTCGAAATGGCTCTCCAGCTCACCTGCCCTGGCGTTTACCTTGTCCGTCATGGCTGCCATGTCGATTGTTGTGGCTTTGCCGTTGGTGTAACTTTCGAGCGTCACCTGCATCTCCCTGATGCTTCCCTGCAGGGCATCCACACGGGTGACCTGCGTTTCGTCGAAGGCTGTGAACACAATGAGCGCGCCTGCCACAAAACTTGCCAGGGCGGTGCCCATCTTGATGAACCACCAGAAAATGGAGTAAAAGCTGCCTTCGGTGCGCATACCCGTTTGCAGGTCGTCTTCGTCGCAGATGTCGCCAACCATGGACGACCCCAGTGTGAAAAAAAACAACATACCTGCCGACAGCAGAATAGTTGGGATGATGATCAGGTAGGGATAATCGGGGTTATAGCACACAATTTTTGAGAGTTGCGCCAGCACCATGAGGCCGATGGCCAGCAGCAGGGTGTTGCGCTTTCCGATGCGGGGGCTGATGTAGTTGAGCGGAAAAACTGCCACAAGTCCGGTCACCGCCCAGATGGTACCATTGATGCCGAGCAGCCACGAACCTGCCACTTTGTCGCCTCCGAATACATAAAAAATGGGAATATACGATCCGAGCAGGCTCACAAAGTTGAATCCCATAGCCAGGGTGAAGATGGTGAGGGTGAGGTAGATAAAATTGCGATTGCGGAAGGCGTGGCGGAAATCGGCCCAGAAGTTGGTTTTTTGCTGTGTCGAGACCCTTGCAAAACCCGGCTCGCGCAGGCTGACAAACCACCAGATGGAAAGGGGTACCAGCAGGGCAGCCACCATGAGCGACACATAGCGCATGCCATCGGCTTCGTTGCCCCCAGGGCCTTTGAAAAACTCCATATTGGCCAGGGCAAACAGCCAGGGGGTGCTCATGGCGAACAGGTTACCTACAAAGCTCTTGGCGCTAAACAGTCGGGTGCGCTCGTGCACATCCTGGGTCATTTCCATGCCCAGCGCTCCATGCGGTATTTCGAAGATGGTGCAGGCTGTGAAAAACAGCAGCAACGATACAAGGATATAAACCAGCTGAAAGGCCTGAAAACTAACTTCGGACGGAAACATCCCGCGCACCCATTCGCCCCGCGGAATCCACCACATGGTCACGAAAAAGAAAGCCACGAGCAGCCCGCCTGCCAGCAAAAACGGCCTGCGCCGCCCCCAACGGGTGCGGGCATTGTCGGACATGTGCCCGATGATGGGATCGGAAACCGCATCCCAAAGCCGGGGTATGATGAGAATCAGGCCCAGCCAGAAGGCGCTCAGCCCCAGACTGATGTTGCCCATCAACCCGACGAGAATGCCGGCAATATTGAACAGGGCGATGGGGATGATGCCCCCCGACCCATATGCAGCCAACTGATTAAGACTGATTCTCCCTCCGGCACGTGATGTCTTTTGCATAGGCTTGGGCCTTATTTTGGATTATTGTTCCTTATAACTGATCTCGATGCGCGCCGGCGATGCAGGTACATTGATAAGATCGGAGGTGTAATTGGTCACCACCTTGCCATTGATGCGCACCTCTGAAGGCATGCGCCCGCCGTTGAAGTTCCGGATACGTATCCCATTGGCTGGCAATCGCAGATCGCCCTGCAGGTCAATGATATAGGTATCGCCTTCGCGGATGATGCTGTAGGAGACATCGCCATAATAAGTTGGCAGGTTTTCGACCGACATGCCGCCGGGGTAATCTATCCAATCCTGGCGCAAAGCCGCTGCCAGTACCAGCGACTGGTCGAGCTCGTCTTCGTACACAAACATGGAGCGGATGGCATTGATAAAATCGCTGCCCACCCAGGTATGTGGCATATCGCCTATGAAGCGGGGTTCGCGATGATTTTTCCAAACCACTTCAGCCCAGTGTTTCCAGCCTTGCGGACGGCGGTCGGCCAGAAAGAAATCAACCAGCTGATGTGCCCTTTCAGGTTGGTTGAGCAGCACAAACGAACCGATCAGCCTGTTTTCGTAAGGGGTATAATTCACCCACTCGAGCAAGCCGTCGCGCCGTTTCACAAAAAACTCAAAATATTTGTCGAAGGTGTTGTAAACCTCCGGTTTTGGAAGGTGCTGATACTCATTGCATGGGGTGAGCGCTACCGTGGTCGAGGTGGCATCGAAGTCGCCCAGTTCCACACAACCCGGGATGTAGTTGATACCACGCACCTGCATGGCCAGCCGGATGGAGTTGTAAAGATCCACAGTAAACTTATCGCGCACCTGCGCAATATGCTGATAATCTGACTTATGACCAAGGATACGCTGGATCTCAGCCGCATCTTTCAAACCTTTGATCACAAAAAAGTTATCCCAATACGAGTGCATGGGTTTTTCGGAATAGCCTTCGTGGCTGATACTTTCGGGCACAATGCCGTAGTGCGCGCGAATGCTGTCGTTGCCCAGGCGGTAATGGTCGGTGCTGCGCTCGGCAATGAGCGATTCGATGTAGCGCACTGCGTTGAGCACATAAGGATTCATTTCGCGCAGGAAAGCTGTATCGCCTGTAAAATTGAAATACTCCCTGATCAGGTAGATGAGCTGTCCGTGGCTGTCGTGTTCGGGCACGGGATCCGGTCCGCGAAAATCGACCACACAGGGCACCTTGCCATTTTCGTATTGGTAGGGCGCATACCATCGGATGAAGTCTTTGACTTCCTGAGCGATGCCCGACTTCAGCAAGGCCGATGAGGTGAGCGAGCCATCGCGGATCCAGCTGCGCTCGTAGCTGCGCGAGCCGGGCTGGATGCCTGCATTGTCGCGGTTGATCAGAATATACACCAGGTTGGCCAGCCAGGTGTCCACAATAGGTCGGGCCTGGGGCGGAAGGTTGAAGTTGATATGACCAATTTTATCGGCCCAGAATCCGGAAGCGCGATCGAAGGCTTCGGCCATATCTTCGTTGTTGGGCAAGTGGGCTGGGGAATCAAGATGGTGATAGGGCACAGTGGCAAACAGTTCTTCCACCTGTCCGGGGGTCAGATTGAACGAAAATTCCAGGGCGGCCTGCCCGAGGCGGTCGGGATCGCGCACGGGTACGGCCGGAGGCCAGGCCTGGCCGCGGGCTATCTCGGCAATATTTCCCTGCCTGCCGGTAGCGGCAGTCCAACGCCTGTATGGCAAGCTGAAGCTAAGCGTTTTGTCGTCCACCCTCAGCTGCCGGCCGGGCACAGTTTCGCTTATCGCAGCTATCTTTCCCGCACCGCCTGTAAGGTTGAGAAACTGATACCAGGGATTCACCTGAAATGGCCTGAGCATCAGGATGAGCCTTGCGTCTGTAGGTTTTCCCGTCAGGTTTTCGAGCCGGTAGCCTATGTTTAGTCTGGAGTTTTTATTGGCCACCCCGTCCGACGACACCGAAACCGTGAGCCTCACATTGCCGGCCACCATATCCACCGTGGGCGAGAAGGCAAATTCGCCGGCATCCCAGGGCGAGCGCAGGGTTTGCCTTGTGGTAGCCTGGCTCCAGTCGTAATATTTTCCGTCCACCACCAGCAAGGGCTCAATGCTGAACAAGGCTTTGTCCACCTCCACCACCCCATCCTCGCTGATCATGCCTTCGTGGGTGTCGTTGTTCACCCCGGTCACCGTCCAGTACCATGCTTCGTCGAGGAAATACCGGGGGTAAAGCCCGCGCGGACTGTTTTTAGCTTTCAGACGAAACAGCTCGTTCGGGTGAAGGGTAGCCTCCACAGGTAATAACTCTATTTCTTGTATGCCAACCGATTGTGGATCTGGAAAACCTATTTTCAGGCGCAGTTTTACGGCTTCGGCCTCCCTGAGGGGGATGTAGGTGCTTCGCGTCAGTATGGACCTGGCTTCCCAGCTTTGCTCCCATTGTTTGCCGTCGAGGCTGGTTTCGAGGCTTAGCCTGTGAGGAAGTCTGTTGCCTGACCACATGATATGCAGGCCGCCAAACTCGCGCCTGAGGCCAAGATCAATCACGACTTCAATATCGGTTGCAGGTTTACTTTGCCAGGCAGTGGATTTGTTCCCATCCATGATGGCCGCCGGCCTGCTGCCACGCTGGCCGGGACCGGCGGTGATTTTTGGTGTGGGGAAAACAGCAGGCGGAGCATCCAGCGGTTCAAACCGGAGATCGTCAATCCAGACACTTCCTTTGCCGCCCAAAAAACTGGCTACCGTAAACTCAATCCTGTCCATCCGGCTCAGGTACCGTTCCTCGGTCGGCCCCCAGGCATAATGCACATGCCGGCGTTTGATGCGGATGCGCTGCCATTCGTCCGGAAAGTCGTAATTGCGGTTGTTAACCCACCACACATTGTGACCACTTGCATCTATAAACTTGATTTCGAAGTTGTTGGCAGGCGATTCAGCCCTGAGCCAGAAGCTGATCTCGAAATGTTCGGGCAGGTCGAGGCTGATTCGTTTTTGTATCCCTCCGTAACCTGTGCCGCGGGTAAAGTCGTAATTGAACCTCAGGGCCTTTCCTACCTTGCCCTGATCTGGCTGCACGGAAGCTTCCACCCCATCGGCCAGAATGAGTTCCCATCCGTCGGCACTTTCCATTCCATCGAGCAACATCTGCTGCGCCCTGGCACTATGGATGAATGAAACACAAACCAACAGCGCCGGAACCAGAAATCTTTTCATCTTGCCCATAACCAGGTCATTTTTTATTGGTGAGGTAGCTAAACCCAAGTTTTGTCATACCATCCTGAATCACAGGGTCTTTCATCACATAATCCCAAACCAGGCCGGAGCGGAAATTTTCGATCATCAGCAACATGGGTCCTTGCGCAATGCCGATAAAATCGTCGTTCACCCAATCCGCAGTCTCGTTGAAAGCATCGTAGAACCCATACTTACCCCAGATTCGCTGGCCGTGTCGCGCAATAATGTTGCGGATGGTCGGAAACACAATTTCAGGTGCAAAAGGAAGGGACGAGAGGGAGGCATAGGGCGCGATGGTTCCATCGTCGAAATAATTGTAGTCCGGTCCGCTGGCGCCACGGCCGGCGTAGGCATAAAATTCACGTCCACCGGCATTGTAACCGGAGCCCGGACCATCGCTGGCGGTGATGCCCCAGGTGAGCGAGTCATAGCCTTTCCAGCCATGGATGTTCTGAATGGCATATTGTTGTTGGGCGAGGGTGGCCCTGCGTGAGTTTTCGAAATAATCAATGCCTTTCTCACGCATGTATTTGTCCGCTATGCCCCTGAAATCGATGAAGATATGGCTGAACTGGTGACCGAACAGGGGAGGAAAAGCCACATGAGCCAGTCCCGGATAAGGTTCTTTCCATTTGTAGTACGACAGCCAGGCATCGTAGCTGCGCTCCACATCCTGCATGCCGGTTCCGGCCGCAAGGATATAAAGGAAAAGGCCTTCGTTGTAGCCATGCCAGCCCCAGTTGATGGGACCCGACTCCGGTTTCCAGCCCATGGAAATGGTGTGTGGATGCGTGCTGCCTTCGGGCATATCGAAAACAGACCAGTCGAGCCTGCCGAGCAAGCCGGCCACTAGCCTGCGGATTTCCTTTTCTTCTTCCGTATCCTGGTTGTAGTAGTTGCGTGCAAAGATCATCCCCATGAAAAGGAGGCCGGAGTCGATGGAAGAAAGCTCGCACTGCCATGCACGTGTGCCCGTGTCCATCCTGAGAAAGTGATAATAAAAACCTTTGTAACCGGTGGCATTGGTGTCGGCACTTTGCAGGCTGCCATCAAAAAACCTGAGGATGTTGAGGGTGTTGCGGGCTGCTTCCTCGCGTGTGATCCAGTTTCGCTCTGCGCCTACTGCATACACCGGTATGGCAAAGCCAGTTGAAGCTATGGACGAGGGCGACCAGGAAGCTGCCCTGTCTTTGGTAATCCCCCACTCAGGATGGATTTCATGCATAAAAAACTGAAATGTAGCACGTTGTATGCTGTCGAGCATCATCTCATCATCGGTTGAAACTGGATAACTGATACGTCCGGAAGACTTGAAAACCGTTTGTTCGTTCTTTCCTGGTGTGCATGATCCGAGCAGGATGGCTGCGAATAACACAACCAATAACATGTTTTTCATATCGTGTATTTTATTGATTCAATGCAACTTACATCAACATAACTAATTCTTCAATCACCAGCTGAAGCCAAGTTTATTCATAGCTGTCTGCACTTCGGGTGCCGACATAAACAGGTTCCACAACAATCCCGACCGGTGATTTTCGATCATCACCAGAATAGGCCCCTGGTCGATGGCGAGGTAGGAATTGGCAAACCAGCCCTGTCCCGGGTTGAACGCGTCTTTGAAGCCATACTCACCAAAGAGCTTATCGCCCAGGATGTAATAGAAATGACGCATGGCCTGCATGGAGTATTCCGGGGTGAATGGGATGGACGACAGGGCTGCGGTGGGTGTGATGGTGCCGTTGTCGTTCGTTGGCTCGTGCACCCGGTAGCCGGTGTGGTCGTCGCTGGCTGTGAGTCCCCAGCTGTCGGCGCCATATCCCACATGGCCGTAAGGGTTTCGCACACAATGCTCGCGGTTGATGAGGGTATGGTTCACATTTTGTGTCCAGTAGTTGGCATACTGGTCGCTCAGATTCCGCGGATCGAGGCCAAGGAAGGAGTAGTGGGCAAAAAAGAGCGGACCACCGTAGTCGAAACCCACCGGCAGGTTGATGCCATAAAACTGTTTGTTGTTGATGATTCCCCCGTTGGAAGCCCATCCCTGATGATAGACCTGTGCCTCAATCGGATAGGTTTCGGATGTGGCAGCCATGAAATAGGTGATCAGGGCCTCGTTGTAACCTTTTACCTGCATGTTCATGGCCCAGCCGTGGTTGGGCGACCAGTGCCAGTAGAGCACATTTTGTCCGCTACGGGTAAACCAGTTCCATTCAATGCCTGCCAGCAGGTTGTTTATTCTTGTGATAATATTATGTTCCTCGGGCACTTCCGGATTAAGCCACTGACGAACGGTAAGTAATGCAGCAGCCATGAATGAGGTTTCCACCAGGTCGGCGCCGTTGTCGAACTGGCTGAAAGCCTGCACCCTTCCGGTGCTTCCGTTGAGCCAGTGGGGCCAAGCCCCATGAAAACGGTCGGCATTGGCCAGAAAGTTGGTCACTTTGTCGAAGTGGCTCACTGCCTGCTGACGGCTGATAAAGTTGCGGTGCACTCCGGCAATGATACCCATCAGTCCGAAACCACTTCCGCCAATGGTAACTGTTTCGCCCGAGCCCAGTCTTTCGCGGGCCAGGCCGCTCACCGGATGGGCATAGTCCCAGAAATAGCGGAAAGTGTGCAGCTGCACCAGATCGAGCAATTGGTCGTCGGTCAGGAGCGGCAGTTTGGGGTTTGGATTGAGGCCGGTTATAAACTGGTTCGAAAATCCTGCAAAGGGCGCCCCCTCAGCCGATTGCAATGAGGAGGAAATCACCATCAGGTACCTGCAGTAGTAGTCGAGTTCGCCGGTATTGATGGTCAATGTCTTACGGTCGTCCGAGAGCTGAAACTGCATGTTGGCTCCCGGAGTGAAAATGATATGTTGCTCAAATCCCTGAGCAAGGGGATCGGAAAATGTGGCCACAATCTGGGCGCCTTCATAAGGAATGTTGCGAGCCTGCTGTGGTGGCCTGAAGTCGCGCCCGTTGATGGTGATACCCAGTAAACTGAGCTCGGCGGGTACGGTGCTGAACCTGATGGTCAATCCGTCAAAGCCTTCGCCGGCTGCACCGCGAAGCTTGTTGCTTATCTGCAGATCGTAGGTCTTGCCGCGCTGAAGCGTGGTCCTTGGGCGCAGCACCACCTCATGGTTTTCGGCCGAAAAGAAATGATCCACTTCCACCGCTGCGTTGTCCTGAAGCAAGCTGATGCTGCCGGCCACTGAGCTCACCCTGAGGGGCGCCGAAAAACTCAGCCGGAATTCTGCTGCCGGGTCAATCCCACTGTTCGGACCAGCCGGATCGAGCACACGATTGCCAGCTTTGGCCTGACTCAGCTGCAGGCTGCCTTTGGGATCATCATTGTCTTTTTTGCAGGCCGAAAGCATAGCTAAGGCAATGATTATTAATGTAATACCGGTTTGCAGTCGGGTCATGGATCTTTGTTTGATTTGAAAAAAAAGGGGAAGGGCAGCGGGTGCCACCCCTCCCCTGCTAACCTAATTCACTAACACTAAACACTCAAGGTTTTTCCGATTCGTACATCAGGCCGATTTCGGCAGGTGTAAGCACTTTGTGATAGATGCGCACATCGTCGAGTTCGCCTTTGAAGTGGTTGGCGCCCGGGAACTGATATCCGCCCCAAGGCTCGTTGGCCCACATCTGGCCGGCACGCGACTGGATGAAACCGAAGGCCAGTTCATTCTTCACATCAGGCATCTGGCCTCCCCATTTCATACCTTTAACGGTACGTTTGGCATCGCCGTCGGGCCAGAGGTTGAAGTCGAAGCTCTTCATCTTTTCGCCATTGTAGTAGAGCGTTCCTTTTTTGGCGTCGCCGTTATAGGTATAGGTTACCATGAGCCATTTGTTGCTCACCATAGCTACATAATCATCCGGAGCAATCGACTTGGCAAAGTCCCAGCCCTGCCAGCCGCCATTGGCATTGTATGTCGCATTGCTCGGGAACCACATGTCTTCCGACACGGTTTCACCATTCTCGAGCTCATAGCGGATGGCAAACTTGGCGCCATCAAGACCGCCGAAGATTTCGAACTGAATGCCATAGAACGCACCCAAACCAAGTACAAAATGACCTTTGTCCTGCGGCATGGCTTTCACCCAGAACGAGATGGTAAAGTTGCGGGTGTTGATCAGCTGGTCGCCATTGGGGATTTCGATGATGCTGGTGGTGCCGTTGAAGCTGGCAGCTTTGCCGGCTGCGGTATTGCGCGAGTTCACATAGGTAATGTCAACCACACCGGCAGCAGCAGGATTGAAACTACCCGCTGCATCATTAGCGTTGTTTTCGAACTTCCAGTGCGCAATTGCTCCCGAAGGCGCAAATGTTCCTTCGGTAGTAAAGGTACGCTCAAAAGCGGTGAGGGGTTTCTGCTTGGTGCTCTGAATGGCCCCGCTGAAAGTGAGCTTGTAGAGGGTGCCTGTTCCAAGGTTTGCTTTGGGTTTCACGGTGATGGTTGCTCCCGAAACCGTGATGTCGATTTCGATATCGGTGTTGTCGTAGTCTTGTTTGAGTTTGATGTTGGCAGCTGTGGCGGTAGCAGCATCCACATCGGTGCTGAAAGTGGCTACGATGGTGGGCATCACGGGCACATTGTTGGGCGAGGTCGCGCCATTGAGGTCGATGGTGCCGGCTTTAAGCTCTTTGAGGGTGAGCTCGGGGTCTTCTTTTTTACAGCCCTGAAAAATCAGTGCAGTGACGGCCAGCGCCATCAGGAGGATTGCGAACAGGTTTTTACTTTTCATAGCATTTTTGATTAGGTGAAACATTTAATGATTTGGATTAGTGGTTAATTCCAGTTGGGGTTTTGTGTCAGGGTTCCTTGCGAGATATCGATCTCGTTTTGCGGGATGGGCAGCAGCTCATGTTTTCCGGCCTGAAAACCAAGTGGTCCCAGCACCTGTGGCGCCTTACCGGTGCGCACCAGGTCCCAGAAACGATGGCCCTCGAGGGCGAGCTCGTGGCGACGTTCGTCGAGGATGAGGTTGCGCAGGGCGTCTTTGTCAGTAACAGCGATGTCGGGCAGTATGTTATTGTTTCCCATCCGGGCACGTGCCCTTACCCGGTTGAGATAAACGAGGGCTTCTGTGGGTTTGTTGTTTTCGTTGAGCGCTTCGGCAGCCATCAGCAGCACATCGGCAAAGCGAATCAGGCGGCGGTTGTGCCCAAACTGGGTATTGGTACTCAAACCCGGAATCCACACCTTGCGGTTGTAACACTCGCGTTCGATGATGTTTCCGTTTTCGTCGTACACATAATCCGGAGTGGAACCATCGCCGAGGATGGTAATTCCGTCAATCACATCGCCCAGGTCGATGATGGTGAGTTTCATGCGCGGGTCGTTGTTTTCGAAGCTGAAACGGAGGTTTTCCGAAGGCCGGTTGAAGCCCCAGCCCCGGTTTGGTGTGCCTCGCACACCCTGGGTGTTGGCATACTGGTTGCCCAATGCATTTTCCGTTTCAAATGCACCTATCTCGAAAACCGACTCTATGCCGTGCTCGCCCTCGCGTGAGTTGGCATGGGCAAAGTTGGGTTCGAGGTCATACAATGTAGGGCCGTTGATTACTTCCAGGGCGTAGCGCTCTGCATTGACATAATCTTTGCGGAACAGGTACATCTTGGCCAGGAAAGCTTTTGCGGCGCCTTTGCTGGCCCGGCCGAGGTCCTGGCTGTTGTACTCGCTCTTTTCCGGCAGGCGGGAAGCCGCAAACAACCAGTCTTTTTCAATCTGGGCATAAATCTCGTCTGCCGTGCTGCGAGGCAGTTTGAGCGGGGGCGTGGTGGTGAGTACCAGAGGCACACCTCCCCATGCCCTCACCAGGTCGAAATAGTAGAGTGCACGCAAAAAGCGGGCTTCAGCCACATAACGTCCACGCTGGTTGGTATCCATATTGATCTGCGGCACCTTCTCGATGACCACATTGGCGCGTTTGATACCCTCGTACAAGGCAGCCCACCAGCGGTCGAGTCCATCCTGGGTGGGTGTGATCGTGAAATTATCATAAGGGCCTATGGTGTTGAGCTGGTCGTTGGGATTGCTGCCCTTGTGGGTGTCGTCCGACATGATGTCGAGTATGGGATAACCTCCGGAATGGTAATGCCAGTTGCGCAACGTGGCGTAAACGGCATTGGTGGCCAGCAGGGCATCGGAAGCTGTTGTCGGGAATGCTTCCTGGGTGAGTTCACCCTGAGGTTTGATGTCGAGAAAATCTTTGCACGAGCTGAGTGCAATCAAACCAATTGTGATGTATATCAAAGTTCTTTTCATGGCTCCATGTTTTAGAAGTTGATGTTAAGACCCAGCGAAACAACGGCTGCGATGGGATAAATCCCATTGTCGATCCCATTCGAGAGCACATCGAAACCACCTATCTCAGGGGTGTAACCGGTGTATTTGGTCAGGGTGTACAGGTTGTTGGCCTTGACGTAGGCGCGGACATTTTCGAGCTGAAGCTGGCGGGTCAGATTGTCGGGCAGGGTGTAGCCTACGCTCAGGTTGCGCAGCCTGATGTAAGCGCCATCGAGCACAAAGAAATCCGAGGGGAAATAGTTGTAGCCTCCAAACGAGGGTTTTGGCACCTTGTTGCTCGTGCCTTCGCCACGCCAGCGGTCGAACACATATTTCTCGAAATTGTAGGGATCGGGACGCACCACGTCTTTGCCATTGAATATCTTGTTGCCATACTGCCCTTGCAGGTCAAACGAAAAGTCCCACGATTTGAAGTTGACCTCCACATTGAACCCGAAAATGAATTTCGGAATGGGTGAGCCGATGTAGGTACGGTCGAGTCCGTTGATGCGGCCATCGTTGTTCACATCCACGAAGCGAAGGTCGCCCACGCCGGCCAGCGACATATGGGGATAAGCATCGAGCTCAGCCTGATTCTGGAAAATACCATTGGTGAGGTAGCCGTAGAATGCACCCACCGGAAGGCCTACCCTGCTAAGGGTAACTGCCTGTCCGTTAGCCAGATAACCACCAATGAGGGTAGAGTCGATGCCACTGTTGCCGCCGATGGTGAGCACCTCGTTGTGGATGGTGGTTCCCAGGAGCCCAACCGAATAGCTCAG
This sequence comes from Bacteroidota bacterium, assembly GCA_016715945.1. Taxonomy (NCBI): domain Bacteria; kingdom Pseudomonadati; phylum Bacteroidota; species Bacteroidota bacterium. Next base: position 1,405,302 of record JADJXJ010000001.1, read on the forward strand.
GTCTTTGCTGAGTGTTTCGCGCCAGCGCAGGTTGAACTCGAAACCGCGGTTGAGCACCTTGGCAGCATTGTAGCGCACACGCTGACCCATACCGTTGCCCAGGTGGCCGGGGGTGGACAATTCGACCAGAATGTCGTCGGTTACCCTGTTATAGAAGTCGAACTCTCCGGTCAGTTTGTTGTTGAACACACCAGCCTCAACGCCAATGTTGGTCTGTGTGGTGCTTTCCCATTTCAGGTCAGGATTGCCTGTCTTGCCATAGGTTGCGGCAGGATAGGCGGCATCGGGATTGGAGAACACAGCAAAAAGCCCTGAGTTAACCCTCGAGAAGCGGTCGTAATAGGTAATTTTTTCGTTGCCGATGATCCCCCAGCTGGCCCTGACTTTGAGCATACTGATGAGGTCGTATTTCTGCATAAACTTTTCATTGCCCAGGTTCCAGCCCAGCGCCAGGGAGGGGAAGTTGGCATACCTGTTGCCGGGGGCAAACTTGCTCGAACCGTCGCGCCTGAAAGTCACGGTGCCGATAAAACGGTTGTCGTAGGTGTAATTCACGCGTCCGAGATAGGATATCATGCTGTAGAACAGATTGGCATCCACCCCGTTGAAGATGCTCTGCAGCATGTTGATGTTGTTGGTCTCGTCGAGAATGTAGGGTGGCATAATGTACCAGAAGTCGCGGCTGTCGCGCATGATGTTTCTTCCTGCCAGGCCAAAAAACTCGGAACGCGAGCGTTGCATGGTGTAGCCGGCCACCGCATTGAAACTATGCTTGTCGTAGGTCTTCAGCCAGGTCAGGGTATTTTCCCACAGCCATGTCAGGCTTTCGTTCTGTCCCTTGAACAGGTTGCTGAAAGGATTGTCCTGCTGCGAAGCCGTACCATCCGGGTTATAAACTGTGTAAGCCGGTGTGAAGCTCAGCGACTTGTTGAAACCACCGTCCACGCCAAAGCTGGTGCGGAAAAAGAAATCCTTGCGCACATTCAGGTCAGCATAGATGTTACCCACTGCCCTGACACCTGTGTTGTAGCTATTGGAATTCTCCAGGTCGGCCAGCGGATTGCCCACATTGTAAACCACGCCAAACGAGCCGTCGTCGTAATAGGGTTTGAGCACGGGCTGGGCGCGGTAAACTGCATAGGTGACGTTGGGTGCGTTACGCTGCTGGTATGGCGAAAGGGTTAGGTTATTGCCCAGGGTCAGGGCGTCAGTCACCTTGTAGCTGTTGTTCAGCTTGAGCGAAAGTCGCTTGAAATAGCTCTTTGGAATGATCCCGTCCTGCTGATATAAACCAAGACCTATGTAGGAAGTGATTTTGTCGTTGCCCGACGAAATGGCCAGCTGGTGGTTGTGCATGGGTGCGGTGCGGAAAATCAGGCTTTGCCAGTCGGTGTTGGGTACGGCGTCCACATTATTAAAAGAGCCGGGTTTGATTTCGTTGCTGATGATGGCAAACTCCCGGCCGTTGAGCAGGTCAATCTTTTTTGCCAGACGCTGCAGGCTGAATTCCGTCGAAAGACTCACCTGTGGCTTGCCGGAGGCTTTTGCAGCGCCACGGTTGGTGGTGATCAGAATCACCCCATTGGCTCCACGCGAACCGTAAATAGCTGTGGCAGAGGCATCTTTGAGCACCTCCATGGATTGGATATCTGCTGCATTGAGGAAGGAAATATCATCCAGAATTACCCCGTCGACCACAAAAATCGGTGAGGTATTCCCGAAGTTGCTCACCCCGCGGATGCGCACCGCCAGCCCTGCACCGGGCGCTCCGCTCGTGGTGGTAACCTGTACGCCGGCCACCTTGCCTTGCAGGGCCTGGGTAGGATTGCTGGCTGTGATTTTCCGTATGTCGTCCGATTTCACTGAACTCACTGCGCCGGTAAGGTCGCTTTTGCGCACCACACCATATCCGATAACCACAAACTCATCGAGCATGGTGGTGGCCTCCTTCATGACCACATTCACCTCGGTGCGTCCGCTCACATCCACCTCCTGCGTCTCGTATCCGGTGTAGGAGAAAATCAGAAAACGGTCGCCCGCCAGCAGCTCAATGGAATATTTGCCATCGATGTCGGTGGTTGTGCCACGGGTCGTTCCTTTAACAACAATATTTACACCAGGCAGCGTCTCGCCCATTTGTCCGGCCGTTACCGTACCACGCACAATGCGCTGGGCAAAAAGGTCAGCAGCCGTGCCGGTAGTCAGCAGCACTGTCAGCAGGATGAGACCATAAATTCGTTTGCAATTTTTCATCTGGTCGGTTTTTGGTTTCTAAATCATCATTCCGGGTTCGTTAAGACAAGGTCAAAAATAGAGCGAAGCGCAACCGATTGCATTTTTTTCGCATCAACTTGACTACTTCTGCCCGAAAACGGTTGCAATTGTACCACTGAATCACCTCATCAAAAGGCTCATTTTCTTTTTTAAATAATTGATTAATAATACTTTACTATTTTGTTGATTTTTACACAACAAATTTGAAAACCTGCCGCATTCGAAACCGATTGAGCTCAATCAGGCGGGCAACAAAAAAAGTCCGGCCTGAAGCAGGCCGGACTTTACCAAATACTCACCTAATCCATGTCATCTGACAATCACTGTATGCGTCTCAACACGGCTTTTATCTCCAGCAACAGTTTTTAGCCTGAGCATATAAAGACCCGAAGGCATGCCGGAAGTAGAAAACCTGACAGTTTGACGACCTGCCTGCTGCCATCCGCTCAGAACGGTAGTCACCAACTGACCCTGGGCATTGAACAACTGCAACTCGATTTGTGCATCTTTATCCAAAGTGATCGGGATATTGATGAGTTCGCCGGCAGGATTGGGATAGGTACGACCCAGGATGATATTGTTTTTCCCGTTGTAGGCTTTTTCGTCCACGCCAAGGATATTGGCAATGCCCGAGGCAACAATCTGCTGATAGATATAATTGTGACCGGCGTCGTTGAGGTGGATGCCATCGCCTGAATTATACATTGGCTTAATTGTGCCATCGGGATTGGCCAGCTCGTCGAAAATGTTGACAGCATTGTTGCCGTAGGTATTCAGAATGGCCGTGCGCACATTGATGAGGTTTTGCAGCTGGGCCGGGTTGCTGAAGTTCCGTGGCTGGGTGGTCGTCAGGCGGAAATGCTTGTTTTGGGCGATGGCCGGGGCGAGGATGGCTGCGAAATTCGACATTTGCTCTTCAACAGTGTAGTTGTTGGCTGCATCATTGCTGGGCAGGTTGATGATGATAGCCCAGGGATTATAGGCCATTGCCCGGGTGATGTTGTTGTTTGGAGAGGGCGAAGGCCGTCCTGCTGGCGGAACAAATCCGGTAGGCATGACGTGGTAGGTGGTGAACCCACCCACGGCAAGGTTGACAACCACAGCATCCGGATCGATGTTCTGCACGTATGTGCGGAACTTACCCACCCACGAATTGGCCGCAGATGAAGCACCGGTTCCGGCAGCTGTGGAGGAGCCAAGCACCACAAAAACAGGCCTGTCGTTGCCATTGATGCTCTGACCTTCCACGCGGATATCATCAAAGTATAGCACCGTTGGGGTGTTGTCGGCATTATTCTGGCTGAAGAAGATTGTTTTGATGCGCGTCAGGTCGGCCTGCAAAGGATTGTCTTTGAATGGCTGCACCGGCACCCTGATCTCCGTCCAGGTGAGTGGCGGAACCGAGGCAGTGTAATTAGCCAGAGGGAATTTCTCGGTCTTGCGGTTCGAGAGGTCTTCAAGGAAAATGAAGGGCATCTGGGCAGTCGTCCAACCACTGGGTGCAAACACCTTGATGCTGATGGTGTCGGTAAGCATGAAATCATGCCCTACCCAGCCGATGCTTGCAACCGCAATTGACCAGTTGCCACCCGGTGCAGAGGTATAGTTAAGTTTCAAAGCATAATTACCTACCAATGAATACGTTGTGCTCACAGGCCATTTTGATCCATTGACGAGTTCGAGGGCGCTAGGTGCGGTGAACGTGCCCCAGCTGGGATCGTAAAAGTCGGCGGTCGGACTGTCGGAAAAGAATACAATATCCTGATTTTCAGGTCTGGGCTCAACTATTGAAAAGGGTGCAGCGCTGCTTACCTGGTAACCGGTCAACGGATCGCTGATGCGAATCAGACACTGAGCAGCAGTTGTTTCGGGAAGCTGCCACAAGTAAAAACCTGAAGCCGCGGAATGATTTTCTACAATGCCAGTCCATGAAGCTCCATTATTAGTTGAGAGCTCTATATTGACATTGCTGGCATTGGTAGCCTCGAACATGATTTTTTTCTGGCTACCCTTTTCCCATTGCTGGTAACCATTGGGCGAAAGCAGGCTGATGGTTACATTAAGCGGCACAATGCTGAATGTGCCACTCACGCTGTTGATCGAGGCGTTGGTCACGTCCGAAATCCGGATTCTGGCTTCGTTTGTCAAAGGTGCATTCACAAGCCAGGCAAACTGTCCGTCGGCGGCAGGAACACTTTCAGCCAGGGTAGTCCAGCTGGCGCCATTGTCGGCCGAGAACTCAATTTTGATATGGTCAACCATCTGGCTTGTCCAGCTGATGGTTTGTGTAGTGCCTTGTGCCCAGGATTCGCCTCCGGAAGGTGCGGTGAGCACCACCTGATATTGACCAGAGGTAAGGAAGTAGAACCGAAGCACGCGGTGGTTGTTGTAGTCGGCCACAAAAACATTGCCGGTGGCTTCGTCAAGAAACATTGCACGGGGTGTATTGAAGTTTGAGGCCGAGGGCGGCGTGCCTGCGGTACCTGTGTTAAAGTCGGGTTGTCCCCAGATATAGTCGGCAGGCGCACCATTCGGCAACGAGGCGGCGTTTTCGAATACCACAATGCGGTGGCTGTTTTCCTGCATGACGTAGATGCGTCCGCTGTTGTCGCCGGTAACAAACCTCAGGTTGGTGAAGCCACTCTGACTAACCGACGAAACATCGCTGGTGAAATCAAGCTGACCAAGCACCCCATCGGCCGGAGCGCCGTTGGGCAGATTGCGGGCGTTGTCGAAACGCAGCACCCTTCGGTTGGCAGCATCGCTCACCCAAAGCCTGCCAAACAAATCCACATACAGGTCATTGGGATTTTTCATACCGGTCTGGGTAGTGGCACCCACCGCGCTGCCAAACCCTGGCTGTCCGAGCACACCATCGGCAGGCGCACCATTGGGCAACAAGGCTGCGTTGTGATACCAAACCACACGGTGGTTGCTCCAGTCGCTCACCCATAGCGTACCCGTATGATCCACATAAATGCCTACCGGGCCACCCAGCTTTTCAGCAGTATTTCCAGCACTGTTGGTGGTAAAGTCGGGCTGCCCCAGTACCGCATCGGCAGGTGCGCCGTTGGGCAGACTGGCGGCTGCATCGAAACGCAGCATACGACGGTTCCCGAAGTCGGCCACCCAAAGTCGGCCCAGCAAATCCAGATGCACACCAATGGGGTTGTTAAACTTAGATGCGGTGAGTCCGGAGCTGTTGGAGGTAAAATCAGTCTGACCCAACACCGCCTCAGCTTCGGCGCCCGATTGCATAGCCGCAGCAGAGCTATAACGAAGCACGCGGTGGTTGCTGCGGTCGGCCACAAATACTTTACCCGAAACGGGATCCACGGCCACGCCGTTGGGACCATTCAGTTTCGAAGCGCTCAGGCCGGAAGAACCTGAAGTAAAGTTTTCCTGCCCCACGACGCTCACAGCCTGGGGATTGTTGCTGATCAGCAAGGTGTTGAAATAATCCACTGAGAACCGCAACACACGGTGGTTGTTGTAGTCGGCCACCCAGACGGTTTCGCGGGCTTCGTCCACAAACATGGCCCTGGGTGTGTTAAAGTTGGCAGCTGTGGGCGGATTGCCTGCCGTACCGGTGTTAAAATCGGGCTGCCCCCAGAGGTAATCAGCCGGGGCGCCGTTTGGCAAAGCTGCTGCATTCTCGAAAATGGTGATGCGGTGGCTATTTTCCTGTATGACATAGAGTCGTCCTTTCATGTCGCCGGTAACAAAGCGCAGGTTGGTAAATCCGCTCTGAGAAACTGACGACACATCGCTGGTAAAATCGGTCTGACCAAGCACACCGACGGCCGGAGCGCCATTTGGCAGGTTACGGGCATTGTCGAAACGCAGCACCCTGCGGTTGGCGGCATCGCTCACCCACAAACGTCCGGCATAGTCCACATACACATCGTTGGGATTTTTCATCCCGGTTTGGGTGGTTGCGCCCACGGCACTTCCGAAACCGGGTTGTCCCAAAACCCCATTGGCAGGCGAACCATTGGCCAGTGTTGCAGCGTTTTGGTACCACACCACCCTGTGGTTGCTCCAGTCGGATACCCACAATGTTCCGGTATAGTCAACATAAATTCCCACCGGACCACCAAGCTTTTCGGCCGAGTTGCCGTTGGAGTTTGTAGTAAAGTCAGGCTGACCAAGCACGGCATCAGCTGCTGCCCCGTTGGAAAGCATGGCCGCGTTGTCGAACCTGAGCACACGTCTGTTTCCAAAATCGGCTACCCAGAGGCGACCGGCCAGGTCAATATGCAGACCAATAGGATTGTTGAACTTGGCTGCCGTAAGCCCTGAGCTGTTCGAAGTAAAATCGGTCTGACCCAACACGGCTTCGGCTTCAGCTCCAGTTTGCATGGCCTCAGTCGATCCATAACGAAGCACGCGGTGGTTGGAACGGTCGGCAATAAAGACCTTTCCGCTCACGGGGTCAACAGCCACGCCGTTGGGGCCATTGAGCTTTGACGCATTCAACCCGGAGCCTCCGCTGGTAAAATTTTCCTGCCCAAGCACGCTCACTGCCTGTGGCTGGTTGACAATCTGGGCCATCATGCTGCCCGACATGACGATCATCAGCAGCAATGCCAGCTTTTGTAAATGTTTTCTCATGGAAATAAAATTTTGGTTATAGCTGCCCAAAAATATCCGGACCTCAACCAGACAGGGTAGCAATAGCTTTCGGAAAAATTTACCTATTGTTCGGAAAGCCGGTTTTGTGCGTGCTTTTCCTGAAACATGCCCGGAGTGATCCCATATTGCTCCCTGAACAGACGAATAAAATATGCCGTATTGGGCAAACCGCATTTCCAGGCCACCTCCGAAACTGTTAGCGCCTGGTTGCGCAACATATCAGCCGCCTTGCTCAACCGATAGTTTTTTATCCAGTCGCTTGCCGAAACGCCAGCCACCCTTTTCAGCCTGGTGTGCAGCGAAGTACGGCTCATGCCCATGGCCGATACCAGACCAGTCACCCCAAAATGCTCATCGTGATAGTGCTGTGCCAATATATCGTTAAGGCGCAACAAGAATTGTGCATCTTCTGCCGGAAGGGTAGTTTCCTCAGGTATTTCCCACGGGACAGCCAGCATTTTTTCACGCAGCAACGAGATTGCTTTCAGGGTATTGTCGATGCGCAGCTTCAGTTCATCGAGCATGAAAGGCTTACCGATATAATCGTCGGCGCCGTAGCCAAGTCCAAGCAGCTTGTCGGCAATCAGCGTTTTGGCCGTGAGCAAAATAACAGGGATGTGGGCATATCGCGGATGATCCTTGATTTTGCGCAACAATGCAATACCGTCCATCTCGGGCATGATGATGTCCGATACCACCAGGTCGGGCACAATCTCCTGCAGGCGTACCCATCCCTTCAGACCGTTGGGCGCATTAAAAACATTGTAAGTATCGGCTAAATAATCCGATAAATACTCCCGCAATTCCTGGTTATCCTCCACCAGCAACACGGTGGGCCGACGACCACTCCTGCCGGTTCTGCGGCTGGACTCTTTCGTAATCCCCTGTTTTACAGCTATTTCTTCTTTCAAAACCGAACTTTGCGACGGAGCCGAAATCAGTTTTTCCTCGCTGCGGAGGTGCTTGTCGCCAACCGGAAGGATCAGTTCAAATACAGCCCCGCCGGTTTCCGGCGACGATGCCCTGAGCCAGCCGTGGTGCAATACAGCCATCTTTCGGGCCGTAGAAAGCCCGATACCAGTGCCCCCAAACCCCTTCAATCTGCTGTTTTGGCTTTGAAAAAAGCTCTCAAATATGCGTTCTGCATCCCCGGGAGGAAACCCAATTCCTGAATCCGACACCCTGATGACAACACAATCAGTCAAATTGTTGTTGTCCAGTTCATTGCATGCATTTTCCAATATCTCAACGCTGACATTGCCACCAGAGGGAGTAAACTTGATCGCATTGCTGAGCAGGTTGTAAATGATTTTCTGAAACTTCGGCAAATCAATCCAAACATCCGGCAAGGCCTCATCGCAACTGAGAGTGAGCATTATCCCTGCCGCATCGGCCCTGGGGGCCACATCGCTGCAAAGCCGGCCAAGCACCTGAGCAAGGTTGTGCGGGAAAGCCTGAAGGCTCTCATCCTGTCGCTCAAGCCTCTGAAATTCAAGGAGCTGATCCACAAGATCAAGCAGATTAAGTAGGTTTCGGTGCAAAGTTTGCAATCTGGCCGACATCCAGGTGTCGCCCGTTTCGGCACGTTTCAGTATTTCGTGCAGGGGACTCATCATCAGGGTAAGGGGGGTGCGGATTTCGTGCGATATGGTGGTGAAAAAATTCAGCTTCAATTGATCAGCTTCGTGAAGTTGGGCGCTGATACGTTCTATTTCATCCTTTTGCGCCAATATCTCCGCATTTCGCGCAAGCAATTCATCACGGGTGGCACTCAGCTCCCTGTTTTGTGCTTCAACCCTGAGTTTCTCATTTTCCAGTTCCATGGTGCGTTGTCCCACAAGCACTTCCAGCTCACGACGGCGCGATACCTCGGCCCGGAAGCGGCGGGTGATGACCAATCCGGTTATGCCAATCACAAGCATCACGAACAAAAGTCTCGCTTGCCAGGTGTCCCACCAGGGTGGCACAACAACCACCTTCAGTATGGCCTCGTGCGGACTCCACACCCCGTCAGCATTGGCAGCCCTTACCCTTAAGGTGTAGGTGCCTGGGTCAAGATTGGTAAAGGTGACCCGGCGCTGGCTGCCAATGTTGTTCCAGTCCTTGTCGAAACCTTCGAGCAGATATGCATATTTCCCGCTTTCGGGTTGCACATAGTTGAGCGCCTGAAACTCAAGCGAAAAGGTATTCTGATGATAAGCCAGCCTGATGCCGGTCTGAAAAGCAATGTCCGATTTCAGCAAGCCTTCCGTGGAGGTTGGCTTCACTTCCTCGTTCATCACAAAAAGACGGGAGAAATAAACCGGCGCAGCGTATTGGTCTTTTCTCACCATACCCGGATCGAAACTATCCAGACCATAAACACCGCCGAAGGCCAACATACCGCCAGGCAGAGTAGCTGCCGACTCGCTCAGGTACTCCTGAACCCTCAAGTCATCCTCAAGGGTGTAAGTAAGCACTGTTCCATCGCGCGGATCAATACGGTTCATGCCACTGCCTCCGCTTACCCAGATGAAGTCATTTGATTCCTGCCTGATTGCCGCTATGCTGTTGCTGCTTAACCCGTTTGATCTGCCGAACTGCTGCACGACGCGCAGTCCGGAATCGAGTTTGAATAGTCCCCTGCTGCGCGTGCCTGCCCATACATTCCCCTCCCGGTCCAGGTGAAGCGCCTTGACTTCTGCAGTTGAAAGCGGATGAGTTGGATCGGTGGCAACCCGGCTTACCTTCAGCCTACCCCCGGCATATTTCAGCTCGAATAAGCCTCCAAATGAGCCGGCCAGCAGGCTGCCGCGAAACGGATGGTAGATAAGCACAAGAATACTCTGTGGAACCAGCTCATTTTCAACAACTTCAAACGCGATAAAATCCATCTTCGAGGGATCGAAAAGCCGCATACCACCATTCAGTGTACCAACCCATACATTACCTTCGGCATCTTCGGCAAAGGCCCAGACATTGTTGAATGACTCGTTGTTGGTGCCAGGCTTTTCTCTAAAGACCAGCCACCTGCCGCCGGAATCCCGCACAGCCATGCCCTGGCCATAGGTGCCAAAATAGAGGTTCCCCCGACCGTCTTCAAATATGGTTTTAACTACCCTGCCGGCATTAAAAATCTGATCCGCAATTTTATTGCCGGAGCTCGATGAAGCGCGGAACACCCCACCTCCATCCGTTCCGATCCAAAGCTGGCCGCTGCGATCATGATGAATGGCCATCACCATCTGACGGGAAACAGTGTCGGGCAAAGCCAGCTTGTGAGGCTTCAAACGTCGGGCCTCTGCAAAAAGCACATTGACCCCACCTTTGTTGGTTCCTATCCACAAATGCCCCTCCCTGCTTCTGAAAAGCCGGAAAATCACCGAAGACGTTAATCCACCTGGTCTTCCGGTAAAAGTTTCCTGCGCACATGTGCCTTCCTCCGGGTGTACGACCAGAAGTCCCTGTCCATCAGTACCTATCCACCACTTTCCCTCAGCTATGACTATGGAGCGGATCAGAGGATCGGAAAATCCCCGGCAAAAGTACTTTCCCATTTTCTGACTGTCGGCTTCCTCCTGCAGAAACAAACCTTCTGAGGTGCCTGCAAGCACCCTGCCCTGATAAAAAGCAATCGCGTTGACCTGTGGAAGTGCCCCTTGGGTATTGGCCAATATCATGCTTTGCTGTTGGTTTGTCTTTGGGTCAAAACAGACGATACCTCGCTCCTCGGAGGCAGTCCAGATCTTACCACTGCTGTCGATGGCCAATGCCCGAATCATGTTGCCAGGATTGTATTTTGGCCACAATGCTGCAGAATGTTTCCATGCATTATCTCCAGGATTCCGCACAAACAGGCCATGGCCCTGCGTGGCAGCAAACAATGTGCCCTCCTCATTCTGAGTAAGCGCCCAAACACTTCTGCACCAATGCACCGCTCCGGTGTCGGCACCGCAGGCAACCTCCATCCTGCCCTGGTACCTGTTATAATAATATATTCCTGTACCCCAGACACTTACAAAAAGATTCCCTGAAGAATCTTCGGCAATGCCCGTGATCATCCGGTCGATCATACCAGACTTTTCGGGCAATGAGAACCAGGGTTCCCGCATGCTGATTCCGTCATAGCGAACCAGCCCTTCGCGTGTACCAAACCACATGAAACCAAACCTGTCCTGGTGTATCACCGTGACCGTGCTGTTGGGCAATCCGTCGGCAATACCGATATGCCGGAAGTTCAACTCAGCTGAATGCAGCATTGCGGGAACCAATACCAAAACGAACAAAAGGAGCTCCGCCAACCTTTGTTCCAGACGAGTGGCTGAAGTGGTCCGTATAAGTCTCCTGGCTGGCATTTAAAACCCAATAATAAATTCGGTGAGGTTCTGGTCGGGGCGGAGGTTGAGTTTTTTGCGCAGGCGATACCGCTTTTCTTCCACTCCACGCACCGAGATATTCAGCAGAGGTGCGATCTCTTTCGAAGAGAGGTTCATTCGCAGATAGGCGCAAAGCCTGAAATCGCTGGCAGTGAGCTCAGGATAAGCTTCCTTGAGTCGTCTGAAAAAGTTTTCGTGGGCCTGATCGAACAGGTGCTCAAACATTTCCCAGTCATGCTCACTGTTGAGTCCGCTTTCGATGAGCTTGTTAATCCGGGTGTGAAATTTATCCGGATAGCGCGGACCCAGTTGTGCTTTCTGGTTAGCCAGCTCCTCACGGATGTCGATAAGCAATTCGTTTTTCCGGATCATGGCCATGGTGTTTTTGGCCAGCTCCATGGTCTTGCTCACCACCTCCGATTGCAGCCTCTCGTTGCTCAGCCTGATGAGCTCTGCCTCGGCCTGCTCGTTGCGTGCCTTGATGCGCTCGTTTTCTTCCCTCAACTCTTTCTCTCTCATTTTCAGCTGCCTGCGGCGGTGGTTGGCCATGAGCAACATCACAAATGCCAGGGTAAGCAGGGCATAAATCAAATACGCATACCAGCTCAGATACCAGGGCGGTCGGATGCGGAAATGTATGACGGTTTCGCCGCTGTAAAAACCGGACTCATCGTGCGTGCGCACCCTGAGGGTATAATTTCCGTAGGGTAAACGCGAATACTCCGCAATGGTATTTGCCGACCATTGGTGCCAATCGGAGTCAATCCCCCCGAGCATCCACTGATACATTCTGGCCGGCTCCACGTCACCACTTACAGCAAACCTGAACATGGCCGTATTGTAGCTGAAAGGCAGATACATGCGCGAACCGCCCTTGCGGGTGTCAAAGGTCCTCGCCGCGCTTTTTGAGTTGAGGAAATCGGCCTGCACCTGAACCACAGGCGAAATAGCTGTATTGCGCTGTGGAAGCCTCAGCAAGGCAAAACCATCCTCGAGGCAAAAGAGGTATGATTGCGGACCGAGCGTTACAATCTGCTCGTATCCTTTAACCATTTTTAGATTAAACTGCTGAAATATAAGACGATACAGTATTTTTGCCTGGCCGAGCCTCAACTCGTACAGTGCAGCCTCATCGGGCAGCAGCAACCAGTAGCGATGGTCGCCCGCCGGGACAACCTTCGTGGCAACGGCAAATTTGCCCAGCTGTTTATTGAGGTCCGCCATAGGCACAAATACCGAACGTAACGCATCCCATTGCAGAAATCCCTCTGGCCCGGGCACAACAATCCTGCCATCGACCCCGAACACCTGATTTTGCACCTGAGGCACACCAAACTGCTCGTCAACAAGCTGATAATCTGCAATGCTGTCGAGGCCGGGAGAAGGTACGGCAAGGTAGAGTCCCCACACGGCGTGTCCCAGAAAAAGACGTCCGAGCTGATCAGCCTCCATAAAGCGCACCGGAGCAGTCCAGCCTTCAAGCAGCCGGGCAGCGCGCCATACACCGTCCTGCCGGGCGTATTCCACAAGTTCGTTGTAGGTGGACTGCAGCATGTGTTCCTTGCCGGAGATAAAGAGCCGGCGCAGGTCGTATCCCCCATTTACAGCACTCACCTGCAGCAACTTACGACCATCAAAAGCATAGGTTCCGTCGTTGAGGCCGCAATACAGCAAGCCGTCAATTTCTTTCAGAAACCACACCTGGCCCTGGCTTCCCTCCAAAAAACCGGTGCGTTTCAGCAGACCGTCGGAGCCGGGTTCGTAGATGTAAATCCCCTGATTGGTGCCAATGTACAGCTTGCCTTTGTACATGGCTGCCGCATACACACTGCCGGTTTCGTGGTCCCTTTCGCGATACACCTCCACCGGCGCCCGCAACCAGATGTAATCAATGCCTTTGTCGAGGCCAGCCCATAGGTTGCCCGAAGCATCCGGCTCCAGCGACAGTATCGTGTTGTTTTGCAATCCGTTGCCAGTGTGAATATGATGCCTGAGCTTTCCACCGGCATCAACAATCACCACTCCTTTTAATATGGTGCCAAATGCAAAGTCCTCGCCCAAGCGCGCACCATTGTTCAGATTGTAGCGGCTGAGCAGTTCGTCAGCCTCGGTCGTCCAGGCCTGGATACGATTGTTGCTGTCGAGCAGAAAAAGGCCATCCGTACTGGTGCCGATTACAAGTTGTCCATCACCGTAGGGGAGTATTGTCTTCACCTCAGTTTGGGCAAAGCGTTCCGTACCGGGGATCAAAGCAAGGGTATCTCCTCGTATTTCGTAGATGCCGCCCCTGATGCGCTGCACCAGCAGTCGGCCCCCGGCATTCATCAAAAAAAGCACAGGCCCCGGGAGGTGAAGCCGGTGGATAGTTTGACCATCGTAAACAAAGATATTACCGAAGCTCTGGAAATATATCTTCCCGCCAAATGGCACAATCCGCCAGATCTCCTCATTTCTGAATGCATCCTTTCCAACAAGATGTTCCAGTGGCTGATAGTTCCATGTGCGCCGTTCCGATTCTGTCCAATACCCGAACGCTTCGAACGAACCGGTGTAAACCCTGCCGCCCGCAACCGCCACCGAGCGCAGGATTGTCTTTCCGGGATAGACATGCAGTTGAGGTCCCGAACCGTCTATCACCAGCAAGCCGTCGTTGTTGGCCACAAACTTCCGGCCCGCACTGTCGGTGGCCACCGACCAGTTCTGGTTGCCACCCCTGTAATCCGCGGCACCATAGTGTACCACCACATAACGGTGCTGCCCGGCAGCTGCCAACCAACTGACCCATAAGCCAATGATAATAAAAAACGCCAATCTTCCGGGCATGCTCAATTTGAGTTTGCTGCTATCTGACGAAGCAATCGTTTGTAAATATAACCAATATGTGATTGATGGCAATTGACACCACCTGCAGAAAATGCCCTTTGCCGGTAGGTAGGATCATGCAGCCTCAAAGCTTCATGCTCAGGTTGATACGATTCCGTTCGAGGTCGACCGACAGCACCCTGACCCTGACTTTCTGGTTGATTTTGACCACCTGGTTCGGATCGCGCACATAGCGGTCGGCCATCTGGCTCACATGCACCAGTCCGTCCTGGTGTACGCCTATGTCCACAAAAGCGCCGAAGGCAGTGATATTGGTCACAATACCATTGAGTTCCATCCCGGGCTGCACATCCTGTATGGTCCGCACGTCTTTCGAAAACTCAAATTCTTCAAACTGCATGCGGGGGTCGCGGCCGGGCTTTTCAAGTTCGGCAAGTATGTCTGTAAGCGTCTCCACACCTGCCTTATCATCCACGAAATCAGATATATTGATAATCTGCCGGAGATCTTTCCGGCCGATCATCTCTTTCAGCTCCATACCCACAGCCTCGGCCATGCGCTCCACGATGTGGTAACTTTCGGGATGCACCGCACTGGCATCGAGCGGGTGATCGCCATTGCGGATACGCAGGAAACCAGCGCATTGCTCAAATGCCTTCGGCCCAAGCCTCGGAACCTGTTGCAACTGCTGCCTGTTGCTGAATGGTCCGTTTTCATTTCGGTAACGGACGATGTTAGCTGCCAGTTGCGGGCCAATGCCACTCACATACGAAAGCAGTTGTTCGCTGGCTGTGTTCAGCTCAACCCCAACTGCGTTCACACAAAGTTCTACGGTTTGATTGAGGCTTTCGGCCAGCGCCTTCTGATCCACATCGTGCTGATACTGACCTACGCCTATCGATTTGGGGTCAATCTTTACCAGTTCGGCCAGCGGATCCATCAGCCGTCGCCCGATGCTCACCGCACCGCGCACCGTGACGTCGTAGTCCGGAAATTCCTCCCGGGCAACCTTCGAAGCTGAGTACACCGAGGCGCCACTTTCGTTCACCATTACAGCCATCACATCCCTGTCGAAGCGGATGTGACGGATAAACATCTCTGTTTCGCGTCCGGCCGTGCCGTTGCCCACCGCAACCACCTCCACCTTGTAGGCATTCACCAGCGAGCGCAGTTTCTTCTCAGCTTCTTTTACTTCGTGGTTCGGCGGGTGAGGATATATCGTGTCGTTGTGCAGCAACTGACCTTGCTCGTTGAGGATGACAATCTTGCAACCTGTCCGGAAACCCGGGTCGATGGCCAGCACCCGTTTCTGACCCAACGGAGGCATCAGCAGCAATTGCCTCAGATTTTCGGCAAACACCCGAATGGCCACCTCATCGGCTTTTTGCTTAAAGTGTTCGCGCATTTCGGTTTCCATGGAAGGAGCAATGAGGCGTTTAAAACTGTCGGACACTGCCTTTTCAACCTGTTGGGAGGCTTCGCCCCGACCCCTGACATACATACGGTTGATCATTTCAATGGTGCGGTCGTTGTCCACCTCGACCGAAACCTTCAGGAAACCTTCCGCTTCGCCGCGCAGGATGGCCAAAAGCCGGTGCGAGGGGGCTTTGGCCAAAGGTTCTTTCCAATCGTAATAGGTGAGGTAGGTGCGTCCTTCGGCTTCTTTGCCCTGAACCACCTTGCTTATCAGCATGGCATGCCTCAGGTAGATTCCTCTCACCCGCTCGCGCACCAGCCTGTCCTCGCTCACCCGCTCAGCAATAATATCGCGCGCACCGGCCAGCGCCTCGGCCTCGTCGGCCACACCTTTGGAAGCATTCACATACCGCCTGGCTTCATCGGCCGATGGCCTGAAGCCCTGCTTCAGAATAAAGTCGGCAAGAGGCTCCAGACCCTTTTCCCGGGCTATGCCAGCACGTGTCCGGCGCTTGGGTTTGTAAGGCAGATAAAGGTCTTCGAGCTCCTGCATGCTGCCGGCCTTTTCGATAAGTGTCCGCAGCTCATCGGTCATTTTGCCCTGTTCTTCAATGGATTGCATCACAGTCTGCCGCCTTTTGTCCAGTGCAACCAACTGCAACCAGCGCCGCTGAACCTGTGCAATCAGCTCCTCGTTCATCGAGCCGGTGAGTTCTTTGCGGTAACGCGCCACAAAAGGAATGGTCGCCCCATCGGCCAGCAGACTCAACGTATTTCGCACATGCTGATATTCCAACCCCATCTCGCCCGCGATCAGCCGGGCATATGCCGTCAACACCTCCATATACTGGTTTTTAACACGAAAATACAAGAAACCGGCCAACCGGCCGCCATTACAGGCGCTGTTTGTATGAGCTTCGTGTGCACAATGCGCTTTCAAGCCGAAAAGACCATAACTTCGCCAGCAGATTCAACCCCAATCACTTCATGAAAACTTATCTCAGGAAAATAGCATCGAAAATCATCCCCGCCAGTCTGGCGATTTACCTGTTGTTCCAGATTCCATCGGCCACAGCACAACCTACTGTTTCCGGCAAGTGGCACGATGAGTCCGGCAAATTGCTCACCCTATGGATGTTGCGAGGCGATATGAGGTTGCCGGTCGACTCGGTACGCACCGGTGAAAACGGCAGTTTTAGCCTGAAACTCAAATGGAATGTGCCCGTAGGACTGTATGTGCTCGACGACGAACAAGGCCGCATGACCCGTATATTTCTGACAGGCAGGGATTTGCAGCTCACAAAAAACGGTGGATTACGTTTCACCGGCTCGCCCGACAACCAGGTGTGGCTCGAGTGGATGAAACTCAAAGAAAGCTTCGTCAGAAAACAGGATGCCCTCGAAGCACTCATTGAGGCATATCCCGAAGGGGAAGAGTTTAGAAAGACAGCCATCAAAGAGCTTGAACAGTTAAGAAAAAACTTTACAAATACGGCAACAAACCTCCAAAAACAGGCTGATGCTCCGATAGCTGCACGGTTCATACGTGGGGATATGCCGGCTATGCTGCCTACAGGCCTGAGCCCGGAACAAAAAGTGGAGGCATTGCGGGTTTATATGCTTCAATTGCTCAGTTTCAACGACACCTTGCTCATTCAGTCGGACATGCTTCCCGGACGGGTGCTCGACTACCTGAGCCTCTACCAGCGGCGGGGAATGCCACGTCACGAAGTGGAAGAAGCTTTTCTGGGCGCCATCGACAAACTGCTTAGAGCAGCCTCGGCCGAAAAAAAGATGTATTTCTTTTATCTCGAATACCTTTTTGAAGGCTTTCAGCGGCTGGGCTTCAACCAGATCACCGATTACCTGAGCACCCTGCCCCATTTCGACGCAGCAAGCGCCCAGGTGGAAGACCTCTTCGAAGTAGAACGTATCATCGGGCCTTATCATAATATTTTAAGCGGACGCACCGCACCCAACATCAGCGGTACCGACCTCCTCGGCCGTAAATTTGATATGTACCAAACCCAGGCACCACTGACCCTGGTGGTCTTCTGGTCCGAAACCTGCCCGCATTGCCTTCAACTGATCCCCGAACTTAAAGCGATTTCGAACGAGCGTCCTGAAATACAAATCGTTTCGATCATCCTTGGTCCTGACCAGGCCTCGCTTCGCGCCCTCATCGAGAGCAGCCATATCGGCCACTGGATTCACCTGACTGAGCCTGGCGGCTGGGAAAGTCCACTCGTTGACGCTTACCGGGTTTACGGCACACCTTCGATGTACCTGCTCGACAGCGAAAAACGCATCCTTGCCAGGCCAATCACTGCCCAGGAACTGCACGAAGCCTTGAACAACCACTAGGCACAGCAGTTTTTCGCTAAATTTGGCCACTAAAAAAAGAATGTCCTGCTCCTTACGTGCTGCCAGCTTTCTCCTGGGTTTCCTTTTTCTTCATTCCCTTTCACCAAAAGCACAGCCTGTCAATCCTGAGCTGCAAAAGCAGTGGGTCGATTCGGTGTATCAGAGCCTGAGCCTCGACGAACGTATTGCCCAGCTGATGATGCTGCGGGCAAACCAGCCCAACCAGCCTTACGACAGCCGTATTGATCAGTATATCAGGACTTACAACATTGGCGGTGTCGCCTTTTTCAAAAACAAGGCCGAAGACCAGCTCAGGCAAACCAACCGCTGGCAGCAAATGGCCAAAACACCTTTGCTCGTTGCCATTGATGCCGAATGGGGACTGGCCATGCGCCTCGACGGAACCCCTTCCTACCCTTTTCAGATGACGCTGGGTGCAGTGGACGATGAGGAGCTGGTTTTCCGGATGGGACTGCAGATTGCGGAACAACTCCGGCGCATGGGCATCCACATGAGCTTCGCGCCTGTGGCCGATGTGAACAACAACCCGGCCAATCCCGTCATCGGTGTGCGCAGCTTCGGCGAATCGCCTGAGCTCGTTGCCCGCAAAGCCCTGGCCTATGCCAATGGCCTCCAGCAAGGCGGAATCTTCACCACGGCCAAACACTTTCCCGGTCATGGCGACACACACAACGACTCGCACTACTCCCTGCCGGTCATCAACCACAGCCGCGATAGGCTCAACCAAACGGAACTTTACCCGTTCATACACCTCATTAATAATGGGGTGCAGGGCATCATGACTGCCCACCTGCACATCCCGGCGCTCGACAACACGCCCAACCTGCCCTCCTCGCTTAGCCCGAAAATTGTAACCGAACTGCTTCGTAAAGAACTGGGCTTCAATGGCCTCATCGTTACCGACGGATTGGATATGAAAGGCGTAACCTCGGTGCAACCTTCCGGCACCATCGAACTGATGGCCCTCGAAGCCGGCAACGATATCCTGCTCCTGCCCGAAAACCTTCCCCTTGCCATCAGCACCATACGCGAGGCAGTGTTGAGCGGACGCCTGCCCGAAAGCATCATCGAAGACCGGTGCAAAAGGGTGCTGAGCTATAAATACCTGTCCGGGCTACATTCGTGGCGCCCCGCTTTCACCGAGGGACTGCGCGCTGACCTTAACCAACAGGCATACAGCGAACTCATCACCCGACTATTCGGGAATGCGGCGACCTTGCTGCGCAATTCCGGGAATGTGCTGCCCCTGAATACAAAAGAGAAAAAAGTCGCATCCGTTGCGCTTGGGCAAACATCAGCCTCTGCTGTTGACCGGCACCTTCGTAACCACGGCCTGCAGCTTAGCTCATTCGCACTGGCAAAAAACAGCAGCGTGCAGGAACGCAACGCCTTGCTCGACAAGCTGAAAGATTTCGACCTGGTGATCATCCACATCCACAACACCAACATCCTGGCCAACAGGCAATTTGGCATCAGTCCCGAGATGATCTCCTTTGTTGGTCAGGCCGCCGCAAGATTTCCTGTCGTGCTCAATGTTTTTGCTTCGCCCTATTCCCTCGACCTGTTCGAACTAAACCAGAACATCAAAGCCATCACCATAGGATACCAGGACCGCGATGAGGCCCACAGGGTAGTTGCCGCTATCATGGCCGGAAAACAACAAGCCTCCGGAAAGTTGCCAGTCAGCCTGAAATCGGGTTTTGCTGCCGGCCATGGGTTATACCTCAGCCTGTCCGAACAGGTTCCGGTCAAAGAAAAACCCCTGCCCTCAGAACCCGTGGCCAAGGCTGCGCCAACGCTACCGGCCACATTTGCCGGACGTATCGACTCGGTGATCGAAGACGGCATCCGCCGCAGGGCCTTCCCAGGATGCCAGGTCGTGGCGCTGAAAGATGGTGAAATCATCTTTCGCAAGTCGTACGGCAAGCTCACCTACGAAGGCGACGAAATGGTGAACGACAGCACCCTGTACGACCTGGCCTCGCTGACCAAAATACTTGCCACCACCCTGGCCTTCATGAAACTTACCGAGGAAGGTCGCATCAGCCTTTCCGACACCCTGGGCACCCATTTTCCCTGGCTGCGCAAAACCGACAAGGCACCCATCAGCTGGATGGACATCCTCACCCACCAAAGCGGCTTCGACGGCTGGATACCCTTTTACACCCTAACCATCAGTCGCAACGGACCTGACAGCAATATTTACAGCAAGACCATGTCCGACGACTATCCATGGCATGTGGCCGACAGCATGTTCATGCACCGCGCGTGGCGCCATCGGATCTTCGACGAAATCGTGGCCAGCCGGCTGAAGTCGAAGGAATACCGCTATTCCGACATGGGACTCTACTTCGTGCCCGACCTCATCAGGCAGCTCGTCAACAGAGACATGGATGAATGGCTGGAGCAGACCTTTTACCGGCCAATGAACCTCAACACACTCACCTACAATCCCTTGCGAAAATTTGATCCATCCCGCATCGCACCTACAGAAAACGACAAAACCTTTCGCCGGCAGTTGCTCAGAGGTTTTGTGCACGACCAGGGAGCAGCCATGATGGGCGGGGTTTCGGGGCATGCCGGTTTGTTCGGTTCAGCTACCGACGTGGCCATGCTCATGCAGATGATGCTCGACAGCGGCTATTATCAGGGCGTGCAGTATTTGAAACCTGAAACAATTCACTATTTCAATCAGGCCCACTTTGCCCACCGTGGCAACCGCAGGGGGATAGGATTCGATAAACCACCGCTCGACAAAAAGAATGGCGCACGTACCATGGCCGATGCTGCCTCGGCCAAAAGCTTTGGCCATACCGGATTCACAGGCACCATGGCCTGGGCCGACCCCGAAAACCGCCTGGTGTTCGTCTTTCTTTCCAACCGTGTGTATCCCGATGCCGGCGACAACACCCTGGCCAGGCTGGGTATCCGCCCAAAGATCCACGAAATCCTCTATCAGGCCATCTCCACTCAAACCGCCAGCAACAACTGATATGCACACGCACAGCAGCCATACACCTCACGATCGCCAAAAGCGCAACCTGCTGCTCACCGTTGTGCTCAACATGGGCATTGCATTTGCCGAACTTGCCGGTGGACTCCTGTCGAACAGCCTGGCCCTTATTTCGGATGCCATCCATAACCTTGGCGACGGACTCGCGCTGCTAATTACTTACATTACGCTGATAATCAGCACTAAACCCGCAACCACACAGCGCACCTTCGGCTACAAGCGCATTCAGATCATGGCAGCGCTGTTCAATGCTGTTGCCCTGGTGCTCATCTGCCTGTTTCTGATTCGCGAAGCCTGGTACCGCTTTACACAACCCGAAGAAGTGAGAGGCATCAGCATGCTCGTGGTTGCTGTTGTGGGGCTGCTGGCCAACATGGCAGGCGTTTGGCTGCTTCGCGGTTTTCACAGGAAAAACCTCAACATCCGGGCAGCATACCTGCACCTGATCGGCGACACACTTTCAAGCATTGCCGTCATTGCAGGAAGCATACTGATCATCTTCAAGGGTTGGCACTGGGTTGACCCGTTGGTTACTTTCATCATTTCTGGCTATATCCTCAAAGAAACCTGGCAGGTGTTGGCCGAGTCGTTTGGCATCCTGATGCAGGATGCACCTAAAGATACCAAAGTCGAAGAAATCGCCGGAAGCATGATGCAAATCAAGGGAATAAAAAACATTCATCATATTCACCTCTGGCGGCTCACCGACAACGAAACGCATCTTGAGGCCCACCTGGAAATGGAAGAAGACCTGCCGCTGAGCAAAGTGCAGGTACATATGGACGAAGCTTCCGCCATGCTGGCTTCCCGTTTCGGTATATCCCACATCACCCTGCAACCCGAGCTTCGGCGCTGTGCCGACCACAACCTCATCGCCGGATACAATTGCAATCACAATAACCACAACATAAACAAATGAAAAAGAGCGTCTTACTTTGGATTATCGCATTTTTCCTGATGGCAGCCATGGCCGTCTGGCAGCGCTCCACCGGCCCCACCTATCCCGTGCGCGGCAGCATCGAACTCAAGGGCGAACGGATTAAGTACCGGCTCATACGCAGCCACAACACCGGACAGGATGCCATGGTCGAAATCAAAGTACCGGATGGCATTTATGCCAACTTCCGTTACAAGCGATACAAGAGTTTCGACGACTGGACCACCCTCGAGGTGCATCCCGATAATGGCCTGCTGCGCTTTGCCATTCCCGAGCAGCCTGCAGCCGGAAAAGTTGAATATCAGATCGCTCTGATGGCCGATGGCAAGGCCTATCCGCTGACCCCCGATCCGGTTATCATCCGTTTCAAAGGTCCGGTGCCAGGCTTTGTGCTCATTCCACATGTGTTCTTTATGTTCTTTGCCATGGTCTTTGGTATGCGTACGGGCCTGGAGGTGCTGGCCGGACAAAAAAACGCCGCCAGACTAAGCCTGTACACCTTACTGCTGTTCGCTGCGGGCGGATTAATCCTTGGTCCGATTGTGCAGAAATATGCCTTTGATGCCTATTGGACAGGTTGGCCATGGGGTACCGACCTCACCGACAACAAAACCGCAGTGTCTTTCCTCTTGTGGCTGGTGGCCTGGCTTGTGCTCCGCAAAAAACCTGAGAACAAAACCTGGCCCATTGCAGCTGCCATCGTGATGATTGCCATCTACCTCATCCCGCACAGCATGCTCGGCAGCGAAATAGACCACACCAAATCCGAACAAAATCAGGTTCAAACCGAGATCACACAATGACAATCATCATCATCCTGATCACTGTGGTGGTTTCGCTGGCGGCTTTCAGCAACGAAACCCTGTTCAACCGGCTGATGTTCAATGCCTGGCTGATCAACGAGCGCCGGCAATGGTGGCGTTTTGTCACATACGCCTTATTGCATTCCGGGTGGGTACACCTGTTTGTCAATATGTTCGTACTTTATTCCTTCGGCAGGGTGGCCGAGTCGGCTTTTCTGATGTGGTTTGGCAGCCCCAAAGGCTATCTCAACTACTTCCTGCTCTACCTGGGCGGCGTGCTTTTTGCCAATGTATTGGATTACGGCCGCCACAAAGACAATCCATATTATAATGCCGTTGGGGCGTCCGGAGCGGTGGCAGCTGTGCTCTTTTCGGCCATCCTGATTGTCCCCGGCTCCACCCTGATCATTTTTCCAATTCCTATCCCGTTGCCGGCCTGGCTTTTCGGCATCCTGTATCTGGTCTATTCGGTGTATATGGGACAGCGCGCAAGCGACAACATTGGTCACTATGCCCACTTTGCCGGAGCTATCTTCGGGCTTGTGTTTACCCTGATCCTTAGGCCTGAGGTACTCAACAACATCCTTGGAGTCTTTATGTAAAAAAACCGGGCGATCCCCGGTTCTTTTTAATTCAGCTGTGGGTCAACGGGAAACTTCCGCCAAAGGTCGTAGGCTGGTCCCATCCGTTGCAGAAAGTGTTGCCACATGCGCTCGGGTTTAATCTGAATGAGCGAGCGGGCTGTGGCATCCGACACCACCCACGAATTGCGCCGGAGCTCATCCTCCAGCTGCCCCGGACCCCAACCTGAGTAGCCCAGATAAAACCTCACCTGATTTTGACCAACCAACCCGAGGGTCATCATTTCCTTGATGGTGTCCAGGTCGCCGCCCCAGTACAATCCACGTAGCACCTCCACACTGTCGGGCACCTCATGGCCAAGCGTGTGCAAAAAATATACATTATCGGTCTGCACAGGCCCGCCATGCATCACCACAGATGGAAACTCCGGCAGGTCGCTCACAATATCATTCAGCATGAGGCCGGAGGGCTTGTTCATCACCAATCCGAACGAACCTTCGTCGGAATGTTCAATGAGCAAAACGACCGAACGGCCAAAATAAAATTCATCCAGTAAAGGCTCGGCAATGAGCACCCTTCCCCCTCTGGGTTTCAGGTCATTGCTCTTTATTTTGATCAGCTTTTGCATATGTCCAAATATAACAAAGTTATCGCACTTCGGTTGCATTTACCTACTTTTGCCGCATCAAAAAACGTACCAATACCACATGGCATCAGGGCGACAGGCCGAATACGAGCTTTTCAGGGGCCAGTACACTTTTTTTGAATACGAAAGCTATAACTACAGATGGGCGCCCGAAGGCCTGCACATAAGTTTCAGCTTCAACCTTGCCGGCAAGTATCAATTCTCCCCAGGTCTGATTTTCCATAAACACCATACATTCAGAGATTTAAGCACGGACCTGCTGGAAAACCTGGTGTTCAATCTGGGGATGATCGAACTGATCAGCTATTGGAAAGCAGCCTGCCCACCCAGGCTTATCGTGCGGCCCCACAGCCTGAGTAGGGAACAGATTGAATTCTGGAAATCAGTCTATTGGAATGGATTGGGGGAATTTTTTCATGTCAATGGCATAAGGCCCGATGAGGAAAACTTTGTCAGCATCGAAGCCGGACATGGCAAACCCACAAAACCGGCAAGCCACAGCACCTCCGAAATGAGGGTACTCGTTCCCATAGGGGGCGGCAAAGATTCGGCCGTGAGCCTCGAATTGCTCCGAAACACCGGCTTTGAGACCATCCCACTTATGCTCAATGCAAATCCTGCCATGACGCGCACCTTACAGGCTGCCGGCATTCCGCCCGAAAATGGCCTGCACATCTCCCGTAAGCTTGACCCGCAACTGCTCGAACTCAATGCGCAGGGTTTCCTGAACGGACACACCCCTTTTTCGGCCTTGCTCGCATTCGTAACTACCTGTGCTGCAGCTTTATCAGGAGCACGACACATTGCCCTCTCCAACGAATCGAGCGCCAACGAAGCTACCATACCCGGCACCCACATCAACCACCAATACAGCAAATCCTTACACTTCGAAACAGCTTTCCGGAAATATCTTCACACCTTCATCACACCCGATATCAACTATTTCAGCCTGCTTCGCCCGCTCAACGAACTGCAGATAGCATGGCTTTTCAGCAGGATGCCACACTACCACAGCGCTTTCAGGAGCTGCAATGTGGGAAGCAAAACCGATAGCTGGTGCGGCCAATGTCCCAAATGCCTGTTCACCGCAACCATTCTTGCCCCGTTTTTGCACCCCAACGAACTGACCCGCATTTTTGGCAAGGACATCCTTTCCGACCTTCAGCTGATGCCTGTGCTCGAATCGCTGGCCGGACTTACCGATGAAAAACCATTTGAGTGCGTGGGTACCACCAACGAAGTGCAGGCCGCCATTGATTACCTGATCAGAAGAAACCACAACCCAACAAACGATCTGCCCAAAGCACTCAAAAACAGATTCTTACCTCAGAAAGATCTGCATGCCCTTTTGGGCCAGTTCGACGAAAACCACCACCTGGAACCCGAGTTTGAATCCATCTTACGGAACTGTCTGAATGACTGAAACAATTATCCGCCGCCTCGAAAACCGCCACATCCTCATCCTCGGGTTCGGCCGCGAGGGAAGGTCAACCCTCAGCTTTCTCATTAATCAGCAAATCCCCTGCCAGGTTAGCATTGCCGACAGGCAAACACCTGATCCTGAAACACTTGAATACCTAAGAAACAAACAAATCAACTGCCATTTCGGGCCTGATTATCTGATGTTTGAGCAGGATTTCGACCTGGTGATCAAAACCCCAGGCATTCCCACAAGCCTGATTCCTCAGAAGCTGATACCAAAACTAAGTTCGCAAACCGATCTGTTCCTCGAGGCCTTCGGACCACAAACCATCGGCATCACCGGCACCAAGGGCAAAAGCACGACAAGCTCGCTGATTCATCACCTCCTCAAAACCAATGGCAAACCTGCACTGCTTACAGGAAACATCGGCATCCCCTGTTTCGATATTATTTCACATATCACACCTGGAACCCAGATAGTCTTCGAACTTTCGGCCCACCAGCTCGAGCATGTGCACAATTCACCTCATATCGGTCTGTTGCTCAACATATTTGCCGAGCACCTGGATCATTTTGGCAGTTTTGAAAACTACGCCCGGGCCAAACTGAATCTCCTGGCTTTCATGACTGGAGAGGATGTGGCTATATTACCTTCCGGACTGGAAAACCTTATCGGCCCACAATTCAGTGCACAAACCCACTTTTACGATAAGCTTGCGTTCGAACTTCCTGCACTTCGACTGAAAGGAGCACATTTTGGCGACCTGGCACGCGCTGCATTGCTGGCTGTGCAAGCTGTTGGAATGGAAATGGCGACTGCTTCGGGCGCACTCACAAGCTTTGCCCCCCTGCCCCACCGGCTCGAACCCATCGGACCGGTGGATGAGGTGCTTTTTGTTAACGACAGCATAGCCACCATACCCGAAGCTACTCAGGCCGCATTAAAGACATACACACCTGATTTCCTGATACTTGGCGGATTCGACAGGGGAATCGACTACCAATTGATAGCCGAAACCCTCAAGACGCACAAGGTCGGGCATGTGCTGGTGATGGGTGCCGCAGGCAGGCGCATGGGGCAGCTCATTCAACAGGCACTTCCGGATCAGCATCTGCATGAAGTCGAAAATCTCGACCAGGCATTCGAACTCATCGCATCGCTTGCCAGGCCCGGACAGCTTGTGCTGCTGTCGCCGGCTGCTGCCAGCTACGATCAGTTTAAAAACTTCGAGCACCGCGGGCAGCGATTCTGCGAACTGGCACGCCGGTTTAAAAGAAAAAACCCCGGAGGCTGAGCCTGCGGGGTTAGAAACTGTTTTGGGCAATATTACTTCTTGTCCTTAGCTGCAGCCTTATCGGCTACTTTTGGTGCCTCGGTCAGAGCAGGCTTTTTACGCCGCGGACGCGAAACGCCATACGTACCGAGAATAATCTTGCCACGCTTGCTTTTCTTGTCGCCTTTACCCATGTTTTTAGTTTTTTGGTGTGAAAAAGGACTGCAAAATTACAAATTCCCAGGTTTTTACAGATCAGGTCACGGTGGACTTTTGGGCAGGCCCTGCCGCGGCCTGGCAGGCAATTTTGGCAGCCCGGGCGCCTCATCCTCCTGTTTTATGGCATCGGCACCCCCCATCAGAACGTTCAACATCTCTTCCACCCCCGCCCTACGGTAGTCAGCCGGAGGCAGAAACACCTCCCCACGCATCCCGGTTTGCCGCACCATGCTCACTTCTACCACACTGCCCCCCAGGCTGTTGGGTGCAACCGACCTGACAAGCATCCCTCCGCTCAGCATGGACAGCCACTCATCGCTCACCCGGTAGGCAGTGTACAGGTTTGGTTTGCTGAAAAGCCGCATCATCTGATTGAGCCTTTTGAGATCAATGCCCTGCCAGGGTTGGATTTCGCGGGTAACCCAGATCTCTTCCAACAGCATGGTATCAACCATGAATAAATATTTGTGGCAGAGGTATTCCCCAATGCGCTTTGTACTGTCGGCGGACACAATCCTGAAATGCTCAGGCAGCAGACTATCAGGCCTGGACGAACGCATCAGCGCCATGAGCGACTGCATCTCCACACTGGCCTTCTCGCGTTCTTTCTCTGGCATCTGGGCTATCATCATCCCGATTTGCAAATCAAGGTGATGAAATAGCGCCGACCCAAGGGTATCGTGGTTTCCTTTCCAGTATATCTTCCGCCGGGGCAATATGACAGTAATCTGATTCGAATCAAGATCAAAAATGAAACTGGAGGTCTGATGTTCGATGCGCACCTTGTTGCCCGAAATCATTGTGCTTTGCATTCCAAAGTTGCCAAAGCGGTCCGACTTCTGCTCCACAATCAGCCAGCCGGCATGCAAATAGCTCTGGCCAGACACAAAAAATACAATTAACCAAAGTAATATCCTGATGGAGTAAACAGGCAGTCGCCAAATCCTCATTGCAAGCCTATTTTGGTTCAAAATTAGTAATCCTGCCATTGCAAACTCAGCTTTCAGCGGGATAATCGGCTTCTTCGCAACCCTTTCGTGGACAGTATGTTGAAAATATGCCGCTCCACTTGATTGATGATTAAGGAAAATACGCTACTTTTGCACCTCTAAAATAAAACCGCTGTCATGGTTAAAAACAAAAAAGCTGACACTGGCGACGAAAGACTCGAAGTGGTTGAGGAAGCACTGAGCAGATCGGAGCAATTTATTGAAAGGAATTCCAAAATCATCACAATTTCCGTTTTGGTGGTTGTCGGCCTGATACTGGCCTACCTCGGTCTGAACCGCTATTTCCTTGAGCCCCGTGAAAAAGAAGCCCAGAAGCAGATGTTTCAGGCCGAACGTTATTTCGAAATGGACTCGCTGAGCAAGGCCCTGAATGGCGATGGCAACAACCCCGGTTTCCTCGACATTATCTCGGATTACGGCATGACCAAAAGCGCCAATCTGGCTCGCTACTATGCAGGCATCAGCTATCTACGTCTGGGCGACTACAACGAAGCAATCAAACAGCTCGACAAGTTCAAAGGTCGCGATAACATTGTTGCAGGCATGGCCCAGGTTGCCAAAGCCGATGCCATGATGGAGCTCGGACAAACTACCAAAGCTGCCGGCGCTTACGAAAAAGCTGCCCGCAAATTCGACAACGAACTAGTTGCTCCCATGGCCCTGATGAAAGCCGGACGTGCCTATGAGCTCGACGGAAACAACAAGAAAGCACTGGAAATGTATGAATTCCTGTTCAAAAACTACCCCAACTCCAACGAAGGTCGCCTGGTAGAAAAATTCATCGCCAAACTTAAAGCATCCTGATTATCAGCTAAATAACACATAGAAACCTGACTGTAGTCTTCAAACAGTCAGGTTTTTTTCTATCCAACATGTCCTGAAATGGAAGAAAAAGCAAAACAAATTCCGCTGATATTTTTCGGAACGCCGGCATTTGCTGCTATTCAGCTCGATCACTTATTGAGCCACGGATACAATGTGCGCGCTGCAGTTACTGCGCCAGATAAACCTGCCGGACGCGGTTTAAAACTCCGGCAATCCGAAACCAAACAAGTGGCGCTCAGGTATCAGATCCCTGTGCTTCAGCCCGTTTCGTTGCGCGACCCAGGCTTTCAGAACGAACTGAAAGCCTTTGGCGCCGATCTTTTTGTGGTAATTGCATTTCGCATGCTGCCCGTCGAAGTATGGGCCATGCCGCCAATGGGCACATTTAACCTGCATGCCTCGCTACTTCCCGATTACCGGGGTGCGGCACCCATCAACTGGGCCATCATCAACGGAGAGACCCAAACCGGACTTACCACCTTTTTTCTGAACGAAAATATTGACGAAGGCCACATCATCCTGCAAGCACCAATGGACATCCTGCCCGACGAAACAGCAGGCGAGCTTCACGACCGCATGTGCACAGAAGCCTGGCCTTTGCTTCAAAACACCCTACAAATGATTGCCTCGGGCAAAGTGTCGCCTACGCCGCAGGACCATGGGAAAGCACTTCACAAAGCCCCAAAATTGCACCGTGAACATCAACGTATCCAATGGCATCAGCCGCTTTTCCAGATACGAAACCTTATCCGGGGCTTGAGTCCAAAACCGGGCGCTTTTACAGAAATTCAACACCAATCAGGTAAAAGCGACGAACTGCGCATCCTGAGAGCCAATACTGGACCAAAACTAACAGATGCCGATGCATACCGCCTGTTTGTATTCAATAAACAACTTATCGTTAGCCATACAGATGGCTGGCTTTACCTGGACGAAGTGCAGCTCAAAGGAAAGAACAGCCTCAAGGCCAGCGAGTTTGTAAAAGGATTCCGTGACGACGGAGGCTGGAAAGTGCTTTGATGCACAACATTGGCAGCCTCTCTGTCCATAACTGTTTGAACCTCAACAAGGCGCTTAACCCATGTCTTTTTGTTCAATTGCGGTTGAAAAGCAATAATTTTTTGAACAAAATGTTCGTTTTTTTGCGCAAATACTTGCGTTTGTTGGATTATGGATTATTTTTGTGCCTCGTTCAACCAATATTCTAACAAAAAATAAAAAAATGAACAAAGCCGAATTGATTGAAGCAATCGCCGCAGAAGCCAACCTGACCAAGGTTGATGCCAAGAAGGCCCTCGACGCATTTGTTGCTGCCACAACCAACGCCCTCAAAGCAGGCGACAAAGTAACGCTTGTTGGTTTCGGAACATTCTCCGTATCCGCAAGGTCAGCCCGCAAAGGACGTAATCCTCAGACCGGTGCGGAAATCAGCATCTCCGAAAAGAAGGTGGTAAAATTCAAACCAGGTGCAGAATTAGCCGGTTCGGTGAAATAAAACACCTTTGCACACCTAAAGCATTGTCCCGTTGGTGCACAGGCCAACGGGTTTTTTATTGCAGAAACGGATCAACAGAAAGTGCGACAATGATGAGAAGCACGAAATAATTGATCCGCATGAAATAATAAAACGGATTGATGATGTGCTCCTTGCGGAGCAGCAATCCCGCAAAAACCGATGTAATCCATACGGCACCAATTAGTATAGCAAATACAATATACCGGGAATGCACCAATCCATAGAGGGGCAGCAACAGGGCCGAAACTGCTGTGGCCATCACCCAAATAAATGTTAACATCTTGATCTGCTGTACATTATATTTTTGGGTGATTGATGGATAACCAGCCTGAATATATTCATCTCCGTATTTCAGCATCAGTAACCAGAAATGCGGCACCTGCCACACAAAGAAAAAGAAGGCCAGCATGAGTGCGCGTGCATCCAGGAGCGGACCGCCTCCGGCAACCCAGCCCACCACAGGAGGAATGGCTCCGATGACTGAGCCGGGGATGACCGCAAAGGCTGATCTCCGTTTCATGGGGGTGTAAATACCATTGTACCAGATCAATGCAAGTAATCCGAGTTGCATGGCCTCAAAACCAGAACCAATATAAAGCATAGCTGCACCCACAAGGGCCATCAATATGGCAAGCCAGAGCACCGATCTGGCTGAAATGCGCCCGGATGGAATAGGACGTTTGGCCGTACGCTCCATCAATCCGTCGCGGTCGCTGTCCTGATAATGATTGAGCGCCGACGACCCGCAGGCCAGGATAAAAATGCCGAGCGCAGGCAGGATGATGCCAGCATCGAGGCTGCCCTTGGACAGTAAATAACCGGCAAGCGTGGTGAGCATCACAGCAAAGGTGATGCGCACCTTGCTGAGCTCGGCAAGCAATCCGAGTTTGTTTTTCAGGACACCGATCATTTCAGCGTTTTGAGATAATCGATGATCTGGGCAATCTGCTCGTCATTGAGCACATTGGCATAACTCACCATGAGGCCTTTCATATACCCTTTGACGATATCGGCATTGGGCTCGCGAATCGAACGGGCAATGTATTCGTCATCGGCAACAAGCTCACGCTCCACACCATTGGTTTCCACAATCTCAGTACGGCCGTACAAACCAAGGAAAGTAGGGCCGATGATCTTGCTGCCATCCTGCGAGTGACAGGTCAGGCAGGCATTTTGTTTAAGCAGGCTGAGACCGGGGTGCTCGTCGGCCAGGCTGACAGCCGATGCCAGCCAGTTTGCATAATCCTCGGGAGTGAGTACGGTTACGTTCGATAGCATGTAGCTGTGCAGCTGCCCGCAGTATTCGGCGCAAAGGATATCGTAGCGCCCGGTCTTTGTGGCTTCAAACCACATAAAGTTGTTTTTCCCCGGCACCATATCTTCTTTCATCCTGAAAGCAGGAATGTAGAAGCTATGCAACACATCGCGCGAGCGCAGGTTCACCTTGACGGGTTGTCCGAGCGGCACCACCAGCGAATCGGTGATCCGGCCATCGGGATACTCAAAGCTGAACTTCCACATCTGGCCATAGGCCGTAACCTCCATGGCACCGTCGGGGACCTTGCGCATGGGTTTGAAACCCATCCACCCGAAATAGAACATCACCACAACCAGCGCAGTGGGAATGGCAGTCCACAACACCTCGAGCAGGTTGCTCCCTTCGATGTTCGTAGCCACAGGGTTGCGCTTATTGTTGTAGCGAAACACAAAATAAATCATCACCGCCGTGATCCCAATCAGAAAAACCAAGGAAATTCCGACGATGATATAGAGCGACAAATCGACGCCCTGTGCAAATGTTGAAGCTGAATTTCTCATAATCTCCTTACCATTGTTAACGGTTCAGGTATTCCAGCGCGGTGAGCACCGAAAGGGCCACAAACAATATTCCCACCAGGATGACCAGACCGCTGTAAATCTTTTTCTCGTATTTGAGGTGCATGAAATAATATGCCACCACAACCACCTTTACCGTAGCAATAAACAGCGCTGTGAACACCGACAAGGTGGCCAGCGCAGCTCCGAACACCGAAACCACAACGGTTATTGCTGTCAGAAAAAGCAATGCAATCAGCGTGCGGATGTGCTCGCTGTAAGGCACGGCATGATGGGTAGCCTCGTGATGGTTTTCGTGCTGTTGATCGTGTGATTGTGCCATATTTCTCAGTGGATTAGGTAAAACAACGGGAACAGGTAAATCCAGATCAGGTCGACCAGGTGCCAGTAAAGTCCGGCATTTTCGGTAAGCGAATGCTTTTCGGGCGACAATGTGCCATTGTTGGTCTGGCGGATGGTGAACAGGATGATCACCATGCCAATGATGATATGCAAGGCGTGGAGGCCGGTCATTATGTAATAGAGAAAAAAGAACAATCGCTCGCCTGCTGGCAGGTTGTTGTAATAATCCAAACCGGGAAACAGACCGTGGTGGATTTTGGCACTCCACTCAAAATATTTGATGACAAGAAACACCCCTGCAAGCGCAAAAGTGATCCACAACAGCATGGCAGAACGTTTGGCCTGGCCCATCTGAATGGCAGAAACCGCCATAGCGATGGTCATGCTGCTTACAAGAAGCACCACGGTGTTCACCGTGCCCATGGTCACGTTGAGCTCGAACGACGAAAGCAGAAATGCTTCGTGGTTGAGCATGCGGTAAACCATATACACAATGAACAAGCCACCAAAGAGCAACAACTCAGTGAAAAGAAAGAGCCACATGCCAAACTTGTTGGCCTCGGCATCGCGATTGTGTCCCGAATTGGGAAGTACAAGTCCCGTGTGTGCCATTTGTCAGTCCTTGATTTGAGGTTTATTTTCGTAATCGTATGGGCCGTTAAGAGGAAGCTCGGGCAAGCTGTCGAAATTTTGTACTGGCGGTGGTGTGGGAGTCTGCCACTCGAGTGTGATTCCGCCCCAGGGGTCACGTTCAGTCACC
The DNA here is from genome assembly GCA_016715945.1 of Bacteroidota bacterium. Taxonomy (NCBI): domain Bacteria; kingdom Pseudomonadati; phylum Bacteroidota; species Bacteroidota bacterium. The sequence goes on from JADJXJ010000001.1 coordinate 1,438,375, forward strand.
TTGCGTCCCCTGAAACGTGCAACGATAAGGTTGCCAAGCATAATTAATAATCCAATTGCCAGAATCCATGAGCCAACCGTGCTGACAATGTTTGGCACATGAAACTCAGGCAGATAGTCGTAATAGCGGCGGGGCATGCCCATCAGTCCCGAGATAAACATCGGGAAATAGAGGGTATTGAAACCGATGAAGAAAATGACGAAAGCAATGTTGGCCACTGCCTTGTTGTACATTCTTCCCCAGATTTTGGGATACCAGTAGTGCAGGGCACCAAAAAAGGCAAAACCGGTGCCCCCGAACATCACATAGTGAAAATGGCCGACCACAAAGTAGGTATCATGCAAATGGATGTCGGTGGCGAGGGCGCCCAGAATCAGGCCCGTAAAACCGCCGATCATAAACTGGAAGATAAATGCCAGGGCATAGAGCAAGGGCGGCTCCACGTGAATCGAACCCTTGTAAAGTGTTGCAACCCAGTTGAATACCTTGATGGCCGTAGGAATGGCTACAAGGAAGGTAAGCATTGAAAAGATGAAACGGGCAGTACCACTCATTCCGGAGGTAAACATGTGGTGCCCCCAGATGAAATAGCCCACGAAAGCGATGGCCAGGCTGCTGTAAGCGATGGCCTTGTATCCGAAGATGGTGCGGCGGCTGAAAGTGGGCAGGAGCTCCGAGATGATGCCAAAGGCCGGCAACGCCATGATGTAAACCGCCGGGTGGCTGTAAATCCAGAAGAGGTGCTGGTAAAGAATGGGGTCGCCGCCAATGGAAGGATCAAACAGTCCCACGCCGAGGGTGCGCTCTGCCACAATCATGAGCAGGGTGATACCAATGATAGGTGTGGCCAGAAGCTGAATCCAGGAAGTGGCGTACAAAGCCCAGGCAAACAAAGGCATCTTTGTAAACGTCATCCCTGGTGCACGCAGCCTGTGAATGGTTACGATGAAATTCAGACCAGTGAGAATGGACGAAAAGCCAAGAATGAAGGCCGCAAGGACCGACATGCTGACATTCGTACCCGTTTTTACACTGTATGGTGCATAAAAAGTCCAACCGGTATCGGCCGGACCGTCACCAAAAACGAGGGTCGAAAGTGCCATGACAGCACCTATTATATATACCCACCACGACAACAGGTTGAGACGTGGAAAAGACACATCGTCCGTGCCCAGCATGATTGGCAAAAAGAAGTTGCCAAACACCGCAGGGATGCTCGGAATGATAAAAAGGAAAATCATGATCACCCCGTGCAGGGTAAAAATCTGGTTGTAAGTTTTGGCCTCCACCAGGTCTTTGCCCGGATTGAGCAGCTCATAACGCATGAGCAAACCAAGCGTAACGCCTACAAGAAAAAAGGTGATCAGCGAATAGAGGTAAAGTAAACCGATGCGTTTGTGGTCAACTGAAAAAAGCCATGACAATATGCCTTTTTTGGCTTCCAGATAGCTGACCTGAGCAGTAGCAGTTGCCATATGAATCAAATGTTGTTGGTTTGACGTTTCTTTCGGCCTGAAATAAGCAGATAAGCTAGGAATATGAGTGCAGCAAGCAATATGATGCTGCCGGATATGGAAGTAATATTCAGCACATAACGTTGACCCTCAGGGTCGTAGCTGAAGCAAAATTTCAGCACTTTGTTGATGGTTGGCCCCGATTTGCCCTGCGATGCCTCGATGATTGCCATCTTGAAATCGAAAGGCAGGAAGTAGGTGCCATGCAGGTAGCGGGTTATCTTTCCGTCGGGACTAAGCACGATCAGTGTGGCGGGATGAATATATTCGCCTCCTTCCTGCTTGATCTGGTACCCCACATTGTCGAGCAGGCGACGGATGGTGATGCTGTCGCCGGTGAAAAATCTCCAGCCATTCTCCAGATCACCTTTTTCAACCAGCTTTACATAAGTCTTTTTCTTGTTCATTGCCAGAAAAGGCTTTTCGCGGTGGCTGAAACTTACGGTAAACACCTGGTAATCCTTGTTTGCCAGCATGTCCGACTTTTTCATCACATCAGCCAGCCCGTTCATGAGCGGGGTGCAGATGCCAGGGCATTCATAATAAACCAAAGCCAGCACAGTGGGTTTGTTAATGGCTGCCTTGAGGTCAACCTCCTGGTAGTTTTCGTCGGTAAACATTAAACCGTCCTCAAGGTAACGGTCGAGTTGCTCATACACCCCCAGTTGCTCTTGCGACCTGATAGCCGGCGAAATGGCGACAAGTGATGCCATCCAAACGAAAACAACCGTTTGTGTAAAACTTATTGCCTTGAATTTCATTTAGTTATAAAATTGTCTTAAATTTGGTTTGAAATCGCTAATTTAGACTAAATCTAAACAATAACAAGCAACAAAAAAAGATGTTTTAAAACCCGGAGCACGTGTCTGATTTTGGACACAGGTGTATTGAAACCGGACAAACTGAGAGGCTGGATCGAAGGGCCTGTGTCAGTTTTTCGGCAGCCCTTCGTACAATAATTGCGCTATTCTGGTCGTTAATTGCGTGAATTCTGTTCGTTGAATTTTATCTGGCATCACAAAGCTTAAAATATGTTAAGCAGCCAAAGAGACCTAAAATATTTGGCACGATCTTTGATAAGATTTAGGCGAGTAGTTTTTTTTCATCAGAATATTGGTTGGTTAAGAGAAAAAGTCCCCGGACGCCCGTTCGGGGCTTTTTTTTATGCCTGACGGCCATTTTGGAGTTCCACAGCCAGGTAAGCAGCGGTGTGGCCTGTTCCTTTCTCGACTATTTCTTCAGGCGTCCCTGTGGCAACGATCCGGCCGCCATTTCGCCCGCCATCCGGCCCCAGGTCGATGATATAATCGGCCATCTTGATCACTTCCATATTGTGTTCGATGATGAGCACCGTATTTCCCCTGTCAACCAGCTTGTTGAGCACCTGCATCAGTTGGTTCACATCTTCGAAATGCAGGCCGGTGGTTGGCTCGTCGAGGATATAGATTGTTTTTCCGGTATCGCGGCGTGCGAGTTCGGCGGCCAGCTTGACACGTTGGGCTTCGCCACCCGAGATGGTTGTGGATGGCTGACCAAGCGTCAGGTATCCGAGCCCCACATCCTGCAACGAGCGCAGCTTTTGCTGGATGGATGGGATGTTTTCGAAAAAATCGATCGCCTGATCGATGGTCAGGTTGAGCACATCGTTGATCGATTTGCCCCGGTAGCGCACCTCGAGGGTCTCGGGGTTATATCTCTTTCCCCCGCAATCTTCGCATTGCACTGCCACATCGGGCAGAAAATTCATCTCGATGATGCGCACGCCTGCGCCTTTGCAGGTTTCGCATCTTCCGCCGGACACATTGAACGAAAAACGCCCGGGTTTGTAACCCCTGATGCGCGATTCGGGCAGCTCGCCAAAGAGCTTTCGTATCTCGTCGAACACCTTGGTGTAGGTGGCCGGATTGGAGCGCGGTGTGCGTCCGATGGGCGTCTGGTCAATTTCAATCACCTTGTCGAGCAGCTCCAGCCCTTCGATGCTTTCGTATGGCAGAGGCGCTTTGAGCGCATCATAGAAGTGCCGGTTTAAAATGGGAAAAAGTGTTTCATTGATGAGGCTGCTCTTTCCCGAACCGCTCACTCCGGTTACGCAAATCATCATACCAAGCGGCAGTTCCAGGTCAACATTCTTCAGGTTGTTGCCTTTAGCGCCACGCAGAATGAGTTTCTGCCCGGGCGTGCCCTTGCGGCGTTGAGCCGGCACAGGTATGCTTCTTTTTCCGCTGATGTACTCGCAGGTAATGCTTTTGCACTGATGCATCTCGTCGGGCTTGCCTTGTGCAACCACATAACCGCCATGCACGCCGGCGCCCGGACCGATATCCACCACATGGTCTGCCGCAAGAATCGTGTCCTTATCGTGCTCCACCACGATGACCGAGTTGCCGATGTCGCGCAGTTGTTTGAGCGATTTGATCAGCCGGTGGTTATCGCGCTGGTGCAGGCCGATGCTGGGTTCGTCCAGGATATAAAGCACCCCGGTGAGCTGCGATCCGATCTGTGTGGCCAGTCTGATGCGCTGGGCCTCGCCTCCGGAGAGGGTGTTGGCCGGACGGTTCAGGTTGAGGTAGTCGATACCCACTTCGAGCAGAAAACGGATGCGCTTTTCAATTTCACGCAGTACATCGCGGGCAATCTGCAGCTGCCTTTCAGAAAGTTTTTCGGGCAACGATTCGATCCAGGACGCTAAAGCGCTGATATCCATCGAAGCAGCTTCGGCAATGTTTTTGCCGTCAATCAGGAAATACCGCGACTCTTTTTTGAGCCGTGTGCCTTCGCAAACCGGACAAGTCACATGATTCATGAAACCTTGCGCCCACCTGCGGATGGCCGGCGAGGCATTTTCGTTGTTCTGGGCTTCGATAAAACTGATGATGCCCTCAAAGGTTGTGCTATAGGACGAGATGATACCCATATATTCACGCCTTACCTCTATGGACTCGTTGGTGCCGTAGAGCATCACATCAATGGCTTCGTCGGGTATCTCGCCTATGGGCGTATTCAGGTTGAAACCGTAGCGGCTGCCAATGGCTTCGATCTGGCTGAAAATCCAGTTGTTCTTATATTCGCCCAGCGGGGCCAGACCACCTTTTTTGATGCTCAGGCTTTTGTCGGGCATAATTTTGTCGAGGTCAATCTCGGTGATATGCCCCAGACCGTTGCATTTCGGGCAAGCGCCGTAGGGCGAGTTGAACGAAAACGTATTGGGTTCCGGTTCGTTGTACGACAAGCCTGTGGTGGGGCACATCAGCATGCGGCTGAAATAGCGCAGTTCGTTGCTTCCTGCATCGAGCACCTGCATCAGGCCTTTGCCTTGTTTGAGGGCTGTTTGCACCGAGCGCGTCAGTCTGGCGTGGTCCACCGAAGCCATATCCAGCCGGTCGATGACAATCTCGATGTCGTGCACCTTATATCTGTCGAGCTGCATGCCAAAAACGAGGTCGCGCACTTCCCCGTCAACGCGCACTTTCAGGAATCCGGCCTGTCTGACCTGTTCGAACAACTCGCGGTAGTGTCCCTTGCGCGCCCTGACAACCGGAGCCAGCAGGATGATTCTTTTGCCAGCATATTTCTCGTGGATCAGGGCTACGATCTGTTCCTCGGAATATCGCACCATCTTTTCGCCCGTGGCATACGAAAAGGCCTCAGAGGCACGTGCATAGAGCAGTCGCAGAAAGTCGTAGATCTCGGTAATGGTACCCACTGTGGAGCGGGGGTTGCGGTTGACCGACTTCTGCTCGATAGAGATCACCGGACTCAAGCCGGTGATTTTGTCCACATCAGGGCGCTCCATGGTGCCGATAAACTGCCGGGCATAGGCGGAAAAACTTTCCATGTATCGCCTTTGGCCTTCGGCATAGATGGTGTCGAAAGCCAGCGATGACTTACCGCTTCCGCTCTGGCCGGTGATGACCACCAGCTGATAGCGCGGAATACGCAGGTCGATGTTTTTCAGGTTGTGCACCCGGGCACCCTGCACCTCAAGGTACTGATCTTCGGAGTATGTGTCGTGCTGCAATGATTGCTCGCTCATCAGAGACTGTTGTTTTGTCATGACCGTATGGGTCGGTGCGTGCGTGCAAACCGGCCGTCAGGTATTTTCAGCGTGTAGGTTTTACCGGGTTTCACGGTAAGCTCGTGCGTGCGCAGCCAGGGGTTGAACATGCGCAGCAACTTATAGCTTACCCCCTGCGATCTGGCAAACTCCACCAGGTTCGGGATGCTCTCGCTCACCTGTATCTCTCTGAAAGACAATGGTTCATAAAGCCGCTCCAGATCAGGATAGAAGCCAAAAGCCCGAGGGTTGCGATGAATCATTTTGATGGCCAGAATGCGGTAGAGGTATCTTTCTGTTTCTTCAGCCATTAACAAGTCGAAGTAGCTGTCGGTTTGCTGGCGCGAAAGAAAATCGTCGATGCGCCTGGTGCCAGCGTTGTAGGCAGCTGCCACAAGTGCCCAGCTGTTGTATTTGTTGTAAGCCCGGCGGAAATACCTGCATGCGGCTTCGGTAGCCTTTTCGAGGTGATAGCGCTCATCCACCTGGTCAGTGACCTCGAGTTGGTATTCGCGGGCCGTGCCTTCGAGGAACTGCCAGAAACCGGCCGCTCCGGCAGGCGATCTGCTGTTGGTAAGGTTGCTCTCGATCATGGCCAGGTATTTGAAATCGTCGGGTATGCCGTTCTTCTTCAAAATAGGCTCGATCACCGGAAGCCAGCGGTTGGCACGCTTGAGCAACAGCAAGGTGGAGCTGTGCCAGTAGGTGTTCACCAACAATTCGCGTTCCAGGGCTTCGCTCACATAGTAAAGTTCCAGCGGCACTTCCTCGCCGGCAAAATCAATACTTGCCGGCAATTGGATACTCACTATTTCCTGGGCCGGCAGGCGTTCGGCAGGCTGCTGGGCGTTGCCATTGCGTCCGCAGGAGGCCAGCGTGGCCGCAAGTCCTGTTATCAAGAGGAGAATTAGGAGTTTTGAAGAGTTTAAAACCAGGTTTTTAATCATATGAATTTGATAGTCAATATTATAAGAAGTATCATGCCAAGCCGGGCGCAATCTGCAAAAATACCTGTTTAATCTACTAAATGCGTGATCGGGTACGGGATTGTTCAGCAGTACCTGGGTTCAGACCTGCATAAAGAAGAAAAATTAAGTTGGTCGGGCTGACCGGGAAAAGTCAGAACGGACTGACAAAATCGCGGAACAATGGAGCCTCGCGGTCCTTGTCGGAGAGCAGCGGGTCGGTCACACCCCAGTCGATATTAAGGTCGGGGTCGTTCCACCGGATACTGCCTTCCGAAGCTTTGTTATAGACGTTGGTGCATTTGTAGAAAAATACCGTGTCGTCTTCGAGGGTCACAAAACCGTGGGCAAATCCCGGCGGAATCCAGTACATCCATTTGTTCGATTCGCTCAGCACAATGGAAGCCCATTTGCCGTAGGTGGGCGACTTTTTCCGGATATCTACTGCCACATCGAGCACAGCGCCTTTCATCACGCGCACCAGCTTGCCCTGGGCAAAGGGTGGCTTCTGAAAATGCAGACCCCGCAGGACGTTTTTTGCCGACTTGGATTCGTTGTCCTGCACAAAATTCTGGTCGATACCTTTCTGCAGAAATTTTTCTTTGTTATACGATTCGAAGAAGTATCCCCTGTGGTCCTCGAATACCACGGGTTTCACTATGAGCAGGTCGGGAATGCCGGTTTCGATGATTTCCATGGCTGACACTTTGTTTCCGGGCTAAAAGTAAGTCATTTTTGTCAAGATTGTTTCCCATTTGTCCAAAACGTCAGTCTTCAGAACTTGCTTCGCTCCACATGCCCGGGACGACATACGGATAAGGTGTGAAAATCCATCAAACAAAAACAGGTCGCCGGATGATTCGGCGACCTGTTTTTATGTATTGATTACAAGTGTTTTACAAATGAATCACCTCGCCATAGGCTGCAGCAGTGGCTTCCATGATGGCTTCGGACATGGTGGGGTGCGGGTGGATGGTTTTGATGATCTCGTGTCCGGTGGTTTCGAGCTTACGGGCAGCCACGGCCTCGGCAATCATTTCGGTTACGTTGTCGCCTATCATGTGACAGCCCAGCCATTCGCCGTATTTTGCATCGAAGATCACCTTGACAAAACCATCTTTGTTGCCGGCAGCGCTGGCTTTGCCAGAGGCTGAGAACGGAAACTTACCCACTTTGATCTCGTAGCCGGCTTCGATGGCCTGTTTTTCGGTCATGCCCACCGAAGCTACTTCGGGGCTGGTGTAAGTGCACGACGGGATGTTGCCATAGTCCACCGGTTCGGGATTCAGTCCGCAAAACGCTTCCACACAGGTAATGCCTTCGTGGGAGGCAGTATGGGCCAGCGCCGGGCCATGCACGATATCGCCGATGGCATATACCCCATCAACGTTCGTGCGGTAATACTCGTCCACAATTACCTTGCCTTTCTCGGTTTTCACGCCGGTTTCTTCCAGTCCCAGACCCTCGAGGTTGGTGGTTACCCCAACGGCCGAGAGCACTACTTCGGCCTCCACGACTTCGGTGCCTTTTTTGGTGCTGATGGTCACCTTGCACAAGTCGCCGCTGGTGTCCACGTGTTCAACGGTTGAGCCTGTCATCACCTGCATGCCTGCTTTTTTAAACGAGCGTTCGAGCTGCTTGCTCACATCCTCGTCTTCGAGAGGCAGGATGTTTGGCATGTATTCCACGAGTGTGACTTTGGTGCCCATGCTGTTGTAGAAATAAGCAAACTCGGAGCCGATGGCGCCCGAGCCAACCACAACCATCGAAGCAGGTTGTTTGGGCAGCACCATGGCGTCGCGGTAACCCACGATCTTCTTGCCGTCGATCTTCATGTTTGGAAGCTCACGCGAACGGGCGCCGGTGGCAAGGATGATGTGATTGGCTTCGTAGGTTTCCTTGCTTCCGTCGGCTTTGGTCACTTCCACTTTCTTACCAGGTTTGAGCGTACCAAACCCATTGATCAGGTCAATTTTGTTCTTTTTGAAAAGGAACTGTACGCCCTTGCTCATCCCGTCGGCAACGCTGCGGCTGCGCTTGATAACTGATTCAAAATCAGGCTTCACCTCACCTGTGATGGCGATGCCATAATCGGCAGCATGTTTTGTGTAGTTGAACACCTGCGCACTTTTGAGCAGGGCCTTGGTCGGAATGCAACCCCAGTTGAGGCATACGCCTCCGATTTCGGCTTTTTCAACCACGGCTACTTTTTTGCCAAGCTGACTGGCCCTGATGGCAGCCACATATCCGCCCGGACCGCTGCCTATAACGATAACGTCGTAACTCATTGCTTTTGATGTTGGATTTTGTGGCGCAAAGTTAACATTTTAGGCCTTGTATGGCACGCACTTCATTGCCTGTCGGGCTTGCATTGCCGGCAACATTTATTTTACCTTTGCCTCCGGCACCCGGTTTTCACAGCTCTCTACTTGCGCAACCCGCCGGAAAGGAGACCGGCAACCCGGGTGCCGTTTTTTCTAACGCCCGAAGCATGAAAACCAAATTTACCGCCTACTTTTTTGTGCTTGTTCAGTTTTCGATGATTGCCATCATTCTGGCCACAGGTCCATGGGTCAGCCAGTGGCCAGTCGGACTTTTGGTCGAGCTGGCAGGTTTGCTGGCGGGCGTGGTGGCCATTCTGCAAATGCAGATTGGTAATTTCAACGTGGCCCCTTTGCCCAAACAAGGGGGACAAATGATTACTTCCGGCATTTACAGCGTGATCAGGCATCCCATGTATCTGGCACAACTGATGGCCCTGCTGCCATTGGTTGTGGAGTTTTACAGTCCGATGAGGCTCACCGCCTGGATCATCCTGCTTATCAACCTTATTTTCAAGCAATTGTTTGAAGAAAAACAACTTATCCGGCATTTTCCCGGATATGCGGAGTACATGCAGAAAAGCTGGCGCATGATCCCATTTGTCTTTTAGTCCGCCGTAGCCTTGACTGAAATTATGTCACTCGCAGGTCTTAAATATGACAAAACCTGCATATGGCACAGGAGTTGATCGGCACAGGCCAAAACATCCGCATATGGCATTGAAAAATGTAGCATCGCACGAAGAGATGCTGGGTTTGCTGCGCAAAGACCAGAAAAATTACGTGCTCCTCTACAAATCCGGAACCGAAACCAGCGAATGCAGCCTGCGCAACATCACCGAAGCCGCCCAAAAGATCGACTCGGTGAACGTACTTCTCGCCGATGTAAATACGGTGCGCGACATCCATCTGGTTTATGGCGTAACCAGCGCCCCTTCGCTCCTGGTTTTTGAAGGCGAAAAATTCATCAATGTCGTGAAAGGCTGCAACGAGCCGGCACATTACATCAACCTGTTCGAGGAATCGTATTTTCATCCGTTGACCAGCGCCACCCAGCCAAGGCAGAAAAGAGTCACCGTGTACACCACACCCACCTGCAGCTGGTGCAACACCCTGAAGTCCTATCTCAGGTCGAACAATATTCAGTTTACCGAAATTGATGTGTCTCGCAACCAGCAGGCAGCCGAGCAGATGGTAAGGCGTAGCGGTCAGCAAGGGGTACCGCAAACCGATATTGAAGGCACCATCGTGGTCGGCTTCGACAAAAACCGCATCAACAGCCTCCTTGGAATTTCATCACAACAATCATAAAACATTAATCATGAAAGAGTTGCAACCACTTAACGAACAAGTTATCCTCGATTTGACGGAGGATAAGAGCGAGCAGCGTACTGCTTCAGGACTGATCATCCCCGACACCGCCAAGGAAAAACCTCAGATTGCGCCGGTGATTGCCATCGGCAACATTGAAAAACCTGCCATCAGCGTGGGCGATAAGGTGCTTTTCAAAAAATATTCGGGCACCGAGGTAACCTTCGAAGGACGCAAATTGCTGGTAATCCCCTACGCCGACCTGCTGGCCAAGGTGGTAGAAACCGAAACCATCTGAATCGGCTTATTTTCAGAAACTTAAACTGAAGGCGCAGCACATCCTCCGATGTCCTGCGCTTTTTGTTTGGGCGCCATAGCAGTGCCATGCATCATGAAGCAAATGTCTTACCTTTGCCTGTGACCAGCCGGTAATGGGAGGTCGTGAGGCAAGATGAAACTCAAACGGGCAGCAGGCGCAAGGTGGTTTTTGTTTTCAGGACTTTTTGTAATCCTGGCGTTTTTTTCTCAGAGCTGTGCTCCAACACGCTATGTGCCTGAAGGAAAGCTGCTCATGCACAAAAACACTGTGCGCATTACCGGCAGCAATGGCAGTATTTCATCGTCCGACCTGGCTGTGCTGGCCCAGCCCAAGGCTATGCCCCATATGTTGGGACTTCGGCCGGGCTTGTGGATTTATTACCGATGGGATGAACAACGCAGCAAAGGCCTGCGCAAGGCTGCTGCCAGAAGGTTTGGGCGCCAGCCGGTGTATTTTGATGAGCAACTGGCACGCAATGCATCGGCTCAGATGCGGCAATACCTCTTTAACATGGGACATTTCGAGGCCACAACCAGCTTCGAACTCAGGGCAAAGCGCAAGAAAGCCAACGTCAGCTATATCGTGCATCCTGGTCCTGCATATGTCATCAGCCATCTGCAGCGCACAGTAGAAGATCCATCCATTGCCGGCCTGCTGGATGCCGACACCGCCGAAAGCCTGCTGAGCAGAGGAAAGCGATTCAATGCCTACGAAATGGATGCTGAGCGCGACCGTATTACCAACCTGCTCAAAAACAACGGTTATTTTTATTTCCGGAAAGATTTCATCCGCTTTGAAGCTGACAGCAACAAAACCGACAAAAGCGTCAGACTGAACCTGCGCATTGAAGCGCCTTCGTTCCTGCAAGCCGGAGCAGGCGAGGTACACCAGTCGTATTTTGTACGCAACATCTTCATCTATCCTCAGCATCAGCCCTTTGGGGGAGATCAATTGCCTACCGACACCCTGATCTACCGTTTAAAAAATCCGTGGAACAATAAGCCATCACAGCTCACTTTTGTGAGTCCGGGCAATCCAGGCATCAAGCCCTCGGCATTCCGGCAGGTCATCCAGTTCTATCAGGGCGAGCCGGTGAGCATCGACCGCATGCGCCAGACATACAAAGGCCTGAACAATCTGAAGATCTTCCGGGCATCGAATATAGTGTTCGATACAACGGCATCGCAGGTGGAAACCTATCCCATTCAGCCCGGAAGGTGGATCGACGCCCATGTTTACCTGCAGCGTGCGCGCCTGCATGCCTATTCGGTGGAAGTGGAAGGCACCAACTCGGGGGGCGACCTGGGTATGCGAGGCAGCCTGGTTTACACCAACCGCAACCTTTTTTCCGGTGCTGAAGTGCTCAGAATCAGATTCAACGGCGGTCTTGAAGCCCAAAGGCTGAGCACGGGCGAAACAGAGAATCGCCTTTTTAATACCCGCGAATCAGGTCTCGATGCCAGCCTGCTCATTCCACGTTTTGTCAGCCCCATCAGATTGAGGCGGTTTGCCAGGGAATACCTGCCCAAAACAACCATCAACCTTGGTTATTCCAGTCAAAACCGCCCGAACTACGACCGTGCCATGCTGCGGTTCAGCTTTGGCTACGACTGGATGGCCACCTCATATTCCACACATTTTTTCAGTCCGGCTTCACTGAGCTCCATCAAAGTAAATCTGAGTCCCGAATTTGAGGACTTCCTCAACCAGATCACCAACCAGCGCCTGCGCAACCAATACAATGACCACCTTATTTTTGGGATGCGTTACAGCTATATATTTACAAATCAGAACATTAATCGAATCAGCGACTTCCATTACCTGCGGATCAATGCCGAAAGTGCCGGCAACCTGTTGTCGGCCATGCGCAAACTACCCCTTTTTGGAAAGGAAAATGATTACACCACATTGTTTGGGATACGCTACGCCCAGTTCGTACGACTTGATTTAGATTACAGGTATTACAAGGTCTTCAGGCCGGAACTCAGGCTGGTATTCCGGGGCATGGCAGGGACAGGTATTCCCTTTGGCAATTCGGAAGATCTGCCTTTTGAACGAAGTTTTTACGCAGGAGGTGCCAACGGTATGCGGGCCTGGCCGTTCCGGCAGCTTGGCCCAGGAAGTTTCACCGATACCCTGAAAATTGAACGTTACGGGAGCATGCAGCTCGAAACCAATGTTGAATTCCGTTTTCCGTTGTATAGCTACCTCAAAGGGGCCATATTTGCCGACGCAGGCAACATCTGGACCTATTCCGGCAAAGATGAAAAAAATGCAGGCGATTTTGCATTCAACAGGTTCTACAAAGAAATAGCCCTGGATGCTGGGATCGGCTTCCGGCTCGACTTTTCCTTCTTTGTGTTCAGGGTAGATGCTGCCGTACCCCTGCGCGATCCTTCTTTACCCGAGGCAGAGCGATGGCGGTTTAATGACCTGAAAACGAAAAACATCGCCTGGAACTTTGGTATAGGTTATCCTTTCTGATGGACCGGCACCAATTGCGCATACATCTCGGGCAGGCTTTCGGATATCCTCCCACAGCAGGTCAGCTGAAAGTGATGGACCATCTTTCGGCTTTCTTGCTTTCGAAAAAACCCAATCCGCTTTACCTTTTGCGCGGATATGCCGGAACGGGGAAGACCTCTTTGGTTTCGGCCATTGTGAAAATACTGCCTTTGCTTGGGATGCATCCTGTGCTTCTGGCGCCCACCGGCAGGGCCGCCAAAGTTTTGAGTGCCTACACCGGTCTGCATGCCTCTACCATCCACCGAAAAATATACTTTCAGACCCGAATGCCCGATGGCCACATGCGCATCGTGCGCGCGCCCAACAAGCACCGCAATGCACTCTTTGTGGTTGACGAAGCCTCCATGATTCCGGATACGGCTGTTGAAAGCATTACCGGCAAAAGTCTGCTCGACGACCTGATGGAATATGTGGCCGAAGGACAGAACTGCCGCCTGCTGCTCATTGGCGATCAGGCACAGCTGCCACCAGTGGGATTGCACTTGAGTCCGGCCCTCGACCTTGGCTACCTTCAAAGCCGCTACAACCTCACAGCGGCAGGATTTGAGCTCACCGAAGTGATGCGGCAGAGTCTGGAGTCGGACATCCTGAGCAATGCCACCCAGCTGCGTCAGAAACTGACAAACAAAGATTACCAGCTTCCATTGCTGGAAATCAGACAAAAAGGTGATGTGGAGATACTTGCGGGCAGCGAGGTTGAAGACAGGCTGATGGAAAACTTCGGGCGCCACGACTTCTCGCAGGCGGTGGTGATCTGCCGGAGCAATTATGCAGCAAACCGGCTCAATCAGGCCATCAGGCAGCGCATCATAGGCTTGGATGATGAGCTGGCAGCAGGTGAGCTGCTGATGGTGGTCAAAAACAACTATTTCTGGCTGAGCGAAGCTGACCAGGCAGGCTTTATTGCCAATGGCGACATCATTGAGCTGGTGCGTGTGGTGCGCTACGAAAACATTTACGATCATCGTTTTGCCGAAGCTGAGGTACGCCTGCTCGATTATCCGGACTTGCCCTCTTTCGGGGTAAAACTCTTGCTCGACACCCTCACTGCGCCCGGCCCTTCGCTGAGCGATGATGCTTTCCGCGCGCTTGCCTCAAAAATCGAGGAAGACTATGCCGATATTCCCTCCCGAAGAAAACGCCTTGCCATGATGGCCACCAATCCGTGGTACAATGCCCTGATGGTCAAGTATGCCTACGCCCTTACCTGCCACAAAACCCAGGGCGGTCAGTGGCCCGTCGTTTTCCTGGAACAAGGCCGCCGCAAAGATCAGGACATTGACTCCGATTACATGCGCTGGCTCTACACGGCCCTCACCCGCGCCACACAAAAGGTTTACCTGCTCAGCTTCGACCCCGAAAGCATCGCACTCATAGAACCGTAGGGCAACAAATCACTAGCGCCGCAGGGGCGGCATACCGGTAGCCTCGTTAGGGGCGAAAAATCAATACCCCGTCAGGTTGTGATTAAAAAACCTGACGGGGCATCAACATAAATGGTGAGGTAATTAATTTTTCCTGTTCTTCGTGGCTCCCTCCAGGTCGAAGGTGAGCGCAAATCGAACCGTATTCTGCAGCGGGTTGTTGCGCGAATCCACCGGGATGAGGTAAGAAAAGTCCAGCCCAAAGACGTTGTATCTGAGTGCAGCACCCAGGGTGAAAAACTTCCTGTTGCCTTTGGTTTTGTCCTCAAAAAATCCACCACCCCGCAGAGCGAATGCATTGTTGTACCAATATTCCACCCCAAAGGCATAATAAAGTTCGCGCAGCTCCTCCGACATTCCGTTGGGTGCATCATAAAACGACTGCAACATACCGGCTACAACCGACACTTCGTCGTCGCGTCCTTTGGCAATCTCAAACTTATCTGTTCCGGGGATCAGGATAGGTTGACCGGTGATGCTGTCGCGTTTGAGTATGGGAGGCGTTGGTACAAGCAACTTGTTGATATCCAGAGAGAAGGCGATTTTGTTGTATTCATCTATATCGAGCCTGAGGGTTGGCCCCAACCTGAGGTTGGTGGGAATGAAATCTTTTTTGATGCTGGTTTCGCTGTAGCCCAGCTTGTTGCCGATGTTGCTCACATTGATTCCCCAGGCGAAGGTGGCGTCAATATCTTTAAACCAGTTGACTTCCTTTTCCCAGTACACGGCTACGTCGGCTGCCACCGAAATTCCAGCCGAGGTTGAGGTTGTACCCACGTTCTGGCCCTGGGTGAGGTTTGAGTAGATGAACCGACCGGCCACAGCTCCTGAGAGGTGGTCGGTAAGTTTGCGGGCATAGGTGGCATCGAGCGCCCATTCGCTGGGACGGTACGTACCCCTGTCGTCACCGTTTTCATCGGTAAACTGTATGTCGCCCAAGGTAAAAAAACGCAGGGTCGATCCTACTGCTGAATTGGCATTCAGGCGTTTCGAAAAACCAAGGTAAGCAAGGTTCATATCCGGAACGAGGTTGCGCAACCAGGGGCTGTACGACAGGCCAAGCATCATATCCTGCTGCAGATTGGCATATTTTGCCGGATTCCAGTGCATCGAAAACACATCCGGAGCCGACGAAACCCCGGCATCGCCCATGGCACCTGCACGGGCATCGGGGGCTATCATCAAAAACGGAACAGCTGTTGTGATGACATTGAGGGAGTTGCGACCTGAAAGCTCCTGGTAATTCTGCGTTTTGGCATTGAAAAACAACAGGATAGAAAGTGCCAGCAAGGCCGGGCGTTTCATTTTCATAAGATTATTTTGCGTCATGAATGGATTGTAAACGATTGGTAAGTGGCTTTATTGCATGTTGTTGTCATGGGTTTGCGATTACCAGCCTGCCTCCGGTCGAAACCGGTAGTCCCTCGGCAGGCGCGACAATGAGGCGCCAAAGATACACACCCGACGCCAATCTTCCGGCTGTTGTTTGCTTCGGATTCCACGACAAGGGGTAGGAATGGTTGCCTGATGGGGTCATTTGTGCATTTATCTGGTGTACCTTACTGCCAAATGCATTATAAATCTCAATACTTACAAACAACGTACTGCCTGGTTTGTTGTGTTCGAAGGTAAAAACAGCCTGACCGCTCACCGGATTTGGACTGAGGCGTACATTGCTGATTTTCAATCCCTCTTCCGGATTTACCACAAACCGGATTTCCTTTTCCGAGCTGTTATTATGTAAATCCCAGGCCTTGAGGCTCAACAGGTGTTCACCCTGTATGAGCCTTTCCATGGGAAAGCGAAGGCTTCCCGAAGTGGGGTGATCCAGGTCGAGGCTGAAATAATTGTTGAGCACGTATTTCCTGATTGATCCGTCGGGTAACGAATGGGTTGCCACAATGTCGCGACCTATTTCGGAGCCCAGGTGATGAATGCCCTGCGGGTCAGCGATTTTTGCTATCAGGATACTGCTTTCCGGCACCACACTGCCGCTGACAAACCGCTCATCGCCCACAAACAGCTCTATTTCAGGACCTTTATTGTCGGGCATGATGTCCGGAGCAATGCCGCCAAGGATGATGTTGTCGAACCAGCCGCCGGCCGACATGCCCGAAACGGAATCAGAAGCAAACATCGAGATACGCGCCATTCCGTAATTGTAGGCAATGCTTCGCGGCAACGCAAACCTAAGGCTGAAAAGCCCGTTGGTCGCTGTGGCGCTGCCGCGAAACAGCAATTTGTCGAACAGGCTGAAGTTGGTTGGCATGCTCATCGCGTCGTTGCCCAGAGTACGGTAGGTGCTTTTCTTGTCAAAAAACAACACTTCGACCACTCCATTGAAATTTTCCACAAGCTGGCCTGAGGGATTGACAATGCGTCCTTCGAGCACCACTTCCGACATGGCATGCAGGGTATCGGATGGCTTTCCGTTGATTTTGAGCACTTCGGCACGATATTCGGGATAGCTGAGCCTGAGGGCAGGATTGCCAAGCAGCACAAAATTATAGATGTATGAATTGGTCGGATTTTTGCTGAGCCTGATGATGTCGCCCAACCTGTTGATGTCGCTTTTGCCGTTGGTCATCAGAGAGGCATACAGTCTGCGGTTCACGTTGAAGTTGGAGTGCGCAAAGGCCAGCCTGGTGGTTGTCATCAGTGCAATGGCGCCACCGCTGGGATTCAGCAGGAGCTGTTCGCCAGCCGAGGTGAGGACCGGATTGTCGAAGCGGCTGAATTCGCAGGTGGCCGTCACAAAGAATGCCAGGCGATCGATGTTGGTAAGGCTTTCTATCTCGCTGATCGAAAACACTTTTTCGTCTGTGAGCCCGCTCACGCCCCCATGACCGGTGTAGTTGACTATAAGCGAACCCTCGCTGATGTTTCTCAGCAAGGCGGCAGAGGCCTCCGGATAACGAAATCCACCGGGCACCGGCACACGGCGGTAGGCATCCAGGTAAACTTTACGGATGTTAAAGTTGCGGTAGGCCGTATCCACATGCGTGGCCAGGGTTTCGGCCTGACTCAGATGCAGGTTGCCATCGCCGTCGTCGGCCATGAAAGTGATGGTATTTTGCCAGGGTCCCCTGAGTTTTTCCTGCCTTGAGAGGTAATGGGCATTTTTTTGCACCATGAGCGCAGCCTCCCCGGTGGCGCTCACCGGAAAACGTCCTATGCCCAGATCGAGCACACCCTGCATGTCCTGGCCCTCGTTGCTTCCCATCAGGCCAAAGTAATCGTCGCTTACAAAACTTTGGGTTTCGATGATGCTTTGGATGCTCTGGTAAGTAGGCACAAAATTGGTGTTGCCGGCAATGCGGTTCTTATAATCGTATGAGGCATCGCCAAAGAGCAGCACGTAGCGCAAACGGTCCTGGCTGCGCAAATAGACCATGCGGATAAAATCGCGTATGGCAGTGGGGTCGGGCTTACCCGAACCGAACTCATTGTAAATTTCAGCAGTACCTGCAACAATACTTTCCAGTCCGTCGTGTGCCTGATGCAGCGCCGCCATAGCTTCGGCATAGGGCCTGAAGATGTCCGGAGCAACAATAATCATATCGGTGGCCGGTGTGGCATGAAGATTCTGATTAGCTAAAGGCCGGATGGCAACTGGCTGATATGCATCTGCAGGATCAAAAAGGATGAACTCGCGTATCGAGTCGCCCATCACATTAAACCGCAGGTGATCGTCTGCCAGTTCATGCATCATGGCCTTTGGCCGCAACGGATTGGTGACTTCCCACAGCATCAGTCCGGGAACCACCTGCCCGATCCGATATTGGGGCACCACATTGAACCCCACGGCTTCCGGATTGCGAAACGGCATTTGCCTGCCGGGCACATACCTGAGCTGCCGCCAGGCGTTGACGCGCAGGAAATTGATCCAGCCGCGGGAATTATCCTGAGCTGCATGGTAACGCACCACAAAGTCGAGGCTGTCGCGTTCAGGCAGCTGCAGGCTGAGGTTGAACGACTGTTCGCGGGCAAAGGCAGCCGCACCTGACGAAATCGGCAGAAATGGTTGCTGGGGCAATACCTGCTGGCCATTGAGTTCGATCGAGAATGCGGTGGTTTCGGTGAGCGAGCGCACAGCAAACTGGGTGTTGACCATCACAGGCCGGCCTGCCACCCTGTTCGGGAAGTGAAATTGTACGTCGAGCCTGTCGCGCTGCTGGCGGTTGAAATATTCGCCATACCACTCTCTTCCGGAGTGGATCAGGTTTTCGAGGTCGTTTTCGTGCAACGCATAATCCAGAAAGATGTCGGCTATCGTTGTCGGATTCGCCTGTTCCTGAGGCTTTTCTGAAATTCTCAGCCCAGGGCGATCGAGCACGGTTAAGAAATAAAACGAGGTGTCGGAATAGTAGTTGATGCGGTGGTCGAAGCGGATAGTCATCGGATTGTAAGTCCATGTAGTAGTGGACTGCCCGTAGAAGTACAGGGCATCACCCGGATCAAAGCTGCCGTCGTTTTCTCCCTTGACCAGGATGGGATTCTCCACCAGGTCGTCGTGCCGGAAAGCATTGTTGCGCTCCGGCAGCATGGCGCCGCCGTTGCCAAACAAGGCCAGTCGTTGCGGGTCGAGTTGCTGCACATCCCAGCCAGCCGCAACAAGGTCGGCCGGGGTGAGACGATGCACCCCATCCCTGACTACAGCCAGCTTCAGCCAAGGTC
Source organism: Bacteroidota bacterium (assembly GCA_016715945.1). NCBI lineage: Bacteria > Pseudomonadati > Bacteroidota > Bacteroidota bacterium. The sequence continues at coordinate 1,457,486 of JADJXJ010000001.1, forward strand.
CGGAGCTCAGCACGGAATTCTCGATAAAGCCTGATCCCGCTTCCTGTGGATGCAGCGCAAGGCTGTCGTAATGGACGATGATTTGCCCGCTGGTCAATTGCTCTACACCGCCAATCCTGCTTCGGTAAGGATACAAAAACAGCCGTTCCACTGTTTCGCTACGCTGGTCATACGACTGATAAACCAGCAGAAAATCTTGCGGTTCTGCCTCAGGTTCAGGGAGATCAGAATCCACGGTCTGAAAAACATTCAGGCTGGCCGAGGTAAACCGCATACCTGCCGGCACCCTGATCGGGATCAGCAAACCAGGTTGTATCCCAATGGCTGGCTCAAAATGAAGCACAAAAGGCCATGCATGCTCATCCTGACCGAGATTTAACACGAGCGTATCGGAAAATGCCGGGGAAGGTTGTGCATCAGCCTCGTGAGGCAATGCCAACCAGACCAAAACAAAAAGAAACAAGATACGCCTGATCATTTATGCAGCTTAGAACCTCACCATACGACCGGAATCCACAGTCTGGTTTCCGCTGCCGCCGGTGACAATGAGGCGGTAAAGATACAATCCTTTGGGAACAGGCGTGCCTGAATCGGCTTTTCCGTCCCAACAGATGGGCTGGCTGCGGAAACTGCTGCTGACAATCTCCTCCCTGATGCTTTTTACCCTTCGCCCGTCCATATCGAAAATGTCGATCACGACAGCGAGGCGTTCGCCGTTCTGGTTGTGATTGAAGACAAAGCAGGTGCGATCGCGGAAAGGGTTAGGATAGTTGAACAGTTCGTTCACCGTTACGGTGTTTTTCGGGATCACCTCAAAGCTGATGCTGGCAGTGTTGGAATTGTTCAGCACGTCCCAGGCACGCAGGGTTATGGTGTGCCTGCCGGGATTTAGCCCAATGATGGGGAAACTTACCGAACCCTCATTGCTCTTGTCGAGTGCGGCAGTGTAATAGTCGTTCAGAATGGCCATGCGTTCAGTGGCGCCTTCAATCCATGCCACAATGTCGTGCCCAATGCCTGCCCCTGTGGTATTGATACCGCTTTCGTCGCGAAGCAGGGCAATCAGGACAGGGTTTTCGCTGGTGAAACCGCCATCGCGGAAGGTAGTGTCGCCCATGAATAACCGGATTTCCGGCCCTTTGTCATCGGAGAGCAAATTTCCCGAAAAGCCACCCACAATAAAGTCCTCTGTGCTGCCGTGGGCGTCGCCCACACTGCCTGTGGCATAATGGCTGATTCTGCCGGTGCCAAAACGATAGGAAATATCTTTCGGAACAATAAATGAGAACTCAAAGTGGCCGTTGATTACACTGGCTACACCTTTGTAGATGATGCTGTTGCGGGTAGTAAATGTCTGCGGGAATCCGTTCTGGTCGCCTGCCGTGGTGATGGTTGCAGCCTTGTCGTAGATTGTCGTGAACACCTTGCCATCGAAATTCTGCAATGTTTGCCCGTTGCGGCTGGTGATCTTCCCCCGGATGCGCACTTCCGAAAGCGCCTTGATGGTGTCGTTCTGGCCTATGGAGCCGAGTGCTTTATCGTTGATATGGGTGGTTTGCACAAGGTGCTCAGGATAGGTGAGTTGCAGGGCCGGGTCGCCAAGCAGCACAAATTTGCGGTCGTTGGCGTCTCCGGCTATTTTGGAGCGCCGCATGATGTCACCAAAACGAGCACGTTCGCCGTTGTAAGGTTCAAAGATATTGTTGTTGTAGATGGCTTTGTTCAGGCGCAGGTTTGTGCTGGCATAGGTAGCTCGTGCGGTGGTAAACATGGCAATGGCTCCGCCGTCGGGATTCAGAAAAACCATTTCGCCGGCTGAGAGTCGCGATGGATCATCATAACGTGAAAACTCGCATGTGGCGGTGATGAATACCGGCATGCGGTTGCGATTGCGCCAGCTCTGAATGTCGGAGATCTCCAGGATACGCTCCTCGGCCCAGCCAACCTCACCGCCATGGCCGCTGTAGTTCACTAACAAGGCTCCACGCTCCATCCGACTGTTGATGGCCTCATTCACTGCAGGCGCTTTCTGACCACTTGGGGTGGCAATTTGTGGATATGCATCAATATAGAATTTATTGATGTTGAACGGAGGATTCCGTTGTTCCACTACTGCCACAAGCTCCTCTGCATCTTTCATGTGCCAGTTGGAGTCGCCGTCGTCGGCCACAAAAACCAGCTCATTGCGCCATTCACTGAATGTTTCTGGGTTTTTATCCACGTAGCGCAACACTTTATCCACCATTTGGCGGGCTTCCTGCAAAGTAGTCACCGGGAAACGTCCAATACCTATGTCGAGCAGGTTAGGACCTGTTCCGCCTTCGTTGGGGTCAAGAAACCCGTAGTAATCGTCTGTGGCTATGGACAGTACCAGATTGAGTGAGCTGATGGTCTGGTAAGTAGGCACAAGGTTGTTGTTGCCGTTCAGTTTGTCTTTGTAGTCGAACGAAGCATCGCCAAAGAGCAGCAGATAGCGCAGTTGTTTGCCCGGCGAGGAGGCCGTGTAAAGCATCCGGGCGAAGTCGCGTATGGCAGTAACATCCTGTGCTCCAGACGAAAACTCATTGTAAATGGGACCAGGCGTGGTCACATACACCGTCAGCCCACTGTGCTGCCTGTGAAATTCTGCCAGGCGATTAGCTTCATCAATCAGGCTGGGATGCGATATAATAAGGTAGTCAATGTCGCGTACGCTGTGCAGGTTTTGGTTGGCCACCGGCCCGACGTTTTCGATACTGAAAAAGCTGCTGTTGTCGAACAACACAAAGTTTCTTCTTGTCTGGGCGGGCGCCGCAAAGCTGAAACCTCCCGATACTGGATTCAGCGGACGCGCCACCGCATTGGTGTGATCGGTGACGTCCCACAACTGAAGTCCTGATCCTGAGCCCGTTATCTGATACAGATAATCGCCCTGAGGTATTGTGCGATGGTTGCCAAACAGGAGTTGTCCCCCCTGGAAAACGAGGTTGCGCCATGCATTCACACGGATGTAGTCGAGCCAGCCGCGGGCTGAACTCACCGACCTGGTGAAGCGCAGGTTTACATTGATGCCGTTGCCCGAAGGCATCACCTCGATGGCAGCTCCGTTGTTTTTGGCATAATCGTACCCCGTTGCTTGTGTGGGTTCGATGGGGATGTTGGCACGAAGCTGACCGTCCACATAGAGCTGGAAACCTGCCGGGCCAAAATTCCTGGCGGCCACCTCGGCTTCCACCCTGGCCGGACGGCTTGCAACCAAGTTGGGGAAATCAAACGGATAATCGCGGCTCAGCGTGATGTCGAACAGCTCGCCGTACCAGGTGCGGCCGGTGTTGGAAAGATTGACCAGATCCTGCTCAGCAACCTTGTAATCAATGAAATCGCTTATCGTCTGCTGAACCTCACCCTGACTTTGCTGCATCTGAACACGCTTTCCCGGCCCCAGATCGGTGGTGATAAAATAATAGGCGTAATCGTCGTAATAGGCCGGGGTGTGCTCGTAATAAGCGGTGGAAGGATTGAAATCCCACCTGACAGGTCCTTTGGCATAGAACAGAATGTAGTCGCTGCTGTTGAACACCCCGTCTTCCTCCCCAACCACGAGGATGGCATTCTCGGCCAGGTCGTCGATGCGAGGCGCAGAATTTGGCTCGGGCAACACCCCTCCCCCGTTTCCGTAGATGCGGATATTCCTCGGATCAAGACCCGCGGTACTGATGCCCATAGCCTGAAGATTGGCAGCTGTGATGCGGTGGATGCCGGTGTTGCTCACCCTGAACTTGAACCACCTTCCGCTGGCAAGCACTGAATGATCAGCAAAAACAGCCGCACCAGCGTTTGCATCGGTCTCATCCCACAACTGAGGATACTCCGCAGTGATGGTGTAATCGAAAGCGAGCAGGCGTTCCACCCTGCCATCCACGGTTTGCCTGAGCGAATTTACCTGCCACCGCAATACTTTGAGGTCGCGCGAGCTGCCCGTCTCCACATTGGTCTCAAAAGTTGCAGGCAAAACCACGGCAGCCGGAAGTGAAATTTCTTCAGGGTCCGGGTAATCTACCTGAACAGGCATCACAGTCAGATTGTAGCTGAGACGCTCATCCATCACTGGCAGCATTCCTGCATATTGGGGCAATAGCGGACTGATGTGGTTGTACACCGCTCCATCGAAATAAGGCCTGAATAAAGTTGTCTTTCCAGGAAGATGCAGGGTATCAGGCCTTTGCCAATTCAGGCTGACGCGACCCGAGGCAACAGGCTCTTCCGCCTGCACATGAATCGATGACAACAGTAAAACATAACCCACAAACAAAACAGCCATGTGCAGGGAATAGCTCCCGCAAGAGCTCCGGTACAGCATGGCCGGACTGAATTTATTTTCCGGAAAATGTTTTATCAATTGCATGAGCTTAATCAACATCGGGTGGCTATGAGAAGTTCATCGAAATAAAGAGGCTATCTGATCCAGGGAAGCACGCACATACTATTCCAGGAAGTTTGCTTCAGTCTGAAAACGATAACGACAATAGTTTATTGCCGGCTATGATTTTCAAAGCTAACGATTAAAAGTGTATCATTGCAGCCTCATTTCGGGCTGGAATGCCGTTTTCGTTGCTCACCACAAAAGCTTTTACACTTACTTTGCGAGTTAGCTCGCTACCGAAGGGTCTCATTTTCAGACCGATCCAAGATTTTTTTAATCGCTTTTCCGGATTTCCGTCTGAAGTAAAAACAGCGATGCGCACGCCACTGGCTACTATGTGTTTTTTGCTTTTTTGGGCACAATCTGCGTCAGGACAGGATGTTGGTTTCAGTCAGTTTTTTGCGGCGCCGCTTTACCTCAATCCAGCCCTGACAGGACAGACGGAGTGCGGACGCATTGGCCTGCAATACCGCAATCAGTGGCCAGGTATTGGCAAAGCATTTGTCACGTACAAGTTGTCGTACGACCAGCATCTGCCTGAAATCCAGAGCGGTTTTGGGTTTCAGGTCATGCAGGACCAGCAAGGCAACGGGTTGTATAGCCGCACATCGGCTGGTGGTTATTTGGCCAGTCAGGTACAGATTGGTTCATCGAGCAGTCTGGCAGCAGGAATCAAGCTGGGTATGCTTCAGGATGCACTCGACTGGAACGCCATTCAGTTTCCAGACCAATTGATCAATATCGACGGCACAACAGGCGAGCAGCCCCCGGCCCAAACCAGCAGGCTGACCCCTGACTTTGGCGCAGGCTTGTTGTTTTCGTTCGACGACAGGCTGCTGATTGGTCTGTCGGCCGACCACATCAACAGGCCCTACCCGGGAATGTTTGGCGAGGACCACCGGCAGTTGCCCATGCGCTGGGCTGCCCACATTGGGTGGCGGAAAAGCCCGAACAGCAACCGCTATCTGAAGTCTGACGACGAATCGCTGGTGTTTCAACCCAATATACTATTTTTGCAACAGGGAAACTTCAGGCAAATCAATGCCGGTTTGTATGTGAGCAAGCATCAACTGGTGGCCGGAAGCTGGTTCAGGCACACCATTGCTACGGCAGATGCCCTTCAGGTGATGGTGGGAATGAGAGGCAACGGATTGACAGTTGGTTACAGTTACGACATCACCATTTCGGGTGTCGGGCTCAATGCCGGTGGTGCTCACGAAGTTTCACTCAACTGGGAACTCTGCATCGAACGCGAAACAAAAAGAAAAGTACGCGCAATAAAAGCACCTGTATTTTAGTTATTAAACGCCAAACAAGAAACATCTCGCCAACAGCGAACTCGTATAAGGATGAAAAACAATTTGATTCTTTTTGCAGCAGCCGCTGCAATTGCATTGTCAGGAGCATGCAGCAAGAAACAGGTTTCGCGCTCCACAGGCTGGAACTACAACGACCCGAAATTCGGAGGCTTTGAGGTAGCCAAGGAAAAAGAACAGAAAATCGGCCCGGGTCTGGTGCCCATCGAAGGCGGAACTTTTCTGATGGGCAGCACCCAGCAGGATCTGCTTTACGAATGGAACAACGTGCCGCGCAGGGTCACGGTTCCTTCTTTTTTCATGGACCAGACCGAAGTGAGCAACCTCGATTATCTGGAATACATTTACTGGCTGGAACGTGTTTACGGTCAAGATTATCCCCAGGTAGTGCAGCGTGCCCTGCCCGACACCCTGGTGTGGCGCGACAGGCTGGCATACAACGAACCCCTCGTTGAGCTGTATTTCAGGCATCCTTCATACCACGATTACCCGGTGGTGGGGGTATCCTGGGTACAGGCCAATGAATACGCCAACTGGCGTACCGACCGTGTGAACGAGCTTCAGCTGATTAAGGCAGGCATCCTGGATTTCGATCCCGATCAAAAAAATGAGAACAACTTCAACACCGAAGCTTATCTTGCCGGCCAATACGAAGGCCGTGTGAGAGATGGCAAACGCGACCTCGATCCAAGCGGCACAGGAGTGCGTAATGTACGTTTTGAAGATGGCATCCTGTTGCCCAAATATCGCCTGCCCACCGAAGCCGAGTGGGAGTATGCTGCTTTGGCGCTTATCGGCAATACTGTGAACGAGCGCATTGTGGAACGTCGCGTTTATCCGTGGAATGGAAACGGGCTCAGAACCGACCATAAAAAATACATGGGCAGTTTTGTGGCCAACTTCAAACGGGGCCAGGGCGACTACATGGGTATTGCCGGCAGCCTGAACGACGGCGCTGCACTGCCTGCACCGGTTGGCTCCTACTGGCCCAACGACTTTGGCCTGTATAATATGGCCGGAAATGTGGCCGAATGGGTGCTCGACGTGTATCGTCCGCTCTCGCATGAGGATGTTGCGGATTACAGCCCCTTCCGTGGCAACATCTTCGTAAACAAAAAACGTGAAGCAGATGGTTCCATTGCCCTGAAAGACTCCCTGGGCAGGCTGCAATATGTCGAAATTACTCCCGAAGAAGCCGCCAACCGGAAAAACTACCGCCGCGGCTATGCGGTGAACCACCGCGATGGCGATTATGCCTCCACCATCCAGAGCGACTGGACCAACCTGCAGGAAGACCCCAACTCCACCGCCAAGATGTACGACTACGGCAACTCTACCCTCATCTCCGACAAATCCAGGGTTTACAAAGGTGGCTCGTGGGCCGACAGGGCCTACTTCCTCAGCCCCGGTACTCGCCGTTTCCTCAACGAAGACGAGGCTACCAACTACATCGGCTTCCGCTGCGCCATGAACAAAGTCGGAAGCTCGATTGCAAGAAAAAGATAAGCTTCAGTAAAACTAAAAATAAACCCCGTCCAGCCGATGCGATGGGGTTTTTTACTTTATTTGAATATGGAAATCAAGGCGCTTTACGACATATTTCTGAAGCAGGGCAGCGTGAGCACCGACACCCGCAGCCTGCAGAATGGCGACATTTTTTTCGCGCTCAAAGGCCCAAACTTCGATGCCAACAAACTCGTGCTTAAAGCGCTCGAACTGGGCGCAAGTTATGCCGTGGCCGATGATGCCAGCCTTTCGGATGATCCGCGCATCATCAAAACGCCGGATGTGCTCACAACGCTTCAGCAACTGGCCAACCTGCACCGCCGCAATTGCAAGGCAACAGTGATCGGTATCACAGGCAGCAATGGCAAAACAACTACCAAAGAACTGATGGGCAGGGTGCTGTCGAAAAAATATGAAACCCTCATCACTCCAGGTAACCTGAACAACCACATCGGACTGCCGCTCACACTTCTTCGACTGAAAGAAAGCACCGAATTGGCTGTGATCGAAATGGGTGCCAACCACCAGGGTGAAAACCGCAAACTCTGCCTCATCGCCGAACCCGATTACGGACTGGTGACCAACATCGGCAAAGACCACCTCGAAGGCTTCGGGGGTTATACCGGAGCTATCAATGCCAACAGCGAACTTTACAGCTACATCAGCGACAAAGGCGGTATGCTCTTTGTGAATCGCGACAACGAACTGCTCGACAGGCTCTCGACACGCATCCGAAGGTTCACCTATGGGTCCTCGGTGGATAACGACCTCTACGGCGAATTGATCTCGGCCGACCCCTTTATCCATATCGCCTGGGAGTATGGCCCCATGCAATCGGTTGTAAAAACCAGACTGATAGGCGATTACAACACAGAAAATGTGCTGGCAGCCATTGCTGCGGGCTGCAGATTCGGCATCGAAAAGCAAGACATCAACGATGCCATTGCAAGTTATGAACCACGAAACAACCGCTCACAACTGGTTGACACCGGGCGCAACCGGGTGATCCTGGATGCCTACAATGCCAACCCCAGCAGCATGGAGGCTGCCATACGCAATTTTGAACAGATTCGCGGCAGGCGCGCCACCTACATCCTGGGCGACATGCTCGAGATGGGCATATACAGCGAAGAAGAGCACGCCAATATCCTCCGCCTGCTCACCGATCTCGACGCAGACTCGGTCATCCTGGTGGGTAAGGAATTCGGAAAGGTGTACGGAGGCGACGACTGGCTGCATTTTGAGCACGTGGACCAACTGATCAAACACCTCAGCACGAACCCCTTGCATGGCCACGACGTACTGATCAAAGCCTCCAGGGGTATCATGCTCGAAAAAATATTACCTTACCTCTGATGATTAAGCACGACTATTATGCACTTGGACTCATGTCGGGAACTTCGGCCGATGGCCTCGACATGGCGCTTTGCCGCTTTTTCAAGGAAGACCAACAGTGGCATTACGAGATTGTGGATGTGAGGTATCAGCCCTATGATGCTGAATGGCACCACCTGCTGACTGATGCTATGACACTGGATATGAAGGCTTTGAAAAGCCTGAGCAAAAACTATGCGGTGTGGATGGCCCGACAGGTGAATGCTTTTGTGGCCGACACGGGCATCTTGCCCCGGGTGCTGGCCTCGCACGGACATACCGTGTTTCATCAGCCGGGCAAAGGCCTTACCCTGCAGATTGGCGACGGGCAGACCCTGGCCAACCTGACAGGCCTGACCACGGTGTGCAATTTCCGTGAAGCCGATGTGATCAATGGCGGACAAGGCGCTCCGCTGGTTCCGGTGGGCGACCAGCTGCTGTTTGGCGAATACGAAGCGTGCCTGAACATCGGCGGAATCGCCAACATCTCCTATAGCGTGGACCACCTGCGCATTGCCTATGATGTGTGTCCGGCAAACCAGGTGCTCAACATGCTTTCGGAGCGTGCCGGACAAGCTTTTGACGAGGGCGGCCGCCTGGCCATGAAAGGCAGCCTGATTCCGGATCTCTTCGAAAAGCTCAACAAGCTCGAATATTATTACCTGCCTTATCCCAAATCGCTCGGACGCGAATGGGTAATGGAAAACATCCTGCCTTTGATGGATCGTCAGGCCAGCACCGAAGACCTTTTGTACACTTTTTGCGAGCACATTGCCTGCCAGGCAGGAAAAGCTGCCGGACGCTTTGACCAGGGACGTATGCTCGTTACCGGAGGCGGCGCTTTCAACACCCACCTGATGGAACGCCTTCAGCACTACAGCCCGCTGGAAGTGGTGATTCCGGACGACCACCTCATCTCGTTCAAAGAGGCCATCATCTTCGGCTTCCTGGGCCTGAGGAGGTTGTTGAACAAAACCAACGTCTGGTCGAGTGTGACAGGCGGAAAATCGAACCTGAGCAGCGGCGACATCTTCGAAACACAATAAAATTGGCCGGCTCAGACTATCTTTGCACGCTTTTGCGTTATCAAGGCTGAATTAGTCAAAAAACAGAAAAATAAACCCAATATGTTGCTTCAGACCCTATTGCAAATTCAACCGGTGCCCAACAGTCTGGGCGAAACTGCACAACCAGCCGAGATTTCACTCTCGGTTATCGAGCTTGCCATGAAAGGTGGCTGGATCATGCTGGTGCTGGCGGTGTTTTCGGTGGCAGCGGTTTATGTGTTTGTGGAGCGTTATCTGGCCATCACCAGGGCTTCGAAGCACGACAAAAACTTCATGAACAATATCAGGGAATATATCCACGCCGGCCGGCTCGATTCGGCCATAGCCCTGTGCCGCAATACCGATTCGCCCATCTCGCGCATGATCGAAAAAGGACTCTCCCGCCTGGGCAAACCGCTCAACGACATCAACGCGGCCATAGAGAACGTGGGGAAACTTGAAGTAAGCAAACTCGAAAAAGGTGTGGCCGCCCTGGCTACCATTGCCGGCGCAGCCCCCATGCTCGGATTCCTGGGTACGGTTATCGGGATGATCCGCGCATTCTACGACATGTCGATGGCAGGCAACAACATCGATATTGCCCTGCTGAGCACCGGCATCTATCAGGCCATGATCACCACGGTGGGCGGGCTCATCGTCGGTATTCTGGCTTTCATCTTTTACAATGTGCTGGTTTCGAGGATCGAAAAGGTGGTTTACCTGCTCGAGGCCCGCGCCACCGAGTTTATGGATGTGCTGCACGAACCTGCACGCTAATAATCCGGGCATATGGCAATTCAAACAAGAAACAAACGCATGGTCGCGTTCAGCATGGCATCCATGTCGGACCTGGTGTTCCTGTTGCTTATCTTTTTCATGCTCACCTCTACCCTTGTTGCGCCCAATGCCATCAAGCTGCTGTTGCCATCGAGCAACAGCAAAACCATGGCCAAACAAACGGTGACCGTTTACATCAACGAGGCTTACGACTTTTTTATCGACGACACCCAGGTTGATCCGAAAATGCTCAGCCAGCTGCTTGCCCCCATGCTTGAGGGCGACGCCGAAGGCACAGTGGTTTTGCGCAGCGATCACACCGTGCCGGTGCAGTATGTGGTAGATGTGATCGACGCTGTGAATGAGGTAAATAACCTTCAGAAAACCAACCATAAAGTGATACTGGCTACAAAACCCCGCAGATGAATCTCTACGGCAGTTATGGAAATGAGGAGCTGAGCAGCCGCGAAAAAAAAGACAGGCTGATTGCTGCGGTAGCAGCCATCGTGCTGCATGCCCTGCTGTTGCTTGCCCTGCTGTTTCTGGCACTGCGTACCCCCTTACCTTTGCCGGCCGAACAAGGCGTAGAGGTCAATCTTGGTTATGCTGACCAGGGTATGGGACGGATTCAGCCGGTACAGGAATCGGCTGCAAGCCAGGCAGCTGCAACGCCAACGGCCGCACAACCTGCAAGGGAAGAATTTGTCACCCAAAACACCGAAGAAGCCCCTGCCCTGCCCGAAAGGCGCACCGAACGACCTGCCAGTCGCGACCTTCGCCCGGTGCGCACCGAGCCGGCACCCCGGCCACAGCCCGAGACACCTCCGGCCCAAACGCCACCCGCTGAGCCTCAGCCCCGCGTCAACGAGCGGGCTTTGTTCAGAGGCAGCGGCACAGGAACAACAAGCGGATCGGAAGGCATCACCGGTCAAACAGGCGATCAGGGACGCCCCGATGGCCTGCGCGAAGTGACACGCTACGACGGCCAAGGCGGTCAGGGAGGCGGCCCGGCATTCAGCCTCGGTGGACGCGGCGCACGTTTTCTCGACAAACCCGGCAGCAACTTCAGGGAACAAGGCAATGTGGTGGTGGATATCTGGGTGGACAAAAACGGAAAAGTGGTTCGCGCCGAGGTGAGCCTGCGCGGCACCACCATCGTGGACAGCAACCTACGCAATCAATCCGTCAGGGCAGCACTCAACTCGAGCTTTACCCCCGACCCCAATGCCCCCGACCTCCAAAGAGGCACGATCACCTATACTTTTATCATAGGCAATTGATTCATGAACTACAACGACACCCTGGCCTGGATGTACGACAAGCTGCCCATGTTTCACCGCATCGGCGCCGCAGCCTATAAGGCCGACCTCTCCAATACCATCAGACTCCTCAACCATCTCGGCAATCCCCAGCACCGTTTCAAAAGCATCCATATCGCCGGAACCAACGGAAAAGGCTCCACTTCGCACATGATTGCCTCGGTGCTGCAGGAAGCAGGTTACAAAACCGGACTCTTCACCTCGCCCCATCTTACCGACTACCGCGAACGCATCCGAATAAACGGAGAGATCATTGATAAAGAATATGTTACCGATTTTATTACCACCCAAAGGCAGGCTTTTGAAGAAATGGGCCTCTCGTTTTTCGAGATGACCACCGGTCTTGCCTTCGAGTATTTTGCCAGTCAACTGGTGGATATTGCCGTCATAGAAACCGGCATGGGTGGCCGGCTCGACTCCACCAATCTGATCCGTCCGCTGGTGAGCGTGATTACCAATGTGGGCTATGACCACATGCAGTTTCTGGGCGACACCCTGCCCCTCATCGCAAAGGAAAAAGCCGGCATCATGAAAGCAGATGTGCCGGTGGTAATCGGCGAATGGCATCGGGAAACTTTCAGGGTCTTTGAACAGCATGCCGCTGAAGTGGGTGCGCCCCTCACCTGGGCCGAGAAAGTGTTCGATGCCGTGAGGATAGAAACCGGAAACCACCAGGTGCAAACTTTCGACCTGTGGAAAGACAGCACCCCTTTTGTGGAACAGCTGGAGTTTCCGTTGCTGGGCCATTATCAGCAAAAAAATCTGATCACCGCCTGCACCGCCCTCGATCTGCTGGGCAACCATTTCGACCTTGAAAAGAAACATTTCAAGGATGGCCTGGAAGCTGTGGTGCGCAACACCGGACTGCGGGGCCGCTGGCAAATCATCAGCCGCAACCCGCTGGCCATTGCCGATACCGGCCACAATGCCGACGGAATAAAAGAAGTGGTGATGCAGCTCAGACAGATGCAGTTTCAGCAGTTGCACTTTGTACTGGGCATGGTCAGCGACAAATCGCACGACGCCATCCTGCAGTTGTTGCCCCGTCATGCCGAATATTATTTCTGCCGGCCGGATATTCCCCGTGGTCTTGCGGCCGAAACCCTGGCCAGGCAGGCCGAGGTGTACAACCTCCGCGGCAAGGTATTCGACTCTGTAAGAGATGCCTACCACGCTGCCCTGAACAATGCCCGGCCGGGCGACATGGTGTTCGTGGGCGGCAGCACGTTTGTAGTGGCCGAAGTGGTCTGAACCATCTAACAAATAATAATCATGAAAAAAGCAAACCTTGCCCAGATCAAAGAGTTTCAGCGATACCGCAACACTGCAATTGTTGGCATATCTCGCGACCCAAAGAAGTTCGGATACCAGCTCGCCGAAATGCTCCTGGCGCAAGGCTACCACCTTCGGCCCATCCACCCCGATGCAGAAGAGATTCTCGGCCTGAAGTGTTTCAGATCGGTCAGTGAGCTGCCTCCGGATACGGATTCCATGATCATCGTCACTCCCAAAGAAGCAACCGCCACCTACCTGTCGGAAGCACTGGCAGCCGGCATCAGGCAGATCTGGATCCAGCAGTTTTCTGATTCCCCCGAAAGCGTCGGGATAGCGGCCCAAAGTGAGGCAAATGTCATATTTGGTCGCTGCCTGTTTATGTATTCCAACCCCAAGGGCATCCATCGTTTTCATGCCCGCCTGGCGAAGCTTTTTGGTGTAAAGGCCAGATAATCAAGCCTCCTGTACGCCCGTCTGATACATCGGGCTGAGGTTGAACTTTTCGGGGTGACGGGCAGTCTTGTCTTTATAGAAGTCCTGAATGATTTTGAAGTCCACATCAAAATCGCCGGTTGGGTAAATCACCGGTCCGAAGCCGCCAACCCTGCGCTTGTAATCGATGAACCCAATGACGATGGGCACATTGGCCCGCAGGGCGATGTAATAAAAGCCACGTTTCCATTCTGTTACCAGCCTTCGTGTGCCCTCGGGTGTGATGATCACGTTGAGCACATCGTAATGATCGAACATCTCGGCAACCTGTTCTACCAGATTGTTGCTTTTTTTGCGATCGACAGGGATGCCCCCCAATGCTTTTACCAGCCCACCCAGAGGGTGATCGAAAGCCTCCCGCTTGATCAGAAACCGCACAGGCACACCCAGCTTCCAGTAGGCAAGCCTGCCAATCACAAAATCCCAGTTGCTGGTATGCGGAGCAGCGATGATGACGCACTTTTTGATGTGCGGAGGCACCGAGCCGGTGACTTTCCACCTGATCAGCCAAAGGATAAACCCGGAAATGTATTTCATGGGCTTCAGATTTGGTGGGCTAAAATAGGTTTTTACAGCCCAGCTTTTACAAAGCTCTACAAATCAATTACTTACAACAGTAAAACGGGCAATGCTTACTTTGTTGCCCGTTTGCAATTGCAGATGGTAAATGCCCGGGGAAAGTCCTTTCAGATAGAGCACCGGATTGTCGGACGTAAGTTGCCTGCTGAACATCAACCTGCCATCAGCGCTGAAAACGCTGACTGTGGCCTGGCCCGAAATCTCGGGCGACATGAGTTGCAGTTTGTCGCTTGCAGGATTGGGAAACACCCTGAGCACAGACAATGTATTGTCGCCCAGGCCCACATACCAGGTCATGAACTGCAGCGGAGCTGACCAATTGCTCACATAAACGTTCTCGCACCATGCCCTGACGTACACCTCATACGTGGTTTGAGGATTCAGGCCCTCAAGCAGGTACGATGGCTGGTTCAGTCCCTGGATGAGCGTGCCTTCGGTATTGGGATTAAAACCGGGAAGTCCCCAGGCCAGGTCCCAGGCCTGAACAGAGGCAGGCGAAACCCACGAAAGATGAGCAAACTGTTCCCCAAGGGCCAGGATGGAAAGCGAAAGCGGTTCCGGACAAACCATAACCTGCTGGAAAACAGCTGTAAGCGAACGGTTGGCCAGGGCCACAAAACTGTAGGTGGCCTCCTGCGAAACGGTTTGTCCCTGCTCGGTCCATGCCACAAACTGATAGCCGCTGTTGGCCTGAGCGGTAACTGTAACCGTCTGGCCGTAGGTGTACACCCCGCCTCCACCCACAGTACCGTGCTCCGGACTGGATGCAGCCACTTCGATAACAAACGTCTTGAGCGAAAACCTCGCTGTGAGCGCCAATGCGGAAGCCGGCATGGAAAACGTGTAAACCGGATCGGTTGACAGGATGGTGCTTCCCTGGTTCCAGCTCATGAAGTTATACTCCGGATTTGGAACGGCTTCCACGGTAACCTGAGTATTGTAGGCATAATTGCCTGCTCCGCTTGCCTGTCCGGCACCTGAGGGATTCACGACGATCTGAAGCGGATAAAGTATCTGTTGAAAATTGGCCTGCAGCTGCAATGGCGAGGCAGGCATGTTGAAAGTGTAGGTTTGGCTGGTCGAAACAGTCTGACCGTTGGCCGTCCAGCCGGTAAATTCCCAGCCTGTCAGCGGCTCTGCCTGCACCGTAACCTGGGTATTGTAGAAATAATTTCCTGCCCCGCTGACTGTTCCGCTGCCTTCGGGATGGACTGCGATTTGCAGGGGATAGGCAATCTGCTCAAAGTTGGCCCAAAGCAAAAGGTTGGAAGCGGGCATGGTGAAAGTGTAGTTGGGATCGGTCGAAACCAGCTGGCCATCGAGCATCCAGCCGGTAAACGCCCAGCCGGTGTTTGGCACGGCCTGCACCTGCACTGTTTGACCGAAAGTGTAGGTCCCGGCCCCGCTCACACTCCCGCCCGCAGTCGGATTCGACTGAAGCTGAAGCACATACGAATTTAACCCAAAATTAGCCGTAAGGGTAACATTTTCGGCTGGCATAGGGTAATCGAATTCAGGCAGGGTGGAAACCACCTGCGCATCGCGCGTCCAGTTGATGAAATAATAGCCCGGATTGGCAATGGCCGAAAGGCTGGCCGATTGTCCCGGCAGGTAGGCCCCTGCCCCGCTGAGTACTCCGGCTTGCGGAGGGGAGGAAAGCAGGTCGAGCTGCCAGGTTTGCAATACCATCCCGTTCTGGTAGTTCACCGGAAGCAGGCTGTTCAAACCGGCTACCTGGCTGCCGTGCATGAACGTGAGCGGCACATCGCCCACAGCCAGACGCGTAAAATTGAGGTAAAACATCACCACCGGCTCGGTGCAATTGATGGGCGCCTGCACATTGGAATACTGCAAACTCAGCATACCGTTTACGGGGATGGCGGCCACATTGCTCACAGCGCCAGGACTGATGCCGGCAAACTGAAGTTTCTGGTTATCGTAACTCAGAAAAAGATGAAAACCTGTCACAGCACCCAGACCCGGGCCTCCCATACGGATGGGAACCTGTATGAAACTATTTTGGCCATCAGGCTGCACACCTGCCTGCTGAGCCCTCAGAAAGTGCTCAGGTTGAACAAGAAGCTGTGCACTTGTTTTCGAATGAATTTGAATCAGCAACAGCAGCAACAGCAGACTGAGCAATTTGCGCACATACATTGGTAAAGATCTTGTAAACAATGAGTTAATCCAGCTTAAGGACAGCAAGGAATGCACTTTGAGGCACTTCGACATTGCCCACCTGACGCATACGCTTCTTTCCTTTTTTTTGCTTTTCGAGCAGCTTGCGCTTGCGCGAGATATCGCCACCATAGCATTTGGCAGTTACGTCCTTACGCAGCGCTTTCACTGTTTCGCGGGCGATGATCTTGGAACCTATGGCAGCCTGAATGGCAATATCGAACTGCTGACGCGGGATGAGCTCTTTCAGCTTTTCGCACATGCGCCTGCCGAAATTGTAGGCATGATCGCGATGAATGAGCGTTGAGAGGGCGTCCACCGACTCGCCGTTGAGCAGCACATCGAGTTTGACCAGGTTGGCCTGCTTGTAGCCGGCAATGTGGTAATCGAAAGAGGCATAGCCCCTGGAAATGGACTTGAGTTTGTCGTAAAAATCGAAAACTATCTCGCTAAGCGGCATCTCGAAGGTCACCTCCACCCGGTCGGAAGTGAGGTACACCTGGTTTTTCAACACGCCACGCTTGTCGATGCACAAGGTCATGATCGAGCCAATGTACTCCGATTTGGAGATAATTTGGGCAATGATATATGGTTCTTCAATGTAGTCGAGTTTGGTTGGGTCGGGCAATCCGCTGGGGTTGTGCACTTCGATCATTTCGCCCGAGGTGGTATAGGCCTTGTACTGCACATTGGGCACGGTGGTGATCACGTCCATATCGAATTCGCGATCGAGGCGCTCCTGGATGATTTCCATATGCAGCAGGCCGAGGAAGCCGCAACGGAATCCGAAGCCTAAGGCAGCCGACGACTCAGGTTCGAAAACCAGCGAAGCATCGTTGAGCTGCAGCTTTTCGATGGAGGCACGCAGCTCTTCGTAGTCATCCGGGTCAACAGGATAGATACCCGCAAAAACCATGGGCTTTACATGTTCAAAACCGGCTATGGCCGTTGGACTGGGCCGGTCCACATGGGTGATGGTATCGCCCACTTTCACCTCGCGCGACGATTTGATTCCCGAGATGATGTAGCCCACATCGCCGGCCGAAAGGGTTTGCCTGGGCACCTGCCTGAGTTTGAGCACCCCGATTTCGTCGGCATCGTATTCCTTACCGGTGGCGATAAACTTCACGTGGTCGCCTTTGCGGAGCGTGCCGTTTATGATGCGGAAGTAGGCGATAATGCCTCTGAATGAGTTGAATACGGAGTCGAAGATAAGTGCCTGGAGGGGTGCATCGGGATCGCCTTTCGGAGGGGGGATGCGTTTTACGATTGCTTTCAGCACCTCGTCCACACCAAAACCAGTTTTGGCGCTTACCCTCAGAATGTCGGTACGCTCGCATCCGATCAGGTCAACAATCTGGTCTTCTACCTCATCGGGCATGGCGCTGTCCATGTCGATTTTGTTCATCACGGGGATGATTTCGAGGTCGTTGTTCAGCGCGAGGTAAAGGTTCGAAATGGTCTGGGCCTGAATACCCTGGGTGGCATCCACCACCAGCAATGCCCCTTCGCAGGCGGCTATGCTTCGCGATACCTCGTAGGAAAAATCCACGTGGCCGGGGGTGTCGATCAGGTTGAGGATATAGCGTTCGCCTTCAAACTCATATTCCATCTGGATGGCGTGGCTCTTGATGGTGATGCCGCGTTCCCTTTCCAGGTCCATGCTGTCGAGCACCTGTTCTTTTTGTTCGCGCTGTTCGAGGGTGTTGGTCAGGTCGAGCAGGCGGTCGGCCAGGGTGCTTTTGCCGTGGTCAATATGGGCAATAATACAGAAGTTGCGTATATGCTTCATCATGCCGCAAAGTTACAACAAATGAGGCATCTTGCTCATGGCGGGTCAAAAATAGGAAGGCGCTCAGGGCGGGGTTCAGTATCGGATATCCGACTGATCCAAAGCCTTTTCCAAGGGATAATGGCCGGCATAAATATTGCCCAGGTTGCCATCGATGGCAATCTTGTCGCCACTGCTGACGACAAGCCCGTTGAAACTGCATTGTTTTCTGGCTTCATCCACTTTGAGGTCGATGCAGTTGACCACGCAGGTCTTGCCAAGCCTGACGGCCGTTACGGCGGCATGCGAGGTGGCACCGCCCCTGGCTGTGATCAGTCCATCGCATGCAAACACCATCCCGATGTCGTCGGGCACGGTATCAGGGCGGATGAGGATGATGGCGCTATCGGGATGGCGGCTGCGCAGCTGTTCCATATCGGCCTCGTCGAAAGCCGCAAGTCCGTTCATGGCGCCTCCGCCAATGCCCATACCCCGACCCAGTAATTTCATCTCGTCGGGCGGAGCAGTAAACACCGGGATTTCCTGGCTGATATTCAGATCCTGATCGCGGGTCTGCAGGATATACAGGTCTTCGGGGCGGCTGCTCTCGAAGGTAAACTCTATTTCCTGCGGACTGTAGCCGTGGTTCTCTGTGAGGTCGGTGGCTATGTCGTAAAGCTTTTTGTAGATGGCCGGAAACAGCGATTGCAACGAAGGCCCGGGCAATCCGGCCTGAATGCGCTGGGTTTCGCTCACCGGCAGGGGCTTGACCAATCCGGCCACAATATCCTCGCCCTGACTGCGCAAAGTGAAATCGCCAAACAGGTGCACCCCTGGCCGGCCACGTTTCGGACTTTGGGTAAACAGCACGCCCGTGCCCGAATCGTCGTCCAGGTTGCCCATCACCATTTTCTGTACAATGACAGCCGTACCCCAATTGTCGGAGATCTGCAGATGTCGCCGGTAAACAAAGGCCCGCTCTGACGACCACGACTCAAATACCATGTTGATGGTACGAAGCAGCTGATTGATGAGATCATCTTCAAACCTTACATTGTGATCGTCAAGCACTTTGCGGTAGGCCCGGGCTATCTGCGCCATCTGATCTGCGCTGAACTGCACCTTTTGTTTCACCTTGTCGCGCCGCTTGAAAGCAATCATCACCGCATCGAAGGTGTCGCGCTCTATGCCATGCGCCATGCCCCAGCTTTGCAGCAATCGCCTGTAAGCATCCCATATGGCCCACGAATAACGCGGATTGGCTGCAATGCGGGTCACCAGTTCGTCGTTGAGCCCCACATTGAGCAGGGTATCCATGGCACCCGGCATAGAAATGGCCGTACCCGAACGCACCGACAACAACAATGGCTGCTCCGCATCGCCATAGCGGCAACCCGTGAGCCGCTCAAGCCGCCTGAGATGTTTCAGAATGAGCTCGTGAAACTCCTTCCTGAGTGCCGGCAAGGCATTGATGGTACTGTTGCGACGGAACACTTCTGAGGTGATTACAAATCCGTGAGGCACCGGAAACTTCCTGATCAGCAGTTTCTTAAGATGAAAAGCCTTGCTTCCAAGAAACACCTGGTTGTCCATCTTGGGCGTAGGCTCGTCAAGCGGACTGATCACCATCTCCGAGTTGTAGGTCATGATGTCGGCAATCAGGCGGGCATCGAGCCTGTCGGCCATGCTGCGGAGCGACTGCATAATACGCGACACAAAATTGTCGAGCGGCTGCACCAGAAAGGCCTCGGCAATCACATTGCGGTGAAACTCCTCCGACTTGCGGCTGATGAGCTGCGCCAGTTCCTTGTCGCTCAGCTTGCCCTCCGGATCGAAAAGCTGCGGAATGATGATGCGCAGCGGATACTCGTACGACTTGAGGAAGTATTTGATGATGATGCGGCGCACATCCTGGGTCAGAAACTGGAAAATATTGATGTACTGGTCGAAGGAGAAACTCCTGGAGGTGAGGCTGTAGCGCAGCATCTGCAGGTTGGAGTTGAAGCTCTGGTTGGTGATGCCGTCGAGCTCGAGGCCATCGCGGAAATACTCCAGAATCACATTGATTTCCTCGAGGGTAGTGGCCGAGATGTAATCGAGGTTGATGCTTTCGACAACTTTCTCCATAAGCCTTGTGGCCACCTTCTCGAGCCGGAATGTGAGGCCCAATGCCTCAAATTTGTCTTCGCGATACACCCCGTACATCGAAGGTATGCCGATGGCGATGTGGCGTTTGTGGTAGATATGTTCCCAGCTCTCGCTCTCAGCCGGGTTGAAGATGATTTTCTTCAGCCGGTTCATGAAGCCGTAAATCATGCGGAGCGATTTGCGGTAATCGTTGCTGCGCAGGGCTTTGTCGAACTTTTCTATGTCTTCTTTGGGGATAAACGGATACGCCTGCAGCAGCTGGATGATGTCCACTGCCTCGAACGAATATTTCTGCCGCAGATGGGCATACAGGCTGTGGATGTCGTGCAGGCGTTCTTTGTCGCGCCTGTTATCGTCGGGCAATTTGCTCAGCAGCAGGTCGAATTCGCGCAGTGGCATCAGCAACAGGCCTTCGGGATCGGTGCCTGCCATGTCGCACAGCTGATTGACCATGCGGTGCACCGGCGCAAACCATTCGCTCTGCAGGTCGATGCTGTCGTACACATTGTTGGGCAAAAACGGCCGGAGGGCATCAAGATTGCCATCGTGCCAGAACCTGAAAATGCGCAGGGTAAGGTCGATGAGCGTGTTGTTACTTTCGGTGTGCACCTGCTTGCGCAGAAAATGGATCAGCTTGTCCTGCCGCCCCGAAACCTCATCCATGGTGGTAGTCACCTTCCGTATCTCGCCCTCGGCGCCTATCTCGTTGAAATAGACCGGGAAAATGCGGGTGAGCTGCTTCACCTTTTTGTAATACGGTGCAATATTGCTGTTGAGTATCTTGGTGATTTCGCGCTGAAACAGGTCGGTGTCGCTGATAAAAATACCACCCAGACTCAGGTTTACAATCAAAGCAGAAAGCAACTTCTCCATCACCGATTGCGACGACTCGATGAGTTGCAGCCACACCCGGATGTTCTTGATATGGTTGGGGTTAACCGAAAGCTGCCAGTCCTCGTCCACATAAACCATACCCGGGGTAATGAAACCAAAGGCAATCAGCTTCTTTTCGAAATGGTTGACCAGTTCTTTTTGCGGACTCTGGTCCATATCGATCACCTTGAGGCCAAGCGTGAGTTGAAAATCAAGCACAGCCGAGGTCTGCTCGTGGCGCAGTTCTTCGGCCAGTTCGAAGATGAGGTCGATAAAAGGCAGCACCTCATTTTCGCCCAGCTCGTCCATAGTCTGGCGGATTAAGCGGTCGAGGTTCCATACCAGGCGCTCACCCAGGGTTTTCATGCCCGGCAGGTGAAGCAGATAAAAAACATACTGAAACTTGCGGATGAAGGTGTGCAGCAGATCGGCAGCTTCGGCAAAACGGCTGGCCAGATCGTCGAAGGCTGGCATGTTTTTAAGCTCATCCCAGGAGGTGGCCGCGTCGAGCTGTGCCTGCAACTGCTGAAAATATGCCTTGCCAACCTGTGCAGCCAGCAATGGCGCATCGGGGCCAAACACATCGGCTTTTTGGTCGAGCAGCTGCTCAACCGACGAACTGTTCATCCAGAAATCGTAGCAGGCAGCCAGCACATTGCGACTAATCTTGAGCACAAGCTGCTGCGTGGCAGGATGCGCCGCTGCACCATCGAGGTAACGCTGGAAGTTGCGGGTGGAAAGGATGTAGGCAAACGCATCCTGACTAAAATTGCCACTGAGCACCTGCAAGGCAAACACCGCCAGACCAGATGCACCTGGCTTTTTCTGCATCAGGTGCCAGACAAACTCAAGCAGCGTTTTGATGATCAATGTCTTGAGTTCGTCGTTGAGCTTCTCGCCCAGCATGGTATTGAGCATACCCAGCGGAATCTGCAGGGCATCGGCCGGAATGGTATCGCGGGTGTAGAACCAGAAATCGGTGATGAGGATCTCGCGCAATTCCTCGATCACAAATTTGCGGTTCGAGAGGGGGTGATGAAACTCAACAATGCAATCGTGTGCGCGTTTTTTTATCCCAAAATAACCCTCGGACAAATTGATGAATGCCTGAAAGGCTTCAGGAATGTAAATATCTCTGTATCTGGTTTCTGCGAGATTTGCCTCGAGGGCTGTGGAAACAAATGGCTGTGTCATTCGGGCAGGTGCTAAGGTGGGTGAATGGGCAGAAAATGACTAATTTTGAGCTAAATTAAGGCATCCGAAACGGATGTTCAAGATTTGCGATTAAAGTTCTGTTAAAACAATAGCATTATGGCAAAGACAAAAATTGCGATCAACGGTTTTGGCCGCATCGGCAGAAACGTGTTCAAGATTGCGCTCGAGCGCGAAAACATCGAAGTTGTGGGTATCAACGACCTCACCAGTACCAAGGTGCTGGCCCACCTTCTGAAGTACGACTCCACCCAGGGCCGCTTCAACGGCAAAGTTGAGTACGACGAAACGTCCATCATCGTCAACGGCAAGCGCTATCCGGTAACTGCCGAGCGCAGCCCCATCAACATCAAATGGGCACAGACACCCGACGTGGTGATCGAATCCACCGGTATCTTCCGCTCGAAGGAAAGCAGCAAGGGCGGCTATGGCGATCACCTGAAAAACGGCGCCAAGAAAGTGATCCTCTGCGTTCCGTCGAAAGACCAGATCGACAACACCATCGTGCTGGGCGTGAACGACAACGACCTGCGCGACAGCGACCAGTGCATCTCGAATGCCAGCTGCACCACCAACTGCCTTGCACCCGTTGCCAAGGTGCTCAACGACCGTTTCGGCATCGAAAGTGGCATGATGACCACCATTCACAGCTACACCAACGACCAGGTGATCCTCGACGCTCCGCACGAAGACCTGCGCCGCGCCCGCTCGGCTGCCCTGAGCCAGATCCCCACCTCCACCGGAGCCGCCAAAGCCATCGGACTGGTGATCCCCGAACTTAATGGCAAACTCGACGGCCTGGCCGTACGCGTGCCTACCCCCACCGGCTCGCTGGTCGACCTGGTAGTAACCCTCAAAACCGAAGCCACCAAGGCCCAGATCAACGCCGCCATGAAAGAAGCTGCCGAAGGCCCCATGAAAGGCATACTCGAATACACCGAAGACGAAATCGTTTCGGTGGACATCATCCACAACCCCCACTCCTCTATCTTCGACGCCAAATCGACCATGGTGAACGGCAAGATGGTCAAGGTGCTGGCATGGTACGACAACGAATGGGGCTACTCCTGCCGCGTGGTTGACCTGGTAGAAAGGTTCCGCCTCTAAGCTCAGAGTCAAAATAGTATTCCCATACAAAAGGCCTGCAATGCAGGCCTTTTTTGTTTTGCGATAAGAACCTGGTAAGCTGTTCTCGAGCCAGTTAAAACCCGGAATCAAAGGCTGGTACAGTTATGCTCAACGCAGCGCAAAATTTAATCAGGAAGCAGATCCAACATATCGTTCACCAGGTTTGGCGGTGTAAAAACCTCGTCATTGCTCAAATTGGCAAGACAGGTGAGTACGTCGGGGTTGTAATTTGTCTGAATCATGCTTCCAGGAGTTTTTCCAGTTCTGACTGCAATTGCTTTTTATCGGGCAGATATAGTTGGTATTTACTTACAAAAAGCTGATTGGCAATATTCTGGGTGGCGTATTCTACCAAAATATGGTCTTTGTAAGCGCCTAACACGATACCAATGGGATGGTTGTCGTCCTCCACATTTTCTTCTTTGGAAAAATAATTCAGATACATATTCATCTGCCCGATGTCGTTGTGCTCTATTTCTCCTCTCTTTAAATCAATGAGAACAAAGCACTTCAGGATGCGGTGATAAAAAACCAAATCCACATAAAAATGCCGGTTGGCCAGGCTAATCTTGTACTGTCGGGCTACAAATGCAAAACCTTTCCCCAGCTCCAGCAAAAAATGCTCTAAATTCTGAATGAGCTTTTCTTCCAATTCACCCTCAAGGTATTGATCTTTTTGAGGGATACCTAAAAATTCGAACACATAGGGGTCTTTGATAATGTCGTTGGCCGTCTGTATATCAGCTCCTTTTTGGGCTAACTCCAACACACCTTTCTTGTCCTTGCTATTGGCTAAGCGATGAAAGAGCATACTTTTCATCTGGCGCCGGAGTTCTCGTACGCTCCAGTTTTCTTTTTCGCATTGCTTGATGTAAAAGCTGATTTCCAATTCGTTATCAGCTTTAAGAATTTCCGAATAGTGGCTCCAGCTCAATCGGTGATGCAGTGTCTCGCTTATTTCCAATTGTCCTGACAGTGTCTGGATTTTTTGAAAGGTGAGATAAAACTTTCTTATCAGAAACAGGTTGGATCGGCTAAATCCTTTTCCATACGCCCTGGTTAGATCTTTCGAGAGTTTGTCTAACAACTCAGCACCATATTCGGCTTTTTCTTTGCCCCCCTGTTCAAATTCCAGAAGTGTCTTCCTATTTGCCAATAGGTTTGCACCAAAATGGCATTCACCGCCCTACCGGCTTGTTCACGACCTCTGGCCAGCAACTCACCAATTTGTGTAATCAGTCCTTTGTAGGATATTATCTCACTCATCTTCGCCGATTTTTAAAAAATGCACCAGCGGAAAATCCCTTACCGGCTCATCAATGGCTGCCGGGTTACCTTCGTCGTTAAATAAAGTAAACTGATGTGTTTTTTCCACCAAAAACCTGAACATATAATCCCTGCGTTTGAT
Organism: Bacteroidota bacterium; assembly: GCA_016715945.1. Lineage (NCBI taxonomy): Bacteria > Pseudomonadati > Bacteroidota > Bacteroidota bacterium. The sequence goes on from JADJXJ010000001.1 coordinate 1,482,290, forward strand.
CATTGAGCCGTTTACGGCGCTCCATTCGGAAAAAACAATGGGCTCTTTGGTTATGGGGTTGGTGAAATCGAGCGCATCACCCCAAAGTATGTTTCTGCTCAGAATAAACCTGATGCTTCTCCGGCACGCGTCCTGGCATTTGTCTTTGAACAGGGTTGTGTATCGTTCATCGAAGATGTTATACAGCCGCGTTCTGCATTCCGCTGCGTTGTCATCCAGAATATCGACACCATAAATACTTGAAACGGCAATTACGGCATAGCGTTCCCAATCGATCTGACTTTTGCGGTAACGCTGGTCAACTACATTGAGTTTTCGGCGCAGTACTTCGGCCAGAAAGTTGCCATTGCCGCAGGCAGGCTCGAGGAAACGCGAGTCGATGCGCTCTGTTTCGTGTTTCACCAGGTCGAGCATATCGTTTACCAACCACTCCGGGGTGTAAACTTCCCCAAAATCAGCAACCCGTTGTTTGGATTTGATTTGTTTGTCTGATTTAGTTTTTCCGGCCATCTCCTAAACTTGCATCTCGGTTTCTCAGCCTGTAAATTTAGGCTTTTAGGCTGCTTGATCCCAACGGACCAGCAATGTGCATCAAGGAATATGTGCAGCACTCCGGAACCTGATCGGTTTCGTCAGCAATTGCAATGGGCAATCGAACAACAGACCTTGGCAGGACTGTCTGCCGGCTCACTTCTCTTCCCCTGTCAGTGGGGCGATTGGGCTGGAAACGGACACTTTACTGCGGGCTGGTTGATGAAAAAATGCAGGATAGTTCCGGAAGGCCGGATTTATGGCATATATGCCCATCACACATCTCATTGCTGATGCCCACCGCAAGGGGACGCCATAGCGGGAAGCCATACTTTGGCGCCGGCAGTTTTAGCCACCTGAATATTTATAGTTGAGTCCTTCAGGATTCCTGACCGGGCGACGTGCTGTTTGCTGCGGTTTCAATTTCTTCGCGCACCCTGGCCAATGCCTGTTTCTGTTCCTGTGCAATCTGCCGGAATTGTTCTATATATTTCTGTTCCACGGGCAGGGCCGGGGGCGATTCCACTTTCAAGGGGTCCACGGGCTGTCCGTTCTTAAAAAAGCGGAAGTCGAGGTGTGGACCTGTCGAAAGTCCGGTGCTGCCCACATATCCGATGAGCTGGCCTTGCGACATCCTTGTGCCCTGCTGTATGCCGGGTGCAAATTTCTGAAGGTGCATATAGGCCGTGGTGTATGTGGCGTTATGCTTGATATACAGGAAGTTGCCTGCACCTCCGGCCTGAAATCCCTTGCGGGTCACCACACCGTGTCCGATGGAATAGACTGGAGTGCCAGCCGGGGCAGCATAATCCACCCCATGATGCGGGCGGACGTATTTAAGAATGGGATGGTAACGCCCATGCGAGAAGTGGGAGCTCACCCTGCTGTATTTCAACGGCGCCTTGAGGAAAGCGCGCCTGAGGCTTTGTCCTTCCAGGTCGAAATAATCGCCCTGTCCGTTCTGCTCAAAATAAACGGCATAATGTTCCTTACCCGCATGGTCGAACCGGGCCGATAGCACCTTGCCCACACCCACAGGCTGCCCGTCAATGTATTTGCGTTCGTAGAGCAATTCGAACCTGTCGTTTTTCTGAATCCCGAAAAAGTCGATGGTCCAGGCATAGATGTCGGCCATCTTTACGGCCAGGTCTGCCTCGTAACCCTGGTTGACGAGCGCATTCCACAAGGAGGAGGTGATCACCCCATGGGCGGCTTCGATGCGGGTTTCGACCGGCTTGCGACCCCGGTAAGCGTAGATGGAATCCGACAACGAGTAAACCACATATTCCGAAGCACTGATCTCGTACACGAAAAACCGGGGTGTGCGCAACGAATCGTTGCTGAGCATCAGGAAATAGTTGTTGCCCTCGCGTATTTTCCGCACGTCGAAGGTATCGCGGTAAGCACGGGTAAGGCGCTCTATCACCGGATAGCTTACGTTATACTGCATCAAAAGGTCGGCCAGGAACTGATTGCGGGCAATCTGATCCTGTATCACCTCGAACGAGTCCACCTGAATATCGAACATATAAGTGGGTTCGGCAGGCACTTCCGGGGCCTCATGCTCAGCCTCTCGAGGCGCACAGGACATCACACTTACCAAAAGGAGCAAAGAAAAAACAAACGGAGACTTCCGCAACAGTTCAAACATCCTATCCATTCTATTTTCAATACATTTAAATAAATCCGCAGCCTCAGCCCGACTTTACAAAGGTATTGAAAATAGGTTTAGGCGCATCGCCGGGTTCATCAAACCCGAGTCCGGAAGCGTCCAGGAGTATGCGGTAAGGAATTGGTTTCAGGGTTTAATCTGGCTGAGCGCCCACTCCCTGCCGGCGCGAAATGCCCTGATATTCAGATCAACGATGGCCTGTCCTTTGGCGGTGAACAGTTCTGTTACACTTTGCTCAAGTGCGGCAGGCGACAGTCCCAGGAGTGGGGAGGCAGCACCCAGCATAACCATATTGGCCGCCTTGATGCTACCGGCATTTTTGGCCATGTCGTCGGCATCCACGGTCACATAGTGCCTGCATTTCCAGATCTCGGCCAGGATGGCGTCGAGCTGCGGGTAGTCGGGTATGTTGATGTAGGGATTGATGCTGGTTACCACCCATCCGTCGGAAGCAAGCATGGGCAGATAACGCAGGGCCTCCATTGGCTCCACCGACAGGATGATGTTTGCCCGTCCTTCGGGGATGATATCCGAGGCAATGGGCTGGTCGGAGATGCGGAGGTGCGACTGCACAGCGCCGCCCCGCTGGCTCATGCCATGCACCTCGGCCTGCTTGAGCTGCAAACCTTCGCGCAAAGCGGCCAGGCCTATGCATGCTGCAATGCTAAGGATGCCCTGGCCTCCGACTCCTGCAAGAATGATATCTTTTTTCATAGGTGTGCTTTTTACTTTGTTGTGCCCGATTACTGCTGTTCCTGCCTGGCTTTGGCCTTCTCACGTACTTTCCTGTTGAGGGTCTGCACGCATTCGCGCCGCGGGATGATCACCGAGACCCCCTGATATTCAAGCTCTTTTTTGATGATTGCCACATTTTCTTCGTGGTGTTTGCGCAAGGGTTTGAGCACGTGGATGTGATCTTCGTGCACGCCCAGTCCGCGGCAGATGTCTTCGACCTTGCCAAAGGCTGCCGAGCTTTGTCCGCCGGTCATGCCTGTGGTCGAATTGTCGAGGATAAGCACGGTAATCGGGCTGTTGTTGTTCACGGCATCGAGCAGGCCGGTCATGCCCGAATGGGTGAAGGTGCTGTCGCCAATGGCAGCCACGGCAGGCACCAGTCCGGCATCGGCTGCGCCTATGGCCATGGTGATGGAAGCTCCCATATCGACGCAGCTGTTGATGGCTTCGAGAGGTTCGAGCGCGCTCAGGGTATAGCAGCCGATATCGCTGAATACCCTTCCCCTGCCGTAAGCCTGAAGCGCTTCGTTGAGGGCCAGAAATGCATCGGTATGCGCGCAACCATCGCACAGGCGCGGGGGCCTGGCTTTTACGATGGCAGGAACAGCTTGTCCGCGATGGGTTTCCATACCCAGGGCGTGTGCCACAAGCACAGGATTGAGCTCGCCATCGCGCGGCAGGGCGCCATCGAGCCGGCCATGCACGGGTTTGCCCAGCTGAAGCAGCCCGCGCAACAGTTCTTCCACCATGGGGTATCCGTCTTCAAGCACCAATATCGCTTCGCATTCGGCATACAGCCTGCGAACCAGTTCGATAGGCAGCGGATACTGTCCTATTTTGAGCACCGGATAGGGAACAACTCCGCTTTCAAAGTTTTCGATAAGGTAGTTGAAAGCAAGTCCGCAGGCGATGATCCCAAGTTTTTTGTCGGGGCCGTCGAGGTATTCGTTGAAACCATCGTTGAGCGAGCGATTGCGCAGGTGTTCCTGTTTGGCGAGCAGGTCGCGGTATTGCACCCTGGCAATGGCAGGCAGCAACACAAACTGCCTCAGGTTGGCCGGAAGCTTGAGCTCGTTTTGTGGACGGGGCGGGGCAGTTGCCACGCCAGCGCGCGAGTGTGCCAGCCTGGTGGTGATGCGGATGAGCACCGGCAAGGCCAGCGACTCGCTCAGGTCGAAGGCATAGCGCACCATATCGTAAGCCTGTTGCTGGTTGGAAGGCTCCAGAATGGGCATAAGGGCAAACTTGCCGTAAAACCGTGAGTCCTGTTCGTTTTGCGAGGAGTGCATCGAAGGATCGTCGGCAGCCAGCACCACAAGTCCGCCATTGGCGCCAGTGATGGCCGCATTGATGAACGCATCGGCTGCCACGTTGAGACCCACGTGTTTCATGCACACCAGGGCGCGCTTGCCTGCATACGACATGCCCAGGGCCGTTTCCATGGCTGTCTTCTCATTGGCCGACCAGTATGCCTTAATTGTACCGCTGCGGGCAGCCGGCGAGGCCTGCACGTATTCCATAATTTCGGTAGAGGGCGTTCCGGGATAGGCATACACGCCCGACACTCCGGCATCGATGGCCGCCTGTGCAATGGCCTCGTCGCCCAACAACAATTTCTTTTCCATGTAGATTGCGCTGATATATTCAATGTTACAAAATTAACAATTCAAATCAAGCCCACAATCGTTTGCGTAAAACATAACCAGTCTAAATAATCGTCCAATGTCCTGAGAAGCAGGGCTGCCGGGCATGGTTTTTGCGTAAATTTGCGGCGGATGGTCACGGTTGTCGCGTTCCGCAATTGCGGGATGAGGAAAGTCGGGACAGCACAGAGCGCCACACTTCCTAACGGGAAGGGGCCAGGCCGGAGACGGCAGGGTCACAGCGAGTGCCACAGAAAATAACCGTTCGCCTCTGGCGAATAAGGGTGAAAACGTGAGGTAAGAGCTCACGCTGCCGGCAGGCGACTGCAGGCAGGGGCAAACCTTGTGGGCTGCAAGGCCAAATATACCGGCGATGTGTACTTCGGTGCACGGGAGGGCTGCTCGTCCGAGCCGGTGGGTAGGCCGCTTGAGGCCATCAGTGATGATGGTCCCAGATAAATGACAACCCAGGTACAGAATCCCGCTTATGAGGCCATCCGCAAAACACGTGCACCCCGGGTGCACGTGTTTTGTTGCAATATCATTCAACGGATGGCGTTTATTTGTTCATCTTTACACATGCACCTGAACCAAAACGCAGCAATGCTTCGTAAAATTCTCCACCACAGCTTATTAACCATTCTCTATCTCTGGCTTGCAGCCGGCCATGCTTTTGCCCAGCAACATGTAAGCAGCCTGCCACCGGAGCGCGTTTACCAGCAGGCGGTTGACCTGCTGTCGAAGCAGCATTATGGTGCTGCCCGGCAGCTCTTTGCCCAACTGCTCGAGGAATACACCGACCAGCACGCGTTTCGCTATGCCGACCTGCGCTATTATCTGCTGGTGTGTGCAGTAGAAACCCGCGACCCGCATGCCCTGGCCGAAATAAACCTTTTCCGGGAGGAAGCCAGGGGGTCCGACAAGATGCACCGGGCCGACTTTCTTGAGGGGCGGATGCAGTTTGCCCAAAGACGCTACAGCCAGGCCCTGGCAGCTTTCAGAAAGGTAAAACGCTCCGAACTACCTGATTTTGAACAGGCCGAGCTGGACTACAAAACCGGTTTCTGCCTGATCAGGCAGAACCAGGTGCGCGAAGCAATCCCCCAGCTGGAGCGTGTGCTGCAGACCAGCAGTGTGTACGCCATTCCGGCACGCTACCAGCTGGCACACCTGCATTATTCGCTGGCCAACAACCAGCAGGCCCTTGAGCTTTTTGCCGGACTGCGCAACGAACCGGCTTACCGAAAAATCGTTCCGGTGTATGAGTTGCAGCTCTTCTACCGCCAGGGCATGTACGATGAAGCCATAGCCGTTTCGGAAACTGCCATGGCTTCGGCCGACAGCAGGCAACAGGCCGAGATTGCCCGCATCATGGCCAACATATGGTTTAGCCGCAACGACTGCCCTAAAGCCCTGAGCTACCTGACGGTGGTGGAAAAAAACCCCAGACGTCAGCTATCGGCCCAAGATCATTATCAGGCCGGCAAGTGCAAACTCGGTATGCAGGATTACAAAGAGGCTATCCGCCACTTGCAGCAGGCATCTGCGGGCGAAGAAGCCTTTGCTGCCCATGCGGCCTACCTGCTTGCCCATGCCTATGCGGGTAATGGACAAAAAGTATTTGCCCGCAATGCCTTCCTGGCAGCCTATCGCAAAAACGGCAACACCGAAACCGGTGTGGATGCATTGCTCAACTATGCCAGGCTCAGCCTCGAAACCGAGGCCGACCCATTCAACGAAGCCGCTACCCTGCTCGAAAAATACCTCAACAGCAGCGCCAGTCCGCCAAGGGCAGCCGAAGCAGGCGAACTCCTTGTGCAACAATACCTTCAGGGCCGCAACTACGATGCCGCGCTGGCTTCGCTCGAGCGCAACAAAGCAGGAAATCCCAGGCTGCACCAGGCCTACGCACAGCTCACTTTCAACATTGGCGCCGAATACCTCCGGCAAAACAATCCCTCAGCAGCCGAACCCTATTTTAATCGTCTTGCCAACCTGAAACCGGCCACCACCTTCAACACCCCTGCCCTGTTCTGGCTGGCCGAAACCAAGTACCAGCAGAAAAACTTTGTGGATGCCGTCAGGTTGTACAGGCAGATGCTGGCAGCCCGCGACGCCCAATCCTCAGGGCTTGTGGCCAAAGCACACTACGGACTGGGCTACAGCCACTTCCAGCTGAAGCAATACGACCAGGCCCTGCAAGCTTTCAGTCAGTTCCTCTCGATGTCGGGCAACGACCCCGCCATGACCTGGGATGCCTGGCTACGCACAGGCGATTGTCATTTTATCTCGCGACGCTACGAGAGAGCCATCGAGGCCTATGATCGCGTGGTGAATGCCGGCATTGCCGAGGCCGACTACGCCCTGATGCAGAAAGCCCTGGCCCAGGGCGCCCTTTCGCGCCACAACCAGAAAATTGCCACACTCGACCAGCTGCTCAAGCGATTCCCCCGCTCATCCTATTACGACCAGGCACTTTATGAAATGGCATCCACCAGCCTGGTTACCAACGACAAACGCGCAGCATTGGCCTATTTTGACCAGCTGATCCGCGAAAGACCCCGCTCGGCCTACGCCCGCGAAGCCATGCTCAAAACCGGACTGATCTATTTCAACAACGATCAACCCGAACAAGCCATACAACACCTGCGCAGGGTAGCCGAAACCTATCCCGGCACACCCGACGCCCGCGAAGCGCTCAACACCCTGAAGGTTATCTATATGGAAACCAACATGATAGACGAGTTCTTCAAATTTGCCCAAAGTGTTGGTATGGGCAGCATCACGGTGAGCGAACAAGACTCGCTTACCTTTATCACCGCAGAAAACTTCTACACCGACGGCCGTTTCGACGATGCTTCCATTGCCCTCGACAACTATCTTTCAAAATTCCCCAACGGCGCCTACCTGCTGAAAGCAAACTATTACAAAGCCCGCATCCTGCTGCGCGCCAACAACCGCACCAAGGCATTGCCTCATCTTGAATTTCTGGCCGGTGTGCCAAATAATCCCTATCTGAGCGAAGCGCTCCTCCACCTTGCCCGCCACCACTACGATGCCGGCAACTACGGCAAGGCTGCCGATTACTACAGCAGGCTGTACGAAAGCAGCGGCCAGCAGGGCGAACGCCTCGAGGCGATTGAAGGCAAAATGAAGAGCCACTTTTTCGAGGGCAAATACGACGAAGCCCTCCGGGCGGCCGGCCTGCTCAGTAATGCTGACCAGGCCAAACCCGAGCAAAAGCTGCATGCAAGCTATATAAGCGGCAAATCGTATCTGGAGCTTGGAAATTCGCGCAATGCACTCGAAGAACTTGGCAAAGTGCACCGCTCAGGACAAGGCGTCATGGCCGCCGAAGCATGCTACCTTATCGCACGCATCCAGTTCGACAACAACCAGCTGACCGAAGCCGAAAACACCATTTTCGAGCTGGCCGAAAAATACAAGCGCCACGACTACTGGGTAGCCAAAGGCTTCATCCTGCTGGCCGATATTTATGTGAAAACCAACAACATATTTCAGGCAAAAGCCACCCTGCAAAGCATAATCGACAATTATCCGGGCGAAGACCTGCGTCAGGAAGCCCGCCGAAAATTAAACATGCTGAAATGAAACCACTGGCATTGTTATCACCCCGCGCCTTCGTAACCAAAGTTCTCAAAACACCCATTGCCCTGGCGGGCATCATGCTGTGCATCAGCCCTATAGCCGAGGCACAACAGACCCGCGAGCAGGTGACCATCATCGGCACTTTCCAGCCAAGCCTGAAAGAAGCCACTAAGATTACCCTGCTGCCCGAGCCTGTTGGCAACCCCATGCAAGCCGGCGACCAGCCGCTCACCAGGGTCGAACAAAGTCTGGAAGTGCGCATCGAACCTGAACCCGTCAGTCCGGTGCAGACAGAGCTCAACGAATCGAAAAACATCTACCGCAACCACCTGAATCTGGGCGCCGGCACCAACCTTAGCCCGGTGTTCGACTTCTTTCACAGCTCTGCCCTCTCAAAAACTGTGGCGCTCAACGTGCAAACCTCCCATCGCTCTTCGTGGACGCAGGTACGCGACTATGCACCCTCGGCCTGGATGAACAACAAAGCCAGGTTGGGCACCGAAATAGCCCTTGGAGAACAAAGCATCGAAGCCGGACTGGCTTACAATTTCGACCGCCTCCATTGGTATGGATTCAAGCCCGCCGACTATCCGCTGTTCGACAGCAATGCGAAAAATATCCTTCAGCACTTCAGCCTGTTCTCGGCCGATGCCAGGTGGAAAACAAGGTTTCGCGACCCGGAATCGGTAAACCATTACCTTGGGCTGAATCTCGATTTTTTCGGCGACAGGCACAAAAGTTTCGAGCATGCCTTTGCCCTCAGCGGGGGTGCATCCAAACAGATGAATCTTTTGCCAGTGGACGGATCGCAATATGTGCTTATTGACGCATCTATGGCCTACACAGCCGAGGGCGACACCGTCATGGAAAAATCCACACTTGCCATCCATGCGCGACCCGCGGCCGGTCTCAAAGGCAGCTTCTACAGCATTGAGGCAGGACTGGGACTAAGCTCGGTGCAAGCCGGAAAAACCTATTTCCATCTGCTTCCCGAGATCGAAGCCAGGTTGTTTGTCTTTCAGGACAGGATGAACATCTTTGCTTCGTTTGGCGGCCGCCTGGAGCACCACAGCAGAAGAATGCAGCTTGCCGAAAACCCCTGGCTAAGAAGCACCGACACCTCGTTTGTGACCACGATACCCTTCGAATTCCGGGCAGGAATCAAAGGCAATCCTGCCAAAGGCCTGCAAATCAGCCTTTCGTACGAGCACATGACCGCCGAGCAAATGGGATTTTTTATCACCGACACCACCTCTGCATTTCAGCACATGTACACCACGGTGTTCGATGATCTGAGCCGCGACCGCTTCTCATTCGGATTGCGCTACGAGCCTGGCAATAAGATGCGGGCCGAAATGATGGTGCATGTGGATACATACCAAATGACCAGCCTGGCTCAACCGTGGCACCTGCCCGGCCTGCAGCTTGTCTTCAACGGATGGTATCCCGTTGACCAGAAATGGACTGCCAAAGCTGGCCTGAATCTGATGAACGAACGCTATGCGCCGGCAGCCGGGGGTGCAGCACAAAAACTCAAAAATATCACCGACATCGCTCTCGGGGCCGAGTACCGCCACAATGAGCAGCTGTGGTTTTATGCCACGGCAGAAAACATCCTCAACCAACGCTATCCGCGTTTCGACCGCTACCCTGTGCAGGGAGCCCAGCTTGTGGCCGGCATGAAACTCAACTTTTAGTGCGGAAATATTCGCACCTTGTCTCTCTTTAGCGCCAGAAGAAGGATGCCTTCGGCCGGATGATCCAGCCTGAGGCTCAGCCATGATTCCCCGGCCTGTGCGCTGGGCGGCCTGCACCACACCAGGTAACCCTCGGCCAAAGGCATGCTCCGGACAACTTCGGCCACCAACACATCCTCCTCTCCCGCACGGGCTATCAACAACGCATCGGGTGGCATCACAAGCAAGGCATCTGAAGGGTGGTCGGCGGTCCAAGCCCTGAAACTACCATAAGGACTAACCCACCTGCCATGCTCGAAACGGACGTCAACTTTGTTGACCGCACCGGTAAACATGGCCACGTAATCGTCGGACGGCTGTTGAACCAGGTTGCGCAGGCTGCCTTGCTGCAACACCTTACCGGAGCGCATGATGGCAATTTCGTCGGCCATCATCATGGCATCCTGCAGGTCGTGCGTCACAAGCACGGTGGTTGTGCCTGCAGCATCAAGCAGGCTGCGCAGCTCGCGCCTCACCGTATCGCGAAGCAGCAGGTCGTAGCCGCTAAAAGGCTCATCAAGCAGAAGGAGGTCGGGTGCCGGGGCCAGGGCTCTTGCCAAAGCCACACGCTGCTGCTGCCCGCCCGAGAGCTGGTGCGGATAGCGATCGGCCAGCCCATCGAGCTGAAACAATGCCAGCATGGCTTCGAGCCTGCGCGAACGCGCAACACTATCCAACCGGCTCAATCCGAATTCAATGTTTTTGCGCACACTGATATGTGGAAACAAGGCAAAGTCCTGAAAAACAAGCCCTACCCCTCTTCTTGCTGGCTCCACATGCTTTTCCGAACCACTCACCAGTTTGCCGTTGATCAGAATGCTGCCCTCCGAAGGCGTCTCCAAACCTGCAACCACGCGCAGCAGACTGGTTTTGCCGCTGCCACTTTCCCCAACCAGGGCCAGGGTTTTCCCTTTCTCCAGGCTGAGGCTCGCCTTGTCGAGAATAATGTTTCCGCCAAGACGCAATACGATTTCATTTACCTGAAGCATGCGATCAGATCATTTTGTTTTTTCGAATCAACCACACAGGAACGAATCCGGCAACCACAATCAGCAGTGCATAAGGTGAGGCTTCGGCAATGCGCTCATCGGCAGCAAATTCGAAGGCCCTCACCGCCAGGGTGTCAAAGTTGAAAGGGCGCAGCAGCAGGGTCAGCGGCAACTCTTTGAGCACGTCCATGCTCACCATGATAAATCCTGCAAGGGTTGCAGGCTTGAGAAAGGGCCAGATCACCTGCCTGAACACCAGCCATGCCGGTGCACCGGCAATTCTGGCTGCTTCGAGCTGCCCGCTTCCGATTCGCGTGGCACCGCTCGACACACTGTTCCAGGAAGCTGTTACAAATCTTGCCACATAGGCATACATCAGCAAGACAACGGTGGAAGTGAGCAACCACCCTAAAAGGCGCGACAAAAATGGTGTAAATGCCATAATGTTAACGATTTGCAGCAGGCCAATGGCAATCACCGCTCCCGGAATGGCATATCCCGAGGTGGCAAATAAAACCAAAGCCTGCGCAAACCGCGACCTGAGCTTGCTGCCGGAATACAACAATGCTAAAGCAAACAAGGTGGCTGCCAGGCCCGCCCCCAGTGCAAGAAGCAAGCTGTTGGCCAGAAGCCGGAAAAAATCGGAGCGTACGAGCACCGGGATGGCATCGAAAAGCATGACCAGCAATTGCGCGACGGGCAGGAGAAATCCCAGCACGAAGGGCAGTGTGGCCACAGCCAGCGCCAGGCCTGCATTCCAGCCCCGGAGTTTTTTTGGCAGGCCGGGACGATGCCCGCCCTTGGTCCGGTCGGTATGCCCCGCCCGGCTCCATTGCTCGGCCAGCAACAATAAAAACGCCATAAGCATCAGCATGCCGGCCAGCCTGAATGCAGCCGCTGGATCGCGCAGCAAAAACCAGGCGTTGAAGATGCCCGTGGTAAATGTTTCGACACCAAAAAAGCGCACCAGACCATAGTCGTTGAGCACTTCCATCAGCACAAGCGAGAGTCCGGCCGCCAGTGCAGGGCGAAGGTGAGGCAGCAGAAGACTGAACAACACCTTGCGGCCCGAGGCCCCGAGCAGGCGCGCTACTTCGAGCTGAGCCGCAGGGAAAGCCCGCATGGCCGCATGGACAAGCAGGAAAACATAGGGCGCATAGGAAAATGAAAACACCAGAATAACCCCGCCGACCGAATGAAGATTAAAAAAAAGGTAAGGGCCGGTTTGAAGGCCAAAATTGCTTCGCAAAAACACGTACAGAGGCGAGGTGTAATCGAGCATGGCATGATAAGCCATGCCGCTGATGTAGGCAGGTATGGCCAGCGGGAGCGCCAGCAGCAAGGGCACCTGAGCCGAAAACGGGAAGCTGTAGCGATGCAAAACCAGCGCAGGAACAAGCCCAAGCGCCAGGCTCAACACACTTACCCCGGCTGCAATCCACAGGGTGTTCAGGAAATAAACAGGCAGCACAGTTTGCCTGAGTTCTACCCAATGTGCCCCTGAATTACCAAACAAGCCGGTCAAAGCAGCCAAAGCAGGTCCTCCTGCAAGCAGCGCCAACAAAGCCAGGCTGACCCAAAAGCCAAATTTTCGTTCTGCGATAGCTTTCATCGCAGCTTATTTCCAACCAGCCGTGCGCGCAACAACCAGGGCCCGGTCGAGTTGGTCGTTGAGCCTGTTCAGGTTGATGGTATCGGCGCGGAACATACCCCATTGCTGAAGCAGTTCAGGCCACTCAGCTTCGGCTATCACCGGATATTCATAATTGCCGGCACTCAGGAATTCCTGCGAGCGGCGTTCGAGCAGATAACTCAGCAACCGGATGGCCTGCGTCCGGTTGGGTGCGTTGCGCAGCAAACCTGCCCCACTCACATTGACATGGGTGCCCCGATCAGCCTGGTTGGGAAATACTATCCTCAGGGAAGCTGCCACCTTTTGTTCTTCCTCGTTGGCCGAACTGAGCATCTGACCAAGATAATATGTATTCACCACACTCACATCCGCCAGTCCCGAGGCAATGGCCTTCATCTGGTCGCGGTCGTTGCCCTGAGGTTCCCGGGCAAAATTGGCCACAATGCCTCTGACCCAGGCCATGGCAGCCTCCTCGCCCTGATAAAGCAGCATCGAGGCCAGCAAACTCTGGTTGTAATGACTCTGAATGGAGCGCATGATAAGCCGGCCACCAAGCTCCGCTTTGGCCAGATCTTCATAAGTGGCGATTGCCTCAGGATTTATCCGGTCGGGCGCGTAAACAATTACCCTTGCACGCATGGTAAGTCCGGTCCAGAAGCCCTCAGTGTCGCGATAAACTGCCGGTACTTTCGAAAGCACTTCCTCCTCCGGCAAGGGCGCCAGAAGTCCCGAAGCCGCTGCCCGGCTAAGCCGGCTGACATCAGCAGTGATAAAAAGGTCGGCAGGACTATTTGTACCTTCCACCTCAATGCGGTTCAGCAACTGGTCGCTGTCGGCTTTCACCAGGTTCACCCTGATACCGGTTTCGCGCGTAAACTGCGCAAACAACGCTTCGTCGGTGGCATAGTGCCGGCCGGAATATACATTGACCACCTCACCCTTCGGTTCGCAGGCTGCAAGCAACAACCCGCTCATCCAGAATACAAAAGCTCGCTTCAATTTCATCTTTTTGTTCTAAGAGCCCACAAAGTTAATTAGAATCATTCTAAATAAGACGAAATACAGCTTCAACCTGCTTGGGAGAATGATAGCAGAAACATTTGGGAAGGAGGAATACGACCAATCAATTCAGGAAAGTGATGATTGGAGAATTGCACACGTTTGCACCCCGGAATTGTTGATAACTCAAGGCTTTTGGGAGATTGCCTGAGGCGGACGAACAGACGAAATCCGTATCTTTGCAGGAAAGGAAAAGATCATCGTAATATATTGATAACCTGATGACAGAAGAACAGAGAAGATTGATTGCCAGCAGCGAATACACGGCAAACAACATTCAGGTACTCGAAGGCCTGGAAGCTGTGCGTAAGCGTCCGGCCATGTACATTGGCGACGTGAACCAGCGGGGGCTGCACCATCTGGTGTATGAGGTGGTGGATAACTCCATTGACGAAGCCATGGCCGGTTTCTGCAACCGCATTGAAGTTACCATACATGCCGACAACTCCATTTCGGTGCTCGACAATGGCCGTGGTATTCCAACCGGCTTGCACGAAAAAGAAAACCGCTCAGCCCTGGAAGTGGTTATGACGGTATTGCATGCCGGGGGGAAGTTTGACAAGGGCTCTTATAAGGTGTCCGGAGGTTTGCACGGGGTGGGCGTGAGTTGTGTGAACGCACTCTCGACGCATCTCCGGGCAGAGGTTTATCGCGAAGGAAAGATATTCGTTCAGGAATACAGCTGTGGTCAGCCGCTTCACGACGTAAAAGTGATTGGTGAGACCAGAATGAACGGCACCAAAATCACCTTCAAACCCGACGGCTCAATTTTTGCAACCACCGTTTATGACTATAACATCCTGGCCAGCCGCATGCGCGAGCTTGCTTACCTGAACCGTGGGATTACCATCGTCCTGACCGACGAGCGCGAGCAGACCGAGGATGGTTTCCGCTCCGAGACTTTTTACTCCGAAAACGGCCTGGCCGACTTCATCCAATACCTCGACGAAAACCGCGAAAAGCTCATACCGGAACCCATCACCATCGAGGGCGAAAAAGCCAACATTCCGGTGGAGATTGCCATGCAATACAACACCAGCTTTTCCGAGAATGTGCACTCGTACGTAAACAACATCAACACCCACGAGGGCGGCACGCATCTTGCCGGCTTCAGGCGCGGGCTCACCCGCACGCTCAAAGCTTATGCCGAGCGCTCGGGCATGCTGGCCAAACTGAAATTCGACATCAACGGCGACGACTTTCGCGAGGGTCTCACTGCCATCATCTCGGTGAAAGTGCCTGAACCTCAGTTTGAAGGGCAGACAAAGACCAAACTGGGCAACAACGAGGTGATGGGTATTGTGGATCAGATTGTCAGCGAACACCTGACCAACTATCTCGAAGAAAACCCCAAGGAAGCCCGTACCATTGTCAACAAGGTGATTTTGGCAGCCACGGCACGCCATGCCGCCCGCAAGGCACGCGAACTGGTACAGCGCAAAAATGTGCTCTCAGGTTCCGGATTGCCAGGCAAGCTTGCCGACTGCTCGGAACGCGACCCTGCCCAATGCGAGCTTTACCTCGTGGAGGGTGACTCGGCAGGCGGCACAGCCAAACAAGGGCGCGACCGCAGGTTTCAGGCCATCCTGCCGCTGCGCGGAAAAATCCTCAACGTGGAAAAGGCCATGCCACACAAAATCTTCGAAAGTGAAGAAATCAAAAACATCTATACTGCCCTGGGCGTGACCATCGGGACGGAAGAAGACAGCAAAGCCCTCAACCTCGAAAAACTACGCTACCACAAGATCATCATCATGACCGATGCCGACATCGACGGCAGCCACATCTCGACCCTTATCCTCACCTTCTTTTTCCGCTACATGACCGAACTCATCGAACGGGGCTACGTCTATATCGCCACGCCCCCGCTCTATCTGGTGAGGAAAGGAAAGAACGAACGCTATTGCTGGACCGACGAAGAACGCGAAAAGCTCGTGCGCGAATGGTCGGCCGATGGCAGCGAAAAAGGCATCCACATCCAGCGCTACAAAGGTCTGGGCGAGATGAATGCCGAACAGCTCTGGGAAACCACCATGAATCCTGCCACACGAACCCTGAGACAGGTGACAATCGAAAACGGCCTCGAAGCCGACCATGTGTTCTCGATGCTCATGGGCGATGAGGTAGCGCCAAGGCGCGAGTTTATCGAAGCAAACGCCAAATACGCCAAAATCGACGCCTGACACCAGGGAGTAAGCTCATATGAAAACCTGCCCCCTGCGGCAGGTTTTCTTTGTTTCAGAACCAAATAGATCAAGCCTTGAAAAACCGAAACCTCTTTGTCCTCGCCTTCTTTGCACTGATTACGACTTTTTCGGGCTGCGATTTTTTCAGCACCAAACCCGACGAGCCGCCGGCTTCGGGGCTCAGCCTTGCCGACAGCCTGAAACGCGTTCGTGAGGAGCAATTCGCAACTACTCTCGAAGAAGCAGCAGACCAGATCCGTTTTGTGCTCGAAAACAGAATGCCCGGCCAACGCTATTTGGTCGAAGAGCGCGCCCTGTTCAGTTCGGTGTTGCTTCCGCGTTTCTACACCAGCCGGGCATTTAAGCCCTTCTGGTTTTCGCATCCCGACAGCCTGCGCAAAGCGGAAAACATGATTCAGTTTATCGGGCAAACCCGGTATCACGGGCTGCTGGCCGAAGATTACCACCTGGCAAAAGCTTCGGAGCTTTTCACGCAGATGAAGGCCGACAGCGCTGCCATCTTCGATGCTGTTGACCTGGCCCATCTCGACCTGCTGCTTTCCGACGCCTGGTTTATGATAGCCTCGCACCTCTACAACGGCAAGGTGGACCCCGAAGACCTGTCGGCCCAGTGGGGCATTCAGCGCAACAGGCCCGAGCTTCAGCTCGACAAACGCCTGTCGGCCTTCGAAGGCGATGATGCGTACGGGGTAATGCAGCAGTTTTTTCCGCCACATCCGGGCTACCCTGCCATGGTGAAGGAAGCTGTAAGACTGAGCCAGCTTAAAGGCTTGCCTGCGCTAAACTTCAGGCCGCAGCAAACAGCCATCAAACCCGGCGAAACCGACCCGCTGCTCCCGGGTATTCGCCAGCGGCTTGAGCTCTGGGGGCTCTACGAACCCGACAGCTTGGCAAATGCAGAATATTACGACGAACATACTGCCGAAGCAGTCAGAAAAATTCAGAAAATATTTGGTTATCAACAGGATGGAATAATTGGCCGGCTCACCCTGAACGCCATCAATATGAGCCCGGAGCAACGACTGAAACAGCTCTATGTGAATATGGAGCGCCTGCGTTGGTTGCCCGACTCGCTCGAAGCCCGATATGTTTTGGTGAACATAGCCGATTTCAGTCTTTACGTGATGGCAGGCAACGATACCCTGCTGCAGATGAAAACCATCGTCGGAAAAGACTACCGCTCCACACCGGTTTTTAATTCCAGAATTACCTACCTGGTTTTCAGTCCCTGGTGGACCGTGCCTCCGGGTATTCAAAAAGCAGATGTAATTCCGGCTGTTGCCCGCAACATCAACTATCTGAAAGAGAAGAATATGCTGGTATTCAATGCCCGTGGTCAGCAGGTTGACCCGGCCACCATCCATTGGAGACGCGAGGGCATGCGCTACATCATCCGGCAGGCTCCAGGTCCGCAAAATGCACTGGGCAAGGTGAAATTCATGTTCCCGAACAAATACAATGTTTACCTGCACGACACCCCGTCGCGCGAGCTTTTTGCCCGCGACGAACGCACCTTCAGCTCAGGATGCATTAGGGTGGAAAAACCCTTTGAGCTTGCCAGGCTGCTGCTCGACGACCAGCCCGAATGGACCGACGAACGCATCCGGCAGGCCATGAACAGCGGAACAGAACGCACAGTATTGTTGCGCAAACAACCTGGAGTGTACCTTTATTATCTGACCGCCTGGGCCACTGCCGATGGACAAATTGCCTACAGAACAGACATTTACGACCGCGACGAAGAAGTGTTTACAGCGCTGCAGCAAAAAAAGCGCAGTTCGCTTTCATCAAGTGAACCCGATTGAGCATTTTTGCAAGGGACTTTGTGGGATGAAACAGAAGTTATTCCGACTTGCATTGATATTCCTCCTCATGGCTGCCGCCTGGTGGCAAAGACCAGGATATGTTCCGGTTGAACTGCCTGAGCCTGACAATACAGCACAGATCGTGTTTCCGGACGGCATCAATCCCGCACTGAAACAAGCATTTCTGGAACGCTATGAGCTGTTTGGTCAAATGGCCGCTAACCCTGTGATGACCTTTATCGATTACAGCCTGCCTTCGACCGAGCCAAGGCTCTGGGCTTTCGATCCCGCAACAGGTAAAGTATTGTTGCACAGCCTTGTGGCGCATGGTCAGCAGACAGGCGAAAACCAGGCCGTTCATTTCTCAAACCGTGATGGCTCGCACCAGAGCAGCCTTGGATTTTATCTGACGGACGAGGTGTATCATGGCAATCATGGCCTGTCGTTGAGGTTAAGGGGACTTGAAGAAGGCATCAATGACAGGGCCTTCGACCGGGCTATCGTCATTCACGGAGCCGACTATGTGTCGGACGATTTCATACGGCAGCACGGCCGGTTGGGCCGGAGCCACGGCTGCCCCGCCCTGCCCCATGAAAATGTTCCCGAATTCATTCGGTTGACCGCCAAAGGCTCCCTCATCTTTGTGTACCATCCGGAATACCTGGCGCTGTTGCAATCGGTCAGCCAGCCTGTGGCCCAGCAGTTTAGCGAATTGAACAAATCGCAAACAATTGATTAGAAATACGTCAGACCAATCCACCACCTGTCCGTTGTGCAGAGGAAGTTCGGTGTATTTTCACAAGCAAAAAGACCGGGTATTTTTCATATGCACTCAGTGTGGGGGAGTATTTGTGCCAGCATGGCATCATCCCTCAGCTGAAGCCGAATTTCAGAGATACCTCAAACACCGGAACGACGTACACAATCCGGGGTACAAAGCCTCGGTGCAGCCTGTGATTGATTATATCCAGCAAAACTACGCCCCGTCGCACCAAGGTCTCGATTTTGGCTGCGGCCCTGCTTCGGCGGTGATGTACTGGCTAAAGGAAGCCGGCTATAATATCGTTGGTTATGACCCTTTTTTCGAGCCATCCACCCGACTGGAGGAGGAAAATTACGACTACATCACCTGCACCGAAGTGATCGAGCATTTCCGCCGCCCTGCCGAAACCTTCGGCCTGCTTTACAGCCTGCTCCGGCCGGGCGGACAACTGGTTTGCACCACAAAACTCCTGCCCGAGACAGGCGACTTTAAAAATTGGTATTACAAAAACGACCTGACGCATCTGTTTTTTTACACCGAAACCAGCCTGTACAAAGTGGCTGAATTGTGTGGTTTTAAAAGCTATGCTATTGATGGTCTGCTAATTAAATTTGTAAAGTAGATTTTTTGCAAAATTCAATACGGAAAAAATACTGAAAAGTGGCAATCTGGAACCATATCAGTTTTCGGCCAGGCCGCCGTTTTGCCCTGGATTCACTTCTCTCGCAACGGTTTTAAGTGATTCTTTGCGATTTAATAATATGCTTTCAGCGTATCGGGTAAAGCGATTGTTGTAATATTGTGCCTTAAACTCAAATCGGGAATTAGTGGAAACGATTTACTTGATTTTTGTCGTCGTTCTTTTCATTCTGGCTATATCCGACCTGGTGGTTGGTGTGAGTAACGACGCGGTGAATTTCCTGAACTCGGCCATCGGTGCCAAAGCTGCCCCGTTCAGGATAGTGATGCTGGTAGCTGCGCTCGGGGTGTTGGTTGGAGCCACTTTTTCGGGTGGAATGATGGAGATTGCCCGTTCGGGGGTATTCAACCCGGAAATGTTCAATTTTTCGGACATCATGATCATCTTTCTCGCGGTAATGATAGCCGACGTGATCCTGCTCGACACGTTCAACACCCTCGGATTGCCCACATCCACCACTGTATCAATTATTTTTGAATTGCTCGGTGCTTCAGTGGCCATCGCGCTGATGAAAGTGAGCGCTGCCGACAGTGGCCACAACCTCAGTGAGTACATCAACAGCAGCCGGGCGCTGGCCATCATCTCGGGCATCCTGCTGTCGGTGGTGATCGCCTTCACCTTTGGCGCATTGATTCAATACATTACCCGCGCAATTTTCTCGTTTCGTTATGAGCCTCGGCTCAAATACCTGGGAGGTGTGTTTGGCGGTTTTGCCATCACCTCAATTGTTTATTTTATCCTGCTCAAAGGCGCCAAAGATGCCTCTTTCATGACCAAGGAAGCCTATGCCTGGATTTCAACACATGGCAGCACCATTCTTATCACCAGCTTTGTGGGCTTCAGCATCATCCTTCAGGTTCTGTATTCTTTGTTCAAAGTTAACATCCTGAGAATCATCGTACTCACAGGCACCTTTGCCCTGGCCATGGCTTTTGCGGGCAACGACCTGGTGAACTTTATCGGGGTACCGCTTGCCGGTTATGAGTCATACAAAACGTATATCAACAATCCCGGCATCGACCCCAACCTTTTCCCGATGTCGTCGCTGCGCGAAGCCATCAAAACCCCGACAGCCTTTTTGCTTCTTGCCGGGCTGATCATGGTGGTCACCCTGTACACCTCCCGCAAAGCCCGTTCAGTCATCAAAACTTCGGTTGACCTGAGCCGGCAGGACGAAGGACAAGAACGCTTTGGCAGCACACCACTCTCGCGGGCCATAGTCCGGCTTGCATTGAATATTTCGGAGAGTGTATCCCAAATCGTTCCACAAAATGTTAAGACAAAGCTGTCGCAACAGTTCGTGCAGCCGCCACACGACAAACACGATACGGATGCTCCGGCATTCGACATGCTCCGTGCGGCTGTGAATCTGGTGGTTGCGTCTGGTCTTATTGCTTTCGGCACCTCGCTCAAATTACCCCTCTCGACCACCTATGTCACTTTTATGGTGGCCATGGGCACCAGCCTTTCCGACGGAGCCTGGGACCGCGAAAGTGCAGTTTACCGCATCACGGGCGTATTCTCGGTTATTGGTGGGTGGTTTATCACTGCCCTGTCGGCCTTTCTGCTCTCTTTCACCATTGCCATTGCGTTCTACTTTGGAGGCAACATCGCCATCTTCCTCATGATCGGCCTGGCTGTGTTGCTGGTATATCGCACCCATGTGTTGCATCACCGCAAAGAAGCACAGGAAGCCTCGTCGCGCAAAGAGGTGATGGAAATCAATTCTGAAAATATCCTCGACACCTGCATCAACAACATCACCGAAATCCTTTCCCAAACCCAACTGGAATACAAGCGTTGCATCGACGCCGTATCTGACGAAGACATCAAATCGCTGAAAAGACCCGCAAAAAGGTTGAAAAACTTGCAGCCAAAGCCAAAGAGCGCAAAAATAACGTGCCTATTATCATTTCCAAACTCAGGGAAGACGCCTCTGAATCGGGACACTATTACGTGCAAGCCCTGGATTACCTGCGCGAAATATTGCATGCGATGAACTTTATTGTTCAGCCGGCATTTGAGCATGTGGACAACAACCACAAGCCCTTTACGCAGGCACAAACCAACGAGCTCAGACTGTTGAGCCAGCACATCGGCAAGTTCATGACCCATGTGGCAACCGATATAACTGATAAAAACTTCAGCAACCAGGAGTTTATCCTGAGCGAACAACAGAAGCTCCTGGCTACGATCGACCTGTTCAGGAAAAACGAGGTACGCCGGCTAAAAAAAGGCGCCTCTTCAACCCGCAACAGCCTGCTTTTCATGAACATCCTGCAGGAATCGAAAAATCTGCTGCTGTTTGTGGTCAACCTTTACAAAGCTCAGCGCGACTTTGTGAACTACCACGAAATGCGCAAAAAAACACCCCCTCTCCCGCCGGTTGAGCCACCTCAGGCCTGAGGCAGCACTACCTCACATCAGTATCCGAAAAAACAAAGACGCTGCCGGCTGAGGTTCTGGCCGGCAGCGTCTTCTATTTTCTGTGAAAGCAATTATCTTCTTGTTGGCTGGTAAATTTTCTCCGGGTTCCTGTATCCGGGACGGTCTTTGTACCAGTCGTTGAAAAGCTCTCCGCCGCTTTCGGCCCATTCGCCAAACTTAAGGTGGGCATCGAGCACTTCGGTCTTTTCGATGGGGTATTCAAAGCGCTCGACGATGTTGATGGCCCATGGCAGGTTGTTTGAGGTTTTGTAGTAGCGGCCCTGCGAGGGAATGCTGTTGTCGTGGCCACTGCCGAGCAGGGCAGGATCGGCCAGGGCTGTGGGCGCTTTATCAGGCAGGTGCACTTCCACCCCGCGTTGCTTGTTCACGATGATAAACGGATTGAAAGGCGCAATGCCCAGCTGGCTCAGTGGCACAGGCTGGTTGAATACGACATTGACCTGAAGGGTATCGGGTGTGATGAAAGGCACCTCGGGAGTGGTATTGGCCCCGATGCTGGTGCCAACCGGAGGTAAAACGTCGTAGGAGTCATCCCAGACAATAATCACGGCATTGGGCTGATTGGACTCAGTACCATTTGTGTTTAGCTGAATATAGTTGCTGACTAACCGCTGGCCGCTTACCGATTGCACTTTGTCGTAAGGCACGGGCAGTTCGATACCAAAACCATTGTGGTAAAAGGCTCCGTGTGCCCGCAGGATAAAGGTTCCCTGAATCTCAACCACCTGATTGCTGCCATTGGTAATCTGGTTGAAATTGTAGTCGATCACGGCATCGTTGAAGTCGTAGTCGCCGCGATATGGCCACAAATCCTCGAATGCCAGGGTGCCAAAATTACCCTGCGAGAAGAAATAGTTGTTGAAAGCCCTTTCGGGGTCGTCGGGATAATCGTCAAACTGATCGGGGATGCCGTCGCCATCACGATCCTGGCCTGTGTAGTCCACAATCGGGAGTTTGCTCGGATCGATGGACTGTACTGGATTGGCAGTCACATAAAAGATTGCGTCGTTGAAGTCGTGGTCGCATCCACTCTGGGTGCGTTTGATGTCTTCGATGCCCAGCAGGAACAGCTGGCGGCCGGGGTCGCGCAGGAGCACTGTTTGCTGCGACAATGGATTGCTTGCCGGCCCGTTGAGGTGCTTGGTGGAATAGACAATCCAGCGGCCATCGGTGACCTGTCCGTTTTTCCAGCCATCAGCAATGAGCGCAAAGGCAATGGTGGTGCCGGCATTAAAACGCCCGATTTTGACCTTGTTGCCCGGCTGCAGGCCACCTCCGCTCCCCTGCATCGAAGCATTCGGAAAGATGATGGTAATAGAATCAATAGCGGACGGTGTGGCAGGCGGATTGTTGGTGGGATATGTGTAAAAACCCAAAACGTTCAGGTAGCCTGCCCCTTCGGTCACGAAAGTTACCCAAACATCGCAGGTTTCGACCAGGTTGATGTTGTGATCGTATTGCGGAAAGAAATATTCGGGATGGGAAACGTCGAGCCGAACGCGCTCAGGAAGCGTATTGTTGACATCGTCGAGAAATGATGCGGTGATGGGATCGTTGACCGGCTCCAAATAAGCCGGAACTCCCTGGGAGTTGTATGCCCCGAGAAATTTATACACTGCATTGGCAGCCTTTGGCACCATCACCTCCCTGAGTTGCGGAGCCGACGGAACTCCGCCAAACACCACATCGAAACCGTTCGGACCAAGACTCACTTCCCTCGCATTGACCAATCCCACATAGTCGGTGCGAACATACAAACTGGTGTAGTAGGCCGGCACCTGATAATCAACTATATATTTGCCATCCTGGCCAGTCACCCCGCTTGTGATCAATGTACCCCCTTCGGCAGGGTCATGTGTGTACACCTCAAACTTTGCGCCGGAAATGGGCTGACCGAGGTTGTCGAGCGCCCTTATCGAGAACCTGGCATTTTTTGTCGTTTGCCATGTGAAACTACTGGGCACCGAAAGGCGCTCCATCTTTGTTTTTCCCGAATCATCCGGGCCTGTAATCTTGCGGCACGAAACTAAAGCAGCGCAGCAAACTGCCAGGGAAATAAGCGCAAGGTTCTTCATAGCAAAATCGTTTTTTTCCCGCGGGCAAATTTAATGCCAGCTGAACTTAATTACTGTATATCAATCATTTGCGATAAATTACCCTTTTGCCTGTCTCCAAAGAAAAGACGATTTTTCCACGAAAGGAAAACGATATCTCCACAGGAATTGGACCGACCGGGTTCAATTGTCGGATAAAGTTAAAGCTGCTTGGAAAGCTGGTCAAGCCTTCAGGAAAAAATCTTTTAAAAAAAACTCGCCTGTTCAGCTTTAACGGATAAGTCAGCTCCGGCTGTAATTCTGAAAAGCGACCACAAAGCGTTCCCGCCCGTGATGATCCTCGTGCACCCGCACATCGGCCAGACCGGCCTCCTTGAAAAGCTCTGCCACATCGGAAGCATACGCGCTGTGGCATTCCACAGCCAACATGCCCCCGTTCTGGAGTTGTGTTGTGGCCAGCTTTGCCAGGGCATGGTAAAAAATCAAAGGCGATGCATCAGGAACAAAGAGCGCCAGGGCCGGCTCGGCAAGCACATGTTTTGCCAGCGTATTCTTCTCGCTTTCGGGCACGTAGGGCGGATTGGAAAGAATCAGATCATAGGGGGCGTTTTCATCCGGCCCCGGATTAAGCAGATCCTGATGAATAAATTCTACTTCCGCTCCTAAGCTGACCGCATTTTGCCGTGCCTGTTCCAGGGCAGGTAGGGAAACATCGCTGGCCCAAACCTTGACCGAGGGATGCCGCAGCTTCATGCTCACCGCAATGCAGCCCGATCCGGTGCAGGCATCGAGCGCCTTCAGCTCATCTCGTTTTCCGATGAAGCCGGAGGCCAGCATGAGCATCCCTTCTGTCTCCTGTCTTGGTATGAGTACCGCCTCATTGACAGCGAAAGGGTGTCCGTCAAACCAGGCCACACCGGTCACATACTGCAACGGTCGCCCGCTGCGCACCTCTTTAACGGCAAAGTGCACCTCAAGCATCTCGGATTCCGAGATGCGCAAATCCGGTTCGAGGGCCATCGCCATGCGGTCTATTCCAAGAAAATGACGGATGATCTCGCGGACAATATTAACCGCCTCGCGGGCATCATACAATTCGCTGAGCTGACGGGCGTAATAGGACATCACATCACTCAGCCTGTTCGAAGGCACTTTCATGCGTCGGAAAATGAAAAAACCCGGCTTTTGCCGGGCTTGGGTGGCAGATGGGACTCGAACCCACGACCCTCAGAACCACAATCTGATGCTCTAACCGACTGAGCTACAGCCACCGCTGCAAAGATACAATCTTTTTCGAAAATGAAAACAGATTTTTCATCATTTCGCCTTGTGGAGCTTTACTCAGCTTACAACCAATTGTATCACAATAACATCTTTTTCAGCGAGAATTAATTGAGCCATTCATCTGACAGCAAATCATAATTGTTAGCTTTACACGTTCTTTCCACAAAGCAATATCTAACCAAAAACCTGCAGTCATGAAAAAGCTTTTTCTTGCAGCACTATTGCTCAGCCTGACAGGCCTGGCAAAAGCACAGTTCGACCTGGGTCCCAAGGTTGGTTTTACGGCCTCCACCCTCACAGTTGATCAGGATTCCATCACGAACGGATTCCGGAACGACTTTCTTTTTGGTGCATTTGCCCGCATTGGCAACAAAGTGCACCTGCAACCCGAAATTATCTGGTACACCAAGGGCACAGTATTTAAGCCGGTTGAACTCAACTCGCTTTTACCGGTTGAACAGGAAATCACCCTGTCAGGAATTGAAATCCCCGTACAACTTGGCTTTGAGCTGATCGACCTGGAGCTGATCAAACTGCGTGTATTTGGCGGACCTGCTGCCAATTTTGTGGTCAATAAACAGATCCAAACCACACAAGGCAGCTCCTATACCAATCCCATCAAGGAAACAGACATCAAAGACATCTTGTGGGGCCTTAAACTTGGGGCAGGGATAGATATTTTGATGTTTGCCATCGATGTGAAGTATTCCATGGGACTGAACGATGTGATTGGTACGGTGAACATTGGCGGAACCCCTGTGCAGTTCGACTCGCGCAGCAAAGCGTTTGAAGTAAGCATTGGCTGGAAAATCCTCTAAGCACGCATGCAGAAGATCTTTGCCTGGTTTTTCATCTTGCTGATTATCCTATATCTATCTGTGACCAGTTGCAAGTCAGGTCGTAACAGATTCGATATTGATCAGCGCGAATTACCGCAAGTCAGTCTGATTTTCCGAGATTTTAGTTCAGCTTTGTTCGAAGCCGACACCGCACGTTTTGCCGAATACCTACGGCAGCTTCAACCCGACTTTCTTCCTTTTCTGAACGCCAATCTGGAGGATACAGCCAACATCAACAGACTGAAAAACTTTGTTGCTGATACCCTGGCACGCAGGTTATATCACCGGACCAAAGAAGTCTTTAGCCGCACAAACACCTGGAAATCACAACTCGAAACCTCGTTCAGAAGGTTTCGCTACCATTTTCCGGAGATTCAACTACCCGAGGTTTACACCTTTATCTCGAACGTGCAACCCGAACAGGCTGTCATGGTTGGTTCAGGTGAGTTGCTTGTGGCCCTCGACTGTTTTCTGGGAGCAGATGAAGCCGTTTATTCCAAACTGGGGATTCCACGCTACATGGCTGCAAAAATGACTCCTGCACATCTGGTTCCAGCCATATGGTCGGCCATGTATGAAGCGCATATTGAGGACAGAACACTGCGCACCAGGGTGTTGGACGAAATGATAGCCTCCGGCCGGAAATACCTCTTCATGGAAGCCATGATGCCCGATCTGCCTGATCACATCCTTTTTGGCGTGGAGCCTGAAAAGATGCGATGGCTCGAAGCGCACGAGGGCGAGATCTGGCTTTCGCTGGTCAGCGAAGGACTGCTCTACAGCAGCGAACCTGTGGTATTCCGGAAGCTTCTTTCCGATGGACCTTTTACGGCCGAATTCTCCTACGATTCACCGGCCCGTATTGGCGAATGGGTAGGCTGGCAAATCATGCGCAGTTATGCCCAACAGCAAAGCCAGAAGCCCCTGCAGGCTTTGCTTACAGAAGGAGACGCCCAAACCATCCTCAGCCTCTCGAGATACAAGCCAAAACGTTGATTCACTGATGTGTAAAATATGCCCACGTATTTAGAATCCAAAAATAACCCGTAATTATTCCAATCCTAAGCAAACGCAGCGTATTATCCCTTCATTCTGGTAATCATCCCAATCACAAACCAACATGACCACATTTAAGCAGCGCATACAAACCCTACAACCCAAAAGTATTTTCAGGCACCTGGTAGCCGGCTGGGCCATCGGCATGGTGGTTGTCAGCTTTTTCATCCTCACCGCAGACTCCCCTCATCCGGAATGGGGAGCCTTCTGGATGGTGCGACCACTCATCCTCACCCCGCTGATATCAGCCACCGGAATGCTCGCATTTTTCCTGCGATCCCTGGCAGAACCAAAATCAAAGATCGGGAACACACTACTGTTTTTCAGTGGGTTAATGCTTTATCCGATCGCCCTTCGGGTGGGTATTGTGCTTGGTTTCGACGGCACCATGTGGAACTGATAAAGCATTTTCGGCTCATTTTGTTTTTCCGGCTACACTTTGTTACCTTTGGTCAACCAATGACCAAACCATCGTTACATGCTTGTTAAAACATTCGGAAGCGCGCTATTTGGCATCGAAGCCATCACCATCACCATTGAAGTAAATATTGACAAAGGCATACAGTTTTTTCTTGTCGGGCTGCCCGACAGCGCGGTAAAGGAAAGCCAGCAGCGCATCGAAGCCGCCCTTCACAACAAAGGATATAAGTATCCAAAACAAAAGGTTGTCATCAACATGGCTCCGGCCGATATCCGAAAGGAAGGTTCGGCCTACGACCTGCCCATTGCCATCGGCATCATGGCAGCTTCGGGCCAGGTGAAGCCCGATATGCTTGAAGACTTCATTATTATGGGCGAGCTCTCGCTCGATGGCGGCCTTAAACCCGTAAAAGGAGCCCTTCCCATCGCAATCAAGGCACATGAGGAAGGCTTCAAAGGCATGATCATCCCTCGCGAGAACGCCGCCGAAGCTGCCATTGTGTCGGAACTGGAGGTGTATGGGGTGGACAGCATCGACCAGGTGGTGGACTTTCTGAACAACGAATTGGTGCTTGAACGGCAGATGCCGGGTATTGATGCCGACTTTGGGAGCAGCCTCGACGCTTATGAGTTCGATTTTTCGGATGTCAAGGGACAGGAAAACATCAAACGCGCATTGGAGATTGCTGCAGCTGGCGGACACAACGTCATCCTGATTGGGCCTCCAGGCTCAGGAAAGACCATGCTGGCCAAGAGGCTGCCCTCCATCCTGCCACCCCTTACATTGGAAGAGGCTCTGGAAACCACCAAAATACACTCTGTGGCCGGATTGCTTGGCCGCAACACCTCTCTGGTGAGGGTACGTCCTTTCCGCTCGCCGCACCACACCATCTCCGATGCGGGTCTGGTGGGTGGAGGCACCTATCCCCAGCCCGGCGAAATATCGCTGGCCCACCATGGGGTGCTTTTCCTCGACGAATTGCCGGAGTTCAAACGCTCCGTGCTCGAAGTGATGCGTCAACCCATGGAAGACAGAATTGTGACCATCTCGCGCGCCAGGTTGTCGGTTGATTTTCCGGCCAGCTTTATGCTTGTGGCCGCCATGAATCCCTGCCCTTGTGGCTACTACAACCATCCCGAACAGGAATGCGTGTGCGCCCCCGGCCAGGTGCAGAAATACCTCAACAAAATCTCCGGCCCGCTCATGGACCGCATTGACCTTCATGTGGAAGTAGTCCCCGTACCTTTTAAAGACCTTGCCAACCGAAGCACAGGCGAGCCAAGCGCCCTCATCCGGCAAAGGGTACTCATGGCCAGAAAAATACAGGAGGAACGTTTCAAAGCACATCCTAAGGTGTTTGCCAATGCCCAGATGAGCAGCAAGATGCTGCACACCTTTTGCGAAATTGACGATACCAGCCGCAACCTGCTGAAAAATGCCATGGAACGCCTCAGCCTTTCGGCCAGGGCCTACGACCGCATCCTCAAAGTGGCCCGCACCATAGCCGACCTGGACCAAAGCCCTCGCATCCGCCCCGAACATATTGCCGAAGCCATCAACTACAGAAGCCTGGACCGCGAAAATTGGGGGAGCTGATATTGTGCTAATTATCCGCATTAAGATCATCCTGCAACAACTTAATTCAACCATCCTGTAACCGGAAAAAACTGAAGTGAAGCGCTGGGCTTACATTAAAGGTCAAACGACCCTCTGCTGGAGTGAAAATCGTCCGATAGATTCATGTAGCATAAGGGCAGGATTAAGACATCAATAAAAACGCCGGCAGCAAAATTGCCACCGGCGTTTTTAGATTGGAGTTCTTTAAAATATTATTTCATCACCCAGTAGCCCCAGGCTGGCAGGGTTATTGGCTCACCGGAGGCAAGGGTGCGCGTTTCGCCACTGATCAGATCGGTGTAGGTACCGGCAAGGTTGCCATCGTTGATCACCAGCTCCTGAGGTTCGGAGGTGACATTCAGGAACACCATGAGGCGGTTATCGCCTTTCTGCCGGATAAACGAGAGCACTTCCTTGGGTTTGTCTGTTTCAATTTTGTCGAAACTTCCGCCATTATTGGCATTCCACAAGGCTTCGTTTTCCTTTTTGATCCGGTTGAGGGTAGTATAGAATTCGGTGAACTCAGCACCTTTGTTCCAGTCGATCAGGTCTTTTTCGAAGAAGAGCAGGCGGTGATCCAGGCCCACTTCCTGACCGTTGTAGATAAGCGGAAATCCGGGGATGGTATAGGTCATGACGGCAAAAGTTTTGGCGCCCTCACCCATGCGTTCGAATTCGGTGCCGTTCCAGGAGTTCTCATCGTGGTTCGAAGTAAACATCATGCGGTAGGAACTGGGGGCAAACAAGGTGTCTTCCTTGGCAAAGTAAGTCCAGACATCCTCGGCCGTTTTTTCACCTTTGGCCATGCTGTTCATGATATGGTGAAATTCCCAGGCGTAGTTGGCGTCGAAAGCCCGGACCATCAGGTCGCGCTGCCCTTCGTCTTCGGCAAGCATAAACACAGGTTTGATGGCATCGAGCTCGGTGCGGGCTTTTTCCCAGAAAGCTGTGGGGACCATGCCGGCCACATCGCAGCGGTATCCGTCAATGTTGGCCTCCTGCACCCAGAACTTGAGGGCGTCGATCATGGCATCCCACAAGGCGGGGTTGTCATCATAATTGAGGTCGGCCACATCGGTCCAATCGAAAGGCGACACGATGTCGCCATTTTCATCGCGGTTGTACCATTCGGGATGTTCCACAGTCCAGGGGTGGTCGTGGGCCGTATGGTTGGCCACCCAGTCGAGGATCACCTTGAACCCCATGGCATGCGCCTCTTCCACAAGCTGTTTGAAGTCGTCGAAGGTGCCAAATTCCGGATTGACGCCTTTGTAGTCTTTCACAGAGTAATAACTGCCCAGGCTGCCTTTACGATTCTCAACCCCAATGGGGTGAATGGGCATGAACCAGAGAATATCCACGCCAAGCTCTTTTAAGCGGGGCAGATGGGCAGCAAAGGCTTTAAACGTTCCTTCGGGGGTAAACTGCCGGGTGTTCACCTCATAGATGACAGCGTTTTTGGCCCATTCGGGGGTTACCACCTGCGAAAAGGGTTTGGATTTTGTCTCCGCAGTTGTTTTGGTGCCTTTGCAACCAACGAATACCATGCCGGTTACCAGCAAGGTGAGCATGAAAGCGAGGATTTGCAACATGTGCTTTTTCATTACGTTAAGTTTTGGTTATAAATAATTATCTGATATACAATTCATTATCTTCTCCATACCACACAAATCTCAGGTGCCACTGGCCACTGTCGTCGAGCCAGAAACCTGGAACGGGTGCGCTTTGCTGCCGACGGTCGAGCTTGCGCAGCTCGGTTTGACCAAACCTGGCTTCGCGGACGTTTTTATTCTGTCCGTAGAGGATCACCTCAACCAGGCGCGATTCGGGCATCCCGGCCCAGCCTTCGCCCTGGCGCGAAAAATTCAGGCTGATATGGGCAGGTCCCTGCTGGCCTTTAAACCGCAAAAGCTCGTAAGCCCCTGATTCATAGGTGCCAAAGCTTGCACCATCGTCTTCAAACATTTCCCCACTTAAATCCTGGCCCGAGCCCGGAAGATAAGTGTGTAAAAAGAGCTTGCGCGAGCTGTAATGGTCGGTGGTATTGAAAGGCTCCACGCGGGGAATGATGCTTCCGGCTTTGACAAAAACGGGAATGGTTTCGTCGGCGGTTTGCACCTGCATTCTGCGTCCGCCGTTCACGCGCTGCCCGGTCCAGAAGTGATACCATATCCCCGTTGGAAGTTCGACATTGACCGACCTCACACCCGGAGCCGTTACAGGAGCCACGATCATGTCGTCGCCAAAGTAATAGGCATCGAAGTACGCATCGAAGCGCTGGTCGGCCGGGTGATGGAAAAACAATGGCCGGGTGATGGGTATTCCGCTCAGGCTGTGCTTCCACGAGGCCGTGTAAATATAGGGGTGCAGCTCGTTGCGCAGCTTCATGAAGCGACGGACAATGTCCTGTGTTTTCTGACTAAAATAGACAGGCTCCGATGGGATGGTCGAACCGTGAGGCCTGAGGATGGGTGTGAAACAGGCAAACTGCAGCCATCGGGTATAGAGCTCGTCGTCTTTCGTCCCGGTGGCAAAACCGCCGGCATCGGAATGCATGTAGGGCAGCCCTGACAGGCTCATGTTGAGCATGGCAGGCAGCTGGGCTTTGAGCCCGCCCCAGCTGCGGCTCACGTCGCCGCTCCAGGGCACGATGCCGTAGCGCTGTGTGCCGGCAAATCCGCTCCGCGCCAGGAAGAAGAGCCGCCTGTCGGGGAAGTCTTTCCGGAAGTTCTCCCAGATCATCTTTGCCCAGTAATGCCCGTAAATGTTGTGTACCTCGTCGGCCTTGCCCCACACATGCACTATGTCGGACGGATGACTTTCCGGTTCGCCCAGGTCGCCCCAAAGGCCTTCGACCCCAATGTCGAACTGCTTGCGGTATTGCTCCCAAAGCCATTGCTGGGCTTCAGGCCTGAAAATATCAATCAGCGATCCGGTGCCGAAATAGAATTGTTTGTCGAGGTACGACCTGCCCAGGCTGTCGCGAACGAGGATGCCCAGTTCGTCGGCTATCTTCCAGTTGGCCAGGGTGTCGATGATGTAGGGCTCGGAAATGGTGATGGTTTTCACCCCCTTCGACCTGAAATCTGCAATCATCTTTTCGGGATCGGGCCAGGAAGGTTTCCACCAGTCAAGTCGGCCCAGGTGACCCATGATGCTGTCGCCAAACCAGTAAAAATCGAGGATGATGGCATCAATAGGAAAATCGTTGTCAATCATCAGATTAACAATGCTGTCGGTTTCGGCCTGGGTGCGATAGGCCATGCGCGACTGCAGGTTGCCGAATGCCCAGCGTGGCAGCATCGGCTGGGTACCGGTCAGACCGGCATATCGCTGCATCAGGGAAGGAAAATCTTTCCCGACAACCAGGTAATATTGCATCGGCCCGCCTGCAGCACCAAACTCCAGCACCCCGTCGTTTTTCGAATCTACATCGAACCAGGCTTTGTGCGGATTGTCCACAAACAGCATGTATTTCTTTGAGGAGACGAGCAAGGGCACCTGATAGTTCAGATTGTCGGCACCAAACTGGTAATTGTAATCCGGCCGGTTGTACAAACCAAGCTTTCGCCCGCGCAGGTTGATGCCGCTTGCCCGGAAACCCGATCCGTACAACTTTTCATCCTCATCGAGCCGGAAGCGCATGCCCGACGCATCGGTGTGCGCAAACAGACCCCGCTCGTCCTGCAGCAGCAGTTTACCGTCTTTAAAATAACTTACCCTGAAAGGTTTTTTGTTGACAAGCACCTGGATATCAGGCAGATCGTAAATAAGCGCGCTCTCCGATTCAACAACCGTACCATGGATGCGTTCAGGCCTGGCCACCACGGCATGCGAACGGGCAAAGCCTTTGAACCCGGCAGGATGCCAGCTGGTGTGCAAAATCTGTGAGCTGAAAGGCCTGAACACCACATCGCCCCGTGAGGTTTTGACAATCAATGCGCTGTCGGTTTGCTGATAGCCCTGATAACCAAGGTCTTCGAACAGGTATTCGGCAGGCCTGACCACAGGTGGCTTGTATCCTTCAAGCGGGATGTAGATGTCGGTTTCTTCTTTGGTTTTGCCAACCAGCGAACCATCTTCGTTGCGGAAAACGAGGGCAATCTGAAGGACTTTGAGGTCTTTGTCCACCCCAAAAAATTCATAGGGCACAAAACTCACTTCATAAACATCCTGTTTCACCCGATTCATTACTACCCTCTGGTCGGGCTGACCCCAGTTGCCCACCACGAACTTCCAGTCGCGCTCATCGCGACTCTGGGCGGTAATCAGACCTGCATGAAAGTACACCTTACCCTGGTGTCCTTTGAGTGCGGCATTGCCCCGGCTGGCATCGTAGGTGATTGTGATGCGGTCGGCCACACCGGGTTGTGCAGGAATTACCGTAACTTCCTGGGCATGAGTATTTTTTACCAACAGGAAAAGTCCGGCAGTAAAGAGCTCAAACCAAT
Source organism: Bacteroidota bacterium (assembly GCA_016715945.1). Lineage (NCBI taxonomy): Bacteria > Pseudomonadati > Bacteroidota > Bacteroidota bacterium. The sequence continues at coordinate 1,515,542 of JADJXJ010000001.1, forward strand.
ACTTAAGTCTTTTCGACATATTTTAGTCCTCGATTTTAGCGTTTTAGTTCGATGATCCGGGCCGACATGGCCGGTACCGAAATGGTACGAAGCTGGTCGAACCAGGTGCGGTGGAGCACATCGGTACCCGAGGTGAAACCATCCAGGTTTTCAGCAAAACGTTCCGTGGTAAATGTGCGGCTTTCTTCGTTGTTGTTCAGCACCACCATCACCGATTCGTTCTCATCGTGCCTGAAATAAACGTAAACTCCGTTTTCGGGGACATAGTGGGTAGTTTTTCCGTAGTGGATCACCTTTTTATTTTTTCGCCAGTTGAGCAACATTTGCATGAAATCCAGCGCCTCGAGCTGGGTGGGCTTGAGGTTCCTGCGGTCTTTTACGCTGCTTTCATCGCCGGGCCATCCGCCGGGGAAATCTTCGCGGATAAATCCATGTCCGGAATGTTCCCAACCGGTCATGCCAATTTCTGTGCCGTAATAGATCTGCGGGATGCCTCGTACCGTGAGCAAAAATGTCATGGCCATACGAAACTTGCGCATATCTTCGCCCAGGGCCGTAAAGATGCGATCGGCATCGTGGTTGTCGGCAAAGACCACAATATTCATGGGTTCGGAAAACAAAAAGTCGAGGCTGAGGCTTTCGTAAAGACGGGAAACACCTGTGCTCCAACCATTTGACTCATTAAAGGCATCGCGTATGGCATATTTGAGCGGGAAGTCGAAGAGATGTTTCAGCTCCGAGTCGAAACCGTTGGCATTGGCCGCACGGCCCATCCAATAGGCCACCTGAGGGGTGGTGTTCAGCCATACTTCGCCCACAACAGAAAAATTGGGGTATTCCCGGTTGATGCGTTGTTTCCATTGCTTCATGAAAGTCTTTCCGCTGTAGGGATAAGTATCTACCCGGATTCCGTCCAGGCCGGCATATTCTACCCACCATACGCTATTCTGAATGAGGTAGTTAGCAACAAACGGATTGTCCTGGTTGAAATCGGCCATGCTGGTATCGAACCAGCCGCGCAACATGCGCTTTTTATCGGCTTCCGAGGCGTAGGGGTCGGTGAGGGTTCCCCCACGGTAGTTCGATCGGGTGAATTCTGGCCAACGGTTGATCCAGTCGGAAGAGGGAAGGTCGTTCATCCACCAGTGGTTTGTGCCGAAATGATTGAAAACCATGTCTTTAACTATCTTCAATCCTTTGTCATGGGCTTTGGCTATGAACCTGACATAGTCGTCGTTGGTTCCGAATCGGGGATCAACTTTGTAAAAATCGGTTATCGCATAACCATGATAAGAAAATGCGGGCATGTTGTTCTCGAGCACCGGATTTAGCCAGAGGGTCGTCACAGCGAGCTTGTTGAAATAATCAAGATGCGCCTCGATGCCGGCCAGGTCGCCACCATGCCGTCCGTCGGGATTTGATCGATCGGCCTTTTCGAGCATACCCGGCATGTTGTCGTTGTTTGGATTGCCATTGGCAAAACGGTCGGGCATAAGCAGGTAAATGACGTCGGAATTGTCGAATCCCCCACGCAATGCCGAGCCAGGTTTGCGGGCTTTGAGTTCGTAATTATATACCAGTGGTTTTTTCCGCAGGCCGCTGAAACTCAGCTGCATGTTGCCTGGTTGTGCTTCCGGACGGATGAAAAGATTGATAAACAAATAGTTCGGATTTTCAACCATTACCACATCCCTGAGCTCGACCCCCGGATATGAAAGGCTGACGCGGGTTTTTCCGATATCTCGCCCATACACCATAAGCTGCAGTTCACCCTCGGCCATTCCGGTCCACCAGAAGGGAGGCTCAATGCGGCTGATTTCCTGGGCCTGAAGGAAATTGTGTCCCGTAAAAAGGACAAAGGCAAAGGCAAGTAAACGGTGAAAACGGGAAATTTTCATGCGGATTGAAGATTGTTAAACAGAGTTGAAGTTTACTTTGTAAAGATATGAAAATGGCGGTAAGAGGTTGGAAAAACCGCAGCTACAATTTGGCAGGCGCCTGCAAACGGTTGTGATGCTTTAGCAGGTCATGCTTTTGACCAGGCGCTCAATGGTCTGGCGGTCGGGCTTTCCAGAACCGGTAAGTGGGAGCCGCTCGAGGGTGATGATGCGCCTTGGCAATTCTTGTGCCGGCAGCCTGAACTCGGCTGCTTTCCAGAATGAATAGAGCTGACGGGGCGTCAGCCTGCCTTCGAGCACCACAACAGCAATGGCCCCTGCCTCAGGGTCGGGCATTGGAACCACTGCCAGCGGCCCTTCAACCAGGTCAGCGAGACGCTGCTCTACAATTTCGGGATGAATCTTCACGCCAGCGCTGATGATCACATTATCGGCCCGGCCCAGGATTTCGAAACTGTTGTCAGGGTAAAGCCCAACCAGATCGTTGGTTATCAGATGTTTATCTGTAAGCATGGGTGCTTCAATGCACAGGCAACCACGATGGTCGGTGCTCAGGTTGATGCCCCTTAGCGGCCTGAACCTGTTTTCTCTGCCAACTCCGTTCACTTTGCGCAAGGCAATATGACTCACGGTTTCGCTCATCCCATAGGTATGCCAGATTTCGGTCTCCAACACCTGGGCAGATGCTTCGATGGCAGGCGCAATTGATGCGCCGCCTAAAATCAACTTCCGGATACGGCCAAATCGTTCAGGCGATTCGCTCAGTGCCCGTGCAAACTGAAAAGGCACCATGGCGGCAAAGTCAATTTCAGCTTCCAAACCTTTCAGGGGGTTATCTTCCGGCCTGATTACCAGAAGGTTCATCCCGGCAAGCAAAGCCCTGACTACCATAATGCGGCCGCCAATATAGGCAGGAGACATGCAGAGCAGCGCGGTTTGCCCTGATTTGAGACCAAAAAACTCAATGGTCAGGGCTGCACTGTTGCGCATATGGGTTTTGGAAATCCGGATAAGCTTGGGCTGTCCGGTTGAACCCGAGGTTTGCTGGTCAATGAATTCATCCTGATCAAACCACTGGCGCAAAAAAACACCCAGCTCCCGAAGGTGCTGTTCGGGCGAATCTGTAAGCCACAAATGAGTTTCCGGATCCCCGAAAGAGAGATGCTTCCCGTTGATGATCAGTGTGTTAGAGTTACCTATACGCATCATCATAGCTCAGGCAATTTCCAACCCAAACCGGAATCATACCATAGGGATGCATCGCGGATATATAGCGGACTGGGGATATTGTTGTGATAAAGCTGACCGGTGCCCAGACCTTGTGGCATGTTGTTGTGCAAAGTGGCCGTCCATTGGGCGATCGCATTCAAGCCCAGATTCGACTCGAGGGCCGACGTGACCCACCAGCCTATTCCCAGCCTTTCGGCTGCGGCTATCCACAATGCGCTCTTGCGCAAACCACCCAATAAACTGGGCTTCAGTATGATGTAATGTGGACGTATGGCATCCAGCAGATTGAACATCTCTTCGTCGGGCTGGCCAGTCAGCTCTTCATCCAAAGCAATGGGAACCGGGCTCTGCCGGCATAGTTCGGCCATCAGCTCAATCTGGCCAGCTTTTATGGGCTGTTCGATGGAGTGAATGTGATAGTCGGAAAGCCTTTTGAGTTTTTCGAGGGCCTCGTCCGCACGGAAAGCGCCATTGGCATCGAGCCGGAGGGTAATCTGCTCCGGGCCGTAGTGTTTTCTTATTTCGGCAATCAAAGCCAGTTCGTCCTCAAAGTTCAGGGCGCCAACCTTGAGCTTGATGGTAGTGAAGCCCCCGGCGATTTTTTCGTTGATTCGGGCTTTCATTGTTGCAATGTCGCCCATCCAGATCAGCCCGTTGATAGGAATACCTTTTTGCCCTTCTGTAAAAGCTGACGGAAACAGACACATGCTGCCTTGTTTTTCGAGCGAGGCCAGAGCGGTTTCGACAGCAAATGCCAGCGCAGGAAAACGAGCAGCGTGCAGAGAAGTGAATTGGTCAACATCCAGGCCATGGGCCGAAAGTTGCGCAATGAGCTCAGATAGTTCTTGAACCGGATCCGGACTTAGCCCGGGAATGAGGCTGCATTCGCCCAAACCCGTGCGGGCAGGGTCGTCCGGATCGGTAAGGCGGATAAACCAGCCATGCTTTTCGGTGAGCACCCCCCGGGAGGTTCCGGCCTCAAAACGAAATTTTAAGGTGTATGGCCTGGCTTTAAACGCGAGCATCAGAATTGAAGACTTATCCCGTAAACAAGCACAAGCAAAAAGGTTTTGACAGCCTGCCGGCGAAGGTAGGGGTCCAGATCGGCGTAGCCGGGTGAGTTGAGCACGCCCCTCAGGTCTTTAATGAACAGCGGCATCAGCAACAAAAAGAGCCAGGGGGTGAGCCCATCAGTACGGATAAGGTTGTAGATCGACAAAAGCACAAAAGGAGTGATAACCAGAAAAATGTGATAAAGCAAGGCGTTGTTGTAGCCCATGATCACCACCAGTGTGCGCTTTCCGCTGAAACGATCGGCAGCCATATCGCGCATATTGTTGATATTGAGCACGGCTGTGCTTAGCAAACCCACCGCTGAGGCTGGCAGAAAGATGGCCGGATCGAATTGCCCGTCGAGGACAAGAAAATACGTACCTGCCACTCCGGTGAGACCAAAAAACAGAAAAACGAAGAGGTCTCCCAGGCTGCGGTAACCATAAGGTCGGCTGCCAACCGTGTATTTAATTGCTGCCAGGATGGCTGCTAAACCGAGTAAAAGCATGGCTACGGCAGCAGCGCTATTCAGGTTCGACAGGCCAAAAAGCAACCAAAGTCCACTGACCAGCGAGAGCATTGCCATGACAATGACCCCTGTTTTCATTTGAGCGGCACTGATGGCTCCGCTTTGCACCATTCGTTTTGGGCCTACGCGCTGGGCACCGTCAGTACCTTTGGTGGCATCGCCCAGGTCGTTGGCAAAGTTGGATAAGATCTGCAGAAAAAGGGTGGTCAGGGCTGCCCCAAATGCAGCAGCTCCGTTGAACGAGGGCTCCCTGGCTGCCACAAAAGCTCCCATACCCATGCTGGCAAATGCCAGAGGAAGCGTGCGCAGGCGGGCTGCACTGATCCAGTCTTTGATAGGAGCCATCAGAAATCAGGGAAATTTGGGAAAACGATGAAAATCGGGTTCACGTTTTTCGAGGAATGCCCGTTTGCCTTCCTGAGCCTCCTCTGTCAGGTAATACAACAATGTGGCATTGCCTGCAAATTCCTGCAAACCAGCCTGACCGTCGAGTGCGGCATTGAGGCCAAGCTTGATCATCCGCAGGGCAATCGGGCTGCGCTTCATCATAATCTCACACCATTCCACTGTGGCATCCTCGAGCTGCGCGAGTGGCACCACACGATTGACCAGTCCCATCTCAAGCGCCTCGGCTGCAGAGTAGAACAAATTCAGAAACCAGATTTCCCGGGCCTTTTTCTGCCCCACGATACTTGCGAGATAAGAAGATCCAAAGCCGGCGTCGAAACTGCCCACCTTTGGACCAACCTGCCCGAAACGGGCGTTTTCGGATGCGATGGTCAGGTCGCATACCACATGAAGCACATGGCCCCCGCCCACAGCCCAGCCATTCACCATGGCCACTACGGGCTTGGGCATCGAGCGGATCTTCTTTTGTACATCCAGCACATTGAGTCGCGGAATACCCTGTTCGTCTATATAGCCTCCCTCACCTTTCACCTGCTGGTCGCCACCACTGCAAAATGCCTTGTCGCCGGCACCGGTCAGGACGATTACATAGATATCCTGGTCTTCGCGACAAATATCGAGCGCATCGGCCATCTCAAATACCGTCGTGGGCCGGAAGGCATTGTGCACCTCAGGCCGGTTGATGGTGATCTTGCCGATATGGTTCCATTTCTCGAACAAAATGTCTTTGTACTCCTTAATTGACTGCCAGTTACGTTTTGTGCTCATGAGAATCTTTTTGAAAATAACGCCAATTGATATGTTTGGTTCACTGTGCAAAGTTAATATATGAAAAACGAAGGCAGAAACGCGACCCGACCGAAGCTTCGAATCTCGCAGATCAGGCCATCTTTTGGCTGTTGGATGCCAGAAATTTAAAATAGCATTTCAGCATGGCCGCACTTCTGGCTGCGGGGGTAAACACTTCGAGTATCGAAGGTTTGTCGGATGGCGCAAAGAATGCCGGCAAGCTCCGCCGCAGGCTTTCGATATCGCCGGCCACGAAATAGTGGAGCCCGTAAGCCGAGGCCAGCCCTGCAGCACTGGTGCGGTGCGACGCCTCGAAAAAACGCTCCAGCAATCCGCTGTCCGATGGACCATCAATAAACCGGAAGATGCCGCCACCGCCATTGTGGATGACGATGATCTTCAGATCAGGACTCAGATGCTTGTGCCACAGCCCGTTGGTGTCGTAGAAAAATGCCAGGTCGCCGGTGATAAGCAAGGTAGGCCGGCCACTGGCCAGGGCAGCCCCGGCCGCAGTGGAAACGCTGCCGTCGATGCCGCTGGTGCCCCTGTTGGCAAACTGCCTTCGGCCATGCGGATGATCAAAAAGCTGGGCGTAACGCACCGGCGTGCTGTTGGATAGCTGCAGGTCGTAGTCCTCAGGCAAATGGTTGAAAACTACCTCGTAAACCTTCAGATCGCCAAAGCTGCAACGGTCAAGATACTGATCATGAAGCTGTTTACCTTTTTCCTGCAACTGCTGCCACAGCTGCCTGAACGTACTTTCACTCCTCTGGATTCGTCCGGACAGCAATGGCAGAAAAACAGATGGCGCAGCAGGAATATGGATGTTGAGATGCTTGTATGTATCAGGACTGTCATGGGCGGGATCCACATGCCAGTGCTGCATGTTTTTTGCTTTCCTCAGAAAAGCCTTGATGCGCTTGGAGACCACCTGACCGCCCAGAGTGAGCAATATTTCCGGCTCATAGGCCTCCGGTTCCGGCATCACACTCAGGCTGCGGTCGATGGCGCTGACAAAACCATGACCGTACAGGTTGGAGGTGGTTTCGGTGAGCACAACCACTGAGGGATCGGCGGCAAGCAGGCGCACCGCCTCCTGCACCTGAGGGTCAGGCATCATCTGACCCACAAGAATCATCTTCCGGGTGCTGCCATTCCAACTTGCAACTAGCTTATCAAGTTGTTGCGGATGAGGCAAAAACTCACCTCGGAGGATGCTGATATCTTTAATTTCGCCCGGAAATTCAGCCGGCAGGTTGTACAAGGGCTCACGAAACGGCAGGTTGATATGCACCGGCCCGGCAACAGGCCATTGCAGGGCGTTGAGTGCTTCAGCTGACAGGCGGCCGGCAAACCAGAGGTCATCTTCGTTGTGTACTTCGGCAGGTAGGCTGACACTCTTGCGCACATGCAGATCGAACAAGCCTTGCTGGCGGATGGTTTGTCCGTCGGCCTGGTCCACCCATTCGGGCGGACGGTCGGCCGTGAGCAGCAGCAAGGGAATGCGCTGATAAAATGCCTCGGCCACAGCAGGGCCATAGTTGAGGGTGGCTGTTCCAGAGGTACAGGTCAACGCAACAGGTTCGCCTGACTGCTGGGCCAGACCCAGCGCAAAAAACCCTGCACTACGCTCATCCACAATGGTATAGCATTCCATGCCAGGCATGTTGCACAATACTGACACGATGGGTGCATTGCGCGAACCCGGCGAAACTACCAGCCGCCTGATGCCACGCCGGCGAATCAGGGTAGCCAGGTATAAAAGCCCGCTTTTGGGATGTATCATGGTGCAAAGTTGCTCATTTGGCTTCAAAAAGCCAAGAAAGTGTGCCCGACTTCCAGGCTGTTTCGTTCCACTCACGCAGGACGTCCGATCCAGCGGTGATGCCGCCTCCTACATAAAGCAGGCTTCGTGTAGCCGAAAAAGCCATGCATCTCAGGTTGACAAACAGCCAGGCATCGTCATTTGTTGACCAGGGACCTAAAAATCCGGCATAATACCTGCGCCGGTGTTTTTCGATGCGCCGGATCAGCGGCAAGGCGGCCTCTCGCGGACTGCCACAGACGGCCGGCGTGGGGTGCAAGGTTGTGACTATTCCAAGCCTGCTGGTATTGGCCGTCAAGCTGAAGCGGATTTCCGTTTTCAGATGTACTAACCGGCCCGCAGGAGATTCTTTGGTTTTGCCAATCTCAACATGCTCCGCACCGGCCTGCTTTAACTGATCAACGATAAAATCTGTTACAATTTGCTGCTCCTCAGCCTCTTTAGCCGTCCAGTCCATCCCCTGCCCTGCAGGTATAGTACCGGCCAGCGACATTGTAAAAGCATGATCACCCGTGAATCGCACCAGGGTTTCGGGGCTTGCGCCCATCCAATGTTCATGCTGACCGTCGGAAAACACGTAAACAAATGCCTCGGGATAGCGGCTGCAAAGTGCAAAAAAAGCACGCGAAGCTTCGTCAGGTGACAGGCCATGTGTTTCGATGATGCGCGAAAGCACCAGCTTCGAAACTTCACCGGATTTGATGTGATCCAGCACTTCATCGAACTGAGCCTGATAAGCAGAAAAGCCGGCAACTTCATCAGCCTGGTTTCCGGGCGGAAAACCGGCTGCCGGGTACGAGATTTCAGAATGTTCCTCCATCCCTCCGGTAATGATGAGCGGCTGAGCCACTGAGTGGTCAAAAGGATAAAACACAAAGCCCTCTTCCCCTGAGGATGGATTGAAAAGTTTCATGCCTCCGGCAAGCAGATGCACCTCACTGGTTGAGGGCAAGCGCCACGCGGCAAAAGGTACTGCCCGATGGAGCAGCTTTGCAATCTGTGCTTCGTTGACCAAGCCCGTTATGTTTATCTGGCAATGACAAAATTGGTGAGCCGGCAGGTGGACACCATCCTGCCCTGCTCGTCCATGATGTCGATATTCCAAACATGGGTATTGCGCCCACGGTGGATAAGCCTTGCTTCGGCAAACACCCATCCTTCGCGCACTGCACGCAGGTGGTTGCCACTGATTTGTGCACCTCGCACCTCGTACTTTTCGCGATCGACAAGCAAAGCCGAACCAAAACTTCCGACTGTCTCGGCCAAAGCCAGGCTGGCTCCGCCATGCAACAGCCGGTTGGGCTGAAAAGTGCGATGGTCAACCGGCATGCGCGCCTTGAGGAAACCTTCGGCTACCTCAAGATATTCAATACCAAGCTGTTCCATCAACGTCCCTTTGTTCAGGGCATTGAGCTGGCTCATCTCGAGCGAAGCAAAATCAACAGGCTTTTCCATTTATCAAACCAGGTTTAAGTTTTAATTCTTCATCCCCAGTTCTTTGAGCATAAAGGCAAAGATGAGCGCCTGCTCTTTGAGCGCCTGAAAACGTCCCGAAGCACCTCCATGCCCATAGTCCATCTCCGTCTTGAGCAAAAGGGTGTTGTTGTCGGTTTTCGTTGCACGCAGTTTGGCCACCCATTTGGCAGGTTCCCAGTATTGCACCTGGCTGTCGTGGTAACCGGTGGTTACGAGCAAGGCGGGATAATCTTTGGCTTCCACGTTGTCGTAAGGCGAATAGGAAAGCATGTATTCGTAATAAACCGGATCGTTGGGATTGCCCCATTCGTCGTATTCGCCCGTGGTAAGGGGGATGGATTCGTCGAGCATGGTTGTCACCACATCCACGAATGGCACCTGAGCTACAACACCTTTCCAAAGGTCGGGACGCATGTTCATCACCGCACCTACCAGCAGACCTCCTGCCGAGCCGCCCATGGCAAAGAGGCGATCGGTGGAAGTGTACTTTTCTTTTACCAGGTAATCGCCGGCGGCAATAAAGTCGAGGAAAGTATTCTTCTTGTTCAGCAACTTACCATCTTCATACCAGTGGCGGCCCATCTCCTGACCTCCGCGAATGTGCGCAATGGCCCATACAAAGCCCCGGTCGAGCAGGCTCAGGCGCGACGAACTGAAATAAGTATCCATGCTTGCGCCATACGACCCATAACCATAGAGCACCATCGGATTGCTACCGTCGTGGCGGAACAGCGATTTTTTGTACACGAGCGACACCGGCACCATCACCCCGTCGTGCGAGGGTATAAAGAAGCGCTCCGATGCATATTCCTCAGGATTGTATCCCCCAAGTACTTCCTGCTGCTTAAGCAGCTTGCGCTCACGGGTTTTCATGTCGTATTCGTACACCGTATTCGGAGTTACGAGCGACATATAGCTGTAGCGCAGCTTGTCGGTATTGAACTCCATATTGGTGCCCAGGTAGGCCAGCCATGCCTGTTCGTCGAACTGAATGTAGTAATCCTCGCCCGAATTCCAGCCGATGATGCGGATGTTGTTGAGCCCGTTTTTGCGCTCCACCACAGCCATGTAATTGGCAAATATGTCGAAGTCTTCAAACAACACATCATCGCGATGGGCAATCACTTCCTTCCAGTTTTCGAGGGTAGTCTTCCCGACAGGGGTGCGCATCAGCCTGAAGTTGCGTGCTTCGTGGTTGGTGCGGATGTAGAAAAAGTCGCCATAATGATCCACGCTGTAGAGCAGGTCGCGCCTGCGGGGCTGAACCACTTTGAACGCTACGTCCGGCTCGGCGGCAGGCTGAAAACGGTATTCCGACGAAACTGTGCTTTCCGACCCGATAAGGATATAATCCATCGACTTGGTCTTGAAAACAAACACATTAAAGGTGGGATCGGCCTCGTGAAACACAGTCTGGTCAGCTGTTGCCGCCTCTCCAAGCCGGTGCTTCATGATTTTGTAAGGCCTCAGGGTTTCGTCTTTGATGCTGTAATACAAGGTTTTATTGTCGTTGCTCCACGCCATGTTGCCCGAGGTATTCGGAATGGCGTCGGCCAGCACCTCTCCCGTGTTCAGGTTTTTCACATATAAGGTGTACTGGCGACGACTTACGGTATCCACTGCATATGCAAGCAGGTTGTTGTCGTGGCTCACCGACCATCCGCCGATCTGAAAATAAGCTTTGCCTTCGGCCATTTTGTTGCCATCGAGCATCACCTCCTCCGCAGCGCCCTCTTTATCGGCCCTGCGGCAATAGATCGGATACTCCTTGCCCTCCTCAAACCGCGTGTAGTACTCATAGCCATTCAGTTTGAACGGCACACTCATGTCGGTCTGCTGAATGCGCGAAAACATCTCGTTGTAAAGCTTTTCCTGAAGCTGTACAGTGGGTGCCATCACATGGTCGGTGTAGGCGTTTTCGGCTTCAAGGTAAGCAATCACCTCGGCTGCATCCCGTTCGTTGAGCCAGTAGTAGGGATCGATTCGGGTATGGCCGTGAATAGTCAGTTCCTTCGCAACTTGCTTGGCTACAGGAGGTTTCATAGTTTCTTTGGGTTGTTTGCACGATCCGGTCATCAAAAAGAGGATGAGGGCCAGGTAAAATGGTTGTTTCATATTTCAAGGTTTTTGGCTGATCATCAGAAACTTAGCGTCATACCAAGGCTGGGCATGAGGGGCAGTTGCCGCACCACCTGATTGGTAACCTGATCCACGTAGAATACGTTTTTGCGGTTGTATAGGTTGGTGATGCTGAAGTTGATTTCCAGCTCGGTGTTTTCGCTGAAGTAGAACCGGCGTTTGGCATCGAAATCGAGCCGGTGATAGGTGGGCAGCTGTCCTTTGTTCAGCTCGGCATAAATAATGCCCAGCTCGCCGTTGCGACGGATGTAATCGTCGTTGATGCCTCCGGTAAAGGGCAGGTACTCATAAAAACCCTGCACCTGAGTGAAAGGGAATCCACTGCCAAAGTTCCAGCGGGTGCCAATCTCCCACTCTTTTTTGCTACCGGCGGTGTAGCTCAGCACCAGGTTGGTATTGTGCCTGCGGTCGTAGTGTGGACGATAGGTATATAACTGACCCGGGCGCTCTTCGAAGGTCTTATTCACAAAACCTAATGAATATACCGCCCAGACATACAGGTTTTTGGTCTCGTATTTCAGGGCAAGGTCAGCACCGTAGGCCTTGCCTTTTTCGATGATAAAGTCTTTCTTCAGGATATCCGGAACTGTAAAAGGAGCCGTAGATTCGTCGTACAGTTTGTTGCGGTTGAGGTTGGTCAGCTGTCCGAAGTTTTTTAGATAACCTTCGAGGTTGAGGTTCAACTTATTGGTCAGGTCGGCTTCCAGACCCATGATGATGTGGTCGGCCTTCTGCAGCTTGGTGGTCACTTCCCTGCCGTCGAATTTTTTGGGCAGGTTGTCGGGGCCTGACAGAAATCCATAAAACAGGTTGACCACATCGCGGTCGCTGTTTGCTGCAATCAGGTTTTGCGAGTAACGTCCGGCAGCCATCTTCAGCCGCAGATGGTCGTTGATGATATATTTGGCCGAAAGACGTGGTTCAGGCGAGATATTGGCAAGCGAAGCATACCAGTGTATCCTGAGGCTGGGCTCGAAGATGAGCTTTTCGAAGTTGCCTTTGTAGCGCACATAACCTGCAAGCTCGGTGGTGTTTTCGATTTGCTGGATAAGTCTTCCGACGCCATTGGTAAAGTTGAACTCGGTTTTAAAGCCCAGGATCTCGATCCCGTATTTCACAAGGTCTTTGCCCAGGAAATAGGTAAAGTGGAATCCCATGTTAAAACCGTCGATGGAGCTTGAGCGCTCCGGAGCTGATTGCTCGACAAAACGGGCATCGTAGGTGGAATAGGCCAGGTTGCCCTCGATAAGCACGGGCGATTTTCCGGGAATGATCAGAAAATCGGAACCACCGCCAAACGACTTCCACCCAAAATCGGACAAGGCCTTGTAGTTTTTCACCTCGTCGTTGAAGCTGAAGCCGAAAAAGTTGATCTTGCTTCCGTTGGCCGCATTGATGGAGGCTTTCCCGTACAAGTCGAAAAAGTTGAAAGGCAGACCATTGGGGTCAATGTAACTGTAAATGCTTTGGCTGGTTTGCCGCAAGTAAGAGTTTTTAGCGGTAACAAGAAACGAGGCGCTGGTGCCATCGTTGGTTTTGGCTTTTACAATGGGGCCTTCGAGCAGCAGACGCGAACCAAAGGTGCTGGCGCTGGCTTTGCCGGCCAGCCGGTTGCGGTTGCCATCGCGGGTAGTAATATCCATCACCGAGCTGATGCGTCCGCCATAGTCGGCCGAAAAACCACCGGTAAATACCTCGGCATTTCGGATGATGTCGGTGTCGAACACCGAGAAAAGCCCGATGGAGTGAAAGGGGTTGTACACAATCATCCCATCAAGCAATACCTTGTTCTGGATAGGCGAGCCGCCCCGGATGTAAAGCTGCCCCCCCTGGTCGCCAGTGAAAACTACACCTGGTATCACCTGCATATACTGGGCCAGGTCGGCCTGACCGCCAATGGATGGCAACCGTTTCAGGGTTTTTGGAGTAAGGTTGATCACTGAGGTCTTGGTCTCGGTAAGCGCCTCAATACGCTCTGCAGTTACGTTTACCGTTCCCAGACTGACGGCCGACTCGTTGAGGTTGAATTTTTTGTTGATTATATCGCCTTTGCGCAGGGTCACCTCTAACCGGATGGTGTCGTAACCCAGATAGGTCACCAATAGCGTATATTTCCCTGGAGGGATGCGGGTAATGTTGAAATATCCGTTGACATCGGTTGAAGCTCCGTATGTGGTTTTTTCGAGATAAACATTCGAAAACACCACAGGTTCGCCCGTCTTTGCTTCATATACAAACCCACGGATCGAGGCATCCTGTGCGTTGGCGAGAATAGCCGAGAGAATGAAAACTATAAGGAGTGAATAAAACCTTTGGGACATGTTGCAGGTCGGATTGGAAAAGATACACGAAACTTTACGATGTAACAAGCGAGGAGGAATTTTGATTCCTCCCCGCCGTCAATCGCCGTGCAAAGAAACAAAAAAGAATCTTGCCTCTGAGGCCTTCCAATCATTCACTGGACGGGCCAGATAAGTTTGCGGCATTAGCCCCGCCTGAGGTTGCGGGCTTGCGCCAGCAATTGTTTTTCCTGCGCACTGAGGTTGTCGGGCAATACTATCCTGACCTTAAGCAGCAGGTTGCCATGCTTGCCTTCTGTGCCGGCCATTGGCATACCCAAACCCTTGAGCCTGAGCACCGTACCCGATTGCGTGCCTTCGGGCACAGGCACATTTACTTCACCTTTCAGGCTTCTGAAACTTACCTTGCCACCCAAAGCGGCTGTATAAAAGTCCACAGGCAGCTCGGCAATTAGGTCATCATCTTTGCGCTCGAAAACCTCATGTGGTTCGATGTTCACCGTGATGAGCAGGTCGCCGGGCTCTCCGCCATTGGTTCCCGGATAACCCTTGCCTTTCAGCCGCAGCACCTGACCATCTTTCACTCCGGGCTTGATGGGGACCTTCAGGGTTTGATCGCCTACCCGGATGAGACGTGTGGTACCATTCCAGGCCTCTTCCAGACTAATCTGAAGGTTTGCTGCCAGGTTGCTGCCCTTGCGGGCGGCGCGGCGTGCCTCGCCAAACCCCTGGAAACCACTGCCAAAAAAGGCCTCAAAGAAATCGCTGAAGCCTGAGCTCCCGCCAAAAAACGATTCGTAATCCGTACCAAAACCTCCGCCCCCCTGACGTGCCTGCTGCCATTGACCGGCATTGGCATAGGCATGCTCGTACTGCTTCCAGTTGGTGCCGAGCTCATCGTATTTGCGGCGCTTTTCCGGATCGGACAATACTTCGTAGGCCTCCGAGATGCTCTTGAAACGCTCCTCGGCAGCCTTATCCCCCGGATTGCGGTCGGGATGGTACTGCTTGGCCAGCTTGCGGTATTGCTTTTTTATCTCTTCCGCACCGGCCGACTTATCTACACCCAATATTTTATAGTAATCCTTGTATTCCATAGCGCAGCCAGATAATCAAAAAATATGCCATACCACACTGATTGCCAATTAGTCAGTGCAGTATGGCATGCCTGGACGGGGGCTCAGCTCAGCGGCTCACACGACGAATCTCGAAACTCGAAACAGCCGCATCAACCCTGACAAAAATTTTCTGTTCAGCCTGGTCGAAATCCGGGGTTTGGTATTTCCCTTTGGAGATTTTCTGGAATCCCTCGAGGTCGCGGCTCGAGAGTACCGTGGAACCTGAAAGCACACAACCGGCGTTTTCCGGAATCTCAATGGTGATGGACGAGGCGCCGGCATCAATCTCGATATGGGTTTCCGGCTGTTTGTCGCCTATTTTCAGCCTGATGGACGAGGCTCCGGCATCAATATCCAATTTTGAAACCTTGAATTCGGTGAGGTCAAAATCGAAGTCGGCCGCCCCGATATCAAATTTGAAATCCCAGAGTGGCTGTGGGTTCAACATCATGCTAAACTCACTTCCCCTGGTGCGCGACTGCCTGCGGCGGCCTTCCTCCCGGATTTTTATTAAGGCACTCCGGCCCGTGCGCTCCACCTTATATATATAGGTTGCATGGTTGCCCTCCGAGCGACCGACAATAAGCTCGCCAGTGGTGCCACCAAGCCTGAAACTGCCGGCAGCTGCATTGAGCCTGAGGGTTGCATCATCCACACCATCTTCCCAGGGTTCGGTGAACAACTGACCTCCAGCCATGCCCGTGCTGTCCTCATCGTCCCATTCGTAAGAGTAATTATATTCGATGGTCTTTGGGGTGCGCTGGGGCATCTGAACATACAGGATGATTGACAGTGCCGCGATGACAAGTATTGCAACAATCTTATAGGTGCCTTGCACAGGAAGAATGCTGACGCCCCAGAATACCAGCAACATTGGCCATAGCTTGCCCAAAACCCTCCAATCTACGCTCATTACATCCAGCCGGCTGAGCAGCAACAAAACTCCGGCAGCAACAAGCACCCCACCCCAAAAAATATTCTGATGTTTCATGGCTGTTATTTTGAAGATTGATATTGTGAAAATAACAAAGCAAGACCAGTAATGATAAGCACCACCGGCCACAGGTCGCGCACATTCAGCCAACTGATGAAATTGGCCATCAGAAACAGGATACCGGCAAAGATGAGCCCTGCCCCCAAAAGCAACCTCATTTTATTGCCCGAAGCATCCGGTCCGGCATAAGGCTCATAGCTTTTGTTGTAAGGCTCATACTTTGGAGAGTCGGACTGCGATCCGTCCGCAGTTGCCGAATTGCCCGGCAACTCCCACGGTCGCTCAGGTACAATGATCCATAGCACAATGTAGATGAGCAGCCCGCCTCCTCCAAAAAGGGTGAGCAACACGAAAATAAGGCGCAAAATGCTCACATCAAAGTTGAGCCGCTCCGACAATCCGCCGCAAACTCCGCCTATGATGCGGTTGATGCGACTGCGATAAAAAGTTGTCTGGTTGTTCATGGCAAAGAATATTTTACTCCACAATGACAATGGTCCAGGCCAAAGGTTGCAAATTATCCACGACCCTTATTTGGACAAATGTAAAAATAAGCATGCATGCATATTTTCATTTTGCGGTATTGAGGCGTTTTCTTTACTTTTATCACCAAAATCAGGCACGGGCAGTTTTGGAGATCCTTAAACTGATTTTCTAGCAAGCTTTTTTCTTAATTTATTACGTATCAACATATTACAAAACAATAGATTCAAACGTCGCTATATGCAATCCGGAGAAGTTTCAACCTTTGTGCAACAGTTGCATCTAAAACATGAGCTCGCGGATGTTTTTTTTTAAACCATGCAGCGCAATCGTTTGTTATCGCATTCACAAGTGAATTACATAAACACAAATAAGAATATAAATGTCGAATCTGAAAAACGTTCTCAGGGAAAAGATTGAAGAATGGCGTCCACGCACCAAGCGGTTGATGGAAGAATACGGCAAGGTGGAAGTGGACAAGGTTACCATAGGGCAGGTAATAGGTGGAATGCGTGGCATAAAATGCCTTGTGACAGACATTTCGTACCTCGATCCCAATGAAGGCATCCGTTATCGTGGCTACACACTTGAAGAGGTTTTCAGGTTGTTGCCCAAACCAAAAAATGCCGAGATGCCTTATGTGGAAGGCCTGCTTTATCTGCTGCTCACCGGTGAAATACCTACCGAAAGCGAAGCTCATGATCTGGTTGACGAGTTTTCGAAGCGGCGCATCCTGCCACGCTATGTGTATGAAGTGATAGATGCCTGGCCTTGCTGCAGCCACCCGATGGCCATGTTTTCGTCGGCCATCCTGGCTATGGCCCGCGAATCGTTCTTCGCCAAGAAATACAAAGCCGGCATCTCCAAGACCGATTACTGGGACCCTATGTACGAAGACGGGCTGAATATGCTGGCCAAACTGCCCGAAATAGGCACTTATATCTACGCCAAGCTCTATCGCGACGGCAAGCGCATTGTAGGAAATCCGAACCTGGATTTTGGCGCAAACTTCGCCCACATGATGGGCAAGGTACGGCCTTATGACGATGTGGCCCGCATGCACTTCATCATCCATGCCGATCACGAAAGCGGTAACGTGAGCGCCCACACCGCACACCTTGTAGGAAGCTCATTATCTGACGTTTACCTTTCAACCTCTGCCATGATCAACGGGCTTGCGGGTCCGTTGCACGGGCTGGCCAACCAGGAAGTGCTTCGTTGGCTGCAGGATCTGATGGACAAGATGGGAGGCGAAGTACCCACTGAAGATGAAATGCGCCAGTTTGTGTGGGACACCCTCCACAGCGGACAGGTCATCCCCGGATTTGGCCATGCCGTTTTGCGCAAAACCGACCCCAGGTATATGATTCAGCGGGAGTTCAGCCTGAAACATCTGAGCGACGACCCCATCTTCCGCTATGTTGACCTGCTCTACAAGGTAGTGCCGCCCATCCTGAAAGAACACGGCAAAGCCAAAAACCCCTGGCCCAATGTGGATGCCCAGTCAGGTGTAATCCAATGGCACTATGGAGTAACTGAATACGACTTCTACACGGTACTGTTTGGCATCGGAAGGGCCATTGGCGTGGTAGCCAACCTGATCTGGGACCGCGCGCTTATGTATCCGCTCGAACGCCCCAAATCGCTGACCACCGAAATGCTCGAGGAGATTGCTGGTATCAGGGAAAAGAACCTGACCAACGACCTCCAGGACGAATAACACAGGCTTTGATATCTTTACGCTCCGGATTAACCCAAATCCGGGGCTTTTTTCTTGCGTATGATTACCCAGACCGAAATAAAACTCCCGCCCATGTCGCAGGGCATGCACCTGATTACCAATCACATCATCAGACAATTGGAAAAGCTGCCACCACAAGGCTTGCTGCACCTTTTTCTGCAACACACCTCTGCCGGACTCACCATAAACGAAAATGCCGATCCCAGCGTCAGGCACGACCTCGAGCGCTGGTTCGACCGCCTGGTGCGCGAGCGCGACCCATTATACACACATACCCTGGAAGGCGACGATGACATGCCGGCCCACATCAAAAATGCCCTGATCGGCTTTAGCCTTTCAATTCCTATTAAAAATGGAAGGCTTGCCCTTGGCACCTGGCAGGGCATCTATCTTTGTGAATTCCGCAACCATGCCGGCCCGCGAAACATTGTGGCCACAATAATCAGCTAATTTACCCGGCCAGCCCATGCCGTGATGATGGATGCAATGGCCTGAAGTCCATCCGTAAGTGCTGCAGGCCCAGGCTGCAATATGATGGCCGGATCGATTTCGAACACCTGCTTGATGGCAACTGCAGGAATTTCCTCCCAGCCAGGTCTGTTGTACAGCTTCGACGGAATGAAACGCTTGCCGCACCACGAAACCAGAATGATGTCAGGAGCAGCAGCCACAACTTCTTCCGGCTGCACCACCCTGCCTTTAGCCGCAGCCGAGGCTGACAAATGCGCAAAACAATCTTCCCCTCCGGCAAATGCTATCAGCTCCGAAACCCAACGAATACCACTGATCAGCGGACCATACCACTCCTCGAAATACACCCTGGGTTTGCGGGGCAAAAGTTCCGAGGCTGACTTGACCCGTTGTACCGAATCTTCCAGCCTTCGGGCCAGTGTTTCAGCCTCTGCCTGCATTCCGACCAATGCGCCGGTCTGACAAACCAGGCTAAGTATTTCAGAAACAGAACGTTGATTGGAAATAAATACATTAAACCCTTCTTTAATGAGCTGCCTGGCCACTTCGTGTTGCACATCCGAAAAACCCAGAATGAGGTCGGGCTGCAGGCTTCGCACCAAGTCCATATTTACCCCGGTGAAATCGCAAACCACTGGCTTCCGCAAGCGAATACCCTCCGGACGTACCGTATAAGCCGAGATACCTGCAATGCGGTGCTCCTGGCCCAGCAAACACAGGATTTCGGTGTACTCCTCAGTTAGGCAAAGAATTTTCCGGGGATAAAGGTCTCTGGTCATCGCAATATATTTTGATAAAATTCTAAAAAATCATGTCATTTTTTCATTTTTATCGCCGAAAATATGATTTTTTGGCAGCAATATTCCTAATCCTGACTAAAAATCTGATCAGCCATTTCGAGTTCTGTTGTTGCAACGAATTAAAAATCAACAGCCTGGCTGTACCACGACTTTTGCATAACAACTTCCCTCCTGCGCTGGCATACAATTTGCCAATTGAGGAGCGAAAGCAAAAACAACAAACAAAAGAAAGGAGGATTGAGCTATGTCGTTAGTAAGATTTAATCCGCAATTTCCTTCGTTGTTCGAACGCTTTTTCGACACTGAGTTGCTCGACTGGGCAAATCGCAACTTCTCGGCAACCAACACCACCATGCCATCGGTAAACATTCTGGAAACCGATGACCACTATGAAGTGGAAATGGCTGCTCCGGGTCTGCAGAAATCGGACTTCAAGGTACAGCTCGACCGCGATGTGCTTACTGTTTCGTGCGAGAAGAAAGATGAACGCGAGCACAAAGAAGGCGAAAGGTTTACCCGTCGCGAATTCAGCTATCAGTCGTTCAGCCGGTCGTTTACCTTGCCCAACACTGTGGACAACGACAAGATCAAAGCCACTTACAGCGATGGCATCCTGAGGGTGGTGATCCCCAAACGCGAAGAAGCCAAACCCAAGCCGGCAAAACAGATTGAAATTCAATAAGGAATAAAAGAACCGCCTCAGGGCGGTTTTTTTATTCGTATTCCACCACCATGCCGTCGTATGCAAGATACATGCCTTTGGGCAGCATGGCCTGCACACTGGCAAATTTACCCATCAGGTGACTCACGTGGGTAAACCAGGTGGTTTGGGCACCAATGCGCCGGGCAGCTTCGATGGCCTCGGGCAGTGAGAAATGCGAGATGTGTTTTTCCTTGCGCAATGCATCAATGATGAGCAAGCTTACCCCTTTGAGCTTTTGGAAAGTTTCGTCGGGTATATAGCTTACATCGGTGATATAGGCCAGCTTGCCAAACCTGAAACCAAATACCGGCAGCCGGTGATGCATCACCACAAAGGGTTCGACAAGGATATCGCCAACCATAAACGGTTGGACCGTAAGCTCTTGCATATCGAATTCGGGCACTCCCGGATAAGGATGCTCCGAAAAGGCATAACTGAATTCCTGCCTGATGGCCTGCTGGTCGTTGCCGGAGGCATACACCGTCATGGGGCGTTTCATCAGGTAGTTGAATGAGCGCACATCGTCGAGTCCGGCAATGTGATCTTTATGGGTGTGCGAAATCAGGATGGCGTCGAGCGTGCGCACCCCTGCCCGGAGCATCTGTTGCCTGAAATCGGGACCTGCATCAACCACCAGGCGGGTGCGGCCCTGTTCGACCATAATGCTTGAGCGAAGGCGCTTGTCGCGCTCATCCGTTGACAAACATACTTCGCACCTGCATCCGATTACCGGCACGCCTTGCGAAGTGCCGCTGCCAAGTATAGTAACCTTCAATGTGCTCAATTTGGCGCAAAATTAGCATTTCCATCCCTGATTGGGTCTGTGCGTGCCTCACTTAAATATCCATCCCACCTGAAACCTTGCATGGGCGAAAAGCTGTAATTTTACCGCCAAACATTTGCCAACTATGGCACTGAGCTTTTTCTTGCGTCGTAAGATAAAAAACAGCATCCAGCATCAGCGTCCGCCGTCACTCCTGACGCTCGACGAAACAACCGGGCTGATATTGCTGACAAACCTGACAGGAAAAGAAGCTGTCGAACTGCTCAACCATTTGTACGCAAAATATCCCCAGGCACAGAAGCTGGTGTTGGTCAACCAAAACAACGAAAAAAAGCTCACCGTGCTGCGCGACGAACATCGAATGCTCATCGAGGCAGGCAAAAACAACCTGACCCTCTGGGGCAGCCTGAGCAAGGCGTTTAATTCCGCACTTGCAGGCGTGAGTGCCCCGGTGCTGATCAATTGCGACTTCAGCTCGTCCGATATGCTGCATTTGGTGGCCGCAAACATCAAAGCAGGGCTGAAATGCGGGATGTTCAACCCGCACGGGCTGCCACTTTACAACCCGCTCATCACCCCGGAACACGATATGAAAACTGAAGACTTTATTGAAACCGTTAATACCTACCTGAAGTCGCTCACAGGAAAAAGTGTGTAATCAATTCTGAACGAAAAAATATGAATCATCCTTTTACCGGAACCGGGGTGGCACTGGTCACACCCTTTTGCGCCGATGGCTCCATCGACTTTGAAGCGCTGCGCAACATTGTAGATCATGTGATTGATGGCGGGGTGGAATACCTTGTTGCCCTGGGCACCACCAGCGAGGCTGCCACCATGACTGCCGAAGAGCGCGCAAAGGTGCTGCAAACCATTATCGCGCACAACCGCAAGCGGGTGCCTGTGGTGGCCGGTGTGGGAGGCAACAATACGGCCGAAGCTTTACATCTGCTCAAGCAACTGCCCGATGGGGTGGACGGCATTCTTTCTGTGGTGCCCTACTATAACAAACCGACTCAGGAAGGTATGCTGGCTCATTTTTCTGCCATTGCCCGTGCCACTTCCCTGCCCATCATCCTTTACAATGTGCCCGGACGCACTGCCAGCAACATGAAGGCTCAAACCACCCTCAGGCTGGCTCATGATTTTCCAAATATTGTTGCAGTGAAGGAAGCTTCGGGCGATTTGTTGCAAATGATGGAAATCATTGCCTCCAAACCCTCCCATTTTGCCCTGCTGTCGGGCGATGATGCGCTGACCCAGCCAATTATCGCCATGGGTGGCCAGGGAGTTATTTCCGTGGTCGCCAATGCCTGGGCGCGCCCGTTCAGCGATATGGTGAGGCATCAGCTGGCCAACCGGACAATCGAGGCGCAGGGCCTGCATTACCTGCTGCTCGAAACCATCAACCTGCTCTTTGCCGAGGGAAACCCGGGAGGAATCAAAGCCCTGCTGAACAGCATGGGACTGTGCGAAAACGTGTTGCGCCTGCCATTGGTGAGTGTCAGCGATTCGCTCCGGGCCAGAATGAACGAACAACTTCACAGGATAAACCAGAACCTCAAACCATAACCTTCAATGAAACGCTTACTTTTCTTTGTTTTGCTCCTGCTTGGCCAGGTAGGGCTGCTGGCTCAACAATCCGAACTCTTTCAGCTTCAGGCACAAAGGCAGGAATTTTACTTCAGTCTTCCAGCCCCAGAAGCAAAAACGCTCGCCGAACTGTCGAAGCTGATCTCGATTGATGAAATTTTACCCG
The DNA here is from genome assembly GCA_016715945.1 of Bacteroidota bacterium. Classification (NCBI taxonomy): domain Bacteria; kingdom Pseudomonadati; phylum Bacteroidota; species Bacteroidota bacterium. Next base: position 1,538,042 of record JADJXJ010000001.1, read on the forward strand.
GCAAGGTGATTGGCTATACCAACCCTGAGCAATATGCAAAGCTGCTCGGGCTGGGCTTCGAACCGGAATTGCTTTTGCCACCCGGCTTGCAGATCGCCCCTGAGGAATTGCGCATGCTGGATGTGGATGAGCTGGCGCAAAAGAGCAACTGGGATTTTTACCCCACCTACCCCGCATATGTGAGCATGATGCAGGAATTCCAGACCATCTATCCCAACCTGTGTACCATCCACAATATCGGCACGCTGAACAGCGGCCGGCAACTGCTTGTGGCCAGGATCAACAACGGCAATCCCATCGGCAAACCCCAGTTCCTTTACACATCGACCATGCACGGGGACGAAACCACTGGTTACGTGCTCATGCTCAGGCTGATTCATTACCTGCTATCGAACTATGGCATCAATCCCCGGGTGACAAGCCTGGTGGATCAAATGGACATCTGGATCAATCCCCTGGCCAACCCCGATGGCACATACTGGGGCGGCAACAACACCGTTTTCGGTTCGAGGAGGGGCAATGCCAATAATGTGGATTTGAACCGGAACTACCCTGATCCGCTCGATGGCCCCCATCCGGACGGCAATCCCTGGCAGGCTGAGACTCAGGCCTTCATGAACTTTGCCGACCAGCACAACTTCGTTATGGCAGCAAATTTTCATGGCGGCATCGAAGTAATCAATTATCCCTGGGATACCTGGCAGCGCCGCCATGCCGACGACAACTGGTGGATCTACGTGAGCAGGGAATATGCCGACACCGCTCATGTAAACAGCCCGGCCGGATATATGACGGCATTTAATAACGGTATCACCAATGGGTACGACTGGTACCGTGTTTCGGGAGGAAGGCAGGATTATATGAACTACTTTCAGAATTGCCGGGAACTGACCGCCGAAATATCCAATACCAAAACCCTTCCAGCCGCCCAACTGCCCGCACACTGGAACTACAACTACCGCTCGTTGCTCAACTACATGAACCAGGCCTTGTATGGTATCCACGGTACGGTTACAGACTCGCTCACCGGTCAGGCTGTTGCTGCCAAAGTGGAGGTTATTGGCCATGAACTCGACAACTCACATGTTTTCAGCGCTTTACCTGCAGGAAACTACCATCGGCCTATCAAAGCAGGCACCTATAACCTGAAGTTTACTGCTACAGGATACCACCCCAGGATCATCAACAATGTGAGTGTTGCCGACAAACAAAAGGTTGTTGTGGATGTGCAGCTTGTGCCCGGCGTCATCATTGCCGACTTCACCGCCAGTGCATACAGTATTCCCAAAGGCGGCTCGGTCAATTTTACGGATGCCTCCTACGGCCAGAACATTGTGTCGTGGGAATGGCAGTTTCCGGGCGCCAATCCCTCTTCGTCCACCCTGCAAAACCCCACTAATATCGTATATCCAAATGCCGGTTCGTTCGATGTGCAGCTCACCGTGACCAATGCCAACGGCGACTCCCACACCGTGCTCAAGCCCAATCTGATCAACGTCACCTCGCAGTATATCATGGGCAACGGACAATATTACACCTGCGAAGGAACCTTTTACGACCCGGGCGGACCAAACGGAAATTATGGAAACAACCAGGAGTTTATCGCAACTTTCTTCCCTGACACTAATGAAGCCCTGATGCGGGTACAATTTACCGATTTCGATCTTGAAGCAAGTGCTACCTGCGCCTACGACTGGCTCAAAATATACAACGGCGCCAGCACCATGGCGCCATTGCTTGGCACCTGGTGCGGCACCAACTCGCCCGGTACGATCACCGCCAGCAATCCCCAGAAAGCACTCACCTTCCATTTCAAATCCGATGGCTCGGTAGTGCGTTCAGGCTGGGCAGCCAACCTGAGCTGTTTCTCAACCGTTGACCTGAAAGAAAAACAAAATGCCCGCGTGACCATCAGCCCGAATCCTGTGCAAGATGGCAGGATCAATATCGAATCGGATACACCTCTGCTCAGCGTAACCATTAAAGACTACAACGGAAGGATGCTTCGCCAGATATCAGCAAATGCCGACTTGCAATTACAGCTTGAAACAAACAACCTTAAATCAGGCATTTACCTCCTGGAAGCACAGACCATCAAGGGCAAAATCATTCAGAAAATGGTAATTCAATAGCCTTGCTATTCACAGAAAAAGAAGCTGTGCCCTGAAAAGCACAGCTTTTTTTTGCAAAAAACCCAGCATGTACTACCATGCAGAGATCACTCCGCCATTGTCGAGCTTTGCACTCATCTAACCTGCATTTACCGCCAAAAACCACCAATCTGAAGATGTTACCATAATCAATTGAACATTTAATCCTACACACCATATCAAATCATTGCCCCACAAAGTGTTTGATCATCGCGCAATTGTTTGACCTGCCTGAGTGAAAATACCTATTGATACGGATGAACATTACCTAATGATAAGGATGAATAAAAATCCATGCAGGAATACCTTTGTCCTATCATTTACAGAATAACTTATTTCGAATCAATAATTACAATCTGATGTATGTTTCATATCATTCATCTAATTGATCAAGTGAGATTTACCCTAATAAAATAAGCATAATTACTTTTAAGTGTTTTCAATGTTCAGGTAATTACGACAAAGATCTGACAATCAACCAACATCATGAATTAAAAACAAATTGAAAAAAGGAGGTAAACATGAAAACTCAGAATGCAAAATCCCTGATGATCTTTTTCCTTGCATTTGGTTTACTGCTGACCGCTTGCAAAAAAGATGAAACAGACCCGACACAGCTGAGTGTGGGTCAGATGACAGCAAAAATTGATGGTAAAAAATGGAATGCATCGTCTGGTATGATGGGCACGACGCTTGCAACTTATGCAGCATCCATTCTAACTATTTCGGGAACAGAAATTTCTGGCACAAAAACAACTACAATCCAGCTTATTGTTAGCAATGTGACCGGTACGGGTGATTACACACTTGGTTCAGAGCTTTCCGGACAAGGTTTGCTTTCTATTGCAGATGCAACAAATCTGGCAGACCAGAAAGCCTATGGCACCACAGGCGAAGGAGAATTTACAGGCACATTAAAGATTACCAAGTTTGATCTGGAAAATAAAGAAATTGCCGGCACCTTCTCTTTCACTGCGCTGGAAGGCGAACAGAAAGCTTCGGGAGAGAAGAAAGTGGTAACCGACGGTGCATTCAATTTAAAAATGCAGAATTGATGCCCGTTTAATCACAAAGGGTGCTGTCGGCTTCGCCCTGCACATAACCTGGCGAGGCAACAAAAAAACAGGACTCCGGCCCAAAACCGGAATCCTGTTTTTTAATTGTATTAATGTGATTCGTTGATCTGGCTAATTCCAGTCGATAAAGTAGGTTCTGCTCATCACAACCCGACTTACAACATAGAAAACTGCTGCGGTCACGATAAGCCCTTTCATCAACCGGAAGCTGCGCTGGTCATCCTCTTCGAAGAGCAAATCATCCATGTAGAGCGACCTGGAATAGAAGATGATGAGCATCACTCCCAGCACTATCCATCCATAGCGTTCATGGAACATTGGCTTTGGATAGAAATAAAGGTACAACAGCAACGAGCCCAGAATGTAGGGCACAAAAACCTGAGCGGTGATGAAAAACGGGGCCATTTTCTCGTTGTACTTTTCGAAATAGGCATTGGCCGAAATTGCTACCCAATAGCCCGACATCAGGGCAATGACCAGCAAGCCGAAAAAGCCCGTGAGCGAGATGAGCATGCGCGGCGTATCGAGCAGATACATCCAGTTGAACACATGTCCAATGCCTTGCGTCATGAGGTTGCCCAACAACAAGCCACCGAACACAAAATTTCCTGCATGCATCACAAACCAGAAAAAGAACACCTTTACTGGCAGGGCGTCGGGCAGGATGTAGTAAAAGCCGAGAAGCATTAGCAGACCAAAGATGAGCGTAAGCACATATCCTGAGGAAAAGATCAGGAACACGGCATCGTGTATCCACTGGTAGGGCTCGATGTGCCAGGCTACGGTGGCATAATCCACGGAAACCGGATATCCGTACATGCCCGAGGTGAGCACGTAGGAAAGCTGATTGAGGTAGAAAATAATAAGATACGACAGCACAAAAGATGCCAGCGAGTTGGTCGCAATTATCCAGAAGTTGCGTCTTGTTAGTTGCTCCATGCTGGCTTTTTACAATGGCATCTTCAGGTGCTTCAATCAATCAGTTCTCAGAACGCGGCCATTTCGGTGGAGTAAGCTTTGTTGTCAAGCTTCTCCTTAACCTCCTTAAAGGCATTTATGGTGTAGGCCACATCATCGAGCGTATGCACGGCGGTTGGAATAAGCCGGAGCAGGATGACGCCTTTGGGCACTACGGGATAGGAAACGATGGAGCAGAAGATGTTGTAGTTCTCGCGCAGGTCGTGTGTGATCTGGGTAGCCTCGCCCACACCACCGTTCAAAAACACCGGAGTTACAGGCGATTGCGTATTGCCAATGTCGAGGCCGGCTTCCTTGAGGCCCGACTGCAGGGCGTTGACGATGGTCCAAAGTTTTTCGCGTAGTTCGGGCATGGTGCGGATCATGTCGAGGCGTTTGAGCGCGCCCAGTACCATCGGCATGGGCAGCGATTTCGCGAAAATCTGCGATCGCATGTTGTACATCAGGTATTTGATCACCTTTTTGTCGCCTGCGATAAATCCGCCAATACCTGCCATCGACTTGGCAAAAGTGCCAAAGTAGAGGTCCACCCCGTGTTGCACACCCAGATGCTCATCCGTACCAGCTCCGGTAGGCCCCATGGTTCCGAAGCCGTGGGCATCGTCAACCAGAAGACGGAAGTTGTACTTCTCTTTCAGGGCCACTATCTCTTTGAGCTTGCCCAGATCGCCCGACATACCGTACACCCCTTCGGTGATGACAAGGATGCCGCCTCCGGTTTCGGAAGTCAGCTTGGTTGCCCTTTTTAACTGTGTTTCAAGGCTTTCGATATTGTTGTGCGGATAAACGAAACGCTTGCCAAAGTGGAGGCGCATGCCGTCGATGATGCAGGCATGGGCTTCGGAATCGTAAACGATCACATCGCGACGGTCAACCATGGAATTGATCACCGACACCATGCCCTGGTAGCCGTAGTTGAGCAGATAAGAAGCTTCGCGGCCCACAAAAGCAGCCAGTTCGCGCTCCAGCTGTTCGTGATATACCGACTGCCCCGACATCATGCGGGCACCCATGGGATAAGCCAGACCAAATCGTGCAGTGGCCTCAGCATCAGCTTTGCGCACTTCTGGATGGTTTGCCAGACCAAGGTAGTTGTTCAAGCTCCAGATCAGGCGTTCTTTTCCCATGAAAATCATTCGGTTACCAATCTCTCCTTCGAGCTTGGGAAACATATAATAGCCTTCGGAGCGGTCGGCATACTGGCCCAACGGCCCCATGTTGACTGTGCATTTGTCGAAAACGTCGTTCATATTACAGAATTTTAAAGAAATAGAGCGGTTGAAATTTTCGCGCAAAGGTAGAAATTTCGTCAAAGTCAGTAAGCGCTGTACCTGCATGAAAATAGCACAGCTTTATTGCCGCACCCGCACAAAACAAGTGTTGATTTGCACCGTTTTAGTGCCACACAAAAAATTGTAATTTTGCAGCATGAAAAAAGTTCTGATCCTCGCTCTCGTTTCTGTAACAGTGGCCCTGGGCGCCTGCAGCAAATACCAGAAACTGCTCAAAAGCACGGACAACGACCTGAAATACGAAACAGCCATGGACCTGTTCGAAAAGAAGGACTACAACCGCGCCCTCGAGCTCTTCGATCTTTTGCAGGCGGTTTACCGTGGCACGGCACGAGGCGAAGAAATCAGCTTTCACATGGCCTATTGCTACTACCATCTGAAAGATTACACCCTGGCTTCTTACTATTTCAAGCGTCATGCCCAGACTTACCCCAATACCCCGAGGGCTGAGGAAGCTTTGTTTATGAATGCCTACTGCTACTATCTCGACTCGCCCCGACCCAGCCTCGATCAGGCCAATACACATCTGGCCATCAAAGAGTTGCAAGAGTTTATCAACACCTATCCGCGCAGCGAGAGGGTGGCCAAAAGCAACGAGCTGATCGACAACCTGCGGGATAAGCTGGAACAAAAAGATTTTAATATCGCGATGCTCTACTTCCGCATACGCGACTACCAGGCTGCAATCACCAGTTTTCAGAACATGCTCAGGCGTTATCCGGATACCAAAAGGGCAGAAGAAATTTATGCCACCATGGTACAGGCATATTTTGAATATGCCGAGCGGAGCATCCCCTCGCGCCAGCAGGAACGCTATGCCGCCTCGGTGGAAGCCTACAACAACCTGCGCATCCAAAACCCCGAAAGCCCGAGACTCAAGACACTGGAACCGGTGTACAACAGGGCACGAAACAGAATTGTAAACTAATTAGTTACACATCAATATCACCTATGGACTTCAAAAAAATCAAGACAGAAACAACCGCAGTAACCCGGCAAAAGGAGCTTTTCAACAAGCATACCGGCAACATCTACGAAACCGTGGTTATCCTGTCGAAGAGAGCCAACCAGATTTCGGCCGAGATGAAGGAAGAGCTGAACCGCAAGATTGCCGAATTCAGCTCTGCCTCCGATAACCTGGAAGAAGTGTTCGAAAACCGTGAGCAGATCGAGCTGGCCAAGTTTTATGAGCGCCTGCCCAAGCCCACGCTCATTGCCATTCACGAGTTTTTGAACGACCAGATCTACTTCCGTAACCCGCACCGCGAAAACAACGAATACTGACCTGCCTGCGGGGCAAAAGCGCAATCCCATGCTCGAAGGCAAAAAAATCCTTGTCGGCGTCACAGGCGGCATTGCTGCTTACAAGATACCCTTGCTGGTCAGGCTGTTGCGCAAAGCAGGCGCTGAAGTCAAGGTGATCATGACCCCATCAGCAAGAGATTTTGTCACCCCGCTTACCCTCTCCACACTCACAGGTCACCCGGTCTATTCCGATTTTTTCGACAGAAACGACGGCACTTGGCATAGCCATGTGGATCTGGGACTTTGGGCCGACCTTTTTGTGATAGCCCCGGTTACGGCCAGCACCCTCGGCAAAATGCACCATGGCATAGCCGACAATCTCCTGCTCACCACTTACCTCTCGGCCAGATGCCCGGTCATGCTTGCCCCTGCCATGGACCTCGACATGTACAGGCATCCTTCCACCCAAAACAACCTGAAGGCACTGGAAGGTTTCGGCCACATCATCATCGAACCAGGCACCGGTGAACTGGCCAGCGGCTTGTGCGGCGAAGGACGCATGGAAGAGCCGGAAAACATCTTCAAAAGAATCAAAGATTTCTTTGCCACAGAAAACTTATTTGCAGGCAGGCATGTGCTCATCACCGCCGGACCAACCTACGAACCTATTGATCCGGTGCGTTTTGTCGGTAACCACAGCACAGGTCGCATGGGCATCGAACTGGCAAAAACATTTTCCCGAAGCGGAGCCAAAGTTACCCTTGTGCTTGGCCCCACATCGCTCAGCGTAAAACACCCTGATATTGAAGTCTTTCCCGTGCAAACTGCAAGCGAAATGTACGATGCCTGCATGGCACTGGCCGACACAGCCGATATCATTATAATGAGCGCCGCGGTGGCCGACTATCGTCCTGCCCATCCCGAAACACACAAGATCAAGAAAAGCGATGAGCGCATGCAGCTTGAGCTTGTACGCAATCCTGATATCCTTCAGGCTCTGGGTAAAAGGAAAAAAACCGGACAACTTCTGGTGGGATTTGCACTCGAAACCAGGGATGGCGAGGCGCACGCCCGTGCCAAACTCAAAAACAAACATGCCGACATGATTGTGCTGAACTCCCTGGCCGACGAGGGCGCAGGATTCGGTCACACAACCAATAAGGTCAGTTTTATCACGCCGGAACAAACCACACATCTTCCGCTGATGCAAAAATCGGAAGTGGCTGCCCACATTGCTGCCAAAATCAACCAATTGCTCGGGTAGCAGCAATAAACCGGCAAAGGCGTTGTTATTAACCAAAATGCCTGTAAGCGAATGAAAAAAACGTTTCTGAGTCTTTTCCTCCTGTTAATACTTCTAAAAACCAGCAACGCACAAGAGTTTCAGTGCGACATCTCGGTGCAGGCACCCACCATTGAGGGCACCGACCGCCGGGTGTTTGAAGCCCTGCAAAGCTCATTGTACGAGTTTATGAACAACAGGAAATGGACCAATGTAAACATCAAAAACCTCGAACGCATCGAGTGTACAATGATGATTACGCTGCGCGAAAGGGTGTCGTCCGACGAATACAAAGGCAACATCACCGTTATCCTGCGCCGGCCGGTGTATAAGACTTCCTATAATACGGTGCTGCTCAATTTTATTGACGAAAACTTCCAGTTCCGTTACCTGGAATCGCAGCCCCTCGATTTCAACGAGAACAGCTTCCTTTCGAACCTGACCTCGGTGCTGGGATTTTATGCTTACGTGATGCTCGGCCTCGACTTCGACAGTTTTTCACCCAACGGTGGCGACCCCTTCTATCAGGCAGCCGAGAACATCGTGAACAACGCACAGAATGCCAACGAACGCGGATGGAAGGCCTTTGACGGCAACCGCAACCGTTATTGGATTATTGAAAACCTTCGCAATCCCTCGTATCGCATGCTCAGGCAGTTCATCTATGAGTATCACCGGCTCGGACTTGATGTGATGGCCGACAATGCCGACGAAGGCAGGGCAGCAATAGCGGAGAGCCTCAAATACCTCGAACAGGCCTACCGCACCCGATCGAACCTGTTGTTGCTTCAACTGATTCTGGATGCCAAGCGCGACGAAATCATCAATGTTTTTTCCAAAGGCAGCCCGCAGGAGAAAACACGTGTGGTAAACATCATGCGCGAAATAGACCCCTCCAACGCTTCGAAATACGAGAAGATTTTGCAATCCTGAGCCACTTGGGACAGCCGGAGGAATGTGTTACCTTTGCCATGCATCATGGTGAAGCATGCTGAAAAAACTTCGCATCAGCAATTACGCACTTATCGAACACCTCGAGATTGACCTGGAGACAGGTTTTTCGGTAATTACCGGTGAAACGGGGGCCGGAAAATCCATCCTGCTGGGTGCGCTTGGGCTGGTTTTGGGCGACAGGGCCGAATCGGGCGTGCTCTTCGACCCGCAAAACAAATGCATTGTCGAGGCACAATTCGACCTGGACGGGCTGGCACTTGAGCCATTCTTCGCACAAAACGAACTCGACTACGAACGCGAGTGCATTATCCGGCGCGAGATCAGTCCCGGAGGCAAATCAAGGGCGTTCATCAACGACAGTCCGGTCAACCTGAGCCAGATGAAAGAGCTGGGACAACGTTTGGTGGACATCCACTCTCAACATGATTCGCTGCTCATCAGTAATGCAGCCCACCAGCTTGCCATCATCGACGATTTTGCCCAAACGCATAGCCAGCTTGAGGCTTACCGGAAAACATACAACAACTACAAGGCACAGCAACAGCAACTGAGCGCGCTGAAGCAAACGGTTGAAGAAAACCGCCAGCGCCTCGACCTGATCAGCTACCAGCTGAATGAACTCGACAAATCCAAACTCAGCGAGGGAGAGCTGGATCTCATTGAGCAACAGCTCCAAACCCTCACCCACAGCGAAGAAATCAAAACCGCCCTCTGGACGGCCGCACACAACCTCAACCAGGCCGAGATCAACGCGCTGGGCATGGTAAAGGATGCCCGCGCCGGGCTGGCAAAAATTTCCTCCTACCTGCCTGAAGCCGCTGAACTGGCCGAACGCCTGAACAATGTGCAAATCGAGCTGGGCGACATTGCCCGCGAGGCAGACCGCCTGGCCGACAAAGTGAGTTTCGATGCCGGGGAACTTGAAAAGCTCAACAAGCGCTATTTCGACCTCAGATCGCTGATATCCAAATACAAAGCCACCTCCATTGAGGAACTCATTGAATTGCGCGAAAAACTCAGGGCACAGCTCAACACCATCGAAAACAGCGATCTTGAGATAAATGCCCTGCAAAAACTGCTTCGCGAAACCGAAAACCATCTGCACAAGCTGGCTGCGGAGCTTCGCCAGAAGCGCCTGGCCGAAGTGCCCAATCTGGAGCGGTCAATCACGCAAACTTTGGCCAGCCTGGGCATGCCCAACGCGCGCTTTCACATCCGGCTCAACCTGCTCGAAAGCCCTGGCCCCACAGGCACCGAAGAGGTAAAACTGCTTTTTTCAGCCAACAAGGGCATGCCCCCCAACGACCTCGACAAAATAGCCTCGGGCGGTGAACTTTCGCGGCTCATGCTGGCGCTAAAAAGCACCTTTGCAGCACGCAAAAGCTTCCCAACCATGGTGTTCGACGAGATCGACACCGGAATATCGGGCGACATTGCCGCCAAAGCCGCCCGCATCATGTCGGGCCTGGCCACCAAAACCCAACTTATTGTGATCACCCATCTGCCGCAGATTGCTGCCCGGGCAAACCAGCATTATTTTGTGTTTAAGCGTGAAGACAAGCAACGCACTAAAACAATGATTATCAGGCTCAACGAGAAACAACGCGTAGAAGAAATTGCCTCCATGCTGAGCAACGACCGCGTTACCGAAGCAGCCCGTCAGGCCGCCCGCGAACTGATGAAAGGGTTTTAGTGCGTGTTCAGACTGTTATTTTTTCACAATCAGTTTTTATAATATTGATTTTCAATTACTTGACAGAATAGCTGAATTTGACGGATTTTGTATCTTTGCCGCCCGGAAGTTCATTCAACCAAAAACAACATTATGGCTTATAACCTACTCAAAGGAAAAAAAGGGATTATTTTCGGCGCGCTCGACCACAAGTCTATTGCATGGAAAGTAGCTGAGCGGGCGTTTGAAGAAGGAGCTGTATTCACCCTGAGCAATACCCCGACCGCCCTGCGTTTTGGTGAGCTTGACGAACTGGCCGCACGCACCGGAGCCACCATCATACCAGCCGATGCCACCTCTGTGGCCGACCTGGAAAACGTATTCAAAACCAGCATGGAAGTGTTGGGTGGTCAGGTTGATTTTCTGTTGCATTCCATCGGCATGTCGCTCAACGTTCGCAAGAAAAGGGTGTACAACGACCTGAATTACGACTACCTGATGAAAACCCTCGACATCTCGGCTGTGTCGTTTCACAAAATGCTTCAGGTGGCCTACCGCATGGATGCCATTCGCCGCGGAGGTTCGGTGGTGGCCTTGTCGTATGTGGCTGCACAGCGCACGCACTACGGATATAACGATATGGCCGATGCCAAAGCTTTGCTCGAATCTATTGCCCGCAGCTTTGGTTACATTTACGGCCGCGAACGTGGTGTGAGGGTGAACACCGTTTCGCAATCGCCCACCATGACAACCGCCGGAAGCGGCGTAAAAGGCATCAATGCCCTGATGGACTTCACCGATCGCATGTCGCCGCTTGGCAATGCCGATGCGCTGGAGTGTGCCGATTATTGCATCACCCTCTTCTCCGACCTCACCAGGAAGGTAACCATGCAAAATCTGTACAACGATGGCGGTTTCTCGAGCATGGGGATGAGCCTTAAAGCCATGCAGATGTACAACAAAAGCCTGGAATGCGACTGCGACAAACCAGGCAGCATTATCGAAGACTAAACCGGTTTTTCAGTTCAATCTCGGGTGCAAACGCGCACCTCTCCCGTAGATTCATACCAAACGATTACCTACCTTTGTGTCTTGTGAAAAATTCAGGAAACACTGGTAGGTATTTGCTTTTATTAGCAGCCGGTCTCACGGCCCTGATCACAATAAGCCTGCTCGAACCATTGCGCACGTTTGAGGTTGCAGCAGCAAGCCAATCTTCTGTTGTTCAGGACCTTGGGGACAAATGGAACCAGGCGATGATGCATTTGCCAGCCAAAGCCTATTTCTGGATGTTGCTGGTGTATTTTGCGGGCGGCCTGGCCGGAGGCTTGCCACTGTTGTTTAAACACATTACTTTCAGGGAAATACATTACCTGGCAGTTGCACTGGCAGCCCTCACGCTGGTTCACCTCAGCTACACCCCCAACCCCTGGTGGTTTTGGCTGAGCGCACCGGTTGCCACTGCAGCTCCGCTTTATCTGCCAAAATATTTATTTCGGAAACAACAAAATTGATCCGCATACCATGAGAAAAATCTTAGCACTTACATTCATGATGGTCATTGCAAACTATGCAGGCATGGCGCAATCTAACTTTATTTCGCAAGCACAGACAGATGCGCTGTTCGGGAAGCTCAAAAATGAAAGCCACCCCTCTCAGCACGAGCGCATTGCACGGGGTGTGAAACAGGTTGCCGCTTTCTGGCGTCAGGAGGACGGAAACCCGGAGGAATTTGCTGCCTTTTGCAGCGAGTACAACGCCACCGACGAGGCGATGCGCGAAGCCATGTTCCATCGCTTTCAGGACAACTTCGAACTGCTATGGGGCAGCTTCAACAAAATAAGCGTGGGGCTCAAATACCCTTTGCATGTTGATAAGGGAGAGATCATGCCGGTAGACCGCATCTTCGGCGGTTATGACGCAGGCGCGCACCTGACGGACGATTTTTTTGCCAATAAGCTGGCCTTCGTGGTCATGCTGAATTTTCCATTTTACACACTGAACGAAAAAGAGACCCTGGGAGCGTATTGGTCGCGGCTCGAATGGGCTTATGCCCGCATGGGCGATGTGTTTAAATCGCGCATTCCGGCTGCGGCGCTCCAGGAATATGCACAAACCATGAGCAATGCGGACGCCTACATTTCGGACTACAATATTTATATGGGCAACCTGCGCGACAACCGCGGCCGCAAACCATTCCCAAAAGACCTCAAACTGATCTCGCACTGGGGCCTGCGCGACGAAATAAAAGCCAACTATGCCAGCAGGGATGGTTTTGGCAAGCAAGCGCTAATCTACGAAGTAATGCAACGCATTATCCGCCAGGAAATTCCCTCACAGGTAATCAATAATCCGGATTTCGAATGGGCGCCTTTCCGCAATGAGCTGTTCAGAGGAAATCAGAAAGTTGAAGTCACGCCCGAACAGGATGTGCGTTATGCCCATTTGCTGAATCTTTTCAAAGTAACCCAAAAGATTGACAATTTTTCGCCATTGTTCCCCAACTATATCACACGGAAATTTGAGGATGAGATGGAAATACCTGTGGAACAGGTAGAAGCAATTTTTACTGACCTTGTTTCGCATCCGGTGCTGAAAGACGTAGCCCTCATCATTGAGAAGCGCCTCGGGCGTAAGCTCCAGCCCTGGGACATTTGGTATGATGGTTTCAAAACTCGTTCGACCCTGGATGTGGCCAAACTTGACCAGATGCTCAAACAACGGTATCCCGACAAAACAGCCTTCGAAAACGACCTGCCCAACATTCTGATAAAGTTAGGTTTCAATACCGACTCGGCACATTCCATCGCAGCGAAAATTGCTGTGGATCCTTCGCGCGGAGCCGGACATGCCTGGGGTGCAGCCATGCGGGGCGACAAAGCCCGCCTGCGTACCCGTATAGGTCGCGATGGCATGGATTACAAAGGTTACAACATCGCCATTCACGAATTCGGCCATAACGTAGAGCAAACCATCAGCCTGTACAACGTGGATTATTACATCCTCAACGGCGTGCCCAATACCGCATTCACCGAAGCACTGGCATTTACTTTCCAGGCCCGCGATCTGGAACTGCTGGGCATGGACAACCACAACGAAATGACAGACCATCTGAATGCGCTCGACAACATCTGGGGCATGTACGAAATCATGGGAGTTTCGCTGGTTGACATCAATGTTTGGCGCTGGATGTATGACCATCCCGATGCAACGCCTCAGGAACTGAAAAAAGCTGTCATCCGGATTGCCACCGAGGTATGGAACAAGTATTATGCACCCGTGTTTGGGATAGCAGATGCACCCATCCTGGCCATCTACTCGCACATGATTGATTATCCGCTCTACCTGCCGGCCTATCCGATGGGGCAAATCATTGAGTTTCAGTTTGGCGAACACCTGAAAGGCAAAGACTTTGCCAGTGAAGTGTACAAGGCTTTCACCCAGGGCAGGCTCACCCCCCAGCACTGGATGCGCGGAGCAGTGGGGAGCGAAATCTCGACCGAACCCATTGTGAATGCCGCAAAAGCAGCTGTGGAAGCCCTGTCAAGATAAACAGGCATGAAAAAGCGGACAATGCTGTTGATAAGCGGAATAGTTGCTGGTGTTGTCATCTTGCTTGTGCTGTTGCGTCAGGCCGGAAACTGGCTGATCGACACCGACCAGCCTGCTCCGGCCGACCTTATGGTGGTGATGATGGGACCGGTGCCCGACAGGGCTTTGCAGGCAGTAGATTTGTTCAAAAGTGGTGTTGCCCATGCAATTGTTTTTACCGACGAATATCAGCCCGGCGCTGAGCAGCTGAAGCCTTTCGGCATTGAGCTCGAAACCACTGCTCAGGTGTTTCGCAAAGCCCTCGTCAAACTCGGGGTGCCGGATACGGCAATCCAGATCCTGCCTTATATCTCCTCCAGCACGGTGGATGAAGCCATCAACCTTGGGAAATTTCTCCAAGACAATCCAAAATCCGGACGGGTCATTGTGGTGAGCTCTTCGTACCATACAAGGCGCACAAAAATGATTTTCAAAAAGCTCACAAAGCTGCTCGATCATCAGACCACCTTTATCATCAGCCCCAATCCATACACCGAATTCAACAGCCGGCAGTGGTGGACCGACAGGATGAGCACCAAGCTGTTGGTGCTTGAATATATCAAGATGATGAACTTTGTGCTGAATGAACAGTTTCAGATGCGAAAACAGCTGAGTGCTGCTGAAACCGGCCGGTAGAATCGGGCAGCTGGAGATCGCAACTGCGCTGAAGTTCAGTTTCCGATTTTACGTTCGTCCAGGGCAAATTGATTCAATACCTTCTCAACTTGCTGCCATTGCACGTCGTTGAATAATTCATCCACGCAATAGATCCGTGCATAACCCGATTGCAGGGGCAGAAAGTTGCTGAGCAGGTTGTACCCTCCCGAACGGAATATAAGATCCAGCGGCCTGTTTACCGTCAGGTTTGCCGGATGAAAAACGCCCTGTGGATCGCGTGCTATCGCCTGGTTGATCTCGAAAACGGGATGGTAAAACAGGCATATGTTCAGCCGGGGAAGCCCTTCAGCCTGACCGTCTTCAAAAGCATTGAGCACTTGCTTATTCATGTATTTTCCGATCAAATCGGTCTGGCCGACCAAACGACAATCCGCTATGCCTGTCCTGATAAACTGATTGATAATCAGCCTCAGGGCATCGTGGGCCGAGGCTAGCAGTTCATCAACCTCGGCGGCACTTCGCTTCAGGTTTTCGAAACTAGCTGCATACACACTCACCTCCTTGACTCCAAGGTCAAAAAGCTTATGCGCAAAACCGGCAAGTTTCGACGAGGTGAGGCGGTAAGCTTCACCAATGCTGCATGTGTGCAATTTTGCCCAACGCCTTCCGCCATCAGGTATCAGGCCGACATGCTGCGGAAAACCGGTTGCTGATGGATAAAGCACAGCCTTTTGGATTTGGATAAAAAAGGAAACCGGAAAGAATCCGGTTTCCTTAAGATGATGTCTTTGTTAATTTCCTCCCCTTTGATAGATCTTGCTGTTGTCGCGATAGCCCGTCTTGGGCATGTACCAGTCCATGTAACTGAAACCGGAACTTTGCACCCATTGCCCGAAAACCAGGTGGGCATCAATGATAGGTTCGCGTTCCTGCGGGTAATCGAACCGGACCGGAGTATGCATGCCCCAGGGCAGGTTGGTTTTCGACTTGTAGTATTTTCCGGTGGAAAGATTGGTATCGTCATCAGCTGTGCCAAACAGCGATGGATCAGCTTTGTCGGTGGGCGCATATCCGGGCAGATGTACTTCGCGTCCGCGGTTTTTGTTTACGATGATGAAAGGATTGTATGGAGGCAGCGATAGTGCTGTAAGCGTCTGTGGTTGAGTGAGTTTAATTGTGACAGTAATGCTCTTTGGCTCCACGTAGGGCATGCCTGGCCGGGTATTGATAAATCCTGAAGTGATCTGTGGAGCAAACAGATTATACACATTGTCGAATGGAATAATCACCGCTTTCGATTGGCTGGCCTCTGTACCGTTTGGCGACAGGGTAACAAAATTCTCCCGATGGTTCATTCCGGTTACAGATTGCACAAGCGACGGAGGAATGTTGAGCTGGAAACCAAATCCGTTTTTGAAACCTGCACCAACCGCATCCACCGTGAAGGTTGCCCTGATTTCGGCAACAAGGTTCTGAGCGTTGGTTATTTGGTTGATGTTGTAAGACAACACCATGTCGTTGAAGTCGTAGTCGCCTTTTTCGGGCCAGAGGTCTTCGAACGAAAGCCCGCCCTGTTGGTTGCGTCCGGGGAAATAATTGTTGAACGCGAGGTTCGGATCGTTCGGGTAGTCGTCGATGGCATCCACCACACCATCCCCATCGCTGTCGATCAGGTTGGGATCCACAAGGGGCATGCTGGTATAGTCGATGGCTGTGATAGGATTTGAGGTAACGTAGAAAATTGCATCGTTGAAATCGTTGTCGCAGCCTGAGCTCATGCGGTTAATATCCTCAAAACTAATAAGAAACCTCTGACGCTCAGCATCGTAGAGCAGTACGTTGTGCTGACGTTTGGATGGATCGCTTTCAGGATTGAAATTCGGATTGGAGTAATAATGAGGTTTGTTGCTGTTGAAGGTAAGGTTCTGAAAACCATCGGCAATAAGCACCCAACCTATTCCTGTTCCAGCAGGAAACGTGCCGAGCTTAACTTTATCACCTGAACGAAGACCACCGCCACTGTTAAGGTATGAAAAGTTTGGAAAAGCCAGATAGATTGTTTGAATCTGATTTACAGAGGTGGGTGGATTATTAAGATCGTAGGTGTAAAATCCTATTGTGTTGCGATAGCCGGCACCTTCGTGCACAAAGGTGATCCAGACATCCGCATCTTCCAGGATGCGCAGGTCGGTTTGGTTTCCTTCGGCGAGGTAGTGCGGATTATATTGGGGTACAGGCCTGCGTTCGGGCAAGGCGGCATTGACGTCGTCGAGAAAATCGGATGTGATCACATCGCGAGGCAAAATCAGACAGGAAGGTACACCCTGGCTGTTGTAAGAGCACAAAGGCTGGTAAGTTGCGTCCATCTGTCCGATGCCATACGAGCCTTTGAATTGTGGTTCCGGCTGTGGCCCGCCAATGGTCACATCGAGTGTGCCATTCGTAACACGGGCGGTGGTTACAGCCGGCAAACCAATGTAGCGGGTTACCAGATAAAGGGTATCAGCAATGTTTTCCAGAGGATATTGGCTCTGAAAAACACCCTGGGCATTTGAGATGCCCGTCAGCATCAGCGCACCTTCGTCGGTTTCCTCGTTGTACGATCGGTAGATCTCAAGACGTACCCCTTCAATTGGTGTCCCTTGAGGATCTTTCACCGTCACCTTAAGGTTCGACTCGCTGACCATGGTGTAATTAAAGTTTGGCGAAACCACCAGCTCATCCATCGACTTGATGGGTTTATCCTTGGGGTCGTCTCCCTTTTTGCACGAAGCAACAATCAGCAATAATACAATCGAAAGGTAGCTCAGGTATTTCATATGACAGAATTTTCTTTGAAATTATCAATTTATATGCCACAAACTATATATATCTGACATCATGACACTTATACACTTAATACGCAGTAGTTGTTTTCCAAAAAAGACATTTTTTCCGATTTCAGGAGAACATAGAAAAATACTTTTCCGGATCACCATGAACGAGCTCAAACCTTGCCAGTTTTTCATCAGGGACAGTTACCCGGAATGTATAGTCTCCCAAAGTTACAAAACAAGTCTGGGAGGTGTCAATAAGCTTGTTTAATCCGTTGGTCTCGATGAGCCCGTGCTTGTCAAAATCTGAAGCTGCACCAATCAGCCCCCTGAGTTCGGTCAGTGGCGTTCCGGGCAGGCAGTTTGTATGATAAATGGGTTTGATGGGCAGATAGGCAGGCCGGATGCCAGAGGAAAGCAGCTGAAACAAAAGCGCATAAAAACCTTCAAAACGCTCATTACCTGTAAGTTCCAATTGATCGGGTGTGAGCATCTGAAGATTGAATCCCCTGAAACCACAGGCCACATCAGGAAGGGCCAGCCCAAAAAGCTCGCGTACAAGCTGACAGGCAAAGAGATTGGATGCCACCTTGTAGGTCGGAACAGTCGCCAGGCTGTCGAACCTGCGCCCCGATACAAACGGTTGTTGATTCAGCAAATGGAAAAATGCAGGGATATTTTCAGGCTCATGCTGACCGTCGGCATCCATAAGAAGCAGGCGATGCACCCCGGTTTGCCTGGCATAACTGAAAATCTGGCGATAAACCTCGGACAAGCCCCGGTTGATCCCAAAACCTATCAGCTGGAAACCATGCTGACGGATCAGCGCCCGGCTGGAATCGCTGCTGCCATCGTCCACAAAAAGTACGTAAGGCTTATGGGCGCTAAGCCTGGCAAGCAAACCAGGCAGCCGCTCCTGCTCGTTGAAAACCGGTATGGCAAGGAGTTTGCGATGCACTACTTGAAGATGAACTGAGTAACTTTAGATAAGTTTTTGAATATCAGCGTATGGATGTGGCCAACACCATTGTCCCGGATTGCTTTCCAGTCTTCCTTGCTTTTGCGGATAATGTTTTTGAGGCTGCGGTTGCTTGCCCCACCCACACGCATCTTCACCATCACCTCCGGCAAATAGGCTGTGCTGATGCGATGCTTTCCCAAAAACCGAAGAATGATGTCGTAATCGGCCGCTATGCGAAACTCGGTCCGGAACATGCCGTAATTATCGTACACTGTCTTTTTGACATAAAACGTAGGATGTGGCGGCATCCAGCCCCAGAGCAGTTTTGTACGACTAAAACTTCCTGATTTCCAGTAGCGAAGCACCTTGGAGGTATCGCTTTTATAGACATACTGTAAATCGCCGTACACCGAATCGGCACCGCTTCGCTTCATCAGTTCCACCATGTGGGCAATGGTGTCTTTGCTGGCAAATATGTCGTCGGAATGCATAAATCCGATCACATCGCCGGTGGCCATGCGGATGCCCTTGTTCAGGGCATCGTATATGCCCTTGTCGGGTTCGCTGACAAATTTTGCAATGCGGTCGCCAAACGACCGGACAATCTCAACGGTATTGTCTTTCGACTTTCCATCCACGATAATGTATTCAATATCAGGATAAGTCTGCGAAAGCACCGAACTGATGGCATCGGCAATGGAATGCCCGCTGTTGTAGCAAATGGTAATAATGGAAACTTTCATGGCTGTTAGTCTTCGATGATTCGTTGTTTGATCTTTTGAGCCGGATTGCCCTGATAGATGGCATATGGTTCAAGATTGCGGTTGGCCACAGAATTCACGGCCAGGACGCTATGGCTTCCGCAGGTGACCCCCGGGCCAACAATGGCAAAAGCGCCCACCCAGCTGCCGTCTTCGAGGGTGATGGGCAAGGTCATCAGCTCGAAGGTTACTTTTTTGAAGTTGTGGTTACCACAAAGCAGCATTGCGCCCTGCGATATGCAGCAGTGGTTGCCGATGCTGACAGGCGCCAGGTTGTCTATCCAAACCCGCTCGCCTATCCAGCTGTGGTTGCCAATCTGAAGCATCCAGGGGTATTTGATATTAACCGCCGGTTTAATCACCACTCCCCTGCCTACCTTGGCACCAAACAGACGCAATATCAGCACTTTAAGACCACTGGAGGGATTAAGTGGATTGATAAAAAACAGCACGTTGACAAAATACCACAGGATACGTTTGAGCCAGTTTCCCGGATAGTATCCACCGGGGGTGTAGCGCGACAGGTCGGTTGTCTTGTTCATGGCATCAGCAATTTAACGTTTTGATCCACAATAGTGTTATCTGAAAGAAAGTGGACAGCCTTTTGGAGTGCTCCTTCCGACCAGGCATCATAGGCAGACTGATCCATTCCTGCCAGGTTTTCGAGCACCCTAACAAATTCATTTTGTTGCTCGAGCGGAAGATCCCAACCGCATTGCATTTGCTGAAGATTGCGCCAGGGGGTGTTCTGGCTGATGAGCACAGGCGTTGCTGCCATAAAGCTTTCGAGTATGGTGTGGCCAAAATTTTCGCCAGTGGTGGGCAAAAACATGGCATGATACTGTTTCAGGGTATCGAGCACTTTGTCGCCCTGCAGGCTACCTTTGTAGTTAATAGTTACATTTTCAGGCGCATGAGTGATAAGTTGGGTGCATTTTTCCCAATACTCCTTGTCGTACACCGGCCCATACAAATCATAGGTGATTTGCCCGGAGCGACATTTATTGAGGCATTCGATGGCATAGGCCGTGTTTTTTTCGGGCGAGATGCGGGCTATGCTACATATCTTCAATTCGCCGGGCTTTTTCGGACGGGGTTCCCAGGCATTGGTATTCACTTTCATAGGAAGCTCTTCGGCAATCACCACCCTGGCATTTTGCCCCATGGCCTGCCGGATGTCGTCGGCTTCGGCCTGATTTGCAGCGTGAAACACCACATTCCGATAATAACCCAAAGCCCTGAAAAGCTTCAGAAAGGTGGTTTTTTTGGCAGATTTCACGGCCAGGGCATGCCTGCCCAGCATGCCATGTGCGCTCAGCACGATTTTTTTTGCGCCTTTGCGCCTTACCAGATGAATGGGAAGGATGGAAAAGTAGGGCGAATACACCCCATGGATGTAGGCCACTTCATAATCCGTCTGGTTCACAAGCTGTTTTAATGTACCATAATTGATTTTGTCGGCCGACAAATAAAACACCTCGGCGTTCGGGGCTACTTTGTTCCATTGGTTGGAGATCACATTGTCGTATGGCTCCTCGTGCTGATAGTCCACATTGCGGGTGATGATGTAAAAGTAGAAATGTCCTTCGAGGTGGCTCACCTGGTTCGAAAAGGCCTTAAGCACACCTCCTGCCCTGTAGCCGGGCCAGTACCAGTCGATAAACGAAATCACCCTGATCATAGGCTATGAGTTTAGCATTTGTTCGTACAATTGGGCGTAACGGGCGGCAATGGCAGCCGGCGTGAAACGCTTCACATTTTCAAGTCCTTTTTCGACCAGTTGCCCGCGCAGAGCCTCATCGCTGATGATGCGGCTTATGGCTTCGCGGATTTGCCCGGTCCGGGTCGGGTCAACAATCAGGGCGCCCTCGCCGGCAACTTCGGGCATGCTGGTGCAATTGCTGGTAACAACCGGCCTGCCGGTGGCCTGTGCTTCGATGATGGGCATGCCGAATCCTTCGTAGAGCGACACAAACGACACCAGATCGCAGGCCTGATAAAGCTCCACCACTTTGTCGTAGCTGAGGTTGAAATAATTGGTGTATTCCACATTGTATTGCTGCAACAGCTGCAGCTGGTGGTCGCGCAGATGGCCGAGTATGGTCAGGTGCACAGGCATGCCGGCAATGGCTTCGATGAGCCGCTCCAGATTCTTATTGTGCGCGGTGCCAATGTGCAAAATATTGGGCCTGACCGTATTGAAAGGTTTAGGCTTGTATTGGATGGCCGGCGAAACGCAGTTGTGAATCACCACCACCTTATCGGGACTGATGCGCACCTCTTTCAGCAGCACCTCTTTGGTAAAGCCCGAAATCACCGTGATGTATCTCACGCGTAGGGCAGGCAGGTAGAACCAGAACAGCCAGACCACAAAACGGCTTACACCTTTCAGGCGGCGGAGCACTTCGAGGTCGTGAATGGTGAGCACGGTGCGGCGCTTGCGCATGAAAAATGCCACAAAATGTATGTCGCCGGTGATATGGTTGATATCGGATTGGTGGGGAATTACTTCAAAACAACTCAGCAACCGGTCTTTCCAGCCTTTGCTGTAGCGTTTGAGGTAGTAATTGCGAAATACGATGTGGCCGGGAAGTGCCGACTGAATAAACCCAAACAACTCTTCGATGCTGAAGTAGTCGGCAAATGGCTTCCTGAAAAAGTAGGTAACATTGATCTTCATACAGCCCTGGTTATTACATTTCGAGTTTGAGCACACGCGTCATCCCCCAGAAAATCCCAAACGCCACCATGGCTGCTTTGGTAAAGTGGTTGAGTACAGTGGCCAGGTCGGTTTCGGCCTTGATCACCTGGAAAAACAGCAGGGGCAGCCACAACAGCAAGGTGGGATATTTTTTTGAGAGTGCAATGATTTGTGTGATGACCAGATTGTAGAACACCCCAATAAAGAACAGAAAGATGATGCCGCCGGTGGTTCCGTAGTTGGCGTAGCCTTCGCCGACCAGCGAAATGTCCATGCTGGTGGTTTCGGGCAGTTCGGTACCGGTAAAGCGTTCGAAGTTGAACCGCCCGCCAGCCATCACCTTGTTGGGTGCCAGAAAACGCGGCAGCAGCGATGCCTCCAGGGCCATGCGAACTGTTTGACCCTTGACGAATGGATAGTTTTCGGGCATGTGATTGAGTATGCGGGCAATAATCCATCCCTGATTGAGCCTCGCCCCCATGTTTTGCAGCATCTCTGTCTCGAACAGCATGGAGGGGTTTTCCAGCCGCGACGAAATCACATCCTTGTAGATCTCAGCATTGCTCTTGGTCTTTTCCGAATACCAGGTGGCCATTCGGTATTCCTGCTTGGTGGATTGCAGCAGCAACACCAGCAACAAACCCACACTGATCACCGAGAGCTTTCCCCACATGGGAATCTTCACCACAAACGAAACGATGATGAGCGAATAAAGCATCCACAGTACAAGCTCGCCAAACATACCCATGAGCACCGCCTGATAAATGACTGAACCCATGACCGCTGCAAAGGCCGGCCACTTGATTTTCGACCTCGTCAGCAGGATGATGTACACCCCGACAAATTGCAGACCAGAGAGCAAAAACAGCATGAACGACAGGCTTTTAGGCAGAAACTTTGAGGCAAATCCCGCCACCAGCCCAATGCCGGCAAGCAAAAAACCGAGATATTTCCGTGGTTCGAGAAACTCGCGCACTTTGTCAATATCTTCTTTATTGATGATGCGCTCATCGCTGAACGGGAAATACAGGCCAATGAGCATGGCGATACAGGCCGGCACCACATAGTGCATATAGGTGGCTTCGTCCACCGCCATATAATACAGCTCGTCGTAGGGCAAAACATTGTAAGCCAGCACAGGGCCGACAATCCACTGAAGCAGCGCCATGAAGGCTATCAGGTCGCGGATTTCGATGCGCTGGCCAAGGTCTTGCACAAACTTTACAATCACGCCGAAAGAGATGGCCAACCCAATGGCCGAGACAAAATACAGGTCGGTAAACAGCTCGAAATAGGCAAAGGTGACAATGCCAAAGGTAACCAGTCCGAGTGTTCTCCGCGTCCAGAGCATATTGTTGATTGTCAGATATTTTTCTCAATACTTTCGGCTATGGCCTCGAAGCTCCAACCGGCTATGATGCGTTTGCTTTCGTGGCCGAATGCAGTTGCAAGTTCAGGCTTGCTGACAAATTGTTGCAAAGCCGAAGCCAGTTGGTGCACATTGCCGGCTTCGAAGGTAAAGCCATTTTTTCCGTTTGTGATCAGATCGGCCGAAGCCCCGCACTTTGTGCTGCCAACGACTGCCCTGCCACAGGCCATAGCTTCGTTGAGCACCAATCCCCAGGTCTCGCCTGGTCCACTGGATGGCAGCACAAGCACCTCGCCCATCCTGTACACCGCCGGCATGGCACTTTGGTTCTGAAAATCCATGAAATGCACCCTGGGCAGTTTTCCGGCCCGCTGCTTAAGTTCGTTTTCGAGCATACCGTTGCCAACAAATAGCAGATGCCATTTTGCCGGATTGACCTGCGTAAACGCATCCAGCAGCAAGAGCGGATCTTTTTTTGGCTCGAGCTTACCCACAAACAAAAACACGCCTTCATCCGGAGCAATACGGATGTTTCCCCTCATATCCAGCGCTTTACGGGAATAACTCCCGTCAGGGTCGTCGAAACGCCGGTTATCGATGGCGTGCGGTGCAAAGAACAGTTCGGACGGCCGGAAACCATGTTTGAGAAAATACGCTTTGTTGTTCTGCCCCACATAAAAAGCGCCGTCGCAATAGCTGTACACCCAGCGCAGAAACAGCCTGCGGGCCATGGTCTTTAGTCCGGGTGCCTCGTCGAGCAAAGTCGAGTCGCCCCTGAAGTACACCGGCACCTTGCCCTTGAAGTAACGCATTGCACCCAGGTGAGCTTTGTAGTTCCAACCGTAAACGAGCAATGCGTCGGGTTTCCACTGGTGGATACGCTCGTTGAGCGCAGGGCAGTCAATTCCTTTGAAACTGCCGGGACCGGGTTGTGCAGCGACATTTTCAACAAACTCGTACTCATAACCATCGAGCAAGGGGATGTCCCATTGAATGGCCCTTCCGAAATCTTTGTCGAACAGCCCTTCCCTGCTCTGGCTCCAGGTGTAAAACACTTTGGGCTGCACCACGCCCCTTGCCGCCAGCAAAGCAAACATGGGGGCATTATACTGGATAGGATGCGAGGATATGATAGCTAACTTTTTCATCTTCATTGGCCCACAATTTGGTTGAAAAACTCCACCTGTCTGCGTGTGGCCTCCCTGGCCGTATAGGGCTCAAAAGCGTCCCAGTCGGTGTCGGGCTGGTAGGGCAACCGGCTGATCATTTCCTTCCATTGTGCGAGCACTTTATCGGCAAGCTGGCCAGTATCTTCCTCGTTGTCGAAAGGCACCACCTCGCCGGCCCTGGTGTTGCGAAGCACTTCCACAACGCTGCTCTGCCGGTTGAAAACTGCCAGCATCGGCTTGTTTGCCAAAATGTAAGGATAGAGCTTTGAAGCGGTATATTGGGTGTCGGTCGAACCGGGCACCACCAGCATCTGGGCTTCCGAAAGTGTTTTGAGCGCCACAAAATAGGGCAGCCTGTCGGTGATTTCCGTCACCTGTCCGGCCACACCCATGGCCTCGGCAACAGGCAGAATTGTCTTTTGGCCCAGTCCCTCAGCCGCATAGGAAGTTCCCACAAAATACATGCGTATGCGTCCAAATAATTCAGGTTGTTGTTCAAGTCCTTTTTTCAGTGCTCCAAAAATTCCTTTCAGGGCAAACGCCATGTCGTGCCCGCCACGTCCGATATAAACACAATGTATGTTTCCGTCGTCCTTGTCGAATAGTCTGTTATGGAGTTCAGCCTGCTTAAGCACCTCAAAATCAATGGGGGCAGCCCCAAACGGAATCACACTGAACATCTCAGGTTTGAGCCGGGCATAGCGCTCCATCAGCATCTTCGGATAGGCGGGCGAGACCGAGATGATGCCATCAACCCGCTTCATGGTGAAAGCCTCAAGGTATTTATCCATGCGGTAAGCAAAGAAAAACTTAGGCGGGCGTTCGTGTTTTGGTTTGTCGAGGTAAAAATCATTGCGCCAGGGGTCCTGAATATCGAGGATAAAAGGCAGTCCGAATTTGCGTTTCCAGATGCGTCCAAGCACCATCACCGGAAACTGTGTGGTGGTGAAGTAAACAAGATCGAACTTCCGTTTGCGGATCAGCCTGCTGCAGAAGCTGTTGTATTGGAGCAAGGAGCGATAGCCGAGGTTGCCCAGGCCAAACTTACGGGTAGTCTGGGGCCTGAATGCGTTGATGTAATACACCTCGGCATCGGCGGGTAAGGTGTTGACCAGCAAAGGATCCTGACCCATTTCCACAAACTCCGGCTTTACGGCCACCACGGTAGCCTTCCAACCAAACTGCTCGAAATAACCCAGACTCTGCCGGATGCGGTGCATATCGGCCGCATTGACAGGAGGAAAATTTGGCGAAATAACCAGAACGTGTTTCATATTTGCAGGCATCGTGTCAATTAATCGAATTCTTTAATGCATTAATAATTGTTCCACCCATCCGAGCAGCCTGGCGCCCTCCACTTCCCAGCAAAACTTTTCCTTTGCAAGGCTGAGGGCAGTTTCACGCCGGGCTTTGAGCTTTTCGGGCTGTTTAAGCCAGTCGAGGAGCACTGCCACAAAACTCCCGTGGTCTTTGCCTTTGAACAGGTCCACGGCGTCTCTGGCCTGAGCCGCAACTTCCTTCTGCCCGGCCGTATCGCTGGCCAGCACAGGTATTCCGGCCAGCAGATACTGCAATATTTTGTTCGTTATCGTCAGGTTGCGGCTTGGCGGATTGTATTCTTCGGTGGCCAGGCCAATATCGTGCTCTGCAATACGCGACAGCAGTTCGCGGTGCGGCACAAGCCCATGAAAATGAATAACATGACCCTTCCCGGGCTTTAGCATACCCAACAGGGTCTGGTCGTACCCGCCGAAGATGTTGCCGCGCAAATGGAGCTGCACCGGAACATCGATCATGTTCAGGCATTCTACAATAAACTCCAGGCCGCGGCCAGGGCCAATGGTCTGCGAATACCAGTGCAGCGAGGGGGTCCGAAAGTCGTTGCGGTCCAGAAATCTGCCGTCCATCCATTCGCGTTCGGCAAGGGGGAACACATTGAGAAGTACCTGTGGTTTAGGGGCTTGCGCAAACTCCGCCATAGCTTCGGCCATGGCGTGGGAGGTGGTGTAGCACAGATGCGCATTGCGCAATGCGAAACGCTCAGCATTTTCGAGGAGCCGGAGCGGACGAGTGCGGTTGGCTTCGGGCAACAGGTCGTGCGAATACCAATCCTCAAAGTCGAAGCCTACCCTCCTGCCCTTGCGCAGCAATACGGTGCCGATGATGGTCGAGGCTTCCTGGTGACACAGGTAAAGATCGGCTTGTGTTTTCAGGGCAGCCCTGAGGTTGCGGCCATAGTCGTAACCCAGGGCATACGGATTTTGCCATCCTAAACGGGCGACAGCCTCACCGGCCAGACGGCGTTGCAGCCTGGCATACAGGCGGTAAGCCTTTTGGGAGGTTTCTGGCATCACGTCCACCACCCCGTTGAGTTTTACCGAGGGGTGGAGCAATTGGCGGTCCTCGGCCAGCAAACCGGCATAGGTAAATGTAGTCAGGATGCTAACGTCAAATCCATTGTCAGCCAGCAGATTGGCTTCTTTTACGACCCTGGGATTGCGGCAGAGATGGCTTTGGGTGAGTATGCAAATTCGCCTGCTCATGTCAACTGCTCCTATTCAAAAGTTTATGCACAGTCATACGAAACCGCTTGGCGGCCTTCCAGCCAAGGGTATTTTTCACAATTTCCACCAGCCTTCCACCCATCACAGGCAGGCTCACCCTGCCTGGATATTGCCGGATGACTTCTTCGCAGCGGGCCACGATATCCGGATTGTTGGGATAGGCATTGATGGCTATTTCGAGATATAGTGTTGCCAGCGCACGCAGGCTGGCCTCGCTTTGGGTGTGCTTTCGCAGATAGGAGGCTTTGAGATCGAGGGCCATCATGGCGCTCAAAAGGTTTTCACGCTTGTTGTATTTGGCCGAGATATTGCCACCGGCCACAAAGCGCCGGTAATAGTTAACGCCACCTGTAACGCGTATGCCTTTGGAAGCCAGCACCGCCCGGGCAAAATATTCCCCATCCTGATCGAGCAGCAACTGCTCATTCCACGGACCGATGGCATCGGTGATGCTGCGTGGCGTAAGCCAGCTGCTGGTTTGCACCATCCAGCGCTCGCCATAGCCACCGTAGAGACGCACAAGGAAATCCACAGGGTCGTCGGTGTCGAAAATCCAACGGCTCTCCTCGCGTGGGGCCATCTTGCGGTAGTCCTCGCCATGCATGAAATGCACGTTGGCCGAAACAGCCAGGTAGCCGGGGTTTTGCTCCAGCACCAGCACCTGCTTTTCGAGCTTGTCGGCACTGATCAGGTCGTCGGCATCCAGAAACTGGATGTATTTACCTCGCGAAAGGCTCAGTCCTTTGTTGCGCGCCACGCATGCTCCGCTGTTTTTCTGAACGATGACCTTCAGACGGTCGCTTTCGTAGGTGCGTGCAATGGCCACCGTGTCGTCGGTCGAGCCGTCATCCACCACAAAAGCCTCCCAATTGGGCCAGGTTTGCGACACCACCGAATCGAGACACTCGCGTATGTAAGGCGCAGCATTGTAGGCCGGCACCACAACGGACACCAGGGGTTTATCGGTAGCTGTTGACATCAGACCTTGAGGTGTTTTTTGCGAAATGCTTCAAATTTTTCTTTGGGGATATAACCGTGGTATTTGTGTTTGTAATCGAGGCGCACCAGCTTGTCGGGATCGAGCTTTTTGATCAGCCTGGCAGGATTGCCGGCAATCACGCAATTGCCTTCCGGAAAACTTTTGGTAACCACCGAACCTGCACCGACTATTGTAAAGTCGCCAAGCGTAACTCCGGGCAGGATCACCGAGTTCATGCCAATCCAGCAATAGCTCCCGATGTGGGTCTCGCTCGCGAACTGTTTCATGTGCTCGTATATTTCATGCCCGCCGCTCAGCACGCCCACATTCTGCCCCAGGAAAGTGTAGTCGCCAAAGGTGAGCTTGCCCGAACCCTGAATATAGCATCCGGGGATATAACCGGGGTTTGTGCCCACACCCACCAGGATATTGTGGGCTCCTTTGATGCGGCTGGTAAAATGCACCGGCCAGTAAGCTTCGCGGTTGTAGCCCAGCACCTTTTGCTTGAACCACATATTGAAGGTGTACCGGTCGTTTTGGTCCTGCGTATGCCTGATAAAGTTGAAATAAGGCAAACGGGTGATCAACCACACAAAAATCTTCAGCGGGTTGTGCACCACATCCATGATCTTTTCGCGGGTGATATTCATGGCTGTCAACTATTTAGGTTTGTTCAACACGCGTTTGAAGATCTCCGGCCAACTCATGCCGCTTTCCTTTTTGAGTTCGCGCATGATTTTTGGGGAATGGTTTTTACCCACGCCCAGGATATACCTTGCCTGGTTCCATTTCACCTTGTCGAGCGCTTTTCTACGGTCCGATTCGTTGAGCGGGCACTCGGGTTTGTTAAGCATTTCCTCAGCGCACATGAGGTACTTGAACGGTATGCTCAGGTTGGTGCGATTGTGCTGCATTTCCTGCTCCTCGTGCACCCTGTACCACACAATACCCTGTTGCATAAGCACCACAGGATAGCGGGCTGCCAGTACATGCCACATCTCGAAGTCGCCCAGGTAGCGCCGGCCGCTGAACCTGCCCACTGCTTCAAAGGCATCTTTGCGGATGATGGCCGAAAGCGGAGCCTTGTGAAAAAGCTGCTTATCGAAATAGTGCCTCCGGTAGGCCTCCTCGGGCGAAAGCACAAAGGGATACAGGCGTGCCGGATCCTGCGGCAACGAACATAAACCGAAACCGGCTTCGGGAAACTGCTCCATATTCCGCACCAGGATTTCCAGACCGTGGGGATAAATCATATCGTCAGCATCCACATACTTCAGGTATTTTCCCTTGGCCAGACTGGCTGCCTTGTTCCGATTGGGATAATCGCCCAGGTTCTTTTCGTTGAGCACCGAAATCACCCGCGGATCTTTGGCAGCATACGATTGTGCAATTTCGAGGCTTCGGTCCTTCGACTGGTCGTCGACCACGATGAGCTCAAAGTTGGGGTAGGTGGAGGCCAACACACTCTCGATGGCCTGTGCCAGGTATTTCTCCCGGTTGTAGGTGGTCATCAGCACACTTACCAATGGTTGGTCAGAGGCACTCATATCTTTCATGATTTTTATTTATGATTTTTTTGCCTGTACACCCTGCGGAGGAAACCCCACATATTTTTTCTGAGAAGCCTCCACGCCGTTTATTCCCCTCAACCGGGCATTGTACCAGAAAATCAGGGCCGCAGCCCATGCCGCCCTGAGCAAGGTGAGATTGTAGCGCATCCAACGCAGCTTTTCGGCCAGGCTCAGCTCGTTCATGCGTGCCAGACGTACAATGATGCGCAATGCCTTGGTGAACGGGTTGGAAGGAAACTTGATGTAGTTGTAGAACTTATAGTTCTGATAAAGAATAATATAGCTGCGCTTGAAATAGAACTTGTAATCCTGATGGTGGTAATGATACACCCTGGCCCTGTAATCATAAACAATCTTGTAGCCGGCCAGCAGGGCATCTTTGGCCCATAGGGTATCTTCGGAAAACATCAGTTTGCGGAACGGAACCTTGAGCTTGGTTTCGCGGCGATACATGGCCACCACATCATCCCAGTTGCAGTATTTGTGTTGTTCGTGGCCGGGCATTCGGGCAAATTCTTCGGGATTGGCAAAATGATAGCTGAAGGGTGTAGCCTCAGAGGCCGGCCTGAACCATTGCAGCGGATTTTTGCCGCGCTCATGGGGCACAATCTGCTGACCACATACCCCTGCAACCAAGGGATCGTCGAAATGCGAAATCATCAGCTCCAGCACCTTGTCATCGGCCGGACTGGCATCCTGCACTGTCATGAACACAAATTCGCCCCGGGCAAGCTGCACGCCCAGATTGCGGGTCTCGCCATGGTTAAAGGTCTTCGGATCAATAGGATGCACTTTTACAGGATACTTAGCCAGCAGCTCCAGCGTGCCATCGGTCGAACCGGAGTCGATGACAATAATTTCCATGCGATCGGCTACCGTCTGACGCAACAAACCGTTGAGGCAACGCTCCAGGGTGTCGATGCCGTTACGGACCGGTATGATTACCGAAACCAGAATTTTTCCTGACTCCATGTTCAGTTCTTTTGTTGGTTTGTGTAGGTATAATGACCGATAGTTGAATAAGTGCGCCAGGCCGAGGTCAATTTTCTTCCGAAACTGTCTATTGCTCCGACACGCGTAAGCCTCAACAGGGTGAGCAATGCCAGCAGCACGGCTGCAATCGTAAACCTCACACCAAAAATGCGCCGGCGCAAGCCAAATGCCAGCGCTTTGCGGGCAATATCCCAATTATGAACTTTGATGGCGCCAAATACCACATTGGCTCCAAGTTGCTGCAGTTTTTTACGCAAACCTGGATTGGCAGCGCCTTGCACTGCGAGGGCGCCCGCATGCGTGCGGAACACATGCAGTCGTGCCCGGAGTTTTGGTGGTGTGCTGATCTCGCTTTGGCTCACGCTGCCACTCACATGCCGACGGTAGTAGGCATCCGGTAGCGACTGTGCATGTTGATAGTTCAGCCCGGCAATCAGCGCCTTCAAATGAAAATCAACGTCCTGCCAGCATGCCAGACCTTCGGTGAAGCCGCCTATGCGTTGCACAGCCTCCCGTTTCCAGATCGGACCTGTTGTCTGCCAAACGGCATCCAGCCGCAGAAAGCGCTCAATATCAGGCTCCTGATCCGAGGGAAGGTTCCAGTAATGCGACGCATTGGCCGGGTCGTCCTGAAATACAAGCATGGGAAACACCATGAAATCCAGCTCAGGATGGGCAAGCATTCCGGCAACCCTCTGTGCAAGGCAATGCGGGGCAAGCAAATCGTCGGAGTCGAGAAAAATCACATAGGCTCCGCCGGCTGCTTCAAGCCCGAGGTTCCTGCAGGTAGGCGCGCCCTGAGGCTCCCTGTTCCGGACAATAAACCTGATGCGGCTGTCCCTGGCCTGATATGCAAGTGCAACTTCGGCACTGTTATCGGTGGACCCATCGTCCACAACCAGGGCTTCCCAATGTGGATAGGTCTGCGCAATCAGACTCTCGAGGGTCTGACCCAAAAATGAGGCCCTGTTGTAGTTTGGGACAACCACCGATACCATGGGTTGTTGCGACATAGGCTATTCACTTTGGGATCGTTCTGATTATTTTCTGAAGATACGTTTAATTTTGACACCGGCCTGCACCAGCCTGTCGCCCAGAAGCGGGAAGAGCAGCAGTTTGTATGTAGCGGGCACTTTCCAGCCATCGCGCAGGATTTCGGCCGCTATACGACGCACCTGGGGATAATCGCCCGCATTGAGCATCAGTCCGTAAATATACCGCAGGTCGTCGCGCAATCGCTTACCGTTTGCCGGGGCCGGCTGCGCAGCCGAAGGATCGGGGGGCGGAGGCGGAGGTTCAACAGGTTCGCCACGCATGATGGGATCGGATCCAATGCTTCGGCGCTGCTGTGAGTATTCAACCAGCAAACGCCTGAAATGGGCAATCTTGTGTGCATGCCGGTGGGTGGCACTCGATGGGTGAATGCGAATCAGGTAGGTACAATTGTTTAAGACAGCTATCTTATATTTTTCCAATAGCCTGATCCACAGATCATTATCTTCCGAAACAATGAATTGCGTGCGGTAAGCACCAAGTTCCATCACCTCTTTTCGACGATAACAGGCTGTGCCATGCACCACCGGACTTGCCTTGTCGAGCGGGAAATCGTCAAAACTCAGATCCACATAAGGCCTTCCGGCAAAAAATTTATTTGGCGGCACCCTGTATTTCCAGGCCACTTTCCCACTTACGGTCATAAAGGCACTCTGGTTGCAAACCATCACATATTCAGGGTGTTGCTCCAGGAAATCTACCTGAATCTGCAAGCTTTCCGGAGTTGAAATGTCGTCGGCATCATGCCGGCGCACATATTTTCCCCTGGCCCTGGCCAAACCGTTGTTGATCGACTTTGCCACCCCCTGATTTTGCTGCGCAATGCACACTATCCGGGGGTCGTCGTAGCTGTCGATGATGGCCTGGGTATTGTCAGTCGAACCATCGTTGACGATGATCAGCTCAAAGTCCTTAAACGTCTGATTGAGCACACTCTCGATGGCCGGCCGCAGGTAATCCTGGCCGTTGTAAACCGGCATCAGCACACTTACCGTAAGTTGATTTTCCATCGTAGCACCGAATTAAAGGGTCTTCCAATTGGAGCGGAGGGCTACCTTGGCGCGCGCATCAAACGGAAAAGGACGCTTGATGAAGTCGTCGCCCTGCTTGATGTTGAAACGCAGACAGTTTTCGATGTAATCGAAAGTACCGTAGCGGTTGCCAAGCCAGAGCGAAATGTAATAGGTCCCGGGCGCAAAATTGACGTTGTGCACCACAACTTCTACCGTACGTTTGTCGCCCTTAGCAAGGTCGCGGATTTCGAACAGATCGTCAGCCCCGGTAACGTGACCGATGAATTCGTTGGCATCGTTGCGTATGTCGAGGGTCATATCGCTGTAATCCACCTGCTCGTTGGCCTGCACTGTGGCCCGGAGCTTGAACCCATGCCCCAGGAAAAATTCGTCGGTACTCCGGCCGTTTTCGTCAAAGAGCGCATAATCCTGAAATTGCACCAGCCGTGTGCCACTGCGTTTCAGGCTGCCGAGGTCAATCGAGGCTTTTTTATAAGCAGAGGTGATGTCGTGAATCGGGCCTTCCATCACCAGCTGCCCGGCCTGCAACAGGATGCCGCGGGTGCACAATTGCTCCACTGCCGTGAGGTTGTGACTAACGAACAAAACGGTGCGACCGGAGCGGGAAACGGACTGCATTTTTCCGATGGCCTTTTTCTGAAACTCCGCATCGCCCACTGCCAACACCTCGTCCACAATCAGAATTTCAGGCTCGAGGTGGGCGGCTACGGCAAAGGCCAGGCGCACATACATTCCTGAGGAATAGCGCTTTACGGGAGTATCTACATATTTTGCCACGCCCGAAAACTCAACAATTTCCTCAAACTTCGAGTCGATCTCCTTTTTGGTCATGCCCAGGATAGAGCCATTGAGGTAGATATTTTCGCGACCGGTGAGCTCCGGATGAAAGCCGGTGCCCACCTCGAGCAGGCTTGCCACCCTGCCCCGCACTTTTATCTCGCCCATAGTCGGCGCCGTTACCCTGGAAAGGAGTTTTAACAAGGTGGACTTTCCTGCCCCGTTTTTCCCTACCACACCGAGCACCTCCCCGTCCATCAGCTCAAAGCTGATGTCCTGCAATGCCCACACATAATCGCCTTCGCGCTTGCTCAGGGTGTTCGAAACACCCACCTTGCGGGTGGGGTCTTCCTTACCCATCATCCTGGCAAACAACCTGTTCAGGTCGTGACTCAGGGTTCCTGTGCCCACCACACCCAGGCGGTATTGCTTATATACGTGTTCGAATTTGATGACTACGTCCGACATAATTTTTGCATTTAAAGGTTTGCTTGTTGCATTTCGTCAAACCGTATCCATAAAGGTGCGCTCAACTTTGTTGAAGATGATGATACCCAGGGCCAGCACTGCCACCATGAACACGAAACTGTAGGCCAGATTCAGGTAATTCACCTCGCCAACGCCAATCAGGGCAGTCTTGAACGTTTCCACCACTGCGGTCATCGGGTTGGCAAGCACATATGGCTTGTATTTTTCGGGTATCTCCGAAAGAGGATATATAATAGGTGTGGCATACATCCACAAGGTTACACCAAAAGTGATAAGGTGCACCAGGTCGCGGTATTTTGTTGTAAGTGAGGTAATGATGATGCCAAAACCAAGTCCGAGACCGGCAATGATGACCACAAGCACGGGAATCAGGAGCACCTCCCATCCCGGACGGATATCGGCTCCGGTTATGCTGAAGTAAATCATGAATCCGATCAGGAACAGAAACTGGATAAAAAAGCTCACCAGATTCGAGATCACGATGCTGAGTGGCATGGCCAGCCTGGGGAAATACACCTTACCAAAGATGCTGGCATTTTTGATAAAGGTCTGGCTGGTATCATTCAGGCAGGTGGCAAAATAGTTCCAACCGACAAGGCCGGCCATATAGAACAAAATTTTTGGTACACCATCGGTGGGTATGCCGGCGATGTTGCCAAAAACCACCACAAACATCAAGGTGGTGAACAGGGGCTGGATGAGAAACCAAAGCGGCCCCAGGATGGTCTGTTTGTACTTGGCCACAAAGTCGCGCCTGACCAGCTGTGCAATCAGGTCGCGATACTGCCAGAGCTCTTTCAGGTTCACTTCGAGCATGCTTCGCTTTGGTCGCAGAATCATGGTCCAGTAGCCTGCGCTGTTCTGGTTGTTGGTGTTGCCGTTCATAAACGTCGTGTTTTTGGTTTATTGTCACGCGTAGTGCGCCAGAAAATCACGGTATGCATCTTTGATGCCCTCTTCGAGACTAATGGCCGGCCTGAAGCCGAGCTCAGTAAGCCTGCTCACATCGAGCAGTTTACGTGGTGTACCGTCGGGCTTGCTGGTATCGTTGACAAGCTTGCCCTCAAAGCCTACAATGGTTTTGATCAGTTCGGCCAGTTCGCCAATGCTGATGTCGGTTCCGGTGCCCACGTTAACATGCAGGTTGCCGGTGTAGTTGTGCATCAGAAACACACAGGCTGCGGCAAGGTCGTCCACATGCATAAACTCGCGCCTCGGTTTGCCGGTGCCCCAGATGACCACTTCGCTGTGGTTGTTCACCTTGGCCTCGTGAAACTTGCGGATCAGCGCCGGCAGCACATGCGAGTTTTGCAAATCGTAATTGTCGGCAGGCCCGTAAAGATTGGTAGGCATGGCCGAAATAAAATTGGTGCCGTATTGCAGGTTGTAGTTTTCGCACATCTTCAGCCCGGCAATCTTGGCCACTGCGTAGGGCTCATTGGTGTATTCGAGCGGCCCCGTAAGCAAATACTCCTCCTTAATGGGCTGTGGCGCCATCTTGGGATAAATGCAGCTGCTGCCGAGAAACAACAGCTTTTTCACCCCGAACTGGTAGGCGTTGTGGATGATGTTGTTCTGTATTTGCAGGTTCTCGTAGAGGAAGTCCGCACGATAGATATTGTTGGATAGGATTCCTCCCACTTTTGCGGCCGCATCGAAAACATAATCCGGCTTTACTTTGTAATAGAACTCCTTAACCTGCTGTTGATCAAGCAGATCTACTTTGTGATATTCCACCCCCTGGGTGTAGCGTGGCAGGCGGTTGCGGAAAGTGCCGACAATGTTGCTGTAGCCTTCACTTTTGAGTTTTCGCACTATGGCACTGCCCACCATGCCGGTCGAACCGGCCACGAATATTTTGTCGGTTTTATTCATAGTAGTTCTTGATTTCAAATCCGCCATCTTTGAGATACCTGTCCTTTTGCATGAGCTTGAGGTCCGACTGCACCATGTCCTTCACCAGTGCCGGTAGGTCATAGGTAGGTTCCCAACCCAATTTTGCTTTGGCTTTCGACGGGTCGCCGATAAGCAGATCCACCTCGGTAGGCCTGAAATAACGGGGATCGACACGCACAACCACGGTGCCGGGTTTCACCTGATGGCGCGGATCGTTGCAGCGCACAACCTTTCCTACTTCGTTCACGCCTTCGCCTTCAAATTCAATCTCAATCCCGGTTTCGGCAAAAGCCATACGCACAAATTCGCGCACTTCGGTGGTCACGCCGGTGGCAATCACATAGTCATCGGGTTCGGGCTGCTGCAGAATCAGGTACATGGCAATGATATAATCCTTGGCATGCCCCCAGTCGCGTTTGGCCGACAAGTTGCCCAGGTAGAGGCAATCCTGCAGGCCCATCGCTATCTTGGCCACCGCACGTGTGATTTTGCGTGTTACAAAAGTCTCGCCACGGACAGGCGACTCGTGGTTGAACAAAATTCCGTTGCAGGCATACATATTGTAGGCCTCACGATAGTTGACCATGATCCAGTAGGCATAGAGCTTGGCTACGGCATAGGGCGAACGGGGATAGAAAGGCGTTTTTTCGGTTTGGGGTACCTCCTGCACAAGTCCGTAAAGCTCGGACGTTGAAGCCTGATAGATACGGGTCTTTTCGGTCATGCCCAACAACCTTACTGCCTCGAGCAAACGCAATGCACCCAGCGCATCGGCATTGCCGGTATATTCAGGTGTGTCGAAACTCACCTTAACATGCGACATGGCGGCCAGATTGTAGATCTCATCCGGCTGGGTTTCCTGCACAATGCGGATCAGATTGGTCGAATCGGTCATGTCGCCATAGTGCAGGATAAAGTTCCGGCCCGGAATTGCAGGGTCCTGATAAAGGTGATCAATGCGGTCGGTATTAAACATAGAGGCCCTGCGCTTAATGCCATGGACGATATAACCCTTTTTCAGCAGATATTCCGACAAATAAGCTCCGTCCTGACCGGTAACGCCTGTAATAAGTGCAACTTTGCTCATAATGGTTGATATTTTATTGGTTAAATTTTTCTAAGGAAATCAATTACGATTCGTCTGACTTTTCTCCAGAGCAGGTAAACACGCGAGAATGGCGCCGAATCTTCGCCATAGGCCGCAAACTCCCGCTCGTTGAGCCGGATATTCGAGTCGTTATAAACTATCATCATTCGCTTCATGCCATTGGCTTGCGCATCGTTGATGGCCTCCACAAATTCTTTCTTGCGGGTATGGTTATGACGCACCACAAACAAGGTGGCATCCGAGTATTTGTTCAACAGAACCGCATCGCCAAACAATCCTATGGCAGGGGTGTCGATGACGATGTATTGATATTGTTTTCGCAGTTGCTTGAACATGCTCAGTGCATGCTCCGATTCAATAATTTCGTCAGGATTGGGTGGAATGGGGCCTGCGAGCAGGACGTCCAGATTTTTGGTCTGAGTGCGTTGGATCAGCTGTTCCAAAGGTATCTGATGCACAAGGTGCATGGTGATTCCGAGCGAAGGATCGAGCTCCATTTCCTCTGCCAGATTCGGCCGGCGGAAATCGAAGGTCACCAGAACGGTTCGCTTGCCCGTATTGGCGCAGGCCGAAGCAAGGTTCAGCGCCACAAAAGTGCGACCATCTTCCAACGCAGCCGAGGTAACCAAAACCACCTGTTCACCCTTGTCGGGATCAAGCCCAAGCTTGATGCGAAGGATTCGGAACTGTTCCGCAATGTAGGATGTAGGCGATTTGAGCACAGGCGCAATTACCTTGTGTGTATTGTGCGAAACCTGTCCGGCTATGGGCACGTCCGTATTGGCCATCACATCCTCCACAGCCATCATGCGGTTGTTCAGAAAGACCAGCAAAAACAGGAAGACCGCCGGCAAAAGCAAAGCCCAGATGAGGGCGTTCATGATGGCCGACTTCGGACTCTTGCTAATGTTCTGGATACCTTTGACACCGGCTGCGTCAACAATTTCGTGATCCGGCACAGTGGCAGCCCTTTGCAACTCAACTTCCGACTTGCGCTTACGAAGGAAATCCACAAGATTGAGCAATATCTTATACCTCCGCTCCAGGGTGAGGTACTCCCGTTCTATGACGGGCAATGCCTGAAACTCTTTGTTGAGCTCGAACAACCGCTCTTCGGTTTCGCGCAAACGCCGCTCTCCGTTTTCAATCAAGGTCCGCAGGCCCTCAAGCAGCGACTTTTTCTTCTCTTCAATTTGCTTGTCCAAATAAGCTATGTAAGGGTTGTCGGGAGTAGAATTCGCTAACAATGCGTCCCTTTCGCGTATCAAGATGGATGTTTCGCCAATCAGGGCATTGTACAGTGGCATATTGTAACCCATGGAGGCAGGCATCAGGATGTCGTCGTAGTTCTGGCGGTTGGCCACATAATCGTACAAATAGCGGTAATAGGCATTGTCGATGCGCTGGTTCTTGGCGTCTTTTGTTTCTGTATCAAGGTTTTTGAGCAGTGTACCAATCTTTTCCTGCACAAACATGAACTGGTATTGCCGGCGATAGGCTTCAATTTCCTGCTCTATCTCCCACATCTCCTGTTCCAACTGATTGAGCTGCTGTTCGATAAAATTGATGGTATTGGTCAATATCTTGTTTTTCCGCTCCACATTGCTGATCAGAAACTCCTCCACAAGTTTGTTGAGGTAATCGCGCACCTTGTCTTTATTGGCACCGGAAGAAGAGATCACCAGCATCGAGGGGCCACGCTCCGACCGCACATTTGTCTTCGACAAAAACTGGCGTGCAAGCCCGTTGAGATCGTGAAGCACGAATCCATAATCCTTGCCGATATGCTCTTTCGGCTCCACACCTGGTTTCCAGCGAACTACAAAAGCGTGCCCCTTGCCTTCGACCAGCTCACCCACTTTGCGATTCGAAGGATTTTTGAAAGGACCATATGCTTCTGACCACAGCTGATATTCGCCCGGCGAGGTAAACCGGATGTAAATCTTCTTATACATCGACGACCAACGCGTGGTATCGTGCTCCACTACAAAAGGACTTTCTTTATAGATCTCAGTGTCCACATACTTTCCTTTGCTGTAGTAGCTCACCAAAAAATCGAGCTTGCTCACAATGCGCCGGATCTGGCCATACGATTTTAATAAAGCGATCTGATTGTCAATAAGTTTTGAATTAAGAAATCCCGGTGCTGCCGAGATGGACCCTCGCTCCTGCAATGCCGAACCGGCACCCTTGTCTTCAACCAGCACCGAAACCTCCATGCTGTAGTTGACTTCGATATAGTTGTTCTGCTCCCTGGCATAAAGTAAGGCAATGACAATAGCCACAGCAAACAGGTACCAGTTTTTCAGGTATTTCTGAAAAACCCTGCCCAGGTCAATTTCGCGCTTTACCGAGTTGACAGTTTTGGCCATCTTAGTTTGCTAAAAGATTGATTTGCTGTATCAGAAGTATGACCGTAATGGTTGTGCTGAGCAGCGTGGAGATGAGTTGAAACGAGAAAGTGGGGCCTAGCCCGAGGATTTTGCTGCGCATGGGTTCCACATAAATGACATCGTTGGGCAACACATAAAACATCCTGTCGCCTATGAGTTTGCCACTGGTCACGTCCACCTGATAGACCACAGGCTTTCCGTCCACTTTTCTATACACCTTAATATTATTGCGCTTGGCATGTTCGGTGAGCCCCCCGGCCAGGGTGAGTGCTTCGTAAATGGTTATCCTGTTTTTAGTCATGTTGTAGATACCTTCCTTGCGCACCTCACCGAGCACATTGATGTAGTTGTTGATGAGCTTCAGCTCGATCCGGATACGCTCTCCGAGTATTTTTTGGGCTGCCTGCCTCACCTGCTCCTGTGCCTGACGAACCGTCATATTGGCCACGTAAATCTTTCCGATGTAAGGAAAAAGAATATACCCCTCATCATCCACATAATAACCAATCAAGGCCTGGTTGAACTGGTTCAGGAAGTTGATTCCCCCCATGGGCTCCATAAACTGCGAGAGCTCCTTCTCTATTGCCATTACCGAAACATAGAGGTAATCGTTGGGCTGAATCAGGTATTCCCTCAATAAATTCGGGTCTTCGGCAAAACGCCGTGCATAGCTGCTATCGTTGATTTCGTCGTATTGCATCAGCAGGAGTTTCTTCTGTGGGATACACGAAACTGCAAACAGCCCAAAGACAATGACGGCTGTTGTGAGCGTTGCAGATGACAACAACTTCCGGAACCCCTCTCTGGTCATGATCGTTTTGTTTTACGCAAATGTAGTTTATCGCAAAGTGTTTTCAAAACTCAATTCCTGCCACTTAGCCAAAATATTTTTCAGCAATTGCAAGCGGTCAACCGGTTTTTGCATGATGCAAGAGAATTCTTCCTCCAGTTTTCGGGGCAATTCATCTGTTTGCATGGCAGTCTGGACAATAAAAATTGTCCGTGCCAGCAGTGGAAATCGCCTGATCATCTCGGTCCGAAGGCGCTGTCCGTCCCATGGGGGTGGTAGGGTAAAATCCATGAGCACCACGTGTATCGGGCTTGTGGCCAGTGTGAACTCAAGGATGTTGAGTGCCTCGTTGCCGGAGTAGGCTACATACACCTCCGATGCTGCTGAAAGATAATCTTCGAGAATCCTAGCATTGATTCTGTCGTCCTCAACTATCAATACACTTAATTTCAACTCCC
Organism: Bacteroidota bacterium; assembly: GCA_016715945.1. Taxonomy (NCBI): domain Bacteria; kingdom Pseudomonadati; phylum Bacteroidota; species Bacteroidota bacterium. The sequence continues at coordinate 1,578,779 of JADJXJ010000001.1, forward strand.
TGAACTGCTGCTCGATAGTTCGTATGGCAGCTTCGAGGCTATCGCCGCCCAGGGGTTCGAGCTGAAGCCGCCCGATGATTTTTCCGGGCTTTACGAGTTCAAAGTCCCATTGCAACCCGGCCTGTCGGGATAAGCTGAACAAGCGTGCAAAATTTTTGTCGAACATCCCGAGCTCATTCATCAACACCTGGTCGTTGGTTGCGCCGGGTTTCCTGATACGCTCGATCAGGCTGGCCGATAGTTCCAGGCCGATGTTGTCCACATTGATAATTACAGCTTTCTGATCGGGCGATCTGGACACACTTACCAGCACCTGTGCTCCGCGGCAATAGCGCAATGCTTTGCCCAGAAGCCAGTTAAGCGCATCACTCAAGATTGCCTGGTCGGTCAACACATGCACCATTCGCTCACCTTCAAGGGCAATACCAAGGCCTGTCTCGAGCGAGAGCTGGCGCTGGCCTGCAACGGCATTACTCAGCACATCGGCCAGATTCACAGCCTCAATCTTGTACTGAACCGACTGCACGCCTTCAGCACCTTCGCTGCGTATTACCTTGTTTTTCAGCTTCTCAAGCGCCCTGATGGCATCTTCAATGCGTTGCCGGTTCGATGCATCTATGCCCGACCCGGCATCCTCCTTCATGAGCCGCAGCATACCATACAAAGCGCTGAGCTGTGTGCGTATTTCAATGAGCTCATCTTGGCTGTATGCTGGAAGCTCGCTGGGCGAAACAGACCGCAGCGGAAGCGTTGCCTCTGCCTCAAAGGCCTCGACTGACGGTCTGGCTGCTTCTGCTTCGATGGGCCGCTTTTCCTGTTCGGCTTCGATCCCGAAAGTGACAAGAAACTTTTGCCCTTCGATCTCTTTGAAACTCACCTGCACCGGCAATAACCAACCCTGAGCGTTGAGCAACAAAAACCCCTCGTCAAACTCCCGCAGCACCTTACTTTCCAGGGGGTGTTCGCTGCCCTGTTTCCTCAACAAGATGCTGCGCAGCGGATTGCCATGCAGCTCATCCTCGGCAAATTGCGCCAGCGACACAAAAGCCTGATTCACAATAAGTATATCACCATCCATATCAGCCAGCAGGCATGGCTCACGCTTCAGATCGATCAGCGTGCGATAATAGGGCTTGTTGCTGAAGCTCTTCTGCTGACGTTTGTCGCGTCCCCCAAAATACGGCTGCGTTGGCATGGTGTATGATAGCTTCGCTTTATGATTTTGAACCTCGATTCATGGCAAACCTGAAAACTTCGGCCATGCGTTTACCAAAAACTTCCGGACTGAGCTCCTCATCGAAGAACTGCCTGCTACTGAAGGAAAGCGGCAGGTATTCAGTCTCGTAGTTTTTAAATATCCTCGCGGCAAGCGCAGCAAAAGCCACACCAGGACTGTCGAGCGGCAGACAGTATCCATTTCTGCCTTCCTGCACCACAGTGCTCACACCACCGGTTTGGGTGCTCAGCGATGGCAGGCCAAATGCAGAAGCTTCGGCAAAAACCACACCATAGCACTCGGCCCTGGTGGGCAGAATGAGAAAGTGATGGTCATAAAACAACGAGATAAACTGTTGATATTGAACCTCATCATTTTTATCGAGATAAGGAATGACCCTCATTTTGGGATGTTCAAAACCCTCAGGAGGCACACAGCCAACCACAGTCATCTCCGCATCAACACCCATACCGATCATGGCTTTCAACGCATCAAAAGCAATGTAGCCTCCTTTGCGGTACCACTCTACCCCCAGGAAAAGCAACCTGCAAACATTTCTATCCTTGGCCCGGATGGCTTCCATTACCACCTCACTTTCAGGAATCTGATCAAACTCCATGTTCGGACCAAAAGGAACAACGAACACTTTTTCGGGCGAAATGCCGTAATCCTCTATAGCCGATCTGGCGGCCCACTGCGAGGCCATGACCACAGCAGCCGATTTGCGCAAAACCATCCGCTCAATGAGATTACCCTCCCACACAGAAATGTCCATAAAGTCCCTGAACCATTCATAATAACCATAGAGACTTTTAAATGTGGTATCGCTCAGGTAAACTATGGGCAATTTTGATCTGACAAGCGCTATCTCGGTCGAACCACGCGGTGCAAACACGACGTCAGCCTGCAATCTGCTGAGTTTCCGGTTGAAAATCAACATGTATCGGAAGGCCAGATACAGGCTGTGGTCGAGATTGTAAGGCTTCGGGAAAAATCGTGCAATGCGGTTGTAAATCCCCCTCAGAACCTTCCGGCGTTTGACCGGCCCCATCAAAACCACATCCCCCACATATTTTTGAAGAATCATCACCATGTGGTATGTGATCCCCGACAACTTACGCTTGTCCATGGGATCAAACGAAGTCAGCACAGCAATTCTGATCCGGCGTCCGGCTTCCTGTGGTTGGGTCATCAGTCCGATCAAATAGATGTCATGTTTTGAAAGCCTAAAATTATTGCATTATTCAAATCCGTCTCCCGAATATTTCAATCATCAGCATTTGTTACCATTTTGTAAAGCGCAGTGCATTGTTTTACCCGGCAACTTATTTTTTTGTTGCATGTAAAAAAACCAAATTTGCTTCATATTTTTACAAAAATTTCTGTCAATACGCAATGCGTAAGACGTATTGACGTATCTAACAGCGAGTTGTATGATTATGGGCTATTTTACAATCCTTTCCGTTTTCGACCAATTCGTTGATTTCAACGTGTTTTCGGTAACAGTCTCTGTATTGGGGAGCTTTGTGGGCGCCATGCTGATTACCATGGTTGCCATACCTGTAATCATCAAACTCAGTGCACGCTACAACCTGATGGACAAGCCCAACCAGCGGAAAATGCACAAAAATCCCATTCCTACCCTCGGTGGTGCTGGCTTTTTCCTTGGCTTCATCCTGATCAGCCTGTTCTGGATTATTTTCAAAGGCCACACCAGCGACCTGGTGCTTTTTGCCTCCATGCTGGTTTTGTTCGTCATGGGTATTTTCGACGACCTGAAGGATCTGAGCGCAAAATTCAAGTTCATGGTGCAAAGCCTTGTGGCGCTGCTCATTGCATTCTTCGGGTATAAAATTGAGTCGCTCAACGGTATTTTTGGCATCTACCAGATGCATCCGGTGATTCAGTACGCATTCACAGTATTTTTGGTTGTAGGGCTGGTCAATGCCTTTAACCTGATTGACGGGATTGACGGACTGGCCGGTGGCCTGGCATTTATCAACTCAATGGCCATGGGCACCATCCTGCTGTTTCAGGATAATGTGTTGTACAGCCTGATGGCATACACATTCGCCGGAGCTTTGCTCGGGTTTCTGGTCTTCAACTTCAATCCCGCCAAAATCTTCATGGGCGACACAGGTTCGCTCATTGTAGGCTTCCTGATGGCACTGTTCGGCATTGTGGTCATCAAAGGCGGATATACCCTGGCTGCCGAAGCCCCTGCAAAAACTGCCAGCTTTACCGTGGTTATTGTCGGAATCATGCTGTTGCCGGTTTACGATACCCTGCGCGTGTTCACCGAGCGCATCCTCAAAAAGAAATCACCCTTCAGCCCCGACAAAACGCACGTGCACCATCTGCTCATCGAAACCGGAGCCGACCACAAAAAAGCCGCAATCATCCTCTACAGCGCCAACATAGCCATCATCGTGCTGGCCTTTATCTTCCGCTACTACCCTCCTACCTTCTCCATTCCGTTTCTGTTTATTATCGGAGCTATTTTCAGCGAAAGCATCAACATCAAGCGGCTGCTGATCGAGCTTCGCCGCGGCAAACAAGCCGCCAAAGCCATCGAGGACATCACCGATAAAAACCAACTGCTCGACAGGGAGCTATAAACGCTAAATGCCATGGAAATCAAAGAAATCATCTACCTCGTTGAAGACAACAAAGCGTTCGGACTGCTCACCCAGAAAAAACTTGAAAAAGAATTCGGCTGCCAGGTAAAACATTTCGGAACGGGCGAAGAAATGCTCGAATTTCTCGACAACAACCCGGATCAACAACCAGGCATCATCATCCTCGACTATTACCTGAACAGCATGGTCGAAACTGCCAGAAATGGCGAAGAAATCCTCGAAGAGCTCAAGCTGCGCAAAAAAAATAACAAAATACCCCGCAAACTACCCATCATTATGCTCACAGCAGCCAACGAACTCAAAATGGCTGTCAACCTGTTGCAAGCCGGAGCTGTAGATTACATCCTGAAAGATGACGTATTCATCGAAAACCTGAGCAAAACCATACACAACATCCGCAACCTCCGCAACTACGAAGCCGAAATCGAATCGCACAAAGCCAAAGCCAAAGCCTACCGCAAGCGGATCATCATTATGGGTACGGTCATCGTGGTGCTGCTCGTATCGCTGGTTGTATTTATCCTAACGAAATAAGTTAGATCTTCAGGTAACGGTCAACCGAAAACTTTCCCGAACCGGTGACAATCAGCGTGATGTAACTTAGCAGATACATCAGCGCCAGTTCTTTGCGTGCAAACGGATCGCCTGCATGCACCATAAACGCCGCCACCGCCATCGTAATTGCCAGTGGAATGGCTGCCAGACGGGTTCCCAGTCCCAGAAGAATGAGCAGACTGCAAACCACCTCGGCAAACACCGCAAGCAATAGCGAGGGAAGCGTCCCGATACCAAGTGGATCCGGAAAAACAATCTCCTGTCCGGGAAGCAATTTTGCCAGCTTGGGCAAACCATGTGTCAGCATCATCAGGGCAAGCGCCACCCGGAAAAATAAAAGCCACAGGCTCAAAAGCCCGTCATTCATCCTGACCGAAAATAATCCTCTGAGCATAGGTTCCAGGTTGAGTTTGTATTTAAGACCCCAAAATTCTGCTATTTTAGCCGACCACCAGCAAAAAACAATCGCAATGATACCAAAAGTTTCCACCCTTGGCGGCTATATCTTTGAATATCAGAAAAGTGTCACAAACCCAACGGGATTCTGGTCGAATATTGCCGACAGCTTCTACTGGCGCAAAAAATGGAACAACATTCTTGACTGGGACTTCAGGCGGGGCTATGTCAAATGGTTTGAGGGTGCAAAGCTGAACCTGACCGAAAACATTTTCGAACGCCAGCTCTTTTTCCGATCTTCCCAAACCGCCCTCATCTGGGAACCCAACGATCCCAACGAAGACTTCCGCAAAATCACCTACGGCGAGCTGTTCAGCCAGGTGGAACATTTTGCAGCCGTGTTGTCCGGGCTTGGAATCAAAAAAGGCGACCGGGTGGCCATTTACATGCCGATGGTTCCGGAACTGGTTGTAGCTATGCTGGCCTGTGCACGCATTGGCGCAGTGCACTCGGTAGTATTTGCCGGCTTTTCGGCACAATCGCTCTCGGAGCGCCTGATGGATGCAGGTGCCCGCATGCTCATCACCAGCGATGGCGGTTATCGCGGCAATAAAACCATTCCCATCAAAGCTATTGCCGACGAGGCCATGAACGCCTGCCGCTGCGTAACGACAGCCATAGTGCTCAGGCGCACAGGCGAAGATGTGCCCATGGCGGAAGGCCGCGACTTGTGGTGGCACGACCTCATGCAAAAGAACTATCCACCCGTGCCTGCTGCCGAAATGGATGCCGAAGACCCGCTATTTATCCTCTACACCAGTGGTTCAACGGGTAAGCCTAAAGGACTGGTACACACCACTGGCGGATACATGGTTTACACGGGCTATACCTTCCGAAATGTATTTCAATACGGCGATGGCGACATCTATTTCTGCTCAGCCGACATTGGCTGGATTACCGGCCATTCCTATCTCGTGTATGGTCCCCTGCTCAACGGCGCCACAGTGGTGATGTTCGAGGGAATACCTACCTGGCCTGATGCCGGTCGCTACTGGGAAATCATCGATAAACATCAGGTCAACCAATTTTACACGGCCCCCACTGCCATCCGCAGCCTCATGGCCCTTGGCCTGGAGTGGGTCGAAAATAAAAAACTCACAAGCCTCAAGGTGCTCGGCACAGTGGGCGAACCCATCAACGAAGCTGCCTGGCATTGGTATCACGACCATATCGGCAAAAACAAATGCCCTATTGTGGACACCTGGTGGCAAACCGAAACCGGAGGCATTATGATCAGCCCGCTGGCCGGCATCACCCCCACCAAACCCGGCTATGCCACCATGCCTCTGATGGGCGTTCAACCGGTGATCATGGATCAGGAAGGAAGACAGTTGCTGGGCAACAGTGTTGAAGGCAATCTTTGTATTGGTTACCCCTGGCCCGGTATGGCACGCACCATTTGGGGCGACCACGAGCGTTTCGTGCGCACCTATTTCAGCCATTACCCCGGACTCTATTTTACAGGCGATGGGGTGAAACGCGACGAAGATGGCTATTACCGCATCCTCGGCCGTGTGGACGATGTGATCAATGTTTCGGGTCACAGACTCGGAACTGCAGAAATAGAGAACGCCATCAACGAACACCCGCTTGTTGACGAATCGGCCGTAGTAGGTTTTCCACACCCCATCAAAGGACAAGGCATCTATGCCTTTGTGGTGTGCACACACTTCAGCACAGGCGGCGAAGAAGGTATCCGCAATTCGATCCGTATGGCGGTGAGCAATATGATCGGCCCATTTGCGAAACCAGATAAAATTCTCATCGTCAAAGGATTGCCAAAAACACGTTCAGGAAAAATCATGCGCCGCATCCTGCTGAAAATTGCCGAAGGCAAGACCACCGACTTTGGCGACACCACTACCCTGCTCGACCCGGAGATCGTGAATGAAATCGTGCAGCTGGCAGCCCGGAATGATGAATAATCCTGCCCAATCAAGCTACAACAAGTCACATCTCACTGCATATCAAAATGTTAACACATAACCAAGCAAACAGCGCTGATGCCTACTTCGACCTTGGCTGCGGTAGGTGTCCGCTGGGAGGCACCCCGAAATGCAAAGTAAACACCTGGCGCGAGCTGCTGCTATCCATACGCCAGCTGATGCGGCAGACCGGATTGAAGGAAGAACGCAAATGGGGCGTGCCTTGCTATACAGACAATGGCAAAAACATCGTCATCATCGGGGCATTTAAAAACTACTGCAGCATCGCGTTCTTCAAAGGTGCGCTCATGACCGACCCATATGGCTTGCTTCAAAAACCTGGCGAGAACAGCCAGGAAAGCCGCATCATTAAACTCACCAGCCCCGACCAACTGAACGAAAACGCCGGAAATATCCTTGAGCTTATAGCGCAAGCCATTGAAATAAAGCGAAAAGGCCTGAAATTCCCAAAAAACACCACCCTGCCTGCCATACCGGCCGAACTTCAGGAAAGCTTTGACCAGTGGCCCGGGTTCGAAATGGCTTTCCGCAATCTCAGCCCTGGTAAACAGCGCGAATACGTTTATTATTTCAATCAGGCCAGGCAACAATCCACCCGAATATCACGCATCGGGCGCAGCCGCAGCAAAATCATGTCGGGCAAAGGCCTCAACGAAAAATAAAAAAACCCGGACATTAGCCCGGGCCAAGCGTGTTTATGTCAGAAAAGCAAGAAGACGTAAAACAAAAAACCGATTGATCGTTAAAATTTTCGATTTAAGCTGAAATACCAAAGAAACCTGGCATTGGGAAAGGAGCATTCCTGCTCCTTTCAATGCCAGAAATTTGGGTTAGTGAGTTGAGGTTGCTATTTTTTCAATGAACTTTTCGATAATCTGAGTTTGCATCAGAGATAAAAATACAGCACGGCCACACCCTCAAAACAAAACGTTTTGTGGCATGGCATGGCCGTCATATGTCGAACACGGTTTTACCATAATGAACGCAGGCTGATCGACCAAAGCTTGTTGAACTGCCTGGCCAGCCTGTTTTGTGCTCCCAACCTGTTGTTCCAGATGGAAGGCTGGGAGGTATCGGGCTTGCGGAAACTCGACAAAGGCCAGCGCACCAGGTCAACCATTGGCTTGCGACGCTCTTTCCTTTTGAACAATCCGAACATGTCAGTGAGTATTTTTTGAATTTGTAAATGAGTTATTTAAGAGACATTGTCAATGCCTGTAATCCCTTTGTTGCCTGGGTACCCGGCCGGTTTATGCTGCATCAGGTATCGCAAAAACGGGAAAAGGACGTCAAACCATTAACAATATCAATTCCCAGATGCAAACGATTGCGCAAAGGTTGCAGCCCTGCTAAAGATTCACACGAATTCCGCTCTGATAAACAGGCCAGAGTTTTTTCGACGAACGGATGTTGAATGGTTGAGTGTGATTCAAATAAAAGATCTGCAATCCGCCTTCGCCATACAGGCTGATATATCTGTGCAGATTGAGGCCTGCTCCTAAAGATGTTGTGGTGGACAGCTGTATTCCGCTGATGTTTTCGTATAGCCTTTCGCGCCCTATGATATTGTCCTTCTGATATTTGTTAACAGTATTGATGGCAGCAACCCCTTTTTCAACCGTCACATGCTGGGCAGTGTAGAGATTGACCAGCCTGGTTTGCACAAATTCGTATCGCATTCCAACGGGAACGCCTAAATACAGCAGCGTCTGGTTGTATTCGAGATAAACGCCGTCGAGCGGGAAAGTACGGGTGTAGGTATTGAGTTTGGTGTAAACCAGTCCAGTCTCAAATGCCAGTTTTCGCGACAGGGGAAGCGAAACCCTGAAACCAAGAGAGAGCGGTGCTTCCAGGCGGCTTTCGTCAATGTCTTTCAAAAAGCGGGTATCAAAAACCATGCGACCCTGGAATGGGTCCGGGCCATACCGATAGTTCAGGATGTTGTTGAATAAGCCATTCTGACCAACGATGGAAGCCGGCGCAAAATTGTAGTTGAATGCCAGGGCTGTTTTGTTCCGTTCTCCGGAAACATAATCCACAAGCTCTGCAATGTTTTCTTCCTTCAGTTTTTCGAGCATCTCATCCAAAGCCATACGCACTGCCTCATCCGAAAGTGGCACCTGGGTCAGTGCTCCGACAGGGCTGGTATCTTCGGATCTGATGGACTCCGTATTTTCTTGTGGATCAACGACAGCTGCCAGTTCGGTTTTCCCTACTGACTGTAAATCAACGCTATGCTGGATATTTTCAGGGCGTTGCGGCGCTGTTTGTGTGGTATAAAGCTTTCCTGAATCTTTGGCCTGAGACAGCTCAATGGCATTATCGGAGGCAGTTGCTCCGGGCGCTTCAACGGCTGCTCCGGTATCGGAGGCTGAGACTTCAGCGGTTTGCGTTGCGGGTAGCGTGGTGCTTTCTTGCTTCTGGAGCACAAATGGCAGGCTGATGAGCAACAAAAGTGCAGCTGCAATGGCAGTTATCCTGTAGATGACCAATCTGCGACGTCTTTGCTGTGCAGCCTGTATGGCTTCCCAAACGCCTTTGGGAGGCTCGGGAGCCCAGTTGTTTAGTTTTTCGCGGAAAATTTCCGCTATTTTATCTTCCTTACTGTTCATCGCCTCTGTCTTTTTTTCCAAGCCGCTGCATCAGCCATTGTCTGGCCCGGGCATATTGCGACTTGGATGTTCCTTCGCTGATATTCAGCATATCACCAATTTCCTGATGGCTGTAGCCCTCGATGGCAAAAAGATTGAACACCGTCCGGAACCCCGGTGGCAGCGTCTGGATCAACGCCAGTAGCTCGCGCTCCGAATATTGATCCACCGGTGTAGCCTGCTGACTTGACATTCCTCTCAATGCTTCGAGCTCAGCTGTATTTTTTAACACGTCGTTTTTTCTCAACTTCTCCAGTGCGGTGTTTACCACGATCCGGCGAACCCAGCCCTCGAGCGAACCCTCGAACCGGTATTGCCCCAGGTGGTTGAAAACCCTGATAAATGCCTCCTGCAGATAGTCTTTGGCCGTATCTGCATCATTGGCATACCTCAGGCAAACCCCGTACATCCGGGGGGCAAAGGTGTCGTAGAAAAGCTTCTGGGCTTTGGCGTCACCTTTGAGGCAGTCTTTGATCAGTTGTTTTTCGTCCATCACACCGGTCAAAAACGCCCTTTCTCCCCGTCTAAGGCTTGTAGATGAAAAGGCATGGATTAAAGTTGCAGCTTATCTCAAATTTCTGCTTCAAAATTAGATGAAATTGAACCAAAAAACTACTTTATGCACGCTTAGACTTAAAATCGAAAAAGGTTGTCCGAAGCGCTTGCCGGACAACCTCTTTAAAACGCAAACCAAGGATAATTAGGGTCTTGGGCCAGCTTCGACGAGCTTGCGTCCTTCTTCGGTGTCGGTATATTTTTCAAAGTTGTTGATGAAGAGTTTGGCAAGCATATCGGCTTTGCGGTCGAACTCAGCAGGGTCGGCGTAGGTATTTTTTGTAAACAGGATGTTGGGGTCGATGCCTGGCAGTTCGGTGGGCACTGTTAGCCGGAAACGTGGTGTCACGCGGGTGGGTGCCTTTTCGATGCTGCCGTCGAGGATGGCATCGATGATGGCACGTGTCACTTTGATCGGGATACGCTTGCCGGTTCCGTTCCAGCCGGTATTTACGAGATAAGCTTTTGCTCCGGCGGCTTCCATGCGTTTCACCAACTCGATGGCATATTTTGTGGGATGCAAGGCCAGGAAAGCATTGCCAAAACATGCGGAGAAAGTCGGCTGTGGCTCGGTGACGCCACGCTCAGTGCCAGCCAGCTTGGCGGTGAATCCCGACAGGAAGTGATATTTTGTCTGTTCGCTGTTCAGTATGGCTACCGGAGGCAATACCCCGAAAGCATCGGCGGTGAGGAAGATAACCTTGGTGGCATGACCGCCCTTCGATACGGGTTTCACAATCCTTTCGATGTGATAGATGGGATAGGAAACACGCGTGTTCTCGGTTTTTGATGCATCCGAAAAATCGATAGACCCATCGGGGCGTACGACCACATTTTCGAGCAGCGCATCGCGACGTATGGCATGGTAAATATCCGGTTCGTTCTCCTCGCTCAGGTTGATGCACTTGGCATAGCATCCGCCTTCGAAATTGAACACCCCATCGTCATCCCATCCGTGTTCGTCGTCGCCAATGAGCCAGCGCTTGGGGTCGGTTGAAAGAGTGGTTTTGCCTGTGCCCGACAACCCGAAGAAAATGGCTACATCCCCTTTCTCACCCATGTTGGCCGAGCAGTGCATGGAAGCAATACCCTTGAGCGGGAGGTAGTAATTCATCATGGTGAAGATACCTTTCTTCATTTCGCCTCCATACCATGTGCCGCCTATGAGCTGCATGTGTTCGGTCAGGTTGAACACGACAAAATTTTCGCTGTTCATTCCCATTTCCTTCCAGCGGGGGTTGGTAGTTTTGCTGGCCGTAAGCACGACAAAATCAGGCTTATAGGTCTTGAGTTCTTCTTCGGTGGGCCGGATAAACATATTTTTGACAAAATGGGCCTGCCAGGCTACTTCCATCACAAACCTGACGCAAAGCCTGCTGTCGGGGTTGGCGCCGGCAAAGGTGTCCATCACATAGATATCTTTTCCTTCGAACTGGGCTGCCGAGATGGCTTTGAGATATTTCCAGTGTTCGGGATCGAGCGGGCGGTTGTCGTTTTTTCCCTGGGTGGACCACCAGACGGTATCTTTGGAAATATCATCATAGACGATGTATTTGTCTTTGGGCGACCTGCCGGTGAAAATACCTGTATCTACCGCAACAGCGCCGGTGTTGGTCACCACGCCTTTTTCGTAACCCTGAAGGGCCGGGTTGGTTTCGTGTTCGAATAAGGTGTCGTAATCGGGATTGTAATAAATCCTTCCAACGCTTTTAATGCCGTAGCCTGCCAGGTCGGCCCTGAGTTTTGGTTCGTCGAATTGCATAAGTTGCGTGTTTGGTGAGTTATTGATTTTTTCGTGACAGGCTGCAAAATTAAAAAAAGCAGTCCCTTCTAAAACGATTGCGGAAAAAATATACCCACCTGCAGATTGCTCAGCCTGCTTGAGGCTTATGACCCGGAAACATAAAAAACAAACAGCGCCGCCTTTCGGGCAGCGCTGTTTTTCAAATAGTTAAAGATTTATTTTCCGGACTATTTGGATTTTTTCTTATCCTTCTTGTCCTTTTTGGTTTTAGCATCTTTTTTGGCTTTCTGGGCCATTTTTTCGCGCACGGCAGCCTGGGCAGCTGCAAGACGGGCGATTGGCACACGGAAAGGTGAGCAGCTCACATAGTTGAGGCCGGCTTCGTGGCAGAATTCGACCGAGCTGGGTTCGCCACCATGTTCGCCGCAGATGCCCAGTTTGATGTCAGGACGGGTTTTGCGGCCCTTCTTCACAGCCATCTTCACCAGTTTGCCCACACCATCGCGGTCGAGCACTTCGAAGGGATCGTGCTTGAGGATGCCTTTTTTCTTGTAGATGTCGAGGAATTTGCCGGCATCGTCGCGCGAGTAGCCGAAGGTCATCTGGGTGAGGTCGTTGGTGCCAAAGCTGAAGAATTCGGCAGATTGGGCGATCTCATCGGCGGTTACGGCAGCGCGGGGCACCTCGATCATGGTTCCGACGAGGTATTCGATGCTGTCGCTACGCTCGGCAAACACAGCTTCAGCTGTTTTGCGGACGATGTTTTCCTGCATGCGCATTTCGGCCAGGGTGCCGGTGAGGGGGATCATGATCTCGGGCAGGGCTTGGATGCCGCGTGCTTTGAGGTTGAGAGCAGCCTCGATGATGGCACGGGTTTGCATCTCGGTGATTTCGGGATAGGTGTTGCCCAGGCGGCATCCACGGTGGCCGAGCATGGGGTTGAACTCATGGAGTTCTTCCACCTTGTGTTTGATTTGTTCCACGCTAAGGCCCATCACCTCGGCCATTTCTTTCTGGCCTTTTTCGTCGTGGGGCACAAATTCATGCAAGGGCGGGTCGAGCAGGCGCACAGTCACGGGCAGGCCTTCCATGGCTTCGAAGATGCCTTCGAAGTCTTCGCGCTGGATGGGAAGCAGCTTTTCGAGCGCTTTGCGGCGTCCGGCTTCGTCGCTGGCGAGAATCATCTCGCGCATGGCAACAATCTTGTTGCCGCCGAAGAACATATGCTCGGTGCGGCACAAGCCGATACCTTTGGCGCCGAAGTTGCGGGCTACACGTGCATCGTGCGGGGTGTCGGCATTGGTGCGTACGTACATGCGCGATTTTTTGTCGGCCAATTCCATCAGCTTGCCGAAATAACCGCTGAGTTCGGGTTCTTTGGTTTCGATGCGTCCTTCGTAAACTTCACCGGTTGAGCCATTGAGCGAAATGAAATCACCTTCCTTGAAGGTCTTGTCTCCCATGGTCACGGTGCGGTTCTTGTAGTCGATCTTGATGGTGCCGGCGCCCGAAACGCAGCATTTACCCATACCGCGGGCAACTACAGCAGCATGGCTGGTCATACCGCCGCGTGCGGTGAGGATGCCTTCGGCCACGTTCATGCCCTTGAGGTCTTCGGGTGATGTTTCGATGCGTACCAGTACGACTTTTTTGCCCTGTGCAGCCCAGGTTTCAGCCTCATCGGCGTGGAATACAATCTGTCCGGTGGCGGCACCAGGCGAAGCGGGCAGACCTTTGGCAAGCACCTTGGCTTTTGCAAGGGCAGCCTTGTCGAATACGGGGTGAAGCAGTTCGTCGAGACGGTTGGGCTCAACGCGGAGCAGGGCTTCGTTCTTGGTGATCATGCCTTCTTCGAGCATCTCGATAGCAATGCGCACCATGGCAGCGCCTGTGCGTTTACCGTTGCGGGTTTGCAGGATCCACAGCTTGCCTTCCTGAATTGTGAACTCGAGGTCCTGCATATCGCGGTAGTGGTTTTCGAGTTTCTGCTGCAGATCGTCGAGCTCCTTGTAAACTTCGGGCATCACCTCCTCAAGTGAGGGATACTTAGCTTTGCGCTCTTCTTCGCTGATGTTTTGCAAAGCAGCCCAACGACGCGAGCCTTCGAGGGTGATTTCCTGGGGTGTGCGGATACCGGCCACCACGTCTTCGCCCTGTGCATTGATCAGATACTCGCCGTTGAAGATGTTTTCGCCTGTAGACGAATCGCGGGTAAAGGCCACACCTGTACCAGAGTTTTCGCCCATGTTGCCAAACACCATTGCCTGAACGTTAACAGCAGTGCCCCACTCTTCGGGGATGTTGTTCAGCTGGCGGTAAACAATGGCACGTTCGTTCATCCAGCTGTTGAACACAGCTATGATAGCACCCCAGAGCTGTTCCCAGGGATCGGCAGGAAAATCCTTACCGGTAGCTTCTTTCACAGCTGTCTTGAAGCGGTGGACAAGTTCCTTGAGGTCGTCGGTGGTGAGCTCGGTGTCGAGTTTTACCCCTTTTTCTTCTTTGATGTGGTCGATGATTTCTTCAAAGGGATCGTGGTCTTCCTTCGATTTGGGTTTCATTCCCAGCACAACGTCGCCATACATCTGTACGAAACGGCGGTAGGAGTCCCATGCAAAGCGCTCGTTTCCGGTTTTGCGGGCGAGGCCTTCTACAGCCTGGTCGTTCAGACCGAGGTTGAGCACGGTGTCCATCATGCCGGGCATCGAAGCACGCGAACCGGAGCGTACCGACATGAGGCAGGGGTTGTTGGGATCAGCAAAGCTGGTGCCCATTACTTTTTCTACTTTGCGCATGGCCTCTTCCACCTGCTCCTTGATGAGCGAAACCACATAATCGCGGCCCTTCTGGTTGTAGAGGGTGCACACCTCGGTGGTAATGGTGAAGCCGGGAGGCACAGGCATGCCAATGAGGTTCATTTCGGCCAGATTGGCGCCCTTGCCACCCAAGAGGTTGCGCATTGAGGCGTCTCCATCGGCTTTGCGGTCGCCGAAGAAGTAAACATACTTTGTTTTAGCCATTGTAAATCGTTTAGATTATGTTGATAATGTGAAGATTATGCAGCGTTTGCATCTTCTTTTTAAGGAGTTGCAAAGATAAGAAACTGCCGCAAAGCAACAAGCCTGATTCAGACCATTTTACATCTGCCCGATTGCAAACGGTTGAGGCGGGCATCCTGATAATCCCCCGTTCTGCAAAAGGCTATGGTGTTTCATCATGGCCGTCAAGTCCGATAATATGTTGCAAACGGCCGTCGCACGACTATTTAAACGATTTCTAAATAATCCGGCAGCAAAGCGAATTGGCCACTGCCCTCTGGCAGGGTTGAAGAAAAATGAGCAACTTCGTTCCGTCGAAACCTTTTTCTTTATTAACCCTAACATCTATGACCAAAACCATTGGTATCAGGCACGAAGACAAATATCTGATGGAGCGTCGGGCTGCCATCACACCTCAGCATGTGAAAAAACTTGTTGCTCAGGGGATAAAAGTAATTGTGGAACATTCCGACAAACGGGTTTTTGCGGATACCGAATATGCCGAATCCGGGGCAACCGTTGCCAACGACCTCAGGGAGGCGGAGGTGATTGTTGGCGTGAAGGAAATACCGGCGCATCATTTTGAGCCGGGGAAGACTTATTTGTTTTTTTCGCACGTGGTCAAAGGGCAGCCTTACAACATGCCCATGCTGCACACCATGATGCAAAAAGGCTGCAACCTGATTGATTACGAAAAGATTGAGAATGAGGAAGGTAAGCGACTGATCTTTTTCGGACGGTTTGCCGGTCTGGCCGGAGCCATCAACAGCCTTTGGTCGCTTGGTCAGCGCCTGAAGTACAAGGGAATCCACACTCCTTTTGCTGCGCTGAAACAAACCTATCGTTATGCTTCCTTGAACGAAGCCAGGGCTGCGGTTTCGGCCGCCGGACTTGAAATTGCAAGGTACGGCATCCCCGAGGGCCTTGCGCCGCTTGTGATAGGCATCACCGGCGACGGCAACGTGGCCAAAGGCGCGCACGAAATCTTAAACCTTCTGCCCGGAATCGAGCTATCGCCTGAACAACTGCTGGCCACAAAAGCCGAAGACCTGCCGCGCAATGTGGTGGTGAAAGTCATCTTCCGCGAGCACGATCTTTCCCGTCCAAGACAAGCCGGCACAGCATTCGATCTGCAGCATTATTACCGCAACCCTCACCTCTACGAGAACCAGTTTGAGCAATATGTGCCTCACCTGAGCCTGCTCCTCAACTGCATGTACTGGGACAATCGCTACCCGCGCATTGTGACCAAAGATTTTCTTGAAAAACTCTTCAGCGCAGGCGAACCAAAGCTGCAGGTGATCGGCGACATCACCTGCGATCCGGATGGTTCGATCGAATGTACCCACAAAGGCACCCCGATCGACGACCCGGTGTTTGTGTACAATCCATTTACCAGAAAATATAGAATGGGTTTCGAGGGTAAAGGCTTGCTGATTATGGCCGTGGACATTCTGCCAAGCGAGCTGCCACGCGAAGCCTCGATGAGTTTTGGCGATGCGCTCCTGCCTTATCTTCCGGCGATTGCAAATGCAGATTTCGGCCAAGCCTTCGAAAAGCTCGAACTTCCGTCGCCTATCCGAAAAGCCCTGATTCTGCACCGGGGCAAACTGACTTCAGCCTATGCCTACCTTGAAGCTCACGTATCAAAGATTGTTGATAATCAATAATATTCAAACAAAGCAAAACACATTTTATGAAAAAAGTTCTCATTCTCGGTGCAGGCATGGTAGTCAAGCCGATTGTCACCTACCTGCTCGAAAAAGGATTTGAGGTCACCGTGGCCACCCGTACCAAATCAAAAGCTGAGGCCATGATCGGGGGGCACAAAAATGGACATGCCGTGGCCTGGGTGGTGGAAGATGAGCAGGGATTGTCGGATATGGTGGCAACCCACGACCTTACTGTGAGCCTGCTGCCCTGGATTCACCACATTACGGTGGCCAAACAATGCATCGCGCACAAGCGCAATATGGTGACAACCAGTTATGTAAAACCTGAGATGAAGGCGCTCGACGGCCAATGTCACGAAGCAGGCATCATCATCCTCAACGAACTCGGTCTCGACCCGGGTATCGACCACATGTCGGCCATGCGCATCATTGACCATGTGCACGGAAAAGGTGGCAAGATTGACGAGTTTTACTCCATCTGCGGAGCACTGCCGGCCCCTGAAGCCGCTGACAATCCTTTCCGATACAAATTCAGCTGGAGTCCCAAAGGCGTTGTCATGGCCGGAAACAACGACGGCAAATACCTGCGCCACGGCAAACTGGTCGAAATACCCACCAAAGACCTGTTCAAGAACCCATTCAAGGTTGATTTTCCGGGAGTTGGCCCGCTGGAAATCTACCCCAACCGCGACTCCCTGCCCTACATCGAACTTTACGGCATACCTGAAACCCAAACCATGTTTCGCGGCACTTTCCGCCATCCGGGCTGGTGCGAGAGCATCGATGCCATGAAAGCCCTAAAGCTCATCACCTACGACGAATACGATTTCAGCGGAATGACCTATGCCGGCATGGTGGCCATGCTGATGGGCGAATCCGATTCGACCAACATCCGGTCGAAAGCCGCCCACTATCTGGGCATTCCGGAAGACGCCCATGCCCTCGATGCCATTGCCTGGCTGGGACTGTTCGACGAAACACCCATGAACCGGCAAAAGACCAGCCCCTTTGAGATCACTTCCGACCTGATGATCGAAAAAATGGAACTTAAGCCCGAGGAGCGCGACATGGTGGTGATGCAACACATCTTCAAAGCTAGCTATCCCGACGGAAAGGAAGAGATTATCAAATCGTCCATGCTCGATTTCGGCACCCTGGCCACCGATACAGCTGTGGCCCGGACCGTGGCCTTGCCCGCAGCCATTGGCGTAGAAATGATCCTGAACGGAGAAATTACGGAAACAGGCGTGCATATCCCCGTTTTGCCTGGCATTTACAATCCCATCCTGAACCGTCTCGAGGACATGAATATCCGCATGGTGGAACAATACGGCCTTCCCCTGTCGGAGAACATTCAATAAACCGATTTTCAATACCTTTGATAATAACCGGCATACAAGCATATGCCGGTTTTTTTTGCTCCTGCCATCACGCGATCTTCATACCGGCATTCGCACCGGCTGCGTAATGCAGGCATTGGTTACTTTTGCAAAAAACAACATATGCCGTCTTTTTTCTCCATTTTGCTCATTATCCTCGTTGCATACCTGGTGTTCGGACGTTCGCGCCGGCAAATCAGGAGACCTTCGGCAGGATTTCGTTATGGCCGCTGGATTGGCGGCGGCATCGGATGGGCGCTCGGCGGCCCCATAGGCGCTTTGCTTGGATTTGCCATCGGAAGCCTGACCGAGGAAGCAAAACAAACCGACACCGGAGCGCCTGTAACCCGACCAGGCGATTTCAAGCTTAGCCTGATGGTGCTTACTGCTGTCATCATGAAGGCCGACAACAAGGTCAAAAAATCTGAACTCAACTTCGTCAAAGACTTTCTGGTCAGGCAGTTTGGAAAGGAACAAGCTGGAGAAATGCTTTTGCTGCTGCGCGAGCTCCTGAAAAAAGACATTGACGTGCAGGCTGTGGCAAATCAGATTGGCATGATGATGGATCCGGCGGCCAAACAGCAACTGCTTCATTATCTGTTTGGCATCAGTGCAGCCGACGGGGAACTCACCGGGCAAGAAAAGTCGCTGCTGCATCGCATTTCAAGATACATGGGTATTCCGGAACCTGATTTTCAGGCCATGCTTTCGATGTTTGCCGGAAAACTATACAATCCGTACGAGGTATTGGAAATTAGCCCGGATGCGTCTGACGAAGAGGTGAAAAAAGCTTACCGCAAAGCCGCCCTGAAGTATCACCCCGACCGTGTGGCCCACCTGGGTGAGGACATTAAAAAAGATGCCGAGGAAAAATTCAAAAAAATCGCTGAGGCCTACGAGAACATCAGAAAACAACGTGCTATGGCCTGATTCATATGCGATTGCTCAACTCTCAGGAAAGTAACCGAAATAAGGACAAATACACCCCTGTGTCATATCTCAAAATTCTGGCGGCTTGATCTTGTAAAACAGGTAGCGTAATTTCGCATCAGCATAAAACATTCATTATGAACGTCATCATTGCCACCGATTTCAGCGAGTTTTCCGACAACCTGTTGCCTTATGCCACACAACTGCTGCGCAACACAGGCGGGAAAGTCATCTTGTTTCATTCCTTTGGCGATTATGTGCTTCCGGGCGAACCAGGACTTCCGGGCATGATGGAGTCGGAGGCCTACCTGAACCGCGAGCTGATGGCCGAGCTGGAATCGCAGGCACGCTTGCAGATGGCACAGGTGGAAGCGAAGTTCAGCGATATGCTTAAAACTCTCGAAGCCCATAATATTGAAATTGAGACCGTTATAAAGGGTGGCGAACCCGACATGGGCCTGGGCGAACTGATTGCTGAGCGCCATATCGACCTTGTGCTTCTTGGCACCAGGGGCAAAGGAAGAAAAGGGTTTCTCGAAGGCAGCATGGCCAGGCGCATCATGGAAAGCATACCTACCCCACTGCTGATCATACCAGAAGGATACAGCTACCGCGAAAACAACAAAATCCTCTACGCCACCAGCCTGAACAAAAACGACGAAGCAGCCATCCGCCTGCTGCTCGAGCTGCTCGACCCCTACGACCCGGAGCTGCATGTAATTCATCTGCAATGGGATATCACAAAACAGGAACCGGTGCTGCGCATGGAAACGCTGCGGCAGACATTTATCAAAGAAGTTGAACTGGGCAAACTGAAGTTTCAGCTGATTCCGGCCCGAAATGCGCGCGAAGACCTGAAAACCTATTGTGCAGCACACGACATCAGCATGGCCTCGTTCATTGCCAACAAACGCTCGTGGCTGGACTATCTTTTCCGCGGAAAGGTGGGGAAGAACGATTTCTTCGCACTGAATATTCCCATGCTCACCTTTCGCTTCGATCCTGAGCTGCGTCCCTGAAGCCTATGCTTTATCGGGCAATTTCCCTGTACCATTCGTGAAGCAGCCTTCCGACCGCTTCCTTGCTGTTGGTCTCGACCACGCAATTGCGCAATTCAGCCGCATCGAACGAAGCAAGCATGTTGAGCATCCTGTCCATTGCCCAGACGAGCTTTTGTTCATCGCCCGGCGGAACCAGCATGCCATTTGAAGGGTTGATCAGCTCCGAAATCCCGCCGACGTCGGTGGCTACCACAGGCAGCCCGCAGGCCAGGGCTTCCGGAATGACCACCGGAAGGTTTTCGTAGTTGCTGAACAATACCAGAAAGTGACCCTGCGCCAGTTGCTCAGCCAGCTCCTGGCCCTCAATCAGACCTGTAAACCTCACATATTCAAGCATATCAAGCGAAAGTGCCTGCTGTTTGATGGCATCGAAATCCATGCCTTCGCCAATCAACACACACTCAAAATCAGTACGTTGCTGCCGGAGCGATTTGAGGGCGCGCAATAGCCCGGAGATATTTTTTGAGCGGTCTTCGAAACAACTTACATGAACGATTTGCCTGGGAAAGTCGCGTTTGCGCGCTGCGGGCTGAAAGCGTGCGGTGTCAACGACATTTGGCAGGATGCGTACGTCCTGGTTCGTCATTTTATGGGCCTGCATTGCCCGGGCCAGGTTTTGTGTTACGGTGGTCAGCATGGATGCCCTGCGCACAAGAAACCTCGTCAGGCCTTTGCGCACCAGCCCTTTGAATTCGTTGCGCGAGGGGATGTAGCGCGACCAATGCTCGGTGATGAGGTAAGGGATGCCGTAGCGGACTTTGTACCACCAGGCAATCAGCGCCAGGCGGGTAAGTACATGCACGTGAATGAGGTCGGGTACGCCATGTTTCCTGCGAACCAGCCTGATTCCCAAAAAGTTTGCCCTCAGAAACCGCCAGAGATTTAGCAGCCTGGAAAACGATTTTGGAAAATAGATGACAAAAGTTGTCAGTCCGGGTTCGTTGGTTTCGACAACTTCGTATCCCCGTGACCTTTTGTCATCAGCATGCACATAAACCACCGAAACCTGGCAAAAGCTGGATACCGCTTCGGCATGACGACGAATGAACAAGCCGGGCATTGGATCGTATCTATTTGGATACCAACGCGGCAGATAGAGTACATGCAGTTTCTGGCTGTTCATTCTTTTACACCCAACACCTGATTCACCTTACCGATAGCGTTCTGAAGGCGCTGATTTCCAGCCCCGCTGATCACCGCATAGGGCCAGTTGCGTGCTTCGAGCTCCGCCCGATACAAATTAAACAAAGCATCGCGCTTGTCCGGATGTTCGCGCAGCGGATCGGGCTGCCAGGGCAGGTCGATGTCGCAAAGCAGATAAAGATCGAACTCCTGACGGTCGGTAAGCTGCCGGATGCTTTCGGGGCATGTGCCAAAGACAAACTCACTCCAGATTTTGCACACAAGCAACTCAGTATCAGCAAAAAGCAAGGGCGAATCTTTGACCATGGCATTGCGGATGAGCTGGTCCTGACGCATGGCGATGTATTCAATGTCTTCGGGGGTGTACTTCCTGCCAAGGTTTTGCAGATAAGTGCGCGCAAATTCGGGCACCCAGAGGCAGCCGTAATACACTGCCAGCCTAGAGGCCAGCCACGATTTGCCGGTCGATTCCGGACCGGTCACAGCTACTTTAAGCATACACGGCCTCCTTTCGCCAGCGGATGAGTCCGAGCACCGCCAGGATTAAAAACACAAAAAACTGAAAACTTGTGAATACCAACTCTTTATGAAAATATAACGGGACAGAAACCACATCGCCAACAATCCAGTAGATCCAGTTTTCAACCTTTTTGAGCGCCATCAGCCACATGCCGGTGATAAAGATGGCAGTTGTGAAGGCATCCATGTAAGGTACTGTGCTGTCGGTATAGCGACGCAAGACATATTGCATGACAACAAAAGAAAAAGCAGTAGATACCAACGCAATGAGATTCAATTTTCTACTGGCCCAGCTCACCGGCAATTGCGGCCTTCCTTCCGACGGCTGCAACCACTTGTACCAACCATAGACACTCATAACAAAATACACCCAGTTGATGAACATATCGGCATACAGGCCAACCTTGTAAGTGATGTACACATAAATCAGCACGCTGATGATGCCTGTCGGAAACACCAGGATGTTGACCTTCATGCTGTAAAACACGCTCAGCAGGCCAAACACAACGGCAACCAGCTCGAGGGTACTGCTCTGAATAATGTTGTCGGCAAAGAGTTGCCAGAACTCACTCGGCGTCATAGCGAATATTACGGTCGCTGTTGACAATCTTGAGCACAAACACGGAGTGCGGCAACTCGAACGACCTTTTAATTTCGTTTTGCAAAGCTTGCATTACGGCATCGTACTCACCGAAAACCTGAGTGCTTAGTCCGTTTGTAACACACTGTATATCTGAGTATTGATTTAATCTTTCAATAAATTCACGAATCGGCGGGATGTACTCTTCCACCAGGGGGTAGTAGCTTATGTCGACCGAAATTTTCATCTGTATTAAAATTTGTGTAAAATTAGCTTTTCTTCGCGTTCTCCAATCTTTCAACCGCATGAAGCAATACAGGATAATCGTCACCGGCGCGGCTCTTGCCGCCCTGGCCGTGGCAGCCGGAGCTTTTGGCGCCCATGGACTTAAAGGGAAAATTTCACCTGCCGACCTGGCAAATTTCGAAACAGCAGTGAGGTACCAGCTGATCCATGCCCTGGCCATCATACTTCTTGGAGCTATCAGTAATCAATTGCAAAATAAGCTGGCAACCTGGTCATTCAGAGCGTTTTGGTTTGGGGTGATATGTTTCTCCGGCTCACTTTACCTGCTTTCCACCAAAACCCTCAGTTCGCTAGAATTGGCCTGGTTGTGGCCAGTTACGCCCCTGGGTGGTGTGAGCATGATTCTGGGCTGGATATTGTTGGCCTTGGCTGCATACAAATCATCAAATGCCTGATCAGGATCAAGGCCGGGTCTTCTTATTATAACTTATTCATATTTAATTTATTAAATCTTCAGGCGCAGAATACCTGTCGTGAAACCTTTTTTAAATAACCTTAAAAATTAGCTTTGTGGGGCATTTGTCAGCTCAGTTCACAAACAAAAAAATGAAAAGAAAATGAAAAGTAGGATACTCATCGTGCTGGCTGTTTTATCGGGACTGGCCAGCAGACTTGGGGCACAGGAACCTTTTACGCAATTGCCGCAAAATTTTGTACCGGTCTATCTTGGTTCGTCTGTTTGGGCTGACTACGATCGCGACGGGCACATGGACCTGTATGTCACAGGGTGGCGCAGCCAGGGCGGGAGCACTTCGGCGCCATCGTCGTATCTCTACCGCAACAATGGTGATGGCACGTTCAGCGAGGTAAGCACGTCCGTTGTACCCCTTGGTGCAAGTGCGGCTGCCTGGGGTGATTTTGACAACGATGGCTATCCTGACCTCGCCGTAGCCGGGAATACGGGCGCAAGTGCTTATGATGCAAGAATTTACCGCAACAATGGCAATGGAACATTCACAGATATCCAGGCCGGGCTGGCCCCACTCCTTACCCCTGCCCTTGCATGGGGCGACCTCAACAACGACGGCTTGCCCGACCTGATCGCATCCGGCACTGCGCAGGATGGATCCGCCTTTACCGGCATTTATTACAACAATGGCAACAATACCTTCAGCCTGGCAACGGCAAGCCTGCCACAACTTACGCAGTCAGCCGTAGCAATTGCCGATCTTAATCTGGATGGCCTGAACGACATCATCATTTGCGGACGACTTGGCACATCCAACTACATATCAAGGCTATACCTAAATCAGGGCAACGGCAGCTTCATTCAGGCCTTCAGCTTCGAGCCGGCACGCTATCCAGCCATCGACATTGCCGATGTGGACGGCGACGGCCTGCCGGATGTGGTGATCCAGGGTGGCAATAACACCGATGTGCTTCACACAAGTTTGTACAAGAACCAGGGTGGCGGCAACTTTCAGCTGATTCCCAATCCGTTTACCGGCGTTTATCAGGGTTGGGCAGCCTTTGGCGATTACAACAACGACGGCGCTCCCGACCTGGCCATCACAGGCTCCAATGTGCCCACAGGTGCAACACGTATTACAAAACTCTACAGCAACAACGGAAGTGGTATTTTCTCCGAGGTAACCGCTGCCGGGTTCCCCGGCCTGCGCCGCTCGATGGTGCAATGGGGAGACATGAACAACGACGGCAAGCTCGACCTGCTGATCACGGGCTACTTCAATGTAAGCGACTACATGACAAGGGTTTATGTCAATAACGCCCCGCTTGCCAACACCCCTCCGCTTCCACCCGCTGGTTTGACGAGCAACATCAGCGGAAACGAAGTTCAATTGACCTGGCTGGCGGCTTCCGACGCACAGACACCTGTTTCATCGCTCACCTATAACCTCAGGGTGGGCACCTCACCCGGGAGTGGCAATGTGGTTGCAGCCCACGCCTTGCCCAACGGCAAACTGACCATACCCCGAAACGGCAACCAGGGCCACAGGCTCAACAAGCTGCTTCAAAACCTGCCCGATGGCACCTATTACTGGTCGGTGCAGGCCGTTGACGCTGGATTTATGGGCTCTGAATTTGCTCAGGAACAGTCATTTACAATAGGAAGTCCAGCAGCTCACGAAGTCACCTTTGTTGTAACACACAATGGCCAGGCCATCGCGCAGGCCCTCGTCGAGACCCCTGCCGGCAATGCATTCACCAACAGCCTGGGGCATGCCACCCTCACCTTGCCTGCAGGCAACCATGCCTGGTTTGTGAACAAATCGCCATTCCGCCAGGCCTTCGGCTTTGTTCAGGTGAATGCACCAACCCAGATTGAGGTGAGCCTGCAAAACGAAATCCCTGTAAATCTGCCGTTTACCGAACTTTTCAATATTGGTCAACAACCGGCAGGCTGGCACAACCAAGTGGAAAACAACAACTTTGCCCGTTGGCATTTTAATGGCACTGTAGCCATGGCAGGCACAGCCAGTGCGGGGCCGGCCAATCCGGTACATACACACCTCACCAGTCCGGAGGTGCTTACAGAAGGCCTCATCGGCAACCTGAAGCTGAGCTTCAGCCACCGGTTGACCATCACCGGAAGTGGCGCAAAAGCCCGGGTGTATGTTTACCGCCAAACCCAGAGTCTGCCGGTGTGGGAGCAGATTGCTGAATACACGCAAGGCACAGGTGGCTCAGGAGGGTTCGTAAATGTGGATATTCCTATCCCGATAAATGCCGGTGCGAGCTCAGTGCGCCTGCGGTTTGAGCTTGAGGAAACCCAAACCTCCCCAGGTTTGTGGGAAATTGACCAGGTAGAATTGCTTTATCAGCCTGCAGGCACGCATGAGGTTCAGATTGTGGCGGTGCGTCCTGCTGCTAACCTTCAGGCACCCTGGTTCATGACAGGCAGTTTTTCGCCTGCGGCTACAGCCAAAAATATTGG
The DNA here is from genome assembly GCA_016715945.1 of Bacteroidota bacterium. Classification (NCBI taxonomy): domain Bacteria; kingdom Pseudomonadati; phylum Bacteroidota; species Bacteroidota bacterium. Next base: position 1,604,066 of record JADJXJ010000001.1, read on the forward strand.
CCTTCAGCCCATTGAAAACCTCAGCCTGGAGGTAAGATACAACGGCGCAATCGTTAGCCAGAGCGCAGCAGTGAATCTCGCACCGGGTCAAACAAACCTCCTTGAAGCAACACCTGCATTCAACCCTCCGGCAGCTCCCGGAACCTATGCACTTGATTACAGGACAGTTGCCCCCGGCCTCGACCTGAACAGCCCAAACAACCAGAGGACTTACCAATTGATCCTCACCGACAGCACCTATGCCCAGGACTACGGCACAACCGCTGCAGTGGTAGGTTTTGACACAGGGCTTGAAGCCGGGCATGTTTTTTCGGTGGAGGGCATTCGCATAGCTTCGCTGGTTGCCAACTCAATAGGTATCCACTGGTCGCCTTCGCAAGCAAGCGGCAGCTTTGGTTTTGCAATCTATGAGCTCGCGCCGGCTTCAAACAGCATCCAACAACTTGTTTATCAGTCGCCTGCAATAAACATATCGGCCTCCGATGCCGGACAGTACAGGATTTATCCCCTGTCCGGCGCCGTAATTCTCGATTTCAACACGAGGTATGCACTGCTGTTGCAATCCAACAGCACCGAACTCCAAGTCATGTCGGACGGCCAGAATGTGCAGGGTTACCATAAAAAGACGGGCAATGAGCTTGTGCAGGTTGCCACTCCGCAGCATGGTGCACCTTTGTTGCGACTGAATGTGCAACTGGTGGGAGGCATTCCATCCGGAAAAAAAGAAACTACGGTGGTTTATCCCAATCCCACCCGAGATGTGGTTAGGCTGCTCAATCCCGGCAACGACACCAGGGCGATGGTTTACACTGCCGACGGAAGGCTTGTAATGCAGACTTTATTGATACAGGACGGGGCTGAGATCAACCTTTCGCAGCTGAAGCCCGGGCTTTACCTGATTCGCCTGTCCGAAAGCGGACGGACGACAATTGTGGAGCGCATCCCCTGAGCGTCACTTGTTATCGTGATCCGGCGTTTTCCCCAAGGCGGCAAGTTCCAGCCGGCGCTTGTACATCTGAATGGTATTTTCGATGCCAAAGTAGAGGGCTTCGCTGATCAGCGCGTGCCCGATGGAAACTTCGAGCAAGCCCGGAATGTTGGCCGCAAAATACTGCACATTGTCCAGGTTGAGGTCGTGGCCGGCATTGAGTCCGATTCCCAGTTTGTTGGCTTCGCGGGCCGCCTCCACAAAAGGAGCAATGGCCTTTGCCGGATCAGCAGTGTAATGCCGGGCATACGACTCGGTGTACAACTCCACCCTGTCGGTGCCGGTTTCCAGGGCATGGCGCACCATTTCCGGATCGGGGTCAACGAAGATCGAAACCCTGATGCCGGCTTCGTGAAAGCGCTGGATGACCTCCTTCAGGAAGCTTTTATGCCGGATGGTATCCCAGCCGTGGTCGCTGGTCAATTGGCCGGGGTCGTCGGGCACGAGGGTTACCTGGTCGGCTTTGTTGTTGATTACCAACTGAATAAATTGCTCGGTAGGATTGCCTTCGATATTGAACTCTGTATGCACGATGGGGCGGAGCAATTCCACATCGCGAAAGGTGATGTGGCGCTGGTCGGGCCGGGGATGGACGGTGATGCCATCGGCGCCAAAACGTTGGCAGTCGATGGCAAACTGCTGCACGTCGGGCACATTACCTCCCCTGGCATTGCGCAGGGTAGCCACCTTATTGATATTTACACTCAGACGGGTCATTTCGGATTTTTGCGCAAAATTACGACTTTTGAAGCCCTGAATTTTTGTTATGAGGGCAGTGATACAACGTGTAGGAAGGGCCTCGGTGAGCATTGAAAACGAAGTGACCGGCCGGATTGCCAAAGGCATGCTCATCTTGCTAGGCATTGAAGAGTCTGATAATGAAGAGGATGTGGACTGGCTTTGTGGCAAACTCAGCCGTTTACGCATTTTTCCCGACGAAAACGGGGTGATGAATCTCGACATCCAGGCTGTGGGAGGAGCGTTTCTGGTGGTTTCGCAGTTCACACTGCACGCCAGCACCAAGAAGGGCAACCGACCAAGTTATATTCGTTCAGCCAGGCCGGAAACAGCCATTCCGCTATATGAGATGTTTGTAGAAAAGCTTGCGGACACATCCGGCTGTGCCGTGCAAACCGGACGCTTCGGGGCAATGATGCAGGTGGAACTGGTCAATGAGGGGCCGGTAACCATTATCATCGACACAAAAAACAAAGAGTGACCCGTCCAGGCCACTCTTAGAAAACTGTTTTTCTTTACGAGGTTTGCTACAAAGCGTGTTCTGGTATCTTGCCCGTTAGCGTTTTGAAAAAGTTAATCAAGGTTTGCACCTCTTCCTGGTTGAGCTGTTTGCCCAGTTGGGTGTAGGCCATGATGCGGATAGCTTCTTCCAGACTTTCCACACTTCCATCGTGGAAATAAGGCGCTGTCATTTCGATATTGCGCAGCGAAGGGGTTTTGAAGACATATTTTTCTGATTCGTTGCCTGTTACTGCTGCCCTTCCCGGATCGGGTTGCGAACCTGTGAATTCGTAATAGGGGCTGTGCACCAGGCCGAAGCGCTGCATCATATTGCCTCCGAGACCTGGTCCCACATGGCAGGCAATGCAGCCGGTTTCGATAAACATGCTCAGGCCTTGTTTTTGTTCATCCGTGAGGGCATCGAATGCTCCTTCGAGGAAAGCATCAAATGCTGCCGGTGTGGCCAGTGTGCCTTCGAATTCAGCAATGGCAATTGCAAAATTATCGAAGGTGATGGGGTCGTCCTTACCTGGAAAAGCTGCAGCAAACATTTCGACATATTCAGGCATGGAACGAAGGATACGGACCACATCTTCAGGGCTTTGCAATCCCATCTCGATGGGATTGAGCACCGGCCCCTTGGCCTGATCGGCCAGGTCGGGCGAACGGCCATCCCAAAACTGGGCTACATGAAACCAGGCATTGAAGGTGGTCGGGCTGTTGCGCGTTCCCAGGCTTCCATCGTGGCCGGGAGAAACCCGCTTGTTGTCCACACCATAGGTGGCAATGGGATGGCAGCTGTTGCAACTAAGCTGTCCGTTGGCTGAGAAAGCCGTTTCGTAATAAAGTTTCTTGCCCAGCTGCGCCAGCGGCGTATTGGGATCGTTGGCAGGTGGCAAAGTAGCAAAATAACGTCTGGCCGTTTCGAGCAACATCTGATCGGCCTCGCTCATTTTTTTGTCTTTCTGACCTCCGCCACAGGCCAAAAACATTGCAGCAGCTGCCAGAAATAACCACAGGTAAGCTTTCATATCATATTGTATTGGTTCGATGAGCGAATTTAGGGAAAACTTTCGGTGAAAACAACGGGCCTTTTGATTCCGAACGGCCATGCAATTGCATTAATTTCGTTCCGAGCTAAACACGCTATATGATTTCGGCCACAAAGATTCTGAACATCGCACAAATCCGTCAAGCCGATGCTTACACGATTGCGCATGAGCCCATCAGCTCGGTCGATCTGATGGAACGGGCAGCCGGAAACCTTTACAACGCACTCAAGCCCAGGCTTGGCCGTGAAAAACAGATACTCATTTTTTGCGGAACCGGAAACAACGGCGGAGACGGCCTTGTGCTTGCCCGAAAGATGCTCGAGGATGGTTTCCATGCCGAAACTTTCGTGCTGCGCATGGGCAACAACGAAAGCAACGATTTCACCATTAACCTGGAGCGTTTGCTTGCGCTTGGCGGCAAGGTGCAGGAGATCAGCAACAAGGCGCAGTTTCCTACGATTTCCAGCCACAGCATTGTGGTGGATGCGCTTTTTGGCTCGGGATTGAGCCGGCCGCTCGACGGGACGGCCGCCGAGCTGGTGCTTCATATCAATGAAAGCGAGGCAATTGTGATCAGCGTGGACATGCCCTCGGGGCTCTTTGCCGACAAGCCCATGCCCAAAGGCTTACAGGCTGTGGTGCAGGCCGATTACACTTTTACTTTCGAGCTGCCCAGGCTGGCCTTTTTGATGCCTGAAAATGAGTTTTTTGTTGGCAACTGGCAGGTTATACCCATCTGCCTGCACCCTGATTATCTGGCTCAGGCCGACACCCATTATTACTACCTTGAGGCCGGTGGGCTGGCCGGATTGCTCAAGGGGCGTCGAAGGCATGCCCACAAGGGCGATTTCGGGCACGCCCTGCTCATTGCCGGCTCGCGCGACAAGGGTGGGGCAGCCCTGCTGGCGGCCGGAGCCTGCCTGCGCAGTGGAACAGGACTGCTGCATGTGCACCTCCCCCAGGCCATTGCACCGGCCCTGCTGGCTAAGCTTCCCGAAGCAATGATCAGCCCCGAAGATGCAGACTGCTTTACGAGGCTGCCCGAGCTGTCGCCCTACCATGCCATAGGCGTGGGGCCGGGACTTGGAACAGCGCCAGAAACAGCCAATGCACTCAAATTGCTCATCCAGCAATCGCGGGTACCGCTGATTCTCGATGCCGACGCCCTGAACCTTCTGGCTGAGCATCCAACCTGGCTGGCTTTTTTGCCCAAAGGCAGCATACTCACACCTCACCCCGGCGAATTCAGGCGGCTTACCGGCAGCTGGACCGACAGTTTTGAGCGGCTCGAAATGCAACGTGCCATGTCGCTGAAGCACGGCCTCATCATCGTGCTCAAAGGAGCATACACCTGTGTGAGCATGCCCGACGGCCGATGTTTTTTCAACAGCAGCGGCAATCCAGGCATGGCAACGGCAGGCAGCGGCGATGTGCTTACCGGCGTGATCACCGGACTGGTTTCGCGAGGCTACTCCCCCCACGAAGCAGCATTGCTGGGCGTTTATCTGCACGGACTGGCAGGCGACCTGGCCGCAGAAACATTGGGTTTCGAAAGTCTTATTGCCAGCGATATCACGGCACACCTGGGCAAGGCTTTTGCAAAGTTGCAGGAAATCAGGTTTAATCAACCCTGACCTTTTCTTCGGTGAGGTCTTCCTCGAGCCTGAGGTTGTTGATGATAAACTGCTGACGGTCAGGGGTGTTTTTGCCCATGTAATAACTCAGGATCTCAGGAATGGAAAGGTCGCGGCGCAGAATCACCGGATCGAGGCGCATATTGGGACCAATGAAGAAACGGAACTCATCAGGCGAGATCTCGCCCAAGCCTTTAAAACGGGTGATCTCAACATTCTGGCCGAGTTTGCGCAGGGCCTGCTGTCGCTCCTCATCGGAATAACAGTAGATGGTTTCCTTTTTGTTGCGCACCCTGAACAAGGGAGTCTGCAGGATGTAGAGGTGTCCGGCACGCACCAGATCGGGGTAAAACTGAAGGAAGAAAGTGAGCAGCAACAGGCGGATGTGCATGCCATCCACATCGGCGTCGGTAGCAATCACAATGTTGTTGTACCGGAGGTTTTCCATCGACTCGTCCACATTGATGGCAGCCTGAAGCAGATTGAACTCTTCGTTTTCGTACACGATTTTTTTGCTCAATCCGTAGCAGTTCAGTGGTTTGCCTTTCAGGCTAAACACTGCCTGGGTTTGCACGTCGCGACTTTTGGTGATGCTGCCCGAAGCCGAATCGCCCTCGGTGATGAACAGGGTGGTTTCGAGGCGTTTTTCGTGATTGGAGTTATAGTGAATGCGGCAGTCGCGGAGTTTTTTGTTGTGCAGGCTCACTTTTTTCACACTCTCCCGGGCCAGTTTTTTGATGTTGGCCATGTCGCGGCGTTCCTTTTCGCTCTGCATGATCTTGCGTTGCAGGGCTTCGGCCGTTTCGGGGTTCATGTGGAGGTAATTGTCGAGGTGCTTGCTGATGATGTCGCCAATGAAGTTGCGGATCGACCGTCCGTTGGGCTCCATATACACCGATCCGAGCTTGGTTTTGGTCTGCGACTCAAACACGGGTTCCTGCACCTTGATGCTTATGGCCGCCACCAGCGAGTTGCGGATGTCGGCAGTGTCGTAATCTTTTTTGAAAAAATCGCGCACGGTTTTCACAAAGGCTTCGCGAAACGCATTCTGATGCGTGCCTCCCTGTGTGGTGTGCTGGCCGTTGACAAAGCTGTAGTATTCCTCGTTATAGGTATTGTTGCTGTGGGTGAAGGCGCATTCGAAATCGTCTTCCTTGATGTGGATAATGGGGTAAATCTTGTTGTCCGGCCCGGGCATATTGCGTTCCAGCAGGTCGAGCAAGCCGTTTTTTGCCAGAAACTTCTGCCCGTTGAAGTGGAGGGTGAGCCCATTGTTCAGAAAGGCATAGTTCCACAACATTTCCTCCACGTATTCAGGCAGATAGCGAAACTTTCCGAAGACTGATTCGTCCGGAATAAAGCTGATGATGGTGCCCGGCCGCTCGTCGCACGGCTCCAGGGGGAAATCGTGCACCAGTTCGCCGCGGTGATACTCCACCACCTTGGTCTGGCCATCGCGTATGCTTTGCGCACGAAACCACGACGACAAGGCGTTCACGGCTTTTGTACCCACGCCGTTGAGCCCCACCGACTTTTTAAAAGCGCCTGAGCCATACTTGGCGCCGGTATTGATGCGGCTCACACAGTCGATCACTTTGCCCAGGGGGATGCCGCGCCCGTAGTCGCGTACCGTAACCTTATTGTCGTTGATGGTAATTTCGATCGACTTGCCATGACCCATCATATACTCGTCAATGCTGTTGTCGATCACTTCCTTGAGCAACACATAAATGCCATCGTCGTGCGAGTTGCCATCGCCCAGTTTTCCGATATACATGCCGGGCCTCAGGCGGATATGTTCCTTCCAGTCAAGGGTTTGGATGCTGTCGTCGGTGTAGTTTTCCGTCATTGAAGCGCAAGGATTTTGTGCAAAGTTAGCATTTAGCTGTCAATGGGGCACGGGCCGGCAGGCGGGGCTCAGGCAAAGATAATTTTCTGGAAACTTGACTTTACAACCAATTTGGCACAACCTTTGTCCTTTAAAACCATCCAAAAGAGAAACACATGAGAACATTTACCCTCCTTTTAGCGGCCTTATTAATGGCCGGCACCGCCCTGGGCCAGCGTAAACCGGCCACAGAAAACAAGCCCCAACATTCGGTGTACCAACAACTCAAAAAAGATTTTGAGAGAAAGGCACCACAGGCAAAAGAGGCACGCACACCCGACATGATGCAGATCATCAGGCAGCGCGATCAATACCGGCTTCTGCAAGTGGTCAACCTGATGCACTGGGAAGGACAATACGACACCATGTCGCGCACTTCGTATTATTATGAAGGCTTCAGCCATCTGCCTGCCTACACCGTGGAAGAACACCACGACGGCAGCACATTTTTTCCGGGCACCAGAATCTATTACTACTTCGATGCACAGGATCGCGATACCATGTGGGTGTGGCAGAATTACGGCGGATTTCGCGACTGGGAAAACGCCATGCGCGAGACCTGGCGATATGACAGCTACGGCAACGAATACCTTTATCTGAACGACTTCTGGGACATCAGCAGCGCCCAATGGTTGTTGCAGTTTGCCAACCGTGCCTCGCACGAATACGACAGCGCCGGCAATGTGCTGAGCATTACCTATGCCGATTATTACAATGACCAATGGTTTCCGTTCAGCCGGACAATCTTCGAATACGACAACGATGGCAGGCATACGGCCACAGTGGAGCAGTCGTGGGAAGAAATCGACGGCAAATGGGTGAATATGTGGCGTGAGGGATACCAACTCAATGCCCAGAACGAATGGGAAGTGGTAAAATACTACAACTGGAACGATTTCGACCAGCAGTGGGAACTCGAGGGCAAAGCCACCGACATCACCTGGCTCGATTTCAGCCAGTTCAAATGGCTCACCGTAACCCTGCAGATATGGGACGGACAAGGCTGGGAAAACGACCAAAGGGGCGCCTGCACCTACAACGCCAACGAGCTGCTGCTCACCTCAACCTTCGAGATTTGGGATGGCCTGGCATGGGAAAACGATTTCAGGGAACGCTATGAATACGACCAATACAGCTTCAACACCCTGGAGGTCATGGAAACCTGGGAAAACGGGGAATGGATGATCTATAATGGCCAAAAAATCAATGTGGACTACGACGCCAATGCCAACCCTGTTGTTATGGTGGCAGAATTTTACGACTGGGGAATCGGCCTCTGGGTCATCAGCGGAAAAATGCTGCTCACCTGGGAGACAGTGACCTCTTTGCCTGAACCCCTCAGCCTTGGGATGAGCCTGTATCCCAATCCTGTAACCACACAAATCCACCTGAAGCTGAACGAAAACCTGGTGGACAAAGCACAATTTGCCATCTATAATACTTCTGCGCAACTCATGCAATCCGGCAGGTTGAACGGACTGGCAATTGATGTGGAGCAACTTCCGGCAGGCATCTATCTGCTTCGCCTGCAGCACGAAGGGCGCACCACGACACAAAAGTTCATCAAACGTTGATCGCATACAGGCCGGGCGCAAGCCCGGCTTTTTTGTTAGGATGCGCGACGAAAATGCGTTGGGCCGAAAATCCTACCTTTGCTGCATGAAGCGGTTCGCTTTGACTTTTACGGCACGAATAAAAAGTCTGATGAAACATGGGCTGGCGTTATGCCTGATCAGCCAGTATTTGTCAGCGGAGGCGCAAATGCCCCTGGTAAAGATTGATTCCACCCGCGCCACCTTTTTCAACCAGAGTTTCGACAGCCTGTTTCTGGGCAGGATTCACCCCATCGACACCAACCTGCTCAATTTCAGCCGGTTCGACTGGACAAGCACAGACGAGTTTGGTATGGCAACGCTGAGCAATACGGCCAATCCTGCCAGGCCGTTGTTTTTCAGTCCCGAACTATACTACGGATACCACCTTTATCCATCGGCATACAGGCTCTACCAACGCAGCGGCAGAGACATCCGTTTCATGCAGCCCCTGGCCCCGCTCACCGAGGTGAGTTACCTGATGGGCAGCAAACGCGAACAGCACCTGAGGGTCAACTTCAGCAGGCTGGTTGCTCCGCGCACTGTGGTCGGGCTTGACTACGGGCTGATCAACTCGCCTGGATACTACAAAAACCATTTTGCCGATCAGAGCAACTTTTACCTCAACGCAAGGCACCAGACCCGCAGCCTGCGCTACGGAGCAGCAGCATGGTACTTTCATAACAAGCTGATAAACAAGGAAAACGGAGGCATAGCCAACGACAGCATTTTCGAAAACCTGCTCGAAACCGACCGCAGGTTGTACAACGTGAATCTGCTGGATGCACAAAACAAGCTCAAGATGTCGGGCTTTGGGTTCGAGCACTATTTTATTCTGCTGCCCGCCCTGCTGCACCGCGATGCGGACAGCCTGCCGCGGAAACGCAGTTTTCAGCTGGGGAGGATCACCCACCGCTTCGAATATATCCGCAACCAGGGGGTGTACACGGAGCGTTCGCCGCTCGAAAAGTTTTACCAGCCCTACGACATCGTACTCGATTCGTCGCGCACCTACGACAGCACTTACCAATCTGCGTTTATCAACAGGCTGCAATGGAGCAGCCTGGGTTATCGCGTACACCAATCCCCTCCCCCCTTGCATGTGTATGCCGGCATCGAGCTGATGAATATCCTGCAAAGCGACTCCTCCTGGACGGCACGCTATTTTCAATTGAATCCGTACGGCGGGGTGCAGATCAACCTCCTCAACTCCCTGTTTATTGATGGCCGCATTAAGGTGGTGAGCGGCAATTACGCCGGAGGCGATCTTTATCTGGAAGGCGCTGTAAAACAATATTTTGGAACAGCAAACCGAAACCTTGGCAACCTGTATGGTCAGATTTTGCTGGCCAACCAATCGCCCTCCTGGTTTGTGCAACGATACCAATCGAACCACTTCCGCTGGGAAAACGATTTTTTAAACACCCGGCTGCTGAAGCTCGAGGGTGGCTATCATTTCAGGGGACTGGCCGCCGGCGCTGTGTATAACCTTCTGGACAGGCCGGTGTATTTTGGTACCGACAGCAGGCCAAAACAATACAGCGGCACAGCTAATGTGCTGCAATTCTACGGCAAATTTCACTTTAATCCCGGCAGGTTCGACCTCATCGGCCGCATGGCATGGCAATATGCCGACAACGACAGCGTGCTACGCATTCCGGCGCTTCTTGGCCGACTGCGCGCGCTCTATACCTTCGAAGCAATAAAAGATGTGGCTACCCTGCAGGTTGGTCTGGATGCCTGGTATCACTCCAGATATTATGCTGATGCATGGATGCCCGCCCTGCGTACCTTTCACCTGCAAAACAGGAAACAGGTAGGCAACTATCCTTATGTGGATGCCCATGTGGCCCTGAAACTTAAAAGAGCGAGAATCTATTTCCAGGCTACCAACCTGTTCAGCCTAACCGGCTACCATTATTACTACACCACCCCGGGCTACCCCATGCGCGACCAACGGTTTGTGTTGGGAGTCAACTGGAGATTCTATTATTAAATACAAAAAACGGGTGACGGGTGACGGGTGACGGGGAGGAGGAATTCAAAGATTCCTGATTCAAGGATTCAAAGATTCGAGGGGCGACGGATAACGAGTGATGGGTTCCGATTATTGGATTCTGATCACGGTTCACTGATTCACTATTCACTAACTCACTGTTCACCAATCACTAACTCACTGTTCACCAATCACTAACTCACTGTTCACTATTCACTATTCACTAACTCACTGTTCACTATTCACTATTCACTAACTCACTGTTCACTAACTCACTGTTCACTATTCACTAACTCACTGTTCACTATTCTCACCATCCCATCCACACACCAAGCCCTCCTACAAGCAAGGCAACTAAAAGGTTGACAATTTTGACGGCGGCAAACCCTTTGGGCGATTCGGCCAGCAATGGCAGGGTGCCATGTCCATCCTGCGCGATGCTGCTGGCAAGCAAGATACTGAAGGGCACTGCCCCCTGGGCAAAGAGCAGCACAAACACATAATGCGGCCCCGATTCGGGAATGATGCCGATGAGCAAAGCGATAAACAGCACCGTCCACACATTCTCCGAGATCCACATCCGGAGATCTACATACAAGTTCAGCACGTAGATGAACGCCAGCACTCCCAGGGTCCAGGCAAAGATTTTGAAGAAATGTTTTTTGATGATATGGTGCCAGAGATGTTCCTGCAGGAAATGTTCCCTTGCCGATAGCACGATAAACAGCAGGATAGTAAATAAACCAATGAGGCTCAGGCGGATCCAGTCGGCCTCCCCGCCATGGTCGTGGTCGTGCGCATGGGCATGGGCATGCGCATGATCATGCACCAGACCGGCATCGCCCATAAGCGTATTCAGGTGATGTGCCCCATCCACAACTCCGGTTGCCAGCATAAAGAGAATCCCAAGAATGCCGGCCAGCAACAATGCCCGGGTAAAAGTGATGTCTCTGAGATTTTGAATTGCATAGCGCGGGTGCACCGGATTGCATTCCTCTGCATGGCTGTGAAGGGGCAGCTCGGCATGGCTTCCCAGTCCGATATGTTTGTTCTTCACCGTGTAGTGAATGACGACGCCCGCCACCAGCGCGACGAAAAACAAGATCACATTCAGCTTGAGCGCAGTAGCAGGTATGACGGAAAACATCAGAAATGCCTCATCGCCCGAGGTGGCGATCATGGTGGCTACTATGGCCGGAAACATGACCACGCGATGCACATAGAGCGAGACCATGGTGTAGGAGCCCAGGCAACCGGGAATGACCCCCATGAGCGAACCCAACACAATCTGCATGAAGGGCTTCTGCTGAATCTTTTCCGACCACAAGCCCCGGGTTTGGATGTTCACATATTCGATCACCATCATCAACCCAAGGACAAACGTAGTGATGATGAGGGTTTGCTGCAACATCAGCTGAAATGCTTCCATATTCTTGCAATAATGTTGCAAATGTAAGTCAAATCTTTCTTGCCCGATCTGCAGGCCGAGAGAGACGCATCAGTTAGTGAATTGGAGCTGGCCGCAAAATTATTGGTCGTTTGGATGGTGTAAGAAAAGCTGATGATTAATTCGCACAAGCTGCATCGATAATCAACTTTGAATCGGCCAACAACCTGCGCCAGAGGTAAATTATTACCAAAAGGAATATGGCACAAGGCTGCAGAGGCTCGGAACTCGGAAGCTCATCATTCTGGTTTCATTATTCTGATCTTGCGCCAGTGCAACTTATATGTTTGTGAGGAGATCGCAAAAAGCGCATGACTCCGTGTGGCTCACTAACTATTTTGCGGTAACTGATCAATCGGCATTTGTTTCATCCGGATCGCGAACTCCACGAATTGCATAATAGATGCCTGCCAATGAGGTGATTGCAGTAATCAGATAAAAAATGAAACTAATGGCTACCGCAAGCTCCACATTCACTCCGAACCACTTTGCACCATAGAGAAAGGTCAGTTCCCTCGCCCCAGCCCCACCAATAGTGATCGGTATGATGGTGACAATGGATGAGACCAGAAACAGAAAAAAATACGGAAGAAGATCATTGGTTTGTGCAAGGCTAAGCAGAATGAAATAGACCGAAACCAGCTGAAACAGTTGTACGCCAAGCGAATAAACGTTCATCAGCAAGAAAACAGGCATGAGCTTGCGGAAAAAAACACGCATCATGATGCAGAATGCCAAAACCAGCAAAGGGATGGCAGCGACTGACCAGACTGCAAGTTCGTTGTGCCTGTTGAGCACGATCAGCAGGAGTAAGGCCAGCAATGCCAGCATAAACACCCCCGATAAACGGTCGAGCAGGATGGCCGTAAGGCTAATACGCGCCGCGGTATGGTAACGCCTGTTCAGGTAGAAAATCTTGTACCCGTCGCCGCCAATGCCCCCGGGCAGGAAAAGATTGTAAAACATCCCAAGCAGGTAGAGCCGGGCATTTTCGAGCTGACCGATCTGCAAGCCGGAATAGCTGAACAACAGCTGCAGACGCACGGCCGACAAGGCTTTCGACAAAACGAACATCAAGGTTGCAGCGAGCAGGGGCCAAATCCGCAGCCTGGCCAGCAGGGCACCAAGGCTCTCCAGATCCAGCTTCCGGAAAACTACATACAACGCCAGCACTGAGACGATGAGCTTGAGCAGGGCAACAAGCTGTTTTTTATACCTTTTCACCAGCCTGATAGATGTTTCTGATCTGGTAATGCGGCTTGTCCTGCGACTCATAATAGGTGCGCATCTGCAGTTCGATGATGATGCCGGTAGTAATGAGTTGAAAACCGGTGATCACCATCATCACGCCCAGAAAAAGCAAAGGTTTTCCCCCAATGTCTTCACCCATTAGCTTGATAGCCAGCAGATAAAGATTGATCAATGCACCAACGAGAAAGATGAGGCCACCCCATTTGCCGAAGAAATGCATGGGCCGCTGCAGGTAGCTGCGTTGAAAAACAAGAAGCAGCAAATCGCTGATTACCTTGAAGGTGCGCGACAACCCATACTTCGAACTGCCGTGAACACGCGGATGATGCCGCACCGGCACCTGGGTGATGCGCGCTCCCTCGAGGGCAGCCAGCACCGAAATAAACCTGTGCATCTCGCCGTAGATGCCAATCCCTTTGATAAGTTCCTTGCGAAATACCTTGAGGGCACAGCCGTTGTCCTTGATTCTGACGCCTGTGGCACGCATAATAATGCGATTGGCTATATAAGAAGGTATCTTACGGATAAAAAAATCATCTTTACGGTTTACCCTGATTCCGGCAACCAGGTCGAAATTACCCTGATCGGCAGCTTCGACCATGGCCGGGATGTCGGCAGGATCGTTCTGCAGGTCGCCGTCCATTGTAACGATAAAATCGCCCGAAGCCAGCCTGATGCCAGCATGAAGGGCTGCACTCTGGCCATAGTTTTTTCGAAATTCCACAAGCCTTACCCTTTGGTCCCTGATGCTCATCAGCTTGTGCAGGGTCTGGTCGGTCGAACCATCGTTCACAAAAATCAGCTCGAAATCCATCCCTCCGAGCGCCTCCACGACCTTGCGATAAAGCGGCAAGACATTGTCCTCTTCGTTGAACACCGTAACTACGACAGATATCTTTTTCATCTCCAGATTTAATCAGCTATAACCATGGCCTGCGGTAAGTTTTAGGGCATTTCTTGCGTACCATGCTGAATACCGCACAAAGGTAGAATCAAAATGCCAAATCATCCCACAAAACTGCGGAGCATGAAGCTGCAAAAGCTGCAAAGAGGTACCTTTGCCCACAGTAAACAAGTCAATCCGAATGCCACATATCCTGCTCACCGGCATGGCGGGTTTTATTGGCTTTCATCTGGCAAAACGTCTTGCAGATGAAGGCTTTGCCATCACCGGTATCGACAACCTCAATGCGTATTACGATCCTCGGCTGAAAGCGGGTCGCCTTGCCGAACTGGGATTTGACCATCAGGTATTTGATGAAGAAACAGCATACACTTCCGGACTTTTCCCGCACATGCGTTTCATCAAAGCCGATCTGAGCAACATAACATTCCTGGACCGGACTTTTGCCGAATCGCAATTCGACCTTGTGATTCATCTGGCCGCACAACCAGGCATCCGGGCCAGCATCAGCAAGCCTTATGCTTACCTGAAAGATAACCTCGAAGTTTTTTTGAACATCCTTGAAGCATGCCGCAACCATCCGGTCAGACATTTGATTTATGCGAGCAGCTCAAGTGTTTACGGATCGAACAGCAAGCTGCCCAATGCCGAAAGCGACAAAGTGGATCACCCTGTGAGCCTGTATGCTGCCACCAAGCGGGCCAACGAACTCATGGCGCACGCCTACAGTCATCTATACGGCATCCCCACATCCGGACTGCGTTTCTTCACGGTTTACGGCCCCTGGGGCAGACCCGACATGGCCTATTACCGATTTGCCAGCGCAATAACTGCAGGCGAGACCATCGAAGTGTACAACAATGGTCAACTTGAACGCGACTTCACCTATGTGGACGACATCACCGAGAGTTTGTGCAGGCTAATCGGCCATCCGCCCGTTCAAAATCCTCCGGCTGCCATCTATAACATCGGCAAAGGCTCGCCTGTGCCGCTGCTGAAGTTCATCGCCCTGCTCGAAAAACACCTTGGTAGAACTGCCCGGAAAGTATTGCTGCCCATGCAGCAAGGCGATGTGTACTCGACACACGCCGATTGCACAAAACTTGAAACAATGGTTGGTATTGTACCCGAAACGCCGCTCGACCAGGGACTTAAAGCATTTGTGGATTGGTTCTGTCAATATTATGCAGTAGTCGAAACCAGATGACAGCCATGATAACTGGAGCTTTGCGTGGTATGCACCCCCGGAAAGCATTGCTTTGGCTTATTGTACTGCTGGCTGTTCCGGCCTTTTTCATGTATCTTGGTTTGCAGCCGTTTATTCCGGACGAGGCTATCCGGGCGCTTGTCGCACAGGAGATGATCCACAGCGGCGATTACCTCACCCCCACCCTGGGCGGCGATATCTATCTGAAAAAGCCTCCGCTCTACAACTGGATCATCGCGCTGGCCTTTCAGCTCACAGGCAAGCAGAACGAGTTTGTGATGCGCCTGCCCATGCTGGTTTTTCTTTTCCTCTTCACATGCTCCATCTACAAACTGCTCGCCGGCGAGCGTGGACACAAACAAGCCCTGCTGGTCGCCCTGCTCTTCATGACCAACGGCAGAATTCTGTTTTATGAATCGCTTCATGGGCTGATCGATATTGCTTTTTCGTGGCTGGTTTACCTGTTTTTTATCCTGAGCTACAAGCTGATGCGCCGCGGTAAGTACCTGGAGATGTATTTGATCAGCTACGCACTCATGGCCATAGCCTACCTGATGAAAGGCCTGCCCAGCCTGGTGTTTGTCGCAATTACGCTGCTTGTGCTCCACGGCCTTTTTGGCAGGTTTAAATTGCTTTTCAGCTGGAAACACCTGTCAGGCGTGGCATTGATGGGTTTGATCCTGGGCAGCTACTACCTGGTTTATTTTTCCCGCAATCCGGTGGAGCCATCGGAGGTGTTCAAGGTCCTTCTGGGCGAAACCACACGCCGCACCGTCCTGCGTTTCGGCTGGCTGGCCACAGTGAAAAACCTGTTCGTCTTCCCCTTCAACATGACCTACCACTTCCTTCCGTGGAGCTTTCTGCTGGTGCTGATGTTTACCAAAGGTTCGCTTCAAACCATAAAAAATGACATCTTCCTGAAATACAACGCATTGATTATCATTTTCAATATCCTACCCTACTGGACTTCACCAGAGGTACATCCAAGATATATCCTGATGCTTGTGCCTCCGATGATGACCCTGCTTGTGGCGCGATATACCGAGCTGAAAGACCGGCATGCCCCTGTGGTACAATGGGTGGAATGGATGCTGGGTGGCGCACTGATCATCATCACGCTCGCCTCATGGACACCCATGCTGGTAGAGCCAACCAAAGATTTTGCACACATCGGCCTGATATCGGCCACCCTCTTTACTGCCCTGGCTGCACTCACCATAGCCTATTTCCGCACACCCGCCTACAGGCTGATGCTGCTTGTTGCGGCCCTACTTGTGCTGCGCATCGGGTTGAACCTTACCGTTTTACCGGCAAGAGCCTTGCTTTCGAAAAGCTTCGAAAGCCGTGAGCTCGCCCGCCAGGTGGGCGAACTCACCAAGGGACATCCGCTGCATGTATGGTGGAATCCCGACAAACCGCTCGATCCTTACTACGGCCGCAAACGTACTGCATACGCTTTCATGTTTTACGCCAACGAGGTGCGCGGCGACCGCATGCTGTTCAGCTCCGAAAAAAAACCTGACGCCTACTACCTGGCTCGAAAATCGGACTTTTCGCCCCGCGAAGCCTTTGTGGTGAAACGCCTCAGTCCTGCCGAAGAAGCCAAAGACTTGTTCCTGATCAAATTCTTTCCCGAAGTGGCAAAGTGATGTAACATACAATTTTACCTCACGGCAAGGATCAATCCCCTCCAAATGCGACCAGCCTGTCCAACCAAAGCATAAACTGCTTCAAAAAAAATCAGGTATTACGATTTTGGCAGAAGGGTAAGTTTTTCAGGCACCAGAAGCGTAATTCAGCCTTTTAACGTGAATGGTCTCACGATGCAAACCCTGTTGAAAATTCCATGCCGGATTGTTGAAAAAATTCGATTTAAAGCATGTAACGTTTTTATCTTATTGTTTATCAGCGTTTTGTAACAACATGACGGCTTGAAGTAAGGATTTGCAGACCTGATAAACCTTCGTGACAAGTCGGTAAAACCTCGTGACAAGTCGGTAAAACCTCGTGACGGGTCGGTAAAACCTCGTGACAGGTCGGTAAAACCTCGTGACGAGTCGGTAAAACCTCGTGACGAGTCGGTAAAACCTCGTGACGAGTCGGTAAAACCTCGTGACGAGTCGGTAAAACCTCGTGACAGGGCGGTAAAACTTCGTGACAGGGCGGTAAAGCTTTATGGAGGCTCTGGTTTTGAGTGGGCAGGCGAGGAGATGTGCATGAGGCACGGCAATTAAGCAGTAGTTATGTTTTATTTTCGTAACCCTTCGGCCATGAGCGTGTTGCTTGTTATTTAGGATTTTTTATCGGGAGTAGTTTGTACAGTTGGTTGGCCGGGTGGTCTGGAAGCACCTCGAGGGTATGGCTGAGCCAGCCAAAAGGTTCTACTTCATTGAGTTTGCATGTGGCTAACAAGGAATAAATCATGGCTGCGCGCTTTGCTCCCTCATGCGAGCCTGCAAACAGATAATTTTTTCGGCCAAAGGCTACAGGACGTATGGTGTTTTCAATCAGGTTGTTGTCCATTTGATATCGTCCGTCATCGAGGTATCTTATCAGTCTTGGCCAAAGGGTCAACATGTAAGTGATGGCCTGGCCAATGGCGCTTTTGGGCAAGACACAGGCATGTTGCTCACTGAGCCACCGATGCAACTGCTCAAGCACAGGTTGGGCCTGTTGTTGTCTGAGGATTTTTATCTCATCATGGTTCAGGTGATTCTCTTTTGCCATGCGCTCAATCTGGTATAGCTTGCCTATGAGCAACAGGGCAGTTTCAGCCCGTTGGCTGTCGTTATCCAATGCCTTTTCAAAATTGCGTCTGGCATGTGCCATGCAGGCAAGTTGCAAGATATGGCCTTTGAAAGCGAGCTTTGACTTTGACCGCTTTGCTTCCACTGCTCAACCAACAAAAACATTTTGGCTTTGCGCTCTTTACGAATCACATCCCAAAAATTTTATACGCAAATATCTGCAAACCAACCCCGTCCTAAAAATATGTTTATGGCCGAAGGGTTACAGTTATTCAGAATAAAGTAAATAATAATAACAATAGCTTTAATATTTTGAAATGTTACTTTTAACAGGTATTCAACGATATTCATACTTGGTTGGATTTTGAGCTATAAATTTAAAAATGTTTTAATCAAAGAGAACATACATTTTTGAGCTTATTAAGTCTCACCAACATTCCCCCACCAGTCCGCTTTATCCCTACCTTTGCAGTGCGAAACATGAAAGTATCCGACAACGAAATTCTGGCAGCTGCCGACATCATCCGCAAGGGCGGGCTGGTAGCTTTTCCGACCGAGACCGTATATGGCCTTGGCGCCAATGCATTGGATGCCAATGCAGTGGCCAGGATATTTGCGATCAAGGAACGGCCATCCTTCGATCCGCTTATTGTCCATATCGCCTCGGTTGACACTGTTGCGCATCTTATGCTGGGTTTTGATGAAAGGGTGAACCTGCTGGCGCGCGCTTTCTGGCCTGGGCCGCTGACCATTGTGGTACCAAAAAACAACAGCATTCCGGATATCGTGACGGCAGGGCTGCCCAATGTTGGTCTCAGGATGCCTGCCAACGATGTCGCGCTCAGGCTCATCGAAGCTGCAGGCTGTCCGGTAGCCGCTCCCAGCGCCAACAAATTTGGTCAGCTCAGCCCTACACAGGCCGGGCATGTCCGCAAGGCTTTTCCCGCTTTGAAGCATGTGCTCGACGGCGGGCCATGCAGGGTGGGGGTCGAATCAACGGTTGTTGCGCTCGATGCCCGGGGGTTCCTCATCCTGCGGCCGGGAGCCATCACCCGAGAGATGTTGCAAAAACATGTGCCTGCCTCACCTGCCACAGGGGTAAGTGTGCTGGAGGCGGCTTCGCCGGGCCATATGCCCTCGCATTACAGCCCGACCAAACCTCTCTTTATCGAAGGCATTCATCAGTTGCCGGCCGACACCTCCGGGGCGGCATATCTTTCGGCCGATGGAAGAATTCCGCAAGGCTATGCCCATGTCGAGATACTGTCGGCTAAAGGGAGCCTGAATGAGGTTGCTGTCAACCTTTTTGGCGCCTTGCACCGCATGGAAGAAGCTGAGGTTGAATTCATTGTAGCCCAGACTGTGGAACCGCGGGGTATCGGTCTGGCCATCATGGACAGGCTTCGGAAGGCGGCACACCGTTTCCACAAGGATTGATCAATAAAGCCCACTTTCACATCCTTTCTAAAACGTTTCTGTTAATGTTATTTTTTTCACATCTACTTCAGTTTTAAAGGTGGTTACCGCCTGATTTTTTGATATTTTTGGCACATAAAGATCAACAAGAGTTAATTTAATAACACCAAAGCCATGACAAAGCACGTAATGATCATTTTGGTTGGCATGCGCAACGATGCTGCCGAGAAAGTGCAGAAGATTCTGACAGGATGGGGATGTTTCATCAAGACCCGTCTCGGGCTGCATGAGGATGTGCTGGAAAATTGCACCCAGACCGGACTGATTTTCCTCGAACTGGTTGGCGAAAAAGAAAAACTTCAGGAGATGGAGCGCAAGCTCAACCTCATTCCATCGGTCGATGCCCAACTGATGACCCTGACCATTTCGGACAAAGATTAAGCCACAAAGTTCTTTGGTTGGGTGGTGCTTCAACCAAACAAACCGACGGTGAACCTTTAACTGGTTTGCGTGCAGCAATCCGCGCCAATCAGCCAGATCAGTGTCACCGTGTCCCGGCCTCAGACGGGATCAGCGTTCCCATGAGAATAGAACACAGATGACACAGATCGAACAGATGATCACAGATTAAAAACAGCGCCAATCAGCCAGATCAGTGTCACCGTGTCCCGGCCTCAGACGGGATCAGCGTTCCCATGAGAATAGAACACAGATGACACAGATCGAACAGATGATCACAGATTAAAAACAGCGCCAATCAGCCAGATAAGTGTCACCGTGTCCCGGCCTTAGACGGGATCAGCGTTCCAAATTTAAGGAAGTCACACTCTCCCAGTCGCCCAGTCGCCCCCTCGCCCCCTCGCCCAGTCGCCCCGTCTCCCCCTCGCCCCGTCTCCCCCTCGCCCCCTCGCCCAGTCGCCCTCTGCGAATCAATCCTTATCTTTGCCAAAAAAAGAATGAAGCAGGCCATAAGCTCCGATTTTAAACTGGGTATTCTTGGCGGAGGCCAGTTGGGCAAGATGCTTTGCCAGGCCACAAGCACCTGGGACATAGCCACATGGGTACTCGATCCCGATCCGGAGGCATCCGCAGCCGAAGTCTGCACACGTTTTATCAATGGCTCTTTCCGCGATTATGACACGGTGCTGAGTTTTGGGCGCCAGGTTGACCTGCTCACGATAGAAATCGAAGGTGTGAACATCGAAGCTGTGGAGCAGCTCGAGCGCGAAGGCATCCCCATGTATCCCGAGCCACGCTGCCTGCGGATCATCCGCGATAAGGGCCTGCAAAAGCTTTTTTACACCGAAAACCACCTGCCTACCGCCCCTTTCCGGTTGTTCGAAACGGCCGATGAGGTGCGCGCTGCAGTTGCTGACGGAAGCCTCAGCCTGCCATTTGTGCAGAAAACCAGGCTTGCGGGTTACGACGGGCAGGGCGTGAAGGTCGTTGCTACGCCATCCGACCTGGAGTCGTTGTTCGATGTTCCTTCGCTGGCTGAAGATTTTATTGAGAATGCGCTCGAGATTGCTGTGATTGTCTCGCGCAACAGAAGCGGTGAGCTGGCTGTTTATCCTGCGGTGGAGATGATTTTCAATCCTGTGGCCAATCTGGTGGAGTATTTGCTTTCGCCTGCCCGCATCGGCGAACAGCTCAGCCGTCAGGCCGCGGAGATTGCCGTCGAAACCGCCAAAGCTTTTGGAATAACCGGTTTGCTGGCTGTGGAAATGTTTGTGGACAGCGCAGGCCGCATTTTCATCAACGAAGTAGCACCCCGTCCGCACAACAGCGGGCACCACACCATCGAGAGTGCAATCACCTCACAATACGAGCAACACCTGCGGGCTATTCTGGGTTTGCATCCGGGTTCCACGCGCCTCACCTCGCCTGCCGTGATGGTCAATATCCTCGGTCAGCCGGGCTATGCAGGACCGGCCATTTACGACGGGCTCAACGAGGTGCTGGCCATCGAAGGCGTCAAACTGCACATCTACGGTAAGAAGACTACCCGTCCCTTCCGCAAAATGGGCCATGCCACCATCCTCGATCCCGATCTTGCTACCGCATTGTCCAAAGCCGGAACCGTGCTCAGGAGGCTGAGAGTAATTAGTTGAAATGCAATACTTTACTCCTCAATGGTGATCGAAAGAATCTTGTCGCCCTGTCGGATGCTGTCGATCACATCCACATTTTCGATCACCTTACCGAATACGGTATGTTTGCGGTCGAGGTGGGCTGTATTGCGCCGGTTGTGGCAGATAAAAAACTGTGAGCCACCGGTGTTTCGGCCGGCATGAGCCATCGAAAGCACCCCACGGTCGTGGTATTGTTTTTTTCCATCCGTTTCACAGGGAATGCGGTAACCCGGACCACCCGTTCCATCACCTCTGGGGCATCCCCCCTGCACTACGAAATCCGGAATCACCCTGTGAAAAGTCAGACCATCGTAAAAACCCGATTTGGCCAGCTTTACAAAGTTTGCCACCGTGCCTGGCGCATCATCCTCAAACAGTTCGATGACCATGGTGCCCTTGTCGGTTACCATTGTTGCTTTCATGCGTATGATATTGTTTTACAATGAATTATTTAACGAAACGAAGCGATTTATGCCACCGGACTTTGCCGCCAAACAGCGGCTTGTTTTTGTCGAGCGAGAGCCACACAAATACGGCTTTACCCACGATATGATCTTCGGGTACAAAGCCCCAGAAACGGGAGTCGGCCGAGTTGTGGCGATTGTCGCCCATCATCCAGTAATAGTTCTGGGCAAATGTGTATTGCGTAGTTTCCACGTCATCCACAAAGATTTTTTCGCCCTCGGTGCGGAGTTTGTGGCCTTCGTACGCCGTGATGATGCGCTCGTAAAGCGGCAGGGTGCTGGCATTGAGCGCCACAGTTTTTCCTTTTGAAGGTATCTCGAGCGGGCCAAAATTGTCCACGTTCCAGGGATAACGGGCATCGTGCGGGAAGATTTCCGGATTCCATTCGCCGGCTTCATCCGTGAGCATCTGCACCTGCTTTACATTCGGCAGCTGCTGCAGCTCTTTTGCCACGGCCGGTGTGGTCCAGAACACATATTCCCCGTTTTGCATGCCCAGCCTGCCCTCGGTGATGTCATATTTATCCAGCACGCGCTGGTTGATGGGACTGCCATCGGTGAGAATGCTGTACCTGAATTGCAATTGACCGGGCGTCGGGTTTGGCTGACCATTCACGAACAGCTCTGCGTTTCGTATTTCGATGACATCGCCTGGCATGCCCACACACCTTTTAATGTAATTCTCCCTTTTGTCAACCGGACGGCTGGTGATTTCGCCGAAGTTGCGTTTGTCGCTCCACACCCGTTCGCGGCCATATTGTCTCACAAGCTGATAATAGCTCACATTGCTCTGAAACTTCAGGCTCAGCGTATCGCCGTCGGGATAGTTGAACACCACGGCATCGTTGCGCTGCACCTGTCCGAGACCCGGGAATCGGTAGTAAGGCCAGCTGACCCATTCCACATACGATTTGGCTGTTTCGCTCCAGGGCAAGGTGTGGTGCACAAACGGAAACGCCAAAGGGGTATTGGGCAGGCGAGGCCCGTAGCTCAACTTGCTCACAAACAGAAAGTCGCCAACCAGCAGCGACTTTTCCATACTCGAGGTGGGAATGGTATAAGCTTCGAACAGGAACATGCGAATGATGCTGGCAGCAACCACGGCAAACACGATGGCATCGAGCCACTCGCGCACAGGCGTCTTTTTCGGACGCTCTGTGACGGCAGGGTCAAGATATGGGAGCTGTTGGGCTGCCACACGCGGCAGATAAACAAACGGCAGGGCTGCGGCTGCCAGATGCTGCAGAAAACCTTCCTTGCCAAAACACCGCACCAGCTCGATGAGCATGAGCCAATACACGAAAATATTCAGAAACGGAACCAGCATCAGGGCAAGCCACCACCAGGGCTTCTTGATGATTTTCAGCAGGATGAAGAGGTTGTAGTAGGGCACAGCCGACATCCAGCCCTTGTATCCGGCCTTTTCGTAAAGCTTCCAGCCAAACACATTAAATACTGTAAGCAGTGCCGGAACCAATAAAATAAAACTAATCATGCGGCGGAAATTTTGAGGGCGAAGTTAACAAAGTATTAAGGGTGTTCGGGCAGGGCGCTGTTAATTATTCATAACCAAAGCTGTAGCCTGATTCAATAGCCAAGCAGGTCTTCCATGGTAAAGATTCCGGTTTTGCCAAGCACAAATTCTGCTGCCAGCACTGCGCCCAACGCAAAGCCCTCCCGGCTGAAGGCCTCGTGCCTCAGCACAATCTGATCCGAAGCCGAGGTGGCTATCACCTCGTGAATACCTTTAACCTCACCTTCGCGTATGGCTTCCACCGGAAGGACGGAGGCTTGTGCATCGTTACCAAGCTGCCAGCTTTCAAGACCTTCTACCCTGGCAATCAGATCGTTGGCAAGCTGTACGGCTGTTCCGCTGGGGGCATCGAGTTTGTGCACATGATGCACTTCCCGAATGCGCAGTTTGTAGTCGGTGCCATTGACCAACCAGGCCAGCTGCCGGTTAAGCCTGAACACGATGTTCATTCCGATGGAAAAATTCGGGGCATGGAACAAGGTGCCGTTGTGCTCCATCACCAGCATTTTAACCTCATCGAGGTGCTGCTGCCAGCCTGTGGTGCCCACCACAACAGGCCATCCCATGGTGATACAGCGTCGTATGTTTTCCAAAGCAGCCTCAGGCGAACTGAAATCAATGCACACATCTGCACTGATGTCCGGAGGGATGTCGTGCCATTGGGAGGCATTGTCGATTACCAGCGCAATCTGATGTCCTCTGGAAAGGCATTGGTGTTCAACCATTTTGCCCATCTTTCCGTAGCCGGAGAGCACAATATTCATAGGCTTAGAATTTTAAACGTACACTGATGCCTGCAGGCAAGGCTGCCATTGGCGAAGCCGGCATTGTTGGGGCGAGCTGCATTCCCGGCCTGATCTGGAGGACAAGGTCTTCGCTGACGTCGTAGTAAAAAAAGTGTGCATCTACCGTGGCATCAATGATATTCAGTGCATACCACACGCCCAGGAGCAGAAAACTTACCTCCATATTGCGCCGGTAGTAGTCGCGTATGGTGATGATGTCGTTGGCCGGATACTTGATATACTTGTTGTCGGTGGGGTAGGTCTCGCCCTGCGAAACATAAGTAAACGCCTCGCGGGCCATGCGGTATTCGTTGCGGTTGAGGATGCCTGCATAGGTAAACGCCCCGATACCTGCATACACTATGGGCACTTTCCAGTATTTGCGGTTGTAAATCTGTCCCAGCCCGGGCAGCACGGCCGAATAGACGCTTGCCTTGTGCGGCGAATGCTGATTAGCCGAAGCAAGCGTGTCGTTTGCAGGCTTTTGCGCCCTGACGGGAACCAAAGCCAGCAAAAGAATAAGCAGCAGCCACGATGGTTTATTCATCCGAACCAAGTGCGTTCAGGAGGCCGAGCAGGTTTTCGAGCTGACCATCATTGTCAAACGCAATGGATAACGCACCTTTTCCTTTGGGATTGCGTTTGATTTCTATTTTGGCGCCTATCTTTCTTGAGAGTTCGGCTGCCTTGTCTTTGTACACAGCGGGAACAGCCTGCACGGGAGCTTTTGCTTTGTTGCCCTGCGGATTGCTCAGGTCGCGCACCATTTTCTCCACCTGGCGCACGTTGAGCTCTTTTTCGATGATTTGCTGAAGGATAAGCAGCTGTTTTACAGGGTCTTCGATATTGATCAATGCGCGGGCATGCCCCATGGTGATATGTCCGTCGCGGAGTGCAATCTGCACTTCGGGCGGCAGCTTGAGCAGCCGGAGGAAATTGGCAATGGTGGTACGGCCTTTACCTACCTTTTCGCTGAGTTGCTCCTGTGTGAGCTGGCATTCTTCCATGAGGCGCTGGTAGCTGATGGCCACCTCTATGGCGTTGAGGTTTTCGCGGTGGATGTTCTCGATGAGGGCCATCTCGAGCATCTGCTCATCGTTGGCAACCCTGATGAATACCGGTATGGTAGTCAGGCCGGCCAGTTTAGATGCACGCAAACGTCGTTCTCCGCTGATCAGCTGATACTTATCAAAACCCAGTTTGCGCACGGTCACCGGCTGGATCACTCCCTGAGCTTTGATGGAGGCGGCCAGTTCGCGCAGGGCCATATCGTCGAAATCGGTGCGCGGCTGAAAGGGATTGGTCTCGATTTTGTCAATATCAATCTCGGCCGTTGCACCTACCACATAGTTACCGGCGATATCTTCGGACGTGATGTCGGTTTCGGGGCTTTGCAGAATAGCCTCAAGTCCGCGGCCCAGCCCCCTTTTTTTTGTCTTGTCAGCGCTCACTTGCTTTCCTCCTCAGTTTTTGCGACCATTTTATTCTTTACGAGAATTTCTCTGGCAAGGTTCAGATAATTGATGGCGCCCGTGCTGGCGGCATCGTGCATGATGATGGTTTCGCCGTGGCTGGGCGCTTCGCTCAGGCGGGTGTTGCGGGCAACGATGGTGTCGAAAACAAGCTGCTGGAAGTGGGTTTTCACCTCCTCCACCACCTGACGCGAAAGCCTCAGGCGCGAGTCGAACATGGTCAGCAGTATGCCCTCGATGTCGAGCTGGGGGTTCAGGCGGGTTTGCACAATCTTGATGGTATTAAGCAGCTTGCCGAGTCCTTCGAGGGCAAAATATTCGCATTGCACGGGGATGATAACCGAGTCGGATGCGGTGAGGGCATTCACCGTGATCAACCCGAGCGAGGGCGAGCAGTCGATGAGCACAAAGTCGTAATCGTTTTTCACTTTGTCGATCACCTGCTTCATCATCTTCTCGCGGTTTGGCAGATTGATCATCTCAATCTCCGCGCCTACCAGGTCGATATGGGCAGGAAGCAGCATCAGGTTGGGCGTGGTTGTTTCGAGCGTTGCCACCGAAGGTTCCACCCCGTCCATGATGCATTCGTACACGCTGTTTTCGATTTCCTTTGGGTCGTAGCCCAATCCCGAAGTAGCGTTGGCCTGCGGGTCGGCATCCACAAGCAAGGTACGAAACTCAAGCACCGCGAAGCTGGCTGCCAGGTTGATGGCAGTGGTTGTTTTGCCTACCCCGCCCTTTTGGTTTGCTATGGCAATGGTTTTACCCATGATGTTGTACTTCAGCTTGTTAAAGTAATTTTGTCGCAAAATTCGTCCGGAGGCAAAGTTAGTGCTTTTGCACAAGCTCTGTCACGCTCCCGGCAAAAAGCCGGTGCGTTTGAAAACTAATCTGAAGTATATTTCGGGATGACAGTGGCGGATAGCCGACTTAAAGATCCTCAAATTCAATGTCGGCCTGGTCGATGCCGTAGTTTTCGGGCAGCTCTCCGGTTTCAATAAAATGTATGCTTTCCTGCAGACCTTTGATAAACTTTTCAAAGTCTTCCCGGTACAGAAAAATCTTGTGTTTCTCGTAAATAAACCGCCCCAGTTCGTTGCTAAACTTGCGCTTGCTTTCAGTGATGGTGATGTATTTGTCGTCGCCCCGCGTAACCTTGACGTCGAAGAAATAGGTTCGTTTTCCGGCTTTCACTGCACGCGAAAAAATTCCATCCCTGTTGTCGTGCCTGTATTCAGCGTCCATTTGCTTACTGTTTTCCTTAGCTCTGTTGCCGAAACAAAAGTAAAAAATCTTCCTTACGTCAGGCCAGCAGGTAAAAAATACCGGCCTTTTGTTTTGTTAAGTCTTTTCTTATTTCCGGTATTCCGGTTAGCTTGGCCATCTTATCTGGATTCATTCTAAAAATGCCTATTTTTGCAGCCTGAAATTGAACAAAAAGCATCATTATTTCCTTTTGATGACAAAAACATTCTTGTATGGCCACATTTGAAATTGTGATGCCCAAGATGGGCGAAAGTGTTATTGAAGCCACCATCACCAAATGGCTCAAACAACCCGGCGATATGGTGTCGGAAGACGACCCGATCGTTGAGATTGCCACCGACAAGGTGGACAGCGAGATCCCCTCGCCCGTCGAAGGCAAGCTGATCAAGCAATTATATAAGGAGGGTGACGTGGTTGCCGTTGGCCTGCCTATTGCGGTCATCTCGCTCGATGGCGAAGATGCTGTTGCAGGTGAAGATGCGCCGGCCGCTCCGCAGCCTGAGGCAATACCCGGCGCCGAACTCATTGCCGGAGGCACTGCAGCAGCCGATGTGCCTGCACCGGTGAGCACCCCCGGAAGATTTTATTCGCCCCTGGTCAAGAGCATTGCCAAAGCCGAAAACATCGGCCAGGAGGAGCTCGACCGCATTCCGGGATCGGGCAAGGACGGACGCGTGACCAAGGAAGACGTACTCAACTATCTCAAAAACAGGTCACAAGCTCCCCAGCCAGTGGCCGCCACACCCGCACCGGCACCTCAAGCTGCTTCCGCACCGGCCCCTGCCCCGGCAAAACCTGCCCAGAAGATCGAAGCTCCGAAGGTGGTCACCGAAGCCGGCGACCAGATTGTGGAAATGGACCGCATGCGCCGCATCATCGCCGACCACATGGTGATGTCGAAGCATGTGTCGCCACACGTTACCAGCTTTATCGATGTGGACGTGACCAATATCGTAAACTGGCGCAACAGGGTGAAGGACAGCTTCTTCAAACGCGAAGGCGAAAAAATCACCTACACCCCGATCTTCTTCGAAGCCGCAGCCAAAGCCCTGAAAGAATTTCCTCAGATCAACGCCTCGGTTGACGGTTACAACATCATCCTGCGCAAGAACATCAACATCGGCATGGCCACAGCCCTGCCCAACGGCAACCTGATTGTGCCGGTAATCAAAAATGTGGACGAAAAAAGCCTGCTCGGCATCACCAAATCGGTGAACGACCTGGCAAATCGCGCAAGGGCCAACAAGCTCCTGCCCGACGAAATTCAGGGCGGCACCTTTACCATCACCAATTTCGGCACCTTCGACAGCATCACGGGCACACCCATCATCAATCAGCCTCAGGTGGCAATCCTGGCTGTAGGTGCCATCCGCAAGCAACCCGCTGTGATCGAAACCGAATTCGGCGATGTGATTGCAATCCGCCACATCATGATCCTGGCGCTGGCTTACGACCACAGGATTGTGGATGGCGCTCTGGGCGGCATGTTCCTCAAAAAGATGAAACAGCTGCTCGAAGGGTTCAATCCCGAACGGGAAATCTAAGTCATTAAAAATCAATATCACAGGGTTAGCCCTTGGCTGACCCTGTTTTTTTTCAAACCGTCTGCATGAAGATCAACCTGAAGCGTCCCCTTGCCTTTTTCGACCTCGAAACCACCGGGCTCAACATCATCACCGACCGCATCATCGAAATCAGCATCCTGAAGGTGCACCCCGATGGCCAGGAGGAAATTAAGACCTGGAGGGTCAATCCCGGCGTGCCCATCCCTCCCTCCTCTACTGCTTTCCATGGCATCACCGACGAAGATGTGAAAGATCTCCCGGGTTTCGCTTCCATTGCTCACGATGTGGCACGTTTTCTCGAAGGTTGCGACCTGGCAGGGTACAATGCCATCAAATTCGATCTGCCCCTGCTGGTCGAAGAGTTTTTGCGCTACGACATCCCCTTCGATGTTTCCAACCGCCATCTTATTGACGTGCAGAACATTTTCATGAAAATGGAACCAAGAAACCTCAGGGGAGCCTACCGGTTTTACTGCCAGAAAGAACTCACCGATGCCCATTCGGCCGAGGCCGACACCCGTGCCACATTTGAAATACTCAAAGCACAACTCGCCCGATATCAGGACGCGGAATATACCGACCCTGCCGGCAAGACTTCCAGACCAGTAGAAAACGACGTGCGCAAACTGCATGAGTTTTCGGCACATCACCGCAATGCCGACCTCAACGGGCAGATTATTTACGACGCCCAAAACCGGGAAGTTTTTAACTTCGGCAAGCACAAAGGTAAACGCGTGGAGGACGTGTTTCGCGATGAGCCTTCGTATTACGACTGGATGATGAAGGGTGAGTTTCCGTTGTTTACAAAAAAACTGATCACAGCCATCCGCCTGCGCATGAAAGGCGGACAGGTGCGAATGACCAACAAAAAACAGGAATGATATGAAAATCATCTGCATCGGACGCAACTATGCCGAACACGCCCGCGAGCTGAACAACCCGCTCCCGGCCAAGCCTGTGTTTTTCATGAAACCCGACACAGCCCTGCTCCCGCCCCACAACCCATTTTTTCTGCCCGACTTCTCGAACGAGATTCACTACGAAACCGAACTCGTCCTGCGCATCTGCAAGCACGGTCGCAGCATCGAAAAGCAGTTCGCGTATAAATACTACGACGCCATCGGGGTTGGAATCGATTTCACTGCGCGCGACCTTCAGGCCGAATGCAAGCAAAAAGGCCTTCCCTGGGAAGTGGCCAAGGCTTTCGACTTTTCGGCTCCCGTGAGCCGCTTCCTGCCAAAGGAACAGTTTGCCGACCTGAGCAATATCCGTTTCGGCCTGAAAATCAATGGCGAATGGCGGCAACAAGGCAACAGCCGCGATATGATCTTCAGTTTCGACCACATCATATCCTACGTTTCGCAGTTTATCACCCTGCGCGAAGGCGACTACATCTTTACCGGCACACCCGAAGGCGTGGGGCAAACCCAGATCAACGACCGCTTTGAATTGTTCATTGAAGATCAGCTCATGCTGACATTCAATGTGAAATAATTCATAAACAGATATTTACGGCGATAGCCCGCTTTTTTTCAGGCTTTGCTGACAGCCAGCCTGAGCCAAACTCAGAGGGTAAAGCGGAAGGTGTTTTTTATTTCCAGGTCGTTAGGCTTCTTGCCGCCCACAGGTTGAGAGCGGTAGAAAAACTCTGCACTCATCACAAACAGCCAACGCTCGTTGAGCGGGGTGCTCATGCTCATGTTGAGCGAATAGCGGTAATTGCTGAAATCGTTCAGGGCCGGCTGGAAGTAGTTCACCATATTGAAACTGAGGTTTTTGCCCGGATCCCACAGCAGCGAGAGGTAGGAAGAGGAGCGCATGAGGCTCGAAGTTTGCCTGGGCCTGGTCGAATAACTCTCGTGTTCGAGAAATACCCCGGTTCCCAGAAACAGGCGCACCTTGGCACGCGACTTCCATGCGCTGTCGGCAAGGTTCACAGGGTTGAACCTGAACCCCCCTCCCAGCAGCGTGCGGCTGCGCAGCAGGATGAACTCGTCGAATTGTTGCTGCAGATAGCCCTCGGCCATCATGACGGCTTTGTCGTCGAGGTCGTGGATGGCGCGAAAATGCACAAAGCCTTTGTGTGCTGAGGTTTTGCCCGACGATGTGCGCAGGTTGTATTCCAGAATGGTAAAATAGTCGGTGCGCGGTCCGTTGTAGTCCATCCTGAACCTGTCGGTCAGTTCCAGATAATTGGTGTTTCCACTGGCAATGTTGAGGCCGAAGGCATTGGTAAACATGAAGCCTTCGCGGGTGTTGTCGCGGTAATACCTTTCAATATTCACCTGGCTCATGGCCGAAAACGACCACAAGACCAGCAAAAGAATGGCAATTCGCTTCATCGCATGTCAACTACATCGATGCCAGGATAATCGGCCGGATTGAAAGTGAAGAAGTTTCGCGGAAGGGTGGCATTGGGCGTCATGCGGCTGAGGTCGTAAATAAACTGGTTGCCGCCATTATCGAAGATCACAAGGCGCGACAGTTGCTCCGCGGCTTCGCGTACACCTACAATCACTTTGGGAAACTTGCTGCCGGCTTGAGCTTTCAATTCAATGGTTTTCAGTCCTTTGGCCTGATTATCTTTATCACTGCCAAAGGAAGCCTTATAATCCTTTGCATAGGTAGTGAGGAGGTTGGTTGGGCTCAATGCCTCGTCGCCCTGACCTGCATTGCTCACCATTACCTCATTGCTTTCGGGGAGGTAGGTCCAGACAGTCTTTCCATCGCTGACGATGGTTTGCCCGTCGATGAGCACTTTATAGGCATCCCCGTTGAGGAAGAGGGTACCGTTCTTTTTTTCGTTGATTCCCGCCCTGGTGTTGATCATCTGGTAGGTGAAATCGATCTTGAGGTTAGGGGTGTTGCGGGTTTTGTCGATCACAGCGTTAAGGAGCTGATCGGCGTTTTTTTGGGCCATTAGCTGCTGAACCTGGAAAATTGCCCCGAAAAGGAGCATGAAAAAGATCAAACGCTTCATTATTTTTCGTTGTTCGTACGACTGTAGTAATCCTTCAAAAACTGTTCCAAAGCCATCGTGCCGTTCACTTTTACTTCGCGAGCCTTCGATCCTTCGAACGGACCTACGATGCCGGCGGCTTCGAGCTGATCGATGATGCGGGCGGCGCGGTTGTAACCAAGCTTGAGTTTGCGCTGAAGCAGCGAGGTCGAACCCTGTTGGGTTTCGACGATGACGCGGGCAGCATCTTCAAAAAGCGGGTCACGTTCGCCCAAATCGAGCACTTCGCCCACTTCGTCCTGTTCATCCGCATATTCTGGCAGATGAAATGCATCGGGATAGCCTCGTTGCGATCCGATGTAATCGGTAAGACGCTCTACCTCAGGTGTATCAATAAAGGCGCATTGCAGGCGGATGAGGTCGCTGCCGGTGCTGAGCAGCATATCGCCCCGGCCTACAAGCTGGTCGGCGCCGCCGGTGTC
Source organism: Bacteroidota bacterium (assembly GCA_016715945.1). NCBI lineage: Bacteria > Pseudomonadati > Bacteroidota > Bacteroidota bacterium. The sequence goes on from JADJXJ010000001.1 coordinate 1,636,086, forward strand.
GAGAATGGTGCGCGAGTCGGTGCGCGAGATCACCCTGAATGCAATCCGTGCAGGGAAGTTGGCCTTGATGGTACCTGTGATGATATTCACCGTAGGACGCTGGGTGGCGATGATAAGGTGGATACCCACCGCACGGGCCAGCTGCGCCAGCCGGGTGATCGGACCTTCAACTTCCTTGCCGGCAGTCATGATGAGGTCGGCAAACTCGTCAATAATCAGCACGATATACGGCAGAAAACGGTGTCCTTCGTTGGGGTTGAGTTTTCTCGACCGGAACTTCTCGTTGTATTCCTTGATGTTGCGCACCTGGGCATCCTTAAGCAGCTCGTAGCGGTTGTCCATCTCGATGGTGAGCGAGTTGAGGGTGCGCACCACCTTGCGGGTATCGGTGATGATGGCCTCTTCCGAATCGGGCAGTTTGGCCAGAAAATGCCGCTCGATACGGCTGTATAGGTTCAGCTCCACCTTTTTCGGGTCAACCATCACAAACTTAAGCTCCGACGGGTGCTTGGTGTAAAGCAGCGAAGTGATGATCGCATTGAGGCCCACCGATTTACCCTGACCGGTGGCCCCTGCCATGAGGATGTGGGGCATGCGGGTAAGGTCGGCCACAAAGCTCTCGTTGGCTATGGTTTTTCCCAGGCCGAACGGAAGCTCGTAATTGCCCGACCTGAAACGCTCTGATGCAATGATGCTGCGCATCGAAACGATTTCGGGTTTCATATTGGGCACCTCGATACCCACCGTGCCTTTGCCGGGGATGGGTGCAATGATGCGGATACCCAGGGCCGACAAGCTCAGCGCAATATCGTCTTCCAAACCCTTGATGCGGCTGATGCGGATGCCGGGCGCAGGAACAATCTCGTACAAGGTGACCGTTGGTCCGATGGTTGCCTTGATTTTTTCGATCCCGATGGAATAGTTTGCCAGGGTTTCGACAATGCGCTTTTTATTTGCTTCGAGTTCCGACCGCTCAACAGTGATGGTGCCGTCGCCGTATTCGAAGAGCAGCTCAATCGGGGGGAATTTATAATCGGGCAGGTCGAGACGGGGGTCGTACAAGGTATCCAGGGTCTGGCGTTCGATGGAACCTTTCTTGCGTTGATTTTCCTCAGGCTTATTGGCATTGGCCACCTCAAGGGGCAATTCGTCCACAGGTGCAGCAGCGGGTTTGTCAGCAACAACAGCTGCAACGGTCGGCTCAAGCTCAAGCTCTATGGGCTTGTTGGTCGGCCTGACAGACACCTCTTCAATTTTTGATTCTTCATCCTCCACGGCATATTCCACCGTGTTGTACAGGTCTCCCTTTTCGTCGGCAACACCGGTGCGGGCAGGTTGATCTTCCGGCTTTGGCTTTTTACCGAAAGTAATAGCAAAAGTCCAGATTATGAATACGATAAGAATGAACAGGATGACCATCATCAAGCCTGGTTTACCCAGAATTGCTGAAAGGTAGTCGCGGACAAAAAGGCCTGTGAGTCCGCCCAAAGTATTCAGAGGATGGTTGGGAAACAAGGTGGCCAGCAGCAGTGGCAGCCAGAGCAGGCTCATCACTGCATATTTCCAGATTCCCCAGCCACCCAGCAAGTTGCGTTTGAATACCAGCCTGTAGCCGATCAGAAAAGACAGAAAAGGCAGGAAAAAGGCACCCAGTCCGAACCCTTCTTTAACAAGGAGCTGACTCAGGAATGCCCCCAGGTTACCCATCCAGTTGTTGATTTGCAATCCCTTTTCGGTGAGCACCAGGCGCACGGGAAGGTCGCTGAAATAATCGTCGGTGAGTTCGCCAAACCAGTTGATGTAGAACGAAACGAAGGCAAGAGCCAGGTAGGCCGAGGCAAACAAAAAGAAGATGCCGGTGGCCTGTGTGGTACGCGGCCCCATGCGGAGGATGGGAAGCTTACGCTTAGGCTTCGGAGGTTTTGGCGTTGCGGCCTTTTTTTTGTTTTCAGGCACAGCAGCACCTGCCGGCGCTGTTGTGCTGCTGTCGGGTGCGGTTTGTTCTAATAGCTTGTTTACTGGCCTGGCCATGCCACGGTATGCTTTAGCGGGCAAAATTAAGCAATTCCGTTTGCCGGCGACTTATACCAGTGCAGGACAATGGGATAGTGCACTTTCAATTGTGATATCTTTGTGCCGATCAACAGCAAAAACCATGACAACACAGCCACATGCCCTGGTGGGAATAATTATGGGATCGGACAGCGACCTGCCTGTAATGCGCGAAGCTGCTATTCAGCTCGATGGGTTTGGTATTCCGTGGGAGATGCGCGTTGTTTCGGCACACCGCACACCCGAATGGATGGTGGAATATGCCAAAACTGCCGCCGGTCGTGGGCTGAAGGTTATCATAGCCGGTGCCGGGGGTGCTGCACACCTGCCGGGCATGGTTGCCAGCCTGACGCCGCTGCCCGTAATCGGCGTGCCGGTAAAATCGTCCAACTCCATCGAAGGCATCGACTCTTTGCTTTCCATTGTGCAGATGCCCAAAGGCATACCCGTGGCCACCGTGGCCATCAACGGCGCTGCCAATGCCGGATTGCTCGCAGCCAGAATACTGGCTTCGGCCGACTCGAGTATCCGACAGAAAATGGAAGAATTTATGAAGCGGCAAACCCAGGCTGTGCTGGAGAAAGCCGCCAACGAACTGAAGATCTGACCTTTAGATGGTTCGTTAAATGAAATCCGATGCCCTGCGCATCACTTCCCTGCCGAACGGGTATAGATGTTTTGCATATTGCGGTAACCCGGCCTGTCGAGGTACCAGTCGGGGTAGAGCTGCCCGCCCGATTGTGCCCAGTCGGCAAAACGCAGGTGGGTAAGCAGGATGTCGGCCTTTTCCACAGGATAATCGAAGGTCACGGGAATCTCAATGGCCCAGGGCAGGCTGCTTCCAGTTTTATAGTATTTTCCCGTGGCGCTGTTGCTGGCATCGTCGGAAGTTCCAAAATAGGCCGGATTGGCAAGTGCGGTAGGCGCATGATCGGGCAGGTGAACCTCCTTGCCCCTGTCGCCCCCAACGATGATAAACGGGTTGAATGGCGCCTGACCGAAAACAGCCTGCGGCTGCGATAAGGTCATGAACATGCTGAGGGTATCGGTAAGCAGATACGGTTGCTCAGGCACCGTGTTGATAAAGGTTTCCGAAGGATAAATGGTGTTGATGGCGTCCATGACAATCCACACCGTCTGGCTGCTGTGGCCGGCTTCGAAGCCTTTGGGATCGGTAGTGATGTAATTTGAGGCAATTGTACCGCCTGTTACAGAAGCCACATGTTCGGGCGCAATATCGAAAGCCACGGCAAAGCCGTTATCAAACCCGGCCCCGGCAGCCATCAGCCGGAACTTTCCTTCCACATCCACCAACTGGTTCTGTGCGTTGGTCACCATCCTGAAATTGGCAATCACAACCACATCGTTGAAGTCGAAATCGCCAAGCGAAGGCCAGAGGTCTTCGAAAGCAAAGGTGGTGAAAGTATTTTCGGCCGGATACCACGAAACGAATGCCCTCAGCGGATCGTTGGGAAAAGCATCCAGGTCGTCGGGCACACCATCGTTGTCGGTGTCGATGATGGCCACAGCGCCCAGTCCTTCGGGATTGCAGGCGGTGATGGGCAGGAAGTTTTGCTCGTTGCCCGGACTAACCACGGTAGCTCCATTGACAAAATGCTGGCTTACAGGCGTTCCCGGCAGGATATTCAACAAAGGTGTCGAAGCTTCGATGGCTCCCCTGACCTGCACGCCCGACATGGTGAACGAGGTGGTTGCCTTGATGGTATTGAGCTGCCCGTTGCCGTTGATGGTCCGGTAAAGCACAAACTGCGGGGTGGAAAGCATGCTGCCGTCGTTGAGATTGAATCCAGCACCTCCGTTTATCTGAATCATTACGGCACTGCTAAGGTAACCCGAGTTGAATGCAGTGGTGCCCGAATTCACCTCGGCCTTGCCTTGCACTACAATCTTGCAATTGTTGAATACCGTGCTCGACGAATTGATGTTGAACCTTCCGGCAACACTGATGCTTCCATTGTTGGTAAATACCCTGCCTGAGTTGATGTTCAGGTCGCCGGATTCGGCACTCAGTGTGGCGATACTCCCGTTGTTGGTGAACGTAGAATTGCCATTGATGCTCAGCCTGTTGGTTTGTATTTCGAACAAACCCTCATTGATGCAGGTGCTGCCGTTGAATTCACAAAAGGTGCCTGCAACGGCCGTTCCAAAGTTCTCGAACCTGGCTACATTGTTGAATTTGAGCCAGGTAGCTGAACTTATTGTGCCGTAGTTGGTGATGGTTGCACCGTTGCAATCAATTTTGGATTGGGTTGTAAAAGCGCCAAGGTTGACAAAAGGTTCCGACAGACTTTGAATTACAGCCTCCTGACTCACCTGGATAGTTCCATGGTTGAGCAATACCCCGGTTGTGGAAATATTGCCGTTGATATTCAGGGTGGCATTGGCATACACTTTCACGCTGTTGCTGTTGCCCCACATGGATATTGAACCCGTAGTAAGGCTGCCGGAGCCGGTAACAACGATATGGCAGTTGGTGCCCAGGGAAATATTCTGATTGATGTTGGCCGTGCCACAAACCTTGAGGGTGCCCCCACCGTTCCAGCTCTGAAAATTGACTGTCCCGTCGAATGTGCCTGTTACACAATATGTTTTGCCGTTACCGATATTTACCTGTCCACTGCCCGAGATCACTTCGTCGCACACATCGCAGCCCGGACCAGGGTCAGGTTCCGGGATTCCAACCGACTTGAGCTGACTGATTTTAGCCGGGGGAAACCTGTACACCAGTTGGTTGCCGCTGAGGGTAAGCTGCTGCATCATCTGCTCGCCGGTGCTGGTATGCAATACCAGAAAGAGCGACTGCAGGTGTGCAGGCACATTGAGCGTCTGCTCAAAATCCTGTTGTGAATTCAGGCTGCCCGAAACAAGCTGTACCCCGCCCGCAAAGGGATTGCCACTGTAAATGCTTATACGCGATTGCAGGGGGTAATATCCCGTTTGGGGAAGCCCGATTTTGACCGTTACCGGTTTGGTATTGGACCAGGTGAAGCCGGCCGGTACTTTCAAATCGCGGGTGGAACCGGTCTTCTTGACAAAATCCGCATCCTTGCGGCATCCCCAACTGAAAATCATCAGCATGGAAAGGAATGCCAGACCTAAGCTATGAGCGCGCATTGGATTAGTTTTTTAATTCGATATTCAAATTTCGTGCAAAACAATATCATATTGATATTCAGCACTATAATCAGAATCTAAGTGGTAAGTGAGTACAAAATTCAGCCTCGGTTTCCAATATTGGGATACGTGCTGAATAGCGGGCAGAAAATCAGCTGTTGGTGACCGGGATGCCCAGGGCTTTCTGCAACTGAGGCACAGCCATTTTTCCGGCTTCGTAGCCAATGTCGAAGATTTCCTGGGCTTTATCGAATTCGAAAGTGGTGTAGTTTCTTGCCTCCGGCGGGTCGATCAGCAGGTGGCAATCGGGAAGCTGATCACGCAAGGTGTTTTGCACAGCAATGAAAAGGCAGCGCTCGCCCACCTGTCGCATGGTTTTGAAACTGCCATTGCTCATCACAGTGTGGTTGGAATTGACACCAACGATCAACCTTCCCTTTTTCTTCAGGCACGAAATTGGAAGGTTCAGGGTGAGTCCGCCGTCCACGTACTGGTATTTTCCGATGCGGACGGGTTCGAAAATGATGGGAATGGACGAGGAGGCCATGACCGCCCGTGCAAGATTGCCCTTACGAATCAGCTCGTTTTGCCCGGTATTGAGGTTGGTCACCGAAACGATGAGCGGAATCAGCAACTTTTCGAAGCTGTTGTGCGGGATGAACTTGTGAAGCTGTTCTTCGAGCACTTTAAGGCTGCCTATCCCACCTTTGAGACCGAGCCATTGCGGAAACGAAAAAAAGTCGGGCAATTTGATGGCTTTGAGCATGTCGTCGGGCGACACTCCGGCACAATACAACGCGCCCACGATGCTGCCCATACTTGCTCCGGCCACTTCCAGCGGAACCAGGCCGGCCTCGTTGAACGCCTTGAGCACCCCGGCATGCACAATGCCACGGGCACCACCCCCACTGAGCGAAATGGCAAATGAACTGAATTGTTCTTCGTTTTGCTGCATAATAAAAAAAGCGACTACCCAAAGATAGCCGCTTTTATGCTTGGGTTGCACTTCGCCAGGTGTTATGCCTTGATCATGGTTAAAATCATTTTGAAGGCCTGCACCGCATGCAAGGCATGCGGCACATTGGCCGGCATGATGACACTTTGACCGGCACTGACTTCCAGGGGATTGCCTCCGATCGTGATCACAGCTTTCCCTTCGATCACCTGAACCAGCGCATCAAAGGGAGCGGTGTGTTCCGAAAGCCCCTGGCCCTGGTCGAAGGCAAACAGGCTGACATTGCCTTTTTCATTTTTCATCACCTGCCGACTTACCACTGCACCACTTTGATATTCAATGGAATCGACAAAGTCGAAAACCTTTGCGGTTTCGAAAAATTTTTGAGCTTGCATGCGAAGGATAGATATTTAGTTTTTGAAGAATACAGGTTTGTAGGTCAGCATAAGCCAGGCCCAGTTGGTAGTGTTTTCGTAGTTGCCGCCCCGAAGTTGCTGCAGCGTGGCCGTGCCGAACATATGCGAATAACCTGCCTGCAGATTGGCCTGATCGTTGATCTTGTAATTGAGGCTAAAGTCGATCTCGGTGCCCAGACCGGCAGGCATGGTTTCGCCTCCCGGACCTGGCTTGACCACATCGGCAGCAGCAGAGAACATATGCGCTGTGAGGGCAAGCACGGTTTTGCCATTTTTTCCTGAAAGACCGAGATAAAGGTCATTCAGGCCAACGCTGTTGAGGTGGTTACCCACATAGAAGAAGTTCATGAAACCATTGAATTTGTGGTTGGTGCCATAGAAGGGGTTGAAGCTCTTATTGGTGTATCCGGTAGGGTCGGCGGCCTTGTCCTTCATGCTTGTACCCGAAAGGTGCTCAAAACCAAGGGTACCGGTCAAGCGGCTGTTGAGCTTGTAGTCGGCTGCTGCCAGGAAGTTCATGGCCGAAAGCTCGCGTTCGGTCACATCTTTTCCGCCGGTGTAGTAAAAATTGCCCTGCAGGGACAGCTTCTTTTCACTATAAGTGAGTCTGGTGCCTGCAGTCTGGCTGAATACGGTTTTGTAGCGCTCTTTGCCGTTCTCGGTGTAGATCTTTTCCATACCGTTGTTCAGGAACAGGATGCTCATGCCGACTTTACCAAGTTTTCGGTTGTACCACATGAACTGCATGCTTTTGTAGCTTCCCGGCAGTGCATAACGGGTGCCGGCGAGCAGGTCGGCTGTTTGGTTAAACGCAAATCCGAGGTGCAGCTTGAAGTCTTTTTCATACTTAAACAATGCGAGGTCGTGTGCCCTGGCCTGCTGTGCCCATTCCACATTACCCAGAATGCGGGCATCGTCGTAGTTAAGCTCCTGTCGTCCGGCCTTGACCGAGAAACCATCGGCAAACATCCATTCGGCCCAGGCCTGATGCACCATCACCCTGTTGCCTGTAATTCCCAGCTGGGGCGTTTCGCCCCAGAAGCGTACTTCCTGCAAGCTCAGGCCGGCTTTAAAATGATCCGACTTGTGTTCCAGATTGAGCCGGCTGCGCTGCGATACCTGAAAAGCAGCCTTGGCCGTGTCGGCCATGAGGGTTTTGAATCCATGGCGGTATTCGGCTCTCGGCCTGAACTCGCCCGAAATGGTGGTTTGCGCCAGCATCCAGGCCGGCAACACAAATAAAACAATGGTAGCAATAACGTTTTGTTTCATGGTGTTTGGGTTTTTAGGTATAACGGTATTGATTTTCCTGTTTTTGAGCAAATATTATTTTCAAGGTGATTTCAACTCTTCAACTTACAGATAATCGGCCAGGGTGTTTCTGTTCAGGTGGTCGCGAAAGTCCTGGGTCATTTTGCGGGTAACGTTGTCCATGATGCAACGGTTGAACGGGCAGATATGCTTGTCGTGCGGACAGCTGGTTACCTCAATTTTACCTTCGATGGACTCATAAATTTCGAGCAGGGTAATGTCTTTGGGGTCGCGTTTCAGGGTAAATCCGCCGCTTGGGCCGCGCAGTGACTCAAGAAAACCGTCTTTCACCAGGCGCTGAAAGATTTTGGCCACATGGTGCTTCGAACTTTTGGTTACTTCAGCTATCTGGAGCACATTGGTCACACCCTCGTTTTTGGCCACGACAATCATCCCATGCAGTGCAATGGAGGCAGCTTCGGTTAGTGTTACAATCTTTGTCATCGCCTTTTTAGTAATTAAATACCAAAATTAGGCACTTTTTATGAAAGTCAAGCAACGGTACCCGTTTTTTTTATCGGATGATGAATTTTGACCTCAGGCCATCGCTCGTTGTGAGCAAAAAGACACCTTTACCGATGCCGGGAAAACTTACCTGGCCGGAAGACAGCTGTTTGGTGGCAATGAGGCGGCCTGTGAGGTCGTACAGGCTGATTCTTCGTGGTTTATCATCCGGCAAGGTAATTTCGACACCTTGCCCGGTTTGACGCAGGCCGACTGGTCTGGGGTTCAGGGCAAGCTGCTGACCGGTTGAGGTGACCAGCCCGTTGATGGTATATTGTTTGAAAAAGCGCCAGATTTCTTCGCTGGCGCTGAAGTCCATATTGGTGATGTTGATGTTGATCGGGGCACCGGGCCAGGAATGGCCGCCTCCGAGCACCTTATAATGAATGATGCTGGTGCCGTTCTGCCCCCCAGCGTAGGTATGCCTTTCGGCGGTGCAGCCATCGTTGGGATTGATGTCGGGCAAAGGATAGATCTCCGGTGTGGAGGATGTGCCATTGAAGCCCACCCAGAAGTTGAGCAGGTTTTGCACCGGGGCAAAGAAAAAGTTTCCGTTGTAGGGCACGGTGGCATCGGCAGTGCCATGAATCTGCATCACGGCAAGCGGGCGTTGGGGCTGACATGCTCCCAGGTTGATATTGGTCATGGTGCCGGTTACTGAGGCGATAGCTGCGATGCGATTGCCAAGTTGGCATGCCAGCTGGAAGCTCATAAATCCCCCATTGCTCATTCCGGTGGCATACACCCTGGCAGGGTCGATATTCAGGCTTGCGGAGAGGGTATCAATGAGTGAAGAGATGAAACCCACATCATCCACGTTGGAGGTGCCAAAGGTATTCCAGTGCAGGGTATTCGAGAAGTCGGGGGTGCCATTGGGATGCACAATCAGGAAACCGGCAGTGTCGGCAATGGGCTTAAAATTTGAGTAGAGCTCCTGCTCGATATTGTTCGAACCGTAACCGTGCAGGTTTATAATTAAAGGAGTCGGCACTGCAGCATTGTATGCAGGCGGAACATACACCCGGTAGGTACGTTGCAATCCGCCATGGACAAAACCTCCTGTAAGTGTTGTTTGCGATGAGGCTTTACCCGGGGTCAGGCAAATAAGCAGAAGAAGCAGCAGGTATGGTTTGAACAAAGGGAGCATGTTTTTTTTGGCAAATGTAATGATCCTTTGGCGCATGAGCTGTGCATCAGGGCCTTGTTTCAAAGAGCCGGGTGATGACCCTTTGACGGTATTTGAAGATGCCCTCCACTTTCTTTCTGACGAGGATTTTGTGTGCCAATGTACCGAGTGGTCCGAATGGCAGGGCATAGCTGACAATATCCGTCATCTCCACTCCCCCATCCACTTCTACAAAATGATGTTCGTGGTGCCACATTTTGTAGGGACCAATGCGCTGTTCGTCCACGAAAAATTTTTGTTCGGACACATGGGTGATTTCGGTAACCCACAACATTGGGAAACCAAACAGGGGTTTCACCCTGTAGGCAATAATTTGTCCGGGATACATTTTTCCTTCTCCCCCGACGAGGATATCGAAACCCATGTGTGATGGGGTAATTTGCTTAAGGTTTTTGGGCGAGCTGAAAAAGTCCCATACTGTCTTGAGGTCAGACTTGATGAATGTTTTTTCGGTAAGCTGGTAGATCATGTTGTTTTTTCTGGGAAACAAAATGATCGGACAAAAGTTGGGCTCCCGGATTTATAAAGCATGTTAAAAAATCAAATCAGGCTGAATGCAACGGTTTTCGGAGGCCGGCATGTAATTGCTGCAAGTTGAAGTGCTGGTGTGACAATGCAATTTCTATCTTTATGGCACAAATCTGTTAACCAACGCTTATGCACGCTAAAAAACCCCGACTCACCTTCTGGCAGATCTGGAACATGAGTTTTGGATTTATGGGTATTCAGATGGGCTTTGCGCTTCAGAATGCCAATGCCAGCCGCATTTTACAAACCTTTGGTGCCGATGTGGAGCATCTTTCCTGGTTTTGGCTGGTGGCTCCGCTCACCGGCATGATCGTACAGCCGATCATTGGTCATTACAGCGACCGCACCTGGAACCGTCTGGGCAGGCGGCGACCCTATTTTCTCACCGGAGCCATACTTGCCTCCATCGGATTGATATTGATGCCCAACTCACCCATGTTTGCAAGCGTGCTTCCGGCGCTTTGGGTTGGTGCAGGCATGCTGATGATCATGGATGCCAGTTTCAACATTGCCATGGAACCTTTCCGGGCGCTGGTGGCCGACAAGCTGCCATCCGAGCAGCGTACCCTGGGATTTTCGGTACAAACCCTGCTGATTGGTATTGGTGCCGTTGTTGGTTCGTGGCTGCCCTATATCATGACAAATTTGTTTGGCTTCAACGAACTGGCTGATGAAGGGCAGGTGCCATTCAGCCTTATTCTGTCATTTATTGTGGGTGCGGTGGTATTGCTTTCCACGATCATCTGGACTGTTAGTACTACCTCGGAATATCCACCGGAGGTGCAGGCTTCGTTTGACGACCATCATGAGGCAGGCCACGAATCTTCGGGGGGCTTTCTGGATATTTTCCGCGACTTTGCCCACATGCCACAGACCATGAGGCAGCTGGGTGTGGTACAATTTTTTTCCTGGTTTGCCCTGTTTTCGATGTGGGTGTTTACCACACCTGCCCTGGCTGAGCACGTCTGGGGACTTCCGGCCGAGGACAGGCACTCGGCAGCCTTCAACGAAGCTGCGGATTACGTGGGGGTTATTTTCGGGGTGTACAACCTGGTTGCTGCCCTGTTTGCCATGATGCTGCCTGTGATTGCAGCAAAGGTGGGACGCAGGATGACCCACAGCATTTGCCTTACCCTGGGAGGACTTGGATTGATATCGACCGTTTTGATCACCTCACCCGAGATGAAATGGTTGCTTAATCTGAGCATGGTGGGTGTTGGTATTGCCTGGGCTTCCATTCTGGCCATGCCCTATGCCATTCTTGCGGGCTCAATTCCCACCAACAAGATGGGGGTTTACATGGGTATCTTCAACTTTTTCATCACTTTCCCCCAGATTGTGAACGGTATTTTCGGCGGACCGATCGTGAAATATTTTTACAACGGACACGCCATTTATGCCCTTGTTACCGCAGGCATCATGATGATCCTCGGAGCAATCTCGGTGATTTTTGTAAAAGATGTGGACGACGTGGTAAAGCGCTGATTTTAAGCTAACAACGACTTATACCAAAGATGCGGGCGGAGTTTATTCGTCCGCATTTTTATTTTCCACCGGGCGAAGGACAAGGGCGGCCCGGTTGACGTTGTAGATCTTCATGCGTGGCTGCCCGTCTTCGCCCAGGTACGATGGGTAATGCAGGGAGGTATCCACGCGTCCGAGGCCACCAAAGGCAGGGTCGTCGGTGCTGATGACAATCTCGTAATCGCCGGTTTCGCGCAGCGCGATTTCGTAATCCGGGACAGCGGCAGTGGGGTGCCAGTTGAAAACGAAGATATGTCGGTTGCGTTCGAATACGATGGTTTTGTTTGCTTCGTCCGTCATGAGCTTCCACGGAGGCAGGGCAAGCATGATGTTTTCGTTTTTCACGAAATTGATCATAGCCCGGTCGAAATCGCCCAGCCAGTGATACTTCAGGTAGTCTTTATCGGCCAGCGACCATTGCCTGCGGGCATATTTATAGCTCCAGCGGTTGCCTTCGCGCGGAAAGTCGATCCACTCTGGATGACCAAACTCGTTCCCCATGAAATTGAGCCAGGCTTCGCCACCAAGGGTAATGGTAAACAGGCGGATCATTTTGTGCAGGGCGATGCCGCGGTCGATGATCAGACTCTGGGTTTCTTTGCTCATGAAGAAGTACATTTCCTTGTCCATGAGCCTGAACGCGATTGTTTTATCGCCCACCAGGGCCTGGTCGTGCGATTCGGCATAAGCCACTGTTTTGGTTGTAAACAGCCGGTTGGTCATGGTGTGAAACATTTCATCCATGTTCCACTGCTCGTCGCTGTAATCCTTGAGGTAACGGATCCAGAAATCAGGCAGTCCCATACCGAGCCGGTAGTCGAATCCAATTCCACCGTCGGCAATCGGGCTGCAAAGGCCGGGCATGCCGCTTACTTCCTCGGCTATGGACACGGCATCGGGATTGATCTGATGGATCAGCGTATTAGCCAGTTGCAGATAGGTAATGGCATCGTATTCCACCCCATCGTAGAAATAATGCTCGGGGCGGTCGAACTGCACCCCGTGTCCGTGATGGAAATAGATCATGGAGGTAACGCCGTCGAAGCGATAGCCGTCGAAGCGGAAATCGGTGAGCCAGTAACGCACATTGCTGAGGAGGAACTGCATCACCTCGTCTTTTCCGTAGTTGAACAGCTTGGAGTCCCACTGCGGATGGTCGCCGCGCGGGCCGGGGTGGGTGTATTGGTAATCGGTACCATCGAAGAGATTCAGCCCTTCGCGGGTGTTTTTCACTGTGTGTGAGTGCACCAGGTCCATGATGACCAGCAATCCGAGCTTATGGGCTTCATCCACAAGTTGTTTCAGCTCTTCGGGTGTGCCGAAACGTGAACTGGGCGCAAAAAAATTGCTGACATGGTAACCAAAGGAACCATAGTATGGGTGCTCGGCTATTGCCATCAGCTGAACGGCATTGTAGCCGGCTTTGACGATGCGGGGCAGAATGAATTTGCGGAATTCTTCGTAAGTGCCCACACCTTCTTTTTCCTGGGCCATACCCACATGGGCCTCGTAGATGAGCAGGGGTTCACCGGGCCGGAGCTTTGGTGCTTTGTGTTTAAACTTGTATGGCCTGGGCGGATTCCAGAGCTGACCACTGAAGTCTTTGGTAAACTCGTCCTGCACTACCCTCTTGATATACACCGGGATGCGCTCATGCTCGCCCAGCTGGCTCTGGACGATGACTTTAAGCAGACTCTCGTGGACGAACCTGCCGGCGTATGTCCGGTCGTCGAGAAAGATCTCCCAGATGCCGCGGCCGTTGTTCACCAGGGGATGACTGTATTTGTTCCATTGGTTGAAGTCGCCCATCAGAAACAAGGCCCGGGCATTGGGCGCCCACTCGCGATACCACCAGCCTTTGCGCACCTTGTCGTAGTTGAAGCCAAAGAGGCTGTCGGCCCGGGCAAAGGCATCGAGGCTGCCGTATATTCTGTTGATGTACTCCAGGCGGTTCTGATAACGTTCGTAGCGATGCGCAACAGCCTCGCTTACCGGCTCGAGCCATGGATCGTCGGCCACTAGTTTCATGGGGATAGGCGCCATAACGGTCAGTAATGTGGATGAAGCTCAAAGATAGCAAAGTTAGCCGGCGGAACGCTTACTTGGCATCCGGTTTCAATAAACGATCTGCCTTCGGTTTCTTCATCGGCTTGGCCTTTGCCCAACACAAGCTTCATCCTGAAACAGGGAAGTTGCGCCGCATCAAAACCCATGGCTTCGAAGGCATCGAAAGGAATATTGAGTTGCATGGTACGCGATTCCGATTTGTTGAAGTTGGCCACGATGACGAGCCTTTGGTGCGTTGAATATCGCAGAAAGGCATAAACGAATCTGGGATCGAAATTGGTGAACCAGGGGTTGGCCCACATCAGGTCGTAGAAGAGGCCTTCGCGCAGGGCTGGTAGCGTGAGGCGGGCTTGGAGGATTTCCTGATATGCCTGACGCAGAAGTTTCTGATCGTACGTGAGGAGCGCGCCGTCGCAGGCGCCCTGGTTGAACCATTGCTGGTGCTGCCGCATGGCACAGTAATCGAAAATAGAGGTACGGCCATCATCGCCTGAGAAGCCGGTGGCTCCGGCAGCTGTTTCGCCGCTTTCCTGACCGTTGTAGATCATAAAAGCACATGGATGCATGAATGCCGCAACAGCCAATGCCGGCAATGCCGACAATGGCCGGATGCCTGCCTGCCATGATGCCAGCCGCAGCTCGTCGTGGTTCTCAAGGAAACGAAGCATGCGGTGATTGAGCCCCTCGGTCTGGCGCCAGCACTGGCTCAGGTCTTTGGCCTCGTGGCCATGACACATGATGTTGATCAGTTTGTCGTAAAGCCCGACCTTGTCATAGAGAAAATCGAATCCCGCTCCGGCATAATCGTGATAACGGCCCGGCTGGTACACTTCGGCAACAAACAACAGACCGGGAAACTTGTCTTTCAGGTTGCTGATGGCCCATTTCCAGAAGGCCACAGGCACCATTTCGGCCATATCGGTTCTGAAACCGTCGATGCCTTTTTCTGCCCAGTATTGCAGGATTCCAAGCATCTTGTGCCAGGTATCGGGCACAGGATCAAAATGTTGCTCCAGAAAATGAAAATAATCCACCCCGTAGTTGAGCTTTACCGTTTCGAACCAATCGGTGATAGATGGCGTGGGGCTGAAACAATCGTTGCCTGTCACGCGGGCCGGTTGCTCCAGATACAGCTCCTCGGAATGATACATAGGATTTTCCCGTTTCGGAGGCACAAAGGTTTGTCCGACAAGGTAGTAGAAGTTATTCTGAGGATCGAAGCCCAGGTTTTTGTTGTCGTTTTCGCCAAGATCTGCGGTATCCGGGGGCCTTTGCAGCGACTTGTACTGACGTGCAACATGGTTGGGGATGAAATCGATCATCACTTTCAGTCCGGCATCATGGATGCGTTGCACCAGGGCTTCAAATTCCTGCATTCGCCGGGGCACATCGTCGGCCAGGTCAGGGTCAACATCGTAATAATCCATGATGGCATAGGGCGAACCTGCCCTTCCCTTCACCAGTGCAGGATGGCTGTCGGGGATGCCATAGCCGGAATAGCTTGTGAGTTTGGCATGGCGAATGATACCTGTGAGCCAGATGTGGGTGATGCCCAGTTCGCGTAGTGCCTCAATAGCCCTGCTGCTGATGTGGCTGAACCTGCCACAGCCATTCTCCCCGATTGTGCCATTGAAGCGTTGCTGGGCCGAGGTGTTGCCGAAAAGGCGCGGGAAAAGCTGGTAGATGTTGATCATCCTGATTGGTTAGGTCACAAAGATACGTGCTTTTAGCTACACTGGGGCAGCTGGCCGAGGGGCAGGCTGCGGTGGCCAAAGGCAAAAAGTCGTAATTTTGTGCGATAACGCAACACGCGCCAAATGCTTGCGCTCTTCAGAAAAGAAATCAGCAGCTTTCTCAGTTCTCTGACCGGATACCTGGTCATCGTTGTCTTTTTGTTGGTCAACGGTCTGTTTTTGTGGGTGTTTCCAACTGAGTTCAACATCCTGGATTTTGGTTATGCCAATCTGGATGGCCTGTTTATCATTGCACCTTTTGTGTTTTTATTTCTGGTGCCGGCCGTCACTATGCGATCGTTTGCCGAGGAGCGCAAATCGGGCACCATCGAAATGTTGCTTACCAAGCCGCTGACCGACCTGCAGATCATCATGGCCAAATATCTGGCTGCCGTGGCCCTGGTACTATTTTCGCTCTTGCCTACACTGGTTTATTATGTCACTGTTTATCAGCTTGGTTTGCCTCCGGGCAACCTCGACAGCGGGGGGATATGGGGTGCATACATCGGATTGTTTTTTCTGGGCGCATCGTTTGCCGCCATCGGGCTGTTCAGCAGCAGCATCACCGACAATCAGATCCTTTCGTTTGTGTTGGCCGTGCTGCTGAGCGGATTTATTCATGCCGGCTTCGAATTCATTTACTCTCTTTCGCTTTTTGGCCCTGTTGACCTGTTTATCAAACAATTGGGCATAGCGGCGCACTACAGCTCGATCAGCCGTGGCGTTATCGACACCCGCGATGTGGTGTATTTTCTCAGCCTGATCGCCTTGTTTCTTTCATTGACAAAACTTGTACTGGCCAGCAGGAAATGGTAAAAAAGCAATCACAGAGGCTTATCAGCAAATCGAGGGACATCAGGCGCGAAAACCTGTTGTCGTTTGGGCTGTTGCTGGTAATCATCATTGTATCGAACATCATCAGTTCCTATTTATTTACCCGCATCGACCTGACCAGCGAGAAACGCTATACCCTGGCGCCTGCCACCAAGGAATTGCTACGTTCGGTGGACGATTATGTGTTTTTCAGGGTTTACCTCGAAGGTGATTTTCCGGCCGGATTCAAAAAACTCAGGCGCGAAACCAAGGAAATGCTCGACGAGTTCAGGGCATATAACAAACTCATCGGTTATGAATTTGTCAACCCTCTGGCCACTGGAAACGCACGCGAAATTGACGAAACCATCAAAACGCTGACCGACAAGGGGTTGCGCCCAACCGAACTGCAGGTTAGAGCCACCGACGGCGCACAGCAGAAGATCATCTTTCCCGGTGCACTGGTGATGTACCGCGACAAGGAATTGCCGCTCGACCTGCTGGACCAGCAACTGAACACCCCTCCGGAAATGGTGATCAACAACTCGGTGCAAAACCTGGAGTTTAAGCTGGCCGATATTATCCGAAAACTATCGCAGCTGCAAAAACCTGCATTGGCATTTATCGAAGGGCATGGCGAGCTCAACGAAGCTGAGGTGCACGACCTCACCCAGTCGCTGCTGCCTAACTACCGGGTTGACCGCATCACCATCGACGGGAGGATTTACGCCCTTACCCGCCGCTCGGAGCCTGATGCTTCGGGCAATGTGCGCATTCTGCCCAATTACGAAGCCATCATAATAGCAAAGCCCACACAAGCTTTCAGCGAAAAAGACAAGTTTATCATCGACCAGTACATCATGTACGGCGGCAAGGTGCTCTGGCTGGTCGATCCGGTGCTGGCCAGCATGGACAGCCTGCAGATGAACGAATCCACCGTGGGTGTTGACCTCGACCTGAAGCTGGATGACATGCTATATAAGTATGGTGTGCGACTGAACCGCAACCTGGTGCTCGACCTCAACTCAGCCTCCATTCCCCTGCGTACCGGACAGGTGGGCGGTCAGGCCCAGATTGAGTTTTTCAGGTGGCCCTATTTCCCCCTGCTCAATCAGGCTTCGAACCACCCCATTGTGCGCAACATCAACAGCATCAAAGCCGACTTTGTGAGCAGTATCGACACCACCATGGACGAAACAATCCGGAAGACACCCCTGCTGAAAACTTCCGACTACTCGCGCATATCGCTCACACCTGTGCTGATCAGCCTTGCCATGCTGCGCGAAAACCCCGATCCCCGCATGTATAACCGTCCGGGTCAGATCGCAGCCTACCTGCTCGAAGGCAGCTTTACTTCGCTCTATGCCAACCGCATCCCGCCCGAAATTGCCGACAGCCGTGAGATAGGTTTTAAAGAAGAAAGCAAACCCACTGCCATGATCGTGGTGGCCGATGGCGATATTGCCCGAAACCAGTTTCATGTGCCCCGTGGCTATCCCCTGCCGCTCGGATTTGACCAATACACCCGCAGAACTTACGGAAATAAAGACTTCATGCTCAACGCCATAAGTTATCTGGCCGACGACACCAAACTCATCAGCATCCGCTCGCGCGAAATCAAGATGAGGCTGCTCGACACCAATAAAGCCAACGCCATGCGGCTTCGGCTGCAGGTGATCAACATCGCCCTGCCGGTGCTGCTTGTGATTACTTTTGGCCTTCTGATGGCATGGAGAAGAAAAAAACGCTACCAGAAACCCTTCGCCTCAAAATAGAATAAGCACACAATGAAAAAAAACCGACTGGCATTGTACTTAACCATCGGACTGGCACTGACTGCACTGGTGCTGGTTTTGACCAGATCAGGCAGTTCTACTGTGGACTACAAGGACGCCGATTTTGCTGTGCTAGATACGGCCAGTGTGACCAGGATTTTTATTGCCGACCTCGATACCAACCAGGTGCTGCTCGAACGCACAGCAAGGGGCTGGACCCTCAATAAAGACTACAAAGCCAGCCAGTGGAAGGTGGACGAACTGCTCAACACCATGCTGAAACTCAGGGTACGCGGACCCGTGTCGCAGTCGAGCCACAACAACGTGATTTCGCGCATGGCCGGCATTGCGCTCAAAGTGGAAGTGTATCAAAAGAAACCCCTGATCAACCTTTTCGACAAAATCAAACTCTTCCCCAGGGAAGTGCGCACCAAAACCTACTACGTGGGCGACAATCCGCGCGACAACATCGGCACGTTTATGCTCAAGGAAGGAGCACGCACCGCCTACATCATGTATATGACTGGTTTTAAGGGCTTTGTGATGTCGAGATATTCGGCCTTCGAAGACGACTGGCGCGATCATACGGTATTCAGCCACAAGCTCAACGATATCCGAAGCGTGGAGCTCATCTTCAACGAAGAACCCTGGCAAAGCTTCAGGATAGAGCGCACCGACGGCCTCAATTTCAAAATTATCAGGCTGGCGGATGATAAGGTGATGCCCGAATACGACACCCTGCGGCTGCTCAACTACCTCACCTCATTCGGCGACCTGCGTTTTGAGGCCGTGTTGAACAACACCATGCCACGCCAGAAAATCGACTCGGTGCTCAACTCTCCGTTTTTACACAGGCTGACGCTGGTGGACATGCAAGGCGATACCACCCGCATGACCACTTTCAACAAAAAGAAATTTGCCGAGCATCTCGATATTGAAGAAAAGCTTGTGCCAATGGACCTTGACAGGGCCTATGCGCTTGTAAACCGGGAGCGCGATTTTGTGCTGATACAGTATTTTGTATTCGACAAGGTGCTTCGGCCTGCGCTCTATTTTGAACCCGGAGCACCGGATTTCAGCAACGTTTACTGAGCCTTTGTTTTCACAACCACACTCGACCTGAGCACATTGCCCAGCCCGGGATTGATGACAGCCAGGTGCAGCATGCCCGTATCGGGCGCCATAACCTGAAGCACCTGACCACCCAGTTCGGGTATGTTGGCCGGGCACATCAGTTGCTCACCGATGCTGCGTTCGCCCACCGTCCACACCTTGAGCTCATCACCCCTGAGTTCTGTTTCGAAACGCAAAAACCTGTGACAACCATCGGGGCCAATCACACCATAGAAACGCACATCGAAAAGCTTTGCTGCCTCCACGGTATCGGGATGCGCAATGCTGTCGACCCGGATCAGAAATTCCTCGGTGGAAAGCGACCTTGTGCCGCAACCAAAACCGGGAAACAACATAAACGCAAATGCTGCAACCAAGCTCAGAAACAAGCCATACCTCATAACATCATTCTTTAGGATGGTTTTCCGCCGTGCCGGCTGAAGCCTGGTTTGTCTTCTTCTTATGGTCGCTGAGCGATCCTCCGAAAACATCAAAACCCACGAAGCGGCATTCCAGCGGGCCGTTGAAAACGGTGTATTTCTTAAAAGGCTTAAGACCTATATGTTTGATTGCCTGAAGGTCGCTGCTGATGACCCAGGCTTTGTAGCCACTGAAGTTTCGTTTCAGGCTGTTGCCGATCATTTTATAGAGTGCGATGAGGTTGCTTTCGGGCAAACGCTCACCGTAAGGAGGATTGATGATCAGCACGCCCGGTCCCGGGGGTGGCAACAGGTTTTCCATGTTTTTACGGAAAAGCTTGATATCCTTGTGCAGACGGGCATGTTCGAGGTTTTTGGCGGCAATGTCGATTGCCCGGTTCGAATTGTCGGAGGCCAGGATGGGGCTTTCAGCCTCGCTGATCTGGCTGTCGGCTTGGTTGCGGATGCTTTTCCACAGAGCCGGGTCGAAGTCGTTCCATCCCATAAAGCCAAAATAACTCCGAAAATATCCGGCAGGGATGTGCATTGCGATCATGGCTGCCTCGATCGGGATGGTACCTGAGCCACACATGGCATCGAGGAAAGGCTCGCGTCCGTTCCATCCGCTTAGTTTGATGAGACCGGCGGCCAGCACCTCGTTCAACGGAGCCTTGTCGGTCATGATGCGGTAGCCCCTTTTGTGCAGCGAGTCGCCCGAAGCATCAAAATAGAGGTTGATTTGGTCTTCGTTCACGTGCACATGCAGCCTCAGATCGGGCTTATCAGTATTTACATCAGGACGTTGCCCTTGCCGGTCGCGGAAGTAATCAGCCACGGCATCCTTTGTTTTGAGCGCCACATATTGCGAATGATTGAAGAACTTTCCGCTGATGACGGCATCCACAGCAAATGTCTTTTCGGGACTGAGGTAGTTGTACCAGGGCAATTGCCGCATCTGGTCGTAAAGTTTGCGGTCGTTGACTGCCGTGAAACCTGCCACCGGATACAATATGCGCAGGGCTGTCCGGAGCGTATAACAAGCCCTGTACATCAATGCTTTATCCCCATCAAAAGCCACTGCCCTGCGCAATGGTTCAATACGCTGTGCGCCCAGCTTCCTGAGTTCTTCTTCCAACACCTGCTCCAATCCGGCATGCGTTTTTGCCACCAGGCGCAGCTTCTGCCCGTTACCAGCCTCCATATCAAATTTTGGGCAAAGGTAATACAATGGGTTGTGGCAGCCGATTCGGAAGTATTTTTGCCAAAACATTGATGCAATGACCCTTCAGGAAGCACAGCAAAAAGTGGACAACTGGATCAAGGAAGTGGGTGTACGCTACTTCAGCGAGCTCACCAATACCGCAGTTTTGATGGAAGAAGTAGGTGAACTTGCCCGAATCATGGCGCGTAAATTTGGCGACCAGTCGGCCAAGCCAACCGACAAAGAAATGAACCTGGCCGACGAAATGGCCGATGTGTTGTTCGTGCTGATCTGTCTGGCCAACCAGACTGGCGTTGACCTGGACAAAGCGCTCCAGGACAACCTGTTGAAAAAGACGAAGCGCGATGCGGAGCGCCATAAAAACAATCCCAAGCTCAATAGCTAAACGATGCCGCACACCAAAAGCCTGATTGTGGCGGTCATATTGCTGCTGGCTTCGATGCATACCGGGGCACAAGGCCTGAGCGGCAAGGTGATTGATGCCCAGAGCGGCAAGCCGGTGGCTTTTGCCCATGTGACCGATAGCCTGGGCCGTTTGGTGGCAGTGTGCGATCTGGACGGAAACTTTTCACTGGAAAGCAAACACAAATCACTTTCATTCAGCAGCATAGGCTACGAGAAACAAACTGTCGGGCTGTCCGGAACAGCAGCTCCCGTGCAGGTTTTGCTCCTGCCTAAGGTGGAAGAGCTGGCCGAGGTGGAGGTGAAGGCCGGCGAAAATCCGGCCTGGCGCATTGTGCGCAATGCAAGGGCCAACCTCAGGCAGAATGCACCTCAGTCGCTGCAGTCCTACCGGCTCAGGCGTTATGACCGGCTGGTCATCGGGGCCGACTCAAACATCCGGCTGCCCGACGAAAGGCTTGAAAACCACCTCAGAACCCATGACTTGCTGGTCATGGAAATCCTGGTGGAAGAAATATTTACGGCTGATGGCGGCAAAAAATCCAGTGTGATTGCAACAAAGGTTTCAGGTTTGCGCGATCCTGTATTCGTTTTTCTGATGGATCAGTTGCATGCAACCGACTTTTACGGCGAGCAGATCATGATTGGCGGACAGTTGTATGCCAGCCCGCTGGCCGCCGGCAGCCTCAGTCAATACAGTTTTTTGCTTGAGGAATCGCTGGCGGTAAGCGAAACCGACAGCCTTTTTTCAATTAGGTTTGAGCCCAGGCCCGGCAGCCGTTTCAGCGGTTTGCGCGGCAGAATCAGCATACTGTCGCCCGACTGGGCCATAAAAAGTGTGGTAGCCAGGCCTGCGGCAGGCAGTGGAAGCATGGATGCCGAAGTGCTGCAGCTTTACGAGAAACAAGACGATCAGGCATGGTTTCCGGTTACGCTCAACACCCGACTCTGGCTCCGCATACCCACTGCCACCGGCATGGCAACGCTTGCGGGCGAAGGCTTGAGCAGGATAAGCGGGATACAAATCAACCAGCCCGCAGAGGCTGGCAAACAACGAGGGGTGCGTCTTGAAGTGGACAAAGATGCATGGGGCAGGTCGGAGGAATGGTTGTATGCCTACCGCCCCGACAGTCTGGACCTGCGCCTGCAGCGCACCTACCGGTATATGGATTCGCTGGGCGCGGTTGTGGGCCTCGACCGTTGGCTTGGCATAGCCGAAGCCCTCAGCAGCGGAAGCCTCCGCCTGGGCGGATTCGACTTTCCTTTCAACAAACTGCTGAAATTCAATGAAACCGAGGGCTACCGGCCAGGATTGGCTTTCCGGACCAATGAACGCTACAGCTCAACTTTTTCGCTCATGATGTATGGCGCTTATGCCACGCGCATCAGGAAGCCGCTCTGGCAAATTGAAGCAAGTGTGCACAGCCGGAAAACCCCCAACGCCTGGCTGGCCGTCTCGTTCCACGACACCCATCGGGCGCGTGAAGCCGGACTCTCCGACGAGCAAACAGGAGTATTCAACCCCTACACCTTCAGGCAGTATTTCTACAGCGCCATCAACAACATACAAGGGTACAAGGCCGGATTCAGCTTTCCGCTTGGGGAAACTACCAGCCTGCAACCCTGGTTTGCCCGAGAGACAATCGAACAGCTAAATCCTGCTTTTCTGAATCCGGGCAATTCCGGGCTCGTAACCACCATAGCACTGGGAATCAGGCTTGCACCAGGCGAACAATGGATGCGCACCGACAGGGGTCTTCGCCGGCTCAATCCGCCCAATCCGCTCCTGATGACCGAATTGCAGCGAATTCATTATCAATATAATGGAAGTGATATTCTGATAGCACATCAATTGCGGATTGCTGCCGAGTATTTGTGGAAACACCCCTTTAGCGGTCAAACCGCGGTAAAGCTGGAATCGGGTTTGAGCGACCGAAAACTGCCTGATTTGCTGATGTTTGAACTGCCGGGTTCATACAACAAATATTTGCTTTATGCCCCTTTAAGTTTTGGCTCCATCACCCCAGGCAGCATTCAATCCGAAGGCTTTGCAGCTTTATACCTCACCCACAATATGCTTCCCTTGCGGGCAAAAAACAAAAAATTCAGGCCACAACCTGCAATAGTGCAACACATCGCGATGCTAATCAAACCCACAAACAGTATCGGGGATAACCAAAATACCAATCTTTTCTCTCAACCAATTGCTGAGTCAGGGCTGATTATCAATAACTTAATCCGTTCGCCTGGAGGTAATTTGGGCACAGGAATATTTTACCATTGGGGAAGCTACGCTGCAAGCCGGGCAGCTAACCGATTATTGATTAAAATTGCATTAACGTTCAACACCATGGGCAGTTAAACTTCGCGGCATATGAAACAACAAACCCAATTGTATCTGCAGCTGTTGCTGATCGCAATCGCTTTGTTTCTTGCCGGTTGGTTTTTCACGGCAATGATGGTGTATGTCGGCATAGCCATCGTGGTCTCGCTGATTGGCCGGCCAATTGTTGACTTTCTTAAGAAGATACACTACAAAGGCTATAAAGTAGGCAATAGTCTGGCAGCAGGCCTGACCCTGTTTTCCCTTATCGGGCTGCTGGCCATTGTGTTGAGTGTGGTTGGCCCGATGGTTTCGTATCAGGCTTCGCTCATCGGCTCAATCGATCTGGGAGCGCTCGGCAGATATTATGCCGAAGAAATTGATCAACTCAACGAGCTGGCAGAAGAATATAAGCTTCTGCCACCGGATGTCGGACTAAACCAATATATCGAGGACAAACTTTCGGGGCTGCTTGATTTCAATCTTTTTTCGGGTGCGCTGACAAGGCTGATTTCGGCCACAGGTTCTCTGTTTATGGGACTGTTCACTGTGTTGTTTCTTGGCTTTTTCTTTCTGAAGGAACCCTGGCTGCTGCACGATGCCATCCTCCTGGTTACCCCCCAAAGTTTTGAATCGCGTATGAAACTTGTCATCGAGGAATCGCGGAGCCTGTTAAGCCGCTATTTCATTGGCCTGGCAATCGAAGTGGCCTCAATGATGTTTATCCTTTCGCTCATCCTGTCGCTTTTTGGCATCAACAATGCCATGCTCATCGGGTTTATGGGCGGACTTTTCAACGTGATTCCCTATCTGGGACCCATCATTGGCGCCACCCTCGGAGCCATCATGTCGGTGGTTTATTTGCTGGCCTATGGGCAATACGACCAGCTAATCTTTAGTGTGATCGTGGTCATAGGCACATTTTCGGTGGCAAACCTGTTTGACAACATTGTGCTTCAGCCGCTGATCTATTCGAAAAGCGTGAAGGCCCACCCGGTAGAAATCTTTCTCGTGATCATCATGGCAGGACAGCTGGCAGGCATTGGCGGAATGATTGCTGCCATTCCGGTTTATACGGTATTGAAGGTGATTATCAAAACAATAGCTTCACGAGAGGCCCTGGCTACTTCATCAACGCACAACAATTGACAAATGTGATAAATCAAATCAGATCAACCCATGAATAAATCATTCACAAACTTTTTGCTGGGCCTGATGGCCGGTGCAGCCCTGGGTGTGGCCCTGTCGGCATGGCTCAACGACCAGCGCATGGATGAGTTGCAGGAAAAGCTGGCCGACAAAACCAAAGACCTGCGCGATGAACTTGCCGATCAGATAGAAGCCCTGAAGCGCAAGATTGAAAATCAGGAACTTTAAGACCCAAGAAAGGCGAATTGAATATGGAAAGCTTTACCAGACCCATAAAGGAAATAACCAACGAAGCACGCGCTTATCTTAATCTGAGGGTAGCACAGCTCAGCCTCTCGTTCAGCAAAGCCTTCGCAAGACTGAATGCCATGATTGTGGTGGCAGTGGTGATGCTTGGGCTGGTGAGTATGGTTGTCATGATGCTCAGCTTTGCATTTGTGTTCTGGTATGGCAGCAAGGTAGGCACCTATTACCACGGATTTTTGATAGCCGCCTTATTTTATGTGTTGGTCGGATTGCTTGTTTATGTGATGCGTCAAAAGCTGTTCATCGATCCGGTGATCCGGGGCATGGTGCGCCGGCTCAACGAGGATCTGGCATCGGATGGCTTGATACCCAAGGTGCAGAACTTACAGGAACTGCAGGTTCAGCTCGAACTCATCTCGCTCAGAATCAAGCAGAGCGAGCACCAAATGGAAACAAAATTTGCCGAACTGGGCGAATCGCTCAATCCGGCAAACCTGGCCAGGCAGCTCTTTGGCAACCTGCTTTCGTCATCGGCCCTGGCTGTCAGCCTGCTCGATCTGATCATCAGGCTCCTCCGTCGCAGAAGAAGCTGACAAAGGCCTCAGATTGTCATGATATCTTTTTCTTTGAGCTCGTAGAGTTTGTCAATCTTAGCGATGAACTGATCTGTCAGTTCCTGGATCTTTTCAACGAGTTTTTTCACCTCATCTTCCGGGATTCCCTCTTTTTCAAGCTTTTTGGCTTCTTCGTTGGCTTGCCTGCGGGCGTTGCGCACGCTCACTTTTGCTTCTTCCACCTCCACTTTGGCACGCTTCACCAGTTCGCGGCGGCGTTCTTCGGTGAGCGGGGGCACGTTGATGCGCAGCAGATCAGCCTCTTTGGTAGGGTTGAAACCCAGGTTGGCAGCCAGGATGGCTTTTTCAATGGCATGTATCGAGCTGCGGTCGAAAGGTTGCACAATAATCTGCCTGGGATCCGGGGTACTGATATTGGCCGTCTGTTCAATGGGCACATGGGCGCCGTAATACTCCACAATCACACCTTTCAGCATCGAAGGGTTGGCTTTGCCCGCCCTCACTTTGGCCAGCTCACGCTCCAGGTGTTCCACTGCATGCACCATGCTTTCTTTGGCCGATTCAAGCACAAACAACGATTCTTCGGTCATGGCTCACTGTTTTTTATTTCACAAAAATAGCGGCTTTTGTTCGATTTTTCTGCTTCCGATGTTTAAAAAAGCATTTCAGATGGGCTTAAACAGCCCGAAAAGCCTTTTGTCGTAGGTCGAAGTCCAGATGTATCGTCCCGAAACTTCAAAGTGTTCTCCTGCGGGATTCCACACATAAGTGCGCAACCGGGCATTTCGGAGCGAAGCAGGTCCGCTGTCGAACCGCCAGGCCGCATTGAGGGTAAAGCCTGCTCCGGGCAATATTTTTCGCCCTGTTTCACCTGCTAACCAAACCACCGGAAGACTATCGGGGTGCACGCGAAACTCAAGCACAAGCCTGGCCTGGCTCAGGGTGTCGCTCGCCTGGCAGCGCAAACTCACGGCCACCACATCATCCTGAGGATCAAACAGGCTATCAGATTCAAAAAGCAAGCCATATTCGCTGCCATCCACAACGAAAGGTGGCTCAAACCTATCGTCACGCAGCAAACGCTCGCCAGGCGCAGGTGCAAAGGGCTGCCTGCTGCGGCGAAGCAGATAGTATTCGGCATTGAAATAAACCTGATGGGTCACAACTTCCCCATACACCGATCGCGCTGCGGCTATCCACTCGTAGGGAACATAATCGGCCCAGGCAAAACCGAGGTATTCGGTCGGCAAAGTATCGAGCCAGGAAGAAAAATTGCCCAGAGGTTCCCGCTTGTTGAATAAACGGTAGCCTGACACCTTATTTTCAGGCATATAAAAGGCAAACATAGCCGGCGTGCTGCTCACAGCCGCAAAAGTGAAATCGCCGCCCAACCTCGAGGCATCTTCAACTGCCCGGGCAGGCGCAAGCGCAAAGGCCTGCTGTTGCATGAGCTGTACATGTTTGCGGCCAAAAAGCAAACTGCCGGTTCCGGCAGCGAGAATGATGATAACCACAATCAGGTGGACTGAAAAAGATAAGCCCCTGCCAAAGGAGAAAATAGCCAGCATCAGAAATGGAAACCCAAATATCAGGGTACTAAACTGAAGCACAGGTACCCGCCAAACCGAATAGGCAAAGCCAAGCAGCAACGGAATGAAAAACAAAAGCGCAAGCACCGATCTGGTTTGCCAGACTTTAGAAACCTCAGCTTCTGCGGCCGAACCGAAAAATCGGGGAAGAAGCAGCACTGCGCCGAAGATGACAGAATAATTGACCACATAGGAAAAGAAACCCGCAAGGAATGCTGGCCCGGGTTTGCCTAACCAGTCGCCAATGCCACCTGCGCGCAACTGGGTCAAAGTAACATTCAAACAAGGCAGATACCAAAGCAATGCCAGCAATCCAGTGAATATCAGGCTCTTGTATTGATGGCGCCCGGAAAGCATAAAACCAGAAACAAAAATCAATCCTGCCTGAAAGGCCGAAAAATGATGCATCCAGGCCGAGAGTGCAAAGGCAAAAGATAGCCAGAGGTGTTTTGGGCCAAACCTGCCGGAATCTGCCTTTATTATATCGATCAGCAGGTTGAAAGCCAGAAGGCTGAGAAACACGCCGGGAATGTATGGCCTTGCCATCTGGCTGTAATACACAAAGAACTGCATACAGGCCATGGCTGCGGCCGCCTGCAAACCGGCTACGGAGCCAAACAGCCGCTGGCCTGCCCTGTAGAGCAGCCAGATGCTTGCCGTGCCGAGGAGTACGAATGGCAGCCGAAGCCAAAAATGATCGAAACCTGCAATCCTGGTCCAGTAGTAAAGAAAAATCTGCACACCCGGCGGGTGGCTGTCGCGCAAGGCCACTCCTTCGCGGATAAGCTCGCCCAGGCTGGGATAGCCAAGCCTGAAAATGGCGCTGAACTCGTCGTGCTGAAAAGGCATCAGGTGCAGGCCCCACAACCGGAAGGATAGACCTGCAAGCAGGACAATTGCCACAGGCAAAACCTCACGCCATTGGAATGCTGCCTGTTTCAAAGCCTCAGCTTAGTTGGTAACGATGGTACCCACCTTTTCGCCACGAAGCACCCTGAGCAGGTTTCCCGGCTGATTCATGTCGAATACAATAATGGGCAGATTGTTTTCGCTGCACAAGGTGAATGCGGTCAGGTCCATTACCTTGAGCTGTTCGCGGTAGGCCTGGTCGAAGGTGAGGCTATCGTATTTGACAGCATCCGGAACCTTCTCAGGATCTGCGTTATAGATGCCATCGACACGGGTTCCTTTCAGAATCAGGTCGGCCTGAATCTCAATGGCCCTGAGGGCAGCAGCAGTATCGGTGGTAAAGAACGGATTGCCGGTTCCGCCACCAATGATCACCACTTTGCCTGCTTCGAGCAGCTGTATTGCACGCGGACCGCTCATCGACTCTGCCACACGATCTACATAAACCCCTGAAAGCAAGGCTGTTTCAACACCCATTGCTTCGAGAGCCGACTGAAGGGCCATGCTGTTGATCAGGGTGGCAAGCATGCCCATATAATCGCCTTTTACCCGGTCGAAACCTTTGCCTGCACCCTGCAAGCCTCTGAAAATATTGCCTCCGCCTATCACAATGGCCACCTGTGCCCCGGCTTCGGCTGCCGATTTTACCTCTGCGGCATACTGGTTCAAAATGTTGGTGTCGATGCCATACTGTTGTTTTCCCATAAGGGCTTCGCCGCTCAGTTTGAGCAGTACTCTTCTGAATTTCATTTTATATTATATTGTTTTTCAATGTTTTACTAAAACCAATAACCTATATTTATAAAGCCGATCGCTCCGCCCCCATTATTGCTGCTCATCAGGCTGAGCTCGAACGGACCGATGACGCTCTCCCAGCCAAGGGTTGCTCCATAGCCGGCAATCAATCTTGGCCCTTGCAAAAACTGGTCAAAAGTTTCGGTGATGAAACCCACATCCAAACGAGGTATGGCATAAAACTTCGGCGCAAAGTTGTTTTGCCACAACATATTCATATTCAAGGTATAAAGACCTGTGTTTTCGATGAACCGCAGGCCTGTAAACGGGATAAACGATCCATAAACACTCTGATGCGACTGCCCGCCGAGAATAAATCGGTGCTGTGGAGGTGGCAAATGCCCCCGAATGGTGAAACCTCCCACGAACCCATAACGGAAGGTATTGTGATCGTTGATGGGCACATTGGTATGGTATCTTGCGCTGAAGATCAGCGCATCAGGGGTTACCAGACTTTTCGGGATGGCTGTCAGCCGCCTGACGTGCCTGGCATTGACCTGAAGCCGGGTGCCGGAGGTAGGAAACTGGTTTTTGTTGTAGGAGTCCTGCGACCAATCGACGTAGTTCACCATGTAATCGTGAAAACCATAAATCCCCAGATCGGTGAAGTTGGTGCGAATCCTGATTTTCTCGAGCATTGTGCCTACGCGCAGCCGGTAGGTATTTGTGTAGGTCCATTGCGCAAAACCCTCGAGGCTCGACTGGTTGATGCGATAGATATCGAAAATATTTTGCTGTTGGTACTGATTGAGCTTGAGGTTGAAGAAATTGGCACGCAGTCCGAACCCTGTTTTTGCCCCGCGATCAACCAGATAAAGAGCTTGCAGCCTTGGATTTTCGCCCAGGTTGAGGTCGATGAAAAGCTTCGAACCTTTGAGCCATACGTTTTTAAAGGTGGCATTGAGGAGCAGGGCAGCTTTGTAATCGTTGTCGTAGTGGATGCCTGCCCCAAGTAAACCAGACTCAGCTTCCTTCACATTGATAACCAAACCATTGCCTTCTTCCGCCGGGAGAAAATGATAGTCGATATGCTCAAAAAAACCGCTTCCGTAGGCCCGTTTCAGGTTGGTTGTGAGCTGATTCAGATGCACCCAGGAACGGGGCACGACTTCGAGCATACCGTCCAGAAACTCTTTCGAGACCCTGTTCAGGCCGTTGTATTGCAAAAAGGTCACGAAGATGCTATCCACAGGTTTTCCGTCGAGTTCAGGAAAAGTCCCTGGCTCGATGGCATTGAGCGAATCGGCCAGCCTGCGCAATTGAGGCAAGATGTTTCGTGCGGCCTCTTCGCCCCTTTGCATGATGAGTTCATAATCGGCAAAACTCATCATATCGAATCCGCTCAGGTCAGGTTTGATGTATATATCTGTCAGTGCGACAGCTCTTTCGTTTGTGCTCTGGCGATAAAAACTGGTTACCTGGTCGAGTATGGTAAACATCGAATTCAGCCTTTCGGCAGGATGCAGGCCGGTTTGTACATCGACACCTATAATGATATCAGCTCCGGCCTGTTTCACTTCTTCTACCGGAAAGTTGTTGACCACGCCCCCATCCACAAGCAGTTGTCCATTCAGCACCACCGGATTGAAGTAGCTTGGAATCGACATGCTCGCACGCACTGCCCGATGCAGGATACCCTCGCTGAGTACAACCGCATTGCCATTCTCCAGGTTTGTGGCTATACACAAAAAAGGTACGGGCAGTTTGCTGAAATGCCTTGTGGCATAGGCCGGGCTGAGATATTTTGCAAGCAGCAGATCTACCATCTGCCCGGCAACAAGGGCCTCCTTCACCTTTACTTTGCGCTCCA
This sequence comes from Bacteroidota bacterium, assembly GCA_016715945.1. Lineage (NCBI taxonomy): Bacteria > Pseudomonadati > Bacteroidota > Bacteroidota bacterium. The sequence continues at coordinate 1,666,637 of JADJXJ010000001.1, forward strand.
CTATTGGAAAGGTGATGATGAAACGGTCGGAGTTTTGCTTTTCTTCAATGGGAATAAACGCACGCGGTATGCGGTCGTTCATTGTGGCATCCCAGTCCTGTGCCCTGATGATTGCAGCAATGGTATCGGGGTGATAATTGAGCGCATACAAGCTCCCGATGATGCTTCCCATGGAGGTGCCGCCTATGTAGTCGAAATGCAGACCAGCTTCTGTAAGTACTTTAAGCACACCAACATGGGCAAAACCCTTGGCGCCGCCACCACTTAGCACCAGCCCCAATTTGGGTCGCCTGCCATCCATTTCGGCACTGCTTCGGGCACGAGCTACCGATAACCATGCCGATGCAAGCAGAATGACAACCACCGCTGATGCACGGATTTTTCTCGCATTGGACTGTCCTGCTGGCATGGAGTTTTTTAATTATAACAGTGGCAAAAATACCAAAAGCACTTGCGCAACAAACAGCAAAAACGTTTGGTCCTGACAAACTCCCTGAAGTGTATTGCAGACGAGGGCCTCCTCAGAACTTGTCGGGGAAAGTCTCGTAGATGATATCGGTTTTTTTAAATCCGACAAAAAGGTTGAAAAACTCTGTATAGTAAGCCGAGAATACCACTACTTTATATTTCGTACCAGCCGACAGCCCAATGGTATCGGCGGCCGAAATCACACGGTTGTCCGCCCCGTTGTTGAGGATGAGCTCAAAACGCGGGTTTCCGACTTTTTCAATAAACCACACCGCATTGTCGTTGAGTGTCAGTTCGGCGGAGCGTTCGCCGGCGCTGGTGATGTTGTAGAGGATAAGAAAGTTGTCGGGCGGATTGACGATGGGCTTGCTGTAGGAAAGCACAGGCCTGTCGCTTGGCGAGGGTCTATCAGGAAGGCAACCAACCAGCATGAATAGAGCCAGCAAGGCAGGAAGGCATGTATGCAACCGTTGTTTCAGCACACGCAAGTGTTTGTATATGACAAAGTTAATACAAATGCAGGCTACACCATCACTTTTCCATGGCAGTTTTTGTATTTCTTTCCACTCCCGCAGGGACAGGGGTCGTTGCGTCCCACTTTCTTTTCGGCGATGATAGGCTGGGTGATTTCCTGCTTCTGGGTATTGCTGTGTGCCTGTGAGAGCAGGTCGGAGCGCTGTTCTTTCATCCTGCTGCGGTCGATGCCGCGTGAGCGCTGGGCCTCGCGTACATTGCCAGCATCCTGCATGGGTATGTCGGCCCGCATCAGGAAGGAAATGACCTCACGGTTGATGCGGTTAACCATGTTTTTGAACAGCTGGAAAGACTCGAACTTATAAATCAACAGCGGGTCTTTTTGCTCGTAGGTGGCATTTTGTACCGATTGTTTCAGGTCGTCGAGTTCGCGCAGATGTTCTTTCCACGATTCATCAATCAAAGCCAGGGTAATGCTTTTTTCGATGGCCAGAGTAACCTCGCGGGCGCCATTTTCGACGGCTTTCCGGAGATTGACAATCACCTGCATGCCTTTGCGGCCGTCGGTGATGGGGATGGCGATGTTTTCGTATTGTTTCTGGTGTTCGAATACGTCACGAATCACCGGCATGGTTTTTTCACCAATGCGGCGCGTTTTCTCGCGATAGGCTGCGCTGGCCTTTTCGAAGAGCATCTGGGCAAGCTGCTCGGCTTTGGTTGCGAAGAACTCGTCTTTGCTGAACGGCGGCTCGATACCCAGATGGTTGAGTACACTCATGCGCATGCCTTCGTAATCGCGGGTTTCCTGATGTTCGGTGATGATGTTTTCGCCCAGGTCGTACAGCATATTTGCGATATCGAGCGAAAGGCGTTCGCCGAAGAGGGCGTGGCGGCGTTTTTTGTAGATGACTTCGCGCTGGGCATTCATCACGTCGTCGTATTCGAGCAGGCGTTTACGGATGCCGAAGTTGTTTTCCTCCACTTTTTTCTGCGCACGCTCGATCGACCTGGTGATCATGGAATGCTGGATGACTTCGCCCTCTTTCAGTCCCAGGCGGTCCATCAGGCCGGCAATGCGGTCGGAGCCGAACATGCGCATGAGGTCGTCTTCGAGCGACACAAAGAACTGCGAGCTGCCGGGGTCGCCCTGACGTCCTGATCGGCCTCGCAGCTGGCGGTCAACTCGCCGCGACTCGTGCCTTTCGGTGCCAATGATGGCCAGACCACCGGCCTCTTTTACGCCCGGCCCGAGCTTGATGTCTGTACCACGACCAGCCATGTTGGTGGCTATGGTGACCACACCGGCTTGTCCGGCTTCCTTCACAATCTGCGCTTCGCGCTGGTGCTGCTTGGCATTGAGCACATTGTGCTGAATGCCGCGTCGTTGCAGCATGCGACTGAGCAATTCGGAAGTTTCTACCGAAGTGGTACCCACAAGCACGGGCCTACCGGCTTTTACCAGCGAGTCAATCTCGTCGATGACTGCATTGTATTTTTCGCGTTTTGTCCTGTAAACCAGGTCTTCACGGTCTTGCCTGATGACAGGCTTGTTGGTGGGGATCACCACCACATCCAGCTTGTAGATGTCCCAAAGCTCGCCTGCTTCAGTTTCGGCTGTACCGGTCATACCGGCCAGCTTGCTGTACATCCTGAAATAGTTCTGCAGGGTGATGGTGGCATAGGTTTGCGTTGCCGCCTCCACCTTGACATTTTCCTTGGCTTCGATGGCCTGGTGCAGGCCGTCGGAATAGCGTCTGCCTTCCATGATGCGGCCCGTTTGCTCATCAACAATCTTTACCTTGTTGTCGATGATCACATATTCCACATCCTTTTCGAACAGGGTGTATGCCTTAAGCAACTGATGCACAGTGTGCAGGCGTTCCGACTTGATGCTGAAGTTGCGGATCAGCTCCTGCTTGCGCTCCATCAGCTCCTGTTCGCTCAGGCCGCTTTTTTCGAGCTCGGCAATGCCGGCACCCACATCGGGCAGGATGAAAAACTCCGGATCGTTGTACGACTGGGTGAGCAGATCGATGCCTTTGTCGGTGAGCTCGACCGAGTTGTTCTTTTCGTCAATCACAAAATACAGCTCATCATCAATGATGTGCATGTTTTTCATTTGTTCCTGCATGTAGAAGTTTTCGGTCTTCAGCAGCAGGCTTTTCATGCCTTCCTCGCTCAAAAAGCGGATGAGTGCATGATTTTTGGGCAAACCGCGGTGTGCGCGAAGCAACAATTCGCCACCTTTTTTGAGGGCCTCGTCGGACGGATTGCCCTGCAACAGTTTTTTGGCTTCGGCCAGGATAGAGCTGACCAGGTTTTTCTGTGCGTTGTACAGTTTTACCACATCCGGCTTAAGCACATCAAACTCGTGGCTGTCGCCTTTGGGTGTCGGGCCACTTATAATTAAAGGTGTACGTGCATCATCAATCAAAACCGAGTCCACTTCGTCCACAATGGCATAGTGGTGTTTGCGCTGCACAAGCTCGTCGGGATTGCCTGTCATGTTGTCGCGCAGGTAGTCGAAGCCGAACTCGCTGTTTGTACCGTAGGTGATATCGGCAAGGTAGGCTTTACGGCGGGCCAGAGAGTTGGGTTCGTGCTTATCGATGCAATCTACGGTCAGGCCGAGGAACTGATAGATGGGACCCATCCACTCCGAGTCGCGTTTGGCGAGGTAGTCGTTCACCGTAACAATGTGCACCCCTTTGCCGGCCAGGGCATTGAGGTAAACGGGCAGGGTGGCCACCAGGGTTTTCCCTTCACCGGTAGCCATCTCGGCAATCTTACCTTGATGCAAAACGATACCACCGATGAATTGCACATCGTAGTGCACCATGTCCCAGGTGATCATATTGCCTCCGGCCATCCATTGGTTGCGATAGCGCACCTTGTTGCCTTCGATGACCACATTGTCCATGCGAGCGGCCAGGTCGCGGTCGAGCTCGGTGGCAGTGGCCTCAACCCACTGGTTTTCCTTGAACCGGGCTGCTACCGCTTTGATCACGGCAAAAGCCTCGGGCAAAATATCGTTGAGAACTTCTTCTGTTTTCTCGTACTGCTCCTTCTCGAGCTTATCTATCTGATTGTAAATCTTTTCCTTTTCGCTATTGTCCATATCCGGATTCTCGTCCAGCTGTTGTTTCAGCTGTGCGATGCGCTCTGTTTCGGAAGCAATATGCTGGCGGATACGTTCCTTAAATTCCTGCGTCTTTGCCCTGAGCTGGTCGTTGTCGAGCTGGCTGATCTGGGCGTATGCAGCCAGGGTTTTTTGTAATATGGGTTGTATGGCTTTAAGGTCGCGGGTGGCCTTGTCGCCGAAAAGCTTTTTGATAAAACTCAGCATGATCGTGCTTTTTATGTAGACTGTACAGTGTTGTCAAAAACCAGGCCAAAGCCTGAATGTTTGTGTTTGCAAACTGCGGCGCAAAGATAGGTCAAAAACCCTTGAGGGGTGCGTGTTAGCTTTCAAGGATTAACAAACTGCCGGGCAAGGCGTTGCAGATGACCTTCAAGCCGCTGGTCGGTTGTGGGCGCCGGTATCATTCCCACCTTTGCCCCAGGCAGATAAACCGACAGATGTGGAAAAACCCTGACATCCAATGCATCAAGCAGGCTGTAGTTGTGCCCCAGGTTATAAACTTCCCAGTCGAGCTTGTTGCGGCGATGAAAATTGCGGTAATGCTGAAAGCTTTCGGGCAGGCTGATGGTAATGAATTTATACTGATTACCAAGGCGCTGATGCAGTTCGCGCAACTGCTGAAGTTCAAATTCGCAATATTTACATTCGGGGCCAACCAGAATGAGCAGCATGGCCGGACTGCCCTGATCTGCAACAAGTTCGCGGCCGCCCTCGGTCTGCAGCCTGAATTGGGGTGCATCGGTACCCGTTGCCAGCCATTTTGCCATGAAAACAATGTTCTTCGCTATGCGCGCATGCTGGGGAGTGGAGGTGGCTGAAGCCAGTTCTGAAAGTATTTTTTCGGCCGACCTGCCGGTGTGAAGCGGATTGTTAAAGTTGTTGACAAAATGAACCAGCACCACCAACTCCCTGAACTCCGTCCGTGCGGCAAGCAGCGGATCGCGCCGTATCAGGTCATCGAATGCTTTCCAGCCTTTGGCTGCAGCTTCGACATATTCCTGATTGCTCCACAACCTGTTCTGAATCAGGTGGTTCTTAAATGTTTCGTTCAGGAGTGCCACATATTCGGGCTGAGAAGAAAGCACAGGTTTTTTGGCAAAATAGCGTTCGTACACCTGTGCCGGTCCAATCTTGCGCACCACCTGCTCGACCGAAGCCACTTTATAAAACACATAGTCGTCGAAAAACGGGTTTGCCTGTTTAGGCGACAGCCTCCTCATGACAGTTCTGAGGCTGTCAATCAACCTGCCTTGCTGCAAGCGGTAGAGGGCATTGAAATGCTCCACCACGAAAGCATTGTATGCCACATTGGCAGCTGCAATGGCTTCAGCCAGACCACCATCGTCTGCGCTGAGCAGTTTGACGGACAATGGTTGCGGGTCGTAGAACGAAGCAGCTTCAGCCTTACGAAGTTCGAGTTGTACGCGGTATTTTCCACCTGGCGACACAAACATTTCTGTTTTGTAGTGGGCGGCGGCTATGGTAACCCAGCCCGGTGCGGGCAGGTCGAAATCCAGCATGAAGCTGCCTTTGAAATCGCTGCCTGAAGCTGCGATCTCTTTTTGTCTGCCCGAGATCAGGTCGTCGGGTGCAAGCACCCTGACCGGATAACCCGGCAAGGCCGAGATTCCCTCGACACGCACAATGGCTGCCTGCGACACAAACGCAGTCAGGAGCAAGATGCCGGTAAGAAACCTGAACATGTGTTTTTTTTAGGAATTGAACGAAACGCCAGGCGTTAAATTGTCAGGTTGAGGCCGGGCGGTAAAAATGGGCTCACATCGCCGCCGCTGCGGTACACATCGCGCACTATGCTCGAGGTGATGGGTGTGAGCTCAGGCGAGGTGAGCAGAAACACGGTTTCGATGTCGGCATCGAGCATGCGGTTTACCTGACCTATTCCGCGCTCAAACTCAAAGTCGGCCGAGGTTCGCAGCCCCCTCAGAATGTAACCGGCGCCAATGCGACGGCAATAATCCACCGTAAGCCCTTCGTAATGGTCAATGCTGACTTTGGGATAATCTTTGAAAATGCTGCTGAGCCATTCGAGTCTTTTCCCGAGCGGGAAAAAATACTGCTTCTGCGCATTATGCCCGATAGCTACAACCAATTGGTCGAACAGCGGCATGGCCCGAAGCACAAGGTGGTAATGTCCGAGGGTAACCGGATCGAAAGAGCCAGGAAAGACAGCGATCTTGCTCATTATTCTGCGATTTCGGTTCAAATATATTACAAAAGACAGGGTGGCCGCTCAACAACTTTTTGCAGGCCTCACTTCATGTAAGCTATGATGAATCCGACGAGCATTTCTTTGATTGACCGGTAGGAACCGTCCAACACCTTTTTTATGTCGTTAGGCTCCACCCACATGAGGTCGCTTATTCCCTCATCCAACTGAGGCTTAAGCGGTTGATTTGCAGATGCATGCATCACATACCAGCGGGTATGTTTGAGTTGCCACCGGCCCTCGAGCAGATAGGCGTGCCAGGTATCGGGAGCCTGCGCAACAATGGTCAGATTCCGGAGTCCGGTTTCTTCACTCACTTCACGGATGGCAGCCGATTCGGCCGTTTCACCCTCGTCGAGATGTCCTTTTGGCAAGTCCGGCATGCCGTTGCGCAAAATCACCAGCAAACGCCCCAACGGATCAAGCACCAATCCTCCAGCCGCTTCACGCTTGCGGTAAGCCGGAAAATATTTGTCGAAAAAAGCTTCCGGCCCGCCTTTACACCATATATAAATGTCCTCAGGTGCATCCGGTTGGAGCAATTTTTCCAGCTGCGCCGGAAGCTCATGGCTTTCTTCGCTGCATTTTTTTGTGTCGTCGCAATCGAGGTGAATGCAAGTATGGCCGATAAAAACTTTGTAATTTTGGGGCATGAATGTAGCCGACCCTTCCACAGACATTTTGGCAGGATATTTACTGCAAATTAAGGCAATAAAACTCAGTCCTGCCAATCCATTCACCTGGGCTTCCGGGCTGAAAAGTCCAATTTATTGCGACAACCGCATCACCCTCTCCTACCCTACAATACGCAACCACATCCGCATCGAATTTGTGCGGCTCATACAGGAGCATTTTGGCACGCCCGATCTGATTGCCGGGGTTGCCACAGGTGGTATAGCGCATGGCGTGCTTGTGGCCCAGGAACTTGGGCTGCCTTTTGCTTATGTGAGGTCGGAAAAAAAATCGCACGGCCTTGAGAACCTGATCGAAGGCGTGGTCAATCAGGGGCAGACGGTGGTTGTGATCGAAGACCTCATTTCGACCGGCAGCAGCAGCCTCAAGGCAGTGCAGGCCCTGCGCGATGCAGGCGCCAATGTGAAAGGCATGCTCGCCATTTTTTCCTACAACCTTGCACAGGCAACCGAAAATTTCAAAGTCCACAACTGCCCCCTCCACACCCTGACCAACTTTAACATCCTGGTTGAAAAAGCACTGAACGACAACTACATAGACGAACAGGCCTACGCTTCGCTGATCGAATGGCGAAAAGACCCCAAAGCATGGAGCGACGCGCGTTGAAAAAGTAAACCTCAGAAAAAAACATCTTCAATTATGAACTTTACCAGCGAATGGGTGAATGTGAATGCACCGGCCGAAAAGGTTTTTGCCAAAGCAACCGACCTGAAAAATCTTGGTGAGGTGATGCCGGAGCAAATTGTGAACTGGCAGGCCGACGACACGCATTGTTCGTTTACGATAAAAGGCATGACCAGCCTGAAGCTTAGGGTGGATGAGAAAAATCCGTCAAGACTGATGCGGCTCGTGCCCGATGGCAAGTCGCCTGTGGAATTCGAGCTTTTGTTTTATGTGAAGCCGGCGGGCGATCAGGCCTCGTCGGTAATGGTGGAAGTTGAAGCCGACCTCAACCCTATGCTTGCACTGATGGCCCGCCGTCCGCTGCAGAACCTGGTCGACACCATAGCGGCAGGTCTCGGCCGCTGGAATTATTGAACCATCCTGGCTTCCGAAAGGTCGTACGCTTGCAGCTGGCCGGGCGCAGTCGCAAGCTGAATGCGGCCAAACTCATCAACGCCCGCAATCTTACAATCCACCAGATTACCACCGATACGGAACTGCCTGATCTCGCCCAATCCCCGCAGGCGATTCAGATAGTTGATGCGCAGCAACTTCGCATCCCCCTGCTCAATGCGGCCGATTTCCTTTTTCATGTAATCCATCAGCTCAGCCAACAGGCCGTGGCGGTCGTAAATTCTGCCCGAAAGCATCCGCATCGAAACAGGATTAGGGAGCTCCTCCGGAAAATCCAATTGATTGACATTGAGCCCGATGCTGATGATGGAATGGGTGATGAGCGCACCCGAAACCGTGTTGCTGATCAGTACGCCGGCCAGTTTGCTGTTGCCCGACCAGATATCGTTGGGCCACTTGATGCTGACCGAGGGAATGGCAAATGCATCCATTAAACCCGCAATGGCGAGCGATACGGCCATAGTAATTTCAAACTGGCGTGAAGCAGCCAGGTGGCGCGGACACCAGCAAAAGCTCATCAAAAGGTTTTGACCCGGCGCGCTGTGCCAGGTGTTGTTTCCCTGACCACGTCCACCTGTCTGAAAATCAGCCGTAATCACTTTCCCGCAAACCGGTTCGCCCGCCTGAAGCATCTCACTCAGCAGCTTGTGGGTGGAAGTGGTCGGCCCGAGGCGCAGCATGTTATCCGCCATGAAGTCCGTCATTTTCCGGCAAATTTAAGGTTTGCCGCACTGTGCTTTGCTTCATCCCGCCGTGATAAACAATCCATAACAATAATTAACTGATTTTGAATACCTGATCAAAAGCAGCGCCGCAGGGGGTGTAAAGATTCTGTATTTTTGCAGATTCGAGCATCGGCTATAGCCGAACATTCGTTGTAAACCGTTTGTTTAAGGAGGACAATGCCCAGAAGAAAACCCCGGAAAACAGAAAACAGTATGCCCCTGCTGAGCACCGTTGTAGCCGCATTGCAGGATAAAAAAGGAAAAGACATTGTGAGTCTCGACCTCAGAACCACCCATTCATCGCTTACCGATTATTTTGTGATCTGCCACGGCACTTCCAAGACACAGGTAGATGCACTTGCCGGAGAAGTGATTGATAAGGCGCTGACAGTTGCAGGCGCAAAACCATACAACAAAGAAGGTTTTGAAAATTCGGAATGGATTTTGATTGACTTTGTGGACGTAGTGGTGCACATTTTCCTTGAGCAGACCCGGAAATTTTATCAGCTTGAGCAGCTCTGGGCAGATGCCGCACGCACCGAACATGCCTATGCAGAGTAGGCAGCAACAATTTTCTTACAAACCTTTGCACGACAAAAACCTCAAGATGAGCCAGGACAACTCAAATAAGACACCGAAAAAACCTCTGTCGCGGGAAAACGGCGACAAACCCAGGTTTAATTTTTACTGGATTTACGGCATACTTGCTGTGGTTTTTCTTTTGATACAGTTCTACAACTGGGAGCCAGGACCACAGCAGATCAACAAAGGCGAATTGCTCCGCATGCTGCAAAATGGTGATGTGCAACGCATCGACCTCGTAAACCGCGAAATTGCCGAGATCTATGTTAAACCCGACAAAATAGACCTTTATCTGCCAAAAGACGAGCAAGGCAAAAACCAGGAACGCCCGCTTGCTCCCAACAAACCGCATTTTACCTATCAGATCGGAGAAGTAGGCGCGTTTGAACGGGATGTAGCGCAAGCGCAGGAAGGTCAGGAAAACCCGATCTATGTGAACAACATCACCCGGCGCAACTGGACCACAGAAATCCTGGGATGGATCTTCCCGCTGCTGCTGCTCATTGGCGTTTGGTTTTTCATTATGCGTATGATGAGCCGTGGCGCCGGAGGCGCTGGCGGCCAGATCTTTAACATTGGCAAATCGAAGGCCCAGCTTTTCGACAAAAACACCATGGTCAACGTCACTTTTAAAGATGTTGCAGGCCTGGACGAAGCCAAGGTGGAGATCATGGAGATTGTTGATTTCCTGCGCAACCCGGAAAAATACACCAAACTTGGAGGTAAAATCCCGAAAGGCGTCTTGCTTGTTGGCCCTCCCGGTACTGGTAAAACGCTGTTGGCCAAGTCGGTAGCCGGCGAAGCCCACGTGCCCTTCTTTTCCATATCGGGTTCCGACTTTGTTGAGATGTTTGTGGGGGTGGGCGCCTCGCGCGTGCGCGACCTGTTCAAGCAAGCCAAAGAAAAATCGCCCTGCATCATCTTCATCGACGAGATTGATGCAATTGGCAGGGCGCGTGGCAAAAACCCGGCCACCGGCGCCAACGATGAACGCGAAAACACATTGAACCAGCTGCTTACCGAAATGGACGGCTTTTCCACCAACTCAGGTGTGATTGTGCTGGCTGCTACCAACCGTGCCGACATCCTCGACCGCGCCCTGATGCGTGCCGGCAGGTTCGACAGGCAGATCTATGTGGAATTGCCCGACCTGGAAGGCCGCAAGGAAATTTTTGCCGTACACATGCGCAATCTGAAACTCGACAGCAGTGTGGACAGGGACTTTCTGGCCAAGCAAACCCCCGGATTTTCGGGTGCCGACATTGCCAATGTGTGCAACGAAGCTGCCCTGATTGCTGCACGTCACAACCACGAGATGATTACCAAGCAGGACTTCATGGACGCCATCGACAGAATCATAGGCGGATTGGAGAAGAAAAACAAAATCATCTCGCCCAACGAAAAGAAAGTGGTTGCATACCACGAAGCCGGCCACGCCACAGTAAGTTGGCTGCTCGAGCATGCCCACCCGCTTGTAAAAGTAACCATTGTGCCCCGTGGCCGTTCGCTTGGAGCAGCCTGGTATCTGCCCGAAGAAAGAGCCATCGTAACTTACGAGCAAATGTTCGACGAAATGGTAGCTACGCTTGGGGGCCGGGCTGCAGAACAGGTCATTTTCGGCAGAGTGTCCACCGGCGCACTCAGCGACCTTGAGAAAGTAACCAAACAGGCCTATGCCATGGTTACCTACTACGGCCTGAGCAAAAGGCTGGGCAACATCAGTTTCTACGACTCCACCGGCCAGAACGAATTTGCTTTCAGCAAGCCATTCAGCGAAAAAACCAACGAAATCATTGATGAGGAAATCAGTTCGCTGGTTGAATCTGCTTACCAGAGAGCAGTACAATTGCTCGAAGAAAATAAAGAAGGACTGATCAGATTGGCAGAAAAACTGCTTGAGAAAGAAGTTATTTTCAGCGAAGACCTTGAAGCGATCTTCGGCAAGCGGCCCTGGCAACCAGAACCTGCCCAGCAGAACGTAGGCACGCCGGCTGCTCAACCAGAAACTGAGCCAGCCAACGAACCGGTAGCGGCCGAAGAACCAAACCAAAACCCGTCAGCCCATGAACATGAAAGACAGCACACCCAAGGAACAAATCCTGGCTAACATACGTAACGCTCTGATTGACAAGGCCACCAATGCCCACCCCGGAGTGGAAATGCAGGGACCTGTGTTCAAAGCTGCCGATCCCGACGAATCGCCGGACATCGTATTTGCCGACATGTTTTCGGAAGCAGGAGGTCAGTTTATTTATTGCGAAAACGAGTCGGTGATGGCCGATCTGCTTCAGCAGCTCATGCATAGCCGTGGTTGGACTGCCCTATGGTGCAAAAGCGAGCGCCTGGCCAATTTTCTCGAAGCTGCCGAGATCCCGTTTTTCATGCAGGCCCACGCCTCCGACGACGAGCTGGTAAGCATCACAACTTGCGAAAGGTTGATTTCCGAAACTGGAAGCATCATGATATCCGACCTGGTTGCCGGTGGACGTGAGCTTTATTCGATGCCTGACGTACACCTCGTGCTCGCTTTTGCCAGCCAGGTACGCACCTCGCTAAAGGCTGCTTTCAGCGACATGAAAGCCAAATATCCCAATGGCATGCCTCCCATGCTCACCACCATCACCGGACCCAGCCGCACAGCCGACATCGAGAAAACACTCGTCAAAGGCGCCCATGGCCCGAAAGAACTTTTCCTGTTCCTGATCGACGACCTGCAATAAGCTCCACTGCATTGGATACCAAGCTCAACAACCTGGTCACCCGCACCATTTATGGCCTGCTGTTTGCCGTAATCGTCGTTGGCAGCATGCTGTTTTCCAATGTGTTGTTTGCCGTGGTGATGCTCTTTGTGGTGTTCGAAGGCAGCCGCGAAATGGTCAGACTGCACAACAGTGTCAGGTTCAACCCGAACCACCGCACAGCCTTTTATCTCAATGCCCTGGCCGCCTACTTTCTGGCAGTTGTAGTATCAGCCGGGCTGATACACACCAAATGGCTCATCCTGTCGCTGCTTTCGTTGTTGTTTCCTTACATTCACGCGCTTTTCAGCAAGCGGCAGAACACAACTGCTATATTAATCGTTCATTGGCAGATACTTATTTTTATTGCGCTGCCGGCCAGCCTCATGGTCTTTCTTCAGCAAGGCCATATCCCTGCCGCCTCTTCAGGCGCTTATACCTTGCTCAGCATTATCCTGCTGATCTGGATCAACGATATTTTTGCTTATCTGACCGGCATTTCTTTCGGTAAGCACAAGCTGTTCAGCCGTATCTCGCCAAAGAAAACCTGGGAGGGCACAATAGGCGGACTGCTGGCTAGCCTCGCGGCAGCATGGGCAATTGGTCGTTACATCGGCTGGATTGCACAAGCCGACGCTATCCCACTGGCACTGATCATTGTGGTCAGCGGTAGCCTGGGCGACCTCACCGAATCCATGTTGAAACGGCAGTCGGGCATCAAAGATTCCGGCAGGCTCATCCCAGGCCACGGCGGCATACTCGATCGTTTCGACGCCAGCTTTTTCGCTGTGCCCGCAGCGTTTGTCTATCTTTTCTTAACTACCTGATTCACATGCACATTCACCGCGAAGGATTTAAAATCATTTTCACCACTGCCTTATTCCTTTTTGCAGTCAATGCTTTGATGTGGATGACCCTTCCTGAAACGGGGATCTTCCATTACATTATCCTGTTCATTTCGCTGGCCACTTTGGTCTGGGCTGTGAGTTTTTTCAGGGTTCCGCACCGGCAGATCATTGAAGCTGATGATGCCATTGTGGCTTCAGCCGACGGAACGGTAGTGGCCGTTGAAGAGGTTCAGGAAACTGAATATTTCAACGACAAACGCATACAGGTTTCGGTGTTTATGTCGCCTTTCAATGTGCATGTCAACTGGTTTCCATGCGATGGAACGGTGTCGTACGTCAAATACCATCCCGGTAAGTTTCTGATTGCCAACCATCCCAAATCGTCCACCCTGAACGAGCGGAACACCATCGTGGTGCGCGATACCAAAGGTCGTGAGGTGCTTGTCAGGCAGATTGCGGGCATGCTGGCGCGAAGGATTATTTGTTTTGTCGAACCCGGCGATAAAGCTACACTTGGTGGCGAATTCGGTTTGATCAGGTTTGGTTCCAGGGTAGATTTTCTGGTGCCAGCCGATGCAAAAGTGAATGTAAAGATTGGCGACAAAGTGCGCGCCAACCGCACCATCATCGCCTGGTTCAGTTAGTTTTTCACAGCAGGCTCATCAATTCCTTCAGGCTTCTGATTTCATATCCCGGCCTGATGGAGGTGCTTCGACCCCGGGCATTGTAATACACCGCATTGAGCCCAAACGCCATGGCACCTTCCACATCCACTTCCGGATCGTCGCCTACCATCAGGCTGTTGCTGGCCTCTGCCCCGGCCCGCTGCAATGCCAGGGCGAATATCCCGGGTTCAGGCTTCTTGACGCCGGCCTCTTCGGAGGTGATGATGTGTTCAAAATATTTTTCCAGGCCGGCTTCCTTGACCTTGGTGTACTGCACTTCGGCAAACCCATTGGTAATCAGGTGAAGTCTGTATTTCGGACAGAGGTACTCCAACACTTCGATGGCATATGGCTCAAGCCGTACGATGCGGGGCGCATGCCACAGATAAAAATCGGACATCTGCTCATCAAGCCCTGGCATGAATATCCCAAAGCTCTCCAGCGTCAGTCGGAAGCGTTTGCTGCGCAAGTCTTCCTTTTGTATTTTTCCTTCGCGATATAGCGCCCAAAGGGCATCGTTGTGCTGATGATAAATCCGGCTGAAATCGGTAAGGTTCAGGCCATGTATGGCTGCCAGACGAAAATGATCAAACATCAGCCGGAAAGCCTCGTTGGAGCTGGCCTCAAAATCCCAGATGGTGTTGTCGAGGTCGAAAAATATATGTTCAAGGCCCTTGGCAATCATGATTGGCGCATGTTTTGGAGCTTCTGTTGTATCCAGCCGAACAATACAAGTGCAGCGGCATGGCTTACATTGAGCGAGCGGGTAGGCCCCGGAACAGGGATATGCACACTGAGGCTGGCTCTTTGCAGCACAGGCGCGCTGATGCCATGCACCTCGTTGCCCACCACAAAAACCGGATGATCAGGCAGTTCTAAGTCGAACAGGCTTACAGAACAGCTTGTTGTTTCGATGGCCACCACACAGGCCCGGGATGGCAGGCTGTTCAGCCAGGTTTCAGTTTCCATGAATTTCCATGGCAGGTTGTTGCAGCTACTCGCCGCTACCCGTTTCACCCTGGAGAGGTTGACCTGTGTGCTGTCGCCTAAGAAAACAACTTCCGAAGCTCCGGCATTGTCGGCCAGCCGGATGAGGGCACCCATATTTTCGGGGTTACGCAGGTGGTCGGCCACCAGCACCGGGCGTCCATGCAATTGGAAGAAACGCTCCCAGGAATGGCCCGTAAACAGATCGTTCGACTTGATGTATTGATTTAGCAAGCGCAAACAGGTTTAAAAAAAAACTGCCCGGACATGCGGGCAGTCATAGATATTCTATCCAGGTCAGATGGCAGCCCTGGATGCCACTGTATGATCCACAAGGATACGTCCGCAGTATTCGCACACGATAACTTTCTTATGCATGCGGATATCCAGCTGGTGCTGAGGCGGAATCTTATTGAAGCAGCCACCGCAGGCATCGCGCTCAATCTGCACTACAGCCAGGCCGTTTCGTGCGTTATTCCGGATACGCTTGTAGGCGATCAGCAGGCGCTCTTCGATCTGCTCTTCGTAAAGCTTGGTTTTGGAAGCCAGTTCGAGCTCTTCTTTTTCAGTTTCTTCGATAATGGATTGAAGCTCTCCTTTTTTGACTTCGAGGTCCGAGTTCTTTTCGGCCAGCTTCTGGCGGGCAGCTTCAATCTCCCTGTTCAGCTCCTCGATGCGAGCGGTGTATTCGCGGATACGTTTTTCGGCCAGCTGGATTTCGAGCGTCTGGTATTCAATTTCCTTCGAAAGTGAGTCGTATTCGCGGTTGTTGCGCACATTCATCTGCTGCTCTTCGTAGCGTTTGATGAGCGCCTGGCTTTCCTTGATGGCGTTTTTCTTTTCTACAATGCTCTGGTTGAGGGCATTGGTTTCGTTCTCGAACTTTTCGATGCGCGTTTCGAGTCCGGCAATTTCATCTTCGAGGTCCTGCACTTCGAGCGGAAGCTCACCGCGAATACTTCTGATTTTGTCGATCTGCGAGTCGATCAGCTGCAATGAATAAAGCGCCAGCAACTTGCGTTCGATGCTGTACTCGAGCTGTTCGTCAACACTTGATGGGGAGGCCATGTTTTTGGCGTTGGTATCTTTCGACATATGTGCTATTGTGGTTTTACGAAGTAATGTACTGCCCTGTAGTCCTGCTCCGGAAACAGGACTGCAAAGGTAGGAAATTTTTCGTTGATGATGTTGGCCATGAGCTGAGTAGTAAACTGTTCGGTTTCGTAATGCCCGGCATCAACGAGCAGCAATCCGGCATCGAAGAAATCGTGGTATTTGACATCTGCTGTAATAAAAGCGTCGGCTCCGGCCCTGCGCGCATCGGGCAACAGAAAGGCTCCCGATCCTCCGCAAATGGCAACTTTTTGTATGCTTGCACCTTTCAGGGCGGTATGCCTCAGGGCAGGCGTTCCCAACACCTGCTGCACATGCTGCAGAAAACCTAACTCGGACATTGGCTCTGGCAGTATGCCAACCATGCCCGAACCCACTTTTTCGAAGGTGTTCTTCAGTGGATAAACATCGTAGGCCACCTCTTCGTAAGGGTGTGCGGCTTTCATGGCGGCAACCACCCTGCCCATAAGGTGCACCGGCAGAATAGTCTCGATGCGCAGCTCCGGCTCGGAGTGCACCTGACCATGCTGTCCGACAAAGGGATTGGTGCCTTCGCCAGCCCTGAACGTACCTGCACCCTCGGCATTGAAACTGCAGCTGTCGTAGTTGCCGATATGTCCGGCCCCGGCATCGAACATGGCCTGACGAACCTTGGCTGCGTAATCGACCGGACAAAATGTCACCAGCTTGCACAATGCCCCCTCAGCCGGACGTAGGATGCGCAGATCCTGCAAACCAAGGCGTTGCGCCAGCATATGGTTTACACCTCGGTACACATTATCCAGATTGGTGTGCATGGCCATGATGCTGAGGCCGTTGCGAATTGCGGAAACCACAATACGTTCCACTTCGGTGCGCGCACCAATACTTTTCAGACCTTTGAAAATGACAGGGTGATGCGAAATGATGAGGTTGCATCCTTTTTGTGCTGCTTCGGCTACAATGGCTTCGCTCAGATCCAGACAAAGCATCACCCTGTCCACTTCCTGATCTGGTGAGCCCACCAAAAGCCCGGCATTGTCGTAGCTTTCCTGAAACGAGAGCGGAGCAGTGGTTTCAAAAAGGTCAATAAAGTCTTTAACCCTTAATTTGCTCATGCGCAAAATTTATTTTGTAAAGAAAAGTGAATGAAACTATTATGCAAAATTAACGTATGAGTGTGCAATTACTGCACATGGCTTTTTAATTTAGCGGTCATATATAAACGATGCGAAAGTTATTATTACCGCTGGCGGCTGTTTATCAGTTAATTTTGATTATACGACACTGGTTGTACGACCTGGGATTGCTGAAAAGCAAGACCTACACGATCCCGCTGATTGGTGTGGGCAATCTGAGTTTTGGCGGAACGGGAAAGACCCCTATGGTCGAACACCTGGTCAGGCTGCTTGGCACCGCTTACACAACTGCCATTCTGAGCCGGGGTTATAAAAGAAAGCGAAAAGGGGCTTTTCTGCTCGACAGCAGCTCAAGTGCATATGAAGCTGGCGACGAGGCAAGACAATACAAGCTGAAATTCCCGCATATTCAGGTGGCTGTTGCCGAAAAACGCGTGGAGGGTATGAAACTTTTGCTCGATTCCATCAACCCGCCAGAGGTGGTTGTGCTGGACGATGTTTTTCAGCACAGAGCTATCAGGCCCGGGCTCAATATCCTGCTCACGGACTATCATAAGCTATATGCTGACGATTTCTTGTTTCCTGCCGGAACCTTGCGCGACACCGTGCTGGCCGCGAAAAGGGCTGACATCATCGTGGTAACCAAAACGCCCGCCGTGATGTCGCCCTACATATGGGAGGAAATCATGCGCTCGCTCAAACTAAAGCCACACCAAAAAGTCTTTTTGTCGTATCTGGAGTTTGGCGACCCTTACCCTATTGGCAAGCCCGACAAACCCCAGCCTTTCAAAGATTTCTCCAGCATCCTGCTGGTCACCGGAATTGTGAACCCTTACCCTTTGATTGAGCACGCCAGGAGAAAATGTAACGACCTGTTTCACAGAGCCTATCCTGATCACCACGCTTTTTCAGAAAAGGACTTATTTGAAATTCGCCAGGCTTTTCAGCATATCATCGGAAGCAACAAAATCATCCTTACTACGGAAAAGGATGCCGCCCGTTTGGCAGATTCTCCGTACTTTAGCCGACTTGAATCGCTACCCATACTCGTGCAGCCGGTGCAGGTAGCCTTCCATGATTCGGTGTACGGAAATTTTGACCAAACCATCATTGATTATGTTCGAAAAGCTTCAGCAAACAGTTGAATTTTTAAAAGCAAATACCAGTATCACCCCTGAAATCGGAATCATCCTCGGCACAGGTCTGGGAGGTCTTGTTGACGACATTGACATTGTGCACAGCTTTGGTTACGAGCAGATTCCCAACTTCCCTGTCTCAACTGTGCAGGGCCACCAGGGCAGATTGATTTTTGGCAGGCTGGCCGGCAGGGATATCGTAGCCATGCAGGGGCGTTTTCATTTTTATGAAGGCTACAGCATGCAGGAAGTTACCTTTCCTGTGCGGGTGATGAAAATGCTGGGCGTTCGGCTGCTTATTGTATCGAATGCCAGCGGCGGGCTGAGTCCGGATTTTGCCATTGGCGACCTGATGTTTATCCGCGACCATATCAACCTGATGCCCAATCCCTTACTCGGGCCGAACGACGACAGGCTGGGACCTCGTTTTCCGGACATGAGCGAAAGCTACGACCACAAGGTGTTGCAACTGGCCCACAAAGTGGCACGCAGGGCAGGCATCAGGGTGCACGAGGGGGTTTACGTGGCAGTAACAGGTCCAACCTATGAAACCCCTGCCGAATACAATTTCATCCGGGTGATCGGAGGCGATGCCGTGGGTATGTCAACGGTGCCCGAAGTGATTGTGGCCAGGCAGATGAGCCTGCCGGTGTTTGCAGTATCCGTGATTTCGGACTTAGGGGTGAAAGGCAAGATAGTCGAAATCTCCCACGAAGAAGTAATCGAAGCTGCCAAAGGCGCACAGCCAAAACTCAAAACCATCATTCACGAGCTCCTGAAAGAGTACACCGCCTGACGCATTCGTCTGATGCATCAAGTTCGACAGAAAACATATTTTGTCTCTGATTTTCATTTCGGGGTGCCCGACCATGCCTCGAGCCTGAAGCGCGAACGCTTGCTGGTGCGCTGGTTCGAACAAACCCGCGACAATGCCGCAGCCTATTATCTGATGGGTGATGTGTTCGATTTCTGGTTCGAATACAAAACCGTGGTTCCTAAAGGATTTGTACGTCTGCTGGGGACGATAGCCTCCCTCACCGACCAGGGAATTCCGGTGCACGTTTTCCGTGGCAACCACGACATTTGGGCATTCGATTACCTGTCGAAGGAAGCCGGGGTGGTGCTTCACCGCAAGCCCATGATCGTACAAATCGGCGGAAAAAACTTTTTCCTGGCACATGGCGATGGCCTGGGACCGGGCGATACAGGCTACAAGCTGATGAAAAAAATCTTCGAAAACAGGGTCAACCAGTGGCTGTTCCGCTGGTTGCACCCCGACATCGGCACCACCATGGGCCTGTATTTCTCGCGCAGAAGCAGGATAGCAAACATTGCCCGCGAACAAAAAGAAACCGGGCCACTGGTGGTCGAAAACGAAATGCTGTACGCCTATTGCCTGCGCAAACTGCAATCGCAGCCCGAAATTGACTATTTCATCTTCGGACACCGCCACAATCCGCTGATTCATCCATTGAACGAAAAATCACGCATGGTCATCCTTGGCGACTGGGTGAACCACTACACATACGCAGAATTTGACGGCAATAAGCTGGAACTCCTTTATTATAACGACATGGTTTAGACCGGCCTAAAAGGGAAACGTGCAGGGTCAACTTCTGCATCTATGCCGGATTTACCTTCCATAAGCTCAGCAAGATAACGGGCCAGAGGCGGGGCAAGCAACCCCCCACGGGAACCTAAACCATTGAAAACAAACATATTACCTACTGCCGGCAAAGCGCCTACAACGGGTCTTCTGTCGGCCATGGCCGGTCGCACACCAGCAGTATGCTGCACTACTTCGACCGGTTGACTGATCACTGTCCTGAGTTGTTGCAACAACTTCTCTGCCATTTCCGGACGGGGCACCTCGTCAGTAAACTCCCACACATAGGTGGAACCCAGCCTGAACATTTCGTCGCCCAATGGCACCAGAAAGAAATTTTTATTCAGTATGTATTCTGTTCTGAAACCGGGGATTCGAACGAGGAGCACATCGCCTTTCACCGGCCGGAAGGGGATAAAAGTCAACCAGGGATTGTCAACCGCACGGTAACCCTCGCAAAAGACAACTTTGCTGTAGGCTTTTTCAAGAAACATATAAACGCCATCCCTGGACTCAATTTGATTGTGACTCCAGCGGAACTCAGATATCAGTCCTCTGGCCGACAACAACTCACGCACTTTTGCCACAAACGCTGCCGTGTCGAGCCATGCAGCGGCCTGCACCACCCCAGCTCCAAATGGCAGCTCCGCTCCGGCCAAAGATGCGATAGGCTCTTTTTGCATGAAATGGTCAAAGGGTGAGGTTGAGGCCTTTTTTTCCCACATGGCCTGCTCGTCTTGCCCAAAAATCCGGAGCAGGGGCACCTCGTGCAGGATGCGACAATGCTGCTTTTGCTGAAACTGCCGGTAGAAATGTTTGCTGAAGTCGAGGTAATCCACTGCCCGCCAGCTCAGGGTGTAATATCTGAATATCAATGTATTAAGAATTCCTGCAGCCACCTTTGATGACATACTAAGCGTGGGATGATCCACCACATGAAACGGTAACCCACGGCCAAGCAACTCCAGTGCCAGGCAGCTTCCGGCCATTCCCTGGCCCAGGATCAGCACCGGGAGTTCATTCATTGTCTCAGGCATAAAGCTTTACAAGTTCTGCAAGGCGGCTGGCATAACCCATTTCGTTGTCGTACCAGGCCACCACTTTCACAAGACGTTGGTCTTCGCCCAGCACAACCGTTAGCCTTGCGTCGAAAACAGCGGAGTGTGTGTTGCCGATTACATCGACCGATACAATCGGGTGATCGGTATATTCGAGTATTCCTTTGAGTTCGCCCTCGGCTGCATCGCGAAATGCCCTGTTGATCGCCTCAATATCAGCAGGCTGGCGGAGTGTGCAAGTCAGATCGGTGAGCGAGCCGTCGGGTACAGGCACCCGGATGCCAGCGCCTCCAAGTTTCCCCCTGAGATGGGGAAAGATTCTGGTGGCAGCTTTGGCCGCTCCGGTGGTGGTTGGCACAATCGAAGTTGCAGCAGCCCTGCCCTTTCGCCAGTCTTTATGCGGACCATCCACCAGCAGCTGGTCTCTGGTATAGGAATGCACGGTGGTGATAAAACCTTCGCGTATGCCCCAGATGCGGTCGAGGATCATGATGAGAGGCGCCACATTGTTGGTGGTGCAGCTGGCGTTCGAGATTATCCTTGCTGATTTGTCGAGGGTGTGATGGTTGACACCAATCACGTAAAAAGGCACGCGTTGATCCTCGTCGGATGCAGGCGCACTGATGATCACTTTCCGGGCTCCGGCTTTGAGGTGTTGCGCGGCCTGATCATGCGCTGTGAACATGCCGGTTGATTCGATCACGATATCAATCCCAAGCTCTTTCCAGGGGAGTTTGAGCGGGTCGGGCTGGGTGAGTACCAAAACTCTCCGGCCGCTGCAACACATGGCTTCGTTGTCGTTTTCGAGTGGAAAAGGAAAACGGCCGTGCACCGAATCGTATCGCAGCAGATGCGTCAAGGTGTGTACATCCGCCAGGTCATTTATTGCAACAATCTCAATTTCAGAATGTTGCATCATACACCTGAAAGCAATGCGACCGATCCGGCCAAATCCGTTGATGGCGACTTTTATCATGACAATCCGAGGGAAATTTTGATGCAAGTTTACCGAATTTTTATGCTGGTCTTTTTGCCAGGCAGCGCTCCGGCCGGGTCTTTCCAAGCCCAATATGATTATTTTTGCTTTCTGCAAACTGAAGCTTGATGCCCCGGGCTATACTTTATGTAGTTTCATTTCTTCTGATTACCTCACTCCGCGTTGATGCACAGGTGGTTGAGCCGGCGCGCCTCGAACTTCCCGCACGCATCGACCAGCCTTCATACTATGTTGAGCCCCTTGGCGAAAAAGGCGTGCTTGTTTTCTACGAAAGCACCGAAACAGAGGAAAGCAGGCGCAAGTGGTATTTCAGCCTGGTGGATACCAGTTTGAAGGAAAAATGGTTGCAGTATGTGTTGTTGACCGACGGACTCGTACATCTGGCCACGCAATCGGATCAGAATCAGGTGGTCATGTTTTTTGGTCGCAGCGAGGGGAAGCGGCAAAATCAGAACACTTATGAACTGTTGCGCGTTGACCTTGGCACGGGCGTTATTGTACGATTCACCGGTCAGCTGCCCGACCGGGCCGAGCTCAGCAGCATGGCTGCACTGGGACAGGATGTGTTGCTTGGACTCAACCTGCCCGGCTACAATGCCGATTTGCTCCGCTTCAGCATGTCGGACGGAAGCATGCAGAGTTTACCCTTGGCCGGCGGAAGCCAGGCATGGGTGCAGGAAATTAAAGCCAAACCCTGGTCAGGCACTTATGTGATGGCCATTCGCCGGTTCGAACGCAACAGGCTCGTCGAAGACCTGTTTGTGGAGATCGACCGTCAGGGCAACGAGCTTAACCGATGGAGGTTTTCCGACGAAGACCATTTCCTATTAACAGTGAGCATGCTTCCGGAGGAAAATGCACTGGTGGTGAGCGGCACCTTCGACACCGACCGCCGCCGAATCAGCGCGCGCGAGCTCACCTCGATGGGTGAAGCAGGCGATGCCAAAGGCTTTTATTTTCTCAGGTTTCAGCCCGAAGCACCTTACAATGCCTCGTTCTGGCGCTTCGAAAACTTTACCAACCTCATCCGCAACCTGCCACCTGATATGGTGCTGCGCAACATCCGAAGCCGCAATTACCGCTACCGCATGGCAGAACCTGACCTTCGCATCGCCTTGCAGTTTTTTGCCGGCCAGTTGCTTAAAGTGGGCGACAAATATGTCTATTCGGCTGAAGCATTCCGGCCGCAATACCGGCTCGAGACGAGAATGGATTACGACTTTTACGGCCGGCTCGTTCCCTACACCTACAGTGTGTTCGAAGGTTATCAGGTTTTTGCCGGGCTGGCCGCGGCCTTTACCCCCGAAGGACATCTGACCTGGAGCCACAACCTCGAGCTCCGTCAGGTGGTTGTGCCCGCTGTACGCAGCATGGTCAGCGTAACAGTTGACGACCAGACCCTGGTGATGGCAAGCATTCAGCAAGCTGTGCTGACCAGTAAAATCATCGACAACAACGGACAACAGCTCGGGCAGACCGAACAATCGCGCATCGAACCCATCTATGCCGCCGATCGCGTGCTGGAAGAACGTTTCAGCAAGCTAAACCACTGGTATGCAAACTATTATCTGGCAACAGGGTATCAACGCATCAGCAACAACAGGCTGCGCTCCAACAACCCACGCACCGTATTCTATCTTCAGAAACTTGTGCTGGAATAAATGCTCCAGTTTAAAATGCAACCATTGGATGTTCTGATACATCAAAAGCATTTAAATCTCACTTGTTGTTGCATTCTACTACTTAATTACCGACACAAACTCCCCGAAATGCCTGATCACCTGTTCCGTTTTGTGAACCTGCTCGAATATCACACCCGAAAAAAGGGGCTGCACAGCCTGCATTCTCCCTTTGTTTATAAGCTGGCTACCGAAGTGCTCAGAAGTCGCGAGGCACACCCTTCGTTCGACCTGATTAAAAAAGCCAGACGCTTGATGCTCAGCAACCGCAATGTGATTGAGACAGTGGATTTTGGGGCAAATGCAGGAAACAGCGACTTCAAAACCTACCGGATCAGGGTAAACAAACTTGCAAAAAAAAGGATAAGTGGCCATAAGGAGATGGAAATCCTGAACAGGCTGGCCAGGTACATGGAGGCAAAACACATCCTTGAGTTTGGCACCTCTACCGGCCTGAGCAGCGTGGCCCTGGCCACGTCGCACTCTCAGGCTCACCTCACCACGATGGAAGGTTGCGCCTCGGTGGCTTCAGTGGCGCAGGCGGTTTTCGAGAAACTGGGGATCAGCAACATAGAGCTTGAGATCGGCAATTTCAATAGCTTATTGCCTATCGTTCTGCAAAAATTGCCCCGGCTGGATATGGTGTTTTTCGACGGCAACCACCGCAAACAAGCGACTATCAACTATTTCCACCACTGCCTGACCAAGGCGCACCCCGGAAGTGTGTTCGTGTTCGACGATATCCGCTGGTCGGCCGAGATGTATGAAGCCTGGAAGGAAATTGCTGCAGCGCCTGAGGTTTCGGTGAGCATCGAACTAAAAAAGCTGGGGATTGTTTTTTTCAGGCAGGGGATCGAAAAACAGCATTTTGTGCTGTCATAAAAGTATCTTTGCCCCTGCCTTAATCCGGATACAATTATGCCAGACGAAGTAATCAGGCTCAGAGGAATTTCGCGTCACTACAAAGTTGGGTCGGAAGTTGTGAAAGCACTGCGTTCGATCGACCTCGACATCAAACGCAATGAATATGTAGCGCTAATGGGGCCGTCAGGTTCGGGCAAGTCCACCCTCATGAACCTTATTGGTTGCCTCGACACCCCAACCTCGGGCTGTTACTGGCTGAATGGCAAAGATGTAAGCGGCCTCGACGATAACGAGCTGGCGGAGATAAGGAACAAGGAAATTGGATTTATCTTTCAGACTTTCAACCTGTTGCCAAGGTCAACTGCCCTGGAAAACGTCATGCTTCCGCTGGTTTATGCGGGTGTGAGCAAAGCCGAGCGCATTGCACGGGCCGAAAAAGTGCTTGCCGACGTGCAGCTGAGCGACCGCACCCACCACAAGCCAAACGAATTATCCGGAGGACAAAGGCAACGCGTGGCTATTGCACGGGCATTGGTCAACCAACCCTCCATCCTGCTGGCCGACGAACCGACCGGTAACCTGGACAGCAAAACCTCGATCGAAATCATGGCCTTACTTGAAGAAATCCACCGCAAAGGCAACACCATCATCCTGGTCACCCACGAAGAAGACATCGCCAAACATGCCCACCGTATTGTGCGCCTGCGCGATGGCAACATCGAATCGGATGAAATTAACCCCGACATCATCAGGGTAAGCAGAACCGTTACCGCCTGAACGGAACTTTTTTTGCCAATGGTTGTTTATTCAGCAATCACTTAGCACATGAAAATTTACACCAAGACTGGCGACAAAGGCCAAACCTCACTTATAGGCGGCACACGCGTACCAAAATACCATGAACGCATCGAGGCTTACGGAACAGTTGACGAGCTCAATGCCTTTATCGGACTATTGCGCGATTACCTCGAGTCCGGCGACCCTAACAGGGATGTGTTGCTCAACATACAGGAAAAACTTTTCCGGATTGAAGCACATCTGGCTGAAGATCCGGCAGGTGTGAAGACCAGGATGATGCCTTCGCTCACCGATGCGGATGTGCAGGTACTCGAGCAGGAGATGGACCGCATGAACGAGCGCCTGCCTGAGCTTAGCAATTTCATCCTGCCAGGTGGGCACAAGGTTGTTTCGTATTGCCATGTTGCCCGCACGGTGTGCCGCAGGGCCGAACGTATTTGCACGCGACTGGCCGCGTATAACGAAGTAGATGATCTCGACCTGAAGTATCTCAACAGGTTGTCGGACTACTTCTTTATGCTCGGACGACACTACAGCCAATATTACGGGGTGGATGAAATAATCTGGAAAACAAGAGATTAGACTGTTTTCTTAAATAAATTCAATCCACTTGACAAGCGCTGAAAATAATATACTTTTGCAAAAATTTTCACTAAACCCCTAAGCGATGTACTGGACACTGGAATTAGCTTCAAAACTTGAAGATGCTCCCTGGCCTGCAACCAAGGAGGAGCTGCTGGAGTGGGCCATCCGAACCGGCGTGCCCAAGGAAGTCATCGAGAATCTTGAAGAAATTGAAGATGAGGGTGAAGTATATGAAGGCATAGAAGACATCTGGCCGGATTATCCCACCAAAGAGGACTTTTTCTTCCACGAAGACGAATACTAAAATCGAACCGGCGCCTCGCCGGTTTTTTCCTGACTTCCGCAAATTAACACCCTATATCAAAGATTTGGGCCAGTTTCATTTGCTCTTCGGTCAGCAGTAGGATTTTCTTGATTTTTTCTTTTTGTTTTGGGGTGGTAATTTCGATTTCGTAAATGCTTTGTGCGATTTCAATTACTTTTTCTGCTGAGAGATCTGAACATTTCTCTTTTAACTGTCTTTCAAGCTCTTTGAAAACTTTATATGCCACAAAATTCAGGCAGATGTGTGCTTCAATCCTTCTTTGCTTATAGTGGAAGATTGGTCTGATTTTCAGATCTGTTTTAGCAATTCTGAAAGCACGCTCAATTAGCCACAGTTGGTTGTAGTTTTCAAGTATTTCCTCTTTGGGCAGGGTAGAATTGGTCAAGTATCCCTTTAAGCCATCCCATCTTTGGTCTTGCTGTATCTTTTGCTGATCAATGCGAACTTGAACTTGCCCATCTATTTCCAGGAATTTGTTGTAGCCTCGATTGTTGATAGCTGCTTTTGTAAGCCTGCCTGTCTTGATTGCTTTTTCTAATCGTTTAAGCCCCTTTTCCCGGTTGTATTTATCTTTTTCTGCTCTTTGATGGGAGTAGTTGACTAAAAGCCTGAACCCTTCTTTCTCAATGACTATTGTGTCACCATCATTAAAAGTATGGCTGCAGATCTTTTCTTTTATCCACTGAGCTTCATTTTGATCCTTGCTCCTAAAATAAAATCATGTCCGTTGACTGTAAGCTCTTCAATGTTAGATTGCGACAGCAAACCTGAATCAGCTACAACAGTCAGTTTTTCGATGTTATACTTTTGCTTGAACCCATTGATAACGGGTAACATGGTATGCCCTTCGAATTTTTTCCATCAAAAACATCGTAAGCCAAAGGATAGCCTCCTTGACTGACAAGCAGCCCTAAAACAATTTGTGGATTTTGATGCCTTCCTTCTTTCGAAAATCCCGTGCGCCGAAAATCATCTTCACCGTCGGTCTCAAAATAAATCGTCGTTACATCATAAAACACCACTTGAACCCTTTGGGCAAGTATACGCATCGTGTGCTTATAGCTGATTTGCTGAACAAGCTCCTTCTGAGTGTTATAAAGCTTGTCCATGTATCGATAAATATTGTCCTCCGAAATGGATTTCTGGGCATACCGGTAAAGGTATTCTGTTGTCTTTAATTTACTCCTGGGATAAACCAACCTGTACAAAACCAAGTATTTAAACAACGGATCAATGACCTGATTAAAACCAATCTCATCAAATATCTTTCCCAGAATCAGATCGATACCAACAAGCTTGTGGGATGTGATAGCGTCGAGCAGACCCGCATAAACGGCTCTCTCCTGGTCAAAGTCAAACTCCGCTAACGACTGATACTCTTTAATCCATTGTTGAGCCCGTCTTACCAGAGCCTCTAAAGCATCCTCATCAGTGGCAGCCCCAAAACTCTTCCTAACTTTATACTTGCGGTTGAGCTTCTCAACTACTTGTACATAGATCCTGCCGCTTTTATGCTTTAGCTTCCTGACAAACACCCGCAAATATCATAACAAAAACCAAATTAACACCCAAAATTCCAAACACCCAATTTTTAAAACACAGACATACAACAACTTACAATGCAAAATTCAAAAATTCAAAAAAGTCTGCGGAAGTCAGGAGATTAGACTGTTTTCTTAAATAAATTCAATCCACTTGACAAGCGCTGAAAATAATATACTTTTGCAAAAATTTTCACTAAACCCCTAAGCGATGTACTGGACACTGGAATTAGCTTCAAAACTTGAAGATGCTCCCTGGCCTGCAACCAAGGAGGAGCTGCTGGAGTGGGCCATCCGAACCGGCGTGCCCAAGGAAGTCATCGAGAATCTTGAAGAAATTGAAGATGAGGGTGAAGTATATGAAGGCATAGAAGACATCTGGCCGGATTATCCCACCAAAGAGGACTTTTTCTTCCACGAAGACGAATACTAAAATCGAACCGGCGCCTCGCCGGTTTTTTATTTCCTGAAGAAGCTGAAGTTGACCTTGCTGTAGTGGCGATGGTCAAAAAATCCGGGTACATCATTGAAGGCCACCGAGGAGGGATGCTCAATCACCAGCAAGCCGCCATTGGCCAGCAGGTTGGCACTGAGGATGATCTGTGGCAGCAACAGGAACCGTTCGGGGTCCATGTCGTAAGGCGGATCGGCAAAAATCAGGTGGAAAGGCCTGAGAGGCTGAGTAAGCCATCGAAATACATCGGCTCGTATCGCACTGAGCTCCTGCATATTAAATTGCCTGGCGGTGTCGGTTATGAAACGCACACAACGCGGGTTTTCGTCCACCGCAGTCACGCTTGCGCATCCCCTCGAAACGAGTTCGTAGGCGATGCTCCCGGTGCCGGAGAAAAGGTCGAGGGCGCGCAGGCCTTCCAATCCAATCAGATTGTCCAGGATGTTGAACAAGCTTTCTTTGGCAAGGTCGGTGGTCGGGCGCACGGGCAAGCCTGCGGGTACCCTGATGATGCGTCGTTGAAATTTACCCCTTATAATGCGCATTGCAAGGCAGAGAAGAGCAGGTAAAACTGGTGAAGCTGAATATCTTCGAGCACATAGCTGTATTCGAAAGCCGGATTGGGGGCAGCAAACTGCACATTGCGCACATACTTCCAGACTGCTTCATAAACCGGGTGATCGGGCGTGATATTGCCCATCAGCCGGAGCTGGGTGGTTTCGGGATTCAGGCCCTGCTGGTCGAACGAGAAGAGCAGGAAATAGAGGAAGTCTTCAGGATTTCTGGCTTTGAAATAATTGTAAAACAGCAATTTATCACCTGTAGTCGTGACAAGGTCAAAACCATTAGAACGCACATGGCCAAAAGCTTCAGGTTCGGGAGTCTGGTTTCTGTTGGCAACAAGAAGCGATTCGATGAGTGCGGAACTCAGGTGAACGATTCTGGCATTGGCCCAGACTTCCTTTATTTTGTGGACCAGCACATGCGCAAGGTAATACACATTCCATGCTCCTGCCGATTTCAATTCGTCGGCCACCACCCGCGAGTTGTCGCGATATGGTTGCATAAAGGCAAGATAAGCCGCCTTTTCCCTGTCGTCGAACAAAGGCGCAGGCACCAGGGTGTTGTGGGTGTGGTCGATAAGCACCAGGACCGACTGAAATGGATAGGCCAGCCATGGTTTTTGCATGATTGCTTCGTCGATGCCCGAGGCAATGCGCACATCGGTATCGGCTTTCAGAAAGCTCCAGCTTTCGAGGGCAATGTAGCGCTGTTTTTCGTTGCTGAACAGCACAAAAGAAAGACCATCCGCTCCTATGCGGATGGTCAGGTGATACTGTCGTGAGTGGTCTTCACGGGAAGGCCTTGTCGAACCTGCTGAGCGTAGGTCTTGCCGCGATGATCATCCCGGATTAGGTTACTCCCAGTTGCCGTTTACGGTAGGCTCGGTGAGCGAACCCACTTTCAGGCCGGGATATTTTTCGAGGCTTTTCTCTGCAGCAATCAGGTTGCGAATACGTTGTTCATCCAGTCCTTTGAGATAAACCTCATAAGGAACCTTTGCTTCGAACACACTCACCTTCACACCACCTCGCTCGATTTCGCCCGCATCCATTTCGATTTTTGCACCATCAGTAAATGGAACAAAAGCTAGCCGCTTCATATCAAAATTGCGGCGCTTGCCGAACAGGGAGTCGATAACTTTGACATATCCGAGTGTATCGGAAATGGTCAATGTGAAGGTGGTATCATTCGGGTCGGGAATAATTTTCACCACCGGAATCTCACCGTAGGCTGCATAAGCAATGAGCGAGTCGAAACTTGCTGTATATGAGCCTTTTGCGTTTTTGTAATAGATCTGCAGGTCACGAATATCCTTCAGCCTCTGGATGATTTCCACATCGCGGTGGCGTTTTTCTTTGAGGAACTCGATGGGCTGCATGATGCTGTCGTAAACGAGGTAAGCCAGCACAACAATAACGACAGCCAAAACGATCTTTAGTATGTTAAGCTTCATAACATTTGGTTTTCACAGGCAAAAGTAGGTTTTTTCGCCAAACTTTCGCCGGAGTTTGAAACTTTATTGCTACTCAATTAACAGCTTAATAATTTTTGAACAATTGCTCGAGTATGGGTAGCAGAAGCCGTGGTTTGATGGGCTTGGCCACATAGCCATCGCATCCTGCTGCGAAGCAGGCTTCTTTCTCGTTAGCCATGGCGTAGGCTGTGTGAGCTATAACAGGCAGTTCAGGACGGATCTGCTTGATCTGACGTGTGGCATCCAGGCCGTTGATTCCCGGCAGCTGTATATCCATTAGCACCAGGTCAATATCCCCCTGACGGGCACAGATGTTGACCGCTTCCTCGCCCGAAATTGTCTGTATTACAATGGCTCCAGCTCCCTCTAGTATAATTTTGAGCAGTTCGGAATTTGATTGGGTATCCTCAACTACAAGAATCTTTTTTCCTTTGAGTTTTGTTACTTTCTCAACCTCTTTTACTACCGGACGAATTGCTGCCTGTTCCTGGAATTCTGGCTGAAACACAAGCTCGAAACGAGTGCCCTTTCCGGCAGAGGAGCGCATATCAAGCCGGACACCCATGATAAGCGCAAGTTTCCGGGCGATGCTCAGTCCAAGACCGGCACCGGAATGAAGTGGTTCGCCAGCTGAATAGCGGAAGAAAGGTTCAAACACCTTTGTCGAAAGCTCCTGAGGGATGCCCGGACCGGAATCTTCGACAAAGGCCAGGATATTGCGCTGCTGGCCATCGCCGGAAATTTCGTAGCCGAGGGTGATTGTTCCCTGCTTTGTAAAGCGCAGGGCATTGTCGGCCAACACATCGAGCAGATGCTGCCATTTTTCTTCATCGCCTGAAACAACGCAAGGGCCTTGAGGAATGCTCAGCTTCACCTGCAGCTGATGTTTTCCCAGCTCGATGGCCCGGCTGATAAGCCGGGCGTGGAGGGTTGTAAATATCTCCCTGAAATTGAACGCGTTGACGGCAAGCGGCACATCGCCCAGGTGAAGCGAAGAAAACAGCACAAGCTCTTCGGTTAGCCTGAGCAGGGTTGAGCTGTTGCGCTGGATGATGCGTGCGTACTGACGACGTTTGGCCTGATCGGTTTCATCTTCTGTCAGCATATCGCTGAAGCCTACGATGGCGTTCAAAGGGGTGCGCAATTCATGCGAAATTACCGACAATGCTTCATGCAAGTATTGCTGCCTACTTTGGGGACTAAATTGTTCATTGTCCGCCGGAATGGCATAAATCACCAGGAACTTAGGCTCACCGTTTTGTTCAAAAACCGGCACCCTGATAATGCGGAATTTCCCCAGGTCCTCCCCTTCCTCTGCATGCAGGTGTTCGAGCGTAATAGTAGTTTTACCTTTCATCCAGGTGAGCTCCTCGGCCACCTCGAGCATGCGAAGCAATTCGGGGGTGCGTATGGTTGCCGCCATGAGTTGCTCCCGAGTGCACTGGTTCAGTTTACCTTCGGGCACACCGAGCAGATGACACATTCCGGAGTTGCCTGTGATCCAGAAACTATCTTTTCGCTTAATGCCCAATGGGTTAGGATAGGAATTGACCAAATATTCAAAATGTTCTCGCAATTCGAGGTTGGTGCGGCTTAACTGACTTACTTGGTCTTTAAGCTCATCCATCTGAGACAGGCGCTCCTGCATCATCTCTTTCTCGTTTTCCAGCACCTGGATCCTGCGTCTTTTTTTCAGAGTCCGGATCAACAAGACTAAAATTGCGGTCAGCGACAAACCGAGTAAAATCCAGAGACTAAGGTTTGTCCTCTGTGTGGATGATGCTCTTTGTGAAAGCACATGATTGGCCATCCTGAGCGAATCGGCCAGCGTGTTAAGGTTTGCCAGATTGAAATGCAACTCGATGATGTTGTTTTTCAGAGAGTCGTTTTCATCGCGCACCAGATCGGTTTCTTCGGCATATTCATTCAAAAGCTTGTATGCGGACCTGAAATCGCTTCGCAAGGCAAACATCTGAGCAAGTTCGTGCAATATTTTGAGTCGCAGCACGGCATCGTTTCCCTTGCCCACATTGTCGAGTGCCTGCTGATAATAGGAGAAGGCCAGTTCGTTGAGTCCTTTCATTTTGTAGGCCCTGGCCATTCCCAGGTAGAGTTTTGAAAGGTTCAGGCTCATGTCGCGCGAAGCCAGCCTGGCTGCCTCGAAGTAACGCAAAGCGCTGTCGGGCTGGTTCTGGCTCATCCAGAAAGTTCCGAAATTGATATTGACACCGGCAGCCAGCTGCTGGTTTCCAAGATTGCGTGCTTTGAAGAGTGCTTTACGGTAGGCCTCTTCCGCTTTCACCGGCTGTGCACTGAGTTCGTAAACCGTGGCTATGTTCCCCAGCGTATTCACCAATTCCTCATCAAAACTATGTTGCTCGGCAATCTGAATCGCCTTGTTGTAGTAGTACATGGCCGTATTGTAATCGCGGAGGTATTGGTAAAGCGAGCCGATGTTGTTGTTGATGATGATTGAGCCCCTGATGTTGTTTTGTGCCTGGTAAATAGTCCGGGCTTTGAGGTATTCGTCGATAGCACGCTGGAACAAGCTGAGTTGGGTGTACGCAGCACCTTTGTTGTTGTAAATGCGTGCCTGTTCGATGGAGTCGTTTAGCCGAATAAAATAGTATAGCGCTGAATCGTAATGCTTTAATGAACTATTGAAATCCGACAGGTAATAATAAGAGATGCCGCTGAACCGGTGTGCTTTAGCTTTGAGGCTGTCGATGCCGGCAGCTCTGGCCATGCCAAGGGCCTCGAGTGCCTTTTCATTGGCCTTGTGGTTGTTGCTGCCAAGAAAACCTCTCGAAACCACAATCAGGTCTCTGATCTGATCGATGTCGGGTCGGGCTTGCGCATGCAACGTGGAAGCAGGATTGTGAAAACAAATCATGAGCAGTGCAACCACGGCAGCCCGTATTCGTGCAGCTGCAGTACAAATGAAACAAGACGTTGGCAAATCATTCATACGCAGGCATTTTATCAAGAAACAGAAAACTTTCACCGTTTTGGCCAAGCTTAGCGCAATATTGTTCTATTCCATTGGTAATCAATACATATTGCACCGGAAGCAAAAGACTGTAGGCGATGACCTGATCAAGGGTTGACTGGTTGAGGCGTACCCCTGCAGCTTTGCATTCCACCATCATCCAGGGTTGGGTGCTGGACGAGAACACCAGCAAGTCGCAGCGACGTTCCAGTTTTTGACCCTTCAGGGTGTATTCGGGCGCAATCCGGCCAGGGGGATACCCGTACTCGGTGACAAGCCGGTGAGCGGTGAGCTGGCGCACCTCTTCCTCGGGGGTGAGCGTCACGTATTTGCGGCGCAAGGGATCGAACACCTCGATGCGGCCACCTTCTGAGCGGGTTTTAAACCAGTTCATGGCATGATGAAAGCCCTTGCAAGTTAAAAAACAATTAATTTACCACTTCAAATGCAGCAAAAGTTAATATGGCATGAGCTTGGAAAGGGCATCGTGGCAATTCTTCAAAAAGGCTAACTTTGTGCGGATATACAATTTCACAAAAGAAATCGAAGGATGAAGACCAAACAAGAGATCGTAGAAAACTGGTTGCCACGCTACACGGGCATGCCGGTGGAAGACTTCGGAAAGTATATCCTGCTCACAAATTTCAATCAGTATCTGGAATTGTTTGCCCATTGGCACAATGTCCCTGTTGTAGGTCATGACCGCCCCATGCCGTGCGCTACCTCGGGCGACATCAGCATTGTCAATTTCAGCATGGGGAGCGCCAATGCAGCCACAATTATGGACCTGCTGAGCGCTGTAGAACCCAAAGCTGTCCTGTTTTTGGGCAAGTGCGGGGGGCTCAAGAAGAAAAACCAGGTGGGCGATTTTATTCTGCCTATTGCAGCCATACGGGGCGAAGGTACGTCGAACGACTATTTCCCCCCTGAGGTGCCCGCACTGCCCGCATTTAGTTTGCAAAAAGCCATCTCGTACAGCATCCGTGAGCATGGCCGGGACTACTGGACCGGAACAGTGTACACCACCAACCGCAGGGTGTGGGAACACGATGAAGAATTCAAGGAATATTTGATCAAAACAAGGAGCATGGCAGTGGATATGGAAACTGCCACCATTTTTATAGTTGGTTTTGCAAACGACATACCCACCGGAGCACTTCTTCTGGTCTCGGACCAACCCATGACCCCGGAAGGCGTAAAAACATCGGACAGCGACCGCAGGGTAAACCAGAAATTTGTCCACGAACACCTGAAGATCGGAATTGAGGCCCTGCAAACCCTGATCAACAATGGCATTACCGTAAAACACCTGCGATTCTGAGCTTGTGACCTACGATCAGATAATCAACGACATACGGAATAAAATCTTCAGACCGGTTTATTTTCTTCAGGGCGAAGAGCCATTCTACATTGACGCCATCACCGAGATGCTCGAGGCCCATGTGGTGGAAGATGGTTTCCGTGATTTTTGCCAAACGGTTGTTTACGGACGCGATGTAAGCCCGAAAGAAGTAGCCTCATTGTGCAAAGCCTATCCGATGATGGGCACCCATCAGCTGGTTGTGGTGCGCGAGGCACAGGACATGGATAAAATTGAAGAGCTTGAAGCTGAGGTTGATCGTTTCCCACCTAGTACCGTGCTGGTTATCAATTACAAATACAAGAAACTCGATGGCCGGAAGTCCTTTGCCAAAAAGGTAGCCCAGAAAGGGGTCTTGTTCGAGTCGAAACGTCCGTACGAAAATCAGATTCCCGACTGGATATCAAAATACCTGAAACAAAAAAACTACACCATTACGCCCACTGCTGCCCAGCTCATGGCCGACTATCTGGGCAACGACCTTTCGAAACTGCGCAACGAGCTCGAAAAACTCATCATTTCCCTCCCCGGCGGTGGCAAGATCGGCGAAAAGGAGGTGGAGACCAACATTGGCATCAGCAAGGATTTCAGCATCTTCGAGTTGCAAAAGGCCCTAGGGCAGCGGAACTTTGAAAAGTCGTTCCGCATTGTGCAGTACTTTGGCGCCAATAGCAAGGAATATCCCCTCATCCGGAGCATCATCCTGCTCTATCAGTTTTTTGGCAAGGTGGTGCGCTATCATCAAACTGCCGACAAAACGCGCAACAATGTAGCCAGTGTGCTTGGGGTAAATCCGTTTTTTGTGGAGGACTATGCCACGGCCGCACGCGCCTATCCACTGCCCAAGGCTTTGGATGCGATACACCTGCTTTTGGAATACGACCTGAAGTCGAAAGGCGTAGGCGTGAATAACCTATCGGATGAGGAGCTTTACAAGGAGCTGATATTCAAGCTTATGAATCTTTAATCAGGCAAAAAGGGCTTCTATTTGTGAAGCATACTTTTGGGTGATGAACGCGCGTTTGAGCTTCAGATTGGCTGTGAGCTCGCCTGTTTGCACCGACCACTCGTGATCAATGAGGTCGAATTTTTTGATTTGCTCGTAATCGCCGAATTGCTTGTTAAGTTCGTCCACCTCAGCTTTGATGCGTTTGCGCACTTCTTTGTGCTGAATCATTTCGCTATCGGTGGTGTAACTGATGCCTTGCTGGCGGCACCAGGCACGCAGGTGCTCGAATGAGGGGGTGATGAGCGCTGCCGCAAATTTCTGGTTTTCGCCCAGCACAATGATGCCATCGATGAAAGGCGATTCTTTAAACTTGTTTTCGATCAGGGCGGGGCTGATGTATTTCCCCATGGAGGTTTTGAAAATTTCTTTTATTCTCCCGGTGATCCGTAGGTGTCCTGTTGGTTCGAGCTGACCTTTGTCGCCGGTATGAAACCATCCCCCGGCATCAATTGCTGCTGCGGTGAGTTCGGGAGCGTTGAAATAGCCTTTCATCACGTTCGGGCCTTTGACGAGTATTTCGCCCTCGTCGGAGATGCGCACGGCGACATCTTTGATGACTTTGCCCACCGTTCCGGGCATCATGCCGTTGGGTTCGAGGGTGTTCACGGCAATCACGGGCGAGGTTTCGGTGAGGCCGTATCCTTCGAGCACCGGAATGCCGGCTGCTGCAAAAATCCGGACAAGACGTGGCTGCAAGGCTGCACCACCCGATACAATTACACGCATTCTGCCGCCCAGGGCTTCCTGCCACTTGCTGAACACAAGCTTCCGCATCAGCCACAACCGCAGCCGGAACCAGAGGCTGTTGCCGGCATACGGATCATACTGCATGCCAAGCTCCACAGCCCGGTGGAACAAGATTCGTTTCAGTCCTTTGAGTTTCTCCCCTTTGGCCATGATTTTGTCGAAAACCTTCTCGAGCAGGCGGGGCACGGTGGTGAGTATTTCGGGAGATACCTCGCGGATGTTGTCGGCAATGGTTCCCATGTTTTCGGCATAATACACCGAAACACCCAGATAATGATAGGTGTAGATATTCATCCGCTCATACACATGGCATAGCGGGAGGTAGCTCACAGCCCTGCATGTCTGATCAACCGGAAAAATATGTTTGACTGCCAGTACATTGCTGAGCAGGTTGGCATGTGTGAGCATCACCCCTTTCGGATTGCCGGTGGTGCCGCTGGTGTAGATCAGGGTGGCCACATCGCCCGGCTTTACTGCACTTTTGCGTTTTTCCAGTTCCTCACGACAGGGGTTCGACCTGCCTTGGTCGATCAGTTCGCTTAGCAGGCTGATGTTTTCGCAGGGGCGAAAGGAATAAACCTTTTCGATGGCAGGCAGTTCCGGCAGGATATCTTTGATCTTGCGATACATATCGCAACCCGAGATAAATACCAGACGCACCCCGGAGTGGCTGAGGATGTAGCGATAGTCGGCTTCGCTGATGGTGGGGTAAATGGGCACGTGAACGGCGCCAATCTGCAGAATGGCCATGTCCACAAAGTTCCATTCGGGCATGCTCACCGCGATGGTTGCTATCTTGTCACCAGGCTGGATGCCCAATCCGATGAGTGCACAGCTGATGGCGTCCACGGCTTCGCGATATTGCTTCAAGCTGTATCCCACCCACTTGCCGTTGACCTTACCGGCCAGCACATCGGTTTTGGGGCGAAAGTTGGCCTCGTAGTAAGGCAATAGGTCAAAGATGCGTTCTACCATTTTGCTCAGATAAGTTTTCGAATGGTTTCAGCCCTGAAAAAACAAGTCGCAAAGGTAGAAAATGAGATTACAACGCAAAAATTTTCCAACTGCCTGATTATAGGCCGCTTTCTTCGAATACCCTCACAAACAGGCAATTTCAAACATGAAGTAACTAATTAATTCCTGCCCGCAATCGAATGCAATTTTGTAAAAAAAAGAGATATTGATCTGACTACCTGATGGTTATCTGATTATTCTGGTATTGACTTATTGGATAGCGGCATGAATCCATGAAGATAAGACATTTATAATAAAGCTGTTGATGACGATTTTACGTCAGGATGCAAGAACAAAAACTCCGAGATCAGCCTCTGTGAATCATTGTGGCCGAGGCCTGGGCAGCGGGCATTACCACCACGTCGTGGATGCTCACATGCGGGGGCACGTTGGCACAATACCAGACCACATCGGCCACATCGCCGGCAGTGAGGGGCCGGAAGTTTTCGTAAACTTTGGCCGCACGCTGGCTGTCGCCTTTGAAACGCACTTCGGAAAACTCCGTCTCTACCGCGCCTGGTGCCACCTGCGTTACCCGGATGCCATGCGCATACAAATCCATCCGCATGGCACGTGTGAGTCCG
Source organism: Bacteroidota bacterium (assembly GCA_016715945.1). Taxonomy (NCBI): domain Bacteria; kingdom Pseudomonadati; phylum Bacteroidota; species Bacteroidota bacterium. The sequence goes on from JADJXJ010000001.1 coordinate 1,704,278, forward strand.
TCAACGGCATGTTTTGTGGCACAATACACATTTCCGTTCGGGTAAGCTTCCTTGCCGGCAATGCTGCCAATATTGATGATGTGCCCCGAACACCTTTCGACCATCATGGGGCTGATGACCCTTGTGATATAGAGCAATCCTTTGATATTGGTGTCAATCATCCGCTCCCAGTCGTCAATCTGCCCGGCATGGATGGGATCGAGGCCCACCGCAAGGCCGGCATTGTTGATAAGCAGGTCGGGAGTTTGCTGATGTTGAACCAACCAGCGGGCCAGCTCATCGGCATGCTCCTTGTGCCTCACGTCGAGCACCAGCGCATGAACCTGCACACCGTATTCCTGTTGCAGCTGTTCGCTGAGCTGATACAAGCGTTCGGCGCGGCGTGCCAGAAGCATCAGGTGCCATCCCCCCGAAGCAAAACGGCGTGCACAAGCTTCGCCAATGCCACTGCTGGCGCCTGTAATAACAGCAAAAGGATGAACGCTCATAAGATTCGATTTTGGTACAAAGTTACGATTTGCCAGAGGGACTGAGCGATTTGTTTTTTTTGCCTTAAACTGGTTTGGAAAAATCATGGTAATTAAATTTGTTAGCAACAACCATAAACATGCGGTTATGAAGAAACTTTACCTCACCCTCCTGATTCTCACCTCTTTTCTTGGTTTACACGCACAACAAACCATCAGTATCCTGTATGTGAACGACAATGCTGCTTTTGCGCCAAACACCGAAACCCTCATTGCAGCGTTGCAACAAACCGGATACAGCTTTGCCATTTTCGATGCAGTGGCTCAACAGCGCTCGCCGGAGTTTAACGAGCTGAAAGACTACGACCTTGTGCTCTGGCACACTTCCACGGATGGCGTGGGACTTTACTTCTGGAACGGCAACGATCAGGACAACCCCCACATCATGGCGTATCTAAATAATGGAGGAAACCTGGTGGTGATGGGCAACGACTTTCTCTACGACCGTTATTTTACCCCGACAACCTTTGCTGCCGGAGATTTTGTGCACGACTACCTCGGCACCATGGTTTACCATGCCCAGAGTTATGGTGACGACGGTGGGCAAGGTGTGCCACAGCTCGATCTGGTTCCCGGCCACAACATCACCAGCCTCAATCCGGTGACCTGGATTTTTTCGACCTTGTGGTGGGCCGATGCCTGCCTGCCCGTGCCGGGGGCTGTGCCTGTTTACAAAATGGGGCCGGCTTCCTATCCCCTGTCAAACTATTATGCATCAATATTTTACCAGGGTAGCAACTTCGCCACCCTGTCCATGTTTTTCGACCCTGCCCTGATTGACACCGATGCCAACCGGACTGCACTCATGGGCGATGTGATCAATTATTTTCAGAATCTTGTGGGATTGCGCCAGCAAAAGGCAAATGACAAAATCCTGAAAGTATTCCCCTCCCCTGCCAATCAGTATGTTCAGTTTGTGTTGCCGGATGACCAGGCTACAAGGCTTATCATCACCGACGCATCGGGCAAACAGCGTGGCAACCTGCCTGTTGCAATTGGAGATCAGGTGCTGCGACTTGATGTAAGTTCGTTCGGGCCGGGCATATACCAAATCAGCACATACCCCGGAAACCACAGCCAGCGCTTCATCATTTCCCGTTGAATCTGATTCGGACAACATGCCGCTCAGAGTGCCGGGCATCATAGGCCCAAATGCAGGAAATTGCCCGCAGCAGCTCTATGAATTTGGCGTGGAGCTGGGTCGAAAAATTGCCACGGTTGCACCAGCAATAGTCTGCGGAGGGATGGGCGGTTTCATGGAGGCTGTATGTCGGGGTGCAAAAAGTAACACACAGCACAATTGCCTGACCATAGGCATCTTACCCGGCTCGGACCCGCAATCGGGCAATCGCTGGCTGGATATCGTCATCCCCAGCGGATTGGGGCTGGCCCGGAATGTGCTGGTGGTTCAATCGGCCCATGTGGTTGTCGCTGCAGGAGGCGGAGCAGGAACACTGTCGGAAATAGCCTTTGCGCTGCAAACGGGCAAAACGGTTATCTGTGTGCATGGCTTCGGCGGGTTCAGCGAGTGGATGTTGAGGTGTTTCATTGTGCAGGTGTTTTAGTGGATTTAGCACGACTAAAACATCAATATTATATTTTTGTTCAACTTTTTAGTTTAAATATTAAACAATTTTGGCCATAATTACGCGAATCGTTGTCGCCGCAATGGGTTGCAAACGGAAAAACCTAACCACAGGAAATAAGTACGGAAATCCAGATCGTCGGATTCTTAAATATCACATTGTTATTCAAAATATTGAATAATAAACCTATCTTCTCCTTGAATAATAAACAAGGCAGCAACGGATCCGGACAGGGAGATTGATGATATGAATACTGGCCTATCGCTTGTGTAGTTCCACCCATTTGCGGGCATTGACAAAGGCTTCGATCCATGGTGAAACCTCGTCACCGCGGTGGTTCTCGGGATAGTAGGGCCATTGCCAGGGCAGGAATGCCCGTTCGATGTGGGGCATCATGGCCAGATGGCGGCCGTTGTTGGAGCAGATGGCGGCTGTGGCCCAATCGCTTCCGTTCGGATTGCCGGGGTATTCGTCCTGACCATAATGCATTACGATGTTAAAGTTGTCGCGATAGGACGGGAAGCTGAACTTTCCTTCCCCATGAGCCACCCACACGCCCAGCCTGCGGCCGCTCAGGCTGCCCAGCATCACGCTGTTGTTCTCGGGAATTTCCACTGCCACAAAAGCCGATTCAAACTTACCTGAGTCGTTGTGGAGCATGCGAATGCGCTCGGGATGTTCCGGGTAAATCAGATTGAGTTCCACCATCAGCTGGCAGCCGTTGCACACCCCCAGGCTCAGGGTATCGGGGCGGGCATAGAAATCTTCGAGCGCTTTGCGCGCTTTCTCGTTGTGGAGAAACGCGCCTGCCCAGCCTTTGGCCGAACCAAGCACATCGGAATTGGAAAATCCGCCCACGAACACAATCATCTGCACATCGCTCAGGTCGTCGCGTCCGCTGATCAGGTCGGTCATATGCACATCTTTCACTTCGAAGCCTGCCAACCATAGGGCATAAGCCATTTCGCGGTCGCCGTTCACGCCCTTTTCGCGTATGATTGCTGCCTTTGCAACCGATGAATTCGTGCGCTGATGACTGAGACCATAATGCGCAAGCGTGCCAACGAATCGGGTGCCGAAGGCAAATGCGAGGTCCTGCTTTTTATAGTTTCTGAATCGTGCCAGGGCAAGCTGTGCGCCGCTCTGTTTGCGGTCGAGCAGATAGGACGATTTGAACCAGATGTCGCGCAACTGATTGATATCGAATATGTAACGCTCATTCTGATGATGCACATACAAAAACCGCTCAGCCACGGGATGACCCAGGTAATTGAATTGTACCCCGGCCTCCGAAAGCATGCGTTCGGCTTCGCCATCGCCAGGCACCTGAACGACAACTGCAGGTTGCTCGCTGAACAGGAGATGCAGCAGGTCGGTTTCGCCGAAAGACTCAGTGTGGATGCGCATGCCCCATTCGCTGTTCGGGAAGTTCATTTCGAGCAGGGTAGTAATCAGACCGCCGGCTGAGACGTCATGTCCGGAAAGCACAAGACCGTTTGCAATGAGCTGTTGCACAGCGCCAAAGGCCCTGACGAAGCTATCAGCCCCGGTAGTGTCGGGGGCATGCCCTCCCACCTTGTTGAGGGTCTGGTAGAAGCTGCTGCCCCCAAGATGAAATTGTTGATCCGCAAAACTGATGTAAAGGAGTTTCGATTTGAAGTCGGGCACGAGCACCGGATTCACCACCTTTTTCACGTCGGAGGTTTGCCCCACGGCGGTTACGATGACCGTCCCGGGTGCGAGCACTTTTGTACCGTCGGGGTATTTCTGGGTCATCGAGAGCGAGTCCTTACCGGTGGGCACGTTGATGCCCAGCTCAATACAAAAATCGCTGAGTGCTTTCACGGCCAGAAACAGGCGGGTATTTTCGCCGGGGTTTTTGGCGGGCCACATCCAGTTGGCGCTGAGCGATATCCCTTTCAATCCATCTTCGATCGGCGCCCAGATGAGGTTAGTGAGGGCTTCGGCCACAGCAAGGCGCGAACCTTTGCGCGGATCGATGAGCGCAGCAACAGGCGCATGACCGAGTGCGGTGGCAATACCTTGTGTGCCGGTATAATCAAGCGCCACGACTCCCAGGTTGTTGAGTGGCAGTTGCAATGGTCCGGCTGTTTGCTGCACAGCCACCCGCCCGGTTACCGAGCGGTCCACCTTGTTGGTGAGCCAGTCTTTGCAGGCCACAGCCTCGAGCTGTAAAACAGCTTGCAGGTATTGATTGATCTTGTGGTGCTCCAGGGCAGGTTCGCTGTATTGGCGCTTAATGGTGGTGTCGGTGAGCGTGGTTTTGGGTGGTTTGCCGAAGAAATGCTCCAGGCTCAGGTCAATTGGGTTTTGCCCGTTTCTGCCTACGAAACGCAGCTTGCGGTCGCCGGTGGTTCGTCCTACCACATACATGGGTGCGCGTTCGCGGGCTGCAATGGCTTCGAGCATTGGCAGGTGTTCAGGTGCAATCACCAGCCCCATGCGTTCCTGCGATTCGTTGCCAATAATTTCTTTTTCCGATAGGGTGGGGTCGCCAACCGGCAGTTTGCCGATTTCGATGATGCCTCCTGTTTCTTCCACCAGTTCCGACAGGCAGTTGAGGTGGCCGCCTGCACCGTGGTCGTGTATTGTCTTGATGAAGTTTTCGTCCGACTCGGCCATGGCGCGCACCACGTTGGCCACACGTTTCTGCATTTCGGGATTGGCCCGCTGCACTGCATTGAGCTCGAGCGATTGTTCAAACTGGCCGGTATCCACACTCGACACAGCTCCGCCGCCCATTCCGATGCGGTAGTTGTCGCCTCCGAGCACCACAATGCTGTCGCCTGCCGCGGGCGTTTGTTTGGTCAGGTCGCGTTCGTTGGCATAACCTACCCCGCCGGCCAGCATCACCACTTTGTCGTAGCCGGACCATTCGCCCTCAAAGTGTTCAAAGGTCAGCAAGCTGCCATTGATCAGAGGTTGTCCGAATTTGTTGCCGAAGTCGGAGGCCCCGTTGGAAGCCTTGATGAGGATGTCGTCGGGTTTGTGATAAAGCCAGGGCCGTGCTTTGAAAGGCACTTCCCAGGGGCGGTTTTCCTCGGTACGCGGATAGGCAGTCATGTAAACCGCCGTGCCGGCCAGCGGAATGCTGCCCTGTCCTCCGGCCATGCGGTCGCGGATCTCGCCACCGGTGCCAGTGGAAGCCCCATTGAAAGGCTCGACTGTGGTAGGAAAATTATGTGTTTCGGCCTTGAGCGAAATAACCGATTGGATGGGTTTGAGCCTGAAATAGTCCGGCTGATGGGCAGTGGCCGGCGCAAATTGCAGGATTTGCGGGCCACGGAAAAAAGCCACATTGTCGCGATAGGCCGAAACCACCCTGTTCGGATGGGTAGCCGTAGTTTTGCGGATCATGCCAAACAGGCTTTCGGGCATCGTTTTGCCATCGATGACAAATTGCCCGTTGAATATCTTATGCCTGCAATGCTCGGAGTTTACCTGGGCAAAACCGTAAATTTCGCTGTCGGTGAGCGGACGGCCAAGGCTTTGGGCCACCTCGTACAGGTAGGCCACTTCATCGTCGGTGAGGGCAAGCCCCTCGGCCTGGTTGTAGGCTTCAATGTCGGTGATATGCTGCACCGGTTCCGGATTGCGGTGGATGGTGAACACATCCTGATCAAGACCCTGATATACAGCCTGAAGCATGGGGTCGAAGGTGGCCTCCATCAGATGCGCCGGCCAAAACTGTTCGATGCGGCTGATGCCGCTCAGGCCCATGTTTTGAGTAATCTCAACCGCATTGGTGCTCCAGGGGGTTACCATTTCGCGGCGGGGGCCAATAAAACGGCCTTCAACCGCAGGCATGTCGTGCAGATTGACCTCACCAAACAACCAATGTAAAATCTTTAACGCCTCTTCCGAGGGTGGCTGATGCGTTTCGACTGCAAATACCGGATATTCTTTTTTCGGGGAGGTGAAAAACAGGATCATAGTTTTGCGGTTTAAGCCCTGAAACGCATCAGTGCCGGTGACCCTGCAAAGATAGGCAAAGGCATTTTACCCCTGCCGGAGCCCCTCCAAAAAACTTTTAATAATTGATATTCAGCTGTTTACTCTAAATCCTCATGCGACACCCCAAACGCCTCAGCAGGGTTGTAGTCGCCCGTAGGCTCCACGTGTACCACCACATCGTAGGTCGAAGGAATGGCGAGGCGGATCTGGTCTTCCACTTCGTGGCCAATGCGGTGCCCGTCGAAAAGCGTCTTATTGCCGTCCACCTCAATGTCGAGGGCTATCATATAATAATGTGCCATCTTGCGCGCCCTTATACGGTGCGGATTGCCGGCGCCTTTCACCTTCGAAACTGCTTCCACAATGGCTGCGTAAATGCTCTGGTCTTCCACCCCGTCCATCAGTTCGCGGCTCGAGCTGATGATGATGCGCACCGCCACAAACATGATCCAGATACTGACGGCCAGGGCAGTGATCACATCAAGCATCGGATAATGAAACACATGGGTAAGCACAAGTCCAAGCAAGACCGAAGCCGAAATGATCACATCGTTCTGCATGTTTCGCCCGTTGGCACGCAGCATGGGGCTGTCGATTTTCCGGCCAAGATGAAGCAGGTATTGCGAGAGCAGTTGCTTGCCAAATATGGACACCACCACTATACCCAGGGCAAAGAGCGAAGGCATTTCTGTCTGCTCGCCCGAGATCAGCCTTCCGATAGTGGCTATGGCCAGTTGTGCGCCAGCAAAAAAGATGACAAAAGCCACCAGTTTCGAGGCCACCGTATCGGCCTTGTCGTAACCATAAGGGTGTCGTTTATCCGGAGGGCGCATGATGATGCGTGCCGTGAACAGGGTGATCAGCGAGGCCAGCACATCGGTGAAAGAGTCAATCCCGTCGGCCACCACTGCAAGCGAGCCTGCAAGAAAACCCACCACTACTTTAAGCACCGAAAGCAACAAATTGATGGCCACACTGATGTATGACGCGCGGCTGATTTGCTTTTGCCGGTATGATAAACGATCCATCGCCCTCTGTTGGCCACAAATTTAATCCAATCTGCGGCAAAGAAAAAACATCCGCTTTTACCGGACAACTTTCTTTCGCATTTGAGCTGTTCTATTTAGAACGATTATATCTTTTGGTAAGCCAGCCAAAGTTTGGCTTGTTAAAGTTTTAACAAAGTATCAGGAAATCTAATTTTGCCGCCACTTTGCCGGAGCAATTCATGAGCCGGCCTAAAATGGAAACCCTATGCTGAACATCTATTTGCTGATTGTGGTGGCCTATTTTGCAGCCATCATTCTGCTTTCGGTTTTCACCCGAAAAGTAGCTTCACGCTCGGTGGCCGATTACCTGGTGGCCGGACGCAACCTGGGTGTAAGTTTCTGTGCGGTGGTTGTTGCTGCCGAATGGCTGGGTGGCATGAGCACCATAGGCGTGAGCGAGAAGGCTTTTACTACCCTGTCGTTTCAGCCGATACTGTATAACATTTCCACCGCGATTGGGATGATCATCATTGGTTTTACGGTTGCCTCGGTATATCGCAGGCAGAATGTGCACACCGTAAGCGAAATGATTGATTTTCTGTTTGGAAGGGAGGCAAAAAAGATATCGGCCATCGCGTTTCTTGTGGCTTATCTCACGCTGGCCTATGTGCAGATGCAAACTGCGGCAAGTGTGCTCAGTGCAATATTTGGTATCAGCTGGCTCAGCGCCATCATCATTTCGGCTGTGGTAATCACTTTTTACACCTATCTGGGAGGCATGCATGCCCTGGCACTCACATCCATTGTGCACACTTTCATGATGTTTTTCGGGGTGGGTGCTGCCACAATTATTGGCATGAACAAAGTGGGTGGTTTTGGTGAGTTGCAGCATGTGTTGGGTGCGCAGGGCGCTGGTAATATTTACAATCCCTTTGGGGCCGGACTGTCGGGCGCATTCAGCTTGTTGCTTGGAGGCGTGCTGGGAGGCATGGCTGCACAGGCCAGCATCCAGCCCATCTTTGCTGCCAAAGATGCGCCCACAGCCAAAAAGGCCAGCATCGTTTCGGCATTTCTCATCGCTCCTTTCGGCATTATGACTGCACTTCTGGGATTGATCGGCGCCACCGGTATCTTTATTTCCAAAACCACCAACCCCAAGCTGGTGCTCACCACACTTCTGACCAATCCCGACTTTATCCATCCGGTTTTCGGGGGATTGGCGCTGGCGGGTATTCTGGCCGCCATCCTGTCCACCGTCGGGCCGGTCAACTTTGCTGTAGTTACCATTGCCACCAAGGATATTTACAGCGGATTCATCAATCCGCAGGCCGACGAACAGAAGGTCATCCGTATGGCCCGTCGGCTGGTGGTCCTGGTTACCCTGGTCACCCTGCCCCTGGCGATATTGTTCCAGAGAGGCATACTCGACGCGGCCTATGTGAGTTATGCCATACGTTCCATTGGCGCAATCGTAATTTTGCTTGGCATATATAAACGCAACTGGATCAATACCTTAGGTGTGAAAATGGCTTTTATCGGAGGCACCGCAGCCATTTTTATCTGCATTCTGGCCGACCAGATGAAATGGTTCCATGTGGACAAAACCTATGGTGCTGTGGCAATTGGCCTGGCATTCGTTATCATCGGAAAACTGCTCAAGCCTGAATCAAAATAATCAACGCTATGCTCAACGACATACTGGTGCTCGAACTGGCCAGCGTGCTTGCCGGACCCGGCGTAGCCGCCACTTTTGCCGAGCTCGGGGCCAAGGTAGTGAAAGTGGAAAACCTTCGCACCCGAGGCGACGTGACCCGCACCTGGAAGCTCACCACCGAAGACCCCGACAACGATATTTCGGCTTATTTCAGTTGTGCCAACTGGGGCAAATCGTCTCTGGCGCTCGACCTTCAGCGCCCCGAAGGTCTCGAAATTGTGTATGCACTCGCTGCCAGGGCCGACATTGTGGTGGCGAGCTATAAGCCGGGCGATGCCGAAAAACTGAAGGTGGACTACCCTACCCTGAGCCGTCGCAATCCACGTCTGATTTATGCACACCTGACCGGATACGGCCTTCAGAACGACCGTGCGGGTTACGACGCCATCATCCAGGCCGAAACAGGGTTCACCTACATGAACGGCGAAGCAGGCTGCAAACCCGTCAAAATGCCTGTGGCACTGATGGATATCCTTGCAGCGCACCACATGAAGGAAGCCATCCTGCTGGCGCTGCTTCAGCGCGAGCGCAGCGGACAGGGCGCTTATATTGATGTGTCGCTTTTCAGAAGCGGCATCAGTTCGCTGGCCAACCAGGCCACCAACTGGCTCGTGGGCGGTTGCATTCCCAAAGCCATGGGTTCCGACCATCCAAACATTGTGCCCTACGGAACCATCTTCTACACTTTGGATCATAAGCCCGTGGTGCTGGCTGTGGGCAGCGACAAACAGTTTGCCGACCTTTGCAAGGTGCTCGGCAAAGCTGAACTTGCACAGGATGAGCGCTTTGCAACCAATCAGCAACGCGTAGTACATCGTGAAATCCTCAACCCCATGCTTGCTGAACTGATTGGCAGCATCAGGCGCGACGACCTGCTCGGCGCCCTCCATGCACACAAAGTTCCCGCCGGCGGGGTATTTGATATGCAGGAAGTTTTTACCCTGCCCGAATCGCGTGAGATGCTCATTGAAGGGCGCACCGGAAACGGGCAACCGCTCAAAGGTGTGCGCAGTATTGCCTTCAGAATGAAAGCGCTTAACTTTGAAGCGCCGACTGCACCACCTCATTATGGCGAGCACTCTGCCGAAGTGCTGTCCGAACTGCTCGGCTACGAGGATGAGCGCATTGAAATGTTAATCAAAAACAACGTCATTTATGACCGAAACCACAGTTAAACCGGCCTTTACCGACGGTTCACGCCTGATCACAGAAGCATGTGTGCAGGCGGGCGCATCGGTATTTGTGGGCTACCCCATTACGCCTGCCAACCTGCTTTATTCCTATGCCAACCGCCGCTATCCGGTAATGCTGGCCGCCCCCGACGAGATCACCACCCTGCAGTGGATGTCGGGCTATGCTGCGCTGGGCATGATCCCTGTTACCGCCACAGCTTTTCCGGGCTATGCGCTGATGGTCGAATCCATCAACATGGCCATGATGATGGAGCTGCCCATGGTGATCATCCTGGTGCAGCGCCTTGGACCGGCCACCGGTACAGCCACCGCAGGAGCACAGGGCGACCTGAATGTGGTGCATGGCACCGTTTCGGGAGGTTTTCAGCTGCCCACTTTCTGCATCAGCAATTTCGACGACTGCTGGCAGCTGAGTGCAAAAGCCGTCCAAACCGCAGCCGCACTGCGCACACCGGTGATCCTGCTCACTTCCAAAGAAATGGTAATGACGCAGATGAGCTACGACCTTTCGCGCCTCGGCCCAATAGAAAAAGCTACCCTGCCTGCTTTTGTTGGCGATCACTACCTCCCTTACCAGGCCAACGGCAGCATGGTGCCCGGCTTCCTTCCACTCACACAAAACAGGCACCAGGTGAGGCTTACAGCTTCTACCCACAACAAAGCCGGAATCCTGCAAAATACCACCCCAGAGGCCCTGGACAACACCCGGCGCCTGAAAACAAAAGCCGACGAAGGCACTGAAGTCCTGTATGAATACGATGAACAAGCCGGTGCACATACGCTCGTGATGGCATTCGACCTCACCGCCCAGGCAGCCCGCGAAGCCGTATTGCGCCTCAGAGCCTACGGCACAAAGGTTTCGTTGCTCGTTCCCAAAACACTGTTTCCTTTACCCGCCAGATATGTCGAGCTGGCACAGCAATACACCAAAGTGATTGTGGCCGAAGAAAACCTCGACGGACAATACCGGCGGCTGTTGTTCGGGCCTTACCACGACAGCCGGATCATGGGCGTGAACGCCATGGGACGCATGATTAAACCCGAAGAAATTATGGAGGCAGCAGAAAACAATGGATAACACTTTTCTAATCGACAGCCGCGACCTCCCTTTTTGCAAAGGGTGCGGACACAGCTCGGTGGCACAGATGACCGAAAAAGCCCTGGCCAATCTGGGTTACCAGCCCCTCGACGTAATCATGGTGACCGACATCGGCTGCCACGGCATTATCGACAAAAGCCTGCGCACACACACCGTTCACGGATTGCACGGCAGATCGGTGGCCATAGCCGGAGGCATAGCCCACGGCCTGGGCAGAAATTCAGGGAAAAAGGTCATCGTCTTTCTTGGCGACGGTGGCGCAACCATCGGGTTGCAACATATCCTTATCGCTGCACACCACAACTTCCCCATGACAGTGGTGGTGCACAACAACATGCTCTATGGCATGACAGGCGGGCAACCGAGCGAATATACCCCGGATGGTTTCAACACTCCGACTTCGCCCAACCGATCCTCTGCCGGTGCCCTCGATATCGTGCAACTGGCCGAAGCTGCTGGCGCCGGCTATGTGAGCCGCATTGCCGGCATCGGTGATTTTTCGGCCGAGCTTGCCGAAGCTTTTGCCTACGACGGATTCTCCCTGGTTGAGGTGATGGAGATCTGCCCGAGCTACGGGGTGAAATCCAATCCTGGTATGAAACTCCGTCAGCTCATGGACGAAACAGGGTATCTGGCCACGAAAAAAGTCAGGCCCCCGCGTCCACATCATCAAGCTTTGTACGAGGGCTTCAACGAGTCGCTTATCAGCGACAGGCTGATTGTTGATCAAAGCCATATGCATAACCTGCCGGAAAATACGATCCGGCTGCTCCTGGCAGGGTCGGCCGGCGAAGGCACCCAGTCAGCCGCTGAGTTTCTGGCACGCGTAGCAATGCGCAATGGCCTGCAAACCAGCAAAAAAGGACATTATCCAGTGACCGTTGGTGTAGGATTCTCCGCGGCTGAGGTCATCCTGTCCACTTCGCCCATCTACTACACCGGAGGCACCAATCCTGATTATCTGCTCATTACCTCGGCCGACGGGCTCGACTATGCCAAACCCTATCTTGCACGGGCAACTGAAAAAGCTGTGGTGTTGCTCGACGAAAGTTTGCCCTTGCCTGAAACCCGCGCCAAAGTGTTGCCCATGCCCCTGCGCAACAGTGCAGGTGTGCGCAATGCTGCCATGATGAGCATCTTCAGGTGGGCCAAACTGACCGGCATGCTCCACCTGCAATCGCTAATCGAAGAGTACCAGCGTGGTAAACTGGCATCCAAAGTGCCGGTCGAAACTTTTGTCTGAGATGTTATTCAAAAAAATAGCAAGCCGTGCACGGGCTATCCGGCACGGCTTGCTTTTTTCGGATAAAGTTGTTTTACAACTTCTTGGTCAGCCCGAGACGTCCGCCCGAAATGGCGCTACCGCCACCTAACTCAAGGTTTACACCCCAGCTATCGGACCAGAAGTATCTTCCGCCAATCTGAAGATCAAGCCCAAGGGGCGAGTTCTTCGTTCCGGTGTACTTGCTGTCCCAGTTCCAGACAAAAAAGCCAAGGCTCAGGCCGGCATAAAGGTCCCATTCGCTTGGAATCTCCAGAAGGCGGTTAAAATGGTAGTTGCCCACCCCGGCAAAACCGAGCACCAACACATCGGGGTGCGAACGTGCCGATACCACGAATCCGGCAGTGACGTCTTCGTGCACGCCGAAGTCCATCCCGAAATAAAGCGGAATACCCCAACTGGATATGCCCGTTCCGAAATTAGCCTGCTTGCCACCTTTTCCTACCGGATTCTGGGCAAACACCGCCAGGCTGAACAGGCTCAAAACCAGCAATAACAATGTTTTTTGTCGCATGTAAATTGGTTTTAGGTTATTAATTGATTGGGTTTACTTGGCGTAACTGACCGCACGGGTTTCACGAATCACGGTTATTTTTATCTGTCCGGGATAAGTCATCTCGGTCTGGATGCGTTTCGAAAGTTCAAAAGCCAGTTTATCGGCGTCGCTGTCGCTCATGCGGTCGGCACCCACAATCACGCGAAGCTCACGACCGGCCTGGATGGCATAGGTCTTTACCACACCGTCGTACGACAAAGCTAACTCTTCGAGGCGTTTCAGGCGCTGGATGTAGGCTTCCACAACCTCGCGGCGTGCACCCGGGCGCGCCCCCGAAATGGCGTCGCACACCTGTACAATGGGAGCAATGAGGGTTTCCATCTCTATCTCGTCGTGGTGGGCGCCTATGGCGTTGCACACCTCTGGCTTCTCCTTATATTTTTCGGCAATTTTCATCCCCAGGATGGCATGGGGCAGTTCGGCCTCGTTGCTCTCAGCAATCTTACCGATATCGTGCAAAAGCCCGGCACGTTTTGCCAGCTTGACATTGAGCCCCAGCTCGGCTGCCATGGTAGCGCTCAGGCGGGCAACCTCGATGGAGTGTGCAAGCAGGTTCTGTCCGTAGGATGAACGGTATTTCATGCGGCCAACCATCCGGATGAGCTCGCTGGCCATGTTGTGGATACCCAGGTCGATGACCGTGCGTTTACCGGTTTCGATGATCTCCTGCTCAATTTGTTTCTCAGTCTTTTGTACCACCTCCTCAATGCGGGCAGGGTGAATGCGCCCATCGGTGATGAGTTTATGCAGCGAGAGGCGGGCAATTTCGCGGCGCACCGGGTCGAAACCCGAAAGCAGAATGGCATCCGGACTGTCGTCGATGATGATTTCCACGCCCGTGAGGGCTTCAAGCGCCCTGATGTTGCGGCCTTCGCGGCCGATGATGCGTCCTTTGATTTCTTCGCTTTCGATATTGAACACTGTGACGGTGTTCTCGATGGTGTGCTCTGCTGCGGTGCGCTGAATGGTTTCCACCACGATTTTCTTGGCTTCCATGGCAGCGGTGAGCTTGGCCTCTTCGGTAATTTCCTTGATATAGACCATGGCTTCCGATTTGGCCTCTTCCTTCATCTGCTCGATGAGCTGTTCTTTGGCCTCAATGGCCGAAAGGCCCGAGATGATTTCCAGCTGGCGCAAGTGTTGCTCCTGCACCTTGCCGAGCTCTTCTTTTATGCGGTCTATTTCCTCGTTGCGCCGCTGGAGATGCTCGGCCTGCAGGTCAAGCTGTTGTTTTTGCTGCTGCACTTCGCGCTGCTTCCGGTTGAACTCCTCCATCTTCTGGTTCAGCGCCTGTTCGCGCTGCTGAAGCCTGTTTTCGTTGCGCTGCAGATCTTTGTTCTTTTCGGCCACGATTTTGTCGTGCTCGGCTTTGAGCTGAAGAAATTTTTCCTTGGCCTGAAGTATTTTGTCTTTTTTGATGACTTCGGCCTTTTCTTTGGCCTCTTCGAGCAATGCCTCGCTTTTGCGTGTGAGCGATTTCCGGAGCACGGTGGTGGCAAGCGCCACGCCTGCCCCGCCTCCCAGGATGAAGAGCACAATGTTGATGATGATTCCTGCTTCCATTTTCTGATTCGTTGTTAAATGTTTGGTTATATGGAAGAAGGAAAGAAAAAAAGGCACCCGCTCAATTCAGGAGTTGGTAAACTCCTTTACGACAGGTTTTGGGCGCCTGCGCACGCAAACTTCCACTGGCCGGCCCGTGGGCTGGCACCCCGAAGGGTCGAGGCCTGTTTTTGTCCGACAGAGCATTCCCGGAATGGTTGTAATGTTGAGTTTACAATCACATCGATTGAGGCGGGTGCTTATCTTCAAAGAACGATGGAACAATGCCGCATCAAACAAACTACCCTATTGCCCGCTGAGCAATTGGTCAATCTGCATCAGCTTATCGGTCAGATGATGGTCTCTGAACTTGAGCTCCGATTCGAGTTGTATGGCCGATACCGCAAACTGCAAGGCTGTCATGGCCAGCAGATCCTGCCTGTCCTTGTATGCCACCTGACTTGCATAGGTGCGCACACTCTCGTTGATGGCAGCTGCTGCACGACGCACCACCTCCTCTTCCTGTCGCTGGATCGAAAGGCGATATGGCCGGTCGGCTATATTGATATTTATCGAAAGTTCATCTGCCACTTTACTCCATCTAACTGTTTATCAATGCTATACATTGTTCTATATCCCGCATCAGTAACTGAATCTTTTTTCTTCCTTCTTCAATTTCTTTGTCAGTGCCAAACGCATTGGCCATGACTTTTATGGTGTTATCCGCTTTTAATTGTTCAACTTCTGTTAACAAACGCCGGTTTTCCTGCCTGAGGGCATCAAGTTCGGCAAGCATCGCTGCGTTTTGCGCTTTTAGCTGCTCGTGCGCCAGGAGGAGCTTTCGCAGCTTCAGCTCAATTCCCGCAAGGAGAATGCCGGTTTGCGCCATCTTGCAAAAAAAACTTTGTTCAATACCAATTGCAAATGTACATAAGTATGACAGCTTACGCAAGTTATTCTGCATCCAACTGAAAATCAGCATGAAGCAGACATCCGCAAATTTGCCATATCGGACGGACCGAATTATTTCGGGCCACCCGGCCTGCTTTCTGCCATTTTCGTTTTAGCTTTGATACCGGAGCCAACCGTACGAGCCAATGTGAACACATTATGAATGAGCTCTTTCTGATTTATTTGTGGGAACAGAAATTGTTGCGCCCACCACTGCAGACCACTGATGGTCAACCAATTGAGGTGATTTACCCCGGCATACGGAATCACGATGCAGGTCCTGATTTTGCCCAGGCCCGCATCCGCATCGGGCCGACCTTATGGGCCGGGAGTGTGGAGATGCACATCAATGCCTCCGACTGGTACAAACACGGGCACGATACCGACCCGGCTTATGAGAATGTGGTATTGCACCTGGTGTATCAGGAAGACAAAAAAGTGTACGACCGTTCGCGCAACCCTATCCCGACGCTGCAGGTAAAAGGATGTTTCGACGAACATTTGCTGCTCAACTACAGGCGTTTTACCGACAGCCGTGCCTGGCTGCCTTGCGCCAGACTTGCCCCATCGGTTCAGCGTTTCACCTGGCTGGCCTGGCTCGACCGCATGGCTACCGAACGTCTGGAAGACAAAACACAGGTTGTGCTGGAGCTCGCCTCAAGCACCCAGTTCGACTGGGAAGAAACCTTCTGGCGCCTGCTGCTTATCAACCTGGGCTTCAAAGTGAATCAGGAAGCCTTTGAGCTATTGGGCCGCGCATTGCCATTCAACCTTATGCTCAGGCATGCCGACCAGCTGCACCAGCTTGAAGCGCTGCTGCTTGGCGTGGCCGGACTGCTTCCGGCCGAACCGACTGATGAGTACATGGCGAAATTAAATGCTGAGTATAATTTCCTGAAATCCAAATACAACCTCAAAACCATGCAGGCCTCCGCATGGAAATTCATGCGCATGCGACCGGCCAACTTTCCTACCATACGCATGGCGCAGGCGGCCATGCTTGTGCACAAGCACGGAAGAATATTTTCCAGAGTGCTCGCTGAACCACCGGAGAAACTTTCGGAGATGTTTGGCGTGGAAACAAGCCAGTACTGGCAAACCCATTACCGGCCCGGAGAACCCTCACCGGCAAGGAAAAAAATCATCGGGGAAGATGCCATCCGGCTCATCATGATCAATACCGTTGCCCGGGTGCTGTTTGCCTATGGATATGCACACAAGGACGAAACGCATAAAGACCGGGCCATGATGCTGCTCGAGCAATTGCCCGCCGAGAACAACAATCTTACAAGACGATTTTCTGAAGCCGGGATAACTGCCACGAATGCATTGCATTCGCAAGCCCTCCTGCATTTGCACCGCTACTATTGTGCTCCCCGTCAGTGCCTCGAATGCCGGATTGGCAGCCTGCTCATCCGCAACAGCAGTTTGGGAAACTGACAAAACATCACGTTGACCGGCGCGCTTTCATGCAGCCTGAAACATTTAGCTGATTCGATCCTGCTTTATTTTGGTAAGCCCGAACATTTTTTTCAAATTTGCCGCTTACGGCAGGCATTCCGGCCTGTTGACGAATCAGAAATCCCAAAAACCACAGCTGCATGCAACACATTCTGGAACTTATCGACAGCGGAATACAATGGTATAACGATTACGTGGGTGGCTACCTCATCCTGGCCATGCTGATTCCCACCGGTTTATGGTTTATGATTAAACTGCGTTTCATCAACCTGACCAAGATCGGGCATGCCATCAGGGTAGTTCAGGGAAAGTATGACGTCAAAGGGGCCGAGGGCGATGTCAACCACTTCAAGGCGCTTACTACAGCCCTTTCGGCCACAGTGGGCACCGGCAACATTGTGGGTGTAGCTCTGGCCATATATCTGGGCGGTCCGGGCGCTGTTTTCTGGATGTGGATCACCGGGCTGCTGGGCATGATGCTCAAATATTCTGAAGTAACCCTGGCTCAGAAATACAGGAAATTCAACAGCGACGGCACCGTTTCGGGAGGCCCGATGTATTATATGGAGTACGGGTTGCGCGACAAGCTTGGGCGCTGGGCAAAAGTCTTGGCATTGGTTTTTGCCTCAGCCACCGTACTTTGTTCGTTAGGCACGGGCAATATGGCTCAATCCAATTCCATTGCCGATGCACTTCTAACAAGCTACAGCGTGCCGGTATGGCTTTCAGGGAGCATCATCACAGCGCTTGTCCTTCTGGTTATTGTTGGCGGAATTAAACGCCTTGGCGAGGTAACCTCGAGGCTGGTGCCGATTATGGCCATCATATACGTGGCTGCAGCATTGACGGTGATCATTTCGGAATACGACCACATCCCCCGCGCATTTGCGATGATTTTTGAAGGCGCATTCACCGGCACAGGAGCCACCGGGGGTTTTGTGGGCAGCACATTCATTATGACCATGATCTGGGGAGTACGTCGCGGTTTGTTCAGCAACGAGGCCGGACAGGGCTCAGCCCCCATTGCCCATGCTGCTGCAAAAACAAAGTATCCCGCACGCGAAGGTGTGGTTGCGCTGCTCGAGCCCATGATCGACACCATCATTATCTGCACCATGACCGCCCTGATGATCATCGTAACCGATGCCTGGCAAAGCGGACTAAAAGGGGTAGGCATGACCGTGGAAGCTATGAACACTGGGCTGCATCGCTTTGGTATCGACGGGATGGGAGGACACATCATCACCCTGGGCATCCTGCTCTTTGCCTTTTCCACCATCATCAGCTGGTCCTATTACGGCTCGCGCGCTGCCATCTACCTGATTGGCGAGCATGCCGTGAAGCCTTTCCTATATCTGTATGCCCTGTTCGTGTTTTTTGGCTCGGTTTGGGGACTGGATATTGTGTGGCACTTTGTGGACATGGTGATTACTTTCATGACCATTCCGAACCTGATAGCCCTGTTGCTGCTTTCGGGGGTAGTAGTTAACGAAACAAAGGCCTATTTCGAAGCAATCAAAAAGACCAAAAGCGGAAAGTGATGCCTCTGAGCCGTTTGTTCTGGCTTGTTTTGTTTGTTGCTGCGATGTCGCTGACAGGTCCCGGGGCTTATGCCGCACCGCCTGCCGATAGCCTCGCCAGGGAGCCAAACAGCCCGGGTGCACGCATCAATAAGGCTTTTACCCCGCTCGTGCAGGGCTTGTCGGAAATACTTTTCTGGGATCCTTTTGAAGCCGCCGGCATCTACGACCCCGTGCAATACCATGCCGACGGAAGTCCGGTGCTCGACCAAGACGGCAATGTGGTTAAGGCGCCGCTCAAGCTCATCGTGGTATGGCTCATGGCCGGAGGGCTTTTCTTCACCCTCTTTCTGAGGTTTGTCAATATCCGGGCATTTGGCCATGCTTTCAGTTTGCTTCGCGGCAGGTTTGCGAAGCGGGATGATAAAGGGGAAGTAAGTCATTTTCAGGCGCTTACTACTGCACTCTCGGCCACTGTAGGCTTAGGAAACATTGCAGGGGTGGCTGTGGCCGTGTCGGTTGGAGGTCCCGGGGCAACGGTATGGATGATTCTGGCAGGTCTGCTGGGCATGTCGCTCAAATTTGCCGAATGTACCCTAGGTTTGAAATACCGAAGGATTGACGAATCGGGCCGGGTATCCGGCGGCGCCATGTATTACCTGCGCGATGGGCTGGCAGCCAGAGGATTAAAGAAAACGGGGTATGTGCTTTCAGTCATTTTTTCAGTAATGGTCGTAGGCGGGGCTGTTGGGGGCGGCAACATGCTTCAGGCCAATCAGGCATTTGAGCAAACGGCTATCTTTTTTCCGGTTTTGCGCGGCAACGGGTTTTGGTATGGCCTGGCCATGGCCTTGCTCGTCGGGCTGGTGATTGTGGGCGGCATCCGGAGCATCGCAAGGGTTACATCGCGCATCGTGCCTTTCATGGCAGCACTGTATGTGATTGCTTCGTTGGTGATCATTGGCTTGCATCTGGATTATCTGCCCGAGGCGATGAAACACATCTGGTATGGTGCGTTCGATGCCGATGCCATGCGGGGAGGGTTTATCGGGGTGTTGATCTACGGCTTCCAGCGAGGCGCTTTTTCCAACGAGGCCGGTATCGGCTCGGCAAGCATCGCCCATTCAGCTGCCCGAACCAGCGAACCGGTGAGCGAAGGCATCGTGGCCTTGCTTGAACCTTTCGTTGACACAGTGGTCATCTGTACCATGACAGCCCTGGTAATCATCTTTTCCGGCCTCGACACCAACAACAGCCTTCAGGGCGTGCAGCTCACCACTGCCGCATATGGTTCGGTCATATGGTGGTTTCCCTATGTTTTGCTGGTCGCCGTTACCCTGTTTGCTTTCAGCACCATGATATCGTGGTCGTACTACGGCCTTAAAGGCTTCGACTTTCTTTTTGGCTCACTGAGCCAGCGCCTGTTTGGCACCCGACAGGTTGCCGGCCAGGCATTCAATCTGTTTTTCCTGTTTTGTATCGTGGTAGGCACCAGCAGCGACCTTGGCCCGGTGATGGATTTTTCGGACATGATGATCCTGTGCATGGCATTGCCAAACATCCTGGGCCTTTATATCCTGGCGCCTGAGATAAAATCGGATTTGAAAAACTACCTGGAAAAAATCAGGGAAAGCAAAGCGGTTGTCAGATAGAGTAATCAGGGAGCCGGTTTAAAGGTGATGCTCGCCGAATTGACGCAATATCGCAGCCCGGTAGGTCGCGGCCCGTCGGTAAAGACATGCCCGAGGTGGCCATCGCATGCCGCACATTTGATCTCGGTACGAAACATTCCATAGCTGGTATCGGGCAATTCTTTGATGCGCTTTTTGTCCACAGCTGCAAAAAAACTCGGCCAGCCCGAGCCAGAATCGTATTTTGTGTCGGACGAGAAAAGCTCGGCGCCGCATCCGGCACAGTGATAGCTGCCTTTTTCCTTGTGGTTCCAGTACTTACCTGTGAAAGGTGGCTCCGTGCTGCATTGACGCATAATGCGGTAGCGCTCCGGACCCAGTTCGGCCAGCCATTCGGCTTCGGTTTTTTCAATGCGCTTGATCATATCTGTATTAATTTGAATTTCATGTTCATTCCCGGCTGGCTGGGCAGCCTGCCTCCGGCTCGTGCCGCAAGCCTGCATAGAAGCAAGAGTAATGATGAGCGAAAACAGCCACAACATGAACAGATGATTTGCCTATAAAACGAATGACGCTAAGTTCTTGTTCACCAAACTGCGTGCCTTGGCGGATGTTAGCTAAGATATAGCTTTTTGTATATTTGTCAGCATACTCCAACACAGCTCGACCCAGGCATGTCCAGGCCCTTTGCCCCATTCTTGTTTGCAACCTTTGTGCTCCTGACATTTTTTTTCGCAGGCGAAAAGGCATTTGCGCAGGCGGACGACACCACTATGGACGCAGGACAGCATCAGGTTGGTAGTGATACTACCCATCTCAGTGAGCTGATCCAGAACATCGACCAGCTGATGCAGCTGGAACTCAACGGCCCGGCTGAGGCATGGAAAAACACCCTGAGAAAAGAGCTAACAGATGCCGCAAAATCACCTGAGGACTGCCGTTTCGTTGCCGGCAAAGCAGCAATGCTCGGCAAACAGTATCGCAATAATTTCAGGATGCAGGAAAGCCTCTTCTGGCATAAGCTTGAGTACGAAATGGCGCAAAAAGGCAGGCATGACGAAGGCATCATACAAGCACTCAACAACTTAGGCCTCATTTACCGGCGTATTGACAAGTACGAACTCGCCATCGAATCGTATCAGCAAGCCATATTGCTGGCGGAAAAAACAGGACTGACCAATGGGATTGTATATGCCCTGAATGGACTAGGAAACATTCATCTGGAGCTGGGCAACTACGACGAGGCCATGCTGAATTTCAGGGAATGTCTGAGGCAGGAGCAGCAGCGAAACAACATGCTTGGCATTGCCATCAACCTGAACAACATCGGGCATGTGTATCGCCAACAGGGCGACAACGAACGTGCACTGGAATATTTCATGCTCTCGCTCGAAGTGAATCAGGAGATCCCTTCCCAACGTGGCATTGCCATCTGCTACAACGATATCGGGGAAATATACCAGCTCAGAGGCGACAAAAGCAAAGCCTTGAGCTACTATGAGTTAAGTCTGGGTCTCAATCAGCTCATTGGCGACATTTATTATCAGGGCATCAATCACCTGAAAATAGCTGAAATCTATTTTGACCGGGGCGAAATAAAAGCCGCACAAAATCACCTCGACGAAGCCATCAGGCTTTCGAAAAAAACACACAACCGGTCGAATCTGATGAAGGTTTACAGACTTAAATACAAAACGGAGCAGGCGTTGGGCAACAACCGTGAGGCGATGAATTACCTGGAAAAAGCCTGGGTGCTCAATGACAGCATTATGAACGAGAGCACACAACGCAAGCTGCTTCAGATGCAGGCCACTTTCAACCGCGAGCGTGCCAACAGCCAGATCGCCCTGCTTGAAAATGAAAAAATGCTGGCCGAGCTGCAGTTTAAGCGTCAGAAAGACTACAACCTGCTCGTGGTGGCAGGTCTGATCATCATGGTTGTGGTGCTGGTAATGATGGCACATCTTCTCTTCAGCAAAAACAAAGCCATGAAAGCCCTCGCAGAGAAAAACCGGGAAGTAGAGCAGGCTCAGCTGCAACTGGCCGAATACAACCAGCAGCTTCTCAAAGCCAAGCAGGAGGCCGAACAAAACAATAAGCTCAAAAGCCAGTTTCTGGCCAATATGAGCCACGAGATCCGTACCCCGCTCAATTCGGTGATCGGCTTCTCCGACCTGCTCTCGGAAAAAATTACCGATCCGGTGAAACTGTCCTACCTCGACAGCATTCGCTCGAGTGGCCGAAGCCTGCTGATGCTCATCGAAGATATCCTCGACCTGTCGAAGATCGAAGCGGGAAAGGTGAAGCCCGAACTGCACTCATTGAACCTCACTAACCTTTTCCTGGAACTGAAACGCATCTTCGAACTTCAGGCATTTCAGAAGAATATCCTCCTGCGGTTCGACACTTCACCCGACTTTCCGGAAATCATTCTGATGCACGAAGGCAGCCTGCGCCAGATCATGGTCAACCTGATAGGCAATGCCCTGAAATTTACCGATAGCGGACAAATCTCGGTGGAAGCAAGTGTGCTGGCAAGAAACGAAGACACCTGTGATATCATGCTCAGGGTGAGCGATACCGGCAGGGGTATTGATAGCACCGACCTCAACCATATCTTCGATGCCTTCTATCAATCGCAATCCAATGGCGACAAACAAAAAGGCACCGGCCTCGGCCTGACCATCACACGCAGACTGGTTGAGCTTTTGAACGGCAACATCGCAGTGGCAAGCAAGCCCGGAGAAGGAACAACCTTCGAAATCATTTTCCGCGATGTAAAAACCCTTGCCTACCGCACCTCGCTCCGGCTGGGAAGTGATGATAAACCCGCCTCACCAGTCGTCCTGCTCAGCACAGACAATACACTGATTGCCAGGCTCGACGGGCTATTTGGCGAACTTGGAATCACCTGCGACCTGATCGATCAGCCCGTTACAATGCAAAAACACTGCCTGCAGCCCAACTGTCGCATTGCCTTGTGGGACGACCGCATAAGAGACCAGGCAGAACCTTTGCCACACGATGCTTCCGAGTGCATCCACATTCTTCTCACGAATCAGCCATTGCAACAACAAGTTGCCTCCAGCTTCAATATGGTTATCAACCTGCCGGAAGATTTCGTCCTGCTCAAAGGAAAAATATCGGAGATCCTATTCGGAAAGGTGGTGCCAGAACCCGGGATCAATGGCGCCGAACTAAACCTCGATTTGATGAAAGAAGATGAAAAAGCCCTGGTTGACGCATACAGAAAAGCCCTTGATACCCAGCTTGTGCAGGATGTGGCTGCCTTTGCCAGGCAGCTTGAAGCTTTCGGCAAGCTGAGAAACCGCTCCCAGCTGATGCAAATGGGACAAAGTCTGGCACAGGCAGCCCATGCATTCGACATCGAAAAAATCAACTTTTTGCTCGACGAATTCGGACAGCTGCTCAAACTGCAAACGCACAACGCCTGAACAAACACCTGACTGATGGAAACTCCAAAACCCCGCATCCTGATAGTTGACGATAATTCGCGAAATATTCAGGTGGTAGCCAACATCCTTTCGGCCGACAACATGGATATTGCCTTTGCCACCAGCGGACAACGTGCACTGGAACTTGTTGCCAACCAGCAGTTCGACCTGATTCTTCTGGATATCATGATGCCGGGCATGGATGGTTTTGCAGTGTGCCGGGAACTGCGCACCAATCCCCAAACCTCCGGAATACCGGTTATTTTCCTCACTGCACGCAACTATCCGTCGAGTATTTTGCTGGGATTTTCGACCGGAGCCAACGATTATGTGACCAAACCTTTCAACAGCGCGGAGCTGAAAGCCCGGGTGCATACCCACCTTGAGTTGTATCGCCGGAGGAAAGAGCTGCAGCACCTGAACCAGCATCTCGAAAGCCTGGTCAGGGAACGCACCCGCGAGCTGGAAGCAGCCATGCGTCAACTGAGCCGGCTGGAAAAATCGAAAAGCGAATTCCTCTCCATCATAAGCCACGAACTTCGCGGCCCGCTCAGCGGCATCATCGGCATGGCCGAGATTCTTAAAACCAGCATCAACGATAGTGCACTTTCCGAACAACTGTTGATGCTCAGTCAGATTGCAGGCCGCCTGTCGAGATTTGCCGAAATGGCTTTGCTGATCACCAGCCTGAAAAGCAATGGCGACAGATTGACCACCATGCCCACCCTGGCCCACATTCCCGTGGAAATGGCGGTGGCCGAGTGTGCACCCCTGCTGGCCGAAAAACAAATACGGATTGAGCTCTTTGTTGATGCGCAGGATGTTGTGCTACATATCGACCCCGAAATGATCCGCCGATGCCTCGGGATTCTGATAGAGCATGCCAGCGCAAACCTTCCACGACAGTCGGAGATGCAACTGCGGCTCGAAAGCACTGAAAATCAGGCCACGATAAGCCTGATTACCAAAGGGATGAACTTCCCCGACGAGCTGATTCAAACCGTGAACGACCACATGCTCATCGGGCAGCTCATCAGCGAAGAAACCACCGGACTCTCGCTGGCTGCCGTCAAACTGATCCTCGATGCCCAGAACGGCCGGATGCAGCTTTGCAACAAGGGAAGCGACGGTTGTGTGAAACTGATTTTCGAAAAAGACAATAACGACATTTAAACCAAAACCATTCTATATGCAACGAACTTTCAACGCACCGGATTACTATCTGCTGGACGACCTGCTTACCGATGAGCACAAGATTGTGAGACAGGCTGTTCGCGACTGGGTGGACCGGTCAGTCAAGCCTTTCATTGAGGAGAATTATGAAAAAGCCGTTTTCCCCCGGCATCTGATCGGCGAGCTGGGGGCCATCGGAGCTTTTGGCCCGTTTATTCCACAGGAATACGGTGGTGCTGGCATGGATTACATCGCCTACGGCCTCATCATGCAGGAGCTCGAGCGTGGCGATTCGGGGGTGCGGTCGATGGCATCGGTGCAAACCTCGCTGGTCATGTATCCCATCTGGGCTTATGGCACCGAAGAGCAACGTCGTAAGTTTTTGCCAAAACTTGCCACTGGCGAGCTGGTGGGCTGTTTTGGGCTAACCGAACCCAACCACGGCTCGGATCCGGGAAGCATGCTCACCCGCTTTACTGACCAGGGCGACCACTACCTGCTCAATGGCGCCAAGATGTGGATCACAAACAGCGCAATAGCCGACGTGGCAGTGGTGTGGGCCAAAGACGAAGAAGGCGTGGTGCGTGGCTTGCTGGTCGAAAAAGGCATGGAAGGCTTTACAGCGCCCGAAACCCACGGCAAATGGTCGCTGCGAGCCTCGGTGACAGGCGAACTGGTTTTCGACAATGTGCGCGTACCCAAAGAAAACCTCTTGCCAGGTGTGAAAGGGCTTCGCGGACCGCTAAGCTGCCTAAGCTCAGCCCGTTATGGCATCGCCTGGGGGGTGATTGGCGCCGCAATGGACTGCTACGACACCGCCTTGCAATACAGCCTCGAACGCCATCAGTTTGGCAAACCAATCGCAAGCTTCCAGCTGCAGCAAAAGAAACTGGCCGAAGCCATCACCGAAATCACCAAAGCCCAGCTGCTGGCCTGGCGCCTGGGAACCCTGCGCAACGAAGGTAAGGCCACACCGGCACAAATCTCGATGGCCAAACGCAACAACGTGGCCATGGCGCTGCACATCGCCCGCGAAATGCGCCAGGTGCTGGGAGCCATGGGCATCACCAACGACTTTCCGATGATGCGCCACATGATGAACCTCGAATCGGTGATCACCTACGAAGGCACACACGATGTTCACCTGCTGATTACGGGTCACGACATCACCGGCATTGCTGCCTACAAATAAAACAGCATTTTTTTAACACCTCCTGAACCAAGGCGTGCGGGAGGTGTTTTATGGCTTATTTCTTGAAGATGCCTCACCAATCCCCTACCCAACTAAGCCCCTGGCTGCGCGGCCGTGCCGAAATGCTGTACCTCATCCTCGGCGCGCTGTTCATTACTGCCCTGGTAACCAGCAACCTGATCTTCCAGAAATTTTTCTTCTGGAATCCAATGGGCCTGTTCAGGTTCGAGCTGAGTGTGGGCATCATCGCCTATCCGGTCACATTTCTTGTTACCGATATTGTCTCGGAAGTCTATGGCCGGCGCAGGGCGAATTTCCTGGTCATTGCCGGTATTTTTGCTTCGGCATTTGCTTTGTTCATCGTCATCGTTTCCACCCTGGCGCCTGCTACCGAATGGTCGCCATTGAGCGATGCGGAGTTCAAAAAGGCTTTTGGTTTTACCTTTCTTGCCGTGGCCGCCTCGCTGGCCGCCTACCTTGCCGCACAATTCATTGATGTGCAGGTATTTCATTTCTGGAAAAAAGTGACCAAAGGCAGGCACCTCTGGCTGCGCAACAACCTGAGCACGTTCACAAGCCAGTTTGTGGATACCTTCACCGTGCTGTTTCTGCTTTGCTCCTTTGGTGTGATCGACTGGGAGCTTTTTCCGAAACTGTTGGGCAACGGTTTCCTCTTCAAGGCTTTGGTCGCCCTCTTCGACACCCCGTTTGCTTACCTCGGCGTGTATGGCCTGCGGAGGTTCTTTGGCCTCAAAGGACACGGTGCCGAACTGAATCTGGATGATTGAACCCCGGAAACGATGTGCCGACAGCCCTTAACTTTCGCCTAATCAGCCAAATATGCTGATTTCATTCTGTGTGCGCAGCCCTAACCAGAAAATCAGGGAAGTAAAGTCTGACGGGCATTTGCCTAACTTTGCAGCCCAAAATCGTATGGAATGAAACTGTTCTTCCGTCGCTACGGAGACACTGGCGCACAACCACTTATCATTCTGCATGGCCTGTTCGGGCTGTCGGACAACTGGGTAACCTTTGGACGGCGCATAGCCGACGAAGGCTTCGATGTGGTGATTCCCGACCAGCGCAACCATGGCAACTCCCCGCACAGCGACACCTTTAACTATATCGCGCTCACCGAAGACCTCGACGAGCTGATCGAAGATCTGGGTTTTGAGCAGCCCGCTCTTCTAGGGCACAGCATGGGCGGCAAGGTAAGTATGCGCTATGCCATGGAGCGGCCTGAGAAGGTGAAAAAACTACTGGTGGCCGACATCAGTCCGCGCTCCTACGGGCACCGGCCTCAACATGCCGCCATCATCGAAGCAATGCTAGCAGTTGATTTCGAAATGGTTAAGTCGAGATCGGAAGTTGAAGCCATGCTCGGCACTAATATCAACGACCTGCGCATCCGCCAGTTTATAATGAAAAACCTGCATTGGCTCGACAAAGACCGCCTGGCCTGGAAAATGAACCTCGAAGGCATCCGCAGCAACCTGCATCAGATGTTCGACACGGTGGAAACCGACCTGGAGTTTCTCAAGCCAACCCTGTTTATTCGCGGGGGCAATTCCGACTACATCCTGCCCTCCGACTATCCACTTATCCGCAAAAACTTCCCCTTTGCCGAGATCATCACCATCGAGGGCGCTTCGCACTGGGTGCATGCCGAAGCTCCGGAGCAATTTTATCTGCTTGCTTCAGGTTTTCTCACCGGCAAACCCGACTGGTACAACGAACCGCTCTGAGGTTTTGAATCAATGCAGAATTAAAGCTTCAGGATTACCTCAACCTAACTCTGGTGATGCCGTGCCCGCCTGTTTCCAAGGTAGCATCGGCAAAGGAGGCTACGTGGGGCATTTTGCTAAGCTTTTCCCTGATCACCCTGCGCAGGATGCCGTTTCCCTTGCCATGAAGTACACTTACCTCCTTGATGCTGAGCAACATGGCTTCGTCGAGGTATTTCTCAACCATCTCCAGCGCTTCCTCGGCGCGTTTGCCGCGCACATCGATGGTGAGGTTGAACGAGGCTGCTTTTTCGTTGATGTCGTCGGCCACCACCTGGCTGGAGCGCATGCGTCGCGGCTGAGCCAGTTTGCGGGCTTCGCGGCGCGAGAGCGGGCTTAGCTTGTCGGGCGAAGTG
Organism: Bacteroidota bacterium; assembly: GCA_016715945.1. NCBI lineage: Bacteria > Pseudomonadati > Bacteroidota > Bacteroidota bacterium. Next base: position 1,732,264 of record JADJXJ010000001.1, read on the forward strand.
CGCAGCTTGATGCCACCAAAAGCCACCACAGCAGTATCCTCGTCAATCTGAATCAGCTCGCCGGTCACATCCATCTCTTCAATCCGCACCATATCACCGGCTTTCAGATCCGAAAGGGCAGGCACCTGCTCGTCATGAGCAATATTGATTGACCCGGTTTTTTCCGCTGTTTCCTGCTCAATTACCGGCTTGAAAGCCTGAAGCTGCTCGCGTAGTTGTTTGGTTCTCTCCTTTTCGGCCTGGCTTTCGCGGATCTCCCTGATGGTTTGCTCAATTTTCCTGTTGGCCTTGTCAATCAGTTCACGGGCCTCGCGGCTTGCCTCGGTGAGCATGGCCTTTTTGCGGTCTTCGAGCTGCCGCAACAAGCGTTTGTATTTGGTAATCACTTCGTTAAGCATCTCATCGGCCATGCGAAGCTCTTTCTCCTTTTGTGCAATGGCCAGCTTGTCGGCTTCGAGCTGCTGCAGCTGCTGCTCAAAATCGAGCTGGCTGTGGCCGGTGATGGAGGCTGCGTGGCTGATGATAGCTTCGGGCAATCCTGTTTTGGCTGCAATCTCAAAGGCAAACGAGCTTCCCGGTTTGCCGGTCTGCAACACAAACAAAGGCTGCATGTGCTTGTTGTCGAACAGCATGGCTCCGTTGAGCATACCCTCTTCATGGTCGGCCAGCAGTTTGAGGTTGGCATAGTGGGTGGTAACCAGACCAAAAGCTTTTTTTCTATTCAACGCGCTGAGTACAGCTTCGGCAATGGCACCCCCGGCTTGTGGCTCGGTGCCTGTGCCCAGTTCGTCGATAAAAAAGATGCTTTGCTCGTCGGCATGGTCCAGAAAAGTCTTCATATGCCGCAGGTGCGAGCTGTAGGTGCTCAGGTCGTTTTCGAGCGACTGCTCGTCGCCAATGTCGATAAACATCTTTTGGAAGATACCACATTGCGAGTCGCGATGCATGGGCACAGGCAGACCGCATTGCAGCATGTATTGCAGCAGGGCTGTGGTTTTCAGGCAAACCGACTTGCCTCCCGCATTGGGGCCTGATATCACCAGGATGCGGTGCTGTTCGTCGAGTTCCAGATCGAGCGGCACGGCCTGGCGTCCTTGTTCTTTGAGGCTGAGCTGCAACAGTGGATGAACAGCCTGGCGCCATCGGATGAGCGGTGGGGCCTGCACCTGGGGAATGGTTCCCTGAATGTGGTGCATCAGCCTGGTTTTGGCGTGAACTAGATCGAGCTCACCCAGAAACTGCCAGATCTGATGCATCATGGGCAGCTCGGGCCGAAGCAACTGGGTAAAGGCAGACAGGATGCGATGGATCTCGCGCCTTTCGGCATACTCCAGTTCGCGGATCTCGTTGTTGGTATCAAAAACCTCGGTCGGCTCGATGAAAACGGTTTGACCTGTGGCTGAGGCATCGTGCACAAAGCCTTTGATTTTTCTTTTGTCGGCAGCTCTTACGGGTATGACCATCCGGCCATTGCGGATGGTGATTTCGGCATCGCTGTCGGTATAGCCCGATTGCTTGGCTTCGCCCAGCAACTGCCTGATTTTCCGCTCCATAGCCCCTTGTTTGCGGCGGATGTCGGCCCTGATCTCGGCAAGCGCAGGCGAGGCATGGTCGGGAATATCGCCACGGTCGTCCATCAGCCGGCTGAGTTCGGCTACCAGTTTTGGATTAATGTAGAGATGGGCAACCATAGCGCGCAGCAGCGGATAAGCCGCTGATTGGTCGGATTGCAGGAACTTTACGGCTTCGCGGGCCTGCATCAGTCCCAGCCTCAGGGCAAACATGGCCTCAAGCTCAATCACAGTGCCCTCCGGCCTGAGTCGGTGAAATTCAGGCCGCACATCCAGGTAATCCTTCACCGAAAATGGCAACCCGGCCTGCATCAGGCGGTTGAGCTCTTCCACCCGGCCGAGGTGCATTAGAATATCTTCCAGACCGGTCATGAAACCCAGCGCATCGGCCAGCTCCAATCCCATATTGCTGACGCAGTGGCTGCGAAGCATCCGCCGGATGTGCACAAAACCGGATTTTTCCTCAAAGGTATCGGGGTATATCACTGAGTTGAATTAGGCTGCAAAGGTAATCAGCCTTCACGACATGGAAGCCTGATCCATCCTATGAACAACCCGACTGCTCCAGCCTGTGATATTATTTCCATCTAAAGCTTAACTTCGCCAGAACTATCTATAACAATCACGATGTATCTGCTCGAGATATGTGCCGACGGGCTTGCCAATGCATTGCTGGCCTCGAAGCATGGCGCCCATCGCATCGAATTGTGCGAAAATCTTGAATCCGGCGGATTGACGCCATCTTTTGGCACCCTCAGCCTTGCCGCAAACAGCCTCGATGTGCCGGTGCATGTGCTTATCCGTCCGCGACGCGGCAACTACACCTACGACAGTTTGGAAAAGCAAATCATCCTGAACGACATTGCCCGGGTTGTCAGGCTTGGCTTTCAGGGTGTTGTGGTGGGCGCACTGAGGGCCGACGGCACCCTGGACGAGCATGCCATGAAACTTTTTGTGGAGGCCGCCGATGGCCTGAACATCACCTTTCACAGGGCCTTGGATGTGTGCAAGGAACCTGAAAAGACCATCGAACAATTAATCAGGCTGGGGGTCGAAAGGGTGCTCACTTCTGGCGGCGCATCTTCTGCCATGCACGGAATGGAAAACCTCACCCGTTGGCAACAGCTGTTGGGTGACCAGATCAAAATCATGGCCGGAGGAGGCATACGTGCATCCAACGCCGCCCACATCATCCGGCAAAGCGGTGTCAGCGAAATCCATATGTCGGCAAAAATGGTGGTCAGCAGCCCGGTTGGCACCAACAGCCCTTTGGCTGTGGCTTCGGCTGATGAGTGGTGGCAGTATGCACTTGACATCGAAGAAGTGGCAGCAACCAGACACCTGCTGGATGAACTGAACAACTATACGCTCAATAAAAAATTGTAAATGAGAACCTTAACCTTATACACCATCGGGTTCATCACAGCTTTGACCCTCAGCTTTGCAGGTTGCAAAAGCGCAGATGCTCCCGTAGAGCTGCCTCTGAATGATGGATGGAAACTCACACTTCGGGACGGAAGAATGATAGATGTGGCCGTGCCAGGACTGGTGCACACCGACCTGCACGCAGCCAGACTGATCCCCGACCCCTTTTATGGTTTCAACGAAGATTCGCTTCAATGGATAGGAACCAAAGAATGGACCTATACACTTGATTTTGAGGTTGATAATTCCATTCTTGCCTACACGAACGTGCAGCTTGTGTTCGAAGGGCTGGACACCTATGCCCGTGTAAGCCTCAACGGCAGAGAAGTGTTGAATGCCGACAATATGTTCAGGCTGTGGGAAATAGATGTAAAAAAACATCTGCGGCCCGGAGCCAACCGGCTTGAGGTAAGGTTTTTCCCACCCGACAGCATTAGTTTGGCCAAGGCCAGCGCCTATAACATACAACTCCCTGAGCATCGCGCATTTACCAGAAAGGCTCCGTTTCAGGCTGGTTGGGACTGGGGACCGGTGTTTCACACCATGGGAATCTGGAAGCCGGTATATCTGGCAGCCTGGAACCATGCCCGCATGAAGTATCCTGCCATACTCACCCAGGATGCCGACAGCCTGAAGGCCGGACTTGTTGCTGCAGCCACAATTGTCTCGGGCAATGACGGCCATGGCTACCTGCGCCTGCGCATGAACGACAAAGAAATTCTAAACCAGAAGGTTACACTCAGCAAGGGCACCAATCAACTCAGCATACCCTTTCAGATTGCCCATCCTGAACTTTGGTGGCCCAATGGGATCGGCAAGGCCAACCTCAGCCGTTTTGACTTCGAGTTTACCGACCAGGCAGGCAATAAAATCAGCCAAACCGTCATCAGCGGTATTCGAAAAGCAGTACTGATACGCGAAGCCGACAGCATAGGCGAGAGCTTTCTGTTTCGGATCAACGGAAAAGACATTTTTGTCAAAGGCGCCAACTATATCCCTGAAGATCATTTTGTTACCCGCATGTCCCGGGAACGTACACGTAAGCTCTTGAGCGATGCTTCAGCTGTGGGCATGAACATGATCCGGGTTTGGGGAGGCGGCATTTATCCCAACAACGAGTTCTTTGCCATGTGCGACAGCCTGGGTTTGATGGTGTGGCAGGATTTCATGTTTGCCTGCACCATGTATCCCTGGGACACCGCCTTTGTCGGTAATGTACGCCACGAAGCTGCACATCAGGTGCAGAGGCTGCGGGGTCATCCATCGCTGGTGCTCTGGTGCGGCAACAACGAGGTGAGCGAAGGTTTCCACAACTGGGGCTGGCAAAAGAGTCTGAGCTGGACAGCCGGCGACAGCATAGAGATCTGGCAAGGGTATCTCGCTGTGTTTGAGACACTTTTACCAGAAATTGTAAATCAACATGACCCCTTCACCCCCTATTGGCCGAGCTCGCCATCGCTGGGATGGGGACGCAGCGAATCGTACAAACGCGGCGATGTGCATTACTGGGGTGTATGGTGGGGCGAAGAACCCTTCGAGGCTTACAGACAGAAAGTCGGCAGGTTTCACTCCGAATATGGCTTTCAGGCCATGCCGCCTATCGAAAGTGTGCGGCAGTTCCTGCCCGAAAACGAACGTTTTGTGGGCTCGGCTGGCTTCGAAGCCCATCAGAAACATCCCAGAGGCACGCGGCTGATCAACGACTATATGAAACGCTATTTCCCTGTGCCCAAAAACCTTGAGGATTACATCTACACCAGCCAGCTCACACAATCCTATGGAATTGGCATGGCCATCGAAACCCATCGCATTCACAAGCCACGCAACATGGGCACACTCTTCTGGCAACTCAACGACAGCTGGCCCGTCACCAGCTGGTCGTCCATCGACTACTACGGACGTTGGAAAGCCCTGCACTATCACCTGCAAACCTTTTACCACCCGACCCAGGTGTTTTTCTCCCGGGATCGCGACACGCTCAGTTTGTTTGTGGTGCACGACGGGCTGTATAAACCAGGCCTGCAACTGCATGTTGACATACTGAACACGAAAGGTCAGAAACTTTTCAGCGATATCGTGAGCTTCACGGCCGATTCCGCTTCATCGCAAAACGTGTGCCGGCTTTCCCTCAGTAAAGTCAAAAGCCTGGGAGAACTTTCGGAACTGGTTGTGCAGGGAAGCTTGTTCAACAATAACACACTGATATCCAAAAACAATCATTTTCTTGTACCACCAAAAATGCTCAGGCTTCACCCCAGGCCAGTCGAATTGCATGTGCGCGACAGCGCAGATGTGGTTGTGGTTGGCCTGCAATCTGATGTTTTCCACTATGCAGTTCAGTTGCAGAGCAACGATGAGGATGGCCGCTTTTCGGACAACTTTTTTCACCTGATGCCGGGAACGAAAAAGACAGTCATATTCCATCCCTCAGGAAAGGTGCACAACGGAATACTGAGCTTCAGCTACCGGTCGCTCAACCGGATTATTTCAAACAACTAATTGTATATGAAGACCTTACTTCTACTCATCGGCAAAACCGACGAACCCTGGCTCAATCAGGGGATGGAAGCTTATGCCGGCCGCATCCGGAAATACTTTCCTTTTGAAGTCAAAATTATTCCCGATATCAAAAACCGGAAAAACCTGAGCGAGGAGGAACAAAAACGACAGGAAGCCCAGCTTTTGCTGCAGCAGCTGCAAGCGGGCGACGAACTGGTGCTACTCGACGAAAATGGCCAGCAGCTGCGATCGCGCGAGTTTGCTGCATTGATTGCAAAGATTCAGCTTCAATCAGCCAAACGGCTGGTTTTTGTGGTCGGCGGTCCTTATGGATTTGCCCGTGAGCTCTACGAAAAAGCCAACTTCAAACTCTCGCTGTCGCTTATGACCTTCCCCCACCAGCTCGTCAGACTGATCTTTCTCGAGCAGCTCTACCGCGCATGCACCATCATGCGCAACGAGCCTTACCACCACGATTGAAAAATTAATTGCGGCAGAGGCCTCAGCGTATCACTATTGTCCTGGTCAGAACCTGCCCATCAATAACCAATCGCAAAACATAAGTTCCTCCCGGCAATCCTTTCACTGACAAGCAATTGCTGCTGGCATCAGGCACCCTTTCGGCAATCAGGTTTCCTTTCAGGTCGAGCAGCCCGGCTTTCGCAACACGACTATTAAGTCCTTGAATACAAATGGTTTCAATGGCCGGATTGGGAAATATCGTCAGCAGGCTTGCAAGCTCTGAATTGCCGGTGAGCACCATCGAAACCGGAACTATGAGCGGCGACTGATCGTCGATGGTGATTGTTCCTTCCACCAAAAAGTACATAGGATGTGCGACGCTATAGCTGTAGGTGCCGAAAGGCAAACCGGCCACAACCGCTATACCCAGCTCGTTTGTTAACACAGCTGGCTGTCCATTCACGGCCACCAGCGCCCCCTGGAGCGGAAGTCCTCCATCACCGGTAACTTCAAACGTAACGTCCAGCAAAACAGGCATCATGACCACATCCACATTTACAGCAGCATCCACAACGGTTACAGTACCGTAATACGTGATGTAGCCATATCTGGTTAACGAAAACCCATAGGTGCCGGGCAACACATTTTCAACCACATACACCCCGGCCGGGTAGGTATTTCCGTCGAATTGGAGCACCGCGTCGGGGATAGGCTGCCCATCCTGACCAGTCACATTGAAGCTCACTGTATAGCTATTGGGCTCGATAAGCACGGTCACGGTGTAGGCTGCAATGTCGCCATGAGGCGTCAGAACTTCGAATACGACAGGTGCGCTGAAATCGTACAGTTCACCTCCGGGAGGATTGGTCAGTGTGCCGAAGGGGATGCCAATCTGTGGAACAAGGTTCAGTGGCGAGCCCTCGGGCAGGACCACTTCTATAGTTTTGGCCGATTGGTCTATCGTCCCGAAATAGTCCGAACCCAGGGCAGGGTTATCGGCCTGTAAAAAGGCGAACGATTCGATTACCGGATGCAGCTCCATGAGAGGCAGATAAGTTACCAGACCCAGCGAAGCCTGATCGGGTTGATGGAAGATAAAGTCCTCGGCCTGAGCCGGATCGTTGGTGCCCCAATAGTTCCCAATGGCCTGCACCGGAAGTGCGGTATTGTTGTACAGGGCATAGGTCTGACCCTCGTTGCCATTGCCGTAGATCACATTACCTCCGGGCGAAAGCGCCGTGCCAATCACCGGATTGGCTTGCCCCTGAATGGTGATGCCCCAAAGGTTTCCTCTGATCAGGTTGCGCCTGATGATGGCTGTGTTGCCGCTGCCGGAGGCCTGAAAGTTGATTCCACTTCCTCCTGAGGCCGGAAGCCCTTGTATGTTGTTGTCAATAAAATAGTTATCTTCGATAATGCTGCTGATGTTATTGCCAATCTGGGCATAACCGTAACGGTTGTTTACCACAAAATTGTCGCGCACCACTACTTTGGCGCTGCCCGAACCCAGCAGGTTGCTGATGCCAATGCCACCGGCCATGGTGTAGAAACCTTCGATATAGTTGCCCACAATGTAGATGGTGTCGGCAGCGCCGGGGCCAATGTTGATCTGGGGCCGGTTGGAGTTGTCGGTGGTGTTGCGGATCATCACGTTGTACATGATTTGAGGCGAGCCTGTCACGTTTGCGCCCGAGTTGATGGCCGAGCGGGCATTCTCCTCAAACACGCAGTAGCGAATCACCGGACTGCAGCTGCTGTAGGTGATGGCACCCGACACATTGGACGAACCATTGCGCCTGAACGTACAATATTCGAACACAGCCCCCGAGCTGATGAGCTGGATGCCGCCACCGTAACTCACCACGGTATTACGAAACAGGTTGCCCTGAGAATTGTCGAACCTGAATCCACGGAAATTGGTGGCGCTGGTTGTGGTGTCCTGAGCCGTAAATACCACCTTGCCCTGCGCAGGATCGCTCTTGATGGTGCCGCTCACTTCGATGCGGATATTCTGCGCTACCCTGAAAACAACAGGATTTCCGATTTTTAAAGTATCGGTGGCTGAGATGGTCAGGGTATTGTTGATAAAGTAAGTGTTTCCAATCTGTGTAACCACCCCGCCCGACATGGCCACGAGATCAGCCGGAGTGAGGATGAGGTTGGCCCCAGGAGTGGCATATTGGGCAATGGAACTATTGAAAATCAATGCAGTAAAGACAAAAAACAGTAATAGTCTTTTCATTTCGTCTAAAGCTTGAGGTGATACATTCTTTACCTGAAAGGATAAAACTGAATCTTGTACAAAGGTAAGCCGAATGCAGGCCGGTGTGGGTCAGATTTTGCAGGTGCCGGAAAAAAGTCGGATTGCATGGGCCTGAGGGCAATATATCAGCTAACTTTGATAGGGTAAAACCTGAACCGATGAAAATCACATTTCTGGGTGCAGCCCGTGAAGTAACCGGCAGCAAGCACCTGATCGAAACCCGCCACGGCAAGCGTATCCTGCTGGATTGTGGCTTATATCAGGGTAAAGGCCTCGAAACCGATGCCCTGAACCGCGACCCCGGTGTGGACCCTGCCACCATCGATCACATCATCCTCACCCACGCCCATATTGACCATTCCGGCCTTATCCCCTACTTTTACAAAAACGGTTTCCGTGGCTCTGTCATCTGCACCCATGCCACACGCGACCTGTGCAGCATCATGTTGCCCGACAGCGCGCACATCCAGGAACAGGATATCTATTGGTTCAACAAAAAGCGGGCACGCCAGGGGCTACGACCTGTGCCACCCCTTTACACCCAGAACGATGCCCGCCAATGCCTCGAGCTGTTTATCAGCACGGCATACAACCGCAAGTTTTATATCGACAACAACATCCGGGTGAAGTTTACCAACAGCGGCCATATGCTTGGCAGCGCCGTGGCTACCATCGAGATTGATGAATACGGCAGCATGACCCGCATTGGCTATACCGGCGACATTGGCCGGCCGGGCAACTACCTCCTGCAATCGCCCCATCCCTTTCCGCATTGCGACATCCTCATCACCGAAAGCACCTATGGCGACCGCCTGCACGAAGAACGCGACATCGCCGAAAAAAGGCTGCTCGAAGTGGTTGAGCACACCTGCAACAACAAAAAGGGCAAACTCATCATCCCCTCTTTTGCCATCGGCCGCGCTCAGGAAATCGTCTTTCTGCTCAACAACTTCCACAACCAGGGATTGTTGCCCAAAATCCCCGTGTTTGTCGACAGTCCGCTGGCCCTCAATGCCACCAATATTTTTCGGATGCACCTCGATGAGATGAACAGCCATGTGGCCGAAGTGCTCGAATCCGACCCCGACCCCTTTGGTTTCAACACCCTGCACTATGTGAACAATGTGGAAGAATCGAAACAGCTCAACAGCCTCGAAGGACCGGCCATCATCATCTCGGCTTCAGGCATGGCCGAAGCTGGGCGCGTTAAACATCACCTGGCCAACAACATCGACAATCCGCGAAACAGCATCCTTTTCGTAGGCTATTGTGCGCCAAGCACTTTGGGCGCACGCATTCAGCAAAAACCCGACGAAATATCCATCTTTGGCATGCCACACAAGCTCAGGGCCGAAATTTACAGCATTGACGCCTTCAGTGGTCATGCCGACTATCGCGAAATGGGCGAGTATCTCGAATGTCAGGACAGGGAGCGGCTTCAACGCATTTTTCTGGTGCATGGCGAAGCACAAGCTGCAGCACACTACGCCCAATGGCTTGAAGGACTGAACTTCAGGCAGATAACTGTGCCTGCAAAAGGAGATTCGGTCGAACCGGTCTGAAACTTGTTCAGTTGCTGTTCAGCTCAAATTCCCGGATGAGTTCCTCCGGACTTTTGCCAAGATTGCGGATGGCTGCTTCGGCCTCCCCGGCGAATTCATGAGTGGGATACAGCTCAATAAATTGCGAATAAAAGTGCCGTGCCGAGGCAGTGTCGTCGAGGCGCGTGTCGTAAACAAAAGCCTTGAGGAACAGACTCATAGCAGCTTTCTCATGTTCAGGATATCGGGCCATGAGCCGGTCGAGCAACCAGATGGTGCGGCCGGGATCGGCAAAATACATGCTCAGGTCGGCAGCCTTGAAGAGGTATTCCGGCGAACGCCCGTCGTTTGGCAGCGAGTCGGCATAGCGCACGTAAAGATCCATCAGCATGCGGGCGGTATCCTGGCTATACACCCCATCTTCAGTAAACAATGCTGCCTCGAGCTCAGCAATCTTGTCGCCCGTGCCGGCCTGTTTTTGCCCCGACCGTCCGCAGGACATCGTTACCGAAATAAACATCAACACAAGAATCGCTAAACTGATCCGACTTCTCATAACTCTGAATATTAACGCTTTACACTTTTATACCTGCCGGGAAAGATCATTCGGTAATCCACATCCACCCGGCCTTCGGATATATCTTTGAGCTTATTGCGGAGCAGCATTTTGCGCATCGGACTGAGCCTGTCCACATACAACACCCCGTCGATATGGTCATATTCGTGCTGGATCACCCTGGCAATGAATCCCGCATAGGTCTCGGTGTGGGGCACAAAGTTTTCGTCCACATAGGTAATGGTGATTTCAGGCTTGCGGCTCACTTCTTCGCTTAGTCCCGGAATGCTCAGGCAGCCCTCGCTCATGCGTACTTCTTCCCCATTTTCGCTGGTGATGTGCGCATTGATAAAAACTTTTTTAAAATCCTTAAGTTCAGGATATTCGTCGGCATACGGGCTGGCATCAATCACAAACAGGCGGATGGATTTGTTCACCTGGGGCGCAGCAAGGCCCAGCCCGTGCGCTGCGTACATGGTTTCCCACATATCGCTGATCAGCTGTTGCAATCCGGGATAATCGGGTTGGATGTCCAGTGCCACTTTCTTCAGGGTGGGATGTCCGTATGCTACAATGGGTAAAATCATGATGGGGTTCAACTTTGGTTTTTGCTGTGCTCGAGGTAGCTCTGTAGAATAAGCGTGGCCGAAATGGTATCCACCAGCGCCTTATCCTGCCTTTTCTTTTTGCCAAGGCCGGCATCTATCATCGTCTGGAATGCCATGCGCGAGGTGAAACGCTCGTCGTATCTGACCACCGGGATATCCGGAAAAGCCTGCCTGAGGCGCCTGGCAAAAGGCTCCGTAAAGCGCGAGGCATCCGACGGCCGGTTCATCATATCGCGTGGTTCGCCCACCACAAAGAGGTCAACCTGTTCGGTGGCAAGATAGTCTTTCACAAATTGAATGACTTCATTGCTGGGCACGGTGGCCAGGCCACTGGCAATGATGCGCAGAGGATCGGTTACGGCTATACCCGTACGTTTTTGACCGAAATCGATGGCCATGATGCGTCCCATTGCGTGAATCTGGTTTTCAGGCCACAAAATTAGCAAGATTAGCAATGCAAGCTTGATGTGGATCAAAGGCTTATACCGCAGGATGAAGTAACTTTGCGCACAGCAAAGCCCGGAATTATGGACTTGATCCATCTGAAGAGAATCATCGAACAGGCCTGGGACAACCGGAGCCTGTTGCAGCAGGAAGAAGTTAAAACAGCTATCAATCAGACTATTGCACTTATCGACAGTGGAAATCTCCGCGTAGCCGAACCCGATGGCGAGGGCTGGAAGGTGAACGAATGGGTGAAAAAAGCTGTCATCCTTTACTTTCCTGTGCGCCAGATGGAGACCATTGAGGTTGGCCCGTTCGAGTTTCACGACAAGATACCGCTGAAAAGGAATTTTGCTGCCCAGGGCGTACGTGTGGTGCCCCATGCCATAGCCCGCTACGGAAGTTTTCTCGAAAAAGGCGTCATCATGATGCCCTCGTATGTGAACATTGGGGCCTGGGTGGGCAGCGGCACCATGGTGGATACCTGGGCCACGGTAGGTTCCTGCGCACAGATTGGGCGCAATGTGCACCTGAGTGGCGGGGTAGGCATTGGCGGGGTGCTCGAACCCGTGCAGGCTGCTCCCGTGATCATCGAAGACGACTGTTTCATCGGGTCGCGCTGCATCGTGGTCGAAGGCGTTCGCGTGGGACGCGAAGCCGTGCTGGGCGCCAATGTGGTGCTCACCCAAAGCACCCGAATCATTGACGTCAGCCAGGAGCAGCCGGTCGAATACAAAGGCTATGTGCCCGAACGCTCGGTGGTGATCCCCGGCGCGGTCACAAAAAAATTTCCTGCCGGAGAATTCCAGGTAGCCTGCGCACTCATCATCGGCAAACGCAAACAAAGCACCGACCTTAAAACCTCGCTCAACGACGCCCTGCGCGACTACAACCTGAGCGTCTGATCGAATCCCCTAATTCAAATCGCTCTGCAACCTTTAAGGGCATATCAGCTTCTTGTTATTTAATTGTTAAATTTGAAGTGACAATTCAGCTGAGATGCCAGTATTCAAAGGTGCGTCGACCCTTTGTCCGGGAAAGCTATTCATCGTTCTGCTTTGTCTGGTAATAACCCTGAAAGCTGAACGGCTGCAAGGGCAGGTGCTGATCAACGAGATGATGGCCTCCAATGCGTCCACACTGGCCGATGAAGACGGGGATTATCCTGACTGGATAGAGCTTTACAACAGCAGCTCAGAGCCTTTCCCACTCCAGGGATTTGGGATGAGCGACAATCCTTCCAACCCTTTCAAATGGACTTTTCCGCAGGCCATTTTGCCACCCAACGGATATCTGGTGGTGTTCGCTTCGGGTAAAAACCGCACCTCGCCTTTTGGACCACTACATACCAACTTCAGCATCAGCGCCCAGGGCGAAACTTTGCTGCTCACCTCTCCCGATGGCATTCGCATGGATTTGTTGCCTCCGGTAACCCTTGCAGCCGACATATCGTTTGGCCGCCTGCCCGGCACCCCCGACAGTCTGCGTTATTTTGAAACAGCTACCCCTGGCGGACCCAACAACACCCCCGCTTTTCTGGGTTACCTCGTAGCGCCGCACATCAGCTTTACCCCCTTGTCCGACAGCACCTTCCACCTCGAAATCACCCTCACCGATCCACAGGCAGCCATCTACTACACTACCAATGGTGCTGCGCCCGACATCAACGCCCCGCAATACCAAAACCCACTTGTGCTGAGCTTTCCTCAATCGGAAAGCCTGATGTACATCCGCACCAATCCACCGGAAACCGACACCCTGGGCTTCGGCTGGAAAAGTCCGGAAGCCATTTTTCCGAAGGCAATTGTCGTTCGCGCCAAAGCATACCGCGAGGGCTTCATCAGTTCGCCCGTAAACACCCGCACCTACACCAACCGCAGCTGGGACTTCCCTTTGGTTTCGATAGCCACCGATGCACAGCATTTATTTTCCGATTCCACCGGCATTTATGTTCCCGGCATCATATATCAGCAAAACGGCTACGGACCCGACATGTATGGCTATCCGAATGCCAATTATTTTCAGGAAGGCCCGGAATGGGAACGCCCGGCCAATGTGGAATTTATTTTCCCCGGCAAACCAGGTTTGAGCCAGCCTGCCGGAATGCGTATTCACGGCGAGCGCACCCGCGCCCTGCCGATGAAATCGATCCGGTTGTATTCCCGAAGCGAATACGGCCCATCCACTTTCGATGCCGATATTTTCGACAACGGCAAGACCAACTACAAAAGGTTGATACTGCGCAACAGCGGTCAGGACTTTTTCATTTACACCACCATGCTGCGCGATGCAGCCATCCAGCGCATCAACGAAGGGCTGAATTTCGGGCGGCAAGCCTGCAAGCCTGCCATCGTTTTCATCAATGGCGAATTCTGGGGTTTGCATAACATCCGCGAGCGCCAGGATAAATACTACCTGCAGATGCACTATGGCATCAATCCCGACAATATCGACCTGCTCGAACAATACTGGGCCGAAGTGGATGAGGGTGATAACCTGTTCTATTGGGAAACCTTTGATTACCTGACGGCAAATTCTCCGCAATTGCCCGAAGTTTACGACTCGGTCAGCAAGCGCATCGATATCGAAAGCTTCATTGACTACCAGATTGCCAACATCTTTGCCAACAACACCGACTGGCCGGGCAACAATATCCGCATATGGCGCAGCCGGAATCCTTTCGATCCCTCAGCCCCGTATGGTCACGATGGCCGGCTGCGCTGGCTTATGTACGACACCGATTTTGGTTTTGGGCTGTTCGGTGGTGCAGAAGCTGCGACTTTCAACACCCTGGCTTTTGCGACAAACGAAACTGACACCAGCTATGCCAATCCGCCGGATGCCACATTGTTTCTCAGGCGTCTGCTCGAGAACGAAGTTTTTCGCACGAGGTTTATCAACCGCTATGCCGACTTGTTAAACAGCTGGTACAAGCCCCACCGCACTGCAGGCATCCTGGCGCAGATGGCCGGAAACATTGCTCCGTTCATGCCCCTGCACATCCAGCGCTGGGGCTATCCGCAGGATCTGGCGCAATGGCACGACAACCTCCTGCTGATGCACGATTTTGCCGCCCAACGACCGGCCTATGCGTGGCAGCATCTGCGCGAAAAGTTCGATCTGGGACAGGATGCCGAGATAGTGCTGGATGTAAACGACCCCCAGATGGGCTGGATTCGCATCAACACCCTGCCTTTGCTTGGCGATACGCCCGGCTTGGATGATGCGCCTTATCCCTGGAGCGGCATGTATTTCGAAGGGGTGCCTGTCGCGCTAAAAGCCATTCCTTACGATGGTTACACCTTTGTGGGATGGGAAGGTTTGCCGGAACTGGCCGATTCGGTGGTCTATGTGCCGGTTGCCGGCACGCAGTGCATCAAAGCCCTCTTCGCTCCTGAACAATCCGAACCCCGGCAAATCATCCACTACTGGCATTTCAACCAATTGGCATCCGGACAGCTCGGGCAAATTACCTCCGACTACTCCGCCGTTGGCAGCGCTTCCATCAGCTACGCAGGTACCGGTGCAGGGTATATGGACAGGGTGTCTGATGGCACCACGTTGAACGGACAACAGGGCGCGGTTCCCGGCTACGCGCTGAGGGTGCGAAATCCGTCAAACAACCGACTTCTTGTATTTACCTTCAGCACAACAGGTTATACCGATCTCAGGCTGAGCTATGCCGTCCGCCGCACACCCAATGGCCAGCAAAGCCAACAGCTCTTCTACCGCACCTCGCCTGATGGATCATGGAACAGCCTCGGGGCACCCCGACAGATAAAAGAGGATTATCAACTCGCGGAATACGTGCTCGACAGCCTGAGCGAGCTTAACAACCGGCCGGAAGTTCAGCTGGCAATAGGGTTTCCCGGCCCTGAGGCCGCCGGCAACGAAGGCAACAACCGGTTTGACAATGTGCTGATCGAAGGACGATTAATAACACTTGCAAAGCCGGATAAAAAGATGAGTGCCGGTGTTTTTCCAAACCCGGTGCATCGGAGTGATGGCCATATCAACATCCGACTCGAAAAAAACTATCCACTGAATATCAGGCTTCTGGATTTGCAAGGCAGAATTGTGCTTGATCAAAAATTTGAAGCAACAAACAATGTGCGTCTGAAGTTGCCCGATGGCCTTTCGGGAATCTACCTGCTAAGGCTTGAAAGCGGTCAGGAAAGCAGTACTTTGCGTTTAGTTGTAGTTAATTGAAATGCAACCTGTTATGCTGGCCCGGCCTGTCGGTAACTAAAGCGCTGGATGGTTTCCGCATTTCGCAGGTTTCACGCGCAAAACAACAAGAAAAATCACCATCAATCGGACACCCCTGCCACCGGAATATTGAGCAACAATATTTGATCTTCTGTTAGTTGCAATATTTTCTGAAGATTTTCCTTCTCCATCCATGAGCGCGGGCGGCAAGCGAGTTTTTCGGATGCGCAAAACAACAAAACATTCTGCGCAACCATTCCGGCATCCAGGGCTGCCCATTCCAACCGCTGATCGCGTTCGCCCATCCGGAAGCGGCTGATATCCGACACCAGCAACAGAAATACAGGGGCTGCAGCAAAGTCGGCCTGGCTGCCGGCCACAAGCAAGCGGTGATCACCTTCAGCAACAAGCCGTATCTGATGTTCCTTTGGTTCGTACAACCAAACTCCCTGATCATCTGCCAGATAAATATCAACATCCTGTGCATTCAGGGCCGATGGCGCAGTTCGCCGCTCTGATTCGGGCCTGTTGATGCCATTGGCAGCCCAGAGGAGGGCCGAAACCACTTCGCTTCGCAGTGTTGCGGACTCAAACTGCCGGGCCGACATGCGCTTTTCGAAAACCTCCTTCATCCTCATATTGTGGGTGAAACCTTCAGCAGGCTCTGCAAGCCGCTTCACTTCCTGTGCTTCGAGCGAATATAGTACTGAAGCACAACACAATGCGATAAAAGCTTTACTGCAAAACACCATCAACTTCCTTTTCATTTGTCAGGCTTTTTGCTATAAAGCTAATCAAAAAAACACCAGGGAAAGTGACCACAATCGTGAAGCGCATTTCAGATCGTCAGCCACTGAAACTGATATTTTAAAAATACTGAAGCAAAAAACTTCCTTCAATTAGGCTGCTTTCACAGTATCGTGTCAGGATGCTGATTACTTTTGTTGTGCGCATCCTATGCCATCCGAACCAAGCAAAATACTCATCATCCAAACCGCCTCGATTGGCGACGTGGTGCTTTCGACTGCCTTGGCCGAAAGCCTCCATCGTCATTATCCACAGGCACAATTGCACTATCTGGTCAGGAAGGGTTACGAAAGTCTTTTTGCAGGCCATCCACTTGTGAGCAAAATATGGACCTGGGACAAGACCCGGCGAAAATACCGCTCGCTACTCAGATTGGCACTGGAAATCAGAAAAATGCGATATGACCTCGTTGTCAATGTACAACGTTTTTTCAGTAGCGGACTGCTTACCGTACTTAGCGGAGCAGCAGTTACCTCAGGTTTTTCGAAGAATCCGTTAAGCAGGTTTTTCACCCATGCTGCAGCCCACCACATCGGGCAGGCCTCAGGAGCACCCCACGAAACAGAGCGCAACCACGCGCTGATCGCATTTGTCGAAGGAATCCGTCCTGCCCGGCCTGCTTTGTATCCTACAGCGGATGATTTTGCAGAAATTCAGCCCTACCTGGACAAGCCATTTTTCACCATCTCTCCCGCATCGCTCTGGTTTACAAAGCAATATCCCGAAGAGAAGTGGATAGAGCTGATGGGCAGGCTGCCCGATGATCACAATATTTACCTGTTGGGTTCGAAGGCGGATGAAGCCTTGTGCAGCCGGATTGCCCATGCATCGGGACATCCCCTGGCACAAAATCTGGCCGGCAGACTAAGTTTGCTGCAATCGGCTGCCCTGATGAAACATGCCCGCATGAACTACACCAACGACTCGGCGCCCATGCATCTGGCCGGCGCGGTAAATGCCCCGGTGGCTGCGGTGTTTTGCTCCACCGTGCCCGAATTTGGCTTCGGTCCGCTGTCGGATGTGGCCCACGTAGTGCAGTATAACGGCAAGCTAACCTGCCGGCCCTGCGGACTGCACGGGCACAAAAGCTGTCCTGAAGGACATTTCCGCTGCGCCCGCGATATCAATGTCTCTCAGTTAATTTCGGTGGCATGAATCACTTTCAGGAAGAAGTCGAAAAAGCTGCCAGCGCACTCAAAAAAGGCCTGGTCATTCTCTATCCCACCGATACTATCTGGGGGCTTGGCTGCGATGCCACCAACCGTAAGGCCATCAACAGGCTACTGAAGATCAAGCGACGCAACGACAGCAAAAGCCTGATCACGCTGATCGACGACGTGTCGAACCTGCACAAATATGTCAAAGACGTGCCACCCATAGCTTACGACCTGCTTGAAAATGCGGCCAATCCTTTGAGTATCATTTACCCTGCCGGACAAAACCTGGCCCGCAATGCCCTCGGCTCCGACGGCTCGGTTTGCATCAGGGTAACCAATAGCAGCTTTTGCAAATCGCTGGTTCAGGCTTTCGGAGCTCCCATCGCTTCCACTTCGGCCAACTTTGCAGGTGAACCTACACCACTATATTACAGACAAATCTCTCAGGAACTGATCCGCAGTGTGGACCACGTGGTCAACCTGTATCAGGATGTGATCAGCATGCCCAAAGCCAGCACCATCATCCGCCTGGAGCACGATGGCAATTTCACTATCGTCCGGCCCTGATCGGCCAAAATAATTTCAGGCCAACAAATCAAAGAATCGTTTGTTCCTCCATCAGGTAAAGTTCCGCAACCGCTTGCGGTGCTTCAGTTATTTAGAATTAGTTTAAACTAAGGGATTTTTCACTAATTTTGCCGTCCGAAAAGAGGATCCCCTCCAACAAAGGAAAAAGCATGACACACAAGAAATTTTCGCTCGAGAACACCGACAAGGAAACCCTGAAAAAATGGTACAGCCTGATGACGCTGGGCCGCCAGATTGACGATAAGGCACCCAATTACCTCAAACAGGCCCTTGGCTGGTCGTATCACGCCCCTTATGCAGGTCACGATGGCATTCAGCTGGCAATCGGCCAGGTATTCGACCGCAACCACGACCACCTGTTTCCGTATTACCGCGACATGCTCACCGCCATCTCGGCCGGGCTGACCGCTGAAGAAATCATCCTTAACGGACTATCCAAAGCCACCGACATTGCCAGTGGCGGCCGCCATATGTCGAACCACTTTGCCAAGCCCGAGTGGAACATCCACAATGTTTCGTCGGCCACCGGAAACCATACCCTGCATGCCGTTGGTGTGGCCAGGGGAATGAAAAGGTACGGATCGAAAGGCGTTGCCATCAGCTCGCAGGGCGAATCGTCCACCAGCGAGGGTTATGTGTTCGAAGCAATCAACGGCGCCAGCAACGAAAAACTGCCGGTGATCTTTGTGTTTCAGGACAATGGCTACGGCATCTCGGTGCCCCAGCGCGACCAGAGCGCCAACCGCCGAGCGGCCGCCAATTACTCCGGCATAAAGAACCTGAAAATAATGTATTGCGACGGCAAGAATGTGTTCGACAGCATGAACACCATGTTTGCCGCCAAAGCGCATATCGAAAAATATGGCGAGCCGGTGATCGTACACGCCAACTGTGTGCGCATCCATTCGCATTCCAACTCCGACCGCCACGAGCTTTACCGCGACGACAACGAACGCCACTGCGTGAGGCTGAGCGACCCGCTCGAGCGCTTCCGCATCCAGCTCATCCACTCGGGTAAGTTTACCAAGGAAGAATTGGACGCACTGGACGAGGAAGCCAAAAAAATCATCTCGGCAGCCCACAAAAAAGCCATCATGGCCCCCGATCCCGATCCGGCCAGCATCCACAACTTCGTGTTTGCCGAAGCCTATCAGCCCACAAAATACCCCGATGGCACCCACGATGGCACCAAGGGCACAAAAATGAAGTTTATCCAGGCGCTGAACGAAACGCTCAAGGCCGAGTTCCGGCTGAATCCGGACACTTTTATCTGGGGTCAGGACGTAGCCAACAAAGACAAAGGCGGCATCTTCAACGTGACCAAGGGGATGCAGCAGGAGTTTGGCAAGGAGCGCGTGTTCAATGCCCCCATCGCCGAAGATTTTATCACAGGTACGGCCAACGGCATGAGCCGCTTCAGCGATAAAATCCGCATCGTGATCGAAGGCGCTGAGTTTGCCGACTACTTCTGGCCGGCTATGGAGCAATACCTCGAAACTTCGCACGACTACTGGCGCAGCAACGGTGCCTTTGCACCCAACGTGACCATCAGGCTGGCTTCGGGTGGCTACATCGGGGGCGGACTCTACCACTCCCAGACCATCGAAGGTGCGCTGGTGAGCCTGCCCGGCGTGAGGATAGTTTATCCCTCATTTGCCGACGATGCTGCCGGCCTGCTGCGCACTGCCATGCGCTCCAAAGGCCCGACCCTCTTCCTCGAACCCAAAGCGCTCTACAACGACCCGCTGGCCGAGACCATCGTACCCGACGACTTTGAAGTGCCATTCGGAAAAGCGCGCATTCGCCGCGAAGGCAAACACCTGAGCATCATCACCTACGGCAACACCACACATATGGCCCTTCAGGTGGCCGAGCGCCTGTGGCAGGAACGCAAAGCAGAAGTGGAAGTGATTGACCTGAGGTCGCTTATCCCGCTCGACGAGGAAGCTATTCTGGCCAGCGTAAAGAAAACCTCGCGCGTGCTCGTGGTGCATGAAGACAAAGTGTTCGGTGGCTTTGGCGGCGAAGTTGCATCCATCATCACCGAAAAAGCCTTCCAGTGGCTCGATGCCCCCATCAAGCGTGTGGGATCTACCTTCACCCCGGTCGGCTTCAACAGAATACTCGAAAAAGCCATCCTGCCCAATGCGGAAAAAATCTATGCCGCTGCAGTTGAAACGCTTGATTTTTAATGAGATAATTTTCTTTGCTAAAAACAGCCGGGCAGATAACCCGGCTGTTTTTTTTATTCGGACTTTTTGACCGGTTGGTGCATCCCGGGCAGCCAAAACTGAATAATGCTACATTTGCCAGCCTGGTACAACATTTGTGGAACAACGACTGTTATTATCAAAAATGCTCATATCATGCCCAAAAACTTGATCATCATCATCGCAGCAGCCCTTGTGCTGTGGACCGGCAGCCTCCCTGCCCAGCAAACAAGCCGCTCCGACCCGCGCGAAACCTCACAAAAAATAGCCGCCACCCTATTCTTTATCGAAAATTTCTACCTCGATACGGTGAACACCCCGAAGCTTACTGAGCAGGCCATCATCGGCATGCTCAAGGAGCTCGACCCGCATTCGTCGTATCTATCAAAAAAAGAGGTGGATGCCGCCAACGAACCCCTTGAAGGCAGTTTCGAGGGCATAGGCGTTACTTTTCAGTTGTTCAACGATACCATTCTCATCGTATCTCCTGTGCCGGGCGGGCCGTCCGACAAGCTTGGGATTCAGGCCGGAGACAAGATCATCCGCATCAACGGCGAGGATGCTTTCGGACCGAAGGTGAACAACAATTATGTGATGGAACGCCTCAGGGGCAAGCGTGGCACCACGGTAACAGTGAGCATCCTCAGGCAGGGCCGCAAAGAGCTGATCGACTACACCATCACCCGCGACAAAATACCCATCAACAGCATCGACGCCACCTTTATGCTTCCGGGCAATACAGGTTTTATCAAGCTCAACAGGTTTTCGAAGACCACCATGGAAGAGTTCAGGGCTTCGATGCAGCAGCTCAGGGAGCAGGGCATGGAAAACCTCATCCTCGACCTGCGCAACAATTCCGGCGGCTTTTTGAACACAGCCGTTGAGCTTTCGGACGAATTTTTGCCGGCCGGCAGCCTGGTGGTGTACACCGAGGGACGCAACAGCCCGCGTCAGGATTTCTTTGCCACCGGAACCGGCAGTTTCGAAAAGGGTCGCCTGGTGGTGCTGATCAACGAAGCCTCAGCTTCGGCCAGCGAGATTGTTTCGGGTGCCGTGCAGGACTCCGACCGTGGGCTGGTCATTGGCAGGCGTTCATTCGGCAAAGGGCTTGTCCAGCGCCCGTTTCAGCTTCCTGATGGCTCGGTCATCAGGCTCACCACTGCACGCTACCACACGCCGACCGGACGAAGTATCCAACGTCCGTACAACGACGGCACCGAAAGCTATTTTCGCGACATGCAGGAGCGGGTGCGCAGGGGCGAACATATGCACGCCGACAGCATTCATTTCCCCGATTCGCTGAAATATTACACCCCGGCCGGTCGCCTGGTCTATGGCGGAGGCGGCATCATGCCCGATATCTTTGTGCCTTTCGACTCTACACAATATACAGACTATTACTCCAACCTCATCCGCAGGGGCGTGTTCAACCGGTACACCCTGGAATACACCAACCGCGAGCGCAACCGAATCAAAAAGAACTTCCCCACTTTTGCGCAGTTCAGAAAAGAGTTCGAGGTAAACGAGGTGATGATGAAAGAATTCCTGGCAATGGCCGGCAACGAAAAAGTGGAATGGAACGAAGCCCAGTACAAGCTTTCGGAGAGCCTCATCCGTCAACAAATCAAGGCATTGATAGCCAGAAATATATGGGATATGAACGCTTACTGGGAGATCATCAGCGAAACCGACGAAACGGTGTTGAAAGCGCTTGAGGTATTGCGTTCGGACGGTTTCTTCTCTTACCTGCGCAAATAGGCGCTCAGTTGCCAAAATCCATAAAGCGGGGCGAAAGATAGGCTCCGCTTTTTTTGTCGAACGAAAGCCTGAGCGATACTTCGTGGGTGCCACTGCTTAGCCGGGCCGTAGTTCCGGCAGCGAAGTCGTAGGTGTACGAAATCCGGGCCTTGTCGCTTATCCTCAGCCCGGCAATCAGGATAAGCGCATCCGTGTGCCTCCAGCCCAGCCCGGCCTGGAGCATACCGATTTCAGCAAGGGCCGAAGCCTGGAGAAATGAAACCTTGCCCTGGCGGTGAAACGAAAGCATACTGTGCAAACCCATGTGTCCGGAAGGCCTGAAGAAGTAAGCTGCATAGCCATGGTGATGAATAGCCACCCGCGAAAGCGAGGCATCCCGTGCCGGGGTACTCAGGTGGTTGGCTGCATAGCCAAAATTCAGGTCGCGATGCCGCAGGTGCAGACCAAACTCAAAATCCGGGCGGACGTATTGCTCATCGGGACGAACAAGTGGTTCGTTGTTTTCGAGGAAAACCAGCTGGCTGAAACGGATCACCCGTTGGTAAAAGCCTGCGCCAAGCCCGAAGCTCAGTGTGGAAGCATCGCCCAGCCTGACGCGGTAGGAATATGCCACACTGAACCGCCTGAACGACTCCTTTCCAAAGCCTTGGTTGAACGCAGTCAGCTTGAGCCCCATCTGGTAATCTTCGATGAAATGTTCCAAAGCAAAGAACTGAGCCTCAGGCGCATCCGGGAAGCCTATCCATTGCTGACGCGTGCCCAGACCCAGGTGAATATGGCCGTCGTCGTCAACAATCGCCGGATTGAAATTGTGCACACTCAGGCCATGGCTGCTGAATAGCAAGTCGGTTTGTGCCCGAACGACCAGATGAGCCAGCAAAATAGCAATGGTCAGAATGATGTTCCTCATGGCTTGAATTGTCGTGCTTGTTGCATTGTTACTCTTTTGTTGTCGATGTAAGGCACCACGAAACTGTCGGGAAAACCGGCTGCCCTGATCTGGTTGCGCAAGGCTTCGGCTTCGGGCAAGGTGTAGCGTTCACCGGCCTCGTAGCGGTAAAGCAAGCCGTCTTCTTCTTCAAAGATGCGCAGCCCGGATGCCAGGGCCGCGATGGCAGCAAAATCAACCTCCGGATTGCGCCTGACCGAGGTGATTAGAAACTGTACCCTGTAAACCAGCCTCGTACTTTTGGGCTGCGTCGAAACACGCTGACTTACAGGCACCTGGATGGGCGCATTGAGATCGAGCACCTGAAATGTGGTGCGGCGGTTTTGCTGATGCTCCTCTTCGGTGCGTGCGTTTTTGATTACCGGGAAACGCTTACCGTAGCCTTGTGCGGTTAAACGTGAAGGAGATATCCCGCTCTGAATCAGGTAGTCCACAACCGCCTGGGCACGCATGGCCGAGAGGCGTTCGTTATAATCAGCCCGTCCGCGCTCGTCGGTATGCGAGCTGATCTGGATGCGCATGGCAGGATTGTCGCGCATCAGGCTGACCAGCTTTCCAAGTTCCATCTTCGACGATTCGCGCAGCGTGGCCTTGTCGAAATCGTAGTAAATGTTGTTGATCACGATTTCCTTTTTCAGCACCACAGGGGTAAGCTCAAAGTCGAGGTCGTAGCCGTTCTGGCGATTGAGCATTAGTTTCTGGCCGGTTTCAGGCACATTGACTACCCGCGACTCATTGAAGAATCCCTGTCGTTCGACCTTGAGGGTATAAATCCGGTTTACCGGAACTGTATCAAACACATAATAACCTTGTGCGTCGGTGATGGCTGTGCGCTCCGGCATGCCCGGCCTAACAAGCCTGACAGGCTGAGCTGCAATGGGCCGGCGTGTTTCCCGATGCACGACAGTGCCCGAGAGGCTTGCATGAGCAGCCACAGGATTAAGCCTGATCATAACTTCCTCTGTGCGTCCGGGCACGTTCAGTTGCAGCCCAACCTCAGCCTGACGGTAGCCTGCAGCCTGTGCTTTGAGGTTCAGCCGGGCAGGGCTGCAATGGTAAAGTTGAAAAATGCCCTGGTCATCCGATATCAGCTGCATACCGGAAGTTTGTGATTGTATCATTACCTCGGCTCCGGCCAACGGCTTGCCGCTTACAGCATCTGCTACCCTGCCCTTGACAAGCACCGGCAAAAGGCAGCCATGAAAGAAAAAGATATCATCGGCGCCCTGACCTGCGCGGTTCGAGCTGAAAGCACCTGTCTTTCCGCCAGGGCCAAAGCTGAGCGCAAGATCGTCGGCCGTGGTGTTCAGGGGTGGCGGCAACAGTTGGGCTCTGCCATGTCCGGCACCGCTGATCGCACTGGCATAAAGATCCAGTCCGCCATAGCCAGGATGACCGTTGCTGGTGAATACGAGCAGGCTGTCGCCCATCATGGCCGGAAAAAGTTCTTCACCCGAAGTATTCACATTGGGTCCGGCATTCACAGGGAGACCAAAACTTCCGTCGGGTTTTATGCTCACACTGTAGATATCGTTCCCGCCGTAGCCTCCGGGAAGTTTTGCCGCGAAATACAGCACCTTGCCATCTTCCGCTACAAAGGGATGACCGTAAAGAAATTTTTTGTTGACAAATTCGGGTTGACGCGGGCGCGAAAAAATGAATGTCACAGGGTCAAAGTCCGACTGCAGGATGGTGCATCGCTGCCTGCGGTTGTTGCAAGAGGTAAAGAAGACCCTTTTTCGACCGGGATCCCAGGCAAAGGTTGCCACATTTCTGTTTTGCTGAACCGGTAGAGTAATGGCCTCACCATAGCTGCCATCGGCCCGGGAGATGAAAAGGTAGAGGCGGGAGTAATCCTGCATGGTGCGGCCATCGTAGGATGGCACTAAAGATTGGGCAGGCCGCATGGAACTGATAACCAGTTCATTGCCCAGCCATCGAGGGGCATAATCCGAAAAACTGCTGTTGATGCCTTCGGGCGCCTCCCTGAGCTCAAGACCGGCATGGGGGATGCCCGCATGCGCGGTATATTTGGCTAAAGCCTCCTTGAGCTGCCCGGCGCGCTGATGCAAAGGGTTGATTTCGAGCGCCCTGTCGAGAAAAGCCTGCGCTTTGGCCGATTGTCCCATCCGCATGGCAGCATCGGCCGCCCAAATAAGCACCTCCACATCTTTACGTTCCTCGCCCAGGGCATCTTCGTACCATTGCAGGGCTTTCGAAAACTGATTCATCCGGTGATAAGAGGAAGCTACTTTCATTGCCAGTTCCATGCGCTTCGTTGTCGCATCGGTCTTGCGAAACGCGGCCTCGTAAAGCCTGCCGGCACGTGCAAAATTATGCACGGCATACGCCTTATCTCCCTGACGTTCAAGGCTTACCTGTGCCAGAACCGACGGCCCCATGACCATCAGAAAACATGCAACGACCAAAATCACCTGCTTCTTCATTCTCTCACAAGGGTTACTGATCCTTTGACAATGCGCACCACGGCCCCACTCAGATCCCTGATCTCATGCACATAATAATAGGTGCCCGGCGAAACCAGACTGCCATTGTACCGGCCGTCCCATCCGTCGCTTCCGGAATAGATTTCGACACCCCAACGATTGAACACCCTGATCTGACTTCCCGCCATAAATCTGTCATTAATCTGGTCGCCATTGGGCGAAAAGGCGTTCAATCTGAACTCCTGTGCTTCGGGACGCAGCACAGCGTAGTCGCTCCACACACATCCCTTTGCCGACACAGCCTGCACATGAATGGTATCGTTGGGAAACGAGAGTCCACCATAATTATATGTTGCTGAGAAGCCTTGCTGCAGCACCTGGCCTGCATTGCGGAAAGTGATGGTTGAACCGGCTTCCACCTGCAACAGCCTGAGCACCCTGGCATACACATCGTCCTGCAATTCAAAGACCGGTAGAGGATTCACGAGCACGGAGGCTGTAGCCTCGGCCACACACCCGAATCCATTGGCAACCCGCACGGTGTAATTGTCGCTTTGCACAGGTGTGAGCTGAAGCACAGGTCCTGAAACCGGAGGATAAGTAAGCCATTGATAATCAAGTCCCCCGCTGGCGGTGAGTGTAACTGTCCCGCCCTGGCAGACCTCTTCCGGACCATTGATCATTGGAAGCGGCACCGGATAGCGCAACACCTGGGCTGTACCAGGCATCACAGCAACACATTGAGCTCCGGCGCTTTGCGCCTCAACGATGTAGGTTCCGCTTATCACAGGCGTAATAAAAGTAACGGGCAAACCCGTTCCGGTCTTTTCCTGCACAAGGTCTGTCCCATTGCGCAGTAACCGGTAGTTGACACCGGTTTCCGAACCGGTCAGGAATATTGCAATGTTGTCTTCGTTGGCGCAAGCAGCTCCGCCACCAAACAGGTGATATGCTGCCGGTGGGCTGGCCAACTCAACCACGGCAGAACCGTTCATCAAGCTGATGCAGCCGCTCTGGTTTGTTGCTCTGACGGTGTAGGTTCCTGCAGCCTGAATGTTATTAAAGACAAGTGCTGCCCCGGTGCCTGTCAGCACGCGCCCTGTGGCAAAACCATCGCGCAGGAGGCTGTAGTTTGTTCCGGTCTGCGAGCCGGAAAGGGTAACCGCCAGGCCGGGACCTCCGGCACAACCTGCGCCACCTCCGCCGATCGTAAAAGCAGTGGGCTGGGGAAATACCAGCACGCGCAGCGAGTCGGTACGTTGCTGGGTGCCGTCGCTCACCCTCAGGTAATACCAGCTTGTAACCGCAGGATACACCTCGATGCTCGCCTGTGTACTTTGCAGGCCAGGAGGAACCGACCACCACTCGAAAGCATATTGGCCGCTACCACCCTGCGGCATGGCTGTAAGCCTGACTCCCTGACCGGGACATACCTGTACGGCATTTGAAAAGATAAGTGCATTCAGCGGGCCGCCTGACACATAGACTACCGTCTGAGCAATTGAAGCACAGCCACTTACTACATCCGTTACGGTTAAAGTGAACACCTGCGTGGCTTCCAGCGCCACAGTCATGGTTTGTAGCTGAGAGGGATTGACCACCTTCGATGCGGGCTGCCACTGATAAGCATAGTTGCCTGAGCCTGCGCTGACAGCTGCCGTGAGCAATACCGCTCCGCCATAAGGAACAGAGAAGGATGGATTGCTTTGAACTTGCGGGGGCGAAAACTGATTAACCACCACGGAACCAGCCATTAACGACACACAAGCCGTGCCCAACCGCTGTCCGGAGACAGTGTAAACCCCTTGCAGGTTAAACTCCCCGAAAACCAACGGCCCGCCCGTGCCGGGAACTTGCATCAGAATCTGGGTGTGGTTGCGATACAAGGTGTAAATGACCCCGGTTTCAGAGCCACTTAGCTGAATGGGTGCAGGCGAACCTGAAGCACAATAGCTGCCTCCGCCGGAAATTTCAAAAACCTGCGGATGTGGATTGACCTCTATGGTTTGCAGGGCTGTGGCCTGTTGTTGTCCGTCGTTGATAGTGAGGGTGAGCTGATCCGTTTGCGTGGGAGCATAGACCAGTTGGGCTCCGTTGCCCAGCAATTGCCCAGAACTATTGTGCCAGGTGTAAGAATAGGTGCCTGTCCCGCCCTCGGGCAAAGCCGTTAACACGAGTGTATCCCCCTGACAAACAGCAGCTGAAGATGCACTGATTGCGGCTGTGAGCGGTAAACCCGTTACCACCACGAGGCTTTGGGCAGGATAGCTCACACAGCCTGTCTGGGTATCTGTGGCTGTGAACAGGAACATGGTGGTTTGCTGCATCGGAACGGACGTTGTGATGAGGCTTGTCGGCGAAGATACCAGGTTGGCGGGCGTCCATTGATAAAGCAGGTATTGCTGGTTTCCGGCCACACTGGCTGCGAGCTGGGCATGCTCACCCGGCTGGATTTGCTGCAGGGGATTTACCAGGGCGAGTGGCCGCAGGGCGGATTGTATTGCAACCTGCCCTTGCATGAGCCGGCTGCAGCCGGATTGGCTGGTAGCCCTGATGGTGTATTCGCCGGGCAAGGTAATGTCGGCAAACGTAATGGGCAGTCCCGTTCCCGGCAACGACTGGCCGGTAGGGATGCCATAACGCCGCAGCTCATACATCGTGCCGCTTTCCGAACCCGACAAGTTTATTGCCAGGCCGGACCCTCCTTCGCACAGGTAACCGCCTCCACTAAGTGCATAAACCTGCGGGGCTGCACGGACGGTCACTTCCACCGAGTCGGAAACCTGAGTCTGACCATCGTTCACGGTAACAACATAGCGCGTGGTCTGATCAGGCGAAACCATGAGCTGGTTTCCGAAAAAAGTCAAGCCTTCCGGCACCGAACGCCAAACGTAGGTGTAGGCTCCGGTACCACCCGAAGCCAGGGCGAAGAGGCTGACTTCGCTTCCGGGACAAATGGCCTGTTGACTGGAAACCACATTAAGCTGCAGAGTTGTTGCTGTGTTCTCCACGAACACCACCACATAATCTTCTGCCACACCGCAACCGCCGGCCTGTGCCGCAGCTGTCATCCTGAAAAGGCTGGTCTCGTCAAGCGCCAAAGTGGTTGGCTGAACAGCCTGCGGATTGATAAGCTTCCCGGCTGGTTCCCACAACACCTGAAATTGCACTCCGCCTGCTATCACCTGTCCTTCGAGGGTAACCTGCGTTCCTGCCGGAATAACTTTGTCCGGACCGGCATTTACCAGAATGGTATTTCCTGCTGCGACAGTCACAGCCCCCGACATATTGATTTCGCAACCGGCCGGCAAGGTCCGGGCATAGGCGGTGTAATTTCCGGGCTGGCTGAACTGACCGAACACTATTGCTGAACCATTACCCGTGAGGCTGGCCACTTCACTGCCATCGCGCACAAGGGTGTAACGAACAGCAGATTGTGAGCCGCTTAGGCGGATTTCGGGCAGATTGCTTCCCGGACACACCAATCCTCCACCCTGCAATGCAAACACCTGTGGCACAGGCAATACCTGAATGGCTATGGTATCTTGGGCCGTGTTCACCCCGTCGGATACCGTCAAAACATAGGTTGAGGACTGATATGCCAGCAGCTGCACCTGCTGTTCCCATGAGTAAAATCCTGAGGGGATGGACGACCAGTGGTAGGTATAATTGCCATTGCCACCGGTGGCATAACCGTTGAGCTGCACCATATTGCCCTGGCAGACCTGGTTTTGTGAGGCGGAGGCTGTTGCTGTTAGCGGATTGCCTGTGACCACCACGGTAACAGCGACGGGCAGGCTGGCGCAGCCGGTTGTCTGGTCGGTAACGTTAAGGCTGAAAGTGGTGGTTTGTGTGAGCGGCAGCGTAGGAGTCTGTGCAGCAGTTGGTTGCGCCACCAACTGCTGGGGCGACCAGGCATAGGCATAGACACCAGAGCCGGAAGTAGCCGTACCCTGTAGAATGGTACTTGTGCCAAAAGGAATCGTCTTGTCGTTCCCGGCATCAGCCACCGGACGTTGCAATATCCCCACCGAAACTTGTCCGGGAAAAGTGCGTGCACAAAGCTGCTGCAGGTCAAATGCCTGCACACTGTACACCCCGTTCTGTGCCTGTGCCCCGAAACTGATGGCTGTACCCGTACCCTGCCTCACAAGTCCTGTAGCTTCGCCATTGCGGAACAGGCTGTAAATGACGTTGCCCTGCGAACCCGACAACCCAAGCTCAGGCGCTGGTGCACCCTGGCAGTAAGTGCCACCACCTGTAAGCTGAAAAATCTGCGGAGCCGGGCGCACTACGATGGTCAGCGAGTCGGTGAAGGTGGCAAAACCATCTATGATCACAACCTTGTATGTCGTTGTCTGTGAGGGGCCTACCGAGGGGTTGAACTGCTGTGACGCAAACCCTGGAGGATTTGATGTCCAGCTGTAGGTATAATTTCCTGAACCGCCTGAAGCCAGTGCAGTGAGTTGCACGCTTTCGCCGGGGCAAATGGAATAGGACGAAGCGCTTAATTGCGCACTAAGGCTTACGCCACCTGTAACAAAAACGACGGTTTCGCTTTCGGCGCTCGAACAGCTGGTTTGCTGGTCAGTTACCCGCAGTTTAAAAAGACGGGTGCCCGTCAGCGGCACTGTGGCAGCCTGGGCCGAGTTGGGATTGATCAGAAAACTCTCAGGCGACCAGCTGAACAGGTAGCTGCCTGATCCTCCGCTGGCTGAGCCGTTGAGCAAAGCCGATTGTCCGCTCTGAATGCTTTGATTCGGGCCAGCATTGGCCACCGGAAGCGGAATGACTGTCACCTCGGCCTGTCCGCCCATCATGCGCTGGCACTGTGTAGCTACATAGACTGCTTTTGCGGTATATATGCCCGAAAGCGCCTGAGGCCCAAAATTTAGCGGACTTTCATCGCCCTGAAACGAGCTAACTACCTGGCCGTCGCGCAACAAATCATACCTTGTGCCGTATTGCGAACCTGTCAGTCCCACCAGCCTGCCTTCGCCCCCCTGACAATATCCGCCACCTCCCGTCAGGCTGAACAGGATGGGCAAGGGATGCACGGTAACAGTCACACTGCTTGAGATGCTCTGCGAACCATCACTTACCTGAAGATGGTAAGTTGTTGTCGATTGGGGACTTACACTGACATTAGGCCCGGTAGCTGTAAATCCTGCAGGAGTTGAAGTCCAGACGTAAGTGTAGGTGCCATTGCCTCCGCCAGCGGTGGCCTGAAGCTGCACTTGCTCGCCGGCACAAATCGCACTGGATGAGGCTGTTATGCTTACGGTGAGCGGCCCTCCTGCCACAACCACCAACAAGCTGTCGGGCGGACTCACGCATTGCGAGGTCAGATCGCGCGCAACCACCGTAAACAACCTGGTCTGGTAGAGCGGAATGGTGGAAGTGGTTGCTTGAGTTGGATTTACCACATAAGAAGCTGGTTGCCATTGAAATACATATGCCCCCGAGCCCCCGGTTGCCGCCGCCGATAGCATTGCAGATTCGCCCACGCCAATGGTCAGATCATTGGCTGCGAGCACCTGAGGAACGGGCTGCTGTATAATCTGTGCATTACCGCTCATCTGCCTTGAGCAAAAGGTGCTTGCATTGGTAGCAACAATGGTGTAAAAACCTGACTCGTTCAGGCTGCCAAACGAGAGGGTGAAGCCTGTACCATTGCGTATAATCCCTGTGGCCAGCCCGTTGCGAAACAACTCATAACTCACCCCCAGCTCCGAGCTGCTCAGAAAAACTTCGGGAGCCTGTCCGCCACTGCAGTAACTGCCTCCGCCCAACACACTATACTGCTGCGGCAGAGGATCAACCCTCACTTCCACCTCGTTGAGCATAAATATCTCACAACCTGTTCCACCATTGATGGCTTTCACCGAATAAAACCCGGCCTGACTGAATTGCCCAAAAGTGATGGCGGCACCCGTGCCAGGAACCACAACCCCGGTGCCCGTTCCGTTGCGATACAAATGGTAAGAGATTCCGACTTCGGAGCCATTCAACCCGACGACCACACCCTGACCATCCGCACAGAACGAACCACCTCCCGTAACCTGAAAAAGTACGGGCGTGGGATTGACAAAAAGAAAAGCTACATTGCTGATTTCCGGGCAGTTACCATTGAGTATCCTGCACCTGTAGCGAAATCCGTTCATGCCGGTGGTGGTGTAAATACTTAACTGCGGACTTCTGGTTCCCTGGTAAAAGGCATTGTCTTCCAGATCAATCCAGCCCTGGCCCACGCTTTCCTGCCATTGATATGTCTGCCCATAGATGCTCGACACGGCAAACTGTGCAATATCACCTTTACAGACCACCTTGTCCTGAGGCTGGAGGGTGATGAGCGGAGGGTTATTCACACCAAAATTTGCGGCCTGGCTGACATCGCTCTGACCTTGCCCGTCGGCCACCACACATCGGTATTTGTAGCCATTGAGTCCCAGGTTGGCATCGCTGATTGTCAACAGCGGACTGTTGTACCCGCTGGCATAGGTCATGGCCTGGGTGATGTTGTACCAACCCACACCGTCGTTTTCCTGCCACTGGTAGGAGATGGCATTGACCGCAATCACGCGGAAACTGGCCTGACCGCCCACACAAACAGCCGTATCTGCCGGGTGACCAATCACAACAGCCTGAGCCTCAGCCTTGCCGCTTACGACTAAAATCAACAAAAGCAGAAAAAACGGCAGCAAATAATGCACTATCCGGGACAACATTTCAACATCTTTATTGAGTGGCTCCTCTTTTTGATTTAAGCAAAGCGATTGAAAGTAATTTTCACTTACGGTTTATGACCGCTCCTTTTTACTTGTTTTGGTTGAATCCCAAGAATTGGTTGATCCCAGACACTACTTCCTGAATCAAAGGTAAAACCCGTTCTGAAAGTTTAAGATTCGTGAATGTCTAACTTATTAACATCGGTATGTTGAGAAATCCCTGTCGGAGAAAAGTTGGCGCGGCTTGAGTATTGTGTTTTTCTCATGTCTGATGAGGGTCATCAAAATCACCTTTGTCTTTTGCAAAAGGTCTATCATACTGATTATCATTACTTTGATACGATTGCAGCTTAAGCTATAACACTGCTGCAGGTTATGAGTTCATTATTTAGAATCCGTTTGAATAAGCATGAGCAGGCGCGGACAGTGGCAAATTATCTTACTTTAGCAATGCATTTGAAATCATTACAAAACCCTGACAATCATGGCCAACCTCAGCACAAGCTATATGGGGCTGAAGCTCAGAAATCCCATCATTGTGGGCAGTTCCGGGCTCACCAATTCGGTTGAGAACATCAAGGAAGCCGCTGCCAACGGTGCCGCTGCTGTAGTGCTCAAATCGTTGTTCGAAGAGCAGATTGTGCATCATGCGCACCACACCATAGCTCAGGACAGCACAGTAAACATGTATCCCGAAGCAGAGGATTACATCAAAAACTACACCCGCGCCAACGATGTGGACAACTACCTGAAGCTTATCCGCGAAGCCAAAAAAGCAGTTGACATTCCCATCATTGGCAGCATCAATTGCGTGAGTGCTTCCGAATGGACCGAGTTTGCCGTCAGGATTGCCGAGGCCGGGGCCGACGCACTGGAGCTCAACATTTTTGTGCTTCCTTCTGACCCCTTGCGCTCCGGAGAGCAAAACGAGGCAGTTTACTTTGAGATTCTGGATAAGATCACTCGCACGGTACAAATACCTGTTTCGGCCAAGATCAGCTATTATTTCTCGAGCTTGTCGAAGATGGCCCTGAAACTATCGTGGACAGGCATCAAGGGGCTGGTGATGTTCAACAGGTTTTTCTCGCCCGACATTGATATCGAGCGCATGGAAGTGCGTGCTTCCAACGTATTCAGCAGCCCGGCCGAACTGGCTGTTTCGCTGCGCTGGGTGGCCATGCTGAGCAACAAAGTGCAATGCGACATTGCCGCCTCCACCGGTATCCACGACGGTAAAGCGGTGATCAAACAACTGCTCGCAGGCGCCAAAGCAGTGCAGATCGCCTCGGTGCTATACAAAAAAGGATTCCGCGAAATCCAGGTCATGCTCGACGAGCTAAACCAGTGGATGGATCAACACAATTATGCCACTACCGATCAGTTTATCGGGAAAATGAGCGTAAAACAGATCGAAAACCCCGCCGCCTGGGAAAGGGTTCAGTTCATGAGGCACTTCAGCGGAATCGAATAAGCCCGGCAGGCTAAACCTTCGCCTTTGCTATCTCCTCGGCTGGCCTGTTGGTGCCGAGGTAGTGGAGATAACTCAGCACAAACCAAGACCCGACAGAGGTAAACAGGTGCCATAAAAAATGGGTGCCTTGCGGAAGCCAGGGTATCGGATGCACATCCAATTGCCTGAAAAGCAAGGCTATGCCAAATGAAGCAATCATGGCAGCCACCCAAAACCAATGCCTGAATGCTGTTTGATAGAGCACCATGAGCAAAGGCACAATAACCAGAAGGCCTGAGATGGCATAGGATAAATTGATGCTCAGGTGCTGAGGCAACTCACGAAACAAAACAACGCGAAGCGAAAATACCGGCACAAAAACCAGCAATACCATCCATTTTTTGGGCAACACCCTGAGCCATAAGTAAATGGCAATGGCAAGCGTGAGAAAAGCCGAGGGGATCACATCGAGCATCAGAAATACCGGACTCATGCGGAAGGCGTGAAAAAGCGTGCTTCCCAGCCCACCCAGAAAAACCATGGCAATGGCAAAAGCCAGGAAGCGAAGGGTGTTCAATTGCCGCCGGTACCGGATAAAAAAGAGCACGGCAGGCAGCATCATAAACATTGAGCTCACTGCATTCCAGGGTTCCACAATGATGAGGTCAGGGTGATACTCTGCATAACGTGGTCCGCCATCGGCCAGGCGCTGGTTGAACCAGCTTTCGGCCATACGGAAAATTGTCGTAAAACTGTCCTCGTGGTGATGATGATGCATATTTTCAGTCGGTAAGAAAAGGATAATCTGTGTAACCTGTCTTGTTGCCTCCGTAAAAAGTGGAGGCATCCCAGGGATTGAGCGGTGCATTTCGCCGGTAACGTTCCACCAGGTCGGGATTGGAGATAAACAACTTGCCGAAAGCTACCAGGTCGGCCTGGTTTTGCCGCAGCACTTCTTCGGCCGAGGCAAAATGGTAACCAGCGCTGGTGATAAGGGTGCCACGGATGATTGGCCGGAAATAGGGCGTAACCTTTCTGAGGTAATGTGGCAAACCCTCGAGACGCGCCGGATCGGGTTCGATCAGGTGGATATAAGCCAGGCCAAACGCATTCAGCTCATTCAGCAGGTGTGTAAAAGTTTCAGCCGGTTGATGGTTGAACACCCCGAAATTGGTTCCGCTGGGCGACAGCCTGATGCCGGTCCGGCAGGGGCCGATGGCAGCCACCACAGCCTGAACTACCTCGAGGGCAAAACGGCATTTGGCTGCGATGCTGCCCCCATATTCGTCGGTTCGCTGGTTGCTCGAATCGTTCAGAAACTGATCTATCAGATAACCATTGGCAGCATGAATCTCTACCCCGTCGAAACCGGCATCCATGGCCAGCAGCGCAGCCTTGCGGTAATCTGCTATGGTTGAGGCAATTTCTTCGCGTGTCATGGCGTGGGGCACCACCGGTTCCATCTTGCCCCGAGGGGTGGTGATTGGCACATTTTCGGCCACAGCCGAGGGCGCAAAAGGCAAGCCGCCATCCTGCTGAAGCAAAGGATGGGAATGCCTGCCCACGTGCCACAACTGGATGAAGATGCGCCCGCCATTGTCGTGCACTGCCTGAGTAACCTTGCGCCAGCCTTCAACCTGTGCATGATTGTAGATGCCCGGCGTATTTGCATATCCCAAACCTTTGGGTGAGATCTGGCTCGCCTCGCTGATTATCAGTCCGGCCGATGCCCTCTGTGCATAATACAGGGAATTCATTTCGGTGGGTACCCAGCCGGCCGCAGCACGCTGTCGCGTGAGTGGAGCCATCACAAACCTGTTGGGCAGGCTTAAACAGCCTGAGCGATAGGGCTTAAGGAGCATCTTATTGTTTTCCAAGACTTTAAAATAATGATGTGATATCTTTTAAGCAGGAACAAAAATCTGTTTATTTTTGTTTATTCGCTGTTTAAAACGATTCCAAATAAGATGCCTCACTACCAGCTCAGAGGAACAGTTCCTCCAAAACGCCACACCATTTTCCGCAAGCCCGACGGCGGGCTTTATGCCGAAGAACTGGTTTCGACCGAGGGTTTTTCGGATGTGTACTCCTTAATATATCATGTGTACCCTCCGACTATGGTCAGGCAGATTGGCGAACCATTGGACGTGGCTCCGCAAATTGCAGTGCCGAAAAACATGCAGCACAGGGCTTTCAAAGGTTTCGCCATTGAGCCGGCCGACGACTATCTGGAAAGCCGAAAGCCCGTGCTTGTCAACAACGATGTGTATATTGTGCTGGCTGCTCCCCGCAAGTCGATGACCGACTATTTCTATAAAAACAGTCAGGCCGATGAAATGATTTTCGTACATCGGGGAAGCGGTCGCCTCAAAACCATTTACGGAAAGCTCGAATTTTCGTATGGCGACCACCTGATCATTCCGAGGGGCACCATCTACCAGATTGAGTTCGACAGCGAGGACAACCGCCTTTTTATCCTGGAGTCGTTTCATCCGCTGCGCTATCCCAAACGTTATGTCAATAAGTTCGGCCAGTTGCTCGAACATGCGCCTTATCACGAACGCGACATTCGCGCCCCACAACAGCTTGAGACCCACGATGAGCAAGGTGATTTTCTGGTGAAAATCAAGCGCAGCGACACATTGTTCCCCTACATTTATGCCACCCATCCGTTCGATGCTGTGGGTTGGGACGGCAACCACTATCCTTTCTCATTTTCCATTCACGAATTCGAGCCCATCACAGGTAGAATACATCAGCCACCGCCGGTGCATCAGACTTTCGAAACCGCTGCATTTGTCACCTGTGCCTTTGTGCCGAGGCTATACGATTATCATCCACAGTCGATACCGGCGCCATACAACCACAGCAATGTGGATTCCGACGAGGTGCTTTATTACGTGGATGGCGACTTTATGAGCCGCAACCACATTGAGCATGGCATGATTACCCTCCATCCCATCGGCATCCCGCATGGTCCGCATCCCGGGGCTGTGGAACGCAGCATCGGGCAGACCAAAACCGAAGAGCTTGCCGTGATGGTAGATACCTTCAGACCACTGATGCTCACCCGGGAGGCCATGCAGATAGAAAGCCCCGATTACCACAAAAGCTGGCTTTAGAAATTAACCGAAACCTACAAGCGATATGCAGCAGAACGATTTTTTGCCCATCAACGGCACCGATTATGTAGAATTTTACGTAGGCAATGCCAAACAAGCCGCCCATTTTTACCAGACAGCTTTTGGTTTTCAGCCCGTTGCTTATGCCGGACTCGAAACCGGCCTGAAAGACCGCGCCTCTTACGTGCTCAGGCAAGGCAAAATAACTTTTGTACTCACCACAGCCCTGACACCAGATTCGCCCATAGCCGAGCACCATCGCATGCATGGCGACGGCATCAAGGTGATTGCCCTATGGGTGGACGACGCCCGCAAAGCCTGGAAAGAAACCACCGGCAGGGGCGCCCGCTCCTACATGGAACCCAACGTATTGATTGACGAATGGGGCGAAGTGGTGCTGAGTGGCATCCACACTTACGGCGAAACGGTTCACATCTTTGTGGAACGTAAAAACTATTTCGGGCCGTTTATGCCCGGTTTCAGAAAATGGGAACCTTCCTACAGGCCTCCGGAAGTGGGGCTGAAATATGTTGACCACATCGTTGGCAATGTGGGCTGGGGCGAGATGAACCGCTGGGTAAAGTTTTATCAGGAAGTGATGGGATTCGAACAGCTCGTCTCGTTCGACGACAAAGATATCTCGACCGAATATACAGCCCTGATGAGCAAGGTGATGGCCAACGACAACATGCGCATCAAATTCCCCATCAACGAACCAGCAGAAGGAAAAAAGAAATCACAAATTGAAGAATACATAGAGTTTTACCGGGGGCCGGGCGCGCAACACGTGGCCATGGCCACCGACAACATTATTGAGACCATCAGCCAGCTGCGCAGTCGCGGGGTTGAGTTTTTGCATGTGCCTGATGCATACTACGATACGGTGATCGAACGGGTAAAAGCCATTGACGAAGACCTTGAAACCCTCAAAAAACTCCGCATACTGGTTGATCGCGATGAAGACGGATACCTGCTTCAGCTTTTCACCAAACCTGTGGAAGACCGCCCCACGGTATTCTTCGAAATCATTCAGCGCAAAGGGGCAAAGTCGTTCGGGAAAGGCAATTTCAAAGCTTTGTTCGAAGCTATTGAACTCGAGCAGGCAAATCGCGGAACCCTTTAATGACCAAGGCATGAACCCTGTTTCGTGGATAGAAATCCCCGGCGGAAGCGACTTCACGCTGGACAACATCCCCTTTGGCATCATCCGTCAGGGCGAGCACGTGGCACCTGCCACACGCATTGGCAACACCATAGCCGATTTGTCGGTGCTGGCCGACTTTGGTTTTTTCGACGACCTCGACATCCCCGACCTCAGTGTGTTCTATCAGCCCGTGCTCAACGACTTCATTGCCCTTGGCCGGCAGAAAACCTCACAGGTGCGCAACCGGCTGATCGAACTTTTTTCTGCTGATTGTCCGCACCTGCGCGACCAGGCGGATGTGTGCAGGCTGGCACTCCATCCTGCCGAAAGCTGCGAAAACCTGCTGCCGGTGCACATAGGCGATTACACCGATTTCTACTCCAGCATTGACCATGCCACCAATGTAGGCAAAATGTTTCGCGACCCGGCCAACGCCCTGCTCCCCAACTGGAAACATCTGCCGGTAGGATACCATGGCCGCAGCTCATCCATAGTGGTATCGGGCACAAACATCCACCGCCCGAAAGGACAAACCCGACCCGACGATTCCCAGCCCCCCGTTTTCGGGCCTACAAAACAACTTGATTTTGAGCTCGAAACGGCCTTTGTGGTGTGTAGCGACACCGGACTGGGCGACACGGTGAACGTGCGCCAGGCCGAAGACTACATATTCGGGCTTGTGCTGTTTAACGACCTATCGGCACGCGACATCCAGAAGTGGGAATATGTGCCACTCGGCCCTTTTCTGTCAAAAAGCTTTGGTTCGGTGATTTCGCCCTGGATCGTGACCCTCGATGCCCTGGAGCCATTCCGGATAGACTCGCCTGCGCAGGATCCGGTTCCCCTGCCCTACCTGCAACACACCGGCCGCAATCATTTCGATGTGCAACTGGAGGTTTACCTCCAGCCCGAGGGCTTGCCAGCCACACGCATCTGCCGTTCGAACATGAAACACCTCTACTGGAGCATGGCCCAACAATTGGCCCATCAGACCATCAACGGGTGCAACATCCGCACCGGCGACCTTTACGCTTCGGGCACCATCAGTGGTCCGGAGCCCGACTCTTTCGGCTCGATGCTCGAACTCTGCTGGAAAGGCACCAAACCCCTCATCCTCCCTGATGGCAGCAGACGCATTTTTATCCACGACAACGACACCATCATTTTAAAAGGTTTTGCCGAGAAAGACGGCAAACGCATCGGATTCGGCGAATGCAAGACCACCATACTGCCCGCAAAAGACCAGGCATGAAAACACTCGACGCATCGGCCATCGCACAGAATTACCTGCACCGCATCATGCTGGGCACCATCGCCCCACGGCCAATAGCTTTTGCCAGCACAGTTGATGCTGCCGGAAACGAGAACCTTGCACCGTTCAGCTTTTTCAACGCTTTCGGGGTCAATCCGGGGACGCTGATTTTTTCGCCTTCACGCCGCGGTCGCGACAATACCACAAAACACACCTATGAAAACCTGCTGGAAGTACCCGAAGTGGTCATCAACATCGTCACATATGAGATGGTTCAGCAAATGAGCCTGGCCAGTTGCGAGTTTCCCAAAGGCATCAGCGAATTTGTCAAAGCAGGTTTTACCCCACTCCCTTCGGAACGCATCAGGCCGCCAAGGGTCAAAGAATCCCCGGTGCAATATGAGTGCAAGGTGCGTCAGATCATCGAAACAGGCACCGGGCCGGGAGCAGGCAACCTGGTAATTTGCGATATCCTGCTTGTGCACCTCGATGAAGATATCCTCAGCCCGGAAGGCGAGATCGACCCCACCAAAATCAACCAGGTGGGGCGGTTGGGTGGAGACTATTATGTGAAAGTGGACGATTATTCCCGCTTTGTTGTGCCAAAACCCAATGTGCACAACGGCATCGGTATTGACGCGCTTCCCGAATACATCCGCTACAGCCCCCTGCTTACCGGAAATGAACTAGGTATGCTGGGCAACCTCAGCCGTTTCCCTTCGAACGAAGAACTCGAAGCCGTGCAGCAAAACCCGGTATCAACAAGCGGGCTGCCCCTGCGGACCGAAGATATTTTTGCACATGCCAAAAAGCTGCTTGCGCAAGGCAATGCCCCACAGGCCCTGGCATGGCTCATTGCCTGTATGCCAAAGCCTTAAGCCGGTCTTCAGCATTCGTTAGCGCCTGATCTGATGATCAATGCGGCGCAAAAGCCTATCGGTTTTCCCGCAAAAGAAACACCCTTCCGGGTAATACAATTACACAAGCCAGATATTTTGGCTTTGTGGAATGAACCTCAGGTTTTGCGTGTTAAAAAAATATAAATTTGGCGCCTGTTTCGTGTTATCTTAACCGAGCCAATAAGCGTGTTTTTTCTTAATCTACTCAAAATGAAAAATTTATTACGAATCTATCCGGTACGGTTGCGACTGGGCTGGATATTGGTTGTGTTGGCAACCTTCGCATTTGGTCACACTTATGCACAAAACCTGGCCATTGATTTCGGTCGTTCCGAAAACAAGGCACAGGTGATTGAGGACAATACCTCAAAAACCCGTATTTCCATTACTTACTCCGGTGCGGCAAGTTTTGATGTGCAAACCGAGAAAGGCAACTTTTCGGAACTTGTTATCCCGGGTGCTTACTGGACCGGTGCCCTTGGCACGCCAAAGCTTCCGGCATCCAAATACCTCATTGAGGTGCCGTTCGGAGCTGAGGTGGATGTGAAAGTTATCAACTATACTGTGAGTGAGTACAAACTGTCCGATTATGGCATCACCAATATGCTGATGCCCAACCAGCCTTCGCTGCGCAAGGACCAGTCGCCCGAAGATGTTCCTTTCGAATACGATGCCACCACTTACAAAAAGGATGCCTTTGTAACCCCCGAACTGGCTACGGTAGAGGTGCTGGGTGTGTTGCGCAGCTATCGGATTGCCCGCCTGACAGTTTCGCCGGTGAGCTACAATCCTGTGCTGGGAACCATCCGGGTGATCAACGACATTGAACTCGAGCTCATTTACACCGGTGCCGACGAAGCCCTGACCGAGTATGTCAAGGCTTCCACCTGGTCGCCTTATTTCGAACCGATCAGGCAAAGCCTGCTCAATGGGCAGTCGCGTCAGAATTATCCCAACCATCCCGACCTGACCA
This sequence comes from Bacteroidota bacterium, assembly GCA_016715945.1. Lineage (NCBI taxonomy): Bacteria > Pseudomonadati > Bacteroidota > Bacteroidota bacterium. The sequence continues at coordinate 1,773,326 of JADJXJ010000001.1, forward strand.
AGTATCCCGTGAAATACCTTATCGTTTCCGACCGTATGTTCGAAAACGATTTGCAGCCTTTCATTGCATGGAAAAAGAAAAAAGGGTTCAATGTGATTGTTGCCTACACAGATGTGATTGGCACCACCTATGCCCAGATTCAAAGCTACGTGCATGCCCAATACAATGCCGGCACCCCAACCGATCCGGCACCCTCTTTCGTGCTTTTCGTCGGCGACACCCCGCAGATACCTGCAACTACAGGCTCGGCTTCGCAAAAAATGACCGACCTCTATTATGCCAGCGTGGACGGAGACATGTTCCCTGAAATGTATTACGGCCGTTTCTCTGCCCGCAACTCTGCACACCTGATTCCGCAGATTGAAAAAACCCTGTATTACGAACAATACCAGTTCAGCGACCCGACCTATCTGAACAAAACCACCCTGATTGCCGGAGCCGATGGCACCTGGAACCCGCGTGTGGGCCAGCCCACCATCCATTATGCCACTCAGAATTACTACAACGCAGCTCATGGATTTACTGACGTTTACACTTATCTGACCAGCTATGCCGGCTGCTATGATCCATCGCGTATTGCTGTAGGATTTATCAACTATACTGCCCACTGTTCCGAAACTTCTTGGGGCGACCCTCAGCTTACTCAGACCATGGTGAACAATTTCACCAACCAGGATAAATATCCGCTGGCCATTGGCAACTGCTGCCTGGCCGCTGACTTTGGTTATGCAGAATGTATAGGCGAGACCTGGATGCGTGCACCCAACAAAGGCTCGGTAGTTTACATCGGTTCATCGCCCAGCTCGTATTGGTTCGAAGACTTTTACTGGGCTGTAGGCGCCTTCCCCATCGTGGGCACAAACAATGGTTATGTACCCACTTATGCCGAAACCACCTGGGGAGCCTACGATGCCCCCTTTGTGAGCGATTATGTGAGCGCCGGTGGTACAGTGATGGTCGGCAACCTGGCTGTGACCGAAGTACATGTCCAGGGTTATCCCAGCCACTCAAGCCCGTTGTATTACTGGCAGGCTTACAACGTGTTGGGCGACCCGTCGGTAGTGATTTACCAGACCGAGGGGGACGACAACGTAGTTTCTCATCTACCTATCCTTCCGATTGGACTGACTACCTATGAAGTAACTGCCCTCCCCGGATCTTACGTAGCCATCAGCAAAGACGGCGTGCTTCATGGTTCGGCGCTTGTAGGACCATCGGGCGTAATTGAAGTCCCGATCGAACCCGTACTTTCGGGTGGCGATGTGGACATTGTCGTTACAAAACCTCAGTATAAGCCCTACATGGTTCAGGTGCCCGCTGCAGCCCTTGTTGGCCCTTATGTAGTGCTCGATTCGTATGTGATCAACGATGCAGCAGGAAACAACAACGGCCTGGCCGATTATGGCGAAAACATCTCGCTCCACATGACCGTTAAGAATGTGGGTGCAGATCCTTCAGGCCCGCTCACCGTTACAGTTACCGGCACCAACCAATATGTTACACTCACAAGCGCTGCCACACAGAATTTCCCTGCTACACCCAGTGGTTCAACCACCACAGTGGATAATGCTTTCAGCTTCAGCATTGCCGATTTTGTACCCGACCAGCATGTAGCTGCTTTCCAGCTGCAAATTACCGATGGTTCGGCCACCTGGACATCCAACCTGCGCATTACCCTGCAGGCTCCGGTACTGGCCATCAATCAGGCTATTGAAGTTCTTGACACTGGCGGAAACGGAAACGGCATCCTCGACCCGGGCGAGTCGGGCATTCTTAAAGTTACTGTAAAAAACAACGGCAACAGCGCCATCCAGAATGTCAGCCTGACCATGGTTTCGGCCAATCCGATGCTCGTGATCAACACCCCGACCGTGACACAGCCCGCCATTGCAGCGCAGTCGCAGGCCGTGCTCGAATTCGCTGTGAGCACGGATCCCACATCACCGATCGGAAATCCTGCAAACCTGACACTCACCGCTCAGGGTGGCCCGCAAAATCTCTACACAGCCACACAAAACAGCGTGGTAGTGATTGGATTAATACCCGAATACAATATGACCAACGGTTCGGCCAGCACCTGCGTGGGCAAATTCTACGATTCCGGCGGGCCGAATGGTCAGTATGGCAACAACGAAAACTTCACCTTTACTTTCAATCCATTCACCCCCGGCTCCATGATCAGGGCCACATTCAACAGCTTTGATGTTGAAAATAACTACGATAAGCTTTACATCTACAACGGTCCTGATGACAATTCCCCTCAGCTTCCCGGAAGTCCTTTCACCGGTACCACGAGCCCGGGCATTGTTACCGCACAGAACGCCAGCGGTGCGCTTACCTTTAAGTTTACATCCGATGGGTCGGTAACCAAAGCCGGATGGTATGCTGATATCAGTTGCTACGTACCCAACAGCCCGCCAAACTGCGCCACCAACCCGGTGCCTGCTGAAAACGCCACCAATGTGAGTGTGGCTACCGTGTTGAGCTGGACTGCTGCAGATGCTACTTCGTTCGATGTGTATTTTGGTATCACCCCCAACCCACCTTTTGTGGCCAATGTAACAGTTAATCAATACCAGACCAACCTGCAGACCAATACCACCTATTTCTGGAAAGTGGTACCCAAGAACCAAATCGGGCCGGCCACAGGCTGCCAGGAATGGACATTTACAACAGGCGGACCCGAATACCTGATGGCCAACACCACAGTCACTGTTTCGAACGGTTCGTTTTATGACACTGGTGGCCCCAATGGTCAGTATCAGAATAACGAGAACCTGACCATGACTTTTATGCCATCCCAGGCTGGGGCTCCGCTCAAATTTACCTTCACGGCTTTCGATACGGAAAACAACTACGACAAGCTTTGGATCTATAACGGTCCGGACGTCAACGCTCCTCAATTCCCCGGAAGCCCGTTCATGGGCACTGTAAGTCCGGGCACGATTACCTCGTCACACCCCAGCGGTGCGGTCACTTTCAGGTTTGTTTCGGACAACTCTATCACCCGTGCCGGCTGGGTTGCCAACTTTGTGACGATGGGACCACTTGGCGCCAACCCCGCAGCCTATCCGCCGGAAATCTGTGAGGGCAGCGCTGCGATTCTCAACGCTCATGCCTCGGGCGGCAGTGGCAACTACACATACAGCTGGACACCCACCACAGGCCTCAGCAACCCCAACATCGCTAACCCTGTAGCTACGCCTACTGAAACTACGACCTACACCGTTACCGTATCGGATGGCACCACACAAAGCTCCGGACAAGTGACACTTGCCGTGCACAATATCCAACCCGTCGAGCTGGGTCAGGACACCACCCTCTGCATCTGGGAATCCATTACTTTCGATGCTACCACTTCAAATGCCGTATCCTATTTGTGGATGCCCGGCGGTGTAACCACGCCAACCATGACATGTGTGGGCAGCGAAATGGGTGCCGGATCGCATACCATAAGCGTTACAGTGACTGACGTCAATGGATGTACAACAACCGATCAGGTGGTTGTTACTTTCGACATCTGCTCCTTCATCGGTGAAAACGACCAGGCGCTCAAAGTGCTGATTCACCCCAACCCTGCTGTGAATGTGCTCAACATTCAACTTAGTGGTAATGCTGCCAATGTTTCTTACTACCTGCTCAACTATCAGGGACAGAAAGTCTTTGCCAAAGAACAGATCACAGTAAACGGCATTTACAACAACCAGATTGACCTCCAGCACCTGGCCAAAGGCGTTTATTACATCCGCCTGCAATCAGGTACCGCAACCACTGTTAAAAAAGTAGTCGTTCAATAATTTAACAAGCTGTTTAGCTGCCTCAAGAGTAAAATGTTATTACTTTTGAGGCAGCTTCTTCTTTTATAAATCATTCATTATGAGAAAAATTTACATTTTGTTGCTGGCCGCGATTATCTCGCTGCCTGCTTTTGCATCCGACTGGACTGCCATACAGTCCGAAAGGCCTGCGCCTATTGGTTACAGGCTCATCCATTCCGATCAGGAACAGATCGTTGTTCAATTCAGCATCGATGGATTCTTCACTAAATACGTCGAAACTCCCAAAGGCAAAGCAGCAATCATCAGTGTACCCAAGATGGTTTCGCTGGCCGAGAAAGGCGCGCCTGATGTGCCAAAATATGCCGTTTCGGCTATCATAGGCGACGATGTCAAGATGGACGTGCGTGTGGTGGCCTCGCGCTTTGTGGATATTCCGAATATGGAGATAGCTCCTTCGAAAGGCGACTTTTCGCGTAAGATCGACCCTGCCACCGTGCCTTACACCTATGGCAGCATGTATCAGCAGGACGCTTTCTTTCCGGCCACGAACACCGAGCTGCAGGAACCTTACATCCTGCGCAATTTCAGGGGACAGGCTGTGACCATTATGCCATTTGTTTACAATCCTGTAAGTAAGACCCTCAGGGTTTATTATGACCTAACAATCCAGCTTTTCCGCAATGGCACCGGTGGTGCAAACCAATTTACCCGCAGCCGGATGCTCACCGAAGATCCGGAATTTGAGCAGGTATATGCCAACCATTTTATCAATTTCAAGCAGGCGCGCCAACGTTATCCTGTGCTTCAGGAACAAGGCAAACTGCTGATCATCAGCCACGGTGCTTATATGGAAGCCATGCAACCTTTTGTCGCATGGAAAAAAACCATCGGCCGTCCCACCGAAATGGTTAACGTCAGCACCATTGGTTCAACACCCGAGGCGATAAAAACTTTCATACAGAACTACTACAATACGAATGGGCTCACTCATGTGCTTCTGGTGGGCGACCATCAGCATGTGCCCAGCTACAACAATACCACAGCCGGAGGGTATTCCGACAATTTTTATGGCTATCTTGCAGGTAACGACTCGTATAATGAGCTTTTTGTTGGGCGTTTCTCAGCCGAATCGGCCGACCATGTTACCAATATGGTCACAAAGATTATTACTTATGAACGCGATCTGAATCAAAATGCTACATGGCTGAATACGGGCATCGGAGTTGCGCGCAACGAGGGTGCGGGTAATGGACACAACGGGGGCGAAGCTGACTACGTGCACATGGACTACATCCGCGATACCCTGCTCAATTTTACCTATCAAACCGTTTACCGTGAGTACGACGGAAACGTTCCAGGGCTTCCAAACACCACCGCAGCTCAAATATCTTCCAGAATCAATGCCGGTGCAAGCATTATTAATTACTGTAACCACGGATCACAAACCGGATGGAGTGTTGCTGGCTATTCCACTTCGCATGTCGAAGCTTTGAACAACACCGACCGATGGCCCATCGTCTGGGCAGTAGCCTGCGACAACGGACGGTTTACCAATGGCACCTGCTTTGCCGAGACCTGGATGCGCGCCTCGAAAAACGGCCAGCCAACCGGTGCCATTGGCACGATGATGTCGTGGATCTCGCAGCCCTGGCAACCCCCTATGACTGGTCAGGACGAAATGGTTACCATTCTGGCCGAAGGCTACCAAAACAACATCAAACGCACATTTGGCGGCACCTCCATCAATGGCAGCATGAAGATGATCGACCTGCACGGCTCGTCGGGTCGCAGCACTCACGACACCTGGATACTCTTTGGCGACCCCACCCTCACCTTGCGTACCGCTGTGCCCCAACCCATGAACGTGCAGCACATGCCGGCCATCTTCCTTGGAATGTCCGAATTCACTGTCATGGCTGATGCCGAAGGCGCAATGGTTTCGCTCACCATCGACGGCGAAATCATTGGCACGGGAACCATTACCGGTGGACAAGCCACTGTCAGCTTCCCTGCGCTGAACAACGTAGGTACACTCAAGGTGGCCGTATTCGGATTTAACAAGGAGACTTACATCAGCGAAATTGACATCATCCCAGCCTCCGGCCCGTTTGTAGCTTACATGTCGAACATGGTAAACGGTGTGGCTGGCGGACAGGTGCACTACGGCCAGGATGTGCAACTGGGCATTCAGCTTAAAAATCTGGGTGTTGAGCCAGCCACAAACATTGTGGCAACCCTCACCACCAATTCGCCTCATGTGACCATTCTTGATGGCACACAGGAATTTGGTACCCTTCAACCCAACGAGGCCGTGACCATTGCAGATGCATTCAGCTTTGCCGTAAGCAACAGTGTTCCCAACAACACCCCGATGCAATTTACCATCACCATGACAAGCCCCGATGGTAACTGGTCGAGCCAGTTCAACCTCAATGCCCTCGCACCGGCATTCTCTGTGGGCAACTTTACGATAACCGAGCTGCAGGGCAATGGCAACGGCCGCCTCGATCCCGGTGAAACCGCACTGATTCGCATCAGTTACACCAACAGTGGACAAAGTGCTGCCGCCCAAACCACCGGAACCATCAGTTTCGACAGCCCCTTTGTTATTGTCAATTCGGGTACCCACACCGTCGAATCTGTTGAGGCAGGCGCTACTGCAATGTCCGAATTTAATGTTACTGTCACAGGAGCTGCACCTGTCGGACAGGCTGTAGGATTCAATTTCGATGTGGCCTCTGGCGCTTATACTGCAAGCAAGTCGTTTACAACCAAGGTGGGCCTGATCCTCGAAGACTTCGAAACCGGCAACTTTAATGCGTTCCCATGGACATTTGCCGGAAATCTTCCATGGACCATCACACTGGTCAATCCTTACGAAGGCAGCTTCTCGGCCAAATCCGGAGGCATTACGCATAGCCAGTCCACGCAGATGATTCTGCAATACACTGTAAGCGCGAACGACTCGATCTCATTCTTCAGGAAGGTTTCTTCAGAGTCGGGCTACGACTTCCTGCGCTTCTACATCGACAATGTGAAAGTTGGAGAGTGGGCCGGCAACATTCCCTGGGGCAGGGTCAGCTTCCCCGTACAGGCAGGCAACCGCACCTTTAAATGGGAATATATGAAGGATTACATTGTGTCGAGCGGCGAAGACTGCGCCTGGATCGACTATATCACCTTCCCGCCAACTCCTGTAACAAGCTCATGGGCCGGTTTGGATGCCACCATCTGCGCAGGCGAGACCCACCAGCTCGAAGGCACAGCCACGCACTACAACAGCCTGCTCTGGACAACAAGTGGCACCGGTACCTTCAGCGATGCCACAATTCTCAATCCAGTTTATACACCCAGTGAAGCGGATATCGCTGCCGGAAGTGTTGTGCTTACCCTCTCCGCAACCGGACCTAACAGTACGGTTCAGAGCAACAAAACATTGAACATCAATCCGCTGGCTGAAGCAAATGCTGGTATCGAAGCCGCTATCTGCCATGGCGCCGAACTGGAAATCACCGATGCCGTCGCTGCCAATTACAGCAGCTTGCTATGGACCACTTCCGGTACAGGCATGTTCAGCGACAGCACGTCCCTTGCACCGGTTTACACACCAAGCGTCGAAGACTATGCTGCAGGTCAGGTTGTGCTTACCTTGCATGCCATGGGCCTTGGCAATTGCGCCAGTGCATCGAGCCAGAAGACACTGGCCTTCCATGCGCTTCCAACTGCTACAATTGCTGCATCGGGTGCCGTTTGCCAGGGAACTGCCGCAACCCTCACCCTCGAGCTCACCGGGGCTGCACCCTGGGTCATCGAAATGGCTAACGGCATGGGAAGCCACACCGTTCCCGCTTCACCCTGGACCTTGGAAGTTTCCCCGAACGAAACCACCACTTACCTCCTGCTATCGCTCACCGATGCCAACAGCTGCGCAAAAGAAGTTAATGCCGAAGCTCAGGTGGTCGTTAATCACGTTCCTGCCGCTCCTGCTGCACCCACTGCTCCTACCGAAGTTGACCATGCTTTCGTAACCAGCAGCAACGTCGGTGCCACAGGCGTAGCCACTGCCACAGACTACGTTTGGAAACTTGAACCAGCTGCTGCCGGTACACTGACTGCCAATGGCCTGAACGCTACAGTGACCTGGAATTCTCAGTTTATTGGCACAGCAACCATTTCGGTGGCCGGCACGAACGATTGCGGTCAGGGTGCATGGTCCGAAGCTGCAAGTGTGATAGTGAAAAGCACCATCGGCCTGGGCGAACAAAACAGACCCAGCCTGACCATTTATCCTAACCCCAGCAATGGAAATGTGAACCTGACCTTTGGTGGCTTTGCACAAGGAAACCTCCGCGTCAGGGTTATCAACCTGGTGGGTGAGGTCGTGTACACCGAATCAGTTACACTCGAAGGCAAACACAACCTTGTTCAGCTTAAGCTCGGTCACCTGACGGCAGGTCTTTACTTCGTTCAGGTCGAAAACGGAACAAGCACCGTAAGCCAGCGAATGAATATCCAGAGGTAATCTCGGGGTATTTCCGTCCATAAAAAAAGCGCCTGACCGGCGCTTTTTTTATTGGATCAGATTCAACCCCCGGTGAATCACATTCCGGAGGCTTTCATCACTTTGGGCAAGATCTTCCAGGTAAATGCGGATATCTCCCAGAAGTTCGGGATTGGTGTTTGTCTGGCTGCAATACTCGGCCATTTCGAGCGGCAAAAGCCATTCCCCCGTCCATCGCGTCCGCACCTGCTGCCAGATATTCCGGAGCCTGGAAGCATCTCCCCCATGCTCACGCAGGTCGCGCACCTGTTTGTACAGCTCAAACAGCGCCCTTTGATCATCTGTATGTTCAATCCGGTGTGTCTTTTCCTTGGGCACGGGGAACTCAAGCCCGAAAGCATCCGGATCGGCAGGTCCGCTGAACACCGACACATTTTGCTCGCCCACAGCCATATTGTAGGTTCCCCACTCAGGTTCAAACAGTATCTCGTCCTGATACCTTACCAGGCAATGGTCGAAGTGCATCAACACCAGCTTGCCCTCGCAGCGTGTGGCCCCACGGTAAGTGCCCGTGATGGTGATTCCGGATTCAAATTCAAGCTCGACTTTGTTGCCGGCAACGACGCCTATCTCAGCCAGGTCGGCATCCTCCAGGTAACGTGGGGGCTTAAATGTGTTCCTGATGCGTCCGATGGGCGAACCAAAACCGTGTGTGTGGACGGCTTTACCATGGCCTTCGAGCTGTTTGTTGTTGTAGCACAGCATGGTAGGTCCGGTCGTGCGCACGTACACCGGTTGATTTTGATGTAAAATATATTCCGTGAAGGTTCCGGACACCTGCAAACCTGAGCTGTACACACATGTGGCTGCCGAACCCGACTCAATCGCCTTGAGGATTCCTTCGATGCCACCTTTACGCAAGGCCATGCGCGAAGCAAATTCATCGAGCACCCTGGTAAGATGCGCAAAATCGGGCGTCACAAACAACTGGGGTTGTGGCTTGGTAATGTCGAAGTTATAATAAACTGCATCCACAGTATATGGCAGTTTCAGCACTTTGTCGCTAAGTGCACCTGCGCTTTCGCCTATGGACGAGAGCAAACCGGCACCGTAAATTTTGGGATCATTGATGCTGCCAATCAAACCATATTCCACAGTCCACCAGTGCAGGTTGCGGATCAGGGCCATCTCGGAAGGGATGCCCAGACTTTTCTCCCTTTGCGCCAGCTCGTATTCGGCTTTGGCAATGGCATCGGCAGGTGTAAAAGGGTCGGCTTTGAGAATGGATAAATGCCTGATGGCCTCATACAGCTCGTAATCTGCAGCCGAGGAGAAGGCTTTTGCACCAACCTCACCGAAATATTTCAGGTAAGCAGCGTAATCAGGATCAGCAATGATGGGCGCATGCCCGGCCGCTTCGTGAATGATATCAGGGGCAGGTGTATATTCCACCTGGTCGATGGGACGGATATCGGCCGCAATAACCAGCACATTGTAGGCCTGAAATTCCATAAAAGCAGCGGGCGGAATAAATCCATCCACTGTCACCGCAGCCCAGCCAATGCGCGAAAGGATACGGTTCATCTCGTGTATGTCGGGAATATGTTCAAGCGAGATTCCTGTGCGTGCAAGTCCGTCGAGATAGGAATGGTGTGCCTTGTCTTTGAGAAAAGCCAGGTTTTGCCGCATGACATATCTCCAGATCGAGTGATCCTGCCACGAATACCTGTCGTAGTGCTGATCGATTACCAATTGCATCAGATGGCGCGGAAGCTTTGAAAGCACCTCGTTTTCAAACATTGTCGGGAAGTTTGAGGTTATTTTAAGCAATGACCTGCCGAAAATAACCTATTTCACGCAATCGTTTGTTATAAAAAAGCTAAAAAACTTATATGTCTGATAATTAGAGTGTTAGAAACGAAGTGGCTTTGGTCAGTCGTCGCCGAGGTCACCAAGCAGTGGCACAAACCTGAAATACCCATGTTGTTCGCGGTCGAGGCTTCCGTCTGTGTTTTTGATGATGCGTAGCATCACCTGGTCATCGCCCGATCCAAGCGGCAAAACGATGATTCCCCCTGGTTTTAGCTGATCAACAAGCGCCCGGGGTATTTCGGGGGCTGCCGCCGTAATCAGAATGCGGTCGAATGGGGCAAAAGTGGGCAATCCGAGGTTTCCGTCCCCAAGAAACGTTTTTACCTTCCAGTTGTGTTCTTCGAGAAAGGCCTTCGTCTTGAGGTAGAGCTTTCGCTGTCGCTCTATGGTAAACACCTTGGCTCCCATCTGGGCCAGCACGCAGGCCTGGTAACCACTCCCGGTGCCAATCTCGAGCACCTTGTGGCCGGGCGAGACCTGCAGAAGCTGCGACTGAAAAGCCACTGTGTAAGGCTGCGAAATGGTTTGTCCCGACCCGATGGGGAATGGTTTGTCCTGATAGGCAAACTCCACAAAAGATGAATCCATGAAAAAATGCCTCGGCACAGCTTCGAGTGCCTGAAGCACGCGCTTATCGGTGATGCCTTTTTCGCGGATCGAATCCACGAGTTTTTTTCTCAACCCCTTATGCCTGAACGTATCAATCATCATGCGCCTGAGCAGGAAACTATACAGCCTGTTGTTTTTGTTTTGGTGCGCGAAGTTAGTAATTCTAAGCCGTGCGAAATTGGTACCTTTGCCCAAACAAACCTGATATGCTCCGAATTGGCGTGCTGGGTGCAGGTCACCTGGGAAAGATACATCTACGTTGCATCCGGCAAATACCTCAATATCACCTCGTTGGCTTTTACGACCCTGATCTGGACACCGCTTCCCGGGTTTCGGCCGAGTTTGGACTCACCAGCTTCGACAGCATCGACAGTCTGGTGGAGGCATGCGATGTGGTGGACATTGTGACCCCTACGGTGGCCCATTTCAGCTGCGCGAGTCTTGCACTGAACCGCAAAAGACATGTGTTTATCGAGAAACCCATCGTAGCTACTCCCGAAGAAGCCAGCGAGCTGATGCAGTTGGCCAAAGAAGCAGGTGTAAAGGTGCAGGTAGGGCACGTGGAGCGTTTCAATCCGGCTTTCCTGGCAGTGAAGGAGGTGATCAGCAATCCCATGTTTATCGAGACGCATCGTCTGGCACAGTTCAACCCCAGAGGAACTGATGTGCCTGTGGTGCTCGACCTGATGGTGCACGACATCGACATCCTGCTCAGTGTGGTCAAATCGCCGGTTGCATCCATCAGCGCCAGCGGGGTGCCTGTGGTGAGCGGCAGTCCCGACATTGCCAACGCGCGCATAGCTTTCGAAAATGGGTGTGTAGCCAACCTCACTGCAAGCCGCATCTCGCTCAAAAACATGCGCAAATCGAGGTTCTTTCAGAAAGATGCTTACATAGCCGTGGATTTTTTGGAGAAAAAAGCCGAGATCGTGCGCATGCAAAGTCTGGAAAAAGAACCCGACGATCCCATGGCCATGGTTATCGACCTGGGCAACGGAAAAGGCTATCGCCAGATCAGCTTCGAACGCCCCGATATAGCGCCCCTGAATGCCATACAGGCCGAACTCGAAAGTTTTTACGATGCAGTGGTCCACAACAAAACACCTATGGTGACCATTGAGGATGGGTATCAGGTGCTGCTGGTAGCCCACCAAATACTTGAGGCAGTGAATGATAACCAAAAAACCAAATAATTCAGCCCTCCTCTGCAATATGCAATCGTTTACGAACGTTTTCACTCACTGAAACCTTAACCAACGCAAGCTGCATGAGGGTACGTTTACGTGCTGCCTTACGTATTCTGATTTTTGTTTTTATAGCATCCCTGTTTCACACGGCCTGCTATAAATTCGAAGGCGACCAAACCGTACCTGCCTATCTCCGTATCGACAGCATCAGGTTCTCCACGGATTATGCCACACAGGGCAGCAATACCCACAACATTTCGGATGCCTGGGTTTATGTGAACGGCCAGCTCATTGGCGCATTCGAACTGCCTGCCACCTTTCCCGTGCTGGCACGTGGCAAACAAAGGCTGGAGATTCGCCCGGGTATCAAACTCAATGGAATCGCTGCAACGCGCGTGCCTTATCCGTTTATGAAACCCATAGTGGTCGAAAACTTTGAGTTTTTTGAAGATTCTGTTGTTCGGTTCAATCCGCAAACCACCTATTACGAAAATCTGAGATTCCTCTGGAAAGAAGACTTTGAGCGCATCAGCTTTACCCTCGAGAAAACCAATCAGAGCGATACCACCATCAACAGGACAGAGCCTGCAAATCATCCCGAAGCCTGGCTATCCCCTTATTCGGCATACTCGGGCAAGATACATCTGACAGGCAACCGGAAGTTTTTCCGCATCATGTCGCACCAGGGGTTTAATTTGCCCGGCAACGGATCTCCTGTTTTTCTTGAGCTTGATTATAAGTGCGACCGCCCTTTTGGCGTCGGCCTGCTCATCCGCATCGACAACAACATCGAGGCATTTCCGCTCGTTGTGGTCAACAAAAGCAACTCCTGGAACAAAATTTACATCAACCTTACCCCTCTGGCTTCAACCTACAGCTATGCCGAATGGTTCAAGGTCTATTTTGAATCGGAACTGGCCAGCGAAACGGAAGCCCGGTTTTATTTCGACAACATCAAACTGATCCATAGGATACAAACCCAATGAACCGACGTTTACAGGTAGCAAAGTATGTCATACTCGACTGGCTCTCAGCCCTGATGGCCTGGACGTTGTTTTACTTCTACCGTAAACAAACCGAAAACCCCTCGTTCCATGAACAGTTTGAGCTTGTTTTCAGGGATCCTAACTTCTGGTATGGCATCACCCTCATTCCTCTTGGCTGGCTCACACTCTATGCCATGGTGGGCGCCTACCGCCAGATTTACCGCAAAGCCAGGCTCCGCGAACTCGGACAAACGCTTGTCATCACCCTCATCGGGGTGACAATCATCTTCTTTGTGGCCATACTCGACGATATTATCCTCACCTACAAGTCTTATTATCAGTCGTTTATCGTCCTGTTTACCCTACATTTCAGCCTAACCTATGCCGGCAGGCTGGCACTCACCACGGCCACTGTCAAAAAAATTCACAACAAAATCATCGGGTTCAACACCATCATTGTGGGCTCGAACGGAAATGCAACAAAAATTTACAAAGACATTGAAAACCAAAAGGTTTCGTCGGGCAACATTTTCCTGGGTTTTGTGAGTGTGTATGATACAGAAGATTTTAAAATTGGTCAGTATCTGCCCCACCTCGGGCATTACAGCGATCTGAAAAAGCTTGTGGATGAACTGAAGATCGAAGAGGTGATTATTGCCATTGAGCGCAAGGAAACGGATACCATTGAGAACATTATTGCCCTGCTCGAAGACACCACGGTGGTGATCAAGATCATCCCCATCATGCAGGATTTCCTCTTCGGAACGGTGAAGATGAGCGCCATCTGGCATGCACCGCTCATTCAGATATCGCCCGATCTGATGCCTGCATGGCAGCAATCGATCAAGCGCCTCATGGACATCGTCATTTCCATTGTTGCCATGATTGTGCTTATTCCGCTCTATATCTTCACCGCTGTTGGCGTCAAACTCTCCTCCCGTGGCCCCATCCTATATTCGCAGGAACGCATCGGCCGGTATGGAAAGCCCTTTAAGATGCACAAATTCAGGAGCATGTATGTTGATGCCGAATCGAACGGACCGCAGCTAAGCTCCGAGAACGATCCCCGTATCACACCTTTCGGGCGATTTATCCGAAAGGTCCGACTCGACGAAATACCTCAATTCTACACCGTCCTCAAAGGCGACATGTCGTTGGTCGGGCCGCGCCCCGAGCGGCAGTATTACATTGATCAGATCGTAAAGCGGGCACCCCATTACCGGTTGCTGCTGCGCGTAAAACCTGGTATCACCAGCTGGGGCCAGGTGAAATTCGGCTATGCTTCCACGGTGGACGAAATGATCGAGCGCTTGCAGTACGACATCCTCTACATTGAGAATATGAGTATTGCCATGGATATCAAGATCCTCATCTATACCGCGCTCATCGTGTTGCAAGGAAGGGGAAAATAGGTCAGAGCTGACCATTCTCGATCATTCTGACAATCATCTCGATAGCCGCATCCTCGCCTTCAGGCTCGTACCTCGACTTTAGGTTGTAACCCCAGATACGGGCAAATCCCTGATAAAAAAAGGCCACCACATTGCCCCGCAGTTCCTGGAGCAATGCGTAAGATGTTTCGCTGGTTTCGCGGTCAATCAGCTTGATCAGTATCTTCCCCTGGGTAAAGGTAAGCTCGCTCAGCTCCGCACTATATTGCGCCTTAATTTCCTCTTCAGCCTGGCGCATGATCCTGCGCCGCTCACGGTCGGTGCGCGCAGCAGCCAGCTGCTCTTCGTATTCCCTGAGCTTGATGCCGGCCAGGCGTGCATAAGGATATACCTTCTTTACGTTGTAGATAAGCCGTTGAAAACGCCGCAGATCGCGCTCACTTTGGAAACCCCAGATGATGACTTCCGGAAGTTGAATGAGTGGTACGGTATCGTGCTGAATGATGGTTGCATGCACAACTATCTGATCTTCCTGTTGCTGAGCATGGATCCGAACCGGGAAAAACAGTACCAGGGCAAGAACGAAAATTCCTGAGAAAAACTTGCCTGTTGTGGGGCACGCCTGCCGGCCGGTGTTTGCATGCTTTGCCATGACGCACTGTCATTCAATAAACATGCCAGAATGCGGGCATCAGGCTACTTTGAGCTTGGCAAGACCTGATTTGCGGAATTTGGATTCGGCATACTCGCGCGTGATGCGAAGCTCTTTCACCCCTTTGCGCGACGGAAGTTCGAACATATCGTCGGTAAGTATGGCTTCAAATATCGACCGTAGCCCACGCGCACCCAGCTTGAGGTCGATGGACTTTTCGACAATGAAATCGAACACCTCGTCTTCGAAAGTCAGCTTGATGCCATCGAGCTCGAACAACCTGATGAACTGCCTGGCAAGGGCATTCTTTGGTTCGACAATGATGCGCTTGAGGGTTTCGTGCGTGAGGGGATGCAGGTAGGTAACAATTGGCAATCGTCCGACAATCTCCGGAATCATCCCGAACTTTTTCAGGTCGGCCGGCGAGATATATTGCAGCAGGTTGTCCTTGTCGATAAATTCATCCTTATCGCGCCCATAGCCAACCACATTGGTATGATAGCGGGCCGCGATGATGCGCTCGATGCCGTCGAAAGCGCCACCGGCAATGAAAAGGATGTTTCGGGTGTCCACCTGGATCATCTTTTGCTCGGGGTGTTTGCGTCCACCCTGAGGGGGCACATTCACAATACTTCCTTCGAGCAGCTTGAGCAAGGCCTGCTGCACACCCTCGCCCGACACATCGCGTGTGATGCTGGGATTGTCGCTCTTTCGGGCAATCTTGTCGATTTCGTCAATGAATACAATGCCTCTTTCGGCAGCTTCCACATCATAATCGGCAGCCTGGAGCAGACGCGTCAGGATACTTTCGACGTCCTCGCCCACATATCCGGCTTCGGTGAGCACGGTAGCATCTGCAATGGCAAAGGGCACATGCAGCATTTTGGCTATTGTGCGCGCCAGCAGGGTCTTTCCCGTACCTGTTTCGCCCACCAGGATAATATTCGATTTTTCAATTTCCACCTCGTCCTTTGCAGGTGGTTGGTCGATGCGTTTGTAGTGGTTGTAAACAGCCACCGAAAGAATGCGCTTGGCCTCGTCCTGACCTATGACGTATTGGTCGAGAAAGTTCTTGATTTCGGCAGGCCGGAGCACCTTGAAGCCCGATTTGGCCGAGCGGGGCTTGCGCACCGAAAGCTCCTCAGCCAGAATCATATTGGCCTGCTCCACGCAACGCTCACAAATCTGGGCATCAAAGCCGCTGATCAGCAGCTTAACCTCGGAGCGCGGACTGCCACAAAACGAACATTCGTCTTTCTTACGGGCCATCTTTATCAGGCATTACGTACCAAAACTTCGTCAATCATGCCGTATTCCTTGGCTTCCTGCGAAGTCATCCAGTAGTCGCGGTCGGAATCTTTCCAGATCTTTTTGAAAGGCTGGCCGGTGTGTGCCGAGATGATCTCGTACAGTTCTTTTTTCAGCTTTTGAATTTCACGGGCAGTAATTTCGATATCGGAGGCCTGACCCTGTGCACCCCCCATGGGTTGGTGAATCAGAATGCGCGAATGCTTGAGGGCAGTGCGCTTGCCTTTGGCACCGGCACACAGCAATACGGCGCCCATCGAAGCCGCCATCCCGGTGCATATCGTGGCCACATCAGGACGGATGTATTGCATGGTATCGTAGATTCCCAGGCCGGCATAGACCGAGCCTCCCGGGGTATTCAGGTAGATCTGGATATCCCGCTTGGCATCCACCGACTCCAGAAACAGCAGCTGTGCCTGAATGATGTTGGCCACATAATCGTCGATGGGCACACCCAAAAAGATGATGCGGTCCATCATCAGACGCGAGAACACGTCCATGGTGGCAATGTTCAGCTGACGCTCTTCGATAATAGTGGGCGAAATGTAGCCACTTGTCAGCTTGCTGTACCTGTCGAGGGTGAGGCTGCTGATGCCCAGGTGACCTGTGGCAAATTTTCTGAATTCCTGACTGTCCATAGTTGTTTTATTGTGCTGTAGTTTCAAAGGATTTTGCCATCTGGTTGAATTCGTCCAAAGTTACAGGCTTTTCAACCAGCTTCGCATTTTCCCTGATAAGTTTAATGAGTTTATTTTCTTCGATCAGATTATGAAGGCGTTCACGGTCTTTGTTTTTTGCAATCATCTGGTCGATGTTCCCCATGAGCTGGTTCATGAGGGCTTCGTCCTGTGCAATCAGCCCAAGGTACTGGCCGTAATACTGATTGAATGCATACTGACGGATTTCCTCATCACGCACTTCAAGCTCAGGGTAGTCATTGCGCAGGTGGTCGACCAACACCTGATAACGGAAAGTGCGTTTGTATGATTCAAATTCCTTATCGATATCTTCTTTGGCGTTGGCATCCATGACATTCTCAGCCAGCCAGCGCCTGAGAAAATTGTCCGGCAACGGGATGAACTCCTCGGTCAGATTTTGCTTCAGGAAAGTCAGATAGGCCAGGTAGTCCGACTGGCTGTTGTATTGTTTCTGTACCTCTTCAGCCACAGCTGCCCTGAACTCCTCTTCAGTTTGAATTTCCCTGTCGGGAAACACTCTTTTGAAAAATTCCTCATCCAGCACCGCAGGCTCTTCGCGGAAGATCTGATCGATGACCACATTAAACGGTTTTTCCGTCAGTTCCTGCTGTTCCTCCGTCAGACGAAGGATACGGGCCACTTCCTCCGAAGGCAAATGATCGGCAAACTTCAGCACAAATTCGTCGCCCTCGGGCCGTCCTTCGAAAACAGCTTTCAGGCCGGAAAACTTTTCATCCGACAAGTCAATGGTGATGGTAGTCTGAAAACCTCCCTCAACCTCTCTTCCGTTTTCATCAGCCAGATTCACCTTGAGCCTCAAACGGTCATTCTGTCCCACCTCCTCGGGATTGGTAATCTTGGGCAGGTCTTTCATGATGCGTTCGATGGTATTATTCACCATCGCCTCGTCTACGTTCACCTTTGGGTATTCGATGCTGATCTGACTGAGGTTGAGATCGAGCACGGGTTTCATCCCCATGGTGAAGTAGAAGCTGAATTCGTCCTGCGCATCGAAATCAATCCGGCCGGTGCGTTCGTGATCTGCCACGGGATAACCCAGGAATTGTATTTTATTTTCTTCAAGATATTGGTTTAACCCGTCCGATACTTTCTTATTGATCTGTTCGGCAGTAAGGGCAGTGCCGTACATCTTTTTCACCATGCCAAAAGGCACTTTACCAGCCCTGAAACCGGGCATGGCAGCTTTGCGCTGATAGTCTTTAAGCTGCTTATTGACCTCTGCTTCAACTTCACTTTTTGTCAGTCGCACTTCGAGGGTGGCTTCGAGCGCACCCTGTTGTTCCATTTGAACCTGCATTTGCTAAGATTTGATTTTGCTGAATACTGTTTGCTTGACGCGTAAAGTGCGGATGAAGGGACTCGAACCCCCACGCCTTTCGGCACCAGATCCTAAGTCTGGCGCGGCTACCAATTACGCCACATCCGCTTTGACTTTAATAATCAGGCTGCAAATATACGGCATTTGGCCGAACTGAGCGTGCTGATACAGAAAGCCCTTTTAGCTTATTGAAAAGACAAAAGCCGCCCCGGCTTTACGGGACGGCTTTTATCAATTCTGTCTGTTCTGATTATTTCTTTGCCGGAGCAATCGTATAATTCAGATCAGTGGTGTTTGCGGTAATCAGATACGAACCGGCAGTTGCAGGTGTGGGAATAGCAGCCGGGTCGGGAGCGCTTTCATCAGGACGAAGCACGAGCGGGCCACCGGTGCTGGTGCCGGTTGCATCGGTGCCATACTGAGGTGCCCACTGTCCGAGCACGCGGATAAACTTGATGTATTTATTGGCATCAAGGTTGGTTTTGAGGAAGTAAACCCCATTGGCAGCAGCAAACATCGGGATGGCTTCCTGGTTGTTCCAGCCGGCAGCCGAACCGTCGCCCAGCAGGTAGAGCGGAGCAGCAATCACATAGGTCATGGTGTTGGTGTTCACGGTAACGGTGTAGATGCCGTCGTTTGCTGGTGTTGGGATTGCGGCGGGGTCAGGAGTGTTTTC
The DNA here is from genome assembly GCA_016715945.1 of Bacteroidota bacterium. NCBI lineage: Bacteria > Pseudomonadati > Bacteroidota > Bacteroidota bacterium. The sequence continues at coordinate 1,792,324 of JADJXJ010000001.1, forward strand.
ATCCGGACGGTAAACAAGTGGTCCACCGGTGCTGGTTCCGGTAGCATCGGTTCCGTATTGAGGAGCCCATTGGCCGGGAGTGGTGATGAATTTGATATTTTTACCACCGGTGAGTGGCAGGGTGATGCTGTACACGCCGCCTGTTCCAACCATCGGAAGCGGGTTGGCATTGTTCCAGCCAGCCGATGTTCCATCGCCGAGGATGAAGAGCTCAGGAGCGGCACCAGCCGGATTTACAGTGAAGGTGTAAGCTTCGGTTACTGCATTGATCTGAAGCTTCATATCGTAAGTACCGGCAACGGTGGGCACAAAGTTGCCATCGTTGTTTGTGGTAAAGTTGCCAGCTGCAGCACCGGCCATGGTAACCTGCGGATAACCAATTACCTTACCGCTCCAGGTCTGACCTTCACGAATCTTGAAGCCACCACCGTCGGTAACTACTTCCACATTGTTCCAGGTCCAGGTGTAGTTGGTTTCGTTGGTAACAACAGGCTTGTGTAACAGGATGGTCTCATCCCAGTTGCCGGTGGCTACGAGGCTTGCTCCCACCAAACCAAGTTCGGTGTTGGTGTAGTCGAACAGATCGAGGTCTCCGGTACGGGTCAAAGTAGCGGTGTAGCCCTGACCGAGTTTCCAGACCATCTTGGCAGTGTATTTACCACCCTGCTCATTGTTGATGTTGGCACCACCGGGAACAAGGTTAGCAACAGCGCCACCAAAGTTGGTGTTTACGCGCACGCCTTTTTGTCCTCCACCGAGGTCAACTTCGTCGTCAATAACAACTTTCCAACCACCGCTGTAGCGGAATTTGAAGTCGGCACGGGTCATGGGGACATTCGTTACCTCAAAAGTCATTTCCTCAAGGTTGAAGCCTACGGCAGGGATCTGGGTGTCGTTGCTCCATCCACCGGGGGTGGCTGCACCAATCAGGCCCCAGTATTGCACCGGGATAATGGCGACTTTCTTGAGCGTAGTTTCGATGACCACATGATAGAGACCATCTGCGGGAACAGTGAATTTGTTGTTGTTCTCGGCATACGAGCCACGCCAGAAGTCAACTTTTGGTTCATCGCCAATACGGGCCGATTCCGGAACTACTGCAAAGTCAGCACCAGGTCCGTAAGTTTTGCGGGTAGCGCCGGCAACTTCCACAATCTGAAAACCATCCTGGCCAGCTTTCACAGCCACAAAGATTTCCATCAAAGTGGCACGTTCCTCCTGGTTGACTTCGTTGCGGGTTGACTTAAACAAGCCCTTGATGTCGAAATTGGTCAGGGCCGTACCGGCACCTTTGATGTAGAAGCCATCCTCTACCTGCGGTTCCGGATCAGGCTTTTCATCTTTTTTACATGAGGTAAACACCACTCCTGCAAGCAACATGATGCTCAGCAGTTGAAGCATTTTTGAAACACTGATTTTTTTCATAGCGTTTAATTTAGGATTAGTGATTAAGGTTAACTGTTTGTTTTACGGTGAATTTCAAGGTGCAATGGCTACAGGGGGTTCGGCCAGTTTCGGGTTGGCATCGATGGCCCACTGCGGGATGGGGAAGGTATTGCGGTCGGGCGATGATACACTTTTTTCCCACCAGGCCTGGTTAAACTTACCAAAGCGAATCAGGTCGCTGCGGCGATGGGCTTCCCAGAAAAATTCGCGTCCACGCTCAGCCAGGAAATCATCCAGGGTGGCATTGGTAAGCGGAGCCAGACCGGCACGCTGACGGATGGGGTTGATGTAAGCATCCCCGTTCTGACCCAGACGAACCAAGGCTTCACCCTTCATCATCAGCACATCGGCATAGCGGAACAACGGAAAGTCGTTGCTGAGGTTGTCCTTAGCCCCCATTTTGATTTCGAACTTTTTGACGCGGGCACCCGACATTCTGATCTGAACTGCTGTGAACGAGGCATCCATGTTCAAGGCTGGGATAAATGGATCGAATATGAGGTTGGCCCCACCTGCACCCTGGTCCTTAATAGGCTGTCCATCAGCAGTATATTGCTGGCCCACAAGGAAGTAACCTTGTTTGCGCTTGTCGTTGTCGGCATAGCTGTTGTAATGATCATGCATGGCAGCAAAACCGTTCCAGGGACCAGCTGTCATATTGAATGTCAGGTTGCTGTTGTAGTGCAGGGTGCGCATGTGCAGGTTGAAACCGGTGTATTTATCTTCATCGTAAGGAATCACGAAGATCAGTTCCGGCGAGTTGGAGTTGTTGGTCACGAAGGGTTTCAGCGGATCTTCCTCAAGGCTGTACTGGCCAAGGCTGATCACACTGTCGGTATATTGCACAACTTTTTGCCATTGGGGTGTGCCGGTGTAAACCTCTGCATTAAGGTACAGCCTTGCCAGCAGGGAGTATGCAAAACCTTTGGTTACACCGGTCTTGGTATTGCTTTGTGGAATGATGGGAGCTTCATTCTCAATGTCGGCAGTGATACGGGCAAAGATGTCCTGACGGAAGTTGCGGCTCGGGTTGAGCGGTGCATCAAGGTATTTGGTTATGTAAGGCACATCTTTGTAGTTGTCGATGAGCAGGTAGTAATAATAGGCCCGGAGTACCTTGGCTTTTGCAATGGCAACTTTGATGGGCTGGGCGTCGCCGAGGGCCTGCATCTCTTCGATGAATTTGTTGGCCTCGATTACACCATTATAATACCGGCTCCACATGCTGTTGATGGCTTCGGTATTGTTGTCCCAGGTGTGCTGATGCAGCACCCTCCATTTGCCTCCGTCGTCCCAGTCGCTGGCACGGGTCGGACATACGGTACCATCTCCGGTAACTTCGTTGGCGAAGAACCAGCCGCCCCAGTCGAGAAAATCGCGCATGGGGGCATAGATGGGACTCATTTTCAATACAGGGTCAGCCACATATTCGCTCGGTGGCACCCTGTCGTAGAGCACATCGTCCAGCTTGGTGCAGCCCAGCTGAACAGCGGCCAAAATCAATAAGACGAAAAATATCTTTTTCATGTTTCAGACTGGTTTAAAGGTTTACGTTAACTCCAAACGTGAAGGTTCTTGTTTTGGGGTAGATGTTGTACTGATCGAGACCAAAGGAGGTACCTGAGAAGGTAATCTCGGGATCAATACCTGAATAGTTGGTGAGTGTGAGCAGGTTGTTTGAAGCAAAATAAACGCGGATGTTTTTGAACTGACCCACATTTTTGAGGTTGTAACCCAGGGTAAGGTTATCCAGGCGGAGGAAGGAGCCATCTTCGAGGTAATAGCTGCTGAGTTTGGGGTTGTCGTTCAGACCTCTTGCTTTTTCGTCGAGGGCCGAACGCAACACATTGATATCCGGCAGCCAGATCGGGTTGCCGAAGATCAGCCTGGTGGTGTTGAAGATCTGATAACCATAGACGCCACGGAGCGAGAAGCTGAAATCAAAGTTTTTGGCAAACGTGAAATAGTTCGACCAGCCGATTTCGAAGTCGGGTTGTGCATCGCCCACCACACGGCGTTCGGCCAGTGCGAGATCGCGCGTTACGCCACCGGCTGCCGTGTAGAAGAGGAATTTGCCATCCTGCGATAAACCCGCATACTCGGGCATGTACCAGGTGCCGAGCGGTTTCCCGGGTTCAACAATCTGTGTCCAGTTCAGATCGCCAACCAGACCACGGCCCGATAGCCAACCTTCGCGAAGCTCCGACCAGTTAAATTCGTCGTTCGAAAGCGACTTAACCATCTGCTTGTATGTGGTGAATACCATCGTAGTCTTCCAGTCGAAATTTTTCTTGCGTACCGGATAATACTGCACAAAAGCTTCGAAGCCGGTCACCTGGAAATTACCTACGTTGGCCCAGATACGGTCAACCGGGTATGGGGGCACCGGCACAGAGTAGTTGCCAAGCAGGTCGTAGGTGTTTTTGCGGAAAAAGTCGAAAGTACCTGATACTTTGTCGTTATAAAGACCCCAGTCGAGACCAATGTTGAGTTCGGCATTTTCTTCCCATTTCAGGTTGGGGTTGGCGTTGTGGGCGTAGCGGAAAAGGATAGCCTCTTCACCGGTTTCGAAGTTAATGGTGTTGCCTGCTGCAATGTAATATGCGATTGCATTGTAGTTGCCAAATTCCTGGTTACCGGTGATGCCGTAACCTACACGCAGACGCAGGTTGTTCACAAAATCAAGATTGCTCATGAAATCCTCTGAAGTGATGTTCCACATGGCAGAAGCCGATGGAAACCAGCCCCATTTGTTATTTGCACCAAACTTTGACGAGCCGTCGCGACGCAGGGTTGCAGTGAAGAAATATTTAGAATCGAAATTATAGATGGCACGTCCGAAAAGCGAAATCAGCCTGTTGGTGCTCTTGTAGGAGCGGATGTCGCCCGGGTTGACGGTTTGCAACATCGACAGGTCATGCGAGCGGGTGTAATTGATAAAGGGTTTGTTGCCTTGTGCAGAGAAACCGGTGAAAGTTTCCTGTTGCCATGAGTGGCCACCTACCAGGTTGAGGTCGTGCTTGCCAAACTCCTTCTTATACCGCAGGGTGGTTTCAAGCACCTTCGATTCGAAGTTGTTGTATCCGCGGCGACCATAGCCTGTGGTTGTTCCGAGGCGCATGGTGGAAGGCTCGAAATAGAACGACTCATCGTCGTTACGCGTATAGCCAAGGTTGGCGCCCAGAAGCAGACCCTTGTACAAGTCAAGCTCAGCTTTCATGAAACCAAAGAAACGCTTGGCATCGCGCTCGTTTTGAATATTTTCGATTACTCCAAGCGGATTCCAGTAATTGAAGCTGCGCTGGGTGTCATAAAGTTTACCTGTGTTGTCGCGTACAGGGTCGGTGGGGTTGCGCTGGAAAGTCTGATAGAACACATCGTTCGGGCCATTGCCTTCGTAGCTGATGTAGTCGTTGCGTTCGAAGGTGCCCGAGAGGCCAGCCGAAACCGTCAGCTTGTCATTAAGCCCTTTCTGGTCAATATTGATGCGGCCGGTGGTACGTATTTTCTGTGTTCCTTTAACCACACCGGTAAAGTCCTGATGCGAGAGGGAGGTGCGGAAGGCGCTGTTTTTTGTACCTCCTGCAAAGCTCAGGTTGTAGTTCTGTGAGAGGCCTGTGCGGTAGATCTGGTCCTGCCAGTCCACGTCGGCCCCGCCATCCTGGAAATTGAGGTTGTTGTCTTTCACATACTGCCTGATTTCGTCGGCAGTGAGCAGGTCGAGCCTGCGAGCCACCTGGTCGGCCGAAACGTAGGTGTTGAAGTCGATGCTGGTGGATTCAGCGCCTTTTTGTCCGCGCTTGGTAGTGATGATGATGACCCCGTTGGCACCGCGCGAACCATAGATTGCGGCAGCAGAAGCATCCTTGAGAACGTTCCACGATTCGATATCCTCAGGTGCAATGGTTGTGGGATCCACACCCGGTATTCCGTCAACGACATAAAGTGGCGATGTGCCGGTGGCCAAAGCCGAAGCTCCCCTGATCTTGACGTCGAAACCGGCGTTAGGGTCGCCCCCACGTTTGGTAACGGTTACCCCGGCAATCTTGCCCTGGATACCTTGCACCGGGTCCTGAAGCACACCGGCATTCATTTCAGAAGCACTGATGCTGGCCACGGCTCCTGTGCGGTCGCTCTTCTTTTGCACACCATAACCAATAACCACAAATTCCTCAAGGCTGAGGGCATCGGGCGTAAGTTCGAAGTTGACCGTGATGGTCTGGTTTGCGGCGAGCCTCACCTGACGCGAGCTGACCACATAACCCACGAAGCTTGCTTCGACGGTTATGTCGCCGGCCGGCACATTGCTGAGAGTGAAAGCTCCGTCAAAATCCGTTGAAGCGCCAATCAGGGTACCTTTGACAATGACATTGGCGCCCGGCATTGTTTCGCCGGTCGACTTGTCTCTCACAGTACCCTTCACGCTTCCTGTTTGCCCGAATACTGCCGCCGAGATAAACATACCCAGCAGCATTGGCAGGAATCGTTTGGAGTTAATCATAAATTTACTTTTTGTGTTAGTGAATTGAAGTTTAAAAAAAATGACCCTTTAATTGTTTTGCTTTTAACAACTGATGGGTTGTAGATGAGCAATACAAAAATAATGAATCTTTAATGCATTTTTGATTTCGCCTTGATACGCATTTGTAAATTCAATGCAAACGATTGAGATTTTAAAGATTATGAATAAGCCGGCAGGAAAGAACGCAGAAATGTACTAACTTTATGGCCTGAAATAAAAAGGGTTCAGAGTCTATCACCTTTTAAATCAAACGTTTGCACCATGAAGCGCCAAATCACCATCAAAGATATTGCCCAAAAGCTCAGCCTTTCCACCTCCACAGTATCCAGGGCGCTTAAGGATCATCCGGACATCAGTCCGAAAACGCGCACTGCCGTCAAAGAGCTGGCGGCCCTGCTGGGCTACAGGCCAAACCGCATCGCCCTGAACCTGCGAAACAACTCCACGCGCACAATCGGCCTAATCATCCCTGAGATTGAACACTATTTTTTCTCGGCCATCATCAATGGCATCGAGGAGGTGGCCTACAAAAACGACTACAGCGTGATGGTGTTTCAGTCGAACGAGTCGTACAAACGGGAAGTACTCAATACACAGGCCGTGCTGACCAATAGGGTAGATGGTGTTCTGGTATCCTACAGCAAAGAAACCAGCGATTTCTCTCACTTCCAGAAGCTGGTGGACAACGAAATCCCGGTGGTGTTTTTCGACCGCGTGACCGATCAGGTGGAAGCCGACCAGGTGCTTGCCGATGATTACCAGGGTGCTTTTCTGGCTGTGAACCACCTTATTGAAAAGGGTTGCAGGAAGGTTGCACATTTTGCCGCTCCGCAGAACCTCCAGATTGGCAAACAGCGTCTGGCCGGCTACCACGATGCCTTGCTAAAACACAATATTCCTTTCGATCACAACCTGGTTTTGCTTGCCGACACCTACGAAACGGCGCGCAAAGCCGCCCATGATATCCTGCGCAAACCCAATGCTCCGGATGGTTTCTTTGCTGTGAACGATATGTCGGCCATTGCCATCATCAAAGCCGCAAAAGATCTGGGCAAACGTGTGCCTGAGGATGTGAAGGTGGTAGGCTTCGAAAACAGCAAATCGGCCATGTTCAGCGATCCGGAGCTCACCACAGTTGACCAGTTCGGTTTTGAGCTCGGACGCGAAGCCTGCCAGGTATTGCTGCGCAGGCTAAAAGACCAGGACAAAAATGAACCTTTCCGCCCTGTCAAAAAAGTCATCAAGACAAAACTTGTGGTGCGCAGTTCAACCTAACCGGCTGCATCAAGCTCAAGCGCAGGGTCCCAAAACAGCTCCCTGAAGCGCACCACCCTGTCGTCCACCACTTCCACACCTTCCTGCTCAAGCAGCTGCTGCATCAAACCGGGCCAGCCGAAATGATGTTTTCCGGTTAACATTCCATTGCGATTGACCACCCGGTGTGCAGGTATTCCCCGATTGCTCCGGTGGCTTTGATTCATGGCCCAGCCAACCATACGTGCAGCCGATTTTGCACCAAGATAAGCCGCTATGGCCCCGTACGATGTCACCCTGCCGTAAGGTACAAGCGCCACCACCGCATACACGGCCTCGAAAAAAGAATCGTCAGCTTTTTGCGACATCGCCCAGCGAAAACATGATATACTTGATGCTCAAACCCTGCGAAAGCCACATCTGTTCGTAAAATGTGCGTATGCGTTTCACATCCATATCTTCCGGAGTGGCATACAGGTCATCGGTGGCATAATGCAATTTGTGTCCGCCTTCCGAAATCACCTCAAGCGTGTATTCATACAATACTGGACTGTCGGTCTTGAGGTGTATCAACCCGCCCGGGGCAAGAAACTCAGCATATTGCCTGAGAAAACGCGGCGAAGTAAGGCGCTTCATCCTTCGGGAATTTCGTGGATGGGGGTCGGGAAAGGTGATCCAGATTTCCGAAACCTCGGCCTCACTGAAAAAATGATTGATCATCTCGATGCGGGAGCGCACAAATGCCACATTCTTCATTCCCCGTTCGAAAGAGGTTTTCAGCCCCCGCCACATCCGGGCTCCCTTGATGTCCATCCCGATGAAGTTTTTCTGTGGGTAATATTCGGCCAGACCCACAGTGTATTCGCCTTTGCCGCAGCCCAGCTCAAGCACAATCGGGTTTTGATTTCTGAAAAAACTTTCGTGCCACCTGCCCTTAAGCGGGAATTGCATTTGCTGCAACTCCTCGAAACTATGCTGAAACAGATGCGGAAAAGTGGCGTTTTCGGCAAAACGCTGAAGCTTGTTTTTGGAACTCACAGTGCAACAGATTGAATGAAATCAGATAACCAGGAGCCATGCCTGATTGTCAACAGTTTGCTTGATCTGGCTCAGGCGGTTCAAAGCTGCCTGGCGGTTGTTGTGCCTTTCGTAGGTTACCCGCCAGAGTCCCCCTCCGGTGCGGCCGGTGATGGAAGCTTCAAAACCACGTGCACGCAATTCGCTCACAAGTTTCTCTGCATTTACCTTTTCGCGGAAAGCACCGGCAACGATGAAAAAACCGCGCAGTTCATTGTCCTCAATGCCTGCAACTTGTGTCGGAACGACCTGTGCTACCTCGGATTCAGGCTGTGCGACAGCTTGTGAAATGATTTCCTGAACAGGCTCAGGAGCGGCAGCTTCTTTGATGCCGGTCACGGCATCCACCGGCAGTGTGTAGCCCATCTTAACCGTAAAATCAGATCCGGTGTCTGCATTGTCATCGGGCTTATCCGCAGGATGGGAAACTTCGGGGCTCATCTCAGGACGGTATGGCTGCGCCGGAAGCAGGTTGTCGGAAGCTTTTCTGAGCTTGTCATGTTCCTCATCCGGTTTAGGCATCTCATTGGTAATCAAAAGCATATCTTTCGGAAGCCTGTCGATGTGCATGAGCAGGTACTCGCCGGGACTGGCATAGAAAAGGGGCAGCATCGAAGCCTGGCCGACATATTGCTGATAGTATCCTGCCACGAGGTTTTTGTTCATATATGCGGCGCCTGCCAGCATGGCTGCTGTCGTTGCTCCGAGGATCAGGAGCTGCCGGCGCAAAGCCGAGGGGCGACGCGATGCCACCATTGGTTTCCTGGGTGCGTTTTTGATTTTGGGGGAAGCAGGTGGGGGTGGCGCTTCGGGCGTCCGGCGTGCAGGCCGGGCAAAAACGGGTTCGTTCGCAAAGCTTTCGTCGCGGCGTACAGGTGGTGAAACAAAACCCGACAACCCAAACGCATCCGGAAGGTAATTCTGGTGCGTATCCGGCTCAAAAACAATCTGCTGGTCCTTGTCGTAGTAAATGGTACCTACATTGCGGAAATTGATCCGCTTTCCTTCGGCCAGGGCAGACAAACATTTTAGCACAAACCTGTCGAGCCTCGACTTGGCTTCGTGGTACGGCAGCTTTTCGTGAAGTGCAATGTGATTGAGCAGCAAGCCGTCGTTGGCTCTGAGCCAGGGGTTGAACACAATTTCGCGATGCGGGGGCGAAAAATAGTGCTTCACGGGGTGAATGGAGGCAGGATAATCGCGGCTGAGGAAACCACCCAGCCCGGGTATCACAACACATTCGTATTCGTAAAGCAAATCACCTATGTAAACTGCTATCTTCATCTCCTTCAATCAATATCGCTTCTGCATCACATGGCTGCTGCACCCAGTGAAAGGAACGCGAATTTATAGCTTTTACGGCCTTTTGTCAAAAAATGTTCCGGAGTTTATCAACATCTTCGGGCGTATCCACGCCAGGCATGGCCTTTTCGACCAGGGCCACTGCAATGCGAAAGCCATTTTCCAGCCATCTGAGCTGCTCGAGCGACTCGGCGCGTTCCAATGGGGAGACAGGCAAATGTGTGATCTTCCTAAGCACATCGGCCGCATAGGCATACATACCAATATGACGGTAGAATGTATGGATGTTCAGCCAATCTGCCGCTTCGGTGCCACGCAGATATGGAATTGGCTGACGACTGAAATACAGCGCATTACCATCCTGACCAACAACGACTTTTACAACATTGGGATTAAACAGTTCCTCATTGTTTGCTACCGGACTCACCAGGGTAGCAATCTGCACGCCCGGTCGGGAAATGGTTTCGGCGAGCAAGGCAATATGATCAGGATTGACGTATGGCTCATCGCCCTGGATGTTGATTACCGCATCGAACGGCCTGACACATTGATCAAGGGCCTCGAGGCAGCGGTCGGTACCGCTGGTGTGGTGGGTGCCGGTCATCACAACCTGTCCGCCAAAGCTTTCTACCTCGTGCACAATCCGTTCATCATCGGTAGCCACCAGCACCATATCGAGTTTTGGGCAGCGTGAGGCTTGCTCAAACACCCTCCGGATCATGGTTTTGCCATTGATGTTGGTCAGGGGTTTTCCGGGAAAACGCGTCGAAGCCCAGCGTGCCGGGATGATGCCAATTATCTTCATGCTATGCTATACCTGAAACAAGCCGTGCAGCGAGGCATTGATTTTCTCGATTACGATGGCCAGGTCTTCCGGCTTTTCGAGATCAATGTGGTCCACATCCACAATGAGCAGCTTGCCAAGGGTGTAACCTCCAATCCAGGCTTCATACCTGTCGTTGAGGTGTTTAAGATAATCCAGGCGGATAGATGCCTCATATTCGCGGCCGCGCTTCTGAATCTGACTGACCAGTGTACTCACCGAAGCCCGGAGATAAATCAGCAAATCAGGAGGCTGGATAAACTTGCTCATGAGCTCGAAGAGTGAGCTGTAGTTTTCGAAATCGCGTGTCGACATCAGGTTCATGGCGTGCAGGTTCGGCGCAAAGATGTGGGCATCTTCATAGATTGTACGGTCCTGCACCACCGTTTTCCCGCTGTTGCGTATTTCGATCACCTGCCGGAACCTGCTGTTGAGAAAATAAACCTGCAGATTGAACGACCAACGCTGCATGTCTTCATAAAAACTATGAAGATAGGGGTTGTTTTCGACGTCTTCATAATGTGGTGTCCAGCCGAAATGTTTGGCCAGAAGCCTGGTGAGCGTGGTCTTGCCCGAACCGATGTTGCCTGCGATAGCGATGTGCATAAATGGCGTTTTGCGCAAAGTTAAAAGTTTGATGAGCCATTTTGCGATACCAGCTGCATGATTTCATCAACAATCTGGCGGTTGTTCGACAGGCGTGGCACTTTGTGCTGTCCGCCGAGCTTGCCTTTCGTCTTGAGCCATCGATAGAATGTGCCGGGTTGCATCTGATGGATTACGGGCGGATGAAGTATCATGTTTTTATAGCGTTTGGCCTCATAATCCGAATTCAGGCTCTTGAGGGCGTTGTCGAAAGTCTCGGCAAAGAAGCTCATATCCTCGGGCGGACGGTCGAACTCGATGAGCCACTCATGCGCGGCCGATTGGCCATCCTCCGCAAAGCGTGGAGCTGCTGTATAGTCAGTAATCAGGGCATTGCATTTGCTGCAGGCAATGGAAAGTGCACGGTCGGCATTGTTAACCATAAGCTCCTCACCAAAGGCATTGATGAAACTTCGTGTCCGCCCGGTGATGCGGATGCGGTAGGGCTGCAAGCTGGTAAACTGCACCGTATCGCCAATCAGGTATCGCCAGAGCCCGGCATTGGTCGAAATCACCATGGCATAGTTGCGGCCGGTTTCTACCTGACTGATATCCAGTGTCCTGGGATGCTCCGAATCAAGTTCATCCATGGGCACAAACTCGTAATATACCCCGTAGTCGAGCATCAGCAGCAGGTCGTTGGAGCTTTTGCTGTCCTGAATTCCGAAGAATCCCTCCGAGGCATTGTAAGTTTCCATATAGTGCATACCCACCTTGGGGATGAGTTGTGAAAACTTGGCCCGATATGGCTCAAAACTTACTCCTCCATGAAAAAACACCTCCAGATTTGGCCATACCTCGGCGATGTTGTTTTTTCCTGTAATCTCAAGAATTTTTTGCAACAGCACCATGGTCCAGGAAGGAACGCCGGAAATGCTGCGCACATCGTGCTGGAGGGTCTCCCTGGCCATCAGATCAATTTTGGCCTCCCATTCCCCCATCAGGGCTACCGACATGCCCGGGGTTTTGAGCAACTGAACCCAAAACGGAAGGTTTTGTATCAGGATGGCCGACAGGTCGCCCACATAATACGAGTCGTTGTTCACTTCAATAAGGTTGTGGCTGCCGCCCATTACCAGCCCCCTGCCTTCGAAAATCTCGGTTTCAGGATAATTGTTCACATACAGTGCCAGCATATCTTTCCCACCCTTGATGTGACATTCCTCGAGCGACGACTGGCTCACGGGGATAAACTTGCTTTTGCTTGCCGTTGTGCCCGACGATTTTGCGAACCACCTGATTTCTTCGGGCCAGAGCAGATTTTTCTCTCCCTGCTTCATCCGCTCGATATAGGGCTGCAAGTGTTCGTAAGGGCTGATAGGCACGCGCTCAGCAAACTGCTCGCGGGTTTTGATGCTCCGGTAATCATATTTCCGACCCCACTCGGTATCGGCGGCCGTCTCAATCAGGCGTCTGAACCATTCTTCCTGAACCTCAACAGGATACCTGATAAAAAGCTCAATCTGGTGCATGCGCTTTTTCATCAACCAGGTGAGCAGATTATTGATTATTGCCATAGCTTAAACCTTATTATTATTTGGGTGCTTTGATATAAAGTACAATACCGAGCAACGCAAACACTATGTTCGGAATCCATGCGGCGAGCCAGGGCGCCAGGTTGCCATAGGTTGCGAATACCGTGGAAATCTGCATAAGCAGAATGTGGGCAAATGCGATGGCAATTCCTGCCCCAAGATGCATGCCGGTTCCACCACGAACTTTCCTGCTCGAGAGCGAGACCCCAATAAATGTGAGGATGAGAATGGCAAGTGGCGAAGCCATGCGCTTGTTCATCTCCACCTCGTAGTAAATAACCGATGGATTTCCTTTTAAACGCTCAGCCCGAATATGATCGCGCAGCTCCCAGAAATTCATTTCTTCAAAGTCTTCTTTTACCTGATACAAATCGGTGGGCAAAAGGTTGATGGCTGTATCCATCTTTTCCCCCCTTCTGAAATACTCATTCAGGCTGTCGATCCGGCGTTCGGCAAAGCCATAGAGGACCCATCTTCCTGCCACCGAGTCGTACTCTGCCCTGTCGGCCATCAGCTTGTATGTCATCACCGGGCCATCGAACTGTTCCAACGAAAACCTGTAGCCAATCCCCAGTCCGGAATTAAAACTCTCCACATAAGCAAAAGTGCCCTTTTCAATCTGAAGGTGTATGTTCCTGTCGCGGTCGCGGTACAAATCCTCCATATATTTGTTTTTGAACTCCCTGCGCCCGACATTGGTGTGTGGAATAAGAATGTTGCCCAGATAAAGCGACATCAATCCGAGGAACACCGAAGCAAGAATATAGGGGCGCATCATCCTCCAGAAGCTGATACCACTGCTCAGGATGGCAATGATCTCGGTGTTTCCGGCCATCTTGCTGGTGAAGAAAACGACCGAAATGAACGTAAAAAGGTAGATGAACAGGTTGATGAAAAAGGGAATGAAGTTGAGGTAATAATCGAAGATTATCTCGTTGATCGGGGCATTCTTTTTCAGGAAGTTGTCGATGTTTTCGCTGATGTCGAAGACGATCACAATCACAATTAGCAGGCTGATGGCATAGAAGAACGTGCCGATATACTTGTTGAAGATGTACCAGTCGATCTTCTTCATAATATCAGAGGCGCTGCATGATTTGGGTTGTCATGGAATTTTTCCAGCTCAGAAAATCCCCGGCAATGATGTGCCTGCGGGCCTCGCCGACCAGCCAAAGATAAAAAGCCAGGTTGTGCAGGCTGGCAATCATGGCGCCAAGCATTTCGCCGGCTACGAAAAGATGACGCAGAAAAGCCCTGGAATATTGGTGATCGGCAAAGATGGTACCATCCGGGTCGATCGGACTGAAATCGTTTTTCCACTTTTCGTTGCGGATGTTGATGATGCCTTTTGAGGTGAACAACATGCCATTGCGTCCGTTGCGGGTAGGCATCACGCAATCGAACATATCCACCCCGAGCGCAATGCTCTCGAGGATGTTGGCCGGAGTGCCCACCCCCATCAGGTAACGTGGCTTGTCGTGTGGAAGTATTCCACAAACCAGTTCGGTCATTTCGTACATTAGCTCGTGGGGTTCGCCAACCGATAATCCGCCAATGGCATTGCCCTCGGCCCCGGCTTCAGCTATAGTTTCGGCCGAAACGCGCCTCAGCTCGGCGTAGGTGCTGCCCTGAACTATGGGAAACAAGGTTTGTTCATAACCATACAAAGGTTCCGTTTCATCCAGCCGGGATATACACCTTTTGAGCCATTGATGCGTAAGTTCCATCGACTCTCGGGCATAGCGGTATTCGCACGGCCAGGGCGTGCATTCGTCGAAGGCCATGATGATGTCGGCTCCAATGGCACGTTGAATGTCCATCACACCCTCAGGCGAAAAAAAGTGACGGCTGCCGTCAATATGCGACTGAAATGTGACGCCCTCGGGTTTGAGCTTGCGTCGGTGTGTGAGCGAATATACCTGATAACCACCACTATCGGTTAGTATCGGCCCCTCCCATCCGTTGAAGCGGTGCAGTCCGCCGGCAGCTTTCAGTACCTCTGTGCCAGGCCGCAGGTATAAATGATAGGTGTTGCCCAAAATAATCTGTGCCCCTACATCCTGCTTCAAATCTCTGAAATGCACAGCTTTTACGGTGCCTGCAGTGCCAACCGGCATGAAGATGGGGGTTTCTATTTGCCCGTGTGCCGTTGTGATGACTCCGGCACGGGCCGAACTTGCATGATCCTTCGCCTCAATGACAAACTTCATCCGCCAAATTTTGGCAAAGATAACGGGTTCTGTGCTGCATTTGGGTAATTTTGCGCGTTCAAAAAGTGTGCCGTGCTTCGCATACCAGAATTTAATCCATTAGAAATCAGCATAATATCTGCACTAGGGCTGACATTCCTCATCCAGCTTTACTACTATTTCGTGGTTTTCGGCAGGCTGGCCCTGCGCAGGCATAAGCCCAAAATCAACAACAACCCTGAGCTTCCGCCTGTTTCGGTGGTCATTTGCGCCCACAACGAATACCTCAACCTCGAAAAAAACCTGCCTGAAATACTGGCACAGGACTACACTGATTTTGAGGTTGTGGTGGTGGATGATTGCAGCGACGACGGCAGCGATGAGCTGCTGATGGATATGGCCAGAGCCGACAACCGGCTTAAAGTGATCAGACTGACCCAGCACCTGAACTTCTTTCAGGGCAAGAAATTTCCGCTGAGTGTTGGCATCAAATCCGCACATCACGAGCATCTGTTGCTCACCGATGCCGACTGCCGTCCGGCCAGCAACCAATGGATCAAAACCATAATGCGCAGGTATGTGCCTGGTGTTGAAGTGGTTATCGGATACTCGCCCTACGAACGCCGTAAAGGACTGCTCAACCTGCTCATCAGGTTCGAAACCCTGCAAACCGGCATGCTTTATTTATCCAGGGCACTTGCCGGAAAACCCTATATGGGTGTAGGACGCAACATTTCCTACCTCCGTCAGGTGTTTATGCGAAACAAAGGCTTTACGGCACACTACACCGTGCCTTCGGGCGACGACGACCTGTTTATCAGCCAGGTAGCCCACAAAAAAAATACCGTTGCCGAGTTTGGATCCGATGCCCAGACCATCTCGCGCCCCAAGATTACCTTCGGCCACTGGATCAGACAAAAGAAACGTCACCTGAGTGCAAGCTCACATTACAAAACCGGAGTAAAATTTTTCCTCGGCACCTACACCGCCTCAATCCTGTTGTTTTATCTGGCCGTGGCTGCTGCCTTCTGGTTCCTGCCCTTCTATTATGCCACCGCTGCATTGTCCATTCGGCTTATCGTGCAGATGATTATCTTTTGGAAATCAGGCAAAAAACTCAACGACCCCTACCCATTGTTGATGGTACCCCTGGCTGAATTGTTTTTTACTATTTTTACACCATTGCTGCTTTTGCACAACAGCTTCGCGAAGCCGGAAAAATGGATGTAAGCCGAAACCTAACTTCAAAAGGTCAGCGCGACTATGCATATATTCAAAGGGCACTGCAACACAACGACCAGCAGGCCTATGAGTTTTTGCTGAAAACCTATCGCGACACGATCTATTTTCTGATGCTTCGCATGACAGGCAACCACGAAGATGCCGAGGACCTTACCATCGAAGCCTTCGGAAAAGCATTCAGCAAGCTGCATCAGTATTCGCCTGAATACGGATTCAGCACCTGGCTTTTTCGAATTGCCGCCAACAATGCCATCGATTTTAAGCGCCGCCTGCGCATCAGGCAGGTGAGCATGGAAAGTGCACAGGAAGTTTCGGCAGCCGAAATCAGGCAGATGGCCGATCAGGAACCTGACCCGGAATACAAACTGATTCTGCAGCAAC
The DNA here is from genome assembly GCA_016715945.1 of Bacteroidota bacterium. Taxonomy (NCBI): domain Bacteria; kingdom Pseudomonadati; phylum Bacteroidota; species Bacteroidota bacterium. The sequence continues at coordinate 1,808,740 of JADJXJ010000001.1, forward strand.
AAGTCAGGCTGATGCGCGAACTGGTGAACAAACTGCCTAAACGGTACCGCAACCTGGTCGAATTGCGGTATTTTGAAGAACTGAGCTACGAGGAAATATCGCAGAAACTCAACCTGCCACTGGGCACGGTCAAAGCTCAGCTGTTCAGGGCCAGAGAGTTTCTCACCCAAATCATCCGGAACAACAACCTGAGCTACTGATTGCCTCCACACAGGCCGTCCGCATCATCCCGAGTCGTTATAATGTGGCAAAGCAAATACCTAACTTTGCCGTATCAATAATAATTCCGTCATGAGTGCGACACTTCATGCTTTTAAGCAAGCCATACTGCAGGGCATACCCGATGAGCTTCCAAACCCCAAACCCTACGATCCGGGCATCAACCATGCGCCTATCAGAAAAGATATCCTCAGCAGGGAGGAAAAACGGCTGGCGCTGAAAAATGCGCTGAGGTATTTTCCCAAAAAGCATCATGCTGTGCTCGCCGAAGAATTTGCCGAAGAACTGCGTACCTACGGCAGAATTTACATGTACCGCTACCGCCCCGACTATAAAATCCATGCCAGGTCGATTGACGCATTTCCGCACCGTTCGAAGCAAGCTGCAGCCATCATGCTGATGCTCAGCAACAACCTGGATGATGCCGTGGCCCAGCATCCCCATGAATTAATCACCTATGGCGGAAATGGCGCCGTATTTCAAAACTGGGCACAATACCTGCTCACCATGAAATACCTGGCCACAATGACCGACGAACAGACCCTGGTGCTCTATTCCGGACATCCGCTCGGGCTTTTTCCCTCGCACAAAGATGCACCCAGGGTGGTGGTTACCAATGGCATGGTGATTCCAAACTACTCAAAGCCAGATGATTGGGAGCGTTTCAATGCACTTGGCGTCTCGCAATACGGCCAGATGACAGCAGGCTCCTTTATGTATATTGGTCCGCAGGGCATCGTACACGGCACCACCATCACCGTGCTCAACGCCGCCCGCATGAAAACCCATCCAGGCAACCCCGGCGGAATGAAGTTGTTTGTAACCTCGGGCCTCGGCGGAATGAGCGGCGCCCAACCCAAAGCAGGCAACATTGCCGGTGTGGTGAGCATCACAGCTGAAGTCAACCCCAAGGCAGCCTACAAACGCCACAGCCAGGGATGGGTGGACGAAGTGATCGCAGACGTTGACCTGGCTATCGACACCGCACTGCAATGGCAAGCCCGACGGGAGGCCCACAGCATAGCCTATCTGGGCAACATCGTTGACCTTTGGGAACGCCTGGTAGAGCGCAATGTGGTTGTAGATCTGGGTTCGGACCAGACCTCGCTGCACAACCCCTGGGCAGGCGGCTACTATCCTGCCGGCCTCAGCTTCGACGAATCGAACCACATGATGGCCCACGAACCCGAACAATTCCGGCTGAAAGTGCAGGAATCGCTCCGCAGGCAGGTGGCAGCCATCAACAAACTGACAGCCAGGGGCATGTATTTCTTCGATTACGGAAACGCCTTCCTGCTCGAAAGCGGCCGGGCCGGCGCCGAGGTGTTCAAGGAAGACGGCAACTTTATCTACCCTTCCTATGTTCAGGACATTATGGGGCCATTGTGTTTCGATTACGGCTTCGGCCCTTTCCGCTGGGTTTGCACTTCATCCCTTCCCGAAGACCTCGAAACCACCGACCAGATCGCACTCGACATCCTTCTGGAGCTCGAAAAGCAAGCCCCTGACGAAATCAGGCAACAGCTTGCCGACAACATCCTGTGGATCAGGCAGGCAGGACCAAACAAACTTGTGGTAGGCTCGCAGGCACGCATCCTCTACGCCGATGCCGAAGGCCGCATCCGCATTGCCGAAGCTTTTAACAAAGCCATCCGCGAAGGCATCATCAAAGGGCCGGTGGTTTTGGGCCGCGACCACCACGATGTGAGCGGAACGGACTCGCCATGGCGCGAAACCTCCAACATCTACGATGGCTCCCGATTTACTGCCGATATGGCCATACACAATGTGATCGGGGATGCATTCCGCGGAGCTACATGGGTCTCGATACACAATGGCGGAGGCGTTGGCTGGGGCGAGGTGATCAATGGTGGCTTCGGCATGTTGCTCGATGGCAGCCCCGATGCCGACCGCCGGCTGAAAAGTATGCTCCACTGGGATGTAAACAACGGCATTGCCCGTCGTAGCTGGGCCAGAAACCCCGAAGCCATCTTTGCCATCCGGCGCGCCATGGAAAAAGAACCCCTGCTGAAAGTGACCCTGCCCGAAATTGCCGACGATCAGCTCTTGTCAAAATATTTTTAGAAGTAAACCAGCCTGTAAAATATTATGCCCTGGCAGGCTTAACTATAGCATGATTTTTGTGACTTTTGTAAAACAAAAAATTATGGTCATGAAACGACTTTTACTCTTCATAGCACTGTCTGGCCTGGCCGCTTACAACTCTTTTGGCCAAAGCCTGGCAATCATATACAATAATGAGCGCATCAACAACGGCACAGTTGTCACCCTCACAGGCGAAATCAACAGCGACCCGTTTTACGAAATGGTTGCACATGCCCGCATCCTCAACCTGACCAACAGGCCGGTTGAAGTACGCGCAAAACGTATTATCGTGGATACCATTCCCGGCACCGAAAACTATCTGTGCTGGGTGCAATGCTTCCCGCCTAATGTGGACGTTTCGTTGCAAGTGCACACCATTGGCGCCAACGACACCACCGCCAATGATATTTTTGGCGGTCACTATGTGCCAAAATCCAAGCCTGGAAAGACTACCATCGGCTACGAGTTTTGGGTGGAAGGTTCGCCCGAAGACAAAGCCTTTTTCACTGTCGAGTTTTTTGTGCAACCCTCCTCGATTATTGAGCAAACCAACCGCCTGGGCAACGCAGCTCCCAACCCAGCCAGGGAATCGGTGAAAATCGATTATCAGATTCAGCCACAGTCGGGAAGCGCCAGCATCAGGCTTTCCAATCTGCTGGGTCAAACCGTGATGGAACAACCCCTGAACAATTTCCAGGGCAGTGTGCAGCTCAACCTCAGCGGATTGCAGGAAGGCGTCTATTTCTACAGCCTGGTGATCAACAATCAGGTGAGCAGCACGCGCAAACTCATCATCCGGAGGTAACACCCCACACCTTTCTCTATGATATTCACCCTGTGGACTTTAAGTTCCCAGGGTGTTTTTTTGGTCGAAATAAAAGATTGTGATGAAAAACAATTCGCTTATTTTTGCACCAAGGGGGATAGCTTGCAATATATGTGTATTGCACATAAAATGTTTATTACCAGTAGATTAAAAACAAGCTATCGAATTGCTTAACCAACAAGAAACCGGCATATGAGTATCAAACAAAAGACTTCTGACCTTCAGCGTCGAATGCGTGAAGCATTGATGGGCGGGGGCCAGCAAGCCATCGAACGCCAGAAAGCCACCGGAAAGCTTACCGCACGCGAGCGCATCATTGCGCTGCTCGATCCCAAATCGTTTCATGAATATGACCTGTTTGTGGAGCATGCGGCCAAGGACTTCGACATGGACAAGAAGTACCTGCCCGGCGACGGAGTAATTACAGGCACAGGCACATTGGCCGGACACCCTGTCTGCATCTATGCGCAGGACTTCACGGTTGCCGGCGGATCGCTCGGCTGGATGCATGCCAAGAAGATCACCAAGATCATGGATCATGCCATGAAGCTCAAGGTGCCCATCATCGGCATCAACGACTCGGGAGGAGCGCGCATTCAGGAAGGTGTGAACTCACTTGCCGGTTATGGTGAAATTTTCTACCGCAACACTCAGGCTTCGGGAGTTATTCCGCAAATTTCCGTCATCCTCGGTCCTTGCGCCGGTGGTGCAGTATATTCCCCTGCCCTCACCGACTTTGTGTTTGTGGTCGAAAACATCTCAAAGATGTTCATCACCGGCCCCGAGGTGATCAAAACCGTGCTGGGCGAAGAAATTTCCATGGAAGAGCTCGGGGGCGCAAAGGTGCATGCCGAAATCACAGGCAATGCCCATTTCTACGCCAAAAGCGAAGAAGAATGTTTCGAACAGATCAAACAACTCTGCTCGTACATTCCGTGGAACAACATGAAAAAAGCCGAGCGCTTTCCCAAAAAAGCCCCCAAAACCAAAGAATACAAAATTGAAAATATCTTGCCGGCCGACCCGCGCATGCCCTACGACGTACGCCATGTGATCAAGGCCATAGCCGACAATTCAGAATTTCTTGAAGTTCAGGAACTCTTTGCCGCAAACATCGTCATCGGTTTCGGTCGAATCAACGGGGATACGGTTGGATTTGTGGCCAACCAGCCGCTGGTGCTGGCCGGTGTGCTCGACGTGGACTCGTCGGACAAAGCAGCAAGATTTATCCGCTACTGCGATGCCTTCAACATCCCCCTGGTCACATTGGTTGACCTGCCCGGATACCTGCCGGGCATCGACCAGGAACATGCCGGTGTGATCAGGCATGGCGCCAAGGTGTTGTATGCCTATTCGGAAGCCACGGTGCCAAAGATCACCGTGATCATGCGCAAGGCCTACGGCGGAGGATACATCGCCATGTGCTCGCACCACCTCAGGGCCGACTTTGTTTTTGCCTGGCCCACTGCCGAAATTGCAGTTATGGGTCCCGAAGGTGCAGCCAACATCATCTTCCGCAAGGAAATCATGTCGGCCGAAAATCCTGAAGAGATGCGCCGCCAAAAGGTTGAAGAATATAAAGCCAAATTTGCAAACCCCTATGTAGCAGCAGCTTATGGGTATATCGACGCGGTGATCGAACCGGGAGAAACCAGGCGCATGCTCATGCACTCGCTCGAAATTTCGAAAGACAAGATTGTGGAAGTGCCCATGAAAAAGCATGGCATTCCCCCATTCTGATGCGAAAAAGCACAGGCCAATAGCCAACACATCCTGCTGTGTTGTAGAACCAATTACGCCAGAACACCATGCCCAGCAAAAACAGCAAAGAAAAAAAGGGGGGCAGTAGTCCCGAAATGAACGAGCTGAATATTGATAGCTTTGCCTATAAAACCCTGCACACCAGGAAGTTTTTGATGCGTAAGCCGTATGCTCCGCCCGCACCCGGGCTGGTGGCAGCCTTTATTCCGGGCGTCATCACCGAAGTATTTGTTTCGGAAGGCCAGACAGTGAAAAAAGGCGATAAGCTTGTCATCCTCGAAGCCATGAAGATGCTCAACGAGATCATGGCACCGATTGATGGTACTGTGAAGTCTGTCTCGGTAAAGAGCGGAGATAAAGTAACTAAGAATCAACCGCTTATCGAGCTCGAGCCGGCACCGGCCGACTGAGCATCTGCAACAATAAAGGCCAGCAATTCATCCATACCTCGCCTTGTTTCAGCCGAGGTGATCATCATCATTGGCAGCTCGTCCCACCACTCAGTCAGTGCCTTGCGGTAATCCGCTATCTGGCTGCGCAATTGGTTTTCGCTGAGCTTATCCGACTTGGTAAACAGGATGACGAAGGGAATGCCGGAAGCCCCCATCCAATTGATCATCTCAATGTCGCTTTGCTGGGGTGGTATTCTGCTGTCCACCAGGATGAAAGTATAGCGCAGATTGTTTCGCTTGCTCAGGTATTCGTGCATCAGCTCGCGCCATTTCTGACGATCGGCCTGCGAACGGCGGGCGTATCCATAGCCCGGGAGGTCAACCAGGTACCACTGGTTGTCAATCAGAAAATGGTTGATCGTGATGGTCTTTCCCGGCCTTGAGGAAGTCTTGGCCAACCCTTTGACCCTGGTGAGCGAGTTGATGAGCGACGATTTTCCTACATTCGACCTGCCGACAAAAGCGTACTCTGGTTTGCGTGTTTTGGGCATCTTGTCGAGGCTCACCACGCTCGAGATAAATTCAGCTTTGCGGATGCTCATTGCTGGAGATGATAGGGCGTTTGGTCCTTCACATAACTGTTGGTGTGCCTGTCCTTTTTCTCCGGGAAAATGTCGTTGATGGTGACGAGTATGCCGGTCTCCTCCACCTGCCCGAACCCGGCATTGAGGGCGGTGCCAAAAGTGCGCATACTCGGCGATAGGTTCATGTAAGCATTCACCAATGGCGGTATGTTTTCGCCCTGCTGACGCACAATCTGCACCAGAGTTTTGTAATCTTCGGCATAATTGTGCCCCTTGATATACTCTGCGAACCGTTGCGGATCGGTTTTAAACTTGAGCGGCTGGTGCGGATACACCAGCTTGTCTGGATCGGGGAAGTAGGTATGCATGAAGTGGAGGATCAGGTCGCGGGCAAGCGGGTCGAAATGGTCATACATGGTTACTTTCCCGAAGAAATACCGGATGTGCGGGTAGTCGATGATGAGCGCTCCAAGCCCGTCCCAGAGGTTGTCGAGGGAGTACATGCCTTTCCGCAGGTTTTTTGATGGTTGATAGGCCGGCTGCACAAAAGAGCGGCCAAGTTCGATGGTGTAGGGCAAAAAATCGCGGATAAAGGTTTCGGAATATTCGAAGAGGTGCGCTGTCGGGGTGTGAATTTTTCCGTCGGCCCCTGGTTTCAGCCTGCTGCAATCGAGAAAGCGGTATCCGCCGACAATCTCACGGTCTTCCGGACTCCATACGATCAGTTGCATGAAGCCATCTTCGATCAGGTCGAACTCATCAACGTCTATCTCCTCTCCAGTGCCACCGCCTGAGTCGCGAAACGACAGTTCCCTCAGCCTGCCAATCTCGCGCATAACCGATGGGGCCTCGGTAGCATGAATGACATAGAGCTCATTGTTGCCAAAATTCGTCTTCCGCATAAAACGGTCTTTCGTCAGCTCATCGAGCAGCGCTTCGCGTGGCACAGCATCTATTACCGGCTTGGTATGCATGGCTTTATTGTTATATCATTGAAAAATAATCCTTGTCCGCATCAAATTCCGCATCCGGATGATTGGCAAGGTAATACACAAAACCGCGCAGCTTCTCGGCCCATTGGTTTTCGTTGAACCTCCGGTCAAAATACTGCCAGGGAATTGGCTTGCCAAATGTGATGCAAATGTCCTGATCCTGCTGTTTGAAGAATTCATCAACAAGGTAAAGCATTTCGATATTGGCCTTGATTCCCAGGGCTTTGCGAAGGTTAGCAAGCCGATAGAAGAAATCGGAATTGTGTCCGCTGATGTGGGTTGGGATGATGTCGCGCTTATAGCGTCGGGCCTTTGAGAGGAAAGTTTTTTTCCAGTCGAGATCGCGGATGATGCCCTTGCGCTTGCGCGACACCAGGCCAAACGGAAAATAACAGACGATGGCATTGCCTTCGAAAGTTTCGTTCAGGATGCGGATGTTGTCGGCATTGCTTCCGTGCTTGTTGATTGGCACGAATAGAGGCTCCAGATTCTTGATATTCAGCAGAATATCATTGACAGGAAACTGAATGTCACGCCTCACCTTTCCGATGGCCTGCATGAGTACAATGCCATCGAGCCCACCCAGCGGATGGTTGCTGGCCACCACAAAGCGTCCTTCGGGCAGGATGTATTCCAATCCACGCAGGGCAACCCTTGGCCGGAACATATTAACCACCTCATCCACAAACTCAAGCCCCTGAAGATGTCCATGTTGCAACAGGAAGGCGTTAATCTCGTCCTGGTGAATAATCCGCTGAAGGTAGCGGATCACAAACGATGGGATCATCCTGGCCAGTGACGGATTTTTATCCGCGAAAACTTTCCTGACGTCAATGAGCTTTACAGCATTCGTTGCTTCTGCCTGCGCAGGAACGTCCATATTAATCTCCTTTTCCAAAACAAAGTTAACCAATTTTTAAACTTTTGCACAAATCCTTAGGATTCTTGGCAATTGCAACTCATTCCCCTGACATTGTGGCCATTGCATCCTACCCCAAATGCGCAGGTGTGGCGAAGGACGTATTGTTGATAACTTTTCTTCACTTACAATAGCCTGTTATTCAGTTATTTATACCCTTTAGACAAACATTTTTCACCTGCAAACGCAACTAAATTGCCTCAAAAGTGGGGAAAAGTGGGGAAAAGTGGTAAAATTTGCAGTAATTTTACGAAAGTAAAACAAACTACTCTGGAACCAAAAGTGCCATTTCCGGTTGGTGATTACCAATGCAAGCTCGACGGCAAGGGCCGCCTGATGTTTCCTGCTGATTTTCAGCAGCAGCTGGGCGATTTGCTCGACGAAGGGTTTGTATTGCGCCCGGGTTTGTACCACAAGTGCATCGAGATGTACACCCTCAAAGACTGGCAGGTGAAGCAGGAAAAGCTGAAACAGCTCAGCCCGTTTGTCAAGGTGAATATTGATCTGATGCGCAGGTACAATGCGGGGGCCAGGATGGTGAAGCTCGACAGTTCGGGCAGGTTGCTGATTCCCAAGCCCTTGCTCGACCAAAGCGAGCTGAAGAAAGAAGTGGTGATTGTGGCTTTGCCCGAATACATGGAAATCTGGGACAAGGACAGCTATCAGGCCGTGAACGAGGAAATGGATCAGGAAACACTGGAGCAGTTGATGCAACAAAAATTCGGGGACAAATAAACAACCTGGGTTGGATGTACCACAAGCCTGTGTTATTGAACGAAAGTGTTGAGGCACTCAACATAAAGGCCGGAGGCGTTTATGTGGATGCTACTTTTGGCGGGGGCGGGCACAGCCGAGCGATACTCGAAAGGCTGGGCAATGGCCGGCTGATTGGTTTTGACCAGGATGCAGATGCGGCCGCCAATGTGCCACAGGACGAACGTTTCACCTTTGTTCAAAACAATTTCAGGTATCTCCGGAATTTTTTACGGTACTATGGTTTCGAGAAGGTGGATGGCATTCTGGCCGATCTAGGCGTGTCGTCGTTTCAGATTGATGAGCCTGGCCGGGGATTCTCAACCCGTTTTGATGGTCGGCTCGATATGCGCATGGACAGGCTTTCGCCATTGGATGCTGCTACAGTGGTGAATACCTACAGCCCGGAAGAGCTCACGCGCATTCTCTCGCAATATGGCGAATTGCCTCAGGCAAAGCGGTTTGCAGAGATGGTGGTGCAAGCCAGACCCATACACACCACAGCAGAGCTTCGCAAGGCAGTTGAGCGCCTGTTGCCGCGCGGCAAGGAGCACAAGCCACTTGCGCAGCTGTTTCAGGCATTGCGCATCGAGGTGAATCAGGAACTTGAGGCACTCGAGTTGTTTTTGCAGCAAAGCATCGAAATGCTGCGCGAAGGCGGCCGGCTTGTGGTGATTTCATACCACTCGCTCGAAGACCGGCTGGTTAAGAACTATATGAAGGCCGGTAATGCAAGTGGCGAGCCTCAAAAAGACTTTTTCGGAAATCAGCTGAACAGCATGAGGCTGATCAGCCGGAAAGCCATTGTGCCATCGGCCGAAGAGCTGGAGTTGAACAACCGTGCACGCAGCGCCAGAATGCGTGTAGCCGAAAAGTTGAAGCCATGACAAGCAAGGGCGCGGCACATACTCCGAAATCAGAAAAGAAGCGCAAGGGGGGCTTTAATCCTTTCCGCCGTTTCTTCCATGAAATCCTGGGGGGCGGATTCCTGGCCAGATATTTCAGTTGGGAACAAACCAAGTTCCTGCTCTTCCTGGCCCTTATCGGCTTCTATTACATCGCCAATAGCTATTACATCGAAAAACTTGCGAGGGAAATAGACAAACTGAATCGCGAAATGAAAGAGCTTCATTTTGAGTACGTTTCGGTTAAATCGCAGGTCATGTTCGAAAGCCGCCAGACGGAACTGGTGCGCAAACTCAAAAAAACCGGCATCACCGAATCGGTTGAGCCGGTTCAGAAGATTGTTGTCAAAAGCACTGCAGAGCCATGAACGATCCCAAGAAAGGCATCTTATTGAGGGTTTATCTGGTGTATGCTTCGGTGCTTTTGTTTGCCACCGTGGTGATTTACAACATCGGCCGCATTCAGTTTGTGCATGGCGAAGAGCTGCGTGCCAAAGCAGAACAGCAGGAGATCAGGGTGTTCAGAATTGAAGCCCTTCGCGGTAATATTCTGGCCACCGATGGCACACTGCTGGCAACCACCGTGCCGGTGTTCGAAGTACGCATGGACGTGGCCAACCCGCACATCACCGATCAGCGGTTTTATTCTGCACTCGACTCGCTGGCCACCGGACTGGCTGCCGTATTGAAGAACAAATCCAGGCTGCAGTATTACAACGAGCTGAAAGAAGCACGAGCCAAAGGAAACCGTTATCTGCTGCTCAAAAGACGGGTTACCTATGCCGAAGTAAAGGAATTGCGCAAGCTCCCAGTGCTGAACATGGGCAAGTTTAGGGGTGGATTGATTCTGGTGCCTGAAACAAGGCGTGAGCGACCATATAAAGATCTGGCATTAAGAACTATAGGCTACGAGATAGAGCGGGAAAACCTGTTCGTGGGCATCGAAGGAGCTTACCATGAGTACCTCAAAGGCCATGATGGGAAGCAGGTGAAGCGCCGCATCAACCATGGCGACTGGATGCCAATGTTCGACGAAAACATGGTTGAGCCCCAGAACGGGAAAGACGTAGTAAGTACCATCGATGTCAATATCCAGGATGTGGCCCAGCAGGCACTGCGCCGAAATCTTGAAGAAAACCAGGCCTACCAGGGCTGTGCCATCCTCATGGAAGCCGAAACAGGCCATATCCTGGCCATAGCCAACCTCACCTACGACGAAAAAACCAAAAAATATACCGAGAGCTACAACTACGCCATACGCGAAAGCGTGGAACCAGGTTCGACCTTCAAGCTGGCCTCAATGCTGGTATTGCTCGAGGACAAGAAAGTCAAACCTTCCGACCCGATGTTTATCGGCAACGGGCAGATGCAGTTTCACACCCGCGTCATGAAAGATGTCCATCCTATCCGGGATGGCCATACCACCGTGCGCGAGATTTTCGAGAAATCTTCAAATGTGGGTGTGGCCAAGCTCGTGTGGAACAACTACATCAACAAGCCTGAACAATTTATCGATAAGCTATACGAAATCGGACTCAACAAACCCCTCGATATTGAAATCAAAGGCGAATCGCGCCCGGTGATCAAACACCCCTCAAACAAGCAGTACTGGTACGGCACATCGCTGGCCTGGATGTCGATCGGATACGAACTGCAGATGACACCCCTGCAGATGCTTACGTTTTACAACGCTGTGGCCAACAACGGCAAGATGGTTAAACCCTTGTTTGTGAAAGAGATACGTCAAGGCAACAGCATCCTGGAAAAGCGCGAGCCAGTGGTTCTCAACGAACGAATTGCTTCCCAGGCTACCATCGACACCCTGCGGAAACTGCTGGAAAGCGTGGTGGAAAACGGAACCGGTAAAGCACTGAAAAACGATGCCTATAAAGTGGCCGGCAAAACAGGTACAGCGCAGATAGCTGCAGGCAAGAAAGGTTACGACAAGCAAAACTACAATGCCTCCTTTGTGGGCTATTTTCCGGCCGATAACCCAAAATATACCTGCATCGTAGTGGTAAGTCGCCCAAAGGCAGGAAAAATATACGGCGGTGCTGTAGCCGCACCTGTGTTCAGGGAAATAGCCGACAAAGTGTATGCCACCAGGCCAGATCTGCATGATGGCAGCCGCAGGCAGGAAGAGCAGACCCATTACGCAGCCCTCACACCGCAGTTCAAAAAATACTATAAGCCGGAGGCGTCGAGGCTGCTCGAAATGCTCAGAATTCCTGTGGCTGGCTCCAACGCTCCTTCCAACTGGGTGAGCGTAAAACCCAATGGCTCGCTGGTGGAACTTGTAGCCGTAAAAGACACCCTTGCACCCAACCAGATGCCCGACCTCTCGGGATTGCAGCTGCGCGATGCCTTGTACGTTACCGCAAGCAAAGGCCTGAAAACCAAGGTAAAAGGAAAAGGGAAAGTGGCCGCCCAGTCCATCATGGCCGGGGATACCATTCGCGAGGGACAATTTGTCGAACTTCAACTCTCAGGGCTATGAAAAGAATGATACTCTCCGAACTGCTGCACGAATGCCCTGTAAAACAAGTGATTGGCAACCCAAAAGCGGAAGTCGCTGCACTTGTGTTCGACTCCCGCAAAGTAGAGTCAGGCACGGTATTTTTTGCCCTGAGCGGCACACAGACCGACGGACACCAGTTCATCGAACAAGCAATCAGGCAGGGCGCAGTAGCCGTAGTTTGCGAACGCCTTCCCGCCAAGCCAGATGAAAATATCACCTGGATTGAGGCCGAGAGCAGTGCCTATTGCCTGGCTTTTGCCGCTTCGGCCTTTTATGGGCATCCCTCGCGACAGCTGAAGCTGGTGGGTGTGACGGGCACCAACGGGAAAACCACCGTGGCCACCCTGCTACACTCCCTGTTCACTCAGGCAGGTTATCCCTCAGGACTGATCTCCACCATCAGGTATCTGGTTGACCATCGCATTTATCCCGCTTCGCACACCACCCCTGATCCATTGACTATCAATATGTTGTTGGCAGAAATGGTAAACAGCGGCTGCTCTCACGCTTTCATGGAGGTGAGCTCGCATGCCATGGCACAGATGCGCACCTTTGGGCTGCATTTCTCGGGAGGCATATTTACCAACCTCACGCACGACCACCTGGACTACCACGGCAGTTTTGCAGCCTATCGCGATGCAAAAAAACTCTTCTTCGACCTCTTGCCGGGCGAAGCCTTTGCCCTGGTAAATCTTGACGACCGCAACGGCCGCTTTATGACACAGAATACGCGGGCACGCATTTTTAGTTATGCCCTCAAATCGGATGCCGATTTCAGGGCGCGTGTGCTCGAAAATCAGTTCGAGGGACTGCTGTTGCATATTGATGGCCGGGAAGTGATGACCCGTCTGATTGGCCGCTTCAACGCCTACAACCTGCTTGCCATTTATGCTGCAGCCCGTTTGCTGGGCATGCCGGAGGAGGAGGCGCTCACCGGACTGAGCAGACTCGAAAGCGCTTCGGGCAGATTTGAGTTTATCAAGTCGCCACGGGGCATTATTGGCATTGTGGACTATGCACATACGCCGGATGCCCTGGAAAATGTGCTGACCACCATCAACGAAATCCGCACGCGCAACGAAAAGGTGATCACCATTGCCGGTGCCGGAGGCAACCGCGACAAAGCCAAAAGGCCCGAAATGGCACGCATTGCCTGCATGCTCAGCGACGTGGTGATCCTCACTTCCGACAACCCGCGCTGGGAAGACCCGCAGGCCATTCTGAACGACATGCGGGCCGGGGTTCCGGGCGAACATTACCGCAAAACCGTGGTGATTCCCGACCGGCGCGAAGCCATTCAGGCAGCAGTCAATATGGCCGCCAAAGGCGACATCATCCTGCTTGCAGGCAAAGGACATGAAAACTACCAGGAGATAGCCGGCGAACGGCACCATTTCGACGACAAGGAAGAACTGTTCGGACGATTGCTAAATACTTGAAAACATGCTATATTATCTGTTTGGTTATTTGGACAAAACGTTTGATTTTCCAGGAGCACAGGTGTTTCAGTACATCTCGTTCAGGGCTGCTGCGGCTGTGCTCACCTCCCTTTTTATCAGTCTGATTATTGGAAAACGCTGGATAAACTACCTCAACCGCAAACAGGTTGGCGAAACCATACGCGATCTGGGACTGGAAGGACAGATCGAAAAGCAGGGCACCCCCACCATGGGCGGGCTTATCATACTTGCTTCCATTTTGGTTCCCACCCTGCTTTTTACCGACCTGGCCAACACCTACATCCTGCTGATGATTTTCACCACTGTATGGCTGGGCGCACTCGGATTTGCCGATGATTACATCAAAGTGTTCAAAAAGAACAAAAAGGGATTACCCGGGAAAACAAAAATCATCGGACAGGTGGTGCTGGGCATTGTGGTGGCCCTGACCATGTATCTGGATCCCTCGGTTCAGGTGCGCGAAAAAACCATTCCCGCAAGCCAGGTTGTAAAAACACTCGATGCCACCGGACCTGCAAGCCGCTTCAGCACAACCGAAACACGAAGCACCAAAACCACCATCCCGTTTGTAAAAAACAATGAATTCGACTATGCGGTTTTGCTCAAATGGATAGGCCCGGGTTACCGCAACTGGGCATTTCTGATTTTCATCCCGGCGGTCATCTTCATCATCACGGCCGTTTCAAACGGCGCCAACCTAACCGACGGCATGGATGGGCTTGCGGTGGGCACTTCGGCCATCATCGGGGCAACGCTGGGCATACTGGCCTGGGTGTCGGGCAACATCATCTTTGCCGACTACCTGAATATTATGTACCTCCCCGATACCGGAGAGCTCACCATATTTATCAGCGCATTTGTGGGGGCCAACATCGGCTTTTTGTGGTACAACTCCTATCCGGCCCAGGTGTTCATGGGCGACACAGGCAGCCTTGCCCTTGGAGGCATCATAGCCGTGTTTGCCATACTTATCCGCAAAGAGCTGCTCATTCCTATCCTGTGTGGCATCTTTCTGGCCGAAAGCCTGTCGGTGATGATTCAGGTTTCTTGGTTCAAATACACCAAACGCAAATATGGCGAAGGCAGGCGCATTTTTAAGATGTCGCCCCTGCATCACCATTTTCAGAAACTCGGTTATCCCGAACCCAAGATTGTACTCCGGTTTCAGATCGTAGGGATATTTCTGGCGGTGCTCTCAATTATAACATTGAAGCTGAGATAATTATGAAGTTCAACACCAATACATACAAGCGTCTGGTTGTGCTTGGTGCAGGCGAAAGCGGCACCGGTGCTGCGCTGCTGGCTCAAAAAGCCGGACTGGATGTATTGGTTTCGGATGCCGGAGCCATCAAGCCCCGTTTCAAAGAGGAGCTAGTTAAGGCAGGCATCCGCTTTGAAGAAAAGGGACACCAGCTGCCCGAACTGCTTCGTGCCGACCTTGCAGTGAAGAGTCCGGGGATACCCGACGAATCAGCGGTGGTCAGGACCCTGTCGGAGCATATGCCGGTGGTGTCGGAGATTGAATTTGCCAGCTGGTTTACCGATGCGCAGATCACCGCCATCACCGGCAGCAATGGCAAAACCACCACCACCCTGCTCACAGGTCACATCCTGCGTTCGGCAGGACTGGATGTGGCTGTGGGTGGAAACGTAGGCAAAAGTTTTGCCCGGATTATCTCGGAGGGCAATCATACACATTACGTGCTCGAAATCAGCAGCTTTCAGCTGGATGGCATACGCACTTTCAAGCCTGATATTGCCATCCTGCTCAATATTACGCCAGACCACCTCGATCGCTACGGTTACAGTTTTGAGCGCTATGCCGATTCGAAGCTGCGCATTGCCATGAATCAGCAAGCCCACGACTACTTCATTTACAACCTCGACGACCCTGCAACACAGCAAAGCGTAAGTCGCCAGGATGTCAAGGCGAAAAAAATTGGCTTTACCACCCAGGGCGGTATCCTGGAAGAGGGAGGCTATTTAAATGGAAATCAACTTAATATCAATATCAATCAAGATCTGTTTACCATGACCATCGAAGAACTTGCACTCCAGGGCAAACACAATGTCGCCAATTCGCTGGCAGCGGGAATTGCCTCAAGGCTTATACAGATCAGGAAAGAAAGCCTGAAACAAAGCCTGGCCAATTACGAAAACGTGCCCCACCGCCTTGAATTTGTTGCCAATGTGCATGGGGTGACCTACATCAACGACTCCAAGGCCACCAACGTGAACTCCACCTGGTATGCACTTGAGAGTTTTCAACGACCGGTGGTATGGATAGCTGGCGGTCAGGACAAGGGAAACGACTACAGCCAGTTGATCGCCCTAGTGCGGCAAAGGGTGAAAGCGCTCATCTGCATAGGCACCGACAACAGCAAGCTGATCAGGACTTTTGGCGAGCTTGTGCCCAGGGTGTTCGAGGCCGAAAGCATTGAGCAGGCTGTGGCTATGGCCTCGCTGGTGGCCACAAAAGACGATGTGGTATTGCTTTCGCCCGCCTGTGCCAGTTTCGACAGGTTCGAAAATTACGAAGAACGGGGAAACAGGTTTAAATCAGCAGTTAAATCATTATAGAACAACACTTTAATGTTAGCCAGAAGTATCAAAGGCGATAAGGTTATCTGGGCTATTGTGGTGCTGTTGTCGGTGCTTTCGCTGCTCACCGTGTACAGCTCCACCGGTACGCTTGCCTATAAAAATCAGGGAGGCAACACCGAATATTATATGCTCAAGCACCTGATTATCATGTTGGTTGGTTGGGTATTGATTTATCTGGCGCACAAGATTAAATATGTTTACTACTCTCCCATTTTTGCTGCAGCATTGTGGATAAGTATTCCTTTGCTGGTAATTACCCTGCTTTTTGGCCTCGATCTCAACGATGCCAAACGTGTATTGCCTTTGCCTTTTAATCTGACATTTCAAACCAGCGACCTGGCCAAGCTGACCCTGATAATTTATCTGGCAAGGCTGCTCACCAAAAAACAAGACCAGATCAAAGACTTTCGCACGGCCTTCGTGCCGCTCATACTCCCGGTGCTCACCGTGGTATTTCTCATCCTGCCGGCCAATCTCTCCACAGCCCTGATGCTTTTTACCACCAGCCTTGTGTTGCTTTTCATTGGCGGGGTTGCTTTTAGGTATATCGCAGCGCTTATTGGTTCGGGCATCTTTGTTTTTGCAATCTTCATTCTGGTTGTAATGCAAATGCCTGAAGACCAACAAGGCAGGATGCAAACCTGGAAAAACCGCATCGAAAATCACCTCAAAGACGAAGGCGACAGCTACCAGGTGGAGCAAGCCAAGATTGCAGTGGCCACCGGCGGATTGCTTGGCAAAGGGCCTGGAAACAGCACACAACGCAACTTTTTACCTCACCCCTACTCCGATTTTATTTATGCCATCATCATCGAAGAATATGGTTATGTCGGAGGGGTGTTTGTGCTTTTGCTCTATATCATATTGCTGCACAGGGCAGTAGTGATCGTCACCAAGATACCCCAGACCTTCGGAGCTTTTCTGACCATAGGGGTGGTGTTCAGCATGGTGCTGCAGGCCATGATCAATATGGCGGTGAATGTGGATGTGCTGCCTGTAACGGGGCAACCCCTGCCCATGGTCAGCATGGGAGGCACCTCTATGTGGTTTACCAGCCTATCGATTGGTATTGTGCTGAGTGTAAGCAAAGAAGTTGAGCGCAGGGACCAGGAAACCAGGCAGAAAGAAACATCTCAAATTTCAGAATCAGAAGATGAACAAACGGCCGAAGCACATATTGATTAGCGGTGGTGGCACCGGAGGGCATATCTTCCCTGCCATAGCTATTGCTGATGGCCTGAAAAATCGTTTGCCCGATGCCCGGATTCTGTTTGTGGGCGCGCAGGGCCGCATGGAAATGCAACGCGTACCCGAAGCCGGCTATCCCATCGAAGGGCTGTGGATCAGCGGGATACAACGATCGTTGAGCGCAAGCAACCTGTCGTTTCCGATAAAACTTGCATCGAGCCTGCTCAAAGCAAGAAAGATCGTCCGACAGTTCAGGCCCGACCTGGCTGTTGGCGTTGGAGGCTATGCCAGCGGACCACTTCTCTGGGCTGCCACCAGTGCTGGTGTTCCGGCGCTGATACAGGAGCAGAACGCCTTTCCGGGCATCACCAACCGCCTGCTGGCCTCCAGGGTAGAGCGGATTTGTGTGGCGTTCGAGGGCATGGAAAAGTGGTTCCCGGCAGAAAAGCTTATCCTGACAGGCAACCCCTTGCGTCCTGCTGCCATTGATATTGCCGGAAAAAGAGGTGAAGCCCTCAGATTTTTCCAGCTTGGTGAGGAGCAACCGGTGGTGCTGGTTACAGGCGGAAGCCAGGGGGCTCGTTCGATCAACGAATCCATACTCGAAGGCCTGGATGCCCTCCGCAATGCGGGTATTCAGCTCCTGTGGCAGTGTGGCGAAGCCTTTTATCCCAAGGCTAAGGCCTTGCTGGAAAACAGAAACATGAACGGCATCAGCCTCCAGCCTTTTATCAGGCGGATGGATCTGGCCTATGCGGCTGCCACGCTGGTGGTGGCCCGTGCAGGCGCCATGACGGTGGCCGAACTTGCTGCCACAGGCAAAGCCGCAATCTTTGTGCCCCTGCCCACAGCTGCCGAAGACCACCAAACCCGCAATGCTATGCAACTGGCAGAGGCAGGAGCCGCGATAGTTCAACCCGACAGCACAGCAAGAGCAAATCTGGTTAATGAAATCATCGCGCTTGCACAAAACGAAGACAAACAAAACCTGATGGCGAAAAACATCAGGAAGTTTGCCCGAACCGATGCTACAGACCGCATTGTGGAAGAAGCCATTAAACTCATGTCGTGATGCAGATCGAAAAAGGTGACAAGTTGTATTTTCTCGGAATCGGCGGCATCGGCATGAGCGCCCTGGCGAGGTATTTTCACGCTGCAGGCGCTGAGATACATGGTTACGACAAAACCCGGAGCATCATCACCGAAAGCCTCGAAAACGAAGGCATGGTGATACATTATACCGACAGCCCTGAACTCATTCCCGAAGATCTGCGTCTTGCCGTTTATACCCCGGCCATTCCCAAAGACCTGACTGAATATCAGACCCTTCTGCAATCAGGAAAACCCCTGATGAAACGAGCTGAAGTACTTGGGACCATCAGCCGGAATATCCCCACCATTGCTGTGGCCGGCACACATGGCAAAACCACGGTATCGTCAATGATTGCCCATCTGCTGGCACAGGCAGGCAAACCATTTACAGCTTTCATCGGAGGCATAGCCAACAACTTCAGGAGCAATCTGGTGATCCAGCCCAACAGCCAGTGGCTGGTTGTGGAAGCCGATGAATACGACCGCAGCTTTTTGCAGCTCAAACCACATATTGCCATCGTTAACTCGATGGACGCCGACCACCTGGACATCTACGGAAGTCCTGAAGAAATGCAGGAAACATACCGGCTATTTGCCTCATCTGCCGGTCAAGGTGGCAAACTGATTTATCGCCGCGGGCTGCCGCTCAGCAGCATCAGTGAAAACAGTCAGGTTTTTGCGCTCGATGAACCTGCAGATTTCAGCGCACAGAATATCCGTGTGGAAAAAGAGCTTTTCAGGTTCACGATCAAGACCCCGGCCGGAGATTTTGAAACTGCCCTCGGGATGCCGGGCCACCACAACGTGCTCAATGCACTGGCGGCCACAGCTGCATGCATGACAGCAGGGATAAGTCCCGAAACTATTGCTGCTGCATTGCCTGCATACAAAGGTGTATGGCGCAGGTTCGATATAATCATCAACAGACCTGATTTTCTTTATGTGGATGATTATGCCCATCACCCCGAAGAACTCCGGGCAGCCATCGAAACAGCTCGTAACCTGAGGCCGTGCAGGCACCTGACGGGAATTTTTCAGCCACATCTGTTCAGCCGCACCCGCGACTTTATGGATGGATTTGCCCGGAGCCTGGCGCTGCTCGACCGGCTGATTCTGCTCGACATTTACCCTGCCCGCGAACTCCCGATCGAAGGCATAAGCTCGGAAGTACTGCTTCGAAAAGTGCCCATGAAAGACAAGATACTGTTGAGTCCGAACGAGGCCATTGCTTTTGTAAAAACACATCCGACGGACGTGTTGATGACGCTCGGAGCCGGCGATATCGACCGCATGGTGGAACCACTCAGAAAACTTTTTACAGAATGAAGAAGCTGGTTCTCAACATATTGATTTACACACTGTGGACACTTACTGCCGCAGGCATACCGCTATTGTTTGGTTTTGCGCGACATGTGCACTATCAACAACCCCTCAGGGAAATCGAGGTGCGGCCTCTAAACAAACACCAGGCCGATTTTGTACCAGCTGCCGAAGTAAAACGAGAAATCAAAAAGCTCGGCAATGCCTCATTAAGCCTTATATCGTTCAACAACAGGCAAATAGAACAATATCTTCTGGGCAATCCTTACATCAGGCAGGCAAAGGCATACACCACCCTAGATCGCATTCTGGTGGTGAGCTACAGCGAGCGTGTACCCATGATGCGTGCACTCGACCTCAGCGGAGAATGGCACTACATCGACACCGCCGGCGTCATCTTTCCGGAGCACCCGGAAAGGTTATTCAGGCTGTTGCCGGCCATAGGTCACATACCTGCACCCGTTGAGCCTGACGGCAGCCAGATTGCTTATGCCACCGACACCACACGCAACCGCGTTTATTTTACTTTGTTCAATCTGGGCAAAATCATCACCGCCGATGAGTTTCTGAATCTGCTCATCGACCAGGTGTATATCGATGAGCATGAACAGGTTGAGCTCATTCCCGCACTTGGAACTGCGGCTGTTTTTCTTGGTAAAGGTGGCAATCCGGCAGACAAACTGGCCAATGTGGCAGCCTTTTACAAGGCCAAAAGCACAAGCCGTGAATTTGGCAGATACGCCCTGATCAACGCAAGTTTTGAAAACCAGATAGTTTGTACAATCAAAAGGGACAGCATATGAAAGCATCAGAAATTGTCGTCGGCCTCGACATAGGAACCACAAAAATTGCCTGCATCGTCGGCAGACGAAACGCGCATGGCAAGATAGAAATCATGGGATATGGGCGTACGGATTCGCTGGGGGTAAAAAGAGGTATGGTAGCGAACATTGAGGAAACTGTGCGTTCGATCTCCCATGCGGTGGAAGAAGCCCGCCAGCGTTCGAAGGTAGATATCCGGAATGTGATTGTGGGCATAGCCGGACAACATATCAAGAGCCTGCAGCACCGCGGCAGCCTGATTCGCGAAAAACCTGAGGAAGAGATCAGCAGGGCTGAGGTGGACAAGCTCATCAACGATATGTACCGGCTCAACATGGCCGCCGGCGAGGAAATCATTGATGTGATTCCTCAGGAATTCATCATTGATGGCGAACAGGGCATCAAGCAGCCAGTAGGCATGCTGGGCGCAAAACTTGAAGCCAACTTTCATGTGATCATCGGGCAAACTGCGGCTGCAAAAAACATTCTCAAATGCGTTGAGCGAGCCGGCCTGCACATGACCGACCTCGTGCTCGAACCTATAGCCTCGGCCGAAGCCGTGCTCAGCAACGAAGAAAAAGAAGCCGGGGTGGTTCTTGTGGATATCGGTGGCGGCACTACCGACATCGCCATTTTTCACGACAACATCATCAGGCACACCGCAGTCATTCCTTTCGGAGGCGACATCATCACCGAAGACATCCGCGAGGGTTGCTCAATCATTAAAAAGCATGCCGAAGAAGTAAAAGTGAAGTTTGGCTCAGCCATGGCCAGCTTTACACGCGACGACGAAGTGGTATCCATCCCTGGTATCCGGGGCCGGGCACCTCGCGAAATATCCTTCCGCAACCTGGCATCCATTATCCAGGCCAGAATGGAGGAAATATTTGAACTCGTTTATTATGAAATAAAAAACTCCGGTCTCGAACGCAAACTCATCGCAGGCATCGTACTTACCGGAGGTGGCGCGCAACTCAAACATATCGACCAGCTTGCATCATTTATCACAGGAATGGAAGTGAAAATAGGTTATCCCAACGAACACCTTGCTTCAACCACCTTCGAAGAGCTGGCCAGTCCGATGTATTCCACAGGTATAGGCCTTGTGATTGAGGGCATTAAGCGTTTCGATTATGAAGAAGATATGAGAAACCTTACGAAAAATACACAACTACCTCAGCCAGCCGCCGATCCTGATTTAAAACCGGATGAAAACCAGGACCCACCGAAACAACGTGAAAATTTTCTCGAAAAAATCATCCGCCTTTTTGAGCGGGAAGCTCAGGAGTAATACAGTTATTAACCATAAACTGTTAGCAACTCATCAATTGAATTATTCACAGGAAATCAACCAAGCACATAATTTTAAAAACTGAAATCATGCCTGAAATGTTAAAATTTGAGCACCCAAAGGAACAGTCGAATATCATCAAAGTTATTGGTGTGGGAGGAGGTGGCTCCAATGCCGTGACGCATATGTACCGCCAGGGGATCAAGGGAGTGGACTTTGTGTTGTGCAACACCGATGCCCAGGCACTCGATGTGAGTCCGGTGCCCAACAAGATACACCTCGGAAAACGGCAACTTGGCGCAGGCAACGTCCCCTCGGTTGGCAGGGAAGCTGCGCTCGAGACCATTGATGAAATTCGTGATCTGCTTGAGCCGCACACCAAAATGCTGTTTATCACCGCCGGTATGGGTGGCGGAACAGGTACTGGTGCGGCACCTGTGGTAGCCTCCGTGGCCCGCGAACTCGACATTCTGACGGTGGGCATCGTCACCCTGCCCTTCAGCTTCGAAGGCCGGCGCCGCCGCCAGCAAGCCCTCGAAGGCATCGACGAGCTGCGCAAATATGTAGATACCCTGCTCATCATCAGCAACGATAAACTGCGTGAGGAATATGGCGACATGAAACTCACCGATGCATTTAAGAAAGCTGACGATGTGCTCACCATCGCCTCCAAAAGTATTGCCGAAATCATCACCGTGACCGGCTACATCAACGTGGACTTTGAAGACGTGAAAACGGTGATGAAGAACAGCGGCAAGGCCATCATGGGATCGGCCAGGGCCGAGGGCGAAAACCGTGCCATCAAGGCCATAGAGGAAGCCATGCGCTCACCTTTGCTCAACGATTCGAACATCGCAGGCGCCAAAAACATCCTCCTCTACATTACTTCGGGCAGCGAAGAGGTTACCCTGGACGAGGTACACGAAATTACCGACTACATCCAGAGCATCTGCGGTGATTCGGCCGAAGTTATCTGGGGCAATGGTGAAGACGACAGCCTGGGCAACAGCATTTCCATCACCATCATCGCCACCGGCTTCGACAGTGGTGAGCCCATTATCCCGGAAAAACGGCAAGCTACCAAGGTGTTCGATATCAACGGCAAGGAAATCACCAACACCCAGAAGCCACAGAACACACCAATAGCAACTGCTCCAGCCGAAACCCCTCAGCCCATCAGGCACGTGCTCATGCCGGAAAGCAGCAAGGCTGAAGCACCCACTCATGAAACCAAAAAAACCATTGAAACTCCGAAGCCGAACAACCCGGAAGTAATTATCCACAAACTCTTTGACGAGTTAGAACCGACCATTCCCAGCGCAGTTCAGGCCCCGGAGGCAACGAGTGCCACAGAACCCGAAACAGAGTCCGAAACTGAGGAACCTATCACCGTAAAAATCAAAGATGCCAGCGAACTTCCATTGGAAGTAACCAATATGGATCCGCAGGTAAAGATTCGCGACAACAGCCCTCAGGAGTTACCTACACTCCGATTCAGTAACCCGGAAACCGAGTTCAGCCATATAGAGCGCAATTCGACCGACCGTAAGGCCAGACTTAAAGCCCGTTCGAGATTTCTCCTTTCCGACGAGGGTATAGAACAGCTTGAAAAACAGCCTGCCTACCTGCGCAAGGGGATCAACCTGAGCGAAAATGAGGAAGAAGAGCTTTCGAGATACAGCGTTAACAAAGAAACAGGCAAATTCTCCCTCCGCCCCGACAACCCTTACCTTCACGACAATGTAGATTAAACAGGGGAAGCTCATGGAATTGGAAAAGAAAATCAACGACGACATCAAACAGGCCATGCTGACCAAGGACAGCCGCAAGCTGGCTGCCCTGCGTGCAATCAAAGCGGCCTTGCTGCTCGAAAAAACGGGCAAAGACGTATCGTCGGGCATCATCCCTGATTCGGTGGAGCTTAAGATGCTTCAGAAGCTCGTAAAACAGCGCCGCGAGGCTGCCGCAATCTACACCCAGCAAAATCGTCCCGACCTGGCCGAGGAAGAAAATTATCAGGCAAGCATCATCGAAGCCTATCTGCCCGCCAGATTATCAGACGAAGAGCTACGGGCTTTGATCGCACGGACCATCGAAGCTACCGGCGCTCAGAACATTAAAGATATGGGCAAGGTGATGGGCATCGTAAGCAAAGAAATCGCCGGACGTGCCGACAACAGCCTTGTTGCAACCATTATCAAAGAAATGCTGTCTTAAAAGCAAGACTTTCGGGTCTGGAACGAATATCCGGGGTGGATATTCCTTTTGCCGGGACCAAATGGTTCCGGCATTTTTACTTTACGATTTCGGCAATGAACAAAAGTGGCTGCTTATCGGATAAAAAAAAGACCCGGACAAAATATCCGGGCCTCTATTTTTGTGCTGCTTGGTTTTTATGCGCCAAGCATTACGCGTTTGAAAGCAACAACGGTGAGTTCCTTGTCGGTTTCGCTCAGATACTGGCGAACTGACTTTTTGTTGTCGCGGATAAACTCCTGGTTGAGCAGGGTGTTTTCGCGATAGAACTTACCAAGTTTTCCGCGGGCGATTTTTTCGAGCATGGCTTCGGGTTTGCCTTCGTTGCGGGCCTGTTCCATACCGATTTCAATCTCGCGGTTGATCACTTCCTGGGGTACGTCGGCTTCGTCGATAGCCACAGGATCCATAGCAGCAACCTGCATGGCAATCTCGCGACCAATCTGGTCGAGGCCATCGGCCTTTTTATTGAAACCAACGATGGTAGCCAGACGGTTTCCGGGATGGATGTAGGCTGCAGTGAACGGTGCTTCGATTTTGAAGAAGGCGCCCATATCAATTTTTTCGCCAATCACGCCGGTTTGGTCGGTGAGGGTGTCGGCTACTTTACGGCCGTTCAGCTCGAGGTTCTTCACAGCTTCGGCATCCTGGCTTTTGCTGGCAATGGCCAGATCGAGGATGCTGTGGGCATATTTGATAAAGTCCTGGTTCTTTGCAACGAAGTCAGTTTCGCAGTTAATCATAACAACAGCGGCATAGCTGTGGTCGTCGGAGGTTTTGGCCAGCACAACGCCTTCGTTGGCTTCGCGGTCGGCACGTTTGGCAGCTACTTTCTGACCTTTTTTGCGCAGGATATCAATGGCCTGTTCCATGTCGCCATTGCTTTCTACAAGGGCGTTTTTGCAGTCCATCATACCAGCGCCGGTGATTTTGCGCAGTTCGTTTACTTGTGCAGCAGTGATGCTCATTGTATAATAAGTTTTAATTATTTCTTGGCTACAGGGCGGCGCGGACGTTTTGGCTTGTCGGTCTTGGCTTCGCCATCTTCTTTGTTTTCCTCGTCTCCTCCGTGCTGCATGAATGATGTTTCTTCAGCCTCTTCTTCATCGCCATGGTCGTCGGCACCCTTGTCCTTGCTGAGCTTGCGCTCGTTGAGACCCTCTTCGATGGCCTGAACCATGGTTTTCACGATAAGTGAAATCGACTTGGTGGCATCGTCGTTGCCCGGGATGGGGAAGTCGATGAGGTTGGGGTTGCAGTTGGTATCCACGATGGCGAAGGTGGGGATACCCAGCCTGCGGGCTTCAGCAACGGCAATATGTTCTTTGAGGATGTCCACAATGAACAGGGCCGAAGGAAGGCGGCTCATGTCGGCAATCGAACCCAGGTTCTTCTCGAGTTTGGCGCGCTCGCGTTCGAGTTGTAGGCGTTCGCGTTTGGAGAGGTTCTGATACGCGTCGCTTGCAATGAGCTTGTCGATATTGGCCATTTTGCGCACTGCCTTGCGGATGGTTGCAAAGTTGGTGAGCATACCGCCGGGCCAGCGCTCGGTTACGTATGGCATGCCAATCTTGCTCACTTCTTCAGCCACAATGGCTTTGGCCTGTTTCTTGGTGGCTACAAAAAGCACTTTTTTGCCCGAACGTGCCAGTTGGCGGAGGGCATTTGCAGCTTCTTCAATCTTAGCCTGGGTTTTGTAAAGGTCGATGATGTGGATGCCATTGCGCTCCATGAAGATGTAAGGAGCCATGTTGGGATTCCACTTGCGGCGCAGGTGACCAAAATGTACGCCTGCATCCAATAATTCGTCGAAGGTAACTCGTGACATAATTTGTTTGTTGATGTTTACATTCACTAAAAGCAATTGGTGAGTAGATCTTTCGCAGACATCTCACCAATTTGGATACTAAACACTTTTCAGAAGCTGCAGGATTAGCGTTTGCTGAACTGGAACCTCTTACGAGCTTTGGGGCGACCGGGCTTTTTACGCTCAACCATACGCGGGTCGCGGCGCAGCAGCCCTTTGGCTTTGAGCACAGGACGAAACTCGGGGTTGATGGCACAGAGTGCACGGCTGATTCCCAGGCTGAGGGCTTCGGCCTGTCCGTTGAATCCGCCACCGTCGAGGTTCACCTTGATATCGTATTTGCCAAGGTTGTCGGTGAGTGCCAGGGGCTGCTCCACTTTGTAGTGCAGCATGGGGGTTGGAAAATATTCCTTGAAGTCTCTTTTGTTGATTGTGATTGTACCGTTTCCGGGCTTCACATATACGCGTGCTACGGCTGTCTTTCTACGGCCTAAAGCGTTCACTACTTCCATGCGATGTATGCTTTTTTAAAAGGTAATGGTCTTAGGTTGCTGGGCCTCATGTTTATGTGTGGGGCCAGTGTACACGTGCAGGTTGCGGAATAGCTCTGCTCCCAGCCTGTTTTTGGGGAGCATACCTTTGACGGCGTGCTCAACCACGGCAACAGGTTTGTGCTTCAGCTGCTCGCGGACAGTGCGGAAACGCTGACCCCCCGGATAACCGGTATGCCAGACATACACCTTTTCGTCGAGCTTCTTTCCGGTGAGCTTCACCTTCTCGGCGTTTACCACAATCACGTTATCGCCACAATCGCTGTGGGGAGTGTAGGACGGTTTGTGCTTTCCGCGGAGGATCTTGGCTACTTCCGATGCCAGGCGACCCAGCACCATGCCCTCAGCGTCAACCACCACCCACTCTTTGTTGGCCTGCTCTTTATTCACGCTGACCGTTCTGTAACTCAGAGTATTCATCTAATTTCGTGTTTCAACCTTATGTATGCACCTATTTCTCCCAAAAGGGGGTGCAAAGATAGAAAGTATTTTTTATTCCAACAATTTTGCTGACAACATTTTGTTGAAAAACAGTTGTCAACAAGTCGCAACCAAACTCCCGGCCGGCAATCGGCCCCGGCACAAACTTATTTGATGTCGCTGAGGGCAATGCCATCAGGTAGGCCTTGCGGATAACGGGCAAACTTCCACAAATCAGCCTTGCGGATGTCCTGATTCGTATAGCTGGTGGCCTGATAACTTCCTGCAGTGACCGAACCGGTTACGATGAGGTTCATCGGTATGGTGAAAATGGAAAGAAAACCCGAAGTGACCGGAGCTACAAACAAGCCATAAATGGGAATTGACCAGCCATACCGGCCGGGGGCGGCGTAGCGGAGTTTGAAGGTGGTGACCCGCTGCAGGGGCACGGCTTCGCAGCGCGACTGGTTATGAAATGCCTTGTCGGTAAGCACGTAGATGCTGGCCGAATCAACTGCTAATAGCTCGCCGTAAACGGTCGGACCTGCCTGCTGGCTGAGCCTGACAAACGCACCATTCGGACTGTTGCCAAGGTTGTCGAGTTTAGGCAGATAGGCCGGCACGTGGGCACACGACCAAAGCAAAAGAATGGCTGCAATGGCAATGATATGGTTAATTTTCATAGTAATGCACTGTTTTTGTGTCGATTCGTGAACCCCAGAACGCATCTTCCATGGCTGCTTCATACGTTTTGTAGGCTTTGGCCTCTTCGCGCAGGTATTGGCCCGGACGGGTAATCATGGTCCGAAGCCTGGCCATATTTTTCATCCCCAGCCAGTTGTCGCGCATCCACTGAATATAGTAACCCCGGCTGCTCAGGAAAAGTGCATAATCGGAATTGTCGGGCAACTCATAAATCAGGCGAAACTCATCGCCGGGCATCGACAGCAACACCTGATCCGAGCTTTTGAGTTTTTGCAGGGCTGTTTGATCCGGCACTCCCTTATATAATATTTCGGCAGGTTCTACCACTATCGGTTGAACCTCTTCCAGGCCGTAAGCCAGACTTAGATGGTCGATGCGCCAAAGTCCGTGGTTGAGACGCAATTTAACCCTGACCTTTCCCGAAACATCGCTGCCAAAAGGTACCACCTGCTTGTTGATGGCAACGGGGCCGGTTTCGTACACACTGCCCTGAAGCTCCCATTTTTCGGTGGCCTTGTTCCACAGCCAGACTTCAATTTCGCCCAGTTCGCCATGTATGCCGCTGTTGAGCTGTGAACGCAGCCCAGGTTCAGATTCAATTTTGGCAAAAACATCGCTTATTTCATCTCCCATATATTGCAACGCATTGTAGATGAGATAGGTGGTCATTAAGGTTTGGCGAAAATGAATGTAAAGACCAGCATTGGCCATGCCCGGCTGCGCCTCAAATTCTGCGATGAGCTCCTGTTTGCTGCTCAGGTTGTGTTCGTCGGCCAGCGAAAACCATTCCTCCCCATCAGGTTTTGCGAGTTTTTGGGTGATGTTGATTTCACCTTCGCTTGCAAGCAGGGGTGGAACCAGGCTTTTTGCACGGTAAAACTTATCGTTGCGGGCATGCAGGATGTGCTGGCCGGGCATTCGGGCAATGGCAAGCAAACTGGCCTTGCGGACTACATGGGTTTCGAGCGCCTCGTTTTTCATGGTGAGGGCAAACCGGCCTTCAACCCGAGGGTTGTTGAGTGCGTCGATGTCGGTATATTCGAGCGAGGGGCTGATGGCATTGGAAAACCCTTCGGCATCTGCCTGATGTATGTTTTGGTGACCGTCCATGTAGAAGGTGGGACAAGATCCAAAGCAGGCTTTCGGATTGGTCCAGCAGATGACCCCTAGGGCAAGATTGACCCCAGTGAGTATGGCCATTGCCGTGATGCGCTGCGATTCGGGATTGACCAGCTTACGGTTTGTCTCGAATATCAGGATGCTGTCGATCGCAAATTCCTGAGCTCCACGTCTCAGCATATTGCGGTTGAAGTCGTACAGGGTGCCGTATCCCCGCACGAGGCCAGCCATGGTGTCGATTTGCCATTCCTGCGTCAGCACGTACACGTTACCCGAGACGTGATGGGCTTTCAGGAATGGTTGACCGTCTGACTTTTTCATGTCGTGAAGCAAGGCATTCGCCGAACGGTAGGACGACCTGAACTGATAATTGGAACATCCTGTCAGTAAAGCAATTAAAACGAGGGTTGGTAGGAGTTGTCGCATCCAGTGGCGATATGAATCTGGCCAAAAGTAGTGTTTTGCAAAAACCATAGCAAAGCCATTGCATTTAATAACAAATAATTATGATTGTGGCATCAATGAAACTCGCGAAACATCTCGTGAATGCCTTTGTGCACCTCGTACCAGAAACTGAGGGCGGCTTCTTTGCTGTTGGCTTCAAACTGCTTTAGCCAATATTCGATGTCGCTGTTTCTGACACCATCTTCGTTGTACTTCTTGAGGAGGAAATTATGCACAAACTGGGCATTGCGTTTCGATTCCCAGAAGATGGCCGAGTTGCGGCTGTTGATGCGTGTGGCTGTGAGCCTGAGGTTGTGCAGATAAGCATCCTTGAGGCCAAACAATTTATCCACAAGATCGGGGATGATGTCTTCGGCCCAGCCACGGTGGAAGCGGCAGAAGCCCATATTGTCCATCATGAGTTCGTGGATGGTACGTCGGGCATTTTCGCGGCCGAGTTCGCGGGGCGAAAGGTAATCCTTGCCGTAGTTCATATAATATTTCCCCATGATGGCCATGGGTGAGAGTACACCAGGGCTCCAGTACTGGTTGGGTACAATCCAGCCCTGGCGCGCAAATCCCACATGGACAAAACGGTCCATCACCTCATGACCATAAATACGGGCCAGCCTTCGGGCAAACTTTCTGGCTCCAAGCGACAGGTCGATATGCCCGCCCGGTGTTACCATCGCGTCGAGCAGGGCTGCCCCGATTTGTGCGTTGTGCATGGAATGCTGCACGACATCGAAACCATCAGGCGTAAAATATGGCACATCCTCAAGGCCAAACACCTCCGGTTTTATCAGACCATCGTGCATGCAATCCATCAGCCATGCCAGCACCCCGCCAACCGAAATGGCGTCGAAGCCGTAAGTATCTGCTTTCTGGTTGAGCAGCTCAGCCGCGCGCTGGTCGAACACCCCGCTAAGCGGCCCCATGGTCTGATAAGGTTCGTAATCCTTTTTAAAGTGATTGTGCATTTTTTTACAAACTGCCACACATGGCTCACCACAGTTTTTCTGTTGTTTGGTGGCAATGGTTTCCTCGTTGAACTGCTTCAGATAGTGATCGAGAATAAATTTCTTGTGGATTTCGAGCCGCTGCTCCCTGGTCATGTAAATGGTCCGGTAATTGAAAGCTATGATGCGCTCGTCGATGGTGGCAAAATTTACCCCAAATGTGCCTCCGGTGTTGAAGTTGGGATCGAAGCGATATTTTGTGGTTGCTTCCAGGTCTTTGGCAGCTAGTTTCTGGTTATACTTGGCCTGAAACCACTCATCGGCCACCTTGCGGTCGCGGAAGTCTTCGTCCATCACCGTACCTCCGTAAATAATGCCAACAATACCGTGTTGCTGGAGCAGTTTGGTGCCAAAACCACCGCGGCCGGCCCAGCAATCCACATACGTGAGTTCACCTCCTTTTTTGACAGGGGCCGAGGCAATGCCGCCAAAATCGGTGTACAGTGAAGCCTGTCCGGTTGCGAGCACACGAGGTTCTGTCTCGTATCGCTCACCAAATTTCTCGAGCGCATACTGCATTACCCCGTAAACCCCTCCCCTGCCGTGCGACCAGACCGCATGAAGATCTACCGGGTACAGTTCAACCTCAACTTCCTCGCCATGGTTTCGGTTCAGATACAAAATACTCGGCGAAAGGGCCTTTCCGATGATGCTCATCATATTGATTCCCAGATTGTCGAACACCAGCGCAGCTCCGCCCATTGAAGAGATAAAGAATCCATGCCAACAAGGCGATATGCCTGTGAAAATGAGGCGGTTGGAGCCTGGAAAGATGCTTCCGGCAAGCAAACCGGCACCAATATTCAGACTGTTGTACTTGTGCGACAGGTGTATGCCCAGGTCAACCGGACCAAAAAAATCGCCCAATTTATAACGATTTACCCGGTAGAAACCATTGGAGGCATCCACCATCAACGACTTAATGTATTGAATCATTATTATTTAAATAAAATATTCACGCTTTAGCTATCATATTGTAAGCTAAAACTTTTTCCTGGTGCCATGCCCATGACCATCGAAAAATCTTGAAAAAACTACCCGGTTTAGCGACCTGATGAATGATCTTTAATGATACCTTAAGGTTGCTGTAGGAACCCAAAGGCGGACAATTCACCGAAAAACAGCAACTTTGCAACATCAGGATATTCTGACAGACAAATAAGGCAACATGAAAGTAAGGCTAAAGCTGCTTGACCGGTTTTTGACTTTGTGGATCTTTCTGGCGATGGCTGCCGGGGTGCTGCTTGGGAAGCTTTTCCCGGAAATTGCCAAATTTACGGACGCGCTCTCGGTAGGCGCCACCAACATCCCTCTGGCCATTGGCCTGATCCTGATGATGTATCCACCGCTCGCCAAGGTTGATTATTCGCTGTTGCCCATGGCATTCAGGAACATAAAGGTTATGTCGTTTTCGTTGTTTTTGAACTGGGTAGCCGGACCAATTCTGATGTTTTTGCTGGCGGTGTTGTTCCTTCGCGACCATCCGGGCTACATGAGCGGACTCATATTGATTGGTCTGGCGCGATGCATTGCCATGGTCATCGTGTGGAACGATCTGGCCGGAGGCAGCAGGGAATATGGCGCCATGCTGGTGGCATTGAACAGTGTATTTCAGGTGGTTACGTACAGTTTTTATGCCTGGCTGTTTATCAACGTTTTGCCTAGAGCTCTGGGCATTGGTGAGTTCGACATTCATGTGCCCATGAACGAAGTGGCAAAAAGTGTGGCCATATATCTTGGGATACCGTTTGCAGCAGGTTTCCTCAGCCGGCATTACCTGGTCAAATATAAGGGCATAGAATGGTTCAACCGGAAATATGTGCCGTTCATCTCGCCCATCACACTTTATGCCCTGCTTTTCACCATTGTGGTGATGTTCAGCCTGAAAGGCGATAAAATTGTGGAGCTGCCCTTTGATGTGCTCAGGGTTGCCGTTCCCCTGGTACTGTACTTCCTGTTAATGTTTTTCATCAGCTTCTTTGCGGGCAAGGCCATGAAAATCCCTTACGATACCAATACCTCCGTAGCCTTCACAGCCACAGGAAACAATTTTGAGCTGGCTATTGCAGTTGCTATTGCAGTATTTGGCATCTATTCGCCCCAGGCCTTTGCCGGCGTCATTGGTCCCCTGGTTGAGGTTCCGGTGCTCATCCTGCTGGTCAAAGCCAGCATTTATCTGAAAAAGAAATACTACCGCAATGTTTGACCAGATCCGTGAGTTGATTGTCGGGCTCGATACTTCCGGCATACCCGACGAACGCAAGCTATTGCTTGATAATCTTGCCGGGCATGTGCGGGCAAAACTCGCACATGGAAGGGTGGCCCTCAGTTTCATCTGCACCCACAATTCGCGGCGCAGCCACCTGGGGCAGATCTGGGCGCAAACCATGGCAGCTTTCCACGGTTTGACGGCCGTTGATTGTTACAGCGGTGGCACCGAAGCCACTGCTTTGTTTCCTAAGGTTGCCGAAACACTCGAAAACCAGGGTTTTCAGCTTATCCAGCTGAGCAAAGCACCCAACCCGGTGTATGCCATTAGGTACAGCAATGATTTTCAGCCTGTTATTGCTTTTTCAAAAACTTACGATCACCCTTTTAATCCCCGCTCCGGATTCATTGCCGTTATGACCTGCGACTCGGCCAATGAGGCTTGCCCGGTAGTTTTTGGCGCCGACATGAGGGTCCCCATCCTGTATCTCGACCCCAAAGTGTCGGATGGCAGCCCGCAAATGGATAGTGTGTATGCCGGGCGCAGTTTGCAGATTGCCAGAGAGATGAAATATTTGTTTGAATCGGTGGCGAATCCGGCAGATCGCCTCTCTTAATCCGGTCACATATCCAACCACTTACGGAATTCAGCTGTGCGGGCTGAGCTCACCCATTGCAGTTCGGGGGTTGGAGGCTGAAGGCTGATCGCAATACGGCTTTTAGGCATCAGGTGTAGCCGGCCGATGGCGCCAAAAGCAATGATATACTGCCTGTTGATCCGAAAAAATTGCCGGGGATTCAGCACATTCTCAAGCTGATCGAGCGACAAATCCAGGGGATAGCTCATGCCGTCGGAAGTGCACATGAAGACGTTTTTTTCCAGGGCATAAAAATAGGATGCCTGATCGATGCCGATGCTTTTTATCTTGTCGCCAACATTCACAAGAAAACGTTCCTTGTAGGCACGTTGCCTCAACTGCATCTGCTCGAGCAGCAGATCAAAATTGATAGTGCCGGGTTTGCGGATCTTATCAAATTTGGCCAGAGCTGCTTCAAGGCGCTGTGGCTGAATGGGTTTGAGCAGGTATTCTATGCTGTTGAGTTCGAATGCCCTGAGGGCATATTCGTCGTATGCGGTAGTGAAGATGATGAAACTTTCGGGCTGAACCTGCCTGAAGATGTCGAAACTTATGCCATCGCCGAGCTGAATATCGAGAAAGATGAGGTCGGGAGCCTGATGTTGCCTGAACCATTCAATGGCTCCGGCCACACTGTCGATCGTACCCTGGATGCGTATATCGGGCTTTAGCTGCATCAGCATGGCCTCAAGGCGCTGGGCGGCAAGGGGTTCGTCTTCGATGATGAGCGCCCGGATCATAATTCAACTTCAAGCAATGGCAAACTTACTCGAAAAATCCCACTATCTTTTTCAACCACAACTTCTTTGGTAGTGTAAAGCGCATAACGGCCGCTGATGTTGTTCAGCCCTTTGCCTGTGGAAGCTACCCCTTGCCTGGGCTGCAGGTTGTTTTGAACCACAAGCCGTCCTTCGTCAATAAACACACTGATATACAACGGCTTGTCGGCTGTGATTACATTGTGCTTGATGGCATTCTCTGCAAGCATCTGGAGGCTTAGGGGTGGGAGTGCAAGGTGAAAGGCCGATTCAGGTATCCTGACATCCACGAGCAGGTTTTGCCCGAAACGGAGTTTTTGCAATGCGAGGTAGCTGTTGAGCACCTTCAGTTCGTCGCGCAACAGGCTGAATTCCTTTTCGCTGCTGCTGAGCATATAGCGCAGGAGGTCGGACATATGGCCGATGTATTCCACGGCCTTCGGGTTGTTTTCCACCAGGCTCGACAGGCTGTTGAGGCTGTTGAACAAAAAATGGGGATTGACCTGGGTGCGCAGCGCTTCGTAACGTGCCGAAATGTTGTCGCGCTCAAGCCGGGTGGAGCGACCGAAATGAAATTTCCACTGGCGGTAGAAAAACACCGATTCGTGAATGGCAGTGATGAGGTAAGTGATAAGCAGGGTGGTAAAAATGGCCATAATAAAGGTTTGCCCATCCTGTGTCGCAAAAAGGTCTTTCTGGGTGAAAAAAATAATGCCGCTTACAATTAACGTGTGCAGGGTGATCAGGATCACTTCGAGCACAAGGTGCCTGACAGGCTTTTCCTGCCAGGGATACTTTTTCCATAGATAGGACACGATAAACACGCAACCAATCCAGATTGCAGCTGTGTTAAGTATCCCGGATCCTATACCAACAATTGCGGATGAGGCATCAGCATATTCATTGCTGATCAGGTAGATAAGCGAGATAAAGAGGCCAACGCCCAAAATTAGCAGCAAATAGTTCCTGGTGAACCAGTTGAAGTCGTGCTCCTCCGCATCAAAATCAGATTTCCTTTTCATTCTTGGTCTTTTACCTTGTAAAAATACAGTCTGAAACCCCACTAAACTATTTGCTGTCGTATTGGATTATTCAGGCAATTGTGATGGTGCATTTGCCGGATGCTGGCCGCTAAAATCTGACCCTGTAGAGAAACATTGGGACAAAACCCTGCTGGTACACATAATAAAGCTCATTTTTCCTGGGATCATAAGCTTCCATAAAGATACTCCGGTTGCCGGTGATATTCTGTAAATCGATGGCCCATTCCTGCCACAATTTTTTTCCGTTGCTTTTGAGCCCGATACGAAAATCGGAACGGATATAGTCATCATACTTTTCTTCGTAAGCCCGTGACCAATCGCGTACTTCCTCGCCTTTTTGCGCAGATGCAACGAAGTCGACCGGCACAGTGCGCCTGCCCCCTGCCCAAACGAACTTCCCGTCGAGGGTGAGTGTTAGCTTTTCGTTCAGCTTAAGTTCGTAACCTCCGAGGAGATTGAACACGTAATTGCCATTGAATGCCGTATTGCGCCAGATGCCGTCGTAACCGGTGTATTTTGAGTCGAAAACCGAGGCGGTGAACAACATATACCATCCTTTGCTCAAAAACTTTTCCACAGTAAGCTCAAGGCCATAGTTCTGGCCTTTGCCTTTATTTACCAGGCTGTCTATCCTGGGAGTACCAAACTGGTCGCCAAAGTTGAGCATCGAGAACTCCGGGAAATCAGGCTTTACGGGTGCATCAAAAAGGTATTGGTAATAAGCTTCGGTCTTGAACCTGAATCCTTCGCCAAGCAGTTGCTGAAATCCGATCACCTGATGCAGGCTTCGGGTGAGCTTCAGGTCTTCGTTGGTGCGGATGTAGGTGCCCGATTGTGGCAGATAAGCCTGAGAAAAATATACCGACCTGGGCTGCAACTGGCTATGCAGTCCGGCTCCTGCTGTGAGCACGGCTGTTTCGTTGAGCCTGTAATTCAGTCCGATGCGTGGCTCAGCCACGAGCTGCTGATTAATTGCGGCATACTGAAAGTTCATCCCGGCATTTGCACTCAGGCGCTGTCCGAAGTTTTGGTGCAGCTGGCCATATGCCCTGTAGAGCATCATCCGGCCCTGCACATCCGACCTTGTGATAAATTGCTGGTAGCGTTTCGAGAATACACTGTCCACATAATCGAGTCCGAACACATCCACATTCAATCCGGCCAGGTAACTGGCATTTGCACCAAGCTTGCCACGCAGCTGGGTGTTGAACGACAGTTTGGACTCCTTTTCGTAGCCCCTGTAGAATGGCTTGAATGCATCGGTAACCACCGAATCGAGTATGGCCTCGGAATAGGTGCGTTGCCACGAAAGGGTGGAGCGCAGCCTTGTTTTGGCAGAAGGAAACCATGTGTGGGTGAGCCCGACCACCCCCAGCCCCGATCCGAAATCAGTGGCAGTTCCGCGGAAGTTGTACTGATTGGCAGCGGTATCGCTCAGATCGCGGCCAAGACGGATCAGGCTCTGCCCCCACAATCCGATAACTTTGAATCGGCCGTACTTTGTTCCGGGCACATCCATCACGAATGTCAGGTCTTTGTAGCGCGGCACTGCCGATCCTGTACCTACGTCGAAGCCCAGCTCGTTCATCAGCTCAAGGGTGGAATAACGGAAGTTGGCAAGGTAGGATGCCTTCTGTCCATTGCCTGTGCCAAAGACCGGTCCTTCGGCCCCCAGCTCGAAACCGTTGAAACCGATCTGGCCAAGAAATTCGTTTTTTGCCGGATTGCCGCTGCGCAAATTGAGGTCGAACACCCCTGCCAGTGCATTTCCGTATTCAGCCGGAAAGGCTCCTGTCAGAAAGTCGCTGTTCATCAGCAGGTTATTGTTCACCATGCTCACCGGACCTCCGGTTGTACCAAGTGAGCCAAAGTGGTTAGGGTTTGGTATTTCGATGCCTTCCATCCTCCAAAGCACCCCGGATGGCGAATTGCCGCGGATAATGATGTCGTTGCGCGAGTCGTTCTGGGTCATCACACCGGCATAATTGGCCACCATGCGTGCCGGATCGCCAAGGCTGCCGGCAAAACGCTCGGTTTCTTCCACAGTGAAAGCCCGGGCACTTACCAGGGCCATGTCGTTGATGGTCTGCTCTTTGGGCTTGGCCGAGCTGACTGTAATCTCACCAAGACTGACTGGGGCTTCGTGCAGCAAAACCTCAACCACAACCTCCTTTCCACCAGTGACCAAAAGATTACGAACGATTTGCGGAGCATAGCCTACATAACTCACTTCAATTGACTGGCGCCCTGCCTGCACAGCACGAAGCACAAATAAACCGTTGAGATCGGTGGTTGTTGCAATCGCCGTTTCGCCCAGCAAACGTACGTGGGCACCTGGCAGAGGCTGGGTAGTAATGGCATCGAGCACCTTGCCGCGTATGTTTTGAACCTGTTCGGGAGCTTCGCCTGCATACAGGGTAGTAGCTACGATCAATAAACAAAAGAGCGAAATGTGAATAGTTTTCATGGTTTTATATCATTGATGCGGCAAAAATATCCTGCACAATGGCGTTAGAAAACTTAAAGCTGACGAACGGGAAAAAGAGCGGATGAAAGCCGCAAATCGCTCCCCGGGTCGAAAAAAAAGCCGGAAGGCTTGAGGCGATCCGGCTAGGCTTTTGTTTCTGATCAGGTTATTTTCCTGAAGGCACCTGGTAAATCAGCGAACTGTTCCGGTATCCCGGCAGATTCTTGTACCAGTCGGGAAATTGCACGCCACCACTCATGGCCCATTCGGCAAACTTGAGGTGAACGCCCAGAATGTCCTGCTTCTCAATCGGATAGTCGAACGATTCGTAAATATTGATGGCCCAGGGATGGTTCTTGTCGGTCACATACCAGCGTCCGGTTGCAGGATTGCTGTCGTCTTCCCACTGGCCAAAAAGGCTCATGTCAGCAAGGTCGGTTGGTGGGTAGTATGGCAGGTGCACCTCATGGCTCCGCACGTTGTTGACGATGATGAAAGGATTGAAATTGCCGATATCCACCTGCGCTGCGGTGTACGTATTAGCAGGGAGATAAATTCTTATCTCAAGCTCTACTGGTTCAACGTATGAAGCCGAAGGGTCTGTATTTACCCCAATACCTGTACCTGGGTATGGCATTTCGTTGTAGGCGTTATCGTAAACAATGATGGTGGGTTTTGACTGCCCCGCTTCTGTACCGTTGGCATTGAGGCTAATGTAATTTTCAGTAAGACTTGTGCCTTCCACAAACAAATCATCTGCATTGATGTTGCTGCTTAGCTGGAACCCAAATCCATTCTCGAAAGAGGCCCCAAAAGCTCTAATCTTGAATTTACCAATAATCAGGTCAACGTAATTTCCTGTGTTTGAAACAAGTTCGAACCTATAGTCCAACACAAGATCATTGAAGTCGTAATCTCCTTTTCCGGGCCAAAGGTCCTCAAAGGCCAGCGTGCCATAACCTGTTGCAGGGAAGAAATTATCCACAGGGATATATTCCCCGGTAAAAGGCAGGCTTACAGTGCCAGTGCTTGAACTTTCGAATCCTGCATTATCCTTCGACCTGAATGGTATAATCACAGTTACAGGGCCGTTTATCGGATCGACCTGAACACTGTTTGCCAACACTCCTCCACTGTTAACATTGATAATCACACCACCAGAAGGGAAGGATGTGCTTGTGTAGGTAGCAGAACCAATTTTGATTGAGGTTGCATTAGTCGGGAACGATATAATACGAATAGATCCGACCACGCCATCAGGGTCATCGAAAATAAACAGATTGTTTGTAACCGGTACAAAAATTTCACCACCAGGATTCTCCTGTATATCCGCAGTGCTGTTACCTGTCGTAGGCAATTGCTCGATAGCGAAGTTAACGTCCATTGTAATCTGATTATTTACTACCGAGGCCACTAACCTGCCATCGGGCGTACCATCACTCCCGGGAGTAGTTCCCACATTTTCACCGGTATTGACCCATCCATTGGGCAATTGCACTGGTGGTGCAGGCTGTCCCACTGTTCCCTGCACCGTACTTATGAGCACAGTATAGCTGCCGTTTTGCAAATTGTTGAAACTGTATGTTCCGCCGGATGATACAGCAACTGATGCAACGACTAAGTCGGCCTGATCAAGCAGATTTGCATACAAAGGTGTGCCAGATGGTGAGCCGATCCCATTACCGTTTACAAAGTTATCGCTCATTCCGTCGGGATCATGATACACATTGCCGCTCAGTCCTCCAAGTGCCTGGGGCATAGTGAATGGGAGATACACATAGCCAGTATTCGTACTTGGGAAGTTTGCATTATCGATTGCAACGAAAGGAATGGCAACAGTTACAACACCATCAAGAGGGTCAACGGAAATTGCCTGTGTAGGGTTGCCAACGGATGAAGAAGGTATAGTTATTCCCTGCGCAGGAAAACTTCCGGAATCATATGTACTTCCATTGATTGTGATCGTAGTAATCCCTGTCGGAAAAGCGGTAATCTTGATAGACACAACATCTCCATCAGGGTCTGTAGCTTGGAAAAGGGCTGCTGCAACCGACACACTAATTGTTCCACCTGGGTTCTCCTGCGCGGCTTCGGTATTTGTTGATGCTATGGGTAGCCTTTGAATACCAAAATTGACATGCTGTGTGATTGTATTTGGTTGAACAATTGTGTTGATCATGCCATCAATTGTTCCGTCGTTGCCTGCACTCGTGCCCACGTGTTCACCTGTATTGACCCACCCTGCAGGAAGAAGGGTCAGAGGGGCCGTATTTCCAGGCGTACCCGAAACAGTACTAAGTTGTACCTGATAACTACCTGCGCCAACGGTAAATTCCCAGGTACCATTGTTGTTCACCGGTTTTGTCTGCAACACCATACCCCCGCTGTTAAGCAGATTTACATATAGCTGGGTTGAACCAGCCGCACCCACACCTGCTCCATTTACAGTATTGTCGGTCAATCCGTTAATGTCATGAAAGACATTACCCATTAATCCACTTGGATTCGTATTGCATATCGTACCATTGCAGTTCATTACTTGATGGAACTCAGCCGCTGTGAAACTGGCCAGCTGCAGCGATGTTCCCGACTTAGCCGACACTTGTTGATTTTGCAGACTTGTCAGGGTGTAAGTGATAGCAAATACACCGGCTTTACCACCGCCAATGTTTTTCACCCCATCAATTTTAAACCCTTGGAAGGGCGTTGAAGCCCCCAGGTTCGGACCAAGATCAATATTGGTGTAAGTCATGGTGCCCTGACGTACCTGTACACTTACATTTGAGTAAGTTCCGGGAACAGCCTCAACGGAGTAGTGTGAAAGTGCCTTGCAACTCGGACCACCGCAACCGTTGTGCTCAACACGCAACACAATAGTATAAGTGCCATTACAGTTTTGCACTACCGATTCGATAATCGTTGTAAAGCCACCACCATTGCTTTTGCTAACCTCGCAAGTTACAACGGCGTTTGCGCTCATGCCTGCTGCAAAAAACAATGCAACAAGGATGATTGACTTGATGAAAAAACCAATATCTTTCATTGTATTCAGGAGTATGATTTACAAATTAACTGAATAGGAACTCACACCAGGTTGCAAATAAAGGGCGCGCTCAATGCCCTGAAACTTGATCTTTAGTAAAGTCTCGTAAGCAGGCAGAGTGATTTTCATTGTGTAATTTGCTCCTGCGGTTAGATATGCCCTCTGATAAACAACATTGTTATTCCCATTTACTACCTCGGTCAAGCCACTGTTGCTGCTACTCAGGCTGATTGTTAGATCGCGAGTGGTCTTCCAGTCAAAATTTGCCGGCACCTTCAGCTCCTCCATGCTCTTTGGCTGGTTGGGCTCAAAACGGTCTTTGCGGCAGGAATATAGCGAGGCAAGCACCACGATCATCACAAAAAATGCAATCTTTTTCATATCTGAAATGTTTTATATATTCTTAATGTCAATAATCGTGCCTTATTTATATCTATTTGATTTTCAAAATATTAATAAATTTGTTCTCGAAATTTTTTCCAATAATAGGATTTATTTGATCAAACCTATACATTAATTCCCCTTTTTGTAAATATGCTGTTCATTACGATATCCGGGTAAATTGCGATACCAGTCGGGGAACAAGGTTCCGCCATTTACTGCCCAGGGAACAAACTTATGGTAGGCTTTGGTAATGTCGCGCTTTTCCTTTGGATAGTCGAAACTCTGGTATAGGTTAATTGCCCAGGGAAGATTGTTGTGTGTAACATAGTATTTTCCCTGCTGGGGCATACTGGCATCTTCCCACATGCCAAAAAGCGCAGGGTTTGCTTTTGCAGTGGGCGGGTAGTTTGGCAGGTGGACTTCGTGTCCGCGCACCTTATTTACAATCATAAATGGATTAAACGCGCCAATGTTCAGGTCATTCATGGTAACAGCGCCAGGCTCAAATTGCAGATTGATAACTATTGTTACCGGATCAACATAAGGTGCATCAGGGTCGGTATTCACGCCTGTTCCTATTCCGGGGGGCTGCATTTGAGTAAATGTATTATCAAATACGATGATTGTGGCATTGGGCTGACCCGTTTCCAATCCCTTGCTGCTGAACTCAACAAAGCCTTCGGTCAGCCTCGATCCTGTAGCAGTAATTTTAGTCTGATCAACCGAAGCGGGCAACTGAAATCCAAATCCGTTCTCGAGGGCGGCTCCAAATGCCTGAATTGTGAAAGTTCCTGTAATGCTCACCACATGGTTTGTCATATCGGACTGTATCTCGA
The DNA here is from genome assembly GCA_016715945.1 of Bacteroidota bacterium. Lineage (NCBI taxonomy): Bacteria > Pseudomonadati > Bacteroidota > Bacteroidota bacterium. The sequence continues at coordinate 1,850,190 of JADJXJ010000001.1, forward strand.
ACTGGTAATCAATCACCAGGTCGTTAAAGTCGTAGTCGCCTTTGCCGGGCCAGAGGTCTTCGAAGGCCAATGTGCCGGGGCCGCTTGCCGGGTAGAGGTTTGTTAGTGGTTCTATAATATTTATGGTGAGCTGGGCCTTAGCGGGCAGATTATTCATATCCCTGATTGAATACTGAGTAACTATTGTACCAGTGAAACCCGCTACAGGAACAAACGTCATTGTCCCGGTTGCAGCATCAATGGTGATGATGCCCTGTGCAGCGGGGTCAGGAGCTGTTCCGGCCACAAGCTGAACGCTGTTGGGATTGATGGGTGCATCGCCGGCAATGTCGTTGGTTAGCACATTTATATCAAGTGGCTGGTTTTTAATACCTGTTGCAATATCATCGTTGGCCGTTGGCCCGTTCAGGGGCACAACATGCACTTCAGCCGTAGCAGAATTGTTAAGCGGGAATGGATCTGTTTCGGCAGCCGTGGCAGTAGCAGTGTTGTCGTAATTACCGGCAGGAAGTACCTTGGCAGTGATGGTCATAGAAAACATAATTCCTGGCGTCATGACTGGCAAAGTCCAATACGGTGCATTCCAGCTGCCGTGTGGCACATTAACCGAAACCAGCTGGTATCCGCTGGGCAACTGATCCTCAACCACAACATTTGTAGCTTGAATATTTCCCAAATTGTAAACCTTGATTGTAAATACCACATTGGCACCAACAATGGGGTTAGTGTTGTTTGATGTCTTTTCAACTTTAAGATCAATGGCATTGATTGCAATTATCTGTACAGACTTATAGTTGTTTGTTGTGTTATGATCGAGGTTGTCGCAAAAAATATCAGAGGAAATAACTAAGTTTCCACCCTGATTGACTTTTAATAGGAGAGAAAGGGTCACTACATCCCCGGTGGCAATGCTGCCAATTTCCCAATATCCGGGAGGGCTAAGAAAGTTTCCTCCACTTGCATTGAACGAAAGTATCTGTAAGCCGGGGTGCAAATGAACAGGTCCACGGGTTGCCAGAGCCATGTGCGGGCCATTGTTGGTTACACGAACCGTACAGCTTATTTCGGAGCCAACTATTGGTGTAGTATTCGAAACTTCAATCTGAACCTCGAGATCGCTGGTCTGACGTGGTGTTACAGTAGCCGCTGAACTATTATTGGCCATATTGAGGTCGGGCTGGTCACCGGAAATGGTGGCTGTGTTGGTGTAACTGCCTGTGGTAAGCACCATAGCTGTTAGCTGCAAGGTACGCAAAACGCCATTGGGAAGGCTGCCGATATTCCAGTTTGGCGCTTCCCAGGTTCCGGTGCTTGTTGATGCATTAATAAGTGTGTAACCATCAGGCAGCAGGTCTGTAACCACCACACCTGTGGCTGTGCCCTGCGATGCATTCCATGCGTTTATGGTGAATGTAACAACCTGATTATAATAAGGATTGTCAACGTCAACAGTTTTCTGAACAGCCAGGTCGTAGGCTGCGGTGGGTTGAAGTATGACAGTTACAGAGTTGTTGGAGGAATTAGGGTCATGGGTTTGCTGGCCTGCGTTACCAATGAGCTGATAAGGAGCTGATGATGTAACTTTCAATACCAAACTCAAAGAGGTAGTTTGGTTCGCTCCCAGATTGCCAACGGACCAGTTAGAGCCACTAAAAGTTCCCATCTGTGGGGTAGCCTGAACAAACTGAAATCCAGGGGAAATCGAAAAAGAAACATAGGACTGAATGGATGTTGACGGCCCGTTGTTTGTAAGCTGAACGTCCATGGTAACATTCTCGCCATACAGCGGGTTAATGTTCGAAGGTGTTATGGCCAGGGCCAAATCAGAAATCTGAGGATAAATGGTCACCGTAGCCGTGTTGTTTGCCGTATTGGGATCGGTTAACTCGCTCGAAACCGTAGCCGAGTTCACGTAGTTTCCTGTAGGCAGCACCCTTGCAACCAGGTTGAGGGTAGCCGTTTGCCCGGGATTGAGTTGCCATCCGCTAATATTCCAGTTGCTGGGCGAAAGTAATCCTCCGTGGGAAACCGTATGACTGTAATATTGCAAGCCCGAAGGCAGAAAATCGGTAACATTGATATTGGCCGGTACCCCAGGACCGTTGTTTTTTACCTGAATAGTGTAAGTAACAAGCTGATTAACCTGAGGATACTGATTGTCAACAACCTTGGTAATCTGCAGGTCGGATGTGGCCTGCACATTTGGCGTGACAGACGATTGATTATTGGCCGTTACGAGATCGGTATAATAATTACCTGTTGGCGAAAGGCTTGCCGTGTTGGTATAGCCCGGGCTACTCTTTACACGTACATACATAATCGCCTGCACTTCCTGAAAACTGCCCAGATCGCCAATATTCCAGTAAGGATTATTCCAATTTCCAATTTGAGGACTAACAGTCTGTAGTTCATATCCCGATGGGACCAGATCGTACACACGAAGACCTCTCGCAGTAAAAGAGCTATGGTTGGCCACTTTTATCAGGAAGCTCATTTGCTGCCCAACACCTACATTCTGCATGCTGGCCAGCTTGGTTACCGATACATCGCAGGGGGGCTGTTGCGGACCGCAGGGCTGAGAATATGCTGCACTGCAACTCTGAATTCTGGGCCCTGAAAACAAAGAAAGATTGGGCGAGGGACTGGCGCACCAATAGCCCAGTTCGGGAGCACCAACCAGTCCGTTTGTATTAATAGACCCGCTGGCTAAATAAATTGAATAAATTGACCCTTGTAAGGTTGAATTTGTGAGATTCAAATTGCCCGGGTAACCTGTGAACAGTTTTAATGCATTGACATTTATGTAAGATCCAGATAAAATCAGCTGATCCCCATTTTGCACACCTGACCCGGCATACAATCCGACATTGTTCATGATCGAAAAATTGGAACTGCTCCCAATTCCGCTCCACTGCATCCAGGAGGCCGAAGAAATACAGGCATTGTTCAAGTTAGCCCTTGTGTTGCCCACATACATCAGTCCGCCACTACGTACTATAGCATCAGTCCATTCTATGCTGCCATTCTCAAGCCTGATAAGCATCGCAGCCGTCGAATTGCCACTTACCTCCAGACTACCATTGTCAATCTTAAAAACGGTATTTGCACCGCTTTGATAAAGCATATAATTGGTAGCAATGCGCAAACGACCACCATTTGTGATTTCCAGTCTGCCATTCTGAACAATTTGTATGTGGTTGCTGTATTGCGTAACAGCATGTCCCGCCACAATTACCCGCATATTGGATGATAATGTTGGCACAGGAGCACCTGAGGCTCCTCCGCTGGTGGACCAGATGGCCGGATTGTTCCAGTCGCCACTGGCAATACTGATCCATGTGGGCTGCGCCGGCAAACTTGTGCAAACAGCGGCCACGAATAAAATCAGCACAATCCGTTTCATAGCTCAACCGGATTTGGTGACCTCAGGCAAAAATCCTGATTCAATTATTACTCAACTGAATATCAGGCAATAACACAAGGTCATTATTAAACACCATATCAAAGATACGACACAAATAGCCGCATTAACAAATGTTTAACAAAAATCGTGCTGAATTGCTAACTGCCTGTTATTGTGCAATTTAAAATGATAATTTAGGACTGCCGTAATCCCATTTCACTTACAATATTCCAAAATCGGGAAGAATATGAAAAGGCAGGGTTCCTGAAACAGCACACGATATAGCTCAGGGCTTCCAGAAGCCCGGGTGCAGAAGAGCCAGCAAAGTATATATTTCGAGTCTTCCGACCAGCATCAGGAACATGAGCAGCACTTTAGTGGATTCGGAAAGATGGGCAAAATTTGAAACAGGGCCAGTCGAGCCCAAACCCGGTCCGATACCTGCCATACATGTGGCCACCGATCCGGCAGAAGTAAGGCCGTCGTTGCCAAAAAATACCATGACAAAAGTGCCAGCCGCAAAAATGAAGATGTAGGTAATAATATAATTGATAATCGCCACCTGGCTTTCTGTTCGGAGCGCACTATTGTTAAGTTTAGTAACCACAACGCCCTGTGGATGCTGAATTTGCCTGAAGTATGCTCTGAGGGACCGCCAAAAGACCAGATGTCTTACCATTTTGATACCTCCGGCTGTTGAACCGGAACTACCCCCAAGAAACATCGCCAAAAAAATTAAAAACCATCCGTAAACCGGCCAGGCCAAATAATCGTCGGTGGCAAATCCGGTGCATGTAATGATCGAAACGGTTTGAAACATGGCATCGCGGAAGGATTTTTCCAGTCCCCGATCCGAGTTGGAGAACAGAATAAAAGTCAGGATGAAGCCAATTGCTAGGACAACTTTCAGGTAGAACCAGAACTCACTGTTGCCAAAGATTTTTTTTGGCATACCGGTTGCTAAATAGTAAAAAACGATATAGTTGGTTCCGCTCAGGAACATAAATACCATAATCACATATTGAATATAAGGTGAATAGCTTGCGATGCTGTCATTTTTAGGAGAAAATCCTCCTGTAGCTACTGTACCAAACGCATGGCACACACTTTCGAAAAGGTTCATGCCGCCAAAAAGAAGCAGGATCACCTCAAGAATCGTCAGCGAAACATAAATAATGATTAAAGTCAACCCAATCCTGCTTATGCGAGGTTGGATGCGTTCGTGGAAGGAAGACTCGGAAGAGAAAAGGTGGTAACTGCCTATTTTGAGCGATGGCAGCAGCACAACCACAATCAATACGATTCCTATTCCGCCAATCCAGTGTGTGAGGCTGCGCCAGAACAGCAAGGCTTTTGGCAAGCCTTCGATATCAGTAAGTATTGAGGCGCCAGTTGTTGTAAAACCCGACAACGACTCAAATAATGCATCAACCGGCTTGTTTATCAGACCAGAAAAAATATAGGGCAACGAACCGGCCAGCCCCATACTTACCCATGATAAAGTGACCGTTAGGTAGGCATCTCTTTTCGAAAAAACAGCTTCCTGATCAGAACCTCTTGAAATAAACAGTGCAATCCCTGATGCTAATGCGGTTAATGTTGCACTAAGCAACAAATACAGCCAGCCCTCGCGATAAATCCAGGCCACCGGAATACATAGAACAATAAATACAGATACAACTAAAAGGTTGGTATGCAGCACCTTCGCAATCACACTTTTGTTGAACATCAGCTTAATCCTTCGGAAAAACGGCGGCAAATGTAGAACTAAATGAACCGCATTGAATTTTTTGGAACACTTTTAACATTTGCGGCGATCCTGGAAACCTGAATGCGCAAAAAAAGGATTGACTGTTTCAAGTCAATCCTCTCCTAAAGTATGGTCGCAGCGCGGATTATTGTCCGCCACTCAGGCTATAAGCCCTCTGTCCGTCAATATAATAGAGGTTCTCGAGCTTGATCCACTTTAGTCCTTCAGCCTCAATGCGGCCGAGCAGTTCGCGGATCTGTGCATGAGTGGTCGGAGCGGAAGTGTCGCGGCGTTCGAAACGGCAGCGCCAGTGGTCGGTGCAGAATGTTTCAGGGAAATGACCGGGATAAACCAGCTGTCCACGGTTGCTGATCATTACCAGCTTCAAATCCTGACCTGCCAGGGCCTCCAGCTTGTTGCCAAGTGCTTGTGCATCAATCTTTCCATCGTGGATAAACACATCGCTGCCCACCAGTTCGGTATGCTGGTCGCGCACATCCTTGAAAGTAGGCTTCCTGAACTCCACGGCCACAGCATTGCTGTAATCGACGGCTCTCAGGGTCTGAGGTTTTTCGCCCAGTCTTTGTATCACGGCCTGGGCAAACTCCCGCGTACCCACTTCGGTGTACCTGGTTTCGCCGCTTTCTTTGATTTTACGCGCCAGGTCGTAAGTTACCACGCGGTCTTCGATGGTTCGGAGCCAGGCGTTGTGAATCTTTTCGGCCACGTCGTTCTGGCCAATGTGTTGAAGCATAAGTATTGCGCCATGCAACAAACCGGATGGGTTGGCCAGGTTCTGCCCTGCCCTGCGGGGTGCCGAGCCGTGGATGGCTTCGAACATGGCGTATTCGTCACCAATATTGGCACTGCCTGCCAGACCAACCGAACCAGCCACCTGCGCGGCTACGTCGGATGCTATGTCGCCATACAGGTTAGGCATCACAATCACATCAAAGTCGGCCGGGCTGTCGGCAATCTTGGCCATGCCAATATCGATGATCCAGTGTTCCTGCTCAATGTCGGGATATTCCTTGCCAACCTCATCGAACACCTTATGAAACATGCCGTCGGTCAGTTTCATGATATTGTCTTTGGTCATGCAGGTGAGCTTTTTCCTGCCCTGGCTGCGGGTGAACTCAAAGGCATAGCGGATGATTTTTTCGGTGCCCGGACGGGTGAGAATTTTCAGGCATTGAACCACTTCGGGCGTTTGCTGGTGCTCGATGCCGGCATACAGGTCTTCCTCGTTTTCGCGCACAATCACCAGATTCATTTTTGGATGAGCCGATGGTACAAAAGGATGATAGCTTACAGCCGGACGCACGTTGGCATAAAGACCAAAGGTCTTTCGGATGTTGACGTTTAGGCTCTTATACCCTCCGCCCTGCGGGGTAGTGATGGGCGCCTTCAAAAAGATCTTGTTCCGGCGGAGGGTTTCCATGTCTTCAGGGCTGATGCCCGAAGTATATCCTGCCAGATACACTTTTTCTCCCACTTCGATGTAGTCGGCTTCTAGGCGCGCACCGGCGGCCATCAGAATCTCCAGTGTGGCATCCATGATTTCGGGACCGATGCCGTCGCCCCTTGCAATTGTAATGCGTTGCTTTGTTTCCATCTGGGTTGTATTTACTTTTTAGTTATGAATGGTCTTTGCAGGTATCTGGCCTGTATCACCTGGTTTTCAGTACAGGAAATTTCTTTTTTAAATACTTCACTCTGTCTGCAAATTTAACAATTAGGCCAAAGCGCTACAAGTGCGGACGTCCCCATTGGCACAATAGCTATCTTTGCCAGAAAAAGAAGTACCAGGCATGTCGGTCGTAGTAAACAATGTGAGCAAGGTATATGGCACACAGTATGCCCTGCGGAATGTGAGCCTGACCATCAATCGCGGGGAGATCGTTGGACTGCTGGGACCCAACGGAGCCGGTAAATCCACTTTGATGAAGATTCTCACCTGTTTTATCCCGCCAACTTCGGGCACCGCAGCAGTGATGGGTTACGACGTGCAGGAGAATCCGCTTGAAGTGCAGCGTCTTGTGGGATACCTGCCCGAAACCAATCCGTTGTACACCGACATGTACATCCGCGAATACCTGGCTTTTGTGGCAGGGCTGCACAACATCAAAGGACAAGCAGCTAAATTGCGCATCGAGGAACTGATTGCCCTCACAGGTCTGGAAATCGAGATCCACAAGAAGATAGGCATGCTTTCGAAAGGTTACCGCCAGCGCGTGGGCCTGGCGCAGGCCATGATACACGACCCGCAGGTGCTCATACTCGACGAGCCTACCGCGGGGCTCGACCCCAACCAATTGCTCGAGATCCGACAACTGATTCAGGATCTGGGCAGGCAAAAAACCGTGATTCTTTCCACCCATATCATGCAGGAAGTGGAGGCAGTGTGCAACAGGGTGATCATCATCAACAAAGGAAGCATTGTGGCCGACGACACCACCGAAAACATTACCAAAAATACCGGCACCGAACTGATCGAGGTAGAACTTGGTCAAAGAGTTGACAAACAGGCGTTTACCACCATCGAAGGACTAAAACAAGCCCACCACCTCAAAGACAACATCTGGCAGCTTGAACCCCGCAAAGAAACCGACATCAGGCCTGGACTTATGCGCTGGGCAACCCGGAATAACATTACCATACTGAGCATGAAAAGCATTACCAGGAGCATGGAAGAATCTTTTCATCAGCTCACCGGAAAAAAATAAGTCCGGCGGCTCTTTGGTGCGCAGCAGGAAAACTTATACCTTTGCGGCCTGTTACCGGCCTGCTTCATCCAGATGTGGCTGCCCCGGTACTGTGGAAAGATTTGATTGATTGCAACCACGTAAAAAAATGCTAAAACAGTAGTTTGGCCGCTCAATCACTCCTTCCCGCAAACAATTAGGTTGTTAACTCAAAAAAGTTTGACATGGGATTTTTTTTCACTTCCGAATCAGTTTCCGAAGGTCATCCGGACAAAGTAGCCGATCAGATCTCGGATGCCGTGCTCGACGAAATGCTCCGCTTTGACCCCGAATCAAAAGTAGCGGTCGAAACCCTCGTGACCACCGGCCTGGCCGTTGTGGCGGGTGAGGTGAAGACGAAAGGTTATGTTGACCTTCAGCAAATTGTGCGCAACACCATTAACGAAATTGGCTATACCAAGGCAAGCTACCGCTTCGACGGCAACTCATGCGGTGTGCTCTCGGCCATTCATGAGCAGTCGCCCGATATCAACCAGGGCGTGGAGCGCAGCAATCCCGAACTGCAGGGCGCTGGCGACCAGGGCATGATGTTTGGCTATGCCTGCCGCGAGATGGACAATTTCATGCCCCTGAGCACAGAATTGGCACATCTTCTCCTGCAAGAGCTTTCAAAAATAAGGCGCGAAGGCCAGCAGATGACTTACCTCGGACCGGATGCCAAATCGCAGGTCACCATCGAATACGAAAATGGCTGGAAGCCCCTGCGCATCGATACGATTGTCGTTTCGACCCAGCATGATGATTTTGCCAGCGAAGCCGAAATGCTCCGCACCATTAAGAACGATGTAGTCAACATTTTGCTTCCGAGGGTAAAAGCACACCTGCCTGAAAAATACAAGCACCTGCTCGACAGTGCCGACATGAAACTTTTTGTGAACCCCACCGGCAAGTTTGTCATTGGCGGCCCCCATGGCGATTCGGGCCTCACAGGGCGAAAAATCATTGTGGACACCTATGGTGGACGGGGTGCCCATGGCGGAGGCGCTTTCTCGGGCAAGGATGCGTCGAAGGTTGACCGTTCGGCCGCTTATGCCGCCCGCCACATCGCCAAAAATATCGTAGCCGCCGGAATAGCCGACGAGGTGCTTGTGCAGGTGGCCTATGCCATCGGTGTGGCCGAGCCTGTTGGTTTCTACGTCAATACCTTTGGTACAGCTAAAGTCAAAGATGCAGATGGCCGCACACTTTCCGACGATAAGATCGCAGGCATCATCGCCCGCATTCCCTCGCTCGATCTCCGGCCCTACCACATCACCCGCCGCTTTGGTCTGAAGTTCCCGATCTTCAGGGAGACGGCAGCCTATGGCCACTTCGGACGCGAACCCTTCGAAAAAGAAGTTGAGCTATACTACGAGGACGAGCATACGCGGGTAGAAACCGATGCCAACGGCAACAAACGTTTCTTCAGGAAAGTAACCTTCTTCGGCTGGGAAAAAACCGATGCCGTTGACGACATCAGGAAAGCGTTCGGGATTTAGCGGCTCAAGGGAACAACTTATTAACTAAGACATTTCCCTCCTTTGAATTTCGGACCCATAACCCACAACACCCCGAAACTGGAACCATTTATCCAGGGCTTTGCTTTTGCTATGGCAGATCAGCGAACACAGGATGATTCAATTATCCTGCCGCCTCTTGGGTTTCCTTCGCTATTGCTCGAATGCAGCCCCGATACCAAATATGCTGAAAACTCCATTAGAAGCAACAATTGCCTGCTTATTGGAACGCATACACACCAGATAGCAATCCCCGGCCTTCACCTCAATTACCTGCGCATCGACTTTAAACCCTATGGGTTGTATAACCTGTTGTTGCTTGAAATGAGAACATTTGTAAACCAGGTTATTGATGCTAAAATCGTTTTCGGGGCGGAGGAAATGGAGTCGTTAATCAGTGATTTGGTCTCGTTAAAAACCAGGACTTCCAAAGCCAGAAGGGTAGAGCACTTTTTTTTAGAAATAGCTTCAAACCGCCAGACAACAAATCATCCAATCTATGATGAGGTTGCAGATAAGATACTATCATCCAACGGATTATCGAGAGATGTACATACATTCGGCCATCCCGGTTCACTTAGAAGTTTGGAGCGATATTTTAAAAATCACATTGGACTAACGATTAAAACCTTTCAAGGCGTTATCAGGCACAAATACATAATTGCTAAAATGGCAGAGAACCCCTCGTTTAAATGGAATGATCCCGCCCTTGATGGCATTTTTTACGACCAATCGCACTTTGACCGCGATTTTAAGAAATTCGAAGGCATCAAACCATCCAAATACAAGAGTTCTATCTCAATTTTCTGAGTTTCCGGCCTATCATGTGTCGCATTTTTACATAGCAGGATAGCGAATGTTGTCCACTTTTGTGGCCACAAACGAACCAAATTAAAATCCTTATGAAAATCCTGCATCCACACTATGCACTTGTTGCTGCATTTTGCTGTTATTCCTTGTTGCTTAATGCACAAATCAGCCCCGAAAGCATTTTGAAAAATGCTAAGAAAAAGACCGAGCGAAAAATTGAAAACCGGATAGAGCGCCGCATCGACAAGGCTGTTGATAAAACCCTCGACAATATTGAAAACGGCGCAGAAGGCGACAAAAAGAAAGAGCAGAAAGACAAGAAAACTGAACCGAAAGCAGAAAAACCAACTGAAAAAGATCAGACTGAAAAACCCAACAAAAATGACAAGGCAACCGAGGCCGAAAAACCTGAAGCAGAACAAAAGCAGGCATCCCCTCAGCTTGCATGGAATAAATATGATTTTGTACCCGGCACTGAGATTATTTTTGAAGACAATCAGGAAGGGGAACAAAACGGTGAGTTCCCGAGCAAATGGGATTTGGTAGAAGGAAATATTGAAAATGCAAATTTCAATGGAGAAAATGTTATCTATTTCATTAGTGTCAATGCTAACGGAGGTGGGGGTATTGTTCCACTTATCAAAAATAATACTGAAGATTACTTACCTGAAGAATTTACTGTAGAATTTGATGCTTATTTTACTGACCAACATTTGACATACTATTTGTTTTTTGCAGATTATAAAAATCAAAAAAAAATAAGCCGATCTGGATCAAACCAAGCATTATGGGCTGCCGAACAATATTTAAGGTTTACCCAAAATGGTGCTGATGGTAAAAACATTGCTTCTAAAACAATGCCAGACACAAAATCAAATACCAACATACCAAGATGGAGACATATTTCAGTTTCTTTCAACAAAAGAGCATTAAAGGCATATATTGATGATACTCGTATTCTCAATATTCCAAATGTTGAGTTTAATCCCACAGGAATTGGATTATCAACTCATAACCCTGATGGGAAAAGAGTTGGTTATATAAAAAACATCCGCATTGCCAAAGGTGCTGTTCCCCTGTATGATAAAGTACTTACAGATGGCAAATTTGTTACCACCGGCATAAAGTTCGATGTAAACAAAGCCACCATCAAAGCCGAATCTTTAGGCACCATTAACTATGTAGTGAAAATGATGCAGGATAACCCTACGCTAAAGTTTTCGGTAGAAGGGCACACCGACAGCGATGGCGACGAGGCATCCAACCTTAAGCTTTCTGAAGCCCGTGCTAAAGCCGTAATGGATAAACTTACAGAACTCGGAATTGCCAAAGATCGCCTTACTTCAAAAGGACATGGCGAAAGCAAACCGATGGCAGCCAACGATTCGCCCGAAGGTAAAGCGCAAAACCGCAGGGTTGAATTTGTCAAGTTTTAACTCTATAAACCGTTGATTATGAGAAGAATAATTATGGCTGTTTTGGCCGTGGGTTTTGGTTTTTCTGCATTCGCCCAACCCATTGCTATAAGCTTCAGCGATTTTTCTGAGATTGTTGGTTCAATGCAGATACAAGGTTTCTCCTCCCCATTTGAAATTACTGAAGAAGAGGATGAGTTTAATCGCTATGCAGCTACATTCCTTAATACCAAAGATTTTGTTTATATAAAGCTTGATCCCCGCAAAGGCGGAGTAGTTTGGCAGGATGCCCCATATAAATTAGGCAAATGGGATGCAGAATATGCGTTTTTGCGAACTCAGGCTACTTTGGCAATAGATTTGCCTGCTATTGAAGCCGTCCTGAGGATAAGCAGCAACAAATATACCCATCAGGCCGACCTTGAAGCCATTGCCTGGCAAACAGGACTTTTAGACCGGAATTTTGCAGCACTTCGCTGGCCCGATGAAATTCCTGAAGCATTTCGTCCTGAATGTGTAATTGTTGATGTTGAGCGTGTTGAATCTTCAACTGAAGGCTATGCAACCGAATACTTTCTTACAGTTTTGATGAGTAAGGAGCTGAAACAATCGGTAAAAAGGCTTCGCAGTCAGTACGAAGATAATGGGCATTACATTGTTTTTCCCGATAAAACTGCTCTGACCTCGCAGTTTGGCCATCTCGATGATCTTGACACCTGTTGCCGGGATGATGAAAAGCTTGTCATTTCATTTCAAATACCATAAATCGGCAAAAGATGAGCGTTGGAAAATACTTGATTGTACTGGCATTATCACTGATTCTTTTGCCTGATGTGAGCCTGGCAAACCGGGGAAAGATTAAAATTCTCGAAAAACTTTACACTGAAAAAGCCCCTCCGGATAAGATGAAAGCGGAGGTAGCTGACAAATGGATCAGACACAATCAGATGGTTGACCTGGTGGAAGCTGGTTATTTATCACGGATTCAGGATCTTGCGTACAAAATTGGCAACAACCAGAATCTTGAAGTTGATCAGAATGCCGCCAATACAATGAAGAATTTTATTCTTTCGGCATCATTTCATTGTATTCCTGACGAACTACCTGACGGGGTTGAAAATGAAAACAGTCCGGGAATACAAGCTGAATATTATTTCATGTTGAATTTTACACTCACCGATCCTCACACCATGATTATAATATCGAAATATATGCTGGAAGCAACATATAATTCTGCAACTCGCTTAAGTGCGCATGAACAAGCCGAACTCGCCTTTAAGTTGCTTGATGATCCGGGCATACCCAACATTGATCAGATTGAAGCCGATATTACAGCAAAAGCCGATTATCATGCTGCAAAAATCCGCTATGCGGGAACAGCCACTGCCAATGGTAAAAATACAGGAATGGTAACGGTTTCCGGCATCAGGAGTAATGTAATCGGGGAGGCAAAGAGTAATCCCATCTCGGCGTTTGAACTCAGGTGCGAAAAAGGAAAGTTTAAAAAAACCAATGCCCGTTTTGTTCGCTTCGAAGGCAATGAATACTTTCACGGAGGTCCCAATTCCATAAGCTTTGATTACGAAACGTACAACTGTGCTGATTTTGAAGATGATAAAACCGAGGAAAAGTTCACGCTGGTTCAGATAAGCCGCTTTGCAGGCCGAATTGACGAGGAGATTGTGCAGGAAGAAACCATTGAGTTTAATTGCGGGTCATACAACATTACAGCGCATTATTCGGCTCCAGGATTTGCCGATGCCAAAGTGGTGTGGAAAAATGTTAGTGTACTCATTCCTGATGATTTCTCGAAAATTCCGGTATATCAGGCCAAAGATTTTGAAAATGATGATGTTCCGGAAGTAATAGTACCCTATGCCATAAATATCCCGGGCTATGGTCTGGAATATTATCTGAGTGAGTGTATGGATGAACTTGAAATACCCGAGATTATTAGTCTGAGGGCTGGTCAGCCCGGAGCAGTTCTCTGGATCGATAAAGGAGAAGATGCGCTGAATAAATGTTCTGTCGAAAAAACTCCTGAAAATCCTTTTGTTCATCTGGTGCTGCAGTTTGACCTACATATCGGCGAAAATGAAGGCGATGGCGAACAAATTGCAGTGGGTACCGATTCTGAGTTCCCTAATGCCTATACATTTCCATGGAAAAGTATAGAGCCGGAAATAATTGAAAAACTACAATCGGGGCAATTTGCCGAAAAGAAACTCAGCAACAGATCCGGAGCAACACTTACCATAACATTTGATCCCAAATAGATTGAAAATAATTTACCTTTTACCTTTATCCTAAGAGAATGAATAATAATACAACTACTACAGTTTTCATTTTAGCACTTCTTTTATTGTTGAGTGTTTTCAGTGTCTCAATAGCCCAAAACAGTCCATGCAGTAAGCTCGACGAAACAAAAGTTGCTGAGCTGTTGCGCGAAGCAGCCCGGCTGGAAAAAGAAGGCGATGAAGACGGGTCGCAGGCTTTGATGACAGAGATTGGCTTATTGTATAATGCCGATCTTGAACAAGCCATACAACAGCCCATCCCCGATCCTCAGGGCCTATATTGTAAAGTCAATCCAACTGTAAGGCACATTGCCTGTATTCTTAAACTTACGGCCCGAGTTGAGCTGATGGGTAATCCCGAACTTTCGGCCAGGGGTATGCAACGCGCTAAGGAAGGTGTCGAGTTTTGGACAACTCAGTTTGCATACACCATGCCTCCTGAGGGAAACGAACGCTGTAATGAATATCTGGCCTGCATCTTCAAAGCGTTGTCTCAAAGATATTTAATCGGCGTCGAACACAATGAAGTGGACGATTTGCTTTGGGCAAAGGCCAATGTTATCATGGAAAAAGGGTGCAACCCCTGTGAAACCAAATGGGTGGCTGTTGGCAAAGTGGACATTGAATGGCGCAACGAAGATGAACATGTGACCATGGCCGGCTATGCACAATGGGAAAATTTTCACCTGATTGTCAATTTATCCCAGCTCGAGGAACAATGTATGCACCTGAAATACGATGACAGGCTTACCTTTCCGTATGCGTGCGATGGTGGCGTGGTTTCGCACAAGGGTGGAAAAATAACTACCCGCCTTACTTTGACAGATCCTGATCCCACATTTGCCACTGAAATTATTGATGGCGACCTGACCATCTGCTCCGAAAATACCCTTGCCCCTAAAGAGCTTCGCCTGATTTCGTACATCGGTTTTAATGGGCATGGTGAATCTGTTCAAATCAACATGACCGATAAAATAGCATTAATCAAAGCCCGAAAACCTTTTGAGGTAAGTGCAACCGTCGGCAATGAGGAAATACCAAGCTATCAGGCCCGGTTTAAGTTCATGTTTTATCCGGTAAGCGGTTGGGAAACGTCTGACTTTTAATATTTAAACGGATGTCAGATTCAGGTACCAGACAATTGGGGCTCAGGCTTGCTTTTGGGCTGGTTCTGCTATGGACTGCGGGTAATACATATGCACAGAAGCCTGCCTCAGGCGGTTCAACCGTGCCCGATGCGATGAAAAACATTCACTGGTTAAGCCATGCTTTTGGTGTTGGAACAATAATGGAGCTTTCCAAAAAACAAACCAGAACAGACGATACAACCTTCCGATTTGGAATAGAATGCAGTAAACCAGGTTTCGTGGGAACAAGCTCAAAACTCGGATTATTAAATAGCCTGACCGATGCAACCTATTCATCGATAAAAGAAAATGCCGGAAATCAAAAAGCCCTTAACCCGGATCTGCTTGAGCAAATCAGCTATAAGTATTTTGTTCATGATACCATAATAAGTATCGTTATCACCCATTCGCGCAATTACTACCGGAGCGAAGGCACCATGTTCTTTACTGTTCTTCACTTCGACCATAAAAATCAGCAACTGCTGAGCAATGACAAAATCTTTGAAGTATTTGCACTCAATAAGTCTGCTGTGCTTAATGCCTTTGCTGAGCAATGCATCTGGCCCGATGAAAGCCAACAGCCACTCTTCGAACACCTTTGGTTCGAAAACTTATGCAGGAGCGACTTGAACCTGTTGAAGATGTATTTGGATGACCGGCACCACGTTCACATCATTTATCCATTAGCAGAGAACGGTATTGAAGATGAAATTGTTTTGAAATAAAACATTGATTATAAACACATTAAAAATTTTTAACTGACAGAAACCATGAAAACAACATTCCTGCTGGCAATTATGCTTACCCTTGTCATGGGCTTGAATGCCCAAAAGGACGATTACATGAACCTCAAGCAATTCGACATCAAATCGGGTAAAGTAGTTTACAAGATTGAAGGAAAAACAAAAGGAACAAAAACCCTTTGGTTCGACGATTATGGCAGGTATCAGTATGAACACACCACAACGACAACAAAAATATTTGGCATCACAAGCAAGGAAGACAAGTTAAAAATCAGAGATAAGGAATGGATTTACGACATTAATCTGATTGAAAAGACCGGAACAAAAATGCGGGTTCAGGATGCAAACGAGATTCTTAATACAGTAACTAACTCAGCATCAGACGCGGAACTGAAGAAATTT
The DNA here is from genome assembly GCA_016715945.1 of Bacteroidota bacterium. Taxonomy (NCBI): domain Bacteria; kingdom Pseudomonadati; phylum Bacteroidota; species Bacteroidota bacterium. The sequence continues at coordinate 1,866,398 of JADJXJ010000001.1, forward strand.
GCCGCAGATATTCAGAAGGACATGGAAATTAAAGATGGGGGTACCGAAACCATCCTTGGCAAAACGTGCAAGCTTACCATCAGCGGCAAACTCAATTCCAAAATCTGGGAATATAAACGTATTCCGTTGAAAACTACGGTTGAACTTGGTGGTCTTGGATCAACTTCTGAGGAAGCAGTTTCATTCGAAGAAAACATCAGTATTCCTGCTTCCCAGTTTACTGTTCCTTCCGGAATCTCGCTGGAGTTTATCGACATGAAAAAAATGAACGGATTGATGGGAGTTCCTGACGATAACGACTAATCTGATTAGTATCCCGGGCGCATTTTACACACGCTTGTTTAGTTCAGGAACAGAAGTTCGTTATCCATTTCACTGATAATGATTAACTTGGCACTCTCAAATTAATCAGGCTTTTATTATGGACCACGAAAGCATCCGGAACTACTGCCTGAGCAAGCCGCAAGCTGCCGAGAGCTTGCCCTTCGACGATCAAACCCTCGTGTTCAAAGTGGGCGGCAAAATGTTTGCCGTGCTCGCGCTCGACGAACCAAATCTGGCATTAAAAGCCAGCCCGGATGAGGTGATGTTCAGGCTTGAACATTACCCTGAAGTGCAGCCTCCACGTTATTTCGACAAGCGACACTGGCATTTTGTGCATTTCGATAACCTGACAGACGAAAAACTGCTGCTCCAGTGGATCGACTGGTCGTACGAACTTATAGTCAGCAGCTTGCCAAAGAAAACCCGGATTGCGCTTAACCTGTAATTATTGCGCAAGGTGTTTCTGCAACAGTTTCTCCAGTGCTGGCTTTGGCCGCACTCCGACAAGCTGTTCAACTACTTTGCCATCCTTAAAAAGAATGATTGTGGGTATGCTCCGGATTCCAAATCTGGCAGCGATGGCCTGATTCTCGTCCACATTTACTTTTCCCACGGTAACTCTTCCCTGGTAATCGGAGGCAAGCGAACCCATTATGGGTGCAATCACCCGGCAAGGCCCGCACCATGGTGCCCAGAAATCAACCAAGGTGAGCCCATTGGCTATCGTTTGATCAAAATTGCTCCCGTTCAGCACCTGCACCGGGGCATCGGATTCATCGGCAGAGTGGCTGGTTAGCGCGCGGAACTGCCTAACCCTACGGTAAAAGAGCACCCCAAGGAGCACCAGCACAACCAACCAAAGCAGCAAAGTGTAGTCCATTGAATTTAGTTTTAAGAGGCAAAGTTAACCAAACCTTGTGAAAATATCGATTAATCTCGATTTATATAAAGGCTTCGTTATCAACATCTTAAGCCTTATTCTGGGTTATTGCTGTTTTCCTACTCAACGATACCCTTGTGTATAAGACAATTTTTTTGATTTTGGCAACTCATCTTGCTAAATTCGAAGTGCCAAAAACCATCATGCCATGAAAATCCTTGTGCTTGGAAACTATCCCCCACGTCAATGCGGCATTGCCACCTTCACTTACAACCTTGTGGAATCGCTCAGGACGGCTGCAGCGCAACACCGCCGAAAGCTGGATATCGGTGTGATTGCCATGAACGACAAAGGTTCAACCTATCCTTATCCAGAAGTGGTTGCCCGCACCATCCGCGACGACAATGCCTCAGCCTATGTTGAAGCGGCTGAATACATCAACCACAGTGGAGCCGATCTGCTACTGGTGCAGCATGAATACGGAATTTTCGGAGGCGAGAGCGGGGTATTTTTACTCAATCTTCTCCGACGGGTTCGCATTCCAATTGTGAGCACCTTTCACACGGTGCTCGAAAAACCCAGTTTTCACCAGCGTGAAGTATTGAGCCGCATTGCTGCATATTCGCAGTACGTGGTCATCATGAACAGCCTGGCTGTGGATTTTTTGAAGCAGGTTTTTGGCGTTCCTGCCGAGAAGATCGTTCACATTCCTCATGGCGTTCCTGATTTTGAGGCCCATCTGGACAAATTGGGCAGGCGACCTGCGCTTTGGGAGGGCCGCAAGGTGATGCTTACCTTCGGGCTGATCGGCCGAAGCAAAGGCATTGAAACGGTGATTAGGGCCATGCCGGAAATTGTAGCAAGGCACCCTGACATGCGCTATGTGGTGCTGGGAAAAACACATCCCCATGTGTTGAGGCTTGCCGGAGAGGAATACCGCAACATGCTGCAGGATCTGGTAATGAAGCTCAACCTGAGCGATCACGTGTTTTTCGACAATCGTTATGTGGACGAGCTCGAGCTGATGTCGTTGCTTTACCATGCCGATCTCTACGTAACGCCCTATTTGAACCGTGCACAAATAACCAGTGGCACGCTCAGCTATGCGGTCAGCGGGGGGTGTGCGGTATTCAGCACCCCTTACTGGCATGCCGAAGAACTGTTGCACCAAGGCCTGGGGATATTGTTCGATTTTCAGCGCAGCGATTTGCTGGCAAAAAAAGTGAATACACTGCTCGACCATCCGGATCAACTGGCTGCCTTGCAGAAAAAAGCTTTCGACTACGGCACCACCATCACCTGGCCTAAAGCGGGATTGCGCTATCTCGACACGTTGCGACTGGCTATCAGTCAGTTCACTTTCCGTGAAACCACCCCTACCCTTGCGCCCACCTATTCCACACTGCACCTGCAACGACTCACCACCAGCACCGGTTTGCTGCAACATGCCAAAGGCATCATTCCAAGTTTCGAGCATGGCTATTGCCTCGACGACAACGCACGTGCGGCACTTTGCCTGCTGATGGCTCATGAGGCCGGTATCGAGCCGCTCGACACACAGCTGGTCTCGACCTATCTGGCATTTGTAGCCCATATGCAGGAAAGCAATGGCGCTTTCAGCAACTACCTTTCTTTCGACCGGAAAAAGTTCGATCAGGATTTTTCCGACGATGCTTACGGCAGGGCCATGTGGCTACTTGGTTACCTCATCAATCATGCCCCTTGCGATGCCCTGTTCATGACGGCTCACGAAATGTTCCACCGCTCGCTCCCACATATCGACAAGCTGAAATACGCCAGAGGATATGCCAACCTGATTTTTGGACTGCTCGAATACCACCGTAAATTTCCCGATCAGGAACGCATCATCCACCTGATCAAGAACCTTTCAGACACCCTAGTCCTGCGATATCATCAGCACAAACGGGATTGGTGGCACTGGTTCGAAGATGCCCTGACCTACGACAACGGACTAATCCCAGCATCGCTCTATGCTTCCTATCAGCTGCTGCGCGACGAAAACTACCTGGCGGTTGCCGAAACCACACGTCAGTTCCTTGAGAGTAAATGTTTTATCAACCCCTGGCTCAGCCTGATTGGCAACCACCGCTGGCTGCGGTTCGACAGCACCTACGAGCTCTATGCACAGCAACCCATCGATGCGTATGCCATGGTTGCCATGTACGAACAGGCCTACCTTGCAACGGGCAATGAAGCGTTTAAGCAGAAAATGCGGCAGTCCTATGCCTGGTTTCACGGCGAAAACGACCTGAACGTCAGTGTCTTCGACATGGAAACCAAAGGCTGCAACGATGGCATTGAACCGCGGAACATCAACCGCAACCAAGGGGCTGAGAGCACCGTTGCTTACCTCATGGCAACAGTCATCGTGCGTAGGTTAGGTGTCGTTTAGCGTCCAAGCAGTCTCTGCAGTCTGAGCAAAAGCAAATTTCGGTCGATGGGTTTTCGGATGTAGTCGGCAGCGCCCAGGCTCAGGCCTTTGGCTTCGTCTTCGGGGCTGGTGTGGCCCGACAAAAAGACCACAGGAATCTCTATCTTGTTTTTCTTGATAAATTCCAGCATCTGGTAGCCGTCGAAGTTGGGCATGGCAATGTCGGAGAGGATGACGTCGAAACTGCCTTTGCTGATTTGCATCAGCGCCACAATGCCGTCGGGTGCAATTTCCACATCGTAGCCGTCGGCCTTCAGGATTCCGGCAATCACTTTCTGGTTAATTACCTCATCTTCAACCACCAGCACACGGGCTTTGGCTTTTCCTTCCTTGCGCCGGCCAAGCTTGAGGTCGGAGGGCACCAATGCCGTCAGCAATTCTTTAAGCGGCACAGTGCAATAGGTGGAAGCTGTATCGGACATGGCATAGGGTATCACCAGCTCGTCGTTGTTGATGATTGAGCCGCAGGAATAAACCACATTGGGCACATAGCCCTCGCGTTCTTCCTCGTTGGGCGAGATCAGAGGTTCACAGAGCTGGCCAATGACCTTGGTGGGGTCGTCGAGATCGAGGAGCATGGCGCTGATTACATATTTTCGCATGGTGCCCACACCGTGGGTGATCACCAGCCAGCCATACTCGGTTTCGATGGGCGAACCGCAGTTACCCACCTGGATAAACTCCCAGGGATAGGTTGGCCCCTGAAGTTTGATGGCTTCGCCCCAGCGGTTGATGTCGTCAGAAAACATGATGTAGTTGTTCACCCCGTCGATGCGTGCGAGCATGGCATATTTTCCGTTGATCTTCCTGGGGAAAAGCGCCATGCCTTTGTTCTGGGCGTTTTCGCCATGGATGGGCATCACCTTGAACTGGTAAAAATCCTTTGTTTCGATGAGCTTAGGCATGATGCTAAACCCATTGTAGGCCGTGTAGGTGGCGTAATACCTCACCCTGCCATCGTCGTCGGTAAATTTTACGAAACGCGCGTCTTCGATGCCATTGCTTTCTGCGGCTGCGATGGGAAAGATGACGCGGTCGGAGATGCCGGTGTCGAGCGAGAAAGATATTTCGTAGTGCGAGTCGCCCAGCCAGGTGATGGTTTGCATGATTTTGAGCTCAGCTTCGCTGGGGCGCAGTTCCCGTTTGGTTTCGTCGATGGCACGATAAAGTTCGTTGTAGTCAAACTCTTCCCGCAGTTTATCCATCACGTGTCTGACGATATGGTGATCGGCATGCATTTCGCGGAGCTTCTCCATAAACTCGCTCTTTCGATAAATGAAATTGCGCACCGTTTCGGCCTCATCAATCAAGCGGCCTGTGGGCACAAGGTGCAGGTTGTTGTCCTTGTCGAGCACACCCCCGCGAAAAACTACCGAACTGATGTGGCCCTCACCTGTGGCCCTGAAACTGATGATGACCCGTTTCTGACCCTCCATCAAACCGGTCTGGTCGGGGTCTTCCACCATAGAGGGATTAAAAAATGCGGCCGACTCTATGCTGTATTCCGAGGTAAAATAGGCGCCTATGAGCAACTGTTTGGCTTGACTAAGCGCATCGAGGTCGCCAGCCCGGCCGTTCATGATTTCGCGCACACGCTCAAAGTGCCGGCGAAAAACCTTTGAAATATTCCTGTGTCTGGACGAAAAATCGCGCAGCGACTGATTCAGGGTGAGCCGTGCGGCCTCCTCGGGCATGTCGGCTACTTTGCCGATGATGCTTTGCACCCTGCTCTCCGGACCAGGGAAGAAAAACCTGACAATAACTCTGCGCGGATCGCTCACAAATCGGATGGGCTTGCGGTGGACTGTCGTGCTCATAAGCTGGTTTTTAGTGGTTTGAAGCGTAAAATTAGTTTCGATCTACCAAAAAACCAAAAGATATTTCAATTCAGCAGCCCATGAAAATATCGGTCGTGACGGTTGTTATCTTTATTGCAGGTCGTTGTTTATGAGTGTTTTACTGCTCCCTGCAAAAGGACGTGACCTCCAGAAGTTTCTCGGATTGTCCGCAAAAAAGCCGTCCAGTTCGGGCGAAAACTGCACCCTTGTGCTGTCGGGAAGGTTCAGATGCACATTGATGCGTTGTGCCCGAAGACCTTGCTGTGCGTCGAACCCAAACCAAACGGGAATATAAAGCGTATCATTCCTGAATTCTATCGGAAAATCAAGGCTTCTGCTGCGCTGACGGGCCAGATCTTCATCTTCCCCGCTGGCAATTGCCTCTACGATCAAAGCCGGACCTACTTCTGGTTTTGAGGTCTGAATATAAAAATGTGGCATGGCATAAACTTTTTGTATATGCTTTCGCCTGTCGAACATAAACCTCTGGTTTTCAATTACAAGCATTGGTTCTCCTTTAAATTTTCCGGCATCACGGGCATGAACGACCACCTGGTTGGCAACTTCGATTTTCTGGTTTACGAGTTCTGTTCCGGATTTTTCCCTGAAATCGGAGCCAAGCTTGTAGCCGGTGTACCCTAGGCCAACAACCGACAGCACCCACAGCACTCCGGCAATGTGTCCCAAACCGGGCAACCGAAAATTGTGGCCGATGATGAGTTGCAACGCAACATAAACAAACATTGCCAACGGAATGAGCACAAAACCTCCCAGGGCAATCCCTCCCAACTGCGCCAGTGATGGATCGGGGAGAATCAGGTTTGCCATGTTCGAAAGCGAAACCGGTATCTCCAGGTCCTCAAAAAACACGAATCCGTCCCAACCAGAGATAAATGCAATGGTGACGGCCAGCAGTGCCGTCCCTACAATGAAAAATACAACCCCGACAAGAATCGAAAGGATTCTAAGCAATGTTTTGACAAAGCTGCCCAGGTATGGACCGGCCTGCCGGCCTGCATTTCGCAATCCCTGTCCAGCCTCTGCACCCATCTGATTCATTTTGCGGCCAAGGCGTTCTGCTTCCTCCCTGATGTTGCGCTCTATGTTCTCAACGTTCACGGGTTGCCCTTTCATTTTCAGCTTGTCGGCCGTGCTTAATGCTTCGGGCGTGATGACCCATAACACCACGTAAGCGATAAGACCAATGCCTGAAATTAAGGTAAATATTACAAACAATAACCTGAAAATCAGAGGATCAACATTGAAATAATGCCCAAGCCCCGCTGCAATACCAGCCAGCTTTTTATTCTCCGGATCGCGAAAAAACTGTCTGTATGCACTTCGTTCAAATCCGCTTTGAGCACTACCCGGCCTGCCCTCCAGGCCTGAGGAAGGCATCACAGGCATCAGCGCCCACATAATTATGTAAACCAACGGTCCCACCCCGCTTGCAAAAAGTAATATCACAAACAAAATACGTGGCACCAGCGGGTCGATGCGGAAGTAATTGCCAAGACCGGCAGCCACCCCGGCTAGCTTGGCATTGGCCACATCGCGGTACAACCTGCGCGAACCCGATGATTGCGCTCCGGCCCCAGGTTCAGCCTTTTTGCTCTCTGTTTCCGCCGAGCCCGATGCATCCCCATCCATCTGCCAGGGCTGTCCGAGCACCGCAATCACATGTTCTACCTCGGCCAGTTCAATCACTTGTTTCTGCTCGTTCACATATTGCTGAAACAATTCTGCAATCCGGCTTTCAATGTCACTGATAATCTCTTCCTGGCCGCTGCGTCCGGCAAAATGCGCACGCAACTCATGCATGTATTGGTTTAAACGGGTATAAGCTTCCTCGTCGAGGACAAACATCAACCCACTGATGTTTACACTGATGGTCTTATTCATTTTTAATTGGTTTTTGATTCGTTAATCTGGTTTTTTAATATGGATTCCACCGAAGCTGTCAGTTGCTGCCAGCCTGTTTGAAGTTCATCCAACAGGGCAGTACCCTTGTCGGTAATCCTGTAATATTTTCGTGGTGGCCCCGACCGGCTTTCCTCCCAGCGGTAGGTGAGCAGGTCGTCGTTTTTGAGCCTGCTCAGCAATGGATATAGCGTGCCCTCGACTACCAGCAGACTGGCCTGCTTCAACTCGTCGATGATATCCGAAGCATAGGCCTCTTCCCTTTTGTGTATGATGGCCAGGATGCACATCTCGAGCACCCCGCGTCGCATCTGCGATAAATTGTTCTCTGTGTTCATGGCGCAAAAATAATAACTTTCCAGTACCTTGTATTACATAGTACATATTTTTCTAAAATATTTTTCGACCCAAAGTTCATTGACAATGATTTTACCCACCGGTTGCATTGCAGGTGTATTTTTGTAAAAAAAGTTATGCGGAAAATTATCCTTCTGGCAGCCATATTGATCTTGGGTGCATCCTACAGAGGCCACGCACAGCAGGCACTCATCCTGATTGACCTTCAGATGTTTTATTTTCCCGGAGGCATTCAGCCTTTGCACGAACCCGAGGCCGCCGTGCAAAATGCGGCCATGGCGCTGGCGCACTTTCGAGCGAATGCCTGGCCCGTTGTGCATGTGCAACATGCGATTGACCGTGGTGGCGAGATTCACCCGCTGGTAGCGCCAGCTGAAGGCGAAACCGTGATTACCAAAAAAGAAGTGAACGCATTTGCGGGCACCTCGCTGAGTGAGGTGCTCCAATCGCTTGGGGTGAAAAAGCTGGTTTTTGCAGGCATGCAAACCCATATGTGCCTCGAAGCAGCCGTGCGTGCTGCCAGGGATATGGGGTATGAGTGCATTGTGTTGTCGGACGCCTGCGCCACGCGCAACCTCAGTTTCGACGGCATCGAAGTTACTGCGGCACAGGTACATGCGTCCACCCTGGCTACGCTCAACCGGACGTACGCTCGTGTGCTCAAAACAAAGGAGTTTCTGGAAGCGAAATAAACAGTTTCCTTTTATATCGGGCAACGCTCATGCTGACAATGAGCAACCAGTTAAATGTACCACCCGGCACCCAAGACGACCACCAAGGGGGATTAAAAAAAATACTACCCTTAAAATCAGCCCGTTCTACCTGTCGCGGTTGTAATATTTCATGGCTTCGGGAAGCCATTTTCTGATTTGTGCAATACGCGTTTCGTCGGAGGGGTGCGTACTCAGGAATTCCGGCGGAGCCTGTCCCCCTTTCATTTTTGCCATACGTTCCCAAAATGCAATGGCCTCGTTGGGGTCGTAACCGGCCATGGCCATGAAAATCAAACCCAGGCGGTCGGCCTCGCTTTCATGCAATCTGCTGTAAGGCAACAAGATACCAAGTTGTGAACCCAGCCCAAATGCAGCCATCCACAGGGCCTGGGTTTGCTCGGGCTTGTCCTGCATGGCCACGGCAAGCGCCATTCCACCCATTTGGGTCATCAGCTGCTGGCTCATCCGTTCGCCGCCGTGTTCGGCAATGGCATGCGCCACTTCGTGCCCCATAACTACCGCCAGACCTGTCTCGTCTTTGGTGATGGGCAAAATACCAGTGTAGAAAACCACCTTGCCGCCGGGCATGCACCAGGCATTGGCTTCCGGACTCTCGACCAGGTTAAACTCCCAGGCATAGTTCTTGAGTCTGGCCGACAAGTCCTTCTCGGCAAAATAACGCTCCACAGCATGCTGAATTTTCTGGCCTACATTTTTAACCATGGCAGTAGCCTCTGCATCGCTCGAAAGCTTGTTCTCGCTCAAAAACTGGCTGTATTGCTGAAAGCTCATGGCCATCATTTGCTGCCCGGGAATAATATTGAGCTGCTTGCGGCCGGTCAGAGGCACCCTGGAACATGACAACACTACCATCAGGAGGACAGCAATACTGGCCAGATAAAATTTTAATGTCTTCATTTTCAATATATTGATAAGATCTTATGTGCAGAGTTTAAAACCTCATAAAAATAATCTGTATTTGGCTCAATTTTTTGGTTTTCCATATCAGGAATTTTATTTTTGTTTTCCCCCAGCCGAAATTGAATTTAACCCACCACACAATGATGCTGAAGCCTCCCCGAATTAAACTCGCAATCCTGATTCTTCTTCTATTCCTGGGCCTGCCCTCCTGCCGGCAAAGCCCGCCCACACCCCGAATGGAACCCGACTTAATGGACAAAATCGATATGTTGACGAGAATCGGGGATTCGCTATCCAACAACAATCCCCGTGAGTTGATCAGTGTGGCCAAAGAAATTATCGGTAAGGCCGAAACCATTGGCAACTGGGACAAGTTGGGCCAGGCATTCAAGCTCTTGTCATATGCTTATCTCAGTCTGGAGCTGCCCGACTCGGCCTTGGCATATCTTTATCAGGCACGGTCGTTCATTGACGAATTTCAGGATCCAAAAAACAAATACCACATATATGTGGAGCTTGCAAAACACTACCGAATGAAGGAAATGATGGACAGCGCCATCTATTATTTCGAGCAAAGCGCATCAATTGCGCAAAAGACCAACGAACCGGTATTGATCATGACGGCTTATCACAACAGTGCCATCATTAAAAGCGACCTCGGGAGACTTGCAGAAGCCTACGAAGAGTACCTCAAGGCTCTGGAATATGCCGACTTGGGTAGTTTTGAAAAAAACAAAGCGGTAATATTGAACAACTTAGGTTTGCTCGATCAGAAAACCGGAAATTTTGAACTTGCAAAACAGCGATACCGCGAAGCCATCTCAATCAATTCAAAACACAACAAATATTTTGACCTTTCGATGAATTATGCCAACCTGGCATTAGTTTTCAGCGAAGAGAAGAATGCCGACAGCGCGCTTTTCTTCAATGAGAAAACCATCGAACTTGCACGGGAACGGGGCTTTGTGCGCGAACTGGCACGCGCCCTGAATAATTCAGCCGATATCCTCGCTGACAACGGTCAACTTGACAAGGCAGAAACCTATTATCAGGAAGCACACGACCTCTGCAAGCAATACAACATCATCATTGGCCTGTATTATACCAACCTCGGCATGTTCAATATCATGCATAAAAAAGGAGAATACAGCAAAGCACTGAAAAAAATTGACGAAATCAGGGAAATCGGAGAAACATTAAAAGACCCTGAAATCACAAAAGGCATTTACGGCATGTATTACGATATCTATGCCCGGCTCAACAACTATGAAAAAGCCTTCGATTACCTCCTCAGGTTCAATCAATTATCGGACAGCATCCGTAGCTTGAGTAACGAAAATCTGGTAAAGGAGCTACAAGCAAAGTTTGAAACAGAGAAGAAAGTGCTTGAAAACAGATATTTAAGAGAGGAACTTGAGATAAAAAAACAGCAAGTGACCGCTTTCAGGTTTGCCATCATTGCTTCTGTGGTTGCAATTCTGGTGATTGCGCTGCTTTTTGTTGTTCAAACGCGGAACCGAAACCGCCTGAAGGTGCTTTTCAACAACCTCAACGTGCTCAATAAAGAAATCAACCAAAAAAACCTTGAGCTCCTGGAATCGAACCAAACAAAAGACAAGCTGTTTTCGGTGATAGCCCACGACCTGAAATCGCCTTTCAATGCATTATTGGGTATTCTGGGAATTTTAGTAGAGGACAAGGAAAACCTGAAGGAAGATGAGCGCAATGAGCTGACGGAGCAATTATACAAACAGACCATGACTACTTATGGCGGCCTCGAGAACCTGCTGCAATGGAGCATGAGTCAGCGTAAGATGTTCAGCTATAAAGCTTCCGAATTCCCGCTACGTAATACCATTGCACAGGAAATACTTCTGGCCGAAGGCAGGGCGACACAAAAAAACATCAGTATAGTCAACGAACTACCCGAAGATCTGATCGTGATCAGTGATGAACAACTACTTAGAAACATTGCACGCAACCTGATAAACAATTCCATAAAGTATTGTCATTCAGGTGGTGCTGTGCGAGTCAGATCAGAGCTGAACAATGGAAATCTGACCATCATTTTCTCGGACAATGGAACTGGTATGCCAAAAGAGAAACTTGAGCAGCTCAGGTCGGGATTGTTCGTTGAGTCGGTAAGAGGCACAAAAAATGAAAAAGGTACCGGGCTTGGCCTGCAGATGGTGGCTGAATTTGCGAAACTGATTGGCGCTGAATTCCAGATTGATAGCGTGGAAGGTCAGGGCACAGACGTGTATATCACCTTGCCCTCGCAAAGTGTCAAAGCAGGCGCGAACGAAGCTTAAAGTGATTCGCATCAGCGTGCATCCGGCTACGGGATGAACAAACAGCTGTCGCCATAGCTTAAAAACCGGAAGTTATTCCTGAGGGCATAATCGTAAACTTCCTTCCATGCCGGGCCTACGAATGCCGAAACCAACAGCAACAAGGTGCTTTTTGGCTGATGGAAATTGGTAATCAGCCCATTGACCAGTTGGAAGCGATAGCCCGGCGCAATCATCAGGGCAGTTTGTGCCGAAATCTGCTCCATGCCATGCTTATCCATGTAGTTCAGAATCACCTGCAGGCATTCCTCCCGCGACAAAGTGCCTGCAATATTGGCATATGGCATCCACTGATCCACAAAAAGATCTCTTGGTGTCATATCCTTGTTCAACTTAATTCCAAGCCAGTAAATGCTTTCGAGGGTGCGCATGCTCGTGGTGCCCACTGCCACCACATGCCCCCTGTGGCGGAGCAGGCTTTCGATAAGTCCGCGGCTGATGATGACCCGCTCGGCATGCATCTGATGTTCGCCAATGGTTTCGGCAGAGACCGGTTTGAATGTGCCGGCGCCCACATGCAGCGTGAGTTCGGCGAATTGATGTCCAAGCGCTTCGAGCTTTTTTGTAAGTCCGGTGGTAAAATGCAATCCTGCGGTGGGTGCCGCAACCGACCCGCCAGCCGTAGCAAAGATGGTCTGATAGCGCTCGTAATCAAGATCCTCTGCCTTGCGGTGCATATACGGAGGCAGCGGCAATTCGCCGGCCCATTCGAGAATCTGTCCAAAATTGACCTCTTCCTGATCCCAGCTAAACATGATCACGGAATGGTCTTCATGCCAGGCAAGGCGTTCAGCACGGATAGTCAGCACGATGTTGGGATGCGAAATTTTGGTTTCCAGAATGCCCGACTTCCATCGCTTTGAATTGCCTACCAGGCAGCGCCACACTACTGGCGAAGAAGCCACGAACACCTTTGAAAAATCCCCATTGTGCTGCACAGGTTCGAGGCAGAACAGTTCGATGTGGGCGCCGCCGGGCTTGTAAAAATGCAAGCGGGCATTCACCACCTTGGATTTGTTTGTCACCAGAAGCGAGCCGGAAGGCAGATGCGTACCCAGGTTACGAAATACATCTTCCCGCAATACTGTTCCCTTCAGCACCAACAACTTTGAAGCATCGCGCTCAGGCAGAGGGTACTGTGCAATCCGGTGTTCCGGCAGCGGATAATCGTAGTCGGCTATTGAAATTTTAGTTACCTCCACCGGCAGCACAATCTATTTTTCTGATCTGAAGAGAGTTGGCTTGTAAGTGAGCATCAGCCAACTGTAGTAAGGTTTGGCAAGCTGATCGGGTGCAACACCTTTGACGCGTGCAAAGTTTTCGTTGGTAAGGTACCAGGCAAAGCCAGCATTGAGGTTGAGGTTTGGTTTGAGGTTGTAGTTCCAGATCAGGTTTACTTCGCTGCCCAGACTCCCTTCGAGCAGTTCGCTCTGATTGAGCGGATTGCGCACGGCCGAATGAAGCCTGAAAAAGTGCCATTCGGCAGCAAGGGTTCCGTACTTTCGGGTCTGGCGGCTCAAGCTGGGATACACATCTACCCATCCTCCACCGGCAGTGCTCGAAGGCAATACATACTGATTAAGCCTGCCATAGCGCAGAAAACGTATGCCATAGAGCAGATCGAAGGCATGCTCACGACTGGTGTAAGTCGGATCTGTTTCCCGGGCATCGTTGCCGCTCACCACATCCACGCCTATTCCCGGCCGAAGCCTGCCAAGCTTCCAACCCGCCTCGACCGAGGCAAAGTGGCTGCGCATATCTTTGCCCTTCTGGCTTTTACCCCGTTGTATGTAATAGTTGGCTTTGACATCGGAAAACCGTCTTTGCATCTGGAAATGCCCACCAACCGTAGCCATCATGTAAATGGTTTCCGATTGCTTTTCCTTCTGGTATCCACTCAGAATGGCCAGACCACTCAGGTAGGATTGCTTTCCGATATTTCGCTTAATATATAAAAAATTAAGTGTCCGAATTCTCTGTTCGATGGGATCGACCAGAAAATGATTGTTTGCGGTTCCGGCACCAAATTTTGTTGCATCGTTATTGTAAGAAATTGCCGCATCGAACTGCCATTCATTCGAAACTTTGCTATATAGGATGGCATCATAAGTTTGACCAAATTGTGGCCAGTTGCGTGCCGAAAGCAACCTTTGGTCATCGTACAAAAATTCCTGGCGACCTATCCGCAAGTAACTGTTTTCGGTCAGACCGAGCTTCAACCACGCCTGGTGAATGCCCAGGCTATTCGTATTCATTTGTGACGAGGTTCGTGTGCCTTGGTTTTCATCGCCCCACACGCGGACGTCCTGCAGGCCGAAAAAAAACTGCGCATTGCCAGCGTTGTGTGAGACATTGAGCCTGGTGCGCTGCGAAACAAAAGCCACCGCATCCTGACCAATCGTCGGCACGCGAGCATGTCCGTGGTTGAGTTCGAAACGAGGTCTGATTTCGGCGCTGAGCTCCAGCTGCGCCATCGAATTGGTGCTGCCAGCCAGAAGACTGGCGACAAACAGGATTGCTGACTTTACTTTCATGTTGCAAATTTCGGAAAAATACTATTATGGTGAGTTGCTTGCCATTCCCTTGAAGGCTGCTTACCTTTGCATGAAACATATGCATAACATGTCAGTATTCAGGCATCTGCCTAACTTGCTTACCCTGCTCAACCTGGTTTGTGGCACGCTTTCCATCCTTAGTTTTGCTCAAGGAAAAGTAGAACATGCAGGCTTATTCATTTTTGTTGCTGCGATACTCGATTTTCTGGATGGTTTTGCGGCCCGGATGCTCAAGGCGCACTCACTCATTGGTGCCGACCTCGATTCGCTGGCCGACGTGGTTTCGTTCGGCGTAGCTCCGGGTATGATATTGTACCACCTGATAAGCATCAGCCACGGCCGTCCGGTAGTACACCTTGGCAGCTTTGATCTTGTGCCGGTCGCAGCCCTTCTTTTGCCGGCTTTTGCAGCGCTTCGGCTCGCCAAATTCAACAACGATCCGTCGCAAACCGATTATTTCCGCGGGCTTCCAAGTCCGGCAAGCGGGTTGTTGGTGGCTTCGCTGCCATTGGTGCGTCAGCAGCTTTATGAGTCGCAAAGTCTCACCTATATGATTTTCACCAACGCCTATTTCCTTATCGGTGTTTCAGTAATCCTTAGCTTGCTCATGGTGAGCAATCTTCCGCTCTTTGGACTGAAATTCAAGCACTTTGGACTTAAAGGCAACGAGATAAAATATTTTTTTCTGGCTGTTTCAGTCTTTCTGCTCGTGTTTCTGCAGTTCCTGGCCATCCCCTTCATCATTGCCATCTATCTGATGCTCTCGGTGGTGGTTTTCCTCACCGACATTCAAAGCTGAGTTTGGCAGGGTGTTGCTGTTTTCGCGGCGGCGCAATTCGAAATTCTGTCCCAGATAAACTTTGCGCACCTGTTCGTCGGCCGCAAGCTCTTCGGATGTGCCTGATTTGAGTATGGCTCCTTCAAAAAGCAGGTACGACCGGTCGGTGATGGACAAGGTTTCGTGCACGTTGTGGTCGGTGATCAGAATGCCGATGTTCTTTTCTTTGAGTTTCCAAACGATGTTCTGGATATCTTCCACGGCAATCGGGTCAACTCCCGCAAAAGGTTCGTCGAGCAGGATGAAGCTAGGATTTACCGCGAGGGCACGGGCGATTTCGGTGCGGCGGCGCTCGCCCCCCGAAAGTTGTATGCCTTTGTTTTTGCGGATATTTTGCAGGCCAAACTCATCCAAAAGCTGCTCCAGGCGTTCATACCTCTGCTGGCGGGTCAAGCTTTTTTTAAACTCCATCACCGAAAGGATGTTGTCTTCCACGCTCATGTTGCGAAACACACTGGCTTCCTGCGCCAGGTAACCGATTCCAAGCTGGGCACGCCTGTACATGGGTTCAGAGGTTATTTCGGTTTCATCGAGGAATACCTTGCCGGCAAGGGGCTTGATCAATCCCACAATCATGTAGAAGGTCGTGGTTTTGCCCGCACCATTGGGCCCGAGCAAACCTACAATCTCGCCCTGCCTGACATGCACCGACACGTCTTTGACAACCGTGCGTTGTTTGTATTTTTTATAAAGGTGTTCGGTGCGCAGAATCATCATGTTTGGCAAATTGATTTCTTGGGGATTGACTTAGCCCGGCTATTTGTTCTCGTTGAGCATTTCCCAAAACTCGAGAGCCCTGCGGGTATGGGGTATCACAATGGTGCCTCCCACCAGGTTGGCCACGCCGAAAATTTCCATCACCTCTTCGGTGGTCAGTCCGAGTTCAAAACATTTCTGGAGGTGATAGGCGATACAATCGTCGCAACGAAGCACCATCGAGGCCACCAGCCCAAGCATTTCTTTGGTACGGGCATCGAGCGCACCATCCTCGTAAGTCAGGGTATCGAGGCTGTAGATGCGCTTCATGATTTTGTTGTTCGGAGCGGCCATCAGGCGCTCGTTCATCATTGCACGGTAAGCATTGAACTGTTCTACCTTATTCATAAGTGTTGGTCGTTTTTTTATAATCAATCAGATAACGCCCTCTTTGAGGATATCGTGCAGGTGGATGACACCTTTATATATATCGTTTTCCACCACGGGCAGCTGGGTGATGTTGTGCTGCCTCATTGTGGCCAGAGCATTGGCCAGGGTCTCACCCGGTGAAATACTCTTTGGATTGCGGGTCATGATGTCTTCGGCACGCAGGTGGTCGAAGGTCGGGTTGTTCATCAGCATGCGTCTGAGGTCGCCATCGGTGATGATTCCGGCAAGCTTTCCGTCTTTGAGCACAGCTGTTGCACCCAGGCGCCGGGCCGAGATTTCCACGATTACTTTTCGCAGGTCGTCGTCGAAGTTGACCTGGGGTTTTTCGTTGCGCACATAGATGTCTTCCACCCTCAGGTAAAGTTTTTTTCCCAAAGCCCCACCGGGATGAATCCGGGCAAAATCGTCGGGACTGAACCCGCGACAATGCAGCAGGGCTATGGCCAGCGCGTCGCCCATCACCATTTGTGCCGTGGTGCTGGAGGTTGGGGCAAGGTTGTTCGGACAGGCTTCGTGTGTCACCGAGGTCAGAAGCAAATAATGGGCCTGCAAAGCCAGGTAGGAATCGGGATTGCCCACCATGGCCACCAACACATTTGGCCTGGCTTTAAGCAATGGAATGAGCACTTTGATTTCGGGCGTTTCGCCACTTTTGGAAATCAAAATCACCACATCCTCGTCGCGTACCACCCCCAGGTCGCCATGAATGGCATCGGCAGCATGCAGAAACACCGCATTGGTGCCTGTGCTGTTGAACGTGGCAACGATCTTTTGCGCAACAATGGCACTCTTGCCAATACCGCTTACGATCACCTTGCCCCTGGATTCGAAAATGCACCTTACCACCTCAGCAAAATGCGCATTGAGTTGTGGTATCAGGCCATCGATGGCATCGCGTTCGAGGGCAATGGTGCGGCTGGCCAATGCAAGAAGTTCGTCCGGCTTATTATGGGCAGGATTGCCTGATTGGGTACTCATACCTTTTAATTGCCGCAAAATTAATAAAATCGGGCATGCCTCCTTTTTTGAAACAATCGCCAAAAAGCCGCGGACAAAATAAAAATGGCTTATTTGCAATTCAGGAAAAGAAAGTATTTTTGCCGCCCCTTAAGCTGTGTCGGAACAACAGCTTTAACTTTGGGAAGTACAGGGTATTGCGCTGCAACTCATTATACAGCATAATTCGAATCAGGCATTTAAGACATGACAGACCCAAAAAATTTTTTGGATTTTGCTTGTTTCATAAAAGCCTCTTTAATACGTATATTTGTATATAAGTGGCCGCAGGCGATAACCTGAAAAGGTGTGCCTGCGCCCTTCAAAAATTTGAACGCAGAACATAAGCAACAGATACATGGTGAAGAAGGATGAATACGGACTTCACGAACTGCTGAAAAAGATTTTTGGTTTCGACCATTTCAAAGGCAATCAGGAAGCAATCATTAAAAGTGTGCTCGAGGGCAACCACACCTTTGTGGTCATGCCGACAGGAGGAGGCAAATCGTTGTGCTATCAGCTTCCGGCCCTCATGAGCGAGGGCACTGCGATTGTGGTTTCGCCACTTATTGCGTTGATGAAAAACCAGGTGGATACCATCCGGAATTTCGGCACCGAGTTTGGCGTGGCCCATGTGATGAACTCCTCCCTGTCGCGGAGCGAGCTCAACCAGGTGCGCGAAGACCTTATCGCCCGCAAAACCAAGCTGCTGTATGTGGCTCCTGAATCGTTGAATAAAGACGAAACCGTTGAGTTTCTGAAGTCGCTCACAATATCTTTTATGGCTATTGACGAGGCCCACTGCATCTCGGAATGGGGACACGATTTCCGCCCGGAATACCGAAAGCTAAGAAGCATCATCAACTCCATCAACCCCAAGCTGCCTGTCATTGCCCTCACAGCCACAGCCACGGTGAAAGTGCAGCAGGACATCCTGAAAAACCTCGAAATCACAAATGCGAAAATTTTTAAATCTTCGTTCGACAGGCCAAACCTGTATTATGAGGTCAGGCCCAAGACCGACGAGGTGACAAAAGACATCATTAAATATATCAAAAACAATCCCGGCAAATCGGGCATTGTGTATTGCCTGAGCCGGAAGAAGGTGGAAGAAATTGCCGAAACACTCACTGTCAACGGCATCAGGGCATTGCCCTACCACGCAGGCCTCGACAGTGCCACACGCGCCACAAACCAGGATAAGTTTTTGATGGAGGAAGCTGAGGTGATTGTGGCTACCATTGCCTTTGGCATGGGCATCGACAAGCCCGACATCCGCTTTGTGATTCACCACGACATGCCCAAAAGCCTCGAAGGCTACTACCAGGAAACCGGCCGGGCCGGCCGCGACGATGGCGAGGGCAATTGCATTGCCTTTTTCAGCGAAGAAGACATCACAAAACTTGATAAATTCAACAAGGACAAATCGGTGTCGGAACAGGAAATTGCCCGCGAATTGCTCAACGAAGTGGTCAATTACGCCGAATCGACTGTGTGCCGCCATAAGCTCCTGCTCCATTATTTCGGCGAAACGTACGACAAAGACAACTGCGGCGCCTGCGACAACTGCCTGAATCCCAAGGAGAAGGTTGACGGAAAAGAAGACGTGAAGCTGGTTATTGAAGCCATCCTGAGCCTCAAACAACAATTCAAAACCAAGCAAATCGTAGAGTTTCTTACCGGCAAAAAATCGGGCGACATCAAAAGCATGAAGCTCGATAACAACGAATTTTTCGGAGCGGGTGAAGAAGAGGACGAGCGCTACTGGAATGCCGTAATCAAACAAGCGCTCATACACAAGCTTTTATACAAAGAAATCGAGAGCTACGGCAACCTGAAGGTTACCAAGGAAGGCAAAGAGTACATTAAAAAGCCTTTCACCATTATGCTGGCCAAAGATCATAACTTCGAAAGCCAGGAAGATGATGAGCTGGAAGAAGCAAAAGCAGGAGGCGTAAAAGGCAGTGGCACCGACCAAACCTTGTTTGCCATGCTCAAGGACTTGCGCAAAGCCATCTCGAAAAAGGAAAACCTGCCACCTTTCGTTATCTTTCAGGATCCCTCGCTCGAAGACATGGCTATCCAATATCCCATTAAGATAGAGGAACTTACGCAAATCGTCGGGGTGGGCGTAGGGAAAGCAGCCAAATACGGCGAGCCGTTTATCAAGCTCATCAGGCAGTATGTGGAGGAAAACGAGACTATCCGCCCCAACGATATGGTGGTTAAAACGGTTCCCGGAAAATCCATACTGAAAGCGGAGATTATCAAGCTTATTGACCGCAAGCTGCCCCTCGAAGATATTGCCTATGCCAAAAACCTCACCTTCGACGAACTGCTGAGCGAGATCGAAAGCATCGTTGCAAGCGGCACGAGAATCGACATCTCTTACTACATCGATGAGTTTGTGGACGAATACCATCAGGAAGAAATCATCGACTACTTCAAGGAATCGGAGAGCGATTCGGTTGAGGTTGCCCTGAAAACACTCGGCGATTCGGAATACACCGAAGAGGAAATCAGGCTGATGCGCATCAAGTTTATTTCGGAAGTCGGCAACTGATCCCATGTCGGCACGGATTACTTTGCTTCGGTTGTTTGCAACAGGGTTGCTTTTCGTGGCGCTTGTGTTGATTGGTGCATCCGGCTGCAGCAAGGGAAAAACTGACCACATCAGGCCAAAGGTACTCATGAGCCAGGCCACACTCACCAGCGTGCTCACCGAAGTTCATCTGGTGGAAGCCGCCATGAATATGCGTCGCAACAACGGGCAGGAGTTCGAGAACCAGAAAAACGCCCTCTTCGATGCCATTTTTACCCATTACGGCATTACCCCCGAGCTTCTGGAAGCCAACCTGCTTTATTACAACCAGCATCCGGCTGTGATGGAAAAAGTTTACCAGGATGTAATTGACAGCCTATTGCGAATACAGCAGGAGCTCAGGCTGGAGTAGCCAGGAGCCTTCTCAAACGCGCAATGTTCAGAACCACATAAGCTAGTTTTTGAAGCCAGCGCAGAATTATCTGGTAAAGAGTGCGAAACGGTTTTCGGATGCACCTGACACCACCAGGCTGTAGGTGAATTCGATCCGCGATGCATTTTTGTACACCCCTGTGCCCGACACCTGCCAGCCATTGCCAATCACCGGACTGGTTATTGTAAGCGTATTGCCAACCACCAGGGCAGTGGCAGCACCACCCGAGGCTGCGAAATTCTGTATGCGCACCTCAGTGGAGTTCGACGGATTGCGCTGTATGCTCACGGTATAGTTAACCTTGAGCTCGTGATCGCTCACACTCCAGATGCCCAGATATTTTTCAATCGGGTCCACATCAGGACCAATGTCCTCGTCGAGTGCGCAGGCAGTAAGCAGCAGGGACAAAAAAAGCGCAGCCACCCAGTAGATTGCTGCGCCGCGATTTTTTATCAGTTTCATATTCAGCGTTTTAACACATGTAGCTTTCGAACGTACCGCTCTTCATCGGTACTGAAAGCCACAAAAAAGGTGCCATCGGGAAGTCCGGAGGCAGAAAAATTAATTTCGTGGGCTCCGGCTGCAAATGAGGTTTGTGGTAGCAACTGTCGGATATGACGTCCGCTTAAGTCGAGCAGATCAACTGCAACGGACTGGGGGGTATCGAGCTTAAACCGGATGGATGCCTGCCCGCTGACCGGGTTGGGAAAAACCCCCAGATCAGACAGCTCATTTTTATTTTCCAGGCCCACAAGCGTTCCACCGGCAAGCAGCACAGCATCGATGATATTGTCGGTGGTAGGTGGCCAGATGTAGGGATTGGTAATCACCTTATCAGGCCGGATGACCAGCACAGTGGGATAAGCAGCAAGCTGAAAAAGATGAAAAGCTGCATTGCCGCCCCCGTCGAGCCCACTGGCCGAAGGGAAGGTTAGGTTGAACACAGAATCGAAAAAAATGACGTCGCTATTGGTGCCGTTGTAGTTGATACCGAGAAAAAACACATCTCCCAGGTTGCGCCCAAACGCTTCAAATGCACCCTGAAAATGAGGCGCATAGAGCTGGCAGGGGCCACAGGAAACCGAAAAGAAATCGAGCGCCACCACTTTGCCGGCATCAAGCAGGGGATACAGCTGAATTACAGCGCCCTCCACAGTTTTTACACTAAAGTCGGGAGCTATGGTGAGCGGTGTCTGGGCATTGGTGCGGCCCAGAGCCATGAATATCAACAGAACGGTAAAGAATTTTTTCATAGAAATGCCTTTCAGAAACATCTACAAATATATATGTATTTGTATCTGTTGGGCAAATCGGCAAGAATCTTTGGACGGTTGGTGCAAGACGCCCCCTCAGGGGATGAGGTTGAACACTTTGGCTGCAAGCCGGCTGGCGCCAATCCGGAATAGTTTGGGATTGAGCCATTCCTGCCCGAGGATGTTATCCACAAGTTTGTAGTAGATCAGGGCGGTTTCGGGTTCGGCAATGCCACCGGCAGGTTTGAAGCCTACTTTACGGCCGGAGCTTTCGTAGTATTCCCTGATGGTATCGAGCATCACCACTGCGGCTTCGGGGGTGGCTGCAGGCTGCACCTTGCCGGTTGAGGTTTTGAGGAAATCGGCGCCTGCCAGCAATGCCAATTCGGAGGCTTTTCGGATCAGTTCGGGACTTGAGAGTTCGCCGGTTTCGAGAATGACTTTCAGATGGGCTTTTCCGCAGGCAGCTTTCACCGCCTTAATTTCGTCGAAGATGGCATCGTAGTCGCCCTTGAGCATCACCCCACGGGAGATGACCATATCAATTTCGTCGGCACCCTGCGCGGCTGCCCAGGCTGTCTCGGCCAGTTTGAGATGCAGGGGCATCTGGCCCGAAGGGAAGGCGCACGACACGGTTGCCACTTTTATCCCACTGTCGCCCAGATATTTGCGTCCGGCTTCAATAAAGGGCATATACACACAAATGGCAGCCACACTGACTCCTTTGCCTGCGGCAGCAAAATCGAGGGCCTGCTGGCAAAGCCCCTTTATGCGGTCGTCGTTGTCGGTGGCTTCGAGGGTGGTCAGGTCGATGCAGGAGAAGATCGTCCGCCAGGCTACGGCAAGCGCTTCATCGCTTAGCTGAACCGCACTGATCTGTGCAATGCGTCCGGCGATTGATTCCGGGGTTTGGGAGTATGCTGAAAATTTCATCCGGTTTCTTTTGGCGCAAAAATACGCTTTTAAAAGCCGATGAGAGCGAATCGAGCACAATAAGCAGGATTACCGGTTTCGAAAACGGATATCCGATTCCGGAGAAATGCATAAAAATCACTCTGAGTTTTTAAACCAGCTTAAAAAGCTATTCCTTTGATTTTATGCAGCTTATATATATTATCGCTATTCAAACGAAAAAATGGCACAGGTCTTGCCATCAGAGGGGCGTAAACTGATACAACAATGTTCGGACTTAACATCGCAAAAAAACAAACCCGAAACCACAAATACTACAAGTGCACTCGTTGCGGCTACATTTCGATTGTAAGGAATGCCGAATGTCCGATTTGCATCAAAGATGGTTTCTCACTGAAAATGAAAGAAGTATGAAAATCAATGAGGTTTACACGCTGAAGCAGATCCAGGACCATGGCCTGACAGAGCATCAGGTGAAGGAGATCAATGCCAAGGTCTATCTGAATGGCGACAAGGTTTATTTCTTTGAACTTATTGACAACCAGCAATCATATCGTTTGTATTCAGTAATAAACAAACGATCGTTTTTTCTCTAATCCTTTTCCTCGAGCTCCCTTCAGCCCTGGGAGCAAATTTTTGTGCAAGCAGCCCGCTAACCGAAAAAACCCTCCGGCTCCCCGCCAGAGGGTTTTTCATTTTTATAGATTTTCTTGCTATCAATATGCGGCATCACGACCGGCCATATGCACCAGGTCGCGGATGGTTTTGTTGAACTCTTGGGCTTCGATGAGCTCTTCGAGCGTCAGAATCATGCGGTACTGCCATTTGTTTTCCGGATCGCTGGGCACATTGATGCGCTCCTTGTCGGTTTGGTCCCAGCGCAGGTTGCCATCCACGGCAATGAGGTCCTGGATGGGGAAGATGGTCCACATGGCCGGCGAATACATGTGTTGTTTGATAATTTCGTAGCACACCCAGGGCTCGGCAAAATAAGGAGCAATGTCGTTGTGGCCAAGTATGGTTTTGTAGAAACGCTCTGTTCGGGCGCGGTCTTCTTCCCACCAGCCACGGATAGTGGACATGTCGTGGGTGGAAGTGGTGCACACGCTCAAATAAGGCGCATCGGCCGGATGGCCAAATTCGATGCGCGGATTTTTGGGCATGCGCTGTATTTCCAGACTCAGGATATTGAGCATACGCATCACCTCGGGCACATTGTCGGGCACCATTCCAAGGTCTTCGCCACACACCAGCATATTGCTTGCCGACACGATGGCCGGCAGCTTGGCCAGGGCGTGTTGTTTCCAGAACTCTTCGTGGCGGCGATAGAAATAGTGGATGTAGAGTTCGTTGAGGATGGCACGTTTGTACTCCTCCAGGTCGCGGTAGCTGTAGGTGAAATGCAGCACAATGCGGGGGTGGTAGGCCGGATGCTCGCTGTACGGATCTTTGATAAAGAGCACTTCGTTGAGCAGGCTCATCAGCCCGTCGCGGATGATGATGTCTTTCGAACTTACGTCGGCAGTGATGCCATTGGGGGTGAAATGGTCGTAAATCTTGCGCTGGGTATCGAAATCGGGTTTCAGACTGTATTGATCCATCTCATTTTCAACCAGGTACTTCCGCCTTACTTCATCGGCATATTCCCCAAAAAAGTCGTGGAGCATATACCCCCTGATGTAAGGTTTGGTGAAACGGTCGTAGTCGAACCACAGGCCCCAGTCTTCGATTTCGGAGGGTGTCAATGGCAAGCCCGGTTTGAAATAGCCGAGCAGGCCGTGCAGCGATTCACGCGGAATCTCCCAGATCCGGAAGAAACCGAGGATGTGATCGATGCGGTAGGCATCGAAATATTTTTCCATCATGGCCAGGCGTTTTTTCCACCAGGCGTAACCATCGGCGGCCATCACATCCCAGTTGTAGGTTGGGAAGCCCCAGTTCTGACCCATGATGGCAAAATCGTCCGGTGGGGCGCCGGCCTGTCCTGCGAGGTTGAACAGGTGAGGCTCGGTCCAGGCTTCGATGCTGTTGGGGCTGATGCCGATCGGGATGTCGCCTTTGAGCGCCACACCTTTGTCGTGGGCATATTCTACTACTTCGCGCAGCTGTTTGTCGAGGTAATACTGCTGATAGTAGTGCACGGCAATATGTTCGTGAAAATCCTGGTTGGGATCTGTGAGCTGGTCAATCAAATCCGGATTGTAGGTGGCATACTCGTCCCACTGGCGGAAGTCGCTGGTTTTGAAGCGGTCGCGCAGGTAGCAGAAAGCTGCATAGGGTTTAAGCCATTCTTTGTTGGCCTCAAAAAACTCCTGATAACTATCGAGTTTGACCACCTCGGGCCAGTTTTGGTCAAAGATCAGCTTGAAATATCTGGCCTTGGCACGGGTAACGGCGACATAGTCCACATAAGTCTTTGCATTGAGTTCCTGCCGGATTTGTTCGAACTCTTCCATGAGTTTTTCGTCTTTCAGCCTGCCCAGCCCCGGAAGGTGCAGATACATGGGATGGAGGGCCATCACCGTGATTGACTTGTAAGGGTAGCTGTCGAGCCAGGAGTGTGTTGCCACGGTTTCGTTGATGGGAAGCACCTGAATCATCCTGAGGCCGGTGAGCACACACCAATCCACCAGTTTGCGGATATCGTGGAATTCTCCAACCCCAAAACTATCATTTGTGCGGAGCGAAAACACCGGAACAGCCACTCCTGCGCCTTTGAAGTTACCAACCGGGTAGCGGAATTTTTCGTCGTTGACCACTATCAGGCTGTTCGGGTTGTCTGTTGCAACAGGTGGCATCAGGCGGTTTTCGCCTTCTTCCCAGGTGGCAATACTATGGTCGTCGAGCTTGACGATAACGTATTTATAACTAACGGGCTGGCTGAACATGGAAGCCTCGAGGTCGAGTTCCCAAATGGGATAGTTGCGGTTAGACATCAACTGTGGTTTTGTCCAGCTACCCAGAGCTGGTATGCCTCCGACAACTGCCATGCCATATCCAGGGCCAACGCGTGGAGCTGCTAAGGTGAAGCGAAGCACCGGGCCGCTTTTGGGCAGATTTTCCTGCAATACGAGCCGGTCGGGTTTCATGATAACCTCGGTGAACACCTTGGTGAACAACACCCTGTCGGGATCGACCACCGCATGCCATTGGTCGTGCACTTCGATGAATTCGTAATCCGAGGTAAGGAGCGAGCGATTGGCGCCACCCTCCCAGTGCAGGATGCCATTGGCCTCGCGCAACAGGTATTTATACTCCAGATATTTTCCTTCGGGCAGTTCAATTTCGCCGCCCCAAAGGTCGTTGCCCAGGTAGTTGAGATCGACGGCTTTGCCGGTATCCCACAATCCCAGTTCGGGTTCCGAGCCGCACACACAGATGCTTTGTCCCCACTGGCTCTGGTAATGTATGGTTAATTTAACTCTCATTGGAATGGGTTTTTGGGCGTAAGTAAATGAAAGTATAAAGTTCGGAAAAATTGCCGCTGCGATGCAAACAGACATAGCGAAACTTTGCCGCTATCCTGCTGACAACGGTTGCAATTTCCGGCGCATTGGGGGACTATTCCTGGTAATAGACCCTTTTGACGCGGCGGGAAATACGTGTAAGGATTTCGTAAGGGATGGTACCCGCATCGGCTGCCAGAAGGGATACCGGATATGAAGCATCGAATACGATTACTTCGTCGCCTTCTTTCACGTCGTGCCCCGTAAGGTCGATCATGCACATGTCCATGCACACATCGCCAATGATGGGTGCAGGCTTGCCTTTCACATACAGCTTACCCTTGCCGTTGGACAGTGCGCGTGGCAGGCCATCGGCATAGCCCACAGGCACAACCCCGATGAGGCTGGGCTGCACGGTGTAGCTGCTGCGGTTGTAGCCCACGCTCTCGCCTGCAGGCACATGACGCAATTGTGAGATGATGGAGCGCAGCGAAACAACGTTTTTCAGCGGTTCGGGCTGTGTTTTACTTACAGGAATGCCATACACACCTATGCCAAGGCGGACCATCTCGAAATGCGCCTGCGGAAACCTGCTGATGCCGGCCGAGTTGAGGATATGCCGGTCGTAGGAATAAGGCAGCAAAACCGACAGTTGGGAATGAATGGCATTAAAAACTTCTATCTGATTGAGGGTGAAGGCGTCGTGAGTTGCATCGTCGCTTGCTGCCAGATGCGAAAAGATGGAAGCAATCACAATATTGGGATGGCCGGCCAGGCGACTGGCAAGCGTGTGCACATCGGAAGGGCCGAAGCCAAGCCGATGCATGCCGGTGTCGAATTTCAGATGGATGCGGACTTTTCTGGCAGGATCTTCCATGCGGGCGATGGCCTCCTCGAGCAATCCCAGCACCCTGAAACTGTAGATCTCCGGCTCAAGATCGTAGAGCAGCAGGGCATCGAAGCTTTGTGCCTCCGGACTCATCACCATGATGGGCATGGTGATGCCTGCCTTGCGCAGCTCAATCCCCTCGTCGGCATAAGCTACAGCCAGATAATCGGCTTTGTGAAACTGCAGCGCACCAGCTATCTCGAATCCACCACTGCCATACCCGAAAGCTTTCACCATGAGCATGACCCTGGTGCCCGGCCGCAGCAACGACCTGTAATAGTTGAGGTTATCAATCAGATTGTTCAGATTGATTTCGAGCACGGTTTCGTGCAGCTTTTGCTGCAGCATGGCACCAATGGCCTCGAAGCCAAACAGACGTGCCCCCTTGAGGAGGATGGTAGTATTGTGAAATTTGTTTAACGGAAAGGACGAAAGAAACGCACTGGTTGACGGGAAGAAATCCTTTTGCATGGCAAACTGATGCCCTTGTCTGCTGATGGCCGGCCCGATACCGATCAGGTGGTCGATACCTTTTGCCTCAAGCATCCGGGCTATGGAGGCGTAAAGCTCCGGTTCGCTCAGTCCGCTCTGATAGATATCCGACAGGATCAGGGTTTTCCGGCGGTCGTGACTTTGCTGGTTCAGAAAGTCGAGGGCTATGGACAGCGATTGCACATCGTTGTTGTAACTGTCGTTGATGATGGTGCACTGGTTGATGCCGTCTTTGAGTTCGAGGCGCATGGCCACGGGGCTCAGGTGCATAAACCTTTCCGCAATCACTTCCTCGTGATAGCCCAGCAGGAGCATCAGGCTCAGGCAATGCAGGCTGTTTTCGATGGATGCCTCGTCGGTGAAAGGGATTACCAGCTCAATTTGTTTCTGCTTGTACCGAGCCGAAAGCCGGGTTTGCCGAGTGTATCTTTCCACTGACAAAACCTCCAGATCGGCCTGATGATGCCGGCTCCAGGTGAAGGTGCGGATACGTTGCTGCAACCTGGATCTGATGATGGCCGCCTGCACTTCGGGATGGTCGGCGCAATAAATCAGGGTCTCTGACTTAGTGAAAAGTTTCAGTTTTTCGCCTGCCTTTTGCTGGTTGTTGATGAAATTTTCGCTGTGGGCAGGTCCGATATTGGTAAAGATGCCGATGGTCGGCTGGATGATTTCCTGCAGGCGATCCATCTCGCCGGGTTCGGAGATACCGGCTTCGAAGATGGCCAGCTGATGCTCTTCGTTAATTTGCCATACCGAAAGGGGCACGCCGATCTGTGAGTTATAGCTTTTCGGGCTGCGCACAACCCTCAGGTCGTCGGCCAGCAGCTGATAAAGCCATTCTTTGACAACTGTTTTTCCGTTGCTGCCCGTGATGCCGATCACAGGAATGTGGAACCGGCTCCTGTGTGCTGCGGCCAGCATTTGCAGGGCCTTCAGGGGATGGTCAACAACAATAAAGGCAGTTTCCGGAGGCAGGTCGTTGAGTTCCTCCTCCGGAAGCCGGCTCACAACAAAAGCCCTCACGCCTTTGGAGATGAGTTCGGCAATGTATCTGTGCCCGTCGTTGCGTTTGGTCTGAAAGGCGAAAAACAAGGTCTCTCCGGGTTGCAACAGCAGACGGCTATCGATAAGCAGCTGGCTTACGGAAAATTCCGTTGATTGCCGTTGAACCAAACGGCCATTGACAATCGTGGCAATCTGGCCGATGGAGTATTTGACACGGACGTTGATCAAGGTCAGGCGCTGTATTTTTCGGTGTCGAGTTTATTTTTCTCGAGCTCACGTTGCATACGCCTCCGGCGTTCGATGTCAACAGCCAGGTACAGTGCCTGCCGGAAGGAGTCTTCGTTGGATTTGTTTTTCCCCACGATGTCGTATGCTGTACCGTGTGCGGGTGAGGTGCGTACAATTGGCAGACCGGCAGTAAAGTTGACGCCTTCGCCTGCAGCGAGTGTCTTGAACGGGATCAGGCCCTGATCGTGATACATGGCAAGCACGCCATCGTATTTTTTCCACTCACCGGCTCCGAAGAAACCGTCAGCGCCAAATGGCCCGTAAACAAGCATCTCCTCCTCTTCCCTTGCTTTGAGAATGGCCGGCAGAATGATTTCGTTTTCTTCCGTTCCGAGCAAGCCTCCGTCGCCAGCATGCGGATTGAGGCCGAGTAGGGCAATGCGCGGCCGGCCAATACCAAAGTCGGTGATGAGGCTGGCATTGAGCGCGCGGAGTTTCTGCAAAATGCCCTCAGCAGTGAGGTTGCGGCTTACTTCTTTCAGGGGAAGATGTCCGGTTGCAACTCCTATGCGCAGATCGCGCCAGACCATAAGCATGAGCGGTTGGCCGGGAAAATTAGCGGCAAGGTATTCGGTATGGCCGGGAAAACGAAAATTGTCGGACTGGATGTTCTCTTTGTTGATTGGGGCAGTTACAAGCACATCGATCAGCCCGTTTTTGAGGTCCTCCACTGCCATCTGAAGGGCAACCAATGCCATGCGTCCTGCTTCTACCGAATTTGCGCCCATCTCGACCCTCAGCTCATTCTCGGTACAGTTAATCAGGTTTACTTTTTTCGGATTGGCCTGTGTGGCGTCTCGCAAAGGATTGAAATTCAATTCGTTAAGCGCCAGGTTTTTCCGGTAAAAAGCTGCCACACGGGCATGACCATATATGATAGGTGTAAACAATTCAGTGATGCGCGGGTCGGCCAGCGATTTGAGCATGACTTCATATCCCACACCATTGAAATCGCCGTGGGTGATGCCTACCTTGAGCAGTTGCTCTGTTTCGCGCTGTTGCAGCTGGTCCATGTGTATGAATTTTGGAGCACAAAATTAGCGCAAAAAGCAGCGTAAACCTCAATGACGCATTTTATGGCATTTCATTTGCAGCCAGGCTTTCTGCCCTCAGTTTCATCAATTTATCCAGAAACTTCTGATTCGATCTGATATGTGCAGGCCACCTGAGGCTCAGTCTGTGCGGTCCGGCGTAGAGCGTAAGGCTGTTGCTGTGCCCGTAGATGGTTAGCATATAATAAGGTACTACCCAGCCAAAGGTTTCCAGGCCTCGGTGAAAGCCCACCAGAATACCTTTTTCGCGAAGCTCGATGTTGCATTTGCGTATGCTGCCATCGTCGGGAAGACAGGCCAGGAGCTTTTCGTCGGCTTCGGTAACGACCTGACCGCCCGAACCATTCCCACCCATCAACCAGCGCTCGCGAAAAGTGTAGGGCCGGCCGATTATCTGATTAATCTCCGATTTGATTTTCAGGTCGTTATGCGAAAGCAGATATATCATCATTCCAAGTATTGAGGTTTCGATATGCTTTGGTACAAATTTTACGCCAATGCGGGATAAACAAAAAAAGCCGGCAAATTGTTGCCGGCCAAGGAGGTTCGTTGGCAGAATATTATTCGTTGGGTGCAGCCACGCGTGCAGAGAGGTATTCCCTGTTCATGCGGGCAATATTCGCGACGGAGATTTCTTTGGGGCATGCAGCCTCGCAGGCGTAGGTGTTGGTGCAGTTGCCAAACCCAAGTTCATCCATTTTGGCGACCATTTTCAGCACCCTTTCACGGGCTTCTACCCTACCCTGGGGCAGCAGGGCAAACTGCGACACTTTTGCACCAACGAAGAGCATGGCTGAGGCATTTTTACATGCCGCCACACAGGCACCGCAGCCGATGCAGGCGGCAGCATCCATAGCCAGGTCGGCATTGCGTTTTGGGATGGGAATGGCATTGGCATCGGGCACACCTCCGGTAGATACGGAAATGAAGCCTCCTGCACGGATGATTTCGTCGAAAGCCGAGCGGTCAACCACGAGGTCTTTGATCACCGGAAAAGGCTTGGCTCTCCAGGGTTCGACGGTGATGGTGTCGCCATCTTTGAATCTGCGCATGTGCAGCTGGCAGGTGGTGGTGCCTTTATCCGGCCCGTGCGGCCTGCCGTTGATATACATAGAGCATGCGCCGCATATGCCTTCGCGGCAATCGTGGTCAAAGGCCACCGGATCTTCGCCCTCGCGCACAAGCTGTTCGTTGAGTATGTCCATCATTTCGAGGAAGGAAGCATCGCGCGAAATGCCTTTCACCTTATATTCCACAAACCTGCCTTTGTCGTTGGCATTGGCTTGTCTCCATACTTTCAGTGTGAGGTCCATAGTGCTTTTTTGTTTAGGATTAATGATTGGGCAGCAGATGAGTTATTTGTAGTTGCGTTGTTTCACTTCGGTGAACTCGTAAACAAGGGGTTCCTTGTGCAGGACGGGTTCTTTGTCGTCGCCGGCAAACTCCCATGCGGCTACAAAGAAGAAATCCTTATCGTTACGCAGGGCTTCGCCATCCGGTGTTTGGTATTCCTCGCGGAAGTGGCCGCCGCACGATTCTTCGCGCATCAGCGCATCGCGGGCCATAAGCTCTCCAAGCTCCAGGTAGTCGGCCACCCGCATGGCTTTTTCAAGCTCTGGATTGAGCATTTCGTTGGTACCGGGAACTTTGACGTTTTTCCAGAAGTCGGCCCTGAGTTCCTGAATCAGGCCTATGGCTTTGATGAGCCCTTCGCGGTTGCGTGCCATCCCCACGTAATCCCACATGATCAGCCCCAGCTTCTTGTGATAACTGTCCACCGTATTTTTGCCGTTGACAGCCAGCAGTTTTTCGATGCGGTCTTTAGCCTCCTTTTCGGCAGCTTCAAACTCGGGCAGCGAGGTGCTGAAGCGCGGCACCCTGATCTGGTCGGCAAGGTAGTTTTGCATGGTGTAGGGCAGCACAAAGTATCCGTCGGCCAGACCCTGCATCAGGGCCGAGGCGCCGAGGCGGTTTGCGCCGTGGTCGGAGAAGTTGGCTTCGCCGGCTGCAAACATACCCGGAATGGTGGTCTGCAGCTCATAATCAACCCAGAGCCCGCCCATGGTGTAGTGCACTGCGGGATATATCATCATGGGTGTTTCGTAGGGATTCTCATCCACAATCTTTTCGTACATCTGGAAGAGGTTGCCGTAGCGCGCTTCGATCACCTTGCGACCCAGGCGCTTGATGGCATCGGCAAAGTCGAGGTACACGGCCAGGCCGGTATTGCCGACGCCATAGCCGGCATCGCAACGCTCTTTGGCTGCCCGTGATGCTACGTCGCGTGGCACCAGGTTGCCGAAAGCGGGATAGCGCCGTTCGAGGAAGTAGTCGCGTTTGTCTTCTGGCAGATCGGTAGGTTTGAGCAATCCCTTGCGTATTTTTTCAGCATCTTCCTTATCCCTGGGCACCCAGATGCGGCCGTCGTTGCGAAGGCTTTCGCTCATCAGCGTGAGTTTCGACTGGTATTCGCCGTGCACCGGGATGCAGGTCGGGTGGATCTGCGTAAAGCAGGGGTTGGCAAAAAAGGCGCCACGCCTGTAGGCTTTCCATGCAGCGCTGCCATTGGAGTTCATGGCATTTGTGCTGAGGAAGAACACATTACCGTAGCCACCTGTGGCCAGCACCACCGCATGAGCGGCATAGCGCTCAAGCGCTCCGGTGATGAGGTTGCGCATAATCACACCACGTGCCCGACCTTCGATAATCACGATGTCCACCAATTCGTGCCGGGTGTACATCTTGACCGAGCCTTTGGCCACTTCTTTGCTCAGAGCGCTGTAGGCTCCAAGCAGCAACTGCTGTCCTGTCTGGCCGCGTGCGTAAAAGGTTCGGGAAACCTGGGCACCACCAAACGAACGGTTGTCGAGCAAGCCTCCATACTCTCGGGCAAAGGGCACGCCCTGGGCCACACACTGGTCGATGATGTTGTTGCTCACCTCGGCAAGTCGATATACGTTTGCCTCGCGTGCACGGTAGTCGCCTCCCTTGATGGTGTCGTAAAAAAGACGGTACACGCTGTCGCCGTCGTTGGGATAATTCTTAGCCGCATTGATGCCGCCCTGGGCTGCAATGCTGTGGGCACGGCGCGGACTGTCGTGAATGCCAAAGCACAATACGTTGAAGCCCATCTCGCCAAAGCTGGCAGCAGCCGCGGCACCGGCGAGTCCGGTACCAACCACAATGATGTCGAGCTTGCGCTTATTGGCCGGACTCACAAGATTCTGATGGGTCTTATAATAGGTCCACTTTTCCGACAGGGGGCCTTTTGGAATTTTAGGATCGAGTTTGGTCATATGGCGTAGCTTTTTCTTAACGGAAGAAATAAATCACAATGGGAATGGTAATGAAACCAAGGGTGATCGCAATGGAAAACAAGGTACCAAAAGCTTTGATCCATCTCGTGTACACCGGATGGTGGAGCCCCAGAGACTGGAAGGCCGACTGAAAACCATGCTCGAGGTGAAAACCAAGCAAAAGTATGGCCACTACATAAAAGGCTACATAATATCCATCCTTGAAGAGGTTGACTATCAGGATCCCAAGATCGTCAAAGGTTTCGTTGCCATAGGTTATCTGGTCAACCATTCCAAACTTGGCTTTAACGAAAAAGTTGGCAAAGTGGATAATCAGGAAGATAAAAACTACCATGCCGGTGTGAATCATGTACTTGGAGAAAAACGATTGCTCCGAGTAGCCTTTCACATTGTATCGCACCGGGCGGGCCATCCAGTTCTGAATCTGCAGCACAATGCCCAGGATGATGTGCACCACAAAAGCCAGGAACAACACCCATTGAAAAGTCTGGATAACCGGATTGGTGGCCATGAAATGGGCGGCCTGATTGAACAGAAAACGATCCTCGTCGAACAGGATCAGCAGGTTGATGGACAGGTGAACCACCAGAAAACTGGACAGGAACAAGCCCATCAGACCCATGATGATTTTTTTGGTAATGGAGGCATACTTTAGCCCAAGATTGCTCATATGTGTCGGTTTTTGCTGTTAAACAAACAAAACGGCATTTTGGTAAATCCGATCGTCGTATTTTTGTCAGAAACGGGTTAACAAATGTAGAAAATTACCTACGTTTTTTTACCCTAAGAATTTACTCCAGGATGAAACTTTTTCCCAGGATACCTAACGAATTGTTCCGGACGAATCGCAGCAGGCTGGTTTCGCTGCTGCCCTCCGGGGCTATGGTGCTGATGCGCTCGGCCCTGCCTGTGCCACGCAATGGCGACCAATATTACCCTTTCAGGCAGGAGTCGAATTTCTTTTGGCTTACCGGTCTGGCTTTCGACACGGCTTACCTAATTATTTTTCCTGACAGCCCCAATCCCGCAACACGCGAACTGCTGTTCATTCCACCTTACGATCCGGTGAAAGCCACCTGGGAGGGGCACATGCTTACAGTGCAGGAAGCCAGGGAGGTCTCCGGCATCGAACGTGTGCATCATACAAGTGAGTTCGAAACCATTCTGCACGAGTGTATGGCCTATGCGAGCGCTGTGTTCATGCTGAGCAATGAATACACGAAATTCCGGCCGGAGGATGAACCACAGGACCACAGATTCGTCCTGCAAATCAGGCAGAACTATCCTTTGCAGAAATACGAAAGGCTTTACCCCTTGCTTTTGCAGCTTCGCAATATCAAACAAGCTCCCGAACTTGAGCTCATCCGCTCCGCCTGCCGGATAACCGGAGAGGCATTTATGCAGGTGCTCAGACACACCCGTGCCGGCATGAACGAAGCTGAGGTGGAGATGCTGATCCGGCAGAGTCTGGCCCGGCAGGGCTGCGCACATATGGGCTACGCACCTATTGTGGCCGGCGGCGCCAATGCATGCACCCTGCATTACAACGATAACAACTGCAAACTCGAGGACGGCGCACTGCTTTTGCTCGACTTTGGCGCCGAATATGGTAATTATTCTGCCGACCTGAGCCGGACCATCCCGGTGGGTGGCAGGTTCAGCCCCAGGCAAAGGCAATGCTACGAGGCAGTTCTACGCGTTTTCAGGCAGGGAAGGTCGCTTTTTGTGCCTGGCCGTACCATCGACGAAATAAACAAAGAGGTATTGACCATGATGGAAAGCGAGATGATCGGCCTGGGACTTTTCACGCCGGACGACGTCAGGAAACAATCGTCCGACGCCCCTTTTTACCGCAAATACCTGATGCATGGCGTGACGCATCATCTTGGCCTCGATGTGCACGATCCGGGCCTGCGTCACCAGCCACTCGAACCGGGCATGGTGCTCACTTTCGAGCCAGGCCTTTACATCCGCGACGAACAAATCGGGATCAGAATCGAAAACGACCTGCTGATCACCCAGTACCAGCCCGTCGATCTGATGGAGGACATTCCGCTTGAACCCGATGAAATAGAAACCCTGATGAATCAACATTAATACCACATACATATGAAAGCATTACCCTTCGACAAAAGCGTTTACGCCACGCGCCGTGCACGCCTCAAAAACCTTGGACTTTCGGGCATTGCACTGTTTCCGGCCAATCCCGATGCCGCATTCAACTATCCTGCAAACACCTACCACTACCGTCAGGACAGTCATTTCAGTTATTTTTTCGGCCTGCACATGCCCGGCCTTGCTGGCTGGATTGATTTCGATTCGGGCGAAGAAATTTTGTTTGGCAACGACGTGGACATTGACGACATCATCTGGATGGGTCCGCAGCCTTCGATGACCGAACTGGCAGCCGGCGTGGGTGTGGCTGAGACACAAACCTACGACAAACTGGAAGCTTTTGTACAAAAAGCACGCAGCCAGGGGCGACGCATCCATTTCCTGCCTCCTTACCGGGGCAAGCTGATGATTCACCTTGGCCAGTTGCTTGATATTCCCGCACATGAGGTACGTGCTGCGGCAAGCGTCGAACTGATCAAAGCTGTTGTTAGTCTGAAAGAAATAAAAGACCAGCTGGAAATCAACGAGATAGAAAAAGCCATAGATATTGCCTGGCTCATGCATACCACAGCCATGAAAATGGCCAAACCCGGCATGGTGGAGCAGGAAATTGCAGGCACCATCGAAGGCATTGCCCTGGCCCTGGCCGGTCCGGTTTCGTTTCCTGTGATTCTGAGTGTGGACGGACAGACCCTGCACAACCACAATCACCACAACACCCTGAGCCTCGGGCGCATGCTGGTGGTGGATGCCGGCTGCGAGATGCCCTCGCTCTATTCGAGCGACATTACCCGCACAGTACCCGTGGGAGGGAAGTTCGACACCCGTCAGCGCGAAATTTATGAGATCGTGCTCAAAGCCGAAAACGAAAGCATTGCTTTCATGAAGCCGGGCATTGAATACCGCCAGGCACATTTTCTCGCCGCCCGCATCATCGCCCAGGGGCTGATCGACCTCGGACTGATGAAAGGTAATGCCGAAGATGCCGTGGCCGCAGGCGCACATACCCTGTTCTTCCCCCACGGACTGGGACATATGCTGGGCATGGATGTGCACGACATGGAAGGCCTGGGAGAAAATTACGTGGGCTACGACGAACACACCCAACGAGCCAAAGAATTCGGCACAGCCTATCTGCGTATGGGTAAGAAACTCCGTCCGGGCCATGTGCTCACCAACGAACCTGGCATCTATTTCATCCCGGCACTCATCGACAAATTCCGCGCCGAAGGCAGGTTTACCGATTTTGTAAATTACGACAAGGTAGAAAAATTCAAGGATTTTGGCGGAATACGCATCGAAGATGATGTGCTGGTTACCGAAACCGGACACCGCATCCTGGGCAAACCCATCCCGAAAACCGTAGAGGACGTTGAGGCCACCTGCGCACAATTGCGCGACTGGATCAAGGTGCCGGGCGTTTTCTGAAAGCATATTGCCATGAAAGAGAACTTCTTCAGCTATCAGGGCAAAAAGCTGTATTACAGGGAGGTGGGTAACGGTCCGGCCATGATTTTGTTGCACGGCTATCCTTTCGACGGAAGAATCTGGCTGCCTTTTGCCCACAAACTGGCCGGCGATTTCAGGCTGATCATCCCCGACCTGCCAGGCTTCGGCAAATCGCAGAAACCGGACACCCAGCTCAACATGAATGTGATGGCCTGGAATGTGTCGGCACTGATCAAACACCTTGGCCTGGGTCAGTTTGTGGTTGCCGGCCATTCGATGGGCGGATATGTGGCACTCGCACTTGCTGCCGAAAAGATGTCGGCCGGTTTGGCCGGACTGGTGCTTTTTCATTCGCAGGCAGCGGGCGATGACGAGGCCGCCAGGCTGAAACGCAACGAGAGCATCACCCTGATCGAAACCAACAAGGAAGCCTTTGTGAAGGCTTTTGTACCCGGATTGTACGGAAAAACAGTGCCTGCCGAGGCCGCCGACCATCTGGCAACGGCTTTGTCGCAATCCACCGAAACCATGGCTTCGGCTATGGCCGGACTGCGCGACCGTCCTGACCAGCTCGACTGGCTGCCCACAGCGGAGTTTCCGATGCTTTTTATCCTTGGCAAAGCCGACAGCCGCATGCCTGCCGAACGTATTCTTACACAGGCAGCCAGAGTGCCGCATGCGGAAGTGCTTCTACTCGAAGGAGTTGGCCACATGGGTTTTGTTGAAGCGGGCGATACCATTGCGCCGGTTTTGCGCGATTTTGCCAAAAGGTGTTTGGCCGGGGAATGAGGTTTATCCGAGCAAACCATTAATACATTGACTTACAAAGCCTTTTCAGGCTGTTCACAAACTGCCCTTGCTGTGTTGCAGGGGCAGATTTTTAGATTTCAGGCTTGCGGGTAATCACTGCAATGTTCTTCTTCCCATCCATGCGCACTGAGAGATAATCGGCAAAACGGACATGCCTGAAAAAACGGGTTTGCCTGATCAGGCGTTGCTTTTCGAGCACATCGTAACGTATGTAGGAAGCCGAACGCTCAGGTTGAACAGTGAAATAGCCCACATTCATCGAGGTTACGTTGTGGAAGAAGTGCGAGCCGGAGCTGGCATCGAGGGGAAAATCCTCGAGGCTGGTTTCGACAATCACTTTGGCCTGGCTGATTTGCGGCCAGGTCACCGGAATACCTATCCAGCGGTCGCGCGTACCCCAGCGGCCCGGCCCGATGAGGATGTAAGGCCTTCTTTCGCTCATCATCAGGCTGTTGAGCTGGTCAATCTCGCGAGCCATCTCTTCCGTATAGCGCTTGTCGAAAGCGGCCTTATCAACAAAAATCACATCCTGAATGTCGCGTATCATGCCATTGCCCATGCATTTCTCGCTGTAGAGCACCACATCCTCGCCATTGATTTCGGCGGTGTTGATGGTGTAATCGTCCGAGCTGCCCAGCAATGGCTTGATTTGCAACAGATAAAAAGAGCACCTGCCCTGCGCGTCGCGATCCAGGTCGAGCGCCCACTCAATTTCGACGGCCGAGCCAAGCGCCTCCTTGACCACATCGAGCACAATTTCGATGGTTTGTGCCAAAGGGGTGTAATTGTACTTAAGGATATTGGCAAAGTTGATGATACGGGTGCCTGGCCTGCTGATTCCGGGATAGATGGAATTGTTGTCGGGATCGTACACCGATGCACAATGGCGCAATGAACCATGCTGTTCGGCCACACTCAGGTCGAGGCTCACCAAACCGGCCATATCACCTTCGAGCAGATTGGGCTCGGTGCATGCCAGATCAACAGCCAGGAAATAGGTTTGGGAGTTTTTAACCTGATCGCGGGGCGAACTGATTTCGAGCGTGGGATAGCGCGGCGAAAACCGGTAGGCCTTGTGTCCCTCGACCACATATTTTCCCAAACCCAGGGCAGCAATGGCAAAGCCTTCCTCGGGTTTCATGTGCGCAAAAGGATAATAGTTGTACGATTGCGCCACACCGCTCACATGCGGATAATAATACCTGCCGTATTGTTTTCCCACCAGTTCCTGTATCACCACGGCCATTTTTTCCTGTTCAATTTTGTAATTGATGGCATGCACATACCCCCTGGCGGTGTTGGAATATACCGAAGCAAACACCAGTTTGATGGCCGTGGCCAGTTGTTCGAGCCGCATTTCGATGTCGGGATGGCTATTGGGCAGCACATAGGTTTCGAAAATGCCGGCAAAAGGTTGGGCCAGGCTGTCTTCGAACAGGCCGGACGAGCGCACAGCCAGCGGTTTGTTGATCACCTTGAGCAAGGTGCGCAGGCGGCGCATCAGGGTCGGGGTGAGCTTGCCCGCCTGAAAAGCCAGCTTGATTTTCTCGTAATCTGTTTCGTTCAACACCAGTTCGTGGAGTTTGTTGCGCTCGAGAAACAGGCTGAACTCTTCGGTGCCTATAAGTGAAGTTTTTGGCGTACGGATCAGGATATCAGGCACATGCTGACTGAAATCGTAATTGCTGATCAGGGTGCTGATAAACGCCAGACCGCGACCCTTGCCCCCAAGGCTTCCTTCGGCCAGCGAAACAATGTTTTTTTCGTTGGCAATGGCATCCTCATCAAAAGGCACCACCTTGCCGCTGTCCTGTTCGTTGCGAAACTGCTGTATCATCAGCAGCAGGTCCTGGCGCAGCTCATCCGGGCTGTTGTAGTCTGAAACCTTCTTTGGATGGAGGATTTTGGCCACCCTGATTTCGCCACGCGCCATAAGCCAGAGCGAGAAATGGTTGCGCTGCGCATGGTAAATCAGCGATTCGTCGGGGATGGTACGCAGTTTGGCTTCAAACTCGCGAAGCGACCGCGCCTGTGTGATCTGGTTTCCATACTGGTCGCGGTAGATAAAGTTGCCAAAACCCAGAAAATGTGTGATAAAACTCTGAAAATCCTGCGAGAGGCTATCGCTGTTTTTGTCGATGAAAGTGGCCCTGTATTGGTAGGCAATGGTAGCGTTTTCCTGTTCGGACGACTGGATGATGACCGGCAGATCCGGAAGGAGACGTTTTGCAAACTGCACAAGTGCTTCACCGGCATGGTCATCCGTTTGCCCTCCCCGCTCGAAGCGGATATCGGTGATCAGGCAGAGCAGATAGTCGCGATACTTTTCGATGATGCGGCAGGCCTCCTCATAATTGCCGGCCAGCAGTATTTTTGGACGTGCCCGCATACGAAGCACCTTGTACAACTCGTCGGTGCTGACGTCGTCGATAATCCTGCGGGTCTGCTCCATCAGTGTTTTATAGAGCAGGGGCAGATAACGTGAATAATACATTGGAGAATCTTCCACCAGCAGAATCACCCGCACCATGCCCACACGGGTATCGTTGACCACATTCACCCGGTCTTCGACCATCTTTATCATGCTGAAGAACACGCTTGAGTCGCCGTTCCAGGTAAACAGGCGATCGATGGAGGGCACCTCGCGCATCACCCTGCTGAACCAGGCCACATCGGCATTGCTGTTGAGCAGAAAGAAGATGGGAAGGTTCGGAAACTGCTTTTTGATTTTGCGGCTCAGCTCCACCGGGGTTTTCTTGTCCACACTGACCATGAAAATCACCAGATCGAAAAATTTCGAGTGAAGCATCTCGAAGGCTTCATCTTCGGTGGTCACGCCTGTGATCCGGGGTACGGCAGTGAGGTTGAGCTGATGGTAGTGCCCGAGCACATGCTCCGAGAAACGTCCTTCGCGCTCGATGCTGAACGCGTCATAAAGATTGGAGATAAGCAGTATTTCCTTGACCTTGAAGGTCATCAGGTCGTGGTAAATGTCGCGGTCGGCGTTGTTTTTGTTCAGAAATCGCTGAAGCAGTTTGCGGCTCTGCACCGGAGCCCGGGGTTCGGCCCGTTCGGTGGTCAAAGGCTCCTGCCCCACACGCCGTTCAATGATTTGCAAACCACGATAGGTGTTGAGGTAGCCACTGATCATATTGGCCAGGTTGATGATCAGGTCGCGTTCCTCGGGAAGGAATGGGCCTTCGCCAGCTTCGGGAAACTCTTTGCTGTAGGAAACTTCGATGAAACCCTGCACCCCGTCGAAGGTGCTGAAATCCTGTCGCTGCCGCCAGGGGCTAAGCTCGAAACGGGGCGAGAGATAATACTTGTCGTCGAACATGATGCGCGCCCCGGTGTATTCGGGGTATTGCCAACCATCGGGGAGAATCATGGCAATGTACTGCAGCGTTTCGTCGGGACTGCGGTTCTCGCGGATAATATGCGAAGTGCGGTTGAGGATGGCCAGCTCTTTTAACCGCTCCAGATTTTGCGCACGCAGCAGTTCGTACCTGTCGATGATGTTGGGTTCCTTTGCCATGGCTGCCGTGTTGGATGCTCAAAGTTAAAGCATTGGCACATCCCTTGCCACATCACAGGGCCGAATAATTGATACTTACCACACAAGATGTTTCGGACAGAAAATCCAGAATACCTAAATTAGCTCCGGCAAAAAAGTTATGGACCTTATCCGTCTGGCCATCATCGACGAGCAGCCTATTGTGAGTAAAGGCATTGCAGCAATGCTGGCGGATGTTGCTGAAATACAGATCGTATTGCAGTCGCCACACATTGAACAGGCCTTACAGCAGCTTGGCTCGCAGCCCGCAAACATCATCCTGTGGGTGCTCTATCGTCCCGACCCTGACTACGTGCGCCAGGTGAGACAAGTTTGCGAGCGGTTTGTAAAATCGCCACTGCTGCTGCTTTCGTTGTTTCCGATAGGCAATTTCATATTTAACCTGATCCGGGCCGGTGCCCGGGGCCACCTCACCGGCGACACCAACCGCGAAGAGCTCATCGAAGCTATCTTTACACTTCGACATGGCTACGACTTTGTTTCGAAAACCATCAGCAATATGGTGCTCATGGAGTACCTCAACGAAAAAGATGACCTGATCAACGACCATAACCTCTCTGCCCGCGAGCTCGAAGTGCTCAAACTTTTCGCCCAGAGCATGACCAACAGCGAGATAGCCGATAAGCTGTTCATCAGCATCCGCACTGTGGAAACCCATAAAAACAACATCATGCGTAAGCTCAACCTGCGCACCTCGGTGGATATGGTCAAGTTTGCCCTGCGCAACAACCTTACCGCGCTTTGAAAAAGTTTTTTCGGGCAGGGCGCTAAGTGTTTTACTGAATCTTAGGCCCCGGCTCATTGCTTTTAACCGGGTGTCATCGGGCCAAACCTTCCTGCAGCCTAAGTTTGATGTCATAAACCAAAACCCAAAAAATACTGTTATGACAAGCCTGCAGGAAAAAAAACTGAACGAATTCATGGCCAAGGTGATCGCCCGCAATCCCGGGGAGATAGAGTTTCACCAGGCCGTGCACGAGGTGGTAGCCTCCCTGATTCCTTACATTGAGGAACACCCGATTTACAGTGAAAACAAGATTCTGGAGCGCATGGTCGAACCGGAACGTGTGATCATGTTTCGTGTGCCATGGGTTGACGACCGGGGTGAGGTGCAGGTAAACCGCGGTTACCGCATCGAGATGAACAGCGCCATAGGGCCATACAAAGGCGGTCTGCGTTTCCACCCCACAGTAAACCTGGGCATCCTCAAGTTTCTTGCATTTGAACAGGTGTATAAGAATTCGCTCACAACCCTTCCCATGGGTGGGGGCAAAGGCGGCTCCGACTTCGACCCCAAGGGTAAATCGGATAACGAAGTGATGCGCTTCTGCCAAAGCTTTATGACCGAGCTTGCACGCCATATCGGACCCGACACCGACGTGCCGGCAGGTGATATTGGGGTCGGCGGTCGCGAAATTGGTTACCTGTTCGGGCAATACAAACGCCTGCGCAACGAGTTTACCGGCGTGCTCACCGGCAAAGGCCTCGAATGGGGTGGCTCGCTCATTCGTCCGGAAGCCACCGGATACGGCGCCACCTATTTTGCCGAAGAAATGCTCAAAACCCGTGGCGACAGCCTGAAAGGCAAGGTGGTAACCATTTCAGGATCGGGCAATGTGGCTCAATACGCCACAGAAAAGGTAACCCAGATGGGCGGAAAGGTGGTCACCCTGAGCGACTCCAACGGGTTCATCCACGATCCGGATGGCATTGATGCCGAAAAGCTGGCTTTTGTGATGTATCTGAAGAATGTGAAACGTGGCCGCATTGCGGAATATGTGGATAAATATCCCGGAGCAAGCTATCATGCCGGCCAGCGTCCGTGGGGCGTGCCCTGCCAGGTGGCCATGCCATGTGCCACACAAAACGAAGTGAACGAAGACGACGCCCGCATGCTCATCAAAAACGGCTGCTACGTGGTGTCGGAAGGCGCCAACATGCCATCCACA
This sequence comes from Bacteroidota bacterium, assembly GCA_016715945.1. Lineage (NCBI taxonomy): Bacteria > Pseudomonadati > Bacteroidota > Bacteroidota bacterium. Next base: position 1,909,218 of record JADJXJ010000001.1, read on the forward strand.
CCCGAGGCTGTGGACGTATTCCTCCATGCAAAAATCCTTTACGGTCCCGGCAAGGCTGCCAATGCAGGCGGTGTAGCTACTTCGGGCCTCGAAATGAGCCAGAACTCACTGCGCCTCTCCTGGTCGCGCGAAGAAGTTGATTCGCGTTTGCACCAAATCATGATCAACATCCACAAAACCTGCGAAAAGTATGGCAAACAGGACGACGGCTTCATCAATTACGTGAACGGTGCCAACATAGGTGGCTTCGTCAAAGTAGCCGACGCCATGCTCGCCCAGGGATTGGTCTGATGACAGTTTTAACGCATTGATATTCTGACAATAAAATCCGGCCGGGAAATCGCTTTTCCCGGCCGGATTGTTATGTTGAGTCCAAAAGTAGGCATTGATTACTTGCCCAATACTGTAGCTTGCTGCTTTTTCAGTTGTCTTTTTCTGTCGTATTGTAATCTGCTGTGGAATCGTTGCTCATCATTGGAATATTGCTGTACAGGATTTCATACCTGGCTTCGATGTTCTTTTTAAAACTTTCAGGCAATCGTGCCCAATCAAACAATTCTACCAGTATGGGTATGTTGCTCTCCTGAATTTTCTGTTTAAGTTGAAAAAAAATATTTGAGGGCAATTTGTCAAGATCATGGGTTCTGATCACCAAATCCAGATCGCTGCCTTCGTGAGCTGAGCCATCAACGCGACTACCATAAGCCCATACCTCCATATTTACGGGCGCCTCCTGAAAAATTGCGATCAACCGTTCTTTGTCTTTAGCTCTCAGAATCATGGGATTGTCGTTTAATCAACGCGACCAGTAATTGAGCATCTTCAATAAACCCGGGCAGCAGCATCAGTGTTTCTTCGGCGAACTTAACACCATAATCGTGTGCGGTGGTGTTTCTGTTGTCCCGGTATTCGAAAAAACGTTCAGCAAGCTCAGGCGTTATGATGCCTCGCAGTACTGCGTGCCTGAAAACATCTTTAAAATGCAAGCGGTCAACGGCTTTGTCTGAATGGAAATATGGTTTCAGACATTTTCGAAGCAATTTTCCGGATTGCTCCAATATGATTTCAAATTCCTTCACACAGGCTGAGCGATACATTTCATAGTCTATTTCTTTCTGGTCCGCAGTTTGCAGCAGCGAGTAGGCTTTTTTTAGTGTGCTTATGCTTCGCTCCAGGAAGGCGGTATCTAACTGACTCATATATTGTGATTTCTCTTTTTTTGGGTGTTTTTAAAGGCGACAAATAAAACTAACTGTGTGCAAAAAGTCTTTTGGAAGCTTGGCCTTTTTGGTTTTTTAAGGAAAATAAGCTCAGCATGCGTAAAGTTAGTGAATAATTATTTTCAGGGAGCCCGTTTTCAAACAAAAATTGCGGCGTCGCGGCTGTTGATTATTATAGAATCGCAATCAGTGTTTTGAGAACCCCGTCTATTTTGCATTTATGGGAAGTGCGAAAGAGCCGGAAACACAACAGTAACCAAGCCTGAAGGTATAAGCTTTCAAAAAAAGATCGGTTGCACACAGACCGCTATGGAGTCAGAAAGTGATCCTTTACACACATAGGTCACTTTTTATCAAACAAATAATTTGTCACGACTCGAACAAACTTTCGCTGCATGCCCGGCCAAGGCTATGGCCACATTTAAGGCGCACAAAGCAAACTCGTTGCCGGAGCACGCCAAAATCAGATCATATTCTCCGGCGCCAGGATTTTATCGAGCATTTCTTTCGAAAGCAGTCCCTTTTCGAGCACCAGTTCATAGACGCTCCGGTTGGTTTCGAGGGCTTCTTTGGCTATCTGGGTAGAAGCGTCGTAGCCGATGTAGGGGTTGAGTGCCGTGACCAGACCAATGGAGTTGTGCACCATTTCGCGGCAGCGTCCGGCATTGGCTGTAATGCCTGTGATGCAACGTTCGCGGAGCACTTTCATGCCATTGCGCAGCATCTCCATCGACTCGAACAGGCTTTGCACAATCACCGGCTCCATCACATTGAGTTCGAGCTGACCGGCCTCGGCTGCCAGTGCGACAGTCAGGTCGTTGCCAATTACCTTAAACGCAATCTGGTTGACCACCTCTGGTATCACAGGATTTACCTTGCCGGGCATGATGGTCGAGCCGGGCTGCATGGGGGGCAGGTTGATTTCGTTGATGCCGGCGCGCGGACCTGAAGACAGCAGGCGCAGATCGTTCGACATTTTCGACAGCTTGACGGCCAGGCGTTTGAGGGCAGCCGAATAGGTCACAAAATCGCCGGTGTCCTGGGTGGCCTCGATCAGGTTGCGGGCCAGGCGGATGTCGAGGCCGGTGATAACACGCAGGTAAGGGATCACCTTATCGCGATACTTGGGGTCGGCATTGATGCCTGTGCCTATGGCCGTTCCGCCCATGTTTACCTCAAGAAACAAAGCTGCAGCCTTGTTCAGGTTGTGCACTTCTTCCTCAAGGGTGACAGCAAAGGCCGAAAAAGTCTGCCCCAGTGTCATGGGCACAGCGTCCTGAAGCTGGGTGCGGCCCATTTTGATGATACCGGCAAATTCGCGTGCCTTCTGGTGGAGCGATTTGATGAGCTCCTGCAACACATTGATCAAACGGTCATTAGCTTTGATGAGGGCAATCTTTATTGCAGTCGGGTAGGCGTCGTTGGTACTCTGCGACAGGTTGACATGGTTGTTGGGATGGCAGTGCTCATACTGACCTTTTTCGTAGCCCATTATCTCCAAAGCCCGGTTGGCGATCACCTCGTTGGCGTTCATATTGGTGCTGGTGCCTGCCCCACCCTGAATCATGTCCACCACAAAAAAGGTGTGCCAGCGGTTGTCGAGGATTTCCTGACAGGCCTGTATGATGGCATTGGCAAGTTCCGTCGGCAACAGACCCAGTTCGTGGTTTGCGCGTGCCGCCGCCATCTTGACCATGGCTAGGGCATTGACAAAATCGGGATAAAAGTTCAGGCTGACGCCAGAGATGTTAAAGTTTTCGAGCGCCCTGAGGGTCTGAATGCCGTAGTAGTATTCATATGGCACATCGCGGTAGCCCAGCAGGTCGTGTTCCTGGCGGGTTTTGCCACTCTCGTACTGGCTCGTGGCATTCATCAGGCGGGCATTGGCATAGCGCATGCGGCGCGAAACCACCTTGGTAATGTTGCTCAGGATGACCAGCGCTATTGAACCCGAAGCCCGAAACAATTCCCTGTCGAGGACAAGCACCAGGCTCTTTTCGACCGCACGCGCCGAGGTGCTGTGGGGCGCATCGTCCATGAGTGAGCCTTCGCCCAGAAAGTCGTAGCGCGAAAAATACGTGATGCGCTGCTCTTCACCGTATGCCGTGGTCTTGAACAGCTCCACCTTGCCCTCGGCTATGATGAAAATCTCGCGCCGGGGCGCATTCTCCGAAAACAACAGCTCGCCCTGGTCGTATTCGCGCTGACTGGCTTCCTCCGCAATCACCCTGAGCTCCTCCCTGCTCAGCCCCCTGAACAACTCTATCTGGCTGAGAAAATGCAACTTATCATCGAATGTCATCCTTTGGCTGTACATAATCTTTGTATTGTTAATTTTTTCACAAAAGTAAGGTTTTGGTTTAATTCCTGCTATATCGTCGGGTTGATATTGATTGACTGAAGTGCCTATTTTTTCCGGTGATTGAGCCCACTGAGGTCAAGCTGTGAAAAAATTATCAGTAGTTTTGCCCCTCCAAAACCCCACAAAATTTTTCAGCTGCAATGAAACACGTCCCCATGGTTGACCTGGCCGGTCAGTATCAGAAAATCAAGGCAGAAGTCGATGCTGCATTTCAGGAGATTTTAACTACCACAGCCTTTATCAACGGCCCTGCCGTGAAACAGTTTCAGGTCAATCTGGAGCATTATCTTGGCGTAAAACACGTTGTTCCTTGCGCCAATGGCACCGACGCCCTGCAGGTGGCCATGATGGCCCTCGACCTGCAACCTGGCGACGAAGTGATTACGACCACCTTTACCTTCATTGCCACAGCCGAAGTGATTGCCCTGCTGCGGCTCACCCCGGTGCTTGTAGATGTGGACCCTGACACTTTCAACATTGATCCCGATGCCATTGAGCGCGCCATCACCCCGAAAACAAAAGCCATCGTGCCCGTACATCTTTTTGGCCAGTGCGCCGATATGGATAAAATCATGGACATTGCCAAAAGGCACAATCTTTATGTAATTGAAGACAATGCACAGGCCATTGGCGCAGCATACACCCACAGCGACGGTCGTGTAAGCAAAGCCGGGACAATCGGTCACATTGGCTGCACCTCTTTTTTCCCATCCAAAAACCTTGGGTGCTATGGCGACGGCGGCGCCATCTTCACCAACGATGACGCTTTGGCCGAAAAACTCAGAATGATTGTGAATCACGGCATGAAAGTGCGTTATTATCACGACATGGTGGGCGTCAACTCGCGCCTCGACAGCCTGCAGGCCGCAGTGCTCGACATCAAGCTCAAACATCTGGACGCCTACGCCTCAGCACGCCAATATGCCGCCAACTACTACAACCGCGCTTTTGCCGGCATCGAAAAACTTAAGACTCCGGTTACTGCGCCATTCACCACCCACGTCTTTCATCAATACACCCTGGTTACGCACTGCGTGAACCGCGAAAAACTGATGGCACATCTTGCCGATAAGGGCATTGCCAGCGCCATCTATTACCCCGTGCCGCTGCACATGCAAAAAGCCTACAACGACCCAAGGTACAAAAGAGGCGATTTCCCCATTGCCGAGCGGCTGAGCAAAACCGTGATATCGCTGCCCATGCATACCGAGTTCGACGACGAAACCCTACAGTATGTGTGCGATGCAGTCATCGAATTTGTTCAGAAAGACTGACAGGTGCCATAGAACAAATACTTAAAAAGCCACTCCAGCCAAGGTGGCTTTTTGATTGCATGATGCATTGCATTTTTCGCTAACTTGCCGCATCATTTTGCAATCTTTCCAACCAAACACCTGCAACCCTATGACAGACAAAAAGGAATATTTCGCTCACGAAACAGCTGTGATCGATGAAGGAGCCATCATCGGAAAAGGCACCAAAATCTGGCATTTCTCGCACATCATGACAGGTTGCGAGATAGGCGAGAACTGCAACATCGGACAAAATGTGGTAGTTTCGCCCGGGGTAAGGCTCGGCAGAAATGTCAAGGTTCAGAACAACGTAAGTATCTATACCGGTGTGATTTGCGAGGACGATGTGTTTCTCGGGCCTTCGATGGTTTTCACCAACGTGGTGAATCCGCGGAGCAATGTCAACCGACGTGGCCAGTACACCCAGACCATCGTGCGGCGTGGGGCATCCATCGGAGCCAATGCCACCATTGTGTGTGGTCACGACATTGGCGAATTTGCCTTTATTGGCGCAGGGGCGGTTGTCACAAAAGAAGTGCTGCCTTACGCGCTGGTAGTAGGTAATCCCGCCAGACAGGTTGGCTGGATGAGCGAGTTTGGCCACCGGCTGCATTTCGACGAAAACGGAATGGCATCCTGCCCCGAAAGCGGAGAAACTTACAAACTCGAAAACGGAAGAGTGAAAAAACTTTGAGGCAAACTTTGCCACAAAAATCGCATCAGCGTTTTGCAAAGTGCAGGTGTGGTTCATACCTTTGAAATCAAATTAAACTGATATGAGAATTCTAGTAACCGGCGGCACAGGCTACATTGGCTCACACACCGTGGTGGAATTGCAAAACAAAGGCTTTGAAGTACTCATTGCCGACAACCTGAGCAATTCGCAAGCCTGGGTGGTCGATGCCATCGGGCAGATCACAGGCAAAAAACCCCAGTTTGAGCTCATCGACCTGAGCGACAGGGAGCTTACTGCAGACTTGTTTGCCCGATACAGCGACATCAAAGGCGTCATTCACTTTGCAGCATACAAGGCGGTGGGCGAATCGGTGGAAAAACCCCTGATGTATTACCGCAACAACCTGGTGTCGCTGATGAACATACTGGAAAGCATGGCAGCCATTGGCGCGCCAAACCTGGTTTTTTCGTCGAGCTGCACAGTTTACGGGCAACCCGATGTGTTGCCGGTTTCGGAACAGGCGCCGATTAAAAAGGCCGAATCGCCTTATGGCAATACCAAGCAGATATCGGAAGAAATCATTCAGGACACTTTGCGGTCGAACAACCAGCTCAGAGCCATTGCGTTGCGCTATTTCAACCCCATCGGGGCACACGATTCGGCCCTTATCGGCGAATTGCCGCTGGGCGTACCCAACAACCTGGTGCCATTCATCACCCAGACAGCCATAGGCATCCGGCAGCAGCTCAGTGTGTTTGGCGATGACTACAACACCCCCGACGGCACAGCCATACGCGATTACATCCACGTGGTTGACCTGGCACAAGCCCATGTGGTGGCTGTGCAGCGCATGCTTGAGGGCCGCATGAAACAGGCTTTCGAAGTGTTCAACCTGGGCACCGGCACAGGGTATTCTGTGCTCGACGTCATCAAATCGTTCGAACGGGTTTCGGGCCTCAGACTAAACTACAAGATTGTGGGCCGCAGGCCAGGCGATGTGGAAAAAGTGTGGGCCGACCCCAGCTGGTCGAATCAAGAACTTGGCTGGAAAGCCAAACGGACCCTGGACGAAATGACCGCCTCGGCATGGAAATGGGAGCAAGCCTACAGGGAAAGGACAAAAAACAATCAAGCATAATCCAAACTTATCAGCGGCATGAAAAAAATACTCATCACCGGAGGAGCCGGATTTATTGGTTCGCATGTGGTCAGGCTTTTTGTAACAAAATACCCTGATTACCAGATTTATAACCTGGATAAGCTGACATATGCAGGCAACCTGGCCAACCTGAAAGACATCGAACATCTGCCCAATTATCATTTTCTGAAAGCCGACATCGTGGATGGTGAGCTGATGCAAAAACTTTTTGCACTGCATCAGTTCGACGGGGTGATTCACCTTGCCGCAGAGTCGCATGTGGACCGTTCGATTGCCAATCCGCTGGAGTTTGTTATGACCAATGTGGTGGGCACGGTGAACCTGCTCAATGCCGCCAGATACCATTGGAAGGACAATTACGAGGGCAAACGGTTTTATCACGTCTCGACCGATGAGGTGTATGGCTCACTGGGCGAAACAGGCTATTTTACAGAAGAAACGCCCTACGACCCCCACAGTCCTTACTCGGCTTCAAAGGCCTCGAGCGATCATTTCGTGCGTGCCTACCACGATACCTACAACCTGCCGGTAGTTATCTCGAACTGCTCGAACAACTACGGGCCAAATCAGTTCCCCGAAAAACTTATCCCGCTATTTATCAACAACATACGTCACAACAAGCCCTTACCTGTGTATGGCAAAGGCGAAAACGTGCGCGACTGGTTGTATGTGGTGGACCATGCCCGTGCCATCGACCTCATCTTCCACAAGGGCAAAGATGGCGAGACCTACAACATAGGCGGGCACAACGAATGGAAAAACATTGACCTGATCAAGGTGATTTGCCGCATTATGGATGAAAAGCTCGGTCGTGCACCCGGCACTTCTGAACAACTGATCACATACGTGAAAGACCGCGCAGGCCACGATCTTCGTTACGCCATTGATGCCGGAAAGCTGCAACGTGAACTCGGCTGGACGCCCTCGCTGCAGTTTGAAGAAGGCATCCGGCTCACCATCGAGTGGTACCTCAGTAACCAGGAATGGCTCGATGAGGTCACCTCAGGCCACTACCTCAAATATTACGAAGAACAATACGAAAAGAGATAATTAAACCTCTTTCCGGGCACTAAAAAGTCTGTTCCGCTTTGGGCTTTGTTGCATGATGCTTACCTTTGCAGCTTTTGCGGAGATTCGATATTGTTTATGGAGAATATTTTGCTGAGTGTTGTCATTCCCGCCTACAACGAGGAGCGCACCATAGCCGATGTGATTGGCAGAGTTTACAAAAGCCTGGAATCGAACAACATCGCTGGCGAGATCATCGTGGTTGATGATGCTTCCAAAGATGGCACCATCCGGAAGGTTGAAGAATATATGGCAAACCATCCCGCACAGCCGGTTCGCCTGATCAGCTCGAAACCCAACCGGGGAAAAGGTTTTGCTATCCGACAGGGTATTCAGGATGCCAAAGGCGATTACTTGCTGGTTCAGGATGCCGACTATGAATATGACCCGCGCGACTACCCCAAATTGCTCGGCCCCGTGCGCGACGGCATGGCCGACGTGGTGTATGGTTCCCGTTTCATGGGGGGCGACCCGCATCGCATCCTCTTCTTCTGGCACAGCATCGGCAACAAGTTTCTCACCTTTGTGTCGAACATGTTTACCAATCTGAACCTGACCGACATGGAGTCGGGTTATAAGCTGTTCAGACGCGAAATCATTCAATCTATCCGGCTGAAGGAAAACCGTTTTGGCTTCGAACCCGAAGTAACGGCCAAGATCGCACGCATCCCGGGCATAAGGATTTACGAAGTCGGTATCTCATACTACGGACGCACCTATGCCGAGGGCAAAAAGATCAACTGGAAAGACGGCGTCAGGGCAATCATTTGTGTACTGAAATACAACCTCTTCGACCGCAACCATTTCACCCGGCCAATCAGGCTTTGAGCCCCAAAATCAAGGCTATCCGGCTTTTTGAATGCTGACGGAAACTATTCGATCCAGCCTTCGGGAACCAGCAGCTCCACCTTGAACTCATCCACCAGAACCAGGCCGCTTCCGGGCAGCCACAGCGTAGCCCTGAACCGATCGGTGGGCTTGCGCACCTCCGGGGTGAGGTAATAAAAGTCCACCTCATTCCATTCGCCAGGCACAAAAAGCTCAGGGTCAGGCATTTTACTGCCATAGGCATAAGCATAACCGTTGTGCATAAAGGTGGCGGTGAGATAAAAAGGCTGTTCGGCCGGTGAAAATTCTGCATAAACGCGCGCCGAAACCCTGATGATGCCAAACTCATGCAACGACAGGCGATGCCAGTCGGTTTCGTAAAGCGGCGAAAAAGGCTGATCAGGACTCAGAGCAAACACCCCACCATTTAAGCCTGGGGGCATTCCGGTATTGCTCAGGGGCTGATCGTCGAAGGTGTAGTGTGCCAGCGTGCAAATCCGGAATTTGCGTCCGCTTTGCATCAGATGCTCCGGAGTTTTGGTGCGATCGACCAGCCAGAGTTGCTCCAGCTTTGCCGGGGGTGCGGTTTTCAGCCAGACCGCCTTGTAAGCTTCTTTGGTCATCCGCGCACTATGAATCATTCCCTGCAGAAACTGCCAGCTCTGAAACTGGTTGAGCGCGACCAGCATGACCAGAACGAATGCAAATGGCAGCCGCACCAGCAAGCTTTTGCGCAATGCTGCCTGAAGCAAAAAGCCCAGTGGTACCGACAGAAAAACGTAGGATGGTATGACCGCACGCTGGCTGAAACTGTCGGCATACCACCAGCACGACCAGCTGGCGATCACATAAAAGGAAACCACAAAAAACACAAACAGGCTGAAAAACAGCTCGCGCTTCTGGCGCCACAAACTGACAAAGCCGAGGATTGCAAGCGCCATAAGGGGGGTGTAGAGTAACCAGCCTTTACGAAAACTGAAAAGTACCTCAAGGATATAAGGCTGCAGAAATTCCATGCCTTCACCGGCATTGCCGCCATAGCTGTTGTAGAGAAACTTCCCCGTAAACAACCTGAAGTAAATCAGTTGCATGCTTCCGATGGCAATGACAAGCATTGCAGCTGCCAGCAGCTGTTTCCAGTTTTTGATTAAGAGTTGCCATTTTGCCATCATTGATGCTTTGTCGTGAATTCCCCAAAGCACGGGTACCATGGCAACCAGAATTTCCGTGGGTCGGCTCAGAGCGGCCAGTCCCACAACCAGACCAAGCAGAATGGCCACAGACATGGACGGTTTTTCGTGCCAGCGCATGCTGAGCCAAAGCACCGCCGCAAAAAGGAAAAAAAGGTAGTTGTGCGACATAAGTCCCTGGCCGTGCCATACTGTGTGAATCATGAAGTTTGTTCCAAACGGGATGAGCACCAGCAACATAGCAACCACACCGGGCGAAAACAAGCGGAGCATGGCCTTACGGAAAAGCACCAGACCGGCAAGGGTGTAAACAAAGCTGCCGTAAAGCAGGCTGGCCTGGTAAGGAAACGAGAATCCATCAGCCTCATATGCACTCAAATGCGCCCAAAGATGACCGATAAAAAACCACGGACTGTAAAGCACGGCCATCCCCATAGGATATTTCATCACCCAGCGGCCGTCGGGCATGGGCATGGCCTGATAAAAGCTGGAGGTATTCTGATATTTTGCGATAATCCCCTCGACCACCGAAAAGTTTTCCAGGCCCAGGTCGCGGTAGATGAAGGTGAACGGCAGGTAGAGGTAATAGCCAAAGATGTCCCACGAAAGCAGCACAGCCGGAAAGTGCGATAGAAGCATGGCTGCCAGCAATGCCACCACGGCAGCAAGGGTGTAAAAGGATATGTCTCTGGTGGCAAAGTAGTTACGTATTGTCTTCAGGTGCATCCTAGTTCTTTGTTTTATTATGTTGCAACACCCAGAAAGCATCGAGCCGTATCATTTCTTCTTCGCTGATGCGCCGGTCGGCGGCTTTTTGCCTGACGTTGGCCATCCACTCTTCGCTGGCGCGGATTGCAGCAACAATCTCGTCGAGCTTGGCCAGGTCGCTTGCCGAAAGACTATCGTATTGCTGGATGGCTTCGTGGAGCTGCTCGACGAAACCAAAGCCAAAGCGATACATATTCGCATCGGTGAGCAGGATGACGATAAAATCATTTTCGAGCACACGAAGCAGCATATCCACATTCCGGCGTTCGATGGGCGAACCTCCGTCGCCGGGAAAGATTTGTTCGTTGTAGTACCAGAAAGCATGCTCACCGAAGGCTTCGGTGGCATATCCGCTGCCAAACCACTGCCAATAGTAGCTGTCGGCCACAACCATCACGTTGGGCGCCTTGCCAATCTTTTTCAGCTGAAGCTCGGGATATGGCATTGCAAAATCGTCGGGTTCGCATATGATGTTCAGGCCTTCCCAGAGGTCGCGGTCGGGCGAGCGCAGCTTGTGTGTAACCTCTATCCGCGAAACCCTGAAATCGAGCCACTTACGCCCCGACACCTGTGCCATGGTATTGATCAGGCTGTCGAAAGCAAGCGTCATTCCGTAATAGCTCCAGTGGATGCCGCATTTCGGGAAGAGCGCCAGTTTGGCGGTGTCGCGCATGGCTGCGAACCAGGGATTGCCATGGATAACGGGCACCCCCCGGGCCGAGAGCGCCTTTGCATACTCAAAATCGTTGCGCTTTCCAACGGCTGCGGAGGCAAAACGGTCGGGTACGTGCTCGGGAAAGAAAGAGGCCTTGCCGGGTGCAAGCAACACCACCAGATGCTTGTTGTGCCTGCCCAGCCATTCCGAAATCTGCGACAGCTGTGTGGCATGCTTTTCAACCTGCTCATCGCCCACATAGTCCAGCCCATATAAGGCCCTGATGTAATTGGTCTCGTACAGAAAACCGTTTTTCCCCCGAACTACGGCATTGGCGGTAACAGTATCGAACAGACTGTATCTCAACTGGTTGTATATCCTGATCAGATCAGGCCGGAAGCCCACATGATGCTCTAACCAGGTATTGAGGCTGTCCTGATAGGTGCCGTTGAGAAAGTTGCTGACCGAAAAAGATGGTTTTACAGGATTTTCAAAATAGCCTTTCAGGCCCCGGACTTTCGGAAAGCCCGTTAACTGTTGCAGGACAGGCAGCACCAGCAGGATGAGCAACAAAACAGCTATGACCTTCCTAATCGCCCTCATGCATCAAAACCTGAAGTAGATAAACGGATTGAACCCGGAGGAGGTGATGGCGCCCAGGCTGATAATGAGCAGGACGACCGAGGCAAGCGCCATGAACACCAGCGTAGAGAGCTTGTGTGCTTTGGCGTAAACTGTTTGCTGCCATTTTTCTATGCCGGGCAGGTATGCCAGAAAAGCAAATATGCCGGCAAAGATCATGGTCATCCATACCTCGCGGCTCACCGGAAGGTGGTTGCTCCCGCCGAAGCCAAACATGCCGTGGAGGTAGGCCGATATTTGCGCCATGCTCTCGGCCCTGAAAAGCACCCAGCCGATCAGTGTGATAAAAAAGGTGATGACGAGGCTTGGGAGCTGGCCCAGTCGCTCATAGAACCTAAGCAGGAAAAGGCGGTCGAGAATGAGGAAAAATCCATGAAAAGCGCCCCACAACACAAAATTCCAGGCGGCTCCGTGCCACAGACCGGAGATGAGGAACACCAGCCACAGGTTGAAATACATGCGCCGCGGGCTAACCTTGTTGCCTCCCAGCGGGATATAGAGGTAGTCGCGCATCCACCGGCCGAGCGTTATGTGCCAGCGCCTCCAGAATTCCGAAATGCTGCGCGAGATGTAGGGGTTGTTGAAGTTTTCCGGAAAATCGAAACCGATCATGCGTCCCAGCCCGATGGCCATATCCGAGTAACCGGCAAAGTCGTAATAAATCTGGAATGCATAGGCCAGGATACCGGCCCAGAGCGTGAGGGTGTCGAGCTGGGCTACCTCAGCTCCGAAAACACTGTCGGCATAGGCTCCAAGAGGATTGGCAATGAGCACCTTACGGGCCAGACCAATGGTAAAACGGAAAAAACCAGTGATGCGATTGTCGGCCGTTTCGTTCCACCGCCGGTCGCGAAGCTGGTCGGCCACTTCGTTAAACCGCACAATTGGTCCGGCAATAAGTTGCGGAAACATCAGGATGTACAATGCCAGGTCGGCAACGCTTTTGAGTGGCGGATGCATGCCCCTGTACACATCAATGGTGTAGGTCATCTTCTGGAAAGTGAAAAAAGAGATGCCAATGGGCAACGCCACTTTCGTCCATTGCACCGGACCACTGCCAAAAGCCGACAACAGGGCATCCACATTCTCGATGAAGAAGTTGGCATACTTGAAGTAGGCCAGCAAACCAACATTCATCACAATGCTGACTGCTGCAAACATCCTTTTGCGCCGCCTTGTGTCGGAAGCATGCATTGCTTTGACCAGATAAAAATCGGCGATGATGCTCAGGATGACAATGAAGATAAAATCGGGCGCACCCCAGGCATAGAAAAACAGGCTGGCAGTGAGGGCCACATAATTTCGAAAACGGTGCGGCGAAAGATAGTAAAGCAACAAAAAGGCAGGGAGAAAATAAAGAATAAACAGGCTGCTGCTGAATACCATGTGTGCCGCATTAAGATGTGAACGGGCAAAATTATGGTTTTGCGCCCATTGCACACGCAAAAAAATGTAAGGCAATTGCGGTACAGTAGCCCGGATGTGCCGGGCTGAGCCTTGATTGGAACTAGAGTGAGATGACAGCCCGTATGACGCCCGGGAACATGTGCTCGTTGTGTTGTTGCAGGAGGTACATGGCTCCGTCGAAAACCAGTAAAAAACCGCCCTGAAGCACAATTGCCCTGCCAAAACCCTTCAGCATATCGGCACGCTTTTCTGCTTTTGACGATCGGTGCCACATGTAAGTGCCTGCCGCCATGTAGAGGACATCAAGCCCCGCATTGACCAGATATAACTTCTTGATCCTGAGATGCTCATCTGCAAGCTCCTGGAAAGGCACCGACGCCAGGTCCTGCTGCGAAAAGTTCCACATGGCATAGCCAGCAATCCCCAGGTTGACCACGTTCCAGGCCAGGTTCATCTGATGAAAATAACGTGTGGCACCCTCGCTCCGCCTCATCCCGATGGCTCCGACAGTCATGTTGGCCACAGCCCAGCTGCCAAGCACAACCATCCCGGTTTGATTGGTACGCCGGCTTTTTTCGAAGAAGTCCAGCTCGGGCGAACCTGCATACAAACCCGTAGAAATAAGGACAAAGAGCAGGGGCAGGAAATGTTTCATGTGGTCAGCGTGGTTTTTTGCCAAAGTAACGATTCAAACCCTACTGTTGTTCAATCAGGTAGAAGCCAGCCTGTCGAGCGTGGTGCGGATAAGCTTTTCCATATATGGCTGATAGTTGGGCGCGAACTTCTCGGTCACCCTGTTGGCAATGATCACGCACAAGGTTAGGGCGTCGTGTCCGAGCAGCTTACTCAGGCCGTACAATGCGGAGCTTTCCATTTCGAAATTGGTGATGCGGTGACCGCTGTAAGCAAACGATTCCATCTTCGAATTCATCAGCTTATCGGGCAAACGCAGCCTGAGGCTTCTTCCCTGTGGCCCGTAAAAACCTGGTGCAGTGGCGGTTACACCCCTGAGATAGCCCTGGCCGATTGTTTGCAGCAGCTCGTCGGAAGCCCTGACCACGTAAGGATGGGGCAGCAGCTTATTCCATTCGGTGTGAGCCAGAAAGGCATCTTTCATACCCTGATCCATTACCTCTTTGGCTCCTTCGTAAAAGTAAAGCAGCCCATCGAGGCCAAGGGCATACTCTGAAGCAACCACACTGTCGCCCACCGGCACATCGGGCTGCAATGCCCCCGAGGTTCCCAGCCTGATCAGGCGAAGCCTGGTATGTTCGGCTTTTGGAATGCGGGTCTTAAGGTCAATATTAAATAGGGCATCCAGTTCATTGACTACAATGTCAATATTGTCGGTACCCATACCGGTGGAGAGCACTGTGATACGTTTTCCGCGATAATAGCCGGTATGGGTGATGATTTCGCGGTTCGATACTTCGAATTCCACTTCGTCGAAAAAGGCAGACACCTTTGACACCCGTTTCGGATCGCCTACAAGAATGATATCGGTGGCCACCTGCTCGGGCATCAACCTGAGGTGATAGACCGAACCATCGGCATTGAGCGGCAGTTGCGAGTCGGGAATTGGCTTATGGGTCATGGCATTTGCTTTCTAAATTTGCAAAGGTAATTGGTTTGGATGAACAACCGCAGATTGGCTTCAAAGGTGAACTTAAGCGCAGCAAGGCTGTTCTAAGGCCTCAACTTCATAAGATATGCAACAAAAAAAAGGCAAGGCAGAAATCATTTCCATAGGCGATGAGCTGATGATCGGTCAGGTTATCAACAGCAATGCTTCGTGGATGGGAGAACAATTATTCTCTGCAGGAATAGCACTTGTGCGCGTTACTACCATAGGCGACAACGAAGCCGACTTGCACGAGGCACTGGATTCCGCCCTGAACAGGGCACAGTTTGTTTTTCTGACCGGGGGGCTGGGGCCGACTTCCGACGACATCACCAAGCCTGCATTGTGCAATTATTTCGGGGTTTCGCTGGTTTGGAATCAGGAAGCTTACGCGCAGGTCGAAGCCCTCTTTGCCCGGCGGGGCATGGGCGTAACGGAGCGCAACCGCCAGCAGGCCATGCTTCCGTCCAACTGCTTGCCCATACCCAACCCCAACGGAACAGCACCGGGAATGTGGTTCGAGCACCGGAGTTCGGTCATCGTTGCTATGCCCGGCGTGCCTTTCGAGATGAAACCCATGTTTACTGACGAAGTTCTGCCCAGGCTCAGGACAAGGTTTGGCGAGACAAACTATTTTTTCCGAACGGTGATGACCACCGGCGCCGGCGAGTCGGCCATAGCCGAACGTTTGCGGGATTTTGAAGCCGGGCTGCCCGAGGGCTTCAAACTGGCCTACCTGCCACAGCCCGGCATTGTGCGCCTGCGCCTGGGGGCAACAGGAAGCGACGGCCAGCAGATACTTCAGATGCTCAACAGCAAGGTCTCAGAACTGGTTTCCCTCCTTCCGGATCTGGTTTATGGATTTGACAACGAAATGCCCGAGGAAACTGTTTCGCGTATGCTGCGGGAGGGCAACCTCACCCTGGGGCTGGCCGAGAGCTGCACCGGAGGTTACCTGGCGCACCTGATCACCAGCCTTCCCGGCAGCTCTGCCATTTTCAAAGGAAGCATCGTAGCATATGCCAATGAGGCGAAAACAGCTCTGCTTGGTGTTGACGAATCGCTCATCTCTGCCTTTGGAGCTGTCAGTCAGGAAGTTGCCTTAGCTATGGCGCAGGGAGCCAGACAAAGGCTACAAACCGATTATGCGCTGGGCATTACCGGAATAGCCGGACCTGATGGCGGCACGCCCGAAAAACCTGTGGGCACAGTCTGGATTGCACTTGCCGGACCAGCGCACACCTATGCAAAGCATTTCAGGTTTGGCGACAAACGCGAGCGCAACATACGCCGAAGCGCCCTGGCAGCCCTTGATATGCTGCGCAAGGCGCTTCTGAAGTAAATTGTTTTTTCAATAACGATTATTCCGGCAGGACGGCACTCATCGTCACGATGTTTCTGTCCACCTTCTTGAATAAGCCCTGCAACACCGTACCCGGGCCAACTTCGACAACAGTACGCACGCCACTGGCAATCATGTTTTGCATGATTTGCGTCCAGCGGACAGGCGAAGTGAGCTGGGCAATCAGGTTAGTTTTAATGATTTCCGGATCGTTGACCGACTGTCCGGTAACATTTTGATAAATCGGGCAGATTCCTTTGGCAAATTTGGTGGCGTTGATGGCTTCGGCAAGCTCGAGGCGGGCAGGCTCCATGAGGGGCGAGTGGAAAGCGCCTCCAACCTTGAGGGGCAGTGCGCGTTTTGCGCCGGCTGCCAGCAGCAGTTCGCAGGCTTTGGCCACGCCGGCCTCGGTTCCGGAGATGACCAGCTGGCCGGGGCTGTTGTAGTTGGCCGGAACCACTACCTCGTCTTTTACACTGGCGCAAATGCGCTCCACTTCGGCATCGTCCATACCCAGGATGGCTGCCATGGTGCTGGGCTTGAGCTCGCAGGCGGCCTGCATGGCCATGGCACGTTTGTAGACCAGCCTGAGCCCATCTTCAAAGCTCAGCGTACGGTTGGCCACAAGCGCCGAAAACTCGCCCAGCGAGTGACCGGCAACCATGTCGGGCTTAAATTCATCGCCCAGCACTGTGGCCAGGATCACAGAATGAAGAAAAATTGCCGGCTGGGTGACCTTGGTTTGACGCAAGTCTTCTTCCGTACCATCGAACATCAGTTCGGTGATCTTGAATTTGAGGATGGTATTGGCCTTCTGAAACAACTCTTTTGCTTTGGCCGATTTCTCGTAAAGGTCTTTACCCATACCCGGGTACTGTGCTCCCTGACCGGGAAAAACATAAGCTTTCATAGTGTCTGGTTTAGTTGAACCAAAGGAGGCCGCTCGCGCATCAGTTTCCGGAGAAATGTTTCACGGGGCAGCGGCAAAAATAACAATTTCGTTGCGCCCTTCCGTTTGGCTGTTTCCGCAATATTTCAACAACACGCCCCCTTTTATGCACACATTGCAGCTCAGGAAAGGTAAAATGGTTTTCAATAGCCTGTCTCAGATATGCATCCTGTTCTGGATCAGGCTGATAAATTCTGCCCTGGTTTCCATCCTTTGAAAGGCTCCTGTAAAATCGCTGGTGGTTGTTACCGAACTTTGCTTTTGCACCCCACGCATCGACATGCATAGATGGCGGGCCTCAATGACCACAGCCACACCGAGCGGATTGAGGGCAGTCTGGATGGCTTCTTTGATTTGGGTGGTCAGCCTTTCCTGTACCTGCAGGCGCCTTGCATAAGCTTCCACCACCCTGGCTATTTTACTTAGTCCGGTGATGTATCCGTTAGGGATGTAGCCCACGTGCGCCTTGCCGATGAAAGGAATCATATGGTGTTCGCAAAGCGAAAAAACCTCGATGTCTTTCACGATGACCATCTCCCGGTAGTCCTCTTTGAATTTGGCTGAAAGCAGGATCTGCACCGGATCGTGGTCGTAGCCCTGGGTTAAAAACTGGATTGCTTTGGCAACACGCTTTGGGGTATCCAGCAGGCCCTCCCGGGTGGGGTCTTCGCCAATGAGGCGCAGAATGGCTTCGTAGTGCGCCTGAAGCTCAGCGAGCTTTTCGGGCGCATATTTTTCTATCTTTTCGTAGCCAAGCAGTGGTTTAGGCTGGTGCTTACTGGTCATTCTTCAGGTATTTCGAGCTGCAAAGTTAGGATTGTTTGCCGGCAGGTTTGAAATTACCGCGCGGCTTTTGCATCCTGACGGCCAGCCGTGATTCGAATACCGCATAAACAGCATAGTAAACAAGAAAAAGCAACAGAAAGATACGCGCCTCACCTTTGTTGAACAACAGGTAAACAACAATGAAAGTGAGGTATAACAGCAGTTTCAGTCCTGTGCTGATCAGAAAAAAATTGGCAAACGCATGCTGTTTCTTGTGCATCACCTTCAGAAAATAGCCAAAGAACAGGCCTCCGGAAACATAGAAAAGCAAGAGCGACCAGATCCATCCATTGGTTTGCCAGTTATCGGGCAAAAACGACAGGGCTATCCATGTGATTGCTGCAAGGCCCAGGGTGATCCACAGCTGCTTGAGCAGGTATTGACGCAGGGTCATGATTTATTCTTTTTGTTGAGCAAGTCTTTGGTGGCGTAATAAATTGCCAAAGCAACCGATAAACCGCTCAGCACAACCGTAAACAGCGGAAACTGCCAGCCGGTGGCGCTGTCGGCCCACCAGCCACCTGCCACGCCGGCGAGAATGATAAACAGCATCTGGAAGGCCATGGCAGAATAGCGGGCGTAAGTTTTAAGCTGATCGGGCAACTTACCTTTTCTTTCTTCTTTTGAATCAGTCATTGGTGGATTTGTTCCCGGCAACCATGACGCATCTGCCATTGAAAACCGCTCCAACCTCGATGGCCAGCCTGGCCGTAACCAAATCGCCCTGTACCTCAGCTGAGGCCTTGAGCGTGGTGAGTTCGGCCGTGTTGATGTTGCCATTAACCTTGCCAGAAATGTCGGCATTGGCACAGTTAATGTTACCCTCGACCACGCCGGTAGATCCGATGACAATGCGGCCCTGACTCTTGATATTACCCTGAAGGTTTCCATCAATCCGAAAATCACCCTGAAGCTCGATATCGCCTTTGATGATTGTGCCCTGGCCCAGGATGTTCCTCACCGCAGAATCGTGCACAACAGATGTAAGCTTTCTCAATTTTTTCAGTATTTGGTTAACAATTACGGATAATATTTCTTCAGGAACCTGCTGTATTCCTGTATGTCTTTCTGTCGGTAGAAGACTGGATAGTTCGACAGCGAAACCGGCATTACGAAATAATCGCCGGGGTTGACGCCCCCGAAAACGTAATCGGACTGCGCAAGGGCCACCCTGTACGATTCAGCCTCGTTGCTTCCCGCAAAGTTGCCCACAGTAATCAGGGTGTATTCGTCGTTGAGCACCAGGCTACGCAGGTTAAGGTTGGATGTCGCAAAATTGCGTGAATTGAAATCGGACAACCTCACCCTAAGAGGATCGATGCGCACCCTGGCGGTGTTGGCTACCACCATCACAAGATGACCTGATTCAGGTTCAAAGGTATAGGGGAAAGTTTCTTCGGCCTGGCCTTCTGCGGGCTGATCACCGGGCAGATCAGGCACTTCCACATTGAGTTTGTAGGTTTGGTTCAGCCCGCGAAGGATGGAAGCAGCAAGCGGGGCTACGGGGCTGGTCTGGTAGGAACGCACAATGTTTTCGAGCACAACCGCCATAGAATCAACCACATACACACGACCCATAGCTACTGCCCTCAGAAACTCGAATCGCGGAAAGAGGTCAACATCGTTGCTGTACAAGTTTCTTGCTCTTGTGGTATTAAGCAGCACCCTGAAATACTCCTCATTTTGATAGGCCTGCAAAGTCTGCTCATAAAAACTCAGGGATTCATCCCCCATGGCTGCCTTTTTGACAAAATACTCCGGATCTTCGATCACACGCGCGTAATCGGTGTTCGGATAGAGCTGGGTGATGAGTGAGGCGTATCGTTCGGCATCGGATGTTTCACCTCTTGCAAGGTGCATACGGTAGAGCGAGTACCAGGCCTGAAGCCTGAATTCAGTCTCTGAAAACCTGTTTAACAACATGTTGTAAGCCTCAATCGAGCGCGGATAGTCGTTGAGCTTCTCCTTATAAATATAGCCTAAATTATTCAGGGCTTCTTCGATCATATAGAGCGAAGCTTCCCTGGCTTCGGGTGTGAGCGGGAGGTCGCGAAGGTAATATTCGCGGTCAGTTTCGGTGTAGGTTTTTGCCGCCGAGTCGGCAGGGTTATTTCCTCCGGCAACTCCTCCGAGGGCAATGTTTTCGCTTCCTACCGACCCCAGACTCGACTTGTCGCTGATGCGCCAGTTGTCTTCGAGCTTGCGCCGGCCCCACTTTCGAAGGAATTCGGTATATCCGAAGCTCAGGGTATTGGGATTGTAGAAATACCATTCCCGCGACTGGTCAACAGGCGAACCTCCGCCCCTCATGCCCATTTCGCGGTTCATGAGCACGTTTCGCTCCATTTCGCGCTCTTCCTGTTCTTTTCTGGCTCTCTCATCTTTGATGGCCCTGATGATGCCATCGATGAGCCCCATGCGGCTCACCGAGTCCATGCTTGCCACCCTGAGCAGGCTGTCCTGCAACCGGATTGTGTTCAGGTTGTCAACCAGTTCGCTGAGCACGGTAGCCTTGTTGCGGATGCTGTCGTAGCCCGGGAAATCGCGGTTGAGGGCGCTCACGGCGGTATCGTAATAAGCCTGGGCATTGATGTAGTCGTTGAGGTCGAAATACATGGAAGCCAGCCTCAGGCTCGACGAAGCCTGCTGTTGTTTGTTGCGCGTGCTGCGGGCTACCGAAAGGCGGAGGTATTCCATGGCTTTTTCGGTATCGCCTTCGCCCAGGGCAATATCGGCCAGTGCTGCATAAATCTTGTCGTGGTAGTCGTCGTTCTTTGGGTCGCGTAACATGCGCTGCAGGCTCCTGACCAGGTCGCGGCTGCTGCCGCTGGTGCTTTCGAAATTGCGGGCCATATTGATGCGGGCCTCGAACGCCATGGCATAACTTGGGTTGGCCTTTGAGCACCCGGGCAAAATATTCGTTGGCTTTTTGTTTATCCCCGTACAGCTGGTGAATCTGTCCAACGATAAAGAGCACCCGGGTGCGGTAATACTTGCTCCGTGTTTCGCTGAGCGACTGATTCAAAACATCCAGGGCCTGGTTGTAGCGACCGGCGGCAATCAGAAAATCAGCTGCCACCAGACTGAGGTTTTCGCGCACTTCGCGGGGCATAATGGCAGTGCGGCTCCTGCTGCGCAGCGACTCAATCATGGCTTCGGCCCGTTCGAACTGACCGAGCTGGGTATAGGTTCGCACCAGCCAAAGGTCGGCCGTGTGGGTAATGTCGTTGTAGTTGTATTGGCTGGCCACAAACTCGAATGTACGGCGTGCGCTGATATAATCCTGCTTGTAAAAATGCGCCTTGCCCATCATCAGGTAGCTGTCGTCAATCCAGCGCACCTGCTCCCTGCCCCCGAATACCATAGAGTGTTTTTGCACTCCTATGGCACCTTTTTCGATCGCACGCTCCATCTGCGCATTGATTCTGGCCGCTTCAGATTTTGAGCCATAGTTGAAAACCCTCAGCACCTTCGAATAGTCATCTTCGGCCGATTTGCGCAGCTCGGCCACGCCAGCCTTGAGACTTTCGTTTCCGTTCCAGTAAACATTGTAACGACTTGTCAGGTTATGATAAGCCCGCCTTGTCCAGGTATTCTTTTTGGTGGAACACGCCTGCGCCAACAACAGCAGAGCAGGCAGAAGCAAAAGGTAAGATTTGTTTCTAAAAAAAGCTTTCATCCGGATGTATTGCAACCTGTTCTAACGTCCGTCAGCGCAACTTAGTCTGTAAGCACGACATAAAAGCGCTTCGCAGCAAAGGTATGCAAATTCCTTCCTGAGATGTTGCCCTGCCCCAAACCTGGCTTGTGATTCACTGCAAGCGGATTAATCGTAACTTTGCACCGCTCAGGCAGCAAACCCTCATATGGCGCGCGACAAAAGAAAGTGGTACCAGAAACTGCATAATAAGTACAGGCTGGTAATGTTCGACGATGAGTCGTTCGAAGAAAAAATCAGCTTCCGGCTCAGCCGTATGAATGTGTTTGTGGTGGTTGTCAGCCTTAGTTTTTTTCTGGTTTTTATCACCACCTACATCATTGCTTTTACGCCGCTTCGCGAATATATTCCCGGATACACCGACCTGGAAACCAAACGCTCGGTGTACAATCTGCAACGACGTGCCGACTCGCTCGAACGGGTTTTTGAGCAGAAACAGCTGTTTTTCGACAACATCCGCCGGGTGATCATGGGCTACGACGAATCCGCTGACAGCCTGATGGCAGTGCAGCAGAGCTTTCGCAACAAGCCAGCTGTGAAAAGCGACACCATACGTTTCACACGCTCGCGCGAGGACAGCCTGCTCCGCCTCGAATTCGAAAGCATTGAACGATTCAACCTTCTGGCCGAGGGCAGCATCATTCCGGAATCCAGACGAAGGGCCATGGGTATTGCTAACTTTTTTGTTCCGCTGCGGGGCACCATTACCAACAAATTCAATCCTTCGCAGCGGCACTTTGGGGTGGACATCGTCAGCCGGCCCAACGAAGCCATCAAAGCAACCCTCGAAGGGGTGGTGGTGTTTGCCGACTGGACTCCGGAAAAAGGCTATGTGATTGGCATTCAACATGCCGGAAACTTTTTCTCGGTTTACAAACACAATTCGGTGCTGCTCAGGCGCGAAGGCGATTTTGTGAGGGCAGGCGAACCTATTGCCATCATCGGTCAGGGCGGGGAACTCAGCACCGGCCCCCATCTGCATTTCGAGTTGTGGTACAATGCAAGTCCCATCAATCCGGAAGATTATATCTCATTCTAACACTCTGTTTTTCTGTTGTTTAAGTATTTTTGAGAAATCCCTGAAAACCACACAACTAAATTTTGGTTAATCTTGCAAGCCATTTTAAAGAGTTGATTTAACAAGGTTTTTTCGAACAAGCAATTTATTCCCCGACATGGAAATTCTTATAAAAATTCTTCAGTTGCTTCTGAGCCTGTCCATTCTTGTCATTGTGCACGAGTTTGGTCATTTTGCAGCTGCAAGGCTATTCAACACCAGGGTCGAAAAATTCTATCTGTTTTTCAATCCCTGGTTTTCTTTGTTCAAATTCAACTACAAAGGCACGGAATATGGCATCGGATGGCTTCCACTGGGGGGATATGTCAAGATTGCCGGCATGATCGACGAATCAATGGACAAAGAAGCCCTCAAACAAGCACCCCAGCCCTGGGAATTCAGGTCGAAACCGGCCTGGCAGCGGCTGATCATCATGTTGGGCGGGGTGATTATGAACGTGGTCCTTGCTTTTGTCATCTACATCGTGATGCTCACCGCTTATGGTGAACAATACCTGCCCACTTCCGAAGCCAACCGCTACGGCATAGCCACCGATTCGCTCGGCAGGGCTTTTGGTTTGGCCAATGGCGACCGCATCCTGGCAGTTGACGGACACGAAGTAGCCGATTTTAATAAAATCCCGCTGACCATCATCCTCGAAAAAGCCCGCACCATCACCGTGGAGCGCAATGGGCAGGTGCAGGTGATCGAATTGCCGGAAGGCGCCATCGGACAGTTGGTCAAACATCAGTCGCCTTTGTTCCTCTCTGCGCGCATCCCTTTTGTAGTTCAGGGATTTCCCGAAACCTCGGCTGCCCGCGATGCCGGCGTTTTGCCTGGCGACACCCTGCTATCCATCAATGGTGAGGAAGCCAGTTATTTTCAGGACTTCCGGGAAAAGATCCAGCAATACCGCAGCCAGCAGATCATGCTTGGCCTGAAACGCGGTGATGACACCTTATATCTGAGGGTCAATGTACCTGAGGCCGGACTGATCGGCGTTTTTCCTGTTCAGCAACTCGACGCCTTTTTCAATCTGGCCAAAAAAGACTATTCGTTGCTCACCGCCATTCCCGCTGGCATGTCGAAAACTGTGGACGGCATCAGCGGCTATCTGAAGCAGCTGAAACTCATTTTCTCGCCCGAGGTAAAAGCCTACGAAAATGTGGGCGGATTCATCGCCATCGGGAATATTTTCCCGGCCGAGTTTCACTGGGAAAGCTTCTGGCGCCTCACTGCATTCCTCTCCATCATGCTGGCAGTGCTTAATCTGCTCCCTATTCCGGCACTCGATGGCGGTCATGTAACCTTCCTGCTCTATGAAATTGTAGCCCGCCGCAAGCCAAGCGACAAATTCATGGAGGTTGCACAAATCATCGGAATGGCCATTCTGCTCGCACTGATGATATTTGCCAATGGCAACGACATCGTCAAACTGTTCCGGTAGCAGGAGCTATGCCGAGAACTTTTCACGCAGCGGACGAAAACCTTCGCCCAGTATTTCATCGGCATCGAGCACGGTAAGAAATGCTTTCTGATCGGTGCGTGCAACAAATTCCTGCAGCAAGGCTACTTCACGACGGTTGAGCACTACATAAACCATCGGACGCTCGGCCAGTGAATACATCCCCTGCACCTTTAGCATGGTGCCTCCACGTTGCAGCCTGTGGATGATAAAGTCGGTCACTTCGTCCTGCTTTTCGCTGATGAGCAGAACTACTTTGTCGTACTTGAGGCCTTGCATCACCAGGTCGATCAGCTGTCCCATCACAAAAATGGCCAGCAACGAATAGAGCGGGATGGCCCAATCGCCAAAAACAAAGGCCCCCAGAGCCACGATCAGTCCGTCAACCATCATCATCAGTTTCCCCAACGGATTGCCCGTCCATTTTCCCAACATCATGGCCAGCACATCGGTGCCGCCACAGGTCGCTTTTGCCTTGAACAACAAGCCAACCCCAATCCCGATGATGGCGCCGCCGTAGAGCGACGACAGCAGCACATCGTCTTCCACCACCGGCTGCCCCTTGGTAAGCCAGCTGAGGCTATCCATAAAAGCCGAGGTAAAGATGAAACCTGTGAAGGTTTTGGCCCCGAATCTCGGTCCGATCACCCTGATACCCAGTAAGGTGAGTGGTATGTTGAAAAAAATGGCTGTCAGCCCGACCGGAGTCCCCAGGGTGTGGTGCAATATGATGGAAATGCCATAAATGCCACCCGGAACAATGCGGTGCGGGGTAATGAACAGCACATACCCGGCAGCAATGATGAATGCCCCGGCCAGAATCATGGCATAAGCCTTGAACCAGCTGCGGCTGAAAGGTTTGTACCGGACAATGTAGCCCATCAGTCGCTTACTTTGTCTTTGAGCGACTTGAATCCCTCGCCTAAAATCTCGTTGGCGTTGATGACCGTAACAAAGGCCCGGGGATCGATCGCATGGATATACTCCTGAAGCATGGCCATCTCGCGCCGGTTGACCACAGTGAAAATGATGGTGCGCTCAGCTCCGTTGTACATACCCTGTCCCTTGATAAAAGTGCCCCCACGGTTCAGGTCGTGAATAATTTTGTGCCTGATTTCCTCGTACTTGTCCGAAATGATGAACAGGGTTTTGTCGTAATTGATCCCCTGCAGGATGGTATCGATCACGCGGCCGGTGATAAAGATCACGATAAGGGAGTACAACGGTATTTTCCAATCCTTAAAAACGGCCAGCCCCAACAGCACAATGGCAGAATCTACATAAATAAGCAACTGTCCCACAGGGAGTTTAGTGTATTTACTAATGATCATGGCCACGATATCGGTGCCTCCCGAGGTGGCTTTCGATTTGAAAATCAGCCCCAGGCCAAGGCCTAGAAAAACTCCGCCAAAAATGGACGACAGCAAAGGTTCGTCCGGAACAAGCGGGTCGGCACCGTAAAAGTAAGTTATGCCATCCACAAACATGGCCGTGAGCAGAAATCCCACTATGGTTTTGGCGCCAAACCTCGGCCCCAGGATCCGGATACCCAGCAGGGTAAGCGGGATGTCCATGCTGAGGGCAGTCATCCCCACAGGAAAACCAAAAATGTAATGCAGCACGATAGCGATACCATACACCCCACCGGGAACAATTCTGTAAGGGGTGATAAAAAGCACGAAACCTGCAGCCAGAATAAAGCTGCCAACCACAATGAGGCTGTAGTTGATCAGCCATTTTTTGGAGAACACTTTGTCTTTCTGAAGAAAAGGCATACGATGATTTTGGGGCAAAGTTAGGATTTTGCCGCGGCTGTCAGTTTAGTGGCATAATGTGCAATAAACAGACCGTTTGAAGGTTAATATCCGTAAACCTGCCGGATGTGCTAAATAGCAATGTGTATGCATTATTAAGGCACGCAGGGTCAGGTTGGATGAAAAGTATTAATTTAGCGGCTTCCTAAGAAGTGCTTAGGTTAGATAATGACATTGGTTATCAGGACTTTAATCATCATCTTGTTGCTATTAGGGGCACAGTGGCGCATGTTTGCGCAACAAGCTCCCATATTTACGCATCATGGAAGCACGCATGCATTCACCAATCCCGGCTTTGCCGGACTTGGGGAGGGCATATGCGTGAATGGTATTGTCCGCCAGCAATGGGCCGGTTTCAAAGACATGGAGGGCAACAAAGTGGCGCCTGAGACTTTTCTGATCACAGGCGACATGCCCGTTAACCTCCTCAGGGGCGGGGCATCGTTGGCTATTTTACAGGACAAGATTGGTTTTGAGCGCAATGTGGGGGTGCAGCTGGGCTATGCCTATCATGCAGGATTTGCTGGCGGAACCCTGGGTTTGGGAACAGCGCTCAATTTCCTGAACCGTACAGTAGATTTTTCCAAGTTCAAACCGCACTCGAGCGGCGACCCGATTTTGGCACAAGGCGAATTGAGCGACATGCTCTTCGACTTCAACTTCGGCATCTTTTATGAAGTGCTTGAAAAGTATTATGCAGGGATTTCGGTAACCAATCTGCTCGAAAGCCGGGGTAAGGCCCTCACTTCCAATTCGGAAGCCAGTTTTGTGACCGACCGCACCCTCTATCTGGTGGGTGGTTATCAGTTTACTTTGCCCAATAATCCGGAATTTACTGTACAGCCATCCGTGAGTTTGATGAGTAATTTTTCTGCATGGCAGATGAACCTTTCCGGAACATTGCTGTACAATAATCAGTTTTGGGGAGGCGTTAATTATCGGCCCGAAGAATCAGTAGGCCTGCTTGTTGGAATGAAAATACTCGACCTGAAAGTCAGTTACAGCTACGACATCAATATCATGGGGCTGGGAGTACCCGGTTCGCACGAGGTGAGCCTCGGCTACTGTTTCAAAGTGCGCACCGAAAAATACACCCGAACCTATCGCAACACCCGATACCTGTAATGAATTATAATTTGCTGATTACCAGATACTTGAACCTAAGATGAAGAAAATTCTGATGATTGCCGGTGCTGCGCTCGTGCTCGCCTCCTGTGGCAGCTCGAACCAGGGCGAACTTGTAGGTGCGCGTAAGAAATCTAAACCTTTCTACCAGCCCGACCCTTACGGCATGGTGTTCATTCCGCAAGGAAGTTTCACCATGGGTGCAGGAGGTGAGGATATTGTAAAAGGCTCACTGAATCAGCCAAAAACCATCTCTGTTTCAGCATTTTTCATGGATGAAACCGAAATTACCAACAATGAATACAGGGAATTTGTCTGGTACGTGCGCGACTCGATTGCGCGCACCCTGCTGGGTGAGATTCAGCCCGACAAATACCTGATCACTGAAGACCCAAAAACCGGCGAACAGTTCGACCCCCCGCACCTCAACTGGAAAACACCTATTGATTGGAACAGCAAAGACCAGGAAATACGCCAGGCCCTGGAGCAAATGTATCTACCCGACCTCGAACGTTATTTCCGCCGGAAAGAAATTGACACACGCAAGCTCAACTATGTGTATTACTGGGTTGACCTGCATGCAGCTGCCAAGAAAGAATTTGACGAAAACGGCAAATACGATTACCGCAATGCCGGTCTGGCCAACCGTCCGCAAGGCCTGACCAACCGTTCGGTTTACGTGCGCAAGGAAATGATCAACGTGTATCCCGACACCTTGGCCTGGATTCACGACTACGCTTATTCGTTCAACGACCCGATGACTGAGAAATATTTCTGGCATCCGGCGTATGACCATTATCCCGTTGTTGGCGTCAACTGGCTGCAAGCCAGGGCATTTTGCGTGTGGCGTACCGAAAAACTGAACAATTACCTGTTGTCGAAAAAAGGCGAAGTGGCACTGGCCGAATTCCGCCTGCCCACCGAAGCCGAGTGGGAATGGGCTGCCCGCGGTGGAAACAACCTTAACCCCTACCCATGGGGCGGGCCTTACACACGCAACGATCAGGGATGTTTTCTGGCCAATTTTAAACCATTGCGCGGCGATTACATTGCCGACGGTGGCCTGCGTACGGTGATTGTCGGTCATTATCCGCCCAACGACTTTGGCCTGTACGATATGGCCGGAAACGTGGCCGAATGGACCAACAGCGCATTCGACCCCGCATCGTACAACCTCACCTGGGACATGAACCCCAACTATACCTACAACGCCAAAGAAAACGACCCTCCGGTAATGAAGCGCAAAGTCATCAGGGGTGGTTCGTGGAAAGACATCGAATACTACCTGCAGGTGACAACCCGTGCCTATGAGTATCAGGACACAGCCAAAAGCTATATCGGTTTCCGCACCATTCAGCCATTCCTTGGCCGAAACCAGGGCGATAACCCTTTGAGATCCTCAAGAGTTTACAGATAATATAAGATTTGTCGAATCAATCATCAATCATTCCACCATGAGTTTCAGCAAGTTTCTGAGAAGCAAAAAGTATAAAAAAGTAATGTCGATGATTTATGGCATTGGTGCCTCCATCGTAATCATCGGTGCACTTTTCAAGATCAACCACTACCAGGGGGCCAATGAGCTGCTTGCCATTGGTCTGATTACAGAAGCCATCATTTTCTTCTTTTCTGCTTTCGAACCTCCGCACATCGAACCCGACTGGAGCCTGGTTTATCCTCAGCTCGCCGGCATGTATCACGATACCCCCGTTCAGCAGGAATTGCAGAAAACCAGCAGCTCGTCGCAGCAGCTCGACAAGTTGTTTCAGGAAGCCAATATCGACAAGGAAACCATTGAAAAATTCGGTCAGGGACTTCGCAAAATCAGCGAGCAGGCCAATCAGCTCAGCCAGGTTGGCAATGCCGTAGTAGTCACCGCTGAATTTTCGGACAGCCTCAAAAATGCCTCCAAAAATGTGAACGAGCTTGCCGGCTCCTATAAAAAGGCTTCTGAAGTGCTTAGCAAAGACGCGATGGCCACAGTAGAATTTGTGGACAACATGAAAGGGGCAGCCGAAAATGCTTCCAGGCTCAGCAGCGCTTATGGCCAGGCAGCCGAAGCCATCCGCAAAGAGGTAAGCACAACCGAAGAACTCTCGAACACCGTCAGAACGGCAGCCCAATCAGCCAAAATGCTGGCTGAATCTTATGCCATTTCGGCTTCTACCCTCAAAAAGTCAATGGAATCGCTCGATTTCGGTAAGCTTGACGGGGAAGCCTACAACCGCCAGCTCCAACAGATAGCCAAAAACATGGCTGCACTGAATCAGGTGTACGAGATGCAGCTGCAGGGCGCAGCCAAAAACGCCGAAGCTGCCGATAGCCTGCAGAAAACCATGAACCTCTACCTGGAAAAGATGAACCAGACTGCCGCCAACACCCAGCAGCTCAACCAGCAGATGATGGAGCTGAACCAACGTATCAGCGCACTCAACAAGGTGTATGGCAATATGCTGTCGGCCATGAATTTCAAGGCATAAAACAAAACCATCGCAACAAAACCGGAGATTACAGCCCATGGCAGGATATAAGGAAACCCCAAGGCAGAAGATGATCGGGATGTTGTACCTGGTTTTGACTGCCTTGCTGGCCCTCAACGTTTCGAAAGACATACTTGATGCCTTTCTGGTGGTCAACGAAAGTATGGTAAGTACCAACGAAAGCTTCACCAGCAAGATTGTCAGCGAGTATGGACGCTTCGAAAACCAGTACAACATGAACCCCGCGAAGGTGGGTGAGTTCTGGGAAAAAGCCCAGGAAGTCCGCAGGCGCACCGTCGAACTGCTCAACTACATTGAAGACATACAGCTGGAGGTTGTGGCACGGTCGGAACGCATTAGCAAAGAACAAGCCCTGGAACGCTTTTTTGAAATGCGGGAGGTGCCCGACCGCATGAACCCCGGCCAGACTATCCGGAAGCCACAGGTCAGGCTGGCTGATGTGCCTTCGCGCGACAAATACGACGAAGCCACCAACTTCATGATCGGTCAGAATAAAAACGGAAAAGCATACGAACTGGCCAGAAAACTCGATGAATACCGTGAATTTATTCTGAGCATTGTTGGCGAAGCCTATGCCGACAAAATCGGCCTCAACACAAAAGGGCGTTACACCGACGCCACAGGAACACCTCAGGACTGGCAATACCACAATTTTTACCATACCATTCTTGCGGCCAACATCACCATCCTCAACAAAATCATGGCCGAAATAAAGAATGCGGAATTCGACGCCATCAACAGGCTCTACGCCAACATATCGGAGAAAGATTTCAAATTCGACAACATCTCGGCCAAGGTCATTCCCCGTTCAACCTACATTCTGGCCGGGCAGAACTACGAAGCTGAAGTGCTTGTGGCAGCCTACGACTCCAAAACCAATGCTGATGTACGCGTGCTGCGTGGTGTAGACCGCATTACCGACGCCAACATTGGCAGCGCTCAGGTAGTAAAGAGTCAGAATGGAGTGGTCAAACTTAGTTTTCCCGCACAAACCGTTGGTCCACAGCGCTATGCAGGCATCATCGAGTTGCGCGATCCCGTGAGCCAGGAAATCGTGCGCTATCCATTCTCGGCCGATTACATTGTGGCTCCGCCCTCGCTCACCGTTGCCCCGCTGAAGATGAACATCCTTTACGCAGGGCTTAAAAATCCCATATCACTCTCATCGCCGGGTATCCCCGCCGAACAAATCGTGCCCTCCATCTCAGTGGGAAAAATCACCAAAAAACCCGACGGCACTTTTGAAGCCGAAGTTCCGGTGAGTGCACGCACAGCCACCATCAGCGCCGTGGCCAATGTGGACGGACGCAGCCTGCCACTGGGCAGCTTCGAGTTCCGCGTTAAACAAGTACCTAACCCTGTGGCCAAGATTGCCGACATGACCGACGGCCAGATTGACCGCAACCGCCTGCTGGCCGCCCGCGCCATCATCCCCGAAATGGTTGACTTCGATTTCAGCGACTACCATTTCGAAATCGTACAATACGAACTCACCACCTACAGGGGCAACGAACTGCAGCGCACAGGCACCATCCGTGGCAACGTGTTTACTGAGCCTGTGCTCAACATCATCCGAAATGCAGCCCGTGGCCAACGGCTCTACTTCGAACGCATCCAGGCCAAAAGTCCGGATGGAACCATGCGTACATTGAATCCTATCAACCTGGAAATCATTTAGCAACTTTTTTTTGGCATGAAAAATATCATCCTGAGCCTGACTGTTTTATTCGCCTGCCTGACATGGATTCCTCAGGCGGATGCACAAATCAGGGACGAACGTCCGGTGGACGGACTCTTCGCCACCAATTCTGCGCTCGAAAAAGAACCCATACCGCTTCCCAGTATTCGCGAGGCAGATGTGATGTGGTCGAAAAGGGTGTGGCGCGAAATTGACTTCCGCCAGAAAATGAACCAGCCGTTCTACTACCCGATTGAGTCGCACAACAACTGGCGCAGCTTCATCAATGTGCTGATGGACGGCCTGAAAGAAAACAAGTTTAAGGCCTACGAGGTCAGCAATACCGACGAACTGCTCGTTCCCATCACACATCGCGAAATCCTGGCCAAACAGACCGACACTTCATATGTGCGTCAGCGGCGGCCTTATCCGCCCTACGATGAGTACGATACCATGATCGTGCGTCAGTTCGATCCCACCCGTGTGATGCGTCTGCGCATCAAGGAAGACTGGTACTTCGACAAGCAGCGCTCGCAACTCATGGTGCGCATCATTGCCGTATGCCCGGTCATGATGGTTGAAAAAGACGGCAAAGAATTCTCGCAGCCATTGTTCTGGGTTAGCTACGACCAGGCACGAAGGGTGTTTGCGCAGGCACCCGTATTCAACAGGTTCAACTCGGCGGAAAAGCGAACCTATGATGAAATCTTCATCAAAAGGATGTTCGATAGCTACATTTACAAAGAGGAAAATGTGTTCGACCGCCGCATCAGCCAGTATGCCACAGGCCTGGATGCCCTGCTTGAGTCGGAGCGCATCAAAATGGAAATCTTCAACTTTGAACACGATCTCTGGCAATACTAACCGCATCAAACCAAACGCATAAGAGGCTGTCTCAAAGGTGAGGCAGCCTTTTTTTGACTGCAGAAATTCCAGAACCAAACTGCTCAGGAAGGATTAAAAAAGTGCCACAAGCCGAGGCAGAAGGCTAGCTACATAAGTGGAATTGGATGTAATTTAGAGGCTTTGTAAAAGCACCATGTACGTCAGCCTGCCGGATAAAAAGGTCGAATTTTTGAAGGGCGTCGGGCCGAAAAAAGCCGCTGTGCTTGCCAAAGAACTGAATATCAGTACCCTGGGCGAGCTATTGCAGCATTTTCCGTTCAGGTATATCGACAAAAGCAAGATTCACAAAGTAGCCGAGATAAACGACGAAACGGTTTATTATCAGCTGGTTGGTACCATCGATGGCATGCAGGCCCATGGCGGCCAGCGCACAACGCGCATCACGGCCTGGCTAAACGACGAAACAGGACGTATCGAGCTGGTGTGGTTTAAAGGATTGAGCTGGGTGAAAACACGATTTGTTCCGGGCAGAAAATATGTCATCTTTGGAAAGGCCAGTCTTTTCAACGGGCGCTACAACATCGTACATCCGGAGGTAGAGGACTACAATCCGGACGATTTCACCCTGGGCGAGAGTTTGCAAGGGGTGTACAGCACCACAGAAGCCATGAAGAGTGCTGGCCTGGGCACACGCGTTGTGGCTAAACTCATCAAAACCGCCCTCATGCAACTTGAAGGCGCTATCCCCGAAACCCTGCCAACGCACATCATTGAGCGCGAACACCTGCTGACCAAAGCTGACGCCATGCTCCGAATCCACCTGCCAGCCAACGCCGACGACATTCGCAAGGCGCAATACCGGCTCAAGTTTGAGGAATACTTTTTCTTTATCCTGAACAAGCAGCACGGCAAAAAACAGCGCGAACAGCAAAACAAAGGGCATGTATTTTCGAGGGTCGGCGAGCTATTCAACACCTTCTACCGCGACTATCTGCCATTTGGCCTGACGGATGCACAAAAACGGGTCATACGCGAGATGCGTGCCGACCTGGGATCGGGCATGCAGATGAACCGCCTGCTGCAAGGCGACGTGGGCAGCGGCAAAACGGTGGTTGCGCTCATGCTTATGCTTCTGGCTGCCGACAACGGTTTTCAGTCGGCCCTGATGGCACCCACGGAAATCCTCGCCCAACAACACTATCAAACCATCCGGCAGTTGCTTAAAGACCTGCCTGTGCAGGTGAGCCTGCTCACAGGCTCAACCAAAAAATCGGACCGCAACCTGATCCACAAGGCCCTTCAGGATGGCAGCCTGCAAATCCTCATTGGCACCCACGCCCTGATAGAAGACACGGTTCAATTTTCCCGCCTGGGACTGGTAATCATTGACGAGCAGCATCGTTTCGGGGTGGTTCAGCGTGCCAGGTTATACGAAAAAAACCAAAACCCACCCCACGTGCTGGTGATGACCGCCACACCCATTCCGCGCACCCTTGCCCTGACCCAGTACGGCGACCTGGATTACAGCGTGATCGACGAGCTGCCCCCCGGCCGTAAACCCATAGTAACCAGCCACATCTACCCCTCTCATCGCCTGCGGCTGATCAGCTTCCTGAAAAAACAAATTGCCGAAGGCAGGCAGATCTACATCGTTTACCCCCTGATCAAAGAATCGGAAAAACTCGACCTGATTGCCTTGCAGGAGGGATATGATGCCCTGCTGCGCGACTTTCCGGAGCCGGAATACCGCATATGTGT
Organism: Bacteroidota bacterium; assembly: GCA_016715945.1. NCBI lineage: Bacteria > Pseudomonadati > Bacteroidota > Bacteroidota bacterium. The sequence goes on from JADJXJ010000001.1 coordinate 1,943,184, forward strand.
GGTGCACGGACGCATGAGCGCCGAGGACAAAGAATTTGAGATGCAGCGCTTTGCGAAAGGCCAGGCCCACATCATGGTAGCCACCACGGTGATCGAAGTAGGAGTGAATGTGCCCAATGCCACAGTGATGGTGATCGAACATGCTGACCGCTTCGGATTGTCGCAATTGCACCAGCTCCGTGGCAGGGTCGGACGCGGGGCCGACCAGTCGTATTGCATCCTGGTGACCGATTACAAGCTCACGGCCGAAGGCAAGGCCCGCATCAAAACTATGGTCGAAACCAACGATGGATTCCGCATTGCCGAGGCCGACCTCAGGCTCAGGGGGCCGGGCGATACGCAGGGCACACAACAATCCGGCATGCCAATGTTCAGGCTGGGCGACCTCAGCAAAGACGAAAAACTGATTCGCATAGTAAAGCGCACGGTTGATGAACTGCTCGACACCGACCCCGGCCTGAATTCACCTGCACACCAGCAAACCAAACGTGAATTTGAACGACTCTATCAGAAAACTTTCGACTGGAGTCAGATCGGCTAAAACCTTAACGGCACTGAACAAAAACATGTCATTTTGGCATTTTTAATACCTTTGCAAGCCAAAACACAGCCCCTATGAAGATTTCCTACAACTGGCTCAAAGATTATCTTTCGCTTGATATCAGCCCGGCAGAAGTTGCCGCTGCCCTCACTTCGGCAGGTCTCGAAGTTGAAGACATCATCGAATACGAATCGGTCAAAGGCAGCCTCAAAGGCGTTGTCACCGGTAAGGTGGTCGAATGCCGGCGGCACCCCAATGCCGACAAACTGAGCCTGACAAAGGTTGATGTAGGACAAGGGAATTTGCTCAGCATTGTTTGTGGTGCACCCAATGTGGCCGAAGGTCAGACTGTGCTCGTTGCCACCGTGGGAACGACCCTTTATAAAGGTGAGGAAGCTTTTCAGATCAGGCAGGCCAAAATACGTGGTGAATTGTCCGAAGGCATGATTTGCGCCGAGGACGAACTGGGTCTGGGCAACTCGCACGATGGCATCATGGTGCTCGACAACGCCATCGGGGTTGGTCGCCCTGCATCGGAGCTGTTCAATGTGGTGAGCGATACTGTGTTCGAAATTGGCCTGACACCCAACCGTGCCGATGCAGCTTCACACATCGGTGTGGCCCGCGACCTGATGGCCGTGCTCAATCACCGTGCAGGCTACAAAAAATATGCACTGACACTGCCGGACACCTCCAATTTTGCTACCGGCAACCCAAGCCTACCCATCAGGGTTATCGTGGAAGACACGGAAGCATGTCCGCGTTACTCCGGTTTGAGCATCACCAACCTCAGGGTTGGCCCTTCACCCGAATGGCTTCAAAACAGGCTCAAGGCCATAGGATTGCGTCCCATCAACAACGTGGTGGACATCACCAATTATGTGCTTTTCGAAACCGGCCAGCCCCTGCACGCCTTCGATGCTGCTGCGGTAACCGGCAATACTGTGGTGGTAAAAAAACTGCCAAAGGATACACCTTTTGTCACGCTCGATGGCGTTGAACGCAAGCTCACGGGCAACGACCTGATGATCTGCAATGCCAGCGAGGGCATGTGCATTGGCGGGGTGTTTGGCGGCTTGCATTCGGGAGTAACCGAATCAACCACCGCCATTTTCCTCGAAAGTGCCTGTTTCGATCCCCGTACCATCCGGCGCACAGCCCGCCATCACGACCTGCACACCGACGCCTCTTTCCGCTTCGAGCGCGGCACCGACATCCAGGCCACCGTTTTTGCACTAAAACGCGCTGCACAGCTGATTAAGGAAGTCTGCGGCGGAGAGGTGGCTTCTGAAATTATTGATGTGTACCCCCAGCCACGCGAAAGAGCCCTGGTGCAAATCGACTTTGGCAGACTCGACAAACTGGCCGGTCAGCACATCCCTGCTACGCAGGTGCTTGCCATCCTGGAAGACCTTGATTTCTACGTTGTTGAGAAAAACGAGACCACCGCAAGCCTGAGCGTGCCCACCGCCAAGGTGGACGTGTACCGCGAGGCCGACATTGCCGAGGAAGTGCTGCGCATCTATGGGTACGATAATATCCGCATCCCGGAAAAAATCAATGCCTCGCCCGATGCCACACAATCCGGACAGGACGAAGCCCTCAGGCATGCCATCTCGGATATGCTCGCTGCCAAAGGCTTCAACGAAATCATGAACAACTCGCTTACAAAAAGCGAGTACACAGCCAGCCATCCCGCTTTCGACAGCGGGAAAAATGTCAGCATCCTCAACCCCTTGAGCAGCGATCTGAACGTATTGCGCCAAAGCCTGCTCTTTGGCGGACTCGAAACCATTGCCTACAACCAGAACCGAAAACAAACCGACCTCAGGCTGTTCGAATTCGGAAAAACCTATCATTTCGATCCCGGCAAACTGAACCAGGACCAGCCGCTGGCCCCCTACTCTGAATTTTTAAGACTTTCTATGCTGATCACAGGCATGAAACAGGCCGAAAGTTGGCTGGCGCCTCAGCAACCCGCCGACTTTTTCGATATGAAACAAATCGTGGAAGCCCTGATCTCGCGCCTGCGAATCCAACGTAACCTGTTTAGCCTGAGCACATTTGGCGACAGCCTCTTTGATGCGGGCTTGCAATACAGCATCAACAATGTTGCGCTCATCAGGTTCGGACAACTGAGCAAACAAACCACCAGGGCCTTCGACATCCGTAAGCCGGTCTTCTGGGCCGATGTGGCTTGGGAAGAATTGCTCAGTTTTGTGCCCAAACGCAGCCTCACCTATGTGCCGGTGCCCAAGTTTCCGTCGGTGCGCCGCGACCTGGCACTGGTGATTGACAAGCACATCACCTATGCCGAGCTCGAGAGTGCCGCATACAAAACTGCTGGTCAGCTGCTTAGCAACATCAACCTTTTCGACATTTATGAAGGCGATAAAATTCCGGCCGGCAAAAAATCGTATGCCATCAGCTTTGTGTTGGTTTCGCCTGAGAAAACGCTGACCGACAAAGAAATAGATCAGACCATGGAACGTTTGATCAATACATTCAGCACCCAGTTTGGTGCAAGCCTTCGCCAGTAAACTTAAAAACAACACCTCATGACCGATATCCAGTCAATCAAACAACGTTTTGGCATCATTGGGCACGACAGCCGTCTGGAACGGGCCATACAGGTTGCCGTGACCGTAGCCCCCACCGATCTGACGGTGCTCATCACGGGCGAAAGCGGCGTGGGCAAGGAGGTGTTTCCTAAAATTATTCACCAGTCGAGTGCCCGTAAACATGGCCCATACATCGCAGTAAACTGCGGTGCAATACCGGAAGGCACAATAGATTCAGAACTGTTTGGCCACGAAAAAGGCTCTTTTACAGGAGCTTACGAAGCCAGGAAAGGATATTTTGAGGTAGTCAACGGTGGTACAATTTTTCTGGATGAAGTAGCCGAACTCCCGCTCTCGACCCAGGTCAGGTTGTTGAGGGTATTGGAAACCGGCGAGTTTATCAAAGTCGGCTCGTCGAAAGTGCAAAAAACAGACGTGCGGGTGGTTGCCGCCACCAACGTCAACATTCCTGAAGCCATAGAGAAAGGCCGGTTCCGGCAGGACCTCTATTACCGGCTCAACACGGTACCTATCACCATCCCTCCCCTGCGCGAGCGCAAAGGCGACATTGTGCTGCTGTTCAAAAAGTTTGCAGCCGACTTTGCCGAAAAATACCGGGTGCCTGTGCTGCAACTCACCGACGATGCGGTGGAAATGCTCGAAAACTACCGCTGGCCAGGCAACATCCGACAATTGCGCAATGTGACCGAGCAGATCAGTATCATCGAAAAAAACAGGCTGATCACCGCGCAAACCCTCAAAGCCTATCTGCCGGCCGAACCCTCCAACATGCTTCCGGTAATCTTCCACAAGGAAAAAGAGGACGAAAAACTGAGCGAGCGCGACATATTATATAAGGTGTTGTTCGACATGAAGCGCGACATCATGGAGCTTAAAAAAACCGTGGCCAACCTGCTGGAGGGTCAACCCGAAGCCGAGCACTTTTCAACTGAGCGCACAGCTCAGATCTTCCGTCCCATCGAAACCAGCCCGCACAAGTTCGACGAGCTGTATGAATCATTGCCTGCCGAACTTCAGGAAGATGAGCATGAGGTGGTGCCCACCGAAATAATCAACGAAACCCTCTCGCTACAAAAAAAGGAGATGGACCTGATCAGGCTCGCCCTGGAAAAACACAAAGGCAAACGCAAAAATGCCGCCCAGGAATTGGGCATCAGCGAGCGCACCCTGTATCGCAAAATCAAGGAATATAACATAGATTTGTAGAAAAACCGCATGCACAACCTTCACAGGAGACTCCTGCCAATGCGCGGATTGAAAATGATTGCTGCAGTTCTAATCCTGCTGCAGCTTTCTTCCTGTGGTATCTATTCCTTCACCGGAGCAAGTATTCCGCCGGAGGCGAAGACCTTTTCGGTGGAACAGTTTGCCAACAACGCCCTGCTGGTTGAGCCGCTGCTCAGCAATATCCTGACCAATGCCCTCCGCGACAGGTTTTCGAGCCAGACTACCCTGCGGCAGGTAGCCACCAACGGCGACCTGGCCTTCGAAGGCGAAATTGTGGATTACAACGTCAGTCCTGCCGCCATTCAATCCGACCAGACTGCCGCACTCAACCGCCTCACCATCACCGTGAATGTGAGGTTTTACAACAAATTTGAAGAATCGAAGAATTTCGAAAGCAGGTTTTCGCATTACCTCGACTATCCAAGCGATCAGGATCTTAACGTAGTGAAAGACAGGCTGATTGCAGAAATCACCGAGGTGCTTGTAGATAATATTTTCAACAAAGCCGTCGTAGACTGGTAAACCCATGAACAGGGCCGCATTTCTCAACTACCTCCGCGATCCGCACAGCCTGGATGCAGGCAGCATCGGCCCGCTCAGCGACCTGGCCAGGCAGTTTCCATATAGTGGTCTGGTGCAGGCACTGCTCGCCATCAACCTGCACAAGGAGGGGCATGTGCGCTACGAAAGCCAGATCAGGCTGGCCGCAGTCCTTTCGCCCGACCGCAATCTTTTGCGGCTTCACCTGCGCGATATTGCCAGAGGCAAAACCGTGGCGCTGCCCGATGAATACAACCAGAGCCCGACCTTCGAGGTGCCTGTGGAAGAAACGCCTCCTGCTCCGGCACCCGCTGCCGTTGAGGAAGAGCCGGTGATGGAAACAGGCAAACCTGCCGCAACCACTGCTTTCGAACCGCCGGCTGGAAATCAGGTGAGCCCCGCAGCTGAAGAAACCATCGAAGACGACGAGCTGCTGCGACGTCGGTCGCTCGAAGAGCTCAAACGCCTGGTGGCAGAGCGGCTGAAACAAATGCAGGAACCCGAAAGCACCAAAAAGACAAGCGAGCTGAGCAAAGAAGAAATCATAGAAAAGTTTATCCGCGAAAATCCAAGCATCAGCCGCCCCAAAGCTGAGTTTTACAACCCGCTTACTGCGGCACAACAAAGCGTGGTGGACCAGGAAAACATTGTGAGCGAGACCCTGGCCAAAATATACCTCCGTCAGGGCCACATCGAGAAAGCCATTGCCATGTTCGAAAAATTACGCTTGAAATATCCGGAAAAAAGTAGTTACTTTGCAGGCCTTATCGAAGAATCGAAAAAGAGTTCAAATAATTAAAAATCAATAAGATGTTTGTTGTTGTATCCATTTTGATGCTGCTTGCAAGCGTGCTGATGGGCCTGGTAGTGTTGGTACAAAACTCCAAAGGTGGCGGGCTGGCGAGCAATTTTTCCGCTTCAAACCAGATCATGGGCGTCAGGCAGACGGCCGATTTTCTGGAAAAAGCCACATGGACGTTGGCCGTGGCCATGCTGGTTTTTGCGCTGGCGAGTGCAATGGTCATCCCCAACCGCTCGGCCTCGTCAGGCGTAGCCGATACTGAGCTCCGCAGCAAGATCGAACAAACCAAACCGGTTGACTTCCAGGCACCACCTGCTCAGGACGAAGAATAATTCCTGACAAAAGCAAAAAATAAAAATGTCAGAATGTCACAACATTCTGACATTTTTATTTGAAAACGTCTTTGGCACAAAATATGTCAGTACATGGGGCAACCGGAAAAAACGTTTTAATCAATCAATAAAACTGAACGAATATGGGAAAACTCAATCTTAAACCTCTGGCTGACAGGGTTGTTATCGAACCCGCTCCCGCAGAGCAGAAAACTGCTAGCGGCATCATCATTCCTGACACTGCCAAAGAAAAACCCCAGAAAGGCACTGTTGTGGCTGTTGGTCCCGGCGTGGACGACAAACCCCTTACCGTGAAGGAAGGCGATATGGTGCTCTATGGCAAATATGCCGGCACCGAATTCAACATCGACGGCACCAACTACCTCATCATGCGCGAATCAGACATTATCGCTATTATCTGAAAATCAATTAATTAACTTTTAAATACGAAAAAAATGGCAAAAGACATCTATTTCGACCTGGAAGCAAGAGAGAAGCTCAAAAAAGGAGTTGACGCACTCTCCAACGCAGTAAAAGTGACACTCGGACCCAAAGGCCGCAATGTGATCATTGAAAAATCGTTCGGTGCACCTCAGATCACCAAGGACGGTGTTACTGTGGCCAAGGAAGTGGAACTGAAAGACCCGGTTGAAAACATGGGTGCACAGATGGTGAAGGAAGTGGCCTCGAAAACCAACGATATCGCAGGCGACGGTACCACCACCGCTACTGTGCTGGCTCAGGCCATCATCACCACCGGTATGAAAAACGTTACCGCCGGTGCCAACCCGATGGACCTCAAAAGAGGTATCGACAAAGCTGTTGAGAGAGTTAAGGAATCGCTCAAGGCCCAAACCCAGGAAGTTGGCGAAAACAACGAAAAGATCAAGCAGGTTGCTTCGATTTCGGCCAACAACGATACCACCATCGGCAGCCTGATTGCCGAAGCCATGTCGAAGGTGAAAAAAGAAGGTGTAATCACCGTAGAAGAAGCCAAAGGTATGGAAACTTATGTGGACGTGGTTGAAGGTATGCAGTTCGACCGCGGCTACATCTCTCCCTACTTCATCACTAATGCCGAGAAGATGGAAGCTGTGTACGAAAATCCCTTCATCCTGATCCACGACAAAAAGATCTCGGTGATGAAGGACCTGCTGCCCATCCTCGAAAAGAGCCTGCAAACCGGCCGTCCGCTCATCATCATTGCCGAAGACGTAGAAGGCGAAGCCCTTGCCACCCTCGTGGTCAACAGGCTCCGTGGTTCGCTCAAGGTGGCTGCTGTTAAAGCTCCCGGATTTGGCGACCGCAGGAAAGAAATGCTCGAAGACATTGCCGTGCTCACCGGTGGCGTAGTGATTTCGGAAGAAAAAGGCTACCGCCTCGAAGACACCACCCTCGATATGCTCGGTAAGGCCGATAAGGTTACCATCACCAAGGACAACACCACCATCGTAAGCGGCCATGGCAGCAAAGCCAGCATCGATGCACGCGTTGCCCAGATCCGCAAGCAGATCGAAACCACCACTTCGGACTACGACCGCGAAAAACTGCAGGAACGTCTGGCTAAACTGGCCGGTGGTGTAGCTGTGATTTATGTGGGCGCTGCCAGCGAAGTGGAAATGAAAGAAAAGAAAGACCGCTTCGAAGACGCCCTCAACGCCACCCGTGCAGCCATCGAAGAAGGTATCATCCCCGGCGGTGGTGTTGGTTTCATCCGCGCCATTGAGGCCCTGGCCGACCTGAAAGGCGAAAACGAAGACGAAAATACCGGTATCTCCATCATCAGGCGTGCACTCGAAGAACCCCTGCGCCAGATTGTTGAAAACTCCGGCCTGGAAGGCAGTGTGGTTGTAAACCGCGTGAAAGAAGGTAAAGGCGACTTTGGTTACAACGCCCGCACCGAAAGGTTCGAAAACCTGCTCGAAGCCGGTGTAATCGACCCGACCAAAGTGGCCCGCGTAGCCCTCGAAAATGCAGCCTCCATTGCCGGTATGTTGCTCACTACCGAATGCGTGCTGGTTGAACACAAAGAACCCAAAGACAAAAACATGCCCCCAATGAACAGCGGAATGGATGGCATGATGTAATCCTTCATAAAATCCTTCCAAAAATAAAAAGCCTTCCTCACGGAAGGCTTTTTTATTAATAGCGTGTAACTCATTACTATTCAGTAAACTAAAAATTATCGAAATAAAATAACTTTATTTTGTTTAATTTTTTGAACAATTTTTTAAACAAAATGAGCTGCACCCTGTTTATAAGTTCGAAAAAAGTAAATCATGAAAAATCTGAACGGACACACTGACCTGCTCAACGGAAAGCATCACAGCAACGGAAACGGTCACCACAGCCATACAAACGGCTTCCACTCGCAGAGCGAACTTGACCTGATTGGCGACGAGCATGTGGCCACAAGCATCGACACCCCCATGAGGGAGGACGCATTTGAATTGAGCGACGAGGCCAAAATTGCCAGAATTGAGCGGCATTTCGAGCAGATCATGCACACCCTTGGGCTCGACCTGACCGACGACAGCCTCAAAGGCACGCCGCGGCGGGTGGCCAAGATGTATGTAAAAGAAATTTTCCGCGGGCTGAATCCCGAAAACAAGCCTGCACCCTCCATATTCGAAAACAAGTTTCGGTATGGCCAGATGCTGGTCGAAAAAAGCATCAACCTGAACAGCACCTGCGAGCACCATTTTCTGCCCATTTTTGGCAAAGCCCATGTGGCATACATTGCCAAAGACGGAGTGATTGGTCTTTCGAAGATCAACCGGATCGTGGATTATTTTGCCCGACGTCCGCAGGTGCAGGAGCGCCTCACGGTTCAGATAGCCAACGAGCTGAAAAAAGTATTGAACACAGAGGATGTAGCAGTGATTATCGAAGCAAAACACATGTGCGTGTCTTGCCGCGGCATTCAGGATGAGAGCAGCACTACCCTGACTGCTGAATACTCAGGTGCGTTCAAAAACGAAAAACGCAAGGAAGAGTTTCTATCGTATATCGGATTGAAAATCTGACCCTTACTCCATCAACTCCATATATACTTCCCTCAACCCCGAGCCCCGATGGCGCCCCAATCGCCAGGAGGGCTCATTTTTTTAATTAGCCGCCTTCACAACGATGATGTAAGACGGGAAGTGGTCGCTGTATCCACCCATGAATTCCCCTCCCACATAGGTACGGAAAGGGTATCCCTTGAACCGGCCGCTCCGTTGGGTAAGTTCCACTTTGTTGTGCACACGGGCTGTATGGAATCGATACGATGAATAATTATCACCTAACCAGGCCTGGCTGATTACAATCTGGTCGAAAAGGCTCCAGGTATCGCGCCAGGCATTGGAGCCTATACCTTTCTGATAAAGTGCATACATGGGGTTGTAAAAATCACCGGGCTTCAGGGCATTCGTGCTGCCCTTGGCGCGCAATCCCTCCGTGAGGCTTTTGTTGGTGGGATTGTCGTTAAGGTCGCCCATCTTAATGATTTTTGCGTTAGGGTCGATGCTCAAAAGCGAGTCAGTAATATGCCGCGCAAGTTTGGCAGCTGCCATGCGCAGGGGCATGGAACGTTTTTCGCCTCCCCTTCTGCTGGGCCAGTGACCGACAATAATGTGTATGCGCTCGCCGTCGAAATCGCCCGAGACCACCAGTTGATCTCTTGTACGGAAATCGGGCATGCCATCAACGGTAAGGCGATAGCTTTTGTGGTGAACCGGTTTAAAATATTTTGCTTGGTAAAACATGGCTACATCCACGCCCCGTCTATCGGGCGAGTGGTAATGAATGATCTGATAGTTTCGATTAGCAATGGCAGGCATTCTGGCCAGATCTTCGAGCACCTGACGGTTTTCGACCTCGGCAACCCCCAGAATGGCAGCCCCATCAGGCGAAAAATCAAGTCCAATAGATTGGATTGCTTCGGCCATGCGTCCCAGTTTGTGGAGATATCTTTTGCCATCCCAACGTGCTGCTCCCAGAGGTGTGAACTCCTCATCGTTTGTCAGCGGGTCGTTGATGGTGTCGTACAAGTTTTCGAGATTGTAAAAAGCAATACAGCCCACCTTGAATTGCCTCTCCTGGGCAAATCCCTTCCCAGAACCCAGCAGCAGCGAAAGCAACAGCAAAAATGTAATACCAGATTTCATCATTTTGTCATTTTGAACCCGGCAACGCTGCCGGATCGCATCTTTCTGCCAAAATTAGGACATTGTCATGATTGTTTGCCTTACCAAATAAATCAACGGAGTTAAATTGCCGTTAAGTGGCTTAATAGCGCAATTTATCTTCCTTTAATGCCAGCTAGTCAACATTCCACTACCTTTGCCGGATATTGAAAAGTTAGGATTCTGTATATGAGAAAAAAACTACTCATTTTGCTGGGTGCACTTGCTTTCGGGCATTTTCTCCCTGCCCAGACCGACACCTCTGTGATGGTGAACCAGGCGGCGCTTCCGGTGATTACCCTTACCGAGGGCGAGCTTGACGGAGGCAGGGCTGCCAACGATATCTCAGGCCTGCTTCAGTCGTCGAGGGACATTTTTGTTTCGACAGCCGGTTTCAACTTTAGTTCGGTGAGGTTTCGCATGCGCGGTCTGGATTCGGAAAACACCACTGTACTGTTTAACGGTGTGAGCATGAACGATCTGGAGACAGGTCGGGCCAGCTATTCCACCTGGGGCGGACTGAACGATGCCACCCGTTTCACGGAAGTGAGCAATGGCATTGGTACGTCCGACTGGTCGTTTGGTGGCATTGGCGGTGTGACCAACATACTTGGCCGGGCCAGTCAGTTTCGCAAGGCGCTCAATCTGAGCTATGCCGCCAGCAACCGCAGCTACAACAACCGCCTGATGCTCCTCTATGCCACCGGCATGCAGGAAAATGGCTGGGCGGTGACACTGAACGGCTCGCGCCGATGGGCTGTAAATGGTTATGTGCCTGGCACTTTCTACGATGCATGGTCGTGGTTTGCTTCCGTCGAAAAAAGACTGAATAGTAAACACAGCTTTGGGCTGATTGCTTTTGCTGCGCCAACAAAACGCGGCATGGCTTCGGTGTCGGTGCAGGAAGCTTACGATCTGGCAGGAACAAACTACTACAACGCCAACTGGGGCTACCAGAACGGAAAAATACGCAACGCCAGGGTTAACTCATACAACCAGCCGGTCATCCAACTCTCGCACTACTGGACGCCCGGCGAGAAAACCACTGTCCAGACCACCGCCTTCACCTGGTTTGGGCCAGGAGGAAGCACGGCCCTCGACTGGAACGAAGCCAACGACCCGAGACCAGACTATTACCGCAACCTGCCCAGCTATTGGAAACAACGGTCCGACGAGAGCAATTATGCCTATTATCTTGACCAGTGGACCAATAATGAGCAGTTCAGGCAGCTGCGCTGGGATCATTTCTACTTTGCCAACAGCAAGAATTTGGCTACCATTAACAACGCCAACGGCATTGCCGGAAACACTTACACCGGCAATAAGTCGAAGTATATTGTGGAAGACCGCCGCATGGACCGCAATATGGTAGGTCTGACGGTCAACGCACAGCACCAGCTGAACGCTGCCACCCGCATTGCCGGTGGCCTGAGCTATACCAGCTCGAAAACACATCACCACAAGCGGCTCAACGACCTGCTTGGAGGAGATTTCTGGCTCGACATTGACAAATATTCCGACCAGGAACCATTTGGCATTACGGATGCCTCACAAAACGACCTGCGTCGCCCCAACAGAATCATCAAAGAAGGTGATATTTTTGGCTATGATTACATTGCCAATGTCAATGCTGCCGAGCTCTGGGCGCAGGCCGAACACAAGTTTCGCAGGCTGGAAACCTATCTTGGTGCAAAAGTCAGCAGCACTGAGTTCTGGCGAACGGGCAACATGCAAAACGGCCGCTTTCCTGACAACTCTTTCGGGGATGACCAAAAGACGAGTTTTTTGAATTATGGCATTAAAGCAGGAGCCATTTATGCCATCGACGGCCGTAATTACCTCATGGCCAATGCTGCCATGCTCACCAGGCCTCCTTATTTCCGCGATGTGTACCTCTCGCCCCGCACACGCGACACAAAAGTCAGCCAAATCAACAACCAAAACTTGCTGGGCGCCGACCTGAACTACATCCTGCGGTCGCCTAATCTCAAGGCCAGGCTCACTGTTTATCATACCGAGGTGCATAACGACTTGTGGACCAGAAGCTATTATCACGAAGACCTGCGCGCATTTGTCAATTATGCCATGATTGATGTGGATACGCGCAGCCAGGGCATTGAGTTTGGCGCCGAAATCAACCTATCGCCTACCCTCTCGGCCCATGCCGTTGCCGGACATGGCATCCATATCTTTACCAACAGGCCCAATGTGACCATTTCGGCAGATAACGATTCCAAACTCCTTGCCGAGAACCGGACCGTTTACCTGAAAAACTATTATGTGGGTGGCTCCCCACAAACCATTTATTCAGGTGGTTTGCGCTACAACTCCCCAAAATTCTGGTTTGCAGGGCTGAGCGGCAACTACTTCGACAATGCCTACCTGGAACCCAATCCGGACAACCACACCAAAGAAGCCATGAGCCGCTATGCCGAAGGCGACATCCGCATCGACAAATTGCTCTCACAGAAAAAACTCGATCCGGGATTTACCCTCGATTTCTTCGGGGGAAAATCGTGGCGGGTGAAGGACGGATTGTTGCTGCTCAACGTAAGCGTGAACAACATCCTCAATCAGCGCGACATCGTTTCCTGGGGATTTGAACAGCTCCGCACCGACCTGCGCGATCCTGACCGTTTTCCGGCCAAATATGCCTACATGTACGGAACCACTTATTTCGTCAGCCTCACCTACCGAAAAAATTAAGACATAAATATTTGATTTAAAGCAATATGAAAAAGTTTCAGCTCATCACCTCATTTTTGATTTTGTTGTTTCTTGCCGGCGCCTGCGTCAAGCAGGAATTCGACAAGCCTCCCATCGGACAGCTTCCTGTGGGCGATGTGTACACCATCGGAGACCTCATCAACATGCTCAATACCACCGGAGCTACCCAGTTCAACAAAGATGCATCGGTTTATGCCGTTGTAACCATGGACGAAACCTCAGGCAACATTTACCGCAATGCATACATTCAGGATGCCACAGGCGCCATCAATGTCAGGCTGAAAGAATCGGGTGGACTGCGTGTGGGCGATTCCATCAGGGTGTACCTCAAAAACGTACTTCTGTCCACATACAATGGCATGCGTCAACTCGATAATGTGCACAACGACAGCAATATTGTGATCCTGGCCAACCAACGCTACCGCAAGCCTGACACCGTTACCATTCCACAGATCCTGAGCGGAAATTACCAGGCCAAACTCATCTATCTGAAAGATGTACAGTTTATTGCCGGGGATACGGCCCGTACCTGGAGCGAAAGCAATGCCACCACAAACCGCATGCTCGAAGATTGCGATGGCAGGACGATCATCGTGCGCACCAGCAACTTTGCCAATTTTGCTACCAAGAACCTTCCCAACGGCAAGGGCGGACTGGTGGCCGTGGCCGGGGTATTCAACAACACCTGGCAGCTCTATGTGCGCACCCTTTCCGAAGTGCAGATGAACGACACGCGTTGTGATGGAGGCGGTGGAGGCGGCGGCCTCACGCCGGTGGATGAGGTAAACCAGAACTTCGATGGCGTGACTGCCGATGTGGACATCAACTTCCAGGGCTGGTCGAACATTGCCGAAGCCGGCACACGCAAGTGGCAAGGAAAGATATTCAGCGGAAACGGCTATGCCCAGGCTACCGGTTACAACTCGAACCAGAACAGCATTGTTTCCTGGCTCATCACACCTCCGGTTAAAATGGATGTGGCCAAGAAACTGCGCTTCAAAACTGCCAAAGCTTTCTGGGCTCATGGAAACGAACAGCCTCTGACCGTGCTGGTATCGAGCAACTTCGACGGCACCAACATTGCCGCTGCATCCTGGACACCCATCAATGCCCGCCTGGCCAACCAAAGCGATGCCGACAACGCCTGGATTGAATCGGGCGACATCGACCTGTCGCCTTTCATCCCCGAGGGAAAGATTGCTGTTGCTTTCAGATACAACGGAAGCCATACCCTCTCGACCTCTTACCGCATTGACGATGTGTATATCGGCACCCAAAGCGGCGGTGGAGGCGGCGGTGGAGGCGGCAATGCCGGAACCATCGACAATCCGTTCACCGTGGAGGAAGCCATCGAAAAACAGAATGCCAACCCCTATGTGGTGGGATGGGTGCAAGGATATATTGTTGGTGCAGTAAAAAGTGGTGTGAGCAGCGTGAGTTCGGCTGCCGATATTGATTTCTCCGCACCATTCAGTTCGGCAACCAATGTATTGCTGGCCAGCAACATGAACGAAACCGACTTTACAAAGATGGTGGCAGTCAACCTGCCCTCGGGCACACCGCTGCGCACCCAGGTTAACCTGCTCGACAATCCGGGTAATCTCAAAAAACAACTCAAAGTAACCAGCACGCTGCGCACTTATTTCGGCATTGCCGGATTGCGCGATGCCCCCGGACAGACCGGCGACTTTGTGCTGCAGGGCAGTGGCGGTGGTGGCGGTGGCGGCACCGGCACCCAGAACGACCCCTTCACCGTAGCCCAGGGCATTGAAAAGCAAAATGCCACGCCCTATGTAGTAGGCTGGGTCAGAGGTTATATTGTTGGTTCGGTCAAAAGCGGGGTTAGCTCCATCAGTTCCTCGGCCGATATTCACTGGACAGGGCCTTTCACTTCAGCCACGAATGTGCTGATTGCCGACTCGCCCACCGAAAATGATTACACCAAATGCATTGCCGTGAACCTGCCCGCAGGCTCAGCCCTGCGCACACAGGTCAATCTGATGGATAATCCCGGCAACCTCGGAAAACGTCTCTCCGTGACAGGCACATTGCGCACCTATTTTGGCATTGCCGGATTGCGCGATGCCCCCGGAACCACCAGCGATTTCGTGCTCGAAGGCGGCGGTGGCGGCGGTGGCGGCGGAAATACTATTTTCTCCGAAGATTTTGTCACGAATCTTGGAGTATTCTCAGCCGTGAGCGTGGTTGGTGATCAGGTATGGACCTGGGGCAATTTCGACGGCGGATGCGCAGTGATGACAGGTTATGTCAACCCCAACCGCTTACCCAACGAAGACTGGCTCATTTCGCCTGCCATCAACCTCACCGGCATCAACAATGCCGTGCTCAATATCCGTCAGGCAGCCAACTTCGTGAGCAATGAGTGGTCGTTCCTGCAAGTCATGGTTTCGACCAACTACACCGGCGGAAATCCCAACGACGCCACCTGGACAGAGCTCACCGTACCCAACAGGCCCTCCGGAAACAACTGGACTTTTGTAGACAGCGGCGACATCAGCCTGGCTGCCTATGGCGGACAGTCCAACGTGCGCATCGCCTTCCGGTATCGCTCTTCTGAAACAATTGCCTCGACCTGGGAAGTGAGCAAGGTCGTAGTAAAGAACTAGTCAGCACACCTGCAAAACAAAATGGCCACCTGACAGATCGGGTGGCCATTTTTTATTGTCAAGGTCGGTAGAGCTACTCACAAGGTTCGACAGGCTGCCGGGCCGGACACCATCACGGCTCACTTATTTTTTGCAATTTTGCACCTTTAAACGACGTTTGATCAAAGCATAACAATCATTCAGCATGAGCCGAAGCCTTGTAATTATACCCACCTACAACGAGAAAGAAAACATCGAAAATGTGCTGCGAACAGTCTTTGCCCTCAGCGAGCCTTTCCATGTGCTTGTGGTTGAGGATAATAGTCCCGACGGAACGGCTGACATTGTCAAACGTTTGATGAAGGAATTCGAAGGCAGGTTGTTTATTGAAGAACGCAAAGGCAAACTCGGCCTGGGCACGGCTTATATCCATGGTTTCAAATGGGGACTGGCGCGTGCCTACGATCATATCATCGAAATGGATGCCGACCTCTCGCACAATCCTGCCGACCTGCCCAGGCTGCTTGAAGCTTGCCGCAACGGGGCCGATGTGGCTGTGGGCTCAAGGTACATCACAGGCGTCAATGTGGTAAACTGGCCCATGGGCCGTGTGCTGATGTCGTACTATGCCTCAGCTTATGTGCGCCTCATCACTAGAATGAAAGTGCGCGACACCACCGCCGGTTTTGTGTGCTACAAACGTAAAGTGCTTGAAACCATCAACTTAGATAAGATTAAGTTTGTTGGCTATGCCTTCCAGATCGAGATGAAATACAGCGCCTGGAAACTGGGCTTCAGGATAGTTGAAGTGCCCATAATCTTCACCGACCGTACGGAAGGCACCTCCAAAATGAACAAGAAGATCTTTCGCGAAGCAGTGTTGGGCGTGCTCACCCTACGCTGGCGCGGACTTACCGGGCGCATCAAACCCGTTGCAAAAAACTAAAACCAAATCTCATGCCCAGCGTCCTGATTATCCGGGGTGCCACACTGGTCAACGAAGGCCTGCAATATCAGGCCGATGTGGTGATCAGCCACGATAAAATAAGCGACATCCTTGCGCCTGGCGAAGAAAAGCCTCAATACAGCGCCTATACACGTATAAATGCCCGGGGCCTTTACCTTTTGCCGGGTCTGATTGATGATCAGGTGCATTTCAGGGAACCCGGTCTGACGCACAAAGCGGATATATTCACCGAAAGCCGCGCCGCTGTGGCCGGTGGCATCACCAGCTTTATGGAGATGCCCAACACCATACCCAATACGCTGACACAAAACCTTTTAGAGGAGAAATATGAAATTGCAGCCCAAAAATCGTGGTGCAACTACTCCTTCTACATGGGCGCCTCGAACGACAACCTGAACGAGGTGTTGCGCACCGATCCGAAAAAGGTTTGCGGGATAAAGGTTTTTATGGGCGCCAGTACCGGCAATATGCTGGTGGATGATGCCAAAACCCTCGAAGGCATATTTGCCGATGCGCCCACCCTGGTTGCCGTGCATGCCGAATACGAACCGCTCATTCGGGAAAACACGCGCACTTTCATGGCACGCTATGGCGACAATGCCCCCAGCTCGGTGCACCCCCTGATTCGCAATGCTGAGGCGTGTTACCGCTCTTCGGCTCAGGCCGTTGAACTGGCAGCAAAACGCGGCACAAGATTGCACGTGCTGCATCTGAGCACAGCCCGAGAAATGCAGCTGTTCGACAACACCAGCCCCCTGGCCGAGAAGAAAATAACCGCCGAGGTGTGCCTCCATCACCTGTGGTTCAGCGATGAAGATTATGCCGATAAGGGCAACTTCATCAAGTGGAATCCGGCCGTGAAGTCTTCCTCCGACCGGGATGCGCTGTGGCAAGCCCTCCTGACCGACCACCTGGATGTGCTGGCCACCGATCATGCACCACATACCATTGCTGAGAAATCGGCCCCTTATTTTAAGGCGCCCTCGGGCGGACCACTGGTGCAGCACCTGCTGCCAGCCATGCTCGAAAAATGGAAAGACGGGACAATTTCGCTCGAAAAAATTGTCGAAAAAGCCTGCCATGCCCCGGCTATGGCTTTCAAAATCAATAAACGTGGCTTCATCAGACAGGGCTACTTTGCCGACCTTGTGTTGGTTGACCCAAACCGACCATGGACGGTTAACAAGGAAAATGTGCTTTATAAATGCGGCTGGTCGCCTTTCGAGGGTACCCGTTTCAGCAGCAGTGTAATCATGACCCTGGTCAACGGCCAGATTGTTTACGATCAGGGTAAATTTGCTGAGCCGGGCAATGGCATGCGCCTTCAATTCGACAGATAATCAACCCGAAATATGACACATGCGATGCACAGACTGTCAGGTTATGTCTTTTCAGGTTTATTGATGATTTTATTGTTTTCGGCTTCCTGCGCCAACCGCACCCCATCCGAACCACAAGCCGTAGCCTCTGAGATTGTGGACCTCTGGGACAATGGCCAGGCGCGCAAGGTGTGGCTTTATGCCAATGTGGACGGGGTGCGCACTGTGGTTAAAGAAATCCAGTATCATCCTAACGGTGTGAAAAGCATGGAAGGCCCGCTGAAAGACGGACTTCGTCATGGCGAATGGAAATCGTGGTACGAAGACGGCAACCTCTGGAGTGTGGGATCGTTTGTGAACGGACTGCGCCACGGGAAAGGCATCGTGTATCACCCCAACGGGAAAAAATTTATCGAAGGCGCTTACCTGAATGGTGAACGGGTGGGCAAATGGTATTGGTGGGACGAAGAGGGACGCAGCATCACCGAACTGGAAGCCCTGAAAATCGCCCCTGAGCTGGTGGAATAATCCGGACTGACAGGGAACCTAAATTGTATGCAGAAAAGAAAAAAAGCGGGAAGATGATCTCCCGCTTTTTTAGCACATTGCTATACGTATCTTGTTATCTTACAATGAATTTCACCGGTGCAAGTGCTTGTGGTGTTTCGATGCGGAGCAGGTAAACTCCGGCATTCACCTGAAGTGGCAGTTCAATTTTATTGGCACCGTTGGCTTTGGTTTCCAGTACTATCCGGCCGGCGGCATCGAGCACCTTCAGTCGGGCGGAGCTCAGCGCTTCGGGCAGGAAGACCTGCAGTTTACCACCTTCATAGCTTACCCTGGGCGTGTTGGCGTTGATGGCCGTCACACCTACAGCGCCCCAGTCTTCGATGCTGATGTCGTCCACAAACACCCCATATCCCTGAGGGGTATGCGCATGCCAGGCCAAATAACCCATTCCACTCTGATCAGGAATGATCAGCGTTTCGGCCCATTGCCATCCGGCAGCACCGTCGAAACCGCTCAGGCTGATTAATGGCTGAACAAATGAAGCCGTATCGGTCCCAGAACCCCAGTAAACTGTCAACTGCTCTGTGGTGCCCGGCATAAATGCCCTGTAAGCAAACCTGAGCAGATATTCCTTACCTGCCTCGAGCACCAGGGGTTTCGAGATGAGCCAGTGGTCAAACTGGGTCAGATTCAGACCAGTGGTGTTGTAACATCCCACGGATCGGCTGCCCTGGTTGCTGATCAGCGAAGTAGTCAGCCATTTGGCGGCACCCTGCGACAACTGTTGCCAGCCTTCCGGAATAGACGATACCGGAACCTGCTCAAAATCCATCACATAAGGGAAGCTCGAGATGGCCTCCACGGTGTTGAACGACCAAATGATATCGCACTCGTCGTTGATGCCGAAGTCGTTGATGGGTTTCACCTGAAGATAATAGGTCGAGCTATGTTCGAGCTGAACTTCGATGCTGTTTCCTTCAACCAGCATACCGTTCAGGATGTTGGATGGAGTTTGCAGCCCTTCGCCATCGGTGCCAAAGAACACCATGTAGGAAGTAGCAAAAGGCGCAAGTTGCCAGCTGACCGTGAGGTTGAGCAAGTTGTTCTGGCTGCCTTGCTCCGGGCTCATCAGACCGGGAGAGCAGAACGGAACGCCCTGGTATTCGTTGATGCCACTTACGATGAGCGAGAAATTCTGCGCATTTTGCAATGTTCCCTGGTGATCCACCACAATGGTGTAGGTGCCGGCCACAGGATTGGGGATAAAAACCATTTCCACATTGTCCACATTGTTTTTGCCATCGGTGGTGGCGGCAGCCTGGGGGTTATCAGGGTTAAGGCTATAGGGATAGTATTCTGTAAGGTCCGGCCCGATCACCTTAAGGTCGAGGTTGTGCACAAGCATGGGCGTGCGCGGGTTGAGCTGTGGCGGCAGCACGGTGCCCGGAGGATCAATCCAGGCGATGGTCACGCGCAAGGGTTCATTGCCGGAAGCCTGGATGTCGCGGGTGTACACGACTCCGTCTTCAAGTTCAATCTCATCAATCACATTTTGCAATACATCGTCCTGGGCAATGAGTTCAGCAGCGGCCTTTGCATTGAGCAATCCCCAGCCAAAACGGTAATCCGGTCCGGGAGTTGTGCCTGCTTCGTCAGCAGTGTGAATGACCAGGCCACGCAAGGTGCTCGAACGCATAGATTGCCCGCCATGGGTTTGCTGATAAAGCTGCTGCAGAAGCGCCATTGTTCCGGCAGCATTGGGCGAAGCCATGCTGGTGCCACTCTTGGTGGAATAATGCGTGTTGGAGTTGGAGCCGGCAGAATAGGTGCTCACCCCTTTGGCCACAAGGTCAGGCTTGATGCGCCCATCGTCGGTGGGGCCGTAGCTGCTGAAACTGCTCATCACCACCGAAGCCGGCGAAGTGTAGTTGTTCACCTGATTGACAGCGCCAATGGCCATGGCGTTTTTGGCTGTGCCTCCATCGCCGATACAATCGTAACCCAAGGCGCCTCCGTCAACAGGGGGCAAACCACCGGTTCCGGCGTTTGCCGGTCCCTGGCCGCGGTCGTTGCCAGCTGATTTAACTATCAGATAATAAGGCGCGTTGTTGGAAATGATGTCCCAATCGCGCGAGCGGTTCCCATAAAAACCGAAGCGCCAGTCTTCCTGATTCGATATGGTGGAGTCGCCATACCAGGTCCAAACCCCGTTGTTGCTGTGCCATCCGGTGATGTACCCATAGCTGTGGTTGGAAAGCTCGAGGCCCTGTGCTGCAAGGTTGGCCATCTCAGATTCTGCATTGTTCCAGTCGTTGGCTTTCAGGGTGGCTTTGTAGGCCATGCCTTTGGCATTGGCCACCACTCCACCTCCTACCAATGTGCCGGCCACATGGGTGGCATGGTCGCTGAGCGAGGTAGCACCATCCGTCTGGGTTACGCGTTGCACACCTGTATTGTTGAACTCCTGGTGGGTGCGGCGCACTGCACCTCCATCCCATTCGCCCAGCTTGTCGTATCCTTCTCCGGAAAGTTCCAACCCGGTCGAGCCACCTTCCCACAAGTCAAAAGCACGTGTGGTGATTGCTGCCCCCACATTGTCGGTGGTTTGATAAACAGGCCTGCCGTTCACTACGTCGATCATCTGAACCACAGTGCCATCATTTTTAAATTCTATGATGGCTACATTGTGACGCTGCGCATAGGCTTCTACCCGCTTGCGGGCATCGCGGTATTCCCTTTCCTTTTGGGCGGCAAAATCATGCAAGGCCCTTTGGTTGGTGCCTTGCGACCATGCCACGTCAAACACCACAAAGATCAGGCAAGTAAGAAAAATTGATAGCAGTTTAATTTTCATCAATAAATATTATTGGTATGGCGCCAAATATAACCGTTTTTCTGAATTATTGTTTTTTGAAAACAGACAAAGGAGAAAATAAAAAAGCCCGGCAGCGTGCTGCAGGGCTCTGATTATCTATATGATAGCTTTTAAACAACTGCTATCTCGCGGTTGATAGCCACTTTGGCTTCCTCTTTCTTTGGCAGGCTAATGCGCAAGATGCCATCGGTGTAGTCGGCACGAATCTGGTCGAGGTTGATAGTTTTGGGCAGTTGGAAGCTGCGCTCGAACGAACCAAACCAGAACTCGCGACGGGTGTACCTTTCGTTCTTTTCTTCATTATTCTGGTTCACTTCGGCAGCAATGGTGAGCAGCTGGTTGTCGAGCTTCACCCGGAAATCTTCCTTTTTCAGGCCGGGTGCAGCCACTTCGAGCACAAATCCGTCCTCCTTCTCAATCACATTTACAGCCGGACGGGCAAGATAGGTTTCCGGACCACGGAAGAAATTCCTGTCGAGATCTTCCATAATCTCATTCAACATGCTGATCGGGTGCTGATTGAATCGAATGATGTTCATGACTTTATCCTCCTTTAATTTGTTGTTGACTTTGTTGATTTGCCTCTCATCGGTCAAATCATGTGCCATGGGCACAAGGATGGGTTTTTCAGTCATTTTGGCAGTTATGATAAGCGGATGAACGTCATTTTGTCTGGGTGATAAGAATTTTTTTAAAGTATCTTAACACCAAAGGGCTGATTTTGGGGCCATTCGGCCGGGACTGGCTGAGGAGAATAGCCTTATTTTTGTTGGGTAAATGACTGATTTCATTGGATAATCCGCAGCATATTTTCAGGCCTGGACGCATTTTGCTGCCAGTAGTTTTTGGGCTTGCAGCCACTGCCTGGTTGCTTTCGCGGAATATTGACCGCGACACCCTGGGCTTTTTCGAATGGACCTGGGCTGCGGCCGGCGGATTGTTGATGGCCCTGGCCATGATGGGCGTGCGCGATGTAGCCTATATGTACCGCATCAGGGTGCTCACCGGCAAAACCCTGAGCTGGCGCCAGTCGTTTCAGGTGATTATGTTGTGGGAATTCAGCTCTGCCGTTTCACCCTCAGTGGTCGGCGGCACTGGTCCGGCCATCTGGTTTTTGTATAAGGAAGGGCTCAACACAGGAAAGAGCACAGCCGTTGTGCTAACCTCCATTTTTCTGGACGAGGTGTTTTTTGTGCTGATGGTTCCGTTGATGTATCTGTTTTTTGGTCACATGGTATTGCCAGCCGAGCTTTCTGAAGCTTTTTCGGGGAGTATCCGGATTGCCCTGCTGCTCGGTTACGGGCTGATTCTGGCCTACACAATCATCCTCACCTACACCCTTTTCATCAATCCATACTTCTTCAAGTGGATGCTCTCGTATATCTTCCTGCTGCCCCTGCTCAGGCGGTGGCGGATGCGAATGCGCAAGCTTGCCAACCAGCTCATTATCACATCCAACGAACTTCGTGGCCAGAAACCAGGCTACTGGGCAAAGGCTTTTATAGCCACTGCCCTGTCGTGGACCGGGAGGTACTGGGTCACAAACTTTATTTTCATGGCGTTCTTTTTCAGTCACTTAGGGCTGAAAGAACATTTTCTGATCTATGCCCGCCAGCTCACCATGTGGATTATCCTGCTGGTGAGTCCCACGCCCGGAGGCAGCGGCATCTCGGAGATTGTGTTCGGAGAGTTTCTGGCCGATATGCTTCCCAATGCCGCATGGGTCATTCCCCTGGCAGTACTGTGGCGTCTGATCAGTTATTATCCCTATCTGATCATGGGCGCACTGGTGCTCCCCAATTGGATCAACAGGGTGTTTCAGAAACCGGTGTACAGGAAGATTGAGTAGCAGAAACCGGAGGCATGTTGACCGGATGAAGTAACATCACCGGTGAACAGATCCGGATTAAACAGACTGATTACCAGACACCTTGGTTCTATCCGCAATGGAAATACTGGCTGACGAGCTTTAAGATTTTCTCCTCGTCGTTGCCCAACTCCTCCCGCAGATTCCGGTCGTTGAACGACTGCAGATGCTTCACCACGTAGGTGAGAATATTCTCGGGGAATACCCCGTGTTGCATGTAGATGGCTTTATCGCGAAGCAGGGCTTCGGCCGATTCAACGCACGAGGCAGGAAGTTTTTCGAGCTGAGCTGTCTTGTGTTTGTGTTCGTCGTGGAAGATATTGATATCCACATAAGTTTTTTCGGCAAACTCAAGCGCATCGGGCGAAGTGAGGCCATGGCGGGCGGCCACGGTGAGGCCTGCCATAAGCAGGTAAATATCGGCCGATCCGTCGGGTGCGCGAAACTCCACAGTTTGCTTGTCGTTGAAATCGACTTCAAGTGGTTTCTCGAGCGGATTGGCATCCGAAATCATGTCGTGTTCATTGGTCCAGCCAAGCGGCACACGCACCAGTACCGAACGGTTGCGATCGCCCCAGCATATGTTGGTTGGAGCTTCCTGATGGGGAACCAAACGGAGATAGGAAGTGGGATTGGTGTTGCCGAAAGCAGTGAGCGAGGCGGCCAGTTTCAGATAACCGGCAATGGCTTTGCGGGCTGTTTCGCTCAGGCTACCCTGGTGCATCATGGCGCTGCGGCCATCCTTCATGATGCGGGTATGCACATGCAACCCGCTGCCGGCGCGGCCCGCCACAATCTTGGGTGCAAAAGTAAGGGTGACCCCATATTGCCAGGCCAGCGTACGCATGATCCACTTGGCAATCACAAGCTGATCGGCGGCATCTTCCACATTCACAGGCAAAAACTCGATCTCGTTTTGCTCATATACCTTGCCCCCAAGTGAGAAATTGCCCACTTCGGAATGCCCGTATTTGATCTGACCACCACTTTGGGCAATCAGTCGCATGGCATGGCGCCTGAAATTGCCAAACTTGTTGTACGGAGATGACTCGTGATAACCACGCTGATTTACAGCCGGATAGAGTGGAGTCTCATCAGATATGATGTAGTACTCGAGTTCGCCCATGGTTTCGAAACTGAAACCTGTTTGCGCTTTCATGAGCCTGTGGGCCTTGCGCAGGATATACTCCGGTGAATCTTCAAGGGGATTGCCATGCCTGTCGTAGAAACCACACAAAATATCTATGGTGGGCACATCGGCAAAGGGATTGACAAAAGCCGTGCGATATTTCGGAATCACATACAGATCGCTTGAGCCTGCTTCCACAAAAGGAAACAAACTGGAGCCGTCCACGCGCTCTCCTGTGGCCAGGATGCTGTCGAGGTGCTCCCGGCTGTTGATGATAAAATTCAACGTCTTGAGCCTGCCATCCCAAGCCACATACCTGAAGTTGATCATGGCAACATCGTGATCTTCGATATACCTTATCAGGTCGGCCCGGGTGAAATCGGACGAGGGCTTGTTCAGGTATTGTACCAGCGGATTGGGATTCATGGCAGTGTTCATGATTGTTAATCTTTTAACATTGGCTTAAAATGGCCACAAAATTAGGGAAAAGCCCGAAGCGGAATCATACTGGGAATGTCCTGGCTATTTATATTTATAACGAGTAAAAACAACCAAAGCACATCAGATTGCCCTTTGCTGCCACAAGGCCGCAGCAACAATTCACATTCAACTTAATAACAGATGATTACATTAACAACATCAACCTTTCGGCGGACTTTGGTTTCGCAGTGCGGCAAACCAGGCATCTAAAAGTTGCGAAGCAGCCACATAGGCGCTGAGCTGTTGGTGGCGTACCTGCTGTTCCAATTCGGACATCTGAGCCTGGATGAGGGGCTGTTCGTAGAATGTCCGTTGCAGGGTTTCGTTCACAGCGTCGTGCATGGTTTGCACCAGCTGGCTGTTGCGTTTATGTTGGAAATAACCGTTGGTTTTGGTGGTTTGCAGGAATTGTTCCACCATTTTCCAAACTTCGGGGATGTTGAAGCCGGTGAGCGCCGAGCAGGTTAGTACGCGTGTGGGCACACCAGAAGCCGGGGGCGGAAAAAGGTGGAGGGCGTTTTCGCATTCTGCGCGCGCACGCTCTGCTCGTGGCACGTTGTCGCCGTCGGCTTTGTTCACCACAATGCCATCGGCCATTTCCATGATGCCGCGCTTGATGCCCTGAAGTTCGTCGCCCGCGCCCCCGATGAGGATGAGCAAGAAAAAATCGACCATCGAGTGCACAGCGGTCTCCGACTGGCCCACGCCAACAGTTTCGACGAACACGGTGTCGAAGCCGGCTGCCTCGCAAAGCACAATGGTTTCGCGGGTTTTGCGCGCCACACCACCCAGGGTGCCGGCCGAGGCCGATGGCCTGATGTAGGCATTGGGATGGGTGGTTAGCTGCTCCATACGGGTTTTGTCGCCCAGTATGCTCCCTCTGGAAATCTGGCTGCTCGGATCGATGGCAAGCACAGCCAGCTTATGCCCGTTGCCCACAAGATGCATCCCCAGGGCTTCGATGAAGGTACTTTTGCCTGCACCAGGTACCCCAGTAATGCCAATTCGCACTGCTTTGCTGCTGTGCGGCAAACAAGCCTGTATGATCTGCTGTGCCAGCTGCTGGTGCGCCGGCAAACTACTCTCGACCAGGGTGATGGCCTGGCTCAGCAGTACCCGGTCGCCACGCAAAATACCATCCACATAAGCTTCGGCATCAAGCAGCGTTTTGCGCCGGTTGGCCAGATTCGACAGGGCAGCACGGTTTACTGAAGCTGGCTGCTCCACGCCATCGTTCACTTTAAGCGCCATGGTCTGATCTTCGGGCCTTTGCTTTTTCATGGTATTGCAAAGGTACAAATATCCGGATGGCCCGGGCTACCGGTTTTGACCACTACAAAAGCTTAAAATAATTTGACAGCAAACGATAATCTTTTCTTAACTTTGCACCCCGATTTCTACTCTCTGTAGCTCAGTTGGTAGAGCAGCTGACTCTTAATCAGCGGGTCCCAGGTTCGAGTCCTGGCAGGGAGACCAAAAAGCTGTAAGCCAATGGTTTGCAGCTTTTCTTTTTCCTGACTTCCGCAAATTAACACCCTATATCAAAGATTTGGGCCAGTTTCATTTGCTCTTCGGTCAGCAGTAGGATTTTCTTGATTTTTTCTTTTTGTTTTGGGGTGGTAATTTCGATTTCGTAAATGCTTTGTGCGATTTCAATTACTTTTTCTGCTGAGAGATCTGAACATTTCTCTTTTAACTGTCTTTCAAGCTCTTTGAAAACTTTATATGCCACAAAATTCAGGCAGATGTGTGCTTCAATCCTTCTTTGCTTATAGTGGAAGATTGGTCTGATTTTCAGATCTGTTTTAGCAATTCTGAAAGCACGCTCAATTAGCCACAGTTGGTTGTAGTTTTCAAGTATTTCCTCTTTGGGCAGGGGTAGAATTGGTCAAGTATCCCTTTAAGCCATCCCATCTTTGGTCTTGCTGTATCTTTTGCTGATCAATGCGAACTTGAACTTGCCCATCTATTTCCAGGAATTTGTTGTAGCCTCGATTGTTGATAGCTGCTTTTGTAAGCCTGCCTGTCTTGATTGCTTTTTCTAATCGTTTAAGCCCCTTTTCCCGGTTGTATTTATCTTTTTCTGCTCTTTGATGGGAGTAGTTGACTAAAAGCCTGAACCCTTCTTTCTCAATGACTATTGTGTCACCATCATTAAAAGTATGGCTGCAGATCTTTTCTTTTATCCACTGAGCTTCATTTTTGATCCTTGCTCCTAAAATAAAATCATGTCCGTTGACTGTAAGCTCTTCAATGTTAGATTGCGACAGCAAACCTGAATCAGCTACAACAGTCAGTTTTTCGATGTTATACTTTTGCTTGAACCCATTGATAACGGGTAACATGGTATGCCCTTCGAATTTTTTTCCATCAAAAACATCGTAAGCCAAAGGATAGCCTCCTTGACTGACAAGCAGCCCTAAAACAATTTGTGGATTTTGATGCCTTCCTTCTTTCGAAAATCCCGTGCGCCGAAAATCATCTTCACCGTCGGTCTCAAAATAAATCGTCGTTACATCATAAAAACACCACTTGAACCCTTTGGGCAAGTATACGCATCGTGTGCTTATAGCTGATTTGCTGAACAAGCTCCTTCTGAGTGTTATAAAGCTTGTCCATGTATCGATAAATATTGTCCTCCGAAATGGATTTCTGGGCATACCGGTAAAGGTATTCTGTTGTCTTTAATTTACTCCTGGGATAAACCAACCTGTACAAAACCAAGTATTTAAACAACGGATCAATGACCTGATTAAAACCAATCTCATCAAATATCTTTCCCAGAATCAGATCGATACCAACAAGCTTGTGGGATGTGATAGCGTCGAGCAGACCCGCATAAACGGCTCTCTCCTGGTCAAAGTCAAACTCCGCTAACGACTGATACTCTTTAATCCATTGTTGAGCCCGTCTTACCAGAGCCTCTAAAGCATCCTCATCAGTGGCAGCCCCAAAACTCTTCCTAACTTTATACTTGCGGTTAAGCTTCTCAACTACTTGTACATAGATCCTGCCGCTTTTATGCTTTAGCTTCCTGACAAACACCCGCAAATATCATAACAAAAACCAAATTAACACCCAAAATTCCAAACACCCAATTTTTAAAACACAGACATACAACAACTTACAATGCAAAATTCAAAAATTCAAAAAAGTCTGCGGAAGTCAGGAGGGAGACCAAAAAGCTGTAAGCCAATGGTTTGCAGCTTTTCTTTTTCATACAAACTCAATCCGGTTCAAAATCCACCGAACCGGCCTTGAACTGCAGAAACACCTTCGCGCCCACACCCAGGCTGAGACGTTCGACCGACTGCCTTGTCACCACGGCCCTAAGTGTGGTACCCCTCACATCGGCGGATACTTCTACGCCCTCCGGCAGGTCGAACAAATCTATTACCACCCCTTCAAACTGATTCACTGCACTGGTTTGCACGGCCTGGGACGAGATCGTGATGGCCCGGGCCGGAATGATGACCTGACCGGTCATGGGTGGGGTGTAGGCCGAGGTCAACCAGAGCGAGAGTTGACCCGATTTAAAGATTTTCAGATTGGAATCGGAGGTGTCGGCGGGAAGGAGTGTTCCGGCGAAATAGTTTCGGATGCCTGCAAATGAAGCCACGAAGGCATTGCGCGGCCGGGAAAAGACCTCTGTGGGGGCGCCTTGCTGGAGCACCCTGCCCTGATGCATCACAACGATATTGATGGCAAGGGCAATGGCTTCGCGGTAATCGTGCGTCACATGGATGATGGTTTGCCCCTTGCGGTGCAATTGCCTGATGAGCGACAGCACATCGGCACGCAGGCTGCTGTCGAGGTTGGCCAGTGGCTCGTCGAGCAAAAGGATGCGAGGCTTTAAAGCGAGTGTACGTGCGATGGCCACACGTTGAGCTTCGCCGCCCGAGAGCTTGTCGGCTTTGCGCTTGAGGAGTTCAGTGCAGTGGGTCAGGCTTGCCAGTTCATGCACCCTGTTTTTGATCTCAGCTCTAGTCAACCCTTTGTTTTTCAGTCCATAAGCAATATTTTCCTCCACACTCATGTGCGGAAAAAGCCATTGTTTCTGAAAAACCATCCCGACGGACCTTTGCGAGGCAGGGGTTTTGGTGATGTCCTGATGATCGAGCACGACCTGGCCCGAATCGGCTTTCTCCAGGCCTGCAATGAGTTCGAGCAACATGGTCTTGCCCGAACCCGAGGGTCCGAGCAGCACCATCAGATCGCCTTCTGCGAGGCTGAGGTGTTCGATGTGCAGGCTGAAATCGCCTGCTTTACGCTTAAGATCAACGATTTCCAACATGCTTGCCGGGACGGGATAAGATATTCAGCAATACAAACACAATCAGACAGATGAGCACAAAGAGTGCGGTAACCGGGCGGGCATAATCGAGTCCGAAGCTGGTGAAACGCTCGTAAATCATCACGGGGGTGGTCATGGGGTGGTAGGCAATGATGACGATGGCGCCAAACTCGCTCATTCCCCTGCCCCACATCATCACCATTCCGCTCAGGATGCTTCGGCCGGCAAGCGGCAGACTGATGGTCCGGAAGATCCTCAGGTTGCCGGCCCCCATGCTTCGGGCCACTTTCTCGTACATTTCGGGCACCATGGCAAATCCGTCGAGGGCGGCATTGAAAAGGTAAGGCAGGCTGACAAACGCCATGGCCATGAAGATGCCAAGAGGATTATTGACGAACGATATCCCGATGGATTCGGCCAGCCGGCCAAATGCGTTTTCGCGCGAGAGCACCCCAAGCAATGCGATACCTGCAGCTGAATGGGGGATAACCACCGGTATGTTGATGACGGCCAGCAACAGCCTGCGAAACGGAAAGTTACGGCGGGCAACCAGCCAGGCAAAAGGCACGGTGAGCAAAGCAAAAAACATTGTCGCCAGCATGGCCAGCAACAGGGTTCGCCCGATGCTCTGCCGCACTTCGTTGTCGCCGGCTGCTTCCACCAGGCCCTCCACTCCCGACGATAGGAGCAAACCTGCCACAGGCGCAATGACAAACACCAGCAGCAATCCACCAAAGAGCGAAAACAGCAAATTGAACAGGTTACGCTCTATTTTCATGGCAGTTCTTTATTAAAAAGAAAATCCGGAAGAGTCTGATCATTAGTCAGATAACTATCATCAAGCGGACGATGTCCGGCCGACTTGAGGATGGCACGCCCTCCGGGGCCGGCAATAAATGCCACAAACTGTTCAGCGAGCAATCGGTTTGGCGCATGGTCTGGTATCGTGAGTCCATAGGTGATGGGCTCGCCTTGCAAGCTGATTTTCTCGCCCGGTTTCCGGCCTCTCACTTCGACCACCGACCTTAGGTATTCCTGGCCATAGGCTGGATCGGAAAGGTTGATTTCTTTTGGCAACTCAACAAACGGCATTTTATGTTGAACTGCTATCGAGCGGTAAAGAAAGGCGTAATCGAGGTGACCGGTTTGAAGCAGGGCAATCAGGTCGGTTTCTTTCGGGCGGACATTTTTCCGGCTCATCTCCAACACTTTATCCGTGAGCCCGGGTTGGTTGTAAAACTTTTCAGCCAGTTGAAGCACAAGCACCGTGCGGTAGCCGCATGGATCGAGATCGGGATCGGAACGCCCAAGCTGCCGGCCGGCTGCCGTAAGCAATTCAAACCAGTTGTGCTGATCCGGCTTATGGTCTGCGCTTACCGGGCGGCTGTAAACAATCACCATCTCGTTGCCGGCAAAAGGCAGGCTCCACTTTGCATGGTAGGGAATGAGCAGCTCGCGGATGAGTTTTTCGTCGGACACTGCCACGATGTCGGCCTTGCGACTGAGCTCGGTGAGCTTGCGGATGGTTTCAAGACTTCCGGCAGCCTCCATCCGAAACCTTACCCCCGGGTGTTGCAATGCAAAACTGTCTGCCAGCATCTTCAAAGGTACGGACAGACTGCCGGCATGCAGGATGGTCAGGACATTTTCCTTAGGCTGTTGATTTCCGGCCGGCTGACAACCGAGGCTGAAAAGTATGGTCAGGGCAATAAATGAGATTGCGCGCTCTGTAGACATGACGGCAAATTTAGGCATTGTAACCCGACCTCTGAAGGGATATCGTCACCTGATGCCCAAGCTTTCTAAATGCACTTCATTATTACTTAATTTTTTGAAACGACTCTTAAAAATTTGAAACACTTTTAATATCAAATAAATATTATTATATTGATATTCAGTATATTAACTTGTATGATTTGATAAACCTATGATTTCCCCTTAGAAGTGCTGGTTTTGCAAAACAAATCCCTACATTATCTTTGGACTGGGATTAACCGGTTAAACAACCCACCTTTACAACCATCGGACAAGCCGAACACCGATTTACAAAGTAGGCCAACAAACTTTCGAATTATGAAGAGAAACCTAACTGTTTTTATGCTTTTCCTGGTGGCATCATTTGCCATCTCATGCACACAGCCACCCAAAAACGAAACACAGCAGACTGCTGTTCAGACAATTACATTCGAGGAAGTCAACGCAGCCCAGCAGGCATGGTGCGACGCTTTGGTAAAAATTGGTGAGCTTTATGAAAATGGAGGCGATTACACAGCCTTTGCCAATCAGGTACTCACCGATGCATATGACTACGACAATGGCAAAGTATTTTTCAAACCCACGCTGGCATACGGGCCAAACACTTTCAGGGTAACCAAGAAGGGCGCTTTGGCTTATTTTGTCGGAAACGACCCCGACTTTCCGGAGGACAAAGGTTTTGCCCTCACACCCTGGGTTAGTGCCCGCTACGACAACATTGGCGAAGGCAACGAAGGCATTCAGATTCATGGCAATATCGCGATCACGCAAGGCAACGTTTACGTAACCGACAAAAACGGAAACGAAGCTATGGTGGACAAAACCTGGGTGTTCAAAAAAGGTGAGGATGGAAAGCTGCGCATCGTAATGCATCATTCTTCACTCCCCTACAAACCCTGATGCGGACAATACTTTAAGGACACAGAAAGACTGCCGGGTGGCGGTCTTTTTTTTTGCAAAAACGCGAAGTTTATTTTCACGCACATTTTGCTTTACATTTGAGCAGTAATTGCGAATCGTTTAAAAAACAAGCTTTATGAAAAGATTTCACATCGAGTTCAGGTGGGCGATCTATTTTGCGATCATGATGTTGGCCTGGATGTTGCTGGAGCGGCTCACCGGCCTTCACGACAAACACATCGCCAGGCATGCGATATTTACCAATTTAATCGCCATACCGGCGATAACAATTTATGTGCTGGCCCTGCTCGATGTAAGAAGGCACAAATACAATGGTCAGATGACCTACAGCCAGGGATTCATCAGCGGGCTGATTATTACTGCTATCGTGACAATCTTTTCACCGCTCTTGCAATACCTTACAAGTGAAGTCATCAGCCCTGAGTATTTTCGCAACATGATTGCTTTTGCGGTATCCGAAGGCAGGATGAGCCAGGAGGAGGCCGACGCATTTTTCAACCTCAGGTCCTATATTGGACAGGTGTTGGTAGGCACACCCGTAATGGGCATTTTTACGACAGCTATTGTCGCAATTTTTACGCGAAAGACCGGAAAAAACCAGTAAATCTCTGTGCCTTAGTAGGCACGTTCGTTCCTGCCCTCAATGTAGTTGATGAAGGAGCGGCAAACCACCTTGTTGCCTCCTGGTGTGGGATAATCGCCGGTAAAATACCAGTCGCCGGTGTGATTGGGCATGGCCTTGTGCAGATTTTCAATGGTCTGAAACACCACCGAAACTTTGGCTTTCACTTTGGGTGAGGTGACCAGCTGGGCAATCTTGGCGCTTATCTGTCGGGCAGTAAACGGCTTATAAATCAGCTTCACGTGGTTTTGCATTTCTTCTTTTGGAAGCTGCATCTGGGCCTTGCATAGCTGGTAAACTTCGTTGATGATTCCCTCTTGTCCGGTTTCTTTGAGCAGTTCGATGGCAGCCCGGAAAGCCACAAAATCGCTGAGCTTGGCCATGTCGATGCCGTAACAGTCGGGGTACCGGATCTGCGGGGCTGAAGAGGCAATGACAATATGCCTGGGTCCGAGTCGGTCGAGGATCCGGATGATGCTGTTGCGCAGGGTAGTTCCGCGCACGATGGAGTCGTCGAGCACGACAAGGGTATCCTGGCCAGGGCGCACTACGCCGTAAGTGACATCGTACACATGGGCTACCAGGTCGTCGCGTTGGTTGTCCTGAGTGATGAAGGTGCGCAGCTTGACGTCTTTTACGGCTATGTCTTCAACCCTGAGCCCATTGGCAAAAATCTCTTCAACGAGCTCTGGAGTGAGGCTGTCGAGCGACCCCAGGATGCGTTCTTTTTTGCGCTGCAGGCTGAGGCGGTTGAGTTCTGTAACCATTCCCCGGAAAGCCACGGAGGCAGTGTTGGGGATATACGAAAACACGGTGTTGTCGAGGTCATTGTCGATCTCCTGCAACACCTGTGGCACCAGCAGCTCGCCCAGTTTGCGTCTTTCCTTGTAGATATCCGCATCCGTACCCCTGGAAAAATAAATACGCTCGAAAGAACATGCCCGCTTTTCTGTAGGCTGTTTGAACATCTGTTCCATCCAGCTGCCATCGCGCTTGATGATGAGCGCATGGCCTGGCTTAAGCTCGCGGATGTCGTTGTGCGACACCTTGAATGCCGTCTGGATGGGAGGACGTTCGCTTGCAGCCACAATCACCTCATCATCCGCATAATAAAATGCGGGGCGGATGCCTGAGGGGTCGCGCATCACAAAAGCATCGCCATGGCCGATCAAACCGGTAATGACATAGCCTCCGTCCCAGTGCTGGCTGCTTTCCTCGAGTATCCAGCGCACATCCATGTGCTTTGCTATCATGGGCGAGATGTCGCGTTTGGCAAAGCCGGCCGAGCGGTATTTCTGGTAGACGCGCTCGTTTTCTTCGTCGAGCCAGTGCCCGATTTTTTCGAGTATGGTTACGGTATCGGATGTTTCGACCGGATATTGGCCAAGCTCGACCAGTTTGTTGAAAAGCTCGTCCACATTGGTCATATTAAAATTGCCGGCGAGCACCAGGGTGCGGGTCATCCAGTTGTTTGGCCGGATGAGGGGATGCAGGTTCTGAATGTTGTTGCCTCCGAAAGTACCATAGCGCAGGTGCCCGAGGAACAATTCGCCCGAAAACGGCACATTGTGTTTCAGCCACTGGATGTCGTTCAGGCGGGCCGGTGTTTTTTCGCGTATCTCCTGCAGCTGATCATACACCTGCTGGAAAATGTCTCTTATCGGGGAAGCCGAATTCGACCGGATGCGATCGATGTACTTATTGCCGGGAGGCAGGTCGAACTTAATACCGGCAATTCCGGCACCATCCTGGCCGCGGTTGTGTTGCTTCTGCATCAGCAGGTGGAGCTTCTGCAAGCCATAGAAAGAAGTGCCGTAGTTGGCCAGGTAGTATTCGAGCGGTTTCAGCAGGCGGATGAGTGCAATGCCACACTCGTGTTTTATCTGATCGCTCATGACTGGGCTGAGGCGAAAGTGATTAGTTTTGTAAAAGAAAGCGCAAAAGTAATGAAAAATCAGGAGCTCATTGTCCGTGAGGCAATAAGGGATGATATTGACGCCATACATCGTTTCCAGCTTGCCATGGCGCTGGAAACCGAAGGACTTCAGTTGGATGCCGACATCCTCAGGCAAGGCATCACAGCAGTTTTCGACCATCCGGAAAAAGGCAGGTATTTTGTGGCATTAACCGGCCATCAGGTTATCGGCTCGCTGATGATCACCTACGAATGGAGCGACTGGCGGTGCCGCACCATTTATTGGTTGCAATCGGTATATGTGCTCCCGGACTATCGAAGGATGGGAGTGTACAGGGCCTTGTATGCGCATGTGCGTGCGCTGGCGGAAGCCGATCCACAGGTAGGCGGCATCCGGCTGTATGTGGACAGCCAGAATCACGATGCCCAGCATGTGTACAGCCGCATGGGCATGAACGGCGAGCATTATCGCGTCTTTGAGTGGATGCGCACCTTCTGAAAAGCTTGCAGGCTTTGGGCAAAGTGCTATTTTTGCCTGAAACCCCGTTATCCCCTGCCCATGGCCAGAAAAACCAAGGTTCCACACACCTATGTGATTGTTTTTTCCATCATCCTGCTTGCGGCCGTGCTCACCTGGATCATCCCGCCAGGAAAATACGTGCCTGTGGATGGCACATTAACATTCAGGTATAAACACGAACTGCCTGACGATGTGGCTTTCAAGAGCCAGCCTCAGACCTGGCAGGTATTTGCCGCACTTTTTAAAGGATTTGTCAAGCAAAGCAACATCATCATCTTCATCCTGATGATCGGAGGGGCTTTCTGGATCATGAACCTGAGCAAAGCCATCGATGTGGGCATCTTTTCGTTTCTCCGCTTTGCCCAACGCCTCGAGCACAATGGCATTGTCCGCCGGCTGGGGGTGAACAACATCATCATGCTGCTCATCATGACCATGTTCAGCATGTTTGGCGCCATCTTCGGCATGAGCGAAGAAACCATTGCCTTTGCCATCATCCTGATTCCGTTGGCCATATCCATGGGCTACGATTCCATCGTAGGCGTCGGGCTGGTGTATGTGGCTGCTCACCTTGGATTTGCCGGCGCAATACTCAATCCGTTTACGATCGGCATTGCTCAGGGACTGGCCGAAATCCCGCTTTTTTCAGGGCTTGAATACCGCCTGGTTTGCTGGGCAATTATCAATGCCGTCGGCTTTTGGTACATCCTGAGGTATGCCGCCAAAATAAAACGCAACCCCACCCTTTCGCCTGTATATGAAGAAGATGCCTATTGGCGCCAGCATCTCGAAATCAATCAGGAAGAAATAAAATATTATACCCCCAAACCGGCCTGGTGGGTGTTTGGCGCCATTCTGGTCGTGCTTGGCGCTTTTGCGTGGATTTATCCCTCGACAAGGCTCAGCATTGGCGAAGCAGGCGCAACCCTGCCGATCATACCGCTTCTTGCACTGATATTTGCTGCAGCCGGTTTCTTTAGCCTCAGGCGCTCCGTACACTATTTCATCCTGCTGCTGCTCACCTACACCATCCTGTTCCTCATTATCGGCGTGATGGGCTACGACTGGTATGTGATGGAAATTGCCACCCTATTCATGGGACTTGGCATTGCCAGCGGCATCGCCATCGGACTGGATGCCAACAATATAGCTACATCATTTCTGGATGGCGTCAGGGATATCCTCTCGGCTGCCATAGTGGTTGGGCTGGCCGGCGGAATTATTGTCATCCTCGAGGATGGCGGGGTGATTGATACCATCCTTTACGGCCTGAGCAAATCGATGGACAATTTTGGACAGATTGCCTCGGTTGGCACCATGTATCTGATACAAACCATCATCAACATTGTGATTCCCTCAGGTTCGGCCAAAGCGGCCATCACCATGCCTATCATGGCACCTTTCAGCGATCTGATCGGCGTTTCGCGCCAGGCCACGGTGATGGCTTTTCAGTTTGGCGACGGCTTTACCAATATGATCACCCCTACGAGCGGAGTACTCATCGCAGTTTTGGGTGTGGCCAGAATACCCTATCAGAAATGGGTAAAATGGGTATGGCCGCTGATCGCGATACTGGTCGTACTTGGATTTCTGTTGCTCATTCCCACAGTGACTATGAGTTTGAAGGGCTTTTGAGGATTTGGTATTGAAAAAATACTTTTTGTTGGTTACATTTACAACGTTTTTAACAACGAAACCATCACACCAAGGCATAACTGCAGTGAACAGAAAGGCCTACCAGTTATTCCTCATGTTTCTGGCGCTGATAATGGCAGGAGAAACAGTTTTCTCTCAGCCCATCCAGCGGATTGATTACCAGCACCATGCGCTTAGGTTTCAGACCTTCAATACCCGGCAGGGCCTTTCGCGCTCATTGGTGCGGCAGATGGTTTTCGACCAGGCCGGATTTTTGTGGGTGGCCACCGAAAACGGCCTGAACCGTTTCGACGGCTACCGGTTCGAAGTATTCCGCAACTATCCTGACGATTCCACCTCACTGCCCGACAACGATGTGCTTTCGGTGCTCAACCTGCCCGATGGCCTGCTCGTAGGCCTCAAACGAGGCAAACTGGCAGTTTTCCACCCGAGGGAAGGTCTGTTCAGCCCCGTCGTTTTTCCGGAAACTACCGGAATGGGTTTTTCCTCTGCCGAGCCTGACTTCATGCTGCGCGATCCGAACGGAAACATCTGGATTGCAAGCACCAACGGTCTGTTTTGCTGGAACCCCAAAACGGGTGATGCCTGGCATTACCACCCTGGCAACAGCGCCCTTAAGACACAGTATATCAAACACATACTCATCGACCGTGCCAACAACATGTGGCTGGCATGTGATGCCGGACTTGCCAGGGTGAACAACTGGCAGCAACCCGAAAAGGCAAGTTTCGAAACATACGATGCTTCACTCTTCCCCAGCCCTTATGCCAAGCGGGTGGTTCAGGACAGCGGAGGGCGCATCTGGGTTGGTCACGATGGCGGCATAAGTCTTTTCGACCCGCTCAACGGCAATGTGCTGCTCAACCTTTCCAGCGAGCCGGACAACCCTTTCAGCCTCGCCAACAATTACATCAAAGACATGAAAACCGGGCCAGACGGACGCATCTGGATTGGCCACGACCTGGGCATTTCCGTTCTCGACGCGACCACCCTGAGTTTTATCAACCACAATGCTGACCCCAACAATGAGTTCAGCATTGTGAACAACTATGTAAAAAGTGTTGTATTTGATAATGAAGGACGCATCTGGGTGGGTACCGACCAGGGCATCAGCATGCACGATCCGATCAAAGAATCGTTTAGCTCGCTCACTTTTCGCTCAGGCCCCAACATCAGGCTGCAAGGCAACCTTATTTACAGCATTTGGGAAGACCACCCCGACCGCATCTGGCTGGCAACCAACAACGGATTGCACCTTTGGAACCCCGAAACAGGGGAAATGCAGGTCTTCAGGCACAACCCCAACGACCCGGGAAGCCTGAAAAGCAACATCATACGATCGGTGATGCGCGACAGCCGGGGCAACCTGTGGGTGGGCACCGACGCCGGCCTCCACAGGCTTACTGAAACTGCTACCGGCATCCGGTTCGAACACTTTGGCGCAGGTGAACCCGACGGAACAAGGCTGAACAACCCATTTGTGGTGACCATGCGCGAAATATCCGACGGTACCCTGTGGATAGGTACATGGGGCGGAGGGGTCAACATCCTTGATCCACTCACCAAACGGTTTTCCTACCTGACCGAAACACCAGATGCCTCGGGCTTGATGCTCAACAACAACAAGATAGCCAATATTTTCGAGAGGCGAAATGGCGAAATCTGGCTGAGAAGCGGCAATATTTACAATCCAGAAAACAAAACCGTAAGGCCCTTCCCCTTCAGTCCCATCCCCGAAAACATCAACTTCTTTTTCGAAGATGCCGCCGGCCGCATGTGGATAGGCACCTCCTCCAACGGCTTGCTTTATTACGATACCACCACAGCCCAGCTAAAACATCCTTTCGAAGACAAAATCTTCTTCGACGGCATCTTCACCTCCATGCTGCAGGACAAGGCAGGAAATCTGTGGGTCAGCATGGATGATAAACTTATCCGTTTCGACAGCAGGCTGTCGGAATACTATGTTTTCGATGAAGCCGAAGGCGTGAAAGCAGGTGAGTTTATCAACGAGTCGGTTTTTGCAGGCAGCATGGGCATGTTTTACTTTGGCGGCAATCAGGGCATCGCCTGGTTTAATCCCGAAAATGTGATTATCAACAGATTGCCTGTTCGCGTGCTGATAACCAGAGTTTTGCTTAATGGAAAACCGATCGGACTGGCAGGTGAGGTTGCATTCGACCCCGACAACCACGTAATCAAACTGCCTTTTGCACACCGTGAGCTGTTGATTCAGTTTACCGGTTTGAACTATACCAACAGCCAGAAGAACCGCTTTGCCTACAAAATTGAGGGTTTGCAGGACGAATGGGTGTATCTGGACGCCGACAACAAACAAATCAAATACCTGCGCCTGCCGCCAGGATCACATAAATTGTTGATCAAAGCTGCCAACAGCAGCGGCATATGGAACACAGAGCCTTTAGTTGTTCAGATTGAGGTTGCAAAAGCCTTCTATCAGCATTGGTGGTTTTGGGTTGCCTCCGGATTGCTATTTCTGCTCATGGGATGGCTTATCCTCTACTGGCGAACCAAAGCCTTGCAATCGCAAAAACGTCTGCTTGAGGAAAAAGTGTACGAACGCACCCAACAGCTTGAAGCTCAGAAAGCTGAGATTGAACTTAAAAACGCCCAGCTCGAAGAAGCCAGCAAAGCCAAATCGGAATTTCTGGCCAATATGAGCCACGAAATCCGCACCCCCCTCAACGGGGTGATAGGTTTCACCGACCTGCTGCTCAAAACCGAGCTTTCCGAATTGCAACGCGAATACCTGAGCATCATCCACCAATCGGGCGAAAATTTGCTCAGCATCATCAACGATATTCTCGACTTTTCGAAAATCGAGGCAGGAAAACTGGAGCTGTATTACGAAAAAACCGACCTGGCCGGATTGGCGAGCCAAACCCTCGATATCATCACCTTCCAGGCACAAAGCAAGGGCCTCGAAGTGCTCCTCAACCTTCATCCCAAGCTTCCACACTTCATCTATACCGACAGCATCAGGCTTAAGCAGGTGATTGTCAATCTTTTGAGCAATGCCGTTAAGTTTACGGAGGAAGGCGAGATAGAACTGAAGATTGAACCTATTGGCCCTGCTGCCGACCAAAAAACCATTATTCGCTTTTTGGTAAGGGATACCGGTATTGGCATTAAGCCGGAAAAAGTTTCACTTATTTTCGAAGCTTTCACACAGGAGGACAGCTCCACCACCAAGCGATTCGGTGGCACAGGGCTGGGCCTGGCCATTTCGAACAAACTGCTCGGGCTTATGGGCAGCCGCCTGCAGGTGATCAGTAAGCCAGGAAAAGGCAGCACCTTTTTCTTCGACCTCGCCCTGCAATGCGAAGATGAACAGGAACCCACACCCGTCGATCTGCTATGGGTCAGAAAAGCCCTTGTGGTGGACGACAACGACAACAACCGGGCCATCCTGTCGAAAATGCTGCTTACGATGGATGTGGAAACCATTGAAGCACGCAGTGCAAATGAGGCATTGAAAATGCTAAACCTGTCAAATGACTATGATGTGATCTTTGTGGACTACCACATGCCTGGCACCGATGGTCTGGAACTGATCGGACAGATCACAAAACTGAAGGATTATAGCCCCGACAGAACAAAGATCATCCTCTGGCACAGCTCGTTCGACAACAATGTACTGGCAGGCAAGGCCGAACAACTTGGGGTGCATCTGCGCATGACCAAGCCTGTGACACAACTAAAGCTGCGCGAAACATTAGCCAAAGCGCGTACAATCAAAACCAAGCCGGTTGCAGCAGCTCCACCCCAGCGCCAGTTTGCCGGCAAGTTTACCATCATGCTTGTGGAAGATAATCCGGTGAACATGCTGTTGGCCAGAACCCTCATCAGGAAACTTCTCCCGCAATCGCACATCATTGAATGCAGCAATGGCCTGGTGGCCCTCAACCTATGCCGCGAAAAACTACCCGACCTGATCTTTATGGACGTACAAATGCCCGAAATGAACGGTCATGAGGCCACACGCCAGATCAGGAAGCTCGAAGGAGGCGACCGCATCCCTATCATTGCCATTACAGCCGGCAACATCAAAGGCGAACGCGAGCGCTGCCTGGAATCGGGTATGAACGACTACCTGACCAAACCCATCGTCGAAGAAACACTTGCCAACGCACTGTCGCAATGGCTCATACCTGCCCGGGAAGCACAGGATGAAAACGTGAATGAAGCAACCCTGATACACCCTGAAGAACCAACTCCACATGGGTTTTCGATCGAAATGCTTAAAAATGACCTGGGT
Organism: Bacteroidota bacterium; assembly: GCA_016715945.1. Lineage (NCBI taxonomy): Bacteria > Pseudomonadati > Bacteroidota > Bacteroidota bacterium. The sequence goes on from JADJXJ010000001.1 coordinate 1,983,819, forward strand.
CAGGACGAGAATTTCCTGAAAGAGTTTCTATCCGTGCTTGCCGAGAATCTTCAGGAGTCAGCCCTCAGCATCAGGGCTGCAATTGACGAAAACAATCCAGCCCAGTTCCGGTCGCTGGTGCACAAACTCAAAGGAACTGCCCTCTCGGTCCGTTTGGAACATCTGGCCACCCTTGCAGGCAGTGCCGAAAAAACGGAAGACATCACCACCCCACAGGGCAAAAAACTGGCTGAAACACTTGTAGCCGAACTCGAAGCTGCCAAAACACAGGTAAGTGAGGAACTCAAGCGAATGAATGGCGAAAACAACTGATATGTAGTTCAGTTTTTTCGGAGGATAAAGCTGTTTATCAACCATATAACCTCCTGTGAAATGAGAAATGCGCTCCTTCTTTTCCTCGCATCCCTGTTACTGGCCTGCGGTGGTGCCGACAAACAAAAAAAAGGAAAACAACCAGAAACAGATACATTGCCGCAAGCACGCACGGATACACATGTAATCCATGAAAAAGCGGATACGGCGATCAATCCTTCACTTTATGCCTACGCCGGAGCGATGTTTGGCATGCGAATGGACGAAGTGCTGGCCACCGAAGGTTTCAGCGGCGGAACAAAGTCTGGCGAAACGGTGTGGGCGCCCGAGCATAAACGCAGGGTTGGCAACCATAATTATGACATCGTGGCGCACTTCCACGAGGACAAGCTCTATCTGGTGACTTTCGGCTCAGCCTGGCAAACAGCAGCCTTTATCGAATTTGATATGGTTTCGTGGCTCAACAACCTGAAAGATGTCATTGCCATCCGCTATGGCCAGCCGCAGTTCAGATACAAGATGCCCAATGTGATGGACTTCGAGCCAGGCACCCACAAATGGGTGTACAAGTGGGAAATCGAAGATAAAGTGATTCAGATCGGCATGCGCGAGCACAGCGAGGGCGCACGCTACCAGGCCATCATGTGGATCTACAACAAGCCTGTTTTCGACCGCATCGGCTACATGAAATCCAATGTCAACAAGGTGAAGGATGCGGCAAGGTTTTAATTTGCTCCCTCAACCTGAATAGCAGGGCCTCAGGCTGATATCACAACGCAAAGTTTATTTACGATCGGGATACCGGTGCGGTTTCATGCTGCATTTGCCTGCACCTTTTTGCAAGTTGCGCTGAAAGACAAATTTTAAGGTTCAGGCTCATTATCGTATTGAAAATGAGTGGCAAAAATGTTAATTGTTTCTTAACTTTAAGGCCACCAAAAACCCTCTTTGTCATGAAGACTTCAGGCACATGTCTCTGGGTTGCTTTTTTGTTTCTTGCAGCTTTCGGAGGCAACGGGCTGCTCTTTTCCCAGCCCAAACATTTTGGAATTTATGCCGTGGACCTGCCGGCAGGGTGGACTGCCGTACAGGAGAGCCCAACCCATTTTTCTTTTCAGCACAACAGCTCCGGATTAACCGTCAATCTTTTCAAAAGCCCCGATAATTGTGCCGACGCAGCTTCATTCAACAAGCTGATCATGGGCAAAATTCAGGAATTGACACGCAATCAGGAGGTGGTCGAAATGCGTAAACCTACATTCCCCTGCCAGATTCTGGGACAAAAAGGTTGCCACCTGATGCTGGTGAAATCCAAAGAAACCGATGCAAGGCATCTGCTTTTGCACGTTAAAGCAGGCGAGCATTTGTATCAGATTGATGTTCAAGGAAATATAAGCACAGCGGAGCTTCCGCAGCCGGCACGCGAATTTCTCGGACAGCTTGGCCTGGCCGACGGTAGCATCATGCCCCTTGCATCGAAAGGCAAAGAAAATGCGGATGCGGTGTTTGCCCAGGATCTCAAAACTGATCAAAGCGGCACCACGCGAGCTGCACGCGATGCTTCCCTTTCCGGACAGACAAAAGTTAAATCGGAGACGGATGTACAGACCATTGGCGCAAGCACTTCCATCTCAGGCATGACCAGCACAGCGGTCTCCGGATCCGCATTTGATGCTGTTGCTGCTGAAAAAGCCGCCGGAATGCCGGATGGAGACGAGATGCCCTATGTGGTATTTCCGTCGGGCACGCCACAGCCTGTGGCAGCCGATGCCGGCTGGGCACTCAGCCTGGCACACAATCCCGGACAACTGATCGATGCCCTGAGTGGCGACAGGCCGGGCGGCGAGGTAAGTGCCATGATTGCCTTGCTCAGGCAAGCCATGGGGCCATTCGACGAGCAGGAAGAACAGGCGGTTTATAATCAATATGCTGCGCATGCTTCCGTCGGATCGCCCAAAACCAGAAAAGCTATTCGCGGCCAGAGCGAGCTACTGTTGCAGGCGCTCATTCACAGGCAGTTGATGATGCAAGCTGCACACGAATACGACTTTGCCCTCTCGCAGATGCAAGTGGCCGAAGCCATGCAGGATGAAGAAGAACTGCTCGTAGCAAGCCTGATGCTGCAAACCCAGCAAATGATTGCAGAAACTCAGCAACAGGCTGTGGACCGAATCGTCAAAAAAAGTGAGGCGTCAACGCCCGTACCCACAGCAGCCGAGGTGATTGCAGAACATGAGGAAAAGCTCCGGATGGCCGAAAATGCCACCTATGCAGTCTTCCAGGCAACTGCCTCCATAGGCGGACAGGCCGGAGGTCCAGGAGGCACAGTTGACAGCGATGCTGCCGATGTGGCCCGTTACCATGCATTGCGTCAGGAGCACCGCATGCTGGTCGAAACCATGGGCGGAAGTTCGCCGGAGGCCACAGCCATTTACCGCGAAGCTATGGACCTCAGGCGAAAGCTCGAGGCAAAAGGCATTGATGTGTTTAACTACAAAAGTCCTGTACAGCCAACCGACGTCCAAAACACGCCGGTTGCCGACGAACCTTTTATCATTCCGTCAAACCCCGACCCGCGCCTGAGTCCGGAGCAAAATCAAGCCATAGCCGAGCACGAACAAAACATCAACTCGGCCATCAGAATGATGAACGCCTACAAGCGCGAGATGGCCCAGGCCAAAACACCCGAGCAACGCGAAGAGCTTCGCCTGCTGGCTCTGCATATGGCTCAGAACATACACGACAGCAAAGACCTCATCGCCTCGATCCGCACCGGAACAATCGTCAAAACACGCGGCCCATGGGACGAACATGCGGCTGTAGTTTTGGCAGAGACCTCGCGTAAACTGAGGGAAGACTTTCAAAGGGCAAGCCAGATGCAGGCTTCCTACGCCAGGATGCTCAATATATTGAACAAATACAATCCTCAGGAAGCTGCCAGATTCAGGGAAAAGATGGCCGACAATGTGATCAAAGGGATCTTTGACCCAGGTGGATTTGAAAAGGCACAGCAGGCGCTCAACTCGCTGCATGCCATCACAAAAACAACCGCTCAGGGCGAGCAGCGAAAACTGGAAGCTGAGCAAACCAGATCGTTCGAGCGCCTGGAGACGATTGAAAGACATCTGGCATACGCCGAAACAATCAAATCGGGTTGTGACAAAGCCATTTTTGTAGGCACACTCTTCACCGGCATGGCGCCCGGACTGCTGCTCTCGATGGCCTACGAAGGCGCATGCACGGCGGCTGAGAAGGGACCTGAGGCTGCCCTTAAGTCGATGGCCTACCAGGGTGCGATCACCCTGAGCATGATGGGCGTCATGAAAGCTGGAGGATGGGCACTGGGCAAATTGACGAACCCCAAGGTAGCCAGGAGCGAGATCAACACCTTCAAAAATATCCTCGAAAACAACCGTCTGGCACAGGAAACAGAGTGGAATCAGGCCTTGGTGAACCAATTCAAGGAACGCGCCCGGGCTTTCAATGCGGCAAAAGCCTCCGGGGGCAAGAATTATCTCGAAGCACGAAAGGCCCTCGACGAAGCCGTGGCAGCCTGCAACAGCAGCAGCCTGGCCAAACGCCTCATGAAAAATGAGCTCAACATGATCGAAAACCAGATCCGCACAGGTGCCACGCGCGACTTTTCAAAGCTTAGGGAAGTGGCGTCGTATCACCGTACTTTTGAAAACAGGCTGCAGCGAAGCATCTATCCGCGCACCGATGCCGAAATGATCAACAAATTGCGTGCGCAAGGATACAACGTGGAGGCAAGCTGGTTTCAGGAATTCCGCAATGCCTCAAGCCGCGGCATCAATGCCGACCGCGACCTTGGTCTGCTGGCAAAGTTCGAGCGCAGCGTGATGAAAAACGGACAACCCGTTTCGATGTCGCAGTTTATGGACGAGGCCCAAAAAGCATACGACGCCAGCTACAAGGCTATCACAGGACGCAGCGCCCGTCTGGCCGATCAGAACATCACCACCAGTGTGCACGGCGAATCGTTTCCGGTGAGTTGGCTCAAGAAAAAAATGGAAGGGCCGTTTTCTACCCTCGACCCACCTGTAACCCCATCCGACTTCCAGAAAGCCGGCAAAGCCATTTACGCCAAGGTAGAAAATGCCATGAGTGGACCTGATCCGGCATTCGTCAACATGAAAAAAGCATGTGCCAGCCTGAGTAAAGACCTGAAAACAAAGGTGTTCGAACGTCTGCAGTCGCCCCCACCAGGCACCGGACTTACGCCCACTGCCCGGCAGGCCGCTCTCGAACACTGGTCGGAGGTGCAAAAGGTGCTGGAAAAATTTGCTACCGACCAAAGTGATCCATTCACCACGATGAAAAAACTTCAGGAACTCACCGGCACAACCAGCATTACGGAAAATGCACGCAAGCTTCAGCAGCTGATGGGTAAGCTGGGAGGCTGAATGAACCCCCAGCCGGCCAGGAGCAGAGTCCCGTTGTGCCGGAAAGGTTCAGGGGAGGTTGGGCGCAATCGTGGCGCCAACCTCCCCTGTTTGGTATTTGCAGTTTTTCAGGCTATCTGAAAACCCACAATAGATTCTGATTGATAATAGGTTGCTGATTCTCGCCCCAGGCCACGCCAATATCCCTGAAGGCACGGATGCGCAGGGCCTCGAGCTTCACTTCGTTTTCGAACTGCTTCACAAAGAAATCCCAGTCGCGTTTTTCGTCCTTTTGCACCTTGGCAGCCATCTGCCTGATGATGCCCTGGGCGTCGTTGTAGCAGCGCGAATGGGGGTCAATCTGGCTTAAAACAGCCCCGGCCTTAAGTGCTCCATTCGAATTGGGCTCGGCAGCCCAAAGGTAGGATGCCCCTGAAATCATCATCTGGCAGTCGTGGTCGATGAATTCCTGATAGATCGGGCCAATTTCCTTCAAAGTGCGCATGTAGCAGTCCTTGCTCACCTCGGGCACCCCCGACAAGGTAGCCAGGGCATCGCGGTATTGTTTCTGGGCAGCCTGTGCTTTGGCGCGGGCAATCACAAAATCGCAACGCGAGTTGTAATACTCGATGATCTTGCGCTTGCCGTTTTCGAGAAAGCGTTCCACATTGGGATTCTTCAGGTTGACTGGGCGCAGGGCATTGGTATAAGCCCTGTTTTCGTTGGCACCGGCCCCTTTGGTGGTAAACGAAGTGGTGCTCAGGATGTTTTTGTCCACGTAATCAACCAGATACAGGAACACCTGAAAGGTATAAGTCTGCATCGTTGGTGTGGAAGGCACCACATCTTTGCTCAGGATTTCCATTTTGGCGGTCACGCAAAACCGCGGACTGGCGCCTTTGCCTCCCATGCCGTATTCGGTGACTGCCTCGATGAGCTTGCTCTCGAGCAAACTGCGTGCAAATTCGGGTATTTTGGATACCTGCTCCGGGATGACCACATCGATGGCAATGCGATCGATGTCGTCGGCTTCGCCCAGGGTGTTCTGTGCCAGGGCAAGGATGGGGAGCAAAAAAACGATCAGTAAAAGCTTTTTCATGATATGCAGGTTTTATTTTTCGCCAATAATGAGCCACACTTCGCCCAGACCGCGGGTGTGAATTTTCACGTCAAGATTGAAAGGCGGGCGCGTGAGCAAGGTGCGCAGGTCGCGCACCCAGCGACGGGTATCCATGGCCCGCTGGCGCTCGTCGTAGAGCGGTATGCGCACCTGTTCGAAACGAATGACGTTCTGCGTGTAATTACCGGTACTGAAACGTCCGCGAACAGTATTTTCGGCCACCCAGTCCTCGATAATCTCCCCAAGCTCAAGGCTCTGACCTTTGTAGCTGTACACCTCCTCGAGATCGACCGGCGACGTATCCCAAACCCTCACCTGAAAGACAATCTCACGACCGTTTTCGAATAAGTCGTTGAAATGGTTCTGAAGCCTGGTGTTGAAATCATCAATATGTGCCAGCACGGCCTCCTCAAGCAAAACAGGCGTAGTGGTGGCCATGGAGGGCGAACCGGTGCCCTGTGCTCCGGCAATCTGCTTGTTGGTGTAGGCATCAAAGCCCTGAAGCATGAAGGTGATGGAGCGCTGCGGGCCAATCTTGTTGATCACATAGGTGAGCTGAATGATGATGTCGGCATTGGCTACCCGCTGCAACATATCAATCGGATTTTCGGCTATGGCAGCGCCCGATTTTGAAGTAAGTGCATTGATCTCGGCACTCTCCTGCTCCATGTTTTTGAGTGCGGTTTCCAGATTGACCAACGGAAATCCACGATCGGCCATCATGGTGTTGATCTTCGAGATGGTCATCAGCAGGTCGGTTTCGTTCTGCAGGGCGGTTTTATAATCGGGCAGAGTTTTCATGGTACCCATCTCGTCGTACATCATGGTATAGCCATTTTTGATGCACCAATTGTCGGACGGCACCACCATGATGGTGGGTTTTTTGGCCTGACCAAATGCCAGCATGACCGGCAACAGCAGGGCTGACAAAAGAAATATTCTGATTTTCATCGTATTGGATATTTTAATTAGAATCCCTGACCCAGCTTGGGGATGATGCCGGCTGCCTCGAGTTCGCTGCGCAATTGCGCATGCAGCACCGAAACCACCATGCCCACCTTGTAGGATTTGTTGCTGATCTTGATGCGATCGATGCTGCCATCGCCTGCCTGATTCACAAAGCGCAGGTAAGCTCCTCCATCGCTGAAAAAATTGTTGAAAAACTCAGCATGCTGCACCTCGGCTCCCGGCTTGGTGATCAACGGACTCATCATGCAGCCGGGCAAACCCGTGCGGACTCCTTTGAAAATGACAGCATGCACCGCGTTTTTGCGGGCCTGAGTCATGGCCTTGTCGGGCGAGGTGCCAAACGACCACACTTTGACCAACTGCGTGCCATCAACGCCCACGCCCATGCACTCTACTTCGTAATTGCCAATCACATAGCCGGCAGCCTGCCTTTGTTTTTTTGTCTGGGCACCCAGACTCAAGGTGAGCAGGCAAATCAGTAAAACAGAAAGAATCTTTTTCATTTTCATATCATTTTGGTTGTCTGGATATTAAAACATCATCCGCAAGCCAAGCCCCAGGGCCGGGCCGGTGCGATCGTCGAATTCATCGCTGAATTTGATTTTGACGGGTTCAGCATCCTTGGTGAGAAAATAATTCGCACTCACCGGGATGAAGTACTGAACAAGTGGCATGAGCTGGATGCGATAGGTCAGGTTGAGACCCAGCCGCATATCGAGCGCAATGTGCTGACTGGTGTAGAAGTAAGCGGCATCGCCTGTTGGCTGGGCTTGCTCGAAGAGATAACCGGCAGAGGGCTCCACAAACAGATTGCGGAGCAGAAAGATTTCCTTGCTCAATCCGAAACCTCCTCTCAGGAACAAATAATCGTCCGTCACATTTTGCGGTGAAGCCGTGGCATAATTCAACCCTCCTTCGAGCCATATCTTCCATGCGGTCATGCCTTTTCGCACCTTCCCTCCCCCAAATACTTCGTAAAGAATGGGCGAAATCATGACATCCATGCGCACCTGTCCGCCACCAAGCCCCCCCTGGGCAAAGCCTAAGGTGAGGTTGATGCCGGTGCTGTTGTATTGCTCGGCAAACATGCCGGCAGCATCAATCTTATGCCCGGCCACCTGATAAAAGTAGGAGGGTTTGGTTTCGCCTGTGGCAATGCTCCGGTTGTCGGCCACACTCATGGCGCGTATCACGCCCTGGCGGCTTTTGTAGATGTTGCCATGCCTGTCCTGGCGGTTTTCGTACACAAAATACCGCTGATCGAAACGCAGGCCTTCCTTGCGACCAATCTTGATGGCAATGGGTTTCACATCGTGAATCATGGCCTTTACCCGAAACTCATCCTGTGCACCTTCGAGCCTGAGAATGACATTGTTGAAACCACCTTCAAGCATCGAGCGCAGCAGCTGATCGGCTGTGCGCTGTTGCCTGGGCGCAAATTTCTGACCGGGATTGAGCTGCGTGGCCGATATTTCTTCGGTAAACACATGTAAAGGTTTCAGCTTGAACTGGTAATTGTCAAAAGCTTTGACGCGTTCGGCTTTGTCGGGACTGTCGTCGCTCACCCACAGGTTATCGAAAAAGGTGGCTGCTTCCTGTTCGTTGAAGTCGAGTTTGAACACATAGGCATTCATGGTGCCTATGAAACCGTTCATGATGCGCTGCCCGGCAGGGGTGCTGTCGCGTTCGTACATCTCTTCCATCGTGAGCAGGCGCGGAAAGTCGAGCAGCACGAGATAGCTGCGATCGACCAGATCCATGCCCATATCGGCCAGAGCCGCCCTGCCGCGTTTGCTCGCCGTGGCCACAAGGGCTGCATTGTCGGTGGCATTGTAAAGGCCTCGTTCGGAGAGGAGCTCCACGCCAAATGAGCCATCGTCCCTGCGCGAAAACCATTTGGCTACTATCTGGTTGGCTACCCGCTGGCTGGTCAGAAAACGCTCCAGCGAAGCAGAGGCAAAAATCTTTCGCACCGTATCGCGCATCATCAGGCTTCTTCTCCCGTCGGGCAGTTGCAAAACCTTATGGCTGAGCTGATGATCGAAAAACTTGTCGGGAATCCTGAGCGAATCAATCAGATAAAGAAACGGCCTGACTTCGCTGCTGCCTGCATCAAGCACCATCACGGTGAGGGCATTGCGGTTGTATTGGGGAGTCTGAGCCGGCACAAGCCTGCTGAACAGCATCAACGAGCCACAAATGGCCAGCCCGGCAAAACACATCCGGTTCATCTTCAATGGTTTTGGTTTGGAAAGTGAAGTTACTATCAAATTGGGCCAATTCAACCTCAACAACCAAAAAATCAGTATAATTTGTACTTATTCTACGCATATAATGCTGTTGTGCGGTAAAAAGAGCTTTTTACGTGATTTTGAGGCACATTTTCCACACAAAACTTTGATTTGCGCACCGGCTGAAATAACTTTATTGTCTCAATTCAAACCAATGAAAACAAAAGCATTAACCCTGGCCTTGTTGCTTATTCTGCCCATGATGCAGCTCTCGGCCAAGAAAAAACCAGGCTATCGCAATTCGGATTACAAAGCGGGCAATTTTGTGCTGCACAACGGTAAGGTGTATTACGAAAAGCTTGTGAGCTCAGCTGTACCGTTATCGGTGGCAGCCGACAAGCTGGGCTCGAAAAACGCGCCTCAGGCGGGCATTCAGGTGAAAAGCAGCGACAGTGAGGCCGTCAAAGGTGTGCTCATCCGCAAAACATTCGACTGGGCCGCCATGGGTTACAAGCCCAAAAAACTCCCCTTGTTTGCCCGTTTGCCTGTGAATGGCAATTTCGAGCTTGCCACCACCGATCAGGGAAAGCGCATCAGGGTGACCGACATCTGGTTTACCAATCAGATGAAAGCCGGAGCAGGTCAGCATCTTACCCTCGAAAACATGGTCACCAAAAAAGGCGGGTTTGCTTTCCGTAAAAACAAAAAGGTGATGCGAGGCCTCGAGATGCTCGACCGTGGACTGAGCGAAACGTTTCAGATCCAGGGCAGCGGTTTCTGAGGTGAGTGATCAGAACACCCGGCCCACAGGATAAACCCTGAGCCTGGCATCCCACCAGGGACTTTTGCTGTAGAACCAGTTGAGCTGCAATTGCTGACTGGCTGCAAAAGCTGCATCTGTGGCTTTGCGCCTCTCGTATTCCTCCCGTAATCCGGGCATGGTATCGAGCATCCTGCGCGCCAGGCTTTCCATCACATAACTCTCGGCATACTCCTTCTGCTCGAAGATGGTATTGAAAAAACCCCACTCCAGAAGGCTGCCATTACCCTCAGGCTCAAGCATATGCGCCAGCAGGCGCACTTTGGGCTGCGCAACCGGAACCAGCACACTTCCTGCCGGAAAGTTTTGCACGCTTTCAAATTCTTCCATCTCCATCTGACTGATGCGGTGCCTGCCCTCGTATGGTGTGCGCGCCCACTCCGCCCGCGTGAAACGATACTGCCGCAGGCGAATGCTGGTATCAGTCTTAATCACTTTAAAATCAATCCCGTGCCATCTGAGGCGGTCGATAACTGCCGTCCACTCCACCGGCACCACATAATACTTTGGCAGCTCTATGTATTTGGTTACCACCGACTTGTCGAATATTGGCAATTGCATGTCCACAGGCCTGGTGTTGTCGTAAATAAACCAATCGCCTCCGGTGAGTTCGCTTTTGCGCAACTCATACTCCACACCTTTGAAATTCACCATGATGCTGTCGTACATATCCACCTTAAACCTCAGTGGAAATGGTTGTGCCCGGAAGTCGTCGGAAGCCGCCAGCCGATCGGCTTTCCCGATGGCAGCTTTCAGCTGCTGGTGCTGATCGTTTAGCACCTTCATTGTGGCAAGAATAATTTGTTTGGTACCTTCAACCCTGGGCTGGTAGGGTTTGAGCATATGGGTCTCGACGAGCAGTCCCGGCCGGTTGAGCACCGCGGTGTAGCCCTGCGAGAACATCGGACCTGACACACCAGCAATGAGTCCGCTGCGCGGATCGTGCCAACGCCTGAAACTTACGTACGGAAAAATGGGGAAGCCCGCCTCGTCCATCAGCCGCCCGAGCTGTGGCAAATAGGCTTCCTTTTGCCAGGCTGTGAGCCCCGGATCCATCTGCCCGTGTGTTTCGAGCGAGTAGGTCATCACATACTGATAATCAGCCCCATCGGAGGTATGGGTGTCAATGAAAAAATCGGGCATCCATTGATGGAACAGTCTTAGCCAGGCCTGCATTTCGGGGGCATCGGCTTTCAGGTGATCGCGATTGAGGTTGAGGTTTTGAGCTGTGGTGCGCCAACCCATTTCCTTCGGGCCGTTTTGGTTGATCCTGTTGTAAGGCCCGAAACGCTCGTGACCATCCACGTTGAAAACGGGAATAAACAACAGGCTTACCTTGTCGAACAGTTCCTTGTGTTTGCCGTAGATGATCAGGTCGCGGAGCAACAACAAACCGGCATCCTTGCCTTCAGGCTCGCCGGGGTGTATGCCGGCCTGCACCCACAAGATCAGCCGGCCGGCCTTGCGGATGCGCGCAGGATCGTTCAGGCCGTCGCGGTCGTAGAGGGCACAAACCAGTTTTCGGCCTTGCGGGCTGATGCCAAATTCCGATACGGTGAGCTGGCGCGATGCCTTGTCGAGGCGCGAAAGAAAATCCAGCGTTTCCTGGTAGCGCGGTGTTTCAAGGCCACCCGACTTTTCGAAATGGGTCAGCCAGTCGGATTGAGAAAACACCTGAGCACATGTGACTAAAAACCAGAGAAGTAAGAGATATTTGCCTGTAGATTTCATGTCATTGTTGTTTTCGTCCGGTAAAAGTGCTCATCGTTTCGTACACACCCAGGCCTTTGCCCACCAGCACATCGAACCAGCGTACAGGCAGGATACCTTTGACAAATGGCAGGGTATAAACCATGAAAGGCATGCGCACAAATATTTTGTTCTTTTCGATTCCCCGGATGATTTTGCCGGCAGCCACTTCGGGTTTCACCCTGGGAATGACAAAATTGGTCTTGACACCTTCGAACATGCCTGTATCAATGTAGCTGGGCGTTACAGTGGTCACTTTGATGCCTGTGCGCAGCTGCTCCATTTCGAGGCGCACGCTTTCCGACCATCCGAGCACAGCCCATTTGCTTCCCGCATACACCGCCATCTTTGGGTTCGACAGCATGCCTGCCGCCGATGCTATGGTCACCATGTGTCCGCTGCCACGGGCAATCATTTGCGGCAGAAATGCATGTGCCACCATCATCACACCGGTTATATTCACACCTATGGTCCTGAGAATCTCGCCGGCCTGATGCTCGTGAAAATATTTTCCTGACACCACTCCTGCATTGAGGATCAGGATGTCCGGCACCCATCCCCTGTCGATCAGTGCTTTGGCATGAGTTTCCACATCCGCCGGATCGCTCACATCCACCCTGGTAGTCATGACGTGATAACCTTGCTGGCGAAGCTTTTCGGCCTCATTATGCATCAGCTCTGCATTCACATCCCAAATGCAAAGCTCCGATGCCTTGCGCTCAAGCGCCATCCTGCCCATCAGCAGACCAATGCCCGATGCACCGCCGGTGATCAGCACTTTCTTTTGCCCGAAACTACTCATCGCTTTGTTTTGATTTACTTTTGCACCAATTTATAACCCGAATGAGGGCCGAATTTACACGGAAAATTCAGAATCGCATGTCAAGAATCATTTTGTTGTCGTTGCTGCTGATTTTCGGCACGCAAACACTAAAACCGCAGGAAATGAACCGCACCATTACCGACCCCAAACGCAACAAGGAAGTGCTGATCGACTATGTGACGCGCGAAGCCTTTCTCCTGCCCTTGTTTGGGGAATATTATCAGCAGGATTATGAGATTTATCGCCCTGATGCACAGACGATTGAAAAACTCAGGCCGCTGCTCGACGAGCTGGAAATCACCATTGTGCTTGCAAGCTGGTGTGGCGACAGCCGCGAACAGCTGCCTCGTTTCATGAAGATCCTCGATCTGGCTGGCTACAACAGCTCGCGGCTGACCATGATTGCCGTGGACTCCTACAAAACCGGACGTGAAGTAGATGTAACTGGACTGGAAATTGAGCGCGTGCCCACCTTTATCTTTTCCAGGAACAAACACGAAATCGGCCGCATCGTCGAGACTCCGCGCGAGACCCTTGAAACAGACCTTTTACACATCCTGACCGGTCAGGATCAATAAGTCAGGCTGCATGATACGTTGCAACACCCGCCACGAGCTGGAGCTTGCCCTCGGAGAAAGCCGGCAGGCCCATAAAACAATTGGCTTTGTGCCTACGATGGGAGCCCTGCACGAAGGACACCTACAGCTGATGCGTCAGGCCCAGGCCGAAAACGACCTGCTGGTGGTCAGTATCTTTGTCAACCCCATTCAGTTCAACAACCGCGAGGATTACGAAAAATATCCACGGGTTGACGAAGCCGACCGGCAATTGCTCGAACAAATTGGATGCGATATTCTCTTTTCGCCCGACGAACAGGAGATGTATCCCGGGCCGGTGAATGAACGATATCATTTTGGCCCCCTGGAAACGGTGATGGAAGGCGCTTTCCGGCCCGGCCATTTCAACGGCGTGGCCGTGGTAGTGAAAAGGCTGTTCGATATGGTGAAGCCCACAAAAGCCTATTTTGGTGAAAAAGACTACCAGCAGCTGGCCATTATTCAGGCCCTGGTTGAAGGCTATCAGCTTCCTGTTCAGATAGTTCCATGTCCTACGGTGCGCGAAGCCGACGGACTGGCCATGAGCTCGCGCAACATGCGCCTTGATGCACACCAGCGGAGCATAGCTCCGCGCATCTTTAAGGTGCTGTCGAAGGCCGCAAGCCTCCGCAATGTGCTCAGTCCGGACGAAATGCGGCAATGGGCCATACTGGAACTTGAAAAAACTCCAGAGTTCAACGTAGAATACGTGGAAGTTGCCGATGCAAGGACGCTTCAGCCACTGCGTCACTGGAACGACAGCCCTTCGGCACGCATATTTACTGCCGTTTACCTCGGGCCGGTCCGACTCATCGACAACGTACCGATATTTTAGTATCTTTGCAGCCCTTTTGGGATTGACCAAAACACTGATTATGAACATCGAAGTGCTGAAGTCGAAGATTCACCGCGCCACGATCACACAGGCCGATCTGCATTACATTGGCAGCATCGCCATCGACGAAGACCTGATGGATGCAGCCAACCTGATCGAAAACGAGCGGGTGAACATCTATAACATTACCAATGGCGAACGCCTCGACACCTATGTGATCAAAGGCAAACGGGGTTCGGGCGTCATCTCGCTCAACGGTGCCGCAGCCCGCAAAGCTGCCGTAGGCGATAAAATTATTATCGTCTCCTATGCCAGCATGGACTTTGAATCGGCCAAAACCTTCAAACCCTGGATTATCTTCCCCGACGACAACAATAAACTGAACCCGGAAGCTTGAGCAAAGTAGTCCGCAACATCCTTCAATACCTTTTCTTTCTTTTTCTCGGTATCTTTCTTGTCTGGCTGAGCTTTCGCAAGGTTTCAACCGAAGAGCTGCTTCATGGGCTGCGCGAAGCCAATTATTTCTGGATCCTGGTAGGCTCGGTTTGCGCCATTCTTGCACACATCGTCAGGGCTATGCGCTGGAACCTGCTCATCAACCAGATGAAATACAAAACCCGCACTTCCACCACCTTTCATGCACTCATGGTTGGCTATATGGCCAATACCGGTGTTCCCAGGCTTGGCGAGTTTATGCGCTGCGGGGTGCTCTCGAAACGCGAGAAGATTTCCTTTAATGCATTGTTTGGCACAGTGATTTCCGAACGATTGTTCGACCTAATCTTTCTCACCCTTTTCCTTATTCTGGTTGTAGCCGGACAATGGCAACTTGCCGGAAACTTTGTGAAGGAAATGTTAGCCCCCATGATGCAAAGCCTTAGCAAGCACAGGGTATTAATCGGGCTGGTATCTTTCCTGGTCATTTTTCTTCTTGTGGCATCGGGCTGGTTCTTATGGAAAAATCGCCGCAATTTGCGTAAGATTCCAGCCTTTGCCCGCCTGCACGATATCCTGGTGAGTGTTACACTTGGAATCCGCACCATCGAGCGCATGCCGCAAAAAGGATTGTTTTTGTTTTACACCCTGATCATCTGGCTATTTTATGCGCTGATGATGTATTTTCCGCTGCTCATGTTGCCCGAAACTGCACCCCTCGGCTTCATGGCAGCCGTTACCCTGCTTGCCATTGGCACCCTGGGCATTGTGGCCCCTGTTCCCGGCGGCATCGGCGCTTATCATTTTATCGGCATTGCCGTACTTACACAGCTGTACGATGTTTCGCACAGCGCTGCCGCGAGCTACGTCACCATTACCCATGCGGCCCAAACCCTGCTCAACGTTGGGGTAGGCGCCATTGGCTATCTGATGTTGTTCTTTTTCAACCGCAAACCTCCGCTCAATGAGCCATCTTGACCGCATCAAACAAAAAATCCGTAGTAAAGAAGCCCTGAAACCCATGCTGGAACAATGGCGCTTCTTCGGAAAAAAAGTGGTTTTCACCAACGGCTGCTTCGACCTGCTTCATCTGGGACACCTTGACTACCTCAGCAAAGCTGCCGACCTGGGCGATGTACTGATCATTGGCGTAAATACGGATGCCTCGGTGCGTAGGATCAAAGGACCACAACGGCCCGTTAACGACGAAACAAGCCGCACCATGTTGCTGGCCGGAATGCAGTTTGTGGACGCAGTGGTGCTGTTCGACGAACCCACACCCAAAGAAATTATTGACTTTATTCAACCCGATGTGCTGGTCAAAGGCAACGACTACAAGGCTGAAGAAATTGTAGGTTACGACACTGTGATGGCCAAAGGTGGTCAGGTGATTACCATTCCCCTGGTAAGTGGTTATTCCACAACCGGGATGATAAACCGCATACTCGCAGGGCTAAACGAACAGTAAACCAAAAGCTTACGGCTCAATGAAATGAGCAAAAGCCTGGATTTCTTTTATTGTTCAGGTTGCTCCTGGCAAGGTTACTGCACACGAAGCAACAACCCTTTCAGGTATGCCCCCTCAGGATGAAAGATGCTCACCGGATGATCGGCCGGCTGCGAAAAATGGTGCAACACCTGCACCGGTCTTCCGGCCTCGATGGCGGCTGCCATCACCACCGACTGAAACGACTGGCGATCGACGGCCTGCGAACAACTGAAGGTGTAG
Source organism: Bacteroidota bacterium (assembly GCA_016715945.1). Lineage (NCBI taxonomy): Bacteria > Pseudomonadati > Bacteroidota > Bacteroidota bacterium. The sequence goes on from JADJXJ010000001.1 coordinate 1,999,841, forward strand.
ATCAGTCCTCCGCTTGCAATCTTGCTGATAGCCAGTTGATTGATGTATTTATAGCCAAGCAGCCCTTTGTGTCGCTGGCTGTGGTGCTTGGCAAAGGCCGGCGGATCCAGTACGATGATGTCAAACCTATCGTCTGGCATACCTGAAAGGTATCGCTTGGTGTCTTCACATACGGCCTCATGCCGGTCAGTAACTCCATTGAGCGCCACGTTGCGCTCGCACCATTCGATCGCCTTACGCGAGCTATCGACCGAGACCACTTCCTGTGCACCGGCGGCAAGCGCATAGACCGAAAAACCACCTGTATAGCTGAACGTATTGAGTACCTTCCGGCCAGCCGCCATCTTGCCCAGATGCATCCTGGCATCGCGCTGATCCAAAAAAAATCCTGTCTTCTGCCCTTCGATCCAATCCACCGCAAACCGGTGACCATTCTCGAATACCTCCTCCGTATTATGCGATCCTTCCAGATAACCATCCTCGGGCACAACACCGGCCGGAAGAAGCGAACTGCTTTTGTCGAAAACATTAGCAATTTGTCCGCCGGAAACCAGAACAATGGCTTTTGCTATTTCTCTCCTGAGCAGAAAAATGCCGGCGGAATGGCACTGCATCACTGCCGTTCTGCCATACACATCCACCACCAGACCAGGCAGGCCGTCGCCCTCCGAATGCACAAGCCGGTAAGCATTGGTTGCCGTGTTGCCGGCCAGGCCAATCTGCGAGCGCAAGGCGCGGGCTGCTGCAAGCGCTCTGACAAAGAAGTCCGTATTGAACTCCGTCCTACTGAAAGCGAGCACTTTAACGGCAATGCTGCCACCTTCAAAAAAACCTGTGGCTACAACATTTCCGGCAGCATCGCTTACCCAAACGGGCGATCCGGCCTGCAATGATTTAGGCACTGCTGCGAGCGCCCCCGAAAAAATCCAGGGATGGCGGCGCATCAGGGCTTCTTCCTTACCAGGTTTTAGCTTGACGAGTGGGTAAGTCATACCGGAATGTTTGCTGCAAAGGTACAGGCATTTCGTGCCAGGCACGAGATGCCTGCTGCATAAAAAAAAGGGCTGCAGCCAATGCTGCAACCCTGTATGATCTGGTTAGTGAAGAGCTCAGAATACGATGAAGCGCGCGCTCTTTTCCACGCCTTTTGCACGAACTGTGACCACATGAAGGCCTTTACCCAGGTTGATCGGCCTGCTGTAGCGCATCCCACTCAACTTGTCGGTGAATACCACCTGGCCGGCAGCGTTGCTGACCACAAGCTCCCCGTTTTGCAGGGCAGTTTCCGATTCGATGGTGAGCACGCCGTCATTGTGGTTGATGCGGATCTGACGTTCGGCACTTTCGGTCACTCCCACTGCGCCCCAGTCTTCTACCTTGATGTTGTCGATAAACTGTCCGATGCCCGAAGGGGTATAGGCATGCCAGGCCAGGAAAATATACCCATCAACACCCGGCTGGAGCAGGGCTTCGCCCATCAACCAGTTTGATGTCAGGATGCTGGAATTATCGTAAAGCACATTGGTAAGCGTGGTCGTGTCGCCACCCGTACCCCAGAGCAAACGCAGTTTTTCGGCATTGGTGGGCATAAAGGTACGGTGTGCAAATGTGATCATATATTCTTTGGTGGCTTCTACCTGGAAAGGCGGTGAAACCAGGTAGTTGTTCATCGGGAAGGGTTGCCCGTTTGAAGTAAAGAGCGCAAAAGATTTCTGGCTGTTGTGGCCGATGAGCTGGGTGGTTGCCCAGTTCTGGGGGCCATAGTTCAATGCCGACCAGCCTTCGGGCATATTTGGAGCCGTAATAGCTTCGACGTTCTGAATGTAGGGGTAGGTATTCACCACGTTCATGGTAGTAAAGCTGTAAATGGTGCTGCATTCGTTCAACCCAAAGCTGTTGCGCGGCTGAACCATAAGATAATATGTTGTAACTGGCTGGAGGTTCATCCTGAACGAATTGGTTGTCAGGTTTACGCCGTTCATCATGTTGGTGGGCGGGGTCACCCCTCCGCCATCGGTGCCAAAATATACATCATAACTTGTAGCAAAGGCGGCCGGGGTCCAGGTAACCAGATGGTTGAGGAAGGCATTGTTGCTGCCATTGGCCGGGCTGGTCATACCGGCAGAGCAATCGGGCACGGCACTATATTCGTCAATACCAGTTACAATAAGCGAAAAGACCTGGCTGTTGTTGGTCAGCGGTCCATCGTGCTGTACGATAATGGTATAGGTTCCGGATGTGGGATTGGGGATGTACACCTGTTCCAGATTGTCCACATAGTTCTTTCCATCCGTAGCCGGAGGTGCATCCGGATTATCCGGATCGAGACGGTAAGGATAGTAGATATTGAGGTTCTGGTCAACCACCATCAGGTCAAGGTCGTTAACCAGCGCTCTTGTGCGTGGGTTGAGGCTGGCCGGGGGCACATTGCCCTGCACATCTGTCCAGCTTATAGTTACACGAAGTGGCTGGTTGCCGGGCACATTGACCTCACGAATGTATGGATTGTTGGCTTGCAGGGTAATTTCATCAATCAAATTCTGGGCGGCGCCATCTTCACGGATCACCATACCTGCACGGGCGGTATTCATCAGGCCCCAACCAAATTTGTAGTCAGGCCCGATGTGCGGACCAGCCTCATCAGCTGTGTGAATGACCAATCCCTTGAGGGTTGAGGCGCGCATAGGGGTATTGTTATGGGTTTGCTGATAAAGCTGCTGCAACAGCACCATGCTACCAGCCACATTGGGCGACGACATACTGGTGCCACTGAGAGAAGCGTAGGAGGAGTTGGACGATGCAGTGGAGGAATAGACATTGACACCCTTTCCGACGACATCAGGTTTGATACGACCGTCGTCCGCCGGTCCCCAGCCGCTGAAGCTGCTCATGGTCACATTGCTCGGACCCTGATAGTTGAGCACCTCATTCACTGCACCCACAGTGAGTACATTCTTCGAAATTCCTGATCCACCGATGCAATCGTATCCGTCAACCCCACCATCTTTCTCCGGGTTGCCGTTCTGGCCGGCATTGGCAGGGCCCTCGCCACGGTCGTTCCCTGCCGATTTGGTGATCAGAAAATATGGCGCATTGTTGGCAATAATGTCCCAGGTGCGTGCCTGGGAGTTGTAAAAGCCAAATAAATAATCCTCTGTCGGCGAAACGCTGGATGTGCCGTACCATGTCCATTGTCCGGTGCTCTGATTCTGGTCCCAACCTCTGATGTTTCCCCAGGAGTGATTCGAAATCTCCATGCCGGCGGCAGCAGCAGTGGTCATCTCGCTCTCCACCGAGTTCCAGTCGTAACTCTTGAGTTGTGCCCTGAAAGCCATGCCCTTGGCATTGGCATTCACCCCTCCGGCCACGATCGTTCCAGCCACGTGTGTGGCATGGTCAGAAGTAGTGGTAGCCCCATCACCTGCAGTAACACGTTGTGTACCAGTATTATTAAACTCCTGATGGGTACGTCTTACCGCGCCTCCATCCCAAATGCCAACTTTGTTGTAGCCTTCACCTTCGATTACCACTCCTACACTTCCACCTTGCCACATCTGATTGGCGCGGGTGGTGATGGCTGCCCCAAGGTTATCGGTCTTAAAAAACACAGGCTGTCCATCCACCACATCAACAAGCTGGATCACTGTTCCATTGCTGAACTCCTGGCGCACAGGAATGTTGTTGGCTTTGGCATACGCCTTCACCCGCTTTTCCATTTGCCTCCATTCGCGTTCGAACTGCCTCGACAGACGATTGAGTTCGTCCACATTGGTTGCCTGCTGGGCGAAAAGGCTGGTCAGGGGAAGCAAGACAAGCGCTGTGAGTAAAAGCGCATAGTTTATGGTTCTTCTCATTGCAGAAAATATTGGAAAGGTTAAGAAGACAAAAATAATGTTTTTTGTATGGCATGACATGTGAATCATGGACTAAATAAACCAGTCCTCTTTCGTATATGCCTGTTATATAACCACTTACATTCATAATTCTGCCGTACGGATTGATGATAAAGTATCGTTGGCCGAAATTTTGCCCCCATAATCATTACCTTTGCGCAAATTTTTTCGTATGCAACCTTCGATCGTAATACTTGCCGGAGGTGGTCCGGCGCCGGGAATCAATACCGTCATCAGCACGGTGGCCAAGGTGTTTCTCAAAAGTGGTTTCAGGGTGATTGGCCTCAATGGTGGCTATAAAAGCCTCTTCGCCGAAACTCCCGACATGATTGAATTCGATTTTGCGCTGGCCGACGACATTCAGAAAAAAGGAGGTTCGGCCATCATGATGAGTCGCTATAAGCCAAAAGACACAGAGTTCAGCACCAGGTTTTTTGTGAAGCACAATGTGAAGCTCCTTGTAACCATCGGTGGTGACGATACAGCTTCAACAGCCAACCGGATCTCTCGTTTTCTGCACGAAAATAATGTTGATATCCAGAACATCCACGTACCAAAAACCATCGACAACGACCTTCCGCTGCCCGAAGGTTCGCCCACATTTGGCTATTATTCCGCCAAAGACGAGGGCGTGCGCATAGCGCAGACCGTTTACGAGGATGCACGCACCAGCGGCAACTGGTTTGTGGTTTCGGCCATGGGACGCGAAGCCGGTCACCTGGCTTTCGGTATCGGAGCGGCCTGCCATTACCCGATGATTGTCATCCCCGAAATGTTCAACAAAACCGAGGTTACTTTCGACCGCATCATCCGCCTCATCATTTCCTCCATGGTTAAAAGGCGCATTCTGGGCATACACTACGGTGTGGCCATTGTGAGCGAAGGGGTGTTTCATTTTATGACTGACGAAGAGATCGTGTCCTCAGGCGTCAATTTCACCTTCGACGATCACGGGCACCCGGAGCTTGGCAACGTTAGCAAAGCACACATTTACAACATGTTGCTGCAACACCGACTGAAAGACCTCAACCTGAACATCAAGAGCCGGCCCGTAGAAATCGGCTACGAACTGCGCTGCGTTCAGCCCACCGCCTTCGACCTGATGTATTGTGCCCTGCTTGGGTATGGCGTGAAAGAACTTTACGACCGTGGCGTTACCGGCGCTATGGTCACCTCCAACCACAAAGGCGAAGTGGCCCCGCTCTACCTGAAAGACGTGGCCGACGAAAAGGGTAAGGTCAAACCCAGGTTGGTGGACATGGAAAGCGAAAAGGTTAAAATGGTTTTCGAAAACGGCATGCAATACATCGGGCCGGACGATTATGAAGCCGCAAAAAAATACCTGCCTAACCCGGAGGAATACGATTTCAGGAAAATCCTGAACTGGTAAGTCTATTTATTGACAAAAAAATCCCGGAGTCCGATGGACTCCGGGATTTTTTCTTATGTAAGCCCCAAAGCCTCAATCTTCTGGGCCAGGATGGCTGCCATTTTGATATTGGACTCGTGCGTCCAGCCGGCAATGTGCGGGCTCAACACCACATTCCCGCGCCTGACCAGCTGGCTGAAAGCTTCGGGCCAATGACCGGTTTTAAGACTTTCGAATGAAGTTTCTTCAAACTCGAGCACATCCAGACAGGCCCCTTTGACCAGACCTTCGTCCATGGCACGAAGCAAAGATGCGGTATGCACCACCGGACCACGCGAAGTGTTGATGAGATAGACAGGCTTACGGAATTGTTTCAGATAGTCATAGTTCACCAGGTAGCGGGTTTCGTCGGTCAGGGGCACATGCAGGCTGAGCACATCGGCTTCGGCAAACACCCTCTCCATTCCGGTTTCCTGCACAAATGAGTCCGAAAAACCAGTTTTGTATTTGTCATAAGCCAACACCCGGGCCTCGAAGCCTGACAATTTACGTGCGAAAGCGCCGCCGGTATTGCCATATCCGATAATGGCAATGGTTTTGCCACCGATTTCTATACCCCTGTTGGCTTCGCGCCTCCAGATGCCCTGACGCACCTCGCTGTCGGCCCGAAGGAGGTTGTTGAATAGCATCAGCAACATTCCGATGGCCTGCTCGGCCACCGCATCACGGTTGCCCTCTGGCGCATTCAGGCAAATGACGCCTTTGGCCTGGGCGTACTCCACATCAATGTTTTCCATGCCAGCGCCTACCCTGCCGATAAACCGGAGCTGACCTGCTGCATCGAGCAGGTGTTGGTCAACCGGAAAACGGCTCCTGATGATCAGACCCACACAGTCATGTATGGCTTCGAGACAATCGTTGTAGCCCTGATCAGGACCCAGGCCAACACATTGGAAGCCCTGAGCCTCAAGCAAATCGGTGAGTGAGGGGTGGGCCGTATCCGCAAATAAAACTTTTGGTTTCAGCATCTTTTAGTCCACCTGAAGCAGCAGATTCGACTCTTTCTTGAGGGCATTGCGAAGCAAAGGATTGATTTTCTGGGCTGCTTCCATTAGCATCACGCCATCGGGAGGAAAAGGTACAGGGTTGCGTCGCATCATTTCCAGACTTTGCACACTGGCGGCACGCAGGTCGCCGTTGATTGTACCGTAAGTATAGGTAAAAACCGCCTCCGACTCGAAAGGAATGCTGCGCAGCGTTTTGCCTGTGGCGGGTTGTACAAAGTCGAACAGGCCACCCACCTTTGCCCGCTTTTCCATAAGTGTCTGGTTAACAAAAGCTTCAATGGTGCGATACTTTGGCACCTCTATCACCTTGCCCGTCGAATCGAGCATGATATTTCCGTTTTCATCGCGTTTGGGCTGGGTGCCATCCTGAATCTCCTTCTTTTCCGTAAACCTCGATTGACTGACCATTTCCGGGCTGACGGCGATGGTTCGCACTGAGGCATAGACCACATAATCGTAACTCATGCCACTTCTTTCTTCGAAATTAAAGCTGAGCCAGGGTTGGTCGAGGTTGGCTGCCGACATATTCATGATAACCTCTGCAAACTCGTCGGGTACCTGGACTCCTGAACGATTTTCGAACAACACCAGCACCTGACTTGTGCCCTGCTGCTCAGCACGTTGCAACTGGCGGCGCACCTCAGGGTCGTTGGGACTGAGCCGTTGCAATTCGGTCAGATGGTCGTAGGCCAGCCGGGCTTCCTGCTTTTTCCCTGTGGCAAGGAGGTTCAAGGCAGTTTCGAGCAACTGCTGACGTGCCTCGCGTCGGGCATCTGCTATCAGCATATCCAGATTCATGGGCACAAAACCTATGGCAGCCTGCTGGTCGCTGCTTAAGGTTTTAATCTTTGTCTGCCTCACGTTCATCCGCTCGTACAGACGCATGATTTCGGGCCAGTCGGCGGCCTCATTGCGCACCTTGAGCATCTGAATGCGGTCGTGGTCGAGCTGGTTGGCAGTGTGATAAGCCCGCGAAAGCAATTGCAGATCTTCAGCATCCGCTTTTCCGGCTCGTGCCGAACGCACCAGGCGCTCAATGGCCTGATCGTATTGCTCATTTTTTATCATGCGCGAAGGACTGTTGCATGCCAGCAGCAACTGCAAGGCTAACACAATGTGCATCAATCTTTTCATTATGGGAAGATGTTTTCTGTTTTGGTTTCTGATGTTCGGAATGCCTTTAATTAAAAGCAAATATCGAACCATTTTTGTAATTGATGCGAAAGTGCTAATTTCGAAAGTTTTTAAATCCTGTTCGCAGGCTGTCTGGCTTCATCGGACCTGGAACGCTATAATAAATCTGTTCATGTGGAATTTTTTCGTCAGGCTCATCTTACGCAACCGTTTAGCTAATCTGATAATCATTGCGTTGCTGACGCTTTATATGGGCTATACCGGCTCGAAGGTTCAGATGTCGTACGAGTTTGCAAACATGCTGCCCGATTCTGACACCACCAGCCGCATTTATCAGCAATTCAAGCAAACTTTCGGGCAGGATGGCGCCGTCATGTTTGTGGGGGTTCAGGACGACCGGCTCTTCGAGTTGGAACACTTTCGGGCATGGCATGCGCTCACCGAGCAGGTGCGCGCCATCGAAGGCGTGGAAGAAGTTGTTTCGGTGGCACGTATGTTTCATCTTGTGCGCAACGACAGTTTGAAAAAATTTGAGTTTAAACCTGTTATGGAGCGTCTGCCCCAAACCCAACAGGAGCTCGATTCGCTCAGGCAATACATCTTCAACCTGAGGTTTTACGACGGGCTGCTCTACAACAGCCAGACGAATGTGAGTGTGATGATGATCACGCTCGACAACAAGGTATTGAACTCCAAAGACCGCATCGGGCTTGTTTATGAGATAAAAGATGTGCTCGACAGCTTCACAGATCAGTTTGGCATCCAACTGCGCTATTCCGGTCTGCCTTATATACGCACCATCACATCACAAAAGATTCAGCACGAGCTGGTGCTGTTCGTATTCCTTTCGCTGGTGATTGCCGCTCTCATATTGTTCACCTTCTTCCGTTCGGGACGGATTGTATTGTTCATCATTCTTGTCGTGCTTGTGACTGTGGCGTTCATGTTTGGCCTGTTGCAAATGCTGGGCTATAAAATCACCATACTTACAGGCATTCTGCCACCACTGCTCATCGTCATTGGCGTAGAAAACTCAATCTTTCTGCTTAACAAGTATTTCAACGAATACTTCCTGCATGGCAACAAAATCAGAGCCCTCAGCCGCACCATCAGGCGCATTGGCGCTGCCAACCTGCTCACCAATGCCACCACCGCAGCCGGATTTGCCGCTTTTATTGTGACAGGCAACAAAATGCTGGTCGAATTTGGCATCGTTGCCTCGATCAACATCATGATCAGCTATGCCACCAGCCTGACACTTATTCCTATCATATTCAGCTACCTTCCCCCACCCAAACCCAAACAATACGCCCACTTCGAACAAGGTCGCGTCAACAGCATCATCCGTTTTATTGAATACGTGGTCTGGAACCGGCGAAATACTGTCTATCTGGTGACAGCCGTGCTGGTTGTTTTCGGTATCTACGGTGTAACCAGGCTGCGCACCACCGGCAACGTTGTGGACGACATCTCCCATAAGGAGCAGATGTATAAAGACCTGATGTTCTTCGAAGAACATTTTAACGGGGTCATGCCTTACGAAATAAGCATAGATACCAAACGGCCCAAGGGCGTCCTCCGGGCCTCAACCTTGCAAAAGATCGACCGACTTCAGGATTCGTTGGCCTCCTACCCCCAGTTCAGTAAACCACTTTCGGTGGCCGAGCTGGTTAAATTTTCGAAACAGGCCTTCTTTCGCGGCGACCCGGAATTTTATTCCATGCCCAACAATCAGGAACGCAATTTCATACTGGGTTATATGCCTGCTTTTCAGGGCGACAGGCGCACTATCCTGAATTCATTTGTAGATACTGCCCTGCAAACCACCCGGGTGAGTGTGCAATTGGCCAACGTAAGCACAAAACAAATCGACAGCATCCAGCAAAGTTTACAACCGAAAATCGACAGCATTTTTCCTGCCGAAGAATATACGGTAACTACCACCGGCACAAGCGTGGTGTTTCTGAAAGGCACCAACTATCTGGTAAAGAATCTCATATCCAGTCTTTTGCTTGCCCTGTTCGTAATCGCCCTCCTGATGGCGCTCACATTCTCATCGTTGAAGATGATCGTGGTTTCGCTAATACCCAATCTGATCCCTCAGTTACTCACTGCGGCAATGATGGGATATGCCGGTATTTCGATCAAACCTTCTACCATATTGATATTCAGCATTGCCCTTGGCATCAGCGTGGACAACACCATACATTTTCTCTCGCGCTATCGCCAGCAGCTTAAAATCAACAACTGGAACATCCCTCAGGCTGTGCTGGCAGCCCTGCACGAAACAGGATTCAGCATGATTTATTCGGCTGTGGTCTTATTTTTCGGTTTTGCCATTTTGATCCTCTCGTCATTCGGAGGTACCGAGGCGCTTGGTTACCTGGTCTCGTTCACACTTATTACAGCCATGCTCTCGAACCTTTTCCTGCTCCCATCGTTATTAATGACGCTTGATCGTTGGAGCACTACCAAAGCTTTCCAGGAACCCCTGCTCGAAATACTTGATGAAGAGGCCGATATCGATCTGGATCAATTGCAGATAGAAATAAATCATAAGAATAAAGACCAACAAAAAGATTTGGCGCCATGAAAGGAATTATTCTTGCCGGTGGTTCCGGCACAAGGCTTCACCCCCTCACATTAGCAGTGAGCAAGCAACTGATGCCCATTTACGACAAGCCAATGATCTATTACCCGCTCTCGGTGCTCATGATGGCAGGTATCCGCGAAATTCTGGTCATTTCCACACCCCAGGACCTGCCCAATTTCCGCAGACTGCTGGGCGACGGCAGCCCGCTGGGTTGCAGTTTTTCTTATGCTGAACAAGCCATACCGAACGGTCTTGCCCAGGCTTTTGTAATTGGCGAAGACTTCGTAGGGAACGACAAAGTAGCGCTGATTCTGGGCGACAATATTTTCTACGGTGCTGGTTTGCAGCAACTGCTCACCGAAAACAACGATCCTACCGGCGGCGTGGTCTTTGCTTATCATGTTTCCGATCCGCAGCGCTATGGTGTAGTGGAATTCGATGAACGGAAAAACGCCATCTCCATAGAAGAAAAACCTAAAAACCCCCGTTCAAACTATGCCGTCCCGGGCTTGTATTTCTACGACAACAGCGTGATCGAGGTGGCAAAAAATATCAAACCTTCGGCAAGGGGGGAATACGAGATTACCGACGTAAACAAATACTACCTCGAAAAAGGCATGCTGAAAGTGGGCATCCTCAGCCGCGGCACGGCCTGGCTCGACACAGGCACTTTTGAGTCGCTGCTGCAGGCCTCGCAATTCGTCGAAGTGATCGAGCACCGGCAAGGTCTTAAAATAGGCTGCATCGAAGAAGTGGCCTTCAACAAAGGCTTTATCAACGCCGAACAACTTGCAAGACTTGCTGAGCCCCTGATGAAAAGCGGTTACGGGCAATATCTCATGAATCTGATCAACAAGTAATTATGGACAAAATCAAGCGCCTGCAGGAAGAGATTAACAGGCTTATTGCCGAACAAAAGTTCAACCGACACCCCTCGGAGCTCTACGAACCCGTGCAGTACATCATGTCGCTCGGAGGAAAACGGCTCAGGCCCCTGCTTACCCTGCTGGCCAATGAACTTTTTGAAGGCAGAATAGAACACGCACTCTACCCTGCACTGGCCATCGAAGTATTTCACAACTTCACCCTCGTGCACGACGATATCATGGACAATGCCCCCATACGCCGGGGCCACCCCACAGTGCACAAAAAATGGAATGCCAATATTGCCATCCTCTCGGGCGATACCATGTTTGCCATGGCCTACCAGTATGCGGTACGCACTGATAAACAGTATATTCCCGCCATACTTGATGTATTCAGCCAGACAGCTATAGAAGTATGCGAAGGCCAGCAGCTCGATCTGAACTTCGAAACCTCCCAAAGCGTTTCAATTGCCGAATACCTCGAAATGATCCGTCTGAAAACGGCCGTACTGCTCGGAGCCTGCCTGAAAATTGGTGCCATTACAGCCAATGCAGCGGCTGAAGACACCGACCTGTTATATAATTTCGGGGTTAATCTGGGTATCGCTTTTCAGCTCAAAGACGACCTGCTCGATTTATATGGCAACGAAGGCGTATTCGGCAAAGTGACAGGTGGTGACGTGCTGGCCAACAAAAAAACTTACCTCGTGCTGCGTGCGCTTGAGCTGGCCAGCCCCGAGGACCGCGATCGCCTGTTGCAGCTGTTTGATGCAACCTATCATATTAACGGTGTCGAAAAAATCCTCGAGGTCAAACAAATTTTTGACAAATACCACATCCACGAAGAGGTCAATAAAATCATGAGTCATTACCTTTCCAATGCATTCGACATGCTCGGCAAAGTATCGGCAGGTCCTGAACGCACCCGCACATTAAAAGAATTTGCCCGGTATCTCTACGACAGAATCAGCTGACCATTCAACTATTCCTCCAGTTCTGCAACCTTTAGCTCCCATTCCGACATGGCAATGTCCAGTTGAGCCTTGAGCTCAGCATAGCGTTCGAACCAGGCCTGCGAACTTACTTCGGGATGTGCCAAAGGCTCAGCCAGCGCCTTGTCCATCTGCGATATTTCCGATTCAAGCTGGTGAATGCGATCCTCCAGCTGAGCCACTTCCCGCTCAATTTTCCGTCGCTCCCTGGCGGCAGACTTACGTTGCTCGTAATGTACCTTCCCGGCCGATACTTCCTGCTGTTTCGTTCCTTTCGGTGCTGAAGCAGCGTTCAGGGCTTCGAGCGTGGCAATGTTCCGTGCCTCGAGATAGTCGTACACATCACCAAGGTATTCCCTTATCACAGGCTTTTTAAACTCAAACACTTTTTCCGTCAGGCCCATCAGAAAATCGCGGTCGTGCGACACCACTACCACCGTACCCTCGAATTGCAGCAGCGCACTTTTCAGGATGTCCTTCGAGGCCATATCCAGGTGGTTGGTTGGCTCGTCAAGAATCAGCAAATTAACCGGAGTAAGGAGCAAGCGCGCCAGCGAGAGCCGCGCCTTTTCACCGCCCGACAGCACCTTCACTTTCTTTTCGATGGCATCGCCGCTAAACAAAAATGCGCCCAGGATATTCTTTAACTGTGTCCTGACAGGCCCCACAGCCACATCATCCAGTGTCTCGAAAACGGTTTTATCGCCATCGAGCATTTCGTGCTGATTTTGCGCATAATAACCTATGCTAACCAGGTGTCCGGGCCTGACCTCGCCAGCCTCATAAGGCAGCACACCGGCCATGATTTTTGCCAGCGTGGTTTTGCCCTCCCCGTTGCGCCCCACAAAAGCCACTTTCTCTCCCCGCATCAAGGTCATTTCCAGATTGTCCAATACCACAAGACTTCCGTATTGCTTTCTCAGCCCCTTGATTTCCATGACAACCCTGCCACTATGAGGTGCCGGGGGAAACCGCAGCCGCATTCTTGCCTGCTCCATGTCGTCGATGCCGATATCTTCCATTCTCTCGAGCATCTTTACACGACTCTGAACCTGGCGGGCCTTCGAGGCTTTGTAACGAAACCTTTCGATGAATCTTTCAATCTCCCGTATTTCCCGCTGCTGGTTTTCATAAGCCGCAGTCTGGGTCTCGATGCGCTGCTGACGCAATTCCAGATAGGCGCTATAGGCCGCTTTATAATCGTATATTCGCCCGGCAACAATCTCAATCGTCCGGTTGGTCACCGCATCGAGAAATGCACGGTCGTGCGACACAAGCACCACCGCGCCATAATATCCGTTTAAAAAGCTTTCGAGCCACTGAATAGATTCTATATCCAAATGGTTGGTAGGCTCGTCCAATAGCACCAACGAAGGCTTTTTTAGCAGGATTTTAGCCAATTCCACACGCATCTGCCAACCATTGCTGAATGTTTGCATCTGCCTGCGCATGTCATCATGCGAAAAACCCAGCCCAAGCAACACCTGTTCGGCCTGTCCTTCCAGGCTGAAAGCCTCCATGAGCGCAAGGCGTTCGTTGAGCAGGCTCAGCTCCGAAACAAGCCTGTGATATTCTACAGACTCGTAGTCTGTTCGCTGGTGAAGCAAAGCAGTGATTGCTTCAACCCGCTGATGCATTCTTTTTATCTCATCAAAAGCTGTGAGGGCTTCCTCGAGTACTGTGACACGGCTATTCAGGGCCATTTCCTGCGGCAGATAGCCTATTGTCACCCCATCGGGAATAATGATCTCACCTTTATGAGGTTGGATCAAACCGGCAATCAAACGAAGTAAGGTGGTCTTACCGGCACCGTTTTTGCCCACCAGACCGATACGGTCTTTCTCTCGTACCAGAAAATTTATTGAGGTGAAGAGATCTTCACCCGTGTAGTGCATCGACAGATTTTGAACAGAAACAACCATAGGGCTGGCAAAAATACATCAAAATAAAAACAGAGAGAGCCGGCCAGTGGCCAGCTCTCTCTGAGTAAACTATGTTGCGACGATTATTTCGTTACAACAATGGTGCGGTTGTAAGTGCGTCCGTTGTTGTTTACGAACTGCAGGGTGTAAGCACCGGCGTTGAGGCTCTGGAGGTTGAGCACCTCGTCGAGCTTGCCACTCAGGCTGCGCTCCATGACAACCTGACCCACGGTGTTGATCACACGTACCAGTTGGATACCTTCAACCAGTTTGAGGTTGAGCATACCACTGGTGGGTACAGGATAAACACGGATATCGCTCATCTGCTGTTCGTCCACGCCTACGGTGATGTCCATGATCACAGGTACAAGTTTTACCGGAGTTACCGGGTCGTTGCTCTGGATACGGATATTTGCGGTGTAACGTCCAGCTGTGAGTCCTGTGCTGTTGAACACGATGGTACGGTTTACGCTGGCACCGGGGTTGATGATACCCGAAGTGGGCGGTCCCATGATCAACCAGTTGTAGGTAACACCAGGCACGAGTGTGGCGCGAATGTTCCAGTTGCGGTTGATGGTCGAAACCAGGGTGCTCAGACGTGACCAGCTAGTGCCATCGGTGGAGATCCACTCACCGTTGGGGTTGGCCGGACCGGCATCCATACCAGCAGGGAATCCACCGGCAGCGTGAGTTATTGTATAACCCACCCAGATGTCTGTGCCGTCAATTGGCAGAGGTGTGCTCAACGTAATGGTATTCCATGCATTGGCCTGAGCTGTAAAGCTCTGTTCGCGAAGCACCGGACCGGGAGCGGTACCTGTACCAGCACCCCAGATCTTGAGCACAACGGCTGAAGCGGAAGCGTCGTAGATATAAACCTGTACAGAAGTGAGGTTATGTCCAACATAGGGTGTTACCATCGCACTCGGGAAGCGTGCAGCAACGTGGAAAGTGCCGCCATTGGTGAGGCCAATTCCAGTGTTGTTGTCACCGTCGTAGTTGAGGACTACAGGATTCCTGCTTGGCTCAATAATTTCAGGTGAACCGCCATTGCTGGGCTCACCAACACTGATATCAAGCACACCAGGCACATCTTTGTCACCACCAGGAACAATAACTGGCTCACCTACATTTTCACGGGTATATTGGATTGTTGCCGACCAGTTGAGCGGCGAAGCACCCGCGTTACCGATAGTAAGCGTCTTGGTGGTGGTTCCACCAGGCGTGAAGAAATAATGATACATGCTTTCGGGGTTGACAGTAATCACAGGTGCAGGCTGACCCTGGAATACCTTGATGTTGTCAATGCGCCACCAGTCGATATCGAGAGTAGTAGCACCCGTAGCTTCAAACCTAACCTTGGTTACCTTGCCTAAAGCATGTGTTGTAACATCGTAGGTTTTGGTTGTCCACGGAATATCTGCAGTGTTGCTGAAGGTATCGAGCAATACCCAGGTGGTACCGTTCCAGATGTAAACCTTCATCTGTTCGTTGCCATTGTTGGCATAGTCATCCAGGAAGATGTCGAATTCAAAGGTTACATTACCTACAGCAGCAGTAGCGTCAATTTCGCGGCTGATCAGCGACTGGCTGTAATTGGTTGATGTCGGGCTCCAGTAAAACTCGGCCGAAGGAGCAGGGTTACCGCCAGTAGTCGAAATCCTCCAGTTGCCCTGCGAAGGTTCAAATGTCCAGCTATTCTGGGTAAAGTTACCCGAAGCCCATGTTTCTTCAAATGGGAAGGAAGCGGGCGGAGCAACTGTAACCTGTGTTGTAATGGGCTGGCTTTCGCCGGGATATGGCTGGCCATAGACTGCAGTTACACCGTAGGTGTAGTCTCCGGCAGGTACATTTTCATCGGTGTATGTACGCACCGAAGCCGGTGTCTGACCAATAAGCTGGTTGTTGCGGTAAACTTTGTAACCGAGCAGCTCGCCATGGTTGCAGCCACCGCCACCACCGCCACCGGCAGTACCTTCGATCAGGAAGGGTAATCCCTGTGCGGGTGTGCCTGTGCCGGTGTCGAGGAAGTCTTGCCAGGTCTGGCTGCTGCCAAGGAACTGCTTGGCATTGCCTGTCACGGCTTGTCCGTTGATGGTGATCGGAGGTGCCCAGGGGCCACTGGCCAGGCTGCCTGCCAGACTGTAATCAATCCAGTAGGTGCCGGGCTCAAGCGTCAGACCAGGAGTTTCCAGTACAAGATACATGATCGGACGGGTGGTGCCGGGAGTGGTTTCACTCCTGCGGTAGGTGTTGGTCCAACCGGTAGCTGTCATCCTGTTGGTAGTCATGTCGCCCCAGATGATCTGGCCACCCTGGGTAGGATCGCCATCCCATACCTGGATGTAACCGCCTGTCATGGTGCTGGTTGTGGTCGAACCGGTCTGGTATGCATACACAGTGATGCTTTCCACGTTCCAGGTTTCCAGGAACTACCACGTCGTCGGCCATGCGGTTGCCCGAAGCATACTGGATACCGGCGCCGAGGGTGTTCATACCCAGGGTGCTGTTCTGCAGGATGCTTTCATCCGAACCATCAGGACCTGTGCCGGGGCTGTTGATGAATGGACCATTGTCGTAGAGCAGGGTGCGGCCGGTGCGGGTGCTGTTGGCTTTGTATCCGCCAGGCAGCAGGTTGGCAGCACCTCCGGTCTGCATCAGCTCGGCCGATGCTCCGGCTGCTACGCTTACAGCTGCATCGTAGCCCGAACCAATCCACAACACCCCCTCTCGGGAAGGATTTGTCCGTTGCTGCGGCCAATCTGCGATTGCAGGTTGTATGCCACAGGCTGTGCGCTGCGTGTAGCGGGTCCAACATACACATTATCGAGCATGATGGCCGAACCGTCGTTGAAGTTATCGAGCACGTGCTCACGGAAGCCGATGTAGATCTGGCTGCCGGCAGGCACGAAGTCGGTCAGGTTGAAGCTCATCAGCTGCCATTCGGTGGTGGTGGTAGAGGTGAAGTTCATCTCGGCCACAACAGTTGTGAAGGCAGCCGGGTCGTTCTGGCTGGTGGTGCTGATGCGCACGTCGAAGTTGTCGTTGTAGCTGCTGAAGGCGTAGCGCACATAGAAGCGGAGCTGATCGCCGTTTTCAACAGTGATCTGTGGTGTTACGATCCACTGGTCGTTGGCTGTGGTGCCACCAGTGTTCCAGGTGCAGAAGGCCATCTTGTTGCCGCCTTCCGGAGCCGGAGTAGCTGTGCCTCCCTGCCATCCGGGGATGGGGGTTGTGCCGGCATTGAGGCTGGTCCAGCCTGTGCCGCCATCAGGGTTCAGTTTAACCCAACCTGCGGGTGGGAAGTCGCCTTCGAAGCCTTCGTCAAGCTTCACGGTGCCGCCGCCACCGCCGCCGCCACCAAGCTCAGGAGCCTGCCAGTTCAGAATAACGTTCTGGCCGTTAACACTGCTTGTGAGGTTGCGCGGTTCGGGATAGCATATGGTGCTGGGTGTAACAGTCATTGTTACAGGAACTGTTACAGTTGGATTCGAAGGATCGTTGCTGCTGATTACGATGTTGGCATTATAAGTGCCGACTTCCAGGCCGGTTGCATCATACGTTACATCGAGTGAGCTTGAAGCACCAGCATTTACAGAACCAGCCAATGGATTGACACTAAGCCATTGTACCGGACCACCGCCACCAGTGGTACCACTGATGATGAAAGGTAATCCTTGTGCGGGTGTGCCGGTGCCCGTGTCGAGGAAGTCCTGCCAGGTCTGGCTGCTGCCTAGGAATTGCTTGGCATTGCCTGTCACGGCTTGTCCGTTGATGGTGATCGGAGGTGCCCAGGGGCCACTGGCCAGGCTGCCTGCTAAACTGTAATCAATCCAGTAGGTGCCGGGCTCAAGCGTCAGACCAGGAGTTTCCACGACCAGATACATGATCGGACGGGTAGTACCGGGAGTGGTCTCGCTCCTGCGGTAGGTGTTGGTCCAACCGGTAGCCGTCATCCTGTTGGTAGTCATGTCGCCCCAGATGATCTGGCCACCCTGAGTGGGATCGCCATCCCATACCTGGATGTAACCGCCTGTCATGGTGCTGGTTGTGGTCGAACCGGTCTGGTATGCATACACAGTGATGCTTTCCACGTTCCAGGTTTCAGGAACTACCACGTCGTCGGCCATGCGGTTGCCCGAAGCATACTGGATACCGGCGCCAAGGGTGTTCATACCCAGGGTGCTGTTCTGCAGGATACTTTCATCCGAACCGCCAGGACCTGTGCCGGGGCTGTTGATGAATGGACCATTATCGTAAAGCTGATCACGTGTGGCAAGCGACTTGCTGCCTTGAGGAATGATTTGGGCGTTTCCTTGTGCGGGTTCGTTTTCACCGTAAACAGGACCTTCACCAATATTCGGCTTGGTTGCAGGCGTAGTATTCGACTTCGAAGTAACATATTCAATAGCCACAGTGAAATCGAGCGCAGCATTGCCAGTATTTCCAACGGTCAGGGTTTGAGCAGCAGTCATACCCTGTTCTACTTCGGTGCTAAGACTTGCTGGATTTACAGTAATGACAGGGAACTGTGCAGGTTCATAGTCAACGGTCACATCGTCAAGGTACCAGCCATGGGCATCGCTTCCTTCATAACGGAAGGCAATGAAAATCTGCTGACCAGCATAAGCTGTGAGGTCAACTACAGTTTCAACCCATGACTGAGCAACTGTGGGTGTAGTCCAGACTTCGGTGAATGCAGCCCCGGGAGTTCCGTCGGTAGTGCTAATCAACACACTGTTCTTGCCATAATAAGTTGGCCAGATGTTGTAGCTCCAGAAACGCAGTTCGATGTTCTGACGATTTGCAGGCAGCTGAATTTTGGGAGTTACCAGCCAACCATCTTCGGTTTGCGAACTCGGGCCATAGTTGTGGAATGCACTGGCAGTTCCACCTGTTGTATGGTTTTGGGCAGTGCTGCGCACCCATTCACGAACGGTTGATCCGGTTCCAAGACGATACCTGTTCCAGTATTGTGGCGGGAAATCTTCACCCTCAAAGTTTTCACTGAAGGGGAAAGGAGCCACATATGTCAATTCGAAATTAGCCGTAAGCGTCAAATCGCTGGCCGGAATAGTGATGTTGTTTGCAGGCTGGGTCGAAACCACGTTGCCGTTGGCATCGGTCCAGTTTACAAATTCCCATCCACTGTTCGGGATTGCATCAACAGCTACTACAGTACCAAAGGGATAAGTTCCACCTCCGGTAACAGTACCACCAGCGGCAGGATTGGCCACAAGGGTAAGGGTATAATTGTTGAGTGCAAAGTTGGCTGTCAACGTAAGATCGCTTGCAGGCATGGTTATCACGTTTGCAGGCTGTGTTGAAACCACGTTTCCGTTGGAATCAGTCCAGTTAACAAACGAATATCCTTCGTTAGGTATAGCATCCACAGCTACCTGCTGACCAAACGTGTACACACCGGCACCTGTAACTGTACCACCAGCAGTGGGATTGGCCACAAGCGTAAGGGTGTAGTTGATAAGTGCAAAATTTGCAGTCAGGGTCAGATCGCTGGCCGGCATGGTGATGGTATTGGCAGCAACAGTCGAAACAACGTTACCATTACCATCTGTCCAGTTAACAAACTCGTAACCAGTATTCGGAATAGCGTCAACAGCTACCTGCTGGTTATAATTGTACACACCACCACCAGTTACTGTACCACCTTCAGCAGGATTGGCAACCAGTGTCAAGGTGTAATCAATTAAAACGAAGTTAGCAGTGAGTGTCAGATCGCTTGCCGGCATGGTGATGTTGTTAGCTGGCTGGGTTGAAACAACATTTCCGTTGCCATCAGTCCAGTTAACAAAAGCATAACCGGTATTCGGAATAGCATCAACAGCTACAACCTGACCAAAATTATAAATACCAGCACCAGTTACTACACCACCTTCAGCAGGATTTGCCAGCAGGGTAAGGGTGTAGTCAATCATAGTAAAGTTGGCAGTTACAAATGCATTGTTGATCATGCTGATGGTAGTGGTGGCACTGGTCAGGTTATTCACAGGTCCATCCCAGTTTGCAAATTGCCAGCCAAGATCACCTGTAGCTTCGAGTGTAAGCACTTTGCCGTACTCTACGGTGTATTGATTGGTCGTATTTGCATCCGGCAACAAGACCGTCATACCGTCCATTACAACCACGGAGCCCATACCACTGGTGTTCACAGTGAGTGTGCGGGTCTCGATGTTGCAGTTAACAGCGCCGTTTACATAGGTAATGGGCAACACAGTAGCACCGACACCGGTAATTTCACTTCCGGCATTGAACACTACAGGACTATTGGCAGCACCTGCATAGCTGAACACGATGTCGAACAGTTTTCCGTTGAGGTTAACGGGGTTCACATTCTGCCACTGCACATTAAGCGTATTAGCCACTTGATTAACCTGCAAACCGGTAAGGGCTGGGTTGACGTTGATGAGTTCCACATAAGTGAGCACCGAACCGGTGTAACCAATTGAGAAGCTGAAAGAAGAAACAATGCCTACATCAACCAGATTAACTGGTACGATAGCCGTATTTCCGGAACAGCTGTTTACAGTGCCGATGACAGCCTGCGCATTGCTGAAGTTTTGAGCAATGCTACCATGCTGGAAGCTTACAACTTTGGGCAATCCGTTTGTGCCGGTCACTTCCGAACCATTGGCAAAGGTTACAGGCATATTGCCGCCGCCATGATAGACAAAGTGCAGGGTAACAACTTCACCATTGTTAACAGTAGCACCTGCAATGTCTTGCCATTGGAAGTAGATGTTTCCTGCACCTTGATTAACAACCCAGTTTGTCAGCTGATTTGCGCTATAACTAGCGAGCGTAGCCTGCTGAGGGTTCCAGTTGATAATCAGATCGAGTGCACCAACGGTGCCAATATCTGTTGCGTTTACAGGAACGGATATGGTTTGGCCCGCAAAGCCAGTTACATCGGCAATCTTCATTATGGAAGTCGAAGCAGCAGGGCTGACAGTACCGTTCTGATAACTAATAGGTAGCGGCGTAGCCAGTGCATTGTTTACTTCGCAGCCGGGAAGGAATTGCAAATTGGCAGGAACCACACCGGTGTAAACGAAATTGAGATTTACAATGCTGGCAGAATTAAAGTTAGTTGCTGCCCCATTCCATGCCATCGAAATGAGACCATTGTTATGGTTTACTACAAGTTCAGGGGCAATTGGATTGCTGAAACCGGCAAAAACCAGACTGCTTTGGTCAAATTGAAGAAACAGTGTAAAGGCAGCAACATTATTCAAGCCAGTTCCGTTGAATTGAACAGGAAGGCTTACAGAGGCACCTGTAGGTACGCTGGCTGAACCAACACTAACAGTGCCAACAGCAGGAACTTGTGTTACTGATCCTTTGATGAATGAAATCGGAGCAACAGGATTGGGACCATAAGTTACTTCACTACCAGGCAGCCAAAGTATGTCAGTGTTAAAACCACCAACATAGTTAAACCTCATCTGGAATACAGTGCCTGAAGGCACAAAACCAGCTCCGTTGGTAAACCATTGAATCTGGAGTGTATTTCCGGTTTGATTGGCCTGAAGTGTACCAGCTCCGAGAGCGGGATTAATATTTTGCAGATCTACATACTGAAGCAGTGCTCCGGGTAGATTCAGATTAAAGGTGAAAGAATTGACGTTATTAGTGAAATTCAGCATTTCCACGCCAATATTCACAGCGCCGGGAGCAACAGTCACATCAGCAATATCCACAACGGGATCCGGAATCGGAAGCGTGGTGGTAATATTGCCGTTAATGTAATCTATGTTGGCAATTGGATTGATGCCGCTGGTTACTTCCTGCTGATTGGCAATAAAAGAAAGCGTAGTATTTGCTGCAGCAGTGTAGTTAAACTTCAGGTCGAATATTTTTCCGTTTGGGGTGTAACCGGCCCCAATGTCGAAGTAGATGATCGACAGGGTATTTCCATTCTGGTAAGCCTGGAAATTCGGACCAGTAAATCCTACCCTGTTGACCACTTCAACAAATTGAAGCAGGCTGCTGTTGGCTGTAATCTTGAAAGTAAATGAGTTGACAGGCTGGGTAAAATCCAGCATCTCAAACGGAACAAGGATTTCGCCAGGCCCGGAGGTGACATTGCCAATCTTTACTTTCGGATTCTGCGCCGACAGGCTGAACGTAGCCAAGAGCAACGCCAGAATGCTTAAGTAGATTTTTCTCGTCATTTGCTGTACTATTTTTTTGATTTAGAACTCAATTTAGATTTTGTTGGGGTTGGTCATCAAATTTTGCGATGTGGGTGGGGAGTTTACCGTTTCCCTTTATGATAAAAAAGGCAAGTTGTATTGCCTCCTTATTCGACTCACACTTAACTTATTTCAGGAAAACGATTGCGCATCGCAAACGGTTTTTTTAAAAAAATGCCGTTCCGGAGGACAAAGCCTCCGGAACAGCATGGGGGGGATATTCCTATTTCACTAAAATAAGAGTTCCGTTTGAAGTATAGGTTCTGGCGTTGCCTTCTACGGTGATTCTGTAGATGTAGGCGCCATTGCCATTGAGGTCGGAAGCATTGAGCTGAACAGTGTGGGCACCGGCAGCTTTAACTTCGTTAACCAGGGTCTTGACAGCCTGACCGAGTTTGTTGTACACAACGATGCTCACCTTGCCGGCTTCGGGAAGCTCATAGCTCAGGGTAGCAACATTGCTGAACGGATTCGGGTAAGCTACAAGGCTCAGGTTCGACACTTCGCTGGTGTTGGCAGCACCACCGTTGATAGCAACAGTAGCAAGGCTTACACCTTCGATGGTCTGTGCGTTGGCATCAACCAGTTCGGTTGTGGCATCGAGTTCCATGTAACGTACATCGGCAGGAATGTTGGCAAGAACTTCAGCTACCAGTACAACCAGGTTGTCGAAGTTGCGTGCGTTGCGATCCATCCAGGCGATGCGAACGGTACCATTGGCGTTGTTCACGTTCACAACCTCAGCACCTTCTACATCAATCACCTTGATGAGCTGGTTGTTGAAGTTGATTCCGAGGTTGTAAGCGCCCAGCTCAGTAACGTTGCTCAGACGTACAGGGATACGTACGATTTCACCGACATTGGCATTGATCACGCCATTGTAGTTCAGGTTCATGGCCTTCTTGGCGCCACCTGCAGGTACATAGCTGGCGTTCACATCACCACTGGCGATGAAGTAGATATTCATTACGTTGTCGCCTGCCTGACCTACAAAGTTTCCGGTGTAGTAGAAGGCATTACCAGCAGTGCCGGCAGCGTAAGTGCCATTGGCAGCAAATACGATGGACGGAGCCTGCGGATGGGTCTTCACACCAAGTGCAGATACGGGACCAGCGGCAACCTGGAAGTTAGGTACATTGTTCGGGTACATGCTGTAGCCAGGCAGACCTACCGAGCGGTACATCATGAGCAGCGGGTCAACACTGGTGAGGGTGTTCGAACCGTTGACATCAGCAACCTTCTTAGCAAATGCGGTCTGGTTGAGTACAGTTACAGGAGCAATCCAGGGGAAGTTTTCAACAATCGGGTTGTCGGCAATCATGTAGCTGGCAATGAGTGCGTCAGCTGCAGATACACCACCCCAGTTGTTCCAACCCCAGCTGCTGCCGAGTGTAGCATCGTCTTCCCAAACACGGAGGGTATAGGTTACACCAGGCACTATACCGACGAATTCGTAGTATCCACCAAATCCGTTGTTTGTGGTGAGCGATACGGGACCGCCTACCAGCGTGGCACCGTCGTAGAGCGCTACTTTCACGTTGGCGCTGAACGGCAGACCGGATTCAAACTGGTTGAAGTAACGTACCTGACCCATGATCTTGTTGTTCACAGCGGTGAAGTTTGCAGTCAGGGTCACGTTGTTGGCAGGCATGTTGAATGTCTGGCTTGCATTGGCAGGGTTGCCGAGGGTGATACCCGATGCAGTCCATCCACTGAATACAAAGCCCGGGTTAGGCGTAGCTGTTACAGTTACGCTCTGACCTACAGTGTAGCTGGGGTTGATGGCGCTGAAGGTACCACCATTGGCCGGAACAGCATTCAGTGTTACAGTGTAAGGAATAGCATCGAAGCTGGCTTCCAGTGTAACGTTGTTTGCAGGCATGGTAAAGTTCAGCGTAGCCGATGCAGCCTGAGCAGGTGTCAGGGTAACACCGGTAGCAGTCCAACCGGCGAAAGTATAGCCAGCTGCTGGAGTAGCGGTAACAGTTACAGCATCACCAATGGTAGCTGTCTGGCTTGCAGGAGCTACACTACCACCTGTTCCGGCTGTAGCGGTTACAGTGTAAGGAATCTTGGTGAAGCTTGCATTCAGGGTAACGTTGTTGGCTGGCATGGTAAATGTCAGCGAGGCGGAAGCAGCCTGAGCAGGTGTAAGGGTTACGCCAGTTGCAGTCCATCCGGCGAATTCCCAGCCAACATTGGCTGTAGCCTCAACAGTAACAGACTGACCCACATTCTTGATCTGCGAAGCAGGTGTTACGGTACCACCAGTGCCGGCAGTAGCAGCTACAGTGTAGTCGATCGGAACGTAAACAGCGGTAAAGTTGGCATTAGCGCAGTTGATGGTATGGTTGAAGCTCAACTGAGTGATGAACAGGTTACCATCTGTCCAGTGCTGGAACTGATATCCTGGGTTCGGAGTGGTGCTGATAACAACGGTCTGGTTGTTAACGTACGGTCCGGCAGGACTTACAGAAACAGTACCGGCTGCAGGCAGGTTGATGCTGGCATTTACACTGTAATTTTTGGTTACAGGAGCAAACTTGGCGTAGATATTATAGGTAATAGCAGGAGGTGTAAGTGCAAACGGAATGAAGTTGAAGTTGGCATCCGTTACAGGGTTGTTTCCTGCATCAAGCAGAGGAGTAGTCAGACCTGGGTTGGTAAACCATCCCTGGAATACATACTCTTCATCGCAAGTTGAAGGATTAACAAAAGCAGCTACAGGAATTGGGTTGTCATTGACAGTAAACGTAGCGGTTGTTGGCATTACCGTACCCCATGCAGGATTGTTGGTGTTCACGTTGAGTGTATAAACAATCGGGATATAGTTGGCAACAGCGGTTTGCGACATTGTCATATCTACCCAGTTACCGGGCTGAACATTAGCTGACCAGTGGCTGAAGGTATAGCCAGGCTGAGTTACATTCTGAGTAACGTTAACCTGTACACCAGCTGCATACGAACCAGCACCGGTAACGGTACCGTAACCTGCCGGATTAGCAACGGTATTCAAGGTATAGATAGGATATTCTGGCAGAGCGATCTCAACGAAGATTGCATATACAAACATCGGAGGATTGCCGGGAACTGCAGGAATAGTGTAGGTGAAGGTAGGCTGATCGCTTACCTGAACACCGCGCAGAATGAGATCCGGACCTGGGTCTTGGATTTCACCAACCATCCAGTTTACAAAGCGGAAGCCTGGGTTAGGCGTAGCGCTAAGCAGGACGGTCTGACCGGCGGTAAAGGTACCGGTAGCAGGTGTGCGGGCTACAGTTCCACCATAGTTAACAATGCTGTATCCTGGATAAGGACGCAGATATGTACGGCTTACAGGAGTAAGTGTGTACTGTGTCTGTACAAAGTTTGCAGTCAGGGCAACAGGGCCTGCAGGCATGGTGAAGGTCATCGGGTTAGCAACCTGCTGACCAGGGGTGAGGGTAATACCAGTAGCAGTCCAGTTAACAAATGTCCAGCCAGGAGCTGCATTGGCCTGAATGGTCATCGGACCAGGCAGATAGTTGCCACTTGTAATGGATGTTGTACCAGCGCTGCCGGGGGTTACGTTAACGGTGAGAGGATAGGTAGGAGGTGGAGGCAGTGTGCTGTACCAGCGGGCGATAAGCTCGATAGGACCTTGCAGTGAAGGAATAGTGTAGATAGCATTTGTTGAAACCACAACACCTGTTCCGTTACCGGCACCGTCGCCAAGCTCCCAGAAATCAAATGCCCAGTTGGTAGCAGCAGTGGCGCGGAAGGTTACCGAGGAATTCCTCTGGAAGAAACCTTCTCCCTTGCGGCCAGGTCCAACATTGTTGAATACAAAGCCAAGACCACCCTGATATCCGGTTCCGGATACGAAAGCTGGTGTGCTTGTATTGGTATGACCCTGAGTGAGGTTGAGTGTGCGTGAAATTACAGTGTATTCTTTCAGATCGAATACCATCTTTAGGTCAACACCATCACAGCCAACAATGTATGTCCATTCACGACGGTCCTGGAAGGTGCCGTTAAGCTGAACATGGCCGGGGATGGTTCCAATCGGGATAGCCGTACCGCTGGCATCTTCCCATTTCCAGGGGAAGTAGTCAGGTTCGCTGTAAGTGGTAATATAGAGAGGAGTACCATAGGTGAAGTCGTGACCAGCAAGGTTGTTGATGAGTTGCTGACCGGCGCCATTCACTACAATGTTAGTGCGGGCCGGATCGCTGAACACGACAACGGTTCCTCTGGGTGCCACATTGGCAGTAGCGCTTACATGAACGTCATCCTTCAGTTTGTAAACAGCTTTCATACGCATATTGGCGTTAACCGGGAAGAATGCGGTAGGATTGGTGGTGCTGTAGTCAACCCACGATCCACCGGCATTCGGGTTCCAGATCTGCCATTTTACAAAAACATACTGGCATTGTGCACTGATAGCCTCAAGCCTTACGCTTGTGCTAAAGTCATACTGTTCCCACTTGTAGGTAATGCCCTGGAAAGGAGTCATCTCAGTGCCGAAAGCAATGGTCGGCGATGAACCGAATTCCTTGGTAATCTGAATCGATACCAGTGTTGCTGTTCTGCGGTATCGGAAGCAGCGTAGAGGGTGGGCTGGAACGGAGCAAAGATGGCCTGAATGTTCCAGGTGGTGTTGTGTGTACGAGTGGTCCAACAAGATGAAAGCTCAAAGTACCAACCTGGCCAATAAAGTTCGGATAACCAACAGCAGTATGGTTAGGAACATTCTGAACGATGGTAGCAGCTACTGAATGAGGCAGAGCGTGGTGTTCCAGCCAACAAAGTAGTAACCGGAGCAGGAGTAGCAGTAAGGGTGACTGTAGAGCCATGGTTAATGTTGTTGGCAGCACCGGCAACGGTACCATATGTATTATTTGGAGAAACAGAAGTAGTAATGTTATACTTATTGATCTCAAACTGAGCCCTGTAGCCAAGTTGCTGGGTGCAGGTAGTGGGCTTAAGGGTGTTGGCGTTGAAAATCCACGATTGGGGAGCATAGTTTACACCAAGGGTTCCGCTCGAAGTGGACATATTGCTCCAGGTAGTACCACCATCGGTAGTACGCTGCCACCTTACCCAGTGCCAACCTTCGCCGTCAATTGCAGCGATCGGATAGGTCATGGTTACGTCGGCAGTGTAGGCAGTGTTCTTGGTGAGTGTGTAGGTAGGAGGTATGCCTACAGTTACGTTATACACACCATTGAAGCTGGCTTTGTTCGGGAGCGGAACAGCCGGGAATACGGGGCTTTGAGGCCAGGGATGTACATCTACAATCAGCGGATAGGTAGCAGTGGTCTGCCAGTTCCAGCCATCTGTGCCCTGTGTATGGGCGTAGTTTACAGGTCCGTAGAGCAGGTTGAATCCTGTTACCTTGTCAATGAATCCGTAGTTAACATCCAGACCAACGTTGTTTACAATCCTGTAATAGGTATTGAACTTGAGCGGACCAGGGTTGTAAGTAAAGGTGAATTCAGTGGGGTTGCCAAGTACGTTAACCGAAACACTCCAATCAGCGGTCGGAACCGGATTCCAGGTAATACCGTCGGTCGATTCCTCCATGGTGAACTTATGCTTCGGATTGTCTGTAATCTGATTACCGTTGAGGTACTGAACGGGGTTTACAAAGGTCAGTTTGATCTGATCGCAAACGCCTTTACCGCTTCCATAAGGAGTTACTGTCGGGAGCGTAGCTGTGAGCAGCGACATTGTATTGAATACAACAGCGCGGTGGGGGTCAGCCTGGAGGGCAGCGAAAGGAACAGAAATAGCAGGATCGAATCCGCTGGGGCCTTTATCAAGTGAATAATCCACCTGACCACCACCGTTGGCAGCTGTCTTGTAGATGTTCAAGAAACGGATACGATACTGTGTGCTGTATGACAGTGTGCTTGCGGGAACAATGTTTATCTTGTTTCCAACGCGGTTAGCCGAGAAAGCAACAGGATCCCAGGTGAGGGTTCCGGTGTTCCAGATCTCGAGCTTTACAAAATCACCAAGGCCAGTGGTAGGCAGCGGATCACCATTGATATCAACTACAGTTGTATTGAATTCAATCCACAGAGGTTCATTAACAGGCACATCGTTCACCGGAGCAACGGGACGCCCTACGATACCATAAGAAGGATTGAACATGGCATAAACACCAGGAGTAATTGTACCAGTAGTGGTAAATGGCTGGGTCAGGAAATAGTTGGGGTTGCTTACGGATACACCACCAGTGATGGTAACAGTTTTACCTGTACCGACAAATGGGTCAGCAAATACTGCCGTACCGCCGGAAACCGTTACTGCGGCAGCGCCTGTGCCAGGAGGAACAATACCAGTAATGGCACCCAGAGAAGTGATTGTAGCTGCGGTTGTTTCATCATATGGTTTGCTTTGGATGACAACGCTGTTAAGGAAGATTTCCTTGGGAGTAATATCAGCTGAGAGCTCAGGACCGGAAACAGTATAATTGCCGGCATCAGCACCGCTGAGTGTGTAAGTAACAGTAACGGGTTTTACGCCTGCATTAACGTTGTTGAAGTTTGCAGCGCTTACAGCAAAATTAACGACATCGCCGCCGATTACACCAACCAACGAAGCGCTAGTGAGATCAACAGTAGCTGTTGTAGTATTGTCAAATACTTTATTGTTTGCAACAGCACCGGCAACGGTGAGTGCGGCAGGAGTAATATTTCCTGTTGTCAGAACAGGGGATTGAAGTTGATATACAGCAGCATCTGCGCCAGTGAGTGCAAGACCTGTGATGGTAATTGTTTTGCCAGTGCCGACGTTCTTGTTATCGAATGTAGCAACAGCGAGTGTATTATCGAGTGAAACAAGTGGATAAGCAGCATCAACGCCTACAAGCGATCCCCAGGAACCGATGGTGGCGGTTGTATTGCCGTCATATACCTTGTTGTTGCCAGTTACACCAGTGAGCGTAAGCACCTTAACAAAGCTTGCTGTGATGGTTGTGTTGTCAGCCAACACAAATGTAACTGGATTGGCCGTGGCGTTGGGTGTAAAGGTAGCGCCTGACCAACCTACAAACGTCCATCCCGGAGCAGGTGTAGCTGTCAGGGTGATAACGGTATTTGTACCAAAGGAACCTACAAGTGAGCCGGTAACAGGGCCCGAAACGAGGTAAGCCGGAGGTACGTTAACCGTCACGTCACCTACACCAGTGATGGTGAGATTCAGCGTCTGGGTTTGAGCTTTAGCTTCGAAGGAACCTATCAGCATCCATGCGAAGAGGAATGCCAACAAAGTCCCGGAACGCAAAAGCCGGTTAAATTCGTACTTTGTCTTCATGTGATTCGAGATTTTGTGAATAAAAATTGATTTGGATTTTTTTTGGTTTCTAAATCTTTGATTTTCGAAAGCAAACATTGAAGGGGCACCCGCTGCGGGGTCGCGACTCCTTGAATTCAAAGCTGGCTCATTCATACATTGGTCAGTTTTTTGATTTTTAGTGAAAATTGAACATATCCCAAAAGTGTCTCTAAATACCGGTTTTACGAGTTAACGTTTTTTTTGTTACAGTCAACTTATTTAGATTCATTATGCAAAACTACAAAATTCGTGGAACTTAACAGAGCCTTAAAAATAATCACGTGCAGGAACATCTGCCTTTCCACCTGAGGGCCGGCATTTTCCAAAACACTTGTCATTCTTATGTTTCCGTATAGGTCCACTTCAAATTGTGGACAAAAGTAAACGTTGTTGCAATGCAATGCAAGTTTTTTTCTCAAATTTAGGGGTAAAATATTGTTAAGTACTGCATCAGTTAAGGCTTTCAGCCGGCAGGCCAAAACAAGTCTGCCTGTTATCCCCCTGGGGTTGGCCTCGAAATCGCCCTGGCATGCTGTACGGAACTCCCTCTGCTGGCTGTTCCGCCAGGCTGACCCGATGCTGCGTTTGTTTGACTTGAAATCTACCATCAATACCCCCTAATTTTCAGCATATAAATATAAGGTGTAAGCAGCTCTGTAAATCAGCAGCTAAGGATTTTTTTTCAACCACCAGCCCAAAAATGTTGTTAGTAATGTCAGGCCTTTTCAGCTGCCTGGCCAAACCGGCTGAGATTTGCATTTCCCGCAGTGAGGTAGGTGTGCCGGACAAATACGCGATTCTCGCCGCGATACGGAGCATTCTGGAGATTGCTTTCTGGATTGTCATTTCCGGCATGATGGCTTGTATTGGTTGAGGCAGTTACCGCTTGTCATGTTTCACATCGGTGCTGCCAGGCAATAAGTATGACTATTGCGGCCAAAGGTTGCAGCGGAAGTGATTTTTAAGACTTTTTTTACACATCGGGCTGCTTTCAGAGATTAGTTAGACAGTGCATGAACAAGACAAGGGCAAAATGGTTTTACCTTTGCCCGTTAAAATTACTTTTCGGCTTGAAGAACAGATGGCTTCCCTGGTTGATTCTCGTACTGCTCGTGCTTGTCTGGGGCAGCTCGTTTATCCTCATCAAGCGGGGACTTGCATACTTTGATGCGGCCACAGTGGGCGGGCTGAGGGTTTCGCTGTCGTTTTTCTTTTTGTTGCCGCTGGCTGTCAGGCGATTGCCAAGGGTAAGCCGGACAGAGCTTGGTTGGCTGGTGCTTTCGGGCATGATCGGCAGCCTGATACCGGCCTATCTGTTTGCCTTTGCACAAACCGGTCTGGACAGCGGGACAGCAGGACTGCTCAATTCGCTTACCCCGTTGTTTACGCTCATTGTGGGTTTACTGGTATTCCAGCTCGAGGCACGTTGGTTTCAGGCTATAGGTGTAGCCATAGGACTGGTGGGCGCCATCGGCCTGATCAGCAGCAGCGGCGGCCGAAGCATGGAATTCAACCTGCCCTATGCTTCGCTTATTGTGCTTGCTACCATCCTCTATGCCTTCAATGTGAACCTGATCAAGGCCAAACTGCACAAGGTGGATTCGATCAGCATTACCTCGCTTACCTTTCTGGTTCCGGGCGTGCTGGCTACTGTTATTCTGCTCACAACCTCTCCATTGATCGAAAAACTCAGCACGGAACCTGCCGCATGGGCAGGATTCGGGTACATCGCCCTGCTTGCCTTTCTGGGTACGGCACTTGCGCTCATTGCATTCAACGTGCTCATCAAACTGACTGGGCCGGTATTTGCATCTTCGGTCACCTACCTTATTCCGGTGGTCGCACTTCTTTGGGGCATGGCCGACGGCGAATACTTTTCGGTGGTGTATTTGCTCTGGATCGGGCTGATCCTTGGAGGCGTACTGCTTGTGAACCACCGGCCCAAAAGCAGGTAGAATAAACCTTTAATTATAATATGTAAGCCGAAATCCATACCGTAACCCCCGGGAGGCTTCCTATATCCGTTAAAGTGGCCAAAAGCAGTTCATTGTTGGAAATAAATGAACAAGACACAGTCATTGCAAGGTGCTCCGTATGGTATGGCTTATGGGTTTCCGCGCATTCCAGGGGTGCTGAATGCAGGTGAAATAAATCGTGAAGAAAAATAATCGCATGATACATTGGTGAAAATGAAATAATTTGTATTTTTGCCGTCCGATTTTAAGGTAAAGAAAGGGAAACAAAAGATGTACGCAATCGTAGATATCGCAGGCCAACAGTTTAAGGTACGCGAAGGGCAGCAGCTCTTTGTGCATCGCCTCCAGGCGGAAGAAGGCAGCCAAATTACCCTGGACAAGGTGATGCTGGTGGAGCACGACGGCCAGATTGAAGTAGGGACGCCCGTAGTGGAAAATGCCAAAATTACTGCCAAAGTGCTGGGTCACCTCAAAGGCGACAAAGTGCTGGTCTTCAAAAAGAAACGCAGAAAAGGATATCAGACCCTGAACGGACATCGTCAGTCGTTCAGCAAGGTTCAGATTGAAAGCATCAGCCTGTAAAACGTCAAAAAACTAATCAGCCATGGCACATAAAAAAGGAGTTGGTAGTACGCAGAACGGACGCGAGTCGCACAGCAAACGACTTGGCGTAAAGATATTTGGCGGCCAGTTTGCCAAAGCAGGTAACATCATCGTGCGTCAGCGCGGCACACAGCATCATCCCGGCGATAACGTGGGAATGGGTAAAGACCACACCCTGTTTGCCCTCACCGACGGGTTGGTGGTGTTCAGAAAACGTCATGACGACAAATCCTACGTATCGGTAGAACCTATTCAGAAAGACTAAAGTAGCTTTGTTCATACATGTTAACCCGCATGAAGCAACTTCATGCGGGTTTTCCGTTTTATGCGGCGAAGCCCATAGCGCAGGAAACCTTATTTTTGCTAAAAAATTCGCATGCTTACTATACCCTACCTTCGAAACAATCGTGAAGAAGCCATAGAACGTCTGGCAATCAAGAACTTCCAACAGCTAACGCTCATCGACGAGATATTGCAGCTTGACGACGAACGCCGCCAGACCCAATACGAGAACGACCAGATACTTGCCGAAACCAATAGCCTGGCCAAAGAAATCGGCAACCTGATGAAAAGTGGCCGCAAGGAAGAAGCCGAAGCGCTGAAGGCACGCAACACCCAACTCAAGGAAAGAAGCAAAGAGCTGGACAACCGGCTTGATCAGCTCCGTCAGCAGATACAGGCCAAACTGGTCGAAATCCCCAATACCCCGCACCTGAGTGTGCCAAAAGGACGCAGCGCTGCCGACAACCTGATTGTGCATCAGGAAGGCGCAATGCCTGAACTCCCGGCCGATGCCAGGCCGCACTGGGACCTGATTTCCAAATACGATATCATTGATTTTGAACTTGGTAACAAGGTAACAGGCGCCGGCTTCCCCTTTTATAAAGGCAAAGGCGCCAGGCTGCAACGTGCCCTGATCAATTTCTTCCTCGACCGTGCCAACGAAGCCGGCTACCATGAGGTGCAGCCTCCCCTGCTGGTCAACGAAGCTTCGGCTTATGGCACAGGACAGCTTCCTGACAAGGAAGGACAGATGTATGCCGTGCCCCTCGACGGGATGTACCTGATACCCACCGCAGAGGTACCCGTTACCAATATCTATCGCGATGTGATTGTACAGGAAAGCGAGCTGCCATTGAAAAACGTGGCTTATTCCAACTGTTTCAGGCGCGAAGCCGGATCGTGGGGCAAGCATGTGCGCGGATTGAACCGCCTGCACCAGTTCGATAAGGTTGAGATTGTGCAGATTGCGCATCCTGAGCGCTCGTACGAAGCCCTGGAAGAAATGCGCGAACATGTGGCAGGTTTGCTGCGCAGCCTGGAACTGCCGTTCCGCATTGTGAAGCTTTGCGGTGGCGATATGAGCTTTGCCTCGGCGCTCACCTACGATTTCGAGGTGTGGAGTGCAGCCCAGCAGATGTGGCTCGAGGTGAGCTCGGTGTCGAACTTCGAAAGTTTTCAGGCCAACCGCATGAAACTCCGCATCAAGGAAAAGAACGGCAACATTCAGCTTGCCCATACGTTAAACGGAAGTGCACTGGCCTTGCCCCGCATTGTGGCAGCCATGCTCGAAAATAATCAGAAAGCCGATGGCATACACATCCCCAAAGCTTTGCAGCCTTACACCGGTTTTGCACTTATTGATTAGCCTGCTGCTGTTGGCCGCATGCCAGCGAAAACAGGCCGACAAGCCCCCAGTGGCTTTCGAAGAAGCTGAGGCAGAAGCCAGTCGCCTGCTTGGGCAGCTCGGTGCATTGTCGCACGACGACATAGCACAGCTCGAAGTGAGGGCCGGACGGCTGTTGCTCGACCAGGGCGTGCAGGAGAATCAGGTGGCCAGCGAAACCCTGCACACGGCATTGGATTTCTTATCCACCGTGGGTGAGGAAACCGACAGCCTGCAAGCCCAGGTGAACGAATCGCTTGGCAAGATACGTCAGCTCAAACAAGCCTGGCTCGACAAAAAGGATGAGCGGCCTCTGACGATGGAACGTTTCTTTATGGAAAAAGAACGGCTCGACCGCCTTATGATGCAGGCCGATTATCTGGTCAACCGCTGGAATGTGCAACTGCTCAACATCGAAAACTTTGAGCAGGCTTTTCCGCAACACATGAACGACTGAAGACGGAAATGAACCTGCGTACACCTATTATATATATGGTATTGCTGACGGCTCTTTTTTTGCCGTTAGCAGCTGAAGCGCAGGTACGCATCTCGCCTGCCCCACAGGATCAGCGCCTTGCCGACGAGAACCTGGCCTGGGAGTTTTACCGCAACCAGGACTGGGCCAATGCCAAAGTGCTTTTCCTCAAGCTGTTCGAGCAGACCAGGTCGCAGCATTATTTCAATCAATACCTGAACTGCCTGATTCAGCTGGCGCAATACGACGAAGCCGAAAGGGCTATCAGGCAGCAGATGCGACAAAGCCGCGATGTGCAGCTTCAGGTGGACATGGGCTATATTGCCATGATGCGGGGCGACCGCAAACGTGCCCAGGAGACTTTCGACAAATTGATCCGGGAGATGCCGGCAGACCGGAATGCGGTTTATAGCCTTACCAATGCCTTCAGAGTCAGAGGTTTGAACGACCAGGCCCTGCAGGCCTACGAGCGGGCAGCAAACATGCCTAACCTGAACGAGCAGTTTTTAATTGAAAGGGCATCGCTTTATTACCTCAACGGCAACTTTGCTGCATCCACAGGCATGTATCTCGATTACTTGGATCGCTTTCCGGAGCAGTCGGAGATCATCAAACGCAACCTGCAGAACATGCTGTTTATGGACATTGACAACAGTATGGCCGAGCTGATACGCAACGAGCTGTTGCTCAGGGTACAGCGGCCTGGCGCCAAGGCCGTATTCAACGAGATGCTGGTTTGGTTTTCGTTGCAGCAGCGCGAATTCGACATCGCCATGGTGCAGGCCATAGCGCTCGACCGCCGTTTTGGCGACAGGGAATCCCTTGTGCTTGAGCTGGCAACCATCAGCCTGGGCAACGAGGCCTACGAAACTGCCCTTCAGGGATACAACTACATTACCGGAAAAGGACCAAGAGGCGTATATTATCTGAACGGACTTGAAGGGAGCATCCGCAGCCGCTACATGATTGCCGAGCAGCAAGGGACGCAGGATAAAGCTGTATATCAGTCGATTGTGGCCGATGCCGACAAGATGCTTGCCCAATCGGGCTTTAATCGCGAGACACTGCAGCTGGCCATCATCAGGGCAAAGGCTTTGGCCTATCATATGGGAAGGGCAGACCAGGCCGCCGAATCGCTCGAAAACCTCAAACAACTGGTGCTCAGGCCCGAAGAAACTGCCTCGATCAAGCTGGAGCTGGCCGATATCTATCTGTTCAGCGAGGAAGTGTGGGAAGCTACCCTGCTTTACAGTCAGGTGGAGAAAGCCATGCGCAATGAGCCTATTGCCCACGAAGCCCGGTTCAGGAATGCCCGGCTGCGGTATTATATTGGCGAATTCGAATGGGCACTTACCCAGCTTGACATCCTGAAGGCTGCCACCTCTAAACTTATTGCCAACGACGCCATGGAGCTTTCGCTGCTGATACGCGAAAACCTGGAAGAAGACAGCACCGGCGCCCAGCTTCGCGCCCTGGCCCGGGCCGATTTCCTGATCTACCGCAAGCAGCGCCGGCAAGCGCTCACAGTGATGGACTCCCTTCTTGCCTCACGGCCAAATCCGGTTTTGCTACCCCAGCTAATGCTGCGCAAAGCATCCTTGCTTGCCGACGAAGGGATGCAGCAGGAAGCCCTGGCGCTGTATAAAAGAATTGTCACCGATTTCCCGGATCACTATCTTGCCGACGATGCCCTGTTCAGGAGTGCAATGCTGACCGAGCAATTGCCGGATGGGACACAGGAAGCAAGAAAACTGTACGAAACCCTGTTCAACAACTACCCTGCCAGTGTATTTGCCTCCCAGGCCCGCATGCGCTACCGCCTGCTCCGTGGCGACGGTATCTCGTAAACAGCTCATGGTCAGACCAAAAAAACATCTCGGACAACATTTTCTGCACGATCGGAGCATTGCAGAACGCATAGCCGCCCTGGTGCCCGACGAGGCCGGATGTGTATTGGAAATCGGTCCGGGAACAGGGGTGCTCACCCGACACTTGTTGCCCCGCTTTGGCCAAAAGCTTCATCTGGTGGAAATTGACGGAGAGTCGGTGGCTTACCTGAGGGAGCATTTTGAACTGTCGGCCACTCAGCTTTTACACCAGGATTTCCTCAAACTCGACCTGCGACAGTTTCAGTCGGAAAAAATGGTGATCGCCGGCAATTTCCCATACAACATCAGCAGTCAGATTTTTTTTCACATCCTCGATGCCTACGAGCAGGTGGAAGAAGTGGTCTGCATGATACAACTCGAAGTGGCACAGCGCATTGCAGCTCCGGCCGGAAGCCGCACCTATGGCATCCTCAGTGTGCTGTTGCAGGCATGGTACGACATTGGGCTGAAGTTTGAGGTAGGACCCGGGGCATTTATTCCCCCGCCCAAGGTAAGGTCGGCTGTGGTTCATCTCAAACGCAACCATAGCAAAAACCTGGGTTGTGACGAAGACAGTTTTCGCCGGCTGGTGAAACAGGCTTTCAATCAGCGGCGGAAAACCCTGAGGAATGCGCTTGGGGGACTGGTGCCACGCGAAGCATCCCATCCTTTGCTGGAGAAACGCGCCGAACAACTTGAAGTACAGGATTTTGCAGAGCTCACCGCCTGGGCCGACAGCCTCAGGACGAAGGGCTAATTCTTCAGGTCGGCAGCCCTGAGGTTACCATTTCGCAAGCCGAACCAAACGGCATAAGCTGAAGCAAGCATACCGATCGCAGCAACGGTTATCAACACCGAAATCACATCGCCCAGCCTGAGCTCGACGGGGTAGGCATCGATCACGAATGCACCCTGCCCCCCACCAAGTTTAAGCAGCCCGAACCATTGCTGCAATAAAACCACCAATATACCGGAAACAAGACCGGCAACCGCCCCCACCAGCGAGATATAGATACCTTCGAGCACAAACAGGCGCCTGAGCATGTAGAGCGGCAGGCCCAGGAACCTGAGCACTCCGCTGTCCTTTTGTTTGTCCACAATAATCATGGTGAGCGAGCCAACGATGTTGAAGGAGGCCATGAAGAGTATAAAGGTGAGGATGATAAAGATGGCCCATTTTTCGGTACGCATGATGCGGTAGAGGGTTTCCTGTTGTTCGAAGCGGTCGCGGACGACCAGGCCGTTGCCGAGCTGGTTTCGGATGGCTGCACGCACACGTGCCGGTTTGGCGCCTTGCCGGACAAATACCTCAACCGCGCTGGCTTCGTGCGTGTATTCAAGCAGCCGGGCAGCCCAGTCGAAGGGCACAAACATGTACCTGCTGTCGAAATCCTGTTGCGAAGCAAAGACATCGGCCACCATGACGGCCTGGCTGCTGAAACCCTGATCGGGCGAAAAGCGGGACGGATCGCCTCGCCTGGGCACATAAACCATCAAAGGAGGGGCAGACTCGTCGGGATTCAGGCCCAGGTACCATGCCACGCCGGTGCCGGCAATGGCAAAAGGTAAGCCATTGGCTTCGAGCACAAAGCGTCCGTGACGGGTGATGCTGTCGAAACGTCCCGACAGCTGGTAGAACGACTCCACACCTTTGATGCGGCCCAGATGTTGTTTCGGACCGTTTACAAACAAGGCATCCTCCTCGAGCACGCGCGACACGCCTTCGACACCTTCAATCTTCAGGAGGGTTTGCAGCATGGCGCTGTCGGCCTGCATCACCTTGCCCTGTTCGGGACGGATGACCAGATCGGGCGAAACTGCGTTGATCATGCCGGTTATCACCTTGTCGAAACCGTTGAAAACCGACAAAACCACTATCAGCGCGAAGGTGCCGACGGCCACACCCAGGGCCGAGATGATGGTGATAATATTGATGAGGTTGTGGCTTTTGCGTGCCAGCAGATAGCGTCGGGCAATGGAGGCTATGAGGCTCATCATGGCTGCATGCCTTTAGTGTTTTACGGCACGGGCAATCAGGCCGGTGCCTGTGGCGTGACTCAGGCGCACATCGGCAGCATTCAACACCAGGCAGAGGGGGAAAACAAACAGATAGTAAAATGGCAGGATGACAAAAAATAACCTGGATGCATTGAGCATGATGATGGGATACTTCATGCTCAGCTTCCATGCCAGCCGTCCCGGCCTGCCATATTGATAGCGGATATGTATCTCCCGGAATCCGGCTTCGGCGAGTTTGCTGCGCAGTTCTTCCATGCCGTAACCGTCGCGCACATGCTCGTCGATAAAACCTTTGGCGCCCTGCTCATGCGGATGCTTGTCGTGCACATCCGATCCTCCCTGGTCGGACGGCGTGGAGATAAGCAAGGTGCCGCCATTTTGCAAGGCTTTGTGGAAGTGGCTGAATACCAGCCGGTCGTGCTCGATATGTTCCATCACATCCACACACAGGATGAAATGAAAACGGTTTTGGAAGTTGATCTGCGTGAGGTCGGCAGTTTGAAAGCGGACGTTTGTTGCGCCCAGCCGGCCAAAAAAGTTGTTGCAGTCGTTCACCTGCTCCTCTTTCAGGTCAAGTCCGAGGATGGACCAGCCCGGTCTGAGGCGGTGCAAATAGTGCGTGTGCTGACCGAAGCCGGAGCCGGCGTCGAGCACTTCGGCATCCGTGGGATATTGCGGGGCAATGGAATGCAGCTCTCGGTGGATGTGCCATGCGCGCAGCAGCAAGAGGTCGAGCAGGCGATAGAAAAAAATGCGAAGCCAGGCCGAACGGTTGAAAAAGTTGCCCAAACTGCGCTTGATGGGGTCGTATTGCATCAGCCGTTTTTTAACAGATTGTCGATGCGCTCGATGTAGTCGAGCGAGTCGTCTTCGCGGAACTGCAGCTCAGGGATAAGGCGAAGCTGATGGCGCAGCTTGCTGCCAAGGAATCCGCGTATCTCGCGGCTGCGCTGGTTAAACTCCTGCACTTTTGCTTTTTTGTCCTGCACACCGAAGATGCTCAGGTAAATTCTGGCCAGCGAAAGGTCGGGGGTGACGTGTACCTTGGTCACAGTGATCATACAACCATGGACCAGATCGGCCAGTTCGCGCAGCAGAAGCTCCGACAAGTCTTTCTGTATCAGACGCGCAATTCGCTGTTGACGTTTTGTTTCCATAGGGCAAAGATAATCAATGCATCCTAAAAAATTGACTTGAGGGAGGAAGGTGAAGCCCAGGCGAAAATTAAACATTTGTTAAAAGCAGAGGGATACAATCCTGTCAAAAGGGCTTTATTTTTGTGCGTCATTAAATCGTTATCCGATTCCATTGATGGACAAGTTCGGGCTACTAAAACCCTTTTATTTTCGTTCGTTTAGGTCAGGAAGGTTTGCAGTTTTTGCGATATATGCTGCTGTTTCCCTGTTTGTTGTTGCCTGCGGATATCTGCCGGGCACCAAGGGAACCCATTCCAGTGATGATTGCGTGGAAGTTGAAGCGAGGATAGAGACCGAACCTGTATCCATGCCCGGGGATGTGCTGGATGATCCGGCAGTATGGGTGCACCCATACGACAGGTCAAAATCGCAGATTCTGGTTACCAATAAAAAAGGCGGATTGCACATTTACAATCTTGAAGGCACTGAAATTCAGTTTATCCCGGCAGGAAGGCTGAACAATGTGGATGTGCGTTACAATTTTCCCTTTGCAGCCGGTCCGAGGGATATTGCCGTGGCCAGCAACCGCTCGTTCAATGCACTGAGTATTTTTGCCGTGGATCCGCTCACAGGGGTGTGGAAGGAAGTGACTGCACGCCTCATCAGTTCAAAGCTGGAAGAGGTGTATGGCTTGTGCCTGTACAGGAGCATGAAAAGCGGAAATTTTTACGCCATTGTGAACAGCAAACAGGGCGAGGTGGAGCAGTGGGAGCTGTTTTGCAGCAACGACAGCCTGGTGGATGCGAGGCTGGTGCGGCAGTTCAGGCTCAACGGGCAGGTGGAAGGTTGCGTTGCCGACGATGAGACCGGTTATTTGTACATTGCGGAGGAGCGCTATGGCATCTGGAAATTTTATGCCGACCCGGTGGCTCCCGACCGGAGGCTGGTGGCCGATACCAACATTGTGCTGAAGCCACAAATTGAGGGAATTGCCCTGTATAAAAGCGCCAAAGGGAAAGGATATCTTATTGTAGCACAGCAACATAAAAACAGCTTTGCTGTGTTTGAGCGCCAGGGAATTAACAAATTTGTCGGATGCTTCCGTGTGACCGACGGCACCTTTACCGACGGGGTAATACACACCGACGGTATTGAGCTTGTGGAATTGCCGCTGGGAAAAAACTTTCCCGCAGGGATGTTCGTGGCTCACGACGGGCAGAACACCGGCGACAGCCTCCGGACAGGACAGAATGTAAAACTGATCAACTGGGCTGCAATCGCCGACAGGTTTAATCCTCCGCTGATCATCGACTCCACATTCAACTACAGGGCATTGGCCTATCCTATTGCCACCTCAGCTGGCAAGTAAGCACATTTTCCCAAAAACCCCGGGCACAGCGTGCCCAATTTGTGCATGCGTGATAATGTGTACTTTTGTGCATATAATCCCTGGTGATGTCGGCTTTTTCGTATGCAGGTCTCAGGCAAATGGCAGACGGTTTGACGGAAACCATCGTCAAACACCGCAGGCATCTTCATCGTTTTCCCGAGCTCAGTTTCGGCGAGGTGAAAACAGCTGCCTACATAGCTGAGGTGCTTGGCAGGCTGGGCATTCCATACCAGACTTCAATAGCCGGGCATGGGGTGGTGGCCTACATAAGAGGTGAAGCCGGCAAGGGGAGATGCATAGCCCTCCGGGCCGACATGGACGCCCTGCCCATTGAAGAAAAAAATGCAACACCTTATGCTTCAGTACACAAAGGTGTGATGCATGCCTGCGGGCACGATGCGCATATGGCCATGCTGCTGGGTGCGGCCGATTTGCTCAGCAGCCACAGGAGCGCGTTTTCGGGCACAGTGAAGTTGATTTTCCAGCCTGCCGAGGAACAGCTGCCCGGCGGGGCAAAAGCCATGATTGAAGCAGGCGTGCTGCACAATCCTGAGGTTGAAGCCATTGTGGCCCTGCATGTTTCGCCCGAGATGCCAGTGGGCACCTTGGGATTTTGTCCGGGACCCTTCATGGCTTCAGGCGACGAAATCAATATCCGCATTCTGGGCAAAGGCGGACATGCGGCCATGCCCGACAAGGCAGGCGACGTAGTGCTTGCCGCGGCCCAGGTGCTGCTGAGCCTGCAACAACTCATCAGCCGCAACACCCCACCTCTGCTGCCCGCCGTGCTTTCGTTCGGAAGGCTGATAGCCCAGGGCGCCCACAACATCCTGCCCGACGAAGCTTTGCTTCAGGGTACCTTCCGTACTTTCGACGAAGCTTACAGGGCAAAGGCAAAGCAGCGGATAGCCGAAATAGCCCGGCACACTGCCCAGGCTGCGGGCACATCGGCCGAGGTGGATATCGTGCATGGATATCCGGTACTG
Organism: Bacteroidota bacterium; assembly: GCA_016715945.1. Classification (NCBI taxonomy): domain Bacteria; kingdom Pseudomonadati; phylum Bacteroidota; species Bacteroidota bacterium. The sequence continues at coordinate 2,041,332 of JADJXJ010000001.1, forward strand.
ATCAACCAACCCGGGCTTACAGGGAAGCTCAAAACGCTGGCGGCAACACTTTTCGGAGAAAGCATGGTAGCCACGCTGCCCCAGCGCATGACCACCGAAGACTTTGCCTACTATTCGCAACTGGTGCCCGCCTGCTTCATCCGGCTTGGAACAGGCAACGATGCGTTGCAAGCCAGGCTGCACACCCCTGATTTCGACATCGACGAAAGTGCCCTCCCCAAAGGCGCGGCCATGCTGGCTGCTGCAGCCCTCAGCCTGCTTTCGGAAACCGACCAATTTTGAACCAAACCATGCAAATACCTGAACTGCAGATTACTCCATCGCTGAAACTGCCTGTGCTTGGGCTGGGAACCTGGGAAATGGGCGGACGCCACACACCGGATACCTCTCAGGACCAAAAATGGATTGATGCCATGGTTTTTGCCCTGGGACATGGCATCAGCCATATTGATACCGCTGCCATTTATGGAGGAGGACACACCGAACGACTTGTAGGACAAGCCATTAAGCACTTTCCCAGGGAGTCGGTATTCATCACCACCAAAGTGTCGGGCGACAGGCTGCAATTCAGCGAGGTACTGCAATCGGTCAAAGGCAGCCTCAGGCGCCTGGGCGTGGATTATCTGGACATGCTGCTTCTGCACTGGCCCAATCCGCGCATCCCGCTTGCACAAACCATGAGCGCCGTAAACAAACTCATGGAGGAGGGTACAGTCAGATACTTCGGGCTGAGCAACTTCCCGGTCAGGCTGATTAAAGAAGTCAGGCTGTTTACGGATGCCCCCATCATCACAAATCAGGTGGAATACCACATTCTCAACAGAAGCGGAGGCAGCTACAACAGTGCGGTGGAAGATGAGATTATCCCCTGGTGCCGGCAAAACCACATCAGCATCACAGCCTGGCGACCGCTGGCCAAAGGAGCCGACCTTGGGGCACATCCCACCCTGGCCATGATGGCCAGGAAATACGGAAAGACACCCCACCAGATAGCCCTCAACTGGCTGATAAGCAAACCATTGACCCTGGCCATCCCGAAAATGAGCAGCCAGGAACACATCCTCCAGAATATTGAAGCCACACAGTTCAGCATGGAAGCAGCCGACCTGGCCTTGCTCGATGCGGTGGGCAAATGAGTGCGCTGCAGCCTCCTAACGCGCTGTTTTTGTGATATATTTGCAGCTGCAACCCAGGTAACTCATGAAAACTTATCAACTGACCGACTGGCTCCCCATCACCAAAAAAGAAGTGGAAATGCGCGGATGGGACTACGTGGATGTGGTGCTCATCACGGGCGATGCCTATGTAGATCATCCGGCCTTTGGCGCTGCAGTGATCGGACGCATCATCGAAAAGGAAGGTTTCAGGGTGGCACTGGTGCCCCAGCCCAACTGGCAGGACGACCTGCGCGACTTTAAAAAGTTTGGCCGGCCCAGGTTGTTTTTTGGCGTCACCTCGGGAAATATGGACTCGATGGTGAATCATTACACCGCCAACAAAAGGTTGCGCTCCACCGACGCTTATACGCCCGGTGGCAAAGCCGGCTTCCGGCCGGATTACGCTACTATTGTTTACAGCAAGATAATCAAGCAGTTATACCCGGATGTGCCAGTGGTGCTGGGCGGGGTAGAAGCATCGCTGCGCAGGGTGACCCATTACGATTATTGGTCGGACCGGCTCAAGCCCAGCATTTTGGTGGAGTCGGGGGCTGATATTGGCATCTACGGCATGGGCGAGCTGGCGCTGATTGAAGTGCTGCATGCCCTGGCCGCAGGCACACCTGTAAGCGAACTGACCCATGTGAAGCAGACTTTTTTCCTGAGGGATAAAAACCAACCCGCTCCGGCCTCGCCCTGGGGCGACATCCATCTGGCTTCGCATGAGCAATGCCTGGCCGACAAAAAGTCGTATGCCGGCAACTTCAGGCACATCGAACAGGAATCGAACAAGATACATGCTGCCAGGCTGATGCAGGAAGTGGGCGACAAAGTGCTGTTTATCAACCCGCCATTTCCCACCTTCACGGAGCAGCAGATGGACTCGTTTTTCGACCTGCCATACACCCGCAAGCCACATCCCAAATACGAGAAAAGGGGCGAGATACCTGCCTATGTGATGATCAGGCATTCGGTGAACATGCACAGGGGATGTTTCGGCGGATGCAGCTTTTGCACCATTTCGGCACACCAGGGCAAATTTGTGGCCAGCCGCAGCAAAGAGTCGATCATGCGCGAGGTGGAACAAATCACGCAGATGGACGATTTCAAGGGCTACATCAGCGACCTGGGCGGTCCTTCGGGCAATATGTACAAGATGAAAGGCAAGCACCAGCAGATCTGCGACAACTGCAAACGGCCCAGCTGCATCTTCCCCAGCATCTGCAGCAATCTGGACACCAACCACAAGCCCATGCTTGAGATTTACCGGGAGGTGGACAGCCATCCAAAAGTGAAAAAAGCTTTTGTCAGTTCCGGCCTACGCTACGACCTCTTTCTGACCGACGACCCTGAAAAAGACAAAGCCATGGGCTACTCTGAATACCTCCGCCAGCTGGTCAGCCGGCACGTGAGTGGTCGGCTCAAGGTGGCCCCGGAACATACCAGCGACCAGGTGCTCAAGGCCATGCGCAAACCCTCGTTCAAACTGTTCTACAAACTCAAAGAAAAGTTTGACCAGATCAACAAGGAAGAAGGACTGAAACAACAGCTCATCCCCTATTTTATTTCGAGCCATCCCGAATGCACCCTCGAAGACATGGCCCAGCTGGCTGCCGACACCAAAGCGCTGGGTTTCAGACTTGAGCAGGTACAGGATTTCACCCCAACCCCTATGACTGTAGCTACCGTGATCTATTATTCGGGCTACGACCCCTACACCCTCAAGCCAGTGTTTACGGCACGCAAACCGGAAGAAAAGAAAGCACAGCAAAAGTTCTTCTTTTGGTACAAAAAAGAAAACCAGGCCTGGATACGCAATGTGCTTGAGAAAAACGGGCGCCACGACCTGATCCGTCAATTGCTGACCTCACCTACCCCAAACCCCTCATGGAAGAAGAAGGAAATCAGACCAAAAGGAAAGAACTCCTGAAAGCCGGCCTCTTTTCGGCCTCGCTTTTTCTGATCACCTACTTTGCCGTGTTGTTTATCACAGGGCTTTCGCAGCTCTACATCGCCTACGACTTCGACATACCGGCCACCTTCTATTTGCAGGGTACAATTTTTCACATTGAGGATAACGATCAGCTTTGGACGCGCGATGCCCTGACCAGTGTGCTGCTGGCCGTTCCGGTGAGCAGTTTTGTGGTGAGCATGAGTGCCCTGTTTGCTTTCATTGTCCGGAAACAAAAATCGGAGCTCGTACTGTTGGCTACCCTCTGGCTGTTGCTGCAATCTTTCAACATGACCTTCGGGCTGATCAGCGAAAACCTGATTACCCAAACCGGACTGGCCAGGGTTGCCCGGCTGCAGGGCCTCAGCCAGGGCGCATTTATAATAACCGTCGGCCTGGCATGCTATTTTATGATACAGTTTGGGATGTTCACTGGCAGGCTGATGCTGGCGCATGTGCCACACACGCTGCGCACCCATCGGTACATGACCGCACTGGTGGTTTTCATCATTCCCTGGCTGGCCGGCAACGCGCTGGTACTTGCCCTGAACGGGGAGCCTCCCGGCCTAAAAGATATGTTCGTAAAGGCGATGATGGGTATCATGCTCATCCCAGCCTTTATGGTAAAACTACCCCCCAAAGAACCCACCGCGAAGTCACCAGCTTACCTCATGTGGCTGATGGTATTAACCAGCATGGTTGTGGTGTGGTTATCTGTGGTCGTGCTGAAACGCGGCATCAGTTTCTGAACAAGAAACACCGTTTACTTGAAATGCGGTGAAATGCCGTACTTTGTGGTTACTTTCGGAACACTAATCCTAAACCAAACTATAATGATGAAATTAAAAGCTTTAAAGATTTTTGCGCGTCTGCTTGCGATTGCCCTGATTGTGCATCTGGCCATGCCGATGCTGGCGCAACGTGGCCGGCAGACAGCTGCTGCTTCCGACACCCTGAAGGGCAGCACCTTTGCGGGCCTGAAATGGCGTGGCATTGGTCCGGCCTTTACGTCCGGCAGGGTTTCGACCATAGCTGTAAACCCCAACAATCCAAGCGAGTATTATGTGGGCGCCGGATCGGGTCACATCTGGAAAACGGTGAACAACGGCACCACTTTCAGCCCGGTGTTCGACAATTACGGCGCATATGCCATTGGCTACATTGCCATCGACCCCAACAACACCAATGTGGTGTGGGCAGGCACGGGCGAAAACACCCACCAGCGTGCCCTTGGCTATGGCAATGGGGTGTATCGCTCGGACGATGGCGGCCGCAGCTGGAAAAACATGGGACTGAAAGAGTCGCGGCAAATAGGTAAGATCATCATCGATCCGCGCAACTCGGATGTGGTGTATGTGGCTGCCGAGGGTTCGGTATGGGGGCCGGGTGGCGAACGTGGCCTGTATAAAACCACCGACGGCGGAAAGACCTGGGAACGTGTGCTTTACATCAGCGAAAACACAGGCGTGAACCATATCACCATGGATCCGCGCAATCCGGATGTGCTGTATGCCACTTCGGAGCAGCGCCGCAGGCACTTCTTCACCAAGATAGGCGGCGGGCCTGAGTCGGCAGTGTATAAAACCACCGACGGTGGCAAAACCTGGAACAAACTGACCAGCGGCCTGCCCTCAGGTCATGTAGGCGGAGGGTCAATTGAAGTGTCGCCGGCCAATCCCGACATCGTTTACTTCATTGTGGAGGCTGCCGACGGTCAGGGAGGCTTCTACCGCTCGACCAACCGGGGTGCCTCCTGGGCCAAAATGAGCGATTACACCTCCAGCGGACAGTATTTCAACATCATCGTGCCCGACCCGGTGAATCCGGACAAGGTTTATTCGCTCGATGTGGTCTCGAAAGTGACTACCGATGGCGGAAAGACCTGGAAAAATATCGGGCTCAACAAACGTCATGTGGACGACCACTGCATGTGGATTGACCCTCGCGACACCCGCCACTGGATCATCGGAGGCGACGGCGGTTTGTATGAAACCTTCGACGAAGGCGAACATTATGTGTTCAAAAGCAACCTGCCCATCACCCAGTTCTACCGGGTGAATGTGGATAATACCGAGCCTTTTTACTGGGTGTATGGCGGCACGCAGGACAACAACAGCATGGGTGGTCCTTCGCGCAACACCAGCAGTGCAGGTGTGACCAGCGACGAATGGATTGTGACCCTGGGCGGCGACGGTTTCTGGCAGGCCATCGAAGCTGACAACCCCAACATCGTTTATTCCGCTTACCAGTACGGCAACATCTTCCGCTACGACAAAGCCAGCGGCGAACGCATAAAAATCAAACCCGAGCCGGGGAAAGACGAGCTGCACTACCGTTGGAACTGGGATGCCCCCTTCATCCTGAGCAAACACCACAAAACCACCCTCTACATGGGTGCCGAAAGGCTGTTCCGCAGCAAAGACCGCGGCGACAGCTGGGAGACCATCAGTGGCGACCTGACCCGCAACGAAGACCGCAACCAGTTCAAGGTGATGGACAAATACTGGCCTTCGAATGCCGTGGCCAAAGATGTGAGCACCTCGCAATGGGGCACCATCGTATCGCTGGCCGAGTCGCCCGTTAAGCAGGGATTGCTCTATGTGGGAACTGACGACGGACTGATCCAGGTGACCGAAGACGACGGAGCTACCTGGCGCAAGATCAGCAACTTTCCGGGCGTACCTGAATATACTTATGTGAGCGACATCTGCCCCTCGCGCTTCGATGAAAATGTGGTTTACGCCAGCTTCAACAACATCAAAAACGACGACTTCAAGCCTTACCTGCTGAAATCGACCGACAAGGGCCGCACCTGGGTATCGATAGCCGCAAACCTGCCAGACAACGGAACCGTTCATAGCATTGCACAGGATTTTATCAATCCGGATCTGTTGTTTGTGGGCACGGAGTTTTCGTTCTTTTTCAGCGTGGACGGAGGCAGAACCTGGGTGAAACACAATGCAGGCCTGCCCGACATCCCCGTGCGCGACATTGCCATCCAGGAACGCGAGAGCGATCTGGTGCTGGCTACCTTTGGCCGTGGTTTTTACATTCTCGACAATTACGATCCGCTGCGTCACATCACGGCCGATAAGCTTCGCCTGCAGGAAGCCATCCTTTTCCCGGTGCGCGATGCTTTGATGTATGTGGAACAAGGCGGCCGTTATGGCACGGGTTCGACCTATTTCACCGCACCCAATCCTGAATTTGGCGCAGTGTTTACCTACTATCTGAAAGAGGTGCCCAAAACCAAAAAGCAGATCAGGCTCGAAAAAGAGAAAGAACTGTTCAGTAAATCGCAGCCCATTCCCCAGCCCGACAGGTCACAGCTGCGCGAGGAGGAAGACGAAATCGCACCTTACCTCATCTTCACCATACGCGACGATAAAGGCGACATTGTGCGAAAACTCTATCACGAACCCCGCAAAGGCGTGAACCGTATCAATTGGAGGCTTCGTTACGACCTGCCTGTCAACCGCATGGACGAAAAACCGGGCTTCAAACCTGCGCAAAACAATCCCGACGGCATGATGGTGGTACCGGGCAAATACACTGTGGAGCTGGCCATGGATCACAATGGCGAGCTCAGGCAGCTGGCCGGCCCGGTTTCGTTCGAAGCCAAAGTGCTCAGCAACACCACCCTGCCGGCTGCCAACAGGCTGGCATTGGCGCAATTCCATCAGCAGGCTGCCCAGATGCGCAAAAATGTGGATGCAACACAGCGTTACTGGGCCGAGATCAACCGCAGGCTGGGCAATGTGCGTCAGGTGTTGCATTATACCTACAATGCGGAATCTAAGCTGGCCACCGAAGCCAGAAACCTGGACAAGCAGCTCAAAGACATTGATTTTGAGCTCAATGGCACACAACCTAAGGCCAGCTTTGAGGAAGTGCCCCCCGAACCTGTTTCGATCGACTACCGCATGGACGTCATCCTGTCGGGCACCTGGTCGTCAACCAGCGCTCCAACGCGAACCATGCGACAGAATTACGACATCCTGAAAGCACAATTGCCCGGTGTGATCGATCGCCTCAAGGCCATTGATGAGCAGCTCAAGGCCATTGAAACCGAGCTCGACAAGCTTGGCGCCCCGCTGACGCCAGGCCGGGCACCTCGCATGTAATCTGATCCCTCTCACAAGCGTATTTGCTAAGCCGGTCATCTGGGCCGGCTTAGTTTTTTTTAACGTATGCCAAAGACTTAAGCTGCAAACGATGTAGGAAAATCGGGCCTGAATACCTATTTTTGTCGCCTATGTCAGATTGGAAAACACATTCGGAAGAAAACCCATTCAATAACGAAAACAACGAGGAAATTATGGAAAAGATCACCGTCATCGGTGCCGGCAATGTTGGTGCGACCTGTGCCAATGTGATTGCCCACAAGAACCTTTGCAAGGAAGTTGTGCTGGTGGATATCAAGGAAGGCATTGCCGAAGGCAAGGCGCTCGATATCTGGCAGACAGCACCCATCAACCACTTCAACACCAGGGTCACCGGTTCGACCAACGATTACCTGAAAACCAAAGGCTCCGGCATCATCGTCATCACCTCCGGATTGCCCCGCAAACCTGGCATGTCGCGCGACGACCTGATTAAAACCAATGCCACAATCGTCAAAGAAGTTACCGAGAAAGCCATCAAATATTCTCCAGATGCCATCATCATCGTGGTATCGAACCCTTTGGACGTGATGACTTATGCCGCTTACCTGGCCAGCAGGAAAGAACCCCGTAAGGTATTTGGCATGGCAGGTACGCTGGATACTGCCCGCTACCGCGCTTTTATCTCCGAAGCGCTCAATGTTTCTCCTGCCGACGTGCATGCCCTGCTGATGGGCGGTCATGGCGACACCATGGTGCCCCTGCCCCGCTACACCTCGATCAGCGGTATTCCTGTTACCGAGCTGCTCGGCAAAGAAGAGCTCGACAAGATTGTGGAGCGCACCAAGAAAGGTGGTGGCGAGCTTGTCAACCTGATGGGCACTTCGGCATGGTATGCCCCTGGTGCTGCTGCTGCTCAGATGGCCGAGGCCATTGTGGACGACCAGAACAGGGTATTTCCGGTTTGTGCCTACCTCCAGGGCGAATACGGCCTCAACGACGTTTATCTCGGCGTACCTGTAAAGCTCGGACGCAGTGGTATTCAGGAGATTATCGAGGTGGACCTCAACCAGGAAGAGAAAAAACTGCTTTATGAATCGTCCGACAGCGTGAAATCGTTGATGAAGGTACTCGATGATATGAAGCTGTTCGAGGACTAAGCGCAAAACACAACAGGTATTTAATTTAACTTTGTGCCGGGCCGTCACCAATCAAGGCCCGGTTTTTTTATGCATAATGTTGTCGTATTATCAGGTGCCGGTATCAGCGCCGAAAGCGGAATACGCACCTTCCGCGATGGCGACGGGCTTTGGCGCACCCACCGATTTGAAGAGCTTGCCACACCCCAGGCCTGGGAACGCAACCCACACCTGGTGCTCGAGTTTTACAACGAGCGCCGCAAGCAACTCTTCGAGGTGGAACCCAACGAAGGCCACAAAGCCCTCGTCAGACTCGAGCAGCACTTTATCACCGACATCATCACCCAGAATGTGGACGACCTGCACGAAAGAGCCGGATCGGGCAGGGTGCTGCACCTGCACGGCGAACTGAAAAAAGCCCGCAGCACAAGCAACCCCAACCTGGTTTATACCCTCGACCGCTGGGAACTGAAATGGGGCGACAAATGCGAAGAAGGCTCACAACTCAGGCCGCACATCGTGTGGTTTGGCGAGGCCGTACCCAACATCGGACTGGCCATACAGATCGTGCGCCAGGCCGACATCATGATTGTGGTGGGCACCTCGCTTCAGGTGTATCCCGCCGCCGGCCTGCTCGACTATGCCAAACACAACATCCCGATTTACCTGGTTGACCCGAAAGCTGAAGCACCCTACTACCTGAAAAACGTAATCGCCATCAGGGAAAAGGCCGGAACAGGCCTTCCAAAACTTGTAAATCAAATTATTGAACAATATGGTTAAAACGTTCAGCACTTACCTTTTCCTTTTTTTATTTGTCGCGCTCATCACAAGCTCGTGCCGCAAGGAAGACGACAACCATCAGCTTCATAACGATATCGCCCTGATTGAGCAGTACCTGGCCGATCATCAGATTGAAGCCTCCAGGCTCGAAAGCGGATTGTTTTATTTTGTCCACAATCAGGGATCGGAGCAAAGACCAAATCTAAACTCGACTTTAACAGTTAGTTACACCGGAAAGTTGCTTGACGGAAGCACGTTCGACACCGGCAGTTTTGTGAGCTTTCCGCTTTCGAACCTCATCAAAGGCTGGCAGCAGGGCTTGCCCCTGATTGGCAGCGGAGGGCGCATCAGTCTGTTCATTCCTTCGCCCCTGGGCTATGGCAGCCAGGCTAAGCCAGGCATCCCGGCCAATTCGGTGCTGATTTTTGACATCAATCTGCATTATTTTTCGAACTGAGAAAAGCCCTTGATTTTTCCTGCGGTTTCGCCTATCTTGCAATCACTTATGCCTGTGCTGGATATGGCGCCCGAACACGAATTTTTTCTGGAAAAAGCCCGGCACTTTTGCGACTATCAGGAACGTTGCATATTTGAAGTGCGCGAAAAGCTGCAGTCGTGGAACGTGCGGCCCGAGGTGGCCGAGCAGATCATCGTGCAGCTCGAAAAAGAGGGTTACCTCGACGAAGACCGCTATGTGCGGGCTTTTGCCCTGGGCAAGCTCAGGCACAACAAATGGGGGCGTAACAAAATCATTTATGCGCTGAGGCAAAAAAGAATACCCGAACTGATCATTCAGATCGGACTGAGCGAGATCGACTCCGAAGAATACCTCAATGTGTTGCGCAGCGTGCTTTCGGAGAAACGCATCAGCGAAACCGATCCCTACAAATACAAGGCAAAGCTTGCCAACTACGCCATCCAGAAAGGATTCCAGCCCTCTCTGGTGTGGCAGGTGATCAACGAAGCCGAATAAAACCTGGATGCGAATGCGTATCTTTGCCGGCCGGAAAATTCCGGACACCACTAAAACCACTTGCAATGATTACAACCGAACAAATCAAAGAGCTTGGTAAGAGGCTTGAAGCCTTGAGGAGGTATCTTTGACGTTGACCGTAAACGTGTAGAAGCCGAAGAGCTGGAGGAGCGCACCCTGGCGCCCGATTTCTGGGACGACCCCAAAAAAGCCGAGCAATTGCTCAAACTAATCAGGGAAAAGAAAAAGTGGATCGAAGGTTATCAGGCCGCCGAACAACTGTTTGAAGAGCTTGGCATGGCACGCGAGTTTTACGAAACCGGCGATGCCACCGAGCAGGATGTCGAGAAAGCTTACAAAGAATGCCTGCATCAGGTTGAAGCGCTCGAGTTCAAAAACATGCTCGGAGGCGAGGAAGATAAGCTTTCGGCCATCGTGAACATCAACAGCGGAGCCGGAGGCACCGAGAGCCAGGACTGGGCACAGATGCTCATGCGCATGTATGTGATGTGGGCCGAAAAAAACGGTTACAAGGTGAACGAACTCGATGTGCAGGAGGGCGATGTGGCAGGCATCAAAAGCTGCTCGCTCGAAATTGAGGGGGAGTACGCCTTTGGTTACCTCAAAGGCGAAAACGGGGTGCACAGGCTGGTGCGCATCTCGCCTTTCGATTCGAATGCCCGCCGGCATACCAGTTTTGCCTCGGTGTATGTGTATCCGGTGGTGGACGAAAACATCGAAATCGTTATCAATCCGGCCGACATCAGCTGGGACACCTTCCGCTCCAGCGGCCCCGGTGGACAAAACGTGAACAAGGTGGAAACAGCCGTCCGCCTCAAACACGCCCCCACCGGCATTGTGATCGAATGCCAGGTGACCCGCTCGCAGCTGCAAAACCGCGAAAAAGCCCTGCAGATGCTCAAATCGCAGCTCTACGAGATGGAACTGCGCAAGAAGCAGGAAGCCCGCGACAAGATTGAAAGCGGGAAGAAAAAGATCGAGTGGGGTTCGCAGATCAGGTCGTATGTGTTGCACCCTTACAAGCTCATCAAAGACGTGCGCACAGGTTTCGAGACCTCCAATGTGCAGGCCGTGCTCGATGGCGAGTTGGACGAATTCATCAAGGCCTACCTGATGGAGTTTGGCGGCAACCAAAACGAAAATTAGTGCCATGGTGACCATCTACCACAACCCGCGCTGCAAAAAATCGCGCGACGGACTGGCTGCCCTCCAAGCGTATGTGTCTGATTTTGAGGTGAGAGACTACATGAAGCAACCCCTGACTGCCGACGACCTCAGGCGGCTCTCGGCCAAACTCGAACTTCCTCTGGCACTCATGGTGCGCACCCAGGAAGCCTATTACAAGGCCAACCTCAAAGGAAAAAAACTCAGCGAAGATGAGTGGATAGCCGAAATACTGGCGCACCCGCAACTCCTGCAACGGCCCATAGTCGAAACCATTGGAAAAGCCGTCATTGCCCAGCCACCAACAAATATTTTAGCAATTTTGTAAAAAAACTCCAACATGCACATCGACAACCATTTTGAGCAACTTCCGGTCTGGAAACAGACCATGGACTTTGTCAGGCTGATTTATGCAGCCAGCAACACTTTTCCGCCTGAGGAAAAAGAGGGACTGGGCCGCCGGCTTCGCAACAAAGCCATCGACCTGGCCGTGATGGTATCGTCGGTGCCGCAGCTGGGGGCCAACGCCAACTCGGTTCGCAATCTCGAAGAAGCTGGCATGGCTGTGCGCGAACTCGAGACACTGCTTTACATCTGTACCCAGCTGGGTTTCCTTAAACCCGCAGAATATCAGAAATATAATGAAGAAACCAGCAGCATTGGGCGAGAGTTGCACCACCTTTCGAGCCGCATTGCCAGAAAACTATCCTGAGTTTGACCAAAAAACAAGCACACATGAAATACCGCATCGAAAAAGACACCATGGGACCGGTGGAAGTGCCGGCCGACAAATACTGGGGCGCCCAGACCGAACGTTCGCGCAACAATTTCCGTATTGGCCCTGAAGGCAGCATGCCGCGCGAAATCATCCACGCCTTTGCCTACCTCAAAAAGGCGGCCGCCTTGACCAACCACGAACTGGGTGTGCTGCCCGAAGAAAAAAAAGACCTCATCTGCAAAGTGTGCGACGAAATCCTGACCGGACAGCATGACGATCAGTTTCCGCTGGTAATCTGGCAAACGGGATCGGGCACACAGAGCAATATGAACGTAAACGAGGTAATTGCAAACCGTGCACATGTGCTGGCAGGCGGCAAACTCGAGGATGCAAAAAAGATCATCCATCCCAACGACGACGTGAATAAGTCGCAATCGTCGAACGACACCTTCCCTACCGCCATGCACATTGCCGCCTACAAGATGGTGATGGAACTCACCCTGCCGGGCGTGGAGATGCTGCGCAATGCACTGGACGAAAAGGCGAAAGCTTTCGCCGATATCGTAAAAATTGGCCGCACCCACCTGATGGATGCCACACCGCTCACCCTGGGACAGGAATTTTCGGGCTACGTAGCCCAGCTGGATTATGGGATGTATGCCCTGCGCAACACCCTTGACCACCTGAGCGAGCTGGCCCTGGGCGGCACGGCGGTGGGCACCGGCATCAACACCCCGGAAGGCTATGCCGAACGCGTGGCATACCACATTGCCCAGCTCACCGGACTGCCTTTCCGCACCGCACCCAACAAATTTGAAGCCCTGTCGGCACACGATGCCATTGTGGAAAGCCACGGGGCACTCAAGCAACTGGCCGTTAGCCTGATGCATATTGCCAACAACATCCGCCTGCTGGCCTCAGGACCAAGATGCGGCATTGGCGAAGTGATTCTGCCGGCCAACGAACCCGGTTCGAGCATCATGCCCGGCAAGGTAAATCCCACACAAAATGAGTCGCTTACCATGGTATGTGCCCAGGTGATCGGAAACGATGCCGCCATCACCGTAGCCGGAACCCACGGCCATTTTCAGCTCAATGTGTTCAAACCGGTGATGATTGCCAACTTCCTGCAGTCGGCGCGTCTGCTTGGCGAAGCCTGCATCAGTTTCACCGAACATGCAGCCATCGGCATCGAGGCCAACCTCGACCGCATCAAACACAACCTCGAAAACTCGCTCATGCTGGTGACGGCACTCAACCCGCACATCGGCTACGACAATGCGGCCAAAATCGCCAAAAAAGCCTATGCCGAAAACACCACCCTGCGCCAGGCTGCCATTGAACTTGGTTTACTCACCAATGAGCAGTTTACCCAATGGGTTGACCCAAGGAAGATGATTTAATATGCAGGTACCTTAAAAAAAGCCGGGTATTCATCCGGCTTTTTTTTCGAAATAATCCCGAACTTTGAGTAAAAATGCCATGAAAACCATGCATTTTCCTCAATTTTATTTAGCATGGCTGCTTAAATTAACCGCCCTGTCACTGTTAGTTTCGATCAACTATTCCTGCGCATCAATCTGGTCATCAAAAATGAAACCTCACATCCAACCCGTTGACCTGAACCGTTATGCCGGCACCTGGTACGAGATCGCTCGTTTTCCGCATCGCTTCGAGCGCAACCTGACAGGGGTGACAGCCACCTACACCCTGATGCCCAATGGCAAGATCAGGGTTGAGAACAAAGGCTTCAAAAACAGCCTCGACGGGCCTGTGAGCAAAGCCATCGGCAAGGCTAAGCCCGCGGCCGACCCGGCAGTGGGGCACCTCAGGGTGTCGTTTTTCTGGATTTTTTATGCCGATTACTTCATCCTCGGGCTGGATCAGGAAAACTACCAGTGGGCATTGGTTGGCAGCAGCTCTCCCAATTTCCTGTGGATCTTGAGCCGAAAGCCACAAATGGAACAGCAACAGCTCGAACGGCTGATTCAACGGGCTGCCGAACTCGGCTACGACGTCTCAAAGCTTGAGATGGTTCCCCAGCCCGTCCTATAAAATACCCATCTTGTCGGCAATCCAGGTCATGGCAATGGCTATGCCGAATGCCAGTAAAGGGGTGATGATCCAGATGACCCAGAACTTATGCACCTCGTAGTTGCGGAATACATTTTTCCAGCCCGAACGTGCCACGCCTATGGCCAGGATGGCGCCGGTGTTGAGCTGCACCAGCGAGGTAGGAATGCCTTTGGTGGTTGAAGCCCATAGCAACAGGCTGGCAGTAATCACCGAGATGATCATGGCCGACACCGGCCCCAGCTCAACAAGTTTAACACCTGTGGAGCGCATCACCTTGGTGCCCATGAGCGAGCTGCCGATGCCAAAGGTTGGGGCAATAAGCAACACCAGCACCACAATGACCAGCTTGTAATCTTTTTCGGTGGGCATAATTCCCAGCTCGTTTATAATCATAGAAGCCAAAGGGCCGGTGGCATTGGCCACGTTGTTGGCGCCAATGGACATGGCCACATAAAGCGAAGATAAAATGACCAGCGCCTGAAGCAGGGGCAGTTGTTTCAGCACCTGAAACTCATAACTTGCCAGCCGGCTGCCTGGACGGTAGATCATCCGGCCCACGAGATAAGTCAGAAAAAAAGCCACAACAGGCAGGATAAACCAGGTTGGGATGATCTCATAAAAGAGCTTATCGGTCTGAAGCACATCAAAATAAAGCGCAGGTCCGGCCAGGGCAAACACTGTGGATTGGCTGGTGGACTGCGGCACACCCAGAAGGTTGGCAAAAAACAGAGACAGGGCCACCGAAAGCATGATGATGGAGGTGAGCATGACCGACATCTCCTCTATGGGCAGGATACTTCCGCCAAGGGTGCGCGACACGTTTTTGCCGAATAGCAAGGCCCCCACAAGCACCATGATTCCGAACAGGCCGGGAATCAGGTTGCGTGGAATCAGGTTGGCGCCGAAAGCTGCGGCAAAGCTCGGCGCAGTGCCGCTTGCCCCCATATTGACGGCAAGAAAAATGGCAATAATCAGTGGAAGAATAAATTGGCTGTATATGGGTTCGATCATGTCTGCCTGCCGGAATGCCTGTGCAAGTTACAAATTAAGCGCTTGTGCCCGCCTCAGAATGGCTTTTTGTGGTAGTCCCAGGTTTGGCTGTCGCGAAACTGCCGGATTCTGGCAGCAATATGCAGGAAAATCTGCAGATCGCGCTCTCTAAGCCAGGCCACTGCCTCCTGCCGGTTGTTTACTGCCCCTGCCAATGCAATCAGCAGATGAAAATTGTATTGCCGCAGCCATTCGGTGGCACGGGTTTGGTTGTCGATGGCTCCGTCGAGGGCTGCCAGATGGTAAAACTTATGTTTCATAAGCCAGTCGAAAGCATCCTCGCTTCCACGAATGGCACTGCTGAGGCAGCAAGTTCAGGAAAACCATTGTGCAACAGCCAGTTAAGGAACTTACCCTCAGGGTCATCAAAGGTTTGCGCAAAAGCCAGAAGCACCTGTACCGGATATTTTTCCATGGATTCAGCTGTAAACTTCGGCTTCGATATGGTGGATGCGCACCTGATCGGCAATACGTTCAAGTTCCGGCGCTGGCACCTTGACCAGCCCTTCGAGTGCCGTATCGCGTTCGATGGAATAAATCATCACATAACGGGGCTGGATGAGCCTTACTTTCCCGATCCAGTCGTTCACCTGAGCCGGGGTGGTGTTGTCAATATCTTTTCCCTGATACCGGCCCCGTACGAAAAGCGTTTGAAGAATAAGGTTGCCCCGGAAATCGCAAAGCCGGCGCACATAATCGTCGAGCCTGAACGCCTTGAGGGGCATGTTGATGGCCCGCACGATTTCTTCGTTGCCGCCATCGAGCTTCAGAATGTTGTTGTCCACCCTACCAAGGGCCTCAGCCACCTCGCGATGGTGAATCATGCTGCCATTCGAAAGCACGCTCACTTTGGCCGAGGGCAGCACTTCGTCGCGAAGGCGCAGGGTATGTTCGACAATTGCTGGAAAATCGGGATGCATGGTAGGCTCGCCATTGCCCGCAAAGGTGATGCTGTCAGGTTGCAAA
This sequence comes from Bacteroidota bacterium, assembly GCA_016715945.1. Lineage (NCBI taxonomy): Bacteria > Pseudomonadati > Bacteroidota > Bacteroidota bacterium. Next base: position 2,057,433 of record JADJXJ010000001.1, read on the forward strand.
GCCGTGCCCTTTAGCTGCAAGAGCTTCGAGCGGAGCATCTGCAAAAATTCTTCCACCGGGGGCAATGGGGTACGCAGGCTGCTGCGGTTTTTGGTCCAGCCACATTCACAATAGATGCAATTGAAAGTGCACAGCTTGCGATGGGTTGGCAACAAATTGATACCCAGCGACATGCCCAGACGACGGCTATGCACCGGACCAAAAATCAGTTCATCGAACAGAAAAACGGACATCCTACGTAGTTTGCAACAAATTTAGGGCTTTTGCCGGTGCGTGCTTATTCGGCCAGCCAATACGGCAAAGCTTCAAAAGATGTAATTTTGCACTTTAATCACCGCTTTAAAGCGATGACAATTTTCGGGCAGATGCGGCAGATCGACATCATCAGGGCACCCATACGCGACGAACTCACCAGGTTTGAGCAGGTGTTCGATGCCAGCATGCGCTCCAAGGCTCCCTTGCTCGACAAGGTGATGCAGTATATCGTGCGCACCAAAGGCAAAAAGCTCCGGCCAATGTTTGTGCTGCTTTCCGCCAAAATCAACGGAGGCATCAACGAATCCACCTACCGGGCAGCTTCGCTGATCGAGCTGCTGCACACCGCCACCCTGGTGCACGACGATGTGGTGGACGATTCGAACCAGCGCAGGGGATTCTTTTCGGTCAATGCACTGTGGAAAAATAAGATAGCCGTGCTGGCAGGCGACTTTCTGCTTTCGCGCGGCATGTTGCTGGCCGTAGAAAACAACGACTTCGGACTCCTGAAGATCGTTTCAAGCGCGGTGAAAGAAATGAGCGAAGGCGAACTGCTTCAGATCGAAAAGGCACGCCGGCTCGACATAGAGGAATCAGTTTATTTCGACATCATCCGCAAAAAAACAGCCAGCCTGATTGCCTCCTGTTGTGCAGTCGGGGCGGCTTCGGCCGGAGCCACTGAAGAGGAAGTGCAAAAAATGCACCAATTTGGCACGCTGGTGGGCACTGCCTTTCAGATCAAGGACGATATACTTGATTTCCAGGACACATCAGTCACCGGCAAACCATCGGGCATCGACATCAAGGAGCGCAAGATGACCCTTCCGCTCATCTATCTGCTCAACCGCAGCAGCAGCTCCGAAAAGCGCCGCATCGTCAACCTGGTGAAAAACCACAGCCATGAGCCTGAAAAAGTGCGGCAGCTGATGGAAATGGTGCGCAATTCGGGCGGCCTGGAATATTCGGCCCAGACCATGAAACAGTTGGTAAGCGACGCCATGCAACTGCTGGAAAACTATCCTGAAAGCGAGGCCCTCAGCTCACTAAAAGCACTGGTTGAATACAGCATAAACCGAAAAAATTAAACCTATGAAACTCCATAGCCATGCCAAGGCAATGATGTTTGCAGCCATTGCCGCAATGATGTTTTTTTCGTGCGTTCGCCCCGACACGCAGGTCAAATCGCCCGATGGCAGCATTGTGCTGAGCTTCGGACTCAATAGCTCCGGAAGGCCCACATATGCCGTTGCCTACGGCGACCAGCCAGTGTTATTGCCCTCCGAACTGGGACTGGAGCTTTACGATGCGCCCGCCCTGGCCGAGGGATTCAAGGTTAGCAAAGTGTTTAAAACCAGCCACAACGAAACCTGGGAAATGCCCTGGGGCGAGCAGCGCGAGGTGAAAAACCAATACAATGAGCTCACTGTGGTGTTGCAGGAAAAGAACGAAGCCCCCAGGACGATGCATCTGATTTTCAGGGTTTATGACGATGGAGTGGCCTTCCGCTATCACATTCCGGACCTGCCGGGCAAAGACTCGGTGTTCATTGCCGAGGAACACAGCCACTTCAGGCTGAATGGCGATCACACCTGCTGGTGGGTGCCCGGCGACTGGGACATCAACGAGCACCTTTACAACAAGACCAGCTTCAGCCAGATCGATGCCATTGCCAAACGCAACCATCCCAACCTGGCCCAGACCTACATTCCCTACAATGCGGTGAATACCCCCATCACCATGCGCACGGCCGGGGGATTGCACCTGAGTTTTCACGAAGCTGCCCTCATCGATTATGCCGCCATGACCCTCGAGATCGATCCGCAGGGTCTTGGCATGAAAACCATCCTGGTGGGCAGCGAAAACCGCCCGTACAAGGTGAGCCATGCCCTGCCCTTCAGCAGCCCGTGGCGCATGATACAGATCAGCCCTGATGCCGCAGGTCTGATTGCTTCGCGACTTATCCTCAACCTGAACGAACCCAATGTGCTGGGCGATGTGTCGTGGGTCAAGCCCACAAAATACGTCGGCATCTGGTGGGAGATGCACCTGGGCAGGTCGGAGTGGAGCTATGCCCGCACGGCAGGCGGGCCACCCCACGGACGCCACGGCGCAACAACCCAGAATGCAAAGCGTTACATCGACTTTGCCGCAGCCAACAACATCGGGGCCGTGCTCATCGAAGGCTGGAACACCGGCTGGGAAAACTGGATTGGCACAGCCGACCGCGAAGGTATCTTCGACTTTGTTACCCCTTACCCCGATTTTGATATCGAAGAAGTGGTGAGCTATGCGCGCCGGAAAGGGGTTCGCCTGATCATGCACCACGAAACTTCGGCCGCTGTGAGCACTTACGAAAAACAAATGGATACCGCCTTCAGGCTGATGGCCCATTTCGGCTACGACATGGTCAAAACAGGTTATGTGGGAACTATCCTTCCCAAGGGCGAATACCACCACAACCAGCGCATGATCCGTCATTATGTGGATGTGCTTCGCCTAGCGGCACAGCATAAAGTAGCTGTAAACAGCCACGAAAGCATGATGCCCACCGGATTGCGTCGCACTTATCCCAACGACATTGCCTGCGAAAACCTGCGCGGGCAGGAGTTTAACGCCTGGGCAAGCGACGGCGGCAATCCGCCATCGCATCTGCCCACTGTGGCATTCACCCGCATGCTTGCCGGCCCGATAGATTACACCCCCGGCATCTTCAACATTAAGTTCGACGAATACAAACCCAACAACCAGGTGAATACCACCCTTGCCCAGCAACTTGCCTTGTATGTGGTGATTTACAGCCCGATACAAATGGCTGCCGACCTGCCGGAACATTACGAAGGGCATCCGGCCTTTCAGTTTATCCGCGATGTGGGTGTGGATTGGGAGCAGAGCCTTGTGCTCAATGGCGAAGTAGGCGAATATGTCACCATAGCCCGCCAGGAAAAAGGCACCGGCCATTGGTTTCTGGGCAGCATCACCAACGAAAATGGCCGCCAGTTGAGCTTAAACACCTCTTTCCTCGAACCGGGCAAAAAGTGGCAGGCCATCATCTATGCCGACGGCCCCGATGCGCACTGGAACGACAACCCGCTTTCGATGGTGATTGATACCCTTGAGGTGGACAGCAGCTCCACCATTAAGCTCGACCTGAAACCTGGAGGCGGCGCCGCAATCAGTTTTAAGCCCCTGTAAAGGCCTTTCCTGTTCTGGCGGGATCAAAGCCGGACATTGCACGGAGCCGCTTATTCGAGTAGGTATTCCACCTTTCGTTCGCGGCAGGCGGCAAATACCCCCAGCCCGTTGACCACATTGGTATAAACAGGGGTAGGCTCGCCAAAGGGGTTGTCGCCCGAAAAAAACCGGACACTCTGGTGGTAGCGGAAAAAGTGTACATCCGTCAGGGCGCTATACAGGACAAGGGTGTCGCGGGGTCCCCAGAAATCGAACCGGAAGGTGCGAAACAGAAAATATGCGCCGTCTTTGTTGGCATCGGTCATATACTGCTCACCCGATTCAAAGCCAATCATGTCGTATCCTGAAGGGCCTCCCCACGGATTATTTGTCCTGAACCGGCGGGCTACATCCACATAATAATAATGTCCGGTGCCTGGCAGGTCGGCCAGGCGCAGGCTTAAAGCCCTGCCTGGCAGGGACCATTGATCGGTGCTGGTGTACGAATCCACCCTGGTAACCTCCAGGGCATTGGGCAGGCTTGCGGGCACTGTGCACTCGGCCCAAACATCGCCGGCACCCGGTGCGCTCACCTCGAGCCGGTAGGTCTGTCCGGGCACCACAGGCATTTGTGAAGCAGCGATGAGATAGGCAAGCTTACGGAAATTGTAGCTCAGCACAGCTTCCTGCTGCCCGTTTTTGATCTTCACCAGGGCATTTTCCACCGGCTGAAACATGGAATACACAGCCGGCCGTGGCGTATCGAGCGGAACACTTTTGCTCACGCGCACCTCGATGGTATCCATGTCGGGCGAGATGACCCCAAAAATAACAAGTTTTGGGTCAACCTTTGGCCCGTCCACATCGCTGATCAGGCTGCGGCAGCTGCTCAGGGCGGCAAATACTATAAGGTATATGAGGAAATGAGTTTTCATGGCTTCAGAATTTGATGTTGTACGACACCGAAGGAATCAGCGGAAAGATAGACACCTGCTTGAGCCTGTTGTAGCTGTTGCCGTTTGACGAATACTCAGTGGTCAGGTAATAGAAATAAGGGTTGCGGCGGTTGTAGGCATTATACAGGCCCACCTCCCAGGTGCGTGTAAAATGTGGTTTGACGGCCGAGAACCTGGCAGACAGATCCAGCCGGTGAAAAGCTTTCATGCGGTAGGCATTGAGCTCGCCATAGTCGGACACCTCGTAAGGAAAGTAGTAGGGCATCCCCATATCGGTGGGAAGGGGAAAGGGATTGAAGGTGAATGCAGGATAAGACGCAAGGGGCAGACTTACCGCATTGCCCGTGCCATAGACCCAGCTTGCCGAGATGCTCACCCTTGGACTGATTTCGTGGATAACCACCAGCGACACATCGTGCCGGCGATCGTAGCGGGCAAAAAACTTGCGGCCAAAGTTTACCTCGTCAAACTGCAATTGTGTCCACGACAGGGTGTAACCAACCCAGCCGTTGGTGCGGCCCGTTTTTTTGTGCACCAGCAGCTCGGTTCCATACGACCAGCCTTGCCCGGAGGTAACATTGTCCTGCCAGGTAAAATTCTGAGCCTCAGAGGGGTCGTCGATCAGCAGAAAGCTCGCACCCGGGCGATAGCCGAGAATCTTGTTGCTTTTCTTGTAATAGGCTTCAAGGGTGGCCGAGAATCCGCGTTCTTCAAAGTCTTTGGCTGCGCCCAGCGAAACCTGGCGGGAATGCTGAGGCGCCACCCGGTCGGTCGAAGGTACCCAAAGATCCGTAGGCAGGCCCAAACCGGTATTGCTGAGCAAATGCACAAACTGGTTCATGTCGGCATAGGCTGCCTTGAGCGAAAGGTCGGGACGCAGCACATAATTGAGCGAGAGGCGGGGTTCGGGGGCCAGGCGATTTTTGCTTTCGGCCACAAAGTGCGTCAGCCTCAGGCCGGCATTCATGCTGAATCGCTGGCCAAACAACAGATGATTCTCGACATAAACGGCCGACTCGAACGAATCGTAAGCCGTTTTCGACTTGAAATCGAAGGCGGTTTGCGAATCGATCTCTACGATGGCATTGGGCTGAAAGTGGTGAAAGGTGGTCTGCGCCCCTGTCCTGAGCTTATATTCGGGCGAGGCGTGGTATTCTAGATCGAATTTGGCCGATACATCACGGATGCCGGAGTTGTAGTTGAGCCGGTATTTCCGGCCGTATTCCTCAAATTTATTGTACACATTAAAGTCGTACTCGCTGAAAATGAGCGATGTATTGCTGAACACCTTGTTGTTGAACAGGTGGTTCCAGCGCAGGGTAGCAGTCTGGTTTTGCCAGTACAGCCCGCCTTCGTAGAGCACATCGCGCGATTCGCGGTTGCGGAAGAAAAACTTATCCCGTCCGAAATAGCCGCTCAGATAGAGTTTGTTTTTCGGCCCGAAGTCGTAATTGACTTTGGCATTGAGGTCATAAAAATAGTACCCGGCCCTGCCCTCCTGGTTGAAAAATGGTGCGGCGAGGGCGTCGATGTAGGTGCGTCGCCCGGAGACGAGGAAAGAAGCTTTGGTTTTCTGGATGGGGCCTTCGAGGGTTAAACGCGAGGCGATGAGACCGATTCCGGCTTCACCGCTCAGCTTTTCTTTATTGCCGTCTTTCATGGTCATTTCCACAACCGAGGAAAGCCGACCGCCATAACGTGCCGGAAACCCGCCCTTGATCAGCTCGATGCTTTTCAAGGCATCGCCATTGAAAATGGAAAAAAAGCCAAAGAGGTGAAACGCATTGTACACTGTGGCATCATCCAGCACGATCAGGTTCTGGTCGGGTCCCCCGCCACGCACATAGAGGCCACTACTGCCTTCGTTGCCTTTTTGCACGCCGGGCATCAGCTGAAGTGTTTTGAAAACATCCTTCTCGCCAAGCAGCGAGGGCACCTCGCGCACCTGATTCACCGGCAGCGCAATGATGCTCATTTGGTTGGTTTGGGCCACACCTTCGAGGCGGCCGCCAACCACCTCTACCTCGCCCAGTGTGATGGTCGGATCGAGCTCTATATCGGCCGAGCGGTTGGCTGTCAGCTGCACTTTGAGCAACACGGGCTGATAGCCTACAAAGGAAAACTGCACCTCATGCTCTCCCTCGGGCAAAGTGAGCGAATAAAAACCGTAGTTGTTGGTGACCGTACCGCTGCGCAGGGCCGCCACATACACATTGACGCCCGGCAACAGCTCACGGCTACCCATTTCGCGCACAAATCCACTCAGGGTATAGCGGTTTTGGGCTGTAAGCATGAGCGCTGTGGAAAACAACCACACAACTAATAACAACGCTTTTCGGTTCATGGCTCGGTGTTATAATTTCTGATCAATAGGTCAACCGATCGCAAAGTTAATCATGCAACCACAGGGCATGAAAAAATAAATCCTCGTGATTTACAAAATTTTAGGCAAAATGCGAACAGCTCACCTCGTAGGTGTCCGTAATGTTCATACACGAAAGGATTCGAAAATCCGGTTCAGATTTTTTTCAGCACAATCCGCTCCGCATGCTTATCAACAATAAGCGTAAGAAAATTGCGCAGGGTATCATAATGTTGAGGAGGTATCAGCTCGGCTGAAAGGTTTGACTGGAACTGTATGTTCAGTTTATTGCCCGTAGCAGCTACATTGTACACAAAGCTTCCCATGTTGTCGGGCATGGAGAGGCGTTGCGGTTTGGGCAACGATTCCACTTCCACCCCTTCGGGCAGCGTAATCGTGATGGTTAATTTACGTGCCGTTCTGCTATCGAAAAACACCGGAAACTCGCGCTTCTCGCTCTTCAAAGGGTTTTCGGTTTCCTGCCAGATGAGCATCGGATTCAGATATATGTAGGGTTCAGCAGAATTTGCCATATTGTCGAAAGCCACATCCATGGTTTCAACAATTTTTGGCTCATTTCCTTCCAGGCCACTGAATTCAATGTGAGACACCTCCATATCCGGGTATTTATCCATCAACCATTTGAGGTATCCTTCCTTGCGTTCAGCTGTGATGTACCGGCTACGGAATGAAACAGCGCTGAAGTTTTCGTGAATCTGACGCACCTTGCCGGCTATGGTCATGTCCGGATTCAGGTTCAATATTGCCTGAACACTATAGCTTCCCGTGTTCGGATTTGGTATTTGAATTCTGACGGTTTTATTGTTTTTACCGATAACTATTCCGTCCATGTTAAGTGCCCTTGGTGGAAGAAAGCCGGCAATAAGCCCTTTTTCGGTGGCATCGAGAAAAACCTCTTTTTCACCCAAACGCACCATCGCCACAACATAATCGATCTGAGCCAAACTCGGATGGGTGAAATTGAGCATTCCTCTTCGGCGACTGTTCATAATCACAGGCACCACATCCAGTTGGGCTTTAGTAAGCAGGTTAATCAGCAACAGGTTGATATCCCCGATATTTCCTGTATTATTGGAAAGCAGCTTGCGCAAACCTTCCTGTGTTTGCTCGCCAGAGCTTTCGTTCCATGCAAAATTGTCGCGAACGTAATAGTAGAGATAATTCATGCGTTCGGCTTCATCAAGCTTCATGGCCTCGTCAACAACCGGATTGAGCTCGCTCAGGCGCTGCCGGATCGGCTCTCCGAACGACTCCGCTTTCATGAGTTCAACAGCTATATCATCCCAGGTGCTCGAATAGTTGTAAATCTTGCCAGAAGGCATCTGAATACTCGCCAGATCATGCACAACATGAGCCCGGTAATTATTCATGTTTAATACGAAAGGCTCATCGCGCAACGAACCGACATTGCTCGCACTGTATATCTCCACATTGATTCCATAGGTAACATTGCTTCCGGCCGAACCTGTGCCCAATATCCCATTTTTGCTCTCAACACGTTGCGTCATTTTAATAGGGATACCTTTGACAGCCTTGTGAAACCGGAAGTATTCGGGCAGCTCTACCTGATAGTCAACAAAATCGACCGGGATGCGGTATTGCAAATAAAAGGGTCTTAAACTTATGGAAGCCGGCTCCGACAACTCATATTCAATATCAATCACCGATCCGGGGACAACTCCCGGCATGGCAGCTTTTCGCAATTTGTTGCTTTTGTTGATTGTTTCATTAAATATGTCTTTGTTTTCCAGCCGCTGTTCGACCACTTTCCCATTCTGAAGATTAAAAGTGCTGGCTTTCAGGCTTGTGAAGCTTCCATCGGTGTGATAAGGTATTTCGATGTTGCCCCACGAAACGCCCTCCTGGCTGAATATCTTGATGCGCATATGCACCTGTGTATATAGCCTGAAAAAACCACTGCTTGTTCCGAACTCATAAAACCGCCGGCACGAAAGATGCGTGATGGCTGCTTCTGCATCAGGTTCAGCCGGATGTTACTTCAACTCCAACTCCAGAGCGGAAACCTTTCTGAACTTAATATTCTGTGCTTGCATATCGCAGGCCAAAAGCAGCACAACAAGCGATAAAATGAGTGGTCTCATAGGTTTTGGTTTGATTAATACGATCTGTAACTGATCAAGTCGGGCAATCTCCCTGCGGAATTGCTGATATTCGGCGTATTCTTCCGGCCTGTAAAGCCCCGGTTGCAATTGCAGATACCGGATATAAGTAATTGTCTGATCGGGATTTTGCACCACTTTAAAACTGTATGTTCCAAAACGGCTTTTAAGCTCCTGTTCCGATGGCATGGATTCGACCTCGTATGCCGGCGGCAAATGAATGACAGTGGTGTCAGCATCTGTAAAACCCCGAAGAATCTGGAATGGCAGCTTTCGGTCAGGGTAGCGTGGCGGCACATCGGTCAGGCGGTTAAATGCATTCAGCGGCACAAACATCCTGTTTCCGGTTACAGTGCCGTAAGCGGTCGCATGAAGGGTCAGATGTTCCTGCAGCACCGGCCTGTTGTCGGCCTGATTGAAACCAATCTTCCCAAAGCTGATGTGTTGCAGTTGGCTCCAATGCTTACGGTAGAAGTCTTCTACATCCTGGAGCTTTGCCCACGTCAAAGGAAAGCGGTTGTCGAACTGGGCTCCGGCAGTGCGGATAAAAATTTCTGCACCCATATTGCCCCCGGCAGTCAACGAAATGGATGAGCTGCTGGATTGCGTACTCACGCCGGCAGGATAATCCGGGGTGCGGGCAATGTATGCCCGGCTTCCTGCCAGGCTGAGCACCGTGCTGTTGTCGGTAAACCCACCCAGGTATCCAAACGGAATATACGCGTTGGTGGTTTCGAGCCAGATTGTGGTATCAGGCAAGGGTACGCTCACAATCACATGATTGCCCTGTATGGCTACATGCGAGGTATCGATGCACTTCATTTCGTTATTGCCAGCATAAACAATGGAGTAAGTGGCCGGCAAACCTGCTGCTTCGAGCAGGGCAATGGTATAAAAAGATAATGCCTTGCAATCGCCATAGCCCCGCCTGTCCACATCGGCCACCGGCAAAGGCTTCCATCCACCGATGCCAATGGCCACATTCACATACCTGGTTTTGCGCTGCATATACTGATATACAGCCCTTGCCTGCTGAACCGGATCAGGAAATTTATCTGCCAGGGATCTCATTTCGGCTTTTGTTGCTTCGGGCAGCCGATCCCTGCCCAGGAGCATATTGCTGTGATACCACTTCCCAAACTGCTCCCAGGTATCTGCCTGTCCCTCAAGGCCCATCAGTGCAAACTTATTCAGCGAAAAACCGGCCGAAGGCAAAAAGTGCTCGTGCAAGGGCACCCCGTACTCGTGAATTAATGCAGGGATATTGCTCACAGTTGCGCTGAACAGCCCGGGTTCGCTGCGCGTTGTCACTCCAAACTGTGCCTCCTGTTTCATTGACCGGTTCAGATTCCAGGCTGCAGGATATGTGATGCTGTAGGATGCGCGCTCCAAGCTTTGGTGGTAATACTTTACGGGCATCCATTCAGGCAGAAATGCCGTGTTGTTCGACCTGATAACCGACTTAAAATGAAATGTATATGGGTATGACACGGGTGTAAAATCCATTACTTTGATGCGGTCGTCGGAGAAAACGGTTCCCGCCGGAACCGCACTCAGGTCGTGAATGTCGTTCCCCGTAATCTTTCTTATTTCTTTGCCTGCGGCATCGTAAACCCTGGCAGAAAGATGCACGATACGCGTGGATTTGTCTTAATGCTGATAGGCATCAATGTGGGCATTGCCCGACCGGTTAAATACTGTGATCGCCCACTCCCTGCTTACCTGCATTTCATACTTTTTGCTCACCTCAACTTTGATCTCCGACATGCGGACCACCGAATTGGCATGCTTACGCAGGGCATCTGGTATTGCAGATACCGGAAAAGTTTGCGGATGCAATAAATGCGGGATAAGACCAAGTATTAGCAGTAACCTGAAGCCTAACGACATACACAAGCAATCAAGTGAACACTTGTTTTGATTGCTAAAAGTAAACAATATTGTTAAAAACCAAAAAAGTGTTAAAAATTTTTAGCCTCTTCCTACCGGCTGCAATCGCCTGTTTCCTGGCATAAAAAAAAACCCTGCAAGGCTGCAGAGCTTTTACCTGTGTTGCCCGACTAGGGGTCGAACCTAGACTTTTCTGATCCAGAGTCAGACGTGTTGCCAATTACACCATCGGGCAATGCGGATGCAAAGTTACGCAATGCGAAAAAAATGGCAAGGTTTTTTCACAAAATCTTTATATCAGATGCACTGCGCTACTGATAATCAGCTGTGTTTTTCTTTAATCTTCGACCATTCGTCCTTGAGGGCAACAGTTCGGTTGAACACCGGCATGTCGGCTGTGCTGTCGGGATCGACGCAGAAGTAGCCCACACGCTGAAACTGAAACTTGTCTCCCGGTTTGACATTGGCCAGCGAAGGCTCGATTTTGCAATTGCGCAGCACTTTAAGGGAGTTGGGATTCAGAAACTCAAGGAAATCGTGGTCTTTGTGGCCTGCCGGGTCTTCGTCCATAAACAGGCGATCGTAGAGCCTGACTTCAGCCTCACGTGCGGTGCCGGCTTCCACCCAGTGCAGGGTTCCCTTCACCTTGGGCTGTTTTGTGCCTGTGCCACTGCGGGTCTCAGGGTCGTAGGTGCAAAGTATGCGTGTTATATTGCCTTCGGCATCGGTTTCGAAGCTTTCGCATTTCACCACATAAGCGCCTTTGAGCCTTACCTCACGGCCTGGCGCCAGCCTGAAGAATTTTGCCGGTGGGTTGGCCATGAAGTCGTCGCGCTCAATGTAGAGCTTGCGTCCGAAGGGTACTTCGCGGAAACCGGCTTCGGGGTCTTCGGGATTGTTTTCGAGACTTACGGTCTCGATCTGATTTTCAGGATAATTGGTGATGATCAGTTCAACCGGGTCGAGCACGGCCATCACACGCGGGGCAGTTTTGTTGAGGTCTTCGCGCACGCTGAATTCGAGCAGGCTCACATCAATCACATTGTCGCGTTTGGCCACGCCGATGCGTTCGGCAAAGTTGCGTATCGAAGCCGGTGTGTAACCCCTGCGCCTCATGCCTGCTATGGTAGGCATGCGCGGATCGTCCCAGCCTTTTACATGACCTTGCTGGACAAGCTGCAACAGTTTGCGTTTGCTCATCACGGTGTACGACAGGTTGAGCCGGGCAAACTCAATCTGGCGCGGGCGGTAGTCTCCGTCGGCTATCTGGTCCAGAAACCAGTCGTACAGCGGGCGATGCACCTCAAATTCCAGTGTGCACAGCGAATGTGTGATGCCTTCGAGGTAATCGCTCTGGCCATGGGCATAGTCGTACATGGGATAAATCACCCACTTGTTGCCCGTGCGGTGGTGCTCTTTTTTGAGGATGCGGTACATGATCGGGTCGCGCATGTGCATGTTGGGCGAAGCCATATCAATTTTTGCGCGCAACACCCTGCTGCCTTCTTCAAACTCCCCGTTTTTCATGCCCTCAAACAAGCGCAGGTTTTCTTCTACCGAACGGTTGCGGTAAGGGCTTTCGATACCGGGCCGGGTGGGCACCCCACGCTGCTGGCTGATCACTTCCTGCGGCTGATCGTCCACATAGGCCAGCCCTTTCGTGATAAGCATCACAGCCCATTCGTAAAGCTGGTCAAAGTAGTCGCTGGCATAGTAAGGATCCTTATCCCACTGAAAACCAAGCCAACGCACGTCTTCCATAATCGACTCCACGTATTCGGTGTCCTCGGTTTCGGGATTGGTATCGTCGAAACGCAGGTTGCATTTGCCACCATACTGGGCAGCCACGCCAAAGTTGAGGCAGATCGATTTGGCATGACCGATATGCAGGTATCCGTTGGGCTCAGGAGGAAAACGGGTATGCACCCTTCCTCCGTTTTTTCCTTGCTGCAGGTCTTCTTCTATGATGGCTTCGATGAAATTCAACGACTTTTTGCCGTCCTCATTCAGGAGGTTTTCGCTGGCGTTCTCCATGGCTGTGGTAGTTTGGCTTGCTCTTTTAATAAAGGTGCAAAAGTAGTGTTTTTTACCATTTTGCCCCTCGGAGCCTGCTATGCAAAACGGTCGAGAATCTGACGCACCTGAGCTACGTATCCGCCACCGAACAGGTTGACGTGCACGAGCAGGGGATAAAGGTTGCACAGGCCGATGCGCTCGCGCCAGCCTGGCGCCAGCGGATAGGCTTCGTGGTAAGCCGCATAAAGCCTGTGGTCGAAACCACCAAAAAGGAAAGTCATGGCCAGATCCATCTCGCGATGTCCGTAATACACCGCCGGGTCGATGAGCACTGCCGATCCTTGGCTGTCGAAGAGATAATTGCCGCTCCACAGATCGCCATGCAGCAGTGCCGGAGGTTCCTGAGGAAACAGTTGGTTCAGCCGTGCGAAGAGCTGCCCGAACTGCCGCTGCATGGCGCTGTTGATCAAGCCTTTGGCAACGGCCGTGGCAAGTTGCGGCTTGAGCCTGCGTTCCACAAAAAAATCAGACCAGTGTTGATAGCCTCCGGTGTTTTGCTGCGGCAGCGAGCCTATGTAGTTGTCGTGATCCAGCCCAAAAGTTTCGGCACTGTGCCGGTGAAGCGCTGCCAGCTCGTGTCCGAACTGTTGCCAGCTTTGTTGGTGGGGCCTTCCGGGACGAATGTACTCCAGCATCAGAAATGCCGTATCGCCTGCGCTGGCACAGGCCAGCACGCGGGGTATGCGCACTGCCCCGGCAGCCGCAAGCAATCCAAGACCCGCCGCTTCGGCATCGAACATCCCGGGATAACGAGCCGAGCTGTTCCACTTGACAAAATACGAACTGCCGCCTGCATCCAACCGGACTGCATCGTTGATCGAACCTCCACCCAAAGGATGCACCTGCCACGACGCGTCAGCCCGGCCTCCAGCCCGGACGATGGCCTCTTCAATTGCCCGCTTCAGATGCGATGGTATCATAAGGCTATTGTTAATCGGTTCACGAAAATACCAAAACTTAGCAGAGCTTTTCTCTCAGAAAGGAAAACCCCGAAAAACCGATGGAGAATCCAGTTATTATTCTGAGTAATTAAGCATTTCAAATCCCTCAAATTTGTTAATTTTGCACACTGTCTGTTAAAGAAATAACAATATTAGCTCCTTACCAAAACCACAAGCCATGACCATCACCCGTCTCGACCAAATGTTTGAGGTGCTTAAAAGCAGCCCCAAAAAGCGCCTTGTTTGTGCCTATGCCAACGACGACCACTCCATAAGCGCAGTGAGCCAGGCCATCGACATGCAACTGCTCGAAGGCACTCTGGTGGGCGACGAGAAAGAGATCCATAAGGTATGCAGCCAGCTTGGCATCGACCCGGCAAAGTTTACCATTGTGCACGAAGCCGACGAAATGAAAGCTGCTGTAAAAGCTGTTGAACTGATCAACGAGGGCAAAGGCAACCTGCTGATGAAAGGTCTGGTGAGCACAGATAAATACATGCGGGCTATCCTCGACAAAGAACGCGGCCTGATGAACAAAGGAGCGGTGCTCAGCCATGTGACAGTGATGGAAAACCCCAACTACCACAAGCTGCTCATCGTGGGCGATGTAGCCATACTGCCGGCGCCCGAACTGCCCGAAAAGATTGCCATTGCCAACTATCTGATTCAGACCGCACATGCGCTGGGTATTGAAAAGCCCAAGCTTGCCGTGATCGCAGCTTCCGAACAGGTATCGGCCAAAATGCAGGCCAGCGTGGATGCTGCCCTGCTGTCGAAGATGGCCGACCGTGGTCAGATCAAGGGTGCCTATGTAGATGGTCCCATGGCGCTTGATGTGGCCATTGACAAGGAAAGTGCTGAAATTAAAAAAGTGGGTGGCCCGGTGGCCGGCGATGCCGATTGTTTGCTGTTCCCCAACATCGAAGCGGGCAACGTGTTCTACAAGATGAACACCAAGCTGGCCAAAGGGGAGCAGGGCGCTTTTGTGGTAGGCGCAAGAGTTCCTGCAGTGCTCTCATCGCGCGGCGACAGCACGCTGACCAAGCTCTACAGCATTGCACTGGCAGCCCTCACAGCCCGGTAATCAACTGCGCCTGAACTTGTTTACAATGGGCAGCAACGACAACATCCACATCCTGACCATCAACCCCGGATCGACCTCTACCAAGTTCGGCCTGTTTGAGGGGCTCAACCCGGTGTATATCAAAACCATCCGCCACAGCAGCGAAGAGCTTGAGCCTTTTGAAAAGATAACCGATCAGTTTTCTTTTCGCAAAGATTTGATCCTCAACGAGCTACGCGAAGCCGAAATTCCGCTTGAACAGATCAGGGTGGTGATGGGCAGGGGCGGACTGCTCAAGCCCATCGAGTCGGGTGTGTATGAGGTGAACGAGGCAATGATGCACGACCTGCGCAACAGTCCGCTGGGCGAACACGCCAGCAACCTGGGCGGGCTCATTGCATACGACATTGCCCGATCCCTGCCCGATGCCCGGGCTTATATAGCCAATCCGGTAGTGGTTGATGAGCTCGACGACATTGCACGAATCTCGGGGCATCCCCTTCTGCCCCGCTTCTCCATCTTTCATGCGCTCAATCAGAAAGCCATTGCCAGACAACATGCCAAATCAATCATGCGGCCCTACGAGCAACTCAACCTCATCGTAGTACACCTCGGTGGGGGCATCTCGGTGGGCGCACACAAAAACGGACGCGTTGTTGACGTGAACCAGGCATTGGACGGCGATGGTCCTTTCTCGCCCGAGCGCAGCGGAAGTTTGCCCGTGGGCGCCCTCGTAAGGCTCTGTTTCAGCGGCAAATACACCGAGAAGGAAGTAATGAAAATGATCAAAGGCGAAGGTGGCCTTGTGGCCTATCTGGGCACCAACAGCGCCTACGAGGTTGAACAACGTGTAGCTGCGGGCGACGCCTATGCCAAACTCATCTACGACGCCATGGCCTATCAGGTGGCCAAAGAAATCGGCGCCATGGCCACTGTGCTCCACTTTCAGGTGGATGGCATCCTCATCACCGGTGGCATCGCTCACGACAAATACTTCGTGAACAAAATCATCGAGCGGGTGCATCGCATAGCCCCTGTGCATGTTTATCCCGGTGAAGACGAATTGAAAGCCCTGGCATTCAACGGCCTGAGAGTAGTCAACGGCGAAGCCGAAGCCAAAGTGTACAGCTAAGCCTGATCAGGCCATTGCACAAACTTATTGCAGTTTTAACACAATTTGGTGTTTTGACAATCAATTAAGTCCAGCCCAAAAGTAAAATATATACTTTTGGCGGTCATAATTTTTTCTCAACCAATATCCGATGAAGAAAACCTTACAAACCATCACCATTGTGCTGGCGTTGACGCTGATAGCCGGCTTGCAATGGCTCATCAGTTCCGATGCAAAAACAGAGCGCGAGCGCCGCAACATGGTGGACACGCGCGTGGACAACAATGGGTATTATAAGCGTCTGGCCCAACAGGGGCTTTATACGCTGAATCCCGAGATACGTACCGAGCCTGCCATTTATACCGGTTCGGCCATCAAGGCATTCTCGGTGATCACCGACGACTCGCCCGACGTTCCGCTGATCTCCGGAGGCACCACGCAAAGCGAAAACTCTATCTTCGTGCACCCACTCAACAGCGATGTGGTGATCGCCTCGAACAACAGTACCAACCAAAGTGCAAGTACACTTTACGGAGCCAACGACCTCTACTCGTTTACTGCGGGTGAAACCTGGCAGGGAAAGATTCAAGGCGTTGCCGGTGGCAACTCGGGCGACCCCACCACCGCCATTGGCCGAAACGGTCGCTGGTATATCAACTACATTTCCAATCCCGGAGGACAAGGCATCGCATATTCCGACAACAATGGCGTGAGCTGGACTGCCCGCACTGTTAGCCCAAATCCGGGACAGCTGGCCGATAAAAACCACATGTGGATCGACAACAGCCCGAGCAGCCTGTTTGGCGGCAATCTTTACGTGGCATGGAGCGATTTTGGCGGAGCCAACAACAACCAGATCGTGGTATCGCGCTCCACCAATCACGGTGATACCTGGAGCACACGTGTGTCAATCAGCAATGCCGTAAATGCCGGCAGCCACAACCAGGGCGTGAACCTGCAAACCGGACCCAACGGGGAAGTATATGCCGTTTGGTCAATCTATAACAGCTGGCCCAGCGATGAAGGCGCCATCGGCTTTGCCAAATCGCTCGACGGCGGCGCTACCTGGCAGCCTGCCACACGCATTATCAACAACATCAGAGGCATCAGAAACACCCAAACCAAGAAAAACCATCGTGTAAACAGCTTCCCGGTGATGGCAGTGGATATTTCGGATGGTCCAGGCCGCGGAAATATTTACGTGGTGTGGGCAAATATCGGCGTTCCGGGCATCAACCAAAATAATGGCATTGATGTGTATATGATCCGCTCCACCAACGGCGGCAGCTCCTGGTCGCAACCCATACGTGTGAATCAGAACCCTCAGGGACAAGGCAAAGAACATTATTTCCCCTGGATCACCTGCGATCCCGAAAACGGTGTGCTCAGTGTGATTTTCTACGGCGACCGCAATGTCAACCAAAACCAGGTCGAAGTATTCTGCGCCAACAGCTTCGATGGTGGCGACACCTGGGAAGACTTTAAAGTGTCGGATGTGGCTTTCACACCGGCACCCATTCCCGGCCTGGCCGGCGGATATATGGGCGATTACCTCGGAATCTCCGCCCGCGGAGGCAAAGTTTATCCCATATGGACTGACAACCGCACCGGAGTCACCCTCTCGTACACCTCGCCCTACATGACTAACCCACTCAGCCGGCCGTTCAATCTGCAGGCCTCGGTTGATTTTCCCACCGGCAACGCTTCCCTGCAATGGAACTACACAGAAGCTCCTGATTTTATTGGGTTCAAAATCTACAGAAACAACGAGTTGGTTGGCACAACCACCGATACCGTCTATGTGGATGCCCTGCCCGACTATGGGGTTTATACCTATCAGGTTACTGCCGCATACACCGGGGACGCCGAAAGTGGAGCAGTAAGAACAACCGTGCAATGGGGCGATGCCCGCATTGCCACCACACCTGCCAGCATCAGTCAGGTGCTTTTGCCGGGCACACAAGCCACTCAAACCCTGACCATATCCAATGTCGGCCAACTGCCTATGAACTGGCAGATGAGTGCCCAAATCATCAACAACTCCCGCGAAACCAATGCCTATTGCAGCGCTTCTGGCGGTGGGGATGAATATATCTCCCGGGTGCAGATCGGCAATATCGACAACGTGACCGGCAGCAACAATTATGCTGACTACACAAACTTATCCACTGAGGTACGACCGGGCGAACCCATCACCCTGACCGTAACCAACGGCAATCCTTACAGCGCCGACCAATGCGGTGTTTGGGTGGACTGGAACCAGAATGAGGTCTTTGATGATGCCCCGATAACCGTTAGTGGAACACCCGGCCAGGGACCCTACACTGCCATCATCAATCCACCGGCCAATGCCCTGCCCGGCCCTACCCGCATGCGCATCCGCATCACCTGGACAGGAGCTGTAAATCCTTGCGGAACTACCACTTACGGAGAAGTGGAAGATTACACCCTCAATGTGGTCAACTGGCTGAGCTATACCCCTTCCTCAGGCACCATCGCAGCCGGAAACAACACTCCGGTAGCTATTACCCTCAAAGCCAACGACCTGACCCCAGGTGACTATCGGGCCAACCTGCGAATTGCCAACAACGACCCGGATAATCCGGTCTTCATCGTTCCGGTGCACCTTAAGGTATCTACCTTCCTGGTAAGCGCTGAGGCATCAGCCGAGGAAATATGCCACGGCGACTCTGTGCAACTGACTGCCGCTTTGCAGGGCAATATTGAGAACCTTTCGTTCATCTGGAAAAACAGCGCCGGTGACATCATTGGTCAAACCCAAAATCTGACCATAATACCCGATATTACAGATAGTTATACCCTTACCGCCTTCCGACAAAACGACTCACTCACCAGTAATCCTGTGAATGTGGTGGTGCACGCCTTGCCGGAAGTGGCCCTCGGTGAGAACTTAAGTTTATGTGGCCACCATACCCTTGAGTTTGATGTGTTTAACGAAGGCGCATCCTATCTTTGGTCAACAGGCGACACAACTGCGCAGCTGAACCTTTCTACCGAAGCCTTTGGTTGGGGAACCCATCAGATCTGGGTGCAGGTGACCAGTGCCAACGGTTGTGTGGTGATCGATTCACTTGAAGTCACATTAAAAGAACCACCCGTGGTCGCACTTTCGGGTCCTCTGACTGCCTGTGGCAGCGATGCGCTCACCTTCGATGCCGGCAATGCCGGTGCCCAGTTCCTGTGGTCAACAGGCGATACCACCCAGATAATTCAGGTAGGATCGGCCCAGCTGGGCTTTGGTACACACCAAATCCAGGTGCTGGTGACCAGTCCGAACGGCTGTCAGGCCTCCGACAGCGTGCAGGTGAGTCTGTTCGAAGCCCCACCGCAGATCAGCCTCGGAGCGGATACAGTGATGTGCGCCGGAGCCATCAAAACCTTGCGCGCCAATGTCCAGGGATATACCTTCAACTGGTCAACCGGGGCAAGCACTTCCGAAATCACTGCCGATACCCTTGGTTATGGGGTAGGTTTCCGGACCTATTGGGTCGAACTGATAAGTGCCGACGGCTGTGTAACCCGCTCGCAGGAAATCACCATTGAGTTTCGCGACTGTACCGGCCTGAACGAAAGCGCCCTGACCGCACTGCAGGTGATGCCCAATCCCGGCGATGGTCGGTTCAACCTGGTCTTCCCGATAGGAACCACCGAAAAGGTGAATATTGCTGTGCTCAATTCAGCCGGCAAAATGGTTTATCAGCAACGTGGATTCCAGCTCGACGGACGAAGCAACTACCCGCTCGACCTGAGCAACCTGCCTCCAGGCAATTATACCTTGGTGGTTGACGGGCGAAGCAGAGTAAGTAAAAAACTGATTATCAACAGATAACACACATTGTATCGCAAACAGGGAGGCCACACAAGCCTCCCTGTTTGTTTTAGTACACGCTGCATCATGTGGATTGGGTATCTTTGCAAAAATTTTTGAACCGCATGATACTCAGCGAGCAGGAAATTGTACGGCGCAATGCACTGGCCGAACTCCAACAACTTGGCATCAACCCCTATCCGCAGGAAGGATACCCGGTAACCGTCACCACTATGCAGATTCATAACGAATTTGATCAGCAGCCAGATGCCTTTCAGAACGTCAGCATTGCCGGGCGAATCATGAGCCGGCGCATCATGGGTGCAGCCTCCTTCATGGAACTGCAGGACTCCGAAGGTCGCATACAGCTCTATTTCAAACGCGACGACCTTTGCCCGGGTGAGGACAAAACCCTTTACAATACCGTCGTAAAACGCCTGCTCGACATAGGCGACATCATTGGCGTGACCGGCTTTGTGTTTCGCACCCAGATGGGCGAAATCACCATTCATGTAACCAGCATGAAAGTGCTTGCCAAATCGCTCCGCCCGCTCCCCATTGTCAAGGAAAAAGACGGGCAGGTTTATGATGCATTCACCGACCCCGAGCTGCGCTACAGAATGCGTTATGTGGACCTGATTGTGAACCCGCAGGTGCGCGAAACATTCATCAAACGCACCAAAACCATCAACGCTATGCGGCAATTTTTCAACGAACAGGGCTACCTCGAAGTTGAAACCCCCATCCTGCAACCCATTCCTGGTGGCGCCGCAGCACGGCCATTCATCACCCACCACAACGCCCTCGACATTCCGTTGTACCTGCGCATAGCCAACGAGCTTTATCTCAAAAGGTTGATTGTCGGTGGTTTCAGCGGGGTATATGAATTTGCCAAAGACTTCCGTAACGAAGGCATGGACCGCACCCACAACCCGGAGTTCACGGTCATGGAAATCTATGTGGCCTACAAGGACTACAAATGGATGATGGACTTCACCGAAGAAATGCTCGAACGGGTAGTAACCGAAGTGACCGGAGGCACCACCATTCAGGTCAATGGCGTGGATATCAGCTTCAAACGTCCGTTTGAAAGGGTGCCCATTCTTGAAGCCATCAAAAAACACACAGGCTTCGATCTCAGCGGAATGACCGAAAAAGAGTTGCTCGAAGTGTGCCGGAAGCTCGAAATTGAAGTAGATGCCAGCATGGGCAAGGGCAAGCTGATCGATGCCATATTCGGTGAAAAATGCGAGCACCACTACATCCAGCCAACCTTCATCACCGATTATCCTGTGGAGATGTCGCCCCTGTGCAAAAGGCACCGCGACAACCCGGAGCTCACCGAACGCTTCGAACTCATGATCAACGGCAAGGAAATTGCCAATGCCTACACCGAGCTCAACGACCCCATCGACCAGCGGGCACGGTTCGAAGAACAGCTCAGGCTTTCGGAAAGAGGCGACGACGAAGCCATGTTTATCGATTACGACTTTTTGCGTGCACTCGAATTTGGCATGCCTCCCACAGCAGGCATGGGCATTGGCATCGACCGTCTAGTGATGCTGCTCACCAATCAGGCCTCCATTCAGGAAGTACTTTTCTTCCCCCAGATGCGGCCCGAAAAATTCCGCAAACCTTTTAGCCCTCAGGAACTTATCGAAAAAGGCGTGAGCGAGGCCTGGGCCGAACACCTGGTGAAAGCCGGTTACACCTCAGCCGATGAAGTGATGAACGAAAAACCTCAGGTGCTGCAACAAAAATTGAACGGATACCGCAAAAAAAATAAACTCGATCTGCCTGCGCTTCAGCTTGAGGAAATCGAACAATGGCAGGAACAATTGCGAAATGCGGCTAACAACGAAGCTTAGTCTTTTGTCCTGGCCTTGTATCTGTTTGTGCCTAATATTGTAACAATTTTCTGTTTTTCATGGTAAAAGTTGGGTGTCAGGCCCGCATAGCGATCTCTGACACTTTATATTTTTGTCGTCTTGAACAGATTTTTCTCCCTAAATAGTTGAAATGTGGTACTTTAGTGATTATTTTCGCACATTGGACCGTAAAACAACAACCAAAATGAACGTTCGGCATCTCTCAAAGGTTCTTGCAACATTGATGATGGGCTTGTTTTTTTGTGCAACAGTAAATGCCCAATCCACGGAAGAAAGCATGGAGGCTGGCGGTGACAACCGGGGCTGGAATGTTTCGGCTGCGGTGGGAACTTCCGTGTTTCTTGGCGATGTGAAAACAAACCCCTTGCTGCCCACATTACGCGACAGAGGCGAACTGCGTTACGTCGCCGCACTTGGCGGTGAGCGACGTGTTAACGACTGGTTAGCTGCGCGGGCACATCTCGCATACACCCATGTGGTGGGCACACGCAAGGCCTGGGATGTGCATTTTCAATCGTTTATCTGGGAATCCGGACTCACAGCACTTATCTATCCCGTCAACATTTTCACCGGCTACGACAACACCCGGTTTGCCGATTTCTTTGTGGTTGCGGGGATTGGCGCCATAAACTACAACACGACCCTCTACCAATACAGCACCGGCAATGTGCTTGCCAAGCGCGGATATGGCAACGGACGTGGCATTGGCGGCACAACCCTTTCAGGTATCCTGCTGGGCGGACTGGGTGCCGACTTCCGGCTTTCGGACAAGCTTGACTTTCGGGTAGAAATAACCAATAAAGGCATCGACAACGACTTGCTGGACACCTGGAAATCTAAATTCCGCTATGATGTATATAACCACTTTACGCTGGGGGTTGTTTACAAATTCGGGCAACGCGGTGGAGGTGACGATCTGGCATGGGCGTCGGATAACAACCAGGCCGGACTTGATTTATGGTCGAATCTGCCACCTAAAAAAGAAGAAGAAGAACCTCAGGAGAAGAAAGATGTGACCGACAATATCCAGTTTACTCCCGTGCTCGAACTTCCTGCTGAGACCCCGCAACCTGAACCGGTTACCATAGTCACTCCGGAACAGTCACAGCCTGAAACTATAACCGAAATACCTGTAGCTCAGCCAGTAGCATCAGTTCCAGCAAGCGAATTCAGGGTGCAGATTTTTGCCTCTAATCGTCCATTCAGCAAGGCCACACTGGCAAAACGGTTCAAACTGAACGAAAATGAGATTACCGAAGACCGCTTTGAGCAATTTTATGTCTATTCGGTTGGTTCGTTTTCTACCATGGAAGAAGCAATGGCCATGCGCGACAAATTGCGGCGTGAAAATGGTGTAAGCGATGCTTTTGTCACAATATGGGAAAACGGAAGGCGCACGGGTCCTCGTTTCAGATAATAACTTTAACTATATGAAAAACAGCGAATTCGACTATCAACCCGAAAAAGACGACCTGCCACGCACACTCACATTCTGGATCATCGTGGCTGCGCTGGCTGCTGCCGTCTATCTTTCGCAAGTGCTGGTCTGAGCTGTTCTCACAACGCAAAAGCCCGTCAGACATTTCGTCTGACGGGCTTTTGTGTTTAGAGGAAGGTATAGTGCGTTATTTCCGGATAATCCTGCCTGTTAACACCCCGCTCGCTCCGAGCATTCTGTAAAAGTAAATCCCGGCAGGCAAGGTGGAAGTCTGTATGGTAAATCTGTTTCCGTTGTCAACCACCAAAAAGCGATCCTCCAGCATAAGCGTACCGCGAAGGTCGAACAACTGCAGCTGCATTACGCCCTTCATGCCATATAAGGTAAAACTGAGCTCGCCTTCAAATGGATTGGGATACACCACAACCCTGCCTTGCTGTTCTGCAACCAGTCCGGAAACCAGGTCCTCGTTGACCATGATGGTCACCTGGTAAGTTCCTGCGGAGGAAACAATATCCAGCGTGCCTGTGGCATAGCCCCCGGGATGCTGTGTTGCTACCGGCACTTGCAAATGCACCTCAACAAGCAGGGAATCCAGATGAGAAAGTGAAACCGGAGCCACGCTCCCCTCGAGGTAGGTGTAGGCAAAGTTGTTTTCAACCGAAGTGATGCTGACATTTCCGCCGGTGCGGTTGGTAATTTTTACGGTTTTAAATGGTTCATAAACGTCCCACACCAAGGTATCGGGTTCGATGAGCAGGTTGGCAAACAGCTGCTCCGACATCACAAACTGATGCGGATCGAGGGCGCCCATGTAAGGATGTTTTATGCGCCTGCCAGATGCATCAGCTGCCGAAAGGTAGTAGCGAATGGTATCGAAACTGCTGTAATTTTTAATGAATCCGGTGTACAAATCGCCAATGCCGGGCAGCAGTTTAGCAGTGTAAGGCCCGGAATTGTTGACGGTGTAATGGATCAGCAGGGAGTCGGCGTACAGTTCCTGGCCGGAATAAGGAATAATGCGAGCACCAATGGCTACCGAATCTTGCCAGGCCAGGGTGCCGTATTTTGGACGGTGATCAACGAACAGCATGCCTTTGTCGGCAATCTCGTGGGTGCGGCAATGCAGGGCATCCGTATTCTGCCAGCTGTTGTACTGGATAGGTATGATCTGGTAGCCCGGCATGGCCTGCTGATATACCTGAATGGCCTGGGCATCGTGTGGGCTGCCAGTGGTGGGCACAAACACCTTGTTATTTAAAATGAGTGAGTTGGTATAAGGTGTGGCAGGATTACCTCCAGGGGTAAAAACCCTGTAAACCTTGTAAGGATAGCCCCACGAGCTGGGCGTGGTGGCAAAGTAGTTTGCAACAGCTTCGTAGGCATTGTAACGCGGATCGGTGGGCGCTACCCTACCGATGAGAACTTTGTCGGGAGCCAGGTACTTCCCCCAGCAATCAATGTGCTTGATGTAGTCGCCCAGGGGGTCAGGAAGCACGTCGTAGCGTGAAATGCCAAGATAATCGAGAAACTTCTGCCGGATTTGCGCCTGTGTCAGGTTGGTATTCTCCTCCCACACCAGATCGGTACTGGCGCCTATGCCCAGCCCGTCGGCCATCATATTGCCTCCGGTATGCTTCACATTCATCCCAAACAAATTGATCCCCATATGATTGGCCACCACCGGAGGTATATTGTTATCGTTAGGGCGGGGCCGGTTGTAAGGAAAGTCAACAATACCGGGCTGGTTGTTGCCGTCGAACACAAACCAGGGGCCATAGTCGCGCGTCCAGTAACTGTCGGTCGGAGCGATTAAGAAGCTGCAATTGAGGGTGTTCACATTGTTTTGCTGATACAGGTTGAGCACGGTGTTGGCCTGGCTCTGGCTGGAAACAAGGGTGATGACATTTGTGTAGGCTGCCATTTCGCGTATCAGGCTGTAGGGGATGCCGAAAGGATAGCGGATGAGCACCCCCTGCGCAGGTTCGAATTCGGCCGCCATGCGTACAGGACCCACCGGCGGCGGAGTCTCGACAAAATTGACGTTTGTTGTGACAGGCAGTTCCATTTCCTCGGCCGAGAGGTAATGCAAAGCCCTGAAATCGCGTTCAGTGGCATAGGGCACCTGAGCTGCCGAGAAAAACGGAATGAAAAAAACGATGAACAGTAAAACCCTGGAAATCATTGGCCAAAAGGTTAAGAAAACATAAATATAACTGCCCAAAGGTAAATAAAGCCCCTCGACCCCCGAACGAAATTATTGTATATTTGCCCATAAATCATGCATATGAGTTTAGCTATTCTTCTTGGAATGCTTGGGCCTACCGAGATTATTCTGATTGTGCTTGTGGTACTGCTTCTTTTTGGTGGCCGCAAAATTCCGGAGCTGATGCGTGGCCTGGGCCGTGGAATTAAAGAATTCAAGGATGGCATGAACAGCGACAGCCCAGGTAAGGGAGACAACACCAAAACGGAAAAATGACGGGACCGTCAACCTTTCGCGTGCCTGCAAAGTTCATTTTTTTCGGAGGCCCGGCCTCCGGATCACAACATTTACCTTACTT
The DNA here is from genome assembly GCA_016715945.1 of Bacteroidota bacterium. Taxonomy (NCBI): domain Bacteria; kingdom Pseudomonadati; phylum Bacteroidota; species Bacteroidota bacterium. The sequence goes on from JADJXJ010000001.1 coordinate 2,083,119, forward strand.
GTTGCGTTTGCCTGCGGGTTTTGACCTGACAACAAATATTCACTAATATCTTTATGCGCTGAAATCCAATGTGGTTTCAGGCAAAACTTTTGTTTGAAAGGATGATCAAAAAGTTACTCTTTGCTTTTTATCTGGCCATCTGCCTGATGGTGGCGGCCATTGCACAATCGGAATTTGAAGAAATAGAGCCTGATACCTCCAATTTCATCGTAGGCGATACCACAATCAATATTGAAGAAAACTTCCTTGATGAGCAGGCTAAGGTGATTTTTCTCGACGAATCGCCCATTGTGCGCATGCTTGATAGTCTTTACAGAATAAGATATTTCAACGACAGCCTGTATTGGGTTGATCCTTCGACACTTAACCGTTACGGCTATGCTCCGGACGAAGTTCCTACCTTCTCCGACAGTGTCTATCGCGCACGCATCGAGGCGCTCGACCGTCAGACGCCTATCCCGCTCACCTATAACCAGCATGTGCGCAGCTTCATCGACTTGTATGCCGTGCGAAAGCGCGGCCTGACCAGCAGAATGCTCGGTTTGTCGTACGTGTATTTTCCAATGTTTGAGGAGATGCTCGACAGGTACAACATTCCACTGGAAATGAAATACCTGGCCATGGTGGAGTCGGCACTCAATCCCACGGCAGGTTCCCCCATGGGTGCAAAAGGCCTGTGGCAGTTCATGTATGGCACCGGCAAGGTATATGGGCTGAAAGTGAGTTCTTTGGTGGACGATCGCTTCGATCCGCTCAAATCCACTGAGGCCGCCTGCCAGCACATGGTCGATCTATACAACATTTACGAAGACTGGCTGCTGGTTATGGCAGCATACAATGCCGGCGCGGGTAATGTAAACCGGGCCATCCGCAGGGCCGGCGGAGTTAAGAATTACTGGGCCATCTGGCCTTATCTCCCGCGCGAAACCAGGGGCTATGTGCCTGCATTCATCGCAGTTACCTACGTGATCAACTATGCCTCGGAACACAACATTTACCCCGCGCATCCGGGCATGATGATGTATGGCACCGACACGGTGACGGTGCGCGACCTTATTTCGTTCGAGCAGCTCAACGAATTGCTTGGCATACCCATGGCCGACCTCAGGTTTTTTAACCCCCAGTTCAAAGCAGGCATCATCCCTGCCACGCCTGATCAGCCTTATGTGCTGCGTATCCCCTCGCAATATGTGGGCGCATTTTTGGACAACGAACAGCAGCTTTATGCCTATGTAACCCGTAAAGGCGTTCAGCAACAGACACTTATCGAAGAAGTTAAAAAAGTCAGCGAGCAAAGGGTACATACCGTCAAAAGTGGAGAAAACCTGGGTTTGATTGCCAAAAGGTACGGGGTAACCGTGAAACAACTCCAGACATGGAATAACCTGAAATCCACCAACCTGAGGGTCGGACAACGCCTGACAATCTATACCAGCGGAGGTACGGCGCCGAATCCCGGACAAGCACCTGTGGCACGTTCCACACGCACCACCACACACATTGTCCAGAAAGGCGAAAACCTGAGCAGCATTGCCAACAAATACAAATGCAGCGTAACTGACCTCAGGGAATGGAACAACCTGAAATCCAATAACCTTCAAGTCGGTCAGAAGCTTCGTGTCTATCCGCCGGAGCCCTCGCAATCAGCCTCCGCTGCTACAGCCAAAAGCAACGGAAAATTCGTTTACTACACTGTAAAACCGGGCGATACCCTTTGGGACATTGCCCGCCGCTTCGACGGAGTAACCGTAGAACAAATAAAAAAGCTCAACAACCTGAGAGGAAACGCACGCATCGTGCCCGGACAACGCCTGAAAATAAGCTCCGTAACCTGATAGCCCATGAACATCGACAGCATGCACCGCAATTCGATTGCTACGCTACTTACCGTTGTAGTGTTTGCAATGCTCACGGCCGCCTGCAGCCGTAATGAAAACCGCGAACGCTTGTCCAGATCGGTAGGTGCCGGCAGCGAGATTCTGGTTGTCACGCAAAACTCAGCACAGTGGGAAGGAAACATTGGTGAGACACTGAGGGCCTTTTTCGGTCAACCGCAATACGGTCTGCCTCAGGAAGAACCTATCTACCGTTTGTCGAACATCAACCTGGACAAACTTTCGGACATGTTCAAAAAGCACCGCAATATTTTAGCGGTGGAAATTAATCCTTCGCTCAAAGAAGCCGAGGTTGAAACACGGAGCGACCTTTGGGCCAAGCCACAGCGTGTTGTAAAAATCATCGCTCCGGATGCCGATGCATGGGTCGAAGCTTTTCAAAAAAACCAGGATGGCATCAAACTGCTGTACGACAAAACCGAGCGTGAACGTTTGCTCAACATCATCCGACCCACTGCCAATGCGAAAATCGTAGAGCAGATCGCGCGCACTTTTGCCATCAAACTCATTGTACCTGACGGATTCTTTATCGCCAAGCAGGAGCCTAACTTCATGTGGATCAGGCGCGAAACCTCCGAAATGAGCTATGGCCTGGTCATCTACAGCCTGCCCTACCGCGACACCCTCGATCTGGATCCCCGCTTTCTGATCGGAAGGCGCGACTCGATCATGCAACGGCATATTCCGGGGCCGGTACAAGGTTCGTTCATGTCGACCGAAAAAGAATTTTTCCCCCCACGGGTGGTCAATACCACTAATTATGTAACCCCATTTGCTGCCGAAATGCGAGGCATGTGGAATGTGGTGGGCGATTTCATGGCCGGCCCTTTTCTGTCGTACACTTTCCCGGATGACCGTATTGGCCGGCTAATTACTGTGGAAGGTTTTGTTTATTTGCCCAACAAGCCCAAACGCGACCACCTCCGCCAGCTCGAAGCCATACTTTACACCATGAGCTTTGTGGATCCGGAATCTGCAGTCAACTAACTAGTTATCCTGCTTAGTAAACACCAGCACCACCTGACCCAAAGGTGACTGTTCGGTGGTTTGCATGCGGTTGCCACTCAGGCTTAAGGTAATGAAAACGGCATCATCGCCCTCAATAATCACTGCCCTGTCCCCTTGATCTAAATACCATTTTAGCTTATCCTTCCTGCCCGCACGTTCGTAAACCACCACGCTGTCGTTTTCAAAAACCAGGCGTGTTTTTTTCAGATAAGCCATCACCTGATTGAAGGTTTGCGGATTCACCCTGCGCTCGTCGAACTTAGCCTCCAATCCGGTCACCTTCCACTCCCCGGCCAGCCTGACTGAGTCCCTGTTTCCGCAGGAGAATAATGTCAGACCTATGAGAAAACCCAGGGCTTGGGCAAGACTCGAACCAACCCTAACTACCATGACAAACCGCGGATTTGACCTGCAATTTCTGCCTCACCCAGGCCGGGCGACAATATCAATTCCGGCTTAAGAAAATGTGCATGAATCTGCTTCCTGAAAAGCTTCTCTCCCCCACCGGTAATGTTGAGCATGATCAGCGCGTCCTTTTCTATCATGCCCTGTTCCACGGCCTGGATGAGGGAAGCCGCAGCCACAGCAGCAGCCGGATGAATATCAATGCCTTCCAGCTTTTCGAACAAGGCAGCTGCTGCAAAAGCCTGATCGTTCGATACCTTCAGCACCTCACCTCGGCTATCGGCGAGGGCATCAAAAAGTCCGCCTGCCAGTCCGTAGGGTGGCTTGCGGTTCGAGAGCACAGCTGCCATTATCTCGGATGTCTGCCTGCGAAGGGTATCATCATCTGCCTGAGGCAATTGCCTCGATTGGGCTTTCCACGCCTGGTACATGGGAAGAAAAGGTTCGTTCTGCGACACCATGAGGCGGGTCTTGTTGTTTCCGTATCTGCCATCGGCAATCAACCGCAGGTTGGCTTCCCAGGCTGCAATTGCCCCGGTGCCGCTGCCAACGGCCTGAAAGTAATAATCCGGAATGGCCCCAATGGAAGTGACCGCCGAAAGGAATGTTGTTCCCATCCCGTCGCGCCGGGCCACATTGCGTGCCCCGCCTTCGGGGAAAAAGCCGTCGAGCGAAGCTATGATGTTCGACAGATGAATGGCATCGAAATAATCGGAACCGGCTGGTGTGGCAACCAGTTTGACGTTGGGCCTGAGTTGAGATTCGAACCAGAGTGCATCGAGGTTGTCTTGTGGCACACACAACAGCAAAGGTATTCCGTTATCGGAACACACCTGGGCAAACGAACGCGCAGTGTTACCTGCCGATGCCACCACAAGCACACCTTCGTCCGCCGAGCCGGTGAGGCGCCCGCCAACCACATAAGCCTCCGTTTCTTTGAAAGAACAGGTACGCATTAAGGCGCCCCTGTCGGGCCACCATCCACTGAAGGTGATATACAGATTGTTCAATCCCAGGTGTTTACCAAACTCCTTGCTCTGCCAGGTAACCGGAGCCGATGAGCCTGCGAGCATTCTTTTTACAGGGAGCCAGTCAGCAAAGGTGTATAACCCATAATCGCTACCCCTGAGTTGCAGCGTTTTAGATGCATAAACTGCCCTGAGCAATGCGGGTCTGTCTTCGCCCGGTGGGTCGAGCAACCAGCCGGTATCGTCGTATATATTGCCAGTGGCCTGCGACTGAAGGCGATATGAGGTGGGGACAAAATCTTTCTCCATATCTTCTTTATCAAGCTGCAAAGATAAGCAGGCCATTCCAGATCCCCCGCATATACCGGCACAGCCCAATTGATGGTATATTTGTGCAGGCCCTTCAAATTGCGAGAAGATGCAGGATTTTTTTCAGACCGACTTGTACAATTGGGTGGTGCTGCCTTTGCTCATTGCCCTTGCACGGATTGTGGACGTAACTGTGGGCACAATACGTGTGATCATGGTATCGCGCGGATACAAAAACATTGCCCCTATACTGGGTTTTGGCGAGGTGATCATCTGGTTGCTTGCCATCGGTCAGATCATGCAGCAACTCGATAACGTGATGAGCTACATTGGCTATGGGGCGGGCTTTGCTGCCGGCAATTACATCGGAATTCAGCTGGCTGAAAAAATGAGTCTGGGCACGGTGGTCATCCGCATCATCCCCAAAAAAGACTCCACCCCGCTGATAACAGCCCTGCGCGATGCCGGATATGGCGTAACTGCCGTGAATGCCGAGGGCAAAAGCGGCCCCGTGCAGATCATTTTCAGCATCGTGAAAAAGAAAGACCTCGAAGGTGCATTGTCCATCATCAACACCCACAACCCTAATGCATTCTATACAGTTGAAGAGGTGCAAAAGGTAAACGAAGGCTATTTCAAACAACAGGAAAAAAAACACAGATTTTTTGGCGGGATTTTTGCTACAACCCACCTACGAAAATAATTGACACACCAGCTGTCAGTTTTTCATGAATCTTAACAGGAGAACATCATTATGGAAGACAACGATTTCCGCAAACAGATAGAAGAACTCTTCAGGCTTTTCAATAAGCTGATGGACCGTTATCCGGTGGACGAACTGCCGGGCATCAACCGCATGCAGTTCGAACAGATGAAGATCTTTCTGAAGAACTACGAACAGATGAAAGACCAGATTTCGTTTGAAATGATGGGGCAGATCAACGAACCGATGCGCCAGATGATCAGCTTGTTTATCAAGCAATTGCGCGAAGAGCTTGGGGAAGATGAGCCCATTCAGGACGTAATTGAGGAAGAAAACAAGCAAGGGCTGACCATTCAGGAGATCGACGCACGCCTCAGCCGCGGAGGCCTCAGCCAGGAAGAAATTGACAGCCTGCTCGACGAGCGTGCCAGACTTCAACAACAAAGCCAATGATTAAACCCGGTGCTTACCTAAAAAAACGCCTGAACGACTGGAAGTCGAAGAGCCTGTTTTCACGCATCAGCGATGTGGCTTTCATACTGCTGCTTATTGGCATGCTCATCCCTGCCACAAGGAAAGAAATAGCAGCGTTTGTGAACAAACTGCTGGCGCCCAAACCCTCAACCCTTTCAAGCGAAAAACAATTTGTTGTGCCTGAAGAGGCATGGAACTGGAGCGTGCAGGACCAGCACGGCCAATGGATTCCATTGGCCAGCCACAAAGGCAAACCGGTGTTTCTGAACTTCTGGGCCACATGGTGCCCGCCTTGTATAGCAGAAATGCCTGATATACAAGATCTTTACAACGACTACGGTGCCAAGGTGGCCTTTTTGCTCATCACCGATGAAGACCCTTCAGTAGTGGATGCTTTTATGAAACGACGAAATTTTGATATGCCTGTGCATTACCACCGCTATGCCGTGCCACCCGCCTTTGCAACCAACAGCATCCCTACCACATGGATCATAAGCCCTGAGGGTAAAGTGCTGATGCACAAAACGGGAGCGGCCAAATGGAATAGCACCAGCATGCGAAGTTTCCTTGATCAGCTTCTGGCAAATACTCCCTGAACCTGTTTAACAGTCCAAATGCTTACCTTTGCCCTGTCATTCATACCAAAATAATCAGCAAATGAAAAAAGTCCTTGTCTTCCTGCTCGTCATGTTTGCAATTGCTCCCGGCTTTGCCCAGGTGGTGGTGACCGGAAAAAGTGCCAAAGTGTCAGCCGGCTTTGACCTCTTCACGGATTTTGCAACCAAAACCCCTGCAAACATGAAAAGCAGGTCAATCAATCAGGGCTTCAATACCTTTCTGACCTACAATTTCCAAATGGGTGAAACACCCCATGTGTTTGCCATTGGCGCCGGATTGCGTACCCACAACTTCTACACCAATACCCGCATCGCGAATACACAGGCCGACACCATCGTTTTCCGGCCCATCGACAGCAAATTATCCTACAAACGTGCAAAACTCAATGTCACTTACCTCGATTTCCCGGCAGAGTTCCGTTTCCGCTTCGACGATAAGTGGAAGGTTGGCCTGGGTTTCAGGTTTGGCGTACTCATCGACAGCAAGGAGAAATATATTGGACAACTTGTACAAAACGGCCCCACAATGCACCTCAAGACCAAGAAAATCAACTCCTTGGAGAAATACACTTTCGGACCAACCTTGCGTGTCGGATACAAGGTGGTCAGCCTTTATGGTTATTTCCAGCCAGCTCCGGTATTTCGCAACGATCTCGGTCCGGAGTTTATGCCAGTTTCGGTTGGTATCACACTGACTCCTTTCTGATTGTTAAGTCCGTTTTTTCGCTTGAGCCTGGTTAGCTCACCAGTGCAAACAAAAGAAACATCCAGACGAATCCGAGGACAAATCCCAGATAAACCTCTATCGGGCGGTGTGCGCCCAACAGCAGGCGCGATGTGCCTGCGCTGCCGGCTGCTATAGTTGCAGCAAGGGTAGCGGACAGGTAGTGCTCGTCCACAATTTTTGTAAACACAGCCATCGAACCTGTAAGTGCGCCCAAAGCCACCATGTGCAGGCTTATCTTCATCCAATAGTTAAAGCCAAGCGCCAGCAACGAAAGCATGGATGCAGCCAGCATATATAAACCAAACAAGGGCGCTATCCCCAAAAAGCTCAGCAACTGATAGGTGAGGTAAAACAGCAGTGCAGTAACCAGGATAGGTACGTTGCGCTCCTGCCTGTGAGGCATCTGCAATGAAGACACCATTTCCATCCGCAGCATGATGTAGAAAATGATTGAGGGCACAAGCGCAGTGAGCAACAACACAATCCCTCCGGTTGACCATTGCAGATTGGCAGGTATCTGCAGCCGTTCGTGCCCGTTGATGCTCAGGGCAATCATATAAGCATAGCTCGGGATAAGCAGGGGATGCAAAAAATATGAAATGAGCCGGGCAATAGGAATAAAGCGTTCGGACATGTTGATTCAGAGCTCTTTGCGTAATCTGGCTACCGGTATGCCCAGTTGCTCGCGATACTTGGCCACGGTGCGCCTTGCAATGTTGTAGCCTTTGTCGTTGAGTATTTTGGTGAGCTGTTCGTCGGTCAGGGGTTTATCTTTTGATTCGGCGGCAATGCAGTCGCTCAGGATTTTTTTGATCTCCCGTGTCGAAACTTCCTCCCCGTCGTCGGTTTGCATCGATTCGCTGAAGAAACTCTTAAGCAGGAATGTGCCAAATGGTGTTTGTACGTATTTGCTGTTGGCCACGCGCGAAACGGTCGAGATGTCGAGGTTGACCATTTCGGCTATATCCTTGAGGATCATTGGCCTGAGCCTGGTTTCGTCGCCCGTGAGAAAATATTCCCGCTGGTATTCCATGATGGCTTTCATGGTGTTGTAGAGGGTATTTTGTCTTTGGTTGATGGCATCGATAAACCACCTGGCAGCATCAATTTTTTGCTTCACAAACATCAATGCCTCTTTTTCGGAGCGGCTCTTTTTGCTTTCGCTGAACATCTGAAGCATTTCCATATAGTTTCGCGAAACACGCAGCTCCGGGGTATTCCGGCTTGTCAGGCTGAGCTCAAGCTCCCCATCGTTGTTGGTGATGATAAAGTCGGGGATCACATAATGCCCGACATTATGCGAATCGGTGATGGAGTCGCCGGGCTTGGGGTTGAGCTTCAGTATGATGTTCAGTGCTTCTTTGAGTTGTTCCTCGCTTATGTTGCCGCGTTTGAGGATTTTTTCGTAGTGTTTCTTGGTAAACTCCTCAAAAAACCTGTCGATGATGAGGATCGGGAGGCGATAATCAGTTTCGGGGTCTTCGGCAGCTAGGCGGCGCAGCTGAATGAGCAGACACTCCTGCAGGTTGCGGGCGCCTACTCCGGGCGGATCAAATTCCTGTATCACCTGAAGCACCTCGAGCACTTCCTTGCGCGAGGTTTTGATGTTTTGTGTGAACAGCAGGTCGTCAACAATGGCATCTACCGGTCTGGCAAGATAACCTGCATCATCCAGATTTCCAATGATATAGAGTCCAATTTTGTGTTTTTGTTCATCGAGCTTGCGGTAGCCCAGCTGCTCAATGAGCATTTCCTGGAAACTTATGCCACTGGCAAAGGGGATATCAACCGCCTTTTCGTCGGGGCTGTTGTTGTTCACCGAAGTCCGGTAATCAGGAATGTCATCGTCTTCCAGGTAGTCGTCGAAGGTGAATTCGTCATCCCGGCTGTCGTATTCCTCATCATCGTCCCCATCGTAATCATCGCCGTCCTGGTCGTTGTCGTCGTAGTTAAGATCATCTTCCTGTTCAAAATTGTCGCTGTCCTCCTCCATTTCGAGGGCAGGATTTTCTTCAATTTCCTGTTTGATGCGTTGTTCCAGCGCGGTAGTGGGAATCTGCAACAGCTTCATCAGCAGGATTTGCTGGGGCGAAAGCTTTTGCAGCAGCTTTTGTTGTAGTCTCTGATTAAGCATAGTCCCTCAATGCAGGCGTATTCGCGCTGGTTTGTTGCACGAATTTACAACAAAAAACGGGATGCACTCAAGCCCCCGTTTTGGTGTTTTTTTAAGCATGTATGATTTTTATTTTTCCTGCTTCGCTCCTAAAACTCACAATTGAGCGGGGTTCGCGGGAAAGGAATGACGTCGCGAATGTTGCTCATACCGCTCACAAAAAGCATAAGACGCTCAAAACCAAGGCCAAAGCCTGCATGTGGCACAGTTCCGAATTTACGGGTTTCCAGATACCACCACATGGTTTCGACAGGGATATGCATTTCGTGCATCCGCCTGAGCAGCTTTTCATACACTTCCTCACGCTGCGATCCGCCAATGATTTCGCCAATACCGGGGAAGAGCACATCCATGGCACGTACTGTTTTGCCGTCGTCGTTCTGCTTCATATAGAAGGCTTTGATCTCGCGCGGATAGTCGGTAAGAATGACGGGCTTTTTGAAGTGTTTCTCCACAAGGTACCGCTCATGCTCCGATTGCAGGTCGGCACCCCAGTGGTTGATGGGATAGGCGAATTTGCCCTTTTTGTTGTAGTTGCTGTTGCGCAGAATTTCGATGGCTTCGGTGTAGGTAATGCGCTCAAAGGGATGAGCCAGCACAAACCGCAGTTTTTCAATAAGTTCCATCGACTTTTCGTCGGGCTTTTTATTCTTTTCCTCTTCCTGCTGGCGTTTGCTCAAAAACTGCAGTTCATCAGCACAGTGGTCCAGGGCATAATTGATGAGATACTTGAGCATTTCTTCCGCCAGGTCCATATTGTCGTGGATGTCGTAGAAAGCCACCTCGGGTTCGATCATCCAGAACTCGGCCAGATGCCGGCTGGTATTGGAGTTCTCGGCCCTGAAGGTGGGACCAAAAGTGTACACCTTGCTCATGGCCAGGGCAGCCAGCTCAGCCTCAAGCTGACCCGAAACCGTAAGGTTAGCCTTCCGGCCGAAAAAGTCCTGACGGTAATCTATCTCACCTTGCTCGGTTTTAGGCAGGTTTTCGAGTTTCAGTGTGGTTACCTGGAACATCTCTCCTGCGCCCTCGGCATCGGATGCGGTGATGATGGGCGAATGAATATTGTAGAACCCCCTGTCGTTGAAAAACTTATGGATGGCAAAGATCATGGCATGCCTCAGGCGCGTAATTGCACTGAAAGTGCGCGTGCGGAAACGCAGGTGGGCCTTTTCGCGTAAAAACTCCAGTGAGTGCTTCTTGGGTTGCAAAGGATACTCGTCCGGATTGGCCTCGCCCAACAGTTCGATCTGCGCTACGGCAAGCTCCACGCGTTGCCCGCTGCCAATAGAAGGCACCAGCCTGCCGGTGGCAGCCACCGAGGCGCCAGTGTGCATCAAAGCCAGATGCTCCTCCGGGATTTTCTCCAGATCAACAACTAATTGCAGGTCGTGCATCACCGAACCATCGTTCAAGGCAATGAACGATACATTCTTGCTCGTGCGTCGGGTACGCACCCATCCCATCACCCGGATCTCTTTGTCCAGATCCTCGCTCAGCAAGGCATCCTTGATTTCTGTACGTTTCACCTTATTAAATGGTTTTGTTTAAAAAGAAGTGCAAAAAAACAAAAAATCCGGGCCTGACACGCGATTTACACCTTATATTATTTGTATCTGTCTGATCATCAGCGCTCTTCAACCATACCCCTGACCAAAACAATCTCAAGCTGATGATTGTTATGCTTGTGTTAACTTTGCAAACCCGATATGACGCCCGAACCGCAACTGCTGACGCACAACGACTGGTGGCCTGCTACCGGCCGGCCGCTGATCATCTCAGGGCCTTGCAGTGCCGAAACAGCGCCACAGGTGCTCGCTACTGCCCGTGCGCTGGCAGCCACGGGCAAGGTAGATGTGTTCCGGGCCGGTGTCTGGAAACCACGCACCCGCCCCGGTGGGTTCGAGGGTAAAGGCGAAGCCGCCCTGCCCTGGCTCAGCGAGGTCAAAGCCGAAACAGGTTTGCGCATCACTGTCGAGGTAGCCAACCCGACGCACATCGAACAAGCTTTACGCCACGGCGTAGATATGTTGTGGATTGGCGCACGCACTGTGGTAAATCCGTTTTCAGTCGAAGAACTTGCACAAGCCCTTCAGGGCGTTGATGTGCCGGTGCTGGTAAAAAATCCGCTTACCCCCGACCTCAAGCTTTGGATGGGTGCCCTGGAACGCATCAACAAAGCCGGCATCACCAAACTTGCAGCCATCCACAGGGGATTTCACTATTTCCAGAAGTCACCCTACCGGAATGCCCCCATGTGGGAAATCCCCATCGAGCTCAAACGCCTTGTTCCGCATCTCCCGCTGATCACCGACATCAGTCACATTTGCGGACGCCGCGACATCCTGGCCGAAGTGGCCCAAAAAGCTATCGACCTCGAAACCAACGGCCTGATGATCGAAAGCCATATTGACCCCGACCATGCCAAAACGGATGCTGCACAACAAATTACCCCCGACGAACTGAACGCGTTGCTTTCGAACCTAGTGCTGCGCACTCCCACCGGCACACCAGTTTTTGAATACCTGCTCGAAACCCTGCGCACCGAAATTGATAAAATTGACGGCGAGCTGCTGCAGCTTCTGGCCCGGAGAATGGAAGTGGTGGACGAAATAGGCCGATATAAGCTCGAAAACAACATCACCATCCTCCAGCTCAAACGCTGGAAACACATCATCGACGACCGGCTCTCCATTGGCACACATCTGGGGCTCGACCAGAAATTTCTGCTGCAACTGCTTGAACTGGTGCACGATGCCTCCATTCAGCGTCAGCAGCAAATCTTCGAGAGTGAAGGCAAGGAACTGCCTCCGGCAAAAAACTAAAAAAGCGCTGAAAACCAGCGCTTTTAATTTTTATTCGACCACTATCCTGTGCCTTAATTCACCCTGCGGACTGAGCAACTGATATATTCCAGGCGAAAGAGCCGAAAGGTCGAGCTCGATGCGTCTCGTTCCAGCTTCCACTTTCCACGCACGCACCATTTGCCCGCTTTGGTTGATCAGCTCAAGGCGCATCTGCTTTTCAACCGGCCGATCGAAAACCACGTTGGTAGTGTTGCGTGCCGGGTTCGGGAAGATCCTGACATTGCGTGGCTCCTGTGCTGCCTCAGCTGAAGTTTCAACATCCAAGACGGTGATTTTAATATCGTCGAAATAAAAGCCATCTGCATTCACGGCACCATCGCTCCTGAAGGTAAAGCGCAAGAGCACATCCTTTCCGGCCCAGGGAGTCAGGTCAATATCTTCAAGCACCCAGTCGGAAATACCGTCGTAGAGCGGCTGGCCGGGCAATTGGTTGCTGCCTCCGGGCTTGGTATATTTTCCCTGCAGCGGAATCCAGTTGAACGAGTTGGTGGGTCGGATCAGCACCTGGGTATAGTCCCATCCTGCCTCTATGTTCCACCTGGCCCAGAAATTAAGCCTGGCGTAGGTGGTGTTTGGGATGCTCACAGGCTGCGAAAGCGTGATGCTGGTGTTTTGGTTGCCTTGATAGTTGCCACCGGGCGAATCGGTTATGGAAGTCGGAGCGCTGATAAAGCTTTGGGTGGTAAGGCCCCAGGTACCGGTGGCTGACCAATTCTGCATGCTGCTGCAATTGTCCGAAAAAATCACCGAAGTCACACCATAACGCTTTGTGATGGTGTCGGTTTTGGTGTAAAGGCCATTGTTCACGCTGAGCAAAAACCTGAACACCGTTCCGCTTGTGATTTCAGGAGCAAGCGTCATGGCAATGCTGTCGGTGATGGTCTGCATATGCGCCAGCCCGTTGAAGACCCTGGGCTGCCCATGCTGAATCAGATTTCCGTCGAGCGGCTGCACACTCACCGTGAACTGGCTGGCATTGGTCAGTCCAAGTCGTTGGATATCAAATTTGAAGTAAAAGTCTTTGGTTCCGACAATGGCATCGGTGCGATCGCTGACATTGGCATAAGGTCCGCTGAGCAGGGCAGCATACACGTTCTGAATCATGTTTTCCTGGCAAAGGGGGATGATGCGGCTGATGGCCGGCCAGAAGCCATCCGAAGCGCTCCCCACTTCGGGCGTATAGGCAAAAATGGCGTTCTTGCCCACAGTGTCGCCATACATATAGTCGTCCGAGCTGCCATTGGTGGCATAAATAGTGGTATTGGCTGGTCCCATGGTATAGTTGTTGTCGCGGGTCATGAGGGCAGCAAATGCCGCAAAAGTGTTTTGATCGGGTGTGAGATCGGAAGTATAACCCCAGGGCCAAAGCAGTAAGTTACTGTAGGAGTGATAGTTGAGTGCAATTTTGAAATCGTGGGTCTCGCAAAAGATTTTAAGGTTAGTGGTTTCAGGCTCGCTGAAAGGGCCGGTGCCCCGATAGGTCTCACTGCTTGGTGTGGGCGAGGATCCGGAATTGTCCAGACCCCATTTGTATCCAAAATTACGGTTGATATCCACTCCGAACGAGCCTCCGTTGTTGCGACGGTTTTTGCGCCACATGCCGCCTCCCTGTGGCGAATTGGCCTCGTTGAAAAGGTAACCGTCGGGGTTGACAACAGGTACAAAGTAGAGTTGAAAATTATCTACTATAAGCGTGGCCATGGGGTTGGTCTGGTAGTTTTCGAGCAGCCAGAGCATAAAGTAAATCATTTGCTGCACGCCTATGCCTTCGCGGGCATGAATGAGGGAGGTGTAAAGCACCTTGGGTTTGTCTTCGTTTACATTGGGGTTGTTGCTGATCTTGACCCACCAGATCGGGTTGCCTTCGATGGAGGGCTGGAACGGGCTGATGGCTTGTCGTGCCGTGATGAGGTTGGGCCAGGTGGCAGCCATGAAGTCGAGCTTTTCGAGCACCTGCTGATAGGTGTAGAAACCTCCCATGCTGCCGTATCCCCAGTTTTGAGGCACCGGAAATTCATCGCCGGGATTGCGCAGAATGGGTATATCTGCCTCGGCCTGAGCGCGTTGTGCATAAAAAGCCGACACATCGGCAATAAGCGTCTGCACATCGAAACCTGCTGCTTCCACAGCCTGTATTTCACTGCTGCTCAGGTCAGTTTCCAGATAAGCTCCCTTTCTGAGGTATCCCTCGGTTACGTCTATTCCTGTTTGGGCAAGCGTTTCGATTGATTTTCCGGCAAGGTCGATGCGCACCCGCGACCAGGTTTCACCGGACTGTTGCCCAATGGTAATGACAGGCAACAGAAAAAATAAAATACGTAGAAGGTATTTCATGATAAATGAGGTAATTGTATCCGAAGGCGTAAAGGTATATATTGCCGCACAATGATGGGTGAAGCAAAAATGAGAAAAACTGCGAAGGAAAGCTATTTATCTGATATACAACTTTTTGTTGTTCTGTGAAGATTCACCTATTTTCTTTCCAACCGAAAGTTTCGATCATATGGATCACATCTGAGCGCAGAAACCTGATAACAGGTTCGATGGAGTCGTTGTTTGGCCGGAAATTGAAATAGAGCGAAGCCCGGACAAAATGCCTGGTGGAGTCGGTGAGGTAAAACTGAAGCGGCGAAGCCACACCCCTGCCTCCAATCTCGTAAACAAGGCCGTAAACCTTTGCTTCCGGCCTGATAATCAGACTGTCGCGAATCATGCTGGCCTTTGGCAGATGCTTCATGGCCATGGTGTGGGCGTCGTCGATGTAGTCTTTGAGGTTGCCCTTCACCTGCTTGTAGCTCACATGGAGGGTCGCATTCATGGCCGGAAACTCCATATTGAACCAGTCTGTCTGGTCGGGCCGGTCAAGGTCGGGGACAATGCGGGCATAGGCAGGTTTGGCAAAGCTGAAGTTGCGCAGCGAATCATAATTATCACAAGCCTTCTGAGGCAACTCCAGGCGCATCCATCCTCTGGGTTTGGGGCTTTGATAGGGCTGCTGGCAAGCAAAAGCACTCAACAAAAATAAGTAAGTCCAGAACCACTTACTGTTTAGCATCGGGGACAATGATTTTGATTTGTTTGATGCGCCTGTTGTCGGCTTCGGCCACTTCGAAGACAAAATCCTTGCACTTAATCTGCGTTCCAACCGGCGGGATCTGGCCCTGCAATTCGAGGATCAGTCCGGCAAGCGTATCCGAATCGCCCTGTACGTCTTCAAAATAATGGCTGTCGATTTCCATCAGCTTGCAAAAATCAAGCAAACTCACCTTGCCGTCGAAGAGCCACGTAGAGGGGTCAAGCTTGCGGTAGTGGCTGCTTTCGGTGTCTTTGTCGAATTCGTCGGATATGTCACCAACAATTTCTTCGATGATGTCCTCCAGGGTAAGCAATCCGGCCGTACCTCCGTATTCGTCCACCACAATGGCCATATGGATCTTCTTCTCGCGAAACTCCTGCAACAGGTCGTTGATGCGTTTGTTTTCGGGCACAAAAAAGGCTGGCCTGATGAGTTGCTGCCAGGTAAAATGCTGTTCGCCAAGGTGTGGCAGAAGATCCTTGATATACAGGATACCAAGCACCTGATCGAGGCTTTCTTCGTACACTGGTATGCGCGAATATCCGCTTTTCAGGATCAGGCTGATCAGCTCGTCGGATGGCGTATTCACCTCAACGGCAGTGATGTCCATCCGGGATTTCATGATGCTGCGGGCATCCTTTTCGCCAAAGGTGGCAATGCCTTTGAGCATTTTGCGCTCCTCCGGTGGGGTACTTTCGTCGGTAGTGATATCAATGGCTGCCGACAATTCGCTCATATCGAGCTGGTTATGCCTTTGGGCAAGGCGTTTATCGATGATGCCAGTGGTATGTACAAGCAGGCCCGAAAGTGGTTTGAGCAGGTTGACCGCTGCCGATAGCGGACGTGCCACAAAATTGGCAACGGCCAGAGGACGCAGGTTTGCGTAAATTTTTGGCACGATCTCGCCAAAAATGAGGATGATGGAGGTGGTGATCACTACCTGAAAGAGGAATTCCAACACGGGATTTTGTCCGAAGCTGAAAAGTGCTGTCATAAAATAGGTGCTCACAATCACTATGGCCACATTAATCATGTTGTTGAGTATGAGAATGGTGGCCAGCAAATGTTTGTGCTTTTCACGCAAGCTGAGGATAAGCTTCGACAGAATGGTTTCGCGGCTCTCGAGCTGGTTGAGGTCGGCCGGCTTAAGTGAAAAAAATGATGTTTCGCTGGCCGAAACCAGGCCTGAAAGCAAAATCAGCAAAGTGAGCACAATAAGGGTGCTGAGGGCTTGCAGGTCGAATCCGTGAAAATTGAAGGAGAGCAGCGAGAAGAATGATAATATCCCCGCAGAAGGGTCAGGATCAGGAGTTTCCAAAACTCAATAGTTTAGAATTTCGGCACAAAAATAGCATAAAAACACTTATATCAGCCAACTCAATGCTTTATCAGTTGTCAGAAAGGCAGGTCGTCCGGGCTGTCGTGGGGAGGAATGGCTGAAAAATCCTCATGTTCTGATGCTGGCATGCTGCCTGCAGGTGGCTGTACCGGAGGGGCCTGCCGTGCCGATGGGTCGGCCATGTATTGGGTGGGGCCGCCACTTTTTGAGATCAGGTTCATCTTTTCGGCCACCACCTCGGTGATGGTCCGGTTGACGCCCTGTCCGTCGGTATATTGTCTGGTTTTGATGCGCCCTTCCACATAGAGCAGGTCACCCTTGACATAGTTTCTGCGCTTTTCGGCAATATCCATTGCCAGGTTGCCCCAGGCAACCACATTATGCCATTCGGTTTGGTCCTGCCAGTTGCCATCGCGGTCGCGATAGCGTTCGCTGGTGGCCAGGGTCACAGTCATCTTTTTTCCACCGTTCTCGAAATGAATCACTTCCGGGTCGCGCCCCAGGCGTCCAATGAGCATTACTTTGTTCAATCCGGCCATAGTTTCAAGCTTTTAAATTGTTTTTCAAGCGTTTAGAATTTCAGACTCCTTCAAATACCCCTCAATCAACCTTGGCAAAGGCAAACGACTAAGGGTTTGAAGGTCAGCCAAAGATAAGCCATTTGGCAGGTTGATGTCAACATGGGTGTGCAATTCGAACTCAAAAAAGGCTGGCATGATGCGTTGGTGCGTAAGTTGATGTGGCCTGGTGCGCAGGCAACGCAGGTAGTGCCACCGTCCGGGCAGGTCGAGCTGGGTTTCGACAAGCTGATGAAGTTCTGCTTCGTCAATTTCGTGTTCGCTCTCAATCAGCGGAAACTCATACAGTCCTTTCCAGATGTCGTCGGCAGTGCGCTTTTGCATCAGCAGGCCTGCGCTGCCCCGAGCCGTTTGGACGCGCACTACCAGATAGTTGAACCATCGGGTGCGCACTGGTTTGCGGGGCAATTTTACCGGAAGGTTTGCCTGAATGTTTTTTTGACGAGCCAGGCAGTGGTGGTTAAGCACGCATTCGTTGCACGAAGGGTTGCGCGGAGTGCACACGAGTGCGCCAAGTTCCATCATGGCCTGATTGTGCCTTCCGGGATTGGAGGTATCAAGCAGTTCTGCAGCCGCTTCGCGGAGCAGGCGCTCGCCCGAAGAGGTGTTTACTGCCTGATCTATGGCAAAAAGTCGCGAGATCACCCTGGCAACATTTCCATCCACCACAGCCACCGGACGATCAAATGCAATGGAAGCAATTGCAGCAGCAGTGTAAGGCCCTATGCCTTTGATTTTTATCAGTTTATCGTATTCCGAAGGCACCACCCCCCCGTACTCACTAACTACCTGACGGGCACCGGCCAGCAGGTTTCGGGCACGGGAGTAATACCCAAGCCCCTGCCACATACGGAGCACTTCGTCCTCGTTGGCCGAAGCCAGCGATTGCAGGTCGGGCCATTTTTCCACAAAGCGTAAAAAGTATTCAAGCCCTTGATCCACACGAGTTTGCTGCAGAATTACCTCCGAAACCCAGATGATGTATGGATCAGTGCTTTGCCGCCATGGAAGAGGTCGGTGATGTTCGAGGTACCACTGGGCCAGAAGCGACGAAATCGGGTTCATCAGATTTGAAAACGTTAAATTAGAGGAGTTTAGGTTAAAAAAAGTTTTGCGGGAAGATTTGATATTGAAAATGTTGTTACTTTTGCAAGCTCATAAAATACCACAGTATTAACCATTTAAAGAATAAAGGTATGACGAAAGCTGAAATTGTAGCAGAAGTTGCTAACAAAACAGGAGTAGAAAAAGTTGCCGTACAGGCCGTGGTCGAATCCTTCATGGAAGTTGTAAAGTCGTCGCTCGTTAATGGCGAGAACGTTTACCTCAGGGGTTTTGGCAGCTTCACCATCAAACGCAGGGCAGAAAAAACCGGAAGGAACATCTCCAAGAACACCACCATCATCATCCCCGCGCACAACATTCCTGCTTTCAAACCCGCCAAATCGTTTGTAAATCAGGTTAAAAGCGGAAAATAATTTTATCAACGCCTAAAAATAGAAGCCATGCCCAGCGGAAAGAAGAGAAAGAGACATAAAATGGCAACCCACAAGCGCAAAAAACGCTTGAGAAAGAACAGGCATAAGAAGAAATAAAATCTATTGCATGTTGGCACGGATAACACAATGCCACCAAAAGGCATTGTGTTATTCCGTTTAATAAGACGGGTAAACCTCCAACCCCGAAACTTATCTTCTACAAATCCTAAAAATCAATGTCAGAAAACATCAACAGAGAACTCATCATCGATTCTCGTGCTTCGGAGGTTGACATTGCGCTGCTGGAAGACAAACTTCTGGTCGAATTACACAAGGAAAAGACCAACAATAACTTTGCTGTTGGCGACATTCACCTGGGCAAGGTCAAAAAGATCATGCCCGGCCTCAATGCTGCCTTTGTGGATGTAGGCTACGAAAAAGATGCTTTTCTGCATTACCTCGATCTCGGGCCACAAATTCGGTCGCTCAACAAATACGTGAAGCTGGCCCTGAACGGCAAGCCGGAAAATATTACGATGGAGAACTTCCGCAACGAGCCGGACATCGAGAAGACGGGAAAGATCAATCAGGTTTTGGCCTCGGGTGCCCAGATCATGGTACAGATTGCCAAAGAACCCATCTCTACCAAAGGTCCGCGCATTTCGTCCGAAATTTCTCTGGCAGGGCGCTATCTGGTGCTGGTGCCCTTTTCGAACCGCATTTCGGTATCGCAAAAAATCAGATCGAACGAAGAGCGCAACAGGCTCAAACGCCTGATCCAGAGCATCAAACCCAACAATTTCGGAGTCATTATCCGCACCGTGGCCGAAAACAAAAAGGTGGCCGAGCTTGATGCCGATCTGCGCCAGCTTGTGGAGAAATGGGACAAGGTAACCGCCAAGCTCAACGGAGCCAAAGCACCCATGAAACTGCTCAGCGAGCTCGACCGCACTTCGGCCATCCTGCGCGACCTGCTCAACGAGTCGTTCAACAGCGTGCACGTAAACGACCCCAACCTTTATGAAGAGGTGCGCAGTTTCATCCAGACCATTACCCCGCAAAAGGTCGATATCGTCAAACTCTACAAAGGCAAAGCCCCCATCTTCGAACATTTCGGGGTGGACAAGCAAATCAAAGGTCTTTTTGGTCGAACAGTGACCATCCGCAGCGGTGTTTATCTCATCATCGAACACACCGAAGCCATGCACGTGATTGACGTCAACAGCGGTCATCGCGTGAACAAAGAAAACAGCCAGGAAGAAAACGCGCTGGAAGTCAATCTGGAAGCCGCAACAGAAATCGCCCGCCAGCTCAGGCTGCGCGACATGGGCGGCATCATTGTGGTCGATTTTATCGACATGCACGACAGCAAGCACAAACGCGAACTCTATCAGCGGCTGAAAGCCGAAATGAGTAAAGACCACGCCAAACACACCATCCTGCCACCCAGTAAATTTGGATTGGTGCAGATCACCCGCCAGCGCGTGCGTCCGCAAATGAGTGTCGAAATCCTGGAAAAATGCCCGGCCTGCGAAGGCACAGGAAAAATTAAACCCAGCATCCTGTTTACCGACGAAATAGAAAGCAACCTGAAGTACCTGCTCCTGGAGCAGAACGAGAAAAACATTACCCTGGTCGTTCATCCCTATCTGCATGCCTACCTCACCAAAGGATGGTGGCCCATCTGGTGGAAATGGATGCTCAAATACAAACGATTGTTCAAAATCAGAGCAAACAAAAGCTTTCATGTGCTGGAATATAAGTTCCTGAATCAAAGCAACATAGAGCTGAGCATCTCATAAAACTTATGCCAAAGCCTCCAAACCGGGGGCTTTGGTGCTTTTAACAGCAAATACCTAATTTTGCAACATGGAAATTGTACTTAGCGGAATACGCCCCACCGGCAACCTCCACCTTGGAAACTACTTTGGCGCTGTGCGCAACTTTGTGCGCATGCAGGAGCAAAACAAATGCTTCTTTTTCATAGCCGATTATCATTCGCTCACCACCCACCCCAAGCCGACCGACCTGCACGGCAATGTGAAACAAGTGCTGGCCGAATACCTTGCCGCCGGTCTCGACCCCGAAAAGTCGACCCTGTATGTGCAAAGCGACCTCCCGGAAGTGGCCGAGCTCTACCTCATCCTGAACATGAATGCCTATGTGGGCGAACTCGAACGGGTGACCACCTTCAAGGAAAAAGTGCGCAAACAACCCGATAATGTGAATGCCGGATTGCTCACCTACCCTACCCTCATGGCAGCCGACATCCTGATTCACAAAGCCCACAAAGTGCCCGTTGGAAAAGACCAGGAACAGCACCTCGAAATGACGCGCACCTTCGCAAGGCGTTTCAACAGGATGTATCAGGAAGACTTCTTCCCCATCCCCCAGGCCTACAATTTTGGCGCTGAACTGGTAAAAATACCCGGACTTGACGGCAGTGGAAAAATGGGCAAGTCGGAAGGCGAGGGCAATGCCATCTTCCTGATCGACGACCCCAAAACAATCCGTAAAAAGGTGATGCGCGCAGTGACCGACACCGGCCCCACCGAACCCAACCAGCCCATGTCGGACGGGGTGCAAAACCTGTTTACCCTGCTGAGCGTGGTTTCTACCCACGACACCGTCGAATACTTCAAGGAACAATACAACAACTGCAGCATCCGCTACGGCGACCTGAAAAAACAGCTTGCCGAAGACATCATTGCCTTCACCGAACCCATCCGCCAGCGCATTCTCGAAATCTCGGCCGACGACGACTACATCAGCCGTGTGGCCCGCCTGGGTGCCGAAAAAGCACGCGCAAGCGGAGCGGCCACGGTGAAAGAAGTTCGCGAAATCATTGGATTCCGGCATTTTTAGCTATGGGGAACGCCGGTATTTATGTGACAAGGTTTGTAACCTTCCTGCTCAAACTCTCGGTTGTCGCTTACATGTTTGCCGTGGTGTTTCCTTACATCAGCGACCCGGGCTTCGAAAGCACCTTTGGCACCTGGTCGGTGCGATGGCTGCTCATCATCCTGCTGGGGGCCATCACCCTGGGAGTGTTTGTTGTGTCGCGTACCGACTTTTACCTTTATGGATTCTTTCTGGTAGCCATTGCAGCGGTTTACAAACTTTTCAATATCATGCTCACGCCCCTGGCCATTGGCGAACTCATGCTGCACTTTTACGTCCTCTCGACTGCCATTTATTTTCTTACACGCGACCTGCGTCATCATCGTTCTTACAAGAAGCGGCGCTCCGGCAAGCCCGCCGAATGGTAAGCGATCTCAGCCTATGTCCAAAAACATCTCAACCGCACTAAAACCCGAGCGTGCCGTGGTGGTGGGGATCATCACCCCCGAGCAGCCACGCAGCAAAGTGGAAGACTACCTGACTGAGCTGGAGTTTCTGGTTGATACGGCCGGAGGTATTCCCGTGAGGCGTTTTACACAAACTTTGCCTGCTGCAAACAGCAAAACCTATGTGGGCTCGGGCAAGCTGGAGGAAATAGTGCAATACGTCAAGGCCGAAAACATTGATATGGTGGTGTTCGACGACGAATTGGGCGCTTCGCAGATTCGCAATCTCGAAAAAGCACTCGGCTGCAAAGTGCTCGACCGAACTACCCTCATCCTCGACATTTTTGCAAAACGCGCACGCACCGCTCATGCGAAAGCCCAGGTAGAACTTGCACAATACCAATATCTTCTGCCACGGCTTACCAGGATGTGGACCCACCTTGAACGCCAGCGTGGAGGCATCGGACTTCGAGGCCCCGGTGAAACCGAAATTGAAACCGACCGCCGGGTGATCCGCGATAAAATTGCCCAACTCAAAGAAAAGCTGCGCGAGATAGACACCCAAAAGGCTGTGCAACGCAAAAACCGCGGCAAGCTCATCCGCGTTGCCCTGGTTGGCTACACCAACGTGGGCAAATCCACCATCATGAATATGCTCAGCAAGAGCGATGTGTTTGCCGAAAACAAACTATTTGCCACACTCGATACCACAGTGCGCAAAGTGGTGGTGGACAATCTGCCATTCCTGCTGTCCGACACCGTCGGCTTTATCCGCAAGCTCCCGCACGACCTGATTGAGTCGTTCAAATCGACACTCGATGAGGTGCGCGAATCGGATATCCTGCTTCATGTGGTGGACGTGTCTCATCCGGAGTTTGAAGAACAAATCGGCATCGTCAACCAAACCCTCGCCGAACTGGGTGCAGCCGAAAAAAAAACGATTCTGATTTTCAATAAGATAGATGCTTACGCTCATCCGGTTATGGACGAAGACGAGTTCGACCTTACCCGTCCGGAAAGGCCCAGCCTGGAAACTTTGAAACAACAATGGGAACAAAAAACCAACCAGCCGGTGATTTTTATCTCGGCACTGCATCGCGAAAATTATGCAGCACTGCGCGAACTGCTTTACCGGGAAATCAGGGATATGCATGCCATCCGCTATCCGTATGATGACTTCCTTTACTAAAAGGTTAAACCAAACCGGCTAGCCCTGAGGTAAACCAGAACGGAGCGCTTAATTGGTTAATTTTGTCCCACAGGCAAAGCCCCGTATCCCATGAAAAAAATTCATCTTATTGCCTTGACTGTGCTCAGCGGAATCTTGCTTAGCGCTGCCTGGCCTGCCAGAGGATTGAGTTTTGTTATTTTTTTCGCCTGGGTTCCCCTGCTCTATGTGCAGCAGGAACTGGGCAACCGCAAGCAAAGAGGTATGTTCAGGCTGGCCTGGCTCAGCTTTTTGGTATGGAACACCCTGACTACCTGGTGGATATGGAACTCCACCGAGATAGGCGCAATCGCAGCCATTGGTCTGAACAGCCTTTTTATGGCACTGGTATTCAAGGCGTTTCACTTTACAAAGACGCACCTTTACGACAATAAAAAGGGCAATCTGGTACTGGTATTTTTATGGCTGGCGTGGGAGTGGTTTCACCTGCACTGGGACCTCAGCTGGCCCTGGCTCAATCTGGGGCATGTGTTCAGTGGACAAACCCGGTGGATACAGTGGTACGAATACACCGGAGTGGCCGGAGGCTCCGCCTGGGTGTTATTGGTCAACATATTGTTTTTCAACGCTTTAAAACAATTTCAAGAGGAGAATTATCGCATAAATACGGCTATCCGACGCTTGCTGCCGGTTATGTTGCTGGTGCTTCTGCCAATCGTAATCTCCCAATTCATCTACTTCAGATATGAAGAAACCGAAGATCCGGTTGATGTGGTGGTTGTTCAGCCCAACCTGGATCCATATTCCGAACAATACAATCTGTCGCCCTCCGAAGTCATTGAACGCAATCTTAGCCTTGCCCTGCGGGCCATGGGGCCGCAGACCGATTATGTCATAGCCCCTGAGTCGGCCATTCAGGAAGAAATCTGGGAAGAGCAGCTGCACCTTTCACCAAGTTTGCAGCAACTGCAGGCTTTCATCGATCAGCACCCGCACACGGCCTTGGTCATTGGTGCCAGCACATTCAGTTTTGTGCCCCGGGGCGAGGAAAACGATCCCGCTGCCCGAAAGTTTCGCACCATGGAGGGCTATTATTATGCTTATAACACAGCTTTTCATCTTGACAGCAGCGGACGGCGCCAGCTTTACCATAAATCGAAACTCACGCCAGGGGTCGAAAAAATGCCTTCGTGGACCATACTGAAACCCCTGCGCAACTATGCCATTGACCTGGGTGGAACCGTGGGCACACTCAAAACCGACAACTACCGCAAGGTATTCTCGCATCCGCAAGGCCGGATCAAGCCTGCTCCGGTGATCTGCTACGAAAGTGTGTATGGCGAGTTTGTGGCCGGATATATGCGCAATGGCGCCAATGTAATCTTTATCATTACCAACGACGGCTGGTGGGGCCACACCCCCGGGCACCGGCAACACCTGCTTTTTGCACCTCTGCGGGCAATCGAAACCCGACGCAGCATAGCCAGATCAGCCAATACCGGCATTTCGGCATTTGTGGATCAACGCGGCGACCTGTACCAAAAAACACCCTATTGGGAGGAAGCGGTGATCCGCCAGAAAATCAACCTCAACCAGAAGATCACATTTTACGTGCGATACGGAGACTTCATCTCTCGCATATCTGCCTTCCTCGCAGTGGTCTTTCTGGTATATGCCACATTGCGCGCCTACCTGAAAACGACCGGTTACTTTAAATTGCGCCAACCAAGGCCGTAAAGGCATGACCACTCACCTCGGACCTTTTCAGGGAATCACCGATGTGTGGTTCCGGCAAATATTTGCGCAACATTTTGAGGGTGTGGATAAATTTTATACACCTTTTTTCGGAAGCATTCACAGTTCAACCAGCCGCCATTTCCGTTCCGACGAACTCGACCCCAGGCTGAACGAGGAACAGAACCTTGTGCCACAATTACTTACAAATCAGGCCGGGGAGCTTGAGCGGTTTGCCATCCAGTGCCACACCCTTGGATACAACGAAATCAATATCAACATGGGCTGCCCCTGGCCTCAGGTAAGCTCAAAAAAGCGCGGATGCGGATTGATGCCCCATCCCTCCATGGTGGCCGAATTGTTGCAACCGGTTAGAAACCTGCCGGTGAAGGTATCGGTGAAATGCCGGTTGGGCTTGCATGATGCCAGCGAACTCAGCGCACTTATGCCTGTATTTGAGCAATCAGGGATCAGTACCCTCATTGTGCATGCCCGAACGGGGGTGCAACTATACAAAGGAAAGGCATTTCCCGAAGTGTTGAGCCGCATGTTGGGTGAGACCAGAATACCGATCGTTTACAATGGTGACATATTCCAGCCCGATGATCTTAAATATCTCAACGAACTTTTTCCGAAGCTCGAGGGCATCATGCTGGGCCGTGGTTTGCTGGCCGATCCTTTTCTGGCGGGCGACATCAAGGGCAGCACAAAATATCCCGGCATGGACCAGCGCTTGCTGGCAGTAAGAAAATTCACCGAAACCCTCTATTTACGCCGTACAGCCCGCCGAAGCCGGTTGCAGGCCATTCCCGGCCCGATGAAAGAGCTGTGGTGGTACCTGAGCCGTTCGTTCGATCAGCCAGCCGAAGTTTGGCGTTTGATACGAAAAGCCCGTACGGCCGACAGCTTCCTGGAAGCACAGGCAGTAATATTCAGGCAATTTGCCTGGCTGGGCAGGGGATTTGCCCGTTGTTCGTCGGACATGATTGAGCAAAAACAGCAAGAATAAATATTCTTCATCCACAAGTATTTTCGGAAAACCATTCAATGTTATACTTTTGATGTCTCATGCTCAAGGTTTTTCGCATGTCGCTGCCACGCTTCAGGTTTCATTTAAGCTACAACATGATCATCTGGTCGCTGGTGAGCATTGCCCTGATGCTGGGGGCCGGATTTCTGATCATCTCGTATATCTATCAGCTTCAGGACAATACAAAGCAACTGATTCGCGAAAATGCGCTGAGCACCGACGATGCCCGCGAGCTGCGGCTGGCCTTGTACAGGGTGAGAGCCGCGTCGCTCTCGAATGTTTTCGATCGCAGCGAAGAAAAAATTCAGCAACTCGAAAACGAACAACGAAACTACCTCGCCCTGTTGAGCAAAGCCGGCAATTCGGCCACCACCCCTGATCAGATCAGGCTGGTGCAACAAATATCCGCGCTGTTTACCAACTACCAGCAAACACTGATCAATACCAACCAGATGCAGCGTCAGGGCAGGCTCAGCCAGCCTGCCACAGTGATTGTGATGTCGAGCCAGGACCTAATCAATACCATAGAGGAAAAAACCAATCAGCTCATCGAGGCCAAACAGGCCGAGCAAGCCCTGCTCGAACAAAGCATCAACAGAAACGAAACGATCATAACCACAGCCATTTACGCCTTAGGCATCAGTGGTATTATCCTTGGCCTGATACTTGGCTGGCTGGTTGCACGCATTGTGCTCAATCCCATTTATCGCCTGGTAGTCAAGGTGCGCGATGCAGCCGGGGGCGAGCTGGTGGAACACATCCAGATGCATCCGGGAAAGGAACTCGAAGAGCTCGACATGCACATCAGCAGGCTCATCAACCGCATCAACAAAGCCAACGAAGACCTGCGAAAAAACCGCGAGCTGCTCGAGCAATCCATCCGACTGGCTGCCATTGGCAAGATAGCTCCGGCCCTGGCACACGAAATCCGAAACCCGCTTACCTCCATTAAGATACTCGTTCACAGCATGATGGACAGTTTTCCGGAAGGCAGCGAACAACGACACGACCTGCAGATCATTCAGGGCGAGGTCATCCGCATGGAAGAGTTTCTGCAAAACTTTATGAAATATGCCCGGCCACCACGGCCAAAAATGGAGATTATCAGCCCGGCAGAAATCATCGAACAAGTGATCAGGCTGATGGATGCACGCCTCAAAAAACAACATATCGACATAGAGACCCTTCACCAAAACCCTTCGCTGAGGCTTAAAGCCGACCCTTCGATGTTCCGTCAGGTACTCATCAACCTGCTCAACAATGCGATAGATGCGCTTGAAAACGGGGGAAAAATCCGGGTTCAAACCGGTTTGATTCAGGAAGAGGATTCTGAACACTTTTTTGTCAGCATCACCGACAATGGCCCGGGCATACCCGCCGAGATAGCCGAAACACTGTGGGAACCTTTTGTCAAAGGAAAAGATCAAGGCACCGGGCTGGGACTTGCCATTTCGCAACGCATAGCCGAGATGCACCATGGCAGGCTTAAAGCCTTAAACAACAGCCAGGGCGGGGCTACCTTTACATTTTATATGCCGCTCGAAGCATAATATGGACCAAATCAGACAAATACTCATTGTGGACGACGAGGAGCATGTGCGCTATTCGCTCCGAAAACTCCTCAAAAAACCCGGGTTCGAGATAATGGAAGCCACCAATGGCCTGGATGCCTTGCGGAAACTCGAATCGAACGAACCCGACCTGATGCTGATGGATATCGAAATGCCCGGAATGAACGGACTGGAAGCAATTCAAAAAATAAAAGCACTGTATCCATCGCTGCCTGTGATTATCATCACTGCCTACGGCACAACCGAACGCGTGATAGCTGCCATGAAATACGGGGCATTCGAATACCTCGAAAAACCCTTCGACATTATGCGGCTCCAGGCGCTTGTATCGGAAGCGCTCGAAATCAGGCGACTGGCCAGGGCACACCAACCATCAGAAAAAACCGGAAACATAGCCGTACCGGGTACCATGATTGGCGAAAGCCCGGCCATGAAAGAAGTATTCAAGATGATCGGAAGAGTAGCCGCCAGCGATGTGAGTGTGTTGATTACAGGCGAGAGCGGCACCGGTAAGGAGCTGGTTGCCAAGGCTATCCACCAGTATAGCGACCGTTCGTCCAAACCCTTTGTTGCCATCAATTGTGCAGCCATACCCGAAAATCTGCTC
Organism: Bacteroidota bacterium; assembly: GCA_016715945.1. Lineage (NCBI taxonomy): Bacteria > Pseudomonadati > Bacteroidota > Bacteroidota bacterium. The sequence goes on from JADJXJ010000001.1 coordinate 2,111,133, forward strand.
GAAAGCGAACTCTTTGGCCACGAAAAAGGCGCATTCACCGATGCCCACCAGGCCAAGGCCGGAAAGTTCGAACAAGCCGAAGGGGGCACCCTGTTTCTCGACGAAATAGGCGACATGAGTCTTTCGCTTCAGGCCAAACTGCTCAGGGTGTTGCAGGACAACACCTTTCAACGGCTTGGAAGCAATAAGATTCTCCATTCTTCGACCCGTATCATCTCTGCCACAAACAAAAACCTGGAAAATGCCATCGCTCAGGGAAAGTTTCGCGAAGACCTCTTCTACCGGCTGAAAGTGATTGCCATCAACATCCCTCCACTCAGGGTGCGCCGCGACGACATCGCTCCGCTCACATTTCATTTCCTCAACCGATACAGCGCCGAAATGAAAAAGACCCCTCCCACCCTCCCGGCCGAAAGCATGGATCTGCTGCTAAACCATCATTGGCCGGGCAACGTGCGCGAGCTTGAAAACCTTATGAAACGCCTCATCCTGCTCAGCAAGGCCAACGTCATCACCCCGGAACAAATTTCGGCCGAGCTGAGTCAGTCAGCCGCCGAAATCGCACAACCAAAATCTGATGCAGAAGCTTTTAATCCTGCCGATGCAGAAGGAAAACTCTACGACCTCGTTATCGGTAAAGCAGAAGAGGAGCTTATCCGCAAAACCCTCACCTGGTGCAAGGGCAACCTTTCAAAAACATCCAAAATGCTCGGTATCTCCAGAGCCATGCTCTATGAGCGGATGAATAAATACGGGATCAACACCCCGGATGATCACCAACCCAACTGATTCTTTTTTTTACAAGGCTGTAAGAAAAACAAACAACACCAGCAATCAGCTGGTCAGAATGTTTATATTCATCTACTTATATTTTGCTGTATTACAGCACTTTAGCCCGTCCTTAAATTAGTTTGGCATGGTTATTGACAAAATGGGGCAGATAATTTTTGTCCAACTAAAAAAATCAGAGCCATGAAAAACATCATGAAAGCCTTTCTTGGAGTTGCCGTTGCAGCCGTAATGTTTACCAGCTGCGCCAAGGCACCCGAAGTAGAAATCAACAATGCCAAAGCTGCTGTTGAAGCCGTAAAAGCTATCGAAGCTGAACGTTATGTACCTGCTGAATTCAGCGCACTGCAGGATTCGCTGAACGCTGCTCTTCTGGAAGTTGAAAACCAGAATGCAAAATTTGCCCTTTTCAGAAGCTACAAGAAAGCTACTGCCACCCTTGCCAACGTAATGACCATGTCGGAAACTGTTAAAGCCAATACCGAAACCCGCAAGGAAGAAGTAAAAGCTGAAGCACAGCAGGCGCTTGCAGAAGTTACTACAGTTGTAACCGAAGTGAAAGAACTTCTCACTAAAGCTCCTAAAGGAAAAGAAGGCAAGGAAGCTCTCGAAGCCATTCAGGGGGATGTGGTTTTGGTAGAGTCTTTCCTTGCCGAAGTTTCCACCCTCATCAACAATGGCGATTACCTCACTGCACTCGACAAGGTTAAAGCTGCCGGCGAAAAGGCCAATGGTCTGAAAACCGAACTCGAAGCTGCTATCGCCAAAACTAAGCGCAGGTAAGAAACTGCTGTACTAAACCTCAACCTTCGTTGAATACAAGGTAAAAGGGATGCCCCGGAGGATGCAAACCTCCGGGGTTTTTTGTTTCCGTCCCAGGCCGGGCCTGTCGCAAATGGAGTCCGTATGCTCATTTGCATTATTTTTGCCCGGGATTTCAGCCTTTCATTTTGTTTAATCCGTAATGAATATCCACAGGAAATCACGCATGAAGAAGGCGCTTGTTCTTGTTACTGCTCTGCTTTTGATTACTTTTTCCACCCTTGCTGCCCTGCATTTTTTTTCAGCTAAACCTCCTGTAGGGTTGCTCGAACAAACCCATCGCGACATTGCCGCCGCACGCGAATCGGAGGCCAGAGCATATGAACTTGCCCTGATAACCGAAGCTGAGAAACTATACGAACTGGCACAGGAAGAACTCCGCAAGGAAAATGAGAAGCTCTTTTTTACTCGCGACTACAAAGCCGTGATCGATCTGGCACACAGGGCTTCATCCAAAGCTTCAGAAGCAGTGGACAAAACCAATAGCCGAAAGCTGGAGCTGAGCACCAACCAGAAAGCCAGAATCGAAGAAGTGCGCGAAAAACTTGCACATTTCGAGCAGTACTATGCCAACCTGCCACTGAATAAACGTGCCAGGCAGGACTATACCACAGCCAAACTGAAATTCCTTGAATCGGAAAAAGCCTACGATCGCCAGGCGTATCTGGTGGTCGAAAACAACCTCAATGAAGCGAAAAAGCTCATCAGTAAATCGGTTACAGCAGCACATAATCACCTGAGCGATTATTTTTCTAACCTCCCCAACTGGAAACGATGGGTGGACGAAACCATCAGCTGGTCGCTAAAAAACAATGCTACTGCCATCGTGGTTGACAAGTTTGCCCACAAATGCTACGTGTATCACGACGGAAAACTGGTCAGGGAATTCGATGCCGAACTTGGCCCAAACTGGATTGGAGATAAAAATTACAGAGGCGACAAGGCCACACCTGAGGGTAAGTATCACGTTACCAAGCTTAAAACCGGAAAAAATACCATCTACTACAAAGCGCTGCTCATCAATTACCCTAACGATGAGGATAAAGCCAGATACCGCCAGAATGTGCGTAATGGCAAAGTACCAAACCGCGGCCCGGGCAACCTGATCGAAATACACGGAGGAGGAGGAAGAGGCGTCAACTGGACTGATGGATGTGTGGCACTGAGCAACGATGATATGGACAAGCTCTGGCGGTATGTGTCGGTTGGCACGCCCGTCACCATCGTCGGTTCGACAAGAAGTCTGCAGGAAATTAACGGTCATTGACTTTGTACAAAAAATGCACAACACCCCTCAGCAAATTCTTTACTATAAAAAACAGGTCTGGACGATTTCAATCCTCCTGGCCCTGATTTTTAGTGTACTATCCGGATTCTGGGTAATTAACCATCTGGAAGGAATGCAGGAAAAGGCAATTGGCCTGATACGGAGCAAAAGCTATGATGACCTTGCACTGAGAATGTCGCAGACAGAACCGGAATCCTATCTTGCGAAACTCGAAAAAGACATCAGGGAATACAGAAAAAAAATCAACTCGTTCTTGCCTGTTCAACCGTATATTCTCATCAACACCACGCTCAACCGGTTCAGACTTTTCGACAAAAATGGCAGCCTCATCCGCGAAGGGCTGGTATCGACCGGGAGCTATACTTTGCTCAGGGGCAACAACCGGCAATGGATGTTTAAAACCCCGCGCGGACAACTGAAAGTGCTTGGTAAAACCAAAAATCCTGTTTGGGTAAGGCCCGATTGGGCATTCATCGAAGAAGGTTTGAAAGTTCCGCCGGCCGGTCACCCCTCGCGTTTTGAATATGGCACCCTCGGCGATTACTCACTCAACCTCGGCAACGGCTACCTTATCCATGGCACGCTATACAAGCGTTTTCTCGGACTGCCTGTCACCCACGGTTGCGTGCGCATGGGCGACGAAGATCTCGAGGCAACTTTTAAGACCTTGCAGCTGGGTTCAAGGGTATATATTTACTAAGTTATTGTAAATGAGTAATCTGGATAATAATAATTCCAACGGCCAAACTGAAAAGATCAGCTTTTATACCTGGATAATCGGCTGGCTTCCACGTCAGCGTGGCTTATTCGTTTTGTTTTTCCTGCTATTGATCAGCATACCGCTCGCCCTCACAGTTTTTTTGGTTGTTCTGCCGGTGATCAATGCGCCACTATTGCCTACGGAAGCTGAACTCAATGAGGCCGATACCAACGACCGGCATCTGGCGTCCACCTGGGACAAAGCCTCACTACGTATGATTGCGGCCAAAGAACTCGAACAGCTGATGATGAAAAACCGGCTTGCCCTGGCTTCGAGAGATTCCATTTATCTGATACTCGACCTGAACGACAGTACAGTGACGGTTGAAATTAAAGGCTTGCCTGTGCATAAAGTACGTGCAGAAGCGATGTATGTCAGCAATCGCATCCGTAAGGCAAGTCACAGCGCCCTGCTCCGCTGGTTGGATCAGCCGTTCTCGCTGCAGCAGGAACTGGCAACCATTGCCAGGACACCTATCCTCATCATCGATGCCCCTAAGGACACTTCAGAGGCAGCCCGCCTGCCCCGCAAACCGCTCGAACCTGAAAAAGATTTTGTGCAATATAGCCTGCTGTTCGACCGGCAACTGCTCCTGGAGATCCGACAATCCGAACCCCCACTGCCGGAAGATGCCGACAGCCTCGCAAACTACCGGTATCGCTACGACACCACTTTCAATCGCCCTTTGCTGCAACGATTTATCAATCCTTTTCCGGCCGATGGGCTGATTAAAATCAAACTATCTGTACCTCAGGAAGATGCCAGAACCATTTACAGGGCCATGCCACACTCGGTGTATGCCCGCCTGATTGTGATCCCTCCACTGGAGAAGTAAACATGAAGCATTCAACAACGAGATGATATTTGTTACAGGCGGAACCGGAATGCTGGGAGCACAGTTGCTTGTGCAGCTTACGGCACAGGGCTTCCATGTTAAAGCCCTGAAACGGGCAAATTCGGACATGCATCTTGTCAGAAAAATGTTCGGATGGTACAGCCCGGATCCGGAAAATCATTTCCAAAAAGTGAAATGGGTGGAGGGCGACCTGCTCGACAATTTTTTTCTTGAAGAACAGCTCGTTGGTGTTACTACCGTATATCACTGTGCAGCAATGGTTTCGTTCGATCCTGCCGACAGGCAGCAGATGAAACTTGTCAACGCGGAAGGCACAGCCAGGCTGGTGAATGCTATGCTTCGCATTCCGGGTATCAGGCTTTGCCATGTGAGCTCTATCGCAGCCATTGGTTCGAACGATAACGGCAGTGAGGCAGATGAAAACAGCTTGTGGAAATATGATTCGCAAACTTCTGCGTATTCCCTGTCGAAGTACGAGGCCGAGCGGGAAGTGTGGCGGGGAATAGCCGAAGGTCTCAATGCAGTTATTGTCAATCCCTCCGTCATCCTGGGGCCGGGCAACTGGCAGAAAGGCAGCAGCGCGTTGTTTTCGCTTGCTTACAAAGGGATGCCATTCTACACCAACGGGACAACAGGCTACGTGGACGTGCGCGATGTGGCAGCGGTGATGATCCTGCTCACCAATTCGCCCGTGGAGGGAGAACGCTACATCGTTTCGGCCGGCAACCTCAGTTACCGGGAATTTTTCACACAGGCAGCGCTGGCACTGGGCAGCAAGCCCCCGCGTATAGCTATCACACCCTGGATGGGCGAAGTTGCCTGGCGACTGTATGCCCTCAAAGGGCTTATCAGCGGAAAACGCACTGCTGTCACCCGCGAAACTGCCCGCAATGCCCAGAAAAAGAAGAGCTATACCTCCGCAAAGCTTATTGCGCAAACAGGCTACAAATTCATCCCTCCAGAAGAAAGCATCAGGCACTATGCCGCACTTTTCCTTAGCGACCATGCCGGCTGAGGTGCCAATTTAAACTGCTTCTAAACAGCGCCCTGCGTGCATGTCCGCATGGTTTTTTGGCTACTTTTACCCCACGAAAAACCATTTTCCAAATGAAAAAGACTTTGATTCTGTACTGGGCGCCGGGTGGTAGTGTCGAAAAAGCAGCCCGGATGCTTCAGCAAGTCATCGGAACCGATAAAGCCGAGCTTAGCGATGTGGCTTCCTTTCAGGTTGAACGCCTTCCGGAATTCGACAACCTGATCCTCGGCACAGCTACCATCGGGGCTGAAACCTGGCGCGAAGCCAACGACAACAACAAGTGGATGGAGTTTTTCGAAAAAACCCGGCAATTTGATTACTCAAAACTCAAGGTTGCCACCTTTGCCCTTGGAAATCAGATCTTTTACCCCGATCATTTTGTGGACAGCCTTGGCATTATCAGGCAGGAAATAGAGCAACTGGGCGGAAAGCTTCTGGGCGCCTGGCCGGTTAAAGGTTATGAGTTCACCGACTCAATGGGCTACGACGGAGATTATTTCTTTGGGCTTGCCCTGGATGAGGACACCCAGCCGGAGCTTACGGAGGAACGCATCCGGACATGGGTTGAGCTTCTTGCAAAAGATATGACATTTTAAACAGCGCTCATTTTCAGCGCTTTTTCTTATCGGGCAGCAGGTTTTTGTAGTGCTCAAACCTTTCCATGACCTGCTCGACGAACAGGAAGGTCTCCTCACCGCGCACATATCCGTAATACGAAACCGGATCGTTGTAGAATGCCGGTCTTGATTTGTTGCGCATAAAGAAATCCACATTTCCGGTCCAGACATCAGGATTTTTATTGTATTTAACAGCCAGCCTGCGCGCATCGAGCACATGGCCCACCCCGCTGTTGTAGGCTGCCAGCACAAATTTTACACGCTCTACAGGATCGGTGATCGTTTCAGGAATTTGTTTGTCCAGATAAAGAATATATTTTCCCCCAACCTTGATCTGTTGCTCAGGTGTGGCGGTCTGATCGATGCCGTAGAGCTCCATCACCGGCGGCATCAGTTGCATCAGGCCAAAAGCCCCCGCCCAGCTAACGACCGAAGGCTTAAATTCCGACTCCTGATAGATGAGCGAAGCCAACAGGCGCCAGTCCCAACCAATCTCTGCCGCCACATCCCGGATGATATCATCGTATGGAGACAATTTGCCCTTTTCATGAAACGAATGGTATTCGCTCTGCAATTTTATTCTGAACCCCGGTCCGAAATATTTATCATACAACATGCGCGATTCGGCAGATGCCATAAAAGCCCGAAGCCAACTGTTGACCTCCTCAAGCAATTCGTTATCCTGCTCTTTGCGAAGCGCCCAGGCAATACGTTGCTGAAAACTGACGGGGGTTTTGATGTCGATGTTCGGGTAATCGCGAATAAATGCTGTAGCCATATGCTCGTCAACAACGGCCAGAGGAATCTCACCTTTTGAGACCGCTTTTATAAGTGCCTCGGGGCTGCGCTCATCGTCAACAATGTAAATCGTGTCGCCTATCTCATCCGACAATACTTCCAGCCTGCGGCGGTGCACTGTGCCCGATTGCACATGCACGGTCTTGCCGGCAAGCTCAAGGCTCGTTCGTATCATGTTATTTTCCAGCTCATTTCGGGTTTGCATCAACTGCCAGTTGCGGGGCAACCTTTGCACCAGTACCTGTCGGGTAATGAATATCGGCTCAGTAAAGTCGAATTCTTTCTGCCGGCCGGAAGTTACCGTCAGGTCCATGGCCAGTAGGTGGGCTTCACCTGAAGCAAGCTTGCGAAATGCTTCGTCAATATCCCGTTCCACCGACAATTCGAGCCTCAACCCGAGCGAGGAGGCAAGCGATTTTACCATCTCGTATTGGTAGCCAACAGGCTCGCCACGATAGATGTAGTAATTGATTGCGCTGTAGTTGGTGAGCACTTTTATCCGGCCTTCAGCCGCAATCTGCTGCAGTGCCGATGGCAGGCTGTCGGTTGTGATGGTATTTTCCGGAGCTTGTTTTGGCGAATGGCATGAAACCAGCAGTGCCCCAAGTGTAAAAACTATGAATGGCAGGTGCAACTTAATCTTCATGTTTCCGCTCTTTCTTTCGTCAAATGTAATCTTTCCGTAAAAAAACCACTGCCCAGATCAAAGACGAAATTTCTTTGAATAATTTTAACAGCCTATACATCAATGTGTTGAGATATATCTTTCAAATTTTTCTTCTGGACAAAAGCAAACAGCAAAAGTAATTTAACGTTTGTTTTATATGTTTTCGCATACCATGAACCTTATATTTGCATTATAAACCTTTCTTAGCCAACCCAATAATCATGAAAAGAAACCTGATTCTCGCATTTATTTTGCTCATGATTACTTTTTCCTCGGTGGGACAGGAATCGCAGCAGCAAAGCATGGATGAGCCGGCCGATGGAAAGAAGATTGGATTAAGCTTCGGCGCAAAAGCTGGTACCACCGGTTTTGGCGGCGAACTGGGATTTGCAGTCACACCCTCGGTGCACCTCAGGCTAGGCGGTTCGTACTTTCGCTATGATATTGAGCTCGAGGCCTTTCAAAGTGAAGTTGAGGGTTCAAGTTTTGTAAAGGTGGGAGCCATCAGCCTGCTGGCCAACCTGCACCCGGCCAGGTATTTTTATGTGAGTGCAGGCGTGTTGTATAATTTGTTCGAGGCTGGGATATACGGAATCCCTGCCAATCCAATCACCATCGGCAACATCCAGGCAACTCCGGATGAGGTTGGCTACCTGGAAGCCAATTTTAAACCAGGCATGACAATCAATCCTTATGCCGGTATTGGCTTTGGACGAGCTGTTTCGAAAAACCGCAGGCTTTCGTTCAATATCGACCTGGGTGCAGCCTTCATGGACTCTCCAAAAGCCGATCTGATAAGCACCGGAATGCTTACACCCACCTCAAGCGAAGAGCAGAAACGGCAGCTCAACGAAAACATTGCGTGGCTTCAGTTTTATCCGATTTTAAACTTTCAGTTGAATTTCAGAATATTATAAACAATAAATGGAAACCGTCATGAAAACCATAAGCGTATTAAGGCAAATCAGCTGGATGGCATTGCTGCTCATTCTGATGTCTGTTCCTCCGGCCTGCAAAAAAATCACCAATCCGCTTGAAAATCTCAAGCTGATTATTGATTACAACCTCATCAAGACAACCATTGATTTTCATATCAAAGATGCGGCCACTGGTGAGTTTCTGGGATCTGATGCCAGCCGTGATGCCATTATCATCATTTCCGGAAAAGATGCACAAGGCGTGCTCGACCCTGTGGGTGGTAGGCTTAAAGACAATACCGTGAAGGTGAACCGTGGCATGGCGGCCATCGGCATTTCGCCGGCACCTGCCTATACCCCTTCGGCCGACAAACCAGTGCAGTTTTCGATAGTTGTAATGGCGCCCGGATACCTGACCATGACCCGGCAAATCAGCATCACGCAAACAGGCCGCCACTTTGTTGAGGTGACTATGGTGAAGCTCAACAACACGCCCAATGGTGTGACTGCCACCCAGCAAAGCGGTGCAGCCAATGTCCAGAATGGGACGGTAACCGCAAGCTCAACGGTGACTTTACCCCAGGTGAATACCAACCTCAGCATTCCTCAGGGATTGGTGATGAAAGATGCCAACGGCAATCCTCTCCAAGGCGACATCAATGTGACTATGGTGCACTTCGATCCCACGGAAGCTCAGGCACTCAACTCCTTTCCCGGGGGGCTGATGCCTACTGTCAAGCGCAGCAATGGACAGGTGCAGCAGGGAATGTTCTATACAGCCAGTTTTGTGGCAATTGAAATCATCGACCAGTACGGGCGCGTAGCTGCTACGTTTGAAAACGGCACACTCTTGTTAACGACACCTGTCAACAGCCAGGTATTCAATCCTGAGGTGAACGGTGCAGTTGCTCCAGGCCAGACTGTAGGCATATGGAGCCTGAACGAAAACACGGGCCAATGGCAGGAAGAAGGCAGTACGACAATTTTCAGCCAAGATGGCATGTTGAAAGTTTCGGCCAACCTGACACATCTTTCTTACTATGCATTCAACTGGTTTACAGGAAATATCTGTGAGCAGGGTTCGCCTTTTGTATTCAACATCAGCCCGGCCATGCAGGGATCGTTCCTGATTGGCGCCAAAATTTTCAGGCAAGCGGACAATGTGATGCTCACCCGCGCCATGGTGTGGGTTTCGAACGGACAACCGGTTTTCATGACCAATATGCCAAGAAATACCCCCGTCCGCATTGAATGGGACACCGAAAATTCTCCTTTCCTTTCCGTTGATCCTGGCTCGCAAAACCTCCTGCTCAATGAAATTTGTGGCAGCAGTCCTGTCCAGGTAAACCTGATTGCCAACAGCAGCGGGCAGTTTACTACAATCACTTTCCAGGCATCGGTTTATTGTGCCGATAAGCCCGAAGTTGTGATTTATCCTTCGTTTACGGCTTATTGTCAGGCTGTTACCGGCGGTCCGGTGATTCCAATCGAGATGGTTCAAGGTCAGGCCGTTGTATCGGGCATCGTGCTCGGTCAGGAATACAATATCTGGGTAATATACGACGGAAAAGAGTATTCTACAGTGGCCACTGCCACCCAGAACTCATACTCATGGCTAGATTTTGAAATTCCGGCCAATGTGTGCGAAGAGGTCTTTGGCGGAGGAAATTAATCTCAAAAAAAACTTGCTTCACTGTCCCTCAAGTTTTAAATTTGAGGGACAGTTTTTTTATGAAGACCAACAATATCTCCCGACTACTGCCAATCATCATTTTGGTAATGCTGTGTGTGGCTGCCTTTCCAGCCAACAATCCGGATAGTTTAAGGAAGGTATATCAGCAAGCCAAACCCTCCGAGAAAAGACTCCTGGCTTTAAATCTGGCCCGTGCACTCATTCCCGACAGCATGGAAACCGCAAAAGAAATTCTCCACCATGCAGGTAAGGAATTATCGCAAATGAAGCCGGCTGAGAAAGCAGAGTATTATAATGTACAAGCGCTTTGGTATTGGTTCAGCCGAAATTATGACAGTGCAGTCAATTTTGCCATACGTACCACCCTGCTCGACACTACTGCCGTGCCTGCCCAGCTGCGCGCTGAAGCCCTGAACAATGCCGGCACCCTCCATAATATTCTGGGCAACCTTGATTCTTCGATACACTATGCCAAGCTGGCATTAAAGCTTGATGAACAGCGTAATAACAAAGTTGGGATGGCAAAATCGCATTACGACCTAGCAGCGCGCTACAGAAAACTTGGGCACTTTGAGCTTGCGGCCAGGCACGGGATACAGAGTGTTAAGCTACACGAAGAAATTGGCAACAATGAAAGACTGTTTCACAGCCTGAATGCTTTGGGAAACATCTTCATTGATCTTGAGGATACCGCAAATGCATTGAAAACATTCTACAAGGCTATTGATGTAGCGAATCAAATCGGAAAGCCAAGGTTGATTGCTTTGGTTCACAACAACATTTCCGGAGCAATGATTGAATTCAACAAACCCAGAAACGCTTACAGCCATGCCAAAGAAGCCATTCGCATTGCTGAGGAAAACAAGATTGATGAATTTCTTTTCCAGTCATACTTAAATGCCGCCAAATCTGGTGCTGCATTAGGATTTAAAAAGGAGGCCGAAACATACGTGTTGAAGGCTTTTCAGCAACAACCCGCACGCTACAAACTAGACTACAGCGAGGGTTATCTGATCAAGTCCCAGCTTATGTTGGATTGGGGGCAAACTGACTCAGCAGATTTTTATGCAAAACACGCATTGATGCTGGCCAGGGAAAATGAGCAGAAAAACCCAATGTATAAAACACTCCTTCTGCAATCAAAAATTGACAGCATTAAAGGCAACCACTATGAAGCACTGAAAAATTATAAGCTTGCCATTGACTTAAAAGATAAAATTCTCAGCAACCAGCACAAATCCCGTATTGAAGAATTGATGCTGGTTTACGAAACAGAAAAGATGGAGGCTGAAAATTCGCACCTGGCCTCATTGAATCTGTTCAAAAACAAAGTTATCCTCAATCAAAAGATTGTGATCGTAATTATTGTGCTGCTGTTGTTGTTTGCTGTTTATCTGATGTGGAAGCTAAACAGCATGCGCCTGGTGCTCAAACATCAGAACGAAGTGATCAGCCGGTCGAACGATCAACTTACTGAGCTGAACAAAACCAAAGACAAATTTCTTTCTGTAATTGCACACGACCTGAAAGGTCCATTTAACGCCTTGCTCGGATTACTGGACATTTTGACCAATGAGTATCATAGTGTGACAGATGAAGAAAGACTTGAATTGCTGAAAAGCCTTGAAAAAACAAGCCAAAACACTTACGCCCTCCTTGTCAACCTCCTGGATTGGGCCAAAGGACAGCGCGAAGGCTTCAAATTTAATCCTTCACAATTCGAGGTATCGTCGGCAGTGCAAGAAGTTTTCGAAGTTCTGCAATACAGGGCAAAACAGAAGCAACATAAGTTGATCAATGCCGTTCCGGAGAACTCACAATGCTTTTTCGACCGCAATGTAATGATCAGTGTGTTGATCAACCTTGTGAACAATTCCATCAAGTTCACTCCCCACGGAGGCACGATCAGCGTAACATGGCACACCAACGATGATGGCAAGCATGTCATTTGCGTGGAAGACAACGGTATTGGTATTCCGGCTGATAAGATTGAAAGGCTGTTTGAGCTCGACAACCAGTTAAAGCGAAAAGGCACTGACCAGGAGTCGGGTACGGGGCTGGGTCTGGTGCTCGTCAAAGAGTTTCTCGAGGTTGGTGGTGCGCACATCAGTGTGCAAAGCACCGAGGGCAAGGGAAGCAGGTTTTGCATCATCCTGCCCTGAAAGAAAAAAACCGGACTTGTGTCCGGTTTTCATCAATTCTTTTGCGGCTATTTTACCCTCGTCCAGGTGGCGGTGCGGCCAATGAGCGAAATGCCGATGTAGCCCCGAAGTTTGAGCACGTTTTTATTTTGACCGTCGAAATTCATATAGCTGCTGTAGGTTTTGCCACTCTTTGGATCGTAAATTTCACCCCCCGACCACTCTGATTTTCCATTGAAAGTGAATCCCTTAAGAATCTCCAAACCAAGTGAAGGCCGCGAGCGCAGCGCCGGATCGGGATTGTGCTTGTCCACTTTGGGCTTGCCCGTATCAGGATCGATGGGTTCTTTCAGCCATACCACTTTACCATAAACTTTACCGTCGCGCTTAAAAAGCTCAATGTGTGCATCTTTATCCTGATTCAGCCAGACGCCGAGGATATCGTCGGCCTTGAATTGTGCCCTGATTTCCGAACCGGGCAGAAGCAGCAGGCTGCCCAGCATGATGAGCATGAATGAAAGTGCCTTTCTGGTCATAACTGTTGTTTTTTGGTGGAATGAATTTTGCAACTAAATCACGGCTAAAATAATTTTTTTTGCCATAATGACTGCATTCGTGCAAAAAAGCTTACCCCCATGCCTGCCAACAGGATCAAAAATGCAATTAAACGTATCGCATTTTGCACAACGCATGAAATCGTGCTGGCCGACCTGAAACCCACTTCACCCACCAACACTCCATCTTCTTCATAATTCAGGCTGGCCACCAGTTGTCCTTCAGGGCTGATCAGGCCTGATACTCCGGTGTTGGCTGCCCGCACTATCCATTGTCCACGTTCGATGGCACGAATACGGGCCAGATTAAGGTGCTGCAGATACCCACCGGAACTCGACCACCAGCCGTCGTTGGTGACCAGCGCCACAAAACCGGGCCTGGCGTCGTGGGAAGGATGACATGAGAACGCCGACTCAAAACAGATCATCGGCACAACGATATTGTTGTTTTCGAGCATAAAATGACCTGACACATTGTGCGTGCCATAGCTTCCGAAAAAACCACCACTGCGCTCGACAAACTCACGAAATGGCCCGATGAGCCAGAGCAGGGGCTGCTTTTCGACCAGCGGAACCAACTTTTCTTTATGATAAATTTTAATGCTATCGCTGCCAATGTATAGCAGACTGTTGTAGCGCACTTCCTTTTGGTGCAAACCCATTGCTTTGTTAGCGTCAGCAGGATGCCAGCTGCCTTGCCGGCTTGTGAAAGCACCAGTAAGCACTGCCCTGACCTGAAGCGAATCCAGCAGATTTTCAATACGCCGGATATGCTGGTTTTCGTGCAGTCTGTCCTCATCCACCGGTTCAACGATCATGGTTTCCGGGAAAACCACATAATCCACTGATTTCAACGCGACTCTCCCGAGCAGCTGCAATGCCTTCTGCAACTGTGCTGCAGCATCCATGCCGTTGAATTTTTCTCTGGCAGGATGAATATTCGGTTGAACCACAGCCACCCTGGTAACTTCAGGACTTTCCTCATTCGTACGCAACGCCCCTGAAACCAGTACTGGAATCGTAACAACCATCAGGCTTACGAACAATAGCATCGGCCGCGCACGAAAATTTGCATTTAACAAGCTGAATAACAAATAGTTTGTGATTAAGACCCAAAGCGACCCCCCGCTCGAGGAAGTAAACCTGTACCACTGAACCCATTCGGGTCTTTCGCCAAAAACATGGCCAAGCTGGAACCATGGCCACGCAAACATCCAGATGGCATTGAGCCATTCCATCGAGAGCCATATCCCTATAAACAGTAGTGCCCTGGTAACCGGCTGCAAACGTCCGTTCGTCAGGCTGGCCCAGAGGGTCAGGGCAGCGGCAGGCAGAAAGGCATTCAGCAGATGCGCCAACAGGCTGCCAACCAGTGTGGAACTATACATCCACCATCCCGCCAGCAGGTGAAAAACGAAAAAACCAGCATAAAGTGCAGTAAAAACCTTAGCGGGCCGATCGTTGAAGCGCCTGGCAACCCAGAGGAAAGGTACAAGCGAAAAAAACACGAGAAAAGTGTAGCGGTGCGGTGCCCAGGCCAGGTTAAGCAAAACCCCGCCTGCCAGGCTAAGGCCAAACAAGTGCGCTATCTGGGGCACATTGAGGATCCGGTTTGCCATCCGGCAAAATTAAGACCAATTGGTCATGAGGCGAGTTTGTATCTTTGCAGGCAAATTCTATTGACCTTCATGCAGAAAAATTTCGTCGAAGAACTCCGTTGGAGGGGCATGATTCACGACCTGACACCGGGTACAGAAGATCAGCTCAACAAAGAAATGACCGCAGCCTATGTGGGCATCGACCCTACTGCCGACTCGCTGCACATCGGCCATCTGGTAAGCATCATGATGCTCAAGCATTTTCAGCTTTGCGGCCACAAACCCATTGCCCTGATCGGCGGCGCCACCGGCATGATTGGCGACCCTTCGGGCAAGTCGCATGAACGCAACCTGCTGGATGAGCAAACACTTCGCTACAACCAGGAGTGCCTCAAAAAACAGCTTGCCCGCTTTCTGGACTTCGAGAGCCAAGCTCCAAACAAAGCCGAGCTGGTGAACAACTACGACTGGATGAAAGATTACACCTTTCTGGGTTTCATCCGCGATATCGGCAAACACATCACTGTCAACTACATGATGTCGAAAGACTCTGTGAAAAAGCGCCTATCGGCCGAAAGTGGCAGTGGCATGTCGTTCACCGAGTTCACCTATCAGCTCGTTCAGGGGTACGACTTTCTTTACCTGTATCAGCACTACAACTGCAAGCTGCAGATGGGCGGAGCCGACCAATGGGGCAACATCACCACCGGCACCGAGCTGATCCGGCGTAAACTCGGCCACGAAAACGAGGCCTTTGCCCTCACCTGCCCGCTGATAACCAAGGCCGACGGAGGAAAATTCGGCAAAACCGAAACCGGAAATGTCTGGCTCGATGCCAACCGCACCAGCCCATATGCTTTTTACCAGTTCTGGCTCAATTGTTCGGATGAGGATGCCGAAAAATACATCCGGATATTCACCCTGCTCGAAAAACAGGAAATCGAAGCTTTGATCGAAACACATCGCAATGCCCCGCACATGAGGCAGTTGCAGAAGACTCTAGCATCGGAAGTGACCAAAATGGTGCATGGCGAAGCTGAGCTGCAAAAGGCCGAAGATGCCAGCCAGATCCTGTTCGGAAAAGGCACAACCGAAATGCTGCGCCAGCTCGACGAAGCCACCCTGCTCAGCGTGTTCGACGGCGTGCCTCTGAGCCACATTTCATCAGAAGTGTTTCAAAATGCCACCGACCTGGTTGACCTGCTCACCACACATGGGGCAGTGTTCAGCTCGAAAAGCGAAGCACGCCGGCTTATCAAGGAAAACGCCGTTTCGATCAACAAAGAAAAGGTGGCGGAGCAAACCCAACCGCACCCCGACATGCTGCTCAACGGCAAATACATCCTCGTACAAAAGGGCAAGAAACATTATCACCTGCTGGTAATACAGTAAGGTCGGCCAATTGGCAGTCTGTTTACTTCAAGAAGGCAGTTTTTTCAGGCTAAAGCAGTATTTTTGAGCTGATGAAAAAACTGTCTTTTGTTTTTGCTCTGATTTTCCTGCTGGCCATTCCACCTTCCTATGCTCAGCCTTTTGGCGGTGGATTAAGGGCCGGAATGAATGCCTCTCAGATTGCCGGCGATGGCATGTCGGGCTACCACAAGGCTGGTTTTTCGGGCGGATTTTTGCTTTACTATTACACCTCGGCTGATTTCAGGCTGCAGTTCGAACTGGGCTATACCCGTAAAGGCTCGGCCCGCCAACCCGACCCCGAAGACCCGGCCATCCGCCAGTTTTTGCGACAGCTCAACTATGTTGAGATGCCCTTACTGACGGTGTTTGGCTTAGGGAAACTGGAGGCTGAAGCCGGGCTTTCGGCCGACTGGCTCACCCATGCCGGCGAAAAGATTGACGGTTATCCGAACAACAATTTCAACCTTGCTGACTGGAGAAAGATATGCTTCAACAGCGTGTTGGGCCTGCGCTACCGGCTGTCGGAGCATTTCGTGGTTTTTACGCGTTCAACCAACTCACTTCATTCCATTCGGAAAAACAGCGTACCCGGAAACGTGCGCCGTTTCAGCCGCAAATTCGGAGAATACAACGATGTACTCAGCTTTGGCTTAAGCTGGGAGATGAACCGTCCGTCGGCAAAATGAGCCGGATCCGGTTATTTCCACTTGATATTGCAGCCCATTGAGGGCAGTTGTTCGGCAGGTACAGGCATGCCTGCCAGAAGCTGATCGAGCGCCCTGCGCATATCTTCGCCCGTTACCGGCACCTCGTTGCCCGGCCTGGCTCCGTCGAGCCGTCCGCGATAGACACACAGATCGTTGGCATCGAACAGGTCGAAATCGGGCGTGCACGCAGCTTCATAAGCCCGGGCTACATCCTGTGTTTCGTCGTAGAGGTATGGAAACGGAAACCCATGCCGGGCTGCAAACTCCTTCATGAGCTCGGGCGAGTCTTCGGGGTATTTCAGGGCGTCGTTGGAGTTAATAGCCACAAAACCAATGCCTTTAGGTAAATAATCTTTGCCCAGTCGGACCAGTTCATGAATTACATGCTTTACGTAGGGGCAGTGGTTGCAAATAAACATCACCAGTGTGCCTTTTTCGCCTTTGATATCCTGAAAGCTGAGCTTGCGTCCCGAAATCATATCGGGCAGCAAAAAATCAGGAGCCTTGAAGCCAAGTGGAATCTGCCTTGTGGGTGTCAGTGCCATAACTATTGATGTTTTTGTTGTGTTTCATGCAATGGGTTGAAGTTCTCACCGGAAACAAAACTTATGTTGCGTTTCAGTCCCTCATAACCCGTACGTTGAACAGCGCTGTCCTTAAAAAGTTCATCAAACTTTTGCTCATCAAGCTTCAGCCAGTCGTCGCGGCGCATTTGCCTGAGTTCGTCGCGCAGGGTAAACAAGGGTTCGCGATGAGGTTTGGCAAACCTGTTCCAGGGACAAACATCCTGACAGATGTCGCATCCAAAGATATATCCCGAGAACTTTTCGCGCAGGTTTCCAGGCAATTCGCCACGGTATTCGATGGTGAGGTATGAGATGCATTTGTTGGCGTCGAGCTGATGCGGTGCCACAAGCGCACCTGTGGGGCAGGCATCAATACAACGGCGGCAGGTGCCGCAATAATCGGT
Source organism: Bacteroidota bacterium (assembly GCA_016715945.1). NCBI lineage: Bacteria > Pseudomonadati > Bacteroidota > Bacteroidota bacterium. The sequence goes on from JADJXJ010000001.1 coordinate 2,128,759, forward strand.
AATGGTTTCTGTTTTTTCCTCCACCTCGAGGGGCAGAAACAGGTGACCAATGAAAAAGAATGAGCCTTTGCGCGGATGAATCAGGCAGGTGTTTTTGCCGATGAATCCGAGTCCGCATTTTTCGGCCCAGGCGCGGTCGAGCACAGGCGCCGAATCGGTGAATGCCCTGGCCTTGAGCGGTCCGGTTTGCGCTTCGATGGCTTTGAGCATCAGCCGCAGCTTGTCGCGGATCACCTGATGGTAATCTTTGCCGAGGGCATACTTCGCTATTTTGAAATTATCCTGATTTTCAGGTTGTTCAGCGGGATAATAATTCTGAAGAACCGTTACAACGCTTATTGTACCCTCGTGCAGGAGTCGGGGATCGTAACGTTTTTCGCGGTTGCGCTCCAGGTAACTCATGGTTCCCTGATATCCTTTGCCAAGCCATTCTTCCATGTAGGCGGCGTGCGTGGGCAACATTTCTGCCCTGGCTATCCCCACATCGTCAAAACCCAGCAAATTTGCCTGTTCGACGATGATATCCCGGATATGTGCTGGCGTGCATGCCATGGCCGGTGAGCAAATTTTTCAAAAAAGGGTAGGTTGATCGGGACGGCGTGTCCTGCCCAGGTGCCTGTAAGCCAGGTCAGTGGCTTCGCGTCCGCGTGGGGTACGCATGATGTAGCCCTCCTTGATCAGAAATGGCTCATAAACCTCTTCGATGGTTCCGGCTTCTTCGCCCACGGCAGTGGCAATGGTATTGATACCAACCGGTCCGCCTTTAAATTTCTCGACAATGGCTTGCAGGATGCGGTTATCCATCTCGTCGAGGCCATGTTGGTCCACGTTGAGCGCCTGCAGGGCATATTGGGCTATGGGCATGTCGATGCGGCCATTGCCTTTGATTTGTGCAAAATCGCGCACCCGGCGCAGGAGCAGGTTTGCAATACGCGGCGTGCCCCGGCTTCGCCGGGCAATTTCAAAGGCAGCCTCCTCGCTGATGGGCACATTGAGGATGGAAGCCGAGCGGCGAATGATGCCCGAGAGGGTTTGGGCATCGTAATATTCCAGCCTCGACGAGATGCCAAACCTGCTGCGCAACGGACTGGTGAGCAGGCCCGAACGCGTGGTGGCACCTATAAGCGTAAAGCGATTCAGACCTATCTGCACACTGCGGGCATTCGGGCCGGTTTCGATCATGATATCGATGCGAAAATCCTCCATAGCCGAATAGAGGTACTCCTCCACAACGGGACTTAGCCTGTGGATTTCGTCAATAAAAAGCACATCATTCTCTTCGAGGTTGGTAAGCAAGCCGGCCAGGTCGCCGGGCTTGTCGAGCACAGGCCCTGAAGTAACTTTGATGTTGACACCCAGTTCGTTGGCAATGATGTGCGACAGGGTGGTTTTTCCAAGTCCGGGCGGGCCATGCAGCAACACATGGTCGAGGGCTTCGCCACGCTGGCGGGCTGCCTGCACAAACACCCTCAGGTTATCTGTCACCTTTTCCTGACCCACAAAACTGGCAAAAGCGTCGGGTCGCAGCGCCTTTTCGATCTCGCGCTCAGCCTGACTCATTGCAGCACCCTCGGCATCGAGGTGCTGATTGCGTGGGTTTTTGCTCATTGGCCAGAGTGTTTACCGGAAATGTAAGGAAACAAAAGTACGAAAATGACCGCAATAAGGCCTTATTCTCTTGCGATGGCCTGTTTTTCTCACTAACTTAGCTCCATAATGGCCCAAAGCCGCAAAGCTAAAGGCCGGATGCACAAAACGATGGTATAACCCATTGAAAACATTTTGGTTATGAAAAACCTGCTCATAGCCTTCGACTTTTCGAAAAACGCCCTGAAGACGCTCGAATATGCCCTCAGGGTAGCCAACAAGACACAGGCCAATCTGCATCTGGTGTGGGTTGACAGCAGCAGCACCCCCGACAATGTGCTGAATATTGACCAGGAGCTCCGCATCGAAACACGCAAGTTGCTCGACGAGATCATTCCCTCCTTCGAGGCAAGGCTGCACAACAAACACATCAACACCCTCCTGCGCAAAGGAAAAGTGTATCAGGAAGTGGCCAATGCAGCCAGGCTGATTGAAGCCGACATTGTTTTTGCCGGCACCCATGGGGTGAGCGGCTACGAGCAGTTCTGGATTGGCAGCAATGCCTACCGCATTGTAACAGGCTCGCCTTGTCCGGTGCTTACCGTGAGGGGAGACTACGAAATTGGCCCTGAGGTGATCAGCCGCATTGTGCTGCCGCTCGACAGTACGCCCGAGACCCGCCAGAAACTTCCGGTAGCTGCAAATATTGCTGCCCTGTTTGGTGCCGAGGTATTGCCGCTGCTCATTTACAACAGCCCCCTCAACAGCATCAGAAAACGCATGCGCTCATACGGCGACGAAGCCGTGAAATGCCTGAACGAACGCAACATACCCAACCGCCTGACCGAAGTTGAAGCCGACCAGATGGTGAGCACCATTCTCGATTTTGCTCGCAGCGAGCAGGCCGATCTGATTACCATTATGACCGAACAAAGCGGGACCTCGGGCAGCATGTTCCTCGGGCCTTACGCACAACAAATCATCAATTATTCGGTTATTCCTGTCCTGAGCATTCAATCCAAATCAGTCTGATCCTATGATGTTGCGCCTGATTATCACAGTTATTCTTGGCTTGGTGACTTTTGCAGCTGAAGCCCAGCAGGGAAATGTAAGGGTTTCGGCCCCGCCCCAGCTCGATACATTATTGAAAATCAGCCGCAACAACCCTCAGCTGCAGCCCATCGAAGGCTTCAGGATACAGATCTTCATGGAGTCGGGCAATGCCGCTGTGGATCGTGCCCAGGCTGCCATGGCCCGCTTCCAGGAGTTTTTTCCCAACGACCGCACTTACCTGAGTTTTGGTCAGCCCTACTACCGTGTCAGGGTGGGCGATTACCGCACCCGCCTCGAAGCCGAAGGTAAACTTCAGCAAATCAGCAAAATATTTAGTCAGGCCTTCATCACCAAAGAACTCATCGAACCGCCGCCATTATCCGAGTTCACAAACCAAAACCAACAGCCATGAAAAAAGTGATTGTAGTGGGCATCGATTTTTCGGATTGCTCCATCAACGCCCTCGATCATGCCATCGACATCGCCAACCGCGCCGGGGCTGACGTGATGATGGTTTGGGTGAACCGCCCGGAAACCGGGAAAGAAATTTACACTGTCGATCCAAAACAGATTATTGACGAAGCTACCAGGCGTTTCGAAACCCTCAAATCGTCGCGCCAGCCGCTGCTCAACGACGGTAAAATCTTTTATCAGATACGAAAAGGCAAGGTGTATAAGGAAATCACCGCTGCTGCCGACGAAGTGGATGCCTTTCTCATCGTGGTGGGCACCCATGGCGCCTCAGGTTTCGAAGAGTTTTGGATTGGCAGCAATGCCAACCGCATCGTAACGGCCGCCGAACGGCCCATCATCACCATCCGGGGTGGGGTGGACATGCATAAAACCATCAGACGCATCGTGATGCCCATCGACAGCACCGTCGAAAGCAGGCAGAAAGTTCCGTTTACTGCGCTGATTGCCAGGTATTACGATGCCGAGATACATGTGCTGGCCCTGTTTTCGTCACCCCTGGCTGAACTGCGCGATGTGGTCAGGGAGTACGTAAACCAGGTTAAAATCTACCTGTCGGAAAACAACATCCGACACACTGTGGTTGAACTTGAGGCTGACAACCTGACCGATGTCACAATTGCCTATGCCATCAAGGTAGAAGCCAACCTGATCTCGATCATGGACGAACAGGAAACCACCACAGCCAACATCTGGCTCGGACCGTATGCGCAGCAAATGATCAACCACTCCCCCATCCCCGTGCTGTGCATTCACGCCAAAGACCTGATTGCCGGAGCTGAAAATTAAGCCTTTCGGGACTTCAGTTTATTTTCTCTGCCCTTTCCGGCCGGGAGACTTCCGGGGTGTATCCGCCTGCTGATTCAAAACGTGCTTTTACCTGATTCCTCCGGTAAAAACCCATAATTTCGCTACTTTTCCGTCAAATTTCGAGAACACATGACACATCATCTGCTCAAAAAAACAGCTTTGCTGGCTTTGTGGCTTTTTCCTTTTCTGGTGCATGCCGGTGAAGATGCCAGGTTGATACGCCAACCCGATGTAAATCAGAATCTTATTGCTTTTGTGTATGCCGGAGACATATGGACGGTGCCGGCAACGGGTGGCGATGCCCGCAAGCTCACCTCGCACGAAGGCTATGAGTTGTTTCCAAAAATTTCGCCCGACGGCAAATGGATTGCTTTCTCGGCCGAATACAGCGGCAGCCGTCAGGTTTGGGTGATGCCGGCCGAAGGCGGACCGGCTAGACAGCTCACCTTCTACAATTCGGTTGGGGTGATGCCTCCGCGCGGTGGTTTCGACAATGTGGTACTGGGCTGGACTTCCGACAGCAGAAAGGTGCTCTTTAGGGGCAACCGCACCCCGTTTGGCGACCGCAACGGCAGGTACTTTCTGGTAGATATTGAAGGTGGCATGGAAGAACCACTCCCTATACTCAATGGCGGATTTGCAGCCCTTTCGCCCGACGATAGCAAGATCTGCTTCACCCCGGTGGACAGGGAATTCAGAACCTGGAAGCGCTACAAGGGCGGCCGTGCCACAGAGCTATGGATTTACGACCTGAAAAACAACAGCTCTGAACAAATCACCAAATGGTTGGGCAGCGACCAATGGCCGGTTTGGCATGGCAACAAAATATATTTTGCCAGCGACCGCGACCTCAAGCTGAACATTTACAGTTACGACCTGACCACCAGAAACATCCAGCAACTCACCTTTCACAAAGATTTCGATGTGATGTGGCCATCGGGCAAAAACGGTCAGATTGCCTACGAAAACGGTGGTGAGCTATGGCTGCTCAACCTGAATACAGGTGAAAACAAGCGCGTTAAGGTCAACATCAGGTACGACAACCCCAACCTGGTGCCTTACTTTAAAAACGTCAAAGACAATATTCACAGCTTCAGCCTGTCGCCCAGCGGCAAAAGAGCCCTGTTCGATGCCCGGGGCGATATCTTCAGCGTTCCTGCCGAGCACGGACAGATAGAAAATCTGACCAACACCCCGGGCATACGCGAAATCTTCCCCGTATGGTCGCCCGACGGACGCTACATTGCCTACTACAGCGATGCCACAGGAGAATACGAGGTATATCTGCTGGAAAACAAAAAAGGCGCAACACCCCGCCAGCTCACCTCCGGTTCGAAAGCGTGGAAATACGAGGCCGTGTGGTCTCCCGACAGTAAATACCTGGTTTACAGCGACCGCACCCTGCAACTTCTGCTGCTTGATGTGAATACCGGCAGGCAAACCACCATCGACCGTGCCACCTTCAACGAGATCAGGTCGTACGCCTTTTCGCCCGACTCGGAATGGGTCACCTACCACAAAGAATCCGAAAATGGCAACGCAGCCGTCTGGGTTTACCACATCCCCACAGGAAAAGCTACCCAGCTCACCGATGACCAGTTTGGCGACCGCAGTCCGGTGTTCAGCCGCGACGGAAAATTTATCTTCTTCGTCAGCAACCGCGATTTCAACCTTGCATTCTCGAGCTACGAGTTCGACTACCTGTACAATAACGCTACACGCATTTATGCCCTGCCATTGCGCAACGACGGCACCCGCCTGCGTCCCAGCCGAACAGACAATGAACCCATTCGTAATCAGGCAGAAAACAAATCAGACAAAAACAAGAAAGAACCTCCCAAAGCCCAAACCCCTGAAAACAAAAGCGAAACCAATACCCCAAAAGTGGTGATTGATTTCCAGGGAGCTTCGAACCGCGTGGAAGCCCTGCCCATGCCTGCCGGCAACTACAGGATCATCGAAGCTGTGGAAGGGGGGCTGTTGTATGCCGCCGACGGAAAAATAATGCGTTACAACATTCAGGAACAAAAAGCGGAAGAAATTCTTGACCGCGGAGCCACCGCCATTCCATCAGCCGACGGAAAGACCATGCTCTACCGATCGGGCAGCGACTACGGAATAGTGAAAATTGCCCCCAACCAGAAAGCCGGTAGCGGCAAACTGAATCTCGACGACATGACCATGCGCATCGAACCCCGCAAGGAATGGGAACAGCTTTACGTGGACGGGTGGCGTATCTTCAGGGATTATTTCTATGTAGACAATCTGCATGGGGTCGACTGGGTTGCACTGCGCGAACAGTATGCCAAACTCCTGCCGCATGTGGGCAGCCGTTTCGACCTCGACTATGTGCTGAACGAACTGGTCTCGGAGGTCAATGCCGGACATGCCTATGTGGACTGGGGCGACATCAAATGGCCCGACCGTGTGGAGGGCGGATTGCTTGGCGCATCGCTTGAGGCTGATTTTAAAGCCGGAAGACACCGCATTATGAAAATCTACCAGGGCGAAAACTGGAACCCCTCACGCCGTTCGCCACTCACCGAACCCGGCGTAAACGTCAGCGAAGGCGATTACCTGATTGCCATCAACGGGCAAAACATCACCGCCAACGACAACCCCTACAAGTTTCTGGAGAACCTTGCCGACAAGGAAATTGAAATCACTGTGAGCACCGATCCTTCGGGCAGCAAAGCACGAACCAGCACCGTGCGCACCATCAGCAGCGAGCTCGAACTGATGTATTACAACTGGGTGCTCGAGCGCCGGGCCATGGTGGATAAGCTCTCTGGCGGACGCATTGGATACATCCATGTGCCAAACACCGCCCAGGACGGCAACCGCGAACTGTTCCGCGGCATGTATTCGTTTCACAACAAGGAGGCCCTGATCATCGACGACCGCTACAATGGGGGCGGTTTCATACCCGACCGCATGGTGGACCTGCTAGACCGCCGCACCCTCACCTGGTGGCACCGCAACGGACTTTTGCCCAGCAAGGCGCCCGGCATTGCCCACGACGGACCAAAAGTTATGCTGATAAACGGCTACTCAAGCTCGGGTGGCGACGCATTTCCCTATTTCTTTAAAAAACTTGGGCTGGGCAAACTGATCGGCACGCGCACCTGGGGCGGACTCATCGGAATTTCGGGCAACGCCCGCCTGGCTGATGGCGGCTACATCTCCGTGCCCCGATTCGGCATCTTCGACGAAAACGAGCAATGGATCATCGAGGGTATTGGCGTTTATCCTGATATTGAAGTGGTTGACCGGCCCGAACATATGGCAAAAGGCGAAGATGCCTGCATCGAAATGGCTGTAAAAGTGCTGCTCGAAGAACTCGAACGCAACCCGGTACGCCGCATCAACCCCCCAACACCACCCGATCGAAGCAGATGGATCGAAGTGGAAATCAAATAGTAAAACTGAACGCGAGAAATAAAAACTGCCGGATGGGGAATCATCCGGCAGTTTTTTTGATTTATATCAAGACGCTTTTGTCAGTATTTCGTCCTGAACCATTCCATCAACTGCACAGTCATCAGAAACATCATCAGGTTATACACGGTGTCCTCGATGGGTATGGTAAAAATGCGGATGCCCAGGTTATGCGTGTTGTCGTACCACACAATAGGTTCGTCGAGCCAGCTGCCGGTGAGTATTCCATTGACCAGCAAAAAAGGAATCAGCGAAACGAAATAAGACAACATAAACATACTGAGCCAGGGCTGACGGCGGTAAACATTATAAAGCAGCAATGCTGCCGTAAGGATAAATATAATGGAGGTATAGAGCCGGTCGTAATAAACAACCCCCACCACCATCAGCATAACACTGATTCCGACTGCTAACTGGCGATGTATCTTCAGCAAGGGGTCGGTTTTCAGATAGGCCTTGAGGCAGGCATAGATAAATACAATGGCATAAGGCACCACTACAAAAAACATCCACTCTTCCACGGGCAAACCAAACCACCGGATGCCAATGAGGTACCTGTCGTTGAATCCCCAGATTTGCATGGCAGCATACCACACGTCTTTGGCAATGAAAAACGCACCCATGATGCCAATGGCCGGAAACAGGTATTTCCACTGCTTGTAAAAAGCCACCTTGCGGTCAAAACTCAGCACAAACGGAAAAAAAATCGTGAACAGATCAAGGTAAAGGTACACTGGGTTCATAATCAAATGTGTAAATAAAGATTAGAATATTCTGAGATCTTCGGTGATGATCAGGACTGCAAAGAATAGCGCCTGAATGACAATCACATACAGTGCAATTTTATTTTTCAGGGGCTTGACGAAGCGATTAACGCCAAGGTGCATCAGCAAGCCGATAACAAACCAGGCCAGGTAATTCTGCACTGGCACTACTCCGCCATCCCAATCCCAGAAATCAAAGCGCATGGCCACAGGTTCGAGCAGGAAATCGTAAAGCACCATGAGTAAAGCCCCTGAAATTGAACGCACTACCCAATGCATCCCCAGAGGCAGCAGAATGGCCGAGGTAGAATACACAAGCACGGGCCAGTTGATACCAATCATCAAAGGTACATCCAGAAGTTTGATACCCAGACCATTGCCGTAATGATAAGTGCCAAATATCACGCCGGTGGCCGTGCCAATGGCTTCGATAAAGAATCCTGCAAGCGCACACACAAAAAACCACAGGCCGTAGGCACGGTCAGGATTTTCGGCATTGTAAATGAGCAGTGCGCTTGCAAAAAGCAGGTTGTAGGGGGTGAGCAGCATGAGGCTGTCGGTATGCCCGAGCAGTATGGTCGTGAAGCCCACCGCATACACGGCCAGCAGCAGAAACATGCTCATCCTGAATTTGTTGGCAAAAAGATATTTCATGGATCAGGGATTAAACCAGACACAATTTTGGCCGATAGCAGGCAGAGCGGAATGCCTCCGCCCGGATGCACACTTCCACCACAGAAATAAAGGTTTTTTAGCCGGCGGCTGTTGTTGGCATGTCTTAAGAATGCCGCGAAGCGATTGTTCGAACTGTTGCCATAGAGCGAGCCTCCAAATGAGCTGGTGCGCAGCTCGATATCGAGCGGACTCAGGGTGTCTTCAACTTCAACCAGGGGTTCGATATTGGTTTTCAACACCTTGCTCAACTTTTGCAGGACGATGGTACGGTATTGCGGGATAAGCTTATTCCAGTCGAACGCCTGCCGGTGCGGAGGCACGTTGAGCATCACAAACCAGTTCTCGCAACCGGGGGGAGCATCCTGCGGAACACGTTTTGAGCTTACGCTGATATAAATTGTGGGATCGGGGTCGGGTACAATGCCCGAAAAAAGCCGCTCAAACTCGCCCTTGTAATCGTCGCCAAAGAACACATTGTGCAGTCCCAGCTCAGGGAAGTTGCGGCGGATTCCCCAGTAGAATATCAGCGCAGAAGTGGAACGCTCCTGACGCAGGATAAATTCCGGTGCCGGAATGTCGGTAAGCAAACGCCTGTAGGTGAGCATCACATCCATGTCGGACACCACAAGATCGGCATCGAATTGTCCGGTCGCGGTAATGATGCCGGTGACTTTACCTGCCTGGTGGACAATCTTTTCCACACGCTCTCCGAAACGGAATTTCACACCAAGCTCCAAAGCCAGCGTGTAGAGGCTTTCGGTGATCTGATGCATCCCCTTTTTTGGAATATAGGTGCCGAGGCTGTGCTCGAGATGCGGGATGACGTTCAGGGCAGCGGGGGCTTTGTATGGACTGGAACCGTTGTAGGTGGCGTACCGGTCGAAAAGCTGAACCAGTTTGGGATGGCGCAGGATTTTTTGGTTCTCGCTGTGCATGCTGCGCACGATGCCCATCCGGTGGATGTGCAAAAGGGCTTTGGCCACATCACGGTTGAGCCAGGTCGAGAGTTTGTTGAGCGGGTTGTGCAGGAAGATGCGCCCGGCAAGCTGGTACATTTGCTCGCTTCTGCGAAACCGCCTCAGCGTCCTCGGTGCTTCAACGCCCAATGCCTGTTCCACCTCGCGCACGAAGGTCTGCAGGTCGGCATGGGCCACCAGCCTTGTTCCATCGTTCCAGAAATACCTCCCCGACTCGCTTTCGCGCTCATAACCAAAGTAATCATCCACCTTGCGTCCGGCAAGTTGAAACAACTCTTCCACATATTCAGGCATGGTGAACAGCGAAGGGCCGGCATCGAAGCGGTAGTCGCCAAGGCGAATTTGTGTTAGCTTTCCTCCGGGATACGAGTTTGCTTCGAAGACAGTCACACGAAAGCCTCGGGCAGCCAGTCTGATGGCTGTGCCCAGGCCGCCAACACCTGCGCCGATCACAGCCACACTTTGCACGGGCTTTTGTCCGAAAGATTTATTATTTCTCTGTCTTCCAGGCATATTTTACAAGCTCTTCGAGCGGAACATAGTCTAATGTTTTTTCGTGGGTAGCCTCAAGCACCACCAAAGGCGCCTTACCGGCGCGCCAGGCCTCAACCCAACGCAGCGCACACAGGCACCACCGGTCGCCGGCTTTGAGCCCCGGAAACCTGAATATCGGCTGTGGGGTGATCAGGTCGTTGCCCATGCTGCGGCTGAATTCGAGAAACTCATCCGTCATTACGGCACAAACTGTATGCAAACCCCTGTCTTCCTCCCCGGTGTTGCAACATCCATCACGATAAAAACCTGTTAGCGGATCCAAGCTACAGCTGATCAGCGCTTCCCCAAATACATTCCTTGACATACGTTTTTTTTACTAACAAAGATGCATCAAACTTGTTTCCGACAGCATTCATTTGTATTGCATCTGCAGTGATCCTTTCGTTGTACCCGCAAAGGATACAAATTAAAGTTTACTTAAATTTAACATTGGTTTGCCGGGTATACGCTACCTTTGGCACGGGTTTAAATGCTTATCATTCAATCAGATGGATTTTTCCAAATACCGTATCCTGCTCGTTGACGACGAGGCCGATGTTTTAGAATTTCTCAGCTACAACCTCAAGCGCGAAGGCTTTCAGGTGAGTACGTGCACCAACGGGCACGATGCCATCAATAAAGCAAAGGCAGAAAACCCACACCTTATTGTGCTCGATGTGATGATGCCCGGCATGGATGGCATCGAAACCTGTGAAGAACTCAAAAAAATTCCCTCGCTCAAAAATACTTTCATTGTTTTTCTGACGGCCAGGGGTGAAGACTACTCCCAGATCTCGGGTTTCGAGGCCGGAGCCGACGATTATGTGACCAAACCCATCAAGCCTAAACTGCTGATCAGCAGGCTGAAAGCGCTTCTCCGACGCCTGCAGGATGCGCAATCCGAACCTGTGACCGAAACATTGCAGGTCAAAGACTTTATCATCGATTCCGAACGCTTCGTGGTTATCAACCGCGGACAGGAAATTGTGCTTCCCAAAAAAGAGTTCGAACTGCTGCGCCTGTTGGCCTCCAAACCCAACAAAGTATTCACCCGTGAAGAAATCTTCAGCAAAGTGTGGGGCGATAACGTGATTGTAGGCGACCGCACTATTGATGTACACATCCGGAAAATCAGAGAAAAAATCGGTCTCGAAAACATTCGCACAGTCAAAGGCGTAGGTTATAAATTTGAGGACTGATTTGTCCGCATGCCTGGCAGTTATCACGAAACCCGCAAAGTAGCTCTGAACTCGGCTGCAGTTGTAGCTTTTATACTGCTTGCTGTGCTTCTGACCGTTGTTTTCACCGGCATCAGCCTCAACATGTGGCTTGCCGCCGGCATTGCCTTATTGATATTCGCACTCTCTTACCTGGTGAGCTTCAGGTTTATTGACAATTTCATCTATAAGAAAATCAGGCTGATATACAAAGCCATACCCGGCTTCAAGTCGAGAGTGGAATCGAAATCGACCAGCAACAACGTTCAAACCGGTTCCATCGAAGGCATCAGGGAAGCCGTGATAGAATGGAGTGCACGCCAGAAACTGGAAATCGAAGAGCTGAGGAAAATGGCTGCTTACCGGCGCGAATTCCTGGGAAATATCTCGCACGAGCTTAAAACGCCCATCTTTAATATCCAGGGCTATGTGCTCACCCTGCTGGATGGCGGACTCGAAGACCCGAACATCAACAAAGACTACCTTCTGCGCACCGAAAAGAGCATCAACCGGTTGATTGCCATTGTGGAAGACCTTGAAGAAATCTCCAAGCTCGAGTCGGGTGAACTCAAACTCAACCTGATTTCGTTCGACATTGCCGAGCTTGCCCGCGATGTGGCAGAATTCCTCGAGATGAAGGCACGAAAAAACAATGCGGTGATTACCATCAGCAACGAGCTCCAACGTCCCCTCATGGTTTATGCCGACAAAAAACGCATCCGCCAGGTGTTGATCAACCTGATTGAAAACGCCGTTAAATACGGTGATAAGCCTGAGAACCAAATCCTTGTGAGGTTTTTCGACATGGATGAGCACTACCTCATCGAAGTCAAAGACAATGGCCCGGGCATCCCCGAAGAAAGTTTACCGCGGATTTTCGAGCGTTTTTACCGCACCGACAAAGGACGCTCGCGCGACCATGGCGGAAGCGGTCTCGGTCTGGCCATCGTGAAACATATCATCGAAGCGCATGGGCAGAGCATCAGGGTGCGCAGCAAACTTGGAAAAGGAACCGTATTTGCCTTCACCCTCCCCAAAAAAGGCTGATTTTGCCACATCCGGCTGCCTGATACGGGCCTGATCATACCTATACTTGACGCAATGCCTGACGCAATGCGCCAAATCCATAACTTTGGCCAAACTCTCAGATATGATCCGATTCTACTCACTTCTCCTTCTTACTTTTCTTATCCGTTTTACTGCCCAAACTCAGGACACCCTGACCGTGATGCAGTACAACCTGCTCTATTATGGCGAAATCACAGGCTTTTGCAACAACAGCAACAACAGCCTCGCCATGAAAGACCCTCACCTGCGCACCATCCTCGACTTTGTCAAGCCCGACATATTCACAGTAAACGAACTTTCGAAAGATGCACCCATTCATGAGCACCTGCTCAACAATGTGCTCAATGCCGGTGGCACAGGAAAGTACAGCAAGGCGCAGTTGCGCAACACTGCCAACTCGAACATCGTTAACATGATTTTCTTCGACAACCGCAAACTTGCGCTCAAAGCCCAATACACCGCACAAAACGTGCTTCGCGACATAGATGTGTACGAGCTGTATTATAAATCGAACGATCTGGCACAGGGCGACACCTCTTTCATTGTTTGCATTGTGGCACACCTTAAAGCCGGAAACACCACCTCGGATGCCAACTCCCGCAAAATCATGGCTGAAAATGTGATGCGTTTTGTTGAAAACAGGTTTGCCAACGAAAATGTGATGTTCATGGGCGATTTTAACCTGTACACTGCCTCGGAACCGGCATTTCAGACCATGATCAATTATCCGGCCAGCGTCCAGGCCAGGTTTCTTGACCCTGTGGGTCAGATGGGCGATTGGAACAACAACGCGTTTTATGCCGCCGTGCATACCCAAAGCACCAATGTGGTTTCGGGCGACTGCAAATCGGGAGGTGGGCTCGACGATCGCTTCGATTTCATCCTGATTTCGGACGAAATACGGTTTGGCACACGCAAGGTGCGTTACATTCAGGATACTTACAAGGCAGTCGGCCAGGACGGCCAACGCTTTAACAATGCCGTCAACTCCGCACCCCAAAACCTGTCGGTGCCTGCCAATGTTGCCGACGCCCTGTTTAACTTTTCCGACCACCTGCCTGTGACCTTAAAGCTTCGTGTTGATAAAGTGCTGGGCATCAACGAAACAGATCCGAATCCTTACCTTGCAACATTGGCTCCCAACCCGACCACCGCCAGCTCACAACTTTCAATCTACCTTGGTGCCGGCGAATCGGCTGAGGTGCAGCTGTATGATTTGTCGGGCAAACTGATGTGGACTTCCGAACCGGTGGTTCAGGCTGGCCGAAACACCATCCATATCCCCGGCGAAACATTGCAACCGGGCATTTACCTGGTTCGCATTTCAGGAAGCCGCAGGATACAGTCCTTAAAACTCCTCAGGCGCTGATGGTAAAGCAAATGCAGGCCTGATCAGCCGAATAGTGTCGGCTGCAAGGGCTCCGGCATGATGAGACGTTCATCATCGTTGCGCACATTGTTCACTGCGCGTGATACCGGGTACATATCCATTTCTTCACCGGGATACGGACATAACAGATCCAGCAGCTGCGCTTCGTCGTCCGACTGAAGCCATGTTTGTTCATTGCCGGGCTTCAATATTACCGGCATGCGGTGATGTATGCCCTCCATCAGCCCGTTGGCCTGCGTGGTCAGAATGGAGAAGGTGTGGATAAGTTCACCATTCGGGGATTTCCATACTTCCCAGATGCCTGCCATGGCAAAGATGGGTTCATTTTTCAGAAAGATGCGGTAGGGCTGCCCGGTTTCCTTTTTCCACTCATAAAATCCATTGGCCGGCACCAGGCATCTCCGTTGCCGGAAAGCCTGCCTGAAAGCCGGTTTTTCCTGCACTGTTTCGGCTCTGCTGTTGATCATTCGGGCAGCCCCCCACATATCTTTTGCCCACGATGGCACCAGCCCCCAGCGGTAATGACTGATGCGATGAGGGTTGCTGTTGCTGATCACAGGAAGCCATTGTGTGGGAGCACAATTGTAACCTTTTGGCACCGCTTTTCCATCGCCTTGTGGACGGTGCAACTCATCGAAAAGTTCGGTCATAAACCTTTCCGAAATTTCCTTTCCTTTCACCGAAAGCTGAAATCGTCCGCACATAATTCTATTCCTCGTGAAATGAGGCCAATACGTCTTCCAGGATGTCCCTGTGGTCGAATGCCATCTCGGGCAAGGCATCAATGCCAAACCAGGCAGCCCTGGCCGCATCATCTCCTGCCAGAGGCTGAGGTTTGAAGCCCAGAAGCGACATGAACACAACGGTAATAGTCCGGTGCCTCGGGTCGCGGTCGGGCTTGCTGTACACCCCGAAAAGCTCAAAACCGTCGTGTACGACTCCTGTTTCTTCGGCCGTCTCACGCTGAACGGCCTGCTCCACAGTCTCATTCTCATCCACAAAACCACCCGGAAATGCCCAGGCACCCTCGAACGGCGGATTGCTCCGGCGGATCAGCAGGACTTCGATGTTGCCTGTATCCGAGATGTAAAATACCACTGCATCAACCGTCACTGCCGGACGGGGATAGTCGTAACAATACCTGCCCTTGACCGCCATAACTCACCTGTTTTTTATGAATCGAAACGCCGGAAAACCATCAGTGTGAATAATCAACAAACCCGGGGGCAAACCGGCAACCGGAATCCGGCCGGCATCCACAAGCCCTGCGCCAAGCAACCTGCCCATGCCATCGAAAATGCGATAAGGCCTCTGATCACATAGTGCATCGCCATCTTGCATGAGATACACCGCATCACCCTTGTCTACAAGCCGTATGCCTGAAACAAGCTTTCCGCCGATCCCTGTTGTACAGTAAATCACCCTCAAGTGGCACCCCAAGCCATTGGATATAATCCGGACAGACCTCAGGGGCTGCGCTGACGCTGTACGAACCGTCCTGAGTCACTTTGAGCACATTCGAAACTGCTCCGGGAATGGGCTGCCCGTTGCGATACCAGGTGATATTGGTGTTGTAGGGCATTCCCAGCTCGAAGCTCAGGCTATCGCCAGGGCACCAGACAATCTCGCCTTCGGGGCCAATGGAAAACGTGCCATCGATGATGACAAAAGGGGGCAAAAAACATACCCGTCCACAAAAACTCCGGCGAGGTAGCGGTTTGTCCGCCCTGCGTCACAGTGACCGACACATAGGAGGCAGCAAAATTGTGGTAATCCATCACCAGTTGCTGAAACACCTGCCCGGGCAAGGACTGTGTCTGAGAACTGCCTAAATATCGCCGGTGCCACTGATACGTGTCGAAAACCTGTGTACTTACCACACCCGTGCCCTCAGGACACAGCATATTTTCGCCGGTCACTGTGGGATTGAGCGTTTGCGCATTTGCCGGATAAACCAGCATGAACAGCAGCATTGAAAACAAAAACTGACGCATGGAGGGTAGTTTTCGCCAAAGGTATAACAAGACCGTCGAAGCCGGGTACTATTTTTTCTAAAACAAAAAAGCCTCCTTGTGTGGAGGCTATTGATATCATAAGTAGTTACCCGGGTTTATTTGGGGTCGTAGGCCCACTTCAGCCATACCGAACCCCAGGTAAATCCACCGCCGAAAGCGGCAAGGATGAGGTTGTCGCCTTTGCGGAGCTTGTTTTCCCACTCATACAAACAGATGGGAATGGTTCCGTTGGTAGTATTTCCGTAGCGTTCAATATTCACCATCACCTTTTCGGCCGGCAATCCGACGCGCCTTGCTGTGGCGTCGATGATTCGCAGATTGGCCTGATGTGGCACCAGGTAAGCAATATCCTCGGGTTGCAGTCCGTTGCGTTCGACCACTGCTGCAGCAACATCGGCCATATTGGTTACAGCAAATTTGAATACTGCCTGGCCTTCCTGATAGACAAAATGCTCGCGTGCATCAACGGTCTGATGCGATGGCGGCTTAACCGACCCCCCAGCCTTCATGTGCAGGTGCGTCATGCCCGATCCATCCGATTGCAGCATGGCATCCATCACCCCGACGGGTTCGGCAGAAGGCTCAAGCAGCACAGCCCCTCCCCCGTCACCAAAAATAACACAGGTGGCACGGTCGGTATAGTCAACAATAGCCGACATCTTATCCGCGCCTACCACAACGATCTTTTTGTAGGTACCACTCTCGATGAACTTTGAGGCGGTAACCAGGGCATAGATAAAGCCCGAACAGGCCGCATTGAGGTCGTAACTGAAAGCGTTTTTGATGCCACAATTGTGGCTGATGATGTTGGCCGTTGCCGGGAAAAGCATATCGGGGGTAACTGTGGCGCAAATGAGCATATCTACCTCATCTGGCGAAGTGCCAGTTTTTTCGAGCAAGCCTTTTACGGCAGCAGTGCCAATCACCGAGGTTCCTTTGCCTTCGCCTTTCAGTATGTGTCGCTCCCTGATGCCTGTACGGGTGACAATCCACTCGTCGGTGGTATCCACCATTTTTTCAAGGTCGGCATTGGTGAGCAGATCTTCGGGCACCCAGGCATGAATGCCTGTTACGGCAGCATAGATTTTCTTCTCCATTGTCAAAAGTTGGTCCATTCAAACTTCTGGATGCCAAAGTTTTCCATGGCATCTTTGATTTTATCACTCAGACGCGATTCGGCCACCTCCCTCGAAAGCAGCATCATGTTTTTAATGGCGAGCGGACTGCTGATGCCGTGCCCGATGATGACATGCCCGTTTATGCCGATGATCGGAGTTCCTCCGTAATTCTCGTAATTGAATCGCGAAAAAAAATCGTCGAGCAGGCCGCGCTTTTCCATGATGCGGTAGATTGCCTGCAACTGTTTGATGACAATGTTGCCGGTGAAACCATCGCAAACAACCACATCGGCTTTGTCGTTGAACAGGTCGCGGCCTTCCACATTGCCAACAAAGTTGAAGTCGTTGGTGTCTTTCATCATCTGCCATGCGGATTGCACAAGCAGATTTCCCTTTTTTTCCTCTTCGCCTATGTTGAGCAAGGCCACCCTTGGGTTGTCAATACCCATGACCACCGATGCATAAATTGAGCCCAGAAAACCATACTGATAAAGTACGTCGGCCCGGGCATCGGGGTTGGTTCCCACATCGAGAATAATCTTGTAGGTGCCGTTTAGTTTAGGTATGGGTACAAGGCTGGCAGGCCGGATGATTCCGGGAATGGTACCCATGACACTGGTGGCTCCCACAAACATGGCACCACTGTTTCCGGCACTCGCAAACGCATCTATCTCTCCTTTTATGAGCCACTCAAAGCCCTTGACGATAGAAGAATTTTGCTTGGCTTTAAATGCTTTGATGGGCTTATCGGCCATGGTGATGACCTCGGTGCAATGCACAATTTCGATGCTGCCATTGTGCGGCGGCATGTCGCGCAGGCCATCTTTGATCTGCTGCTCATCACCGAAAAGTACAAGGGTACAACCCTCGCGCAGTTCGGGCGCAAGCAGTTTCAGGCCTTCCAAAGGGGATGCCGGAGCAAAATCGCCCCCAAAAACATCGAGGCCCAGTCGCATTACCTAGTTGTAAACGGATTGTTCAACCGGGCAAATATCAGGCTTTGGCGCCTTCCATTACCAGCTTGCCCTTGTAATACAGATCGCCGTCCACGTAATATGCCCTGTGGTAAACATGGATGGTGCCTGTAGTCGGACATTTGGCAAGCTGAGGCATCTGAGCTTTGTCGTGTGTTCTGCGTTTATCTCTTCTGGTTGCAGAATGTCTCCGTTTTGGATGTGGCATGGCTTTTTAGTTTTTTGGATTAATTAATCAGTTTGTCTGTGGTTCTTCATCAGGCTTGATGAGCGATTGCAGCTGGCTCCAACGGGGGTCAACCGAGGCTTCGGGCTTCAGCCGTTCGAGCAGGGCCAGAACCTCCGGATTGCAGGTAGCCTGGCCGTGGGCATCGGGCAAATGTACCTTGCGCATGGGAACGAGCAACATCAGGTACTCATAAACCAGCTGGAATACATCATATTCATGCAAATCCCTGGGGATGAGCATTACATCTTCCGATTCCTCCTCCAGGTGATCGCCATATTTGAGCAGATACCTGAAAGTTCCGTTGATTGGCTGTATGTAATCCTCAGCACAACGGTCGCAATTCAGCTTCAACCAGCCTTTGTAATTGAATTCCATGGCAATGAATGCCGGCTGCTTGTCGAGCACAAGGCTCAGGTGCACCTCGCCGGACTCAGCCTCCGGAAACTGACTGAATGCAAGGAATTCGCTACCCAGGTCGAAGTCGTAAGTCTTCGGCCCCAGGCTGCTCCCTGTGAGTGGCAAGATGAATTCCCTTTCGTATTTCACTGAATTGCTCCAAAAAATCGGGCGGCAAAGATAGGCATTTCTGCTTGTATATCAAAATGCAGCGAATTTATTGAAGCTGTGGCTATTCTGTACTTACCATCCTGTTCAGACACTTCCTGCACCTGGCGCCATTCCGGCTGTTTCAGCGCTCCAACAGGCCAAAACTGCCAGTTTCGCACATCCTGAATTCAGGCAAAAATCCATGAACGCAATCGTTTTAATTTTTGTTTGTGAAATCTGTAACAATAAGATGTGATTTGCTAATTTCGCAACCTAAAATCAGAAAATTAAGAACTATGATGTGGTTAAATAAGATCATTGCTTCGATGCTGCCCTACATGCCACGCGACCTGGTGTGGTTGTTTTCTAAACGCTACATCGCCGGCAGGCGCATCGAAGATGCCATCAGGATAAGCAAAGAACTGAATTCCAAAGGGATGATGGTGACTATCGACCTCCTGGGCGAATTTATCACCGAACTTAGCCAGGCCGAGCAAAATAAAAAGGAATACCTCGATATCATCGACACCATCCAGCGCCACAACATCAACGGCAACTATTCGCTCAAGCCTACCATGTTTGGTCTGCTCATCGACAAAGAGGTGTGCTATGCCAACATCCGCGAGATTGTTGCCAAGGCTGCCAGCTACAACAACTTTATCCGGATCGACATGGAAGACTCGCAGTGTGTTGACCTCGAGATAGAACTCTTTCGCAGGCTGAAAGCCGAATTTCCGAACAATGTGGGATTGGTGGTTCAGGCCTATCTGAAGCGTACGCTGAGCGATTTGCACAACATGCTCGACCTGCACACTCCCGAAACTCCCTTGAATTTCAGGTTGTGCAAAGGCATCTATGTTGAGCCTGAGCATATTGCATACAAAAAGTATCACGAAATCAACGAACATTTTCTCGAAGACCTTGAGTTTATGTTTAGCCATGGCATTTATCCCGGCATTGCCACGCACGACAAGCCGCTGGTGGAAGGCGCCTACAGGTTGATAGAAAAATACAAGGTTCCCCGCGAAAAATATGAGTTTCAGATGCTTTACGGGGTCACTCCCCAATTGCGCAACAGCATAGTCGAAGCCGGACACCGCATGCGCATCTATGTGCCTTTTGGTGAGCAGTGGTTTGCCTATTCCACACGAAGGCTGAAAGAAAATCCGAGAATGGCCTGGGATATTATCAAGGCTTTGTTTGTAAGGGGCTGACAAACAATACCTTAATCACAATTTGCCCGTAAAGGTCATTTACTGGCAAAAATATCCGGAGTTCACGCCAAAACTTAGTGTTTGGTGAAGGACTCTTTTTATATTACTTTTGTAGTTTGTATTCAGGGCATTCTTAAACGAAACGAATGGAAAAACCAAGAGTTCTCTTTGTTGCGCAATACATCACGCCTTTTGTGAAGGAATGTCAGATCAGCAATATTGGTCGTCGGCTTCCACAGGGCATTCAGGAGCGAGGCAAAGAAATCAGGACATTTATGCCGCGTTTCGGCAACATCAACGAACGGCGCAACCAATTGCACGAGGTCATACGCCTTTCGGGCATGAACCTCATTATCAACGATACAGATCATCCACTCATTATCAAGGTAGCTTCTATTCAACAAGCCAGAATGCAGGTCTATTTCATTGATAATGAGGACTTCTTCCACCGAAAATTCACCATCACCGACAAAAACGGTCACTTTTTCGACGACAATGATGAGCGCACCATTTTCTTTTCGCGCGGCGTAATTGAAACAGTGAAAAAACTTGGATGGCAACCTAACCTGATTCATTGCCACGGATGGATGTCGGCCCTCGTGCCCCTTTACATAAAAAAAGCCTACAAGGACAGTCCGCTGTTCAGCGATGTAAAAGTGGTGTATTCTCTTTATGATGACCATTTTACTGAAAGTTTCCGCCCGAACTTCGACAAAAAACTCAAGCTTCCGGGCATTGGCCCCAAAGACCTCAAATACTTTAAAGAGCCTAACTACGTTAACCTGACCAAAGCCGCCATCGAATATTCGGATGCCGTTATCGTTGCCGGCGAACAGGTCTTGCCCGAGCTGGTTGAGTTTGCCACCGAGAAAAAGAAACCCCTGCTTCATCATACTGAAGAGGGATATATCGATGCCTACAACCAATTCTACGACAGCCTGCTAGGTTTGAAGAAGTAAAAACGAATCACTGCATGTTGAAAATCCTCCCATTGAAAAAACCTGCATTATTTGCCGGAGCAATGCTCCTTTGTCTTGCCACGCTCTTTTCCTGCACAAAACGACCTGGCGAAATCGGCGCCGACCTGATTCCCGACGACGGGCTGATCAGCCCGATGTTTACGGATACCATCAGTGTGGTAGCCTACAGCATCATCGAAGATTCGCTGCGTACCGACGAGCCGGAAACCGCTTTGCTGGGCAGCATTTTCGACCCGGTGTTCGGTACCTCAACCGCAGGATTTTTCACCCAGATCAGCCTCTCCACAGCCAGCCACAACTTTGGCACAAATCCCCAGCTCGACTCGCTGGTGCTGCAGCTGGCCTACTCCGGTTTCTATGGCGACACCACAACCATGCAGCAGGTCAGGGTTTATGAAGTCATGGAGAAGCTCCATTACGATTCAGCCTATTATTCAAATCAGGTTAAGGAATACAACAGCTTCGATTTTGCCAACTTCAGCTTTACTCCCCGTCCCAAAAGCCGGGTAGTCTGGCAGGGCGATACCCTTGCACCCATTGTGCGCATTCGTCTAAGCGATGTTTCGCCAGCCCTGGGCAACAAACTGCTCACCGCCGGCGAGAATAACCTTTCATCGGTCACCAGGTTTCAGAATTTCTTCAAAGGCCTTTATGTCACTGCCGAGCCGCTCAACTCCGGCGGAGCAATCCTGGGCTTCGATCTTCCGAGCAACCTGTCGCGCCTGACCATTTATTACCGCAACGACGAGCAGGATTCGCTTCGCTATGAGTTTCTGATTACCAGCGACGAAGCCCGCTATAATGTATTCAACCACTACAACTACGCCAATGCTTCGCCCGAATTCAGGCAACAGGTTATTGAAGGCGACACCATGCTCGGGCGACAAACACTTTATGTTCAGGGTATGGGCGGAGTGAAAACCAAACTTCGTTTTCCCACACTCGCCCACCTCAAAAAAAGCCCTGACCAGAAAATTGTCATCAACGAAGCCAGGCTGCTGCTCAATGGCAAAGAGCTCGATACTACCATATTTTTTGCACCTGCCAACTTTGCCCTGGTGCAAGCCAATGGCGATGGCTCTTATTCCATACTCAAGGACCAGCTCGAGGGAAACAATTACTTCGGAGGCACACACAACAAAAAGGCCAACACAGTTCAGTTCCGGCTCACGAGGTATGTGCAGGACAAGGTGCTGCGAGGCGCCAATAAGACTGATCACGGCCTTTTCCTGTTTTCAATCGGCGCCTCATCACGGCCCCACCGTTGGGTAATCAATGGCACACACCCCGCTACCGACACCCTGCAACCCTTGAAGCTTTTGCTTCACTATAGCATTGTGAACGAATAGTTTAACCTAACCAACCAAAAACCAAAGATATGTGTGGTATAGTTGCTTACATAGGCCCCAAAGAAGCATACCCTATTCTCATCAACGGACTCAGGCGCCTTGAATACCGTGGCTACGACAGTGCAGGCATCGCACTTTACAACAATGGAATCAAGGTATTCAAAACCAAGGGAAAAGTTTCCGACCTGGAAAGCCATGCCAATGGCCACGACATTTCGGGCAACATGGGCATTGCCCACACACGCTGGGCAACTCACGGTGAACCCAATGATGTGAACGCTCACCCACACCTTTCGTATTCTAACCGTATTGCGCTGATTCACAATGGTATCATTGAAAATTATGCGCTCTTGCGAAAGGAACTTGAGGCCAGGGGATACAAATTCAGATCAAGCACAGATACCGAAGTGCTCACCAACCTGATTGAAGACATACAGCACAACGAGAAGGTGGACCTGTTCGAGGCCGTGCGCATCGCCCTCAATCAGGTAATTGGGGCTTATGCCATTGTGGTGATGGAAAACGACCATCCCGATATGCTCGTAGCAGCGCGAAAAGGCAGCCCCCTGGTGATTGGTATTGGCAACGGTGAGTTTTTCGTGGCCTCGGATGCCACACCCATTGTTGAGCATACCAAAAATGTGGTCTATCTCGATGATGAGGAAGTGGCCCTGCTTGACCGAAACAACGAGCTGAAAATCAAAACTATACGCAACAAAGAAAAAACCCCGTATATCCAGGAGCTCGAAATGAGCCTGAGCGCCCTCGAAAAAGGTGGTTTTGAACATTTCATGCTCAAAGAAATTTATGAGCAACCCACCTCGGTTCGCGACAGCATGCGCGGTCGCATCCATCCCGAAACAGGTACGGTCACCCTTGGTGGCATCATCGACTACGAACCGAAAATTCTCAATGCCGACTGCATCATCGTGGTGGCCTGCGGCACCTCGTGGCATGCAGGTCTGGTGGGAGAATACCTTATCGAAGACCTTGCCCGCATCCCGGTGGAAGTAGAGTATGCCTCGGAGTTTCGTTACCGCAACCCCATCATCAGCGAAAAAGACGTAGTAATCGCCATCAGCCAGTCGGGCGAAACAGCCGACACCTTGGCTGCCATAGAACTGGCAAAAAGCAAAGGCGCCACTATTCTTGGTATTTGCAATGTGGTGGGTTCCTCAATTGCACGTGCCACCCATGCAGGCAGTTACACCCATGCCGGACCTGAAATAGGTGTTGCATCAACCAAAGCATTTACGGCACAGGTTACCCTGCTCACCCTCTTTGCGCTTCGTTTTGCGCAACTCAAAGGAACCCTGAGCAGATCGCGGTTCAATCAGATTGTTACCGAACTCAGTCTGATTCCTGAAAAAATCGAGCGCACGCTGCAAACCAACAAAAATCTGGTGGTGGAAATTGCAGCCAAGTATAAAGATGTACGCAACTTCCTCTACCTGGGTCGTGGTTACAACTTCCCCGTGGCACTTGAAGGCGCCCTTAAGCTCAAAGAAATATCGTACATCCATGCCGAAGGTTATCCGGCTGCCGAAATGAAACACGGCCCCATTGCACTCATCGACGAAGATATGCCCGTGGTGTTCATCGCGCCCAAGCAAAGCATCTACGACAAAGTGGTGAGCAATATTCAGGAAGTCAAAGCCCGAAAAGGCAGAGTGATCGCTGTGGTCACCGAAGGCGACACCGTGGTGCGCGGCATGGCCGACTACGTCATCGAAATCCCGGATACTGAAGAAGCACTTGTGCCCCTGCTTGCGACCATCCCGTTGCAAAAACTGGCCTACCACATCGCCGTGATGCGCGGCTGCAACGTGGACCAACCCCGAAATCTTGCCAAATCAGTCACAGTAGAATAAAAAAAAGGCGCCATAAGGCGCCTTTTTCTTTGTGGGCCCACCAGGACTTGAACCTGGGACCGTCTGATTATGAGTCAGATGCTCTGACCGACTGAGCTATAGGCCCGAATTACATTTTTTTAACACCAAAAAAACGGCCCGTTTTTTGTTTTGGCAGCGCAAAGTTACAACTTTGTGCGTTTTAAAGGCAAATTTTTTGAACACTTATGAATGCAGCTTCAACCATTACCGACATTATTTTCGACTTTGGAGGAGTAATCATCGACATCGATCCGCAGCTCACCATCAAAGAACTGATTAATCTTGGAGTAAAGGATGTGGAGGTTTTTGCCTCAGCCGAATTCCAGGAAAAAGTTGTGGGTAAACTGGAGCGAGGTATCATCACGCCGGAAGTGTTTCGTGACAAAGTGCGTGAATTTGCCCGCCTCGACCTGAGCGATCAGGACATTGACGACGCATGGAATGCCTTGCTGCTCGATATCCCCAAAGAACGCATACAGGTCATTGAAGCAGCAAAACAGAAATACGGGATTTATCTGCTCAGCAATTCCAACGAGATCCACTACGAGCTATATGTGCGCGACCTTCAGCTTCGTTTTGGCTACCGTGAATTTGACCAGCTTTTCGATAAGGCCTATTTCTCGTTCGACCTGCATATGAGCAAGCCCAATCCGGAAATTTTTGAGTTTGTAATTCACCAGCACAAGCTCAATCCTGCCACCACATTATTTATTGACGATACCGCAGAGCACATTCAGGCTGCGGCACAGGTCGGTCTCAGGACATATCACTTGCAAAAACCCGAACGGCTCCGTGACCTGTTCACCGGGGGCAGCTTGAAGGCAGACCTTCTGATTCGTTGATTTCTGTTGCAGCTTTATCGCCCGAACCCACCGGTTCAACTCCGTCGAATTGCCTGGCTATCTCGTTGAGCAGCTCAATCATCCCACTCAGGGTTTCCTCTTCCATAAGCCTGATTCTGAAAGGCTTAAAATGAGGATATCCTTTAAAATAATAACTCCAGTGTTTGCGCATTTCCAGGATGGCCAGGCGCTCACCTTTCCAATCGACCGATTTTTCGAGGTGTATGCGGCTGATGCGTACCCGCTCATGGATATCGGGCAAGGGAGGCAAGGTACCTTCTGAGAGGTATTGTTTAACTTCCCTGAAAATCCACGGATTGCCGTAAGAACCGCGCGCAATCATCAAACCGTCAACCCCGTAGGTATCCTTGAAATGCTTTGCCGATGGCCCGTCCACCACATCCCCATTTCCAAAAACAGGTATGTGCATGCGCGGATTCCGTTTTACTTCACCAATAAGTGTCCAGTCGGCCGGCACACTCGATCGGGTGGTGCGCAGCCTTCCATGTATGGTAATAGCCTGTATGCCAACATCCTGCAGCCGCTCGGCTATTTCAACAATGTTCTTCATATTTTCGTCATAACCAAGACGAGTTTTAACGGTAACCGGCAGATTAACTGCTTTTACCACGGCTGCGGTCATTGCCACCATCTTGGGTACATTGTTCATTATGCCCGACCCGGCTCCTTTTGAGGCCACCTTTTTCACCGGACATCCATAGTTAATGTCAATGATATCAGGCTTTACCGATTCGGCAAACCGGGCTGCCTCCACCATGGAATCGATGTCGTGACCATAGATCTGAATCCCAATCGGGCGCTCAAAGTCGCTGAACTCGAGCTTTTTGACGCTTTTCTCGGCCTCGCGGATCAGCCCTTCCGACGAAATGAATTCGGTGTAGGTAACATCAGCCCCGAACATCTTGCATACATAACGGAAGGGCGGATCGCTCACGTCTTCCATGGGTGCAAGCAAAATGGGAAATTCGCCTATGTTGAGATTTCCAATCTTAACCATCTGTTTTAGTGCGTGTTATCGTTTTCTTCCTTAGGCAGGATAAAGGCTGCAAAAATAGTATTTTTGCCGAAGCTTCCTTTGTGATCACATACGAATGAACAACAACCCTTTTGCTGAGACCAGCAATGCCTTTCGCTGGCTGGCCCTGATTTTTCTGGTCCTGATGGGTGCATTGCTGGGTATGCTAGCCGGTTTAGGCCTTCAGCAGCTGTTTGGTGCAACCGGTCAGGAATCACTGAAAGCGATGCGCATCATGCAACTGAGCACGCAAATGGGTCTTTTTTTCCTGCCCCCTCTGGCCTGGGCGTGGACGTTTGGCAAAGAGGCCAGGTTTGCCCTGGGCATTGGAAATAAACCGGGATATCTTTTTTTACTGTCTGGTATCCTTTTGATGATTGCCGCACTGCCGTTGATTCACCAGCTTGCCGAATGGAACAATGCCATACGGTTGCCTGAGCGCTTGGCCGCGCTCGAATCAGCGCTCCGGATGCTGGAAGATCGGGCTGAAGCTCTGACAAATATGTTTTTGTCCGTGAGCACAATCCATGACCTGCTTTTCAACCTTTTCATGATTGCATTTGTGCCTGCTTTGGGCGAGGAGCTGCTTTTCAGGGGAGTGATTCAGCAGCAGCTGATCCGCTCGTTCAGGAATGTTCACATTGCTGTGATTTTTGGCGCAATGCTATTCAGCGCATTGCATTTTCAGTTTTATGGTTTGATTCCCAGGTTTGTGCTTGGGGTGTTTCTGGGCTACTTTTTTCTCTGGAGCCGCAGCCTGTGGGTTCCGGTGGCTATGCACCTTGTGAACAATGCCATGGCCGTTGTGGCATATTATCTGCATCACAACGGGTATACCAGCATCCCCATGGAGGAGTTGGGCGGCACCTCAGATTGGTGGATTGTGGCGCTCAGCGCTTTGCTGAGCTTTGGGTTTTTGATTGCAGCAAAACATTTCGCTTCTCCGGATCAGAAGGTGATGAATTGACAGAGGAATCCCCCGCATTCCGGAGTTGAGCAAACAGGATAATATCTGCTTTCCTTCCGAGGGTGGCTAAAGTTTTCCGGGCCATCACCATTCCGCTCGAAATAATTTCAATTTCCCCGGTTAATTCTTGCTGCATCACCTCAGTCATTATCTCCGGATGGCCACACCTCAGGCAAAAAAGCTGTGGAAAGGAGGGAATCCCGTTGTCCGCAATTTGATTTTTCCGTTTCGGCCTGGACAAATAAAAAACGGCTGTCCGGTAATTACGAACAGCCGTTTTTAAAAGACTGTTAAAGCTTATTTGCTGGCGGTTTGTCCTTTGAGTGTGGAGTAATTGATACGGAAGGCGCTGGCTTTACGCAGTTCCTGCTTCACGTCGGTAACAATACCCATTTTGGTTTCTTTGTGCACCTTGAGTGAAGTTGTAATCAGACCGCGGTCGGCTTCGTTACGGGCTTCGCGTTCGCGGGCCACAAACTCCTGGATATCACGCACACGGGCAAACTGGTCGTTGAGCTGAATACGCGATTCCGTACCCAGCGCCACATTGGTAGGAGGTCCGATGTAGATATAGCTGACAAGGGATTTTTTTTCAAGCTTTTGCACCTCAGTGGCTTGTGGCAACTTCACCTTTACCTTCAGTGTAACCTCGCGCATCACCGTGGTTACCATGAAGAAAAACAGAAGCATAAAGATGATGTCGGGGAGCGAAGAGGTATTGATAGCCTGGGCCCCTTTGGTTTTCTTTGTTTTGAATTTCGACATATCAGTTTCCTCCGATGTTTTCAGGTTCAGCTTCGCTGATACGCATGGGTACCGCTTCGTTGATGGCTTTGATCTGGTCCTCGTCGGTGAGGGCGCTATACCCGACTCCGAATCTGCGCCTCGACAGTTCGTCGCGCAGTTCATTGAAAGCACGGGCCAATTCGTTTTGCACCTTGATATACATATCGTAGGAGGTACCCCGGTCGTTTTTGAGCGAGATAACGCCCTTTGACACATAAACATCACCCAGAAGCGGGATATTTATCACTTCAGTTTCAGGATGATTCGGGTCGTCGGGATATACTGGTGTAATAAAACGTTTGGCCACATCTTTCAGCGTGCGGAGATCACCGGGCTTTCCATCTACGAGCAAGCGGTCGTTCTTATTTACAAGCACATTGAGCACGTTACGCTCCTTAATTTTGATGTCTTCCGGGGTTTCCACAGGCGGAGGCAAACGGCGGGTAATGCCCGAGTCCACGTCCATGGTTGTGGTCACCAGAAAGAATATCAGCAACAGGAAGGCGATGTCGGCCATTGAGCCTGCGTTGATTTCCGGTGTTCCTCTTCTTGCCATGACAGATTATTTGAAGATTTTAATCACACTGGAATAAAGAATGGTGAGCAAGGAGAGTGCAGCCAGAATATAAGTGAACAGCAGCCCTGTGCCCACCCAGCGGGAGGTTTCGGCGGTGATATTGAGCGTTTGCAGCTTGACTTCGCTGAAAGTATTTGCGGATAATGAATAGGAAACGATGGCAATCACAGCCACCAGGCCCAAGCTTACGAGCAGTTTGACCACCCCTTTGGGATTGCTGGCGAAGCCGATGATGGGCGATGCAAGTGCAATGATTACTCCGGCAATAAGCAGCACATAACCCCACCGGAGCAAGGTGTCCGATTCAATAGAGCCCGAATAAAACAGTAGGGCCAGCACAGCCGAAACTGCCATCAGGGCATATAGAACCAGACTCGCGTATTTCGAGATCTTGTCCGTCATGGTGAATTACTTTTTGCTGTATTTGTTAATCATGTCGATGAAGGTAATGGTGCTGTCCTCCATATCGTTGACCAGGTTGTCAATCTTGCTGATGATGTAGTTGTAGAAGATCTGCAGGATGATGGCTACGATAAGACCGAACACCGTGGTAAGAAGGGCCACCTTGATACCTGTTGCTACAATCTGGGGGCTGATGTCGCCGGCAGCAGCGATATCGTCGAAGGCCTGGATCATACCGATTACTGTACCCATAAACCCGAGCATGGGGGCAAGAGCAATGAAGAGCGAAATCCAGCTCACACCGCTTTCGAGACGTCCGGTAATTACCGAACCATAGGAAACGATGGATTTTTCGACTTCTTCAACACCCTGGTCATAGCGCAGCAGGCCCTGATAGAAAATGCTTGCTACTGGTCCGCGGGTATTGCGGCAGATTTCCTTGGCTTTCTCAACACCACCATTTTCGAGGGCGTCGCTTACCTGGCTGAGCAGCTTTTTGGTGTTGGTGGAGCTCAGGGTGAGATAGATAATCCTCTCAATGGCAATGGCCAGACCGAAAATGAGGGTAAGCAAAACGATACCCATGAATTCGGGACCACCTTCAATAAATTTTTCCTTGATGGTTTCGTGGAAGGTAAGTGGCTCGTCTGCAGCAGCCTCCATATCGAGGGTAGCAGCTTCCTCAGCCGGAGCTTCGGCAACCTGTTCAGTTTCGGGTTGTGCGGCAGCGGCAGTGTCCTGAGCCAGAACTGTTTGGCTTACACCAAAAAACATCAAGCCGGCAATGGCCCAAAAAGCGATTAATTTTTTCATAGTTTGATGATGTTGATTACTACTTTGAACTCTGTTTGTGTTGATTATCGATTTTATTTGACAGCAGCAAATGTATAAATTTTCCTTGCGGAGAGAGCGGGATTCGAACCCGCGATACCCTTTTGAGGTATACACACTTTCCAGGCGTGCGCCTTCAACCACTCGGCCATCTCTCCAAAAACTTCAGCGTGAACGCACGCTTGTTGAAGTTGCGGCCAAAAGTACAAAAATATTTTTTCGCTCTCCAGCATTTTTTTAAAGCAGGCTTTGTTTTGATTATTTCTAAATTACTATGAATCAGCAGAAAATATTGAAACAAACGTTTTAGCGCCTACTTTTTCAGCATCAGCTTCAGGAGCGTTCGCCCCGGCTGGCCATCCAGATAAAGCAGATAAGTGCCCTCGGAATAAGCGCTCAGATCGAGGCTTTCACCAGCCGAAACCAGCCCTTGAATCAAAAGCTGCCCGCTCAGACTGTAAAGGCGGTAATGTGCAATTTTATCAATCCCGTCCAGGACAATCCGGCCGGAAGTGGGATTGGGAAACACCTGCATTTTCGCCACCAACTCCGGCTGGCCCAGCACCACACTCAGGCTGGTTGCCTTGCTCAGGCCCTGATGTACATAGGTGCCTGTTTGGGGGAAAGTTGGATCGTAGGTGGCTGCCAGGGCGGTCAACTCTGTGCCACGAAGTCGTTTGAGCAAGATGTGCTCTCCGGGATTAAACCCCTGGATTACAGGGCTTAGGGTGTCGGTTCCAAAGAGTGTGAGCACAAGTGGCTGATCGGTTGTATTTATTTCGATCGCTCCGGCAGGCAGTCCTCCGGCCGTAAATGCCATGATCATGTCGCCAGGCTCAAGGGCTTGCTGTAAAACGGTGGCAGGCAGAAGTACAAGGTGGCTGTCGCCCGTGGGAGCTATTGCATCAGCGCGTAGTTGTTGTTGGCCGTCAATGGGCGAACCCGGGGTTTTGCACGAGGGAAAGCTCAATTGCATGCTCTGCGGACTGTGGACATAGTAAGAACGGCCGGGCTGAAGCTCGGTGAGCGTGCCGATGTTTTGTTCCGGCCAGGCCACACCTGCCCTGGCAACCTCTTTGACGAGGAGGGATTGTGGCAGCCAATTCTGCAGGACGACCGGGCAGTTTACCGTGACGGGTATCAGGTTCCATCCAGCCTGCAGGTTGATGGTTGAAGGAGCCGGTTCAGGACCGGAGATTGTCATGACCGAGGGAGCTTCCATACGCACCTTGTAGCCCTTGCTGGCATCCCAGCTTCCGAGGGTATTCACCCCGCCGGCAGGATGATAAACACCTGCGTCGGATTGCACAGCAATCAGGTCGCCGGTGAGCGAACCAAAAAGCTGTTCAATGTTGCTTTGCAAAGGCACAACAGCGCTTCCCAGGCTGTTCCAGCCCGGACGCAGCAGGGCGTGCTGTACCTGATAGCCTCCGGTTGTAGCTATCTGAAAATCATCTATATATAAACCATCTTTGACAACAGACCCATCGCTGACAAACTTGAAACGGAATTGCACCCAGGGCTGGCCGAGGTATTGGTTGAGGTTGTAGGTGCGTTGCTGCCAGGTGTTTTGCAGCCCGTTGAACTGGGCGATCTGCGTCCAGCTGGTATTGTTGGTACTGACTTCGAAATAGACATAATCATAATTGGTTTCCAGATCGTAGCGTGTCCAGAAACTCACTGCTGCACTGGTGTAGCCCAGGCTCAGGTCGATGGGTCGCAGGTAGGCATAGCTGGTGGTATTGTTGGTGTAGTTGCCCACGGGGCTTTCGCTGATTGAATGGGTTGGAGAATAAGATTGCACTGTGCTGAGCCCCCATTGGTGCGTAAACTGCCAATAACCTGCGCCGTCTTCAAAATTCATTACAACCGGAAGGGTCATTGGTGGCATGGGCACTGCGCTTACTTCGTTGGACGGAGGCGATTCCTGTAATGTCTGCTGATAAACGGCTGTCACCTTATATTGATAGGTGTTTCCATTGGTTACTTCCAGGTCAAAGTAACGGTTGTTGGAAGTTGAGTCGATGGCCTGGCCGTTGCGGTAGATTTTGAAATATGCTGCATCGGGTAGGGGCGACCAATTGAGTCGTACATAGTTGCTACCGGCGGTGGCCGTCAGATTTTGTGGTGGGTTGAGCCGGTTGGCCAGCACAGCCAGCGAAGCCAGGGTGGCCCGGGTGAATATGGCAGCCTGTGCGGCATTGTTGTAGCTTGGACCCACACGGTCGTTGGAGGTATGAATAAATGGACTGTAATCGGGTACCGCTTCGAAAGGAAAGATACCCATGAAACCGTTGTTGTTGAACGAGGTATGGTCGCTATCGCCTCCGCTGAGGCTGCCGGGGGTTACAACGAACTCGGGGAGATAAGTAGCAGCTACCTCGGTGTAAAACTGTGCCAGCGGAGCGGCAGAAGGGGGATAAATGAGTGTGCTTTTTATGGTTGTGTTTCCCGGTTTGAGGTAACCAATCATGTCGAGATTAAAGTAGCCCTGGATGTTCATGCCCTGGTTTTTGGCCCGGAGGGCATAAGCCGCACTTCCATACAGCCCGTATTCTTCGCCCGAGAAGGCGCAAAAAACGATGCTCCGGTCGAAGGTGTAATTGCTCATGATGCGGGCTATTTCGAGCACTGCCGCTGTGCCGCTGGCATTGTCGTCGGCTCCGGGTGCGGTCGAACCGGTGCTGTACGAATCGTAATGCGCTCCGCAAATCACATATTCATCAGGATATTTTGTGCCTTGCAGTGTGGCAATGACATTGTCGCTGGCCGCTCCTCCGGGCATGGCAAAGTCCATCACTTCCACGCTCAGGCCATAACTCAGAAACTTGTCCTTGATCCAGTTTTGTGCTGATACACTTTGCGGCTGATAGGCATTGCGCGTGCCGTAATCTTCGAGGTGCTGGGTGCTGGCTGTGATGTTAAGCGGATTAACCTGTGCAATAAGCTGTTGCACAAATGGATCCGGGGTCTGACTGCGGCCCGAAAGAAACAGTTCGGCTTCTGGCAGGCTGACCGGTTCGGGCTGCAGGCGCACTATCCCATTATGGTGGTATGGTGTGATGGGGATAAGCGCATCGCTGACGCGCACCACCATCCAGCCCGGCCCGCTGTGAAGCACGGTGGCTTTTGATGCCACATCGTTTAATGCCTCATGTTTCTTTGGTTCAGGCACATGCAGATAATAATACCGTACACCCGGCTCCCAGGCCCGGACATCGAGCACCACATGAGGTTCTTTGGGAGTAAAATCGAGTGTTGCGATTACAAAATTGTCGCCGGTGTAGTGAACCTTAATCGCAGGGTTCTCTACAAGCTGCAGGTTGTGGCGCGCGCCACTGGTTTTGATATACACAAGCTGTCCGGCAATAAGCCATTGAAAACATAAAACCAGCAACGGCAGGATGATTACACGCTTCATGATAAAACTGATAAGGGTACGCCAAAGGTAGGCAATATCAAATAGGTAGGCTTGCGCTGAGGCAGTTCTTTTCGTGCCCTGATCAGCAAAATTGCAGTTGGAACACCCGCCTGGCTTACTCTATGGTCATCTCACCGCGCAGGGGTGTCTGGAGCAGGCGTACGAGTGCATCGCCCAGGTAACCCTCGCCAAGCAGATACATGAGTTTGGTGATGGCCGATTCGGTGGTGATGTCGTATCCGCTGATCAATCCAATCTGGCTGAGCCGCACACTGGTTTCGTATTTTCCGAGTTCCACTGCGCCTGCCTTGCATTGGGTCACGTTGAAAATGAGCAATCCGTTGCGTATGGCCTTGTCGAGCGCTTCGATAAACCAGTCGTCAGTAGGTGCATTGCCCGAACCGAAAGTTTCGAGGATGAGCGCCTTAAGTCCAGGGATGCCCAGTGTGCTGTTGACTACGGCCGGACTGATGCCGGGAAACAGTTTGAGGATGCTCACATTGTTGTCCAGACGTTTGTGTGCGCGCAGCCTTTTGAAGTTGGGCTTAAGGATGTTGGCTTTGTTGTACCGGATATGCACCCCCACTTCGGCAAGCAATGGATAATTGCCCGAAACAAATGCATTGAACCCCTCAGCGTTGAATTTTGTGGTCCGGTTTCCACGCATCAGCCTGTTTTCGAAATAGATGGCCACTTCGGGCACAAGAGCCACCCCATCTTCTTTGGCTGCGGCAATCTCGATGGCGGTCAGGAAATTTTCGCGGCCATCCGTACGTATCTCACCCATAGGCAGTTGCGATCCGGTGAGGATGACGGGCTTGTTCAGGTTTTCGAGCATGAAACTCAAGGCCGAAGCGGTGTAGGCCATGGTATCGCTACCATGGAGCACCACAAAACCATCGTACTTTTCATAGTTGTGCTCAATGGTTTCGACAAGCCTGACCCAGAAATCGGGTTTCACATTGCTGCTGTCGATAAGTGGCTCAAATCCAACGAAATCGATATGATAACCAAAGCTGCCAAGCATGGGCAGATGTTCGTACATATTGCTGAAGTCGAAGGGTACAAGCGCTCCTGTGGCAGGATCCTTGACCATTCCGATGGTACCGCCGGTGTAGATTACCAGCAAAGCTTTGGTTTCTTCGGTCATTGCAAGTTGAGGTTAAAAAGTTTTGATGCATTTTGGGTTGTCAGACGGGCCATTTCTTCCACGTCAGTTGCATACACCTGCGAAAGTTTGCTAACCACTTCCACAATGAAGGCGCTTTCGTTGCGCTTGCCACGGTGGGGCACCGGAGGCAAGTAGGGCGAATCGGTTTCGAGCACAATGCTTTCGGGGGGAATCTGACTGAGCACATGGGGTAAGTCCGAATTTTTGTAGGTGACTACACCGCCAATACCGAAATAAAATCCCAGGTCAAGGATGCGACGGGCTTCTTCTGCTCCGCCTGTAAAACAATGAAATACGCCTTTGAGCCGGCCGTCCTGCAATTTTTCAACTATCTTCAGGATTACCTCAAAGGCTTCGCGGGTATGAATGGCCACAGGAAAACCCAGCCTGGCTGCCCAACCAAGCTGCTCTTCAAAGGCTTCCTCCTGTGCCGCAGCATGGGTTTTGTCCCAATACAGGTCAATGCCGATTTCGCCTACACCTATGTATTGATTGGTGTTGTCGAACAACACCTGCCCGATGAGGTCGAGTTGCCTGCGGTAATCGTCTTTCACATACGTGGGGTGAAGGCCCATCATCGGCCTGCAGTTTTCCGGCCATTGGCGGCACATTTGCATCATAGGCCCGATGCTGGCCTGGTCGATGTTTGGAAGCAGCATAAGCTGAACCCCGGCCTGCAGCGCCCGCTGCATCACTTCGCGACGGTCGCCGTCAAACTCTTCAAGGTAAAGATGGGCGTGCGTATCGATGAGTTTCATGCCGCGAAATTACGCTTTTTGGATGGCTCGCTTTGTTTGTACTTTTGCTGCATGAACCAGGCAAAGAAAATCCTGCTCATCCGCTTCAGCTCCATTGGCGATATTGTGCTGACCAGCCCTGTGGTGAGGTGCATCAAAAAACAACTGCCCGATTGCAGCCTGCATGTGCTCACCAAAAAACAGAATGCAGAGCTTTTCGCCCACAACCCTTATGTGGACAAGGTGCATGTGTTGGACAAGGATTTGACGGAAGTGATTCGCCAGCTGAAAGAAGAACAGTTCGACTTTGTAGCCGACCTGCATTGCAACCTGCGCTCGATGCGGGTGAGGACAGCATTAGGTGTGCGCTCCGAAGGCTTCCCGAAACTGAACTTAAAGAAGTACGTGCTGGTAAGGTTCAAGTGGAACCTGATGCCTGCTGTTCATGTGGTGGACAGGTATTTTGAGGCCGTTAAGCCTTTGGGTGTGGTGAACGATGGTGCCGGCCTCGACTTTTTCGCCGGCGATGCCGGGATTCCTGAGGATGCCCCTTCGTGGATAAACACGGACTTTCTGGCAGTGGTGATCGGGGGCCAGCACAATACGAAAATTCTTCCGGCCAATAAAGTTGCCGAAGTTGTGCAAAAAGTTGATATGCCGGTAGTTTTGCTCGGTGGCCCTGCCGACAGGGAACGTGGTTCGCTTATTGAAGAACTTTCAGGAAAAGCAACGGTCTGGAATGCGTGCGGCCGGCTCAGCCTGATGCAATCGGCCAGGGTAGTCGGGCGCGCCTCGGTAGTGCTCAGCAACGATACGGGACTGATGCACATTGCGGCAGCCTATCGCAAGCCATTGGTTTCCGTTTGGGGAAATACCGTGCCTGCCCTTGGCATGTATCCTTACATGCCCGGAGACGAATCAAAGTCGGTTATTGTGGAAAACACCAAAGTTTCCTGCCGGCCCTGCTCCAAGATCGGTTTCGACAGCTGCCCCAAAAAGCATTTCGAATGCATGAACAGCCTCGATGCCGGTCATATTGTGGCATCGGCAAAGCGCCTGAAACAAATGTCCGGGGCTTAGACGCCAATGGCCACAAAAGGATTGGTCACCTTTTCGGTGCCAATGGTGGTCTCGGGGCCGTGTCCGGGATAAACCACAGTGGCATCGGGCAGGACAAAGAGCTTGCGCCATATGCTGTTTTTCAGCACATCGTAATCCCCACCCGGAAGATCGGTGCGACCAATGCTTTGATGAAAAAGCACATCGCCTGCAAACAGACTGCCGCTGGGCTGGTGATAATAACAAACACTGCCCAGCGCATGGCCGGGTGTATGTAGCACTTTTAGGGTGGTCAGGCCAAAGCTCACTTCGTCGGCATCGTCGATTATAATGGCGGGTTCAAAAGTTCCACTGAGCATCAAACCAAACATTTGTGCCTGATCCTCTGCATTTTGTAGGTAAAGCTTGCCGTCGGGGTGGGCAGTTGCCTGCAAACCAAAGGTATTCATGGCCCAGGCTACGCCGAGCACATGATCGATGTGTGTATGGGTGAGCAACAAGCGTGCAGGCTGAAGCTTGTGTTGTTGAACAAAACTGCTGAGCACGCGCTGTTCGTCGGGCGATGCACAGGCCGGATCGATGATGGCACATTGGCCGGTTTCGTCGAACAACACATAGGTATTTACCTGAAAAGGATTGAAAACGAATTTCTTGATTTGCATGGGCGGAAGTATTCGCATGTGGTATTTTGCAAATTAACACATTTTGGCCCAAACTGTTGCAGCTGCTCTGCAAGTGCCCTCTGTTGCAGTGCCGGTGCATCGGATGCAATGACCGATTTGTATTACTTTAGTGGCGCCATTTCAGGTTTATCACTGCATGCATTCTGCCCTTCGAGAAACCCGCTCAGCCAGCTGCACCTGCAACAGGTTTCGCCTGTTGATGCTGCTTATTGTGCTTTTGATCAAGGGATTGCCGGCGGTTGCACAGTTCTACAGCGGCTCGCAGATGGATTTCGGGAAAAACCGCATCCAGTGGGGCGAAACGATCTGGTCGTTCTATCAGTTCGACAAGTTCGACACCTATTTCTACCTCAATGGCAGCGAGCTTGCCCTTTACGCAGCACGTTATGCCGACCAACAGATTCCGCTGATGGAACGGCGGTTGCAAACCACACTCAGCGAAAAAATCCAGTTTGTGATATTCAACAACCTGGGCGATCTCAAGCAAAGCAATATTGGCCTGGCCTCGCAGCAAACTTATAATGTAGGTGGCATCACCCATATTGTGGGTAGCAAGGTGATTGTGTATTTCGATGGAAATTATGTCAATTTCGAGCGCCAGATCCGTGCCGGCATCGCAGACATTCTGATCAATCAGCTGATGTTTGGCGGCAGCCTGGGTTCACAAATCCGCAATGCCACCTTGCTCAGGTTGCCTCAATGGTACATGAAGGGCTTGCTGTCGTACCTTTCGGAAGACTGGAACACAGAGCTTGACGGCATTATGTTTCAGGGAATTACGTCGGGTCGTTTTCGGAAGCTCAATCGCATCGAAGGTCAGGATGCCCTTGTTGCCGGTCATTCGTTCTGGCGCTTCATCGAAAAGACCTATGGCGCATCGGCCATACCCGACGTGGTGCATCTTACCCAGTCCGGCCGAAACATCCAGAGTGGCTTTCAGGCAGTAACCGGGGTAAAATTCAAGCAGTTGGCAAAAGACTGGTTCAGTTTTTACGAACAATCGTACAAAGGTCACAACATACGCCTGCCTGGTCAGCCACTGCCACTGAAATACCGTACCTACCGCAGGTTTATCCGGCCAAGCTTTAGTCCCGACGGCAATTATCTGAGTTACGTGAGCAGCGACGAGGGCCGCATTCGCATGTACCTCCAGGACCTGCGCACAGGAAAACGTCGTGTGATGTTTCGCAGCGGATACAGCACCGATGAGAAAATCGACGATTCTTTTCCGCTGACTGCCTGGCACCCTTCGGGTAACATTCTGGCATTTGTGCTCGAGGAAAAAGGGCGGATCCACCTTTACCTGTACAATCTGGAAGACCGCAGCCTGGACAAACGCAACCTGTATGATTTTCAAAAAGTAACACACATCAGCTACTCGGGCGATGGCCGGCGGTTGGCCATGTCGGCCGTGCGCCAGGGCAAGCCGGACATTTACATCTTCGACCTGGCATCGAATTCATGGACACAGATCACCGACGATTTCTACACCGACCTATTTCCTGTTTTCACTGAACGCGACCAGCGGATTGTCTTCAGTTCGAACCGTCCGGAACCCCTGCTGCGATCAGAACGTGAGCCCGAAAACACCTTAAGACCAGCCACTTTCGATTTGTTTGCCTACGATGTCAGAAGGCGTTCGAACCAACTCATCCGGCTCACCGATACTCCTCTGGCCAACGAAACCCAGACCACCCTTGCCGGGCCGGGACTGATTTATTTCCTGAGCAACGAAACTGGCTTCAGCAACATATTCACCGGCCGATTCGACAGCGCCATTGCTTATGTGGATACCACCGTGCACTACCGCTACTTTCTGGAAACACAGCAGCTGACCAACTTCACCGCCAACCTTTCCTACTTCACCG
Organism: Bacteroidota bacterium; assembly: GCA_016715945.1. Classification (NCBI taxonomy): domain Bacteria; kingdom Pseudomonadati; phylum Bacteroidota; species Bacteroidota bacterium. Next base: position 2,167,440 of record JADJXJ010000001.1, read on the forward strand.
GATCGGCTCTTGTGGGCGAATATATGGCCGTTGCACGCGACGGCAGGTATGATAAGATATTCAGGCTCAGGCCCGAAGAACTCGATCCGGGTGCCGAGGCACTAAGCCGCTCCGTTTTTATGCAAACAATCGTAGAGCAGCAGGAGCGCGAAACCATGCAAACCGGACAACAACAAAAAAGCCGCAAACATTTCAGAAGCGTGTTCCGACCGGCCGAAATGCCCTCCGACACCCTGGAAAGCCCCTCACCTGCACGTCAGGGCGCTTTTGGCATTTCGGGCAGCCAGCGACTGGCATTGCTCAACCAGGGCACCGAAGAACAACGTACCGACCAGTTCAGGCAGCCCAAGCGACGTATTTATCTGGTGGAATATTTCTACGATGCCCTCACCACACAGATCGACTTTTCCTACATCAACCGCAGCTACCAACCTTTTACCGGCGGGGGCAGCCCCATATTTCTCAACCCCGGATTCAATGTGCTCACCGGCATCAACCTCACCGACCTGCTCGAAGATTATCGCATCAGCGGAGGGGTGCGCCTGAATTCGAGCCTGATCAACAACGAATATGTTTTCATATTCAACAACCTGAAGCACAGGCTCGACCGCACAATCGTACTGCATCGCAATACCCTCGAAAACTTTGATGAGGAGGCTGACCAGTTTACCCGCACCCATATCCATCAGGGTGTCTATTCGCTTACCTGGCCGTTCAGCGAAATCCTCTCCTTCCGTGGAAGCGCATTCTACCGCAACGACATGACGGTATGGCTGGCCACCGATCAAACCTCGCTGAGCAAAAAGAACCAGTTTGACCATTGGGCAGGAATCAGGGCCGAGCTCACTTTCGACAATACCCGACAGCTGGGCATGAACCTGTTCACCGGCCGGCGATGGAAAATATTTGGGGAATATTACCAGATGGTGCTGCCCGAGCAGCGCAACTTCAGCGTCCTGGGATTCGACTACCGCCATTACGAGCGCATTCACCGCAATTTCATCTGGGCAGGACGCCTGGCCGGAAGCACTTCTTTCGGACAGGACAAGCTCATTTATTACATGGGCGGTGTGGACGGATGGCTCATTCCCCGCTTCGACCAGTCCACCCCCATCGACCGCAAACAAAACTACCGCTATCAGACACTGGCCACCAATATGCGCGGGTTTAACCAGAACATCCGGAACGGCAACAACTTTTTGCTGGCCAATACCGAGCTGCGCCTGCCGGTGTTCAGCTACCTGCTCAACAATCCGATCAGCTCCGACTTTGTGCGCAACTTCCAGCTCGTGGCCTTTGGCGATCTTGGCCTGGCCTGGGCAGGACTAAACCCGTACGATCCCTCCAACTCGCTATATACCAGCTATGTAACGAGTGGCCCGCTTAACATTTCGGTTCAGATTCAGAAAGAACCCCTGGTGGGCGGATTCGGATTTGGTGCCCGTACCACCTTGCTGGGCTATTTCGTGCGCGGCGATGTGGCCTGGGGTGTGGAAGACCGAAAACTGGGTAAGCCCCTGTTCTACCTGTCGTTTAACCTTGATTTCTAACCATTTCGAAGCATGACCCTGAGTACAGCGCTTTTATTGATAGCCATTGGCCTGTTTGCCGGAGTTTTCAGCGGCATGATCGGCCTGGGCGGTGGTTTGATCATCATCCCGGCGCTCATCTATCTCCTTCACCTCGACCAACATACCGCCCAGGGCACCTCCCTGGCCATCATGCTACCTCCCATCGGCCTGATGGCTGCAATCAACTATTACAAAGCAGGCGCACTCAACATCCGGTATGCCGCCCTGATCGCTATTGCCTTTTTCATCGGCGGATGGTTTGGTTCGAAGCTGGCCCTCAACATCTCCGGAGATATGCTTCGTAAAATATTCGCTATCAGCTTATTAGCCGTTGCAATCCGGATGTTGTTCGACTGAGCTTCCTCCGTCGCACCCCATGCCAAACATGCTTTGAAAAAATTAACATGCGTTCTGGGATAGCCTGAAGCGCTCATTTGGCCTGAATAAGCGAAGTTATCAACAAAATCCTGTTAAAATTTTGTCGGGCAGCCTGCGGCAAAACTGATATATATTGCGCTTCCTTTCGGGCAAAATCAACTGACAAGTAATAATTAAAAAACCTGCTGAATTACAGCGTATTCAAAAAGCAAACCTACCCTGGCCATGGAACGAAACCTCTTTTCGGATTTGGAAACTTCTGATATTCAGCAAAAAGAACAATCACAAAAAGATCAACCTTTCTACGAAAAACTAAAGGAACTGCGTATGAGAACTGAACTCAGGGAAGTGAAAGAGACCGTGGAGGCATCCACTTTGGCGGGATCCCCGGTTGCCGAAGCGCCGGCTCCCAAACCAAAGCCCAAAAAGACTTATACCCATGAAGAAGTGCTTCGTGCCGCCACAGAATATTTCAAAGGTGATGTGCTGGCTGCCAACGTATGGATGAACAAATATGCCCTCAAGGACAGCCTGGGCAATCTGTACGAGCTTACACCGGACGATATGCACAGGCGCCTGGCTGCCGAAATTCACCGTATCGAAAAGAAATATTCCAATCCCATGTCGGAGGATGAAATCTTTGAAGTGCTCAAAGATTTCCGCTACATCGTGCCTCAGGGAAGTCCGATGGCCGGCATTGGCAACGACTTTCAGGTGTCGTCCCTGTCCAACTGTTTCGTTATCGGCAACGACGGGCCATCCGATTCCTACGGAGGAATCATGAAGATTGACCAGGAGCAGGTTCAGCTGATGAAGCGCCGCGGAGGTGTAGGCCACGACCTTTCGCACATCAGGCCTACCGGAAGTCCTGTGAAAAACAGTGCACTTACCTCAACCGGTGTGGTACCTTTCATGGAACGCTACAGCAACAGCACGCGCGAAGTGGCTCAGGATGGCCGCCGGGGCGCCCTCATGCTTACCATAAGTGTAAAACACCCCGACGCTGAGCGGTTTATTGATGCCAAGATGGAAGCAGGCAAAGTTACCGGCGCCAATGTGTCGGTGCGCATCACCGACGAATTCATGTGGGCTGTGGTCGAAAACAAGCCATTCAGGCAGCAGTATCCCATCGATTCGGACAATCCTATGTTTGTGCAGGACATTGATGCACGCAAACTTTGGAACAAAATCATCCACAACGCCTGGGCATCGGCCGAGCCTGGCATTCTGTTCTGGGATACCGTGATCCGCGAGAGCATACCCGATTGCTATGCCGATCTCGGATTCCGCACCCTGAGCACCAACCCCTGCGGCGAAATCCCGCTTTGTGCCTACGACAGCTGCCGCCTGCTTGCCATCAATCTCTACAGTTATGTAGAAAAGCCTTTTACACCCGAAGCTTCTTTCAATGCCGAGCTCTTTGCCAAACACGCCCGCATTGCCCAGCGCATCATGGACGACATTGTGGATCTGGAAGTTGAGAAAGTTGATGCCATCATCCAAAAAATTCTTGATGACCCCGAGTCGCTCGAGGTGAAAGGCGTGGAGCTGAGATTGTGGGAAAACATCCGGAAGAAAGCGCTTCAGGGACGCCGCACAGGCATCGGCATAACCGCCGAAGGCGATATGCTGGCCGCGCTTGGACTGCGCTACGGTTCGCCCGAAGCCATCAGCTTCAGCACCGAAGTGCACAAGCTGCTGGCACTCGAAGTGTATCGCTCATCGGTTGACATGGCCGAAGAGCGCGGCGCATTTGAAATTTATGATGCCCAACGCGAAAAAGACAACCCTTTCATACGCAGGATTGCCGAAAGTGCACCCAAATTGTACGAAAAGATGACCCGGGTGGGCCGCCGCAACATCTCGATGCTCACCATCGCCCCGACAGGCAGCGTGAGCATCCTCACCCAAACCACCTCCGGCATCGAACCCGTGTTTATGGTGAGCTACAAACGCAGGCGCAAGGTGAACCCCAACGACCGCAACGTCACAGTGAGCTTTGTGGACGAAGTGGGCGACTCCTGGGAAGAATACAATGTGTTCCACCCGCGTTTCGAAACCTGGCTCGAAGTGAACGGATACGACGTAAACGCAGTAAAATCGTACCCCGATGACAAGCTCAAGGCCATCATCGCCAAGTCGCCTTATTACAAAGCCACTTCAAACGACATCGACTGGGTGAGTAAAGTGAAAATGCAGGGCGACATCCAGAAATGGGTTGACCATTCCATCAGCGTTACCGTGAACGTGCCCAGCGATGTGACCGAAGAACTGGTGAGCAAGATCTATCAGACGGCCTGGGAAAGTGGCTGCAAAGGCATGACCATTTACCGCGACGGCTCGCGCTCGGGCGTGCTGATCAGCAACGACGACAAGAAAAAGAAAAAAGAAGACGAAACCGAATTCAGGGAAACCAACGCCCCGCCGCGGCCCAAACGTCTCGAAGCCGACGTGGTACGCTTCCAGAACAATTACGAAAAATGGATTGCCGTGGTAGGTAAACTCAACGGACGACCCTACGAAATATTCACCGGTAAGGCCGACGACTTCTACCTGCCACCATGGGTGGAAACCGGCTGGGTGATCCGCGAAAAAAACAAAGGCGAAAAAGCACGCTACGACTTCCAGTTCGAAGACAAGCAGGGCTACAAAGTAACCATCGAAGGATTGTCGCGCTCGTTCAACAAAGAATTCTGGAACTACGCCAAACTGATTTCAGGAATCCTGCGCCACGGCATGCCGCTGCCTTATGTGATTGAACTGGTCGAAAACCTTACCCTCGATACCGACAACATCAACACCTGGAAAAACGGCGTAGTCAGGGCGCTCAAGCGCTACATCCCCGACGGAACCCGGGCCGAAGGCAAACTATGCCCCGAGTGTAACGACACCGACAGCCTGGTCTATCAGGATGGATGCCTCACCTGCAAGTCGTGCGGATATTCGAAGTGCGGTTGACATTTCCCTGAATAAATTTTCAAACCCGGCTTATCACCGGGTTTTTTATTTTTCCAGCGGATCTGGTGGCAGTTGCCTGAGATCTTTCAGTATGAAAACGAAATGCCGCTTTGCAGGCTTGCCGTTTCGCATGATGGTCACCGTATCCACGGCAATGATTTCGGAAAACATCGGGCCGTAGATTTCGGCCGGATGCTTGTAATCGCGGCTGTTGGTGAGGTACCAATAGTCGGCTCCCTGCCGGAGCCCACCTCGCAACCTGTTGATCCACATATATTTATGCAAACGATGAGGTTCACCTATTCCGAATGCCTGCAAACCCAGCGGCCTGGCAATGTAATAATCGTAATTGGCCAGCGGAAACCAGTTTTCGCCCACCAGTCCGGCTTCATTAGCCATACTGCCCGATTCGAGCTGTTCGACACGTATTCTTGAAAATTCGGGTAAAAGCTGACGATAACCGTACATATCCAAACCCGGGTCGTCTTTTCCCAGACGATGATAGGCCTCCTGCGTCCTGGTGGGCGAAAACAAACCATACCTCACATGAAAAGCCCCAAGCCACACCACAAGCAACAACAAAGCCGTTGCCACAAATACAATGCCGGGGAACTGAGGTTTGGCTGATTTGCTGTCGAGCCATGCTGCGGCAAGCGGAATGAGGCTCACATAGGCAGGCCCAGTCCAATGCGGCAAGGTGGCCCGGAACAGACTGATTGCCAGAAACAATACAACAGGCGGCAAAGCCACCAACGCAATGAGCCGTATTTTTTCGGATGCGGCAAATGAAACCTTTCTCAGCCAGGCCAGTATTGCTGCCCAGATGATACCCACAGTAACCGGGTTGTTGTAAAGCCACTGTCCGGCCAGTTCGCGTGCAAAAAATTGAGGCTTCAGGCCAGCCTGCGGGCTAACGCGGCCACCATGAAAACTCAGGCTGATGAAATCGTTCTGCCAGTTCCAGACCACAACCGGCAGGAACACTAAAAAACTAAGCGCCGCTGCCAGCCATGGCCAAGGCGTCCTGAGCCAGGCCGGCCGGTGGAGCAGGACAAAAAACGCTGCCCCTGACCACAGGAAGACCGAGGTGTATTTGGAAAGCATGCCCAGGCCGGCCATCAGGCCGAAAGCCAGCCACAGCCGGGCAAAAGACTTCTGCTCAGGCGAGCAAGACGACAACCTGAGCAAAAACAAGAGCGAAAGCAGCCAGAAAAAGTTCTGCGGCGTATCGGGCAGAATGAAAATTCCGGTAATCACAAAAGCATACACCGAGGTGTTGTAAAGCATTGCTGCGATGAGGCCGGCCCGCTCACCGCGCAACAAACGACCAATAGAAAAGACGGTCAGGGTGTTGACCGACATCAGTACAACCGACGATAGCCTGATAAACAGCTCATTGTCGTAAAGTAGATTCGCACTAAAAAGCTGGATCATCAGGCCGACCATGGGCGGATGGTCGAAATGGCTGAGGTCGGGATACAGGGCATAAGTCCAATAGTAAACCTCATCGTTGCCCAACTCGAGCCACCATGCCAGAAATGCCCTCATCGCAAAGCTAACGGCCAGCAGCAACCAAATCACGGCAGGAAAGTGCCGCCATACCGGCGCCCATATCTTGTTTTTCATCCCACTTCTCCCGGCTCCATTTTTCCGGTCAGGCAAAATTGGCAATTTCCGGAATATGGTGCATGGCCAATGTATCCTCACCATGTCTTATTTCCCTGAAAGTGCCGGTTGATCATATCCACCTGTGCATCAACGAAAAGATGAAAAAAAACATTAAAAAAATTTGCGTTCAGGAGAAACAGGGTTTACTTTTGTGAAAATTTCTCATTTTGAGAAAACCTATTCTTTTTGCCAGACCAATCAACCGAGTTGTGAAGCATGGAGCCATTTAAGATATTCTTAGTCGAAGACGACCTATTGTTCGGCGAAATGCTCAGGCATCATTTGTCGCACAATCCCGACAATGAAGTGCATTTGTTCCGCAGCGGAAGCGAGTGCCTCAAGAACCTTTACCACATGCCCAACCTTATTTCGCTCGACTACAACCTGCCCGACATGTCGGGCCTGGACGTGATGCGGAGCATTAAGCGGGAATATCCTGAGCTGCCTGTGGTGATTGTTTCAGGACAACGCGACGTTTCGACTGCCGTGCAGTTGCTGCGTGAAGGCGCCTATGATTATCTGGAGAAAGACGATGATGTGAAAGAACGATTGTGGAACATCATCAACAAGGTGCGCGAAACGCTGGAACTGAAAAGCGAGATCACCTACCTGAAGGAAGAAATCGGCAAGAAGTACGAGTTCCGGAATGTCATCAAAGGCAACAGCGCAGCCCTGAGTCCGGTGTTCGGCCTGATCGAAAAGGCCATCAAAACCAATATCACTGTTTCGATAACAGGCGAAACAGGTACTGGCAAGGAGTTGGTTGCCAAGGCGATACACTATAACTCACCACGCAGCAAGAAGCCTTTCATTGCCATCAATGTTTCGGCCATACCGGGCGAACTGATCGAAAGCGAACTTTTCGGACACGAACGCGGTGCTTTTACCGGAGCCGTAACCCGCAAGATCGGCAAGTTCGAACAGGCCCAGGGTGGCACGCTTTTTCTGGATGAAATAGCCGATATGGACCTGCACATGCAGACCAAACTGCTCAGGGTGCTGCAGGAACGCGAACTCACCCGAATAGGGGGCAATGAGACCATCAAGATCGACGTTCGCCTCATCGTGGCATCGAACCGCAACCTTGCCGAAGAGGTTCAGAAAGGCAGATTCCGCGAAGACCTCTACTACAGGCTGCTGGGACTTCCCATCGAGCTGCCGCCATTGCGTTACCGTGGCAACGATGTCATCCTGCTGGCCAAGCATTTTGTGGACGAGTTCTGCCGCGAGAACAAGCTGGGCAAAATCACCCTGACCGAAAGCGCCCAGCGCAAACTCATGGAATACCCTTTTCCGGGCAATGTGCGCGAACTTAAAGCTGTGGTCGAGCTGGCCGCGGTGCTCACCGACAGCAATAAAATTGAAGCACATCACATCTCGTTCAACGCCACCAATATATCGACCAATTTCCTGTTCGAAGAAAGCACACTCGACGAATACAACCGCAAGATCATCCGCTACTACCTCGACAAATACAACAACAATGTGATGCTGGTGGCCCAGAAGCTCGATATTGGGAAAAGCACCATATACCGTCTGCTTAAAGAAAACAAACTCTGATGGAAAGCCAGGGCGAAAACGGGAACAACATTTACGACCTGACGCGCCTTTTCGAATACGTGGGCACCGATCCGAAGGTTGTTAAAGACATGATATCCCTGTTTATCGTTGCGGTGAACCAAAGCCTGACACTTATACAAACCCATTTTGAGAAGGCAGACTATCAGAACCTGGCCAAAGAATCGCACAAAATAAAAACCTCGCTCCAGATTTTTGGTTTCGACGACCAGCTCGAAACCATTCACTTGCTGGAGCAGGCAGGCAAAGCACTGCCACCCGATGCAGCGCAACGCATTCAAAAACTCGTACAAAGGCTTCAACAAGGCATCGAAGCGCTGAAAAATGATTTTGGCCTCTAAACTCCCCTCCCCCGTTGCCAGCCAATATACCGGCAAATCAGATCGCCTTTTCACTCCTCCATAAATGAACATACCGGCCTGACAAAGATTTTTTCGTTTCTTGCGGCCACAATTTTCAAACGCAGAAGCATGAAAGAAAAAAGCGGAAAGAAATCCGGATTTGGTTCTTTTACAAAGAATTACTGGATAGCCATCCTGATGGAGTTTTTCGAGCGGGGCTCCTATTACGGTGTGATGTCGGTGCTTTCGGTTTACCTGGTGATGGGTCCAGGCGACGGAGGCCTGGGTTTCAGCAAGGAGAGTGTAGGAGTGATCAAGAGTACCATCACTCCCCTGCTTTATCTGCTTCCCATACTGGCCGGTGCTTTGGCCGATCGTTTTGGCTACCGCAGGCTGCTCATGCTGGCTTTTGCACTGATGAGTGCAGGATACCTGCTCACCAGCCAGCTGACAAGCTATACCGCTGTATTTGCCAGTCTTTTGCTGATGGCTGTAGGGGCAGGTATTTTCAAACCCATCATTTCGGGCACCATTGCCCGCGAAACCGACGAACACAACAGCAGCCTCGGCTTTGGTATATTTTACTGGTCGATCAATCTGGGCGCCTTTATCTTTCCGCTTATCCTGGTGCCTTACCTGAAAGGCATCGGCTGGAGCTGGATTTTCGTCATGGCTGCAGTGGGCACAGGCTGGCTGCTGCTGCTCAACCTTTTTGCATTCAAAGAACCCCCGCGACCTGAAAACACCCGCAGCCTGGCCGAAGTGTTGCAGGGTATTGTGCTGGTAATCAAGGATTACCGCTTTGTCACCATGATCGTCATCTATTCCATGTTCTGGATTCTGTACTTCCAGATGTTCGATACTGTGCTGTGGTACCTCACCGAAAAGGTGGACATGCAGCCAGTGAACGATGCCGTGAACGGACTACTTGCAGCAATAGGCCTGGATATCCATTGGCAATTCGATGCCGAGCATGTTACAGTTGTTAATGCCGGAACCATCATTGCCCTTCAGCTGGTTGTTTCGTCCATCGTAAAAAACACACGTGCCCTGCCCACCATGATTTTCGGCATTGCACTGGGCACGGCCGGAATGGCATTGCTGGCCGTGAGCATGCATGCGTGGGTGTTTGTAGCGGGGTTGATCCTGTTCTCCCTAGGCGAGATGACCGCCCACCCCAAGTTTATTTCGTATGTGGGTCTGATTGCGCCACCCGACAAGAAGGCGCTTTATCTGGGCTACTCCTTCCTGTATGGTGTGATTGGCAGCGGAGTGGGAGGCATTTTGGGCGCCTATCTGTATGTTTATTTTGTGGAGCAACGCAACCAGCCCGCCCAATTATGGCTGGTTTTCAGCCTGATAGGTGTGCTAACCATTGCAGGATTATATCTCTACGACAAACTGCTTGCGCCGGATAAGGTCAGGGATCAGGCTTAGGGCAAAACCACCAGCCGCTTCAGCCATTGCTTCCCGCCCACGGAAACCCGAAGCAGATAGACGCCCGGATTTCTGAGGTCGAACAGGTCAGTCAGGCGACCAGAACTGGCCGGAGGCGACTTCACAGCAATCAGCCTGCCACCTGCATCCAGTAGCATCAGGCTGGAGCGCATGTCCTGATCCGTGATTCGCCACTGGATCTGGTCGAATCTTCCGGGATTCGGGAAAAGCTCAAAAGCTCCATCTGCTTCTAATTGAAATAAATCGCTGATAATAAACAACACCTGGTTGGAGGGTTGCGACTCAAACTCGCCCCAGGCCGAGGTCACATAATACAGGCCGCCTCCCGACAAAATGTCGTCGTCGTAGATGGTTTGGCCGGCATCGACCGCGGCAATGAGCTGGGCATCGCGGTAAACGCGGTACTGGCTGAAAGCCGGGATGCGTTGCGGACCGCTGTTCGGACGAATTTCCGGTAATCCATAAGCCTGCCCGGGACTGTTGGTTTCGAGCACGGCAAATTTGGTCGAAGGACTGGATGTGCTTACCAGCATACCTTTGAGGTTCCAGTTGATGTTCCAGCCAAAATAGTCGCTCATGCTCACCCAGTTAGCCCCATAAAGCAGCATATCGCCTTTGTAGGCCACAGCCGGCCCGTTGTCCACACCAGCCGGGTAGCCGCCGGAGGTATTGATAACCCTGTAGCCGATCCAGAGTTCCTGGCTGGCATCAATCTGCACCGGATTTACCAGTTCAAACTCGTTCCAGCTGTTGCTGATCCAGCCGCTCACTGCCTGTTCCCTGAGCAAAGTTCCGGCGTAATACTGGTTGCCTCCCTGCCACACCCTGAGGAAGATCTGGCAATCCTGGGCAGCAAGGTAAGCAGCTATCCTGGTCAGGTACATGCCATGGTAGGTTTGCAGGTCGGAGGGTGTAAACCGGATGGCTGCATCAAATACCGGCACCGAGGGGCCACCCACCGCACTGAAATTTTGTTCACTTCCCCAGCTGAGCCACTCGCCCTGGCTGGCTGGAGCCTCCCAGCTAAGCCTGATGGCCTGGCTCCCATACAGGTCGGCTGTAAGGTTAAGCGGCGGAAAAAGCAAAGGTGCAGGCACCTCCAGCGCCAGGCTTGCCTGTGGCGATTCGCCTGTGGGATAAACAGCGCTCACCCCAATCTGATGCGTCTGGCCCACAGGCAATTCGTCGAACTGGTAAGTAAGTTGCGAAACAGGCGCACCCTGGGCCAGACCATTCAGATATACCTGATATCCAATAGGTTCAATGACCAGGTTGCTGCTTTTGTCCCCATCGGCCACACCAGCACGGATCATCAGGTCGGCATTGGGGATGCTGCTCCAGGGCGAAGCAGGACTATTTTTTACATACGAAAAACCATCGGGCTGGTTGAGGTCGCCGGCCAGCCGATAAGTGTTGCCGTTGTTCCACTGGCAGGCAATGTAGAAACGTGCTCCGGCAGGCACCGGGATGTTTACCGGGATGCGTTGCCAGCCATCTTCGTTGAGCTGAATAAGGTAGGGTCCACCCAGCACCGTTCCCGCATCGGGCAGTCCGTTGTTGTCGCCCAATACCCAGAACAAGACCGGCTGGCTTTGACCGTTGTTGATGAGGTAGGCTTTCAGCTGACGCAGCACAAGGTTTTGGCTTTGCTGAAACGCCACAGCCATCCATTCGTTGCCGGTGACCTGGCCCGGCCAGTAATAGCCGTTGGGTTCGCCATCATCGTAGCTGAGCTCCCTCGAGTTGAATCCGATCGGCGCTTCCCACTCCAGCACGGCCTGATTCAGATTGTGTAGGCTGGCTGTGAGCAGATGCGGGGGATAATTTCCCGGACTGAGTGGCTGAAGGGTAATATGAAGGATTGCGTTCTGATTCAAAACAAAGTTTGGATTGCCATAGGTCTGATAACCAGGGGCCATCACCTGCAGGTTATAGGTTCCGGCAGGCACCTGGGCAGCATAGCTGCCATCAGGCTGGGTAAAGTTAAGAAAACCACTTAGGGAAACCGTGGCTCCGGCAATGGGATTTTCCTGAGGGTCTTTGACAGTTCCACTCAAGGTAACGATCTGTGAGAGTGTATTTTCGGCCCGGCGCCCCCAGACCTCAAACACAAAAGTGCCGTCGTTGGGACGATTCCACACCAGGTAAAGCTTGTCCTTTTGTCCGTCGTTGAATGCGACAACTCCCGGCCAGGCAGCGTCTTCGGTGTCCTGAGAAAACTGTATCAGTTCCGACCAGCTGGCGCCATGGTCGTTCGAGAAACGCAGAAAAGCCCGCTCGTTTTGCGAATAAGTCTTATCCGACCAAACCACATAGATGCGGTGGTTTCCGGGGCTGTTTCGTTCGAGCCATAGTTCAGGCCGGCTCGAATTGCCGGTGTTCTGGCTCAGGTTGAGAGGCGTTTCCCAGGATTGACCCAGGTTGTGCGAGCGATAAAGGAAGATGTCCGATTGCAGGGGATCGCCCTTGGCCTGCACGGCCACATACAGCGACTGGTCAATTACCCTGGCCTTGATGCGTGCATTGTAGGCCTTGTTTTGCGAGAGGTTTGCTGCGGGGCTGAAAGTTTGGCCGAAATCGGTGCTTTTGGTAAACATCAGGTCGAGGTCGTCGTAATTGAGGCCGGTTTGTTCGTTGTAAAACAGGTAGATCTCCTGGCCGCGCATGGCCAAAGCCACCCAACGTGCTGCAGTACTGGTACTGGTAATCTGTATGGGCGCCGACCAGGTAATTCCGCCGTTTACCGAGCGGATGAGAAAGATCTGATACTTGTAATTGATATCGCGGTCTTCGTAGGCAATCACCACTGTGTCGCCACTTGCCGCTATCTGTGGCACAATGGCGCCGCGGATGGCATTGGTCACCTGGATCTCATTGCCAAAGCTCTGACCATTGTTGGTGCTGCGCACAAGAAAAATCTGGCTGTTGCCGGATGTGTTGCGGTAATAGGCCACATATACCTTGCCCTGGCTGGCCGCCACCACCGGATAGCTGGCGCCGTAATCTGTACCGGTGTAAAGTGTGAGCTTGCCCGACCAGTTGAGCCCGCCGTTGTCGCTTTTTCGAAAACGGATATCTCCCCAGTTGTTCCACACCAGATACAGGCTGTTGCCATCCCTGGCCAGCTGCTGCTCGCGCGATGGGCCATACTCATTCGACAGGTTCACCGGCTCGAACAGCTGCACCTGCCCCGTTAGAAACTGAGGCAGGAAAAGCAGCAGCATCAATGGAATTGCTGAAAGATGTGTCCACAAAAGGGTAGTTTTTATCTTCATGGCACCACTATTGAGGAATTCATGAATACACACTCATAGCCATCCCGCTGGGGAAGCCATCACAAAGATAGTTTCTTACATGGCTTAAAAAAGTGATTCTTACCCGGCTTTTCCACAGGGCATGCATCGCAAAGCAAAATAACGGAAAGGTCTCACCCGGCTTTGCTGCGGAAATAGGAATAAACAATCTCTGCCCTTGCCTTGCCAACAACGGCGGCTATTTCGTCCTTCGCGGCCATGCTGAGGTTTTTCACCGACTTGAAATGGCTGAGTAGTTTGTGTGCCGTTTGCTCGCCTATGCCTTTAATCTGGCTGAGTTCCGACTGCAGGAAGCCTTTCTGGAATTTTTTGCGGTGATGGGTGATGCCAAAACGGTGGGCTTCGTCGCGCAATTGCTGAATAAGCTTAAGCGACTCGGAGCGTTTGTCGATGTAAATGGGCACCTGGTCGCCGGGGAAAAAGATCTCCTCCAGCCGTTTAGCAATTCCGATGATGGTGATCTGCCCGCGCAGATTGAGTTTGTCGAGGGCTTCAACTGCAGCCGACAGTTGTCCTTTCCCCCCATCGATCACAATAAGCTGAGGAAGAGGCTTTTCCTCATTGAGCAGGCGGCTGTAACGCCGGGTTATAATCTCGCGCATGGAGGCAAAGTCGTCGGGGCCTTCCACGGTTTTGATGTTAAAGTGCCGGTATTCGGCCTTGTTTGGCCGGGCATTGACAAACTGCACCATGGCTGCTACGGCATAATCGCCCTGAAAATTGGAGTTGTCGAAACATTCGATCACTTCGGGCAACACGCTCATCCTGAGGTCTTTTTGCAATTGTTGCAAAATGCGTTTCTGGTGCCGCTCAGGATCCACGAGGCTGCGTTGCTGTTCGATTTCGAGCTTGTAGTGCCGGGCATTTTTTTCCGAAAGCTCCAGCAGGTCTCTTTTCTCGCCCCGCTGAGGCACCGTTACCTTGACGCCTTCCGGCAAAAATGCCGGGGTAAATGGCAGGATAAGTTCAGCAGCATCGGAATGGAAACGCGTGCGCAACTCGGCAATGGCCAGGCTGAGCAATTCATCGGCCGTTTCATCCAATTTCTTTTTCAATTCGATGGTGTGCGAATGCACGACCGCGCCCTCCACCACCCTCAGGTAGTTTACCCAGGCCGTTTCGGGTTCGTCCAGAATGGAAAACACATCCACATTGCTGATGTTCTGACTCACCACGGCCGAGCGGCTCTGGTAATTTTCAAGCAACTGCAGCTTCTCTTTGATGGCCTGGGCTTTTTCAAATTCCATGCTTTCGGCATGTGCCATCATGCGTGCCTTCATGTCGCGCAGGATCGGGCTGAGGTTTCCGCGGATGATCTGTCTGATTTCGCGAATCATGGCGTTGTAGTCGGCTTCGCTTTGTCTGCCCTCGCACGGACCCAGACAATTGCCAATATGGTATTCCAGACAAACCTTGTACTGCCCGCGGGCTATGGCTTTTTCCGACAGGTTGAGGCTGCAGCTCCGGATCGGATAAAGCTGGCGAATGAGCTCGAGCAGGGCATTTTTGGTGCGCCCCGAAGCATAAGGACCAAAATATTCCGATCCATCCTTCACCGGGTTTCGGGTGGAAAACACCCTTGGAAATGGTTCGTTCTTAATACAAATCCAGGGATAGGTCTTGTCGTCGCGCAGGAGCACATTGTAGCGCGGCTGCAGCGTTTTGATCAGGTTGTTTTCGAGCAGCAGGGCATCGGCCTCGGTTTCAACAACGATAAACCTGATGTCGCGGATGCGCCGCACCAGCACGCGCAGCTTGCCCGTCTGCACCTTAGTGAAATAGCTCGACACCCTTTTGCGCAGGTCTTTTGCCTTACCCACATAAATCACCTTCCCGCTTTCATCAATATACTGATACACACCGGGTTGGTGCGGAAGCGAAGCCACCAGCGCCTGCAAATTGCCGGGTATGTCAGCTTGCTGCTCCTGCATGGCTTGCTTAGCGCTTTCTCAAGGCATCCCAACCCTGTGCAGTAATCGGAATCACCTGCTGATCGGTGGTGATCAGGCTGGCCTGCCCCACCTCGGCCGTCATGTGGCCAATGATGGTCACATCCTTCACTTCGAGAATCTTCGGATAATCGGCCTGCCGGATGGTGAAAAGCAGCTCGTAGTCTTCGCCCCCGTTGAGTGCCGCCACGGCCGGCACCATGCGGAAATCCTGACACAAACTCAGCATGGCGGGGTCGAGCGGAAGTTTGTTTTCGTACACATGGCAACCTACTGCAGAAGCTTTGCACAGGTGAAGCACTTCCGAGGCCAGCCCGTCCGAGATGTCGATCATGGCGGTGGGTTTGATGCCAGCTTTGCGCAGGGCGTCCACTATGTCGGTGCGTGGTTCGGGCTTGAGCTGGCGTTGCAGCACATAGTCGTGCCCTTCGAGGTCGGGTTGCATGTTGGGGTTGGCCCGGAATTCGGCTTTTTCGCGCTCCAGGAGCAGCAAACCCATGTAAGCCGCACCCAGGTCGCCACTCACACAAAGCAGATCGCCCTGCGATGCGCCAGACCGGTAGGTAATCTGATCTTCCTCTGCCTCTCCGATCACTGTGATGGAAATCATAAGTCCGGAAGTACTCGAGGTGGTATCGCCGCCAACCAGGTCCACCTTATAGCGCTCGCAAGCCAGTCGCATGCCGGCATAGAGCTCATCGAGCGCCTCGACCGAAAAACGGTTCGAAACCGCCAGTCCGACCACAATCTGGGTGGCACGGCCATTCATGGCGGCAATATCCGAGATATTGACTGCAACTGCCTTATATCCAAGGTGTTTGAGGGGAGTATAGGTGAGATCGAAATGCACACCTTCCACAAGCAGATCTACAGAGAGCAGAATGCGTTGCGTACCAAAACCCAGCACCGCAGCATCGTCGCCCACAGCTTTGAGGGTGGAGGCATTGAAAACCGGCATAGCGGCCGTGAGCCGGTCGATCAGACCAAACTCGCCAAGACTGGATATTTCGGTGCGGGGTAACTCGTTATCGGATGTGTTCATGTACAAAAGATAAAATGAAAAATGCAGGCTAATTGCCTGCAAAATTAAGCTTTTCGGCTCTATGGAAGGTTTTGCGGCTCAATCGGGTATGCGGTAAAAAATCTTGGACACGATTTTCCAGCCTTCATCGAACCTGTACAGCGTCATGTAATCGGTGAAAATATGCTTTCCGTCGCGGAACAATTCCACCCGTGCCACGGCAGCATTGCCCGCCACATCCACCAGAGGAATCTCGGCCGTGGTAACAGCCGTGGGCTTCTGACCGGCTTCCATAGCCTTGCGGATATTCTCGAGCCAGGAATAGATCGGAAACTTAACCAGCAAATTGTTATTTACGCTCAGCATCTCGAACCCCGGGTGAAAACCCTTCTGGATGTTGGCTGTTTCGGTTCTGTTGTGTATGCCCTGCACATACGATTCCTGGATCAGTGCCCGGATAACGGCGGCATCGTCGGATTGCGCAAAACCTGTTGCTGCCAGCAACAGCATGATAACGGCAAGCAAAGTGTTTTTCATAGTTTCGATAAATTAAAATGTATTTTACTGGTATTTAAGTGCTTCCACAGGATTGAGCTGCGACGCCCTGAAAGCCTGAACCACTACACTGAAAAATGCCACCACCCAGGTAAGGAGGGTGGCCAGCATAAATTCTGCCACACTTAAGTCCACATGATAGGCAAATCCCTGCAGCCACCGGTTCATCATCCACCAGGCCAAAGGCCAGGCTATGAGGGCTGCAATGAGCACCCATCGGGTGAATTCGACGAGCAGCATGCGCACAATATAGCCGTTGCTGGCGCCAAGTATCTTGCGAATGCCCAACTCGCGGGTGCGGCTCTCAATGGTGTGCGTGGACAAGCCAAACAAGCCCAGGGCTGCAATAAGCAGAGCCAGCATACTGAAAATAGTATATACCTTACCCACAGTCTCTTCTCCTGAATACATGCTGCCTATCTGGGTATCCATGGTCGTAAACTCGAATGGTTGTCCGCTGTCCATTTCATCCCACAGACTGCGCACCCTGTCGAGCACGTCAGGCATATGGCCCCGTTCCACGTTGATGGCCATGCGGTTCATCCAATACCCCCTGCGCAGAAGGATGGCGATGGGATTCACCTTTTTGCGCAACGATTCGTAGTGAAAATCGTCCACCACACCCACAATTCGAAACGACTGGCTTTTGGTGTTCAGCGCGCCGTGAAGCTCGATCCGTTCTTTTGTCCAGTCCGTGATCTGCAATTGCTCCAGTGCGGCCCGGTTGATCACAATAGCCGCAGTGTCGGATGGTTCGTCGGGACTAAACCACCTTCCTTCCATGAGTCGCAGTTTCAGGGCATCGGCCAGGTGATAATCGGCCATCATGACCGCCATCAGCCTGACCTGGTCCACTGGGCGGCCTTCTATTCCCACACTGTTGGTGGAATGCTCGTCGCCGGGAAGATTCAGGGCATAACCTGCCTCAACTACCCCCTCCACCTGCTTTACTTTTTCCCGGAATTCATCAATACGCTCTCCCAGGCCATGCACCCTTTTGATCACCAGGACATCATGCAACTGAAAGCCCAGGTCTTTACTATGCACGAACTCAAGTTGCCGGTAAACCACAAATGAAGATATCATCAGCAGGATGGCTGACGAAAACTGAAACACAACGAGCAACCTTCGCAATCCGCCCATTCCCGAACGGGGCAACAACTGCCCTTTAAGCACCTGTGCCGGCTCGAATGCCGAGAGGTAAAGCGACGGATAAATGCCGGCAGCCAGTGTGCAAAGTGCAACCATGGCCACCATCACCAGCGGAAAATAACCCCCGAACAGCATGGTCACCCTGAGTTCTTTTGCAGCTATGTTGTTGAACCAGGGCAGGGCAAGCTCTACCATCAACAAGGCAAGTGCCAGTGCCAGAAGCAGATACAAAAATGTCTCGAACAAAAACTGCCAAACCAGCTCGGTGCGGTACGAACCCATCACCTTGCGTATGCCTACCTCGCGTGAGCGTGCAGCGGCCTTGGCTGTGGACAGATTCATAAAATTGATGCACGCCAGCAGCAAAATGATAAGCGCGATGGCCGAAAACAGCCACACCCGCGCCAGGTTGCCATTGCGCCGGAGCTCGCCATCGAGGTTGGAATGCAGATGGATATCAGCCAATGGTTGAAGTTCGTAGCGATACACCTGCCCGGTTGCCGCAAATTGCTCCAGATCAAGGCCAAGGCTCAATACGATTTCATCTTTGATGTGACGCATCAGGAAGGCATCCAGGCTATCGCTGATGTGCTGAATACCGGCACCCTCGCGCAGCTTGAAATAGGTGAGCGATCCCTGCATCAGCCAGCTTTGCTGCGCATGGTAAGGGATGCTCGTCATCGAGACCACCATATTGAACCGCATATGGCTGTTCGGAGGCGGATCGGCCATAATTCCGGTGACCGTATAGCGGTGCATCTCGTTTTCAATCAATACCTTGCCCATCGGGTCCTCGTCGCCAAACCACCGACGCGCTGCCGACTGGGTGAGCACAATGCTTTTTGGTCGGGTCAGCGCCTTTTTGGGATCGCCTGCAAGCAGTTTATACGAAAACACATCAAAGAACGATGAATCGGCATAGGCAAAATAGTCCTCGATCAGGCTCTGCTGGACCTCCTGACGTCGCAGGCTGTGTTGTGGCCGGATCATGAGCCTTGTGGCATATTCAATTTCCGGAAAATCGTTGAGCAAGGCACCCGGCAATGGAGCCGGTGTATATACCGTCCTGAAGTTCAAGCCGTTGAATTTTCCATTTACCGTCACGCGGTAAATCCGGTCGTAGCCTTCATGAAACTTGTCGTAACTAAGCTCGTCGGCCACCCAAAGCAGGATGATGAGGCAGGAGGCCAAACCAGTGGCCAGCCCAAGCGTATTGATAAAGCTGAACACCTTACGCCTGAGCATCAACCTGTTGCCAATCATCAAAAAATGCTTCAACATCGGAGCGGGCTTTTCAGAGCTTTCGGCTCGGTAAATGATAGTTTACATTTTGGCAAAACATCCGGAATCAGGTGCTTAGTTTTCGGAAATGCTCGTTGATGACTTTGCCGTCGAAAAGGCGCACCAGGCGTCGGGCGTAATCGGCATCGCGCTGCGAGTGGGTAACCATGACAATGGTGGTGCCCTGCGCATTGAGTTGTTCGAGCAGCATCATCACTTCCTCCCCATTGTGCGAGTCGAGGTTGCCCGTGGGCTCGTCGGCCAGAATCAGCAACGGGTTGCCCACCATGGCACGCGCCACAGCCACCCTTTGCTGCTGCCCGCCCAAGAGCTGTTGCGGAAAAAGATCGTGCTTGTGTGCAATCTGCAACCGGGCCAGGGTAGCCATGACACGCTCCCGGCGCGCCTTGGGAGGAACCCCCTGATAGACCAGCGGCAGCTCCACATTCTCAAACACATTGAGCTCATCAATGAGGTTGAAGTTTTGAAACACAAAACCAATGTTGTGCTTTCGAATGGCAGCCCGCTGTCGCTCGGACAATGGCGTAACATCCTGTCCCTGAAAGATGTATGTTCCAGATGTCGGGTTATCCAACAACCCAAGTATGTTCAGCAAGGTCGTCTTTCCACAACCCGAGGGACCCATGATGGCCACAAATTCGCCCTGCTCAATGCTGAGGCTGATGCCATCGAGCGCCCGGGTCTCGACCTCCCCGGCAACAAATGTGCGCCTGATATCTATGGTTTGTATGAGAGGCATCCTCAAATTTTCTTTCTTCTCCAAAGTCGGGTAAAGATACTCCATCCGGCAACAAGCCCGGGTTTTTTCCTGAATTTACCCAACAGTGGCAATTTATTGTTTTTTTGCACTTTCAATGCCATAAAATACAAAATACTGTTAATCAATATATTACAGAATATTTTTAAAAAAATGTAACCTTTTGTGTTCGAATGCGTCCATCATAACGTACAATATCGGACAGACTGATTACCTTTATCCGTTGCCAAACCACCAGCATCCATGGAAAAAATCAAAGCCCGCATCCTGATTGTGGACGACGATAATGATGTGTTGCTTGCCGCCCGGCTGTTTCTGCGGCAGCACATCGAAACCGTGCACACCGAAAAAAATCCGGCCAACATTCCCGATTTGTTGCGCAGCGAGACCTACGACCTCATTTTGCTCGATATGAACTTCACCCGCGATGCCACCAGCGGACAGGAAGGCTTTTTCTGGCTCAACAAAATACTCGAGATCGACCCCGCAGCCGCCGTGATTCTCATCACCGGCTATGGCGATATCGAACTGGCCGTGCAGGGCATCAAGGAAGGCGCCACCAACTTTTTGCTCAAACCCTGGGAAAACAAAAAACTCCTCGCCACCATCAGTGCCACCCTCGAGGTGCGCAAGTCGAAAGTGGAGTTGCAGGACCTTAAAGGCCGGCAGAAACTGCTCATTGCCGATCAGGATGCCGCTTACAGCCACATCATCGGCAACAGCCCTGCCATGATGAAGGTGCTGGCCACGGTAAGCAAAGTGGCACGTACCGATGCCAACGTATTGCTCCTGGGCGAAAACGGCACCGGCAAAGAAGTGATTGCCAGGGCCATACATCGTGCCTCGCCGCGCGCTGGCGAGGTGTTCATCAGCGTCGACCTGGGAGCCATCACCGAAAGCTTGTTCGAAAGCGAATTGTTCGGCTACCGCAAAGGCGCTTTCACCGATGCCCGCGAAGACCGCGCAGGCCGTTTTGAGGCTGCCCACAAAGGCACCATCTTTCTCGACGAGATAGGCAACCTCTCACAAAGCCTGCAATCCAAGCTGCTCACCGTGCTGCAGAACCGCACAGTGGTTCGCCTGGGCACCAACAAAGAAACCCCCATTGATGTGCGGGTGGTTTGCGCCACCAATATGCCCCTCTACCAGATGGTGAACGAAGGAAAGTTCAGGCAGGACCTCCTTTATCGCATCAACACGGTCGAGATTCACATCCCGCCCCTGCGCGAACGCATTGAAGATATTGAACCTCTGGCCGAACATTTTATTGAAATGTACTGCAAGCGCTACAAGCTGCCACGCAAACGGCTCAATGCCAGCACATTGAAGCGCCTGCAGATGCATCACTGGCCTGGCAACATCCGCGAGCTCCAACATGCCGTGGAACGCGCCGTCATCCTGAGCGAAGGCAACATCCTCGAACCCCACGACTTCTTCCTGGCCGAAAAAACACAGACTTCAGAACCTGGCATCCCAACCACCACGAATCTGGAAGAAACTGAAAAAATTCTCGTACGCAAGGTCATCGAAAAACATGGTGGCAACATCAGCCGGGCTGCCCGCGAACTTGGTCTGACCCGCGCCTCGCTCTACCGCAGAATGGAAAAGTATGGTTTTTAAGCATTTCCGACTGCAGGTTATCCTAAGGGTGTTGCTGCTCGCAGGCAGCCTGGTGGCCATTGCGGCCGTCTGGAAGCTCGAAGGCTACCTCATCTCCACCCTCCTGCTCGTCATCTTTGCCATACTGCAAACGGCCTCGCTCATTCTATACGTCGAAAAAACCAACAGCCGGCTGGCGCGTTTCCTGTCGAGCATCCGACATTCCGACTTCTCGGTCAGCTTTGCCGACGATGGCATGGGCAAAAGCTTCGCCGAACTCAACGACGAATTCAACAAAGTGATCGAAGCATTCAACTCGAACCGGGCCGAGAAAGAAGAACACTTCAACTACCTGCTCACCGTGGTGCAGCACATCAGCATCGGCATCATCGTCTTCAGGCGCGACGGAAAGGTGGACGTGTTCAACAATGCCATAAAAAAGATGCTGCGCATCAATCACTTACGCAATATAAACGAGCTGGCAAGCGTGAAAACCGATCTGCCTGAATTGCTCATGCAGATGCAGGCCGGCGACAAACTGCTGGTCAAAGTATTCCTGGAAGATGAGCTGATCCAGCTTTCCATCAATGCCACCGAATTCAGAATGCGCGGCGAAACGTATGTGCTGGTATCGCTACAAAACATCCATCCCGAGCTTGAAGACAAGGAAATTGAGAGCTGGCAGCGATTGATCCGTGTGCTCACCCACGAAATCATGAACTCCATCACCCCCATCAGCTCGCTCACCGCCACACTCGAAGAAATGCTTACCGACCCCGAAACGGGCGAAAGCCGTGTGCAACAACTCGACCGCGAAGACCTCGAAAGCATTACCGCTGCCATCAGCACCATCGGCGCGCGCAGCCGTGGCCTGCTCAACTTCGTGGAGGTGTACCGCAACCTTACCCGCATCCCACGGCCCAACTTCAGGCACTTTCCTGTAAATGAACTATTTGTCCGCGCCTCCGACCTCCTCCGGCCAAAACTCGAGCAACTCAACATCCGCTGCCATTGGCAGGTCTTTCCCGACGACCTGATGGTACTGGCCGATCCCGATCTGGTAGATCAGGTGATTATCAACCTGATGCTCAACGCCATAGACGCTGTCAAAAACCGCGAACAACCGCAAATCTCCATTGTGGCCAGCCAAAACGTGAACAACCGCATTGTGATCGACATTGCCGACAACGGTGAAGGCATCAAACCCGACCACATGGATAAAATTTTTATGCCCTTCTTCACCAGCAAAAAAGAAGGCTCAGGCATCGGCCTCAGCCTCTCGCGACAGATTATGCAGATGCATAAAGGCGCCATCTCGGTGAAGTCGAAGCCCGGCGAAGGCACCGTGTTTACGCTCATGTTCTGAGCATTCCGCCCTGATTCACTGCATATCAACCCCCAATAAACCAGCGCATTCAGCTATCTTTGAGCCGCTGTTTGCCTTTCGGTCTGTATCTTTCTGAAGCGCAGCCCCAAACCTGTCGTATGCCACGAACAAAATGGAAACTCGCACAATACCTCGAATCGCGCTGGTGGCGCTGGTATCTGCACAAGAAAGACCCTGAGGCCTACTACCGCTGGAAACTCAACTATTGGGAAAACTTTCTGAAAATACTGGAACCCCATCTTCACCTTTCCCCCCAAGGTAAGTACCTCGATCTGGGCTGCGGTCCGGCAGGGGTATTCATGGCCTTGCCCGGAAAACCCACTGCTGTGGATCCTCTGCTGGACAAATACAAGCGCCTGTTTCCCACGGCATTCGAAAAAACACATGGAAAAGTTGAATTTCATGCGGCCAAAGCTGAGGAATATGCTTCCGTAAGCAGGTTCGATGTGGTATTCTGCCTCAACGTAATCAACCATGTGGAACATATCGGCCTGGCACTGCACAATATGCGCCGGCTGATCAAAGCTGACGGCCTGCTTGTGATTTCGGTGGACGAACACCGCTGGAGGGTGTGCCATGCCATCTTCCGCTGGCTTCCCCTCGACGTGCTTCACCCCTATCAGCTTGTTCGTCAGGAGTTTGAAAAACTGCTCCACGACAATGGCTTTGAGGTGAAGCATGATATCGTGCTCAAAAAAGCGCCCATTTTCCAGTACAGGTTGTGGATAGCAAAACTCAGGCCGGAGAGCGACGGACAACTGTAAAGTGTCTTCCACATCGAAATGCCAAAGCTCAGGGCATTACGGCCGGGGCTGGCTCAGCTTTTTGTATCTTCGCGCCCCGAAACAAAATCACAACGACGATGCACTTTCGTACACACACCTGCGGCGAACTGCGGATCTCCGACACCGGCAAACAAGTGACACTCAGCGGATGGGTGCAGCGCATGCGCGACAAAGGTTCGCTCATCTGGATTGACCTGCGCGACCGTTACGGCCTCACGCAAATCATTCTCGAAGAAGGCATTACCGACCAGGAGCTGATGCTGGCTGCCCGCAGCCTGGGCCGCGAATTCGTGGTGCGGGTGCAGGGTACGGTGCACGAACGTTCGTCGAAAAACCCCCAACTGCCTACTGGCGACATCGAAGTGCGACCCACCAGCATCGAAGTGCTCAATGCCAGCAAAACCCCGCCTTTTACCATCGAGGACAAAAGCGACGGAGGCGATGAGCTGCGCATGAAATACCGCTACCTCGACCTGAGACGCAATCCCTTGCGCCAAAACCTCGAACTGCGCCACCGCCTGGCCTTCGAAACCCGCAGGTATATGGACAGCCAGGGCTTCCTCGAAATCGAAACCCCTTACCTGATCAAATCCACACCCGAAGGCGCACGAGACTTCGTGGTGCCCTCGCGCATGAATCCGGGCGAGTTTTACGCCCTGCCACAGTCGCCACAAACCTTCAAGCAAATCCTCATGGTAGCCGGCTACGACCGCTACTTCCAGATTGTGCGCTGCTTCCGCGACGAAGACCTGCGCGCCGACCGCCAGCCGGAGTTTACACAAATCGACTGCGAGATGGCCTTTGTGACACAGGAAGATGTGCTCAACACCTTCGAAGGCCTTACCCGCCACCTCTTCCGCGAAGTCAAAGGCTTCGACCCCGGCCCGTTCATGCGCATGGACTATGCCACCGCCATGCAACGCTACGGCTCCGATAAACCCGACCTACGCTTCGGCATGCCCTTCGTCGAACTTAACCATCTGGCTAAAGATCAGGGATTTGCCGTGTTCGACCAGGCCGAACTCGTGGTCGGAATCAATGCCGAAGGTTGTGCCGAATTCAGCCGCAAACAGCTCGACGAGCTCACCGAGTTCGTGAAAAAACCCCAGATAGGCGCCAAAGGCCTGGTGTATGTGAAATACAACACCGATGGCACCCTCAAATCGTCGGTTGATAAATTCTTCAGCGAAGCCCAACTGCGCAGCTGGGCCGAAGCCTTCGAAGCCAAACCCGGCGACCTGATGCTTATCCTGTCGGGACAAACACACAAAGTGCGCAAACAACTCAACGAGCTGCGCCTCGAAATGGGCAACCGGCTCGGATTGCGCAATCCGGAACAATATAAACCCCTCTGGGTGACCGATTTCCCCTTGCTCGAATGGGACGAGGAAAGCGGCAGGTTTTTTGCCATGCACCACCCCTTCACCTCGCCAAAACCCGAAGACATCCACCTGCTCGACAGCAACCCGGGGGCCGTCAGAGCCAATGCCTACGACCTGGTCATCAATGGCGTCGAAATTGGCGGCGGATCCATCCGTATCCACGACCGCAGCCTGCAAAACAAAATGTTCGCCCTGCTCGGCTTCAGCCCCGAAGAAGCCCTCAGCCAGTTTGGCTTCCTGCTCAATGCCTTCGAATACGGCGCACCACCTCACGGCGGCATCGCCTTCGGATTCGACCGACTGACTGCATTGATGGCAGGTCACGACTCAATCCGCGACTTCATCGCCTTCCCGAAAAACAATGCCGGACGCGACACCATGATCGACGCGCCCTCGCCCATTGCCCAACACCAACTCGATGAACTGTTCCTGGAAGTAAAACCCTTCAACAAAGAAGCCTGACTTCCTGGTTTCCTGAGCCTTACCTGATCAGTTGATCAGTCAGGACCATAAACTGCTGCACTGAAACAACTGCATATGCTTTGCCGTCCGCAATAGCTATGCCTGCCTCAGCACGGTATCATGTGTTAATTTTTTGAAATTACATCGCAGGCGATATATTTTTAGCTTTCCTTTGTATCGCAAAAGATATAATCTATCACGACATGAAATCAACAAGTCCATTTTACGGGTTCAAGGCCCAAAGCATAGACGGAAAAGAAATTCCGATGCAACAGTTTGAAGGAAAGACCATCCTTGTGGTGAACACTGCCAGCAAGTGCGGACTCACCCCCCAGTTCGAAGGTCTGGAAGCGCTTTACCGCAAATACCGCGACCGTGGCCTGGTCATTCTGGGCTTCCCGTGCAATCAGTTTGCCAACCAGGATCCGGGTTATGAAAAAGAAATCGCGGAGTTCTGCCAGCTGAATTATGGCGTTAGCTTTCCGATGTTTGCCAAGGTGGACGTCAACGGCCCCCAGGCCCATCCGGTATTCAAATACCTGAAAAAAGAACTGCCGGGATTGCTGGGCAGCAAAATAAAGTGGAATTTTACCAAATTCCTGATCGATCCCACAGGGAAGCCGGTGAAGCGCTTTGCTCCCACCACCAAACCTGAGCAGATCGAATCGTACCTGTCAAAATATTTACCTACCAATGCCTCATGAGCATGGAATACGAACAACTTAAGCTGAGCAACCAGATCTGTTTTCCGGTGTATGCAGCTTCGCGGCTCATCATCAGGCAGTACCAGCCCCTGCTGGACGAACTCGGGCTTACCTATCCGCAATATCTGGTGCTGATGGTGCTTTGGGAACATGGTCCGCAAGCCGTGGGCGACATTAGCAAGCGCCTGATACTGAACACCAATACCCTGACTCCTTTGCTCAAAAGGCTCGAAAAACAAGGGTTGATCATCCGCCGGCGCGATGGCAGCGATGAACGCCGTGTGCTTGTTTCGCTCAGCCCGGAGGGCGAGCAGCTCAGGCATGCAGCCGCCCGCATCCCCCAGGCTCTGGTTGGCAGCCTGTCGGAAACCGAACTTGAACCCGAAAAACTCATTGAATTAAAACTTCTGCTGGAAAACCTTATCAGCCAGATAGTGAAGCACCAGCCTGAGGGGGCATAAACAGGAGAATCGCCCCACATTGTTTGCAAGGGCCGAAATTTGTAATTTTGCAGCCCACAGGCCTTCTTAGCTCAGTCGGTAGAGCAGCTCACTCGTAATGAGCAGGTCGCGGGTTCGAGTCCCGTGGAAGGCTCAGACAAAAAAAAACAGCACCGCTCCGGCAGTGCTGTTTTTTGTTTCTGGAGGTCCCGAGCGGATTCGAACCGCTGTAAACGGTTTTGCAGACCGGTGCCTAACCCCTCGGCCACGGGACCATTTGGGTTTGCAAAGGTAAGACATTTCGGTAAACGGGCAACTGATTATTTGCCACATACAGGCATTTAGTCCTGTTTTTCGGGACTGTTGGCAGACGAGCTGCCACTCCTTACATCAGTTTGGCCAAGCGCATGCACCACAGCCTCGAGACAGGCCGGACAAAGGCAGCCAGCCCAGCGTTCCTGCACATATTCAAGCACCTGCGGCGTGGTTTGCACCTCGAAACACCAGCATCGGGCCGATTTGCTGCAGTGAAACTCCTGACCGCACCTCGGGCAAAGGTCAGGCGCCGTTAGTCGTGGCTTTTCCATAGCTGCTCTCGATGGTCAGACTCACAAAATCCATTTTACCACCCAGCGGAGGGTTCATCTTACGCACCTTGACGCGGGCATGACGCACCTGAGGGAAGCTACGGCCCACCGCGTCGAGTATGCGCCTGCCTACGTGCTCGAGCAGTTTGGAGTTGATCTCCATTTCGCGCTTAACCAACTGATACACTTCAAGGTAGTTTACCGTGTCGTGCAGGTTGTCCGAAGCTTCAGCATTTGCTGTATCGGTTTCCAGAAACAGATCCACCACAAACCAGGTGCCTATGAGTTGTTCTTCGGAAAAGCAGCCGTGGTAGGCGTAAAACTCCATGCCTTCGATCGAGATGACTGACATAAAACTTTAGTGTTGCGGGTTATTGTGCTTACTGAGTCTTGCAAGGCCTGTGCGGATGCGGTTAAGGGTTTCTGTTTTGCCAATCAGGGCCATGATATCGGCCAGGTGCGGCCCTTTGGAAGCACCAACCAGCAAAAGCCTGAGGGCATTCATCACCGCACCCGTGTTCAGTCCGTTGGTTTGAATAAACTGTTGCAGGCAGGCGTCGATGCTTGCAATGTCGAATGTTGCGAGGGGTTCCAAAGCGGATGCCAGCGCCTCCATCATGGCTGGGGTATCTTCTTTCCAGCGTTTTTTGACAACCTGTTCGTCGTAGGCATCAGGCGCCTCGAAGAAAAATCGTCCTTCATCAAAGATCTCGTGCACAAAATGCACCCTGTCCTGCATCAGCCTGCAGATTGTGGTAAGCTTCTCTTTATCAACCTGCAAGCCCTTTTGCATAAGCATGGGCGCAAGTTCGTCGGCCAGTTGTTCGTCGCTGCGCCTGTGCAGGTATTGTTGGTTGAACCACCTGGTTTTGCCCGGATCAAACTTTGCGCCCGATTTGCTTACCCTTTCGAGGCTGAAGGCCCGGATGAGCTCTTCCATGCTGAAGATTTCCTGTTCGTTGCCGGGATTCCATCCCAGCAGGGCCAGCATGTTGACGAAAGCTTCGGGATAATAGCCCGATTCGCGGTAACCTGAGGTCTTCTCGCCCGTGAAGGGATCCGTCCAGGCCAGCGGAAACACCGGAAAACCCAGTCTGTCGCCATCACGCTTGCTCAGTTTGCCGTTGCCATCGGGCCTCAGCAGGAGCGGCAAGTGGGCAAACTGTGGCGCCTCCCATCCAAATGCCTGATACAAAAGCACATGCAACGGCAAAGAAGGAAGCCACTCCTCGCCACGAATCACATGCGATATCTCCATCAGATGATCGTCAACCACATTGGCAAGATGATAGGTGGGCATGCCATCCGACTTAAAAAGCACCTTATCGTCGAGCGTTTCGGTTTTGACCACCACTTTTCCCCGGATCAGGTCGTGCATCTCCACTGTGCTGTTTTCCGGAATCTTGAAGCGCACCACATAAGGTACGCCGGAAGCAAGGAGACTACTCACTTCTCCGGCCGGCATATTCAGGCTGTTGCGAAGCGATTTTCTTGTCAGCGGATTGTAAATAAAGTTTTCTTTTCGTGCCTCGGCTTCCTTGCGAAGGGCATCCAGTTCATCAGGCGTATCGAAGGCATAATAGGCATGCCCGCTTTCGATAAGTTGCTGACTATATTGCGCATAGATATGTTTGCGTTCGCTCTGGCGGTAAGGGGAATGAGGTCCGCCTTTTTCCGGGCTTTCGTCGAACTGGATACCACACCAGTTCAGGGCTTCAGCAATGTATTGTTCCGCGCCTGGCACATAGCGGGTCTGGTCGGTATCTTCGATACGCAAAATCATGGTGCCTCTGTGATGACGCGCAAACAAGTAGTTGTAGAGGGCTGTGCGAACCCCGCCCATGTGCAGCGGGCCTGTGGGACTGGGCGCAAATCGCACCCTGACGGCTGATGTCATAACATGCTGTGTTTTGGGCTGCAAAGGTAAGCAATGCCGGCCAAGCCGGCGACAGGGGGCGGCCAATTAGCGCATCAGCCAGGCAATGACATCATTGAAGTTGTACAACCCCATCAGTTGTGCCGAAGTGATCACGATGACAATGATGATCACCCAACGCACAAAGTTCACGCCCTTGCGCACTGCCAGCCTGCTTGCTATGAGCGCTCCGGCAATATTGCCCAGCCCATGCACCAGGCCATACAGCCAATCCACTGCCCCGTTGGCAAGAAAAACCGTGAGCGCCACCGGCGAATACAACAATACAATCCAGACCTTGAGGGCATTGGCTTTGACCAGATCGAGCCCGGCTCCCATGACCAGGGCAGCAAGCAGAAAATAGCCCACCCCAACCTGAATGAAACCGCCATAAAGCCCAATCAGAAAAAAGATGAAGAGGGTAAAAGGTTTCACGGGCTTGTCTTGTTCTTTCGGGCGCCCGTAGAGGTAATGCCTGGGATTTACAAACATGAGCAATCCAACCAACACCAATATCACAGCGAACGCATGTTCGACCATGGCTTTATCAATGTCCACCGCCAGTTGCGCCCCCAGCACCGAACCGATTACGGCAGGAATGGCCAGTTTGTTGGCATAAGAGAAGTTGATGAGCCCGCTGCGCCTGAAAGCCCCGACAGAGGTCAGGTTTTGCAACACAATAGCAATGCGGTTGGTGCCATTGGCTACATCGACGGGCAGACCAAGGAAAAGAAACAACGACAGCGAAATTACCGATCCGCCTCCGGCAAGGGTATTGATAAATCCTACCACAACGCCTGAAACAAGCAGAGCTATGGCTACTGAAACACTCATTGGTGCTCACTTTGAACTTTCGGCAGCTTCCTGCCCAGCAGCCGGATGATAAAAAACAACAGGATGGCTGCCATACCCATAAGCCACCAGGGCGACACAAAGCCATAAGCCGCAGGAATGGTGCCAACAAGCAGCGAAACCACGCCAACAGTGAGCGCATAGGGCATCTGCGTACGCACATGCTCGATGTGGTTGCAACCGCTTGATATAGAGCTGAGGATGGTGGTGTCGGAAATGGGCGAAACATGGTCGCCCAGGATGGATCCGGCCAGAACCGCCGAAACCACGCTATAGAAAATGGTGAGGCCGTGTGCAGTGTCAATCTCGGGATGCGCTTCGGTGAGCATCCAGCTGGCCGGAAGAATAAGCGGATAGAGTATGGCCATGGTGCCCCATGAAGTGCCTGTGCTGAAAGCCACCAGCGCCGCCATAACAAATGTAAATGCCGGAATAAGATAGGGCGAAAACGATATCCGCATCAGGGTGTGGGCAATGAAGTCGGCCGTGTGCAAATGCTCGGCCACCAATGCCACCGACCAGGCCAAGGTTAGTATTAATATGGCCGTGAGCATAATGCGAAAGCCGTCCACAATATGCTCCACTGCTGTCCTGAGGCTCATCAGGCGCTGAATCAGGGTGAGCAGCAAGGCTGTGAACAGCGAAGAAATCGACGACCACAACAGTGCGGTATAGGAATCGCCACGGCCAATGATATCGGACAACTTTTCGAAAGTGCTCAGATCGGTTCGTGCCCACTCTTCGGCGCTCCATCCTGTGTATAACAACCCTCCCAGCGTACCAAAGATAATGACAGCAACCGGAAGAATGGCATTAAGGGCGCGGGGGCTGTGAAATTTTTCAAGGTCTTGCACGGTCTCCTGCGCTGTCGGCAGCTTTAATCGGGCAGCCCGTTCTGCAGCCAGCATGGGGCCATATTCCCTGCCCTGAAAGATGATCATCAGCAGGAAAGCCAGCGTAAGGAAAGGATAGAAGCTGTATGCCAGCGAGTTAAAGAATACACTATAGGCCGACATCTGCAGGCCGATGGCATCGATACCGGCCTGAATATAGCTCAGTTCAGCGCCAATCCAGGTGGTAACAAAGGCAATGGCAGCCACGGGCGCAGCCGTAGAATCGACCAGATAGGCCAGTTTGGCGCGCGAAATACCCAGCCTGTCGGCAACCGGCCGCATGGTATTGCCCACCACAAGGGTGTTGGCATAGTCGTCGAAAAAAATAACCACACCCAGCAGCCAGGTGGTAAACTGTCCCAACCGGGCGTTGCGGGCCAGCCCCGACAGGCGGTTGACCACACCCTGCATGCCCCCGTTTTTTGAGATCAGATGTACCATTCCGCCGATGACCATCGAAAAGACAATGATGGACATATGCCCGCGATCGAGCAGCGAAGCCATGATATAGGTATCTATGACGGACAGAAAACCTTTGCCAAGGGCCGGAAAAAATCCGTTACCCTGGTAAAAGGCCATGATGAATGTGCCGGTAAGTATGCCGGTGAACAAAGCAAAAAACACCTCGCGCAGCAATAGCGCCAACAAAATGGCAACCAGCGGAGGCAATACCGACATCCACAAGGGAATGGGAGTCACATCCTTTTGCCAGACAAACTCACCGGCCTCGATACGCAGCGTTTCGTTGCGCGGAAAATCGTAGGCAAGCACAGCCTTATTGCGCTCGAAAACCACTTCGTACGGTTTACCATTGACCAGGATGGGAACCATCTGATGTTCGAAGCGGCCAAAAGCACTATCGGAAACTATCTGAAGGCTGATCTGCTGCTCAAGCTGTCGCATCACAACCACCGGCAACTCCACTTTCAGGCAACTGCTGCCAAGGCGCTGTTGGGCCTGCGCAGAAAACACCATCAGGCACCAAAGCAGTATGAGCAGGTATCGGTTCAACTGACAGCAGGTTTTGAGGCGGCTAATATAGGAGGAAAAGCAGCACAGATAGCGCTTTCATAAGTTTATCTATGCAGGATAACAACTTATAAGTATGAGGTTTGCTGCTTCGAAAAAAAACCAAATGAATAGATCCCCTTAAGATGAATGAAAAAATCATTCAAATGTTTTGGCTGAAAAATCAGAATTTCTCACCACTGCAATCCCATCCTTACACCGGCCACACCGATTACCCCGCTGTAGTCCTGATCGATGGTTGTGGGTTCGGGGTCGTTGTACAGATAGCCCTTTGGCCTTGAAGTTCCGGCATAGCGGATGCCTAAACCGAGGTATGCATCCAGAAGTATGTGCCTGTCTTCATAGATGTGCCTTCCGGCTGCCACGCGCAAAGCAAAAGCCTGGGTGGTGGTGTTCCAGTAAGACTCATCGTAGCGATAGTACAACATTCCATCCTCAACAAACCCCTCCCAGCGCTCGCCATAGCGCTTCCTTTGGTAAAATGTATAACCGCCACCGGCAATGATGTAGTTGCGCTGCCGGAACTGCCCGTCAGGATACCACTTGAGCCAGCCTTCGGCCGAGAAGCCTTTGCGGCCGTAAATGTTTCTGCTTCCGTATAGCCAGTGGTCAGGACTGTCTTTGTAATAAAGTGTTGGCGAAGCCACAATCCAGAGGTTCTCGTTAAGCTTTTTATCCACCTCGAACCTGAAACCACTGTTGAATAAATACTGCGGCACCCACATGACGCGCGTTTGCACCCCATCGTCCTGCATCTTCTGCGCATGAAGTATTGCAGGCACAACCATGGCTGTCAACAGCAAACAACAATATAGTTTTTTATACATCCCGATTTACTTTTTCCTGATGTTAACACCTATCCTTATCCCAGCAACGAGAGTTACGCCCGAGTATCCGTAGTCAAGTATCATGTCGTTGAAGGTCACGTCTTTGTCTCCGGACAAAAATGCCTGGCGAATGCCAGAGCCTGCAAAAACATCGAAAAAGAATGTGCCTCCTTCAAGTACGAGTCCGACCGTAAGATCGGCGCCCAGCCTGTTGATATTGCTGTGTTTGCGGGTACGTGCATTGCCGTTGTACAAACTGTAGTCGAGCGAGAAATGCTGCACTACAGGCCCCCAGGCCAGGTAAGGCCGCCTGTGTGTAAACGATGGCTCCGGATAGAAACGGTGATAGGCATGCAAGCCCACTCCTCCGAGCTTGTCGGCTGAGTTAACACTCATCTCCACATTGTTTCCGGCATAAAACACCGGTGCCAGCTGAATCCAGTGGTGGTCGCGCAGCGGCAGATCCACATCGAACCTGAAGCCGCTCTGAAATGCATATTGGGGCACCAGCGAAATCATTACCACCGTACGGTCTGTTTGTGCCTGGTCCTGTGCGGATGCCAATACCGGCATCAATCCCAGGAGAATGAAAATGGCCAATCGTTTCATCTGCTGTACATTTTGGGGCCTGTTCCAATCTGACTGAGCAAGGTAAGGCTGTTGTTTTCGTATTTATACTGCACCAGACCCTGTTCGGTGACCACGTAAAGATACGGGTTGTCGGGAATCACGTCTATTGCGGGGATGTTGAACCGCTGAAGCAGCGTCAGGTCGATGCCGTTGCTCACCTGAAACACTTTCAGACCGTCGTCGCACAGAAAGAGCAGATCGCCATCAATGCCCAGGCCCCTGGGGTTGGTCATGGCGTACTCCTTAACGCGCTGCGGATTGTAGAGGTTGCTGATATCGAAAATGTACAGGGCATTCACCCCGCCCATCATTCCTTCACCCGTGCGCAGGGTGACGTAGGCAAAATTGCCTTGCACCACCACCGGATCATAGCTCCGGAAATGCGGGGTAAAACTCTTTTTTTCGGGCCGCTCCGGATTGGCAATGCTGTAGATGTGCATGCCGTTCTGGTCGCCGATAAACAAATGGTTTTCGTGTGGATAAATTGTCTCGATCCCAAAGCCAAGATATTGCAAATTCAGCCGGCTTACATCCTGTGGGTTGTCAATCTTGAACGTGCTGAGTTTTTCGATATCCACGGCATAGAGGTAGTCGCCCTGAACCGTGAACCTGGCCATAGAACCTCCACGGCCTGCTTCGGAGCTATCCGTATCCTTGCGGCAGGCAATGAGGCTCAACACTAGGGCTACCCAGATCGAAATGTGAAGCGATATACTTTTCATGGCCTGGTACTTTTTTTGTTCCATCCCACAACCACTGTGCCTTCGGGCTTTCGGAAACCCCAATACCACATCATGTCGGGCGCCACAGGCTCGGGGAAAACGTCTTCTTCCCTGTCGAGCACCTCTATCTGCGGCAGGCGGCGCATATTGATGGCCACCAGGTCGATGGCGTTGTCGGCAAAGATGACGCTGTCGCGCACGGCCACATCGAGCACCCCGGGTATCAGGATAAATCCGGTTTTTTGCGGGTTGGTGCGGTCGGTGTTGTCAATCAGGTGGATGCCTTTATACAAATCCACAATCATGATGGTGGAACCGTAGATGTAGATCTTTCCCGGACGTTCAAACTCGCGTGCGCCTTGCCAGGCGATGCTGTTGCGCAGGTCGTCCTTGCGCATGAGCACAGGGGCATAGCCTGATGCACTGCGCCAGTCGGGCACCCAGTCGAAGGCCGTGAGCAACACCACCACAATCAGGGCCGATGCTGCCAATGTCCATTTGTACATGTCTTTCGGAATTTTGAAATATCTGGTTCAAAGTTACGCTAAGGCATATAAGACTGCACATGTGAACAAGCCGTTGCAGCTGAGGCAAAATTTATCTAAGGCGCACCGTCCGGTGCGATGTCAGTTTAAACTTATGTCAGGGTTCGCGCGACATCTCGAGCCTCAACCCGCCCTGGCGCAGGAAGAGTTTCCCGTCGCTGAAAGTGATACTCAGCCCGGCAGCATCGAACACAAAGGTGGATTCCGACCTGGCTTCAAATGGAAACTCAGGCTGGCCCGTGCCCTGACCAAACAAGCGGCCGTTGCGGTGGCGGATGGTGAGCTTCAGCGGAAAACCATCGGCAGCGTATGTCCCGACGTACGACTCCAACACCTGCTCACTCACTTCTATCTGATCAAAAACCGGCAGTTGCCACTTTCGCCCGAAAGCATGGCTGAGCATGGCAATCAATATTTCGTTCTGGTTGTAATTCAGCGCATTGCTGCAAATGGCAGCCCCTGTCCGACTTTCGGGAAAATACACTGCCACCGACCTGAAACCGTCGATGCCTCCCGTATGGCCATATCCCCGGAGGTCGTAGAATGGCATGAAAAACAGGCCATAACCGAAATTATCCTGCAAATCAGTCATTTGTGCCAGCGATTGTGCGCTTATCAACCTGCCGCTGAACAGGGCGTGATAAAAAACCAAAAGTTCCTGAGGGGTAGAACAGATGTTGCCCGCACCTCCCGGAATACTCATGTGGGTGGCTTCCTCCAGCTTCCAGGCTTGCCCTTCGGGGCTGTACGATCTGGCAGCTATGCCGTGGTGAGGCGCTTCGGCAAAGGTGTATTTCAAACCCAGAGGTTTGGCTATCCTACGCTGGAGTAGTTCGGCGAACGATAATCCGCTCAGGTCTTCGAGCAGCCACCCGAGCAGGAGGTAATTGGTGTTGCTGTATTCCATCCGGCTTCCCGGTTCGAATTGCAGGCGGTAAGTCGCAATGCGTTCGAGCAGCTGCCGGCGGGAATGGGCTTTGGTGTAAAATTCGGTATAGGCGCTGTCGCTGGTCAGACTGAACAGCCCCGAGCGGTGTCGCAGCATGTGATCAATGGTAATCCGGTCGGCCCCGTCCAGCTGCGGAAAAAACCTTGCCAGTTTGTCGTCGGGCGCCAGAAGTCCGGCTTCCATCATCTGCATTGCCATCACGGCCGTGAACGTTTTGCTCACCGAACCTATCCGGTAAACCGTACCCGAATCTGCCGGCACACTGTCCTCAATATTCGCATAGCCCCATGCGCCATGGTAAATCAGGCTGTCGGAGCGCATGATCGCGGCAGCGCCCATAAATTTCCTGTTATCAGACAGCAGGCGGAACAAACTGTCAATCCGTTGGGTATCCTGACCTCTTACGGACAGAAAGCATATCAAACCGTAGCATAAAATGAGCGGGAGGACAGTTTTTTTCATGGCATCATTATTCTGGTTACATCAATGACAAACTTTGTCAGACATAGTTGCATCCGTCATTCCGAAATTTTTAATTATCTGTATTTCAGTATATAAAATTACATTCACGGATAACAGGATGATTAAAAAGCATTAAAATTGATCCTTTTTTGACAAATGAGGTCTATTTTTGCACCGGTAGTGCACTGTTCAAAAGCTTGTGATGGAGTTCAAGATTTCGGTTTTATCGCTGATTTTTTCAGTATTGCTGATCAACATCAGCCTGAAGGCTACAGGGCAGCATGTTTCGCTTATGCCCGACACCCTTCAGGTGCTGCGATATCTCGAAGAGGCAGTAAAACCTATCCCTCCTGTACGCAACGATGTGGTATATCTGCCCAATGGCCTTCCGCTCGACAGCCTGATCAGCTATTCGCATTCCTACCTTGGGACGCCATACCGTTATGGTGGCCGTACCGAAAGGGGATTCGACTGCTCCGGCTTTGTGCGTCATGTGTATGGAAAGTTTGGCCTGGAACTGCCTCCCTCGAGCCGCTCCCAGGCCCAGGTGGGCGAGCCGGTGCCACTGGAAGCTGTGCGCAAGGGCGACCTGATATTTTTCAAAGGACGCAACCCGCGCAACAAAACCATCGGCCACGTGGGCATTGTGGTTGATGTGGACCCGGAATCGAGAGACATCCTGTTTATTCACAGCGCCACCCATGGGGGCCTTCGCCTCGACTGGCTCAACAAGGAAGAATACTACCGCAAACGTTTTGTGAGCACACGCCGGCCCTTTTCCCTGCCTGACCAGCCCTGATCAGCTCCCCTGCACAATCTGCCTTGCCCGTTCGAGGGCAGCCTGAATGTCGGGGCACACATTATCCGCGCCTACGAGGTTGATAATTCCGCCTTTTTCCAGTGCTTCCATCACTTTTGTATTGGCACCGCTAAGCACTACAACCACATTCTTGCGCTGGTTCATCCGGACAAAGTTGCGCAGGTTGTTCACCCCCGTAGCGTCCATGAAAGGCACCCTCCAAAGGCGGACAATGCGCACCTTAGGGGTACGGGTGAGGTTGCGCTCGGCTTCTTCGAACCGGCTGGCCACCCCAAAGAAAAACGGCCCGTTGACCTCGAACACATCCACACCCTCCGGCACTGCCAGTCGGGGCGCTTCTTCACCAGGCTCGGCACCTTCTTCAAGAATCTCGCGTTCGATGACTTCCACCCCTGTGGTTTCGATAATCCGACGCAGGAACAACAGTACAGCAAGCAGCAAGCCAAACTGGATGGCCACGGTGAGGTCGATGAGTACCGTGAGCAGAAAAGTGACCAGAAGCACGGCCACATCGAATTTATGGTTGCCAAGCAGCGCTTTGAACGAACGCCATTCGCTCATGTTGTAGGCCACCACAACCAGAATGCCTGCCAGGGTGCTCATGGGCACCAGTCTGGCCCACTTGCCGAAAAACAGCATGATCATCAGGAGGGTGAGTGCATGCACGATGCCTGCCACAGGTGTTTTGCCACCATTGCGGATGTTGGTCATGGTGCGGGCAATGGCTCCGGTGGCCGGAATACCGCCAAAAAGCGGGGTAATCACATTGGCAATGCCTTGTCCGATGAGTTCGGTGTTCGAACGGTGACGGCCACCGGTGGCACTGTCGGCCACCATGGCCGACAGCAAAGATTCGATGGCTCCCAGCATGGCAATGGTGAATGCAGGGGCCAGCAAAAGCCGGAAAGTCTCAAAATCAACCACAGGAAACGAGGGGGAGGGAATGCTGGCTTTGATTTCGCCAAACCGGCTTCCGATGGTCTCCACAGGCAGATCGAAAAAGGCAGTTGCAGCCGTGGTGAGCAGCAATGCGATCAGTGTACCGGGAATTTTTTTGTTCACTCTGGGCCAGAATGATATGATGAGGATCGTAACAAGTCCTGTGGCCAGGGCATAGGGGTTAATCACATCCAGGTGTGTGGCATAATAGGCCCATTTTTTAATAAAATCGGCAGGCACAGGTTCGGCGGTATTCATCCCAAGGAAATCGCGGATCTGGCTCGAGAAGATCACTACTGCAATACCACTTGTAAAACCCACTACGATAGGGTAGGGCATGAACTTGATGATTGAACCCAGGCGCAGCAAACCCATGGCTATCAGCATCAATCCGGCCATCAGCGTGGCTACCAGCAGCCCGTCCACTCCGTATTGCTGCACAACGCCATAAACAATCACAATGAAAGCACCTGTGGGGCCACCTATCTGTACCCGGGAACCACCCAGCAGCGAAATGAGAAATCCTGCAATGATGGCTGTGATGAGCCCCTGCTCCGGACTCACGCCCGAGGCAATACCAAAGGCAATGGCCAGAGGCAGGGCCACCACACCCACAATCAATCCTGCGGTCAGATCGCTGACGAATGTGGCGCGGTCGTAATTGCGCAGTGTTGTGATGATTTTTGGATGATATACCTCTTTAATGCTGAGCCTGATCTTTTCGCCGGGAGATATCATGACATTTCCGGTTTTGGGCTGCAAAAGTAGGTAATGCAGCAACAGCACATCCCAGGCATATCGCAAGGCAGCAGAATGAACATTCACCTTACCTTTGCGTTTTTGATGCATCATCAGTTGACAATACATTTTGAATCAATAGGCTCATGAAAAAGAATTTTTTCATATACCTGCCGCTACTCTTTTCGCTGGTCATGGCAGCAGGCATCTATATCGGTTTCAGCATTTCTTCCGGACGCAATCAGGGCGAGATGCCAACCATCCAGCTTGGCGGGTCCAGATCGGGCAAACTTGACCTGATACTCAACTATATCGAACGTGATTATGTGGATACCGTCAACCGGCGGCAACTTGAAAATACAGCCATCACAGGCATGCTCGAGAAGCTCGATCCCCACAGTTCGTACATCAGTCCCGAAATGTTTCACGAGATGAACGACCCATTGCTGGGCAGTTTTGAAGGCATCGGGGTATCGTTTCGCATCGAAAAAGACACCATCATGGTGATCAACCCTGTGAAAGGCGGACCATCGGAGCGGGTGGGCATCATGGCCGGCGATCGCATTGTGATGATCGACGACTCGCTGGTGGCCGGCGTTGGCATCACCAACCACGATGCCATGCGCAAGCTCAAAGGACCTAAAGGAACTCAGGTTAAGGTGAGTGTAAGCCGCAGGGGTGTTAAGGGGCTCAAAGATTTTGTCATCACCCGCGACGTCATCCCTACCTACAGCCTCGACATTGCCTACATGATTGACAATGAAACAGGTTTCGTGCGGCTCAACAAGTTTGCAGCCACCACCTACAAGGAATTTATCGAAGGCGTGCGCAAGCTCCGCCGCCAGGGAATGCAGCGCCTGATCGTGGACCTGAGGGGCAATGCCGGCGGATACCTGAAAGCTGCCACCGACCTGGCAGATGAGTTTTTGCCCGAAGGCAAACTCATCGTTTATACCGAAGGCAAAAACCGGCCCCGTTCGTACACCTTTGCCACACGCACCGGCATGCTCGAAGAGATGCCCGTGATTGTGCTGATCGACGAAGGCTCGGCCAGTGCCAGCGAAATTGTGGCTGGCGCCCTGCAGGACAACGACCGCGGCACCATTGTGGGCCGCAGATCGTTTGGCAAAGGACTGGTACAAGAACAGATGACCCTCCGCGACGGTTCGGCAGTGCGGCTCACCGTAGCACGCTACTACACCCCCACCGGCCGCAGCATCCAACGCCCCTACGATGGCGATTTCTCAAAATATCACCACGAACCCATCGACCGTTTTCTTAACGGTGAGGTAAGCAATCCCGACAGCCTCCACTTTGCCGATACCGTAAAGTTTGTCACTCCGGGGGGTAAGATTGTTTACGGCGGGGGCGGTATCCTGCCCGATATCTATGTGCCCCTGAAGCCCGACAGCAGCCTGGCATTTTTCACCAGACTGGCCAACAGCGGGTTGATTTTTCAATATGCCTTCGAGTATGCCGACGCCAACCGCCAGACCCTGCGCCAGTACAAAGACGTAAGCGACTTTATTGCACGCTTCCGCGTGACCGACGCCATGCTGCAAGCGCTTTACAGGCAGGCAGCCGAACGCGGT
This sequence comes from Bacteroidota bacterium, assembly GCA_016715945.1. Taxonomy (NCBI): domain Bacteria; kingdom Pseudomonadati; phylum Bacteroidota; species Bacteroidota bacterium. The sequence continues at coordinate 2,207,701 of JADJXJ010000001.1, forward strand.
ATCACAGCCCTTCCGGCCGAGCAAAACAGCAGCGCCAGGCATACGCGAATTCTGTTGAAAGCATACATCGGACGCAACCTTTACGACGACGAAGGGTTTTATCCCATCTATCAGGAAATTGACGAAGTGCTCCAAAAGGCGCTCGAAATCCTGCGCAAACCCAATGCCTAGGTCATGACGAGCATCATACTCATTGCGGCCTCCATGCTGCTCCGGCTGGCCACCTTTGCCGTGGTGATGAACTACTACAAAGACTCGCGCCACCGCTCGGCATGGCTGCTCATTGCCGCCGCAATGGTGCTGCTGGCCCTCGAAAACCTGTTTCAACTGCTGGCCATAGCCGGGGTGTCGAACCTGGCTCAAGGACAACTCATCCCCCACTCTGCCGGATTTGCCGTTTCGGTGCTCATGCTCACCGGAACCGCCATGATCAACACCATCCTGAAGCGACTGGCCGCAGCCGAAAGGCGAAAAGAAAGCATCGAAAAACGCTATCGCCTGCTCTTCGACACCACCAGCGACCTGCTTTTTGTGCTCCAGACCGACGGCCAGATTACCGAAGTAAACCAGGCCACTTGCGACCGACTAAAAATGAGCCGCCAGCAACTGCTCTCGAAACGCTTTGCCGACATCAAAGCCGGCGCCGCTGCCGAAGGCGTGATGGACCATCTGAACGACATCCAGAAAAAAGGCTATCACATCTTTGAAACCGAACTGCTTACCGGTCAGGGCCAGCGTTTTCCGGTGGAACTCAACTGCCGGCTTGTGGACATCGACGAAAACCAGCACATCACCTGCATAGGCCGATCCACAGCTCAGCGCCGCGAACTCGACAAAAAAGTACGCATCGCCATCATCGAAACAGAAGAGCGCGAACGCCGGCGCTTTGCCAAAGAAATACACGACGGCCTCGGACCACTGCTCTCCACCGTAAAACTCTATGTAAACGAGCTCGAAACCACCGCACCCGGCACCGACGAACACACCGAATACATCGGCCAGATCAACCACCTGCTCAACGAAGCCATCGACAATGCCCGCAACATAGCCAACAACATTACCCCACGCGTGCTGTCGGACTATGGCCTGCAAAAAGCCATAGAAAGCTTCGCCGAAACCATCAACAGCACCAAACTGCTCAAAATCAACACCAGGTTTACCAACATCGGACGCAACATCGGCGCCACCCTCGAGCTGATGTGCTACCGCATCATCAGCGAGCTGATCAACAACACCATCAAACACGCCAATGCCAGCACCATCGACATCGCGCTCGAGCTGCGCGATGGCAAACTGCATCTCGATTACCGCGACAACGGTCAGGGTTTCGACCTCCAGGATGCCATCGAAAAAGGCGATAACCACATGGGTGTGAAAAATATCATCAGCAGGGTGCGCTCGCTCAACGGTGTATTCAACTTTCGCAATACCTGGCCGGGCATCGAAATCCAGATCATCCTCGATGTGCAAACTGCCGGCCCACAGAGCTAAGCCTCATTTTCCGGTAAGAAGGCTTTCCACTACCCTTGGAAAGTACTGATATTCAAGCTCGTGAATCCTTCTGGCCAGGCTTTCCGGACTTTCCTCGGGAGGTATTTCCAGGCTCGCCTGAAAAATAATCTCCCCCTGATCGTATTGCTCGTTTACGTAGTGAATGGTGATGCCCGATTGTTTTTCGCCAGCGGCAATCACCGCTTCGTGCACGCGCATGCCATACATCCCCTTGCCACCATAGGCCGGCAACAAGGCCGGATGAATGTTCACAATTTTTCCGCTAAAGGCCCGGATGAGACCGGGAGGCAGCAGCCACAGAAAACCTGCAAGTATCAACATATCTGCCTGTTGCGTTCGCAGTTTTTCGATCAGCAGGTCAGGTTGGGCAAAATCGGCCCTTGTGATCATCAGCACAGGGATGCCAAGTCTTTCGGCCCGGGCAATGGCGCCAGCTGCGGGATTGTTGCACACCACAAGGCGGACGCGTGCCACTGTGGAAGCTGCAAAATATCGGGCAAGATTCTCCATATTGGTGCCTGAGCCCGAAACAAAGACCACAAGGTTTTTCATAAAGCAAAGATACATGCCGCAGCGAACATTGCCCAAATAAGTGCTTTCAGAAGGTTATTGATTATTTTTGCGGCATATGTCCGAATCGCAAGCCAACAACAGCACCAGGCGCAAAGCCCTCGAAATCAACCTGAATCCCACCATCTTCGGAAGTTTTGCCGAAATTGGGGGCGGACAGGAAGTGGCCCGGCATTTCTTTCAGGCCGGAGGGGCTTCGGGCACAGTGGCCAAAACCATCTCGGCTTACGACAAACGTTACAGCGACGCACTCTACTGCCGCGATAAATCGCTCAAGCGCTACGTATCGCGCGAACGACTCGAGCTCATGCTCGACACGGAATATGCCGAGCTCACCGGACTGCTCGCCGAAAATGCCTCGCCTGGCCTGCGCTTTTTTGCCTTTGCCGACACCGTTTCCACCCTCAACTTCCGCAAAGACAACATCGCCCACGGCTGGATGGGCGTGCGCTTCCAGCTCACCGAAGGAGGACGCCCCAACCAAGTGATCCTGCATGTGCGCCTGTTCGAAAACGACAATCTGCTGCAGCAGAACACTTTAGGAGTGCTTGGAGTAAACCTCATCTACGCATGTTTCTACTACTGGCAGCGCCCCAACGCCTTCCTTCAGTCGCTGCTCGACGAACTGGACACCGATAGGCTGGCCATCACCATGATCCACATGAGCGGCCCCGAACTCAGCTATGTGGATAACCGGCTGCTCGGGGTGCAGCTGGTGAAAAACGGCATCGCCCCGGCCATCATGTTCGACCGCAACGGGCAGGTGCAGGAGCCTGAAGACATGCTCTATAAAAAAAACATCCTGGTCTTCAGGGGAAGCTTTCGCCCTGTGACCTATGTGAGCGTGGATATGCTCAAGTCGAGTTTTGCCCTTTTCAAAAAAGACGAGGACTACGACAAGCACAACACCCTGCCCATGTGCGAAATAACCCTGAACAACCTGCTTCAGGAAGGCGAACTGGACGAACGTGACTTCCTCGACCGCGTGGACCTGCTCAACGAAATGGGTCAGAATGTGATGGTGTCGAATTTCAGGGAGTTCTACAAGCTGGTGGAATACCTCTCGCAGTTCCGCATTATCAAAATGCGCGTCGTGATTGGCATCGACACCTTCAAAAAGGTCATGGATCCGCAGTACTACCAAAACCTGAAAGGAGGCATCCTCACCGCATTGGGCAAACTCTTCCCCGACAACATGAAGATGTACATCTACCCTGCCCTGACCGACGACGGCAAAACCCTGTGCACCATCGGCATGCTGAGTTTTCCGGAACAAACCAGATACCTCTTCGAACACCTTCGTGCCAACCGCCTGATCCTCGACATCCCCGGATGCAACCCCAGATATATGCACATACAGGCCCATCAGGTGCTCGAGAAAATCCGCACAGGCAACCCAGGCTGGAAAAACGATGTGCCTGTGTTCATCTCCAAACGCATCATCAGCCGTAAGTTATTCGGATACAGCGAAGCTGGCGTCTGAATCCATATTGCCCCTTCCCGCTCAGCGGAGCAATTTCAGCCCAGTCCATAACGTTCCTGCACCACATACCGTGGCCCCTGCCGCAACAGGAAGCTCTCGTAAAGCACAATTTCGGTGGCCGTACCTTGCAGATAGCTTTGTTGCGGAATGCTGTCCACGATGGTTGAAAACAGCTTCCTGTCCGAAAGCTGGTGGATTCGGCCCAGCGTAAGATGGGGCACAAAGTTCTGTCTGTCACGCTGAAATCCAACACGATCCATGGCATCAATCACCCGTTCGGTCAGGTGGTCAAGCGCCGGGTTGCGCTCCTGCATGCCCAGCCACAACACCCGCGGGCTATGGCGGCTGCCAAACAAACCCGTCTTGTCGAATGTGTATTCAAACCGGCTTGCACCAGCGGTGGCTTCCAGCAAGGCTTGATTGATTTCCTGTAGCCTGAACCCGGGAGTTTCGCCCAGAAACTTTAGTGTAAGATGCATGTTTTCAGGCTTTACCCAATTGATACGCTCGTGGCTGAGCCGCTTTTGCAGGCTGCCAAGCAGGGCAAGCAACTGATCGGAAGGCTCGAGAGGCAGGGCGACAAACAATCGTTTCATGGCAGGCATACACACGAATTTTGCACGAAAATGCACAAAAGCTTGACAGGTTTGAAAAAGAATTGCTACTTTTGCCGCCTCAATGGGGCATTAGCTCAGTTGGCTAGAGCGTTTGACTGGCAGTCAAAAGGTCAGCGGTTCGACTCCGCTATGCTCCACAACCCAAAAAACCGCATCCTTCCCGGATGCGGTTTTTTTTGTGACTGGCAGGTGGATTGATAAGGGTGGTAAGAATGGGGAACTAGTTAGACTTCTGCTGAAATTGTCAAAGCAAGCATTTTACTGTCCGTTTAGCACCAAGTTTCTCAGATGCACTGCACTTGGTTACTATATCTGCCCACAATAAGGTAAAATATGATAAGCTGTTTTTACTTTTAAATTATTTCTTTCAGGTAATCAGTACTCCGTTCCACTTATGTTATACTTTTTAAAATTCTTTCATTCCTATTTGCTACCAAATATAATGTATAGTCTTTGTATTTCTTATACTCGTCAATTGTTTGTGGTAAAGGTGATCTATTGAAGTTGTCAAATTGATATGAATAATTTACAAGGTCTTGTGAATTTAAGAAGTCTTGCAAAAGAAAGAAGTCTATGTATCCTTTGAAGTCAACAAAAAGGACAAAGAAGTCAATATAATTTTTCAATGTTTTTGTCAGAGGGCTTTCTTCGTCCACGTAAAACCTTCTAATACACTCCAAAGTTAAGTCAAACCGATCACATATTTTTTTGTTAACGCCACTGGTTTGATTAATTGTGAACCCATTCCTTTATGTGCAGGAAAAACTATGTGACCACCAATTGTGCGTACTTTGAGTTTGAGTTCTTCTCGTTCATGGTGAGTAAGCCAACCTTGAAATTTATTGTTGTATTTGCTGTCTAAATTCTGACACATTCTAACGCTTGAGAAACTCATACAAATATTGTTTATTAGGAGCAGTCTGTTGTAGCTTCCACTTTAAATTTTTAAATTGACGCTCAACCTGTTTGGAAACATTTTGCTCCACAGCTTCTTATGTGCTTCATGCAATATTGTGCTATCAATATCAGGATCACCTCATTTACTGTCTTGCCGAAAGTCAAAATTTACATCAATTAATTCTGTTTTCTCATCGGTTTAGGATTTGTTCTATTCTGCTGTCCTACCCTTATCCACATCAACTGAGGGTTGCTGGATAGGGCAAGCGGAGCCCTGCTTTCATTATGAGAAATAGCGACTCGCTATGCGCTGCCCTGAACTCCTATCTATTACGGCTCTGATAAGCTATTCCCCTTGTGGCAGCTGGTAATTTTATAGACATTTGTAATTCAACAATTATCAAATTCGGTATTTCAATCAGATTCTTGTCATTAATATCAATTTTAAAATCTGCACGATCGTAAGAACTTTTATAAAATTTATAGTTCGATTTTATTTCTTTTAAATATCTTTTCTTTGTAAAATCGTCCAAATTTTCGATAATCGGGTTTGAGTCTTTGTCGTAAAATGTTAATCGATTCAATATATTTTCACATGAATCATGTATATGAATTGAGTATAACTCTTTATCTTTTTTATGTTTTTTATAAACTTGAAGAAAGGAATATTTTAATCCAGATGGTGTGCCAGAAATAACCGAGTCAATGTTTTTTGAAAACAGTTGATCTAAAACTTTACTAGCCTTTTCTCTGTAGACATTCATAGTTAAACACTCATCTTGAATTCTTTCTATTGGTTTTTTATAGTAATCCTGAATTTCTATATCCAAGTCAAAGAAAGAAAAACCCAAATTTTCTGCCAACATTTTTCCAATTGTTGTTTTCCCAACGCAACTTATACCAACTAAATATAAAATCATAGTTGCTTATAATAAAATTTTAAAACCACTCCAAAACGTCTTTAAACTCCATAAATCCGCTAGAGGCTTGGGTTGCAAAACATTGATTTAGAATGGTTTTCTATTAGGCTTTGGTGATAAAAATGATTATTATTTGCAAATTCTTAATTTTCGTACTGGGCTTAATCTTTGGACCAGCCACCCGTAACCCTTATCCCGCTCCTCATCCCCCAAAGGTCTTCGACATGGTTGGGTAGAGCAGCAGGGAGGTGATGATGTTTTTCAGCTGAACCTTGTCGAGTTGTTCGAACACTTCGTCGAGCCGGCGGCGTTTGTCGTCGGTGGTGCCTGCCCCTTGCAGAATCTGGCGGATGTTGCGCACCTGGCTGCCGGTAAGTTCGTCGGCAATGATGGCTGCCAGCGCTTTGATGGCTTCCGGTGGCAGCTGTTCTTCGGCCAGCCCGAATGCTTCGATCTCGAGCATGGCCGCATCGAGCAGTGCAGCTGCGGTACGTTTTACCCGTTCGGAATATGATCCGCTGCCCGAGGCATCGCGCAGGCTCCACGACGAAAACTCGAATTCGAGCTTTTCCACCTGCGCCGCCTTGTCGTCTTTTTCGCCAAAGATCCGCCTGAGCAGTGTAGCCGTTTGTTTTTTCCAGGGCTCAAGGTCGAAACCGGGCGCAAAGAGTTTTTCGCGTTGCGTCTGTATCAGTTTGATGGCTGCTTCTTTCATAGGGTCAATGTGTTGGGTGGTTCAAAACGTCTTCTCGGACTTTTGGCCCGTAAAGTTATCGCATTAGCACAGATGATGCTAACTTAGCGCTCCCATTTTGCACTATGATACCCCAGCAAACGGTTCGGAGCATACTCGAAACAGCACGCATCGAAGAGGTGGTGTCCGATTTTGTGAAACTCAAGCGCAGGGGCAGCAACCTGATCGGGTTGTGTCCGTTTCACAACGAAAAGACCCCTTCCTTCACCGTGTCGCCGTCAAAAGCCCTGTACAAGTGTTTTGGCTGCGGCAAGGCTGGCGATGTGGCCTCGTTTGTGATGGAGCACGAGCACATGACCTATCCCGAGGCCCTGCGATATCTGGCCAGACGCTACAACATAGAGGTAGAGGAACGTGCCCCCACACCCGACGAGATTCAGGCTCAAAACCTGCGCGAACGTCAGCTCAACCTCAATGCATTTGCCCAGCAGTATTTTGTGCAGCAGTTGTTCGACACCGACGAGGGAAAGGCCATAGGACTGAATTACTTCAGGGAGCGGGGGTTTCGCGAAGCAGCGGTACGAAAGTTTGGACTGGGCTACTCGCCACGGCAGCGCGATGCTTTTGTCAGGCATGCCCGCCAGCACGGCTATACGCCCGATTTGCTGCTGCAAACCGGTTTGGCTGCCGGAGCAGAGGATCGTTTGTTCGACCGTTTCCACGACCGGGTCATCTTCCCCATACACAGCCTCACCGGGCAGGTGATTGGTTTTGGCGGCCGCATCCTCGACAGCGACAAAAGCAAGGCCAAATACCTCAACTCGCCCGAATCGGAGGTATATAACAAGAGTAAGACCCTTTACGGCATCTTTTTTGCCCGCCAGGCCATTGCCCGGCTCGACAACTGTTTGCTCGTCGAAGGCTATACCGACGTGATTTCGATGCACCAGGCCGGCATCGAAAACGTGGTAGCCAGTTCGGGCACCTCGCTCACCACCGATCAGATCCGGCTCATCAAGCGTTACACAAAAAACATCACCATCCTTTACGACGGCGACCCTGCCGGCATCAAGGCATCCATGCGCGGGGTGGATATGATTCTCGAAGAAGGCATGAACGTGCGCGTATTGCTTTTTCCGGAAGGCGACGATCCCGACAGCTATGTGCGCAAACACCCCACAAGCGAGGTGGAAGCTTTCATCAAAACCAAGGCCACCGACTTTATCACCTTCAAAACCAGGATACTGCTCGACGAAACCGGACGCGACCCCATCCGCAGGGCCGAGCTGGTGAACGAAGTGGTGCAAACCATCGCACTGATCCCGGACCCCATTTTCCGCTCGGTGTATGTGAAAGAATGCAGCCGCTTGCTCGAGGTGGACGAAAACGTGCTGATGAATGCCCTGAACAAGTTGCTCAGGCGCAATCTCAGCAAAAAACTTCAGCAACCTCTGCCCGAAACCGAAACGCCTGCACCGGTAAGTCCACCACAGCCTGCGAAGGAAGAATTTCCACCAACTTACTTTCAGGAAAGGGAACTCATCAAAATCCTGCTCCAGTACGGGCAGATGGAACTCAGCGTGGAACTTCAGGACGAGCAGGGTAAGCCCGTTATTTACCGCGAGCCTGCTGCCAGCTACATCCTTTCGGACCTGCAGGCCGACAACCTCAGCTTTGAACATCCCCCACATCAGCGCATGCTCGAAACATTCATCAGGTCGGCCAACGAAGGCGAGATACCCACCGCCAGGCAAATCATGCAGCACGCCGACGAGGAGCTGGTGCAACTGACGGTCGATCTGATTACCAGCCCGTATGAACTGCACAACTGGGAACGAAAAAAAATCTTCGTCAAATCGGAAACCGATGTGCTCAGGCAGGCCGTCACCAACAGCCTCTATCGCTACAAAGACTCCATCCTGAAAGCACGTGCCGACGAAATTACCGAAAAGCTGCGCGAGGTGACCGAGCCCGAGGAGGTGGCCGCTCTGCAGATGGAAAAAATCGAAATCGACCGCATGCGCAGGATGATCAACCAGCAACTTGGCATCGTCATCACTCACTGAGTTTTTGGCTGCCGGAAGACGATTTTCCGTTTGCTTCCGGCGCATGATGCCTCCCACGGTATCGGATCATGTCAGACCGTTAAAAAGCTGCTGTATAGAGGCTGACACCCTGCCGTCTGCCTTAGGGAATTATCTTCCAGATGTTTGGGACTTTGAGTTTTATTGTACATTTGCACCCTGTTTTGAAAAACCTTAACCCAAGGAAGTAAAAGAACTATGGCCGTAATCGGAAAAATCAGACAACGCTCGGGGCTTTTGATCGCAATCATCGGTATTGCCCTGGCAGCATTTGTGCTTGGCGACTTTGCCAAAAGCAGCGGGAAGCGGGAGTTTCACATCGGTACCATTGATGGCGAAAACATCAGCATACAGGATTTCAACCGGAAATTCGAAGACAATGCCGAAGCCACACGTCAGCAGCGCCAGACCGAAAGGTTAAGTCAGGACGAGATGTTCAGCCTGCGCGAATCCACCTGGAACCAGATGGTTCAGCAGATCATCATGGAAAGGGAATACGAACGGCTTGGCCTGGTAGTAAGTGTTGAAGAATTGTTCGACCTGGTGCAGGGTCCCAATCCGCATCCGGCGATCATCTCCAATTTTACCAATCCTGAAACCGGGCAGTTCGACCGCAACCTGGTGCTCAACTACCTGCAAAACCTCGACAATATGCAGCCTGCAGCCAAGGAACAATGGCTCCGGTTTGAGCAATACCTCAAGGAAGACAGGCTGAGCACCAAATATCAGAACCTGATCAACAAGGCATACCACATTCCTTCGCCCATGGCAAAGATGATTTATCACGAAAAGAACGATAAAGCCGATGTGGATTATGTGGGTGTGCGCTATGCCAGCATTGCCGATTCGTTGGTCACCCTCACCGATGCCGACTACAAGGCATACTTCGAAACCCACAAGAAGATGTATGAGCGCGACGCCATGCGCGACATCGAATACGTGGTGTTCGACATCCTGCCATCGCCCGAAGACAACGAAGATGCCCGCAAAACCCTCGAGCGCCTGATCCCCGAGTTTACGACTACCACCAATGTGGAAGCTTTTGTGAATGCCAATTCCGATCAGCGCTACGACAGCACCTGGTTTGGCCGTGGAAAACTCTCGCCCTCCATCGAAGGCCTGATGTTCGATGCCGAACCCGGTTTTGTGTACGGCCCCTATTTCGAAAACGGCGCATACAAGGCAGCCCGGCTGGTTGATGTGTCTTTTAAATCGGACAGCGTACGTGCCAGCCACATCCTGATTGCTTACGAAGGCGCCATGCGCAGCGCTGCATCCCGCAGCAAGGAAGCTGCCAAAACCCTTGCCGACAGCATTCTGGCGGAAGTGAAGAAGAAACCCTCGAAAATGAAAGAACTGGCCATGCAGCTGTCCGACGATGCCAGTGCAGCCACCAATGCCGGCGACCTCGACTGGTTTACCGAGGGCACCATGGTGAAGCCTTTCAACGACTTTGTGATGAACAACAAGGTGGGCACCATTGGCATGGTTGAAACCGAATTCGGATACCACATCATCGAAGTGACCGGCAAAAAAGAACCTTCAAAACGCGTACGCGTGGCAATCATATCGTACCAGGTTAGTCCGAGCACCCGCACCTACCAGGATGTGTTTGCAAAGGCTTCCAAATTTGCCACCGAATCGAAAACCCGCGAACAATTTGATGCCACCACTGAGCGCGAAGGTTTGAGCAAACGACTGGCACCTGCTTTGCGCAAAACCACCAACCGCCTCCCCGGCATCGACAATGCCCGCCAGATCACCCGCTGGGCCTTCGACGAAAAAACCAACGTAAACGACGTATCGAACATCTTCGAGCTCGACAATATGTTTGTCGTTGCCGTGCTGACTAAGAAACTCGAAAAAGGCATCCCCACCCTTGACGAAATCAAGGAAACCATCGAACCTCAGGTGCGTAACCAAAAGAAAGGCGAGTATCTGCTGGCAAAATTCAAAGAAGAAGGTAACGACCTCAACCGTATAGCCTCGAAATACAGCGTGGAACCCATCAACCAGCCCGACCTCACTTTCGACACCCGTTTCCTCCAGAACTACGGTCAGGAAAACAAATTCGTCGGATATGTGTTTGGCGTACAAACCGGAGTGAACACAGCAGTGGCCGGTGCCAACGCAGCCTTTGTGCTCAAGGTGAACAACATTGCCAAAGCCGGCGAACCAAGCAGCTTAGACCAGATTCGTTCGGAACAGCGCATGAGTTTCGAAAGCAATGTGCGCAACAACGGAGCTTTCAGGGCACTCGAAAAGAAAGCCAATATTGTGGACAACCGTCTGCTTTTCTACTAAAAAAAATCATAAAAGCATTGAAAAGGCTGCTATTTGGCAGCCTTTTTGATTTGTGAAACCGTGATTTTTTCTTCCACTTAAAAATCATCACAAATAGGAGCAAAGGTTCACTTATTAATAAAACATAAATAAAAGCCGGCAATCAATAATTTCACCATTTTGCAGTTAGTTATCCGGAAAAAGATCAAACAATGAAAAGTTATCCAATGAGCAAAGGAATTGCCAGAATGATGCTGGTTATGCTGCTCCTTGCGGTTACCCTTGGCAGTACTACATCGTGCAAAAGCAAGAAAAAACTTGCCCGCGAACAGGCTGCAAAGGAGTATGCCATGAAAGTAGAGCAGGCCAAAAAAGACCTTTATGCCATCATTAACGACGAAACCAGCTGGTCGCTCGACGAAAAACAGCGTCGGGTTGACACCATTAAATCATGGCAGCTGGAGGACGAAGAGGTGAAGCGGCTCATCGAACTTGCAGAGCAGAAGCTGGCAGCCGAGCGAAGCCAGGCATTGCGCAAAGCCGAAGAGGAGCGCCTGCGCAAGGAGGAAGAGGAGCGCAGGAAACAGTCTTCGAACAAGTACAGTGTACTTGAGAACCATTTTGTTGCTATCGCCGGAGCACCCAGCTTATCAGCAGCCAACGAACGGATTGCCCAGGCATTGCAGCTCTTTGCCTCGCCCGATGTGCCCGTGCTGATCATTATCAGCCAGGTGGGAGGATTCAACGATTATGACCGGCCCACTACCATACGTCGCTACCTCGACTGGCTCAAAGACCACAAGGTATCGCCCAACCGGGTGGAGCAGGCCAAATACGACAGCAACGGCAAGATAACCGAACTTGAACTGATCAAACGTTAAGCCCATGAAAAGAACCATGCTTATACTGGCTTCGGCACTGATTATGCTGGCAGCCAACAGCCTGAAGGCGCAGGATTACATCAGCCCCGAACGCAAGGCGGCCATCGACAGCCTTGCACTCGAAAAAGTGCGCGACCTGGGCAAATACATCAGCATCATCGGCAACAAATCCACTCCGTGGAGCGAAGCCAACCGTGTGATCGACCGCGCCGAGGAGCTTTTTATGCAGGGTGCCGAGATAGGGGTTTCGTCGCTTTTCCGCAACGAAATTCAATACTTCATGGTGCGCACCTACTTTGAGCGCCTGATGCGGCTCAACTACGACCGAGTAGAAATTGAATGGTACAACATTGAATATGTGAGCGACCTGCAACGCCAGCCCGATGGCACATTTGTAGGCGTGATCACCATCTTTCAGCGCTTTAGCGGCTACGACCGCGAGGGTGGGCTGGTTTATCAGGATGTAACCAAAAAAGACATTACGGTTTATGTGCGCCGCAAAGAAACCCAGATCGGCGGGCGTTTGATCGGTTTCTGGGATGTGTTGCTCGGAGATATCCGTGTTAAAGAAACACGACAGCGCTAAAAGTTTGTTGTTCAGGAATATAAATCTTGCAGCCAAAAACCCCGCCCGGCTTCTTCCGGACGGGGTTTGGTGCTGTTAACATCAATAGGTCTGATACCCATGAACCGGCAGATGATACGTAATATACTGATTGTCATCATACTGATGGCAAACCTCACATCCATTGCCCAGCAAAGGCAGGTGGGCAGTTTTATCATCGACGAAACGGAGCTCTATGCCATGACCAAGCAGATGAGCCAGTTTTTCAGCCGATTCAACAATGAGGAAGACCAGTTTGGCAAAAAATATCACCCTGCCTCGGAACAATGGCGCAACAACGAGATCCGTCGTCGCATCCTGCCACTGCTTTTCGACCAGCAAAACCAGCGAACGGCTGGCACCCTGCGCGAATATTTTTTAGATGACCTCACCGCAGGAAAGGGTCATTTCCTGGAGTTTCTTGGCGGACGCTGGTATGCCGAGGTGTCGGCCACTTTCGAGTTCCAGGGCCGTCAGGTGCCCATCTCGCTCATCCTGATGATCCAGCGTTCGGGACTGGGATCAAAATGGGTGCTCACCAATGTGTATTTTGCACAGTTCAACCGCATGTTTCCGGCAGGCGAAATTGCCGAACGCGAAAAACACTTTCTGCATCCCATGAGCCATGAGCTCGATTTTATGAACATCCACAAAGCATTCCGCCAGCCGGAAGTCATTGAATATTACGCCAGCGACGACTTTCAACCCGATTACCTGAGCATCTTTTTCTATGAAGTCAAGCTCGGGAGAATGAAATTCGTGAGAGTTGAGAGCCTTAAGTTTCACTTTTTCCAGATACCAAACTGGTATTTTGAGGTCTCCTGGTTCAACCGGCCCGGCATGAACAGCGGATGGCTGATTTCGAACCTGATGTTTGTGAAAGAAGACGAAAAGCAACCCTTGCTGAAATTCTACGAACCATGAAAAGATTTTTACTTCTTGCTGTTCTCCTGATAATCCACATCATACTTTGGGCACAGCCAAAACCTGAGGTTACCCTGACGGCCCAGGAAGTGGAGGAATATCGCAACCAGGCACGCATGCTGGTGCAGTATTTTGAGGGCACGCTCAATTTTCTTGGCGACCCCGAATCAACGGTTCATGACAAGGAAATCATCATCAACGAAAGCTGGGACAAGATTTTTGTGAATGAAAATGTGCAGATTGAAGACGACCTCGACGACCGCAGGGATGTGCCCGTGAACAAAGATGTGCGTGCTTACCTCAAAGACGTGGACTTCTTTTTCCGCCATGCGGTGTTTGCCTTCGATATCCTGAGCATTGACCCCATGGTAGGCCAGCAGGGGCAATTTTATTTTCTGGTGAGCCTTAACCGCAGGCTCAACGCGCGCGCCCTCAACGGCGACACCATCCGGTCGATCCGTCCGCGCTTCATCGAAATCAACCTCGATCCTTTCAAGAAAGACCTGCGCATTGCCAGCTACTATACCACAAAACTCAACGAGCGCGAGGAGCTGCGCCATTGGTGGTCGGCCCTGAGCCAGGAGTGGCGCGATTTTTTTGGCGCCAACCTGCTCGTGTTTGATTCCATTCCACTATCGCGGGTCATGTATGTGGATCACGAAAAGGTAGCCATCAGGCGCATCCTTACCCAAAAACGTACCGGTCGTTTTTTTGTGGCCGGCAACGACACCCTGCCCGAAAGCAAACGTCACCTGCTCTATGGCCGAAGGCCAGACACCACTATCGTGGTCAACGATGTGGTGCGCGTGCCCCGCATCGACACCACCAAAACCAACCCCTCGGAAGTGGACAACCGCCTGAGGCAGCTGAGTCAGCGCCGCGAACTGAACATCGACAACCAGATACAACTCAACGACCTTTCTCCGCTCTCGCAGCTGCGTCAGCTCGAAACGGTGAGCTTTGCCAACGTGCCGGCCGTTGACCTGAGCCCCCTGCGCAACCTCAGCCGCCTGAGGACAGTGAACATGCGTGGCTCGCTCATCGGCGACCTGAGTGCATTTACCTATGCCATCAACCTGCGCGAACTCGACTTTTCGCATACCCGGGTAACCGATATTGCGCCTCTGGCACACCTGCGCCAGCTCGAAAAGGTGATGATGAACGATTGTGCGGTAAGCAGCCTCGAGCCACTGGCAACGCTCGACGACCTGATTGTGGTGGAAGCTTCCGGCACCCGCGTGAGCAGCCTGGAACCTCTCGCCAACCTGAAAAATCTTCGTATGCTCAATGTGAGCCGCACCCAGGTAAGCAGCCTGGAACCCTTGCGCAACATAAAGTCGCTGCAGCAGCTCAACGTGGAAAACACCGGTGTGGCTGACCTGCAGCCCATAGCTGGCCTTGCCGAACTCAATACGCTGATGATCAGCAACACCCTGGTTGGCGACCTGAGCCCACTGCAAAACCTCGCAAAACTCCGCCTGGTTTACAGCGACAACAACCAGGTTAGCCTGGCCACAGCCACTGCTTTCATGCGCCTGAGGCCCGATGTGCTGCTGATGTTCAACAGCGAGGAGTTGCAGATTTGGTGGCGCGACCTGCCCATCGCATGGAAAGCGCTGCTGGCCGCCCAGGGCAACATCAGTCAGAATCCGGGCAAAGAAGAGCTGCACAAACTGCTCAACCTTCGCCGCCTCGACCTGACTGCCACCGACCATATCCAGGACATCGAACCGCTGCGCAGATTGTTCAACCTACAGGAGCTTCTGCTCGCAGGCACCAGGGTTACCGGCATTGCGCCGCTCGAAAGCCTGAACAACCTGAGATACCTCGATATCTCAGGCACCGCAATATACGACCTTCAGCCTTTGCACAATTGCTTCCTGCTCGAAGAACTGCATGCCGGCAACACCAGCTTACGATCGCTATCTGCTTTGCACGACCTGAAAAACCTCAGGCTTGTGGTGGCCGACCGCAGCCAGGTTACCAGGGAAGAGGTCGTTGCGCTTCGCGAAAGGAATCCGCGTGCTACTGTGGTGTATCAAACTGATAACCTGAGGGTTTGGTGGAACAACCTTGCTCCCGAATGGCGCGAATTGCTCGCGCAGGACATGCAGTTGCCCGCTCAGCCAACCGGATTGCAATTGCAGACGCTGGTCGATCGCACCGAGCTACGCATTCGCAACACCATCTGGGTTTCGAACCTCGAACCCCTGATGCCGCTGCTGTGGCTTGAGCACCTCGAACTCACAGGCACCCCGGTGAGCGATCTGGGACCGCTTTCGGGCATGACCCGGCTGCGCTCGCTCGACCTGTCGGGCAATCCCGTCACTGACCTCCGACCCCTGTCGAACCTCAAACAACTCGAACAACTGAACCTCGAGGGCAATCCAGTTTCTGACCTCAGCCCGATTGCCCAGCTGCACAATATGCGCAACCTCAACATCTCGGGCACGCAGGTGCGCCACCTCAGGGCATTGGCCGGAATGAGCCGACTGGAGGAGCTGTCGCTCTACAACACCCGCATCCGCAGCCTGGCTCCGGCCGATAAAATTGCATCGCTAAAACATGTCAGGTGCTACAATACCCGCATCCCGCGCAGCGCAATCGAAAAAGTGCGGAAAGCGCGTCCGGACCTGAACATCCTGTATTATTGACCTGGCCTGGGCCTGATAATCAGAGGCGTAACAACTTCGTTGCTGAGGTTTAGCGCCCTGTCGGCCAGCTGGATGCGGTATTGAATGGTGTCGCGGCTTGAGGTGGGATCGTACACATCCAGATCGTATTCGATCACACCTTTAATGGAACGCTTCTGGTTTTTGGGAATCAGGGGCGGAATGCGGGCACTGAAGTTCAGGTCAGTACGTTCAACCAAATTGCCATTCCTGAGCTCAAAAAAACGAAGCTTCAGGTTGTAGTAGAATTCCCCTCCGGGGTGAAAGGGCGGAAGGGTGTCGCTCTGGTCAAGACCGATATCTCCATCCCCATCCTGATAGCTGATAAACAGCCTGCCCTTGCCTGTGAATCCACCATCAGGCAAAACGAGCACCTTAAAATCGGAAAAGGCTATTTGGGGTTCGGGCGGATACTCCTCAAACTTGCGGCACGAAGATATGACCAGCACAGCGGCAATCAGGAAAAGGAAGAAGTGTAATTTTGCCTTTGGCAGCATCGAACCTCAGATTATCAACCCAGCAAAAATAAACCATATCGTGAAGCCGGAGTCTTCGATTGACCAACAGCTGCGCAAAAAACTATTCAGCCTGAGCCGGGATGAGTTCGAAAGTGTGGCTCTGGAGGTTTTCCGTTTTCAGTATGCACATTGCGATGTGTACAACCAGTGGTGCAAAACACTGGGTATCAGGCTGTCGCAAGTCAGGCGGCTCGAAGACATCCCCTTTCTGCCCGTAGAGTTTTTCCGCACACACAGGGTGATGACGCTGCACAACAAGGGAGAGGTAGTGTTTACGAGCTCAGGTACAACCTCGGCCATGACCAGCAGGCACTGGGTGGCCGATGTGTCGCTATATGAAGAAAGCTATCTGAAAGGTTTCAGCAGGTTTTATGGCAGGCCGTCCGATTATGCCATACTTGCCCTGCTGCCCTCCTACCTCGAACGCAGCGGATCGTCGCTGGTGCATATGACGCAGGGCCTCATCCGACTAAGCGGACGGCCACAATCGGGTTTTTATCTGAACGAACTCGAAAACCTTCAACGCATGCTGATCTCGCTCAGGCAGGAAAACATTCCAAGCCTGCTGATCGGCGTGACGTATGCCCTGCTCGACATGGCAGCCGCTTATCCGGTTGATTTTCCCGAACTCATTGTCATGGAAACCGGCGGAATGAAAGGACGAAGGCGCGAGATGGTGCGCGAAGAAGTGCATCAGCACCTCAAACAAGGTTTTGGTGTGCCCACGGTCCACTCGGAATATGGTATGACGGAATTGCTTTCGCAGGCCTATTCGAAGGGCGAAGGACGCTTTGCCTGTCCGCCCTGGATGCGTGTGCTGATACGCGACATGAACGACCCCTTTGCCATCATGCCTGCAGGGCGCAGCGGAGGAATCAACATCATCGACCTGGCCAACCTTTACAGCTGTTCCTTTATTGCGGTTCAGGATGTGGGAAAGCTGCACCCCGACGGAGGTTTCGAAGTGCTCGGACGCTTCGACAACAGCCAGCTGCGCGGCTGCAACCTGATGATCGGATAAAAATCGCACCCCGCCAAGGCATGCAGGCCACTTTTCTTTTGTAATTTCGTCTGAGCATTCACAGCCTTTGCCCATGTCACCCAAAAAGCGCGTACTGCAAGTCCAGGCCTTCGACGACATCGTGGTTATCGGCATAAGCACCACACTCACCGATTACAAACTCACCTGGCACCTGAACCAGTCGCTCGGGCTCGACATGAAAAAACTGCCCGGCCTGCCCGGGCCTCAACCACATGCGGGGCCTTTGTCCTTTTATTATTACAATGCCGGAGAAAATGAAAATGTGTTCAGCATGCTGCAACTGGTCAACGAAGGATATCGTTTGCTTAGCCTGCCCGTGCCGATTGATTATCTTCTGGTTGTGCGCAACAGCATCAAAGACGAAAATCTGGCACATATCCTGACAACCATAAGGGGAATCAAAGACGTGCTGGCGGCCTGGCAGATAGACCCTTCAAAAACCAAAGGTCTGGAAGCTGTACTCGAAGCCCTGGAGTTCCACGAACTAAGCCTGACCCGTCAACCCGCACCAAGGCGCTCCCGTCCCGGACTGCCAAATGATTAAAAATATTCACATGAAAACCAAGATTATTGCTACCATCGGACCAGCCTCCCGGTCAACGGAAATGCTTCACCGAATGGCTGATGCCGGAATGGATGTGGTCAGGCTCAATTTTTCGCATGGCAGCCACGACGAACACCGACAGGTTATTGATGCCATTACAGCGTATAACCAGCTGAATGATAAGAACATAGCTTTGCTGGCCGACCTTCAGGGACCAAAAATTCGTCTGGGTGACCTTCCCGCCGGAGGCATCGCCCTGAAACCGGGCGACCGCATCAGTTTCAGCACCCGCGAGCAAAACACGACCGACGATTGTATCTATATCAGCTACAGCACCTTTGCATCGGATGTGAAACCCGGCGAAACCATCCTGGTGGACGATGGCAAGATTGCGCTTAAAGTGGTGAGCACCAACAAGCAAGACAAGGTATTGCTCGAATCGGTCAACGGAGGCCTACTGCAATCGCGCAAGGGAGTCAACCTGCCGGAAACCAGCATTTCGCTGCCATCGCTCACCCGCAAAGACCTCGACGACCTCGACTTTATCCTCAGCCAGGGCGTACAGTGGGTGGCCCTGTCGTTTGTCAGGTCGGCCATCGACATCCACATCCTGCGCAGCCGCATCGAAGCGCACCCTTCCGAGGCCAAACCGCGCATTGTGGCCAAGATTGAAAAACCTCAGGCTGTCAGAGATATCGAAGCCATAGTGGAAGCTGCGGATGCCGTGATGATTGCCCGTGGCGACCTGGGCGTGGAAATGCCCATGCAAACGGTGCCCATGATACAGAAAAACATCATCCGGCTCTGTCAGAAAGCAGGCAAACCCGTTATCGTTGCCACACAGATGATGGAAGCCATGATCGAGAATATCCGGCCAACCCGGGCCGAGGTGAACGATGTGGCCAACTCGGTGCTCGATGGCGCCGACGCCCTGATGCTCAGTGGCGAAACCTCGGTGGGACGCTATCCGGTGGAAACCATTCAAACCATGCAGCGCATCATCAGCCAGATTGAAGATTACGATGCCATCTATCACGCCCACACCTTAAATCAACCCGTGGCAGGCGAACGGTTTGGCAGCGATGCCGTGCTCTATAATGCCGTGGAAATGGCCAGGCTTACCAAAGCCGCCGCCATTGTGGTCGTTACCCATTCGGGCTATTCGGCCATACGCCTTGCCAGCCACAGGCCCAAAGCCAAACTGCTTGTATTTTCCAACTGCCGCCACATCCTCCAGACCCTCAACATGGTCTGGGGGGTCGAAGGGTTTTATGACAGCGACACCGACAACAGCGACCAGCTCATGCAACGCATTGGCGAACGCCTCATCAGCCAGCAGCTCATCGAAAATGGCGCCTATTACATCCAGGTGCTGAGCACACCCTCGTGGAAAAAAGGCGCTTCGAACACCCTGAGGCTGGGAGTGGCCGGTGAAGAATAGAACAACAGCTTACACAAAAGCCTCAAACTGCCGGAGAAAACGCAGGTCGTTTTCGAAAAACATCCGCAGGTCGTTGATCTGATATTTCATCATGGTGATGCGTTCAATACCCATACCAAAAGCATAGCCCGAATACATCTTGCTGTCGATGCCGCAAGCTTCGAGCACATTCGGATCCACCATACCGCAGCCGAGGATTTCGACCCAACCAGAGTATTTGCATATGTTGCAACCCTTGCCTCCGCAGATGTTGCACGACACGTCCATCTCGGCCGATATTTCGGTGAAAGGAAAATACGATGGCCTGAAGCGGATGCGTGTTTCCGGACCGAAAAACTCGGTGGCAAAATAGTAGAGGGTTTGCTTGAGGTCGGCAAACGAAACATCTTTATCTACATACAACCCCTCAATCTGATGAAAAATGCAGTGTGCCCTGGCCGAGATGGCTTCGTTGCGGAATACCCTGCCCGGCGCAATGATGCGAATGGGCAGTTTACCTTGTTCCATCACCCGCACCTGCACGCTGGAAGTGTGCGTACGCAGGGCCACATCGGGCAATTTCCGCAAAAAGAAAGTGTCCTGCATGTCGCGGGCAGGATGTTCCTCAGGGAAGTTGAGCGCTGTGAAATTGTGGAAATCGTCCTCAATTTCAGGGCCTTCGGCAATCACAAAACCAACGCGCTCGAAAATGCTGTTGATCTGGCGACGCACGATTGATATGGGATGCCGTCCACCGGTTTCGGGAAGCACTGGCAGGCTTGCGTCGAACTGAAGGTTGTTGTCGTTCGCTTCGGCAAAGCGCTCCTGCAGTTGCCTGAGCTTTTCTTCGGCTTCCTGCTTGAGGTTGTTGAGCAGCATGCCCATCTCTTTGCGATGTTCGGCAGCAACCTGCCTGAAATCGGCAAACAAGGCAGGAATCAGCCCCTTTTTACTCAGAAACTTTAGCCTGAACTCTTCCAGTTGCTCCCTGGTTTCGGGGGCAGCTTGCTGCACCTCGCTCAGCAGTTGGGCAATGCGTTCTTTCATGATCAGCGGATTATTCCAGAATTTCAATTTTCATCTTTACTTCGGTGAGCGGACGGTCGCCGGGCCCAGTCTTGACGGCTGCAATCTTGTCGATCACATCCAGGCCGTCGATAACTTCGCCAAAAACAGTATAACCGCCATCCAGGTGTGGCGTGCCGCCAATGGTGGTGTACAGCCTGCGTTGTTCGGGGGTATATTTCATGCCGTTGCGGGCAGCCATGGCGTTGAGGGTGGCATCGTCGAACCGCTGTCCCTGAACGATATAGAACTGCGAACCGGAGGATTTCTTTTCGGGATTCACCTGATCGCCCAGGCGGGCAGCTGCAAGTGCACCTTTCTTGTGTATGTAGTGCGGCCTGAATTCGGCATCAATGGTGTAGCCGGGATCATTCTGCCCATTGGCATTTCCTCCGCCCTGAATCATAAAATTGTTGATCACACGGTGAAAAGGCGAGTCGTTGTACCAACCCTGCTTCACCAGCTTAATGAAGTTGTCGCGGTGTTTTGGGGTATCGTTGTAAAGCTTGGCAGTCATGTTGCCGTATGGCGTTTTGATCAGTACCAGCGTTTCTGGTTTTTGCTGGGCCGATGCCCACCAGCCCATGAGCACGAAGGCCATGACAATGATGTTGCGCATAAGTCAAATAAGTTTTAAAGCCCACAAAATTAAGAAAATTGCCCTTCGACCCTGTTCAGGCTTTACCGGTTCTGGCCTGGTTGTAGCATGCGCGGCACAGTGGTTCGTAGCTTTCGGTTTCGCCAAGCATGACCAATTTTTCGTTTGGCACCTTGCGGAAGGAATAATTGGCCAGGTTTCCGCAACGCATACAAATGGCATGAACCTTTGTAACATACTCAGCCACAGACATTAATGCCGGAATTGGTCCGAACGGATTGCCCAAAAAATCCATATCCAGACCGGCCACAATAACCCGTATGCCCTGATCGGCCAGATGGTTGCACACGCTAAGCAGTTCGCTGTCGAAAAACTGTGCTTCATCAATGCCTATGACGTCGCAGTCGTTGGCGTAAAACAGAATCTGCGAGGCACTTTCCACCGGAATGGAACGGATGGAAGTGGCATCGTGCGAAACAACATCCTCTTCGCTGTAGCGTTTGTCGATATGCGGTTTGAAAATTTCGACCTTCTGGCGGGCAATGCGGGCGCGGTTGAGCCTTCGGATAAGTTCTTCGGTCTTGCCCGAAAACATCGAGCCGCAAATCACTTCGATCCATCCTGCCCTTTGCGGCCCGCGATTCTCTTTTTCATGAAACATGCCCTAAACTTCGATAAGTGTTGCTAATTTTACCTTCGCGCAAATGTAGTCAAACACACCGAAAGGATTTTCATCTCAACGCATATGACTTCACTCAAAAACATTGGTCATTTGGGTCAGGCAGCCCGGCGGGCACGACAAATAGCCGAAATAGCCGAAAAGCTTGCCACCTCCGTCCAGCCCCTGCATCAGGCCGATATCGACCTGCTCAGGATGAACAGCCTGCAACTGTATGAGGAACTATTGATGTTAGGTGCGGAACTAACTGATGTACATTTAGTTAAAGATGCTCCAGAACATAACGTAAAAAAAGAGACTGCCTCACCTGAACCGCCGGCCACTCCACAACCTGAACCGGCAAAGGCAAGCACAGCGAATGCTGAACCCGAGACAATTGCTCCCCGGGTAGAAACAATCCTCTCTCCACCCAAAACTACCCCGGCCAAAGCAACAACTGACACAACTGAAAACCTTCCGCGCCAGAAGCAAACATCCGGCTTTTTGCCCGACCTGTTTTCCGACGGAACCATTCCACTGGCAGATAAAATGGCCGCCCAGCCCGACAACACCCTCGCTGCCAGGCTTGGCAAAAGCCCCATAAGCGACCTGCGCAAAGCCATCGGTATTAACGATAAGTTTCTGTTTATTAACGAATTGTTCGAAGGAAACATTCAGCAATACAACCATGCCATCGACGAACTCGATGGTTTTAAAAGCTACAATGGCGCAAAAACCTATCTGATTGAACTTAGCGTGCTTTATGGCTGGGACCCTGAATCGGCAGCCGCTCAAAAACTCCACGAACTCATCGAACGTAAATTTGAACATGCATGAAAAGAGTAATCCGGGGTCTGACCCTTCTTTTATTGCTGTCGTGCCTTTTGTTTGACCTTTCTGCACAAGACCGTGCATATGTGCATGCGGTGGTAGCCAGGCTGGCTGCACCCGACATGCACGGCAGGGGCTACTTCAAAGACGGCGACCATAAAGCAGCCGACTTTATTGCGGGCGAACTGCACAAGGCCGGAACCATCCCTTTGTGGGATGGTTACAGGCAGCCTTATTCATTCAATATCAATACCTTTCCGGGAAAAGTCTCTGTGTGGGCCGACAGTAAGAAACTCCGTCCGGGCCACGATTTTGTGATCAATCCAGCCAACGGACCGGTTGATGCACGTTTCAAACTGTCCTGGCTTCCTGACAGCCTGAGCAAAAGCGCCTCAGTGTATGCGCTGATCGACACCAACCAGCTCAGCGGCATCATGCCGGTGCTGCCGAAGAAACTTGGCGAAGCCTACCGTGGAGGTCTTTCGGGAGTGCCGGCAGTGGTTCAGTTGGACGACAACATATGGTGGCATGTATCGCGCCGCCAATGGCCTGCCGGGAAAGTGGCCCTGAAGGTTCACCCTGATGCATTGCCAAAGCACATCAGATCGCTTCGCGTGAAGGCCGAAGCCCGCCTGGTCGAAAACCGGCCTGCTTACAATGTGGGAGGCATGGTGCGCGGCCATATTCAGCCCGACAGCTTTGTGGTGTTTGTGGCCCACTACGACCATCTTGGTCGCATGGGGCGCAATGCAATCTTTCCCGGAGCCAGCGACAATGCCAGCGGCACTGCCACCGTGCTCGACCTGGCAAGATATTACGCAGCACATCCCGAAAAAGCCTACTATTCAATGATCTTTCTCCTGGTTTCGGGCGAGGAAGCCGGACTGCTCGGCTCGCGCCATTTTGTCGAACATCCGCCTTACGACCTGACAAAGACACGTTTTGTGATCAACTTCGACATGGTAGGCACAGGAAGTCAGGGGCTTAATGTGTTCAATGCCCAGGCCAACCCCTCGGCCTTCGATGCCCTGAAAAGCATGAACGAAAGCCACGGTTGGTTCGATGAGTTGCGCGCCCGGGGGGCATCGTGCAACAGCGACCATTGTCCCTTTCACCAAAAAGGCATACCCGCCTTTTTCCTCCTCACTTCGGGAAGCGAAAACCGGCACTACCACAATGTTTATGACAAAGCTGAGCTACTGCCATTTACAAAATATGAGGCCCTGTTCCACCTGGTCACCTCGTTTACCGGCGCACTTCCTGGTTCAGCATTTCAAAAACCACTGACTGAATGATCGAAATACTCATGCTAATCTTTGCGGTGATCGTGGTGGTGCTGTTCACCTGGTTATCGTTCTACACCTCCGTCAACAGCGGAGCCGACAGGTTTGAGCAATGGTTGCGCAGGCTAACCGGAAAAAAGCAGTGATGCCATGTCGAAGCTGTACCTGATTCCAACGCCCATAGGCAATCTGGAGGATATCACCCTTCGTGCGCTACGGCTGCTTCGCGAGGAAGTGCAGCTTGTGCTGGCCGAAGACACCCGAAAAACCGGTCAGTTGCTTAAGCATTACGGCATTTCGGTGCCTATGGCAGCGTATCACCAGCACAACGAGCACCGGATCACCGGGCAGTTTGTAAACCGTATGCTGGCCGGAGAGGTGATGGGGCTGATTACCGACGCAGGCACACCGGCCATATCCGACCCGGGCTACCTGTTGGTGCGCGAGTGCATCAAAGCCGGCCTGACTGTAGAATGCCTGCCCGGACCAACCGCTTTTGTGCCTGCACTGGTCAGTTCAGGGCTGCCGGCCGATCGTTTTTTATTTCTGGGATTCCTTCCACACAAAAAGGGCCGGCTCAGCCGCATTGCTGCCCTCAAAGAGGTGGCCTATACCACCGTGCTTTACGAGTCGCCTCATCGTTTGCTGAAAACCCTGGAGCAAATGGCAGAGGTGCTGGGTGGCGACCGCCAGGCCTCCGTATCACGCGAGCTCAGCAAGCTGCACGAAGAAACCCTCAGAGGTAGCCTGAACGAGCTGAAAAATCATTTCTCCGACAAGCCGGCACGTGGCGAAATCGTGATCGTTCTTGCAGCGGCTCAGGCGCATAAGCAATCCGATGAAGCCGACGAAACATATGTCGAAAGCTGAATATCAAACGTTTTCGCCAGCCATGCCATTTGTCATTGATTGGTCAAAAGTTGTATAATTGGAAGTAAATGACTTATTTTTGCAGCCAGTTTTAAACCTAAAACTTTGAAAATTATGTCAGAAGTAAGAGAAAAAGTCATTGCTATCATCGTTGACAAGCTCGGCGTTGAACCTTCGGAAATTACCAACGAAGCCAGCTTCACAGCTGATCTGGGTGCCGACTCGCTCGACACTGTTGAGCTCATCATGGAGTTCGAAAAAGAGTTCAACATTGCCATTCCGGACGATCAGGCCGAGAAGATTGGCACGGTAGGCGATGCCATCAAGTTTATTGAAGAAAAGTTGGGCAAATAATTGGGTTTGATATGGAGCTTAAGCGAGTAGTCGTCACCGGCATAGGTGCCGTAACCCCGATTGGCAACAATGCGCCTGCCTATTGGGAGGGATTGGTCAATGGAGCGAACGGCGCAGCTGAAATCACCCGGTTTGACTCCTCCAAGTTCAAAACCCGTTTTGCCTGCGAAGTAAAAAACTTCGACCCCCTTGCCTATTTCGACCGTAAAGAAGTTCGCAAATATGACCTTTATGCCCTGTTCGGTATTGTGGCTGCCGATGAAGCTCTGGCCGACTCGGGTTTGCTCGAAGGCAATACCGACAGGGACGAGGTAGGCGTTATCTGGTCGTCGGGCATTGGTGGGCTGATCACCTTTTTCGATGAGGTCAGCGCATTTGCCAAAGGCGATGGTACCCCGCGTTTTAATCCCTTCTTCATACCGAAGATGATTGCCGACATTACGGCAGGCCACATCAGCATCAAGCACGGATTGCGCGGACCAAACTTTGCCACAGTATCAGCCTGTGCTTCATCGGCCAACAGCCTGGTTGACGCTTTCAACTACATCAGGCTCGGCAAAGCAGTAGCTTTTGTTGCCGGAGGTTCCGAAGCCTCAATCAACGAAGCCGGGGTGGGCGGCTTCAATGCCATGCATGCCCTATCGACCCGCAACGATGATCCGCTGACCGCCAGCCGGCCGTTCGACAAAGACCGCGACGGTTTTGTCATTGGCGAAGGTGGCGGAGGCATTATCCTCGAAGAACTCGAACACGCACTTGCGCGCGGTGCAAAAATTTATGCCGAAGTGGGCGGTGCCGGACTCTCGGCCGATGCCAACCACATGACCTCACCCCATCCCGAAGGATTGGGCGCCATGCTGAGCATGAAGCGCGCACTGGACGATGCCGGATTGCAAATCACCGATATTCAGCACATTAATACCCACGGCACCTCAACCCCGCTGGGCGATATCGCCGAAACCAAAGCCATCCGCGCCCTGTTTGGTGACCATGCTCCAAGCATTAGCATCAACTCCACCAAGTCGATGACTGGTCACCTGCTTGGAGGCGCAGGCGTAATCGAGGCCATCGCCACCTTGCTGGCAGTTAAAAACGACATCGTTCCCCCCACCATCAACCACTTCACCGACGACCCCGAAATCGACAACACCCTCGATTTTACCTTTGGCAAAGCCAGACATCGCCAGGTGAACGCTGCCCTGACCAACACCTTTGGTTTTGGAGGCCACAACGTATCCATCATCCTGAAAAAATACGTGCCCTGACAATCGTCGCAGGAACTCATCAACACACATTCTGCTTTGGGTTGGAAATTTTTCAGATTCCCCTTCAGGCCGAATAAGGCAAACGAAAGCAGCCTGATAAAAGCTATCAGAAACATTTTCGGGTTCTCACCCGGAAATGTTTTTTTGTATGAGCTGGCTTTCAAGCATAAATCGGCTTCCAATGAGGTGATCAACGGCTACAAAATCAGTAACGAGCGACTGGAATATCTGGGCGATGCGGTGCTGGGTGCAGTTGTTGCCGATTATCTTTTCAAGCGATTCCCCTACAAATCAGAAGGTTTCCTTACCGAAATGCGGTCGCGCCTGGTCAGCCGGCAACAACTCAACAAACTCAGCCAAAAACTCGGCCTCGACCGCCTGGTAGTGCTGCCCGGCAACGGCAAGGCGGTATTCAAATCGGTGAACGGCGATGCCTTTGAGGCCCTGATCGGCGCCATCTTTCTGGACAAAGGTTTCGATTTTACCCGAAAGGTCATCGTAGAACGCATCATCGAACTGCACATCGACATGGATGCCCTGCAACACACCGAAGCCAATTTCAAGAGCCGTCTGCTCGAATGGGGACAGAAAGAAAAGAAAAACGTTGACTTTGTGCTGGCAGGCGAAAAGGGCGAGGGCTACAACAAACAATACATTGTAGAGGTGCGCGTAGATGGCAACGGAATGGCCACCGGCACCGATTTTTCGATCAAAGGTGCAGAACAGCTGGCAGCGGAAAAAGTCTGGAGCCATCTGCACACCAATGCGTTGAAAGTAGGCTGAATTTCCGGTTACAATGCCCGGCAAAAATGGTTTCAGACGAAGCTTTGCTGTGTTTTGGGGCTTCTTGCGTGCGACATTCTGTTGTTAAACTTACTACTACCTACATTCACTGACTCATTTTCCTGAGGTGGGCTTTAGAAGTCTTTTTTTCCTGGCAGGCAAAGCTTTATAAGGGTGATCAAGCAAAAAAAAAGCTCCCGGGCGGGAGCTTCATTCAATTAACCAACACAAAACGGCATGATGCCTTGTCTTTAAAGTTTTTTACCGTATTTACGGGCAATCTCTGCAGTGTTGAACGGAATGTCGTTGATGTCGTCCTCGGCAGGTAGCAGCGCCCTGAGGTCGATACCGGCCTGCTCAGCAATCCTGACGGTATTGAATGGAATATCGTCGATCTCTGCTTCTTCGGCCGGACGCTCAGGCAACATTTCAACCATAACCTTTTCATAATTTCCGGTTGATGCCTGGTTTCGAATCTCCCGGCTATTGAACTCACCTGCACTCAACGAACCAGCAAACATCACAAAAATCAAGGCGAGCGAATACATAGTTTTCATGGCATTAAAATTTTGATCTTTTTATATCAAATAATATGCCAAAGTTTTTATTTCATTGATATAAAAACCATTATACTATACTCCGTTCGTTTCAATCGATTGCAACAACTGTGTGGATGTGCGATTCCGTACACGGAACTGACATGAAGCGGACATCGGTGTCCGGTTGCTGTGCGGTGGTAAAAAGCCCGGCGGTTTACAAAAGGTTGAGGCGGTTGGCGTCGAGGCGGATAAAGACAAAAAGCATCAGTGTGAAGGCCCAAAGACTTGATCCGCCATAACTTACAAACGGAAGCGGGATTCCGATCACAGGCATAAGTCCGATGGTCATGCCAATATTGACCATAAAATGGAAAAACATGACCGACAATACAGCATAGCCATAAACTCTGGCAAATACCGATCGTTGTCGTTCAGCCAGATCAATAAGGCGCACAAAAAGGGCAAGATATAGTCCGATGAGCACAAGCGACCCCAGAAACCCCCATTCTTCACCCACAGTGCAGAAAATGAAATCGGTGCTTTGCTCAGGGACGAAGTTGAACTTTGTCTGGGTGCCCTGAAGGAAGCCCTTACCAAAAAATCCGCCTGATCCAATGGCTATTTTCGACTGATGCACGTTGTACCCAGCGCCTCTCAGGTCTTCTTCCAGGCCGATAAGTACGTTGATGCGGGTGCGCTGATGGGGTTCGAGCACATTATGAAACACAAACTCAACGCTCAGGACAAACAAGACACCTGCCGCAAGCATGCCAAGCAGGGTGAGGATATTCTGAACATCGCGCCGCACGAAGAAGAGTGAGATTATAAAAAGTGCCACAAGCCCCAGAAGCACAGCTGTTTGCGAGGTATAAAGTGTGATCAGAAACAGCACCCCTGCCACCAGGGCAAGGAGCAAGGGCCAGCCGGGAAAGCCCTCCCGGTATAGCACAATCATAAAAGCACCGAACACAATGGCCGAGCCGGTATCGTATTGCAACAGGATGAGCAGGGACGGAAGGAAGATAATGGTCAGCGACAACACACGGGTACGCATCTGGTCGAGGCTGGCATCGATGCGGCCAAGTAAAGAAGCCAGGGCAAGTGCTGTGCTGAATTTGGCAAATTCGGCGGGCTGCAGCCTGAAATCGCCAATTTGAAACCAGCTTTTGCTGCCACTGATGGTAGTGCCGAAAAGCAGCACCAAAATAAGCATGGCTATGGTGGCCAGATAAATAATCAAAGCAAAGGCATTGAAAAATCTGGGGTCGGCCAGAAGCACAAACAGGGCAAGCACAAGCGCCATAGCTATCCATAGCAATTGTTTTCCGTAGCGTTGCGACAAATCAAAGATGCTGTGGTGGGCTTCGTCGTAAACTGCCGCATAGATGCTGATCCAGCCGATAAGCATCAGAGCCAGGCTGATGCCCACGGTTATCCAGTCGATATTGCGGAATATATTTTTTTCCTCGCGCATGGTGTGACAAATCAGTTGAGTACGGCTTCGAGCATACGCTGCTCAAGGTCTTTGCGTTTTACTTCCCCTGTGAGAAACTGTTCCATCATCAGGCTGGCAATGGGAGCAGCCCAGGTGGCACCAAAACCGGCATTTTCGACAACCACAGCAATGGCAATGGTGGGATTATCGAAAGGTGCAAAGGCCATAAAAAGCGAGTGGTCTTTGCCGTGTGGATTCTGCACCGTACCGGTTTTACCAGCTGCCTGAAAATCAGCAATTTTGTACCGCCGTGCCGTTCCACCCCCTCCTTCGAACACATTGAGCATGGCTTCCTTGACGATCTGAAAATATTTTCTGTCAACCCCGGTATGGATTTTTGTGGTAAAACTTGCAGGCAGGCTGTCCGTTCCGTTCCCGATCCGGCGCACCAGATGGGGAGGATAGTACCATCCCTCGTTGCCGATGATGGCTGCCAGGTTGGCAATCTGAAGCGGGGTAAGCAGGATTTCGCCCTGGCCGATGCTCAGAGAGCGCACAGTCATGGCATTCCAGTTGCCCCTGTACACCCTGTCGAAAAAGTTTCGCGACGGAATGTTGCCCGGCAGCTCAAACGGAATATCGGTATCAAACTTATGGCCAAGACCAAAAGCCATCATCTTGTCGTACCAATACTGGTAGGCTTCTTTGTGATTTTTAAAGCGGGAAGCATACAATGTGCTGCGAAACGTATTCCAGAAAAAGGGATTGCACGAATGTTCGATGGCTTCTTTCACAGCGAGCGGTGTAACGTGAGCGTGGGTGCACCGGATGGGCTGGCTGCTTTTGCCCTGACAGGAAAACTGTGTGTGCTCGTTGATGGCACCTGCCTGAAGCGCCACCAAAGCATTGATCATTTTAAAAGTGGAACCAGGCGGATAGGTACCGCTTATGGCTCTGTTAATCAATGGCTTGCGGGGATCGTTGAGCAATTGGTTGAAGTTTGCGCCGCGCTGCCTGCCCACCAACAGATTGGGGTCGTATCCCGGACTGCTCACCAATGCCAGGATTTCGCCGGTGCGGGGGTCAATGGCCACCACACTGCCGGTTTTGTTGGCCATCAGTTGTTCGCCATAAGCCTGCAAACGCAGGTCGAGGCCAAGGTGCAGGGTTTGCCCGTTTTCGGGCAGGGTATCAAAACGACCTTCCTTGTAGCTTCCTTTTTCGCGGTTGTGCACATCAACCATCACCACCCGGATTCCTTTGCGGCCACGGAGATATTGTTCGTAGGAGCGCTCCAGGCCTGATTTGCCAATGTAGTCGCCCATCTTGTAATATGGATTGCGCTCCATCTCGGCCGGACTTACCTCGCCCACATCGCCCAGAATATGCGCACCAATGGCCATGGGATATTTGCGCAACGTACGCGTCTGAAAATAAAAGCCGGGATATTGATAAAGCTTTTCAGAAATATAACCATAATCCTCTTTCGAAATCTGCTCCACAAGCACCGAAGGTTTTACCCTCGAATAATTCCTTGCTTTTTCGATGCGTGTCCGGAGCTGTTGCACATCAATTTTCAGCAGCCGTGCAAACTCGAGGGTGTCGGGAATGCGTGCCTGACGTGGAACGATCATCAGATCGTAGGCTGTTTCGTTGTAAACCAACAGCTCGCCATTCCGGTCGAGCATGGTACCGCGCGGCGGATACAAGGTCACAAAACGTAAAACATTGTTCTGTGAGGAAAACTTGTAGGACTGGTCAATAACCTGCAGCCAAAACAGCCTGAGAAGGTAGATAACCACTACCACCAAAATGCCCAACAGAATATGATACCTGCGGAAAGCAAGCTGCCTGCTCCTCATAAACCTTACAAACTGACCGCAAAATTACTGCTAAATGCGGCACCCGGTCAGTGCACCAACCGGAGAATCACAGGTATTGTTTCTCCTCGACGAGCCTGCCCTGCTCGTCCCACATGTACCAGCTGCCGGTTTTATTGCCATTCAGGTAATTCATCTCATAGCGAAGGGTTCCGTTATCGTCCCAGATGAACCACTTGCCATGCTTCAGGTCGTTGGCATAATTGGCTTCGCCGGTTTTTTTACCGTCGGCGTTAAAAGTAACCCAGGTGCCGTGTTTTTTTCCATTGCTCCAGGCCCTGAGTTCGATAAGCATGCCGGCTTCGTTGTAATACCGCGAAACCCCGTCCTCCAGACCCATGACGAAATTGCGCACCGACTCGGTTTGTCCGTTGGCATGCCTGGTAATGTATTCACCCGTATAGAGTTGACCGTTAAGATAAAACCCATCAGCACCCCTGACAAGTTCCTGTGCCGGCAACTGCATCACCGAATGAAACAGCATGATGAAGGTTATCAGCACCGGATGGTACCATCGCCAGGATTGACTGTGATTATTCGTGATCTTCCTCATTGCACTTAACTTTGAATCTAATTATCAATACCTTACATCAGCATAAAGTCAAATCGCGCTGCTTTGCCGACAGCTTCTTTTAAACCTAACAAATTTAGCACATCAGTCCTGATTTTTTGCGATTTTGTCGTGTCGTCGTGAAAACTTAACACAAAAAAATATCTCCTTTGCTTGAAGGGCAAAAAAAACTCCCGGCGGTGTCCGCCGGGAGTCTGTCGTAAATCTTCAATGTTTTATTTGGCCTGGAGCTTCACTTGCAACACATCCTTTGCTGCCGCAGGTTTAAGGTTTTTCAACTGCACCTCTTCGTAGGATATGTATTTGACCTTGAGGTTGAGTGCATCGTTTGCATCAACGGAAAGGCTGAACCTGCCTTCGAAATCGGTGAAGGTTTTCATGGTTGTGCCTTCCACCTCTACTTGTGCACCAGCCAGGGCCTCGCCCGAGCGGCTATCGGTCACAATGCCGCTCAGCGTAACTGTTTTGGCCGGAGCAAGCGGATGAGAAGGTGCATCAGCAAGAAGTTTTCCTCCAAAACTGAACATCAGGGCGACTATTGTAATGAGTACACTTTTCATGGTTATTTTATTTTCTTGACAAAAGTATGCCGGATCGGAGCTGTGTGTTGTTAACCTGGCCTTAAGATTAGTTTAGCGAATTGTTAAGCCAACATTAAGCAGGTAAGCACTATGCCACCAGGTGGAGTTTGTTTCAATAAAGTGTTGAAGGGTGCAAAAAAACCTGATTTTTTAGTTACTTTTAAACCCTCGTGCCGGATTGGCCGTTTTCAGAAATTCAGAAATCAAAACACCGGAATTTTGTACACTTTAAGGTCAAAGCTCGACGTTGGTTCGGAAGAATTCAGGCAAAACAAGGCAGCTTATCAGGAGCTGATGGCCACCTATTACGAGCGAATGCGTCGTGTGGCTGCCGGCAGCAGTCAGTCTGCCGTGGCCCGTCATAAAGAGCGCGGAAAACTGCTGGTTCGCGAGCGCATCAACATGCTGATCGACCCGGGCACTCCCTTTCTGGAGCTATCGCCACTGGCGGCCTTCGGCCTGTATAAGGACGAATTTCCGTCGGCAGGCATTGTCACCGGCATAGGGTTGATTCAGGGGCGCGAAGCCATGATAATTGCCAACGATGCCACCGCCAAAGGGGGCACCTACATGCAGTACACCATCAAAAAGCACCTTCGTGCCCAGGAAATTGCGATGGAGAACAACCTGCCGTGCGTTTACATAGTCGATTCAGGCGGGGCTTTTCTGCCTGAGCAGGACACGGTTTTCCCCGACCGTGACCACTTTGGCAGGTTTTTTTACAATCAGGCACGCATGTCGGCCATGGGCATACCTCAAATAGCCATCGTGATGGGCTCGTGCACTGCCGGGGGCGCCTATGTGCCGGCCATGAGCGACGAAACCATTATCGTACGCAACCAGGGCACCATTTTTTTGGGTGGCCCGCCCCTGGTCAAGGCGGCCACCGGAGAGGAAGTGACCGCCGAAGAGCTTGGCGGAGCCGAAGTACACACCTCGATATCAGGTGTGGCCGACCATCTGGCCGAAAACGAACCACATGCCCTTGCCATTTGCCGGCATATTTTCGAGACCCTCGAAAAACCCCGGAAACAGACCATCGACATCATCAGCCCCGAAGACCCTCTATACGATCCCGAAGAGCTCTATGGCATTGCTCCCATCGATTTGCGAAGGGTGGTCGATCCGCGCGAAATCATCATGCGCATGGTGGATGGCAGTCGTTTTCAGGAGTTTAAGGCCAAATATGCCACCACAGTGGTCACCGGATTTGCCTACATCATGGGCATGCCTGTGGGCATTGTGGCCAATTTTGGGGTGCTCTTCAGCGAATCGGCGCTGAAAGTCACACACTTTATCGAGCTTTGTTCGATGCGCAACATTCCGCTGGTTTTTTTACAAAACATCACCGGCTTTATGGTTGGCCGTGAATTCGAACGCGGGGGCATAGCCAAAGACGGAGCCAAAATGGTGCACGCCGTGTCGAATACCAATGTGCCTAAGTTTACTGTGATCTTTGGCGGAAGTTTCGGAGCTGGAAACTACGGCATGGCAGGCCGGGCATTCGGACCGAGGCTGCTGTTTATGTGGCCAAATGCCAAAATTTCAGTTATGGGAGGCGAGCAGGCCGCCAACGTGCTGGTCACCGTAAAAAAAGACCAATACCGTGAAAAGGGTCTGCAGATGCCTCCGGAAGAAGAGGAGCAGATGCGCCGCACCATACTCGAAAAATACGAAAGGGAAGGTTCGGCTTATTACAGCACCGCTAGGCTGTGGGACGACGGCATCATCGACCCGGTACAAACCCGTCAGGTGCTGGCCATGGGCATTGCCACTTCGCTGAACAAACCTTTTGACCCACCACAATTTGGCGTTTTCAGAATGTAACCTACGCAAACCGCCGCCACATGCATACCATCAAGTTATACGAAAAGGGCGCTGTTTCCACCGTATGGCTCAACCGGCCCGACAAACACAACGCCATCAATCCGGTCATGATGAAAGAACTCACAGAGGCCTTTGATCAGCTGAGCCGGTTGGCTTCCGTTCGGGTGATCATCCTGCGAGGTCTGGGCCGGTCGTTTTGTGCAGGTGCCGACCTGGCTTATATGCAGCAAATGGCCAGCTACCGCGCTGAGGATAACGAGCGCGATGCGATGGTTCTTGCCAAACTTTTCGAACGCATCTACACCTGCCCGAAACCGGTGATAGCCCTGCTTCACGGTGCGGTGTACGGCGGTGCCAACGGTCTGGCTGCTGCCAGCGACATTGTGCTTGCCGATATTGACACCCGTTTTGCATTTTCCGAAGTCAAGCTGGGCATCACACCGGCTACCATCTCTCCTTATGTGATCGGACGTTGTGGCGAAGCTGCCGCGCGCGACCTCATGCTGACCGGCAGGGTGTTCGACGCACAGGAGGCCAAAGAGTTCAGGCTTGTAAATCAGATATTTACCTCCGAGACAGTAAATCAGGTCCTCGACATGTACACCGGCAACCTGCTGCACGCCGCACCCGGCGCCCTGGCC
Organism: Bacteroidota bacterium; assembly: GCA_016715945.1. Classification (NCBI taxonomy): domain Bacteria; kingdom Pseudomonadati; phylum Bacteroidota; species Bacteroidota bacterium. The sequence goes on from JADJXJ010000001.1 coordinate 2,242,547, forward strand.
GAATGTAAACAACTGATCAACGACATCGCCCGCAGGAATATACCTGAAACCGAAGTATTGCCCGACACGGCCCGCCGTATTGCCCGCCAGCGGGCATCGGAGGAAGGGCAGGAAGGGCTGAAGGCATTCCTGGAAAAAAGAAACCCCAACTGGTTGATTGATATCGAATGAGCAGCATTTTATTCCGTAAGGTACTGATCGCCAACCGCGGTGAGATTGCCCTCAGAATCATGCGCACACTCCGGCGCATGGGCATTGCTTCGGTGGCTGTTTTTCACGAACTCGACCGTGAGGCTCCGTTTGTGCGCCGGGCCGACGAATCTTATCTGCTGGGCGATGGCACGCTGGCAGAAACCTACCTCAACCTGGAAAAAATTCTCGACCTGGCTCAGACCTGTGGAGCTGATGCCATCCATCCCGGCTATGGATTCCTGTCGGAAAATCCGGCCTTTCCCGAAGCCTGCGCTGCCAGAGGGATAACGTTCATCGGTCCTGATGCACAGGCGGTCAGGTTGATGGGCAACAAAATAGAAGCGCGCAGGCTGGCCATCGAAAACGGACTGCCCGTGACCAAAGGATATACCGGGACTGCGGAAGAACTGCTTTCGAAAGCCGAACTTCTGCCGTATCCGGTGCTCGTAAAGGCTGCAGCCGGAGGCGGCGGAAAAGGTATGCGGATTGTTGTCAACCAGAGCCAGCTCGAAGATGTGCTGGTAGCCACATCGCGCGAAGCGGCAGCCTATTTTGGGGACGGAACGGTGTATGTGGAGCAATATGTTTCGGAACCGAGGCATGTGGAGATTCAAATTCTGGCAGACCACCATGGCCATGTGGTGCACCTGTTCGAAAGGGAGTGCTCTATCCAGCGGCGCTACCAGAAAATCATCGAAGAATCGCCCTCGCCCGGCCTGAATGCCCAAACACGCAAGGCCATGGGCGAAGCTGCAGTAGCCCTTTGCCGCGCCATAGGCTACCGCAATGCCGGCACCATCGAATTTCTGCTCGACAACAACCAGCAGTTCTATTTCCTCGAGATGAATACCCGGATTCAGGTGGAACACCCTGTAACAGAACTTGTTACAGGTATTGACCTGGTGGAAGAGCAATTGCATATCGCCGGCGGTAAGCCCCTGAGGTTTACGCAAAACGACCTCCGCCAGCAGGGCCATGCCATCGAATGCCGCATCTATGCCGAAGACCCTGAGCAAAATTTCATGCCATCGCCCGGCAGGATAGTGGCTTATGAAGCTCCGGCCGGAGATGGTATTCGTGTGGACAGCGCCATCGAAGGGCCGGCAAACATTTCGAGCATGTTCGATCCGATGATCAGCAAACTGATAGTTTGGGCACCCGATCGCAAGCTGGCCATCGCAAAAACCACACACAGCCTGAAGAACTTTTTCATCGCCGGCATCAGCACAAACATTCCATTTTTGCTGACCATGCTTGGGGAGGATGATTTTCAGCAGAACAGTATCAGCACCGCCTACACCGACCGCAACCTTGCCCGTTTGGCTGAAAAAATGGCCGACGCGCGTCAGCAATCGGACATTGTACCAGCCCTGGCAGCCGGCCTATGCATTTTCCTCTTTTCGCCTGCCGATGGCAACACCCTCTGGCATCGGATTGGCTACTGGCGGTTGCTGCCCGAAATCAGGCTGACACACAACGGCCTCACCCACAAAGCTTACCTCCTTAAACGAAACTCGCAATCGCTTGATATTGAATTGGATGGAAACAGGATGCGGATTGGGCAGATTGCCCTGGATGCAGATGCGGTGAGCTTCGAAATACAGGACCGGCACTACCGCTGTCCTTATTTTCGTCAGGAGCAGAATTCCGTTTTGATCCAATGCGAGGGTTGGCAACACGAGCTTGTCTTTGCTGACATGCTGCCCCCGTCGGTTGATCATGGAGCTGAACTGGAGACATCTGGAGGGCAAGGTTACGTTTCGCCCATGCCTGGTAAGGTGATAAGCATCAACGTGAAGGAAGGTGAGACGGTGAACCGCGGCACCGTGATGATTGTTATAGAAGCCATGAAGATGGAAAACAATATTGTGTCCACAGGCCCGGCCACTGTTAAGAAAATCTTCGTGAAAGTTGGTGATATGGTTGATACCAAAACACAACTTGTTGATATTGAAGAAACAACATAATCCCTTTGTGCAATGAATTTTGATCTTAGCGAAGAACATCAGCTGATCAGGCAAACGGTACGCGACTTTGCCGAGCGCGAGATACGTCCGGTGGCACAGGAACTTGACGAGAAAGAGCAGTTTTCTGTTGAGCTTACCCGCCGCATGGGCGAGCTGGGCTTGTTTGGCATGAACCTGCCTCCGGAATATGGCGGGCAGGGGCTGGATACGCTATCCTATATCATTGCAGTTGAGGAACTTGCACGTGTTGATGGATCTCAGGCAGCAACCCTTGCCGCCCACAACTCGCTGGGAATCGGACCATTGTATTACTATGGTACCGAAGTACAAAAACAGAAATATCTTCCGCAATTGTGCACCGGACAAGCCCTGTGGAGCTTCGGGCTTACCGAACCCGAAGCCGGAAGCGACTCGCGCGGATCGAAGACCACCGCTGTGCTTGATGGCGACACCTGGGTGATCAACGGATCGAAGATATTTATCACCAACGGTTCGTCGGAAATCAATATCGGATGCACCGTGCAGGCAGTTTCGGGTGTGGATGCGCAGGGCAAAAAGATCTTCTCTACCATCCTGGTCGAAAAAGACACACCGGGATTCACCCGCCAGACCATGCACAATAAGATGATGTGGCGGGCAAGCGACACATCGCAGCTTTTTTTCGACAACGTCAGGGTGCCCAAAGAAAACCTGCTGGGCGAAATAGGCCAGGGTTCGAAAATCATGCTGGCAACCCTCGATGCCGGGCGACTCAGCATTGCAGCCATGGGATTGGGTGCAGCCCAGGGTGCTTACGAGATGGCACTCGCCTATGCCAAAGAGCGCAAACAGTTTGGCCAGCCCATATCACGTTTTCAGGCCATTGCATTCAAGCTGGCCGATATGGCATTGAAAATTGAACTCGCACGCAACCTGCTTTACAAAGCCTGCTGGCTGAAAGACCAGGGCCGCCCCTTTGGAATGGAGGCGGCCATGGCCAAGCTGTATTGCAGCGAAATAGCCAAAGAAGTGACCGATGAAGCCATCCAGATTCATGGCGGCTATGGACTGATGAAAGACTACCAGGTGGAGCGTTTCTACCGCGACCAACGCCTGCTTCAGATTGGCGAAGGCACATCTGAAATACAGCGCCTGGTCATCTCGCGCCACATCGGCTGCTAACCAATTGATTTAAAGCATTTTTGCTTAGTGGGGTTCATTACCCTTCTGGCAACAGGCAGGCAGGCGATCGTGCGCCTTCTTGTCGGCCGGCATCTCATCGGCATCATAGCCGATCTTTGTGATGGCTTTCTTCAAACCTTCCTTGCTGTTGCGCCCTTTGCGGTACTCGATCGTGATGATCTTGGTTTCATTGTCCAGGCTTACAGCACGTACCCCCCTTTCAAGAGCCAGATTTTTTTCGAGCCGCTCCTTGCACATCCCACAAACCGCGGAGGTCTGGATGCTTACTGTTTCAAATTTTGATTCCTTTTGAGCAGCCTGCTGGGCACTGAGCGGTAAATGCAATGCTGCAAGACAAACCAAGGCAATTGCCAAAACTTTGATTTTCATTGTTTTATGTTTTTAATGTGATTTTTTATTCCAAAGTATATCTCAAACCTGCGTAGATTTTTGTTCCCATGAGCGGTCCCCAGATGACTGAGGCATCAAAGGCCGGGTCGAAGGGGTCGGAAGACGAGAGGATCGGATGATGCTGTTTGTAGTTGGTAAGGTTTTCGCCACCCAGATAGAAGCTCCACTTCCGGAAATTGCGCGTAAGCTGGCTGTTTGCGGTGAAGAATACCGGCGAGCGGGGATTTCCAAGGTCAGGATCAGGTTGAACAGCCCAGCGCGGCAAAACCGAGGGACCATTCAGCAATCCTGTGAGGTCGAACTGCCAGCGCGCATTGGGTTTATAGGAAAAACTCAACAGTCCCTTGTATTTGCTCAACAGAGGTTTTTCCTGCAGTCCCGACAGGTACTCCACCTTAACGTCGTTTAGGCGGAAAGCTGCTGTGGCATTGAGGGTGGGCAAAATATCGTAGTTAGCCTCAAGCTGAAAGCTGTTCGAGAACGAACGGCCATCGAGCTGATACACCTGCACCTTGTCGGAAGCGCTGAGCCTGTCCACCACAAGCTGGTTGACAAAGCTGGTGCGGTATGCATCCAGGTTGATCACCATTTCGCGGCCTGCAATGTGCACATACTGGCTGATGTTGAAGCCAAAGTTCCAGGCTTGTTCAAGCATACCGGATTGCTCAGGGGTCATGCCGATGAAGACAAAAGGTTTGTACGAAGCCATCAGCGAAAGGTTTTCGGCCAGCAGCCTCGGGCGGCGATAGCCTTTACCGGCCGAGAGGCGAAGGATGGTATGTTCGCTTGCATTGTAACGCAGGTGAAGTCGGGGGGTTACAAAAATTCCATGCGCAGCCTCATGGTCGGCCCGTATGCCTGCGATGAGATTGAGCCGCGCCCCGTCGCTGTAGGTATATTGATAGAAAACACCTGGTGTGATATGGCGTTGGTTCTCTGATCCGGCTTCGCTGCTTCCGCTAAGTTGATCGTACATGAGGCTAAAACCGGTGGTGTAGTTGTGGCGGGTGTCGCGAATGAACGATTGGAAGAGTGCATTGAGGTAATACGATTTTTCCTCGGCATGGTAGAAGCGTGGACCAAAGTCGGCATGCAGGCGGTGCCAGGTGAGCTGCTGCTGTATGCCAAGGCTTGTGGAGGGCCGGTGAAAAATGAATCCGGTTTTCAGGAAACTCTCCAGACGGTCGTTATTGATGCCAATGCCATAAATTCCGGGTTGAACCGTGGCGGGCATGCTGTGATTAAAGGCTTCCTGACCTCCTTTTCTGGTTTCTGAGATGGCACGCACGCCAAACTGAAATTCAAAATGTTCGGCACGATAATCCCATCGGTTGAACAGGTTAATCTGCGTGTAAAGAGGCTCATCCAGAAAACCGTCGTGGTTGCCATCGTGGCTGCGTCCGTTGTGGCTCAGGTGTCCGAGCATCATGGTGCTGAGCCTGTCGGTAACCTTAAACTTAAAGTTGGTGTTTAATTCGGAGCGTCCCGTGTGGTCCTGAAACAGGTTGAGGAAAAAACGCTCGCTATCGTGGGGCTTTTTGTATTCCACATTAATCTGCCCGGTGATGCTCTCGAATCCGTTGAGCACCGAGGAGGTACCTTTCGATACCTGAATGCTCTCCATCCAGCTTCCGGGAACGTAGAGCAGTCCGAAACTGCTGGCAAGACCCCGCATGCCGGGCACGTTTTCGCTCATCATCTGGGTGTAGATGCCAGCCAGCCCGAGCATCTCGATCTGTTTGGCCCCGGTCACGGCGTCGGAGTAGTTGACATTGACACTGGCGCTTGTTTCGAAACTCTCGGAAAGATTGCAGCAAGCTGCCCGCTGCAATTCACCACTGGTTATTTTGACGGTGTTGGTGGTGCTCATACGCGAAACAAATTGGGTCTGTGCCCGGCCGGTAACTTCTACCTCGCTCAGCTCGAGCGCATTGCGCATGATATGTTTGACCCGATCACCCGCTTTTACCTTCAACGTATCGTTAGTGTAACCTACAAAGCTAAAAACCAGATGCTGTGCACGGGGTATGGGTTTAATGCTAAAAAAACCCTTTGAATCAGTTATGGTACCCGTTTGCGAACCAGCCCAATACACATTCACCCCGGGCAGAGGCAGAGTATCATTGGCCGATACTTCCAGCACATACCCTTTAACCTCCTGCGCAATGACCAAGGTGGGAAACATTGCGCACGTCAATAAAATAAATATTGATAAATTTCTGAATTTAAACATATTAACCCTGATTTAATGAGAAACAATAAACCTTTCACTCACTGGGAGCGCGGTTCAGGCTAAGTCAGGGTCGAGACGAAGTTGATGATAAAAAAGAAACTTTTGCACAACACCCACCAAAGGTGGCCCTCCTGGTGGGCTTGCATCTTTGGTTTGAACATCCGCGTTGCTGAATAGCTCTATCGCATTATGCTTCCATGAAACAAATTGCAGGACGTTGATCTGCAGCTGCTTGTGCTGAACCAAACCCTCATCCGGTGCCAGGCGTATCGTCTTATCCACGCAGCAGACTGCCTTGAGTGTAGTCAAACCATCTTCCGGAGGTGCCAACGGAGCGTAGCACTTGCTTTCGGGGCCGCAGCTTTCGTGCTGATCAATCTGGCAGCAAGCCTCTCCAACTTCATGCTGACAGGAAGCTTTTAGAAACGAAATGCCAAAAGTGCGCTCATTACTGGTATAACAAATGTGTGCGCTCATGCCAACAACAGTGTAGGTTGCCATAGTGATGGCAGCTACGAAAACCATAAGTGTTCTGTTGCGGCGAAAAATATCCATGGTGCAAAAATATCATTTCACATAATATAGACAACTACCTTTCTGGCAATGCTCACAAGAGCCAAACAAACGGTTGAAAACTCTTGTTCATGCATCAGCGTAATCGATTGCGCCGGAGGCAAAAAAGCTTATTTTTGGGCAATCAAACTCATTTTTATGGAATATCAGGTGCTCAGGCACATTTTTGAAGCCGGCATTTTGCACGTGACCATTTCCCGGCCCAATGCACTCAATGCCCTGAATACCCGATTCTTCGACGAGATGGAACACCTGCTCAACAACGAGGGCAGCCGTGAAGAAGTGCGGGTTATGGTAATCACAGGCGAAGGCAAGGCCTTTGTGGCAGGGGCCGACATTGCCGAAATGGTACATATGAACCCCTCGGAAGGCGAGGCATTTGGCAGCAGGGGTCAGATGGTTTTTGCCATGCTGGAACAAAAGCCATATCCCGTGATTGCCGCCATCAATGGTTTTGCACTGGGAGGCGGTCTGGAACTGGCTATGGCCTGCGATTTCAGGATAGCCTCCGACAAAGCTAAATTCGGACAACCCGAAGTCAATCTCGGCCTCACCCCCGGTTACGCTGGCACACAAAGGTTGCCCAGGCTCATCGGTCTGGCCGATGCCCTCCTGCTGCTCACCACAGGCGAGATGATTGACGCCACAGAAGCGCTCCGCCTGCGGCTGGTGCAGAAGGTTGTTCCACACGAACAACTGAAGGATGAGGTCGATCGCATAGCCCGTTTGATTGTCACCAAAGGACCAAAGGCGGTTGAAAAAGTCAAATTGCTTGCGCGCAAAGGATTGGAACTAGGAATGGTAGCCGGATCAAAGCTTGAGGCACAGCACTTTGGCTCTTTGTTTGGCGAGGGATCGCAAGGCCGGGAAGGAATGACGGCTTTTCTGGAAAAACGCAAACCCGTCTGGCCGAAATAAACCGAAACACCAAAAAAACAACATAAATCAATGATGACCTACGACGAACGCCTTCAAAAGGTGGCTGTGCTCGGAGCTGCCGGAAAAATGGGCAGTGGCATTGTGTTGCTTACCGCACTCGAAATGGCCGACCTGAGCCTGAAACCCGAAAACAAAGGCAAAACTTTTGTGCTTAATGCCATTGACCTGAGTGATGAGGCATTGGCCGGACTGGTCGAATACATTCGTGCACAAACAGTTAAAGTGGCCGAGAAGAAAACCGTTGCCCTCCGTCAGGCCTATGCCGACCGTGCCGAGCTGATCGAAAACGGCGAAATCATCGAGCAATACGTGCGCGATGTGCTCCGCATCGTCCGCCCGACCACCGCCATCGAAGCCGCTTACCAGTCCTCCCTCATCTTCGAAGCCGTAAGCGAAAACCAGTCGCTCAAAGTGAAGCTGCTCAGCCAGATTGAGCAGCACAACCCACACAAACCCTGGTATTTCACCAATACCTCCAGCGTGCCTATCCACCTGATCGAGCAAGGCGCAGGTTTGGACGGAAGGGTGCTCGGGTTCCACTTCTATAACCCTCCTGCGGTGCAAAAACTTGTGGAGCTCATCACTACCGGCCACACCCTGCCCGAAGTGAAACAATTTGCCCTCGATTTTGCCAAAGCACTCCGCAAAGTGGTCGTGCCCAGCAACGACTTTGCCGGCTTCATCGGCAATGGTCATTTCATGCGCGATGCCCTGTTTGGCATCAACAGTGCCTTGCAACTGGCCAACGAAATGCCACTGCCCCAGGCAATTTATATTGTCAACAAAATTAGTCAGGACTACCTGGTGCGACCGATGGGAATTTTTCAACTCATTGATTATGTGGGTATTGACGTGGTCCAGTTTATTATGCAGGTGATGAACCCATTTCTTCCCGACGAAGACCTGCATTCCGACCTGCTCGACCGGATGTTGCAGCTTGGGGTGAAAGGAGGACAATATTCGAACGGCTCGCAAAAAGACGGATTCCTGAAGTACGACAAAGGCGCCATCGCGGCTGTGTTCGATCCGGATGCGCAGACATATGTGCCCGTCGAAAACTTTGCCGAAGCCGCAGCCGAATGGATAGGTCCGATGCCCGAAGGTTTTGTTCCGTGGAAAAATGCCATCCGGCTGGCCGACAAGGAAGCCCATTTCAGGAAATGGTTCGATGCGCTCAAAGCCTTGGGGGCCAGAGGTGCACGGCTTGCAGTGAGTTATGGAAGAAATTCGGACGCCACTGGTCGCAAGCTCGTTTCCGACGGTGTTGCCCTCAACACCGACGATGTCAACACAGTGATGCTCACCGGATTCTTCCATGCGTACGGACCTGTGAATGAATACTTTAACCAATAGACAAAAACAATGAGGCGAAAAATATATCTGGCCGCCGGAGCCAATACCATTTCGATGGGTACCGGCCGAAAGGAGTTTAATCCAAAGAAAGATCGTCCCGGCCTGGAGTATTACATCAGGGAAGCCGGACAGGCAGTTATTGCACAACTATCTGATCCGGAGGCTATTGACGAAACAGTGATCGGCAACTTTATGTCGGCGCGGTTCAACAGGCAGGCACATTTAGGTGGTTTTGCGGCCACCATTCATCCCTGCCTGGAATTCAAGCCATCGCACAGCGTGGAAGGCGCCTGCGCGTCGGGAGGTCTGGCCCTGATGGCCGGCATCCGATCGGTGCTGGCCGAAACTGCCGAAGCCGTGCTTGCCATAGGTGTAGAAGTCCAGAATACCGTCAAAGCCATTTACGGAGCCGATATTCTGGCCGGTGCCGGATGGTTTCAGAAACGCAAACAAGGGCACGCGTATTTTTTCCCGGGACAGTTTTCCGACAGAGCCGGAGTTTATTACACACGCTATGGCTTCGATTATGCCCGGGCAGGCATGCGTCAGTGGTATGTGAATGCCATCGAAAATGCCCGCCTCGACCCCACAGCGCAGGAATATCACAACACCACACCAGACCTCGGTGCAGTTTACGACAGCATGAAACCCAACGGGAAAAACTTTGTTGACCATCTGAACGTGCTCGACTGCTCCAAGGTGAGCGACGGGGCTTCGGGGATCATCATCGCATCGGAAGAAGGTTTGAAGCGACTGGGCATTGCCCGCGAAGATGCTGTGGAACTTGTGGCTTTTGCCCAACTGACCCGCAACATCACCAACGATCCGGAGGATCCGGCTGTGCTTTCCACCATTGGTCGCACGGCAGCCCTGGCGCTGCAAAAAGCGGGTATTGGCACCGGACAACTCGGCACCATCGAAACCCACGACTGTTTCAGCATTGCCGGTATTTTGGCTGTAGAAGCCCTCGGTTTTGCCAAAGCAGGTCAGGGTGCGGCATTTGTGGCCGATGGGCACACTTCACGCACCGGCCAGATTCCGATGAATACCACCGGAGGTTTGATTGGCTGGGGACATCCCACCGGCGCCACTGGCGTGCACCAGGCCGTAACCATCTGGCAGCAACTCAGCGGCAAGGCAGGCCAGGCCCAACTGAAACTTTCGCCCGAAAAATCCTACGGAATGACCATCAATATGGGCGGTGACGACGTAACTGTTGTATCTTTGGTTTGCAGACCTGTTTGAGTCACAAACCAGAATAAATATCAAATGCCCATGAAAAAGTTTGCAGTAGTGCTTGCCGGCTGCGGCGTTTACGACGGTGCTGAAATTCACGAAGCAACCCTTGCCCTGCTGGCTATCAAAACACAGGGGTGCGACTATCAGTGCTTTGCACCCGACATTCCGCAACATCACGTGATCAACCACCTGAGCGGTGAAGAAATGCCCGAACAGCGCAATGTGCTGGTGGAAGCAGCCCGAATTGCAAGAGGCAACATCAAACCTTTGAGCGAATTCAAGGCTGATGAGTTTGACGTATTGCTTTTCCCCGGCGGATTTGGAGCGGCAAAAAATCTTTCTACCGTCGCCTTCGACGGCCCGAATGCCCGCGTCAATCCCGAAGTGGAAGCGGCCATCAAAACCATGCATCAGCTTGGCAAGCCTATCGGAGCCATGTGTATCTCCCCGGTTTTCGTTGCCAAAGTGCTTCAAAATGTGAAAGTTACCATCGGACAGGACGAAGGTACGGTTGCAGCCATTCAGGCCATAGGTGCCGAGCATGTGGCCACCAGCCACGGGGAAGTGGTGGTTGACAAAGAAAACAAGGTCTTCACTACCCCATGCTACATGCTCGATGCCAGCATAGCCGATATCTGGCAGGGAGCGCAAAATCTGGTAAAATCCATCCTGGAATTTTAGTAAACAAGTTGTTAAAAATTAACAGCCAGGATTCCTCTCCTGGCTTTTATGTTTTCAAACCGTCTAATTTTGGCAGGTTTACAAATAACAAAAACCCATGAACAAACACCTGGTAATCCTCCTGACGGGTTTGATGTTCACCAAATTTCTGCCGGCACAGACCACTGCAACAAATTTCAGTGTCAAAGATTGCGCCGGCTTGCAATACACTTTGTTCGATGAGCTGAATGCCGGCAAAGTGGTGGTACTCACCTGGACCATGCCCTGCGGTTCGTGTGTTTTGCCACTCAAAACTACATACAATGTGGTGCAAAGTTTTCAGAACTCACATCCGGGCATGGTGCAAATGATATTGGCCGACGATTATGCCAACACCTCCTGTTCATCTATTGATCTTTGGGCCAACAGCAACGGCTTGACCAATACCCGGCGTTTCTCGAACCCGGCCATCCGTATGCTCGACTATGGTTCGAACGGTATGCCCAAGGTGGTAGTGGTGGGCGGGCCGGATAAAACGGTATTCTACAATGCCAACGACGCCGTGGATCATGTGGCGCTTCAGTCAGCCATCCAGCAAGCCATTTCTGTTGTTACCGCTCTTGACCCACCTCAGCCTGTCATGGGCATAAGAATTAGTTATCAGGCTGTTAATCATTCTATTGAGATTACCGGACTTCCCGCTATGGATTCGGATATCGTGCTGGAGATCGTTTCGTTGCAAGGCCGGATGGTGTATCGCGGGCAGTTAGCACGAATACATGGCCACAGCGCAAGCTTTAAGCTGCCTGGCCTGCCGCCGGCGATTTATGTGGCCAGGGTGAAATATGACGGACAAAACCAGCAAACAAAATTTGTTGTCGAATGACGGGTAAAAAGCTGCTTTTCATTTGGTTGGTTGCCACAACTTTTTTTTACCACAATGAGCTCAATGCCCAGTGCTGCGGTGTTGGTGGAGGCAATCCCATGGCCGGCGATGCCTCCCGTGGTGTGCTTAAGCAGGGGCAAACCGAGCTGGCCCTGTATTACCAACTCTCGCGTTCGGATAAGTTCCTGACCGGCACTGCCACCGACACGGGATTTATGAAACAGTTTTCATCCGATTACCTCTATACCCGGCTGGCTTATGGCTTTTCGGAACGCGTCACCCTTGGCATGGAACTGGGCTACTGGATAGATAAAAAACAACTCGGTTTCCGGGATTGGGATACGTATAGTTCGGGCGGCCTGGGCGATCTGATTCTTTACCCGCGTTTTAACCTGATCAAACCCTCGGCAGCCAATCGCCTGAATGAGCTCACCCTTGGGCTCGGATTCAAAATCCCTTTGGGTACCTTCAACGATTCCATTGGTTTTTATGAACCTTTCTCAGGTGAAACTTTTTACAGCACCATGCCGCCGGCTGTGCAGGCAAGCACAGGAGCCAACGACCTGCTTTTCAACTTATTCTGGAGCGCACCACTCAGGGCAGAGGGCCTCCGACTGACCGCAAATACCACCTTTATCCTGAAAGGCTGGAATCCGTTGGGCGAAAAAATGGGCAACTACTTCAGTTCCGGCATTTTTGGAAGTGGAAAGCTCGGAAAAACCCTGTTTGGTGCGGTTCAGGTCCGGTATGAATGGATAGGCCGCATGAAACTCAACCCTGACGTACGCATGCTAAGCTTCCCCAATTACGACCCGGAGGCAACAGGCAGCCAAAAACTATTTCTCGCGCCGCAACTAAGCTATTCACCTCTTGATTACCTGACATGCCTTTTGCAGGCAGAGTACCCGATTTACCAAAAAGTGAACAAAACACAGCTTGCTTCCGAACACCAATGGGTGATTGGTTTGGCTTTCAGGCACATGAAGAAAGAAAAAGGTGTTATCAACCCGGCAAAAAAAATCGGAGAATAAAAAAAGCCGACAAATGCCGGCCTTTTGTATTTGCAGTTTTAAACCTATCCAAGCCAGGCGTTGAGCATCCATATAGTTTTTTCCTGCTCACGAATGTAGTCGCTCATCAGGGCGTTGGTACCTTCGTCTCCGGCATCGGCCGAAAGCTCGAGCAACTCGCGCTCCAGTAAGATGATTTTTCCAAATGAATCAACCAGCGAGGCTACCGCAGTGCGGCCATCGCTCACATTTTTCACTTCCTTGATCACGCTCACCTCGTTGTAGGTGCTGTAAGCATGCGCAGGAGTATATCCAAGCGTGAGGATACGCTCGGCAGTTTCATCAATTTTCACCTGAAGATCGTTGTAGATTTCTTCGAACTTGAGGTGCAGCTCGAAAAATTTCTCCCCACGTATGTTCCAGTGGAATCCTCGCACATTCATATAAAATACAGAGAACCCTGCCAGCAGATTGTTCAGCTTTGCAGCAAGCTGGGCCGATTTTTCCACATCCAGCCCGATGTGTGATAAACGCTTCATATTTTCCATGATTTGATTGGCTTCTAAAGTTAGCTAAACCGGATGCGGATTTGTTTCCACATCCGGTTTTCGGTTGTGATTATCAACCTATCGGTTTCTTCGCCAGATAGAAGTCCACCATTTCGTAGTCCGACTTGAGACGTTCTTCCATTTCATCTATGGTTTTCGGTGGTGGTACGATGGCTTTCTCACCGGGCTGCCAGTTGAGCGGAAGTGCAACTTTATATTTATCCGCCGCCTGCAGCGCAAGCAATGCACGCATGATCTCGTCCATATTGCGACCCACATTGAGCGGATAATACATGATCAGCCTGATCTTGCCGTTGGGGTCGATGAAAAAGACAGCCCGCACTGCTGCTGTTTCGCTTTCGCCGGGTTGAAGCATGCCATAAAGTTTGGACACCTTCATGTCGATGTCGGCAATGATGGGAAACTTCATCAGGATGCCCATCTTTTCGCGCACATTGTTCACCCAGGCCATGTGGGAGTGGATGCTGTCGATGCTCAGTCCGATCAGCTTTGTGTTCAGTTTGGTGAATTCGTCTTCGCGCAAGGCAAAACCAGTCATCTCGGTGGTGCATACCGGTGTAAAGTCGGCCGGATGCGAGAAGAGAATCACCCAGCTGTCCTTGATAAATTCCGAAAAACGAATCATGCCCTGGGTAGTCATGGCGGTAAAGTCGGGAGCCATGTCGCCAATGCGAGGCATAGTGAAAACCTGTTGTTCTTGCATAGTTTTAAGATTTTATTATGTTAATTATTTGTTAATGCGACAAAGATACCCCATCTGTTGATATATGTCAATTCAATTATTGTTAACTTTTAATAAATAAAATCTATTTTTGCAAAAAAACTCACGTATGGTAACACTTGTACAGCTGGAATATGTGTTGGCTGTCGACACGTTCAGGCATTTTGCCAGGGCAGCCGAGCACTGCAATGTGACACAGCCCACCCTGAGCATGCAGATCAAGAAGCTGGAGGATGATCTGCAAATCCGGATTTTCGATCGCCAGAAGCAGCCTGTGGTGCCTACCGATCATGGTACGGAGTTCATCGAGCAGGCACGCAAGGTAATGGCTGAGGCCGGCCGGCTTACCGAGTTGGTCGAAGCATTCAAAGGCAGACTGGGTGGTCAGCTGAGGCTTGGAATCATCCCAACCCTTGGGCCATACCTGCTACCGCTTTTTGCCGGCAACTTTAAGAAGCAATACCCTAACATTCAGCTGTTTGTAGAGGAGTTGGTGACTGAGGAGCTAGCAGCAAGGCTCAAAAGCGACCAGCTTGATGCAGGAATTTTCGTGACGCCTTATGGCGACAAAGGCATTGTGGAGGAACCTTTGTTTTATGAAGAAATGCTGGTGTATGCGCACCAGGATCATCCCTTGCTCATGCAGGACAATATCCGACCTACCGATATGGCCATGCCAGATTTGTGGCTGCTGAGCGACGGACATTGCTTCCGCAATCAGGTGATCAACCTGTGTGCCCTTCCACCCGGCAGCCGGCAGGAACTGCCATTTCAGCTAGAAGGCGGCACGCTCGAAACCCTGATGCGCATCATCAGGCGCGAAGGGGGGTATACACTCATCCCGGAACTTGCGGCCAATGATGCCGCCATATGGCAATCGAAAAACATTAAACGATTTAGCGGCACAAAACCACTGCGTGAAGTAAGCCTCTGCTATTCACGTCATTACGTAAAGGAACGCCTGCTTCGGGTGCTCGCCGAAGAGATAAAAAGATCGGTGCCTGCAGTAATGCTCGACAAGCAAAGGGGAGAAATTGTGGGCTGGAGATAACTATAGCGCCGCTTTATTGCTTTTTGCCCGAGCGTTCCACAACCAGCCCGACCGAAGCAATACCTGCCATATTGAACTTGGTCATTTTGTTCTCGATCCGTACCCTGGTCACGCCTGCTTCTGGAAAGCGCATCCCGAGGTTCACAGGGAATTCATTGTAAAAGAATTCACCCTGTTTCTGCCCGAGCCACTGCAGATCGGCATCCTGCAACCTGAACTCATAATCGCGCGATCGCATGCCGCCATTCGGAAAGTAAAATGTGATATTCATGGCAATATGATCGGAAGGGTAGATGTCGTTGTGCACAAAACGCACCTTAACATCATAGAGGTTTTCGGCATCTTCCACCGGTAGATCGAGCTCGATGATGTTGAAACGGTTCCAGATGAGATCGTCAAACCTGACATCCTGATCAAAAACAATACGGCCAGTGCAGGCACCCAATAGCAACAGAAGAAGAAAACCAATCGTTCTATTGAACACTTTCATGCTGCAAAATTAAGCAAAGCCGGCAAAACTGCCGAATCGCTTCACCTGCACCCTCATTGCTACGATGATAAGATATTGCAACTGATCGGTTCACTTTATCATCTGCTTGTGAAAACTGGTATGGAAAAAGGTTTAAATTTGCGCGTTAACTCCGCCACCCCGTAGGAAATCAACCAAAAATGAAAATTCACATAAGCAATTTCAGGCTGACGGTGCTGATTCTGGCCGCTGCGGCTATGTTTTCCTGCGTTCCCCAACGCAAAATGCTTTACCTTCAGCAAGAATCCAACAAGGCTGCCCAAACACATTTCGAAAACGAAAGGGCACTATCCTATCTTGTTCAACCCGGCGACAACCTTATCATCCGGGTAGTGAGTCTCGACGACCGGATGACCGCCCTGTTCAACCCCATGGACCGCACGCAAAACGCCGGCATGACTGACCAGACAGTGTTCCTAAATAGCTACACGGTGGATGAGCGCGGTCAGATTGATTTCCCGCTAGCCGGAAAAATCACCGTTCAAAACCTGACCACCGAGCAAATCAAAGAACGCATCAAAGAGGTGCTCGACCAATACCTCAAAGAAACCGTCATTATTGTAAAACTGGTCAACTTTAACCTTACCGTGCTTGGAGAGGTGCGGCGCCCCGGCCAATACAAAGTGTATCAGACCGAGATCAATGTGTTTGAAGCCATCGCCATGTCGGGCGACCTGACTGAGTTTGCCGACCGCAGCGAAGTGATGATCGTACGTCAGACCAAGAAAGGTTCCGAGATCATCACCGTGAATCTCGAAAAGGCCGACATCCTGGCTTCCGATTATTACTACCTCAAGCCCAACGACATCATCTACGTCAGACCACTCAAGATCAAACAGTTTGGTTTTGCAACCTTCCCTTACAGCCTGATTTTCACCACCATATCTACCGCTTTGCTTCTGATCAATTTCTTCAGTAAATAATCTGCCCCGTGGAAAACTTTCAGCCCTACCAACAGGAGGAATCAATCGACCTGAAGGCTCTATTCTTCAAGTTTGCCCGATTCTGGCACCTTTTTGTCATCTCAGTATTCATCGCCCTCTTGCTGGCCTTCCTTTTTAACAAGTACACCAAGCCGGTTTACGAAGTAAAATCTACGGTGCTTGTTAAAGACCAGAAAGGCGGCAAACTCGATCCCACCGCCCTGCTGGGATTAGGCTTAGGCACCCAGCAAAACGTGCAGAACGAAATCGGCATCCTGATGTCGTACAGCCTTGGCAGCCGTACCATCAAAAGCCTGGATTTTGAGGTGTCGTATTTCAGGGAAGAAGGCTTCATCAACCAGGAACTCTACAAAAATTCGCCCTTTGAAGTCATTATCGACCGGGAAGTCCCTCAATCTGTCAGCCTTACCTATATCATTACCTTTGTGGATGCCAACACATTCACGCTGGAGGCCGAGGGCGAAAACATCACGCTCTATGATTACAAAACAGGGCAGCCCACAGGTAAAAAGAATGATAAAGTCCGATGGTCGGGCATGGGCACCTATGGTGAATGGGTGGACAATGGCTTCAACAGGTTCAAAGTCATCCTCAACGAACGATTCAATTTCGACGAAGCGCGCAAAGGCACCTACAGCTTTGTGCTCAACGACTACCATTCGCTGCTGAACCTGCTCAGAGGCTATAAAATTGAAACAATAAACCGGGAGGCCAGCATTCTTGAGATTTCGCTCCGCGGCAACAACAAAGACAAGATTGCCGACTTTCTGAACCGTCTGACGGAAACCTACGTGCGCCGGGGACTGGAAAGCAAAAACCAAATAGCCGAAAGCACCATTCTGTTCATCGACCAGCAACTGGTGGACATTCAGGATTCGCTTCAGCTTGCCGAGATTGCCCTGCAGGAATTCCAGACACGCAACGAACTGCTCAATCTCGATTTTCAGTCGCAAAAAGTCTATGACTACCTGAAAGAGCTCGACAAGCAAAAAGCTGAAATGATTGTCAAGAACAAGTACTACCGCAGCATGCAGAAGTACATTCAGGAAAACATTGACAATCTGGACAGGCTGGTTGCCCCCAGTGCCATGGGTATCGAAGACCCCTTGCTTAACAGGTTGGTTCAGGAGCTGGTTAATCTGTCGTCACAAAAAGCCGAACAGTTGCTCACAAGCACCGAAAAACACCCCCTGGTTGTGAGTCTCGACGCTCAGATAGCCAACACCAAGCGCACCTTGCTCGAAAACATCAACAACATCATCCGCAATTCCGACCTGGCCATCAACGACATCAACCGCCGCATCGCGGATCTCGAATTGCAGATTAACAAACTGCCAGTGACGCAGCGCCTTTTGCTTGGTTACCAGCGCAAATTCCAGCTCAACGATGCCATTTACACCTTCCTGATGCAGAAAAGGGCCGATGCACAGATCACCAAAGCCAGCAATGTGCCCGACAATGAAGTGATTGACAAGGCCGACCCACAGCTGGCTTCCATGGTATTTCCGAAAAAAAGCCTTAACTACACCATTGCCCTGCTGATTGGGCTGCTCATCCCTATTGCTTATGTGCTCGGACGCGATTACTTCGACGACAAAATCCACGAGCGCCGCGATATCGAGAAAATCACCAGGCTTCCCATCATCGGGCAGGTGCTGCACAGCAATAAAGAAACCCAGCTCGTGGTCATCGAATCCCCGAAATCGTCCATTTCCGAGTCGTTCAGGTCGGTGCGAACCAATATTGACTACCTGACCCAGAATGCCGAGAAGTGTGTGATCCTGGTCACAGCCGACATGGTTAATGCCGGTAAAACATTCATCTCGATCAACCTGGCCAGCATTTATGCGCTTTATGGCAAAAAAACCATACTCCTGGGTTTCGACCTGCGCAAACCCAAGATCTATCAGGACTTCGGCCTGACCAACACCCTGGGTATAAGCGATTATCTGAGTAAAAAGTCGAGCCTTGACGAGGTGATCCAAAATTCGGGCAAAAGCGAAAACTTCGATATCATCATGGCCGGTAAGGTGCCGCCAAATCCTGCCGAACTCATCGCTTCGCCACGCTGCGCCGAACTATTCGACGAACTACGCAAGCGCTACGACTATGTCATCATCGACACCCCTCCCATCGGTCTGGTTACCGACGCATTTCTTCTGATGAAATACACCGATGTGAATACATTCGTCATCCGGCAGGGTTATACCCACAAGCAAATTTTCGAGACCATTATCAAGGACATCGAAGAACGCAAGATACCCATGAGTCTTTTGGTGAACGACATTAAAGTCGGCGGAACGTATGGTTATGGATATGGTTACGGTTATGGCTATGGGTACGGATATGGCTATGGGTACGGATACGGATATGGCTATGGATATGGCTACTATACCGACGAAAGCAAGGAAAAGAAACCCGGATTCTTCAAACGGCTGCTCAACAAAATCTGATTAATGTTCTGGCTTCCAGCCTGTTTTGACCGCGAAGCATGAGCGAAGAAAAGAAGTGGTATGCCGTTTATACCCGCTCGAAAGGCGAAAAAAAACTTGCCATCGAACTTAAGTATGCAGGCATTTCACATTACCTGCCCTTGGTTAAACGCATGAGGCAATGGAGCGACCGAAAAAAAATCGTTGAAGAACCTTTGTTCAGGTGCTATATTTTTGTGCATATCAGCGAATCGGAGTATTTTAAGGTGCTCAATGCGCCGGGTGCGGTACGGTTTGTCAAGTTTGAAGGCAAGCCGGCCGAGATTCCTCCGCAACAGATTCAGGCCATCAGGCATTACATCGAAGACCCTGATCCGGAGGAAGTTGACCTGAGCCAATTGCAGGAGGGCCAGCTGGTGAGGGTCAAAAGCGGGCCGATGGAAGGGCTGATCGGGCGGCTGGTTCAGATGAGAAACCAATACAGGCTCGTGGTACTCATCGAAGCTGTGGGTCAGGTGATCCGGCTGAATATTCCCCGATCGAGGGTTGAACCTGTGAACGAATAGAAAATGAACTGGAAGGATCAATTCGGAACATATTTTGAGGGCAAAGAGGTGCTGGTAACCGGCGGCGCCGGTTTCATCGGCTCGAATCTTACGGAGGTTCTACTTGAACTTGGTGCGCATGTGACCTGCCTCGACAACTTTGCCACCGGCCACAGACACAACATTGCCGACTTTTTGAAGCATCCGGCATTCAGGCTGATCGAAGGCGATATCCGCAATCTGCAGGTTTGCATGCAGGCCTGCGAAGGAAAGGAGCTTGTGTTTCATCAGGCCGCTCTGGGATCCGTGCCGCGGTCCATTAAAGACCCCATCACTTCCAACGAAGTCAACGTAAGTGGAAGCCTGAATATGATGATAGCCAGCCGCGATGCCGGAGTGGCCAGGTTTATCTATGCAGCCAGCTCGAGCACCTACGGCGATTCGGAAAGTTTGCCCAAGGTGGAACACATCATCGGAAAGCCCCTCTCGCCTTATGCGGTTACAAAATTTGTAAACGAGCTTTATGCCGACGTTTTTGCCCGAACCTATGGCCTGGAAAGTATTGGCTTACGGTATTTTAACGTATTTGGCCGCAGGCAGGACCCCAACGGAGCCTATGCCGCAGTTATCCCAAAATGGGTTATGCAACTGCTCAGGCTGGAGAGCCCGGTCATCAATGGTGCCGGCGAATACAGCCGCGATTTCACCTATGTGGACAATGTGATTCTGGCCAACCTGCTGGCTGCAAAAACTGCCAATCCTGAGGCAGTCAATCAGGTATATAATGTAGCTTACGGCGACCGGACCACGCTGAATCAGCTTGCCCATACCCTTAAAGAAATCCTTTCAGCATACAAACCTGAAATTGCCAATATCGAAATCCTTCATGGGCCATACCGCAAAGGCGATATTCCACATTCGATGGCCTCAGTCGAAAAAGCCCGTCGCCTGCTTGGATACATCCCATCATTCAACCTCCGCGCTGGCCTTGAGGAAGCCTGCAAATGGTACGTAAAGCACCTGGGAGCTTGAATCCTTTTTCAGGCTCGCACCCGGGAATTGCTCCGAAAAGCTGAGGCAAGTTTGCCAATCAGGCACTTATTGTTAATTTTGTAGCAATTCTTTAATTGTCATGAACACATTCAACGGAAACAACAATACCCGCTGGCTGTACATTGTACTTGCAGTCCTGGCCCTGGCAATTATTGCCCTAAGCATCTGGCTTATTTCGGCCAAGTCGAACCTCAGAGAGCTGCAGGAAGAAAAAGAAGCCCAGCGGATTATGTTTCAGCGGGAGGTGGACAGCCTGATGGAAGAGCACAATAAGGTTAAAGCGGCCTATGGTGCGCTGGCTGATTCATTGCTGGCAAAAGATTCCATCATTCAGGCCAATGCCCAGGAAATCAAACAACTGCTTGATACCCAATGGGAATATTACCGGATCAAGCGCAAGTTGCAGCAGCTTCAGGTCATCTCGCAAAACTATGTGAGGCAGATGGACTCGTTGTACACGGTGAACCGCGCCCTCACCGAAGAGAACGAACGCATTAGGGAAGACCTGAGCCAGGAAAGGCGCAGGGTGCAACAATTGCAACGCACACGCGACGAGCTGACTACCAAAGTGGAACAGGCTGCGGTATTCAAAACCTATAACATTGAAGTAACCGGAGTGAGGCAGCGCGGCCGAAACGAAGTTGAAACCGATCGGGCCAACAGGGTTGAGCGCATCAAGATATGTTTTGTGCTGGCCGAAAACAGCATCATCCAACCCGGAAACAAAAACATTTACATCCGCATTGCTGCCCCCGACTCCAAAATTCTCATCAAGAGCCGCGACGATGCCTATTCCTTTATCTTCAAAGGCGAGCGCCTGCAATACAGCCTGATGGAAGTGGTGGACTACCGCAATGCCGATACACCAGTTTGCGTTTACTGGGACAAACGCGATACCCAGGAACTGAAACCCGGATTGTATCATATTGACATTTACGAGGGCGACCACCAGATAGGCGAGACAACATTGCTCCTGAGGTGAGCCGGACACCTCTTGGATATACCAATCTGATAAACAATAAATTAAGTTTTGGCTATTTTTTCTGTCAGAAATAGCCTAACTTTGCACCCGTTTTTCAACAAAACGGATTCGCCATGCCAGAGCCAATCGTGAGTATATTTTCGGGCCGAGCCTCGGAATATCTCGCAAAAAAAATTGCAGACAGCTACGGTACCACTTTAGGTAAAACTATATTCACCGACTTCTCGGACGGCGAGTTTCAACCCTCGTTTGAGGAGAACATCCGTGGCCGCGATGTGTTTCTGGTACAAAGCACCTTCCCTCCGACTGACAATCTTTTCGAACTCCTGTTGATGGCCGATGCCGCACGCCGGGCATCTGCACGAAAGATAACTGCTGTCATCCCGTATTTCGGCTTTGCCCGCCAAGACCGCAAAGACAAGCCACGTGTAGCTATTGCTGCCAAGCTTGTAGCCAACCTGCTCATGACGGCTGGCATAACCCGTTTGATCACCATCGACCTGCATGCCGACCAGATCCAGGGATTTTTCGATGTGCCTGTAGATCATCTGTATGCCTCGAACATTTTCATACCCTACATCAAGGCACTCAACCTGCCCAACCTGACCTTTGCCTCTCCCGATACAGGGGGTACGCGCAGGGCAGCCTCCTATGCCAAAATGCTGGATTGCGGATT
Source organism: Bacteroidota bacterium (assembly GCA_016715945.1). Taxonomy (NCBI): domain Bacteria; kingdom Pseudomonadati; phylum Bacteroidota; species Bacteroidota bacterium. The sequence goes on from JADJXJ010000001.1 coordinate 2,264,673, forward strand.
TGTGATCTGCTACAAGCAAAGGGCCAAACCCAATGTGGTTGAAGAAATGGCGCTGATTGGTGATGTAAAAGGCAAAGATGTCATCCTGCTCGACGACATCATCGACACCGGGGGCTCGATCACCAGAGCTGGTGAGCTCCTCATGGAGGAAGGTGCCAACAGTGTAAGGGCTTTTTGCACCCACCCCATCCTCTCAGGCGAAGCTTATGAGCGCATCGAAAAATCGCCTTTTGTGGAGGTGGTCGTTACCGACACCATTCCGCTACGCAAACAAACCGAAAAAATCAAAGTATTGACAACAGCCAATCTGCTCGCCGAAGTGATCCGACGTGTGGAAAACTATGAGTCGATCAGCTCGTTGTTCAAGGTAAACAAATAATTCATTTATCAACAATTCACAAAACCCATGAAAACAGTATCATTGAGCGGTGTGCTGCGTGCACACGTAGGGAAAAAAGATGCTAAGAGTCTTCGCAACGAAGGCAGGGTTCCTTGTGCGCTTTATGGCAACAATACCGAACAGGTGTTGTTCTCCATTGATGCCAAGGCTTTCAAGCCCGTCATCCACACCCCTGAAACTTATTTAATCGAACTCAACATCGACGGCAAGGCTCACAAAGCCGTGCTTAAGGAAGTGCAGTATCATCCCGTTTCGGACAAGGTGCTCCACGTCGATTTCTACGAGGTGCGCGAAGACAAGCCTGTGCTGGTTTCGTTGCCCGTAGTGCTGAAAGGAACTTCGCCAGGTGTGATCCGCGGTGGTAAGCTCAAGCTCAAGATGAAACGACTGAATGTGAAAGGACTGATTGCAAACATGCCCGAAAACATCACGGTTGACATTTCGAAGCTCAATGTGGGCCAGGCCATCAAGGTGAAAGACCTGAAAACTGAAAACGTGACTATCGCTGACAACGCCAACAATGTGATCGTTGAGGTGAAGACAGCGCGTGGTGTGGTGATTGCCGCCGAAGAAGAAACGCAGGAATAACATCAGGCACACAAGCCCGGGAAGGCATAAGGCTGTGCGCCTTGTGCCTTTCTTTTTTCAAAGCTGCAACACATGAAATACCTCATTGCCTGTTTGGGAAACATAGGCGCAGAATATACCGACACCAGACACAACATCGGTTTTATGGTGGGTGACCAGCTGGCCCGTGACTTAGAAGTACAATTCAGTACCCAGCGATTGGCGCAACTGGCCACAGCCAAACACAAAGGACGCACGCTTGTGATCATCAAACCCACCACCTACATGAATCTGAGCGGCAAAGCTGTGCAATACTGGTTAAAAGCTGAAAACATTCCGCTCGAGAATCTGCTGGTTGTGGTGGACGACATTGCCCTGCCTACCGGTACGCTCCGCATGAAAACCAAAGGCAGCGATGCCGGACACAATGGCCTGGCCAGCATCATCGAATCGCTGGGCACACAGGAATGGGCACGGTTGCGCTTTGGCATTGGAGACAACTTCCCCAGAGGCAAGCAGGTGGATTACGTGCTTGGCAAATGGACTCCGCAGGAACTGGACATCATCCTGCCAAAGATCCCTGTGGCAGCCGACATCGTTAAAAGCTTTGTGACCATTGGCGCCGCCCGCACAATGAACCTGTACAATAACAAATAGCCCATTGTGAGCAGCAAGTCAGCACCACACCACACCTTCCGCTTCCGAACCATACACGTTTGAGCGCCCATGCATCTTGAGCCAACCCGCAAACCATGCCAGTGCGCTGTCGATACCGTGAGGGCTGATTGCTTTATCGGCAACCAATTCGAAGCCTGTGAGTTTTTTTAGCTGAGCAGCAAGCACATCGCATTCCGGACGGTTTTCACTACCAAAATATGAACGCAGGCGGCTTGGCCAGGTCTCGAAAAACGGTATTCCCTGCGCCGCGAAAAAAGCTGAAAGCTGCATGGCACGCGCCGTCAGTCCGCCAAGGAACATGGGCGACATGGCCCCCAGCTGACGGTCGGCCTCACGAAAAAAATAATCATCCTCCGGAGAAAAAACCGCATCGCGCGGCTTGGTGTAAACGCGTGGAAGTGACAAAGGGGCATCGATCATGACAAAAGATGGCTTTCTGGCGCTGATCTGATCGCGACAAAAAGCGTCAGCATCCTGCTTTTTTGCAGCCTGAAGAATCAAAAGCGAGCTACCCAGGTCGAAGCAAACGGCTGTAGTGCCCGCAAATCGTGCACCATAATCGATGCCAAAGTGCATGGTCACACGCTCAGGCTCGACAAACCACCATCGACCCCAATGATTTGCCCGGTGATCCAACTGCTTTGGCTACCCAGCAAAAAGACTGCAAGACGGGCCACGTCGTCGGGTGTGCCCACCCGCTGAAGCGGATGACGCTTGGCGCTTACTTCAATTTTTTCGGGACTGGACAAGAGCCGTTGTGCAAGCGGGGTGTCTGTCAGTGATGGAGCAATGGCATTTACCCGGATGCCGGGCGCCCATTCGGCAGCAAGCGAGCGCGTCAGGCCTTCGATGGCCCCTTTGGCCGATGCAATGCTCGCATGGTATGCCATACCGCGGCCCACAGCCACCGTGCTGAACAAAACCACCGAAGCCAGACTACTGTTTTTCAGCGATTTAAAAGCAGACTGCAACACCCTGACTGCTCCCAGCACGTTTACTTCGAAATCGTGAAGAAAATCCGAAGGTTTGAGCCCCCTGAAAGGTTTCAGGTTGATCGTCCCGGGTGCATAAAGCAGTCCGTCAAGGACTTCCGGAAGACCCACTGGTGAAAAATCGTCGCTTAGAAAGTTGCCCTCAACAAACTGAATGCCAATCAGATGCGTAAGTTTTTCGGGATGGCGGCTGATCACAAAAAGCTGATGACCGTCGTTGTGGAGTAATTCGGCTGTTCGGAAGGCTATGCCCGAAGAAGCACCCACGATAAGAAAATTGCCCATTATAAATTGTTTTGAAAAGTAACAACCCTGGGCAACTTTTGTTTTTACCGGTTGTCAGGTGTTCAGTCCGGCCGGCTCTGGCTGATGAACGGAGCCTGAGCTATTGGTTGTCGTACTGCTGCACTTCGTGATGCACAAATTCAAGTTTCACGCCTGCTTCGGCAAACATGGCCTCGGATTCGGCTCCGGCATGGTATTTTTTTTCACACACCACCCTCACGATGCCGCAGTTGATGATGAGCATGGCGCAGGTTCGGCAGGGGGTCATCCTGCAATAGAGTGTGCTTCCCTCGAGGGCAATACCCCTTCGGGCTGCCTGGGTGATGGCATTCTGCTCGGCATGCACGGTGCGCACACAATGCTGGGTGATGCTACCGTCTTCGTGTATCACTTTCTTCATCAAATGTCCCACCTCGTCGCAATGGGCCAGTCCGCGGGGCGAGCCCACGTATCCGGTGACCAGGATCTGACGGTCTTTCACAATTACACAGCCGCTCCGGCCACGGTCGCAGGTGGCACGGCTGGCCACACTGTCGGCAAGCTTCAGAAAGTATTCGTCCCAGCTTGGACGGACATATTTGGGTTTATTGCTTTCGGCCGGTGTTTCCATGTTCTTGTTGTTTAACGACTTAACTTTGAAAGAATCTCGTCAATCTGTTCATACAGCTCAGCTGTGCTGCCGTTGTTTTCAATCCGGTAGTCGGCCTGGCGGATGCATTCGGCCAGGTTTTGGTGGTTGGGGTCGGCACTCTGCATTTCGCGCGCTTCGTTAGCCAGAAAAGTTTTGTAGTCAACAGCATCCGTCTCGCTTGCACGTTGTGTAATTCGGTCGAACCTCAGCTTTGGGTCGGCATCCACAGCCAGAAGCACAAAATTTCCTTTATTACGCAGCGAAAGAATCTCACCCGGGGTGCGAATGCTTTCGATGATTGCAGGTCCTCCTGCAAGACTTGCCTGCCCGAATAGCTCGTCCACAATATACGATGGTCCGTATTGCGCACGAAGTTCATTGGCCAGATGGGTCATGGTATCGCGGTTTTTTGGCAGTCCCAGCCGGTCGAGGGCGTCGATCAGATAGGCCCTTACACTGTAATGTTTGAAGCCTTTGTTGTGAACCAGGTAATCCACGATGGTACCTTTGCCCGCCCCAAGTGTGCCTGTGATGCCAATGATCATAATTGCCTGCTTTCGTTTTTGATATCTTCAATCCATTTGGGCGATTCGACAGGACGGTATTGTTGAAGCAGCCCGGGAAGCTCAACAGGCTCTGTGGCCACAAGGATCCCATTCCGGTGCTCAGGCCTGACGAAGCCTTCCTCGACGGCATGATCCAGAAATTTAAGAAGCTGGTCAAAATAGCCCAGCACATTCAGAAGTACCAAGGGCTTGTCGGCCAAACGGAGTTGACTCAGGGTGATGACCTCAAACAGCTCATCGAGGGTGCCAAACCCGCCAGGAAGCACCACAAAGGCATCCGACACCTCTACCATCAGCTGTTTGCGGGCTGCCATGCTATCTACCGTGATAAACTCATGCAATCCATTGTGTGCCACTTCTTTGGCCACAAGATTTCCGGGCATGATGCCGGTGACCCTGGCGCCGGATTCCATGGCCGTATCAGCCAGCACTTTCATCAAACCCACACTGGCGCCGCCATAAACAAGCTCAAATCCGGAAGATGCCAGCACCTGCGCGGTTTGCCTGGCCGCCATGCGGTAGGCTTCCTTACGTCCGGCACTGCTGCCACAGAAAACACATATTTTCTTCATGATGTCAAGTTGGTGGCGCGAATTTAGGTCATTACCGCAAACCTTTGATCCGGGAGACAGCGCTTTGTGAGTATGGTTGTGGTTTTGCCCTGTTAATGGCCTGCTAAATCGATTTTGGTTTACATTTGCCTGAAAAGCCGGATTCATCAGCATCAACAAAAACCCTTGGCTATGAATACACTTTATCCGATGACTTTCAGGCCGCTTTTTAAAGAAAAAATCTGGGGCGGACAAAAAATCAGACAATTGCTGGGCATGGAAACGGGGCTTTTGCCCAATTGCGGTGAAGCCTGGCTGCTTTCGGGTGTGGAAGGCAACCCAACCGTGGCGGCCAATGGCTATCTTGCCGGAAACGAAATCAACGAATTGGTAGAGGTGTTTATGGGCGACCTGGTGGGCGAAAAGGTGTATGAGCGTTTTGGCAAACAGTTTCCTATCTTGGTCAAGGTGATCGACTCAAACGACTGGCTCTCCATACAGGTGCATCCGGATGATGAGCTGGCCAAAAAGCGCGGCATTGGCTATGGTAAAACCGAAATGTGGTATGCCATGCAGGCCGATGAAAAAGCACAGTTGATCTGCGGATTCAATCAGGCCATGGACGAAGCCACCTATCTGTCGTACCTGAATGCCGGAAAACTGCCCGAAATCATGAACTATGAAAATGTAGCGCAAGGCGATGTGTTTTTCATCCCGGCCGGAAGGGTGCATGCCCTTGGACCAGGGCTGCTGATTGCCGAAATTCAGCAAACCAGCGACACCACCTACCGCATCTACGACTGGGGGCGGGTGGACGACAAAGGTAATCCCAGGGAACTGCATACCGAGCTGGCCCTCGAAGCCATCGACTATACCATGCATCCTTATTATAAAACACCTTATGATAAGGCAGGGCATCACCCACAAAACCTTGTCAGGTCGCCCTTTTTCACAACCAATATCTTAAGGCCCCTCAAAACTGAGCACAAGACTTACGATGGTCTCGACAGTTTCGTGTTGCTGATGTGCACCTCGGGCACCTGCTCGGTGGAGGGCGAAGGCCAGAAACTCAGCCTGAAGCCCGGAAGTGTGGCCTTGCTGCCAAACGCCGCCAAGGAAGTAAGCCTGATTCCCGGCGAGGATTGTGTATTGCTCGAAGTTTACATTGAATAAACATAACATTGATTATGAAACAGTTATTTGGATTTCTGCTGATGATTCTGGCATTCCATGCCCAGGCACAGCAAAGCCTGCCCTCCGTAAACCTGAAAAACCTCGGAGGAAAAACCATCAACACTGCCGATATTGCAAAAACAGGCAAGCCTGTCATACTCTCGTTCTGGGCCATGTGGTGCAAACCCTGCCTGAAAGAGCTGGAAGCATTCAATGAAAATTATGCGGCATGGAAGGCCGAAACAGGGGTTGAAATCGTGGCTGTTTCGATTGACGATTCGCGTTCGGTTTCGCGCATCTCACCTTTTGTAAAAAGTTCGGGCTGGGAGTTCGAAGTGCTGCTCGATCCCAACGGAGAATTTAAGCGTGCCATGAACGTGAACATGATTCCCCATACTTTTTTGCTCGATGCGGGCGGAAACATTGTTTCGCAACACACCTCATATGTAGAAGGGGCTGAATTTGAATTATTTGAGAAAGTAAAAAAACTGGCCGGAAAGAAGAAATAATCCCCCAACCGGTACACATCGATGAAAAAACAAATACTCTTTCTGGCACTGCTGACCAGTTTGGTTGTACGTGCACAACAGCCTGTGGTTAATGGTAGCTTTCAGCTTGATGCCCAGGCCTATGTCACCGATGCAGCCATTGGCATCACCGATTCGGCCCTGGCTGGTCAGCGCAGTGGCTTCAATGGTTTCGGAAATGTGGTGATCAACTGGGGCGATTTCAGGGCAGGAATGCGCTACGAGGCCTTTCTGCCCCCGCTGCGGGGCTTCGACCCCCGCCTCGAAGGTAATGGTTTTGCCAATGTCTGGCTGAACTACCGGACCGATTTTGCCGAAATCACTGCGGGTAATTTTTACGAGCAATTTGGCAGCGGCCTGCTTTTTCGCGCCTACGAAGAGTGGTCGCTGGGATTCGACAACAGCCTGAATGGACTCAAACTGCAGGTTTATCCCACTAAAGGCGTTGTTTTAAAAGGAGTTTACGGCAGCCAGCGCTACTTCTGGCAGCCATACACCCGCAACAGCCGCGGACTGGTGCGCGGGCTGGATGCCGATTTCAACCTGAATGAGCTTATCCCGGAGCGCGAAAACGCACCCTGGCGCCTGAGCCTTGGAATGAGTGGACTGAGCAAATATCAGCGCGATGCCGACCCCATCTATGTCCTTCCTGAAAACGTCGGCGGATGGGCAGGACGTTTCACAGCCGGCTGGGGCAATTTTATCCTTGCCGGGGAATATGCCACAAAAATCAACGACCCGGGCGCCGTAAATAATTTCATCTACCGCGAGGGCCGGGCTGCATTGGCATCCTTGTCCTATGCCACACGCGGTTTCGGAGCAGTGCTTCAACTGAAACGGGTGGACAATATGGGCTTTAAAAGCGATCGTACACAGCTTGGCAACGCATTGGACATCAATTTTATACCCCCATTGAACCGAATCCATGCCTACAGTCTCACAGGCAAATACCCTTATGCGACACAGGTGAACGGTGAAATGGGTTTGCAGTTGCAGCTCAATTATAAAATCCCGCGAAACAGCCTGCTCGGCGGCAAATATGGCACCTCTGTAGCAATTAATTTCAGTCAGGTGAACGACATCGTCAGGCAGCCCGTGAACGACACCACGCCCATTGGGCAGGATGGGTCAGAAGGCTATAAATCAAAGTTTTTTGCTGTTTCGGACCATGTGTTTTTCCGGGATCTGAATGTGGAAATCGACAAGCGGTTCAGTTCCAGGCTCAAAGGCGTATTTCAATACATGAACCTGCACTACGACATTGCCACTTTGCAGGGCCATGCGGGCGAGGAAGCCGTTGAAGCGCACATCGGCCTGGCCGATCTTACCTATCGCATCGACACGCGCAAAACGATCAGGATGGAAGCACAACTGCTGCTCACCAAACAAGACCTTGGCGACTGGGCTGCGTTGATGGCCGAATACACCATCGCACCCAAATGGTTTGTGTCGGTGTCGGACCAATACAACTTTGGCAATCCCGACAATGCTATGCGCAAACATTTTTATACAGTTGCTGCCGGAACCAATCGCGGTGCTACGCGCCTGGCGCTGAGCGCCGGCAGACAGGCCGAAGGCGTGGTGTGCGTTGGCGGGGTTTGTCGTCAGGTGCCTGCAAGCAGCGGACTGACCCTCACTTTCTCGACTTCATTCTAAGCCACAGAAAATGAAAAATATAGCGATTTTATTCGTATTGCTTGCAGCCATAATCGGATCAGGCTGCGACCACATCGAGCCGCCTTACAAACAACAGTCCGGGCAGGTGGGCACTGCCGACCGCAAGGTGCTGCTCGAAGATTTCACTGGTCACACCTGCGTTAACTGTCCCACTGCTGCGCTGATTGCCCATAACCTGAAAACGCTTTATGGCGACCGGTTGATCGTAATGGCTGTACACGCCGGGTATTTTGCCCGCCCCCAGTCGGCACCTTTCGATGCCGACTACCGCAGTCAGGCAGGTGAAGCCTGGGATCAGTTTTTCAACATATCGGCAAATGGCAACCCCAATGCCCTGATCAACAGGCAAAAAAACAATACCTACTGGCATTACCCTCCGGGCAGCTGGAGCACTAAGGTATCTGAAGCCATGCAAAGCGAGGCACATGCAAAAATTGAACTGAACACCAGTTACGAAGCCTCGACCCGAAAACTCGGAATCACAGCCAAAACCACCTTCCTCACCAGGCTTCAGGGAAATTTCAGGTTGCAGGTCTGCCTGGTGGAAGACAGCCTGGTAAGCGCCCAACGAAACAACGACCCGAATGCCGGCACAACCCCCGTGATTTCACAATACGTTCACCGGCATGTGTTGCGCGAAGCTGTAAACGGCATCTGGGGCGAACAGATTCTGTCCAATCCCGAGGCTGGTTATTCGGCTACCAAATCATATCAGCTGAATCTGCCTGCAGGCTACAATGCACAGCACTGCGCTGTAATCGTGTTTGTGTACGATGCAGAGACGTACGAAGTGCTTCAGGTGGAAGAAAAACACCTATAATAACTCACCAGTTCCTGTTAATGCTTTCTCCATAAAAAAGCAATAAGCGGGCAATCCGGGCATCGCTCATTTGAGCACAAAGTTCCGGTAAAGGTTAAAACCAAAATACACGTCGCCTTTGGCCCAGCTTCCCTGTGTTTCGGTAATAAAGGCCCGCTCGAACATGGCTCCGGCATTGCTGAAATGCAGCTGAAACACGTGGCCTCCGGTCTCTATGTCGAAACCTACTGAAAGGGCATCGTTGCGCTTGAGGGTAGTTTGCGAGGAGGGGTAATAAAAATACTCCGCATTGAAAGAGGCACGCTGGGTGAGCTTGAATCGCCCACCGGCACCCAGCGCAAATGAAGTATTCTGATCCTTTCGCGTGGAAACAAGGTTTTTGTGGATGAGCGTTGGGCTGAGCTGCAAGCTCACTGCCTGATTTAATTTGCGGGCAATGAGCAACTGGTGGTAATACGAAAGACGCGAACTGAAATAATTTTTCCTATCCGGATTGGCCCAACGGGTGCTGTTGAGTGCCATTCCTGTTGCGTAGGAAACCGTTACAGGCATCACCTTTGCTCCACTGCTCTGACGCAACAGCCTGACTTTGAGGCCGGCATCGTATGTCTTCTGCCAAGTGCTTCGTCCTGCAGCCAGCATGATGCGATCGTTGAGCCCATATTCCAGGGCCATGCGCATGGTAGCTCTGTCGAGACCAAACAAATCGTAAAAACCCGAGTTGACCGCCCCGAAATTGTGCTGAATCAAAAACATCAAATTGTTTTTTGCCGGCTGCTCCACGCTTTGTCCATAAACCACCCTGGGTGCCTTGAAGGTTGCATATGCATACTCGGTGGTGGGCGCCTCATCCTCAAACATGTCCAACAGGTTGTTCTGCGCAACCAAAGGCCATGTCAGAAAGATCAGGGCCGTTACAGATAATAGCTTGATTTTCATTGGTCCTGGTTCTGAAAAATATCTAGTTGTTTGGCTTGCCCTGTGCCACCCATGCCTCTATCTGGCTGATCTGACAATCGGTGAGCTTTGGCCCGGAGGGCGGCATAGCCGAAAATCCACTTTGATGCTTGATGGCACCCAGAAGCCTGCCACCATCCACCGCCGCTACCACCTCGCTGTGATTGGACAGCCTGATGCCTGCCGAAGCTCCGGCGCCACTGTGACACGACACACAGCTGGAATTAAATATGGGCTGTATGGTGGTGCTGAACTTGACATTTTCGGTGTTGCACCCACCCGGATACAAGTCTTCCTCATTGTCCTTGTAGCACGACATGACGAAAACCGGAATAAGAAAGATTGCCAGAAGGCGAAGAACTGAATTTTTAGTTGTTGGGACTACCATTTTCTATCCATTTTCTGATTTGAGTGATTTTACAATTGTCGAGCTTTGGTGCGCCTTGCGGCATGGCAGCATATCCGGGGCTGTGCATGATGCTTCCGAGCAAACGACCAGTAGCTGCTGCAGCCGATATAGTTGTGTGGTCAGTAAGCAATATTCCGCCCTGAGGCTGGCTTCCTGAATGGCATCCGGTGCAATTGTTCTGCATTATAGGTTGGATATGGGCCGAAAAGGTAACATTTAAAGTATCGCAATTGTTTGACTCACAGCTGTTGTTTTTAGCCCCTTGCTCAATCCATTTGCGTATTTTGCTGATTTGCTCGGCTGTGAATGGAGCGCGGGGTGGCGGAGGCATGCGGTCATCCGGATCACTATCAATCAGAACCTTGTATAGCTTGGAGTCGCCAGGATTGCCTGCTTTCACTTTTCCTGTACGAATGATATTGCTGTAGTCGGTGAGAATTACACCATCCTGGGCAGAAGCTGCATTGTGACAGCCCGAAACCGCGCATCCTGAATTGAGTAAAGGAAGTATCTCGTTTTTGAAATAAACGGTATCGGGATCACAAACTGAACTTGGAGGCGGATTCTGACCATCGTCGGGCAAAACCGGATCGTGCTTGCAGGAAAACAGGACTAAGAACAACAGCAGAGAAAAGCTGTACACGCGAAGTGTCGTCATAGGATTCATTTTTGGTTCCCGGGACTTAAGAGCGCAAGTTGCACACAATTATTGCACCCGGCACACTCGTTAACATTTTATTAGCGTTTCATTTTCAATTACATCTAATTTTATAAATATTTTGTTTTTTATCATGTGGTTAGCTAAATTTGAAGCTGAAACCAAAACCGACACACATGGCCAGGGTTGTTGTACTTGGGGCTGGCATTGCCGGACACACGGCTGCAGCTTATCTACGTAAAAAGTTGAGCAAAAAACACGAAGTCGTGGTTGTGGCACCTGCTGCTTACTACCAGTGGATACCGTCGAATATATGGGTGGGTGTGGGCAGGATGACTGTTGATCAGGTGCGTTTCAGGCTGGCGCCACTCTACAAGCGCTGGGGCATCGAACACCATCAGGCTAAGGCCGTGAACCTTTTTCCGGAAGGGCGGGAGGGCAGCCGGCCATGTGTGGAAATAGCATACACCAGCGACCAGAAACATGGAGAATCAGCGTTTCTGGAGTACGATTATCTGGTAAACGCCACCGGACCAAAGCTCAATTTTGACGCCACCGAAGGATTAGGCCCTGGCAAAAACACGGTTTCGGTTTGTTCGTACGACCATGCGGCCCATGCCTGGGAGACGCTGAAAAAAAGCCTCCGGAAAATGCAGCAGGGCATCCCCCAGAAAATCGTCATTGGCACCGGCCATCCCATGGCCACCTGCCAGGGCGCTGCTTTTGAGTACATCCTGAATGTGGCATTCGAAATCAGGAAACGCAAACTCGAGCACATGGCCCAACTCACCTGGATTACAAATGAATACGAGCTGGGCGACTTTGGCATGGGCGGTGCACACATCAAAAAAGGTGGGTACATCACCAGCACCAAGGTGTTCACCGAAAGCTTCCTGCGCGAAAACAACATCAGCTGGATCAAGCGTGCAGGCGTGAAAAAAGTCGAGCCCGGCCTAATTCATTACGAAACCCTGGATGGCGAAAACCACACCATCGAATTCGACTTTTCAATGCTTATCCCTGCGTTTGCAGGCGCAGGTCTGAAAGCCTTTGACGCCGGAGGCACCGACATCACTTCGAAGCTTTTTGCGCCCAACGGACTGATGAAAGTGGATGCCGACTACACGGCCAAACCTTTCGAAGAATGGAGTGTGGACGATTGGCCTTCGACTTACCGAAACCCTGATTACCCCAACATTTTTGCGCCCGGCATTGCCTTTGCTCCGCCGCATAGCATTTCGAAACCCATGTTCAGCAAAAACGGCACCCCCATCTACCCTACTCCACCCCGCACAGGCATGCCATCGGGCGTGATGGGTAAAATCACGGCACTGAATATCGTTAATCTGATAAACAAAGGAGAGCACGAATTGAAACACCGTGCTTCGATGGGCCGCATGGGTGCAGCCTGCATTGTTTCGGCCGGATTTGGTATGACCAAAGGGGTGGCCGCCACCATGACCGTATTCCCCATCGTGCCCGACTTTGACAAATATCCCGAATACGGCCGGAGCATCAGCTACACCATGGGCGAACCTGGTCTGGCAGGCCACTGGCTCAAATGGTTCATGCACTACATGTTTCTGCACAAGGCCAAAGGTTATCCATTCTGGTGGCTTTTGCCTGAATAATAATGTTTGAAATAAACACCTTTAGCCATGTACAATAAAAGTATAACCCCTTACACCGAAGAGTCGTATCCGCCTGTGCCCACACGAGCTACCAGGTTTTGGCGAAGTTTCGTTCCATGGCAGATTGTGCGGTTTTTTGTGTTGAATATCAAAATATTACGTATTGTCGTGGGTGGCCACTCCTGATTGGTTACCTTGCCTGCTCACCAATACCTGACCCAAAGGCCGGGATTATTCTTCGGCAAAGAGGCCGGAGGCTATGCCGTCGGCAAACAGCTTGCCTTTCGTGCTGAGGAATAGTCGGTTGCCACGACGTTCCAACCGCCCGTCGGACAGATACCTGGATGCTGCCTTTTCGCAATAGCCGGCCATTTGTTTGCCAAAAACTGCTTCGATATGCTCCAGGTCGGTTCCCCAGCTGGTGCGCAATGAGGTCATCACATATTCATTGTAACGCTGTGCATCGTTGAGCACCTCTTTCTCCAGCACCACGCTTTCGGTGGCGCTGCCGGCCATGTATTGCCCCAGGTTGGCCACATTCCACTGGCGTGAGAAACCGTTGAATGAATGCGCCGAAGGCCCAAGACCTAGATAATGCCCTCCGAGCCAGTAGAGGCTATTGTGTCGTGAATAATGTCCGGGCAGGGCAAAATTCGAAATTTCATAATGCACAAAACCTGCATCCGACATCCGCTGCATCAGTATTTCGAACTGAGTGGCCGTCTGCTGTTCGTCCACCGGACTCAATTTCCTCCGTGCAATCAGATGGTCGAGCGCAGTGCGGGGCTCCACAGTGAGCGCATAAGCCGAAAGATGCTTCAGACCAAGCTCTAAAAACCGATCGATGTTTTGATGCCATGCCCGGTCATCAAGGGTTGGTATGCCGTAAATCAGATCAATGGTCAGGTTGTCGAAGCCGGCCTCCCTGGCCGATTCCACAGCCCTGATGGCCCCATTGCCCGAGTGCACACGGTGAAGGTATTTCAGGTCGTCATCCCTGAAACTCTGAATACCAATGCTTAACCTGTTTACCGGCGTGGAAGCAAGCGCCGAAAGGTAAGCGGCCTGCATGTCGTCGGGGTTGGCCTCCAAAGTAATCTCCGCATTCGGATCTATCTCATAAAGCTGCCCCAACCGGTCGAGAATTTTCGTAATTGCCGAAACGGGCAATAGCGAAGGTGTGCCACCGCCGAAATAAATTGTTTTTACCATTTCGCCGCCAAGGTAGTTTTGCCTCGCCTCAGCCTCGGCAATCAGTGCATCTACAAACGATTCACGATGTTTGACTGTTGCCAGCGAGAAAAAGTTACAATAGTGGCATTTTTGCTTACAGTATGGTATATGTATGTATATTCCAGCCATTTAAGCTGATAATTTTTGAATTAAAGTTTTTAAAAATTCATAAAATTGAGAACAAAACGCACAAATATGTGTTTTTTTGCATGTGTTTATAGATTAAGTATATAAACCGAGGGATTAGATAACTTTTTTTTATCAAAAACCAAATCATTTATTCAAATGAACAAACTAATCTACACCATTGCCGCTTTAGTACTGATGACATCCTGCGGAGGCGGCGGACAAAAAACTGCGCAGGAAGCTGGTGAAGTTGCCGCAGCAGGCGAAAACGCGGTAGTTTACACCGTTGACACCGAAGCCAGCTCACTTCGCTGGGAAGGGGCCAAAATTACACAAACCGTGCATCACGGAACAGTTAAGATTGCTGAAGGCTCGTTGTCGTTCGACGACGGACAGCTCGTTGCCGGAAATTTTGTGATCGACATGAACACCATTGTGTGTGAGGATCTTGACGAAGCCAACGGCAAGCTGAAGCTCGAAGGTCACCTCAAGAGCGCCGACTTCTTCATGGTTGAAAATTTTCCCACTGCCAGATTCGAAATCACAGGCGTTGAAGCCATTGCAGACGGCTCGGGTGCCACGCATCGCATCACCGGTAATCTTACCATCAAGGATGTGACTAATGGAATCAGCTTCCCGGCTGTTGTATCGCTTACCGAAAACGGTGCCAGTGCATCGGCAAGTTTCGAAATCAACCGCAACGAGTGGGGGGTAGTCTGGGGTGGTTCGCTCACCGAGCAGAGCATCAAAGATTTTCTGCAGAACAATCTGATCAAGGACACCATTGCCTTCGAGGTAAATCTTGTTGCAAAGCAATAAGGTCTTAACCTCTTCAAAAAAAGAGGCTGTTTCCGGGTGGAACAGCCTCTTTTTATTTTGATCCGATATGCCTACACTTCCGACAGGAAAGTATCGAGGTTATCGAATTTGTGGTGGTAATCTTCCATCGATCTGCGAATGATTTCATAGGCTTCCTCTATGCCGAAAACATGGGTGATTTGGACCTTGCTTTCGCGACCAGGCAGGTCTTTGTAGGTGAGGAAATAGTGTTTCAGGCGATCAACCACCAGCGGGGGGCAGTCCGTGATGTCTTTGTAGTTGCCGTAAACCGCGTCGTCGTTGAGCACCCCTACAATTTTATCGTCGGCCTCGTTGCCGTCGATCATCCTGAACCCTCCGATGGGTCGCACCCTGACAAGGATGTCGCCATGGGTGATGGTTTTCTCGGTGAGCACGCAGATATCAAGCGGGTCGCGGTCGCCACGAATGTCGGTGCGTCCCGTTTTTTGGTTGCAGTATTCGGCCACCCGGGTATGGCAAAAAGTCTGAGGAATAAAGCCATACAAGGCCGGCACCACATTGGAATATTTTTGAGGACGATCGAGGCGCAGGTAGCCCGATACCTTGTCCACCTCATACTTCACGGTATCAGTTGTCACCATCTCGATGAAACAGGTGATCACCTGGGGAGCATCCGGACCAATCTCCACCCCATGCCAGGGATGTGATTTATAGCGCAATCCCATCAAACGTCCGATGGGGTCCATGATCTTCGACATTGCTGATTGGTTTTTAATTAGTGCAACAAAAGTAGGGATTTTGCAGGCTTTAGGCTGACTAATAATTTGAGTGAACTAATCCAATAATCGATATTTCTGGTGTGGATAAGCTTTCAAACAACGGGCAAAACTGATTCAGCGGGCCTATTTGCGCCAGAAATGCCGGGAAAACAGCATGAGCACGGTAAAAAGCTCAAGCCTGCCCAGCACCATAAGCAACGAAAGCACCCACTTTGCAGCGTCGGGTAAAAAGAAATAATTGAAAACCGGACCCACCTTTCCGATGCCCGGGCCAATGTTTCCCAGGCAGGCCGCGGATGCTCCGATTGAGGTATCGAAATCGATGCCCATAGCTGAGAGCACCATAACCCCCGCGGCAAAAATCAGGATGTAAACCACAAAAAAGCCCATCACTTTGTAAACCACATCCTGCGAAACGCTTTTTCCATTGTATTTGGCTGGTAACACTGCTGCCGGATGAATGGCACGCCGCATTTCAAGAAACGAATTCTTCAGAAGCAGCGATTGCCTGATCACTTTGATGCCCCCACCTGTAGAGCCGGCACTTCCGCCGATAAACATCAACACAAAAATGATCATCCACAGGAAAACCGGCCACTGCAGGTAATCGACCGTCACAAAGCCGGTGGTGGTGAGTATGGAAACCACGGTGAAAAGGATATTGCGCAAAAGCGGCTCCAGTTCGCTGGAAACATGAAAATAAAGGTTAAGCGCAATGATCAGGGTGCTGAATACGATGATGTTGAGATAAATGCGGAACTCCTCGTTCTCCCATACTTTACGAAACCATCCGTGAAGGGCAAAATAGTGAAGGGTAAAATTGGTGCCGGCCAGCACCATGAAAATAATAGTAACATATTGGCTGTATGGACCAAAGGCAGCCATGCTGGCATTACGGGTCGAAAAACCGCCTGTAGCCATGGTGGCAAAAGCATGACAGGCCGAGTCGAACCAGTCCATTTCGCCAGCCCAGAGCAGCAGGAATTGCGCAATGGTAAGCAGCACATAAATGCCCCACAATCGCTTGGCAGTGGCCGTTATGCGCGGATGCAGCTTATCGTAGGTCACGCCGGGCATTTCGGCCATAAAGAGCTGCATGCCGCCAATGCCCAAAAAAGGAAGCACAGCAACCGAAAGCACAATAATACCCATGCCCCCCAGCCAGTGTGTGAGCGCCCTCCAGAAAAGCAAATCGCGCGGCAAAACCTCGATATCGGTAAGTATGCTGGCACCCGTGGTGGTAAATCCCGAAACAGTTTCGAAGTAAGCATCTGTAATTGAGGGGATATACCCACTAAGATAGAATGGCAGGGCGCCGAAAAAAGAAGTCACAATCCACGTGAGCGAAACGATGATGTATGCATCCCGCTTTCCTACCTTGGTGGGGGCCTTGGTGCCTAAAGCGTACAAAATAATCCCTGCCAGCAAGGTAATTCCGACGCTCCTGGCAAAGTATCCGTTGTGTAAAGTATTGTCCACGAACGATATCGATAGCACCATTGTCATGAAAACTGCTTCGATCAGCAGCAGAATCCCGATGATGCGTGCAACAATGCCAAGGTTAAAGTCCTGAAATCTGCCTTGCATGGCCCGTTTGGTTAATGGAAGAGCTTCTCTACCTTATGGATTGCCTTGGGAAGTGCCAGCACGACCACATGGTCGTTTGCTTCGATCTGCATATCGGCAGTGGCAATGTATGCCTTGTCGCCTCTGACCAGCCCACCGATGATGGCGCCCTCGGGCAGTTGCAGCTTGCGGATGGGTTTGCGGGTCACGGGCGAACCTTCGCGGGCCACCAACTCCAATGCATCGGCTTCGATGCCGCTCAGGCACTTCAGCTGAACCACCTCTTCGCCCATGGTGTATTTAACCATATGGCTTGCCGCAATCAGCTTTTTATTGACAATGGTGTCGATGCCCACGCTTTGCGAAATGTCGATGTAATCGATGTTTTCCACCAGCGCGATGGTTTTCTTTACGCCTTTAGACCGGGCATGAAGGCACGACAGGATGTTGGTTTCTGCACTGTTGGTCAGGGCAATAAAGGCATCCATGCTGGCAATGTCTTCATCATCGAGCAACTGCACATTACGTGAATCTCCGTTCACTATCAGGGCATCCTCAAGATAATCGGTCAAGACCATGCAGCGGTCTTTGTCCTTCTCTATGAGCTTGATATTCATTTCCTTCTCAAGCCTTTTGGCCGTAATTCTTCCTACGCGGCCTCCACCTACAATCATCAGGTTGCGGATGGAGTGCTGCACTTTGCCTCCCAGTTCCAAAAGACTATTGATGGCATTGGGTTTGGTAATCACATAGGCCAGGTCATTTTCCTGAAAACGATCTTCGCCTTTGGGGATGAACGTTTCACGGTTGCGGTGTACGGCCAGTGCCCTGAAATCGAGATTGCGATGGCTGGCTGCAATCTCGTTGAGCGATTTGCCAATCACCGGTGCCGGCGACTCCAGCTTGATCATAAACAGCTGAAGGCGTCCGTTGGCAAAATCAAACACCTCAGTAGCTGCGGTTTGCCTGAGCAGCGAGATAATTTCCTGTGCAGCAATATCTTCAGGCGAGATGAGTGCGTCAATTCCGAGCTCCTGATATATTTTTCTGTTTTGCACGCTCAGATTTTCCATGGTGTTGACCCTGGCGATCACCTTTTTAGCGCCAAGCTTCTTGGCCAGGATGCAGGTGAGCAGGTTCACCTCCTCCTGCCTCACCACGGACATCACCAGATCGGCACGGTGCACATTGGCGCGCTGCAGGGTTGAAATCGAGGTGCTGTCGCCATTGATGGTCATCAGGTCGGCATGCGCCTCAATCATTTTCAGCAGGTCTTCGTGCGGGTCAACTATGGTGATGTCGTGGTTACTGTTTACAAGCGATTCTGCAAGATGAAATCCTACTTCACCATCGCCTGCTATGATAATTTTCATATCACCGAATTATTTTGGGCTTGTCAAATTTAGACGAAATGCATCCCAGTCGGCCGATACGCCAAATTTTTCGCGAAACATCCTAAGCGAAGCCGCATCAATGGTGCCTTCGAATATTTCTTCTTTACCCGGATTGCCCTGCCACAAAAGGTTTCCTTTGGCGTCGATCAGGCCGGAGTCGCCACTGTAGGCATTGCCCAACCCATCTTTCCCGATCCTGTTGAGCCCGATAACAACCGACTGGTTTTCTATGGCCCTGGCGATCAGCAGTTGTTTCCATGGCCATGCACGCACTTCAGGCCAGTTTGCCACAAATATCATCATATCGTAAGCAAAGTTGGCCCCATCGAAAGTGTTTCGGCACCATACCGGAAAACGCAGGTCATAGCACACCATGGGCCTGATTTTCCAGCCTTTGAGTTCGACTGTCAGCAATTGGTTGCCGGGTACAATGCTGTGATGCTCGCCACCCATCCTGAACACATGCCGCTTGGCGTAAGTCGCATAAGTAC
Organism: Bacteroidota bacterium; assembly: GCA_016715945.1. NCBI lineage: Bacteria > Pseudomonadati > Bacteroidota > Bacteroidota bacterium. Next base: position 2,283,585 of record JADJXJ010000001.1, read on the forward strand.
CGTCGGGGCGCATCCAGACAAAGGTATTTTGGTAGCCTTGAGCAGTTTCGAGCAGCAGGCTGCCACACAGCACTGCATTGAGCGATGCGGCCTGCTCGGCCATCCATTGCATGCTGATGCCATCGGGCTTTTGCGAAAAACGTGAGGCATCCACAGGAAAACCTGTGTTGAAAGTTTCGGGCAGCACCACCAGATCGGGTGCCGATTTCAGCGAGTTCATCAGCGCACCGAAATGCCGGTGATTGGCTTCGGGATCTTCCCAAACGATGTGTGTCTGGATGAGGGCAACCTTCAGATCTTGCATAGGATTTCGGCGGCTTTGGCCAGGGTTTGTTCGGTTTTGGCAAAACAAACCCTCACGAGTTGCTGGTTGAGCTGGTCGTGATAGAATGATGAAAGCGGAATAACTGCCAGACCATGTTCGCGAACCAGCCATACGGCAAATTCCTTCTCAGGCAGATCGGAAACACGCGAATAATCAAGCAGCTGAAAATATGTTCCTTTACTGGGAAGCGGCTCAAACTTTGAATTGCTGATCAACGAAGCGAAATAATCGCGCTTTGCCTGAAAGAAAGCTGGCAACCCCTGGTAACTTTCAGCTTCTCCGAGCATGTCGGCTATGGCATGCTGTATGGGCGTATTGGCAGCAAACACATTGAACTGATGCACTTTACGAAATTCTTCCGTAAGCCCGGCAGGTGCCAGTACAAAACCGGTTTTCCAGCCTGTGGCATGGAATGTTTTGCCAAAACTGCCAACCACCAGACTGCGGCTGGCCAGTCCGGGATACAGGCAAGCGCTCTGATGTGTCTGGCCGTCGAACACTAGATGTTCGTACACCTCATCGCTCAGCACTATGATGTCGCGATTGTGGGTGAGCTGCTCCAGTTGCTTCATGTCGTCATGGCTGAGCAGGCTGCCTGTGGGATTGTGCGGACTGTTGATGATGATCATCCGGGTGCGGTTCGAGATCAGTTTGGTCACAGCGTCCCACTGAATACTGAAATCAGGTTTTTGGAGGCGCGCATATTTTACAAGTCCGCCATTCAGGCGCACCGCCGGGGCATAGCTGTCGTAGGCCGGTTCGAAAATAATGACCTCATCGCCTTCTTTCACAAATGCCGTGATGGCCGTAAACAAGGCCTGTGTGGCCCCTGCCGTGATTGTGATCTCTTTTTCAGGATCATAGGCCACGCCGTAAAGGTGGTGCACTTTTTTTGCAATGGCCTGACGAAGCGCCTGCACACCGGGCATGGGCGCATACTGGTTGAAGCCCTTTTTCATGTAATGATGAACACGGTCAACCAGCCTTTTGTCGATCGGAAAGTCAGGAAAACCCTGCGAAAGGTTGATGGCATTGTGCTCAACCGCCAGCTTCGACATTACGGCAAAAATGGACGTGCCTACGTTTGGTAGTTTGCTGATCAGCTGTCCCGGAAATTGAGGCATGGAATCGGAATTGGTTTTACACGGCAAAATTAGTCAATTGGGCTGAGCAAAGGTGTGTTCAATAGAATGGATAAACAGGCCTGATAATTAAGGAGTATTGTCAGAACTTCTCCTGCATTTTCACAAATTACCGGCCGCAACGAACCAGCCTTGTGGGTTGCGGATTGGAACAGTTTCGACGCAATCGGTTGTCAGGCAATAGGCTAGGTCGCGGGCATATCCCGATGCTTCGAGAAAGACTTTGTGCGTACAATGCCTGAGCTTGCCTGCAATGCTTCCCCTTTGGCGGGCAAATTTCAGCAATACTTCGCCCAGGTCATTGGTTTTTAAGTTCGTGAGCTTCGAAAGCAGCCCGAGGGTCATACCGGCACACAGGGCATCATCCATTGAGAATCGTCCGTTTGTGCCGGCACACAGCAACTCAATATCCAATCCTGTCTGCAGCAAGGTCGTGGCGGCAGCGCTCATATTAACAAATGAGAGGGCCAGCACGACTTTTGCCTCTGATGCGGCAGCAATCGCCCGTGTGCCATTGGTGGTGCACATGATCAGTGACTTTCCTTCAACGGTTTGACGATCAAACTCGAATGGTGAGTTGCCCAGATCGAAACCCTCAATGCGCCTGCCATTGCGCTCACCGCAAAGCAAGGCGTTATCATCACAATCCTGCCTTAACCTGCGTGCCTGATCGATTTCGGCCACAGGAAAAATACCTTTTGCACCGTGATGCAAAGCAGTGGCCATGACCGAGGTGGCACGCAGCACATCGATCACCGCCACTGCTTTTGTTGCCAGGTTTTCAGCCGGTACCTCAGCAGGCAAGGCCCGGACGCTGACGTGAAGCATCAGGGGTTGTTAATGTCGATACCAAGAGAAATGCCCAGACCTGTGGCGGTTTTCACCAGAGCATTGTCGAGTGTGACAAAATTGGGTTTGGCAATGGCATCTTTCAAAGGCACAGAGATAAAGTAAGGATGACGGTAGGACACCATCTTACCAAACTCGCCCTTGAGCACCATTTCGAATGCCTTGACACCAAACTGGGCCGAGAGCACGCGGTCGTAGGCGATCGGGATACCACCGCGCTGCAGGTGACCCAGCACGGTTTCGCGCATGTCGGGTTCGAAACCAGCCTCTTTCAGCTGACGGATCAGCTGGCGGCCGATGCCACCGAGACGCAGGTTTTCGTAGCCTACCTCATCGCTTTTTTCGTACACCATCTCGCCATTTTTCGGACGGGCACCTTCCGAAACCACCACAACGGCAAATCCGCGGCCGCGGTTGAATCGCGACTCCAGTTTCTGCTTAACGATGTTGATGTCGTAAGGGAATTCCGGAATCAGGCACACTTCAGCCCCTCCGCCCACAGCAGCGTTCAGGGCTATCCATCCGGCATAGCGTCCCATCACTTCCACCACAAACACACGGTTGTGGCTTGCAGCGGTGGTTACAAGTTTATCCACAGCCTCGGTGGCCACTTCCACGGCTGTTTGGAAACCAAAGGTTGAGTCGGTCGAAGAAAGGTCGTTATCAATGGTCTTGGGTACACCAATAATAGGGAGACCTTTTTCGTAGAGTGCCTGCGAAATACGTTGCGAACCATCGCCTCCAATGTTGATCACCGCATCAATGCCCAGGTATTTGATCTTGCGGATCATCTCGTCGGAGCGGTCAACCGCACTCCAGCTACCATCGCTGTTGCGCACGGGCCAGGCAAACGGGCCGCCTTTATTGGTAGTTTCGATGATGGTTCCGCCCTGAAAGTGAATACCCCTGACTACTTCAGGAGTGAGCACCTTCACTTCGGTGGGCTCCCACAAAATTCCGTTGAATGCCTGAATGCTTCCAAGCACTTCCCAGTCCTTTTCCAGACTGGCACGTTTCACAATGGCCCGGATGACTGCATTCAGACCGGGACAGTCACCACCACCGGTGACAATCAGAACTCTTTTCATATTGTTTTGGATAATATGTCTTTAAAATTTCCAGGATGTCTGTGGTTTTTGGTCTTTAAGTTATTCATGCACAGCCCTTGCTACACTTGCGCGGGTGCAAAAGTACGCATTTGAATGCCGGGGTCGGATGTGTACATTGGAATGTATGGCATATTTATGCTGCAAACGGTTGTGATTTGGGTTTTACCCTTGCAGCTGAAAAATAAAAAAGCCAAACCGTTGATAATAAACAGTTTGGCTTGTGGTACCACTCGGATTCGAACCAAGGACACACGGATTTTCAGTCCGTTGCTCTACCAACTGAGCTATGGTACCATTAGGTTTGGGAGTGCAAAGATATGTCAAAACTTTAAATTTCCGAATCCGATGCCTCAAAAAAAATGAGATGCCTCAAAATCAATACCTTTGCAGATCCAAAACGAATCCAAAAGGGAAATGCGTTTAGCAATTGATTTGGGCAACACCCTGGCGAAAGCCATGTTTCAGGATGAAAGTTTTAGTTCGGGGGCTGTAATGTTCGAGCCTGAAAATCCGCTGGCCCTGATGCAGGTCATGGAAAGTCTGCCTCCGTCGGCTGCCATGATCTCGGCTGTGCGCGACGTTCCTGAGGCACTGATTGAAACTGTTTCAGCGTATTGTCCGGTTCATGTGCTCAGCCACGAAACGCCCCTTCCCTTCTCAATTGAATATGAGACGCCTGAAACACTGGGACGCGACCGCATTGCCGCTGTTGCTGCTGCCTATGCACGTTTTCCGGGATGCAATGTCCTTGTCATCGACATGGGCACCTGCATCACTTACGACCTGCTTACTGCCGACGGTCGTTACCTTGGCGGAGCCATCAGTCCGGGAATTGCCATGCGGCTCAAAGCCATGCACACCTTTACAAGTCGCCTGCCCCTGGCCGGGATAAGCCCGGAGGCTCCCCTCGTCGGCCAGACCACCCACCAATCGCTCCTTTCGGGCGCAGTAAACGGCACCCGGGCCGAACTCGAAGGCATGATCAGGAGATATGAAAAAACGGTGGGCAAACTGACTGTGCTTGTGGGCGGCGGAGACAATAAATACTTTGAAACTAAGTTTAAAAGTCGCATCTTTGCAGCCTCAAATCTCGTACTCGAAGGTTTGCAGGCTATCATGAAATTCAATAAGATAGGATAAGTTGAGAAAAGGACTCTTACTGCCTTTGGTGCTGCTGTATGCCTTGACCGCATGGGCCCAAACCGGAATTGATTCGCCTTATTCACGTTTTGGACTGGGCACCATGTCGCCTGCCAGCAACCATACCCGCCAGGTCGGGATGGGTGGAATTGGGAACGCATTGTCGAGCAACCGTTTCGTTAACCCGGCCAACCCGGCCAGTTATTCTGCTGTTGACTCACTCTCGTTTCTCTTCGGCACCGGCCTGAGTTTCACCGGGGTTAGTTACCGCACTACCCTGCGCAACGAGAGTGGCAACTATGCCAACCTTTCGTTCTTCTCGGCCGCCTTTCCAGTAACGCCCTGGCTACGTACAGGCATCGGCCTTTTGCCCTACAGCCATATTGCCTTCAACCTAAGTTCAACGGGTACCACCTCGCAAAACGTGCGTTACAACAAAATCTACGAAGGCAAAGGTGGAATCAATCGCTTTTTTATCGGAAACTCCATCAAGCTCGGACGAAATGCCTCTGCAGGTTTTAACGTCAATTACCTCTTTGGCCGAAACAGCACGCTGAGCTATCTTTACTTTCCCGACTCGGCCAATATGGCCACCACAAAAGTGGATAGCCGGTTGAATGCCAGCGCTTTTAGTCTTGATGCAGGCCTGTTGTACCGCATCGATCTCGGAAAGGAAACCAGCCTTCAACTTGGGGCGACCTATGGTTTGGGGCACGATATGCCCGTTAAGCGCGAATACCTGGTGCAATCGCAGTTCGGTGGCTTGTTTGGCAGCATTGAGTATGTGATCGACACCATCTTTTACCGGCCGGAACAACGTGCCACGCTCAGCATTCCCTTCTCGGCAGGCGGCGGCCTGGTGCTCGAAAAAAAAGACCGCTGGCTTGGTGGCATCGACTTCAATTGGCAAAACTGGGCTAATTACAACTCTCCATTGTATGCCGACTCGCTGGTCGATAGCTGGAATGTAGCTGCTGGTTTTCAGTATCTTCCAAGTCACACCGCCATATCAAGTTATTGGCGCAAAGTGACTTACCGCACCGGCGCCCGTTACAAACAAACTTATCTGAACATCAACGGGCAAGCCGTCAATGAGTTTGGCATCAGTTTTGGTGTCAGTTTGCCGTTGCCTCGTACGTTCACCACTGTCGATCTGAGCCTTGAAGCTGGCGGCAGGGGCAGCACCAAAAGCAACCTGGTCAGGGAAGGTTTCATCAACTTCCGGGCAGGAGTTTCGATCTACGAGCGATGGTTTGTTAAACGAAAATATGATTAGGCTATAACGTTCCAACACATAAAAACCATGAAACCCTACACTTACCTCAAGGCACTTTTTGCAACAGCAGCGTTGGCGCTTACACTTCAGGTGCAGGCAGGCAGCGACCGGTTCAGCTTTGAGCCTCAGGACAACATGCCCAAATACGGAAAAGACAGCGTCAACTGTGTGGTAAACATCTCGTTGTACCGCGAGTTTTACAGGCAGTGGAGAGCCAGCAATTTTGAATCGCCTGTGATCAAAGATATCATCGGGCCTTGGCGCTGGGTGTTTAACAACTGTCCGCTGGCCAGTGAAAACACTTATGTGGACGGGGTGCGTATCATGCAATATCGCATCGAAAATGCAAAAACCGATGCCGAGCGTAGCAAGCTGATCGACACGCTGATGATGGTTTATGACCAACGCATCAAATATTTCCCGAACCATTTCCGTACGGGCCAGCCTCAGAAAGGCGCCATTCTGGGACGCAAAGGGATTGACCTGTTCACTTACGACCAGGAACGATACGAAGAAGCCTACAACGTGCTGAAACAATCTATTGAGCACGACGGGGACAATACCGACGGAACTGCCCTCATCTACTACTTCAGGGCGGTAGTAAAAATGGCGCGCAAAGGCAAGGTTGACACCGCTTTTATTGTGGACACCTATGATCAGGTTTCGGAGATACTCGACCACAATATCAGCAGGGCTGTGGCCAACAACGACGACAAATGGGCTGAGAACTACCGCAATTTTAAAAACAACATCGAAGCATCGTTCGAACCTTTTGCAAGCTGCACCGACCTGGTGAGGGTATATGGCAACAAGCTGGCCAAAAGCCCCAACGACGTGGAATTGCTCAAGAAAGTTACTAACCTGCTCGACAGGCGTGGCTGCCAGGGCGATCCGCTTTATCTGGATGCCAGTGTGCGCCTTCACAGGCTGCAACCCAGCCCGGAATCGGCATTCAATATCGGCCGCCTTTTGCTTCGCGACGAAAAATTCAACCAGGCTATTCCCTACCTGGAAGAGGCCACCAAATCAGCCGAACAAGATCGTGCACATAGTGCCTTCAAGCTATTGGCCGAGACTTACAAAGCTGTGAAAAACTATCCCCGTGCACGTCAGGCAGCCTTGAATGCTTTGCAGATTAATCCGGCTGATGGCGCACCCTACATCACCATTGGCGACTGCTACGCGCTGTCGGCCAAAGATTGCGGTGACAACGATTTCACCAGCAGGGTAGGTTATTGGGCCGCGGTTGACAAGTACAACCAGGCAAAACGGGTTGATCCCTCGCAGACCGAAACTGCCAGCAAGCGCATAGCCACCTACAGTGTGCACTTTCCTTCGGTAAACGTGATATTCTTCCACGGCTACGAGGAAGGACAAAGCTACACCATCGACTGCTGGTACAGGGAAGAAACCACCATCAGGGCATCCAGATAATAACGTCATAAACAACTTGGACTTCAGAAGTCTTCTCACCCGCATCCTCACGCTCCTGAGCGTGGCGATGTGGGTTTCGTGCGAAAATTCGCTTACCGTGATCCGCGAAGTCACGGCCGAAGACACCCTCTCGGCGGTGCGTGCCAGAAATATTGAATACCTGCGTAGCGATTCGGGACATGTGTACATGCGGCTGGTTGCTCCACTAATGCTCAGGTTTGCAGGCGATGAGGAAAAGGTGGAGTTTCCCGAAGGTTTCGAAGCATTCTTTTATGATTCCACCGGCCAGCAGTCATCGCGCATCAAGGCCAATTACGGACTAAACCTCGAACGCGAGCAATGGATGGTGGCCCGTGGCGATGTGGAGGTGGAAAACTTTCAGACAAGCGAGCTGATGCAAACCTCCCAACTAATCTGGAACCAACGCTACAAAACCATACGCACCGGAGCACCCATCGTGATAACCGGGGCCGACAAAAAGCTTTATGGCGACAGCCTCACGGCCAATGACGACCTTTCGCAACGCACCATTTACAATATCAGAGGCACACTCGAGCTTGAGGATGATGACGAATAGCCCTGAAAGCATGGAATATGTGCTATCTTTGCTGCCAATGCGAAGCCTTGCTATATGAGTGATATTCAAATCATTCTGCTGACCTTGTTGTTTTCCGCTTTCTTCTCCGGAATCGAAATCGCTTTCGTCAGCGCAAACCGACTGAGGCTCGAAATCGACCTGAAGCGCAATCTCTTACCCGCAGGAATTCTCAATAAATTTTACAAAAATCCCTCGCGCTTCATCGGAGCCATGCTGCTCGGAAACAATATCGCCCTGGTGGTTTACGGTATGGCCATGGCCAACCTGCTCGAACCGGTGCTTATCAGAAACTTCCCGGATTTTATGGCCAGCAACATCAATCTTATTCTGACACAAACCATTGTGGCCACCTTACTTATACTCGTATTCGCAGAGTTTCTGCCTAAAATCCTCTTTCGCATCAATCCCAATGCTACCCTTTCGTTTTTTGCTGTTCCGCTCTGGATATTCTACCATCTGCTTTTCCCGTTTATCTGGATTTACACAGGAATTTCGGAATTGATCCTGCGGGTTTTCACCGGCCTGAAAATCAAGCACGATACCTACAAGTTCAGCGCTGTTGACCTGGATAATTACCTCAGAGACTTGGCCGCCGACGAGGCTCAAACCAATACAGAGCTGGACCCGGATCTGCAGATTCTTCAAAATGCTATTGAATTCCGACATATTCGCGTACGCGACTGCATGATACCCCGCCCGGAAATCGAAGCCATTTCAAGCGACAGCTCAGTGGATGAACTGCTGGCGAAGTTCACCGAGACCAAGCACTCAAAAATTCTGGTTTACGAAGAAAGCGTGGACAACATCACAGGATATGTACATTCGTACGATATGTTTACCCGGCCGGAGAGCATCCGTCAGGTGATGCGCAACATCGAAGTGGTGCCCGAGACCTATCCTGCAAGCCGGTTGCTGAGCCGTTTCATTCAAAACCGGCAGGGCATTGCTGTGGTGGTGGACGAATTCGGTGGTACAGCCGGCATAGTTTCGATGGAAGACATCATCGAGGAGATTTTTGGCGAAATTGACGACGAGTACGACGAAGAGGAAACCATTGAAGAACAGCTGGGATCCAACAGCTGGATTTTTTCGGCCCGGCTCGAAATTGAATACCTCAACGAAACATACAAGCTCGACATTCCGGAATCGGATGAGTATGAAACCCTGGCCGGATTCATCATCAGCCGACACGAAAACATCCCTGCTCCGGGTGAGAAAATACAGATAGACAAATTCAAAATCACCATCCTTAAATCCACGGGTAACAAACTCGAAGAAGTGCGGCTCGAAGTGGAAGAATAGACAAGGATTGACTTCGGCGGTTAGCCGGACAGCTTTTCGGGGATTGCGCAACCACGATAGTCGCATTTCCACAACCAGGTGCCGGGTTGCAAGGTTTTTGAATTTACAGCCGGAATGGCCGACTGACCGGTTGCAGCAGCTACCAGATGCCACATCGGCCGGTTTGCGAACAGCGATTTTGCAAAGCGAATTGCATCGTTTCCCCTCAACACACTGATATCCTTTTTTTCATGCATATACAGCGCCTGACCCCAGTGGCTGAATCCGGCAGGATACTGCATCATGAGGGCTACCTGATTTTGCAACAAGGCCGAAGCAATCCCCGATAGCCGATCGTCTTCGAAATAAACACTCAACATGCTTATAGCCATACACATAGCTGCATTTGAAGAAGGCATAACGTTGTCGTACATTTCACGCGGTCTTACCGCAAGATCGCTGCTTCCGTGCTGGTTGTAACTGAAACAGGCCTCGCCTTCGTGATAAAAATTGCTTAGGGTAAAATGGGTAAGCTGGTAAGCCTCAAGCAGATACTCCTCATCGAAGGTAATCTGATAAAGGGTGATGAGCGCCTGGATGTAAAAGGCATAGTCATCGAGAAAGGCGGCGATATGCGCATTGCCGTTTTTGTAGGTCCGCAGCAGGGCTCCCTCAGGTGTGCGGAGCCTGAGCCGGATAAAACGGGCCACATCCCGGGCTGTCTGGAGGTATGTTTCAATACCAAGAGCAAGGCTGGCATTGCACAAACCCATGATCATCAGCGCATTCCACGATAAAATCTGCTTATCGTCGAGCTGAGGCGCCTGTCGTGAACGTCGTATCCGGCAGAGGATTTCGGTCGCATCGGATAGCATTCTGGACCATTTGGAAGGCTCAAGCTGATGTTTACGACAAAACTCTTCGGTGGTATAAGGCCTGACAAGCACATTTTTTCCGTGCTCCCAGGCTGCAGGTCCACCTATGCCGAACCAATCCGACAAAATCGGAGCAATATCGCCGGGAAGTTCGTCGAATTCAGCCTTCGACCACACGTAATATCGGCCTTCCTCACCCTCGCTGTCTGCATCGAGCGCAGCACAAAACATCTCGCCCGGTCTGTAAAGCGCATCCATGCACCATTGTATTGTTCGGCGCAGCGCCGACTCCAGCTCAGTATCCCGGGTGCTGCGGTACACTTCTGCATATAGTCTGATGAGCTGGGCATTGTCGTAAAGCATCTTTTCGAAATGCGGCACATGCCAGCCTTCGTCGGTGGAATAACGCGCAAATCCTCCCTCGAGCTGATCAAAAATACCGCCGCGATGCATCCGGTCGAGGGTGAACAACACATGCCGTCCGAACCTGGGTTCGTCGAGCTGCGAGGCGAGCAACCACTCAAACAGCAGCAGGTCTGGCATCGGAAACTTTGGAGCTCCTTTCTGGCCGCCATAAATTGTATCGGCCTGACCAAACAACCTGCGGGCCATGGCTTTGAGCACAGCTGTGGCATCGTATTCATCTTGCCTCAGAGCCACCTTCATGCGCTCGTTCAAACCCTGATGCACATTGTCGGCCTGCTGCCAAAGGGCATTGTCCTGATTTTGCCAAAGCCTGGCAAAATGTTCCACCACATTCAACCACTGTGCTTTGCGGAAATAAGTACCGCCCCATACCGGCCTTCCGTCGGGCATGGCAAAGCAATTCAAAGGCCAGCCCCCGTGCCCTGTGATCAGTTGCACCGCCTCCATAAACATATGATCCACATCAGGACGCTCTTCGCGGTCCACCTTGATGCATATGAAGTGAGCATTCATGAGCTTTGCAACTTCCTCGTCTTCAAACGATTCTTTTTCCATTACATGGCACCAGTGACAGGCCGAGTAGCCTATGCTGACCAGGATCATGCGGTTTTGTTCAACCGCCAACCTCAGGGTATCCTCATTCCATGGGTACCAGTCCACAGGGTTGTAAGCATGTTGCAACAGGTAGGGGCTGGTTTCGTTGATCAGCCGGTTTGGTTTGCGGTGAGCCTGGCTCATGGACAGTTTTTTGAAATTTATAAAAGTATCAAGGCATCTAAGTTAACGCTAAAGCCATTGCAGTGTTCAGGCAATGTGTCAGGTGGGTGTGTTTTCGTGTCCAAATCAATCAAAAATCTTTCTCCACCGGGAGGTTTACAGGATTTTTGAGTCGTAGAGGGTTAGCAAAGGCTTCAATAGCCCTAATTTAGCAAACCAAATTTGAATCAGGCATGACGCAATCACGTCCGAAACTTTTTCTTCTCGATGCCATGGCGCTCATTTACAGGGCCTTTTTTGCGATGAACAAGACTCCCAGAATCAACTCCAAGGGCATGAATACCTCAGCCATTCTGGGTTTTGCCAACACCTTGTACGACATTATCCGCAACGAAAGGCCCAGCCACCTGGGAGTGGCTTTCGATACCATGGCGCCCACCCAACGGCACACCGATTTTGCTGATTACAAGGCACATCGTGAAAAAATGCCTGATGACATTGCACAAGCCATCCCCTGGGTGATCGAACTTGTGAAAGCTTTCGACATCCCGGTGTTGATGCTGGATGGCTACGAAGCCGACGACATCATCGGCACCCTGGCCAAAGCCGCAGAACGTCAGGGTTTTGAGGTATATATGATGACTCCGGATAAAGACTTCGGACAACTGGTGAGCGAAAACATCAGGATGTATAAACCGGGCCGTGCAGGCGAGCCGGCGGAAGTTTGGGGTGTGAGCGAAGTGTGCAGTCGTTATGGCATTGAACGACCCGAACAGGTGATCGACATCCTTGGCCTGATGGGCGATGCCAGCGACAATATTCCGGGGATTCCGGGCGTGGGCGAAAAAACTGCCATCAAGCTGGTGCAGGAATTCGGCTCGATTGAAAATCTGCTGGCCAACACCCATCAACTCAAAGGGAAGCTCAAAGAAAATGTGGAACAATTTGCAAATCAGGGGCTTCAGTCGAAGCAGCTGGCTACCATCATCACCGATGCGCCAGTGCCCTTTGAGCCCGACAAGCTGAAGATGGGCAGCCCTGACCTGGAAAAGCTGAAAGAAATTTTCGATGAGCTGGAGTTCAGGACCTTTGCGCGCAGGGTGTTCAACGATTTACAGAGTGCAGGCAACGACCTGTTCAGTGGGCTGCCCTCCGAAGATCAGGGCCTGGCTTCGGGGACCAAACTCACCATCGAAACCCTTGCACATCGTTACGAACTGGTTCAGGGAGAAGATGAGTTGCGACAGTTGGCATCAAATCTACTGAATCACAAGGTAGTGTGCTTCGACACCGAAACCACAGCCCTGGATGCACACACAGCCGAACTAGTTGGCCTGTCGTTTGCCGTTGAGCCACACCATGCGTGGTACGTCCCCATGCCCGAAAACTATCATCAGTGCCAGCAAATGCTCGACCTGTTGAGGCCGTTCTTTTCCAATCCGGAAATACTCAAGGTAGGTCAGAACATGAAATACGACATGGCTGTGCTACGCTGGTATGAGATACCGGTGGCGGGTCCATTGTTCGACACCATGATTGCCCATTACCTGATTGAACCGGAACAGCGTCATAGCATGGACTATATGGCTGAAACCCTGCTCAACTACAGCCCGGTATCCATCGAAAGCCTGATTGGCAAAAAAGGTAAAGGGCAGGGTTCGATGCGCGATGTGCCTTTGGAGAAAATAAAGGAATACGCAGCCGAAGATGCCGATATCACCCTGCAACTGTATCACAAACTGGCTCCGGAGCTCAAAAAAAACGGGCTTGAAGAGCTCATGCACGGCATTGAGATGCCGTTACTGAGCGTGCTGATGGACATGGAGGCCGAAGGCGTAAAACTCGACATTGCCACCCTGAACGAAATCGGGGAGGGAATGCAGCAGGAGATACAACAACTTGAGAAAGAGATTCAAGCCCTGGCCGGAACCCCATTCAACATTGCATCGCCAAAACAACTTGGTGAGGTGCTTTTCGAAAAACTCGGCCTGCGCACCAACGCCAAAAAAACCAAAACAGGACAATATCCCACAGGCGAAGAAGTGCTCAGCCAATTGGTACATGCCCATCCCATTGTAGAAAAGATCCTGGAATACCGCCAGCTGACCAAGCTCAAATCGACCTATGTGGATGCTTTGCCTGCACTCGTCAACCCGCGCGATGGTCGCGTGCACACATCTTATAATCAGGCTGTTGCTGCCACCGGGCGGCTCAGCTCGAACAATCCCAACCTGCAGAATATCCCCATACGCACCGAGCGCGGCCGCGAAATTCGCAAGGCTTTCGTGCCACGAAACAAACACTACACCCTGCTGGCTGCCGACTATTCGCAGATCGAGCTTCGCATCATCGCCCACCTGAGCGGCGACCAGGGAATGATTGAAGCATTCAGAAGCGGGCACGATATTCATGCTGCCACCGCATCAAAGGTGTATGGCGTTCCTATAGAATTGGTAACCAAAGAGATGCGGCGCAATGCCAAAACAGTCAACTTTGGCATCATTTACGGCATTTCGGCCTTTGGCCTGTCGGAGCGCCTGGGCATTCCGCGCAGCGAAGCCGCACAAATCATCAACAGCTACTTCAAGGAATATCCCGGCATCAAAGCCTACATGAACCGACAGATAGAATTTGCCAGGCAAAACGGTTATGTGGAAACCATGCTTGGCCGCCGGAGGTACCTCAGGGACATCAATGCCGCCAACAGCGTAGTGCGAGGTTTTGCCGAGCGCAACGCCATCAACGCACCCATTCAGGGCAGCTCGGCCGACATGATCAAGCTGGCCATGATCCGCATACACGCACAGATGAAACAATTGGGCATGCAGTCGAAAATGATTCTTCAGGTGCACGACGAATTGGTGTTCGACGCCCTGATCGAAGAGCTCGACGCACTCAAGCCATTGGTTGAGCAACATATGCGCGAAGCATTGCCACTTTCGGTGCCCGTTGTGGTGGAGATGAATACCGGAAACAACTGGCTTGAGGCACACTAAACCGGAGGGGATATGCTGAGCATCATGAGCGACGAATATTTTATGCGCGAGGCATTGCGCGAAGCAGCAAAGGCAGCCGAAGCCGGTGAGGTGCCCGTGGGAGCCGTGGTTGTGAGCAACGGAAAGATTATTGCCCGCGCCCACAATATGACCGAAACCCTCAACGATGCCACTGCCCATGCCGAGATGCTCGCCATCACCGCCGCCACAAACTACATCGGAGGTAAATATCTGGAAGAGTGCACCTTATATGTGAGCCTTGAACCCTGCCCCATGTGTGCATCGGCGCTCAACCTGTCGCAAATCGGAAAGATTGTCTGGGCTGCCGACGATCCCAAACGTGGTTTTTCGAGGTACAGCCCGCTGCTGCTCCATCCGAAAACAAAAGCCGAGAAGGGATTGATGGCCGAAGTGGCCGCCCGCTTGCTGACAGATTTCTTCAAAGCCCGACGTTAATTTTTTGACTTTAACAGCTGTTTGTTGATAAGTAATTAGGCTGGCGCTGATCCGGCAGACCTGTCAGGGCTAATTTTATCCACAGCCAGCAAGGGCGATAAACCACAGCACCTATGCCCGTTAAAAAACCTTCCTCCCCGAAGATTTTTGTGCTCGACACTTCGGTTATCCTCTACAACCACAACGCAATCAACACATTCGAAGAGCACGATGTGGCCATCCCGATCACAGTTTTCGAAGAGCTCGACAACTTCAAAAAAGGCAACGACAACAAAAACTACGAGGCCAGGGAGTTCATCCGGCTCATGGACCGCATTTCGGGCAAGACCACCATGAAAAACTGGAGACGCATCAACGGCCCGACCAAGGGACGCTTCAAAGTGCTGATGAACGAGATGAGCAAGCTCGATGCACGGCAGGTTTTCGGAGCCGACAAACCCGATCACCGCATCCTGAATGCTGCCATCAAACTGGCCGAGGACAATCCGGACCGCAAGGTGATCCTGGTTTCGAAAGACGTCAACCTGCGACTGAAGGCCAAATCGCTGAACCTACAGGCCGAAGATTATGAGACAGGCAAGATCAAAGACGTGGAATCGCTCTACACCGGCAAAAGCTATCTGGAAGATGTGCCCCCCGAAGCCATCGACAAGCTCTTTGTGGATGGTTTTTGCCCACTTCAGGACATCGGGTTGCAAAAGGCTGTGCCCAACCATTATTTCACCCTGAAAAGCCATCGCAATTCGGCCCTGGCATTCTACAATCCTATCACCGACAGGCTCGAACGCATCGACAAGCAATCCGTGTCGCGCATCTCGCCACGCAATGCCGAGCAGGTGTTTGCCCTTCACGCCCTGCTCAATCCTGAAGTGAAACTGGTTACCATTCAGGGTATTGCAGGCACAGGAAAGACCCTTCTTGCCCTCGCAGCCGCCTGGGAACAAAGGCGCAACTACAAACAGGTTTACCTGGCACGGCCAATCGTACCCCTGAGCAACAAAGATATCGGCTTCCTGCCGGGCGACATCAAATCGAAACTCAACCCCTACATGGAACCGCTTTGGGACAATCTGAAATATATTCAGAACCAGTACGGTGAAGAGGACAAAGAGTATAAACGCATCACCGAAGCCATTGACAAAGAGAAACTTGTGATCACACCCCTGGCCTACATCCGCGGAAGAAGTATCTCGAATGTATTCTTCATTGTGGACGAAGCCCAGAACCTTACGCCCCACGAAGTGAAAACCATCATTACCCGTGCAGGCGAAAACACCAAGATTGTTTTTACAGGCGACATTTTCCAGATCGATACCCCGTATCTTGATGCGCACTCCAACGGGCTTTCGTATCTGATTGACAAGATCAAACACCACAGCATCTATGCCCACGTCCGCCTTGAAAAAGGCGAACGCTCGGGTTTAGCCAACCTGGCCAACGACCTGCTTTGAACGCCGGCAACCGGGGTATTTTGTAACTTCGCTCCGCCAGAGCACGGAAAAGTATGGTGGCAATTGACGAGGAAAAATTCAACAAACGCAGGCTGGCCGGCAGCTACATCACCTCGGTGATCAGCATCTGGCTTGTGCTTTTCGTGCTCGGTCTGTTTGGCCTCATCCTGATCAATGCAGCCACACTCTCGCAGCTCATTCGCGAAAACATCGGGCTGGAAGTGATCATAAAAAAAGGTGTGAACGAAGCCACCATACTGCAATATCAGAAAATGCTTGAATCTGAGCCTTTTGTTAAATCGGCCAGATACATCCCGCGCGAAGAAGCAACCCGACTGCTGGCCGAAGACCTGGGCGAAGACTTTGTCAAATGGCTGGGAGATGCTGACAATCCGCTGCTGCCCTCCATCGAACTCAAGTTTAAATCAGAATGGGCCAACAACGACAGCCTCGAAGTCATCAGTCGCAAAATCATGCGCAATCCTGACATCAAGGAAGTGTATTACCAAAAATCGCTGGTCGATATGATCAACGAAAATTTCAAACGCATCAGCCTGTTGCTGCTGGGCTTCGGGAGTTTATTGTTAATTATTGCCATCATTTTGATACACAATACCATTCGCCTCTCGATCTATGCCAAAAGGTTCATCATCCGCAGCATGCAGCTTGTTGGCGCCACCGAGGGTTTCATCCATCGTCCGTTCTTTTTCAGGGCCTTGCTGCAAGGTATCATAAGCGCCATCCTGGCCATCCTATTGCTCGCCCTGGTGCTGTATGCCGCACTGAGCAGCATTCCTGAATTGCTTTTGATTTACAACCCGACTCAGGTGGGCATCCTGTTTGGGGCGATGCTGCTCACCGGTATTCTGCTTACCACCCTGTCCACCTGGCTTGCCCTTCGCCGCTACCTGCGCGTTAAAACCGACAAACTCTTCATCTGAAAGTCCCTATCCCCAAAAAACATATTTTTGCACCAAATCCACCGGAATTATGTCCGCAAAAAAACCGACAGTTACCCCGAAAAACGAACCATCCAACGACCAGTTTGCATTCACACGCGAAAATTACAAGTGGGTGCTTATCGGATTGGCGTTCATTATATTGGGATTTATCCTCATGATAGGTGGCGGCTCGAAAGACCCTAACGAATTCAGCGAAGGCATCTTTAGTTTCAGGCGCATGACCCTTGCCCCCATTCTGGTGCTGGCCGGCTATGCCATCGAGATTTACGCCATCATGAAGAAAGACTGAGCCAGCAATGAGTTTGTTCGAAGCCATTGTCATTGCCATCGTCGAGGGGCTCACCGAATTTTTGCCGGTTTCGTCCACAGGTCACATGATCATCACTCAGGAATTGCTGGGTATGGAGATCAACGACTTTGTAAAAGCCTTCACCGTCAACATTCAGTTTGGAGCCATCCTGAGTGTGGTGGTACTTTACTGGAAACGTTTTTTTCAGTCGTTCGATTTTTATCTGAAACTTTTTGTGGCTTTTCTGCCCGCAGCAGTCATCGGTTTTCTTGCCAGCGACCTGATTGACCAGCTGCTCGAAAACGTGGTGGTAGTGGCCGTGATGCTTGTGCTGGGCGGCATCGTCCTGGTGTTTGTGGATCGTTGGTTTAAAAATCCCTCACCCAATCAGGACATCACCTATGAGAAAGCGCTCAAGATTGGTTTTTTTCAGGTCATTTCCATGATTCCGGGGGTGTCGCGCTCGGCAGCTACCATCATTGGCGGTATGACACAAAAGCTCGATCGCAAGCATGCTGCAGAGTTCTCTTTTTTTCTTGCAGTGCCCACCATGTTTGCCGCATCGGGCTACAAGCTCCTTCAGAATTATCAGCACATCAGCAGCCAGGATATTGATATTCTGATCATTGGCAATATTGTTGCTTTTGTTGTGGCCATGATTGCCATCAAAACATTCATCAGCCTGCTCACCCGCTACGGATTCAAATGGTTTGGCTACTACCGCATAGTGGTCGGCCTGACCATTCTGATCATGCTGGCCATGGGATATGAACTGAGTATGATTTAATGCGGCTGTTTACCAACAACCACCTCATCTGGTTTACGGGAATCCTCACCTCAGCCCATATAACAGCAGAAACATAGTTTGCCCGGGGAAAATGGCCTAATTTTGCCTCATGACACACGACTTTGAAGCAGGCCGGTTGCTTTTGATCGACAAGCCTGCAGGCTGGACTTCGTTTGATGTTGTAAACTTTATTCGTATCCAGATTCGCCGCAGCCTGCAGATACCGCGGCTGAAAGTGGGACACGCAGGCACCCTCGATCCGCTGGCCACAGGTTTGCTACTGGTTTGCACAGGTAAGTTTACCCGGCAAATCCAACAGCTTCAGGATCAGGACAAAGAATATACGGGCACCATCCGGATCGGAATGACCACACCGTCGTACGACCTCGAAACCGCGCCCGACAGCACCCAGCCGTGGGCGCACATTCGAGTGGAAGATATCGAAGCTGTGCTGCCGTCATTCACCGGCAACCTCATGCAGGTGCCCCCGGTTTATTCCGCCATCAAGGTGGATGGAAAAAGGGCTTTCGACATGGCCCGCCGAAAGCGCGAGCTGAAGCTCGAAGCCCGGCCGGTGGTGATTCATGCCTTCGTGATTACCGACATCCGCCTTCCTGAAATTGACTTCCGGGTGCGCTGCAGCAAAGGCACTTACATCCGCAGCCTGGCACACGATTTTGGCCAGGCCCTGGGCACAGGGGCTGTACTGACCAGTCTCAGGCGCACTGCCATAGGGCAATACACTGTGGATGAAGCCATAAGCCCCGAACAGTTCAGGCTTCACCTGGAATCGGCCACAGGTTAAAAAAGCTTAAACCTGTTGCTTTAGTCTTATCGAACAAGCACTTACACTGCCACATAGCTTGACAAGGCCTCGTTCTTGGGCTACCTTTGCAAACCCTACCTTTTTTCGTTGCTTAAACGGACCGGAGGATTTTTAGAAAATCAAGTTGGAAATTAACAGGTTAAGCAAATGAAACTATCTCAATTCAGGTACAACCTGCCCTCGAACCTTATTGCAAGCTACCCCCCAAAAAACCGCGACGAATCCAGGCTGATGGTGCTCAACCGCAAGGATCAGACCATAGAGCACAGGATTTTCAAAGACATCGTGGAGTATTTCAAAGACGGTGATGTGTTTGTGCTCAACAACACCAAGGTGTTTCCTGCCAGGCTGTATGGAGAAAAAGAAAAAACCGGAGCCAAGATCGAAGTTTTTCTGCTTCGTGAACTCAATCGCGAAAGCCGCCTCTGGGACGTGCTCGTTGACCCCGCACGCAAGATTCGCATTGGCAACAAGCTCTACTTTGGCGAGAACGACGACCTGGTGGCCGAGGTTATCGACAACACCACCTCACGTGGGCGCACCCTGAGGTTTTTGTTCGACGGACCGTACGAGGAGTTCAAGAAAACCATCTACTCCCTGGGCGAAACCCCGCTTCCCAAGGTGCACGAACGTCCGGTGGAACCACTGGATGCCGAGCGGTATCAGACCATCTTTGCCAAGCATGAAGGTGCAATAGCCGCCCCGACCGCAGGTTTGCATTTCAGCCGCGAGCTGCTCAAAAGGTTGGAGCTCATTGGTGTGAACTTTGCCGAAATCACCCTGCACACGGGCATGGGCAATTTCCGTCCCATCGAAGTGGAAGACCTTACCAAGCATAAAATGGACTCGGAAGAGATGTATATCGACGAGGAAAATGCCGCCAAGGTGAACGATGCCAAAGCACGCGGAAACGCCATCGTCGCTGTCGGAACCACCTCCATGAAGGCCCTCGAAAGTGCCATGACCATTCCCGGACGCATCAAGCCCTTCAAAGGCTGGACCAACAAATTCATCTTCCCGCCCTACGACTTTGGAGTGGCCGATGCCATGGTAACCAACTTCCACCTGCCCAAATCGCCCATGCTGATGCAGGTGACTGCCTTCGGAGGCTACGACTTCATCATGAAGGCCTATAAAGAAGCCGTGAACATGAAATATCGGTTTTTTACCTATGGCGATGCCATGCTAATACTCTGACAAAGTTGAAGTTAAAAATATCCCCATCTTTGAGCCGGAAACAGCCTTCCGGCTCAGTTTTTTTCACTTTATGACAAGCGACATCTGCCGTTGCCCGTGGGCTGAGGTTCATCCGCTCATGCAAAAGTATCACGACGAAGAATGGGGTGTGCCCCTGCACGACGACCTCAAACTATTCGAGTATCTGGTGCTCGATGCTTTTCAGGCAGGGCTGAGCTGGCTCACCGTACTCAAAAAACGGGAGGCCTTCAGGGAGGCCTTTCAAGGTTTTGATCCTGTGCGCATTGCCAATTTTGGCGACAAGGAAGTGGAAATGCTGTTGCAAAACCCCGGAATTATACGCAACAGGCTAAAAATCAATGGCACCATACGCAATGCACGGGCGTTTCTGAACCTTTGCGAAAGGCATGGCAGTTTCGACAGCTACATCTGGCAGTTTACTGATTATCAGACGATACAGAACAACTTCACCAGCATAAAAGAGCTCCCGGCGCGCAGTGTGCAATCGGATGCCATGAGCAAAGCACTCTTCAACCAAGGTTTCACTTTTGTGGGAAGTACCATCTGCTACGCATTTATGCAGGCAGCCGGTATGGTCAACGATCACCTGACCAGTTGTTTCAGGCATCCTGAAAATCAGAAACTAAAGTAGCATCAGCGCTATGGCGGCACCTGCAAATGTTTGCGGAGCGTTTTAAGCAGAGGTGCGGCCAGGGTAGATGACGAAACATTGCCCATTTTCTTACCTTTGCGCCCATGAATCAGGACGATTTTTTCAAAAAGCTGACAGCCCATGCCAAGGAGTATGGGTTTGTGTTTCCGTCGAGCGAGATTTACGACGGACTTAGTGCGGTTTACGATTACGGCCAGAACGGTGTCGAATTGAAGAACAACATCCGCAACTACTGGTGGAAAGCCATGGTGCAGCACCACGAAAACATTGTGGGCATCGACGCTGCCATTTTTATGCATCCCACCACCTGGAAAGCATCGGGGCACGTGGATGCATTCAACGATCCGCTCATCGACAACAAAGACTCCAAAAAGCGCTATCGTGCCGATGTGCTGGTGGAAGACCATGTGGCTAAGATTGAAGATAAGATAGCTAAGGAAATCGAGAAAGCACGCAAGCGTTTTGGCGAAAGCTTTGACGAACAGCAGTTTGTGAGCACGAATGCCAGGGTGCTGGAATACCGCGAACAGGCCGAAAACATCAAAAAACGGCTTTATTCGGCCATGGAAGCCGGCGATATGGCAGCCATCAAACAGCTGATTGAGGATATTGGCGTAGTTTGTCCGGTGTCGGGCACACGCAACTGGACGGATGTCAGGCAGTTCAACCTGATGTTTTCGACGCAGATGGGCTCAACTGCTGAAGGCGCCAGCGAAATTTACCTCAGGCCCGAAACTGCTCAGGGTATTTTTGTGAACTACCTCAACGTGCAGAAAACCGGCCGCATGAAAATCCCCTTCGGCATAGCCCAAACCGGTAAAGCCTTCCGCAACGAGATCGTAGCCCGGCAGTTCATCTTCCGCATGCGCGAGTTCGAACAGATGGAGATGCAGTTTTTTGTCAGGCCGGGCGAAGAGCTCGAGTGGTTTGATTACTGGAAGAAAGAGCGCCTGAAATGGCATCTCTCGCTGGGCATACCTGCCTCCAAATACCGCTTCCACGACCACGAAAAGCTGGCCCACTATGCCAATGCGGCCGCCGACATCGAGTTCGAGTTTCCGTTCGGGTTTAAGGAACTCGAAGGCATCCACTCGCGCACCGATTTCGACCTGGGCGCCCACCAGAAATACTCCGGCAAAAAGATCCAGTATTTCGATCCGGAGCTCAACCAGAGCTATGTGCCCTATGTGGTTGAAACCTCAATCGGTCTCGACCGTATGTTCCTGGCAATGCTGAGCCACGCCTATACTGAGGAAAAACTTGAGGATGGTTCTGAGCGCGTTGTACTTAAACTGCCGGCCATACTGGCACCTGTCAAGGCTGCCATTCTGCCCCTGGTGGCCAAAGACGGCCTGCCCGAAAAGGCGCGCGAAATCATGGAAACCCTCAAGTACGATTTCTATTGCCAGTACGAGGAAAAAGACTCCATCGGCAAGCGTTACCGCAGGCACGATGCCATTGGCACACCCCTTTGCATCACAGTAGATCATCAAACACTTGAAGATCAGACTGTTACTATCCGAGACCGCGACAGCATGCGCCAGGAAAGGGTAGCTATAGATGCTTTGGAGCGCATAATCAGCCAAAAGCTGAAGCCACTGAAAGTTTGACAGGTTTGCAATCCATAAAAAAAGCCGCTGTATTAAGGCGGCTTTTTTCATATCCAAGGGCAATGTCACTCAGCATTCAGCTCATCGCTTAGCTGGATGGTTTTTTGGAGCACGATATTGTTTGGCAGCGAAACCAGCTGCCCCTCTTCGGTTCGGATATAGGTGAAAAAGAGGGAGATATTGTCCACAACACCTTCGATGGGGTAGTCTTTGTCCAGAATTTTTATTTGGGCTCCAATGCGCACGGGGTGGTTAAAAAACAATATCAGGCTTGCGCTGATGTTCGACAAGATGCTCCACTGGGCAAAGAAAGCCACGCCCAGAATGGTTAGGGTAGATGTGATGAAGATGGTGAACTGCTGAGGTTTGACCCCCCAGATGGCTGCAAGGAGCACAATTGCGACCAGAATCAGGAAAAAGTTGATGATTTTGGTAATGATGCGTTTGCGCTGAAGGGCAAAATGAAATTTTTTCATGATTCCGTTCACCAGGCTGCGCAAAACGATTTTACCCGCCAGGAGCACCACCAGCACCACCAGCGATTGGATGAGTTGTATCTGGATTGTTTCCATTTTCGGTTTGTGTTGATTTTCAGCTACCGGGTCTGCGATTCTCAAAAAGTATGCCAACAACATAAAAAAGACAGGCTGCCCCATATTGAAGGCAACCTGTCGGTCGTGCAAGGAACGACAATATTTTGTTTAGTGGTTGTCGGGTGCAGTCATGCGCAGTTTGTCTCCTGCATCTTCGACCACTTTACGCAGAAACTGTTCGCTGTATCCGGGCTGTTTCACCTTGGGGTTGCGCTGGCCGGGCTGGCGGGTTTTGATGTTGCCATCCATGTATTTCATGAAAAGTTCCTGATACAGATGCTTGTAGGCATGGAAAGTCCGGGCCACCTGGTCGGTGCTGTAATCGGTGAGGAAAGCCACGGCCGCATTTTTATCTTTTTCGTACAATTTGAGTGCTGCAGCATCGATGGAAGGCGTACGCTCGATAAACATTTTTTCCAGGCCGTCGCGCACTGTTTCCACATCGGGTTGAATATACATCCAGCGGGTATAGGCCAGGTTGGAGATTTGATTTGTTACCCAGAAAAGGGAGGTTTCTGACCATTCCATCATGCCACCATTGCCTTCGGCGATGTGATGCGGGTTGTTTGTCATACTCGAGTAAAGCGGCATATAGACGGTGGCATTGGCATCGTCAACACCCCACCAGATGATGCCCCCGATTTCGTCGGGCAGCCAGGAGCGCGACTGGCTCACAAACGAAAATCCGGTTTGCTGTGTCACTGTGGCGCGTTCGTTCACATAAGTAATGCCATCCACCTTCCAGGTGAGGGGACGCCAGCGGTAGGGCAGGCCGTATGGTCCTGCACCAAAATCTTTGGTCATATCCAGTTCGGTGCCCTGAAGGTGGTCGCGCATGAACATCATCATGTCGTGCAGGCTGATTTTACGCTCGGGCTTTACCCACAGGGGCATACGGTTGGTTGCGTACTTGTTGGGGTTGGGACGGCCGTCGGCAAAGGTCTCATCGTGGCGGATGTTGCCTTTTACATATTCCCAGTATGCATCCATCCCCGGGCTTACTTTGTTGAACATGGTCCAAACCCGGATATCGCAGAAACGTGCGCCGCCAAAATCGACGGGTGCATAGGTGTCGCTGAAACTGAAATGTGCATCTTCGCCTACATACCAACCTTTGCTGCGGGCAAAACTGATCACATCGTGGGCATAGACCACCTCGACAGCCGGATCAAAAATTTTGTCCATCTGTTTTGAAGTGATTGAGGTTTTGCCGTTTGCAAGCGGGAAGGTCTGAATGCGCGCCTGGTTGGCATGGCCGCTTACATAGCCATCGGGAATGCGGAGGGCTACCCAAACAGCTCCCTTGTTGGCATTGAATTGCTGGCGCGTCTTGCGGTCGGTGCGCATATCGGTGCCTTTGCCGATGAGTTCCATGATCCACACTTCGTCTTTGTCGGCAATGCTGAACGACTCCCCTGAGCTGTAATAACCATATTCATCGAGGAGTTCGGCAATAATCTTGATTGCCTCGCGGGCTGAGCGGGCACGTTGCAGGGTCACATAAATCAGGCTGCCATAGTCCATGATACCAGTGCTATCGGCCAGTTCGGGACGGCCGCCAAAGGTGGTTTCGCCTATGGCCACCTGAAACTGATTCATGTTACCTACTACATTGTAGGTGCGTGGTGCTTGTTTTATTTTTCCAAGATATTTTCCTGTATCCCACTCATATATATCGATCATTGTGCCCGGGGCATGTTCGCCAGCAGGCCAATGGTATAGCTCGCCATACAGCACGTGCGAGTCGGCGGCATAGGTGATCATGGTGCTTCCGTCAACGGAAGCGCCTTTGGTTACCAGGTAATTGGTGCAGGCCTGGCCGGCAAGGGGCAGAGCAAGAAAGAGAACTGCCAGGGCAATGGCAAAATACATTCTGAACTTCATAGGCATATGTGCTGATTTTGTGTTTCAACAAATGTAGGCATTTTGTCCGATATTGCCCCTATAGCACAGCCTCCGGCATGGAATGAACGGTAAGCGGATTCAATCCAGCCTGTTCAAGCCATATCCGTTGCCCCGGGGACATCGTTTTTTTACCAAATCAGGTGAGATATTTAACGAAAGGTTTGTATTACATCATGTTACATTGTTTATTTTCACCAAAAATCTGTCATGAAAAACAACACCATTTTTCTATACAGCCTGGTACTGATTGCAGTCAGCTGGGCGGTTGCCGGGATTTTCTACCTCACCGGCCTCGAGTTTAGCGGCACCACAGCCCTGCTTTTTGGGTTTGGCTACATGTTTCTTCCCTCCCTTGTTGCCATTGCCCTGAAGCCCAAAGGGGTAAGCTTTCGCAATCTGGTCTATCTCAATACCCGGCTGAATATCTGGTATTTATGGGCATGGATCATTCCTCCAGTGCTGGTATTGGCAAGTGTTGGCATGGCTTTGTGGCTGCCCGGGGTGGAATATTCGCCCGACATGTCGGGCATGTTCGATCGGTTTGCTGATAAGCTGAGCCCGGACGACCTGGCCCTGATGAAAGCACAAATGGAGTTGCTGCCCGTTCACCCGTTCTGGATTGGGCTTGTTGGCGGCATGTTTGCCGGAGCCACGCTCAATCTGGTTGCCGGCATGGGCGAAGAAATGGGCTGGCGTGGCTACCTGCTGAGGGCTTTCGAAGGAAAAGGTTTTATGTCAGCTTCGCTTATCACAGGTTTTATCTGGGGAATATGGCATGCCCCAATTATCCTGATGGGCCACAACTATCCCGACCATCCGCAGCTTGGCGTGCTCATGATGACGGTTTGGTGCATTCTGCTTGCCCCAATGTTTCTTTACCTCACGTTGAAGGCAAAATCGGTGCTGGCTGCCGGCCTGATGCATGGGACGCTCAATGGCACAGCCGGCACTGCGCTGGTGGTGCTCAACGGTGGCAGTGACCTTACGGTGGGTGTAACAGGAATCTCCGGGTTTATGGCGCTGGTTGTTATTCTGACCGTTATAGCAGCCTACGACTACTTTTCGGGCCAGCGCATCATGTGGAGCACAATAAACCTGGCGGAACACAGCCTCACATCAGAAGCAGGTAAGGATAGCAAGGCTGTGGAACAAACGGGAGCTTAGGCCAGCAACTTCAGGGCAGCTTCTTTGTCTTTTTCGAGCTGGTGGCTCAGCTGTTCGAGCGAGTCGAACTTTTGCTCATCGCGTATGCGGTCCACAAAGCTGATGCAAAGCTCGTCGCCGTATATTTCCTGGTCAAAATTGAAGAGGTGTGCTTCAATGGTCAGGTGTTGTGATCCTACTGTAGGGCGAAATCCTATATTGCTCATTCCCAGATATGTAGTGCCTTTATAGGTGACGCGGCAGGCATACACCCCGGTGGCATGGATGAGTTTGTATTGTTCGTCAACGGCCAGATTGGCTGTCGGAAAACCGATCTTGCGGCCCATTGCATTGCCGTGCACAACGGTTCCGCAAATGGTGTATTCGTAGCCCAGCAGTTTGTTGGCCTTGTGCACATCGCCGGCTTCGAGTGCCTTGCGGATTTTGGTTGAGCTCACTGCAATGTTTTCCACATCCTGAGCTGGGATGCGCTCGAGCTTGAAGTTGTATTTGAGGCTCAGGTCGTAGAGCAGCTTGAAATCGCCCATGCGGTTTTTGCCAAAATGGTGATCGTAGCCTACCACCAGGCGGGCAGGTTTTATTTTTTCGACGATGTAATTGCGGATAAACTCTTCCGAGCTTGTGCGTGAAAAAGCCCTGGTGAATTCGATGATGATGACATGGTCGATGCCGGTTTTTTCGATCAGCTTCAGCTTTTGCTCCTGGGTGGTGATGAACCTCAGGTGCTGGCTGTCGATATTGAGCACAACGCGGGGATGGGGATAAAAAGTAACCACAACGGTCTGACCACCAATTTTGCGGGCATCCTCCACCATTTTCCTGAAAATGGCCTGGTGGCCAAGGTGAACCCCGTCGAAAGTGCCTACCGTAACGATGGCATTTCTGACTGGTTGAAACTGATTTATGTCGTTATAAACTTTCACTTTTCAATGATTTTCGTGGTGCATTTTGCAGGATGAATCACCGGGCAATCAACCCTTGTTCGCGCATGTATTCAGCAATTTGCACTGCATTGGTTGCAGCGCCCTTGCGCAGGTTGTCGGCCACAACCCACAGGTTGAGGCCCGAAGGTATGCTGAAATCGCGCCGGATGCGTCCCACAAAGGTCTCGTCGCGTCCTTCGGCAAACAAAGGCATGGGGTAAAGATTGAGCGAAGGATCGTCCTGCACCACCAGATTCGGCCAGGATGAGAGCAATTGCCTGACTTGTTCGAGCTCGAAAGGTTTTTCAAATTCGATGTTGACCGCGATGGAATGGCCACCTTTCACCGGAACCCTGACCACCGTGGCTGTGATGGCAATTTCGGGCGCCTCCATGATCTTACGCGTTTCGAAAACGAGCTTTTGTTCTTCGCTGGTATAACCGGTTTCGTCGAAGTCGCCCCCGTGCGGGATGAGGTTCATATGGATGGGATGCGGATAGGCCTTCGTTTCGGGTTGGCGCCCCTGCTGTTCTGCTTCGAGCTGGGCCACACCTTTGAGTCCGCTGCCCGAAACCGATTGATAGGTGCTGATTACCAATCGTTTGATATTATATGCCCGATGCAATGGGGCAAGTGCCATCACCATCTGTATGGTGGAGCAATTGGGGTTGGCAATGATTTTATGGCCGGCTTTGATGGCATGACCGTTTATTTCAGGGACAACAAGCGGTATGGCAGGGTCTTTGCGCCAGGCCGAGCTGTTGTCGATGACCACTATTCCGGCCTCGGCAAACAATGGTGCCAGGCGGAGCGAGGTGCCCGCACCGGCTGAAAACAGTGCAAGATCAGGCTTTTGCTCAAGCGCCCGGGTGTAATCCACTACCGTATATTGCTTTCCGGCAAAACTGAGCCGGCTTCCCACCGATTTCTCGGAAGCAACGGGAATGAGCATCTCTACCGGAAACTGCCGTGCTTCGAGCACTTTCAGCATTTCGCGCCCCACCATGCCGGTGGCCCCAACAACTGCTACTTTCATGAAGATCAGGCTAAAATTGAATACCTTTACCAGTCTGAAACGCTGCAAAAATAGAAAATTATGAAGCGAGTGTTATGGTTGTTCCTGTTCATGCCCCTCTGGCTCAGTGCACAGCTTTTCGATAATTTCGATGATGGTGACTTCACAAACAATCCTACATGGTCAGGTACAAGCACACGCTATACAGTGAACTCCGCTTTTCAGCTTCAGCTCAACGCCACCGAGGCAGGTAACGCATGGCTGAGCACCCCATACAATCATCCCGGTGGCGATGTGGAGTGGCGCTTCTGGATCAGGCTCAACTTTGCACCTTCGGGCAGTAACTTCAGCGATGTATATCTGGTGAGCAATCAGCCCGATCCCACCGGGCCGCTCAACGGATATTTTTTGAGGTTTGGCGAGGCCGGAAGCAGCGACGCCATTGAACTTTACCGCAAACAAGGCACCCAGACCACCCGCATCCTGCGCGGAGCTGAAGCCTTCATCGCCTCGGCTTTTGCCATTCACGTAAGGGTAACACGCTCAACTGCAGGCGAATGGAAACTATTTGCCGACCAAACCGGCCAGGGATTTTATCAGCTGCAAGCCACTGGAACCGACAATACCTTTGAGCCCGGAGGATATTTTGCCATCTACAGCCAGTACACCATCAGCAATGCCACCCGAATGTATTACGACGATATATACTTCGACCGTGAGTTTGTGGACACCACCCCACCTGAGCTGAGCTCGGCCACAGCGGTCAGTCCGTTTACCATCAGGGTGCAATTCAGCGAAGCAATAAAAACCGAAAGCCTCACCAATCCTCAAAATTACACTTTGGATCAGGGAATCGGAAACCCGGCCGAAGTGAATGTAAACAATCCTGCACAGGCCTTGCTGCAACTGGCTATGCCGCTCGACAACGGAAAAGTGTATCAACTGACTATCAGCAACATCGAGGATCTGGCAGGAAATATCATGCAAACGCTCACTGTTCCGGTAAGTTATTATGAAGCTGCCACAGGCGATGTTGTGATCAACGAAATCATGGCCGATCCCAGTCCGGTGGTTGGGCTGCCCGAAGTGGAGTTCATCGAACTTTACAACACCACTGCCGTACCTATCAACCTCGAAGGCTGGAAGCTTTATATCGGCACATCCGAACGTGTGATTGGTCAGGTGAATCTGGCTCCGGGCGGATTTCTTCTGCTTGGGCACCAGAACTCGGCCAGCCAGCTGGGTCAGTTTGGTGCGTTTTTCGGTTTCAGCAGCTTCCAGCTGGCCAATGCCGGAGCCTCGCTCAGCCTGATCAGCAACCAGGGCAACCTGATTTCGGCCGTCAGCTATACCGATGCCTGGTATGGCGACAACAAGAAAAAAGACGGCGGATGGACCCTGGAACAGATTGACCCCGGCAATCCCTGCGGTGGCCGCAGCAACTGGACAGCCAGCAACGACCCCAGCGGTGGCACGCCCGGCAGGCAAAACTCGGTCTATAATGTGCTGGATGCACGCCCAAAACCTGAATCCTTCCGGCTGATCGGCGACAACATCGTGCAGATCTGGTTCGACCAGGTGATGGACAACGCCAGCACAGGCTTAGCATCCAACTACCTGCTTCAACCAGGCAATGTGATACCCAACCAGGCCGCCACCAATCCTGCCGATCCACAATTTGTAGAGCTTGTTTTTAGCAACCCATTGCAAACCAATGTTTTATACAACCTTGAGATTCTCCCCTCCGTGATGAATTGTGCAGGTAAACCGGTGTTGCCTGGTACCCGACTACGCTTTGCAAGACCCTCACCGGCCGAAGCTGGGGATGTGGTGATCAACGAGGTGCTCTTCAATCCGCTTGCCGATGGGGTGGACTTTGTGGAGCTATTCAACAAAAGCGAAAAAATTGTCAATCTCGAGGAGTTGAGGCTAGGGGCTGTGCAGCAAACCATACCCAACCCGCCCGATACCACCCTTCGCGAGATAAGCGCAACCACCCGCATCCTGCTGCCAGGAGAGCTGGCATTGCTTTCAACTTCTACCCGTGCCGTCACAAGCCAGTATCCGGTGCAAGATACCGGACAGTTTGTCGAGATGGCTCAGTTTCCAACCTATCCCAACGAGTCGGGCACAGTGCTGCTGGCGACACGCACAGGCAAAGTGATCGACGTTTTTTCGTATCACGAAAAAATGCACCACCCCTTGCTGAAAATTGTCAAAGGAGTCTCGCTCGAGCGCATATCGCCCTTCCGCCCCAGCTCCGATCCAAACAACTGGCACTCCGCTTCGCAAGCGGCAGGTTTTGCCACACCCGGCTATACCAACTCAATGTATGTATCCGATTTGCCACAGGATCTTGATCTTGTTGTTGACCCCGAGATTTTTTCGCCCGATGGGGATGGGTATGCTGACCTGACCACCATCAGATGGAACTTTCCAAACGAGGGTAATGTGCTCAATATCAAAATCCTGAATGCCGAAGGTTTGCAGGTAAGGCATCTGGTAAAAAGTATGCTTACCGGACAAACTGGCGCTGTAAGCTGGAACGGGCTGGACGAACAAGGCCGGCGTTTGCCCCAGGGTATCTATATTGTGCTAACTGAAGCCTTTGCCATGGACGGAAGCCGTAAGCTCATTAAACGACCTGTAGTGCTGCACATTAAATAATTGCCTCTACTTCTGGCAGAATCTTCAGGGCATGAAGAAAGACCCTTACCGCTCAGCAAACTCAAAAAACACCAGCACACCCCGAAATTAATTACAAACCTGATAGACCTATCTGGCTGAAAAACTGCATTCCTATCAGATAATACCGGATATTTCCATCTTACTTCGGAGGACTAGAACCATGAATTTAGGTAATGCTATGCAGAAATTTTGGGCTCCATGCCACGAAATGCGATCAATCTGCATCTGATTATGAAAACTTTAACACCAAAGTATCCAAAAGTTTATTGTAGTTCACCCATTGTTTAACTTACATTTGTGGCCTGAAGTTCAATTTAGTAATCAACCAATTAAATCCTTATCAAATCATGAAAAAGTATCTTTTAATCTTTCTGGCGCTTACGTCCGTAGGTTTTTTCAGCTCGTGCGAAAAGCTGAAGAGTCTGGCCGATGTTGAATTTGACGCCGATTATGAAACCGAGCTGAATGTGGACATCCAACCTACTTTTAAGTCAGGTGTAGGGACATTCAACCAGACAATCACGATCGACCCGCTGACCAATGCTGACTTTCAGAAGTATAAAGACAAGATTAAGAACATCAGCATCAGTTCGGCGGAGATTACCATTACCCAGCTCGACCCTTCACCTATCGTTATTTCCGGCACACTCACGGCAAGCGCACCTAACCTTCCGTCTGCTTCGTGGAGCCTGAACAACGAAACCCTGACTGTGAACAAGGTGATCACCCTCGACAACAACAACCAACAGTTCGATAAATTGAAGGACATCTTCAATACCAAGAATCCTTTTGATGTGAACGTTCAGGGTCAGGCAAGCGTGCCGCAAGGTACTTTCAAATGCAAGGTGAAGTTCAAAACCAAGGTCAAAGCCAATCCCCTGAACTAAAATACCCCTTGATAAAAAGCAAAGAGAGGCTGCCTCACTTTTGAGGCAGCCTCTCTTTGTTTAATGAGCTTTATCAGGCTGGCATGTACTCGTTTGCGACAATTTCGGTGAGGCTGCGCATCTTGCCTTCGTTGTCTTTCCAGCGGTTGTTCACCAGTTTGCCCGAGATGGCTACCAGCTGTCCTTTTTTCAGTTGCTTACCCATGCGTTCGGCCAGTTTGCCCCAGGCTACAATCCGATGCCAGTGGGTGGTTTCGACGCGTTCGCCGCGCTCGTTGTAATAGTACTCGCTGGTGGCCAGGCTAAAGCGCAACATGCTGCGGTTGTTGCCCAAAGTTTTCAGGACGGGTTCGTTGCCGGTGCGGCCGATCAGTTGAACTGAATTGGTTAAAGTTGCCATGGTTTTCAAGTTTTGTGGGTTTGACATCAGTTAATTTGCATTCTGTTTTACACATTCCGGTCTTTTTTCTCGCCATTGCCAATGAGCATGAAATCGTTCACAGTGACCTCGGTGGTGTAGTGCTTTTGCCCATCTTTGTCCTGCCATTGGTTGTTGGTAAGCTTACCTGTGAGCGCCACGTGTGTACCTTTTTTCACCTGTTTTTCAATGCGCTCGGCCATCTTGCCCCAGGCTACAATGCGGTGCCATGTGGTATCTTCCACGCGCTCCCCTTTTTCGTTGGTGTAAAACTCATTGGTGGCCACGTTCAGGCGGACTACCTTGCCGCTGTTGCCAAAGGTGCGCACTTCCGGATCGTTTCCTGCGTGTCCGATCAGCTGAACAAAATTTCTCATCGTTGTCATGGTTTTCAAGTTTTAGGGTTTGACATTTTGTTGATGAACGATTGATGCAGCAAAGGTATATCCACCCATCAGCCTGAGTCGTATGTTATCCGGATAGATACGTATGTAAGCGTTTATAAACGTTTAAAAACGGATATATTATTGAATTACAATTATTTGATTATCATATCGTCGTATCTGTGTAATGCGTTGTCAAACGCAATCCTGCTTCCAGAGTCAGCCTCAATGAGCAAGCCTGTGTTTTTCTGCGACAGCGCTGCCAATGATGTGTAGTGAGGTATTATTTACCTTTGCAGTTCGAACTTCATAAACTACGATTACTATGGACGACATCCGACAGACTACGCTGCTGCGCAAGCCTGAATGGCTCAAGACCAAAGTGCCTGCAGGAAAAGAATATATTCAGGTGCGCGAAATAGTAGAAAACCACAAGCTGCACACCATATGTACCAGCGGCCATTGCCCCAACATGCATGAATGCTGGGGGCGTGGCACAGCCACTTTGATGATCCTCGGGAACATCTGCACCCGTTCGTGCGGCTTCTGCAACGTAAAAACCGGCAGGCCTTTACCGGCCGACTGGGAGGAGCCGGAGCGTGTGGCCCGTTCGGTGAAACTGATGAATCTGAAGCATGTGGTGATCACCTCGGTGGACCGCGACGACCTGAAAGACCGCGGAGCCGAAATCTGGGCCATGACCATCCGGGCCATCAAGCGCGAAAACCCCGGCACCACCATGGAAACCCTCATTCCGGATTTCGACGGACGCGAAGACCTCCTGCAACTGGTGTTCGATGCCGGGCCGGAAGTGATTTCGCACAATCTGGAGACCGTGCGTCGCATCACCCCCTGGGTGCGAAGCCGGGCCAAATACAACACCAGCCTCAAGGTGCTCGAGCTGGTGGTGAAAGCCGGTATCCGGGCCAAATCGGGCATCATGCTCGGACTGGGCGAAACGCGCGAGGAAGTGCTCGAAACCATGGACGACCTGCGAGGTGTTGGTGTACATGTGATGACCATCGGACAATATCTCCAGCCCACACGCAACCACCTGCCTGTGAAAGAGTTTGTAAAACCTGAGGTATTTGCCGAATATAAGCGTGAAGGCCTGGCACGCGGTTTCCGCCATGTGGAAAGCGGACCGATGGTGCGCAGCTCCTATCATGCCGAAAAGCATATCCTTTAATGACAAACATGTCACCAATCGCATTCGAAGATCTGGGAACCGCCGACTACAAGCAGGTTTGGGATTATCAGGAAAAAATATTCTCGAACTTGTTCGAAAACGCAGATCAGGACAGCCGGTCGGCCGGAACCTTGCTTTTTGTGGAACACCCCCATGTGTACACCCTGGGCAAAAGCGGCAATGCAGCCAACCTGCTTGTGAACGAAGACTTTCTGCGATCGAAGGGTGCCGCATTTTACCGCACCAACCGCGGGGGCGACATCACCTACCACGGTCCGGGACAACTGGTCGGCTATCCGATTCTAAACCTCAGTGTATTTGGCATTGGGGTGCGCGAGTATGTGCACCGGCTCGAAGAAACCATCATCCGCACACTAGAAGTCTATGGGATCGAGGCTTCCAGGCTGGAAGGCGCCTCAGGGGTGTGGCTTGATCCGCACACTCCCGGTAAAGCTCGAAAAATTTGCGCCATCGGGGTGAGGGCCAGCAAAAATATCACCATGCATGGCTTTGCATTTAACGTGAACACCGACCTGCGATTTTTCGATTATATCAACCCTTGTGGTTTTACCGACAAAGGTGTGACCTCAATGCAGAAAGAGCTTGGATTTTCACCTGATTTTGAGGAAGTTAAACAAAAGGTGCTAAGCTCGTTTTTTCAAATTTTTCAGGCAACCGTTCAGCCGGCAACGCACCCAACGATCAGGCAGTTGCTTTAGGTTTGAACAAGGCAAGCCCCAGCAAAGTGGCTCCCATGAGTAAAAACGGCAGGTGCAAGGGCGGATAAAATATCTGCAACAGCATCATCTGCATGGTAATCCAGCCCCCAGGAAGAATTCCCTGTGCAGCAACAAGTCCGCGGGCTATCGGGTGTCGGAACAAAACAGCAGCAAGGGTCAGCAAGCCGAACAATCCGTTGACAGCAAACAATACCACACCAGGCCAGAAATAGTCGGTGAACGGACTTTTTTCGAGGTAACTGAGCGGCATTTGCAACCTCTGGCCTGTTGGGTCGGCAATCAGGCTGAGGCCACCATAAAATGCACCGGTGGAATTAATTACAAGTATGGCGATAATCAGGGTTTTGAATAATTTATTGGCCATGATGTAATTGTTCTGGTGACTGATTTCAGAACGCTATTAATGACACGCGAAAACACGGGAAGTTGCTGTGGGGGAAAATATCAAAACCTGAATCCACCTGCCAGCTCGAAGTACTTTTTGAAACACTGGTAGGTAATTCTGGCATCCTCGAGGGCATTGTGTGTGCTCTCGGAGCGCTGCAGCCCGAACATACCGGCCACGGCATCGAGGCTATAAGATTTTGGGCGACTGCGGCCGTTGCGGTCGTAAATGTGATAGAACAAAATGGTCAGGCTGACCAGGTCGAGGATACGCCGGGCAAAAGGCCACTCCAGATTGAGTTCGTCGTATTTGTATTCCAGAAAGTTCACATCGTTCATCACACTTTGTCCGCAAAGCACCACATCGGTGAGCGATTCGCCCTGCCGGCGCCTGAGTGTTTTTCGCAGCCACAGTTCCATGGCTTCCAGCGCTTCGTAGCTCGAGGGGGCATCCTGGAGGTCGTCGAGTGCAATGCCGTGCACTGCTTCGGCATAGCTGTTGAATGTTTCTTCATTATCAGGATAAACCAGGGTTTCGAATTCGCCTAAGGGCTGCCAGTTTTCGCCGGCCAGCACCGCTCCAATTTGAATGATATCGTGGTATCCGGCTTTGTGACCCGACATTTCCAGATCGATGACAAGGTAGTACATAAGTTATTTGTTTTGTCTTGCAAAATTATTCCACTATTCCATTAACTTGCCAGAGTGGTAACTTCGCTGCCCAAGGTTTGCTTCCCAAAACTGTTGGTTTACTTTTGGCAAGGAACATTTTGTTTTTATTGATTGTTGAATACCTGCAACATAGATAAGAGATGAATCAAAAAACGCTCATAAGGGTATTGGCCCTGCTCGTCATGGCCGGGCTGCTGGTCTGGTTTGTGCTGCCCCGCAAAAAGCAAGCCGGAAAGGCAGATATAGCTCAGCAGCAACGCGGTACAGCGCTACCCGTAACTGCGTACATTGCCAGGGTAATGCCAGTGAACGATGTAGTTGTTGCCACCGGTACGGTGATGCCCGACGAGATGGTTGAATTGGCATCGGAGGTGCCGGGGCGCATTGTTGGTATTCATTTCACTGAAGGACAACCTGTTAAAAAAGGGCAGTTGCTGGTGAGCCTGAACAATGCCGATCTGCTCGCACAACAGGAACGCAACATGCACCAGCTCAGGCTGGCCGAAGAACGCGAACGCCGGCAAAAGGTGTTGCTCGAAAGCGAGGGCATCAGCCAGCAAGCCTACGAACAGACCCTGACCGAGCTCAACAGCCTGAAAGCTGAGGCCTCCCTCTTGCAGGCCCAACTGGACAAAACCCTGATCAAGGCACCCTTCGACGGCCTTGCCGGCTTGCGGTTGCTGAGCGAAGGCGCCTATGTTTCGCCCGGCACCAGGCTGGTCAAAATTGTGCGTACCAGGCCGGTCAAAATCGACTTTAGCGTGCCTGAACGCTATGCCCAGTACGTGCGCACCGGCACACCGGTGCAATTCACGGTTGAGGGCAATGAAAAAGTTTTCAGTGCCAGTGTATATGCCACCGAATCCATGGTGGATCAGCGAAACCGTTCGCTCATGGCCAGGGCAAGGTTTGCGAATCCCAATGGCGAAGTGCTTCCAGGAATGTTTGCCCGGGTTGAGCTTTCGGCCAATGGTCTGGTGGAAGCCCTTCAGATTCCGGCAAGGGCCATCATCCCCGAAATGGGCACAAGCAAGGTGTTTGTGTATCGCAATGGCAAGGCATACCCGGAAGTTATCGTACCCGGCCTGCGCACAGCCTCCAAGGTGCAGGTGCTCAGCGGCCTGAACGAAAACGACACGGTCATCACCTCAGGCCTGCTTCAACTCAGGCCAGGTATGGATGTTCAACTCAAATCGGTGGAGCAGCCATGAGCCTTTCGTCAGTGAGTATCCGCCGGCCAGTGCTGGCCTCGGTGATGTCGATCCTGATTATCATCTTTGGCGTCATCGGTATGCTAAACCTGGGCGTCAGGGAATATCCCTCTGTGGATCCGCCTGTGATCACTGTTTCCACCAATTATGTGGGCGCCAATGCCGATGTGATTGAATCGCAGATCACCGAACCATTGGAAGAGTCGATCAACGGCATTGATGGCATACGGACAATCAGCTCGGTGAGCCGCGATGGACGCAGCACCATTACGGTGGAGTTCGACCTTTCGGTGGACCTTGAGACTGCTGCCAACGATGTGCGCGACCGGGTTTCGCGGGCATTGGGACAACTTCCCCCCGATGCTGACCCGCCAATTGTAGCCAAAGCCGATGCCGACGCCACTCCCATTGTGTTTTTGAACATCAAAAGCGAGCAACGCTCGTTGCTCGAGCTCACCGAAATTGCCGAGCGTACGTTCAAAGAAGCCTTGCAAACCATACCCGGGGTGAGCGCCATCAACATCTGGGGAGCGAAGCAATACAGCATGAGGCTCTGGCTCGATCCGTCACGGCTGGCAGCCTATGGCCTCAGCCCCATCGATGTGCGCAATGCCCTGGCACGCGAAAACCTGGAACTGCCCAGCGGTCGCATCGAAGGCACTGAAGTTGAGCTCACTGTGCGTACGCTTAGCCGCCTGGAAACCCCTGAACAATTCAACAACCTGATCATCCGCGAATCGGAAGCCGGAATTGTGAGGTTGCGCGATGTGGGCCGTGCCGAACTCGGACCACTCAACGAACGCACCATCCTGCGGCGCGACGGCGTGCCCATGGTGGGCAATGTGATCATCCCCCAGCCCGGATCGAATCACATCAGCATAGCCGACGAGTTCTACAAGCGCCTCGAAACCATTAAAAAAGACCTGCCCGAGGACATTGAGCTTGGCATTGGATTCGACACCACCACCTACATCCGCGATGCCATCAACGAGGTGGAACAAACCATCTACCTGGCATTTGCGCTGGTAGTGCTGGTTATCTTTTTCTTTCTCCGCGACTGGCGCACCTCGCTCATTCCTGTGGTTGTCATTCCTATTTCGCTCATCGGGGCATTCTTTGTGATGTATGTTGCCGGTTTTTCCATCAATGTGCTTACAATGCTCGGCCTGGTGCTTGCCATTGGTCTGGTGGTGGACGACGCCATTGTGGTAATCGAAAACATCTATGCCAAGATTGAAAAAGGCATGCCCCCTGTGGAGGCTGCCACCCAGGGTGCAGCCGAGATTTTTTTCGCCGTCATCGCCACCACCGTGGCGCTGGCCACAGTTTTTTTGCCCGTCATTTTTCTCGAAGGCCTCACCGGAAGGCTGTTTCGCGAATTTGGGGTGGTACTGGCCGGATCGGTCATTATCAGTTCATTTGTAGCCCTCACCCTGACGCCCATGCTCTCTTCGCGTCTGCTCAGGCGAGAGGAAAAGCACAACTGGTTATACACCCGCACAGAACCATTCTTCAATAAAATCAATACGCTTTATTCCAATAGTTTAGCTTCGTTCCTGCGGCGTCCGTGGCTGGCATTTGTCATCTTGCTGGTTTCGGGCTTGCTGATTTATTTCGCCGGACGGCAATTGCCCTCAGAGCTGGCGCCTATGGAAGACCGTTCGGGTATGATGGCATTTGCCACCGCGCCTGAGGGTGCCACTTTTGAGTTCATGGAAGCTTTTGTACAGGATTTGATTGAGGTGGTTCAGCGCGAGGTGCCGGAGCTCTATTCGCTGGTTACCATAACCTCGCCTGGTTTTGGGGCGGCAAGCTCCGTCAATTCGGCTTTTGCGCGCATCCGGCTGGTCGATCCGGATCAGCGCCAGCGATCGCAGCAGGAAATTGCCTCCCATCTGGGCAGGCAACTGTCGCAACTTACTCAGGTGCGCACTTTCATCACTCAGGAGCAGAGCATCTCCACCCAGCGTGGCGGATTGCCCGTGCAATACGTGATTCAGGCACGAAACATCGAGAAACTCCGCGAGGTGCTGCCTGCCTTTATGCAGGAAGTATCCCGCAGTCCGGTATTTCAGTTCTCGGACCTTAACCTGAAGTTCAACAAGCCTGAAATACAGATCAGTATAAATCGCGAAAAAGCCCGCAGCATGGGTGTGTCGGCTCAGGATGTGGCCCAGACCCTCTCGACCGCGCTCAGTGGTCAGCGATACGGATTTTTCATCATGAACGGCAAGCAGTATCAGGTGGTTGGCCAACTCGACCGGCAGTACCGCATGCAGCCCTCCGATCTGGATCAGCTCTATGTGAAGAACAACGCTGGCGAGCTTGTTCAACTCTCGAACCTGGTGGAGATTGCCGAGCAGATCAATCCCCCTGCCCTGTACCGATACAACCGCTATGTTTCGGCCACCGTTTCGGCCAGTCCGGCTCAGGGACGCACCCTGGGTGAGGGCATAGCCGAGATGGACCGGATTGCGGGCATGTTGCTCGACGACACTTACAGCACAGCACTGGCCGGGGTGAGCAAAGATTTTGCGGAGAGCTCGTCGAGCCTGGTGTTTGCTTTCATGCTGGCGCTTGTGCTGATTTATCTGGTGCTGGCAGCCCAATTCGAGAGCTTTCGCGATCCGCTCATCATCATGTTCACTGTGCCACTGGCCCTGGCCGGCGCTGTATTGAGCCTCTGGGTTTTCGGCAACACCCTGAACATATTCAGCCAGATAGGCATCATCATGCTCATCGGACTGGTCACCAAAAACGGTATCCTCATTGTGGAATTTGCCAACCAGCGCAAGGCTGCGGGCCTGAGCCGCCACGAAGCCATACACGACGCCGCCGTGGCCCGGTTCCGCCCCATCCTGATGACCAGCCTTTCGACCATCCTTGGCGCCCTGCCCATTGCGCTGGCCATAGGCGCCGGCTCGGGCAGCAGGGTCTCAATGGGGATAGCCATCATCGGCGGGCTGACGCTGGCCACCGTGTTCACACTTTTCGTGATACCTTCCATGTACCTCTACATCTCCGAAAAAACCAAGGCCGTATCGAATGTGGCCGAACTTATGCAAACCCAAACCGAAGCAGAGGAGGCGCCATGAAAAGAATTCTGATTGTCGCACTGTTTGCGTTCGTTTGGTTCAACTGTGGTGCACAAGAGTTGTTGCGGCCTGAGGACGCCCTGCGCATCGGGCTGGAGCACAACTTTGGTATTCAGCTGGTACGCAACGAGCGCGTGATGGCCGAAAACAACGCCACGGCAGGCAATGCCGGCATGTTGCCACGTATCAGCCTGACCAGCAACCAAAACTTCAGTGTCAACGACAGCCGCCAGGAATTTCTGACCGGCCAGGTTAACGAA
This sequence comes from Bacteroidota bacterium, assembly GCA_016715945.1. Lineage (NCBI taxonomy): Bacteria > Pseudomonadati > Bacteroidota > Bacteroidota bacterium. The sequence goes on from JADJXJ010000001.1 coordinate 2,323,531, forward strand.
CGCAACAACGCCAGGTCGCAGGTATTCAACTACGGCGCCCAGCTCAACTGGACCATCTTCGACGGATTCCGCATGTTCAGGCGACTCGACCAGCTCCGCCTGCTCGAAGACAAAGCCGAATTGCAGGAGCTTCTGGCCGTTGAGCAAACCATTCAATCAATCTACAATCAATATTACAGCCTTGTTTTGCTGGAAAAAAAACGCAAGGTGCAGGAGCAAAGCCTTCGCCTGAGCAACGAGCGCGTGCGGCTTGCCACCACGCGTCTCGAAAGTGGCAGCGGGTCGAGGCTTGAGTTGCTGCAGGCTCAGGTGGACCGCAATGCCGACAGCAGTGCATTGTACGACCTCAACAACCAGCTGGTGAAAGCGCGTATGATGTTGAATCACACCCTTGGGCGCAATCCGCAAACCGGTTTTTCGGTGATCGACAGCATCCCGCACGGTGCCTTGCCTGCCAACGATATCCTGGTGCAGCGCCTGAGCCGTTATAACACCCTTTTGCAGCTTGCCTCACAGGATGAACAAATGGCCATGCTGAGCATCAGGGAGTTGCGCGCAAGATTTTATCCGGAAATTTCGGCCACCGCAGGCTATAACTACCTCAACCAGCAAAGCGAAGCCGGCTTCCTGCTCCGCAACAATACGTCAGGATTCACCTATGGGTTGTCGGCCAGTTGGAATGTTTTCAATGGCATGAACCTCCGTCGCGACATCAGCAACTATCACATCCTGGCCAAAAACAGTGAGCTGCGCAAAGCTTCGCTCGAGAACGAACTGAATACCAACCTCTTGTCGATGATTCAGCAATACCAAAGCAAGCAAAGCCAGTTGGTGCTCGAGCAACAAAACTCCCTTGCGGCCAACGAAACACTCCGTCTGGCCGAGCAACGTTACCGCATTGGCGACCTTTCGGGCATCGAATACCGCGAAGCCCAGCGCAATCAGCTGAATGCAGCCGTGAGGTTGCTCCAGACACAACAGGAAGCGCTCCTGCTCGAAACGGCAATCAGGCAAATGACCGGATTGCTGAATGCCGAATAACTAACCGGAATGACGGTTGTTGCCAGGCAAAAATTTCATTTGCTGCAGCTTGATTTTTTTCATAAATTTACGCTTGCAATTGATCTGTTTACTGCAGGTTTCTCAGGCAAGAAAAGCAGGCAAAACGAGCTGATCAAGCCTCCGGACCGACCAAAAATTTTCAAACATGCCAGGCGAGTTATCATTATTACGCATATTACTTGAGCATTTTGAGAAAATTCTTTTTGTGCTTGAGGACGGACGCATTACTTATGCCAACAAGCTTGCCCGCGCCCTCCTTGGCATGGACAATGCGATTGGGGAAGTTGACTTCAGCTCCTTTGTGATTAACGATGAAAAGCTCGGAATTTGCAACTGCAACGAAGGCATCCAGGATCATGGGGAACTTCACCTGATGATGTTGCGGTTGGCCGATAAAACGGTCAGGCACTTCAGGTTGCTCAAAAAGCAGATTGAACACCAGGGTAAGTTGCTTGATTTTTACCAGGAATGCGATGTAGAAAATTGTGAGCTCAGGCTCGATTATGAGCGAGAGCGCAACGATGCGCTGCTCAACATGATTCCGGACCTGATGTTTTTGCTCGATGAGCAGCACCGCATCATCGAGTTTCATACGCTCGATTACAGCAGCTTGTACGACACCAGCCTCTCCTTTTTGGGCAAACCTTACACCGAAAGCATGCCCCCGCACACCCACGGGATCATCAGCAAGGCGCTGGAAGAAGCCCGCGAAAAAGGGGTTTCGGCTGGCGCACAATACTGGCTTGAGCAAAACGGTGAGGAGCGATGGTGGGAAATTTCCGTGCATTGCACAAACATTGGCGAAACCCTTCGCTATGTGGCAATGGCACGCGACATCACAAAAATCCGCCAAAGCTCCATGGCGCTGGCCGAAAGCGAAGCCCTTTTCCGCTCTGTGGCTGAGCAGGGTCGCGACGGATTGGTGGTTGCTGATAAAACCGGCAAGGTGGTGTACTGGAACCGCAGCATGGAAACCATCACCGGATTTGAGCGAAATGAAGTCGTTGGAAAACCCCTGGCCGAGATATTGTTCAGGCTGAGCAAAGAAGAACAGCAGAAGGTACCCGATGCCTACGAACAGCTCGAGGCGCGCATCGGCCGGATACTCCGCAAAGAAGAATTGCATTGGTTTGGCCAGCCAGCCGAGCAGGAAATCATGCGGCCCGACAACAACATCCGCCTGGTTTCGACCCTGATGTTTCCCATCGAGTTTGACAACCAGTACCTCATCGGCGCGTGGTTTTCCGACATCACCGAGCAACGCATGTCGGAACTCGCGCTTGTGGAAAGCGAGGCCTACATCAGGACATTGTTCTACGATTCCCCCGTGCCGGTATTGGTGGTGGAGTTGCCCGGGCTCACCATTTACGACCTCAACAAAGCAGCCATTGAAGCCTTTGGCGCAACAGACCGGGAAGCGCTTGAAGGCAAAGTGGTCAGTGATCTGCTGCCCAAGGATGAGAATTTGAGAAAAGAACAGGAAACAAAACTGCAGAAACTCATCGAAAACCAGTCCACCTCGGTCGAATGTCACTTCAGGCGCCTGGGAGGTGAGGTGTGGGATGCCCGCATTTATGCATTCAATATCTCACTTGTGGGCCGCGACCTCTTGCAACTGACCATCATCGACACCACTGCCCAGAACAAAGCCATGCAGGCGCTCTTCGAAAGCGAATCGCGCTACCGCGCTGTGGCCGAAAACGCCAATGCGGGCATCGGAATTTTCGATCTGGAGGAGCGGGTGGTATTTGCCAACGATACACTCGCGCAGATGTTCGGATACGAACGCGAAGAGTTCATCGGTAAGTCGATGGCGGAGTTTGTTTCGGACGAAACTTTCGAGCTATTTAGAAAAAAGACCTCCGAGCGCGAACGCGACAATATCGACCGCTACGAAGCCTGCATACACCACCGCGATGGCAGCATGCGCTATCTGTCAATATCGGCTTCGCCACTCTTTTCGGCCGACAGACAGCTCACCGGCACCCTGGGTGTACTCACCGACATCACCCATCAGAAACAAACCGAACAAAAACTTGTCGAAACCTCCGAACGCCTGCAAGCCATCCTGGCCTCCATGCCCGACATGATTTTCATCCACGACCGCAACGGAAAATACCTCGACCTTTTCATCAACAAAAAACTCTATCCCAACACAAAATATCACCCAAAAATCGGTCAGGAACTCAGCGAGGTATTCGAACCCGACACAGCAAAGAACATTTTGCTGGCCATCCGACAATGCCTCCAGAAGCAGGAAACAGTCGAAATTCAGTTCGAGTATATGGTTAACAACAACCTGCGGCACCTTCAGGCCCGTCTGTCTCCCATGGGCGAGGATTGGGTTGTTTCGGTGGTGCGCGATACCACCCTGCTTTACAACCTCGAAAAAGAAATCATCCACAACAACGAACTGCTCAGGGTGCTCACCCAGCTGGCCACACGTTTCATCAACCTGCCGGTGACAGAAATAGAATCGGAAATCAACAGGGCACTGGCCGAAATCGGGCAATTTGCCCAGGTGGACAGGGTGTATATCTTCGATTACGACTGGCAAGCCGATACCATGACCAACACCTATGAATGGTGTTCCGAAGGTACCACGCCCGAAATTGATAACCTCAAAGACCTTCCAAACAGTTTGCTGCCCGACTGGGTTGATTCGCACAAAAGCGGCCAGATGACCTATGTGCCGCGTGTCGACGACCTCGATCCGGAAGACAACCTGCGCAAGATACTTGAACCCCAGGGCATCAAATCGCTCATTACCATTCCGCTGATGGATGGGGAAAACTGTATGGGCTATGTGGGCTTCGACGCGGTGAAATCGGAGAGACACTTTACTGACTCCGAACTTTCGGTACTGCGCATCTTTGCCGAACTGCTCACCAACCTCAACATCCGGCAAAAAACAGAAAACACCCTGCACCAAAACAAACTCATGTTGCAAAAGCAAAACGAACAACTGCTTTTGCTCAACGAAAAACTCAAGCAGCAAAACGAAGAAATTCTGCAGAAAAACCGCGAACTCGACATCGAGCGCGAACGTGCCCTGGCCAGCGACAGGCTCAAAACTGCTTTCCTGAACAATGTGTCGCACGAGGTGCGCACCCCGCTGAACGGCATCGTGGGCTTTGCTCAATTTCTGACCGATGACAGCCTGAGCTCCGAGGAAAAACAGGAGTTTGTGAATGCACTCAACTCCAGCGTTTCCAGGCTCACCGATACCATCAACGACATCATGGACGCCTCCCTGATAATGTCGGGCAATGTAGTGGTGCACCACGAACATTTCGTGCTGGGCGATGTGCTTCAGGAAGTGTACCGCAAATACCAGTATGATGCCCGTACCAAAGGCCTGAAATTCATCATCAAGCCCGAACCAGGCAATGTGGCGGTGATCAGCGACCAGAACATGGTTAAGCGAATGTTGGATGAAGTGGTCGGCAATGCCATCAAATACACGCGCAAAGGCCAGGTTGTTTTCGGAGCCACACTGGGCGGGGGCAAAATCGTGCTCGAGGTTACCGACACCGGCAAAGGGATATCAGAGGAAGCATTGCCACGCATCTGGGAACCATTCATGCAGGAGGATGTCTCGACTACCCGTTCGTTCGAAGGCAGCGGTCTGGGCCTGACCATCGTAAAGGGATTTATCGACCTCCTGGGCGGCACAGTGGAAGTGGAATCAAAACCCGGAATGGGAACCACATTCCGCCTTATTGTCCCCGACCTGAATCCGGACAATGCAAACCTCTCAGCCCGGGCAAGCAAGCCCGAAACCAGCCTGGCCAAACCCAACATCCTGATTGCCGAAGATGAAGCCTTGAATGTGCTCTATCTGAAACGCGTGTTCCGGAACAAAGATTTCGTACTTCACTTTGCCGGCAACGGACAGGAAGCCCTCGAACTGGTGCAGCAACATCCGGACATCAACCTGGTTTTCATGGACATCAAAATGCCGGTGATGGATGGCCTCGAAGCTACCCGGCGCATCAAAGCCCTGAGGCCAGACCTGCCGATTGTAGCCGTGACGGCCTATGCCGCCAGCGAAGACCGGCATGCCTGCTTCGAAGCCGGTTGCGACGAATATATCTCCAAACCCTTTACCCCCGAAGAACTCGATGTGATGATCAGGCGTTACACCTCGGGCTCATTGTTGTAATCAAAAGAATCTCAATATGAAGTTTCAGCTGAACCCCATCGAATCGGACATCCTGCGCAGCCTGCCGGCAACCATCTTTGCCTACAGCTATTCATCATCCGATGGTGTAGCAACATTCTCCAGCCTCAACGAAGGCCTTGTCCCCCTGCTTGCACCAGGCCAGACCAATGAAGCTGCAAATCAGGTCTTTGCCTTTCTGAACCCAGAACAAACCAACAAATTGAAACAATCCCTGGCCACTGCCGGTGCAGGCGAACAATGGAGTTGCAACTTCCTGATTGATGTTTCGGGCCGAAAGCAGTGGATTGCGATTTCGGGCAAACACCTAAGCGCACATGAAGGGCAGATTGAAGGTTCCGGCTTTGCCACCCTGGCAGGCGACCAAATACTCGAGTTGGAAAAAAGCCGCGAAAAACTTGCTTCGCTCAACCAGCTCCACGACCTGATCATCAACTTTTCGACCTTGCTGGTGCAAGCCCGCCTCGAAGAAGTTGATCAGGCTGTAAATATCACCTTGAGCCGCCTGGGCGAATACGCCGAAGTCGATCGGGTGTACATCTTTGAATATGACCCCGTTGCAGATGTGGTCAACAACACCTACGAATGGTGCAGCCCCGGCACCAGCCCCGAAATTGACAACCTCCAGGGCGTCCCCTTTGAAGCCGTACCACGCTGGAAAGAAAAGTTCTCCCGCAACGAGTATGTGTATATCCCCCTGGTGAGCGAAATTGCGCCTGAATACCATGTGGAAAAAGAAATCCTTGAACCACAGGGAATTATCTCCCTGTTGGCGCTCCCTCTGTATTATGGTGAGCGGCTTTACGGTTTCATAGGTTTCGACTCGGTGAAGCGGCAAAGGGAATGGTCGGTCGAGCACATCAACCTCCTCCGTCTGGCAGGCGAAATTATTGCCGGAACCATCAACAGGGCACATTTCGAACGCAGCATCGTGGCAGCCCGAAAGGAAGCCGAAGAAGCCAACAAAGCCAAATCGGAATTTCTGGCCACCATGAGCCACGAGATCCGCACCCCAATGAATGCCATCCTGGGTTTCAGCGAGATACTGAGCAACAGCATCAACAGCCCGAAAGAAAAACAATACATCGATGCCATCCTCACCAGCGGGCGCACCCTGCTGGCGCTGATCAATGACATTCTCGACCTGTCGAAAATCGAATCGGGACAGATGCACATCATCGAAGAACCCGTGGATCTGCTCCGGCTCACCGATGAAATTGTCCAGCTTTTCCAGCCCAAAGTGGCCGAGAAAAATATTTACCTCCATATCGAAAAACCGGCCGAATTCCCGAAAGCCCTGCTCACCGATGAAGTGCGCATCCGGCAGGTGCTGTTCAACATCATCGGCAATGCGGTTAAGTTTACCCTGGAGGGCGGGGTGATGATAAGCCTGAATGCTACACGGACAAACGAGGGCAGCTTTTATGATGTAGAAATCAAAGTGCGCGATACCGGCATCGGCATTCCACCCGAAAAACTGGAACATATCTTCCAGTCGTTCTACCAGGTGGAAAGCGATGTGACACGCAAATTCGGAGGCACCGGCCTTGGGCTGGCCATTTCGCAAAAACTGATGCAACTGCTTGGAGGCAAAATCAGTGTGAAAAGCGAGCAAGGCCGGGGCAGCACATTTACGGTTGAATTGAAAGGCCTCGAAGAAACGGAATTTGCCGAACTGGCTGCAGACCAGCACGATTGGTCGGAAGAAAATGTGGAGTTCGATCATGCCCTTGTGCTGCTGGTGGACGATGTGGACTACAACCGCGAGCTGGTGAAGAAATACCTCGAAAATTACCACATCGACCTGCTGCAGGCTGTCAATGGCAAACAGGGTGTCGAAATTTGCCATCAGTACAAGCCACAACTGGTGCTCATGGACCTTCGAATGCCCGAAATGAATGGTTACGAAGCCACCGAAGCCCTGAAAAAAGACCCGGCCACAGCCCACATCCCGGTGATTGCTTTCACGGCCTCGTCGATGAAACACGACGAAGACAAAATCAGAGAACTGTTCGACGGGTATGTGCGCAAGCCTGTCACCCGCAACGAGATTGTGCGGGTGCTGAAAAAATTCCTTCCGTACCGCACACTCAGCGAACCAGTAATGGCAAGCGATGTGGCATTGCCTGACCTCGAGGCTGGTCAGGTCGGCCTATTCCTGAAAGCATTCTACGAAGCGCTTCACCCATTGCTGGAGGAGCTGCGCACCTTTATTGAACCTGATGCTGCCGAACAATTTGTACGCGACCTTGCTTTTTATGCAAGGCAATACAACATAAGTCATATGGTGGAACGCTCGGAACAACTGAAACAGGCGCTCGAAAGCTTCGATTTCGGGCAGTTCGACAAACTGCTGGGTATCATTGCCGGCGAAATCGCCATGATGACTGAACAATCAAACCACTGACCGGATGACAAACGAAAATAACGAACAGACTGTAATCTTAGCGGTTGACGACAATCCGCGCAATCTTCAGCTCATTTCGGCCCTGCTCAGCCAGTGCGGACATAAAGTAGTTGTGGTGAATTCGGGTGAGAACGCCCTGAAATATCTGGCACTCAAACAACCCGACCTTATTTTGCTCGACGTCATGATGCCAGGCATGAGCGGATACGATGTGATTGAGAAGATTCACAACAACCCTGAATGGCGCGAAATTCCGGTGATATTCCTCACTGCAAAGAACGAAATTGCCGACCTCGTGCAAGGCTTCCGATTGGGTGCGGTTGATTACATCACCAAACCATTTCGCAGCGAAGAGCTGCAGATGCGCATACGCACGCATCTCGAACTGATGGCAAACCGAAAGCTGCTCAAAAAGCAAAACGAGGAGCTCAACCGCCTGTATGCCGAACTCGAACAAAAAAACCAGACCATCAGCCAGGATGCAGTCCGGCTTACCAGAATTAACGCTGAAAAAGACCGTTTTTTCTCCATCATTGCACACGACCTGCGCGCGCCCATTGCAGGATTCCTGGCTGTGACCGAGGTATTGCATCAAAACATTCAGCATATGAATCCCGACGAGGCCGGTCTCTTTATCAAAACCATGGCCGACTCGGCACGCGAGCTCAACACCCTGCTCGAAAACCTGCTGCAATGGTCGCAGATGCAGCTTGGCAGCCTGCAACCAAATCCCGAAAGTTTCGACATCCACCTGGCAGTGGCCGATGCGCTCAAGGTGCTTTCGGCTGCCGCTGCCCAGAAACAACTTCAGGTAGAAAACGAATTGCCTCAGGGGCTGATGGTATTTGCCGACCGGCAGATGATTGTCACCATCATGCGCAACCTGCTGAGCAATGCCATCAAATTCACCCCCCGTGGTGGCAGGATCAGGATACACATGGTCGGGACAATCGAGAAAAAAGTGGATGTTGCCGTAAGCGATACTGGTATCGGCATGTCTGCCCAGATGGTTGAACAACTGTTCAGGCTCGATGCCAAGGTTTCGCGCAAAGGCACCGAAGGTGAGTCCAGCTCGGGTTTGGGGCTCATCCTGTGTCACGATCTGGCATTGCGCAACAATGCCGGGCTGAGCGTTGAGAGTGAAACAGGCAAAGGAACCACCTTTACCCTGAGTTTGCCTGCCTCTGAGGCATGAGTATTGCCCCCGCTGGTTTATTTACTACCTTCGTCCCGATTGCACCAAGGATTTTGCCATGCAACCGGGATTGCTGTACCGATTTCTGAAACTGTATCTGCCTTTCGTCTTCCGGATATATTACCGCCGTTTTGTGATTCAGGGCCTGGAGCATGTGCCCGCCGGCGGCCCACTGATTTTTGCCGTTAACCACCAGAACGCGTTCATGGATGCCATAGTGGTTGCCGCCTCAAGCCGGCGCAACCCATGGTTTCTTACACGTGCAAGTGTATTTGCCAGCCCGGTGGCCCGCTATTGGCTCAACAAGCTGCAGATGATCCCCATCTATCGCTTCCGCGACGGCATGGCGGCCATGAAACGCAACGACGAGACCCTCGAAACATGCAGCCGTTTGTTGCAACAAAACCAATGCATCCTGATCTTCCCCGAAGGCAACCACGACGGACGCTGGTCGCTCCGGCCCCTGCAGAAAGGACTGGCACGCATCGTGTTCGACACCATTGAAAAATCGGGCGGCACTTGCAAACCATTGATTGTGCCCGTGGGATTGCAATACGAAAATATCTTTGCTTCGTGGTCCGACCTGCTGATCAGTTTTGGTGCGCCCATCGATGCTTATGAATATTACGGGCTGTATCAGTCCGATCCCGGCAAAGCCTATTCCGGCCTGATGGAAGAGGTGCGCAAGGGCATTGCCCACCTGATGGTGGATATTCAGCCAATGGGCGAATATGAAGCAAGGCGTGAGGACATGCTCAACCGCCAGGGCCGCGAAACATCGCTGCCCGAAAGACTGGCGGGCGACCAGCGTTTCCTGGAAAAGTGGCAGAAAGGCAGCCTGGGAGAGAAAAAAGCCCGGAAGCAGTCGTTGCGTCCGCTCTTTTGCCCGCTCTCGGCGCTCATGCTCCTGCCGCATCTGCCGGCCATCTGGATGATCAGGATGATTGTCAATGCCATAGTGAAAGATCCGCACTGGACTTCATCCATTCGTGTGGCCGCCCTGGCTTTCGGTGCCCCTTTGGTTTATGCTGCCTTGCTGGTGGTGATGTCGCAGTATTTTGAAGGCTGGCTCTGGCTGCCTGTGGGCATTGCCCTGCTTTTCGTTAGCGGCTGGTTAGGTCTGGAGTTTCGCCACAGGTGCCGTGGCTCAGCCCTTTGAGGCAATCCAGGAAGCATTCTCGGTTTCGCGGAATACCAACAGCGGCACGTCGGCCGAAAACAACAGCTTGCGCGTAAGACTTGGCCTGAGCAGCTGCTCAATGAGGTTGCGCTTGCGCGAAATCAAGGCCAGCACATCGATCTGCTTTTCCATGACAAATTGCTTCAAACCTTCGAGCGCATCGGCACTTTCGATGAGTCCGCATTCAATTTCCACATCCGTGATGGCCTCAGCAAAATAATCGCGCAGCTTTTTCATCCTCAGGCTGTCGAGCGCAAGGCTATCGTCGGGATGGAGGTGAACACAATAAATCTTAACTTTAAAAGGACGTGCAAAAGCCACAAGCCGGTGGATGGCCTGCAGGTCGTTTTCGTCGAAACGTGTCAGGTAAGCCACGTTGCGTGGTGCGCTGAAATTGGAGGTATCGTATCCCCAGGGCACCGCCAGCACCGGCACCGGGCATTTCTCGATGAGCCGGGCCGTAGTGCTTCCCAGCAGAGCCAGGCCCTCACGCCTGGTGCCATGCGTTCCCATAACTACTGTACCAGGTTGATATTCTGCTATATAGTCAAGGATGCTTTCGATTGGCCCTCCCCTGACCAGGTCGTAATCCACCTTTACCCCACGCATCTTTTCGTCGCGTATGCGTTTGCGCAGTTCGGTGGCCAGGTCTTCAATCTGCGCCTGTGCCTGTTGTTCCTGCTCGCGCAGCAGCTCTTCCACATTGAGCTGGTAGGCATACATTTCGTTGAACACAAAACCCTGGTTGGCGGCGTTGAACCAGGCATTGAGCAACATCACCTCGGCTTTAAGCGTACGGGCAAGGTCGAGGGCATAATGGGCTGCCTTGACGCTCAGCTCCGAAAAATCAACCGGAACCAGGATGCGCCTCAGGCCCCGCATCTTGCGCACAATGGCCTCTTTCTGGATGCCCGTAGCCTCACGAAGCTCATCAAGCAACTCGTACGCCAACTGCGCATCAGCTTCGGGAATGTTCAGGTCAACCCCCACCTCGGGCTGATAGATGTGTGTGATATAGCTCTGCACCCCTTCCATCTCGAGCCGCATCTTAAGCAGCAAAGCCCGGCTGTAGCTGAGGTTGCGAATCACAACAAACTGTTCCTTTTGTTCGTTCACGGTTGTTTGCGGATGATTCTCGTTCATAAGCTTTGATTGATTTTTAAAGTCGTCCGGCCACACAGCCCGCTGCATGGCCCTGTTGTTTGGATTTGCAAAATAAAATTACGCATTTCGCGGGGCGGATGCAAGTTTGCGGGCGTGTTTTTCAATGCGGTGAACCATAATTTTCGGGCCAGCCCCGGGCTTTAAACCAGAGTTTAAGTTTCGACGCAAAGAGAAATTTTTGCCAATGGCCGGATCATGCAGGTCGTTTCGCCACACGAGCCGGTATAATTCGTATCTTTGCCGGCTCAAAAAAGCTGAAAATGAGCGCAAAACAAAAATCTGACCGCCTGCCGGGCGAGAAAAGACCACGCATTCCGGGCGAGGCCAAATTATCTGAAATCAAGTCGTCGCGGCCAGGGAAGTCGGTGCAGTCACGCCAGGGCAACCGGAAGGATAGCAGCAGGCAATACGAATCAGGGGCACCCAAAGCTGCAGGAGACTATCGTCAGAAAAAGTATCGTTCGACGGGTGACGAACCTGCTGCGGGCAAGCGCGGGGAGTCGCATCGGACGGGCAGATATGCACCAAAACCGGGCCAGCCGGACGAACACAGGCCGGAATCCCGCGGTGGCAGGCCTGCTACCGGTTATGGTAGGGATCGTGCAGCACGCGACAATGCAGCTGAAGACCAGAAAAGCTATAAGCGAAGTGCAAAGCCTGAAAGAGCCGACGGACCTTCATATGCCCAAAAGCGCGACAACAGGTATGCAGGGGGCGAGCGAAACGCGCGGCCGAAAGGCCGTCCGGCAAAAAACAAGCCGCTGACCGAAGGCCTCGAGCGCAAAGACAAGCAAACCATCATCCGGCTCAACAAATACCTGGCCGATGCTGGCATCTGCTCGCGCCGCGAAGCCGACAAATACATCCAGGCCGGTGTGGTCAAGGTGAACGACAAGGTAGTAACCGAATTGGGTTCGCGCGTCAGCATACACGACAAAGTTGAGTTCGAAGGCCAGGTGTTGCGCCGCGAAAAACTGCGCTATGTGCTGCTCAACAAACCCAAAGGCTACATCACCACCTCCGACGACCCCTACGAGCGCAAAACCGTGATGGAGCTGGTGGCCGGCGCCTGCGAAGAACGCATCTATCCGGTGGGAAGGCTCGACCGCAACACCACAGGCCTGTTGCTGCTTACCAACGATGGAGAGCTCGCCAAAGCACTCACCCATCCCTCGCATGGCGCCAGAAAACTCTACCACGTGTGGCTCGACAAACCCCTCACCCGTGCCGACCTGCGTAAAATTGCCGAAGGCGTGGAGCTTGAGGACGGAAAAGTGGAAGTGGATGCAGTGGACTATGTGGCTGAAGATGAAACACATAAACAGGTAGGCATCGAACTGCACTCGGGACGCAACCGGGTGGTGAGGAGGCTCTTCGAACACCTGGGTTATGAAGTGGTCAAACTCGACCGGCCCATGTTTGCCGGACTTACCAAACTCAAACTCAGCCGGGGTCACTGGCGTTTTCTTACGCCCGCCGAAATCAGCATGCTCAAGCGCATCCGTTAACACAGCGCATACAGGCCAACTGCCTTAAACTGCCTTTTTTCATACCTTTGCAGCCAATTTTCCGGATTCGCAGCCCGAAAAAACATGCAGCCTATGACGCTGAAATACAGAGAATACAAACAACTCGACCTGAATGCCACAGGCAAAGAAATACGGGCCTGGTGGGAACAGAACGACATCTTCCGTAAGACGCTGGAAAACAGAAAAGATGGCAAACCCTTCGTCTTTTACGAAGGCCCGCCCTCGGCCAATGGCGTACCCGGCATTCACCACGTGATGGCCCGCGCCATCAAAGACATCTTTTGCCGCTATCAAACCCAGAAAGGCAGGCTCGTTGAGCGCAAAGCCGGATGGGATACCCACGGCCTTCCCGTCGAAATCGGCGTCGAAAAAAGCCTGGGCATCACCAAGGAAGACATCGGCAAAACCATCAGCGTCGAAGACTACAACAAAGCCTGCCGCTCGGAGGTGATGAAATATAAAGACCTCTGGGACGAGCTCACCCGCATGATGGGCTACTGGGTGGATCTGGAAAACCCTTACATCACCTTCGACAACAAATACATCGAAAGCGTCTGGTACCTCCTTTCGAAACTTTTCGAAAAAGGACTGCTCTACAAGGGCTATACCATTCAGCCTTACTCCCCTGCTGCCGGCACCGGACTGAGCACACACGAGCTCAACCAGCCAGGCTGCTACCGCGATGTAAAAGACACCTCGGTGACCGCTCAGTTTGAGCTCGAACCCCATGAGCGCCTGAACAGCCTGCCAGATGCCGGCTTGCCACTGTATATCCTGGCCTGGACCACCACACCCTGGACCCTGCCCTCGAACACCGCCCTGGCCGTTGGACCGGACATCGAATACGTGCTGGTCAAGACCTATAACCCCTACACCGGACAACCCATTCGGGTAATCCTGGCCAAAGACCTGGCTGGCAATTACTTTGACGACAGAATGGCTGAGGCCGACTTCGAGTCATACAAACCCGGCGACAAAAAGTTACCCTACCGCATCCTGCACACCTTCAATGGATTGTGGCTCGAAGGGCTGCGCTACAAGCAACTTATCCCCTGGGTGAAGCCCATGGGCGACGCCTTCAGGGTGATCGCCGGCGACTTTGTGACCACTGCCGATGGTACTGGCATCGTGCACATTGCCCCCACCTTTGGCGCCGACGACGACAGGGTGGCCAAGGCTTCGGGAATTGTACCCCTGCTTCTCATCGACCGCGACGGACAAAAACGACCCATGGTTGACCTCCGGGGCAGGTTTTACCCCATTGAAGACCTGGACGCAGACTTTGTCAGAAACCAAGTCAACACACAGGCTTACAGCGAGTTTGCCGGCAGGTTTGTAAAAAACGAATACGACCCCGAACTCGCACCTGATGCACCCACCCTCGACGTGGACCTCTCGGTCATGCTCAAAAAAGATGGCAAAGCCTTCCGCATCGAAAAATATGTGCACAGCTATCCCCATTGCTGGCGCACCGACAAACCCGTGCTCTACTACCCCCTCGACAGCTGGTTTATCCGCACCACGGCATTTCGCCAGCGCATGCTCGAGCTCAATGCCACCATCAACTGGAAACCCAAAGCCACAGGTGAAGGCCGTTTCGGCAACTGGCTCGAAAACCTGGTGGACTGGAACCTCTCGCGCTCGCGCTTCTGGGGTGTGCCCCTGCCCATCTGGATGACTGAAGACAAAACCGAACAACGCTGCATCGGCTCGGTGGCCGAACTCAAAAAAGCCATTGACCAGGCCGTGGCTGCCGGCTTTATGGAAAGTAACCCGCTGGCCGCTTTTGCCGAAGGCGACAACAGCAGCGAAAACTATAACCTGTTCGATCTGCACCGGCCTTATGTGGACAGAGTGGTGCTGTGCTCACCATCGGGCAAACCCATGTATCGCGAACCCGACCTCATCGACGTGTGGTTCGACTCGGGTGCCATGCCCTATGCCCAGTTCCACTACCCCTTCGAAGCTGCCGAACAATTCGACAGGTACTTCCCCGCCGACTTCATCGCCGAAGGTGTTGACCAGACACGCGGCTGGTTTTTCACCCTGCACGCCATTGCCGTCATGCTGTTCGACTCGGTTGCCTTCCGGACTGTGGTCTCCAACGGATTGGTGCTCGACAAAAACGGCAATAAAATGTCCAAACGACTGGGCAATGCCATCGACCCCTTCGAAACCATCGAAAAATACGGCCCCGATGCCACCAGGTGGTACATGATCACCAACTCCCAGCCCTGGGACAACCTCAAATTCGACCTGGGTGGCGTGGACGAAGTGAGGCGCAAATTCTTCGGCACCCTTTACAATACCTATGCATTTTTTGCGCTCTATGCCAACATCGACGGCTTCCGTTATGCCGAAGCCGAAGTGCCACACGATGAGCGCCCCGAAATTGACCGATGGATCCTGTCGTCGCTCAACACCCTGATAAAAACTGTGGACGAAGCCTATGCCCAATACGAACCCACCCGTGCCGGACGTGCCATTCAGGACTTTGTGGACGAAAACCTGAGCAACTGGTATGTGCGCCTCTCGCGCCGCCGGTTCTGGAAAGGACAATACACCACCGATAAGATTTCGGCTTATCAAACCCTTTACACCTGTCTGGAAACCATCGCCATGCTGGCTGCCCCCATAGCGCCATTCTTCTCCGAGCAGCTCTACCGCGACCTCAACCAGGTTTCGCAACGCAATGCAGCCATCTCGGTGCACCTGACCGACTTCCCTCAAGCCAACGAAACCCTCATCGACACCGACCTGGAAGAACGCATGGCTATGGCACAACACTTCTCGTCGATGATTCTCTCGCTGCGCAAAAAAGCCAACATCAGGGTGCGCCAGCCCCTGCAATCCATCATGATTCCGGTGGCCGATGCAAAGATGAAGGCACAACTGCAGGCCGTCGAAAACCTCATCCTTTCCGAAGTCAATGTGAAAGAGGTGATCTACCTGGAAGGCGACAACAGCGTGCTCATCAAACGCGTCAAACCCAACTTCAAAACACTGGGGCCACGCTACGGCAAACTGATGAAAGACATTGCCGTGCTGCTCACCGGCCTGTCGCAATACGACATCCGCAGGCTTGAACAACAGGGCAGGCTGCACCTGCATGTTGGAGAACAGGAAGTTGAGGTAGGACTGGAAGATGTGGACATCATCACCGAAGATATCCCTGGCTGGACGGTGGCCACTGCCGACGGCCTTACCGTGGCCCTCGATATGGGCATCAGCCCCGAGCTTTACCGCGAAGGACTGGCCCGCGAACTGGTCAACAGGGTGCAAAACCTTCGCAAAGACCGCGGATTCGACGTAACCGACCACATCATCCTGAAAGTGGACGGCAGTGAGGAGCTGTCGGAAGCTGTCAAGGAGTGTGCAACATACATCAGCACCGAAACCCTGTCGGAAATTCGCTGGGAAACGGGCCTGGCAGGCGATGAGGTGTTCGATACGGAACTTACCGACGAGGTCAGCGCCCGTATCCATGTGCAGAAAATCGGCTGAGATTCGGCCGAAACCGCGTGCCGATGACAAAAATGCATTATATTTATACCGGTTTCACGCGTTGAACCCGGAGATACAGTTTAGATTGGACACTAACACTTACCGCTATGAAAGAGAAGGAAAAAATCGAGCAGGCCGAGGTAAACAAAACCCGCTACTCGGACGAGGAACTGGAAGAATTCAAGGAAATCATACTGAAAAAGCTCGAAAAAGCCCGGGCCGACCTTAAATTGCTTACCGAAGCCCTGAGTGCCGATGGCGAAAACGGCACCAACGACACTTCGCCTACCTTCAAAGTGCTCGAGGAAGGATATCAGGTGCTCTCGAAAGAGGAAAACGGACGCCTGGCTGCACGTCAGCAAAAATTTATCCAGAACCTCGAGAACGCACTTATCCGCATCGAAAACAAAACCTATGGCATCTGCCGGGCCACAGGTAAACTCATTGCCAAAGAACGCCTCCGCATCGTGCCACACGCTACCCTGAGCATCGAAGCCAAACTTCAGCAAGGCAACAAGTGAAAATATTATATCTGAAAAGAAACCGCAACTCCCCGGTCAGACCCTGGCCGGGGTTTAATGTAATGTGTTGATTCCCGAAAATGAAAAAACCTCTCTTCATCATCTTGCTGGTGCTGCTTGCCGACCAGGCCCTGAAGTTCTACATCAAGCTCAATATGACCATGGGCGAGGAGATTCCCGTGCTGGGCAACTGGTTTGTGCTTCACTTTACCGAAAATCCGGGTATGGCTTTCGGGCTGCAGTTTGCCGGCGAGTGGGGCAAGCTGATTCTCAGCCTGTTTCGCATTGCTGCTGCCTTCGCCATTGGATATTATTTATGGCGCCTCACCCAGAAACAAACCCCTTTTGGTCCTGTTCTGGGCATCTCGCTCATCCTGGCAGGCGCCCTGGGCAACATCATCGACAGCTGCTTTTATGGCCTCATTTTCAGCGAAAGCACCTGGCACACCGTTGCCACATTTCTGCCCGAGGGCGGTGGGTATGCCGGCTTTCTGCACGGACATGTGGTGGATATGTTCTATTTTCCAATCATCATGATTCAAAAAGCACAAGCGCCTTCCTGGATGCCCGGCTTTTTGTTCGGACCGGATGATTATTTCATTTTTTTCCGGCCGGTATTCAATATCGCCGATGCTTCCATCACTACGGGTGTGCTTTGGCTGCTCCTCTTTGAACGCAAATTTCTGCGGGGATTGTAAAAAATATTTAACAACAGGCTGAATTATAGCCACAAGGCTTGTTGAGCTGTTTTTTTATTCCGAGCCAATTAACTACTTTTGCAGCTTACAAAATGACCAGGCTATTTCGATGAACACACAACAAAAAGGACGCATCTCGCAGATCATTGGTCCCGTGGTGGACGTAAGCTTTGACCATGGCGCAACACTTCCAAATCTTTACGAAGCATTAGAGGTGACGCGCGACAATGGCGAAAAACTCATCCTCGAAGTGCAGCAGGATATTGGAGAAAACACCGTGCGCGCCATTGCCATGGACTCGACCGATGGTTTGCGTCGCAACATGGAAGTAAGGGCCCTTGGTGCACCAATTTCGATGCCTGCCAGCGAAGATGTAAAAGGCAGGTTGTTCAATGTGATTGGCGAACCCATCGACGGGCTGAAACCCGTGCAGGCAAAAAAACGCAACAGCATACACCGCAAGCCGCCAAAATTCGAAAATCTCAGCACACAAACCGAAGTGCTCTATACCGGCATTAAAGTCATCGACCTGATTGAGCCTTACGCCAAAGGTGGCAAGGTTGGACTGTTTGGCGGTGCAGGTGTAGGCAAAACGGTGATCATCATGGAGCTGATCAACAACATTGCCAAGACCTATTCAGGTATGTCGGTATTTGCCGGTGTGGGTGAGCGTACGCGCGAAGGCAACGACCTCCTGCGCGAGATGATTGAGTCGGGTGTAATCAAATACGGCCCTGAGTTTTTACACAGCATGGAAGCCGGCAGCTGGGACCTGAGCAAGGTGGACTACAATCAACTCAAAGAATCGCAGGCCACGCTGGTTTTCGGACAGATGAACGAACCCCCGGGAGCACGTGCCCGTGTAGCCCTGAGCGGACTTACCATGGCCGAATATTTCCGTGATGGCGAAGACGAAGCCGACGGACGCGACATCCTGTTCTTTATCGATAACATTTTCCGTTTTACTCAGGCAGGCTCCGAAGTTTCGGCATTGCTTGGCCGCATGCCTTCGGCCGTAGGTTATCAGCCCACCCTGGCCACCGAAATGGGAATCATGCAGGAACGCATCACCTCCACCAAACGCGGATCCATTACCTCGGTTCAGGCAGTTTACGTGCCTGCCGACGACCTCACCGACCCCGCCCCGGCCACCACATTCTCGCACCTTGATGCAACCACCGTACTCAACCGTAAGATAGCCGAGCTGGGAATTTACCCCGCTGTTGACCCCCTCGACTCCACCTCGCGCATCCTCACCCCCGACATTGTGGGCGAAGCACACTACAAAACCGCCCAGCGCGTGAAAAATATCCTGCAACGCTACAAAGAACTGCAGGACATCATCGCCATCCTGGGTATGGATGAGCTTTCGGAAGAGGACAAACTCATTGTGCACCGTGCGCGACGTGTGCAGCGCTTCCTCTCGCAGCCCTTCCATGTGGCCGAACAGTTTACGGGTATCCCCGGCTGTGTGGTCTCAATTGACGATACCATTAAAGGTTTCAACATGATCATGGACGGCGAAGTGGACGAATACCCCGAAGCTGCCTTCAACCTGGTAGGAACCATTGAAGAAGCCATCGAAAAGGGTAAAAAACTGTTGGCCGAAAGCAAAGCATAACCAACAACCACCCACGCATGAAACTGGAAATCATCACCCCCGAAACCACAATCTTTTCAGGCGAGGTACAATTGGTGCAGCTGCCAGGACCCGATGGCCTGTTCGAAATCCTGCACAACCATGCTCCCATGATTGCCGCCTTAGGTAAGGGCCGGGTGAAAATTATTACAACCACCGATAAATCAACCGAATATTTCGAAATCAAAGGTGGTGTGCTCGAAGTGAAAAAAAACAAAATCATCGTTCTGGCCGACTGACACATCAACTTACCGGCAATCGGACTACAGTTCAGATATCGATAAAGCCTCCAGCTCAGGGGGCTTTTTCTTTTCAGCCCCCCGCTAACGCCCCGCTACCGCACGATTCCACCGTGCAGTAACGAATAAAACACCCCCACCCCCCTGCTGTACTGCCCGAATCCGTTTTTGCTGCTGTAAAAACCACGTTGTATTGTCCTGTTTTTCAGCACATTGAAAAAATGTTGAAAAAAAGTCCAAAATTTTTGATGCGATTTTGGCATTGAGTGGTACTAATAGGCGTAAAAAAGGAACAATGCCCGAAGCAAAAAGGCACATAGTGCCCCCCCGCAAAAAGCAAGCATTTGCTGCATGGGCAGCAGGGTCAGGCCATAGGCTATGGTCATGGAAACGCTTTTACACAGCTGTTTTGTACGCAATATTTGCCCTATTATACCACAAAACACATTTTTTGGCTGGGCAAGAATAAGTTCGACTGAGGTGGGCCTGGATATGCAAGCTCCGGGCCATCCATATCGTAGCCACTCAAAGTCGAACAACAGGGTGAGAATCCAAAATAAATTATGAACTTTAACCAGTTATTTAACATGATAAAAAAACTTTTCATACCAACAATGCTTATTGTTATGGTGCTTGCGCTATCGTGCAAAAAAGACCATCCGGTTCAGGAAAAACAAAGCCACATCCAGCAATATACCCCCGAGGCTATGGCCATTTGGCAGAAGCTTAACAGTTAAATTACACAGCGTACTCAGCAGCGTCAAACGGTGAACCTCGAGACAGCCTCAGCTACTTTTTATTAAATATATGATTACTATTGACCTTTATCCTATGAAAAAGATTTTTAACACACTTTTATTAATCCTTGCTCTGGGCGCTTCAAATGCGCATGGTCAAGGGCAGTTTACCCTGCAAACCGACACTGTTTGGGTGGCCGATACGGTTAAAATTCACCAAAACATGGTTGTGCCGGCAGGCCTTACTTTAAGCATACAGGCGGGGGTTGTAGTCGAATTTCAAGGCAATTACAGCATTGATGTTTATGGTAAACTCATGGCCATTGGCACGCCTGCAAACAGGATACTTTTCACCGTGAGCGACACCACTATGTTTGCCGACACAACCACCCTGAGTGGCGGATGGGGTGGTTTGCGCTTTCTGCAGAACCAAACCGATACTTCAGTCTTAAGCTATTGCAGCTTCAAATATGGCAAGGCTGTTGTTCCGGGTGCTTTTTGGTTTCTTGGAGGCGAGGACAACAAAGGTGGCGCTGTGTATGCCAATGGCTACAAAAGCCTGGTTATTTCAAAATCGCTCTTCGAAAGAAACCATGCCAACTATTATGGAGGCGCTATTTATGTAAAAAATATGCAAAAGTTTGTACTTACCGATAACATCTTCAGGCGAAACAGTACCTATGATAGCGGAGGTGCAGTTTCAGCAGAACAATCCAGCTTTTGGATAGAGGGCAATCTTTTTCAACACAATATAGCTATGAATGTTACTGAGACTATTTGGGGGCCAATGGGATCAGGAAGAGGTGGAGGATTTTGTGCTCATATGGGTACCACGGGAACAATTATCAGCAACAAATTTTTTAACAACATAAGTGTAAATGGGGCATTGTATGAAACTGCCTATAAGGTTTCGGTGGTTAACAACCTTATTGCAAACAACCTGGCCACTGGTTTATTTAACGGTCATGGATATGGCATCTCAAGGTATCTTAACAATACTGTAGTCAACAATAATTATTATACACCAGGAACTCCAGGTATCTTCTATGAAAGCCCGCATTTAACCATGCGTAATAATATTATTCAAGGCAACACATCAAGCTTTGGAGAACCTTTTCAGATTTGGACAGTTAATTCCCAATTCGTTAACCTTTCCTATTCCTGCATTGCCGATCCTCCTGTTTATTACTATGGCGAGGGCAATACTGCCGGGCCGCCCCTGTTTGTGAATCCCACACAGGGCTCGGGGCTGGGCTACGATGGCTCCCTGGCCGATTGGTCGCTGATGGATAACTCGCCCTGCGTGAATGCCGGCACACCCGATACCACAGGGCTTGGCTTGCCCGCCACCGACCTTTTGGGCAATCCGCGTATTTTCGGTGGCCGCATTGATATGGGTGCCATCGAAAACCAACACGTGGTGGTGGCTCTGCCCCAAAACCCGCTGGTAAATGCACGTGTGCAGGTTTATCCCAATCCTTTTCGTGGCAGCCCGCGTATTGTGGTCAACGATGCCTCGCGCCTCAGCAGTATGGAGCTCTACAACCAAAAGGGGCAACTGATGGGCAAAATTGAACTGTCAATGCTTAACAATGGGGCGATTTACGAGCTGTCGAAGCTCCCGAACGGCCTCTACCTGCTGCGTACCCGCTTTGATGATGGCAGCATCGAAACCACAAAGCTTATCAAAGAATAAATGTAGCTGGCCAGGGTGTGTATTGTGAAATATCCAGATTGTGTAATCGCAATTGCAGGCACGATAATGGTGGACTCATTTTCAGGAATGCAGCCTGTTCTGTTTTGGTTGGCCGCCTGGATTAATAAGTTTATCATTTGATTGTTAAATCAATATGACAAATAATGACAAGAAAAACTCAACCATTGATAGGTTTGAAAACAGGACTTACAGGGGTATTTATATCACTTCCAATAAATGTCGTATTCATCTGCTTATCAATTAGTTATGAACTTACGTTAATGGTTGTTTTATGGTCTGTTATATTTGGCATGACTTTCCTGAGCGGTATAGTGATCTTGCGCAGGATATTCCAAAAAGAAAGTGTATCAGAAAATGATTCCAAGCAGAAGTCTTCACAATTATAGATTGTTGTTTTCAGATATAAAGTCCCAGCTTCGGGCGGCGGTTGTACCGCCGCCCGGCTTAATTCGCCGGATTCCGCACGATTGTATCGTGTGGTAACGAATAGAACACCCCCCACCCCCCTGCTGTACTGCCCGAATCCGTTTTTGCTGCTGTAAAAACCACGTTGTATTGTCCTGTTTTTCAGCACATTGAAAAAATGTTGAAAAAAAGTCCAAAATTTTTGATGCGATTTTGGCATTGAGTGGTACTAATAGATGTAAAAAAGAAACAATGCCCGCAGCAAAAAGGCACATATTGGCCCCCCGCTACCGCACGATTGCATCGTGTGGTATAAAAGAATATACTCTTAAGTTCAAGGCTGCGCCTTCTTTGCTTTGTGAACCGCACGCCCGCGCCGAAAGCGGGCGGTTTGTGTCCCCCCCCCCCCGCAAAAAGCAAGCATTTGCTGCATGGACAGCAAGGTCAGGACATAAGCTATGGTCATGAAAACGCCTTTATCCAGCTGTTTTGTACGCAAAATGTGCCATCTTGCAACACTAAGCATATCTTCTGGCTGGGAAAGAATAAGTTCGACTAAGGTGGGCCGCTTACATCAAACCGAAGCGGCTAAACCTAAAGTCAGTTTATTTTTTAAAATCACCAATAAAACAATAATTAAAATGAGAAATTTAGTTTGTTTGATCGTGATCGCCATTTTTATGGCAAGTTGCTCCAAAGAGAAGTTTGCAGAAAGATCTGCTGACAATCATGGAGAAATCAAGCTCATAACATTAACAGCTGGTAGTAAGACTGGTGTAACCTTACTTGAATTTAGCAGTGTTGAGCATTATGAAGCAACAATTGCCTCTCTTGAGGCTCAGATGGAACAACATGAAAATGCCTTTTTAGCGGCATGGAGTAGTTTAAGTGATGATGCTTTAAATGCAAAAGAGGATGAAGTTGGTTTTGTTGACCATCAACCATTGATTAATTTTGAGAATTATTACAACATCCCTTTAACTTTGAGACAAGTTTACGTTGCTGCCGAGGAGTTATGGCTCAACAACGATGAACTCAACATTGAAACTTATCCCAAAAAGAAGTATCCATTCAGCCTTGTTGAAATGACTTTATTGAACGGCAACGGAGAAGTAAAAATCGGGGATAAAATCATTAAATTAACTGATAGAGGTTTTGTTGAAATCAGAAATCTTGATGTTGCAACACTGATCAGGATTAATGAAGGAGATGAAACCGCTTACAGCGAACCAACCGTAACCACCAATATTGAATTTGATGGAGGCGGTAAAGGCGAATGTACCAATTAGAAAGGGAGAGATTATCCGGATTATTATGCAACAGACCGTAAGGTTATCAAACATGTACATTTCCACAGTTATCCATGGAAAGGTGTTGGTTGTGCCGAAATCACTTCTTATAAGAAGCAGGGAAGCAGCTGGGAAAAATACAAAATGGATTTAGGAGTAGGTGTCCAATGCTCTTTCAGGGATGTGGATTGTAATAATGTTGCTTTTCAATGTTGGTCAGGCATGAAATATAAAAAAGCAAAAAGCATAGAAAAGAACTGCTCTTCATGGGGTGCCTTTCCACAATACAGGGCTGAAAAGAATGTATCAATTATTGGTTATTTTGAATATGCCAGTTATTCTAATCAAAATGTTCTGACATGGTAAGGATCTTAAAAATCGCATTGCTGGGCCTTCTGCTCAGCAATGCTTTCCTGAAAACAACTTTTGCGCAGGAGCAAATAGTTTATTATGAACTCTCTAAGTTTTCAAAATGGAGTTTTGTTGCCGGACCGGTATTATATAACAAGGCTGAACTTACTCCCCGGTATGGTAATCTTACTTTTGAAAATAAATCTATGTGGGGCTTTAATACAGGAGTGTTGTATGATTTCTATCCTGACAGGAAGTGGTCATTTCAAACGGGGTTGCTTGTTGCAAAAGAACCAATATACTCTGTAACCTTCAAAATATTAAAAGAAGATCTTTATTCTGAATATCAGGAGGATCTAATAGACAGTTACAGATCATATGCTCTTTATACTTTCTCATTTCCATTGTTTTTACATTTAAATTTACAAACAGGAAAAAAAACCTTTACATCATTTATAACGGGTTTTAAAGCAATGTATTTCCCTAATGGAAGTTCTGACCTTGTTGTATCAATTTCAAATGAAGAGCTTTCTGACTACAGAGAAATATTTGGATTAAAGCTAAAAAGTCCTGAGAACTCATTTCAGGGTAGTTTTGTAATTGGCACAGGGTTCTCTTATGCTTTAGAGAAAGTTCTTCTCAATGCAAACCTGATCTATGTAATGAACTTTCAGAATACAATTTCCGGAGAGTATCAATTTGCACACCTCTTTACATCGCCTGATACCAGAGGGTATTATGATCTGTCCGGGAATTATCTAGGATTACTTTTTACGGTAAGTTTGAAAAAAAGTAAAAAGCAATGAAAAGATGCTCCCCGCTACCGCACGATTCCACCGTGTGGTAACGAATAGAACACCCCCCACCCCCCTGCTGTACTGCCCGAATCCGTTTTTGCTGCTGTAAAAACCACGTTGTATTGTCCTGTTTTTCAGCACATTGAAAAAATGTTGAAAAAAAGTCCAAAATTTTTGATGCGATTTTGGCATTGAGTGGTACTAATAGATGTAAAAAAGAAACAATGCCCGCAGCAAAAAGGCACATATTGGCCCCCCGCTACCGCACGATTGCATCGTGTGGTATAAAAGAATATACTCTTAAGTTCAAGGCTGCGCCTTCTTTGCTTTGTGAACCGCACGCCCGCGCCGAAAGCGGGCGGTTTGTGTCCCCCCCCCCGCAAAAAGCAAGCATTTGCTGCATGGGCAGCAGGGTCAGGACATAAGCTATGGTCATGAAAACGCCTTTATCCAGCTGTTTTGTACGCAATATGTGCCATCTAGCAACACTAAGCATATCTTCTGGCTGGGAAAGAATAAGTTCGACTGAGGTGGGCCGCTTTGCTCAGGAGCGGCCTTACAGTTATGAAACTACCATATTATCACTTATAAATCAAATTACCATGAAAAGAAACCATAACAATCACATATTTTGTATAGCTATTATTGTTACGCTGTTCATCTTTCAGAGCTGCGACAAAGAAATCACAAGTGTCCGGCAAACCCAAAGCAACGAAACAAAAACAAAATCCGTCTATCAGAAACAACTTAAGAACCCCTACACGGTTGAAAATATGCAGGAAGCGCTCAACAACCTTTTAGACGGCCAGGGTGCTTATGAAATCACTCCATCGCACTACTATGTGAAGTTTATCCCATACGATGACGACGAACTGTCGTTGCTCAAAAACGATACATCTATATACCTGTATCAATATCCGCTTGATGTGGAGATCGAAGAAGGCTCGCTTACTTACCAGGATCCTGAAGTGCCGATTGGTCAGCCCACCTACCAATACACTTCTGTGCCTGTTGACTATGCGTTTCCTGATGTGGCATTCGAAATACTGGCAGAACTTTTTATTCCTGAATCAAGCGAGGAGGTGAAAGAGGAATTGCCGGTGCCGGTTGAAAAACTTGTGTATGAGGCTTTACGAATTACTGATAACCTCGGCGATGATAAAACGGCCAAATCAGGCCCATGGACACCATCCGGAACCATGCGGGTTTGGGATGACACACTCAATACCTTTGTTCCGATTGTTGGCCTCGAAGTTAGGGCCAGAAGGTGGTTTACAACCTATAAAGGAACCACCAACGAAAACGGCTATTATATCTGCGATGGCACTTTTGACCGGGAAGCCAATTATAGCCTGCAATTTGAGCGGTACGATTTTGAAATTCGCGATGGGTGGCTAAGCACGGCAAACATCAATGGCCCAAAGAAAAAGGGGCAGTGGAGTTTAGATATGGGCTCAGGAAAAGAAAAATTCTGGGCCACTATTTTCCGGGCTACCCACCATTATTACTACCAAGACATCCAGGGATTGCGACGGCCTCCTCAAAACAGCTTCTGGAACACACAACTCAAGCTAAGGGCGGTGTATGAAACAAACTCCAGCAATGGCACCCACTGTGCATCATGCAGGTTTCTGGGGTTGGGTAGTGCCATAAAAATTTATAACCCGCAAAACTCCTCAATGGAAATTTATGGCACGACTATTCATGAAATTGCCAATGCCAGCCATTGGAAAATGGACCCTGCTACTTACAATTGTCAATACGACAGCGATTGCTGGATTAATTGCTGCACCGGCGACCTCAAAGTTTCCGAATCGTGGGCCAGAGGGGTGCAATGGGTTCTGACCGGTATGGTTTACCCGCCAAATAGCATGGGTAATTATCCAAGTTATGATCCTGTAAATGGTGGATCTGTGCCAATTTACACAGGAGTAGTTCAAGATATGATAGACGGGATTGAAGGATACGATCAGGTAACCGGCTACACCATCAGGCAAATCGAGGATGCCCTATTAGGCCAACTTACATGGAACGCATGGCGTGATAACATTAAAAACCTTTACAACAATGCAACAGAAAACAATTTGGATGCTCTTTTTGCTCATTGGAATTAGTGTTTTGGCTTATTCCTGCGGGAAACATGTTAGTGCAGTAAAAACAATAACTTATGTTTATCGCAATAGTTCCGGGCAAGATTTGAATATAGAGGTTTACAATTCCGATGATGTCCTAAATAGAAACTATTATATTCCAAACAATAGCAGTATCGAGACTCACACCTCAAGATCGGAGACCATATCAATCTTCCCGAGCGGAGACTCGGTTGTGCTAAGGTTTACAGACGGTAGATGTATCCATTACTCAAAGAATAATAACGATAAGATCTTTAATGTTTCGCGTTATGATAATTATGATCCTGTATTAATGGAATACGGCAAACCAGTTACATACACCTTGTATTATACCATTACAGTGGCAGACTACAATGAATCGGTGGTTTGCCCATAAACTTTTGACCCTGTTGCCGCACGTTTTGTCGCGCGGCAACAGGGTTCGCAACAATCCGGCAAATCGAAGGTGCCTTGATAGGCCAACTCACATGGAACGCATGGAAAACGATTATTAAAAAGCTTTACTCCGCTACCGCACGATTGTATCGATTTGTAGCAGGGGGCAATAGCGCGGCAAAATCCGATCATTGTTAAAACAACAAAGAGGCTGTCTCATGCATTGCGACAGCCTCTTTGTTTAGCTCTATTGTGGAGAAGGTTTATTCGGCCTCTGTGCCACCGCTCACAGGCGCAGCCGAAAGGGCTTCGAGTTCTTTATCGATGTGGAACATACCGGCTTTATCGTCGCCCACGAGCTTAATTTTGTCGAGGATTTTCGACATGGTGCTTTCCTCTTCAATCTGTTCGTTGATGTACCACTGCAGGAAATTTCCGGTGGTGTAGTCTTTTTCGTTGAGGGTTACTTCGTAAATATCGTTGATGGAGCTGGTGATATAACGCTCGTGCTCCATCACCTGTTCGAACACCTCTTTCAGGCTGTGGTAACCCACCTCTGGAGCAGGAAGCGGCATAAGGGTAGCATAACCGCCGCGGTCGTTAATGTAATGCACGATCTTAAGCTGATGCATGCGCTCTTCGTCGCTCTGACGATACAGGAATGCGGCTGCGCCCGGATAGCCGTTGGCTTCGCACCAGCTGGCCATGGCAAGGTATAGCCTGGAAGAGAATTCTTCGCGCTTTACCTGTTCATTGAGGGCAGTTTCGATGGTTTTCTTGATCATAGCTTTGTGTTTTTTGATTTCAGACTTTCAACAAACACAGATGTGATAGGTTGTCGGCTGCTAATGAAATTTGTGTTAAAATTTATTTCAGCGCATTGGCGCCAGCCACAATTTCCAGAATTTCCTTGGTGATGGCAGCCTGGCGGGCCTTGTTGTAGCTAAGCTTGAGGTGACGAAGCATTTCGGTGGCATTGTCGGTGGCTTTGTGCATGGCAATCATGCGGGCGCCGTTTTCCGAGGCCAGGCTGTCGAGTATCACTTTGAACACCTGCGTACGCAAGGTCTTGGGCACCAGCTCATTCAAAATCTGGGCACCATCCGGTTCGAACAAATATTCGATGGTAGCTTTTTGTTTACTTTCGTCCACTACCGGGAGCTGGATGGGCAGAAACTGCTCAACGACGACCATCTGGCTGCTGGCACTTTTGAACTGACTGTACACGAACACAATTTTGTCGTAGGTTCCATTGAGAAAGCTCTCCATGAGGTGATCAGCCAAAGCTGCAACTGATTCATAATTCAGCTTGTCGAGCAGGTTGTTGTGTGTAGCCGTTACAGGGTATTTGCGGTTTTTGAAAAACTCGTCGCCTTTTCGTCCGATACACATCAGTTCGAGCTGGTTGTTCTGCTGGTGTGCGCTTAGCTCGTCGGATATGAGTTTTGCAGCAGTGCGGATGACATTGGTATTGAAGGTACCGCACAGCCCCCTGTTGGAGGTAACGGGTATGACGAGCACCTTGCCGCCTTCGCGCTGTTCGGCCTGGGGCAGCGTGAATCCTGCAGGCAGGCCGCCCACAATTTGCTGCATCATCTCCTTGAGCTTGGTGGCATACGGACGCATGGTGCCAATAGCTTGCTGCGATTTGCGCAGCTTGGCAGCAGCCACCATCTTCATGGCACTGGTGATCTGCTTGGTGCTGTTGACCGATTCGATGCGCGTCCTGACTTCCTTCAGACTGGGCATGGGTGAGGATTATTTTTCGTAACGTGCTGCTATTTTTTTGGCTGCTTCGGTGAGGGTATTCACTATTTCGTCGGTGTATTTGCCTGCCTTGAGCTGGCTGAGCACATCGGCATGGTTGTCGTCGAGATAGTGCAGAAACTCATCCTGGAAGGCACTGATGGCATTCACAGGCACCCGGCGAAGCAGGTTATTGGTGCCGCAGAAGATGATAGCAATCTGGTGTTCCACCTTCATTGGGCTGTATTGGGGTTGTTTGAGGATTTCGAGGTTGCGTTTGCCCTTTTCGAGCACGGCGGTAGTGGCAGCATCAAGGTCGGAGCTGAATTTACTGAAGGCTTCGAGTTCGCGGTATTGTGCCTGGTCGAGTTTGAGGGTGCCGGCAACTTTTTTCATTGATTTGATCTGTGCATTACCCCCCACACGCGAAACCGAGATACCCACGTTGATGGCCGGGCGGATGCCTGAGTTGAACAGGTTGGTTTCGAGGAAGATCTGGCCGTCGGTAATCGAAATTACGTTGGTAGGGATATATGCAGAAACGTCGCCGGCCTGGGTTTCGATGACCGGCAGTGCTGTGAGCGATCCGCCGCCTTTAACCATTGGCCTGATGCTTTCGGGCAGGTCGTTCATATTGCGGGCAATCTCGTCGGAGTTGATGATTTTTGCGGCGCGTTCGAGCAGGCGCGAGTGCAGGTAGAATACGTCGCCTGGATAGGCTTCACGTCCGGGCGGGCGGCGCAGCAGCAGCGACACTTCGCGGTAGGCCACGGCCTGCTTGCTGAGGTCGTCGTAGATGACGAGCGCCGGGCGGCCTGTGTCGCGGAAAAACTCGCCAATAGCGGCGCCGGCAAAAGGCGCATAAAACTGCATGGCGGCCGGATCGGAAGCCGTGGCCGAAACGATCACAGTGTAAGGCATGGCGCCTTTGTCCTCGAGGGTCTTCTGGATATTGGCTACTGTGCTGCCCTTCTGGCCCACAGCCACATAGATGCAATACACAGGTTCGCCACGTTCGTAATACTCACGCTGGTTGATGATGGTGTCGATGGCAATGGCGGTTTTTCCTGTCTGGCGGTCGCCGATGATGAGCTCGCGCTGTCCGCGCCCAATGGGAATCATGGCGTCGATGGCCTTGATACCGGTTTGCAGGGGTTCGTTCACCGGCTGGCGGAATATTACGCCGGGGGCTTTGCGCTCGAGGGGCATTTCGTAGGTTTCGCCTGTTATCTCGCCTTTACCATCTATGGGCTGCCCGAGTGTATTGATAACGCGTCCGAGCATACCTTCGCCCACTTTGATGGAAGCAATACGGCCGGTGCGTTTCACCACGTCGCCTTCGTTGAGGCCGGTGCCTGAACCAAGCAGTACTACACCCACATTGTCTTCTTCGAGGTTGAGCACAATGCCCATCATGCCAGTCTTCTCGAACATGACCAGTTCGCCCGATTCGGCATTTCCCATGCCATACACACGTGCAATACCGTCGCCCACCTGGAGCACGGTGCCCACTTCCTCGAGCTGGGCAGCAGTTTCGAATCCGGATAATTCTTTACGAAGTATAGCGGTAACTTCAGCGGGTTTAATGATTCCCATATGTTTAGCTTTGTCTTGTTTTAATATTCCCTGATGTATAGGTTTTTCCTGAATTTTGCCCTGAGCCGTTTAAGCATCGTGTCCACACTGCCATCGTAAAGGTAGTCCTCGATGCGGATTTTGAATCCGCCGATGATGGCGGGATCAATATGTTCTTCGATGATTACGGATTTGTGGGTTTTTTGAGCGGCAAGTGCTGCAATTTTTTGTTTGGTGCCTTCGTCAACAGGTATGGCAGTGGTTAGCATTGCTTTCACCTGGTTGTGGTGTTCCAGATACACTTCATCGAAGCGGGCGGCAATGCCGGGGATTTCCTTTTCGCGTCCTTTGCGGAAAAGGATATCGAAATAGGTGAGGGTGATGGGATGGATGTGCTGTCCGAAGATATCGCGGAAGATGCGCCGTTTTTTAGCCGGTGTGATGGTCGGATTGATCATCGGAATTCTGAGCTCGTGGTGGTTTTCGTCCATCACCTGATTGATGAGCTTCACATCCTGATACACCCTTTCGAGCTGGTTTTGCTCAAGGGCGATGTCGTAAAGCGCCTGGGCGTAGCGTTTGTGCAGTATGCCTGATTTCATGGCCTGGTGCGGGGTTGTAGGTTACGACAGGTGTTGCTTTTCGCTGAGCACCTTTTCGATGAACGACTGATGGTCTTTGGGGGTTTGGATTTTTTCGCGCAGGATGCGTTCGGCCACTTCGATGGAGATCTCGGCAATCTGGTTTTTCATCTCGGTGATGGCGGCCATGCGCTCGTTTTCCATGCGTTCGCGTGCCGAGGCCACAATGCGTTCGGCCTCTTCGTTGCCCCGCTGACGGGCTTCGTCGAGCAGTTTGTCGCGCACTTTTTTGGCATCGGCCAGCAGCTGGTCGCGTTCTTCTTTGGCCTGCCGCAGCAACTCCTCGTTGTCGAGCTTGAGTTTTTTCATCTCTTCGCGGGCAATATCCGCAGCGCGCAGGGCTTCTTCGATGTGCATCTCACGCTCTTTGAGTGCCTGCATGATGGCCGGCCATGCAAATTTGCGAAGCACAAATAGTACCACGCCGAATGCGAGCAACATCCAGAATACCAGTCCGATTCCCGGGTTAACAAGTTCCATAATTCAGTTAATGTTGGCTTGTATTATGTGCTAACAGAATAATTCAAAAAAAGGGTTCCGGCCTCAACCAACCGTTGATCGCCGGAAACCATTGGTTTTTACATGAATACGATAAGCAGACACACTACGATGGCGAAGAACGCTACACCTTCGATGAATGCGGCTGTTACGATCATGCTCGAACGGATGTCGCCTGCTGCTTCGGGCTGACGGGCAATCGACTCAACCGAACCACGGCCGATCTGGCTGATGCCCATTCCGGCACCAATAACGGCAATGCTGGCTGCGATGGCTGCGGCTGCCTTGGCAATAGGGGCAAGATCCGTTGCTGCTTCGAGTAAGATGCTTAATAACTGCATGATAGATTGGTATTAAGGGTTATAAAAAAGTTTCTTTAATGATGTTCTGCGGCATGGGCATGGTCTTCGTGGTGATGCTCCTCAACCGCCGAACCGATATACATGGCCGACAACAAGGTGAACACGAAGGCCTGGATGAATGCCACCAGCAATTCGACAAAATTCATAAAGATGGCCAGCACCACCGAAAGCACGGAGATACCGTAGCCGGCAAATACGTTGGTCTGGCCGAATACAAAAATGAGGCTGATAAAACCAAGAATGATGATGTGACCGGCAGTGATGTTGGCAAAGAGACGCACCATGAGCACAAACGGCTTGATGAACATCCCCACCAACTCGATGATGGGCATGAGTGGAAGCGGAAACTTGAGCCACCATGGCACACCAGGGGTGTTGAAAATGTGCGCCCAGTAGTTTTTGTTGGCCCGGATAATGATGGTAAGAAAAGTGAACAGGGCAAGTATGCCTGTCACCGCCAGGTTGCCTGTCAGGTTGGCCCCAAAGGGAAAAATGGGAATGAGCCCCATCAGATTGTTGAAAAAGATGAAAAAGAACAGGGTGAGCAGGTAAGGTGCAAATCTTTCGTAATGTTTCTCGCCAATGGAAGCTTTGATCACTTCGTCGCGGATAAAGATGATGAGGGGTTCGAGAATGGCCTGAAATCCGCGGGGTGCATGCCTGCGCGTTTTCCTGTACATGCGGGCCACATAGAGGAAGATAAGGATAACGAGCGCAGAAGCGATGAACAGGCCGAGCACGTTCTTGGTGATCGAAAAATCAAGGGGACGGATGTATGAACCATCGGCAGCACGGCGGACAATCTTTCCTTTGAGTGCGCCCTCGGTGGCAAGTTCGTAGCCTTTGTAGCTCTCGGTGCCGTGATGAAACTTTGCGCTGCTGAAAATGTGCCACTGGCCTTCGTCGTACAATATCACCGGCAAGGGGATGCTCACATGGGTATGCCCTATCGAGAGGATGTGCCATTCGTAGGCGTCCACAATGTGCGAGATGATCATCTCGCCGGCATTGAAGCCCTCCTCTCCGTGTCCTCCTCCTGCATAGGCATGCGGAGCGGATGAAAACAATGAGGCAAAAAGAACAAACAGATAAATCCTAACTCTCTTTATATCAAATATTTTCATTGTGTACAGGAGGCTTTTCGACTTACTGGTTTGAAGGTGCAATTTTACGGAAGAATTTGGAATTAGGAAAGCTAAAAATCCCAAAATGTTTGAAAAACAGCCTTTTTGCCGGCATTGATGAGTGGTTTCCGGGCCGGAACAGTTAAAAATTGGCATGCCCTTGCTTTAGCCCATCAGGTTTTTGTATCTTAAGGCACTGAATCAGAAACCATTTTGCCATGAAAAACATTTACACCCTGTTGCTGGTTTTTATTGCTGCCATTTGCGGATCGTGCAGCGGCGGACGGCCTGACGAAAGCCCCGGGCAGACCGACCTGGATCGCGAGCGCGAAAAAGTGGAGAATGTCCTCGAAAAGTATATGATAGCCATCGAAAATCAGGACTTCAAAGCCATAGAAAATATTTGGGAAAGTGGCGACAGCGCCATGTTGCTGGGCACCGACAGCGACGAACGACTGATGGGCTGGCACAGCATCCGGAATGCCTACCGCAAACAATTCGGGCTGATCAACGACACTTATATTGCTGTAAAAGATCAGTTTATACGGCTAAGCAATGACGGCAGGACGGCCTGGTTTTCGCAGCGGATGAATTACAGCTTCATGTATGAGGATAAGGCCATGAACTTCGACGGCATCCGTTTTACCGGAGTGCTCACCAAAAACGAGGACGGACAGTGGAAGATGGTGCAGGGCCACCTTTCGGTGCCTGCCCAGATCAATCTGGGTAAATAAAGCCGCAGAAGCCGATCATTTTCATGCAGGCTTGGGAAAAATTATTTCGCCCGATCAGTGCGCCTGTTGTTCCTATTTCCTGAAGCAATCCATGGCAGGCAGGGCTTTGCCCTCAAAGTCCCACAAGGCCTGGTTTTCCCAGCTCGAACCATTGGTTGCTGCGGGGCCTTTGTAGCTCACCCATTCTGCACCCCAGTAGCAAAAGCCTGTGGCTCCTGCCTCCTCGGCAAGCTGCCTGATCCGGCAGACAAAGTCGCGCTGGCCCTGAGGTGTGGCCGGATATCCGGGCAGAAGCTGCTCGGGCTGGCCAATCACGTTGTGCGTATTGTCGTTCCATTGCAGGCTGAAAGGATAGGCCGTTTCGGCCACAATCACTTCGCGGCCGGTTTGGGCTTTAAGCTGGCGGATGGTCTGGCTCAAGGTTTCGAGGCTGGTGCCATGCCAATAGGGATAATAGCTCAATCCGGCCAGGTCGTAACTGATTTCGCTGAGGCGACCAAAGAACTCCGGCGCTCCGTCGATGCCGGCATAATGCAGGATTATCCTGCTTCCCGGGTTTGCTGCCCTGACCGCCGAAACTCCGGCCTGGAGCAATTGCACAAATGCCTGGTGGTTAGCCGATGAACCATCGGGCCACAAAAACCCGCCGTTGATTTCGTTGCCCACCTGGATGTATTCGGGCCGGATCGTTTTTGTGATGCGATAGGTAAAATCGTACACACTGTCGCGAAGCGCATCGAATGGTATGCCCTGCCAGGCGGCTGGTTTTTGCTGGTTTCCCGGGTCGGCCCAGGTATCGGAGTAGTGCAGGCTTAGCATGACGCGCAGCTCAAGTTGCCGGCAGCGTTCAGCCCGACCGGCCACCACCTGCGGCGACGAAACCGGATGTGCCTGATGATTCCAGACCCTGATTCTTATGGTGTTCACACCGGCTTTTTGCAGTGTCGCAAGCGGATCCTCGGCTTTGCCGGCACTGTTGCGGAGCACATATCCTGAGGCTTCAATATCAGGCAGAAACGACACATCTGCGCCACGCACAAACAGGTCCACTTTTTCTTCCGACCTGCGGCAGGCCGGCAACATCAGGATGCCAATGGCCAGGCTGCAGATGGCCAGCAATCGGAACATCGTCATATCAATGGCCTGGTGAGGGCGTCGACGGTAAGTTTCAACGCTTCCTAGTGTGTTATCGGACTGGTTTTGAAATACTTATTGTACTTGCTGCTATCAAAAAAATAGGGTCTGTCCCACTGCGCCCTCACGTCGTACAATTCCCTGAGCACGGGCACAAACACGCCCAGCATACGCATCATCGGAGCAGGTAAGGTATTCACCCTGGCCGGTTTGTTGAGCAAGCCGGCAATCAGGGCTGTCCATTCGCGACCGGTGGGGCAATGGCTGTGGGTGGGCAGGTTCCATATCTGGTTGTATGCTTCGGGGGTATTGCCAAGCAAGGCTGTGGCCTGTGCAAGTTCAGGCGCATAGCCCATGTTGTGGGGCATATCGGCATTGCAGATCCACTGGGCTGCCTTGCCTTTGGCCAGGTTGTCGTACACCATGATCATGAGCATGCTCGTTTGTTTCATGGGACCAAAAAAATCGGGTGAGCGCACAATCATGGCATCAAGCTTGCCTTTGTCCACCAGGCCTTGGATGTACATATCCACAAAAGCCCTCACCTCACCCTTTTTGCTTGAGGGTTTGATGGGGGTTTGCTCGGTTATCTGCCCGAAATGAGCCGGATCGAGGGCATACACGTTGTCGAAAAACACCAGTTTACACTTGTGCATCATGCAAGCCTCGGCCACATTGCGGATGAGCACCGGCCAATATTTCTGCCACACGCTTGTTTTGTATTCCAGCCCGACGGTGAGGTAGCAGA
The DNA here is from genome assembly GCA_016715945.1 of Bacteroidota bacterium. Classification (NCBI taxonomy): domain Bacteria; kingdom Pseudomonadati; phylum Bacteroidota; species Bacteroidota bacterium. Next base: position 2,359,217 of record JADJXJ010000001.1, read on the forward strand.
TGCTGCTGCCCTCGACAGCCATTCTGGCTTCGGCCGCATTGGTCAGGTCGGCCCGGTGGAGCATATCGGTGGGGTTAACCTTGCGGGGATTGCGGCCCACAAGCCGGATGTTTCCGGTGAAAGAGGTCAGGTGAATGGCCAGGGAGGTTCCGATGGGACCACCGGCGCCCAGAATGGTCTGTGTCATAACTTAGGATTGGATTGATTGCATCTGATTGATTTACAAAGTGGGATAGAAAGCATCTTCGATATGATGTACGGTTTTGCCCTGTGGGCTGATGATGACCGAGATGATGTCGAAGCGGGTGTCGAGGTTCAGGTCGTGCTTCATGATGTAGGCTTCGGCAGCCCGGATAAGGATACGCTGTTTGGCTTTGTTGACGGCAAATTCGGGCTCACCATACCAGTTTGTGGCCCTGGTTTTCACCTCGATGATCACCAGGGTATCCTTGTCGCGGGCGATGATGTCGATTTCGTCGCGTCCGAAACGCCAATTGGTCTCCAGAATTTCGTAATCCATCGCCCTAAGATGTTTGAGGGCCATTTCTTCCCCGGTTTTGCCGAGGTCGTTGTGTTCGGCCATGAGTAAAGAAAATGGGGAGTTTGGTTGTTACAAAATGAAAAGTCTTCCTTGCCACAAAGCTATAAAAAAATTCAGGTTAGTCCAAGCCAGCATAATTCAATGTGGCCCCATCGAGGTTTACCGAAAGCCGGACTTTGGCACCCAGCAAAAGGGGCTGTTGCTGACTGATATGTCCGGCCGGAAAGCCAAAGCAAACGGGATAATGGTAGGCATCGGTGTGCTGGCGGATGATTTCTTCGGCTGTGCAGCCAAAGGGTATGTGGTTGTCTTTCATATCTGTAAATGCGCCAACCACCAGGCCGGCCAGTGGGGCCAGCAGGCCGGCACGCTTCAGCGAAAGCACCATGCGGTCAATGTGGTAAAGGTATTCGTCCACGTCCTCGATGAACAGGATTGTTCCTTCAGGGTCGGGCAAAGTGCGCGAGCCTTTCAGGGCATAAAGTATCGAAAGATTGCCTCCCGCAAGTATGCCTTCGGCAGTTCCGCAACGGTTAAGCTCGTGGACCGGTATGGCTGTGCCTTGCGGCTTGTGTTCGAGAAACTGCCGAAGCAGGTGGAATGCAGGTGCATCGTCGGGTCCGAAATTGAACGGCATGGGGGCATGCAGGCTTGCCAGACCCAATGCCTGAAGCCTGGCATGAAACACAGTGATATCCGAAAAACCCACCAGCCATTTTGGCCGCTCGTACAAAATCCCGAAGTCTATTTCGTCCACAATGCGCAGGCTGCCATAACCTCCGCGTGTGCAAAAAACGGCCTTCACCGTTGGGTCGTCTATCATTGCCTGCAAATGCCGGGCACGCTGTGCATCAGTTCCGCCAAACTGATGATGACGGGCAAAACATACCTCGTCGGTTCTGACTTTCCAGCCGGAATCGGAAGCAAAACGGATAAAATGCGACACTTCGGCCGGTGCAACGAACCGTGCCGGCGAAACCAGGGCAACAGTATCGCCCTTTTGGAGCGGGGGTGGCAATATCATTGGAGGCTATTCTCTACCTTTGCAAAAATTTTCCAATAACCTCATTCTTTGCAGAATGGAAACCAAAAGTAAACAATTCCGGCGCTACACCGTGACTTCGGCCCTGCCCTACGCCAATGGTCCCATCCACATCGGGCACCTGGCCGGGGTGTATGTGCCGGCCGACATCTACGTGCGTTACCTCAGGCTCAAAGGCGAAGAAGTGCTTTTTATCGGCGGCAGCGACGAGCACGGGGTGCCCATCACCATCAAAGCACGCCAGCAAGGTGTGAGCCCGCAGGAAGTAGTGGACAAATACCACAACATCATCAAAGCGTCGTTTGAAGAATTCGGTATTTCGTTCGATGTATATTCGCGCACTTCGGCCCCAATCCACCACCAGACGGCCGCCGATTTTTTCAGCAGGCTTTACGAAAAAGGGGTGTTTATCGAGCAGTCGTCGCAGCAGTATTTCGATGAGGAAGCAGGGCAGTTTCTGGCCGACCGTTATATCACCGGCACCTGTCCACATTGCAGTTTCGAGAAGGCCTACGGTGACCAGTGCGAGCGCTGCGGCACCTCGCTCAGTCCGCTCGATCTCATCAATCCGCGCTCGGCCCTGAGTGGCAATGCGCCTGTGCTCAAAGAAACAAAACACTGGTATCTGCCCCTCGACAAGGCCGAACCCTGGCTGCGCGAATGGATACTGGAGGGCCACAAAGACGACTGGAAAACAAATGTGTACGGCCAGTGCAAATCGTGGATCGACCAGGGTTTGCAGCCCAGGGCGGTAACCCGCGACCTCGACTGGGGTGTGAAAGTGCCTTTGCCCGGCACCGAAGGCAAAGTATTGTATGTGTGGTTCGACGCACCTATCGGCTACATCTCGGCCACCCGCGAATGGGCACAGACACAGGGCAAAGACTGGGAGCCCTGGTGGAAAAACGACGACACCAAGCTGGTGCATTTCATCGGCAAGGACAATATCGTGTTTCACTGCATCATTTTCCCTTTCATGCTTCGCAGCGAGGGCAGTTTCATCCTGCCCGACAATGTGCCGGCCAACGAATTTCTGAACCTCGAAAACGACAAGATCTCCACCTCGCGCAACTGGGCCGTATGGCTGCACGAATACCTGAACGACTTTCCGGGAAAGCAGGATGTGCTGCGCTACGTGCTCACCGCCAATGCGCCCGAAACCAAAGACAGCGATTTTACCTGGAAAGACTTTCAGGCACGCAACAACAGCGAGCTGCTGGCCATCTACGGCAATTTTGTGAACCGCACACTGGTGCTCACCCAAAAATATTTCGGCGGCACCGTGCCCCAGCCCCAGGCCCTCAGCGACACGGATAAGGAGCTGCTTGCTGCCATACGAAACACCGCCGCAAACATTGGCCAAAGCATAGAGAACTACCGTTTCCGCGAAGCGCTCAACGAGCTGATGAACCTGGCACGGGCCGGCAACAAATACCTCACCGACAACGAACCCTGGAAACTCATCAAAACAGATGCCGGAAGGGTGCAGACCATACTTTACGTATCGCTGCAGGTGGTGGCCGGTCTGATGCTGCTCAGCGAACCTTTCCTGCCTTTCAGTGCACAAAAGTTGTCGGGCATGATCCGCCTTAAACTCAGCAAATGGCAGGACGCTGAAGCCGCAGAGCTGTTGCCTGCCGGACATGTGCTGGGCGAACCGGGCTACCTCTTCGAAAAAATTGAAGACGCAGCCATTGAGGCTCAGGTGAACAAACTGCTCGAAACCCGCAAAGCCAACGAACAAAAGACAGCCCCGGCTGTGAAGCCTCAGAAAGAACCGATCAGCTACGACGACTTTGCACGCATGGACATCCGCACAGCCGTGATCGAACATGCCGAAAGTGTGCCCAAAGCCAAAAAACTGCTCAAACTGACCGTAAACACCGGCATCGACCGGCGAATCATCGTCAGTGGTATTGCCGAGCACTACAAACCCGAAGAAATCATCGGCAAAAAAGTGGTGATGCTGGTCAACATGGCCCCACGCGAAATTCGCGGAATCCTGTCGCAGGGCATGATCCTGATGGCCGAAAACAACGAAGGTAAACTCTGTTTTGTGTCACCCACCGAGGACTTTCATCCCGGAAGCGAAGTAAAATAGCCACATATCCCATGGAAAACGCACTCGAACAACTCAGGCGATACACCCGGGTGGTAGCCGATACAGGCGATTTTGAAAGCATGCGCATCTATCAGCCCGAAGATGCCACCACCAACCCTTCGCTCATCCTGCAATCGGCTGCCGATGAGCGGTATGCCCATCTGGTTGACGAAGCTGTGGCGGCAGCCCGAAAAATGAATACCCCCAGGGAGGCCCGTCTGGCCGCCTGCCTCGACATGCTGGCCGTGAATTTTGGCCTCGAAATTCTGAAGATTGTCCCCGGCAGGGTCTCAACAGAGGTGGATGCACGGCTTTCGTTCGACAGCCAGGCCACCATTGCCAAGGCCCGCCACCTCATTGCGTTGTACGAAGCAGCTGGTTTTGACCGCCAGCGCATCCTGATCAAGATTGCCTCCACCTGGGAAGGCATCAGGGCAGCCGAAGTGCTCGAAAAGGAAGGCATACACACCAACCTGACCCTGCTCTTTTCAAAGATTCAGGCGGTGGCTTGTGCCGAAGCCGGGGTGCAGCTCATCTCGCCCTTCGTAGGACGAATTCTCGACTGGTACAAAGCTTTCCGCAAGGTGGATCACATTCCCGCCGAAGAAGATCCCGGTGTGATCTCGGTGACCGAAATCTTCAACTATTACAAGCACTTCGGCTATCGCACCGAAGTGATGGGGGCAAGTTTCCGCAACAGTGGCGAAATACTGGCCCTTGCCGGATGCGACCTGCTTACCATTGCCCCGTCGTTGCTGGCCGAACTGCAACAGATGAACACAGCTGTGGAGCCAAAGTTGGATGCCTCGCGCGCTAAATCGATGCCTGTTGAACGCATGGCGGCCGACGAAAAACACTTCAGGTGGCTGCTCAACGAAGATGCCATGGCTACCGAAAAACTTGCTGAGGGTATCCGTCGGTTTGCCGCCGACACCCGCAAGCTGGAACAAATGGTCGAGCCGCGTTTGTTTGCATGATGCCTTTTTGCTGAAACTTGCAAAATTGCTTACCTTTGCAGCCTGTCTGGCCCCATAGTTCAAGGGATAGAACGGAAGTTTCCTAAACTTTAAATCCAGGTTCGAGTCCTGGTGGGGCTACAAGAAATGCCGCCGGTGTGCGGCTTTTTTGTTTAGTCATCCTGCCACAGCGAGCCGATGAATCACACCGGCTGTCCGGCAATCGTACATAACTACACAGCCTACACCTTATATATATGACTCACCGAAAAAATTTACTTTTGCCCCCGATTTATCCCCTTACTCAACCCATGCCAAAAAACTTAGTCATTGTTGAATCACCTGCCAAGGCCAAAACCATCGAAGGCTATCTTGGCAAAGACTTTAAGGTACTTTCGAGTTACGGCCATGTGATGGACCTGAACAAGAACCAGTTAAGTGTTGACATAGAAAATGGTTTTGAACCGCAGTACGAAATTGCTCCCGACAAAAACAAGCTGGTAGCCGAGCTGCGCAAGGCCGCCCGCGATGCCGATATGGTGTGGCTGGCTTCGGATGAAGACCGCGAAGGAGAAGCCATCTCGTACCATCTTTTCAAGGCACTTGGTCTGAAAAAAGAAAAGACAAGGCGTATTGTTTTTCATGAGATTACCAAAGACGCCATACTGAAAGCCATCGAAAATCCGCGCGACATCGACCTCAACCTCGTTGCAGCCCAGCAGGCACGCCGCGTGCTCGATCGTCTGGTAGGATATGAACTTTCGCCACTCCTGTGGAAAAAAGTTAAACCCGCCTTGTCGGCAGGCCGGGTGCAATCGGTGGCTGTGCGGCTTATTGTGGAAAGAGAAGAGGAGATCAAACAATTTCAGACACAGTCGTTTTTCAAAGTCTCGGCACAATTCACCGCATCTGGTTCAGGTGGTCAGCAGCACACCTTTACGGCCGAGCTGCCCGAGCGTTTCGAGCACGAAAGCGAGGCCATGGCCTTTTTGCAGCAACTCGTAGGCGCCAGCTATCAGATAGATGCGGTTGAGAAAAAACCTTCGAAAAAGTCGCCTGCACCTCCGTTTACCACCAGCACCCTGCAACAGGAAGCCAGCCGGAAACTGGGTTTTTCGGTGGCCAACACCATGCGTGTGGCACAGGCGCTTTACGAATCGGGTAAGATCACTTACATGCGTACCGACTCGGTTAACCTGTCGGATCTGGCCCTGAACACAGCCGCCAAGGTGATAGCCGAAAGCTACGGTCAGGAATACGTCAAAACACGCAGATACACCACCAAAACCAAGGGCGCACAGGAAGCGCACGAAGCCATCCGTCCCACCTACATCCAGCATGCCACAATCAGCGGAACGGCCGACGAAAAAAGGCTCTACGAACTCATCTGGAAACGCACCGTGGCCTCGCAAATGGCCGACGCCAGGCTCGAGCGCACAGTGGTGAATATCAGCATCAGCACCAGCGACAAACATTTTGTGGCCACAGGCGAAGTGGTGCTTTTCGACGGTTTTCTCAAACTATACCTCGAAAGCACAGAAGACGAAGGCCAGGAAAACCAGGTTGGCATGCTGCCCCCATTGCGCAAAGGACAACAACTCGAAGCCGACCAGATACTTGCTACCCAGCGCTTTACACGCCAGCCGCCCCGCTACAACGAAGCCAGCCTGGTTAAAAAACTGGAAGAACTGGGCATTGGCCGTCCTTCGACTTACGCCCCCACCATCTCCACGATTCAGAAACGCGAATATGTGAAGAAGGAAGACCGGCCGGGCGAAAAACGTCCGTACAAGCAACTGATCCTTCAGGCCGGCAAGATCAAAGAAAAAACACTGACCGAACTGGTCGGACAGGAAAAAGGCAAACTCGTGCCGACCGACATCGGCATATTGGTAAACAGGTTTTTGATGGAATACTTCGAAAGTATTGTGGATTACCAGTTTACAGCCAACGTAGAGAAGGAATTCGACGAAATCGCCATGGGAAAGAAAAAGTGGAACAAGATGATAGGCGATTTCTACAAACCCTTCCACAAATCAGTGACCGAAACAACCACCAATGCCGGGAAGTTTTCGGGCGAACGCTTGCTGGGCATTGATCCGGCCACGGGCAAGAATGTCTATGTCAAAGTAGGACGCTTCGGCCCGATGATACAGATAGGCGACACCGACTCGGACGAAAAACCCCGTTTTGCAGGGATGCGCAAAGACCAGAGCATGGAGACCATCACTCTGGAGGAGGCGCTTAAGCTCTTCGAGTTTCCCCGCTATCTGGGTGAGTTTGAAAACAAGGAAGTGGTGGTTTCGGTCGGACGCTTCGGGCCTTATGTGCGCCACGACGGGCAGTTTTTCAGCCTCAGCAAAACCGACGACCCCGGTTCGATAGGCATCGAAAGGGCCATCGAACTGATTCAGGAAAAGCGCAACAAACAGGCCGAGTCCATCATCAGATCCTTTGCCGAAGAACCCGATCTTCGTGTCCTGAACGGCCGCTTTGGTCCATACATCAGCTACAAGGGCAAAAACTACAAAATACCCAAAGGCACCGACCCGGCTGGCCTGAGCCTCGAAGACTGCAAAAGCATTGTGGCCAATCCCGATAACGCCCCCAAGAAACGTTTTGTAAAGAAGAAGAGCTGAGGCACAAGCTGTTATCCACCACAATCCGGAAAACCAGATGGACTTCAAGATATTTCTCGAACCTGTGCGCGAGGTGCCCCATGTTGCCGGAGCCTGGCCCGGGCATCTGCCGCTGGGGCAAAGCATGCGCATTCACCACGACACATTTCCTTCGCTCGAAGGCGTGAGGGTTGCCCTGCTTGGCGTGAAAGAAGAGCGGGGAGCCGACAACAACGAAGGCTGTCTTCACGGCCCTGATGCCGTCAGGGCTGCCTTTTATCGCCTGTTTTCGCATTGGCCCGCCCTCCATATTGCCGACCTGGGCAACATCAGGGCAGGTTTTTCGATCGACGACACCTATTTCGCTCTCAGCCAGGTTGTTGCCGAACTGCTGAACCAGAAAATCATCCCTGTGGTTATCGGCGGAAGCCACGACCTGACCTATGCATTGTATCAGGCCTACCAACAGTTGTCAAGGCTGGTCAACATCACTTCCGTTGACCCAATTTTCGACCTGGGCACCGACCAAAGCCCCCTTGGCAGCCGTTCGTGGTTGTCGCACATCATCATGTCGCAGCCCAATTTTCTGTTCAACTACACCAACCTGGGATACCAGACCTACCTGGTGGACCAGCAGAGCCTCGAACTGATGTCGAACCTCCTTTTCGATGTGTATCGCCTGGGCAACATCAGGACAAACATAGGGGAAACCGAGCCAGCACTTCGCAATGCCGATATCCTGAGTTTCGACCTCACCGCCATACGTGCAGCCGATGCCCCGGGCAACGGCAACGCCATTCCGAACGGACTGACGGGCGAAGAGGCCTGCCGCATTGCCCGTTACGCCGGAATGAGCGACAAGCTGAGTTCGGCCGGATTTTTCGAATACAACCCCACCCTCGACCGCGGCAGAATTACAGCCGAGCTTATTGCACAAATGATCTGGTACTTTATCGATGGGATCGCCCACCGCTTTGGCGACACACCCGGTTCAACGACAGAAGGCTTTGTGCGCTATCTCGTTAAAATTGAAGGGCATACCGACGAGCTTATCTTCCTGAAAAGTAAAAAGTCGGGCCGCTGGTGGATCGACCTGAGCATGAGCAGGCAAGCCGGCAGCAAATACGAAAAGCACCACTATGTGCCTTGCTCCGAAGCCGACTATCAGCAGGCTTTGCAAGACGAGCTGCCCGACAGGTGGTGGCAGTTCTATCAGAAGCTGATGTAATAAAAAAGGCTGTGAGTCGGGCTCACAGCCTTTTTTATTGTTGAACTTTGGCTTATTTCAATAGCTCTTCCACTTTTTTCCGCAGCTCGTCGCCCCGAAGGTTTTTGGCAACAATGATGCCATTGGCGTCGAGCAGCACGCTGTGCGGAATGGCCTGAACGCCATAGAGCCTGCCCGCTTCGTTGGCCCAGCCTTTGAGGTCGGAAACATGCGTCCAGGTGAGCTGATCTTTCTCGATGGCTTCTATCCATTTTTGCTTGTCGGTATCGAGCGAAACACCAAACACATCAAAACCCTTTGCATGATAATCTTTCCAGATAGCCACAATGTTGGGATTTTCCTCCCGGCAGGGGCCACACCACGAAGCCCAGAAATCGATCAGCAGCAGGCCTTTGCCGGCCACCGAGGAGAGTGCAATCAGGCTGTCGTTGGGATCATACTGGCTGAAGTCCTTGAACGGCATGCCCACTGCCACACTTTTGAGCACCAGCACACGGTCTCTCAACGCATCAAGGTAAACCGATCCGGGCTCGTGTTCAAAATTGATTACGAGGCTCTCGAGCTCATCGAGTTCAAACTGGTAGGCATTCTGATAAAGGATAAAGTGCGAAACAATATCGGCATTGTTTTTTCGGATGTAGTCCACCATGAATTTGCGTTGTGCCTTTTCGGTTTCCGTGTATTTTTCGTCGGCGGCTGAGGCTGCTGCGGTGTCATCCGTTTGCTTAGCAGCAAGGTAGGTCTGGTAATGCTGAAACAGTTCTTCGTTGAAATTGTCGTACTCCTCGTTGAACGCCAGATAGCGTTCATGTGTGGCCGATCCGGTAATCTTTGCCTCACGTATATCGTTGGCATCCAGCACAATACTTATTTCCGAAGGCTCTGCGAAGAACGGCACACGACCCCTGATGCCATCAAGGTTGAGATAAAACATCTCGGGTGCCACAAGTTCGCCCTTAAATTTCAGCACGCCTCCTTCCGACACACGCGCCGAGTCGAGCGTTACCCACTGGTCGTCGGACCTGCGCTGAAGGCGAACCAGTCCGTCATCGAAATTGCTGATGTTCACAATGACATCAAAACGCTGGGGTTTGTTTTTTTTGCCCGGACTGCAGGCAAACGCGGTGAGTCCGGCAAGGACAATAAGAAACAATCTGATTTTCATTTATTCAGGCTTTAATAGTTGCTGATGGAGGCAAAAGTAAAGAAAAGGCCGAAAAAGCAAGTGTGTTTTGTTTGACCGGAATCAAGGTTTGGACATCCTTGCAAAAAAAAGGCTGATCATGAGTATCACGAAGCCCGAAAAGAGCAGGCTCAGAATGATTCGCAGTATGGTATGTGCCAGGCCAGCAAAACTGAAGGATTCGAGCAGGAAAAGTGCAGTGTGATGGCTCAGAAGCATGGCAAACACGTAGCTTGTCCATGACCTCAATCCCAGACTCTCCACCGAAGGTTCGAGATCGGGCTCGGGTTCGGTGACGCCGGCAGCCATGCTGATGAGTCCCGGACGCACGAAAGCCGCAAATACTGTTGCAGCCGCGTGCAGTCCGGAGGTGGACATAAACAAATCCACCACAGTGCCCGTGAAAAATCCAAGCAACAGCAGTGCCCATCCCGGCAAGCCGGCCGGAAGCATCATGATGAACAATACATACACAAACGGATTGGCATAATGGCCGATCTGAACGCTGTTGAGCACCCACACCTGCAGGAGGATAAGGCCGGCAAACCTGAACAGATGTTTAAGCAACTCATTCATGTGTTTTCGTTTTGCTCAGCACATCAAACTCGTTGGCATGGTTGTTTTTTATCACATACACATTGCGCAGTTTGTTGAAATCGACAGCGTAGGCAATGCGGGCAGTATTGAGACCTCCGGTGGGCGATTGGGTTACCTCGTGGATGGTTCCTACCATGACATCCGGGGGAAACACCAGGCTGAAACCGCTGGTGAGCAGGGTATCGCCGGGCTTCATTTCGATATGTGTGGGGATGTCCACCACGTCGCCAAAGCGGTAGTTTCCGCCATTCCACTGCAAAATGGCCAGCTGGTCGTTGTTTTTGAAACGCACACTGATCGATCCAAACTTATGCAACAACGACATCACGCTGGCATAGTTTTCCGACACGGCGATCACAATTCCGGCGGCGCCTTCGGGTGCTATTACCCCCATATCTTTGCGCACTCCGTGTTTTCGCCCTTTATCGATTACAAAGATGTTGTTGCGGAGGTGCACGGTGTTGTTCACAACGCGTGCCGGAATAAATTCAAACACCTTTAAGGTATCCTTAAGTTCGGGCAAGGGCACTGTGCTGCGGAGCAATGCTATTTCGGACATCAGCCGGGCGTTTTGCTCGAGCAGTTTGGTGTTGGCATCGCGCAGGGCAAGGTAGCTGGCAATGTTTGCGCGCAGCTCGTACACTTTTCCGGCCAGGCCGCTGCTTGCAGTGTTTATGGCTGCCTTTTGAAAACTATGGCTGCGGGTGAGCATGATCAGCGAAACCACTTCGAGCAGCACAAACAACAGAAAAAAGTTGTGTCGCTGCAAAAAGCGGAGGATGTTGTACATGAGCCGGGCAGATGATGCTTGATGAGACTATTTAATCAGGAAGGGGAACTTATCGAAGTTTTTGAGGGCGATGCCCGTTCCGCGGGCAACGGCCCGCAGGGGGTCTTCGGCCACGTGCACGGGCAGCTTGGTTTTTTGTGAGATGCGTTTGTCGAGACCGCGCAAAAGCGAACCTCCGCCGGCCAGATAGATGCCTGTGCGGAAGATATCGGCCGAAAGCTCGGGGGGGGTCATCTCGAGGGCGTTGAGCACCGCTGCTTCGATCTTGGAGATGCTTTTGTCGAGGCAGTGGGCTATTTCGCTGTAGTTGACCTTGATTTCTTTCGGAATGCCCGTGAGCATGTCGCGCCCGTGCACGGGGAAATCGTCCGGCGGATTGTCGAGGTGTGGCAAAGCCGATCCTACCTCGATCTTGATGCGCTCGGCCGTACGTTCGCCAATGTTGATGTTGTGCTGTTTGCGCATGTATTCCTCAATGTCGGCATTGAAGTCGTCGCCTGCGATGCGGATGGACTTGTTGTTGACAATACCGCCCAGGGCGATAACGGCAATTTCGCTGGTACCTCCGCCAATGTCGATAATCATGTTTCCGGTGGGCTCGAGCACGTCGATGCCAATGCCGATGGCTGCTGCCATAGGCTCGTGAATGAGCCGCACTTCCTTGGCACCAGCCTGTTCGGCCGAGTCTTTCACCGCACGTTCTTCCACCTCGGTGATGCCGCTGGGGATACAGATAACCATTTTAAGCGCCGGAGGGAAAAACCTGTTTTTGATGCCGATCATCTTGATCATCTCGCGCATCATATGTTCGGCAGCCTGAAAGTCGGCAATCACGCCGTCGCGCAGTGGCCGGATAGTCTTGATGTTTTCGTGGGTTTTGCCATGCATCATCATAGCCTTTTTGCCCACGGCTATGATCTTGCCTGTGGAGCGCTCGATGGCAACAATCGAAGGCTCGTCGACCACCACCTTGTCGTTGTAGATGATGATGGTGTTGGCAGTGCCAAGGTCGATGGCAATTTCTTTGTTAAGGAAGGAGAATAGTCCCATGTTTCAAAATTTTCATCAATGTTTAAAATGCCTCAGCCCGGTAAATACCATGCTGATGCCCAGTCGGTTGCAGGCTTCCACCGATTCCTGGTCGCGCACTGAGCCTCCCGGTTGGATTACTGCACTGATGCCGTGCGATGCTGCCATTTCGACCGAATCGGCAAAGGGGAAGAAGGCATCAGAGGCCATGACTGCTCCTTTGAGGTCGAACCCGTTTTCGAGGGCTTTGGTTATTGCGTGACGCACTGCATCCACGCGTGAGGTGTGTCCGGCCCCCTGTCCGAGGAGCTGGCCGTTGCGGGCCAGCACAATGGCATTGGAGCGCGCATGCTTCACGGCTTTTGCAGCAAACAACAGGTCGGCTACCTGTTTTTCGTCCGGAGCTTTCAGGGTTACGACATTCCAGCCTTGCTGCGAGGCGCGATGCAAATCGCGGTCCTGGGCAAGTATGCCGTTCAATGCCGATCTGAACAGCTTTTGGGGAAAAACTGCAGCCTTTGTCCGCAAAATTATCCGATTTTTCTTTTGCCTCAGTAGGTTAAGCGCGCTTTCGACGTAATGGGGAGCGGCAACCACCTCGAAAAACAGCTCATGCATGGCAGCAGCAGTTTCGGCATCTATGGGCCTGTTGGCCACCAGCACGCCGCCGAAAGCCGAAAGCGGATCGCCTGCCAGGGCAGCCTTGTAAGCCTCTGCCATGGTGTGGCGGCAGGCCAGCCCGCAGGCATTATTGTGTTTGAGAATTGCAAAGGCAGGCTCTTGGAATTCGGCAATGAGGCCAAGGCCGGCATCAAGGTCGAGGATGTTGTTGTACGACAGTGCTTTGCCCGAAAGCTGCTCAAACACCTCATTGAGTTTGCCGTAAAAGGCACCCTGCTGATGCGGGTTTTCGCCATAGCGCAGCGGTTCGGTGCCCTCTATGGCCAGTCGCAGCCCATGCTGTCCGCCGGCAACCCAGCCGTAAATAGCTGAATCGTAGCGGGAGCTAACGCCAAATGCATAGGCAGCAAAACGCCGCCTTTGGTCATAGGTGGTTGAACCTTCCGACTGATCGAGCAGCATCTCGAGCTCCGCATAGTATTCAGCGGCAGGCACAACGAGCACGTCGTGGAAATTTTTTGCAGCTGCCCGAATGAGCGAAATGCCGCCTATGTCAATCTTTTCGATGAGGGTCTGTTCGTCGGTGGTTTCGGCAATTGTTTTTTCAAAAGGATAGAGGTCAACCACTACCAGATCGAAAACAGGTATGCCATGGGTGCGGAGCTCCTGCTGATCGGCAGGATGACCGGACCTGCCGAGGATGCCCCCAAAGACTGCCGGATGCAGGGTTTTGACCCTTCCGCCCAGGATGGCCGGAAAGCCTGTGAGCGACTCCACAGTGCTGGCCGGAAGACCCAGGCTCAGGATATACTCGTAGGTGCCACCTGTGGAATAAAGCTCCACGCCAAACTTATGAAGCTTTCGCAGGAGGGACTCAAGGCCCTGTTTGTGGTAAACAGAGATGAGTGCCCTTTGGATTTTTCTATTCATAATGAAGCAGTTAGGTTAGCGGGGCTCAAACAGGTAAAACCGCAGCAAATTTCTGAAAATAAAAGCCATGTTGCTCTGAACAGGCCGCGATTTATTTGTGTTTAGAGCGGGCCGGGAAGATTAACCCGGCTCAAGCCAACTTATGGTTAACTTTACGCCCTAATCCCGATGCTGATGAACCGGTTTCCCCTTCTGCGTCTGCTCAACGAGAGCCTGCGGTTTGCAGTGGTTGCGCTCATGGTCAACAAGGTGCGCACCGTGCTTTCGCTGCTCGGAATCACCATAGGTATTTTTTCGATTATCGCGGTGTTTTCGGTGTTCGACAGTTTGGAGAAAACCATACGCACCGAGATCAACTCGCTGGGCGAGAATGTGTTGTTCATTCAGAAGTGGCCCTGGATGGCTGGTGGAAGCGACTATCCGTGGTGGAAATACTGGCAGCGGCCCGAGCCGAGTTTGCAGGAGATGGCTGAGCTGGAGCGGCGTTCGAATGCGGCCAAAGCTTTTGCTTTCATGGTGGGTACAAGCCGGAGCATAAGCAGCGGCACGGCCACAGTTGAAGGGGTGACCATCAATGCCGTTTCGCACGATTATGCCGAAGTGATGCCGTTCGACCTGGAGGCCGGACGCTATTTTACCCCGCTCGAATCGCAGAGCGGCCGCAACGTCATCATCATAGGGGCCGAAGTGCGCGAGGCCATTTTCCCCAATACCGACCCCATCGGCCAACAGGTGAAAGTGTTCGGCAGACGCATGGAAGTGATCGGCCTGCTGAAAAAACAAGGCGAAAACCTCTTTGGCAACTCCAACGACAAATCGGCCATCATCCCGGTGAACTTCGCACGCAACGTGATGGATATACGCGACCGTGGTACTAACATCCTTGTCAAAGCCAAGCCCGGTGTGAGCAATGCCGAGCTGAAAGACGAGCTCACCGGACTGATGCGCTCGGTGCGTAAGCTCAAACCCGCTGCCGAAGACAATTTTGCCATCAACGAAATGGACTTGATCAACAAGTCGTTCGACCAGCTTTTTGGCGTGATTGCCGTGGTTGGATGGATCATAGGCGGGTTCTCGCTGCTGGTGGGCGGTTTTGGCATTGCCAACATCATGTTTGTTTCGGTGAAGGAACGCACCAGTCAGATTGGCATCCAGAAAGCCCTTGGTGCAAAAAACTACTTCATTCTGGTGCAGTTTCTGCTCGAGGCCGTTTTCCTGGCCGTGATGGGGGGCATCGTCGGACTTGCCATCGTGTTTTTGCTGGCGCTGGTTGTTACCCTGACAACCAGTTTTACCCTCACCCTGTCGTTGCAAAACATCCTGCTGGGATTGTTTGTGTCGGGATTTATCGGCCTGATTTCCGGGTTTTTACCGGCCTGGTCTGCTTCCAGGCTCGATCCCGTGGAAGCCATGCGGTCGAACTTTTAAGCTTCAACCGGCGTTATTTGCACCGGAGATCGTCCGCTGACTTTTTCATTTGCCTTCATCCAGGCGATCGTTTCCACGACGGATGCCTAGGCAAAAAATGGTGTTGCAGATGGGCTGTTTCTCCCTATCTTTACACATTCATAAGCATTAGGCATGGATTTCCGATGGGTACTGAAGCAACAAGGTGATAGTGAGGTCGTAAGAAGGCTTGCCGAGGTATTGTCCGTCGATACGAACATTGCCAATCTGCTGGCGCAACGCGATATCAGCTCGTTCGAAGAGGCCAGGTATTTCTTCCGGCCAGATTTCGACCAGCTGCACGATCCCTATCTGATGAAAGATATGGACAAGGCCGTAGCGCGCATCAGGCAGGCCATTCAAAACAACGAAAAGGTCCTCATTTATGGCGACTACGATGTGGACGGCACCACCTCGGTGGCCATGATGTACACTTACCTGAAGAAGTTCTTCAAAAAACGCATCGCATTTTATATCCCCGACCGTTACGAGGAGGGCTACGGCATTTCGTACAAAGGGATTGATTATGCCGCTGAAAAGGGGTTCAATCTGGTGGTGGCGCTCGACTGTGGGATCAAGGCTGTTGAGAAGATCAGATATGCCAACGAGAAGCAGGTGGATTTTATTATCTGCGATCACCACAGGCCGGGCGACGAGTTGCCCGAAGCCGTGGCCGTGCTCGATACCAAACGGCCCGACTGTTCCTATCCTTTCAAAGAGCTCAGCGGTTGCGGGGTGGGTTTCAAGCTGTTGTCGGCCCTTTCGGCCGAGCTGGGCGAAACCTTCGACAGCATCACCGGTCTGCTCGACCTGGTGGCTATCAGTATTGCCGCTGACATTGTTCCCATCACCGGCGAAAACCGTGTGCTTGCCCACTATGGCCTGAAGCTGCTCAACACACGCCCAAGGCCCGGCATCGAAGCCGTGTTGCGTTTTGCCCAGGTGAACAAACGCGAGGAAGAAAATGGTGCCAACGGCCTGTATTTCAACCGCGAACTTACCATCAGCGATCTGGTTTTTCTCATCGGTCCACGAATCAACGCCGCAGGAAGGATAGAAAGAGCCAGCGATTCGGTGCGTCTGTTGCTTGCCGACAAAATGAGCCATGCCGAAAAACTCGCCTCGGCCATCAACGACCTGAACAACGAACGACGCAGCCTCGACAACCAGATCACCGAGGAAGCCCTGCAGATGATTGAGGAAAACCCCGGGCTACAAACCTCAAAAACCACCGTTCTTTTCAACGAAAACTGGCATAAAGGGGTGATTGGTATTGTAGCTTCGCGACTTACCGACACCTATTACCGGCCTACCATCATCCTCACCCGCTCGAACAACCTGATCACAGGTTCGGCCCGCTCCATCAAACACTTCGATGTGTATGATGCCATCGACCATTGTTCGGATCTGCTCGAGCACTTTGGCGGACATAAATATGCCGCAGGCCTTTCGCTCAGGCCCGAAAACCTGGAACTATTCCGCGAACGCTTCAATGCCTATGTGAGCAGCGTGATTGAAGATCATATGCTCGTGCCTGAAATAGAAATTGATATTGTATTGAACCTCAACGACATCACGCCGAAGTTTGTGCGCATACTGAAACAATTTGCACCATTCGGGCCGGGCAATATGTCGCCCGTCTTCCGCACCGACGGGGTGGTGGATACCGGCCGTTCGCGCATTGTAGGAAAAAACCATATCAAGCTCGAGCTTTTTCAGCCCTCAACCCAGTCCGAAGCTTTTCAGGCCATAGCGTTTCAGCAAGGCCAGCATTATGAGCTGATCCGCACCGGAAGGCCATTCAGCATCTGTTACCACATCGAAGAGAATGAATGGATGGGCAAATCGTACCTTCAGCTCAATGTGAAGGACATTAAATTTCCGGATTGACGGGCAAATCCTCCCGGGCTATTTTCCGGAGCTGCCAGCCAAACCACAACAACAACACCCCGGCAAAGAGCGAAACGATTCCGCTCAGAATAACAACCGCCTGCGCAAAAGCAAAGGGATTCAGCAGCAAAAGCAGTCCAAACAGCAGGGTGAGCAGGGCATTGGTCAGGCCAAGGTTTTTGCCCTCGAAGCGGTTGCCCAGATTGACCAGCACCACCAGCTGAAACACGCCGGCAAGCAGGGCAAGGATGCCTATCACAGCCACAAAAAGGCTTAAAGTTTCGCGCGTGTAAACCATGATAGTGGCCCCGGCTGCCATATACACTACGGCCTGCAGCATGAGCAAACCCCATGGCATTCCGCTGCGTAGGCGATTGATGGTGACCACAAGCACCACCAAACCAAAAAGCAATATGGCCAAGCCCGCATACCAGGCAATGGCTTCGGCTGTGGCTGCCGATAAAAACAAGGCCATAAACCCATAAAGCAGCGCAATGAGGCCGTTCAAAAGATAAATCCACCAGTTCCGGACGAGTATAAACATGACATTGCTTTTTTGTTACCAATATGGACAAAGCTATGAATTATTTGCCTTGGGCTGCAACAAACTTTTGCTAATTAGCATTGCGTTGCCTTTGCAATTGACTGATTTGTGGGTGAATGCATTTTAGGCTTAATTGCGAGGCAATCGCACCACGCCGGGTGCAGGCACACGCCACGAAGGTTGAGTAAGACCAGTCTGAAGCCGGAGGTTCAGATGTAATCGAAAAGGACCCGCCCGATTACAAAAAGGCCAAAACCCACCAGACCAACGCCGGCAATGCGGTTCAGCATATGGATCTTGGATGGCGTGAGCAGGCGTTTGATGTTGTAGGCTCCGTATGCTTTAAGCAGGTCGGTGATCAGCACAGTGAGTAAAGTGCCCGAAAAAAACCAGCGCAGTTCTTTTTCGTGTCCTCCATAGCGTGCCGAGATCCCCACCACCACGCCAATCCAGAAAATCCAGACAAATGGATTGATGATGTTCATCACAAAACCTTTGGCAAAATAGGTAAGCAGGCGTGGCTGCCGCGACTGGGCCGGCAGCAGGTCATTGTCGCCGACAGGTTGCACGGGTTTGCGGCTGTAGGTGACCAGGCCGAAGATGATGAGGATCATGCCACTGGCCAGTCCAAACCACAGCTGATTGCTGGGCTCGGTGATGATTTGCACAGCACCCACCAGGCATAGAAATACCATCAGCACATCGCACAGAAAGATACCGAAGGCAAGTATGGCAGCAGGCAGCAGGCCACGGTGGATGCTTGTTTGTACCAGGGCAAAGAATGCCGGCCCCAGCCCAAAGAAGGTGGCCAAAGTGAGTCCGAGCAGAATGCCCTCGCCGATGATTGCTGTCATAATGCGGATGTGCGCATAAGCGGTTTAAGGTATGGCATAACCTTTTTCGCGCAGAAAATCAGCCCAGTGGTCGTGGCGCTGACCCTTGAGCACCCTGGGAAACTTCACGGCACTGCCCTCTTTGCCCTGTTTGCGGAGGTAGTCGTAGAACACCTGCGAGGGCAAGACTTCGCAAAACACATCGGTAATGGCTTCGGTGCGCTCCACCATGTAGTCGTCGTTGAGCTTGCACAGGTATTCGTCAATCTTGCGGGCAGCCAGCCTGGGATCGATGCTGTTGTCGGTGCCCAGATACCAGCGGTGGGCAAACATGGAACCATGCCGGAAGCCTGTGAC
This sequence comes from Bacteroidota bacterium, assembly GCA_016715945.1. Classification (NCBI taxonomy): domain Bacteria; kingdom Pseudomonadati; phylum Bacteroidota; species Bacteroidota bacterium. The sequence goes on from JADJXJ010000001.1 coordinate 2,377,923, forward strand.
AGTGAACTCCTTAACCACGATATTGAATTCGTCCTGAAGCATTTCGATGGCCCGGGTCATATTTTCGACCGACAAGTGTTCGCCTGCAAGGCTGAGAAATTGCTTGGTGCGACCGGTAATGACCAGCTCGCAATTACGGGCATCGGTGAATTTGATGGTATCGCCGATGAGGTAGCGCCAGGCGCCGGCATTGGTCGAGAGCAACAGGGCATATTCCACATCGTCCTGAACCTCACCAAGATGCAGCGTTTCCGGATTTTCTTTCAGGTTGCCCTCGTCGTCGAAATTCTTTTCGTTGAAAGGTATAAACTCGAAGTAGATGCCATTATCCACAATCAGCTGCATAATCCGACGATCGAGGCGGGTCTGGTAGGCAATATAGCCTTCCGAGGCCAGATAACTCTCGGAATAGATCACCGGTTTTCCAAAGAGTTTTTCGAAGCTTTTCTCATAAGGAGCAAACGAAACCCCGCTGTGGACATACACAGTCAGGTTGGGCCAGATGTCGTGGATGGTATTGAGTTTGTAGGCTTCGATGATGCGTTCGAGCAAAATCTGTACCCAGGCAGGTACACCGACAATGACACCTATGTCCCAGCTTGGGGCTTTGCGCACCATTTCGGCCAGCTTGGTGGCCCAGTCGGTAGTGCGCGAGATGCGACGGCCGGGTTTATAAAAGTGCTCGAACCAGAAAGGGATGTTGGCCGCTGTGATGCCCGACAGGTCGCCGGCAAAATAGGTGCCATTGTACTGCAGATGGGTGCTTCCGCCAATCATCAGCATCCCTTTCTCGTAGAAGTGTGTCGGAAAATTATACTTGGCCGACGAAACCAACTGCCTGATGCTGGCCTTTTTGATGCTGTTGAGCATATCCTGTGTGATGGGGATGTGTTTGCTCGAGGCTTCGGAAGTACCCGAACTCAGGGCAAAATACTTCACCTTTCCGGGCCAGCTCACATAAGCCTCGCCATTGAGCGCACGGTACCACCACTGCTTGTACATGCTGTTGTAGTCGAACACCGGCACGGCATTGCGGAAAGTATTGGCCATATCGCGGCTTTCCAGAATATTTTCGAAGCCATAATGCTCCCCAAAAGCCGTAAACTGGGCTTTACGAAGCAATTTGCGCAGCTCTTTCTGCTGGGCATCAACTGGTTTGAGCCGGCTGATTCTCATCTCTACAGGCATGTGCCGCAGCTCATAAGCCTTTTTGATCAAAGCACCAAGGATAGGCATGTCATCTGGTTTTGATTTGACTGCGCAAAAATATGAAAAACAAGGTGCAAGGGCTGAAATGCCCCGATCCCTCCCCGTAAATGACAAGCAAACAACACTAAACAATTTAGGTAGTTAGAAAAAAGACTATGCCCGGATGCATGAAAATGCATGAAACCGCAAACGATTGTGATGCACGAAACCGGATGCGGAAAAGCATAAGGAGTATAATTACACAGCGCTTTTTAGTTATGGCATCCGCACAAGGATTTTTTAGGGATTCATCTCCAATTTGTAAAAACTACATATCGGCTTATATTTGCGCAAATCAAAAAACCAACAACATGAAAACCAAACTGCTCGCAGTCACGGTGGCGCTAATGCTCGCGGTGTTTCCGGTATCGGCACAGGAAGGAGACGGAGCCGATCAGCAAAAAAACGAAAAGGTAAAAACCGGCTGGACCTTTGGGGCGCTGCCTGCAGTTTCGTACAATACCGACCTTGGATTTCAGTACGGGGCGCTGGTCAACCTTTTCAATTTTGGCGACGGAAGCTCATATCCGAAATACATGCATTCGCTTTATGCCGAAGTATCGCGCTATACCAAAGGCAGTGGCATCAACAGGTTTTTCATCGATTCGGAACACCTGATTCCAAACATCAGGACCACAGTGGACATCAGTTATCTCACTGATAAGGCCCTCGATTTTTTCGGATTCAATGGCTACGAAGCTGTTTTCAATCCCGAATGGCAATCCACCGACGAGGCCGGCTACATCACGCGCATGTTTTACCGCCACGAACGCAATACCTTCAAAGCCACAGCCGACTTTCAGGGCAAGCTGGGCGACAGTAAATTCCGCTGGGTGGCAGGTGCCGGTTTGCTTAAACACAACATTGGACCAGTGGACATTGCAAGGCTCAACAAAGGGAGGGATTCGGCCGACATGCTGCCCAACGTGCCCGGACTGTATCAGAAATACGTGGAATGGGGTGTGATAAAGGCAAATGAAAAAGACGGTGGCTGGGGCAACCACATCAAAATTGGCCTGGTGTACGACACCCGCGACTTCGAACCCAACCCCATGAAAGGCATCTGGTCGGAGGTGGTGCTCTTTGTCGCTCCGGAATTTCTGGGCAATGGCGACTTTGGCTTTACCAAAATTTCGGCTACCCACCGCCAATATTTCACCCTGGTTGAAGACAAGTTATCGTTTGTGTATCATGTTAACTATCAGGGTACTATCCTGGGTAAGGCCCCCTTCTACATGCAGCCTTATGTGATCAATTCGTTCAACAACAGCTCGAACATCGACGGACTGGGTGGTTCCAAATCGTTGCGCGGTGTGGTTCGCAACCGGGTGGTTGGCGATGGCATGGCATTTGCCAATGCTGAGTTTCGCTGGAAAGTATTCCGGACCAGGGTGCTCAATCAGAACTTTTATCTTGGGCTCAATGCCTTTGCCGATGCCGGAAGGGTGGTTCAGAAAATGGACCTCGACAAGAGCGGAGTGCCTGATACTTTTGTGATCGGAGGCAAGACCTACAACAAATCAGAGTTTTTCAGCAACGACGACGAAGGGCTGCACACCACTGCCGGAGCCGGGCTGCGCTTTGTGCTCAACGAGAATTTCATTGTTGCTGTTGACTATGGCCGCGCTTTTGACAAACGTGATGGAAAAGCCGGGCTTTATATTGGGCTTAATTACCTGTTTTAGAGATTATTTCATAATGAAAAACAGGCCGTTCCCGGTGGAACGGCCTGTTTTTTTTGCACTTGATCAGGACCTGAAGTGGTTAGTTTTTCAGGTGTTTGTCGAGGAATCGTTCCATCGCCCTGTAGAAGTCGAAGCGGTTTTCTTCGTTGCGGAATCCGTGACCTTCGTTTTCTTTGACCATATATTCCACGTCCACCCCACGTTTGCGCAGTGCCTCCACAATCTGATCCGATTCGGCAATATTTACCCTGGGGTCTTTGGCACCCTGGGCCACAAACAGGGGTGCAAGAATGCGGTCGGCATTCAGTGCGGGGGAGGTGGCTTCAAACTGTGCTTTGTCTTTTTCGGGATGCCCCACCATTTCGTACATCATATCGAGCAGGGGTTTCCAGTAAGGCGGGATGGTGTTCATGAAGGTGAACAAATTCGACACCCCCACATAATCCACACCGGCTGCGTAGAGCAGAGGGTCGGCCACCAGGCCCTGCAGTGTGGCATAGCCGCCGTAGCTGGCGCCATAGATGGCCACGCGTTTCGGGTCGGCAATACCCTGAAGGATAAGCCAGTACACCCCATCGGTGATATCGGTTTGCATACTCAGACCCCACTGGCGGAAGCCGGCTTCGAGGAATGAACGGCCATAACCCGTTGAGCCACGGAAGTTCATTTGCAGCACGGCATAGCCCCGGTTGGCCAAAAACTGCACTTCAGGATTGAACCCCCAGTTGTCGCGTGCCCAGGGGCCACCATGCGGATTGATGACGACCGGAAGATTTTTGGGTTCAACGCCTTTTGGAAGGGTGAGGTAGCCGTGAATGATAAATCCGTCGCGCGCACGATAGCTCACCGGTTTGATTTCGGCCATGTGGTCTTCGTTGAGCCAGGGGCTCACGTCCTGAATTTTGGTCAGCTTATCCTTTTTGCTGTCGTAGATGTAATAAGCGCCGAGGGAGCGGTCGCTGTAGGTGCGGACGATAAAAACAGTTTCGTTTTTATCGCTGGCAGAGAGCGAAATCTCATAGCCCGGCAGCAGCGTTTCAAGGCGCTGGTATAAATTGCGGCTTTGCTCGTCGAAGAAGTGCCTTTCGCGTTTCCAGGATGTATAGCTGGCTGCGGTGATCACCTTGCGTTTGCGCGAGTAGCTGAGGCCGCTCAGGTCGAAGGTGTCGTTTTGGTAAAGCAACAGGGTTTCGCTTGCTGTTTCGGGATCGAAGATCACAGCAGCGCTTTTGTCGCGTCCGAGGTTCGAAATGGCATACAACTGCTTGTTGTCGAAAGTGAAAAAGGCCGGGCTGACCGACTCTTTGAAGCTTGTTGTGATGACCGGCCGGAATTCCTCTTCTTCGCTGTTGCGGTAGAGCAGCTGGGTGTTTACCCCGTCCACAATGGCTGTGGCCACCCTGAGTTTGCCGTCGTGGTCGGTCATCCATCCTTGGATGTTGCCGGGGTTTTCGGCCAGCATGGTCATCTCGCCGGTTACTATGTTGAGCCGGTAGGGATCGAACACCATGGGGTTGCGCTTGTTGAGGCCCACAATCACAAAGTCGGGCTGGTCTTCAAGGTCGTCGATGATCTGGGTGCGCACATTCTCGAAACAGGTGAGGCAACGCAGGTTTTTTCCGTTGAGGTCAACACCGTAGAGGGCAAAGTTTTCGTCGCCGCCATTGTCTTTCAGGTAAAGCAGCCGTTTGTTGTTTGCCCAGTAGTATCCGGCAATGTCGCGGTCGGTTTCCTTGGTCAGGCGGGTTACCTTGTCGCTCCCCACGGCTTGTACATGGATGTTCATGCGGCTTTCGTAGGGTGCCAGAAACGAAATGTATTTTCCGTCGGGGCTGATGTTGAATGAGGTGCGCTCAGGATTGCGGAAAAAATCCTCGAGCGGAATCAGGGGCGGACGTCCCGATTGGGGTGCTTGTGCCATAACGCTGAAAAAATTTGCCACCAGCAACAGGCCGGTGAAGGTTAAATAACGAAGTTTCATGGAATTGGTTTTGATTGATAACTCCTGTGGATAAGAATTGCCAAAATTAGGCTTTTTGCTAAAGACCCGTCAAAACAACAAAGGTTGCAATAGCAGCAGAATGCATACTTTTACGCAGGCAAACGACGTTTAACCGCTAAAACAGGTAAGGCTTGAACCTTTACACCCGCAAAAAGCGCTGGAAGATTGTGTTGGCCCTGGTGGCCTTGTTCATCATTGGCGGATCGGTGTATTACACAAACAATCTGGTCAATCAGTTTGCCAACCAGGAACGCCAGCAGGTGAGGCTATGGGCCGATGCGGTGGAGCGCAGGGCAAGCCTGATGCGCTATACAGAACAATTTTTCAGCGAACTCAGGGTGCAGGAAAAGAGCCGGGTGGAACTGCTCGCCAAAGCCTACCGCAGGCTGCTCGACGGCTCAACGAGCGAAGACCTGAACTTTTATCTGGAAATCATCAGCCAAAACACAAGCATCCCTGTGATTGTGGCCGATGCCGACAGCAACATCATGCTGTCGAAAAACCTCGAAAGCGAGTTTCAGGCCTTCAATCGCATCGAGGGCAAACTGGCCGAAGCCTTTTCGGTGTACGAACCCATCCCCATCCGCATCCCACCCGACCGGACAGACTATCTTTTTTACAAGGAGTCGTTGATATTCAGTGAGTTGAAAAGAGTACTTGATGATCTGGTGAGCTCGTTTCTGATTGATGTGGCCTCAAACTCGTCGAGTGTCCCGGTGATTATCACCGACAGCACCCAGAAAAATATCCTTCAGCATGGCAACCTCGAAGTGCCCCGCATGGCAGATTCGGCTTTCTGGGCAAGCCAGATATCAGCCATGAAAGCCGAGAACAACCCCATCGAAATCAGTTTTCTCGACCACGGCAAGACCTACATATTCTACCGAAGTTCGCCCCTGCTGCTCAAGATGCAGTATTTTCCGCTGCTTCAGATACTTATCATTGCGCTGTTTTTACTCATTGCCTACCTGTTGTTTTCGTACGCCCGCAAAGCCGAACAAAATCAGGTGTGGGCCGGCATGGCCAAGGAAACGGCACACCAGATTGGCACACCGCTCTCGTCGCTCATGGCCTGGCTCGAACTGCTTCGCATGCAACACGAAGATTTTGAGGGCACGGCCGAAATGGAGAAAGACATCCACAGGCTCGAGATCATCACCGAGCGTTTTTCGAAAATCGGCTCTGATGCCGTGCTCCAACCCACCAACCTGATACAAACCATAGAGGAAACCATCAGCTATCTTCAGGTTCGCACATCAAAAAAAATCGCCTACAAGCTTAACCTGCCCGGCTATCCGCTGGTTTTACCCCTGAACGAAATCCTGATTCAGTGGGTTATTGAGAACCTTTGCAAGAATGCCATTGACGCCATGGACGGACAGGGAACCATCAGTATTGATGTGATTGATGAGCCCGACAGGGTGCTGATTGATGTGAGCGACACTGGGAAAGGCATCCCCAAATCGGCGTTCAAGAGCATTTTTCAGCCGGGATATACCAGCAAAAAGCGGGGCTGGGGACTCGGGCTTTCGCTGGCCAGGCGCATCATTGTAAGTTACCACAAAGGGAAGATTTTCGTCAAATCGTCCACCCTTCACAAAGGCACCACATTCCGCATTATCCTTCGGAAATAGTACTTTCCTAACGGCTTTTAATCAGATAGTTAACTGACTGATTGCCCAACCATCTGTTTTCGGGAGGTGGAGTGCCTGACAACGAGCTCAACGGGCAGCACCTCGTGAACAGGCATAGGTAAGTTGCCGTCAGGAATTTGTTGCATCAGCAAATCGAAAGCACGCTGTGCAATTTGTGCCACGGGCTGTGCAATCACGGTGAGCGAAGAACTTTCGAACGAAAACCAGGGGGCATCGTCGAAGCCGACGAGCATCACCTGTTCGGGAAGCCGGTAATTCAGCCTTTGCAGGTGTTTCAGGCAATAGGTGGCAATATTGTTGTTGAGGGCAAAAATGGCATCGGGCATGTTTTGTTGCCGGTGGTATTCCTGAATCTTTTCCTCCACAGCTTGTTCGAGCTTATCGAATGGTGCCAGAAATATCCCGACCGGCGTGGCGCCCTGCTTTTGCCCCATGCCGGCCAGAAAACCCTCGGCCCTTTGCCGGAGCGAGGAGATGTGTTCGGGTTCCAGGGAAAATACCACCGGTCGTTCAGCGCCCTGCTCCAGCAGATGCTGTGCAGCCAAAGTGCCACCACCGAAGTTGTCCACCGACACGGCAGCCGATTGCATCCCGGCAAATACCCTGTCGATGAGCACATGGGCTTTGCGCTGCTCCAGCATACGGTCGAACCTGCTGGTATCGTGCAAAGTGGACGAAATGATCAGTCCGTCAACCTTGCGGTCGAGCAGGAGCTCCATTTGCCGCAACTCCTTTTCCTCATTTTCATCGGTACTGCAGGTAATAAGGGTAAAACCCTGCGACCAGGCCAGGTCTTCGATATGCCTGGCCAGATGCGCATAGAACAGGTTGGAGATGTCGGAAACGATCAGTCCGATGGTGTGTGTGCGACCGGTGCGAAATCCCCGGGCAAGCTGGTTGGGGGTGTAGTTGAATTCCTTGATTTTTTCCTCCACCCTGCGGCGGGTCTCGCGGCTGATGCCGTGTTTTTCGGCTTTGCCGTTCACCACCAGCGAAACGACGGTTTTTGAGATGCCCAGGCTGGCAGCCACCTCAGTGAGTGTGATTTTCTTTTTCATAGGGTTGGCTGTGTCAGTCGATTTTTATTTCATCAATAAAGATAAAGGCATCGCCACCGGCACCCAGGTGCCATTCGGGCAGTTTGCCGTAGTTGATAGCCCGAACCTTGACAAACCTGCCGCTCACATTGGCGCGGCCGCCCAGTTCGGCATAGGTCATCTCATATTCATCGTCGGGAATCTTGTGTGTGGCTTCGATAACCCGGCGGTAATTGACACCATCGTCGGAAACCTCGAAAATCACCCTCTTTGGCATCAGTATCCACGAGCGGGTATCCTGCACAAAGCTGGCCGACAGTTTGCGGATGTACTGGCGTTTGCCGAGGTCGATCACAGCTTCGAAGTCGGTGCCCTGAAAACCCTGCCAGCCTCCCAGCCTCCAGTTGGCAGCACCTTTGAGGCCATCGATGAGTATCTCGGCCCCGCCACCTTCATAATTGGGATGCGGGGGATAGCTCAGGCTGATCTGATGCATGTGGTTCACCTTGATGAATTGCCTTTGCGCAGGCGCACTATAGCCAATGCCCTGCCGCCATGCCACTGCAGTTACAAGTACCGATTGGGTGAGTACAAAAGGTTCGGTATAAGCCGGGCTGTTGGATGTGGGCAAGCTTCCGTCGAGGGTATAAAAGATGCTTGCGCCTTCGGGTGCACCCTGTATACTCACCAGTGTTTGGTCGGGAAACCTGGAAGGTGTGTTTTCGAACCACGGCGCTGCCAGGAGCTGAGGTTGTGAAACTGAGGTCACAGGGCGGTGCTCAGGGGCTGTGGCCCAGTCTTTGTTGGGTTTGCTGTCCATTTCGAACTCGAGCACACCGCCCGCGGCCACCTCTTCGTGCCATAGCCAGCTGCGCAGCAGAGGACGTCCGTTGAGCCAGGCCTGACGGATGTATGGCTTTTGCGCCGAAGCGCCTTTGGCCACCACCCTGAAGGTTTTCCCAGCACCAAGGTCGAGCTCAAGCTCCGGAAACCAGGGTGTGCCAATGACATATTGGTTGCTGCCCGGGGTCACCGGATAGAAGCCCATGGCACTGAAAATGAGCCAGGCCGACATCTGACCGCAATCTTCGTTGCCAATGAGGCCATCGGGGCGCGCAGTGTAGAAATGATCCATGATGTAGCGTACTTTTTCCTGGGTTTTCCAGGCCTGGCCGGCAAAGTTGTAGAGGTAAGCCATATGGTGGCTGGGTTCGTTGCCATGCGCATACTGGCCGATGAGTCCGGTGATGTCTTTCATATCGCGTCCGCCAACACCTTCCTGGTTGCTGAACATGTCGTCGAGTTTCCGGGCCAGGGCTTCGTAGCTTCCATGTGCTGCAGCCAGGCCTGCCACATCGTGGGGGACATAAAAGCTGTATTGCCAGGAGTTGGCCTCGGTGAAGTGCCAGTCGACCACTGCTGGGTTAAAAGGCTCGAGCCAGGCGCCGTTGACGCGGGGTCGCATGAAACCGGTCTGAGGGTCGAACAGGTGTTTCCAGGCCTGCGAGCGGCGGGCATACTCGCGCACCACATCCTCGCGCCCGAGGTCGGCTGCCATCACGGAAACGCACCAGTCGTTGTAGGCATATTCCAGGGTTTTGCTCACCGATTCATGCTCTTTTTCGCCCGGCAGATAACCAAAGCGCTGATAGTCGTCGAGGCCGAAATGCTCGCGCGTGCTGCTGTGCAGCATAGCCTCCAGCGCTTTGCTTCCGTCGTATCCCCTGATGCCTTTCATCCAGGCATCGACGATGACGGGAATGCTGTGGTTGCCTATCATGCAATACGTTTCGTTGGCCGACAGCTCCCAAATGGGCAGCAGGCCTCCTTTGTCGTACATATTGAGCATGGTACGGATAAAGTGGTTGGTGCGCTCAGGCTCCATAATGGTCATCAGCGGATGCCAGGCCCTGTAAGTGTCCCAGAGCGAAAAAACCGTATGGTTGTCGAAATCATCGGCCCGGTATATCTGCAGGTCCATGGCCCGGTAACGTCTGTCGGCATCCATGTACGTATTGGGCTGAAGATAAGCATGATACACAGCAGTGTAAAAGGCCTTGAGCTGGTCGGGGCTGCCGCCTGCGGTTTTGAAACGTTCCACCACCCTTCGCCACTGTTCGCGTGCCTGGCTCCGGGCAGTTTCGAACGACATGGTGTCCGACTCGGCGCGCAGGTTGCTGGTAGCCCCGTCGAGGTCAACGGCCGAAAGCGCCACTTTGATTTCAACCTTTTCATTATCAGCTGTTGCGAAACCCAGCCATGCCTTGAGGTTGGTTCCGGAGGCTGAATGCAGTTCAGGCTGCGCCGTGTCGTTCACGGCAATGAGCATCTGACTGAAAGGTTTGGAGCTTTTCAGGTGAAAATACCACACCATATCCTTTGCCCAGTTGGTGCTTCGCCGCATGCCCCGGAGCTCTGTGTCGCTCACAAACTCGATGTACGACTCCAGCACCCGGTCGCGGTGTTGCAGGTCGAGCAGCAGACCTGCCTGGGCTGCCGCCGGAAAGGTGTACCGGTGCACCCCTGTTCGGGTGGTAGCCGTCAGTTCTGCCAGGATGTCGTATTTGTCGAGCTTCACGGCATAATAGCCCGCCGAAGCCTGCTCGTTTTTCTTGCTGAAAGGCGAAGCATATTCCTTGTTGCTCCATGACGGGCCTCCGGTCATGGGCATGAGCAAAATATCGCCGTAATCGCTCACACCCGTGCCGCTCAGGGCAGTATGGGAAAAACCATACACAATCGAATCGGTGTAATGGTAGCCCGAGCAGCCGTCCCAGCCGTCGAGGCGCGTTTGCGGGCTCAGCTGCACCATGCCAAAAGGCACCGTAGCACCTGGATAGGTGTGTCCGTGAGCATCCGTGCCAATGAAAGGATCAATATAATCGACCGGGCTTTTCGCCGAACGGCAGCCCGAAAGACCCAGAAAGAAAGCCAGTGGCAGAAACAGGGCAATAAAAAACTGCCCGGGTGTGGAAAGAACGTTTTGTTTCATGGTTCAGGTAAGTTTACCAGCCGATGGCCCGGCTGCTTTCAAGGCAAAGATAACGACCTAAATCGTTTTAACCAATCAATCGGCTGTGATCTCGCTGAAAAACATCCATACTTTTTCCCCATGTCCGGGATGGGTTGCCGGAATGTCGGCCGTACGGAAGGCGCCGATGCGTATGGCTTTGTAGCGACCAGGTGCCGGATATAGTACAAAACGATGTGTGCTGACCTCGTTTGTGTTGGTGCTGGGGACAGATTTCAGGTGACCGGCCGGACGGAAGGTTCTGCCGTTTTTGCTCACGTAAACCACCAGGCTGTCGGGCAAAAAAATCCATGAAGCCGGGTCGTGAAGGGCAGTCAGTCCGATCTGTTTTACCCTGGTAGCTTTCCCAAAGCTCAGGCTTGCCTGCCAATGGTCGTCGAGTATGCCGCTCCAACGTCCGTCGGCAAACCATCGCGAACCTTCGATGCCGTCGGTCAGGCTGTATGCCGTGCCGGGATAGCGTTTCGAGGGGGTGGGCTGCTGCTCCACCTGCAGCCCGAATGCCTTATGAATGTGGTAGTTGCGCTCAACAACAGGCGTGGAAGTGCCATTCACCACTGCATAGGCCTGCAACTTTGTGCTTTGGCCGATCATTAGCGGATTGCGGTAAACCTGCGGGCTATTGCCAGAGCCTTTCCCTTCGGTCCGAAAGACAATGCTGTCCACCGGCAACAGGGTGGTCAGGCTGACTTTGATCTGACGGGCTTCGGGAAGCACTTCCTCAGTTGCCTGCACTTTCCAGGCCGAGCGCGCATAGTTGTACCCGTGGGCTTCATAATTGCGGATGAGATGTGGCAGACGCCTGACAAAGCTTTCCCAGTTGCGGCTCTGTGCCGGCGACCACAGCACTTCGGACAGGGCGGCCATGCGCGGCAGCACCATATATTCCACATGTGCAGGCACGGGCATATATTCCGTCCACACATTTGCCTGTGCACCAATTATATACGTTTTTTCCTCCGGTGTCAGTTCGGCCGGTTCAGGCTCGTAGGCATACACTTTGTCGAGTGGAGTAAATCCGCCGATAGCCAGAGGTTCGGTCGAAGGGTCGCCCTGGTAGTGATCGAAATAGCAGTGCGAACCAGGTGTCATCACCACATGATGTTGCATTCGTGCTGCCTGAATACCTCCTTCTTCGCCCCGCCACGACATCACAATGGCATTTTCGGCCAGTCCGCCTTCCAGAATCTCGTCCCACCCCATCAGCCTGCGGCCATGCGATGCCAGAAAAGCGCCGATGCGCCGGATAAAATAGCTCTGCAGCGCATGCACATCGGGCAGGTTTTCAGCGGCCATGCGTGCCTGGCAAAGCTCACAGCTTTTCCATTCTGTTTTGTCGGCTTCGTCGCCTCCAATGTGAATCAGGGGCGAGGGAAACAACTCCATCACTTCGAGCAGGACATTTTCCAGAAATTCGAACGTTTCCTCCTTGCCCGCGCAATAGATATGGGTGATGGGCCAGACACCTCCGGGGGGCACACCAAGATTTTTTCCGGTACACGACAAGCCGGGATAGGCCGCCAGGGCCGACATCACATGGGCAGGCATTTCTATCTCTGGTATCACTGTGATATTTCGTGCTTGGGCATAGGCCACCACCTGCCGCACTTCGTCTTTGGTGTAAAAGCCTCCGTAGGTTTTCGGAGCTTCCGGACTGCTGAGCGGGCGATGGTTCCAGTGTTCGTGGCTGCGGTCTTCGCGCCAGGCGCCAACTTCGGTCAGCAAGGGATAGCGGTCGATCTGCAACCTCCAGCCCTGATCGTCCACCAGATGCCAGTGAAAAGTGTTCATGCGGTGCATTGCCAGCAGGTCGAGATAACGGAATATAAACGCTACCGGCATAAAGTGCCGCGACACATCGAGGTGCATGCCGCGGTAAGAAAACCTGGGATAATCGGTGATGCTCCATGCTGACAGGCAATCGTTTGCTGCTGCCCTGAGCAATTGCCCGAGGGTATTGATTGCATATTGCAAGCCTGCATTGCTGTTGGCCAAAATACGTATTTCGGAGGAGCCGATATGGAGGTGGTAGCCCTCGTTACCGATCAGCGAATCAAACTCGGTCAGGTAACTGAGCCTCAGGGTTTGTCCGCCCAGAATCCGGCCATCGGTAGCAAAAGCATGGTAGCCTGATTCAGCAAACAGATTGACAACCATTTGAGTGAGTGCGCCTTTGTCCGAATCCGGACCCAAAACACCTATGGGCTTTTGCAATCCAAAACAGCCCTCGCCAAGGCTGTAGCTGGCAGGCAGAGGGATCACCGGAGGCTGTGTGGCGCCGAGCGCAAGCGGGAGGAAACAAAACAGCCAGAGCTGCACAAAGCGCTGCCTGAGCGTTCGTAGAATGATCTTCATAATCTTCTGACTAAAGTTCCTGATGATTTTCTCCTGACACAAAGCGCTTCAGATATGCGCTGTAGTCTTTACGCACAGGCTGGTAATCTTCGTCTTCGTAGAGTGTGGAAGTAATCAGGTAGTCGGCCGTGGCCCGGTTGCAGGCAGTGGGCACATTGTAGAGCACGGTCATGCGGAGCAGCGCTTTCACATCCACATCGTGGGGCTGGCTGGTCATGGGATCCCAGAAAAGATCATGAAGTCGATTTTTTCTTCGGCAATGAGGGCGCCCAGTTGCTGGTCGCCACCGAGCGGCCCCGACTTCAGGGCTGTCACATTTGGCAATATGCGGCCTACCATGCTGCCGGTGGTCCCTGTGGCAAAGATGCGATGTGGTTCGAGTTTTTCGCGATTATGTTCCACCCATTCTACCAGGTCATTTTTTCTGGCGTCGTGGGCCACCAAGGCTATATTTCTGATTTTCATGTTATTAATTATTTAGCCAACCAGGGTGCAGGGTCAATTTGTGTGCGGTTTTGCCAGATTTCGAAGTGCAGTTCGGTTTTGCCTTCGGTTTTGTCGGTGTGGATCAGTCCGAGGATGTCTTTGTGGTTTACCTTGTCGCCCCGCTTGACGTACACCTGTTCGAGGTTGCTGTAAACGGTGAAAAAATCACCGTGGCGCAGGATAACTGCATTGTTGGTGGCGGTGATGCGGTTTGTGCTCACCACCACGCCTTCGAAGACGGCCCGGGCTTCGGCGCCTCGGGTGGTGGCAATGTCGATGCCGTTGTTGCGGATGGTCACTTTGCGCAACACCGGGTGAGGCTGCTCACCGAAGCGGGAGGAGATGACGCCTCTTTCCACAGGCCAGGGCAGTCGGCCGCGGTTTTGTGCAAACTGGTTCGAGAGGATTTGCTCTTCGGGGGTGAGGTTCATCAGGCGGTCGGGCGAGGCAGGCCGGCCGGTGGCTTCGCGGTTGCGTCTGATTTCTTCGGCAATGATGCGTTCGAGTTCGCGCTGAAGCTGGCGGGCTTCCTGCTGCTTTTGACGCACCTGCTGTTGCAGTTCGCGTTCCTGACGCGAGATTTTCTGCACATTAAGCTCGACGCTGCGTTTTTCGTTGTTCAGCAGGGCCTGCTGGCGGCGTTCGTCGTCGAGCAGCCTGGCTTTCTCGTCGCGCTCGGCGGCCAGTTTTTGTTTTTGTGCCTCGAGCCTGTATTGTGCCTCGCTGATGCGTTCAATTTGTATTTTTCGCATGGCAGCATATTGCTGCAGGTATTTCATCCGCCTGTAGGCCTGGTTGTAGCTCTCGGACGAAAACAAAAACATGAGTTTGTTCAGGCCGTTGCGGTTCCGGTAGGCAAAGGTGACCATGGCGGCATATTCGCTTTGCAGGCCTTGCAGTTCTTTCTGAAGTTTCTCAAGATCCGACTGGGTTTGCCTGAGTTGGCCCTCAAGGCCGGTAATCTGTGTGCGAAGGGTGGCAATGAGGTTTTCGCGCTGGCGGATGCGTTGCTGAAGGAGGTTGAGCTCGGTGAGCGTACTGTTTTTCGATTGTCTTGTTTCCTCGAGCAGGCGGCCAACCAGGGCAAGTTCTTCCTCAATTTTCTTTTTGCTGGCCTCCAGTTCAGCCTTGCGGTCGGCGCCCTGGGCCACCACCGTGTGGGTTGCAGCCAGCAGCAACAACAAAACCATAAAGCCGATAGCTTTCTGCATCATGCAGGTAAAGTTACTTCATTTTGGTGAAGTTGTCGGGTATTCTGAAGGGCATGGGTTGAGGCACATCCAGTTCCGGGCGCTGATAGGTGATTTTGATCTCCATTTTACGGGATGCATTGACTTCGAAAACCAGTTGTGTAGGCAGCACACGGTCGCCTGATTTCTCAAAAGCATCGTAGATAGCCTGAAGGCGCTGTGTGTCTTCACCTATTTCGCGGAGGTTGATGCGGGTAATTTTGTAGGTTTCCGGATCGAGCCAGATGTTGTGCACCAGGATCTGCTGTTGGTCGCTGCGCCGCAGATAACGCTTCTTTTTTGCCCTGCCGGTGCTCGAAAGTCTGTATTCCCGGCTGTCGATAGCAGCCCTGAAGTTTTCGGTTTCGTAGTTCACCAGGTCGTTGCCTGTGAGCAACGACTGCAGCAGGTAATAGTCGGCAGAGGAGGAAAACATGGAGTTGATCAGGCTAAAGTCGTCGTTGTAATAGGTTTTGTCGAGCCTGTTGATCAGTTTTACCGAATCGGGGGTGATGAGCAGCCTGGCTGCCTCAATGTTGAGCATGGGTGTCAGGCTGATCCAGATGGCGCTGTCGCGCCGGATGCGCAGCTGTCCACGCAGTTCGGTGGTGTTTCGGCGATCGTCGGTTACTGAGATATTCAATCTGCTTGAAAACCATTCGTATTCCAGTTGGGCCTCCTTCATGCGGTCGAGCAGATAGGCCTCGCCAAATTCTTTCAACGGGTCTTTCATCAGCTTGCGGGTACTGCGGCACGACGAAACCAGCAGCAGCATGGCCGGCACCAGGACAAGCCACCACAACCGCCTATTCATAGAGCTTTCCCTCCCTGGCCTTTCGCTCGAGAAATTCGGAACCCTCGCCGGCATTGCGGGCTTCTTTCCATTGCTTCCAGGCTTCTTCGCGCCGGCCGAGTTTGTAAAGGATATCACCATGGTGCTCTAACAGGGTGGCGTTGGGTTTTTCGGAGGCTTTCAGCGCTTTTAAAATATATTCCAGCGCCTGCTCATACTGACCAAGCTGATAAAGCACCCAGGCATAAGTGTCTAAAAATGAGGCATTATCGGGCTGAAGCTCGAGCGAGCGTGCCGACATCTCTTTGGCCTTGTCGAGTTTCTGCTTTCTCAACGACAGATAATAGGCATAGTTGTTGAGCACGGTGGCATTGGCCGGATTGATTGTCAGGGCTTTTTCGTATGCGGCATCGGAAGCCTCATGGTTTTTGAGTTTGTGCTGGGTATCGCCTATGCTGCTGAAAAATTCGGCCAGCAGGCGGTCGTTGTTCACCACCAGGCGTCGTCCGGTTTCGAATGCCCGCAGCGCCGCTTCGTAGCTGCCCTTCTGGTATTTGGCATAACCATCGAAAAGGTAGAGCAGCGGCTGTTCGGGAAAATAGCCCAATGCCTTTGTGGCGTGCACACCCAGGGTGTGGTAATCGCTGAGCTGGATATCGGTAAACAGCAGGGTTTCCCAGGCTGCATAGTTGCCCGGCTCCATTTCGACGGCTTTTTCGAACTGCTCACGGGCTTTCTCCATCTCGTTGCGCCGCAGGTAAACATCGCCGAGCAGCTGATGGCCGCGCGGACTTTCGGGATGCGTGGCCAGCAAGGTTTGCGCAACCTGTTCGGCTTTCTCGTTGAGCTCTTCCGAAAAACCTGCCCCCTGAAACCAAAGCATCATCACCTGCACTTTGGTCTCTATGTCGAGCGCAGGACTACCAAAGGCTTCGAGCAGCATCTGAAATGCTTTTTCCTCATCGCCCTGATCCTTGTAAAACTCGGCCAGCGACATGATCACATTGGGATCGTCGGGATTGATCTCACGCAGTTTTTCGTATTGCCTAAGCGCAGCAGCCGTGTCACCGTTTTTGAGGTACATATCGGCCAGCATGGCCTGATATCGCGTTTCGAACGGAAAGGCCGCAGCAAGTTTTTCAACTTCTTTGATCGCTGAGGTAGCATCGTTGTTGAGCAGGTGCAGGTTGAACTTTTGCATGCTTATTTCCTCGCCCGTACCTGCAATGGTTTCCAGCTGGTCGAGCACTTCCAGGGCTTCGGGCAGGCGTCCCATGGCCACATAGGCCTGAGCCAGCTCGGCGTAATACTCCTGTCGCTGAGGTTTCAGGCGGATGAGCTGGTGCCAGGTTTGGAGCATCTCGTCGTAGCGGGCTGTCATTTTGCACAGCTGTGCCAATCGGAGCAGATACCATTCGTTTGAAGGGTCGAGGGCTGCGGCCTGCCGGGCCATCTGGAGGGCTTCGTCGGTGCGGCCCTTCCGAAAATACAATTCCGAGAGCTCAAACATGCTGGCATGGTCAGCCGGATAGGCTTTCAAAGCAAGTTCGAACCGGGCGATGGCCCGCTCGGGCTGCCCGACAATCTTTTCGCGCAATCCATCCGAAAAAAGCATGGCATTCTGCCTCTGCCGGGCAAAGTCGATGCTGTCGGCACGGGTTTTTTCTGCTGCGCTGCGCGCTGCCTTACGTGGCGAGGTGCAGGCAAGCAAACCGAAAATCAACCAGAAGAAAAGAAATATGGTGTACTTATTCAATGACTAGATTTTTAGATGTAACGTTTAGTCGGTCAGTTCATTGTAGTCGCCCAGGCTATACACATCAAACCGGCCGGAGAGCCGGGCATGGTTGCCTATCATGCTGTTTTCCAGGTGCTTGTTTTCGATCCGGGCATGCGATTGGATGATGCTGTTGCGCACCACCGAATTGAGAATCACACTGCCCTGCCCTATGGAAACATATGGCCCGATGACGCTGTTGGTGATCACAACGTCTTTGTCGATAAAGCAAGGCTCGATGATGATGGCCTCGTCCAGGTCGGCCTGTGGGGATATGAGCTCCTCATTGTCTTTGAGGTGATGGAGCACTTCGCGGTTGGTGTCCACCGTGGCGTCTTTATTGCCACAGTCGAGCCAGGCATCCACGCTTTCGGTACTGAAACGGGTGCCTTTTTTCATCATGTTTTGCAGGGCATCCGTGATTCCGTATTCCCCTCCGGTGGTGATCTTCTGATCGAGCAGGTACTGCAGTTCGCTGCGCAGGTATTCGCCGTCGCGGAAATAATAGATGCCGATGATGGCCAGGTCGGAGACAAAGGATTTGGGCTTTTCGTAGAAACCTTCGATGGTGCCGTTCTCATCCAGTTTGACCACGCCGAACTGCTGGGGATTTTCGACCTGTTTCACCCAGATGGCGCCTTCCTTGTCGTCGTCGAGCTGAAAACTTGCCCTGAACAGCGTGTCGGCATAGGCCACCAGTACCTTGCCTGTGAGCAGTGGTTCGGCACACAGGATAGCATGGGCAGTACCCAGCGCTTCGAGCTGATAGTGGATGCTGCCCTGTGCACCCACCGAGGCTGCGATCTGAAGCAGCTTTTCTTCGGTTTCGTGGCCGAAATTTCCGATCACAAAGCCGATTTTTTCGATGGGTTCCTGCACCACGGCAGCAATATCTTCCACCAGTCGTTGCACGATAGGCTTACCTGCCACAGGGAGCAAGGGCTTTGGGGTGGTGAGGGTATGCGGCCGTAGTCGCTTGCCCATGCCTGCCATTGGAATGATGATGTTCATAAGTTCAATTGTTTGGTATTTATTTTCCGGTATGTCCGAAGCCTCCCTGACCGCGTTCGGTGTTGCTGAGTTCATCGGCAGCTTCCCACTGCACTTTTTCGTGCCTGGCCACAATCAGCTGGGCAATGCGGTCGCCGTGTGAAATCTCGAAGGGCTGATCGCCCAGGTTGATCAGGATGACATTGACCTCGCCCCTGTAGTCGGCATCAATGGTGCCCGGGCTGTTGAGCACTGTAATGCCATGACGGATGGCCAGACCGCTGCGCGGACGCACCTGGGCTTCGAAACCCTCGGGGATCTCCAGAAAAAGGCCGGTAGGTATCAAACCCCGCTGTCCGGGCTGCAACAACACCGGCTTGTCGAGCTTTGCCCGCAGATCCATCCCTGCGGCATGCGCAGTTTCGTAAGCCGGGAGAGGGTTGGTTGAATGGTTGACAATCCTGATTTTCATGCCTTCGGACATTTTATTCTGCCGGCAAAAGTAAGCAAAAGCATGCATTGATTGTCGCAATCCGGGCATTGGACAGGGCGCTTCCGGGGCAGGAAGTGCAAGCCTCAGCACATATTGATTTTTGTGAATGTTTGCCCGTATATTTGCCAAATTCCAAATTATACCCCAATGAAACGAAACCTGCTGTTTTTTGCCATAGTAGCTTTGCTGGCCCTGGCGGCTTCGTGCAGCAAATCGGGCGATGACGACCGTTTTGAGATCATCACCGGACAGAGCTGGCAAACCGACAGCCTGCTGGTGGATGGTCAGGATGCCAGTCAGCCGGGTCAGATCCTGCACAAGTTCAAGGGCGAAGCCCGTTTCAACCGCGATGCTACGGGCACCTTTGGCCAATATAGCGGCACCTGGCGCTTTACGAACAACCGTACGGCCCTGGAAATCAAAACCGACTCGCTTCCTATTCCCTTGCTGGCCAATATAGTAGAGCTCACCAAACAGTCGCTCAAGATTACCACCGCCTATCCTCACCCAGAGGTGCCCAATACGGACATGAAGATCCGCATGACATTTAAAGCCAGATAGCTCATGCGCCGGCTGCTCGCAATGTTGCTGCTTCCTCTGACCTCGCTGGCACAGCCGATGGGGGTAATCACCGGTAAGGTGAACGACAGGGTTACTGGCGAAAGTCTGCCCGGTGTGAATGTGGTACGCAAAAACACCGGCACCGTAAGCGATGCCTCCGGGCATTATACCCTGAAGCTGGAGCCCGGAACCCACAGCCTGCTTTTCCGCATGGTTGGCTACAAAAGTCAGTCGAAGAACGTTGTGGTCAGAAGTGGCGACACCATCCGGCTCAATGTTGCGCTGGAGCCCGACATCATTGAAATCGAGCAGGTGGTGGTTACTGCCAGCCGCATCGAACAGAAGGCTGCCGAACTCACCGTTTCGATGAGTGTGATCAAACCATCGGCGGTGGGTGGCCGCCACATCAGCAATGCCCAGGAACTGATGAACAAAGCTCCAGGCCTGGAAATCCTCGACGGACAGGCCTCCATGCGCGGAGGCAGCGGATTTGCCTATGGCGCCGGAAGCCGGGTGCTTGCCCTGCTCGACGGCCTCCCCATCATTTCGGCCGATGCCGGAAACATCCGGTGGCAGTTCCTGCCCTTGGACAACATCAGCCAGGTGGAAATCATCAAAGGCGCCTCGAGCGTGGCCTATGGCTCGGCTGCCCTCAACGGGGTAATCAATTTCCGCACCGCCGATGCCACCAACATCCCCCAAACCAGGGCATATGCCGAAACTGGTTTGTACGACAGCCCAAGAAACAAAGCCTGGAAATGGTGGACAGGCCCACGCCTCACCTCCACCGCCGGTTTTAACCACCTGCGCAAATCAGGTGGAACCGACATAGGATTCGGACTGAATGCCCTGACCGATCCAGGTTACCGCAAGCGCAACGACGACAACGCATTGCGGCTGAACCTCAAACTGAAACACTTCGACAAAACAATCGACGGACTGCGCTACGGTGTGGCCCTCAATGGGGGCTTCACACGCAAAACCGATTTTGTACTCTGGGAAAACGCCAGCACCGGCGCCCTCATTCACGACAGCAGCACCGCCATACAACTTCAAAGCTCTTTCTTCGCCCTCGACCCCTTTGTGTCCTACAACCCCAACGAACAAACCCGGCACGACCTGCGTGCACGCCTGCAGCGCAGCGATAACCGCTTCCCCAAATCGGCCCAGAACAACAGCGAGGCCTGGGTGGCCTATGCCGAATATCAGTACTGGCAGCAATTGTTCCGGGGTCTGGAACTTTCCGCAGGAGCCTCGGTGAATGCAGGAATAGTGGAATCGAACTTCTATGGCGACCACAACAGCCTCAATGCCGGTGTGTATGCACAGGTGCAGGGCGAGCCTGACCCAAATTTAAAACTCGTGGCCGGTATGCGCCTCGAACACAATCGCCTGGACGGGGCCGCCGACAGCAATGCTTTCTTGGTTCCACTTTTTCGTGCAGGGATCAACTACCGCCTGGGCAAGTTCACCTACCTCAGGGCATCTTTCGGTCAGGGTTACCGTTTTCCGTCCATAGCCGAAAAATATGCTTCTACCACTCTCGGATCGGTCAAGATTTTTCCTAATCCGTTCATTCAGAGCGAAAAAGGATGGAACGCCGAACTTGGACTCCGTCAGGGATTGGCCTTTGGAGGCTATCAGGGTCAGGCCGACCTGGCTGCTTTCCTGACACGAAACCGCAATATGGTGGAGTTTATCTTTGGCATCTACCCCGATCCGGTGACAGGAGTGTTTGGCACGGGCTTCAGGGCCGACAACCTCGAAGCCTCGCGTGTGGCAGGTATAGAGACCGAACTGTTGCTGGCCAACAACCAAAGCCGCATCGGCCACACTCTTACATTAAATTATGTGCTGCTGAACCCGCAGGAGCTCAACCCAGAAACCGGTCAACCCAACGGTTTCAAACTCAAATACCGGCGCACCCACACGTTGAAGGTGGGTTTGGACGGACGACTGGGTAAATGGTCAGCCGGAACGGATGTGATTATCCGCTCAAAGATGCTCAGGGTGGATGATGTGTTTTTGCAATCCATTCAGGGCCAATACATTTTGCCGGGTTTCCCCGAATATTGGCAAGCGCACAACACGGCTCATATGGTTGCCGACCTGAGGCTGGCTTATGCTCTGACAGAAAACATCAGCATATCGGCCGTGGTAAAGAACATCAGCAATACCGAATACATGGGCCGGCCGGGCGATATACAACCTCCTCGCTGGTTCAGCCTGCGGCTGAGTGGCTCGTGGTGAGCATCAGGCTTTGGGGCAGGTGCGTAGAGGTGCCTGACCCGGTTGAACCGGATAAGGAGGGATGAACCACGCATCTTTGCGCCTTTGCTCTTCCCTTTGCTCGCGGCGCTTTCGGGTCTTTTCCTTGAAATCCATCAGGCGCTGCCACTGTGCCTCATCAAGATAGGGCTTCACCAGGCTGTCCATCTGGTCGAAGAGGGTCTTCTGGTTTTCCCAGTGCTTTTTCATCAGCTCCCAGTGCAGGCTGCCAAACGAATCGAGCAACGGCCCGATTTGTTCCTGCTGGCGGGCATCGGCTTCGATGATGTTGAAAAAATGCTGCCGGAAACCTTCACGGGTGTTCCACGATTTGATTTTTTCCACCTTGTTGCGGGTGATGCGACCTGTGGCTAGCGCACCTATGACAATACCGGCTAAAAAAGTCAGGATGAGAATGATGATATATCTGCTTTGCATGACGAAACGGTTGTTTGACATCAATAATTGGCCAGGAGGTTGGCAAAGTCGTCGGTTTTAAGGCCTGCCAGACCCAACAGGTGCTCAAGGCTGAGCGACTGTTCCTGGAAATACACCCATACGATGAGCAGCACAACAGCTGCGGCAGCTGTGAGGCTGAAACGCAGCATGGTGAGCCACAGCCTGTGCTCTTGCAGCACCATGAGGTGCTGCGAAGCCAGCCTTTGAAACACACGTTGTTCGAAGCCGGCTGCAAAATCGGGCTGATAGCCCAAAAGGCAGGTCATGACCCGCTGCCAGGCGGCGCTTTGCCGGCGCAAGGCCGGATCTTCGGCAAGCTTTTGCTCAAGCACCTTGCGGCGCGATGCAGGCAGCTCGCCCAGAAGATGTTTCAAAAGGGTCTTGTTCAGGTTCATATTTCTTCGTGTTTTTTGAGGATCAGGCGCAATCGGTCGAGTGCACGCGAGAGGCGCGACAGTACCGTTCCAAGCGGAACCTGAAGCATTTCGGCGGTTTCCCTGGTGGAGTAGCCCTGCACCAGGCGCATCACCACTACCGCCCTTTGCTGCTCATCGAGTTGCTGCAGGGCAGCTTCGATGTGTTCCATCTGATACCGTTGGTCGAGTGACTCGTCAACTGCCGGGCGTCCGGCTTCTGCTTTTGTGTTGCTGATCCATTCCTGTTTTCTTTTTCTTTTTCTTATCTCGTTGATTGATAGATTTATAGCAATTCTTGTCAGAAAAGTTGAGATTTTGGCTTCATGGGTGTAAGCTTCCATATTGTTCCAGAACCGGATGAAAGTTTCCTGCCCCACATCGTCAGCCTCAGGCGTATTGCCCAACATGCCAATGACCACGCGTGCCACCTGCTGTCGGTGCCTGCGCATCACCTCGCCCAATGCATCCTGCCTGCCCTGCTTCATCAGGCGTACAAGCGCCCCATCGTCCAATGTCCGCAAATCTTCCAAACCTATATGCGATGTCTTTTGGGTTCTCAGCTTTTGTGACTCAACCATTTAAACATTGATCCAGGCAAATTTATTCCATATGGAGATGGTTGTAAGCGAAAAATGGCACGACCGCAGGCTGCCTGTCGGCAACTTTTCTGAGCAGAAAATTGTTTTGGAATGACGAAGCGTAAAAGTGACAATCCGGCAAGCATGGTCGTGGAGGCATTACAAAATGCCCCTGCCAATGGGCGGGTTAATCAAAACTAAAGAGAAGAAAACTTCGTTTCGGAATCCTTTCAAAGCCTGGCTCTGGATTGCCAGGGCCGGATCACCAGCCCAGTATCCAGGCAAACACCAGCGGAGCGACGATGGTGGCGTCGGATTCGATGATGAACTTGGGGGTGTTGATATCGAGCTTGCCCCAGGTGATCTTTTCATTGGGCACGGCGCCTGAATAGGAACCGTAGCTGGTGGTCGAATCCGAAATCTGGCAGAAGTAGGCCCAGAAAGGAACGTCGGTCCACTCCAGGTCCTGATACATCATGGGCACCACACAGATCGGGAAGTCGCCGGCAATGCCTCCGCCGATCTGGAAAAAGCCTACGCCCTTGCCTGACGAATTGTGGCGATACCAGTCGGAAAGCCAAACCATGTAGTCGATACCGCTTTTCACGGTGGTGGATTTCAGTTCGCCTTTGATGACATATGAGGCAAAGATGTTGCCCATGGTCGAGTCTTCCCAGCCTGGCACAACAATTGGGAGGTTTTTTTCGGCTGCTGCGAGCATCCAGCTGTTTTTGGGGTCAATTTCGTAGTATTGTTCGAGCACGCCCGAAAGCAGCATTTTGTACATAAACTCATGCGGGAAGTATCGTTCGCCTTTTTCGTCGGCTTCTTTCCAAAGCTTGAAAATATGTTTTTGCAGCCGGCGGAAAGCTTCTTCTTCCGGTATGCAGGTATCGGTCACCCTGTTGAAACCTTGTTCGAGCAATTCCCATTCGTCCTGCGGACTCAGGTCGCGGTAATTAGGCACGCGTTTGTAGTGCTTGTGGGCAACCAGGTTCATGAGGTCTTCCTCGAGGTTGGCCCCGGTGCATGAGATGATTTGCACCTTGTCCTGACGAATCATTTCGGCCAGCGAGATCCCCAGCTCGGCAGTACTCATGGCTCCGGCCAGGGTAATCATCATTTTGCCGCCGGCATCCATATGGGCCTCATAGGCTTTGGCAGCGTCCATCAATGCTGCGGCATTGAAGTGGCGATAATGGTGCTGCATGAATTGCGAAACAGGACCTTTGTTTTTCATGGCATTGATATTCAATAGGGTGAAATAATGTGCAAAGATACGACTTTCAACTGTTTTGGCACATGGAAATCCCATCCTGCGCCATGCACGCCGGGCAGGTTGAAGGGATTGTCAATACCGGAAGCTTCGCAGAACTGTGTTATTCCGGCTGATACGACTGTGCATGCACTCCGGCAACAGCCCTGCCGGAGGGGTCGATCATTTTCCGGAAGGCGGGATCCCATGCCAGGGCTTCGGGGGTGCTGCAGGCCACCGAAGGCACTGAGGGTACGGTGGCGGCGGCGGTATCGGAAGGAAAGTGCTCGCTGAAGATGCTGCGATAGTAGTATTCTTCCTTGCTTTGGGGGGTGTTCACCGGAAAGCGGAACCGGGCATTGGCCATTTGCTCGTCGCTCACCTGCTCGCTGACCAGTTTTTTCAGGCTGTCGATCCAGTTGTAACCTACCCCGTCGGAGAATTGCTCTTTTTGCCTCCAGGCGACTTCGGCAGGCAGGTAGTCTTCGAACGCCTTGCGAAGCACCCATTTTTCAATGCGGCCATTGCCGGGCTTTTTGTCGGCCGGGTTAAGGCGCATAGCTACATCAAGAAATTCCTTGTCGAGAAAAGGCACCCTGCCCTCCACACCCCAGGCTGCAAGGGATTTGTTGGCACGGAGGCAATCGTACAGATGCAGTTTACTGAGTTTTCGGACAGTTTCTTCGTGAAAAGCCTGTGGATCAGGTGCTTTGTGGAAATAAAGGTAACCACCGAACACTTCGTCAGCTCCCTCGCCTGAGAGCACCATCTTGATGCCCATCGACTTGATCACCCTGGCCATCAGATACATGGGCGTAGAAGCGCGCACTGTGGTCACGTCGTAGGTTTCGATGTGATAGATCACATCGCGTATGGCGTCGAGGCCTTCCTGCACAGTGTAGTGGATTTCGTGGTGAACCGTGCCCAGGTGATCGGCCACCTTGCGGGCAGCAGCCAGGTCGGGCGAGCCTTCGAGACCGATGGCAAAGCTGTGCAGCCGGGGCCACCATGCGGTTTGCTGGTCACCACTTTCAATGCGCCTGGGTGCAAAACGGCTGGCGATGGCCGAGATGATGGACGAATCGAGGCCACCCGACAGCAATACTCCGTATGGCACATCCGACATCAGCTGCCTGTGCACAGCCGCTTCCAGGGCTGAACGGAGCTGCGCAAGATCGGTGGCGTTGTCTTTTACCGCCTCGTAATCTGTCCAGTCGCGCGCATACCAGCGCACCATTTTGCCTTCGGCACTGTGGTAATAATGCCCGGGAGGGAAGCTTTCGATGCGGTTGCATACCCCCTCGAGGGCCTTGAGCTCCGAAGCTGTGTAAAAATTTCCAAACTTGTCCCAACCAATATACAGTGGTATGATGCCAATGTGGTCGCGGGCTACCAGATAGGTATGATTGCGGCTGTCGTATAAGGCAAAAGCAAAGATGCCATTGAGGTCATCGAGAAAGTTTACCCCCTTTTCTTCGTAAAGCGCCAGGATCACCTCGCAGTCCGACTGGGTGCGAAACCTGTAAGGCCTGCTCAGGCCGGCCCTGAGCTCCATATGGTTATATATCTCGCCATTCACAGCGAGTACAACTGTTTTGTCTTCGTTATACAGAGGCTGCCCGCCGGAAATCGGATCCACAATGGCCAAGCGCTCGTGTGCCATGATGACCCGCTCGCCGGCATAAATGCCCGACCAGTCGGGGCCACGGTGGCGCACCTTTTTTGACATGTCGAGTATCTGAGGCCTGATGGCTGCTGCGTCCGACTTCAGATCGAATACACAAACTATTCCGCACATAAAAAATGAATGTTGTTTTTTGCAGCGGCAAAATTAACATTTCGGCATCAGCCCAAAAATCAAGTAGCCCCATAGCCTGCCCCCGGAAAAGTTTACATATCAGCATGCGTGAGGAATCTTTTGGAAGCAGTTTCACAGGGGCACAACCAAACTAATATGTATAACTATCTGATATTATGCCTGTTATCTCAAAGAAGGTTTTCAATTAAACTTAAGATTCAGGGCATGAAAACAGCTCAACGGCCACTCGTCGGACTATTTGGCTCGTCTGGCTCCGGCCATCAGGTGCTTTCACACCTGGCCGGCATTTAATGCAATCGTTTGAAACCTTGCAAAAAGAACTCTTTCTGCCTGGTGATTTGAGCCGGAAACACCCCTGAAACTGTTTTAAAAATTATTAACACTTATAACTTTTTTTAACAAGTCCGGGCATTTCCCGTCCCTCGGACAAAAATTTTTAACTTCGTATTATACAGTGTTTTATGGTTTTTTATTGATTTATATCAATTTATTTTTTTGCATAAACCATATTTATTTCAGCAAAAGTTCATTTTTAATGGGGTGCACATTTTTTAAAGCAATGTTAAAATTGCAATGCTCAAGGTCAGGAACGGATCTAGGGCTGAAAGATCAGGAAATGTAACCAAAACAAAACTAATATTTATGAAAAAGCAGATTTTCAAACTTGGCATGATGCTGTTGGCAGGCGCCATGGCATTTGCTGCTTGTACGAAAGAAGGCCCGATGGGACTTCCGGGCAAGGATGGCAAAGACGGACGCGATGGTCGCGACGGTCAGGATGGCACAGCAGGCTGTATTCAGTGCCACGACAACAGCCAGGTAAATTTTGCGGTAACAGCACAATGGGAACGTTCGGTGCACGCCACCGGCGGGTTGTTCGTGCGCAATACCAATACTTGTGCAGGTTGCCACACCAGCCAGGGTTTCCGCGAAATAATTCAGACAGGACAAGGAAATACGGCTGCAACCATCAACAATCCTGTGCCGCCAAACTGCTACACCTGTCACAACATCCACACCACCTACACCCCTGCCGACTGGGCGCTGAGCACCACTGCAAATGTGACTTTCAGGATCAAGCCTGACCAAAGCCACGATTTTGGTAAGGGTAACCTATGTGCCACCTGCCACCAGCCCCGTTTGCCCAGCCCGATGCCCACACTTGGCGGACCTGATGTAAACATCACTGCTGCCACCTGGGGACCCCATTATGGCACCGCAGCAGCCATTGTTGCAGGTAAAGGCGGCTTTGAGTTTGGCGAAGGATACAGCAATTCGGCCCACGTCAATATGATCAGTCAAAGCTGCGTGGCCTGCCACCTTACCACCGCAAGTGGTGTGGATGGCGGCGGTCACATGATGAACCTGGGTTACACCACCAGCACAGGTGCCCATGCCGTGATTACCACCTCATGCACCTCATGCCACAGCGATGCAGCTGCACTGAACACCCTGATCAACACCAAAAAAGACGAGCTTGCAGCTTTGAAAAATCAGCTCCGCGACCGCCTGATCCAGATTGGCATGCTCAATGCAAGCACCGAACGCGTGGTTCCGGGCACATGGAGCTCAGCACAGGCAGGCGCATTCATCAACTACAAGCTGGTAAGCAACGACAACGGTGCCGCAGTCCACAACTTCCCCTATGCCAAAAAACTACTTGAAAATTCAATTGCCGCTATCCAATAGCAGCCTGACCATGTGACAGAAATTGAGCAGGGACTGCCGGTCTCTGCTCAATTTCATGTTAGGACACGCAAAATAACAATAAGTACCTTTGATGATTAAAAAAGAGCGTATGAGATCACACTTTATCAGCCATTTTAGGGCAAGATTTGCGGGCCTTGTTTTGCTGGCTGCCGGATTGCTCAGTTCGTGCCAATACGAGTTTATCGAACCTGAACGACCAATCATTGACCCTACCGTCGAAATCAAATTCGCAGAGGAGATAGCCCCGATTTTCAGCAACAACAATAACTGCACGGCCTGTCACCGCACCGGCGCCACCCCGCCCGACCTTACACCCGATCGCGCATACAACGCCATTGTGCCCACATATGTGAACACCGCTGCCCCCGAGCAGAGCAGCATTTATTGGTTTGCGCATCCAAATTCGACCACCCACAACTGGAAGAAGCTCACCCTCAGCGAGGCTGCCCTCATTCTTGAATGGATCAAACAAGGCGCTAAAAACAATTAACCCCCACAGCCATGAAAAAAATAGCAGCTTTACTCCTGATATCATTCGCTTTTGTAGCGCAACTGGGTGCCCAGGAAGAACAAACTTCCAAACCCAAAGACCGCCCGGTGCGTGCCCCCTTTGAGAGCGGTTACCTGATTGATAACCAGACCACTGTAATCCCATCGCCAAAAACACTGGAATACATCATCCAGCATAAATTTGGCAATATGAACAACGGCTTATCGGACCTTTTTGGCATTTACGCCCCCGGGGCCAATATCCGTATGGGACTTAATTATGTACCTTACAAAAACCTGCAGGTGGGCTACGGACTCACCCGGCTGAATATGTACAGCGATTTCTCGGTGAAATATACCATACTCGAGCAAACACGCCGCAACACCGTGCCTGTGGCAGTGGCAGTATTTGGCACAATGGCCATCGACGGACGCAACGAAAAAGTGTTCGGCAAAAACTACAGCTTTGCCAATCGCTTTTCCTACTTCAGTCAGCTTATCGTCGGGCGTCGTTTCAACGACTGGCTTTCGGTGCAGGCAAATGCAAGCTTTACACACTACAATGCCACCGACTCGCTTATCGACCACGATAAAATTGCTGTTGGCATCAATGGCCGCGTGAAGTTTTCACCCCAGTCGAGCATCTTGTTTCAATATGATCAACCGTTGAAAATCAAGGCAATAAGTGAACACCGCGAGTTTACCAACCCCTCAAAACCAAATTTGGGCATCGGCTGGGAAATCCGAACAAGCACCCACGCATTTCATATCTACGTTTCATCAGCCGACGGATTGGTGCCTCAGCACAATGCCATGTATAACCTGAACGATTTCACCAAAGGCGATATGATGTTTGGTTTCTCGATTACGCGACTTTGGAGTTTTTAATGATTCGCATGTCTAACCCTCAAATAAACTTTAAAATGAAAAAACTCGTGATTGTATTGGCAGGGATTTTTGCACTCGGCCTGCTCGCATTTACTATGCCTCAGGAACAGAAAAAAGGCGAACCCTGGAAGATTCCGGCAGAGTACAAAAACAAGAAAAACCCGTACACCGTGGATGCAGACTTACTTAAGATCGGCAAGGACGTGTATGCCAAGCACTGCCGTTCGTGCCACGGCAATATAGGTAAAGGCGATGGCCCCAAAGCCCGTAACCTGAAAACACATCCCGGCGATTTTTCGGATGCTAAATGGCAAGGATCGGTTACCGATGGCGAATTATATTACATGTCGATCATCGGGCGGGACGAGATGCCAAACTACGAAACCAAGATAACCGACGAGGAAGAGCGCTGGGCTGTGGTGGCCTATGTGCGCAGCCTCAAGAAATAATCAACTGTTTGTTTTACAACCTACCGGGGCAGTCCATAACGCTGCCCCGGCGTGGTTTTATTTCGCAGATTTTATCATAATTCTTATCTTGCGGCTGAGTTGAATCCTATTGAACCAAAACCTGAGCTATGACAAAACCAACTGCCTGGCTGGGCATAATTCTGATACTCGGCTTCAGTCCACTCTTTGCACAGCTTACCGTGGATATGGATGCCGAGCCGGCCGGATTGGCCGATAACCAAACCTGCTTCGACTGCCACGGGAAAAGGATTTATGCCTATGAGAACCCCGTAACCGGCCGCATCGAGCGCAAAGCCATGAACCCCAATTTTGTGTTCGATCAGGAGGCATTTTATCAGGGGGTACACCGTCATTTTCGCTGCACCGACTGTCATTCGCCTGATTACGAGACCTTTCCGCACAAGGCTGAGCTCAGGTTCGAGCCTATGTACAGTTGCCTCGACTGCCACGGGGGCGATCCCACCTACGCTCATTTTCACTTTGACGAAATTGGCGTGGAGTTTGAGAAAAGTGTGCATTTTGAGCGGCAACCCGAACGTTTTAATTGCTGGAGCTGCCATAATCCCCACAGCTACAAGGCAATGACCAGAAGCGGATTCAGGATCACCGAAATAGTGCAGTATCACAACAATATGTGTGCCAGCTGCCACAACAATACCGACCGCTTTCAAACGGTGAGCGACAGCCTGAAGCGCCCGCTCGACCAGATCCATGCCTTTTTACCCAACTTCAACCTGCATTTTAATGCCGTTCGTTGCATCGAATGCCATACTGCTACAGAAGACACCATGTGGGTGGCGCACAACATCCTGCCTAAAGAACTTGCCGTGAAACGCTGCGTGGAATGCCATTCGGCCAACTCCCTGCTGATGTCATCACTTTACAAATACCAGAATATCGAATCGCGCCGCAGCCGTGGTACCCTCAATGCCATTATCCTCAACGAGGCTTATGTGATTGGGGCCAACCGCAATATCTACCTCAACATCATCAGCATCGTACTTTTCGGGATGACCCTGCTTGGCGTTCTGGTTCACATCATTTTCCGCATTAAAAAACCCTGATATGTCCGAACGATTGTACCTATACCCCATATGGCTGCGTTTGTGGCATGCCCTGAACGCAATAATGTTTCTTGTGCTCATTGCCACCGGCCTGAGCATGCAGTATTCCAGCCCCGATGCGCCTTTGATTCGTTTCGATCTGGCAGTGCGCCTGCACAATATTGCCGGTGTAATTGTATCGCTTAATTACCTGATTTTCATTGCCGGAAATCTGGCAACAGGCAACGGACGACACTACCGCATTGTATTTGAAGGTTATACGAGGCGAATCATGCAGCAGGTGGACTATTACGTGCGTGGGCATTTCAAGGGCGAGAAAGCCCCGTTTCCGGTGACTGCCAACCGCAAGTTCAACCCCCTGCAGCAGGCCACTTATGTGGGCACCATGTACCTGCTGCTGCCCCTGATCATCATCACCGGGCTTGCCCTGCTTTTTCCCGAAACTATCGCCAATCGCGTGGGCAACCTGAGTGGTATTTACCTCACTGCCCTGCTGCATTCGGCTGTGGGCTTTCTGCTTTCGCTCTTTATGGTCATCCATATTTACTTTTCCACCATGGGTGCAACCCCTACAAGCAATTTTAAGAGTATGGCCACCGGTTGGCACGAACCCCATTAATCAAAAGGCCAAGTGCCTATCTTTGCTGCACTTTATCAATACCAAACAGACATGAAACAACTGATTATTCTGCTCTTTTCTGCCCTGATCCTTTCTGCGTGCGGCAATCAGCAACCCAAGGTGGAATATGCCCTCGATCCGAACAATACTGCCATCACCGTGAAAGAGGTCAGGCAAACGCCCATGTACACCTATATTCTCGGAAAGATTGACAGCAAAGACACCTGGATTGCTGTTTCGGCCGATGAGGTGGAAACCGGCAAGACTTACTATTTCTCGGAAATGATGGAAATGACCAATTTCCACAGTAAGGAACTTAATATGGATTTCGACCGCATTTTGTTTGTCGGCAACCTGAGTACGATGCCCATTCCGGCCACAGCCATGTTGCAACAGCCTCAGGCACAGCCCCAGCAAAGTGCCGGCGCCCCACACCTTGCGCGTCAGGAAGTCAATATCAGGCCTGTGGAAGGCAGCATCACCCTGGAAGAACTCTGGCAAAAAAGAGCGCAGCTCGCTGGTAAGACAGTAAAAATCACCGGACAGGTGGCCAAATACAATCCTGCCATCATGGGGACCAACTGGATCCACATTCAGGATGGCACCGGAAGCGAGGAGTTTTTCGACCTGACCGTGACCAGCATGGACATGGCCACGGTGGGCGATGTGGTGGTAGTGGAAGGCACGGTAGTGCTCAACAAAGACCTGGGTTCGGGCTATTTTTATGACATCCTGCTTGAGAATGCGAAGGTTACCCGTTTAAGCATTCAGTAGCACGTTATTTCCGGCCGAAATCGGCTGGTATCTGACCCCATCGGGCAGTGTCCCATTTGCGCAATGGCACCTCGATGGGGTTTTCTTTTAACCACTTTTCCGCCCGTTCAACCACCGCATAAAGCTGCTCCGTATCCTGATTGCGCGGCAGCTTACTCTTGGCTTTGCCTTGCTGTACCCATCTGAGTGCCAGTTCCGAGTCGGAATACACCGGAAGCCTGAGCCGATTTTTCTTTTGCCAGGCCAGGGCATGCACAATGGCTAAAAATTCCCCGATGTTGTTTGTGCCGACCTCCCAGACCGGGCTGCGGAAAATTTCGGTGCCGGTTCCGGCATATACCCCTTTGTACTCCATCCGGCCGGGATTGCCCGCACAGGCGGCATCCACGCAAATGGCATTGGCCTCGGGTTCCTCGGCCGAAAACAGCTCAATTGAGCCGGTTTTAACTTTGGTCGGTGCGAGTTTCAGGCCCTCCTCCGGACCAGCCGCAAATGCCTGGCGGGCAAGCTCGAGTGTTGGAAAAGCCTTGTACCTGGCGCCCGCGTAGCCATGCACCTGCTCGCGACAGGCATGCCAGTTTTTGTAGATGCCCGGTTGAAACCCCGACCAGACTACATAAAACTTCGGCTGCTCTTTTTTGCTCGACATGGCACAAAGATAAGACACCTCACGGGCCAGGGCAAATTGTATAATTCTCTGATGTTGACCAACAAACGGGTTTCAAAATGATTTGCTTTGGACAGATGTGTGCATCAAAGCTGAAAAACCAGCTGCACAAAGTGTTCCATGCGATGAAAATCTATGGCACCAGTGGGCTGCCATGCCTGGTAGGAAAAGGGCAGCAAACCGGCGTCGATTCTGAAAAAATTGGCCCGCCAACCGGAAGCCATACTGCCATCGGACGACAGAAGATTTTTTATTGGAATAGCCATTTCGGCTATCCATTGCCTGCACTGACCTTTGGCATTGAGGGTGCCATCTATCCAGACACGTGTCTCAATACCCGGACAATTCCAGCTTTTATCGCCTTCGTATCTGCGGCTTGCACCCGGAGCACCATCGTTGAACACCTTAAGCTGGGTGAGGGTATTGAGCGGATTCAGGTCGATTTCGTAGTAAATGTTGGATTGATCAGGTGGCTGCAGAAACACCTCTGCTGCTTCTTCCTCCCAGACAGGTGAGCCGGCACGGGTATGGGTGGCATACACTGAGGTGCTTTGGCATTCGAATCGCACACAAAAAATATCGCCTGCCATGCCAAGCCTGACAGTGGTGGGATGAACCGGCTTGCTGCCATCAGTTACCTCGCTCAGCTGAAGCTGGAATGCAGCTTGCCAGCGACGTGCGTTTCGTTTGATGTCATAGAAGAAAGGATGACCGCTGAGTTGTGGGATAATCATAGGCTGAAGCATGCCATGAAAACAAATGAAACTGCTGGCCAGAAGCCGGCAGTCAGTTAACCAAGATTCACTATCAATTACCTATTTATCAACAGTTTGCTTGTTGAGACACTGCCCTCGGCCTGCACATGTACCATATACACACCTGGTTTGAGGCTGGTGGTGTTGATTTGCACATTTGCGGAGGCAGGCTGCAGTTCGAGGTGCAGCCGGCCAGCCAGGTCGAGAATCTGAATGTGGTTGATATGCTTATCCGAGCTGATGGTAAGCTGCGTATTTGCAGGATTTGGAAACATTTTGAAGCTCATTCCATCCGCACGGTTTTCCGCAAGACCAACCGGGAAATTGCCGACTTTTTGCACGATGAATCCGTTTGCGGCGGCATAGGCCATCATCCAGATATTGCCCCCCTCGTCAGCCAATACATCGAGACCAACCGACGCATTGCCATTGGCATTGTCGCCCAGGTTGACCTCATGTACCACACGATCGGCAAAGGGCACATCCATCATGGTTTGCACAGCAGCTACGGTATTTGGAGCCTGACTGATGTCGAGCACATAGAGCTTGTTTTCGGCAGGCGTGTCTTTGATGTGGATGTAGGCCAGATAACGTTTACCGTTATAGTAGAAGATATGAGGGTACATGCTCCAGTAGGGGAAATAACCGGCTTCCAGGGTAGCCTGAATCTGCAGGTTGGCGTCAACGAGCACCAGGCCAAACTGCGATCCGCTTGCAAGATACAGGTCTTCATTCATAACTTTAGTCACACGGCCAAAGTTGACCCCAGGAACGTCGGGTACAGCAACCTCAGTAAAAGTGCTGCTGATGTTTCCATTGGTGATATCCCAGATGTAGAAGTTGGTGGTGCCATGTCCGCTGGCAATGAGCTGAGCTTGCTGTGCAGGATTGCCCAGCACTGTGAAGGCGTCACCCAGACGGGCCGGAGCATTGGGCAGGCTCAGGAAAACAGAGGGTGCTGCAGAAAGGTCGTCCCATTTGTACACTTTAAACTCGCCGCCTGAAAAGGTCATATTCGACACAAACAGGCTATTGCCGGCCCAGGAAGCATCGGAAAGCGTAAATGTGCCGCCAGCAACACCGGTCAGGTTCAACTCGCCCGGGTCGGCATTCGGATTGCCAATGTCCCAGTGATACACATGGTTACCATCCTGACGCGAGGCAACAAACACTTTCTGACCGTTGAAGGTGGCACCACGATTTGCTCCGGCATTGTTGATGATGGCCGGAAGGTTGCCGCCAGCCTTGGTCTTATCCATGATGGTGGTCACCGGACCAAATGTGGATCCCTGGTTATTGCCCACTTTCATTGCCACAAAGCCATTGGCAGCAGCATAAGCCATCATAAGGATATTGCCATTTGCATCCGGAAATACATCCAGGCCTACGGAGGCATTGCCGTTGCCATTACCACCAAGATCAAGTTCATACACCACCCTGTTGGCAAAGGGCACGCTCATCATGGTTTGCACTGCTTCGAGGGTGGTAGGCGCTTCACTGATGTCGAGCACATAGAGCTTGTTTTCGGCAGGAGCATCTTTCACGTGGATGTAGGCCAGATAGCGTTTGGCATTGTAATAGAAAATATAGGGATACATGCTCCAGTAGGGGAAGTAACCGGCCTGAACCGAAGCCAGGGTATCCATTTGCGGACTAAGCAGTTGCAGGCCAAACTGAGAACCGCTGGCCAGGTAAAGTTCTTCGTTCATCACTTTGGTAATGCGGCCAAAGTTGGCACCCATGATGTTGGGGAAGTTGTAAACCGTGGGATCAGGATTTGGGATAACGCCACCAGCAATGTTCCACACATAAAAATTTTTGGTGCCATGGCCGCTGGCAATGAGCAGGGCATTGGTTTCAGGATTGCCGATGATGGAAATGGCATCGCCAAGGCGGGCTGGGGCATTGGGATAGCTCAGCAACACAGCAGGCTGGGCAGTCAGGCTGTTCCAGTGGTAAACCTTGAACTCACCACCGGCAAAGGTCATATTGGAAACAAACACATGGTTGCCCACTGCCACAAGGTCGCTCAGGGTGAAGGTACCCCCACCCACACCTGTGAGGTCGAGTTCGGATGGGGCAGCAGGATTGTCGATGTCCCAGTAATAAACATGGTTACCATCCTGACGGGATGCCACAAACACATATTGGCCGTTGAATCCGGCTCCACGGTTATTGGCATTACTGTTGATCATGGGCGGGAGGTTTCCGGTGGCAGCAGATTTGTCGATGAGTATGTTCACCGGCTCAAAACCCGTCTGTGCAAATGCCGTTGCCCCCAGTAAAATGCCAAGTGCAACTGTCCAAAGCGATTTGAGCGTAAAGTTTTTCATCTTTTCAAATTTTTTTGGTTAGGAGATTTTTCAAAAACATATAAAACACCTCTCAATATTATTAAATAATTTAAAATATAAACTTAGCTTTTCATATTTTTTTCAATTATGAGAGCAAAATTTGCAAAAGTGCGGCCCAGTTGCGGTAGGCCTCGGGGGTGAGGTGCAGGCCGTCGTTTGTGAAGCGATGTTGCAGCCGGCCGTCATGGCCAGTAAAAAAGGGGAAGAGATGCCAGTAGTCCACATCCAGGTCGATGGCCAGGGTGTGCAAGAGCTGGTTGTATTGCCGGATGAGGCTGTTGGGCCGGGGCGGATTGTGGAGGGTGGGAAAGAGTGAGGTAAGCAGGATGCGGGCCTCCGGAGCATGTTTCCGGATGCGGTGCACAATGCGGGTGGTATTGCTCAGGATGGATGCCAGGGGGATGTTGCGGGCAAGATCGTTGGTGCCCACGCAGAGGAACACATGTGTGGGGTTTGATGAAAACCAGTCGTCGCGTATTGCGTCGAACAATTCGCCGGAGCTCAGGCCCGAAATGCCATGATTGACGGCATTCATGCCCGGTAAGAAGGCTGCCAGGTCGAACCCTTCGGTGATGGAGTCGCCCAGAAAAAGCAGACGCTTTTCGTTGTGTTGCATAACTTTCGTTAAGATTTTTGCGATTAGCCCAGCACTACCTCCACCTCTATCCGTTCGCCGAGGTAATCCGAAGGGAGAATCCAGCTTCCGGGTTCAGCTTCAGCTCCGTTGATGCGCAGGTGTTTCACTCCCTTTCCACGTCTTTCAGGATTGAGGACATGTACGGCAATGGTTTTGCCCATGTACTTTCTGTTGATTTTTATTTCATTCCAGTCGGCCGGGATATTGGGGTTCACGGTGATGCCACGCAGCGAGGTGCGCAAGCCCAGGATGTGGTCGAGGCCGATGCGGTACATCCATACGGAAGTGCCTGTGAGCCAGGAGTGTGAGGCTTGCCCTTCGGTTTCGTGCTCACGGCTGGTGACATATTCCGAGAACACATAAGGTTCGGTTTCGTAGCGGTCGATCCCCACCGCAGCCGAGGAGTTCACAGGGAGCATTTTTCGGTAAATACGCAGCGCTTCGTCGGTTTTGCCATGCATAAGGGCGGCAAGCACAAACCAGGAGGAGGCATGGTTGAATACTGCTCCGTTTTCCTTTTTACCCGGCACGCAGCGCGAGATGAGTCCGATATCGTCTTCTACTTCACGATAGGCTGGCCACACAAGCTGCATTCCGGTTTTATTTTCCAGGTGCCGGAGGCAGCTGTTGAGCGCCTGTTCGGCCCTTTCGCGCGGGGCCACGCCCGATAGCACCGCCCACGACTGGCTGTTGAGAAAGAGTTTGCCTTGTTGCATGGTTGCCGAACCAACCACCTTGCCATTATCGCGGAAAGCACGCACGTACCATTCACCATCCCAGGCAATTTCGTTGACTACCGACGCAATGCGGTCATAGGCCGACTTCCATCGGGTATATACGTCCTTGAGCCCCAGGTGGTTAATTAAT
Source organism: Bacteroidota bacterium (assembly GCA_016715945.1). NCBI lineage: Bacteria > Pseudomonadati > Bacteroidota > Bacteroidota bacterium. The sequence goes on from JADJXJ010000001.1 coordinate 2,415,354, forward strand.
TCAAAGGTCTTTTCGAGGGCATAACACAAAAAGAAAGCGCCCCAAATGGTTTCGCCCTTGCCCTGTGGGCCGATGTGGTCGAGGGTGTCGTTCCAGTCGCCTTTTCTGATCCTGGGCAGGCCGCGTTCGGTGCATTCGCTGATGGCAAAATCGAGCGAGCGGATCATGTGCTCAAGCACGGTAGCTTCGCCTTCGTCGTAAAAGGGTACCACTTCGTCGAGTATGCTGAAATCGTGGGTTTCGTTGAGGTATTCGACCAGCCCGAACGATATCCACAAAGGTGTATCGCTGTGGTGGGTGCGCTCGCCATGGTTGGTCAGCTTGAAGAAGTTGTGCAGTGTGGAACCATCTTTGAACTGAAATTGCATGGCATTAAGCATGCGCTGGCGCACCCTGGCGGGTTCGACAATCACCATGCCCAGAATGTCCTGAAACTGATCGCGCATGCCGGTGCCAAAGAGCAGTCCACCGTGGTAATATCCGGAGTTTCGGGCCATGTCGAAGGTGACGGCGCTTTGGTATTGGTTCCAAACATTGAGCATCAGGTTGACGCTGTCGTCGGGGGTTTGCACCTGCACATGGCCAAGGTAGTTGTCCCAGTATTTGCGGACTGCATCAAACTGTTGTTCAACAAAATGCATGTCGCGGAATTGTTCGAGCTGAAGTGTGCGATACGGCTCCGGGTCGTCTTTTGAGGCCACCCCGAGCAGCACTGCAAAGGAGAAAGACGAATCCGGATCGAGCTGCAGGCGGGATTGAAGGGCCACAACGGGGTCGCCGGCAGTAATCTCGGTATCGAAACAGCTGCCGCGCTCGACGGCTATGGGGTTGGCCTCGGAGCGCCAGCGACCTGTGAAGGTATCGAGGCTGCCATCAAAACTCTCTACAGGCAGGCTGAGGCTGAAATAGACTTTGTAGCGCCAGTCGATATTGGGCTGTTCCACGGTAGCGGCTTTTTTGTTGAGCACCCAATAACGGCGGGTAGCCTCAAGGGTTTGCTTTTCGCGGTTGAAGCGGATATCGGTGAAGTGCTTGTCGTTGGGCTGGTTGATGATATCGTTCAGTGCATTGCCCATCATAAGTTCCTGAAAAGCAAACACCTGGATGTTGCGTGGGCGGCCACTCAGGTTTTGCAGCTGCACGTACCATACCTCGGCCAGGGTGTTTCGGGGCACAAAATAGGTGAGGGTAGCCCGAATACCCTCGTATTCGGTAGTGATTCGGGTATACCCCTGACCGATGCGGGCTTCATAAAAGTCATACTTCCGATCGGTGGTGGGTGCCCAGCTCAGCGACCAGTATTCTCCGGTTTCGGCATCGCGCAGCAAGACATACCGGCCTGGGCGGTCCCAGGGCTGGCAGTTGTAACGCATACGGCTGATGCGGTTGTCGCGGGGGGTGTCAACAAACGAGAATCCTCCGCCACCATGCGAGACCAGCCCGGCATAACGTTCGTTCCACATGTAGTTGAACCACGGACGGGGTGTTTCGGGGTTCGTGATCACAAATTCCCGGTAGTCGTCAGTGAAATACCCGTATTGGTTTTTGAACTTCATGATATATGGTTTTTTTGATTGTTATTCTTTTTGGAATTCAATGCTGAAGCTGAGAATCTTACCCGGCCCTGCCTCAACAACAAAGCCGTTGTTTTCGATAGTGCAGGCTTCGCCTGTGAGCAATTCTTCCAGGTTGACCGGCAAAGCGCAGCAGATGGGCACCGCAAAGCTGACCTTACCCTTGACGGTTTGCCTTGTGGGATTGTACACACGCAGGATGGCCGTTTGGGCTTTCCCGTTTTCGGGTTTTTTGAGGGCGCTGAATACCAGTCCCTCGCCCTCGAGCTGCATCAGGCTGATTTGCGTGCCAAGCTCACCCTTCAGGGGACCGGTCTGTGCCAGACGCAAGGGGTAGTTGAAGGCAAAGGCTCGTTCGTAAAGCCTGCCTTCGGTCCAATCACCCATGTGGGGGCAGATGGCCAGGCGGTAAGCGGAGAAACCAAGCATCTGTGCGCCTTTTTCGTAGCTGTAGTCCTGCGGGGCCGAGGGGTTGATTTTGTATTCAAAAGTGCGCAGGAGGGTGATGGCCAGGGTTTTGGCTTCGTCGGGCAGCACTTCGTATTCCTTGAGGCCATCCACCAGCACAGCCAGGCCATGTTGCCCGTCGCTCACATCCACAAAATGATGCATGGGATAGTCGTACATAGGCTGTTCAATCCAGTCGGAGGTATCTGGGCGATGGAGGCTGCGGCAGGGCACATCGAATTGTCCCTCGCCCCAGGAATACTGTGCAGCCGTCAGGCCGGTGGGCAACATCAGGCGAAGGCGGTGGCTCTCGCTCTGGTTGTCGAGCTCAACGCGGATGTGCAGGTAAGGTTCGCCGGACGCGAGAGCCAGATATAAAGCAACCTTATTTTGCTTGTATTCAGGGGTTTGCTTGTCGCGATCGGCAAGGGTGGCAGGCAAATTCAAGGTATGTTCCACCTTCACTTCCTGCCAGATGGGGCCATTGTGCAGCAAGTCGAGGCAGGCCTGGCTGCCCAGGGTTTTATTTACCGGACCTACAGGCTTGTGCACCCACGCATGACCGGCTTCGCCCTCGTCTTCGAGCCAGCCAATATTTGCGTAAACCTTGCCACTGGGCTTGTGTGTAAGCTGAAAGCTGCCATCGGCTGCAAACTGCACTTTGAGTGTCTCGTTTTCGAGCAGGCCGTTCCAGGGATTTTGCTCCGACATGGCCGGGGGCTCTACAGGTACCACTGCGAGGGCTTTCATGCCAAACTGTGGTATCTTGCTGAGCTTCAGCTTGATTTCGTAGCGCATCATATCGAAAAACATGGGCCGGTTGATCATCTGCTCGAGCACAGGTTGATGGTGGAAACGCTTCACCAGTTGGTGGGGAATCTCGTTGCCGTTTTGGTCGAGGATGCGTATCCCGCCCTTGTCGAGGCGCACCGGCACATCCACAAAGGCGTCCACCACCTGGGTAGTTTCGTAGGCTGTGGTGTTGATGGCGGTGAGAAAGATATTTGTACTTGTGGCATCTGCCAGCTCCCGGGTATTGAGTTTGTTCACCAGATGTTTGACGGCACGTTCGAACACCCCTTTAGAAATTTCGGTGACCTGCTTGTAGCGGCACATCATGTCGGCATGGATGGCATCGAGCGAACATCCACCAATGCTGTCGTGGGCAGAGTTTTGCACCAGCATTTCCCAGGCGGTTTCGGGATAGAGGTCGTTAATGTCGCGCCCCATCATGGCCGAAAAGATGTTGAATGGTTCGGCATAATATTGCAGCCACCGCTCTGCATCGAAGTTGGTCTGCTTGAGATACATGCGTGCAGAGGTGGTATAACCAAAGAGGTTACCGCAGCGGTTGTTGTTCTGGCTGCTGCGCCGCTCGCCGGTGACCAGCTTCAGTTCGTCCACATTCACCGATTCGAACACCAGCTGCGCATATTCCTCAAGGGTGGAGTGGCGCAGGTCGAGCCAGGGCATTCTGGCCCTGATGTCGCGTATGATGTCCACCGTGAGCCTGTTGGGGCCGGAGGAATCGTGCCCTTCCATCCATATCTTGTGCGGGGTGGTGAAATCGTCGGCCTGGTCGGCGATGATTTTTTCCACCTGTGGCACGAGGGTTTCGGGATAGTATTCGGTATGGGGCGAGATGATAAAATAGTCTTCGCCCTGTTGCTGGCGGTCGGCAAAATGGAAAGGGGTGGTGCCTTTGTTCCAGTTATATTCCACATCGTAAAAGCCTTCGTTGTGCACGGCAGGGCGGTAGATGTAGAAATAGAAATTGTAGCGCGGCATGGTGCTGAAGCGCGACGAGATCATGCGGGTGCCATCGGCGCCTTCCCAGAGAAACTCGGCTTTTGGACTATCGAGGCTGTTGATGCCCCGATAAAACATTATCAGGTTGATATTGAACTGCTTGTATATCTGTGGTAGTTGAGAGATTTGTCCCCACGAAAAAGGCGAGTACCCGATTTTTGAAACCCCTCCGTGGGCGTTGCTTACCTTGTGGCCGATGAGCAGGTTGCGGATGAGGTTTTCGCCCCCTACCTGGAATTCTTCGGGCAGGATGTACCATGGGCCATGCAGCAGTCGGTTTTCGCGGGTAAGTTGTTCGATCAGGGCACGGCGGTGGGGTTTAATTTCGAGGTAATCTTTGAGCACAATGCTTTGGCTGTCGAGGTGGAAGGCCCGATATTCCGGTTCTGTTTCCAGGATGTGGAGTACGGCATCAATCATATCCACCAGCATTTGCCTGTTGCGCTGGAACGTAAACCGCCATTCGCGGTCCCAATGGGTGTTGGAGATGACGTGAAACACTTGTTTTTTCTGACTCATTGTATGCTTGCTGGGTTTTTGTGTTACAAATCGAGGAAAAGGTTGTGTTCGAGGATCACCTGCGGTATGCCACCAATGGCGATGTGGGTGGCTGCTTCAAAGTTGTGTCCTTTGGTTTGGGCAAAAGGAACAGCCACACAGCAGCCGATACCGGCAGCGCGGATGGCCACCGTGCCACTCTGGCTGTCCTCGAAGCCTACCACATTGTCGAAATCGGAGGGTAACAAACCTGCTTTGTGCAGGGCAATGCTGTAAAGGTCGCGGTGGGGTTTCAGGCGAATTTCGTTCGAGTCGGAAGCAGTCACAAAGGCGTCGTACCAATTGTGGTAATCGTCGCATGCCCGGCAAATGAAGGCTTTACGCTCAGCGCTAAGCGCACTTTGGCTGATGGTTTCGGCCAACACCTGCATCACCTCGCGGATCACAATGTCGGCCTCGTAGAAAATGGATGAGGTGACAAGTCCCAGCTTTGCAGGTTGGGCAGCAAAATATGCCCCTAGTGACTTGATTCGTTCAACAAACAGATCTTTTTGATTTTCAGAAACTTCTTTGTCTGTGCTTTTGCGATAATCGTCGAAAAGCACGTCCGCCAGCAGATGGGCTTCGTGGCCCAGCCAGCCTTTGAGCAGAGGCAAAAGGAAGGTGATGCCGGGCATAGGCGAGATCAGGTGGCCGCCTGCATGGGCATGACCAAAGACCATGCGCTTCACCTCGGCGGAATTTCCACTGCTCAGGAGCGCCAGAATGCGGTGGTAGGTTTCATAATAAATGTCAATACCCAGGCTCACCAGCAAGGTGAAATCGCCCTGTTGGAGCAAGGGCAGAAGCTTGGCACTCAGGTCGGAAGGGACATCGGCAACTGCGATTGCGTTGATAAGATCTCCGAGTCCGGTTTTGCGGAGGTTTTGTATCACTTCCGATTTGCGCTGGGCATCGCGGCCATGCCTCAGCGTCCACCAGGCTGCCTCTGCAAAAGATTTTGCTACCCAGGCTGGGTCAATCAATGGCTGGTATTTATTCAGGAGATATTCCACATGCCTGGTGGTGCTGTTGCCGATGATGAAGGGCAAGTCGGCATGGTGGTCGATGCCTTCCCATTGACTTTTGTCCATCAGGCCGCTCATGCGTCGCACCATGTATTCGAGCGAATGGATGCAGAGCACTTCGGTGGTAGTGGTGGTGCCGTCCATATCCATCATGGCGGCGCTGAGGCCTTTGAGGCGGAAAATTTTCGGTGCCAGCGTATAATACTCCACCGGCGGATAAATGTAGCCGGGATTGCGCACCTCGGCAAACTCCCCGTTGTGGGCGGCGATGGATTGCATCACCGTATTGTGGTTGACTATCATAGGGTTTTTAATTCGTTTTGCAAGTTTTCAAAGAGGCTTTTTCCCTCGGCAAGCAGTTGTTGCACTTCGCTGTCCGACTGGCCTTCGGCATAAATGCGCACCATGGGTTCGGTTTCCGAAACACGGAGGAGCAGCCAGCGATCCAGGCCTTCGAGTCTGATTTTCAGCCCATTGATAATGCCCCGGCTGCTTTTGTAGGGTGTCATCTTATCGATGGCGAAGCCGGCCACCGTGGCAGGGGGAAGGTTGTACATGCTGGCAAGCACTCCGTGCCGCTGTTCGTTGTGGTTGTGCCAGTCGATGCGGGAATAGCAGATCTCGCCCAGCTCTTCCTTTTGCTTTCCGAGATATTCTGAAATATCGGCAAACCCATTACTGGCCAGCATCTCAAGCATCATCAGACCGGAATAGATCCCATCGCGTTCGGGCAGATGACCGCCAAAGCCAAAACCGCCCGACTCCTCGGCTCCAAAACATGCGCCGTTTTCCATCATGGCTTCTGCCACATATTTGAATCCCACCTGCACATCGATCACCTGATCATCGGGCACCAGGCGACGAAGCTTATCGGCCACCGATGCCGTTTTTACCAAGGGTCCCGGGCTTTGCCTGTGCAACTTGACGTAAGATGCCAGTGCCAGAATCACCTGCTGAATGTTGACGTACCTCCCCTGGTTGTCCACCACCCCGAGGCGGTCGGCATCACCATCCGTGGCCAGGCCAATGCCAAAACGGGTGGCTTTCATGTGCCTGCAAAGGGGTTGAAGGTTGGCTTCCGCAGGTTCGGCAAGGCGACCGCCAAAATCCGCAAGTGGCTCTGCAGCAATAGTTTGTGCGTCAATCTGGTGCTTTTTCAGCAATTGTTCAAGCAGGCTGCCTCCTGCGCCGTGCATGGAGTCGATGGCTACCCTGATGCCGGATTTCCGGATCGTGCCGAGGTCGAACGATTGCTCAAGGTGCACAAGATAGGCTTCAATCAGGTTGGTAACGGGCGGGGTTGCAGAGGATATCCGGACATGGCTCCGGCCCACAAGGTCTTCCACTTTTGCCGTTTCTTCGGTAAAGAACGGACTTCCGGCAGGTGATTTGAATTTGATGCCGTTGTATTGCGGGGGATTATGCGAAGCTGTGATCATCACGCCCGGCAGGCCAAGCCTTGCACAATGAAAAGAGACCACTGGCGTAGGTACAATGGTGTGGCTGAGCAGAGATTCTAATCCGTTGTTTTGTAATATGTTAGCAAACATTCGGGCAAAATCTCCCGATTGCTGCCGGCCATCGTAGCCCAGCACCACGGCCTCGTAGCCCTGGTACCGACAATAGTCGGCAAAAGCCTGAGCTACCAGCCCCACCGATTGCATGTTGAACTCGCTGCCCAAAAGTGCCCGCCATCCATCCGTGCCGAAAATTATTTTCTGTGTCATGATATATTATTCGAGGTTGTGGGCCAGATGTTCGCGGATGAGGAGGTAGGGCACCTGGTCGGCGGGTTTTTTATATCGCACAGCCAGGGCGGCTGCCACGCCACAGGCTTCGCCCGTGGCCGAGGCGGTGGGTTGGATGCGCAAGGCAGCATGACCTTCGCGCGTGGCCCCAATACACCGGCCTGCAACGAAAAGATTTTCTGACTCCGCTACCCTGAGCGAGCGCAGGGGCACTTCGTAATAATCGCCTTCCTGCAATTCGTCCATGCGGCTTTCTTCGCCTTTTTGTCCGTGAATATCAATACCATAGCAGGCTCTGGCCACGGCATCATCAAACTTTGCCCCCGAGAGCACATCGTGCCCGGTGACCATATATTGGGCCTGTGCGCGGCGCGTTTCGCGCACCCCAACCTGCACAGCCGTATCAATCAGGTAGGCCTGCTCGAAGCCGGGCACGTCGCTGTTCAGAAAATCGACAATCTGTGCCACCTGCCGGTGACCTTCCTGTTCGGCCTGCGTGAGGGTGAAGCTGGTTGTGGGATCGATGCCCAGGATGTTTGTGGTGTTGAAGGAGCCTTCGCCCGAGGATGGCAAAGTGGTAAAGAACACATAGTCCACATCGGCGGGGAAACGACCTTCGTCTTTGGCTTTCCTGATCAGCCCCTTGTAACCGGCAATGCTCACAATGCGTGAAAAGTCGAAGTTGAAATCCATCCAGGGCAGAAAATCTTCCGGATGACGGGCGCTGTATTCGGCTGTGCGCTGCACATCAATGCCTCCCATGCGGAAAAAGAGGGTCAGTGCCTGCAGCTTTCCGGTTTGCTCATCGCCTTTGAGCCAGGGAAATCCACCCAGGGCTACAAGCTGGGCATCGCCGGTGGTGTCGATAAACTGATCTGCTTCCACAATGCGATAGCCGGTGGGGCTCAGCAGTTTTATGCCGGTAATTCTGTCATTGTGGCGAAACACTTCCGTCACGTCGGAATTGTAGGCCAGATGCACCCCGGCATCGCTGAGCATATTGTTGGCCACGGCGCGGAAAGCCCAGGAATAGAAGCCATTATCAATCATTCCGCCAATGTGGCGCATGCGGTCTTCTATTTCGAGGTAGATGCCCCGGACCAGATTTTTGCCGCCGGTGACCGATTTCATAAAGGGCGAGACCATGCCGGCCGACGACATGCCACCCGGAAAGGGATAATGCTCAACCAGAAGCACCGAGGCTCCCAGCCTTCCGGCAGCCACAGCGGCCGAAATGCCGGCTATGCCGGCACCGGCAACGAGAATATCATATTTGTCGTATTGCATCGCTAAACCATTTGGTTATTGTTTGCGGACGTGTGATGGCGGTGCCCACCACCACTGCCCATGCGCCTTGTTTGATGGCCTGAGCCGCGAGCGCGGGCGTATTGAAACGCCCTTCGGCAATCACTGGCAAATGCTGTCCGAACTGTTTCACCAGCCGGTTAAGCAAGTCCCAGTCGGGTTGCCCGTGGTCGAAGTGAAGCGTTTCGGGGGTGTAGCCGCTCAGGGTAGTTGAAAGACAGTGGGCACCAGCAGAGGCGCAAGCCTCGGCTTCGGCCGGGGTGGCAATGTCGGCCATCACCAGTATGTCGTATTTCTGCACGATATGGCTGATAAACTGAGGGCCGGTCATGCCCTGGCGCCCGCGAAACGTGCCATCAATAGCCACCATGTCGCATCCTGCGGCAATGAGGGCCTCCACCTCCGATTCGCTGCCGGTGATGCGCACCATGCCATTGTCGAAGTACGATTTCACCAGGCCGATCAGGGGCAAAGGTACCAGGCTGCGGATGGCGGCAGCTTTGGCCACACCTTCGGTGCGAATACCCACAGCCCCGCCCATCATGGCCGCAACAGCAAACTTGGCCACATCGGCAGGGTTGTTGAATGGCGATTCGCCCTCGGCCTGGCACGAAACAATCAGGCCGCCCTTCAGCTCTTCGAAAATTTGTGTCGCTTTGCGCTTTGATTGCATAACTTATTGTTGCACAGGGATTATTTCGGGATAAACAGGTATCATCCTGATTCGGGAACGGTATTTGCTCCAGCCCTCCGTCGAGAGGCGGTTGAGTTCGCGGTTAAAGGTATCGTCGATGGCCCTTCCCGCCACCTTGCGCAAGGAGATGCTCACAAACCGGCCAATAGGGGTTTCCACATTGCGCACCAGGTTAAAGCCGGGTAAGCTCAGCGGCAGAGGATCGTTGAAAATGGCGTGGATGTACATGTTGTAATGTGCATCCGCATGAATGCCGCTCAACGGAATATTATCGGCATGGTCTTCAATGGCACCGGCAGTGAGTTCGAAAAAACCCTCGCGCCCGAAAAGCCTGAGCACATTGCCTTGCTCATTTTTCACCAGTCCGGCAGGCAGCACATGAAACAGCACCGGAAGTTCGGCCTTTGTGATCCACTCCCAGCATATGCGTTTAATAGATTCGGGATGTAGCAGTATGCCCGAGGGATTTTGGTTGAGCACGCCAAATGGCATGGCAGCTGCACGGCTCACAAGCCGCTGATCGAGGCTGTCTTCACCCTTGAGAGATTTGCCGAAAAAGGCTGCCAGCGATTCGGTGTGCTTACCGCCCGGAAAGCCGAAACGGGCAGCAAGCAGTACTTTTTTTCCGCTGTTTTTGAGGGCAATGGCACGTTCGATACCCCGCGGGCTGCTGCCCCAAACGATCACGTCGAAATGTTTGTCCATAATCTATTTTTTACGCACTGCCAGCACAATGGCAGGTTCCTGAGGTTCAATGCCTTTGAGGTCGTATTCGACCAGCGAGAGGATCTGGCCCAGCTCGAGCAGGCCCGACATATCCACAATTTTTCCCGAAACCACCACAAACACATCGGGCATGAGCTCGCCACCATCGCCATAGGAGCGCAGTTCGGCTATCAATTCCGACACCACGCCTTTCACGCCATCCACGGTGCTTTTGCGGAGCACTACATTGTCGAATTTCCGGCGCACGACCCCGTCGCTGGTGATGATGAGCGCCGGGCGGATGGTCTCGGCCACCAAACCAAAGAAATGTTTTTTGATGCGCTCGAAGCCCACCACAGCCAGCAGGTTGGTGCGACCGTACAGCTTCAGCTGATCGGGTTTTACTTTCAGGGCTTCGGCTGCTGTGGCCAGCAGATCGTTTTCCGGCAAAGCCCCGCCTTTGCGCTCGGTGCCCATTTCGCTGGAGCCTGTGGCCACAGCAATGACTTTTTTATTGGCATTGTCGATCTCTATCTGTACTTCGACCGACTCGGGGCTGGCGCCCATGGCTATGACCGACTCGTAGGCTTGCTGACGGATGCGGATGATGTCGCTTTCGGTGGGGTTGATGATGCTTCGTTCGACGGTGTCGCGTATCATGCCCATGGCAGCGCCAATGGCAGAGATCACCTCTGCATTTTGGGCTATCTCGTGTTTCATTTTCATATGTTTGGCGGCATGTGGCACAATGGCGCTGGCGCCTCCGCCTCCACCATAGATAACCACAAAATCGGGATCGAGTTTGTATTCCCGTATGAGGCCTTTGACTACTTTCTCCACCTTGCGCGAGGTGATATCGAGTATGCTTTCTGCCAGTTCCACAGGGTCGCTGTCCATGTGTTTGGCCACATTTTCCACGGCGCTTTTCACTGCCTTTAGGTTGGCTTCGCCATGGCCTACTGCTTTCACCAGTCCCAGGTAATAGGATGCAGCCGTAGGCGTAATGGTGTAGCTGCCATCGCTTCGTTTGATCTTAAGGTAGTCGGAGGGATCGCCTTTTTTTGGGCAGATGGTTTCGAGTTCGATGTCGGTAAAATCGTCGTTGGTGGCATAGGCCGAATAAGAGAGGTTGGCGATGTGGGCGCTTCGCGGACCTACGTCGTGCACTTTGTTTTTATGGAGCCTGGGCACCGAACCTCCGGCCACGCCAATGGTACGCACATCAATAGTCTTGACGCTCAGCCTGTTGTTGCCGATCTGGGCAGTTTTCACCTGCGGCATGCCGTTTTTGATGACCGAGATGTCGCTCGAGGTACCCCCCACCTCCACGAAGATGCCATCGGAAATCCGGGCATACATGAGTGCGGCAGCCACCCCGGCAGCCGGTCCGGAGAGCATGGTCAGGATGGGACGTTTGCGCATTTCGTTCACGTCCATGATGCCACCATCGGAACGCATCACCATCAGGGGTGCACTGATGCCGCTTTCGCGCACTGCCTGCTCGGTCATGTTGGCCGTTTCAATCATTTTGGGCATCATGCTGGCGTTTACAATAGCCGTACGGGTGCGCACCCTCATGCCGTAGAGCTGGCTGAGGTCGCAAGCTGCAGTAGCCATCACCCCAAGGCGCGCGGCCACCTCCAGCACCATCTTTTCGTGGTGGTTGTCGTCCGGACCAAAGGCCTCGCTTGCCACAAATACTTTGGCGCCTTCGGCCTGCATTTTTTGAATGGCAACTTCAACCTGGCGTTCGCTGACGTCGCTGTTGGTATCGAAAAAAGAGAATGACACGGGCAGTATTTTCCCGGGCGCCAGTTCAATATCGTCGAGCAGGGCCTGCCGGCGTGCCAACCTGCCCTCCAGACCCTTGCCAAAAGCCAGCACACCCACAGGCGCCACATCGCCCTCGAGCAAGGCATTGGTGGCCTGGGTGGTACTGTGGGCGATGAGCACAATTTCTTCAGGCAGAATACCGGTCTTTTCGATGAGTTTCTTCATACTGGCTACCACACCCTCGGCCACCCCCTGCCGGGCATCGTGGGTGGTGGGCACACACGCCTTGCCTATCACACTGAACGACTGCACATCCACGGCCACGGCATGCGTAAAGGTGCCTCCAACATCAATTCCTATCTTTATTTTTCTCATGGCACTTTCCGTTTCAGAAATACATTACTGCAGCAATGATCAAACCCAAAAAGGCAAAAACCCAGGCAAAAGGGAGGGTGTTGTAAAGTATCTTTTGCACGTCCACCTTCATTTCGTTGGCAATCCACACGTTTTGTATGTTGGTCGGGTCGCTGATGCCCTGCAACTGTCCCACCGACCACAGCATGCCCAGGATGGCGCCCGAAGGCATACCGGCAGCCATCATCACCGAGGCGATGCCAAATCCCATGCCCCACACATTGAGTGGCCCCCGGTAAAGCGCCAGCGGTGCAAGCAGGGTAAAAGTAATCACGTACATCAGGCCATTGGAAGGGATGATGGTTTTGACCAGCGGAATCATCAGGGTGCGCACCGGCCATTCCGGGGTACCATAGTGTGCCATAAGGTACTCGGGAGAAACTTCTTTAGGACCAAGCACAGCCACCAGCAACCATCCGATGCCAAACATCAGAATCACTGCCGGCATCACTATGGACGAACCTTCGATGAGCGATTTGATGAGCACGGTTTTGTGATCGCGCTTGTAGGTGATCAGATAGGCATACACGATAGCCAGAATGAATGCAGCCAGAAAATTGACGTGGAAAAACAGGATGAGTACCAGCGGAATCACAGGCGTGAAAATGGCCGTCCAGTGAATGGCTGCCCGGGCACTGCTGCGATGCAAAAAGGCCCTGTATATGGCATTGGCATAAAGCAGGACAATGATGGCCAGAAAAGCATAATAAAACACCTGGCCTGCAGTATGGATGATGGGTTGGAAGCCGGGCATGGTGTTGAGCTTCTGGATGCCCCAGATTATCACTCCGATGCCAGCCGCAGAAATGGCCATCATGCCCAGATTACGTGCAATGTTACCGGCGGTGAGCGAAAATCCGTCGCGATAAAGCTGAACCACGATATAAACCAGTGACCCGCCAAACACTACTCCAAAAAGCGAAAGGATAAACCTTACCACTTCCCACTGGGTGAGGCCCAGCGAGTTCATGTAAAGCGACCAGTTGCCCACATTGAACATGCCCCCAATGTTGACGCCCATGAGCATGATGACGCCTGCGGTGAGCCGGCCAATGCCTACCGAGGTGAGAATGGGCAGCACAATGGCACCCACCATGATCATGGCACCCAGTCCACCTAAGGTGGTGAACAGCAGGATGATAAACAAAAACATCACCAGGGCTATGACCAACGGATTGTCGCCCGAGAGCTCCGCGCCTTTTTTGATGAAGCCTTCGGCTATGCCGGTTTTTTGCATCATGATGCTGAGTACGCCCCCGAACATGGAGATGATGATGGGTTCGGTTAGACGAAACGAGCCCTCACCGATCACATAGGTGAAAATATCGTCGGCCGATAGTCCGGCAACCAGGGCAATTAGGATGGCCAGCACCGGCATGGCCAGCAGGGCCGGCCAGATGCGCTTGGACATCATGCCTGTGATGAACAGAAAAACTACCAGCAGCGCTATGCCTTGCACGATTTCCATAAGAAAATGGTTTCAGGGTTTGTAAATGGCTTTCAGATCGTCTTCGTAGCGGTGTAGCCCTTCATAGAAAAAGAACACCTCGCCATTCAGGCCCATGCGCCGGTTTTCCTGAATCATGTAGCGGAAATAGGCCTCCGAAGGTTGCCAATCGCCCACACGGATAAGCACGCCAGGCACCAGCAGATGGCGTTTTTCGGGGAGGATGTAGTTGTAAGTTGCTTCGAGGGTGCGGGTGTAAAAGGCGCTGTCTTTGCGATAAACCTGGGGTACCACCATATCCACCCAGCCGAAATTGACCCAGGTGGGCCAGTCCTGAAGATACTCCTCCTTCGACCAGGGGAAGATGCTGGGCGACATGCTGACAATGCATTCGGGCCTGATGGCTTTCACTTCCTTGTAAAGCCTTTCAGCAAAACGGTTGAGTATTTCGGCCCGCCACTGCACCCAGTTGAAGTCTTTGTGGTATGCCGGAGGTTCCTGCCCGAAGTTGTCGGCTTTGTAGGCCTCAATCACAGCCGGATTGTAGCCGCCCTCGCTGGGCATGGCCGGCAGGCGGTCGTCGCCCTGAATGCCATCCACTTCATAATTCTTCACCACCTCGAGCACCAGCGAAAGCATAAAGTCCTGAACTTCAGGATCGAGCGCATTCATCCATTCGAAACCGTTTTTGGTGGTCAACCGGCCCTGTGCATCGAGCGATGCCCAATGGGGTTTCTTTTGCAACAGGATGCCGCCATTCTCGCCATAACTCGACGAAAACCCAAACTCGAACCAGGCTATGACCTTGATGCCGTACTTTCTGGCCTCGTCGATCACTTCCTGCAGCGGGTCACGACCGATGCCCTCCGGGTCGAGCTGCGGGTCAATCTCATAGCCGGTGAGCTCTTTCATCACCTGCGAGCGATACATAGTCATGGCTTTGTTCCATGTAACCACAAAAATGGTGTTCAGTCCGAGCTCGTGGCATTTTTGCACAGCCTGGCGCACATTTTCGGGGGTGTAGAGGGCATCGCTGGCCACGTTGGTGAGCCACACTCCCCGCACGGGCTCGCTGTAGCCCAACACAAATTTCTCTTCCTGAGCTGCAGGTTGCTTTTCAGTCACCGGAGCACATGCCATGGCTACCAGCACAACTAAAAACCAAAGAATGCTTTGTCTCATGTCTTCCAGAACAATTTTTTATTTGTAAACCATTGTGTTGCAAACATCATCATCAAGGTCAGTACGAGTCCGCGCAGCACTCCCAGCCAGGGGTGGGCCAGGTGCCAGCGATCCATCCAGGACAGAATGTGCACAAACTGCAACAGGGGTGCAATGGCATAGCTCACCACCACATAACCAATCATAGGGTTCATACCCGTGTTGGCCAGAAGCGATAATCCGTTTTTCCACCTCTGGCGCTCAACTGCCTGCCTGAGTGCAAGCAGCGAGAAACCCGAAAGCGCCGCAGTGACGAACAAATAGCTGTAAGTGGAAGGGTCTTTTTTAATTCCGCCCTCCCATGCCTCAAATGCGGTGCCGATGAGCAGCCATGCATAGCTCCAAAGGGCAATGTGGAGGTCCTTGCCCTGAAGTCCGGGCAACAATTGCCTGCGCCTGATCAATAACAGTCCGAGAATGATGTTGAACGCCCAAAACCAGCCGGTTTCACGTGCCTGCAGTGCCCAGGTGTTAAACACTACCGTTATGACAAAAACCAGGGCAGCGCGACTGCCCACAGCCGGCCGGGCTTTGTTGCTCAGCAATATGTCGCCTGCAAGTGTGCCGGGAATGAGAATGAGCAGGTATTTCAGGAATTCGGGATTGTAGAAAACCGTTTTATTGAGGTCGCCAAACGCACTCAAAAGCTCCTGCAGCCAGGGCAACCAGGCCGATATCAATTTCGCCGGGCTCAGGCTCCACAGCCATTGGTTTACCGAACCTTCCACGCCATGTGTGAGCCTCAGCACAAATACCAGCGCCATCACGGCCAGCCTTGCTGTGGGATTGGTGTGGGTGAACAGCCAGATCAGGCCACCAAAAAAAGCCAGATTTGCAAGTACCAGCATGATGATGTCGTTCTTATTGAACGAAAAAGCAAGTCCAAACACACTGTGTCTGACAACTATAAGCGTGATAAGCAAAACGTAGCCTGCAGCTTCGGCCAGATGTTGATACCGGTCTGCGAAAGGCAGCCGGCCGAACGCCAGAAAAAACCCGGCAAAGGAAAGTAGCGCTGCCAGCCAGGGATAATAGCCTTCCACGCCAGGATAATGCCAGGGCGAAAGCTGACCAAGCAGCACGGCAAAGACAAAAAGTCGCATGGAACGTACAACCAGCTTGCGGACTATTGCGCCAAACCCGGCTCCCTTGTGTATGAGTCCGCCGAGCGAATATGGGATTGCCACTCCCATGGCAAAGATGAAAAAAGGGAACACCAGATCCACCCAGGTGAGGCCGGGAAGCCCCGGGTTGAAGGTAAAATCCGGAGGAGCTATCTGGGCATGAAACAGCCATGCCGGCAATTCCGAGTTGCGCGAGATGGTACCCGAAAGCACCATGCCCACAATGGCCAGCCCCCTCAACACATCCACACTGCGTTCCCTCATGCCGCGATCTGGTCAGAAATTGGGGAAGATGGCCGGAGCAGGATACATGGCTTTGATAACCTTACGGATGCGTGCATCTCCCAAGGGTGTGTTGTAGAAAAACGACTCACCCGGAATACCCACCTGCCGGTTGTACTTGATTTGTTCCGCAATGAGTTCAGGGTCGGTCAATCCGGCAGAGCCATAGAGAATCAGCCCCGGAGCCAGCCGTTGTTTGTTGCCATCGCTGTTGGCCATAAAATGACTCAGCATCTCGTCCACCGTGGAACGGTAGCCCTGCAGGGTGTAACGATAACACTGCACCATCATGGCCTGCACGTTGTTTTGGCTGAGCCATACCGGCCATTCCTGCATCAGGTTTTCGAATGCCCAGGGGTAGGGATTGGGAGAGGAAGCAACCAGCACATGGGGTTTGGCAGCCTTTACGGTTTGATACAGGGTTCCGGCAAAGTTGTTGAGGATGTTGGCCCGCCAGCGCACCCACGACCATGCATTAGGGTCGTTGGGCGGGTTGGCCCCATTGTGTTCGGCCTTGTAACGGTTCACGGTGTATTCGTCATATCCGGCATTGCGGGGCATGGCTGGCAAACGGTCGTCGCCCTGCACACCGTCGATGTCGTAATTATTGACGGCCTCCATGATGAGGTCGAGAATAAACTGCTGTACTTCAGGATTATAGGCGTTATAGTAAAAATCCGTGTTGTTGTAATTGGCAGGTTGACCGGCATTGTTGATGCCCACCCAATGCGGATGCACCGCCAGGATGCGGTCGTTTTGCGGATTGGGCGCCGAACCCCAGCGGGCCATGAAACCGTATTCGTACCAAAGAATGACTTTCAGTCCTTCGGCATGGGCCACCGTGATCAGGTCGGCCAGCGGATCGTCGGTAAGGCCGCTGTAAGTGGGTGTGAACATGCCCTCGCGTGCATTGGAATAAGTGGAATTGTTCGCCAGGGTCTGACTGGGATAAAGGGTACGTGTTTTTGCCCAGGCACACACATACAAGGCATTGAAATTAAGCTCTTTAGCCATAGCCACACCTTGCTGAATGTTTTGCAGACTGGTCAGAAAAGGCGTGTGCGTGGGGTCAGGAATCCAAAAGCCACGAATGGCAGTTTCCTGGGGCAAAACTGTGGTATTCAGGGTGTATGGTCGGGTGCTACCATCTTCGGCTGTCACAGTTACAGTCAGGGGCTGGCTCAGGTTGACCATACTGCCACTGGCTGGCTGCACGCTGGCAAATGGAGACACATCAAACTCTACGAGCACTTCATTAAGGTTGGTACCGTATGGAACTTCCAGGCTGATGTTGCTTCCGCTGATCTGGCCGGTGCGAAACAGGTCGGGGAAACGCACAGCAAGCAACTGGTTTTCGTTGCTGGCCTGGTAGGTGACCGTAGCTGTGTAGCGCACCACTTCGGCACCTTTTCGGAGCGAGAATTCGAGGGGATTGCTGAAATCGTAGGAAAAACCGGAAGGGGGTGTCAGGGTAGCCCCCTCGGTGAAGGTCACAGTAACCTGCAGGTTTCTGATGTTGGCGCTGCGCGGCACAGCACCGGTGATAGTTTTTGTTTGCTGGTTGATTGCAGCTGCAACGGCTGGATTCAGACCACTGAAAACAAAGCTTTTAATCATCAGCGTATCCACAGGATCGGGGTCCGGATCGGGCTTGGGCGGGTCGCTTTTCTTGCAAGCCATTGCACTGAGCAATCCGAGGATCAGAAAAAACTGCAGCAGGTTAGCCTTCATGGTTTGAGTTTTTAAAGGTTGGCGGAAGCATGTTCCGCCAACCTGATTTTTGGTCAATAACTAATTCGAAAACTGGTGTACAATAAATCCATTGTTCAGACCGAAGCTCATGGCCCTGGGTTTGCCATCGGCGCCGAAGCCTACCTGGTGTGTGGCTCCTACCCACACAGCGGCTGCAGCCCCAAAGTTGTGACGGAACACGCGTTTCTGGGCTATGTTGTTGTTGTTCAGGCTGCTGAGTTTCTGAACAATGCCAGTGCCTTCGGTAATGTTGATTACGTCGTAATAGATACCCTTGTCTTCGGCGGTGGAACCCTCCCATTCGCGGTTGACTACGTAGGAGAGGTAGAGGCCGCCATTGTATTCCCAGATACGGAAATCGTAGGAACGCGACTGGATCATGGGTTCGGAAGATTCGTAGAGGAAGGTGCCGTCGAATTTCATTACGGCCACACCCATTTCGGCTCCGGTCACAAGCAGCTTATCGGCTTCGCCGGGTACAGGGCTCACGCGACCATACTGCCCCATGCGCAAAGCCACGGTGGGCGTGATGGGCAGGATGGAAGGACCACTGACCTCTCCATTGTTAAAGCTCCAGACATAAAACTCACTGGCATTGTTGGGCCAGGCAAAGTTGCTGGCGAAGATGTAGCCGTTCTGGGGTGGGTTGCCAATTACCGAAATGGCATCGCCCAGACGGATGTTCGATGCGGGAACGGTATAGCTCAGCACAAGCTCAGTTGTGGGGTCGTCGCGTCCATCCCACTTGTACACTTTAAACACCTGCTCGGGGTTCATCACCATGTTCGAGAGGAAGATCTTACCATCCACCACTCGCACATCCGAGAGCAGCCAGGTGCCCCCCGAAACCACATCAGTCAGGGGCATTTCGGCCGGGTCAGCCGTTGGCGCATTCATATCCCACACATAGAGATGGTTGCCATCCTTGCGCGAGGCGGCATACACATACCGTCCGTCGAATGCCAGGCTGCGGGTGTTTTCGTTGTTGATGATCGAAGGCACCAGACCCGATTTGCCGCTGCGGTCGAGCAGCACCGTGGTCTTGGTGGGGTCGAAACCAGCCTGAATCACATTGGCCACCACATTGTAAACGGTGTTGGTGCCGGCATAGGATACCGTGATGGTTTTGGCCGAGCTCAGGTCAAGGGTATCGCCCTGGCCCGAAGTCGTATAAGTAGCTCCGGCAGGTTGCAGGCTGATCTGGCTGATCACCGCCTTGAGGTTCTGCAGTACGTTGATGGTCACAGTGATGCGCTTCTCGCCCTGGTTGATCTCAGAAGGATACGTCTCGCCCGAGCTGTACGACTTGAAGCTGATTGCAGATATAACGCCCGAAGTTGGAGCTGCCCTCTCGACGGTGACGCGGTAAGTGCTCGAAGCTTCGCCATTGGTAACCACAAAGTTACGAGCCTGGGTAAAGTCGAGAGGCGTTCCGGAAGCGGGAACCACCTGTGCGCCATCCGAAACTTTGATGTCGGGTATGAGGGCGGTGAGGTTGGTCTCGAAAGGCACTTCTACAAGAATGTTGAGGTTTTCGATCACGCCTTCCACGCGCTCATTGCCTGCCTGTCCGGCATTGGTGATGGCAAAGCTGGTGATCTTGGCTTCTTTGGGTTCGGGTTTGGGATCGTCTTTTTTGCATGCGACGATGGTGGTGAAAGCGATGAGCAGCATCGCCATCCAGTTGACTAATCGGTTCTTGATCATAGGTTTATTTTTTGGGGTGAGTGATTGGATTCATAGTTTACCTGCCGCCATCCCACCAAACGCGGGTGTATTGGCTGTCGCCTCCCATACGGGCCACTGCGGCATTGTAGTTGTCGGCATTGTTCTGGCGTTCGTAGTCGGGAAAGGGTTTGCGCCTGGGCATCTGTTCGTTGCCGGGGAAGGTGTACACCGGCTGGCGCATCTGGGGCACGCCCGTCTGGCGCACCAGGCTCCAGGCCTCATGGCCGTTGGGGTACAGGGCTATCCAGCGCTGGGTGTAAATCTGCTCCAAAGCCCTGGCCGGATCAAACCTGGCCGGTCCATTCAGATAGGCATTGATGGTATCGCTGCCAAAGATGCCAAACTGATTAAACGAAGCAACGATGCCTTCGTTGTAAAAAGCTTCGGCGCTGCCGGGCAGGTAGCCTTTCTGCGCAGCTTCGGCCTTGAGGAAACAGCTTTCGGCATAGCTGAGCAGCACATGCGGGGTGCGCTCCTGCAGGAAGTAAGGGCCGATGTCGCAGAAATCGGGTTTGAAATGGCTGTCGCGCTGTTCGCTTAGCAGCGAGTGGGGCTGGCCGTTGGGCAAACCCACATACTGACCGGCAGCATTTGGCGCGGCAAACACAAACAGCCTGGGATCGTTCAGGTTGTTGAGAATGTCGAACATGGTCTTGCTCAGGCGCACCTCATCCCAACCGGCTACAAAAGCCAGCGGGTTTTTTACATGGTAGGTGGGGCCGGCCGGGTCGGGAATAATTCTGGCCGCCTGCTGCAGGCTGGCAATGGTCAGGGCCGGGTCAATCTGCTGCAGTCCGGGAAGGATTTGCGATGCAAATTCCGGTGTGTTGGATGCCCGCAGTGCAATACGCAAATAAAGTGTGTTGGCAAAGCGTTTCCAGTTATCCAGATTGCCTTGATAAAGCACATCGGCAGGCCCATAACCCGGGTAGCCAAAACTTTGGTATTTCTCGATGTTGGCCACAGCCTCGCGCAGCTCTTTCAGCAGGTCGAGGTAAATGTCTTTCTGGCTGTCGAAAGGCGGCTTAATTTCTTTAAAGGCCTTGAAATAAGGCATATCGCCGTACATATCGGTGATTTGCTGCACCAGATACACATTCCAGATGCGGGCCACATTTTCTTTGATGGGATTTTCGATTTCGCGCGAGAGGTTCATCACGTGATAGTTGTAGTGCATAGGGGCAAAGTTGGCACGCGAGTAATACCATTCCCATACTTCGTTCCAGGCACGGGGCTCATAGTTGTCGGAGGTGAAGTTGGCTCCTACCTGAATGTTGGCAAAGTGCTGGGCATAAACCGATCCGCTGATCTGGTGCATCCATTGCCAGATGCCTACGCTCAGGCCCGAACCTGTGACCAGAGATCGTGTAAAAAGCGGCGCCGGGTCGATGCGGGTGCTGGTGGTCTTGGGCCGGTCGAGTTCTTCAAAGTTTTTGGTGCAGGCTGCCAACATCAGCGCAACCAAACCAAAGGATAATATCTTGTTTTTCATGGCTTTCGTATCTGAGGTTAAAATGACAGTTTGAGGCTAAGTCCCATGTTTCGCATCTCGGGGTATGCGTAGATTTCATATCCCGGATTGTTGCCGGTGCCAAAGGTGGACTCGGGGGAGATGTTCTTGGTTTTGCGCATCAGATAAGCGATATTGTTGGCAAAAGCCGATATCGCGAGCTCGCTGAAGGGGGTGTTTTTAAGCTGCTGGCTACCAAAGTTGTAGCCAAGGTTCACCGAGCGGAAGCGGATATATGAGGCATCATACACAAAAGCTTCGTGAATGCGCGACACGCGGTCCCAATATTTCTGAGGGTCAACGGCAAAGGTGCCTTCCACACCGTTTTTCACTCCTGTCACACGGAAGCCCAGGTTGAAGTCTTCGGGACGGATGTTCGGGTCGCCGGCATCCTGGGCCAGTTTAACTGCCCGGTACCACTCGTCGCGACCTTCGGTGGTGAATCCGAGTGTGCCGTATTCTGCGCCGACCATATTGGTCACCGAGAACAGCTGGTGACCGAGCTTGCTGTCGAATTGCAGGCTGGCAAACCAGCGTTTGTATTCGAACTGGCTGTTGAGGCCCATCAGGTATTTGGGGGTGGCATTGCCGATCACATTGTCGTCGAGAATGGCGCCCGAGGGAGCTGTTTTAAGCCTTGGCAGGTTTTCCGAATCGAGCACAATGCGTCCTTGCGCGTCGCGCTCAAAAGCAGTTCCCAGCATCACGCCGGCCGGCTCACCTAATCGGGCCACCACACGCATGCCGGCCACACCGCCCTGCGTGATCAGATCAATCTGGTCGCTGAGTTCCTGCACCTTGCTCCACTGGCGGGTGAAGTTGAAACCTGCCCCCCAGCGCATAAGCGGCTTGTAAATAATTTTGTAGTTGGCAGCCAGCTCAATACCGGTATTGTTGACAAAGCCTGAGTTGATGAAACCAGAGTTGAAGCCCGAGGAGGGTGGCAAGGGGTTGTTGAAGATCTGGTTGCGCGTACCTGTTTGATAAACAGCCAGGTCGGCACTCAGGCGGTTTTTCCACATGGCCAGTTGCACCCCGGCCTCTTTGCTCACAGTGTATTCGCTGCGCAGGTTGGGTTCGGGCCTGTCGGCATTGAAGAAACCATAAGGCAGACCGTTGAACTGGTTAGGTGTGGTGCCGTATTGAAAGTAGCGCTGGCCGGCAATGTTGCCGCCCGAACCTACTCCGGCCCAGGAAGCGCGAAGCTTAAACAGGTCGATGGTTTCGGGCAGGGCAAAGGTTTCATTGAGCAACCAGCTCAGGCTAACCGATGGGTACTGATACGACCAGTATTTTGGAGAAAGCACCGAGGTCCAGTCGTTGCGGAAGGTCAGATCGAGGAAGACCATACGGCGGTAGTCGGTGCTCAGCATGGCATACAGCGAGTGGATGCGGATATCCGTCAGGCCATTCGACACCACGGGGTTCACAAAGTTTTGAATCACATAGGGGCCGTATTCGTTGATCAGTCCGCTTTCCGACGAGGCAGAGAGGCCGCGGAAGCTGCGCTGCATGATGTTGCCGCCTCCCGAGATGCTCAGGAAAAATTTATCCATCTGCTTGCTTCCGCTCAGCAGGAAGTCGTAGTTGCCTTCCATCACCTGCAGTCGCTGGAAGCTGCCTGTGGCTTTGCCTTCCGATTTGTAATAGGTCTTGTCGGCAGTGATGCGCTGGCGTTCGTCGTTATAGAAGTCGAGGCCGGCTTTGGTGCTCAGCCTGAGGTCGAAGCCCAGGTCGAGGAGTTTTTTCAGGTCGAGGTTCAGGCTGGCAAAGCCCATCATGCGGTCGCGACGGTCGGCATTGGTGTTGCGGTACACCGCCCAGTAGGGGTTGTTGAGCAAGGGAGAAGAAGCAAACACCGGGTCCTGGTTCAGGCTCAGGCTGCCGTCGTCGTTGCGGCGGTAGCGGCTGGTCCAGACCACGGGATATCCGGCCACAGTGCGATAGGGGTCGAGTTGGTCCAGACCCACCGAAACCGGCTTGAGGTTGAACAGATAGATAGGGTTGTCGGGCGAGCCGGCCAGATTAGGACGATTGCGGGCCGACTGGTTGATGTAGTTGGCACGTGCATCGAAGGTCAGAAATTCCGAAAGCCTGGACTCGTACCTGAGGTTGAACGACTTTTTGTCGAAGCGGTTGGTGGGGATCAGGCCATTGTTGCGGTTCCACGAGGCCGAGAAAAATATGGCGTTGGTTTCGCCTCTTTTGTCGATGCTCAGCGAATGATCCATGTTGAAGTCGTATCGGAAAAACTCATCATAAGGATGCTTTTCCACCGGATTGAGGGTCTGATTTTCGTCCAGAAAATTGGTCACGGTCTGGCCGCTCATCTTCGGTCCCCAGCTGCGCGGGTTGAGCTGGCCGAAATTGCCTCCCGAACCCTGGGCATACAATGTCTGAAAATCAGGTTTGATAAGGGGATGCTGGGTGCTGAACAGGGTTTGATAGCTCACCCCGAGGCCTTCTTTGCGCGAGCCGCTTTTGGTGGTGATGATGATGACCCCATTCTGGCCACGTGCACCATAGAGTGCCGAGGCGGCACCACCTTTGAGCACCGAGATGCTCTCGATATCATCGAAGTTGATATTGTTGATGGCACTGCCATAGTCGAAACCGCCAAAGAGGCCGCCCGAACTGCCGCCTGAGTTATCCACCGGCACACCATCAATCACAAACAAAGGGTCGTTGCTGCCTGTCAGCGAGTTGGCCCCACGGATCAGGATCTTCTGCGACCCCCCTGCTCCGCTGCCCGATTCGCTGATCTGCAATCCGGCCACCTGGCCTGCAAGCCCGGTCAGGGGCGAGATGCGGTTGGTTGTCTGCAGGTTGGCAGCATCCACCTGTTGCACCGAATACCCCAGGGCTTTCGATTCGCGTTTGATGCCCAAGGCGGTCACCACCATCTCCTGAAGCTGTTGCGCAGCTACCGACAGCACAACCTCAACCTGGCTTCTGCCCTGCACATTGATGCGCCGGGGGGTATAACCCACATAACTCACTTCGATCTCTTCGCGGCCGGCCGGCAATTCGAGGGTAAACTTGCCGTCAAAATCGGTGGTTGTGCCCACCAGGGTTCCGGTTACCACAATATTGGCACCTGGCAAGGTCTGGCCCTCGGTGTCGCGCACCACCCCGCTCAGTGGCCGCTGCGCATAAAGCCCGGCACCAAACAGCATCAGGACCACCAGGACGATGTTTTTCAAATATTCTTTCATGCCGTGTCTGGTTAATTGTGAAATGTTATTGTTTTGGTTCTGGTTTGTCAGAAATAGACGGGATTCTCGACGTTGCGGTTCTGCAACAGCTCGAAATGCTCAAATACCAGCGATGCCACCCCTTTGAGAAGCGCCATATCGCCCAGAACAGATGCCTCGAGGCGGCACATTTTCAGGGGATTGATGAGCGCAGACTCGGCCATGCCCGACCGGACAGGATCAAGAATGATGGCGCCAAGCTTGGCAAATTTTCCGCCCAGCACCACAAGCTCCGGATTGAGCAGGTTTATGATGTTGCCCAGGGCATAACCCAGGTCACGCCCCATCTGCTGGATGAGCCTGATCGACAGCTGGTCGCCTTTGAGCGCGGCCTCAAGAATCTGATCGTAGCGCACGCCATCCCCAATTTCTCCGGCAAGGAGCGAGGGCTGACTTTCGGAAATCTGTTGCATAAACTGCTCTTCCAGCGCATGACCACCTACCATGGTGCCCAGGCAACCCACCTTTCCGCACAAACACATCTTTTCGCCC
Source organism: Bacteroidota bacterium (assembly GCA_016715945.1). Lineage (NCBI taxonomy): Bacteria > Pseudomonadati > Bacteroidota > Bacteroidota bacterium. The sequence continues at coordinate 2,440,198 of JADJXJ010000001.1, forward strand.
TTGCCAAAATGCATATGACCAAACTCACCGGCATAGCCTGCTGAACCGCTTACAAGATTTCCGTTGATTATCAACGAAGTACCCAGACCTCGGCTCAGGTTGATGACTACTGCATTGTTGGCATTCATGGCGTGTCCGAGGTTCTTTTCGGCAATGCCAAGACAACGGGTGTCGTTTTCGATAAAAACCGGGGTGTTGAAACGCTCCGAAAGATATGCAGCAAGCGGTTGCTCAAGAAAATTGAAATAGGTGATCGACCTGCCGCTTTCGGTATTCACCCGGCCGGTGATGCCGAATCCCATGCCCAGCACGGTGTCTTCTTTTACCTCGCAATTGTCGAGACATTGCTGAACAAAGGCGACCACTTCTTCAAGACAAGTTTCAGTGTTTTCAAGCTTGAAGTCTGTTTTTTGCCTGTATTTGAGCACATTGAGCCCCGGATCGACCATGGCAACCGAAATGCGCTTAATGGATACCTCGACAGCAATGGCGAAAAAGTTCGGATCGTTGAGCGCATAAAGCAAGGGTTTGCGACCGTTCTGGTTTTCTTTCTTTCCAACCACTTTGATCAGGCCCTCTTCCTGAAGCTCGTTCATGAGCTTGATGCCGGTTGGAATGCTGACGTCGAGCTTTTTGCAGATCTCGGGTATGGTGATGGCCTCACCTTGTTGCGAGATGGCCTGTATGATTCTGAGCTTACGCTGTGCGTTGCGGTTTTTGGAAGCAGCTTCGTCCTGCGGTTTATTGAATATTGTTTTCATCGTCTAAAAGTATCAGTATGACAACATTTTGAAATAGCTTGTTCCCGGGGCGCCTTTGAGCACGGCGATAAACATCCCGCTTCCATATGCCTGAATGTCAATCAGATGGCTAAAGCTGCCGCTGAGGCGTGACTGCTGCACAATCCGTCCGTCGGCAGCCAGGATGAGCAGCTCGATGGGTTCAGTTGTTTGTCCCGACAGGACGTAACGTCCGGCCGCTGCACCTTTGCGCAGATTGATTCCCTGGAAGGCCGTTTGACCCAGCGAAGAAGGCTGTTGAACTTCGATGGGGGCAGACACCTGCAGCAGGATGGGCGGGTTGCTCTGCAACACCCCTTCGGGCAGCTCGAACATGCCGGTGGCCAGGTAGGTGCCGGGCAGGTCGCCATTGTAATCGGGCGCATCCCAAAGGAGGTCCACAGTAAACACCTGGTTGAGGGTGGTAGTGATTTGCGTTTGCGGACTCAGTTGTGCGAGTGCCTGCGGCTTGCTTGTCCCCAGCGGAACGCTGATGCCGGGTACAGGTGCAATGCTATTGATGATGTTCAGGTTGAGGCTCGGATCGTAAGACACAATACGTATGGCATCGGCCACTACATACGAGCCGGAAGTGGCAGCCGCGGTAATGGTGATGTTTTCGTCGGGCGTAGCGTTGAACTGAAAGCTGCCCACATAAGCCCATGTGCTGCCCTGTTGGGTCTGGTTCATGGGCACAGTGGTGGTTTGACCGGCGTGGGTGACTACAAAAGGCGTGTTGGTGGCACGGTTGGCAGCAGCAGTCCACCAGCCATAAATCTCATATTGTCCCGGAGCGGGCAGGTTTAGCGGAAAGCGGTAATACTGGCTGGCCGTACCAAGTGCATGAAGCATCGAAGGCGTTTGCCACGATCCGGGGTTGGCTGTGGGGAACCAGTTGCCCGCACTGGTCACACCCTCATCGCCTGTGTCGATAATTTTGGTGAAGGTGGGTGTGGGCGGTATGTTGAGCGAATCGGCATGCACAATGGCCAGGATGGTGGGCACAGCGCGATTTTGGTTGTACAGGCTCTGGCTGCCCGCAGCCATGGCCGTCGAGCCGCCCCCATCGAGGTTGATGGCCTCGCTGCAGCCCAGCGAAAGCATAATCTCTGCCAGGTCGGGGATGCGCAGGTTGTTGCTGATGAACAAGATAGCTTTATTGTCGGCCGTGCGCCCCACAGCCGTGCGCGGCCTGTAGTCGGTGAGCAGGATGCCACTGCCCCAGAATATCTCTTCGCAATAGGTGATGTTCACCTGACCGTTTTTGACAAGTTGCGGCCCGCCTCCCAGCCCGAAAAGGATGTTGCTGTATTGCGTCCCCTCGGCTTTGGTTGGCGCCGGAAGCGGGTTGGGCGCATTGCAGGCATAGGGCAAAGGCTGGGCGTAGTAATAAATATCATCAAAATTGTAGGAATGATGATACACCCAGCGCGTGGCCAGCTGACGTCCCTGCTCCATGGCAAACAGCGGCCGGACGAGCGGATAGTTCTGCCCGTTGCGCACCACCGAGGTCACATTGATGGCTTTCACCTGACTGGGATAAACCACAGACGAAACCGAGGTGCCACCTGAAAAAAATCCGCCGTTGATGGCCCCGTAGGCACCCACCTGGGCCGAAAGCTGATGCACCTGGGCCGGACTGGCCACAAGGTAAGGACGTACACCAACCGTAGGCACTGCCATGTCCACCTTATAATAATAGGCTAAAAAATTCGGATCGGCAGGATTGGTGCCTTTAAACAACTGCACACCAGCCGGCAGGCTGTATTGTCCGGTTTGTTCCTGCCAAACCAGCGACTGCCCCTGAACGACCCACGAGCCAACAATGCATGCCAGGAAAAGAATCACGCTTCTGTGTAATTTCATTGCGAGGGGTGTTAATGAAATCTTCACACCAAAATTAAATTTTTTAAAAACTTACCTATACTTAAGTAAAAAAATTTTTTATTTCGCAGCACATTTGAAAATGCATACCAAAGGGCAAATGCGGTCAGGTTCAGGCAAATCAGATGCAAATAATTCATTTCCAAATACATGTATTTTTTAAATTTTGAAAATCCCCCTGGGGCTGTCAAAGACCCGGAAAAAATCACCGCAACTATTACCGCAACATTTGCATTAATCAAATCAGAAATCACCCACAAAACGAACTATAGCACACCATGAACAAAAAAATTATCCTGCCGGAAACCCTGAGCCCGGTAGAACGCGCCGTATGCTGCCACATTCCCCGAAAACATCCTGTGAACATTCCCTACATCACGGTGGACAATTTCCCCAAACTTGGGCTGCTCACCGCACTGCGCTTTCTCGAATGGGTGGCCGATCATCCCGAGGGCGTCATCAGCCTGCCTACCGGCAAAACCCCTGAGTACTTCATCAAATGGACGCAGCAGATCCTCGAAAACTGGAACAGCCGCGAAGGCGAAAAACTGCGCAGGGACAACGGCCTGTTGCTGGACAAAAAACCCCGCCTCGACCTGCTTCGATTTGTGCAGATCGACGAGTTTTACCCAATCAGCTCCGCACAGCACAACAGCTTTTACAACTACGTGAGCAATTTCTATATCAGGGGTTTTGGCCTCAACCCCAAACGCAGCCTGCTGATCAATTGCGACGAGATACCATTATGGGAAGGCAGACATTTCAGCAAGGTCTTTCCCGATACCATTGTGGATTTGGGATTGCGTTACCGCGAACCCAAAACCCGCCTGGAGGAAATTCAGCAGAAATCCATCTTTATGATCGATGACTGGTGCACCCAATACGAGCAGCAAATCCGCGAAATGGGGGGCATCGGATTCTTTCTGGGAGGCATAGGTCCCGACGGGCATATTGCTTTCAACACCCGCGGCTCAGACCACCACAGCACTACCCGCCTCACAGCCACCAATTTCGAGACACAGGCTGTGGCAGCCGGCGACCTTGGCGGCATCGAAGTGTCGCGCAACAGGCTGGTAATCACCATCGGACTGCAAACCATCACCTACAATCCGGAGGCTGTGGCCATCATATTTGCCGCCGGCGAAGCCAAAGCCCCGATGGTGCGCGATGCGCTGGAAGAAACCCCTTCGAACATGTATCCCGCAACTGCCCTCACCCGCCTGCCTCATGCCAGGTTTTACCTGACCACAGGTGCAGCCAGCATGCTCAGCGATGCCATGGAACACTACTACACCGGCAGTCCGTGGACACAGGAAAAAACAGAGCGGGCGGTACTCGACCTGTGTCGCAGGATCAACAAGTTTGCCGACCGCCTCACAATGGACGACCTCAAATCTGATCCCTATTGCCGCCTCATTCCCGGCCTGAATGCCAATACGGTGAGCGAGGTAATGGATAGCATCACCAAAAAAATCGAGAAGGGTACCGCCCCACTCGGAAACCAGGTATTTTACCACACCGGCCCGCACCACGACGACATCATGCTCGGGCTGTTGCCACACATCCACCGGCTCTCGCGCAACGAAACCAACCGCAGCCACTTCAGTGTGCTCACCTCTGGCTTCACGGCCGTCACCAACAAGTTTCTGATTCAGAAACTCGAAGACGTACTCTACTTTCTCGACCGCGAAGAGATTCAGATGGTCAAATACCCCGATTTCTTCGAACGGGGCTACAAACATAAATATGACAAAGATGTGTATCACTACCTGATCAAGGTGGCTTCGGGACAGGAGATCGAGCGCCGCAGAGGATTTGCCCACCGCATGGTGCGCAACCTGATCGAGGTGTATAGCGTGAAAAACGAGAACCAGCTCCGCGATACCATCCATGATGTGCTCTCGGTGGCACGCAACAGTTACGACGGCGCCAAAATGCCCCCCAAAATCCAGACCCTGAAGGGAATGATCCGCGAGTTTGAAGAAGAACTGGTGTGGGCCTGCTTCGGCATGACGAAAAATGAAGTACGGCATTTGCGACTGGGCTTCTATACCGGCGACATATTTACGGAAAAACCTGAACGTCAGCGCGATGTGCTGCCCATACTGGAAGAGCTGCGCCGCATTCAGCCCACGGTGATCAGTCTGGCCTTCGATCCGGAAGGCAGCGGCCCCGACACCCACTACAAGGTGCTTCAGGCCATAGCCGACGCCATCCGCCTCTGGGGACAGGAAAAAGACCTTAGCCAGCTGCGCATCTGGGGTTACCGCAATGTGTGGTATCAGTTTCATGCGGCCGAAGCCACGCACATCGTACCCGTTTCGCTCAATGCCATGGGCATCATGGATTACACCTTTACCAACTGCTATCTGAGCCAGGTGGACGCCTCCTTCCCCAGCTACCGCCACGACGGAAAATTTTCCGACCTGTCGAAACGCATCTGGGTAGATCAGCTCAGGCAGGTGCAACTGCTGCTGGGCAAACCGTTCTTTTATCAGAACGAAAGTCCCAGGTTGCGCACCACGCATGGCCTGCTGTATTTCAAGGAGATGGATGTGGAAGAGTTTTTGCGCTCGGCACGCGAACTCGAAAAGTCAACCGAGGGATTTTAACAGTCCCCAGCCGCCACTTATCCCCGAAACGGAGTCAGGGCTTCGACAGTGTCCAGCTGCCGGAGTCCACTCCCCAATCGGGACCAAAAAAACCGCTCATCCGCATGTCTTCCAGGCCGTTGAGCAGCCAGCCGGCTTTGAAAATCATCAGGTCGGGAAAGGCTGTGATGCCTGAGAAATAGTGGTTTTGCACGGCAGCCTTCAGACCAGTCAAACCACTGCCTCCCACTATGCCTATCAGGTTGTCATTAGTTCCTTTCAGCGGAAATACTGCATAGAAACCAAGGTCGTCGCCCTCAAACCTTTGGCGCCCCACCTGCACATACCCCTCACCGGCCTGCAACGGAGCATCGCTGAGCAGCTTGTTCCATGCACGGTTGGTTTCGGCATTGCCATACAGGATGATGTTGCGGCCGGCAAACTGCTTTTCATCGAAAAGGGTGTCGGCCAGCACTTCCGGTGCGCCATTCGCACGGTAAAGAAAGGTTTCGGCATCGAACAAGGCCCTGCGGCGGTTCCACTCCTGCATCTCCTCCGAGCCGCCAGTGCCGTAAACCAGCACAAAACGCTTTTCGAAAGCCGTCTTGAATCCCCCGTTTCGCCCGGGATGCTTTTCGTTTTCCGGAATGTTATCCGTTGGTTTCCAGCGTTTTCCGTCAAAATAGAAATATTTTGTTCCGGTGGAAACTTTTTGGCCATCAATGGTGACCTGTTTCACCTGCAGGGTGCCGAAGGCCTCGTCGGACAATGCGAGCCGGCGTACATTGGCAGTTTTTATTTCAAGGCTTTTGGGCGAGCGTATGGCCTCTGCGCGGCTCATCATTCCGTTTTGCTGCTGCTGCCCGATGGTCAGCCAGGCGTTGGTGGCATTGACGCCAATATTGGCTGTGAGTAATACCAGCGTATCGCGTTCCGAAACGGGTTTCATTTTGTGCCTCCGCAAAAACTCGAACAGGGGTGGCCAGTCCATGCTTTCGTCTCCATACCAGTGCGTTCCTCCCGGGTGTTCGTAGTAGGCCATGTGCCTGTGCAGGGGCGCCAGGATGTCGCGCATGCTGCGGGCCTGTGTTACCGGCACCACTTCGTCGGCATCGCCATGGAGCACATAGAGCGGGGTTTGCACATAGTTTTCTGTAAAGGCGGTCATGCGTGCGTGCAGGGCCGAGCGGTAAAGCATCTGATAATGAGGGTGATCGAAAAATGCGGTGTCCGAACCTGTGCGGCGGTAAGCGATGATGTCGGGATAACCGGCCGCAGGCGCCATGGCAGCAAACATGCCCGGATAGGTGCCACCCATAACCCAGGTGCCATGTCCGCCCATGCTGTGGCCGGTCACATAGGTGCGCAGGCTGTCGGTTTGCCAGAGCCTGCGGGCCTGATCAAGAACCTCGAACGCGTCGAGCCGGCCCCAGTCTTCCCAGTTGAACCCAAAAGGACGGCGGTTGGTTGGCGCCACTATATGTGCCCACGACTTGGGCTTATAAGCCCTGATCTGGTTGGTGGCCTCTACCGAAGCCCCATGCAACGAAAGCACCAGGGGCTGAGCTGCGGAATCGGACAACGAAGGCAACACGCTGAAATACTGCACGCTGCCATCAATCTGGCTGACAAAAGTGCGTTCGTGGTAGGTGCGGGCATCCTGCACCTTGAGCATTACGTCTATTTGATGCAACATTTGGTTATGTGCATCCAGAAGCTGCAGCCTGGCCTCCACTTTGTCAATCTCCGGCAGCTGCAGGGGTGCAGGCACCAGAAAAGGCAATTTCCGCTGGCTCATGGCAGGCACGTGCAAAAGCGGTGAAACCAGCTCCTCGCCACTGGCCAGCATTACTTTCATTTTGAGCCCCGATAGCTCATCTCGGGTTGCATTGAGTACCCGGATAGCCGCATGCAAGGGCATATGCGCACCCTTGAGCACCGTTGGCAAGGTCATGTCGCGCCTGAGCAGCATCACGGGTTGCGAAGGAATCACCAAAGCCGCCTTGAGCCGCTGAAACCTGCCATACGAAAACAAAAATGTGTTGATGCCCTGCTTGAGTTCCACGGGGTGCAGGGTGTAGCCGTAATCGTAATGATCCCCTTCGTAGGGCAGTCCGTTTATTAAGGCCATGGTATGCCCCGTTGCCTCGAGCAATACGATCTGTCGCTCCGCGCTTTCGAACTCGGCATAAAGCCAGCCGCGCTGCATGCCGGTAAAGAGGTGGTTGCTGTCGGCCCGGACAGCTTCCCAGCGCAAGGTGTCCTGCCTTTGCGGAAAACCGGCTATCAATTCCTCACCTGCTGCCGGCTGCTTCCGTTGCCCTGTGGCCATTAGCCAGAGCACCACATCCTGATTGCCCATCAACATACCCGGCCGGATGGCGCCATTCAACATCAACCCCTGGTGAAAACGGTGCAAAACATGACCTTCATCCGTGGTTTCGACACGTTCCTTGCCAAAGTATTCCACTACATTGCCCTGCTGTTGGGCCTGCATGTTCATGGCTATCAATAAAACCCACAGGAAAAGGCTGATTTTTAACGTCATTGTGCAGCGGTTTTGGCAAGGTAAAAGTACTAAAACGATTTAGTCATTATCGCTTTTTACATCAAAAATGCCTGCCCCATTGCGGATATATTGTCCGTATTTTTCGCGCAAACATCTTCTGTTCAAATATTATATGGGACTATTGATTTTAAAACCACAGTGCCATAAATTTGACGTGTTGATGAAGTCACGAAACAAACCAATCATTGCCACATGCATATCAACATCCCGGGAACAGCTTTGGTGGTCAATGGGTTGGCTTTGCTGCTCATAGCTCTGTATTTTGACCGGCGCAAGCAGGAGCCTTTGGCAGAGTCGGTTTGGTGGCTGATGATAGCCGCCGCATGGTGGTCGGTATTTTACGGCATGGAGCTGTCGGCAGAATCCGAACGTTACCTGCATCTGCTCTTTGTGATGGAATTTCCGGCGGTGATGACTGTTCCGGTATTCTGGCTGCTTTTTGTGGTTCGCCTCACAGGATATCGGTTCCTCAAACCCTACCGCCTGGGCTGGCTTTTTGTGGTGCCGGCATTCAATTGGCTGATGCTGATCTCCAATCCTTTGCATCACCTTTTTTATACCGGCGCCCGTATTGTCGAAACGAATGGTTACAGCTACACACAATTCGATCCTGGCCCGGTCTTTTTGTTTGTTCATATTGTCTATTCACATCTTTTGGTTGCTGCCGGACTGATGTTGCTGGTCCGCGCCCTTGCGCTGAGCACAGGCATCAACCGCAACAAGGCTGTTGTTTTTCTTTTTGCCGCCACATTGCCATATATCCTCAGTCTCTTCTGGATTCTGAATATCAGACCCTATGGCTTCCTCGACCTCACTCCCTTCGGGTTCACGGTCATTGGTTTGACGATGTTCGCGTTTTACAAAAACCTTTCGGACTTCGAACTCCGACCACTGGTGCTCAACAGCCTGTTCGACAACCTGCCCGATCCCCTTGTTGTGGTCGATGTGGCCCGGAAACATGTGACTTATACCAATGCCTCCGGACAACAGCTATTAAAAGCGCTGGAAGAAACTAACGAAAACAAGAGCCACTTTGAACAGCTGAAACAATTGACCGACGAAACCCAGCTGGAATATCAACAACGTTATTATTAGGTGCGGACAAACCTGCTGGACGAAAACCTGGCTGGTCAAAAGTTTCAGCTTTACCGCTTTCAGGACATCACCACGCAAAAAACGCACGAAGCACATTTGGCGGAGCTTACCCGGACTGCCTCCACCTTTGGCAACGATGACAGGCAAAACATCGAAAAAATACTGGCGCTGCTGGGTGAGATTTACGGCGCCGATGCCTGCCTGTTTAATGTGAAAGTGGGCAGCAATCTGATTACCAAAGCATCATGGAACGCACCCGCAGGCTATCAGGAAGTGGACAAGGCCGATGGTCACATTTGCACCGATGTGATCCGTGAGCGCAGGGCCGATCCGGTGGCAATACAGCAGCTGCAACAAACGGCCTATGCCAGCACCGACCCCAATGTGCAGCAGTATAACCTACAGACGTACCTCGGCATAGCCTTGTCGGCTGAGAATCACCCGGGCGCAACAATCTGCATGGTGTTCACCCAAAACCGTGAATTCACAGAAAGCGAGCTTCAGTTGCTCAAACTGGCTTCGTATGTGGTTTCCAACGAACTGACGCGTCAGTCTCAACTTAATAAACTCACTGCTGCCGAGGCCAATATGCGTGTTGTGCTCGAAAACTCACTCGACAGCATCTGGTCGGTGGATACCGACTTCCGCATCACCTATGTCAACGAGGCTTTTCGCAAAGCCTACTTTCGTGCCTTTCATGTGGAGCTCAGTGAGGGCATGCACATCCTCAACACCTTGCCCCAGCAGATCCGTCCGGTATGGGAAGAGCGCTACAGGCGCGGACTCAAAGGCGAACGCTTTGTGTTTATCGATTCCGTTCCGCTGGACAATGATGTGGCATACATTGAGCAATCGGTAATGCCCATTGTGATCGACAACCGTGTGACGGGCATTTCGTTCTACGGCCGCAACATCACCGAAAAATACCTGGCTGAGCAACGCCTGATACAAAGTGAGCAGCGCCTGTCGCAACTCAATGCGGCCAAAGACCGCTTGTTTTCGATTATTAGCCACGACCTGCGCAGCCCCTTCAACAACATCATCGGTCTGAGCGAGGTGATAGAGGAAATGGCCGCCGAAAACGGCAATGAGGCCCTGAAAGAATATGCCTCAGCCATCCTGAGGGTGTCGAAAAACACTTTTGCCCTGCTTGAAAACCTGCTGCACTGGTCGCGTATGCAGAGCGGAAAAATGCAACTCGAACCAGCTAAAGTATCGCTTGCTCATATTGTGGCTCAGGAACTGGAATTTTTGCACCAGCACATCAATAAAAAACTGATTAAAATCACCAATCAGGTGGACCAAGGGCATTATGTGATGGCCGATGCGCAATCGCTGGCTGTGATTGTAAGGAACCTCATCTCCAATGCCATTAAGTTCAGCCACGCAGAAGGTGAGGTTGTGCTGGAATCGGAGCTGGACAATGCATATGTGTTGTTACGGGTACGGGATTTCGGGGTGGGCATCCCGGCCGACGACCAGAAAAACATGTTCAAGCCTGAAACCCACCCCACTAAAAGGGGTACACAGAACGAAACAGGCACCGGCATTGGGCTGTTGCTGTGCAAGGAACTGGCCGAGAAAAACAAGGGATACCTGCTGGTAGAAAGCCGACCCGGAAAAGGCAGCACCTTCACACTCATGCTCAATCCGGCCGGTTGAAAACGCCAGACATAAGTGGTCAAGCCCCAAATGCGGATTTCCTGGCCAAAAATCATCCTTTGCTCCGAAATTTTGACTTCGGGGCGCCAATTGTTATAACTTGCGCCTGATTTATTCACCAAAAACCAAAAACTATGGGCTTCATTTCCGAATTTAAAACCTTTGCCATGCGCGGCAATGTGCTCGATATGGCTGTGGGTATCATCATCGGTGGCGCCTTCGGGAAGATTGTTTCCTCGTTTGTGGCCGACGTCATCATGCCTCCCATCGGGCTGCTGGTAGGTGGGGTTGATTTCAGCGACATTAAACTAACCCTGAAGGAAGCGGTGATGAATGGCAGCGAGGTAACCACTCCGGCTGTTACCATGAACATCGGGTTGTTTCTGAACACGGTGATCGACTTCACCATTGTGGCTTTTGCCATTTTCCTGCTTATCAAAGGAGTGAACAACCTGGCACGCAAAAAGGCCGAAGAACCAGCCGCTCCACCAGCACCCCCGGCACCGAGCAAAGAAGAGCTGCTGCTGACCGAAATTCGCGACATCCTGAAAAACAAGTAAAAGAAAGTCCGGCTACAAGGCCGGATTTTTTCATTTGCTTTGCTGCATTTCTCTTTCGAGCTGTGCATACCACTCCTGGCCAAACTTGCGGATGAGGGCCTCTTTAAGAAATTTGTAGAGCGGTGTTCCGGTGCGGTTACCAAGCTTACGGGCAGGGTTGCATATGCTCCACTGGTGGTAGTTGACATGCGTAAAACCGCCCTTGACCGCCAGCCTCACCGGATACAGGTGACAACTCACCGGCTTGCGAAAACCTGTCTTCCCCTGGCTCCACGCCCTTTCGATTGTGCAGTAACTCACCCCGTTGGGATAAAAACCGGCAAAAGCGCACTCTTTGCCATCCACCAGCGGAGTAACGAAATTGCCCGCTTCGTCGTAATCGAACACCCCCTGCTGGCTGACCACCTCCCTGCCTGCCTCGGTCATAAATGGCAGAATATTCTCAATTTCATCTTCCAGAATGCTGATTTCCTCTTCTTCGAGCGGAGCACCGGCATCGCCGCCCACACAGCACTCGCCTTTGCAGCGGGGCAGGTCGCACACAAACCGGGCGTTCAGAAAATCGTCGGAAAGGATGGTGTTGCGAATGATAATCATGGCGCAAAATTAACCAAACAAAGCCTTGCCGGAATAGCAGTCAGAAAGCGACAGACTTTATTGCAAAGTGTTTACCATCAACTTGTTGCCGTGCGCAGATGCACATCCATTTGCGGGAAAGGTATGGTAAGCCCTTCGGCAGCAAAGGTTTCGTACACCTTGCGGTTCATGTCGAAAAATACGGGCCAGTAATCCTCCTGTTTGGTCCACACGCGCACCACGATATCCACCGAACTGTTGTTGAGCTGATGAAGCGCCACAAAAGGCTCAGGCTCGGCAAGGATACGTTGGTCGCCGGCAATCAGATTTCTGAGCACTGCCTCAGCCTTTTTATACGAATCGCCGTAGGCAATACTGAATACCCAGTCCACACGGCGCTCAGGCATCTTGGTGTAGTTGATGAGCGATCCGGTGGCTAAGGCGCTGTTCGGGATGGTCACCACACGGTTATCAAAAGTGGTAAGCAAGGTGTACATCATCTGGATTTCGCGAACGGTGCCGATGTAACTGCCGCTTTCAATCACATCACCAACACGGAACACCTTGAATAAAAGGATAATAACCCCTCCGGCCAAATTTTGAAGCGTGCCTTGCAGCGCCAGACCCACAGCCAGACCGGCAGCACCCAGCATGGCAATGAAACTCGTCATCTGCACCCCGATCATTCCGAGCACAGTGATGATTACCAGTATTTTAAGCGCAATACTCAGAAAGCTGCGCAGGAAAGTACGCAGCGATGCATCCACATTCCTGCGCTCCATGATCTTCATCAAACCGGCTTTCAACCGGCCTACCAACCAAAAACCTATGACAAGAGCAACGATACCGCCAAACAACCTGAAACCAAACTCCACCAACATTTTGAGCAACATGTCCGGATTTTCAGCAAGGGTGGTGAGTGCACTTTTTTCCATCGTTTGTACTTTAGAAGCGGCTAAATTACCCAGAATATCCCAAATCGGCATCAACGGAAGCATTGACATGGTGACTTGCATCGTGCAACCGATGTAGCCGGGTCTGGCATTCGGATATGAAGTCAGGTTTTTCAATATTCAGCCAAACTCCTACATTTGTCAGCCATCCAATGAGACTTTCGCTTGGCTATTTGCACTGTTTGACGGTATAGGTGCAACGGACAAGCCGTCGGCGTGGATGAGAAAAATGTAACTATCAATCTATGAAGGTTTTAAAATTTGGCGGGACTTCGGTTGGCACCGCCGGAGCAATACGCAAGGTGGCCGAAATTGTCGGAGGACGCATATCGGAAGGCGTGCAGCCATTGCTGGTATGCTCAGCTATGGGAGGCGTGACCAACCAGCTTATCGGCCTGGCAGAGGCGGCAGGTGCACAGCAAAACTACGCCTCCGGCCTTCAGCAACTGGTGAGGAGGCACATGGACACCGCCGGTGAACTTTGTCCGGATGATACCGAACTGCGCAACGAACTGATCCGTCTGTTTGCGCGGCTCGAAAACCTGTTGCAGGGCATCGCAGCGGTGGGCGAGCTTTCGATGCGCACACGCGACCTGGTGATGAGCTTTGGTGAGCAGCTTTCGTGCCGTCTGGTAACCTCCTTTCTGCAACAGGCCGGCATCAATGCAGTGTTTACCGACAGCCGCAAACTGGTAATCACCGACAATCGTTATGGCCATGCTGCTGTAAACGAACAGATTACCTATGACAATATCCGCCAGTGGTACGGTCATACCGCTCCGGCCGTTGCCGTGGTAACCGGCTTTATAGGAAGTACCGCCCAGGGACAAACAACCACCATCGGACGTGGAGGCTCCGATCTGACAGCGGCCATTTTCGGAGCTGCATTGCAAGCCGAAGAAATAGAGATCTGGACCGATGTGGATGGTTTTATGACGGCCGATCCGCGCCTGGTGCGCAATGCGTTCACCCTGAACGAACTCAGCTACAAGGAAGCCATGGAGCTTTCGTATTTCGGCGCCAAGGTGATCTATCCTCCCACCATCATTCCTGCCATTGCCCGCAACATCCCGATCCGCATCAAAAACACTTTCAATCCTGCCCATTCCGGCACAGCCATCGTGCCCGAAGCAGCCGGCAATGGCAGCATCATCAAAGGCATCTCGTCGATCAACAAGGTGAGCCTGGTCAATGTGGAAGGCGGTGGTATGGTAGGCTTACGTGGTTTTGGTGGCAGACTGTTCGGAGGACTGGCCGAGGCAGGGGTCAACGTAATACTGATCACCCAGGCCAGCTCGGAGCATAGCATCAGCTTTGCAGTGGCTCCCGAAGATGCCGCCCCGGCTCTGGATGCCATTCAAAAAACCTTCGCCTGGGAAATATCCACACAAAAAATTGAACCCCCCACCGCCGAACACAACCTGAGCATCCTGGCCGTGGTGGGCGAAAACATGCGCCGCACCAGAGGCCTGAGCGGCAAACTGTTTCAGGCACTGGGCCGAAGCGGGGTCAATGTGGTGGCCATTGCCCAGGGCTCATCCGAACTTAATATCTCGGTGGTCATCAGCGCAGCCGACCTGCCCAAGGCAGTGAATGCCGTGCACGATGCCCTCTTCCTCTCACCATACAAAAGCCTCAACCTTTTCCTTGCCGGCACAGGCAACATCGGCCGTGAGCTGCTGAGCCAGATTGCCGATACCAAAAAACACCTGCAACAGGAACACCATGTCAACCTCAGGCTGATGGGGCTGATCAACAGCCGGCAGATGCTGCTGGCCGAAGAAAACAGTTTCGACCCCTCGCAATGGCAGCAACTAATGGCCGAAAAGGGTCAAAAAGCTGACCTGCAGCACTTTGTGGAGCGCATCGTACAACTCAACCTGCCCAATTGCATCTTGGTGGACAATACCGGCAGCGCCGCAGTAGCTCAACAATACGAAAGCCTGCTGCGCAACAATGTGTCGGTGGTGGCCTGCAACAAGCTGGGCGCCTCGGGCAGGCAGGAACAGTACGACAGGCTGCGGCAAACAGCCCGCAAACAGGGCGTGGATTTCCTCTACGAGACCAATGTGGGGGCAGGCCTGCCCATCATCAAAACCATGACCGACCTGCTGGCCAGTGGCGACAGTTTCCTGCGTATCGAAGCCATTCTTTCGGGAACCATCTCCTTTATCTTCAATACCTACCAGCCCGGCCGAAGCTTTGCCTCGGTGGTGCGCGAAGCCCGTGAAAAAGGCTTTACCGAACCCGACCCCCGCGACGACCTCAACGGCACCGACTTCCGGCGGAAAATACTCATCCTGGCCCGTGAAACCGGACTCAAGCTCGAACTCGAAGATGTGCACATCGAACAGCTCCTGCCCGAAGCCTGTGTGAAAGCCGAAACCGTCGAAGATTTTTTCCTTGCGCTCGAAGCTGCCGAAGACCACTTTGCACGTCTGCTGGAACAAGCTGCTTCGCAGGACAAAAAACTCCGCTACATCGGCCTGATCGAAAACGGAAACGCCTCCATCAAACTTCAGATGGTTGGCCGCGAACATCCGTTCTTCAGCCTCGGGGGCAGCGACAACATTATCTCGTTTACCACCCTGCGCTACCGACACAACCCCCTAGTTGTCAAAGGTCCCGGTGCAGGCGCCGGCGTAACTGCCGCCGGAGTGTTTGCCGATATCCTCAGAGTAGGATACAAATAGTGACGGGTGACGCGTGACGGGTGACGGGTGACTATTAGCAAATTTTTGATGTATATTTTTCGAAAACGCGAATCTTTGAATCATTGAATCAGGAATCTTTGAATTTTCGCCCCCGCAACCCGGAACTCTCTTCCCGTAACCCTCAACTCGCAACCCGCACCCCCCTTGAATCTTTGAATCATTGAATCAGGAATTTTTGAATAATTTACCTCCCTTTGAACCTCAAAAAGACTTTTCATGTCCGACCAAAAAATCGCTGTTTTCGCACCTGCCACTGTTTCTAACCTCAACTGCGGTTTCGATGTGCTTGGCTTTGCCTTGCATGCGCCCGGCGACACCGTGGAGATGGAGCTCAACAACAGCGGAAAGGTAGAACTGGCCGGCATTACCGGCGATGGCGGCCTGCTGCCCACTGAGCCTGAACGCAATACTGCCACTGCTGTGGTGCGCATGTTTTTCGACAAACAAAAGCTTCCTTATGGAGCAAGAGTTTGGTTGCACAAGGGCATGCCGCTCAACAGCGGACTGGGCTCGAGTGCAGCCAGCGCCGTTGCCGCGCTGGTTGCCATAAACGCACTCACAGGCAACAAGATGAGTAAGGACGAGCTGTTGCTTCTGGCCATGGAGGGCGAGCGTCTGGCCTGCGGCAGCGCCCATGCCGACAATGTGGCGCCCTGCTTGTTTGGCGGGCTTGTGCTCATCCGCTCCTACGACCCTGTCGAGGTGGTTCAGCTGCCTGTTCCAGATGGTTTACATTGCATGGTGGTGCATCCACATGTGCACATCCCCACCCGCGAAGCCCGCGAGGCCATGCCAAAAGCCATCCCCTTGAAAACTGCTGTTGCCCAATGGGCCAACCTTGCAGGTTTTGTTTCGGCCTGCTACACCGGCGACCTGGGGTTAATGGGACGCAGCATGACCGACATGGTGGCCGAACCTGTGCGAGCGCCACGCATTCCCCTGTTCGATGACATGAAAGCCAAAGCCCTGAGCAGCGGCGCACTGGCTTTCGGCATATCCGGCTCTGGACCAACGGTTTTCGGTTTTTTCGCAACAGAGGCACAGGCAGCAGCCTGCGGGCACGAAACAGGTGCCATGCTCAGCCAGGCTGGCATAGGAAACGAATGGTACACCTCAGCAATCAACCAGCATGGCGCCAGAATAATTGAATCGAGATGAAATACTACTCCACGCGCGATACCCAACACCTCCACCCGGCAACTTTTGATGCCGCAGTACTGCACGGGCTTGCCCCCGACGGAGGCCTGTACCTGCCGGAAAACATACCATCGGCCGGCCCGACTTTCGCAAAAAACTATGATGGTCTGCCAGAACTTGCTGCAGAGATGCTATGGCCTTTTGTCAGCGAACACATTGGCAGACAAGAGCTTAAACTGCTTTGCGGGGAAGTCTTCAGTTTTCCTCTTCCGCTGGTACAGCTCGGCGAAAAGCTTTTCAGCCTCGAGCTTTTTCATGGCCCGACCCTGGCCTTCAAAGACTTTGGCGCGCGTTTCATGGCGCGGGTGCTGAGCCATATTGCTCAACAAAAAGGCCGCGAGATAAGGGTTGTTGTGGCCACCTCGGGCGATACCGGAAGCGCCGTTGCTGCCGGTTTCTTTAAAGTTCCGGGCATCAGGGTATTCATCCTCTACCCAAGAGGCAGGGTGAGCCCGGGGCAACAAAAACAACTCACCACCTGGGGCCACAACATCACTGCCCTCGAAATCGAAGGCAGCTTCGACGATTGCCAGCGGCATGTGAAGCAACTGCTTTCGCAACATAACGACAACAATTTTCTGATCACCTCGGCCAACAGCATCAACATTGCACGGCTGTTGCCACAAATGGTGTATTATGCTGCTGCCGGCATTCAACTGGGCGGAAAGCAGGTGGTATTCAGCGTTCCGAGCGGCAATTTTGGCAACCTCACCGCCGGACTGATGGCGGCCCGCATGGGCATGCCTGCTACGCATTTTGTGGCCGCAACCAACATCAACGATGTGGTGCCGGAATACCTGCTCAGCGGAGCATTCAAACCGCGGCCATCGGCCAGCACCCTGAGCAATGCCATGGATGTGGGCAATCCGAGCAATTTCGAGCGCATGCTGCACCTCTACGGCAACAGCCCGGAACGTATGAAAAACCACATCAGTGGCATGGGATTCACCGACCGTCAAACCCTCGACGGTATGAGGGAGCTTTACGAACGCTATGGTTATGTGGCCGACCCCCATGGCGCCATTGGATACCTTGGTGCCAGACACTTTGCTCAAAAATTTCCGGAAGCCGCTTTTGTGTTCCTCGAAACGGCCCACCCGGCTAAATTCCCTGATGCTGTAAAACAGGCCATCGGCATGGAGGCAGAAGTTCCAGAAAGGCTGGCAGAGTTTTTCAAAAAACCAGAAAACCCCATCCGGCTACCAAACGACTATAACAAAGTAAAGGAAGCAGTATATAATTACCGTGGTTAAATGCTCCTCCAGCCTCAGGCCGTCAAAGCCTGTTATGTGAATATTACCTGAGTGTGCAAGATTACTTTATTAATGCGCATTTGAATTAAAGGCTCTCACAGCTGCAATAATTTTACTTTTTACATCACTCCAGCTCAATTGTCCGAAAACATGAGGCAAAGGTTCGGCTTCTGCGTCATCAAAATATGTGAGGCTTTTAAGCACCAGAAAAACTGAGCCGTCGGGGTATTTCTTATTGTATAAATCAAGCATCCGGGATAATGAGAAATAATCCAGCAAATAGTATATATCAATGAAATCTTTAATACTCCCTCTGCCGGTTATTGCTGCCATCTTCATTGCAGCGATATCCTGAAGGCCTGCAAGCCGGATTTGACCGATCTGAACCGTGTTTTCGAGCCATTTGTAGGAATAATTGACAAAATCAACCTTGATGTTGTTGATGATAAAGATATTGATGTTTTTTGACCTTTTTAAAACAGTTATATTTTCAACTTCCGAAAACAATTCGTCAGTATCAAGATCATCGAAATTAATGCTTCCAAAAAAATCCAGGTCAACTGATTTTCGATGACCAATCTGCAGGGCAAGCGCCGTTCCACCAACAAGCCTCATATTACTGAGCAAAGGTTTTTGCATCAGCAAGATCAGAAGTTCCAATGTTTGGGAGTCGATTGTTGAAATGTGTAACATCTGAATTCTGTAATTGGAATATTCGTTAGCGCAGAAATAAATGATACCGCCTTTGGATCGAGCTCGCGAAAAGTTATTGCAACCCGGGAAATTTCGTCAAGTCCGTAGTATTTCTTCAGCAATTGCCAGTCATCCAATTTACCGTACTCTAAAATTTGCTTAATGATATATGCTTTATGCGCATCAAGGCTGAGTGCATTTCGGTCAACATCCCAGAACAGATGTTTTGAGAATTGGGATATAGAAAATTCCTTCTCCATGGCTTCGTACAAAGCTAATCAAATGCCTTTATCTGATTAAAGCGTCCACCGTCGTTGGGCAAACATTGCACGCCGGGCATCTTACACTGCCTGTTATTGCGCATTTATCAAAGGTCAACGTCAAAGATAGATGTTGTATTTTGTTGTATAAAACATCGTCAACGGGCTTGATGATTGACAAAACAAGTCACATCAACCTTACAACCTCAACGGGAAAACCTGATTTTTTTCGAGAAATTCCATCACCCGTGCAATGTTTTCTGACATGTTTTCGGGCATGAGACTTAGTGCCGGAGATACCGGCACTTCGTAGGGTTCGTCCACACCAGGCAAAAAGCGGAGCTCACCCTTTTCGGCCAGTTCGTAGAGTTCGGGCTTGTTGTTGCGGCAATAATCCAGTGTCGCATCCATATAAATCAGGTGGAATCGGTCTTTGCCAATGATTTCGGCCAGTTGGCCGCGCACCTGTTCGCGGGGCGAGATGAACGAACAGATAGTGATGATGCCCTGGTCGTTGAGGATGCGGCACACGTGGGCCACCCGTCGCATCTGCTCGGCACGTCCGGCCGGACTGAAGTCGAGCTCGCGGTTCAGGCCCGAGCGTGCTGTGCTTCCGTCCACCATCACCACGGTGGCTCCGGCATCGAAGAGATGTTTTTCGAGCGAATAGGCCAGCACATTTTTGCCGCTGCCGTGCAGGCCGGTGATCCAGATGGTGGCACCGCGCTGGTGATAGCGTTGTTCGAGTTCCTGCCGGCTGATGAGGCTGCGGCCCTGGTCGATCAGCCTTTTGGCTTCGGGATCTACCAGGCGCGAAGGCAGGTCGCTCGGGTTGAGCTTGTCGATGATCATCCCCACTGCCGAGGTGTTGTGCGTGATGGGGTCGATGAGGATAAAGGCTCCCGTGCTGCGGTTGCGGTGATACGGATCAAAGAGCAAAGGCTTGGCCGCAGTGATTACCACCCTGCCGATTTCGTTGAGCGACAGCGCTTTGGTTTCGTGCTGCTCCAAAGTGTTCACATCCACGCGGTAGCGGATCTGGTCGATGTGCGCACGGGTGGTATTGTTGGCATGTTTAATAAAAAACTGGGTGAAGGGGTCCATCGGTTTTTCGTCCATCCACACCAGCATGGCTTCGAACTGGCGTTCCACCCTGGGCTGGTTGTTGGGATGCACCAGCATTTCGCCCCGCGAGATGTCGATTTCGTCGGCCAGGGTAAGTGTGATGCTTTGGGGAGGAAAAGCATACTCCAGGTCGCCATCCGGCCCGATGATGCGTGTCACGGTAGAGGTTTTGCGCGAGGGCAGGGCCATCACCTGATCGCCACGGCGCACAATACCTGAGGCCATCTTGCCGGCAAAACCCCGGAAGCCCAGGTCGGGACGAAGGACCAGCTGCACCGGAAAACGAAAGTCTTCAAAATTGCGGTCGGAGCTCACATGCACCGTCTCGAGATAATGCAACAGGCTCTTGCCTTTATACCAGGGCATGCGGTCGGAATTTTCGACCACATTGTCGCCTTTCAGGGCCGAAAGGGGGATAAAATAGATGTCGGGCAACGACAGCCGCGTGACAAAACGTTTGTAGTCGTCGCAGATTTTTTCGAAAACTTCCTCGCTGTAGTCCACCAGGTCCATCTTGTTCACAGCCAGCACCACATGGCGGATGCCCAGCAACGACACAAGAAAAGTATGCCGGCGGGTTTGTGTAATCACGCCTTTGCGCGCATCCACCAGGATGATGGCCAGGTTGGCCGTGCTGGCCCCGGTAACCATATTGCGGGTATATTGCTCATGGCCGGGCGTATCGGCAATGATGAACTTGCGTTTGTTGGTCGAAAAGTAACGGTAGGCCACATCAATGGTGATGCCCTGTTCGCGCTCGGCCTGCAAACCATCGAGCAGCAAGGCATAGTCGGTTTCGTCGCCGGCATGGCCAATGCGCTTGCTGTCGCGCTCCAGGGCCATGAGCTGGTCTTCGTAAATCTTTTTGCTGTCGAAAAGCAGCTTGCCAATCAGGGTCGATTTTCCGTCGTCAACCGATCCGGCCGTCAAAAACCGCAGCAGGTCTTTCTGCTGATCCTGATCAAGGAAGGAGGAAATGGAGCGGGAGTGCATGGTACTAGGTTCTAGGTGCTGGTTACTTGGTAAATGTCGTATTATTCAATGGTACTAGATTCTGGGTTCTGGGTGCTTGGTACATGTCGTATTTTTCTATGGAACTGGGTTCCAGGTTTTGGTTACTTGATACATATCGAATATGAAGTATAAATTAAACGAACAGTATTGTGCTTATGTAGAGATAATTTCACCTACTTAGCCTATTAAAATTTATTCCACTCATTTTCAACATACTGAATATACTTGTTAATTTTCCTGCCGAGCATTTCATAAGATTCCAATAGATCCTCCCACGCTGTTTGCTCGGGATATAATTGATTTATCATCATAATATGGCTGATACACTCGTCGCCGGAGGCAAGGGCGTTCGTCAGAAATTTAATAAAATCCTGCTTGTAACGTCTTCGTCCGTAACCTTCAGCAATCTGAGCATAAATACTTTTCGATGAGCGTCTGATTTGACTGCCTAATTCAAATTTCTCATAGGCTGGCAACTGTAAACTCATTTTATGCACGCTCACTGCCAGGTCGAACGAAATTCTGAATATCTCAAGATCCTTATATCCAGCCATTTAGAACTAATTTATGGAATTTACCTTTGCCTTCAAACCAGCACCCAGTACCCAGCACCCAGTACCCAGTAACCAGTAACCAGTACCCAGTACCTAAAAATACCCTTCCCTCTTTTTCTGTTCCATGCTGCCTTCCTGGTCGAAGTCGATTACGCGGGTGGTGCGTTCGCTTTTGGTGGTGGTCATCATTTCTTCGACGATTTTTTCGATGGTATCGGCCTCCGATTCGATGGCTCCGGTAAGGGGATAGCATCCCAGGGTGCGGAAGCGCACTTTGCGCATGGTGGCTTTGCGGGCAATTTCGGCGGGCATGCGGTGGTCGTCCACCATGATCAGGTTGCCTTCGTGTTCCACGATGGGGCGCTCTTTGGCAAAGTAGAGCGGTACGATGGGGATGTTTTCGAGGCGGATATATTGCCAGATGTCAAGTTCGGTCCAGTTGCTCAGGGGGAATACCCTGATGGACTCGCCTTTGTGCACTTTGGTGTTGTAGATGTCCCACAGCTCCTGCCGTTGGTTTTTGGGGTCCCATTGATGGAAGCGGTCGCGGAAGCTGAAGATACGTTCTTTGGCCCGGCTTTTTTCCTCATCGCGGCGTGCTCCGCCAAAGGCGGCATCGAAGCGGTGTTTGTCGAGGGCTTTGAGCAGGGCCTGGGTTTTCATCACGTCGGTATGCACCTTGGAGCCATGGGTGAACGGGCCGATGCCGGCTGCCCTGCCCTCTTCGTTGATTTCGACGATGAGCTCCCAGCCGTTTTCGGCGGCATATCGGTCGCGAAACTCCACCATCTCGCGAAACTTCCAGGTAGTATCGATATGCATTAGCGGAAAGGGCACCTTGCCCGGATAGAAAGCCTTCTCGGCCAGACGCACCATCACCGAGCTGTCTTTGCCAATGGAGTAGAGCATGACGGGCTTTTCGAATGAGGCTGCTACCTCGCGGATAATGTGGATGGATTCGGCTTCGAGCTCGCGCAGGTTGTTGAGCGAATAATTCAGATTTTCAATCATTGGATGCTCATTATGATTGTGGTTCAGGCTGGTAAGGGAATGCCAGGAAGGATGGGTTTTGAAGGTCGGGTTTGTTGTAGCGCAAAGGTTGTGCAGGTTGGTCGGCCAGCACCACTTTGCCTCCTGCAGCCAGGATGATGGCATGGCCGGCTGCGGTGTCCCATTCGCTGGTCTGTCCGAATCGGGGATAGACATCGGCCTGTCCTTCGGCCACCATACACATCTTGAGCGAGCTGCCGCGCGAAACGATGCGGATGTTGTAGTGTTCGCGTTTCACACGGTTGATGTAGTTCATAGTTTCGGAAGTGAGGTGGCTGCGGCTGGCTACGATGGTAAAATCCTCGTCCTGACGCGGCAGTGGCAGCTGTCTGGCCTGCCTGCGCAAGGATGTAAGTTTTCCGTTGGCTTCGACCAGGCCTGCAGCATGATCCAGCCGAAAAGCCCCCTGGCCGTCGGTCCAGTAAAGCACATCGTTCACCGGTGCATAGATGATACCCATAACAGGTATCCGCTGTTCGATGAGGGCGATGTTGACACTGAATTCCCCGTTGCGGTGTACAAACTCTTTGGTGCCGTCGAGCGGATCGACCAGCCAGAACTTATCCCAGGTCTCGCGGATATGCCATGGAACAGTTCGGCCTTCTTCGCTCACCACAGGTATCCCGGTTTGGCTGAGAAACTGCTGGATGATTTCGTTGGCCCGCGTATCGGCCAGGGTAAGCGGGGTGCGATCGGGTTTAATTTCCACATCGAAATTGGTGGCATACACCTCCATGATGGCCTTTCCGGCACGGATGGCAGTGAGGATGAGTTGTTCGAAAGTTTCGCTTGTGATCTGTTTCATAAGGGTTGGTTGTTATCTGAGTCGGGCTGCCTGCACACGGATGTCGTGCACCAGGCTGATGGAAGGGCGTGCATCATCCAGGCCGAAGCCGCCTCCTTCGAGTATCTGTTTGTAGCTTTGGGTGTGCAGGTCGGTAAAACCTTCGCTGAATTCAAACTCCTGGTCGTCGATACTGAGCGAACGGTAGGTGGTCTTGCCTTGTTGTTTCACTTCGTTGGGCAGGGTTTCGGCATTGATGCTCAGAAACCAGCTTACTTCAGCCTTTTCGAGCCTGAGGCGGCCGGCAGCCCTGTCGTGGGTATGTTGCTCAAGCACATTTTCTTTCACCTCGCCGAAGATCCAGCTCAGCATATCGAAAAAGTGCACCCCGATGTTGGTGGCAATGCCGCCCGATTTTTCCAGGTTTCCTTTCCATGAATACTGGTACCAGCATCCGCGCGAGGTGATGTATTCGAGCTGCACATTGAACACTTTTCCGGGCGGGGCGTCCTGCACCTGCCGGCGCAGGGCCTGTACAGCCGGATGCAGCCTGAGCTGAAGGATGGTATAGATGCGTTTGCCGGTTTCGCGTTCAATCTCGGCCAGGGCGTCGAGGTTCCAGGGATTGAGTACCAGAGGTTTTTCGCAAATGGCATGGGCCTGGTTACGCAATGCCATGCGGATGTGTGCATCGTGCAGGTAGTTGGGCGAACAGATGCTCACATAGTCCACCTTGTCGCTGCCCTTGCGGCGGAGTTTATCCAGGTGCCTGTCGAAACGTTCAGGCTCTATAAAAAACTGTGCATCAGGAAAGTAGCTGTCGATGATGCCCACGCTATCGAAAGGATCGAGGGCAGCCACCAGGGTGTTACCTGTGTCGCGGATGGCCTTCATGTGGCGGGGTGCAATATAGCCCGCTGCACCGATGAGGGCAAAACGCAAGGGTGTTGTCGGATGCGACATGTCGGGTTGTCTGTTCGTTGGGCCACAAAGATAAGCAAATGGGCGCTGTTGCCCTGCATGGGCGAGGCCCCTTCCGGGGTCTGAGCAGCCTGGCAGGATGCAGTGCATCGCCGGTCGCAAATAAACATTCCGGTTGAATGCCCCATGCAAGTGAGCATGCCATCGGGAAGTCTGTTGAAACAAGCCCAATGCCACCCACCGCAAACAATCTTTCGTTGCACTTGAAACGATAAAAACCGCGAAAGCCTGTTCCCTGGGTCGCTGTTCAGCATTCCCGAATGCCCGGCTCCCCGTCCGATGCCGAACACTTGCGGCCGCCTACGCACACCGGACGGACAGACAACTGGGCTGATGTTTTGAGGTAGTGTGGCGCTATATTATTGATATTAAGTTTTTTACAATTTATGGCATGATATTATTTCTCTAAGGATCAACAAAAAATCGAAACGCTGTCATGATTCAATTGCAGAACATTCACAAAAGCTATCCCATGGGCAACAGCAGCCTGCATGTGCTCAAAGGCATCGACCTCACCGTGGAAGAAGGCGAAATGGTGTCCATCATGGGCTCGTCGGGTTCGGGCAAAAGCACCCTGCTCAACATCATCGGCCTACTCGATGTGCACGACAAAGGGGAATACTACCTCAACGGACTTCGCATCGAAAAGCTGAATGAAACCAAGGCAGCGAAGTTGCGCAACCAGTTGCTGGGCTTTGTGTTTCAGTCGTTTAACCTGATCAGCTTCAAGAATGCCATGGAAAACGTGGCCCTGCCGCTCTATTACCACGGAGTTAGCCGCCGCAAGCGAAACAGGATGGCCCTGGAATTTCTCGAAAAGGTAGGCTTGCGCGATTGGGCCGGCCATTTGCCGAGCGAGCTGTCGGGCGGACAAAAGCAGCGGTTGGCCATTGCCCGCGCGCTCATCACCAATCCGAAGGTGATCCTGGCCGACGAACCTACCGGCGCCCTCGACAGTGTGACCTCCAACGAGGTGATGGGTCTTTTCCGCGAGATTAACCAAACGGGCAAGACCATCATCATCGTCACCCACGAAAACGACATCGCCCAACAGACGCAGCGCATCATCCGCCTGCGCGACGGGCTCATCAACACCGACGAGCGCAACGGATACCACTCTGTGGCTCCTGTCTATGCACGTGCTGTTTAACCCAAAACCGGCAAAAAAATGTTCGACCTCGACAAATGGCAGGAAATCCTGAGCACCATCAAAAAGAACAAGCTGCGCACCTTTCTCACAGGCTTTTCGGTGGCATGGGGCATTTTCATGCTCATTATCCTGCAAGGATCCGGGGTAGGCCTGCAAAGAGGTGTGGAATCGGACTTCGAAGGCTCTGCTACCAATTCGGTGTGGATTTGGAGCGGCCAGACCAGCAAAGCTTTTGCCGGAATGCAGCCCGGACGCTACATGCAGATGACCAACGACGACCGTGATCAGATTGCGCGCAACGTGAAAGGCATCGACAATATTTCGGCCCGGTTTAATATTCAGGGTAACAACCGGGTATCCTATAAAAGTGAAACCGGCACCTACAACGTCCGAACCGTACATCCTGACTATCAGCTGATTGAAAAAGTGGAGATGCTCGAAGGTCGTTTTATCAACCTGCCCGACCTGAACGAAAAGCGCAAAGTAGCCGTGATCAGCTATAAGGTGCGCGACGAGTTGTTTAAAAACGAACCCGCCATGGGCAAATACATCACCGTGAACGGGGTGCCTTTTAAGGTGGTGGGCATATTTACCGACGTGGTACGCAACAACAGCGAGAACCTGCATATGGTCTATCTGCCCATCACCACAGCCCAGCAGGTATTCTCGGGCGGCAACCGCATCCACCTGATTGCCCTCACCGTGGGCGATGCCACCCTCGAAGAGGCCAAGGCCATCGAAAAACAAGCCAAAACCATCATTGCCAACCGGCAGAAATTCGATCCCGAGGACGAACGCGCCCTGGGTTCGTGGAACAGCAGCGAACCCTATCAGCAGATGCAAAAGCTGTTCCGATCGATCAGCCTGTTCATCTGGATTATTGGGATAGGTACCATCATCGCCGGAGTGGTTGGCGTGAGCAACATCATGATGATTGTGGTGAAAGACCGCACCAAGGAGATTGGCATCCGCAAGGCCATAGGCGCCACACCTGCCAGCGTGATTTCGCTGGTGCTGTTCGAGTCGGTTCTGATCACGGCCTTTTCGGGCTACATCGGACTCGTTGCCGGAGTAGGTTTACTCGAAGTGCTTTCGGCCAATATCAACGCACCTTTTTTCAAGAATCCCGAAGTGAGCCTCAATCTGGCCATCAGCGCCACACTTTTGCTGGTGTTTGCCGGCACACTGGCCGGTTTCATCCCAGCCCGCAGGGCCGCCTCCATCAAGCCCGTCGAAGCCCTTAAAGACGAATAAACCCAAAACAAACCACACATATGTTCGACATTGACAAATGGAAGGAAATAGGCAGCAGTCTGGCCAAGAACAAGCTGCGCACTGCCCTCACGGCCTTTGGGGTGTTCTGGGGGATTTTCATGCTGATCGTCATGATAGGTTCGGGCCGTGGCCTCGAAAACGGGGTGATGAACGGCATGGGAAAATTTGCCACCAACAGCGTGTTCATCTGGGGGCAACGCACCTCGGTGCCATACCAGGGCATGCAGCGCGGACGCAGCATCCAGCTCCGCAATGCCGACACCGAAGCCCTCAAAGGCATCGAAGAGCTCGAAAAGCTGGCCCCAAGACTCGATGTGCGCGGAGCGGGCAACAACAATGTGAACCGCGGCCAGAAATCCGGGGCCTTCAGCATCTTTGGCGACTATCCCGAATGGAACGAGATAGACCCGGTGGAAATGTTGGCCGGCAGGTTTATCAACCATACCGACATCGCCGAAAAACGCAAAGTGGCCGTCATCGGGCAGCGGGTGCGCGAACTGCTTTTTGCCGCCGACGAAGACCCTATCGGACAATATATTCAAATCAAAGGTATTTATTTTCAGGTAGTTGGTGTGTTTAAGCCCCTGAGCGTCAACATGAACTTCGGAGGCGACAAAACCCAGACCATCCATATCCCCTTCAGCACCACCCAGCAGGCCTTCAACTATGGCGACCGCCTGAGCTTTTATGCCATGACGGCAAAGCCTGGCATAAACGCCTCAGTGCTGGAGGAAAAAGCACTTACACTGCTGCGCCAGCGCCATAAGGTGGCCCCCGACGACGCCCGCGCTTTCGGCTACTTCAACCTCGATAAAGAGTTCAAACAAATGAGCAACCTTTTTCTGGGCATCAATGTGCTGGTGTGGATTGTGGGTACAGGCACCCTGCTGGCCGGCGTGATTGGCATCAGCAACATCATGCTGGTAGTGGTTAAGGAACGCACCAAAGAAATCGGCATCATGCGGGCCATAGGTGCCACGCCGCGCAAAGTAACCACACAGATCATCAGCGAGGCTGTGCTGCTCACCACGGTTGCCGGATATACCGGTCTTGTGCTCAGCGTGTTTTTGCTCGAACTGGTAAGCAAAAGCATTCCGGCCGGTGGCGGTCAGCAAATGTTTCTCAACCCGGGTGTAGATTTTCAGGTGGCCATTGCTGCCTTGCTCATCCTGATCGTCTCGGGCGTGTTTGCCGGATTCATACCCGCCCGCCGCGCCGTGGCAATGAAACCCATTGACGCTTTGCGTTACGAATAAAATCAAATCAACAATCATCAATAAAACTAAAGCCATGAAAACCTTTCTGAAAATTGCCGCCGCCCTCGTTGTGGTGGGTGTTTTTGCCGGAACCCTGCTCTATCTCTACAAAAAATCGCAGGCCAAACCCGTGGTTTACAACACCGAAAGTCCGTTCGAAACAACCATAGTCCGAAAAACGGTAGCCACCGGTTCGGTGGTGCCGCGTCACGAAATCGATATCAAGCCCAAGGTGTCGGGCATCATCGAAGAAGTTTTTGTCGAACCGGGCGACATGGTGCGCAAAGACCAGCTCATTGCCAGGGTGCGCATTATTCCGGATATGATCAACCTGAACAATGCCGAGGCCAGGGTCAAGAAGGCCGGCATACAGCTCGACGAAGCACGCCGCAACTACCTCAGGTATAAAGAGTTGTATCGCAAAGGGGTGATCCCGGAAGCCGAATTCAACACCTATGAAGTAAGTTTCCGGACGGCTGAGCAGGAGCTCGAAGCTGCCGAAGACCACCTCGCCCTGATCCGCGAAGGCGCCACACGCAAGGCCGGCAATGCCACCAATACGCTCATCCGCAGCACCATCGATGGCATGGTGCTGGCCGTGCCGGTCGAAAAAGGCCGCTCGGTGATCGAAAGCAACACCTTCAACGATGGCACCACCATTGCCACCATAGCCGACATGAACGAGATGATTTTTGTGGGTAAGGTGGACGAATCGGAAGTGGGAAAAATACGCGAAGGCATGGAGCTGGTTCTGACCATTGGCGCCATTGAAAGCGAAAAATTTACTGCCCGCCTCGAGCGCATCTCGCCCAAGGGTGTGGAGGAAAACGGCGCCATACAGTTCGAGATCCGCGCCGCTGTTGAGCCTCGCGCCGGACAGTTCATACGGGCCGGATACAGCGCCAATGCCGACATTGTGCTCGAAAAGAAAGAAAACGTTTTGGCTGTGAATGAGGCACTTGTGAAATTTGAAGGCGACAGCGCCTTTGTTGAGGTGGAAACTACCCCTCAAAACTTTGAAAAACGTGCGATCAAGACCGGGCTTTCGGATGGCATCGTGGTGGAGGTGCGCGAAGGCCTGGGCAAGGAAGATAAAATCAAGGCGGCCGCAAAATAGCCTCCCTGGTTTGTGTGTTGGTTTGGTTGCCGCAGTCTCCGGGGCAGGAGGCTGCGGCCTTTTTTATGGTTGCACAAGCTTGAGGCCGAAACCACTGCGCGACGACCAGCCGGTTTTGTCGGTCAGGCTGATAAAAAAGTGGTAATCTCCACCCTGCAGGGGGCCATTTTGGTTTTGCAATGGCAGGGCAATGTTCACCAAAGCTTCGTATTCGCGCCGGCCTGCCGGGATGTCGAACACGCCAATAAACGCAAAGGGGTTGGTGGCCGGCTTCTTCGGGTCGAGCTCACAACTTATGGGTTCGGTGCTGTGCGAGTGGTGGTCGAAGTTGTGGTGGATATCCACACGAAACGACCCCAGCTCCACATTGTCCGACATTCGCACCCGCAGCCGGAGCGTATCGCCCAGCTGCAAAGTGTCGCAGGGCAAAGGCGAAGCCCCCTCAAAGCCGAAGTCGATCACCGGTTTCTGGTCATCCACTTCGGCTTTGTTGCAGCCAGCAATTAACCATATGAGTAAAATAATAACTGCGGTACTGCGCATGGGGCATTTCTTATCGTGTGGGTAAAAGCACCCTGAGCTCACCTTCGGCTTCAGCCTTGTTGCCTTTTTGGTCTATCACGCTCAGGTGCAGATGATAATCGCCGGCAGGGGCATCGGCTGGCACATCCACATGCTCATGAAAGTCGGTGTCTTTCAGGCCTTTGAACTTGTCGTACACCTTTTCAAGATGCCATTCGCCGGCCCCAAACACCAATCGCAGGCTTTTGTGTCCGCCCTCTTTGTGGATTTCAAGCTCCACGCGTTCGATTTTTTCCGGGGCCAGAATCTCGGCTTCCAGGTGCAGCTCCTCGCCTGCCACTACCTGCCCGCTGTTGTCGTAACCGATTTCCAGGTTTTTGATCGAAGGCTTTTGGTCGTCTTTGTTGCAGGCAGTAAATGTGAATAATGCAAGAATGATGACAACAATTCCTTTGGAAATGATCTTATTCATAATGTGTTGAATTTTAATTTGTTACTAATTTTTCTCAAGAATCGGGATTTTAATTACCGCTATCAGGTTGCGTCCGGCTTCGGGCAGGTTGATGCGGCGGTAATAGCTCAGATGGTTCAGATACACATTGTTGGTGAGGTTGTTGAGTTGCAGGCTCAGCTCGAGGTTTTGACGGCCGAATGCAATGGTGGCATTCGCACGCAGGTTGACCACATACCATGCAGGTGTGGTTTGTTCCGGGGGAACAATGCGGTTTTGGGCCGAGGTGAGCCTGAGGTCGGCCGCCAGCTCGAAAGGCAGCTTGCGTCCGGGCGACCAGTTGAGGTTGAAGAGCAGCGATTGGGGCGGGCTGAGCGGCAGGCCAAAACCCTTTTTAGGCCCCGATAGCTGATAGGCAAACAGGGCTTCGTACATCAGCCCGAACATCCAGGCCTCCGCGATGGCGTAATGCAGGTGAAACTCCCCTCCGCCGCGGAACACATTGCTTTGGGTATATTCGAACTTCTGGTTTCCGTTTCCGTAGAGGTAGTCGTGTTCCGAGCTGGGGTTGAGGTAGATGTAATTGGGCGACCAGGCCAAAAAAGGGCTGATTTCCAGCGCTATGCGGCTACTTCTCCATTCGGCCGACGCATCCAGCTGATACGACACTTCGGGCTTCAGATCCGGGTTGCCCTGCTCGAAGCGAAACTGGTGATAGTTCACTCCGTTGGCTCCCAGCTCGGCCGCAGTAGGCAGCCTGAAGCCCTTGCCCACATTGCCGCTGATGGCCCAGTGTCCTGCCTGCCGGCTATATCCGGCCGACCAGCTCAGGCTCGGCTGACTGAACCTGAGATTTTCGGCCCGCTGCAAATACTGACCATCCGGCGCGGCAAACCAGTCGCTGTATTCTTCAATGCGTATCCGGGCAGCATCGAGCCTCACACCAGCCTGAAACAACCGGCCAGGCGAAATCGGATAATCCATCATACCAAACACGCCCAGTTTTTCGGAACGGTACTCGGGGAATACAAAGGCCCACCCACCGATGTGGTTGCGGATGGCCTCAGCCGAAAGTCCGGTTTTCCAGTTGAGCGATTGAGTTGTTTGCTCCCAAAGCAGCTCCACAGCCAGGGCATCTTTATTGAACATCCTTTCGGTGTGGGCATATTTTCGCATGGCCTCGGGCAGCACGGGCGGCATGAACCCATGGTTGACATACGGGCTGCGTTCCTCGAACAGGTTTTTCTGATAGCCGAGGGTGAGGTGCAGACTTCCGCTCCGGGTTTGCAGTTGCGATTGCTGGGTGAGCTTCAGGTGGGTAACTTCGTGCAAGGGTTGCTGCACATCGCGTTGCGAGCGGTCGTGGAGCAGGGTGTCCACATTACGTGGTTCGATACCGTGGGCGTGCGCAAAAAAACCCTGACGGCTGCGGAGCAGGCTCATCCTGGTCTGATGCTGCCATGCGCCATGTCCAAAACCATACCCTGCCCTGAAACTCTGCTCCATGCCGGCGGTATTGCGCAAACGCCGGGCGCGCAGCGGAAGACGGAAGTTGTACACATCCACACTGTCGGCGGGCACCTTGTAGTCGGCGGCATCCCACCAGCCCAGGGCTGCATAGGCCGATTGGCGGTTGTTTTTGTATTGCCATAAGATATGTCCGCCCAGCGTATTGTTCACAGTGGCGGCATGCAGTGTAAGCCGGGCGGCGTGGCCATCGTGCTTCAGACCCTCGTCCGAAACAATATTTAGCACTCCGGCAAGGGCATCGGAACCATAGCGCACCGACGACGGGCCACGTATCACCTCTACCCGACCAGCGCCCAGGGCATCGGTTTCCAACCCATGCTCCTCGCCCCATTGCTGACCTTCGTGACGCAGCCCGTCGGTCACCACAAGCACACGGTTGAACGCCATGCCACGTATCATGGGTTTGGATTGCCCCATGCCGATGCGTATGCTGTTCATGCCGGGCAGGCGTTCGAGGGTGGAAGCCAGGCTGCCTGCATAGAACTTTCGCACAAAAGCCTGACCAACAGCCTCGGAGGGCAGCATAAGCGCGGGCTTGCCCAAACGCGCAGCCGAAGCCGTCACCTTCACTTCCTGCAAACTCATCAGCCGGGCTTGCAGCACCACCTTCAGCGCCCCCCTGTGGGGAATATCAATCTCGCTGCTGTGCTTTTCGTATCCCAGATAACTCACCTCCAGACGGTATCGTCCATCCGGAACCGGGCCGATAACCGCAAGACCATTGGCATCGGTCAAAGCCATGTGCCTGCCGGGATAAAGCAAAACTACCGCTCCAGGCAAGACTTCGCCCGAGGTGTCTTCGACGCTCACCCACAGGCTGCCGGGCTGTGCGCACAACAGCATCGCATGGAGCATCAGAAATGCTGACGCAAAAAATTTTATTTTCAACCTTACTTACTTAGGAATTAAGCCTGAAAGTCCGGACAATCTCATCCGGATGTAATCCAATACAATATTTATTATCAGGCTTTTACAGGCGGTGCGCGTGGAGCCGGTCCCGGGATAGCCGGAATGAAAAGCCGGCTGGTTTTCTCAGCCTGAAAGATATACCTGAAGGTGAACGGCACAGCCAGATCAGGCGAGCCCGAAGTCTGACCGGGCAGGACAAGCTCATATTCGCACGCTGCACAGTGACCGGAGGGCGCAAAGTGCAGCGCTTCGTCCGACGGTTTGGCTGAAGCACATGTGCTCCCGCAGTCGTGCCGGGCCATAAGGTGGTCAAGCCGGTGCAGGCTTTGCCAGAGCATCGGAAAAACAAACAGCGCGATTGCCGTCCAGGCTATGCCACGGTAGCTTTTCACCTCAGTTTACCTTCGTTTGATTGCATGCATCGCAGGTGCCATGGATAATCATCTCGGTTGCCCTGGCAGTGTATCCTTCGGGCAGTTTCACCGGTGGCAAGTCTGCTCCGCCAAGGCAACGGACGCTCTGGCAGCTGTTGCAGTGAAAATGGGCATGGTTGCCGGTATATTCCACCCTTGCAAGGGCGTAGCGCACTTTTTGGCTGTCGAGTACAATTTTGTGGATGATACCCGACTCCTCGAGGGTCTTGAACGAGCGGTAGAAGGTTGTGCGGTCGTAGCTGGAGGAGAGTTTCTCGCGGATTTCGTGCTCCGACATGGCCCTTTCTTCGCTGAGCATCAGCTCGATGATGCCCTGGCGGCAACTGGTTCGCCGGAGCGCATGACGGCGGAGAATGTCGCGTGCTTCTGACATGCAAGGATGTGTTAAATGCAACCAGGTTGCAAAAATAACAAAAGCATGCCTGAAGGGTTCAGCCGGAGCGTTTATTTTTCTCTTGAAACGGCCACAAAGGCTTGTTGGCCGGCAATAACGTAACCACGGAACATGCCCGGGGTGTTGAAAGGCATGGCGATATTGCCCTGGCGGTCGAGGGCGATGATGCCGCCTCCGGCATCGAGGGCGGCAAGCTTATCCATCACCACGGCATTTGCAGCTTGCGCGAGGCTTTCGCCGAGGTATTTCATGCGGGCGCTGATGTCGCTGGCCACGGCATTGCGGATAAAGTATTCGCCATGTCCGGTGGCCGACACGGCGCAGCTGTGGTTGTCGGCCCAGGTGCCGGCGCCAATCACAGGCGAATCGCCGAGGCGACCCACCCGTTTAAAGTGCATGCCCCCGGTGGAAGTGCCTGCGGCCAGGTTGCCTTGCATGTCGAGGGCAACGGCGCCCACAGTACCTTTGGGTTGCAGCGGAAACTCGCGTTCGAGGCGGGTTTGGCGGGTTTTTTCCCAGGCATCATGGCGTTCTTTGGTGTAAAAATAATCGGGCGAAACGGTGTCCACGCCTTTGGATGCGGCAAAACGCTCAGCTCCGCTGCCCACCAGAAACACATGGCGGCCATCGTCCATCACAGCTTTTGCTGCAAGGATGGGGTTTTTGATGTTGCCAATCATTCCCACTGCTCCGGCTTTGCCTTCTTTGCCTTCCATGATGCTGGCATCGTGGGCTATCTGTCCGGCCTCGTTGTACACGGCGCCACGTCCGGCATTGAACAACGGATTATCCTCGAGCCTGACAATGGCAGCTACCACGGCATCTAGGCTGCTGCCCCCCGATTTCAGCACTGCCTCGCCTGCCTGCAATGCTTCGAGCAAGCCGGTTTCGTAGGCTTTACGGGCATTGTCCGACATGTTTTCCCATTCCATGGTGCCGGCACCCCCGTGCACTACCAGCACATACGGAGGCCGCTCTTCGGGCATGGCTTTCTGTGCAATAACCGGCAAACCGGAAATCAACACGCTTAAAAAAAGTACAATACGAAGCATAACAGATGATTTTAGACAAATGTATGTTTTTTGTCGGTTGAGCTGAAAAGCCATTGCCCCTTATTACCCCCCCCCCCGCTAACGCACGATTGCACCGTGTGGTAACGAATAGAACACCCCCAACCCCCTGCTGTACTGCCCGGATCCGTTTTGGCTGCTGTAAAAAACCCGTTGTATTGACCTGTTTATCAGTATATTGAAAAAATGTTGAAAAAAAGTCCAAAATTTTTGATGCGATTTTGGCATTGAGTGGTACTAATAAATGTAAAAAAGAAACAATGCCCGCAGCAAAAAGGCACATATTGGTCTCCCGCTACCGCACGATTATATCGTGTGGTATAAAAGAATATACCCCCAGTTCAAGGCCGAGCCTTCTTTGCTTTGTGAACCGCATCCCCGCACCGAAAGCAGGCAGTTTGTCCCCCCCCCCCCCCCGCAAAAAGCAAGCATTTGCTGCATGGGCAGCAGGGTCAGGCCATAGGCTATGGTCATGAAAACGCTTTTACACAGCTTTTTTGTTGGCAATATGTGCCATCTTGCAACACTAAGCATATCTTCTGGCTGGGAAAAAATAAGTTCGACTGAGGTGGGCCGCTTCTAATTTAGAAGAGGCAGAACTTTTACAGGCATAAATTCACAAAACACAAAACCACCAAAAGGAAATTTTATGAAAACTAAACCTATCATCTTGTTTGCGTTTATTCTGACAATTTCGTTCATAAGTTGTCAAAAAAGCTATCTGACTGATACCACAGAAAATAAGCATGCGGGGTACAAACAATCTGAAAATGAAATATTGACCCTTTCATACGATATATACATATATCGGGATTATGAAGCTGATTTTTCTACGCTCACCGAATTGGAGCTTTCCTATTTGAATCCGAGCGAAGAAAAACAACGAATCGAAATGACGCTGCTTAACAGTGGTCAAATAAACGTAACATTAGAAAACATTGCTTTTGAAAACACAATCAATTTACCGCATCATGCTCCACAAAACACCACCTCGAGGGTATCAAAAACCGTAATAATCGGAAGCTCTGTGTTATTTTATGATGCAAAAGGCCGGATTCTCGCGCAGGAATCATTTCCTGCGGGCATTTTCAACGAAATGGCTGAGCACATTCAGGCTTTGCGCCGAACACATTCTTCATCTGATATTAATCGCATTCTGGCAAATATGCAGGGACATTTCTTTATTGATAACCTGAATAGATTCATCGAAAATGCAGCCGAAAACGGTATAGAGGTAATTGAGCATAACGATCATTTGGTTACTTTACGGGCCTATTTTAATCGTTTTGACCCGCAAGCTGAGGGATCATCGGTGATTTTGATTGATAAAACCAAAAACAGGTTGCTTGGTATAAGAATTTATGATTCGGGCAATACTTTGATACAAAGCGTAGTGTATGGATATAACCGTGGTGAACGAGAAACCCTGAATGCGATTAAAATCGAACAAAACGAAGAGTTGGTTAATGGCACTGTGGTTAAGCTGATTAATTATATCAAAATTGACAACCTTGAGTTTAGTGTAAACATTTAATCATACAGCAAAATGAAAACTACGATAAAATCATCAGCAGCGATATTTGTATTTCTTTTTTGCTTTCTTATTGCAGAGGCCCAGCGAAATGTCGCATGGATTCATGGGCTGGAAGGGGATGAAGGCTCATGGGCACATTACGAGCAAATATTCACCCTGGAAAGAAATATAATCAGTTTGCGCGAAACGTATAACACAAGTAATGGATTAAATACAGCCGCAGTGCAGGTAATAGCATCAACAAACAGTTTTTGCAATCCTTACGACACAAACAATCTGGGCATCGGGCACAGTATGGGTGGTTTAATGTTACGACAAGCGGATCGAATAACATCTGGATCGAACAAGAGGTTTGGCGGATATATCACAGTTGCATCACCAAATTACGGTGCTCCCATAGCAAATTCAGTGCTTGATGGGAGTGTCCAATCTGCAGCTTCAGTTGCTTGCAACAAGCTGGCTGACGGACCATTAGCCGAACTATTCATTCTGCCGTGGGGAATCTATGCAAATTTAACTACTAATGCGGTCTGTAATTTCATTGCTGCCAACGCAAACATACAGAGCTTAGCCGGTTCACCCACTACAATAAATGATCTAAAGGTTGGAAGCCAAATCATTCAGCAGCTAAAGGCACATACCGACAATTCGAGTATTCCCCGTATTTCGGTATGGGCCGAAGAAACCTCGCCGGTACACTGGCGAATGTTCAGCACTGAGATCTACAACAATGATCTGGAGCTCGTTGATAAAATTGGTGTCGCAAGAAACGTTTACAATGCTTACTATGGAGTAAATCTAACCAAAGCTATTGCAGCAGCAATAGGTGCACTCTATAATCCGTTATTATTACCTTTATCAGCTTTGTACACCTACCGATCAACCCAATGGAAAAAAGGCCGCGACTGGTTTGATGACAGCGAGAACATATGGTGCGGTCTGATTAAAAGTACTGAAACGCAGCTGGTAACCTACTGGTCGTACGAGCTCATTTGCGAGCCCGATCCAAGCGGATACTACGAATGTTTGTATTATTACTGGGACTGGGTGCCTCGAACACGCTTTGTAAGTGTGAACACACCCAACGATGGCTTGTTGCCCAAACACACCCAGGTATTAAACAATATTCCTGCCGAAAACATTTACCGCGTTTATGGCGCTAACCACCTCGAAATAAGAAATATGAGCCAATGTACTCTAAACGGGCAACCCAATGATGCGATGCGCCAAAGGTTTAATGAGATCTTTAATAGACAACCAAGTGATTGGTTTCAAACCCCGGTACGACAATGAAAACAATATGTACACTATTGATTTCAAGTTTTCTCCTTGCTGCCTCGTGCAGCAAGGAGAAAACTCCTGATGTGCAAACCGATGAAAATGGGGTTGTTATAGCGAAACCCATTTTATGGAAAACGCATCGACATGCCACAACTGTTGTTAACAATAGTTACACCCGAAATCCCATTTATCACTACAATAATATTGTCGTACACACGACTAATGGCAATGAAAGAAGAAGACTGACCATGTTAAATAGTGATAATGGCGAAATAATCTGGCATTGGGATGATCATGTTTTTCCACAATCAACAGCCAGATTTATTGATATCAGTTATTACTTTCAAAAAGATCATTTACTCACCTGGCAGATGGGAAGCCGAAGTTATTGTGTTAACCTCAACAATGGCTCTACACATTGGAAAATACGAAGAGAAAATTGGTGGGATGTAAGAATTCAGCCTTACAGGGATAATTATTTCTTTTCGACAGTTGAGTCAACAAACAGCAGTAACTATGTTGTTTATAAAGCTCATATTACTGACATAACAGATGGTGAAACCAATGTATTTCTTGAGGCTAATTTGTCAGGGGATTTCATAAATAGTAATAATTCAAAGGGCGGGGTGCTGTATTCCAACCTTACATCCGACCCCAGTTTAATAGTTGTTACCTATTTTGAGCCTTTGCCGAATTGGTTTGCCAATATTTTTCATGGTCTTTACAACACTCAAACCAATGATTGGGTTTGGGACAGAAAACTATTGGGGCCACCAAGGCAGAGTTCAGGTGTTCATACGCCGCCAATTGTGTATCAAAACAGAATTTATGCGGCTTATAGCAATAGTATTGTATGTCATGATATTGCCACTGGTGTTAAACTTTGGCAAAAGGAATTTCAAGGAGACTTTGCTTTTTCAGGCTTTATCATTGAGGAGGATAAAATCATTGCCAATTGCGAGGATACCTATACCTATTGCCTGAATCCGCAAACAGGTGAACAATTGTGGAGAACCCAATCGGCCGGTACTTCAAGTCCTATAAGCTATTTAAACGGGGTAGTCTATTTTGCAGGAGGCTCAACCGGACGTTTGCATGCCATTGAAGTGGCAACAGGCAAAATGCTTTGGAGCATCAATGTGGATCGTTTGGGTGAAAAAGGGGGTATGTTTAGTTACAATGGCATTTATGTTTTACCTGCTTCGGGCGGCAAACCCGCCAAAGTAATAGCTTTATCCGGTCTGTATGCCTATTGTTTTGAGGCAGCCAAATAATACAGGAATGACTAATAGAATTTGGGCATTGATCAAACTTTCTCTTCAACAGATTATTTTGTTGCGGAGGATGTTTGCTCCACGATGCAATCGTGCAGTAACGAATAAAACACCCCCAGACCCCTGCTGTACTGCCCGGATCCGTTTTGGCTGCTGTAAAAAACCCGTTGTATTGACCTGTTTATCAGCATATTGAAAAAATTTCGAAAAAAAGTCCAAAATTTTTGATGCGATTTTGGCATTGAGTGGTACTAATAGGCGTAAAAAAGGAACAATGCCCGAAGCAAAAAGGCACATAGCTACCCCCCGCTACCGCACGATTGTATCGTGTGGCATAAAAGAATATACCCCCAGCACAGGGCTACGCCTTCTTTGCTTTGTGAACCGCATCCCGCAACGGAAGCAGGCAGTTTGTCCGCCCCCCCCCGCAAAAAGCAAGCGTTTGCTGCATGGGCAGCAGGGTCAGACCATAGGTTATGGTCATGAAAACACATTTACACAGCTGTTTTGTACGCAATATGTGCCATCTTGCAACACTAAGCATATCTTCTGGCTGGGAAAGAATAAGTTCGACTGAGGTGGGCCTGGATATGCAAGCTCCGGGCCATCCATATCGTAGCCACTCAAAGTTGAACAACAGGGTGAGAATCCAAAATAAATTATGAACTTTAACCAATTATTTCAGATGATAAAAAAACTTTTCATACCAACAACGCTTATTGTTATGGTGCTTGCGCTATCGTGCAAAAAAGACCATCCGGTTCAGGAAAAACAAAGCCAAATCCAGCAATATACCCCCGAGGCTATGGCCATTTGGCAGAAGCTTAACAGTTTTAATCAGCTCATCAAAAGCGGGATTAAAAGTGAGCAATACATGCAGCCCGACAGTGCGCTCTGGCTGCTCGAGGCTTTGTTCAATGTGCAGATGGGCACCGATACCACCTTTGACGATGTACAATCCTATCACAAAACGTATAAACTGACCCTAAATGACAATGGTCTCGCCGGTTTGAGTCAGGTTGCAGAAGTATACAATCTTATGCTGTCAGATTTGCAGGACGAACTTGATGCCATAGCCTCAGGTTACAAATTCCTTATTATTGCCGACCTTAAGCCAGGTGAAAGCAAAAGCGACGATTATGAAATAGAACTCACAGGAGCTATTGGCATAAACCCACTAAGCCTTTATGAGCCATTAACAGAACTCGACAACTGGTATTACGGCAATATGCTGGGCCGCTGCGATGGACAGTATTTGTGGCAATCGGATGCTGGGCAGGAACTCAAACGAAGATTCAACAACCCAAGGGTTGGCATTCATGGCGGAGTGCATAGCTGGATAAATAATTACTCTACGGAAGCCCTTTCACACCAACAATATCCTGGTAGAATATTTCATCAAATCAGCCCTGTTTCACCATGCATCCTAAGTCAAGATATGATTCACTATTTAAGAGAAGGCCACTACATTATTTACCACACACCAGGTCAAAATCCTTCAGGAGAGAGACCAGAGAATTTAACTTTCCGAACCATTGTTATTTGGACTAACCCCTTAAATCCGCCTGATAATTCCTATGATCATTTCTATCAAATATTTTATGGAACTCCAATTGTTATGCCTGAATTAGATTAGTATGCTCCCAACTGTCTCAAAAGTCGAACTTAGGACATTATTATGTGTGCTGCGAAACTCCGCTTGCCTTTTAGTAGGCTGTATCACAGTGTATCAAGGAGAAAGCACAGATTCTCAAAGCGTAAAGCTGTGATCAATGTTGACTTTAATAGCAGCCTTTTCTTTAACTATTAAAATACACTAAACACAATGAAATTCTTTATAGGCATTCTCATAGTTCTATCCATAGCGGTTGATATCTTTGCAAAATCAGATATCCATAACCAGCAAAATAAAACTATCATATGGAGAAGTGATACAATACTGGTTTCAGAAAACATTTATGTTCCAGTTGGAACTGCTTTGGTCATAAATCCAGGAACAACAATAATTTTTACAGGTAATTATGAGATTGTAGTTAACGGTAAAATACATGCCATGGGCGCATCAGGGCAGCCAATTGTGTTTACCGTTTCAGATACCACCGGATTTGCTGACACTACAAACAATAAAGGTGGTTGGGGGCGGATTCGCTTACTTAACAATCCCATTGACACATCTTATTTTTTCCACTGTCATTTTTTTTACGGTAAAGCTTATGCCGAAGGAATTAATCCAGCTAATGATATGCTCAAAGGAGGGGCTATTCAGGCGATTAATTATGGATCGCTAATTATTGAACACTCTTTTTTCCGGCATAACAAAGCAAAATACGCAGGAGCTGCTGTATTTATCCGCAATGTGCAGAAAACAGTAATCAGAAACAATCAGTTTACTTCTAATGAAGCACTTTATGAAGGAGGAGCAATTTCGTTAAATTTAACTCATTTTTTGATCGAGGGGAATTATTTTTCACAAAATATTGCATACAATGAGCGGGAAACCTGGTATGGCACTTCCAGAAAAGGAAGTGGAGCAGCAATTCATATTCATTACAACTCAACAGGTAATGTACTGAATAACTATTTTTTTAATAATAAAAGCGTGAATGGAGTTGTATATGAAACGGCGCCTGAAATCCGTATTATTAACAATTTAATTGCCAACAATCATGGATACGGAATTGTAATTGGCGGATATACGCTAAGCACATCAAAACTGATTAATAATACAATTGTCAATAACAAAAGTACAGCGCCGGGAGGTTCAGGTATTCTTTATTACAGTCCGTTTTTAACAATGAAAAACAATATTGTTTCGGGTAATGAGTTCATGGTGCCCGGATGGCCAGCTGTTCAAATATTTACACCGGAAAACAACACCTCTTCTCTTTCCTATTCCTGCATTGCCGACCCTCCTGTTTATTACTATGGCGAGGGCAACATTGCCGGGCCGCCCCTGTTTGTGAATCCTACCCTGGGCTCGGGGCTGGGCTACGATGGCTCTTTGGCCGATTGGTCGCTGTTGGATAACTCGCCCTGCGTGAATGCCGGCACACCCGATACCACAGGGCTTGGCTTGCCCGCCACCGACCTGTTGGGCAATCCGCGTATTTTCGGCGGCCGCATTGATATGGGTGCCATCGAAAACCAACAAGTGGTGGTGGCTCTGCCCCAAAACCCGCTGGTAAACGCCCGTGTGCAGGTTTATCCCAATCCTTTCCGTGGCAGCCCGCGTATTGTGGTCAACGATGCCTCGCGCCTCAGCAGTATGGAGCTCTACAACCAAAAGGGGCAACTGATGGGCAAAATCGAACTGTCAATGCTAAACAATGGGGCGATTTACGAACTTTCGAAGCTCCCGAACGGCCTCTACCTGCTGCGTACCCGCTTTGCTGATGGCAGCATCGAAACCACAAAGCTTATCAAAGAATAAATGTAGCTGGGGGAGGGTGTAGTAGTGCTCAAGACAAGAAGTATCTTTATAAATACATTGATAATCTGACATGAAAAAATTTTTTAACACATTTTTATTAATCCTTGCTCTGGGCGCTTCAAATGCGCATGGTCAAGGGCAGTTTACCCTGCAAACCGACACTGTTTGGGTGACCGATACGGTTAAGATTCACCAAAACATGGTTGTGCCGGCAGGCCTTACCTTAAGCATACAGGCGGGGGTTGTAGTCGAATTTCAAGGCAATTACAGCATTGATGTTTATGGTAAACTCATGGCCATTGGCACGCCTGCAAACAGTATACTTTTCACCGTGAGCGACACCACTATGTTTGCCGACACAACCACCCTGAGTGGCGGATGGGGTGGTTTGCGCTTTCTGCAGAACCAAACCGATACTTCAGTCTTAAGCTATTGCAGCTTCAAATATGGCAAGGCTGTTGTTCCGGGTGCTTTTTGGTTTCTTGGAGGCGAGGATAACAAAGGTGGCGCTGTGTATGCCAATGGCTACAAAAGCCTGGTTATTTCAAAATCGCTGTTCGAAAGAAACCATGCCAACTATTATGGAGGCGCTATTTATGTAAAAAACGTGCAAAAGTTTGTACTTACCGATAACATCTTCAGGCGAAA
Source organism: Bacteroidota bacterium (assembly GCA_016715945.1). NCBI lineage: Bacteria > Pseudomonadati > Bacteroidota > Bacteroidota bacterium. Next base: position 2,482,767 of record JADJXJ010000001.1, read on the forward strand.
CAGTACCTACGATTACGGGGGGGGCGTTGCCGCTGAGTATTCCAATCTTTGGATAGAGGGCAACCTGTTTCAATCCAATATTGCGATGAAAGTTCAAGGGTCATTTTGGGGACCAATGGGTTCAGGAAGTGGTGGAGGATTTTACGCTGGTCTTGGTACTCTGGGAACAATTATCAGCAACAAATTTTTTAACAACTTGAGTGTAAGTGGGGCATTGTATGAAACTGCCTATAACGTTTCGGTGGTTAACAACCTTATTGCAAACAATCGGTCCATTGGCTTGATGAACGGTCATGGATATGGCATCTCAAGGTATGTCAACAATACAGTTGTTAACAACCTGTACACTGTACCAGGAACTCCAGGATTTTTTTATAGTAGTCCGCATTTAATAATGCGCAATAATATTATTCAAGGCAACACATCAAGCTTTGGAGAACCTTTTCAGGTTTGGACAGTTAATTCCCAATTCGTTAACCTTTCCTATTCCTGCATTGCCGACCCTCCTGTTTATTACTATGGCGAGGGCAACATTGCCGGGCCGCCCCTGTTTGTGAATCCTACCCTGGGCTCGGGGCTGGGCTACGATGGCTCTTTGGCCGATTGGTCGCTGTTGGATAACTCGCCCTGCGTGAATACCGGCACACCCGATACCACAGGGCTTGGCTTGCCCGCCACCGACCTTTTGGGCAATCCGCGTATTTTCGGTGGCCGCATTGATATGGGTGCCATCGAAAACCAACACGTGGTGGTGGCTCTGCCCCAAAACCCGCTGGTAAACGCCCGTGTGCAGGTTTATCCCAATCCTTTCCGTGGCAGCCCGCGTATTGTGGTCAACGATGCCTCGCGCCTCAGCAGTATGGAGCTCTACAACCAAAAGGGGCAACTGATGGGCAAAATTGAACTGTCAATGCTAAACAATGGGGCGATTTACGAGCTGTCGAAGCTCCCGAACGGCCTCTACCTGCTGCGTACCCGCTTTGCTGATGGCAGCATCGAAACCACAAAGCTTATCAAAGAATAAATGTAGCTGGCCAGGGTGTGTATTGTGAAATATCCAGATTGTGTGATCGCAATTGCAGGCACGATAATGGCGGACTCATTTTCAGGAATGCAGCCTGTTCTGTTTTGGTTGGCCGCCTGGATTAATAAGTTTATCATTTGATTGTTAAATCAATATGACAAATAATGACAAGAAAAACTCAACCATTGATAGGTTTGAAAACAGGACTTACAGGGGTATTTATATCACTTCCAATAAATGTCGTATTCATCTGCTTATCAATTAGATATGAACTTACGTTAATGGTTGTTTTATGGTCTGTTATATTTGGCATGACTTTCCTGAGCGGTATAATGATCTTGCGCAGGATATTCCAAAAAGAAAGTGTATCGGAAAATGATTCCAAGCAGAAGTCTTCACAATTATAGATTGTTGTTTTCAGATATAAAGTCCCAGCTTCGGGCGGCGGTTGTACCGCCGCCCGGTTTAATTCGCCCGCTATCGCACGATTGCACCGTGTGGTAATATAGCCCCCCGGCTAAGCGGCATTTGCAATGCCGCTCCGAACACTATTGAATTTGCAATTCAATAAGAATTCCTAAATTTGATGTGTTATGCCTACAGCTTATCAAATAAAAGATCCATCAACATCCCATTATCTTAAATTCAGGTGGTGTGGTTGATTGATTTGCTCACAAGGCAGGTTGAGATGGTCTGATCAGACCATTTCACAGTCGCTTTGGTTGTGCTGATAGTTACACATTTTTCTATCCCAAAACAGTGCGGAGCACTTCGTGCGACTGCAATCCACGAAACACGGGCAGGTGCAGCTGGTAATAAAGGATCAGAATCTCGAGCAGACGACGGCGCTGGATCAGGTTAAAGTCCAGTTTATGAAGATCCTGCAGGCTGGTTTCGGCAAGTTTGCGCAACAGCAATGCTTCATCGCGATTGATGTAGTAATTGAGTCCGGCCGGTTGCCTGCGGAAGCTGCCATCGAGCAGGTCGAATACCTGCCAGTCCGGTTCGGCCTGCAGGCGTGGATAGAAGCCCAGAAAACGGCTGAGCTCGAGCATGAAATAAAGATGAAAATCGGTATAGTGTGCATCTTGAAGGTCGAACCATTGCAGGCTGCTGTGCAAAAAGCCGAACAGCATCGGGTTGGGTCCTTGTTCCATCAGGGTTTTTGAGAGCAGTTCGGCCAAAAACAACGCCATTGTCCGTTTGTCGGGCAGGTTAGGAATGCTGTGGTAGGGGTAGGTCACAGCTACTTCCGAAAAATACTGAAAGTCTTTGGCAGGGTTGACGTTGGCCACAAAATCCACCAGGTTGAGGGGCTGAAACAAGGCAGGCCTGAATCGGGAACGGCGGCTGTAAGCTCCTTTGACCATAAAGGTCAGCAATCCGTGCTGCTCGCTGTAGATCCTGACGATGAGGCTGCTATCGCTGTAGCGCAACTGTTGCAGCACAATGCCCCTGCTTTGGTGGCTCATGGTTTGCGCATCAGCATGATTTTGGTGACAAGGGTGTCGTAACCGCTGTTGTCGCTGACAAAGACGAGGTAAATGCCGGGTTGCACGTTTTGTCCGCCAAGGTTACGTCCGTCCCACAGGGCTTGTCCGCCCAGCGAACGGGTTTGAAACACCAGGTTGCCGTTCATATCCGTCACTTTCACGATGGCATCGCGCACCAGGCCTTTGATGGCGATGGGGCCGGTGTATTCGGGCCTCACAGGATTGGGAAAGGCATACACATCGGAGATGATGTCGGGCGGGGTGGTGGCGCTGCCGCGATAGGAGATGATGCCGGCAGGTGTGCCAAAGAACACTTCGCCATCGTCGGTGATGGCAATGCTGTTGACGGTGTTGGAGAGCAGCGGGCTGTTTTCGGTGTTGAAATAGTGCACCTGTTCCAGCCCGTCTTTCGACAATAGGAAGGCTCCGTTTTCGGTGCCAAACCATTTGCGGTTGGCGCCATCCACGGCCATGCTCAGAATTTTTTCGCTGCCCAGCAGGTAGTCGGCTTGGCCTGTACCGTCGTTGCGCGGCACAAGAATCTGGATGCCGTCGAAGTTTTGCCCGCTCTGAAAGATGCGTGAGGTGTTGTAGAACACCACCGGTCCTTTGTCGGTGCCCACCCACACGGCGCCGTCGTGGTCAACCATGAGCGAAAAGACCGAGTTGCCCACAATGTTGCCCGAACCCGGCGAGCCTGTGAGGATTCGCGTCTGATCGTCGGCGGTGTTGTCGAGGGTGTTGTTGTCGTTGAAAACGATCACCTTGCCATCGCTGCGCCTGAGGATCCATTTGTAGTTGTTGCGATCCACAATCATATTGCCGATATCGGTGCCGCTGGCGTTGGATCCCAGAAAATACGACCGCCATTCGCCATTTGTTTTGCGCACCGAGAGCAGGTTTGTGGCGCCGGTGTTGGCCACCCAGAGGTTGCCCTGGCTGTCGAAGTCGAGTCCGCTCACGTTCACCAGGCTGGGATCGGCCAGCCACGCACCGAGTGAGCTGTTGTGTGTGGAATAGATCTCGGTTTTTTCGAAACTGGTAAACTCGATCACACCCTCCTGCCAGGTGCCGATGTAGGCTTTGGCGGGATTGCGGGGGTCGATGGCCACACTGACAAAGTCGGATATGCTGTCGAAACCGCTGGTGTTGCTGAAGTTGTAAGTGCGCCACCGGCTGCCGTCGAAGGCAAACACCCCATCGAGCATATACATCTTGCCCCAGTCGTTGCGCCGGCCGCCCGAGGCTACCCACACCTGCTGTCCGCGGGCCTTCAGCTCGTACACACTGGTGGTTCCGGGGCCGTTGGGCAGGAGTTTTTCGGCCGAAAAACCGTTGTTGTAGGTGCGCAGCAGACCATTGCGCCTGTCGCCAACCCAGATGTTGCCCTGGTTGTCGGCCACAGCCGCTTTGGGTTCGATCGACAGTTGCTCAGTCGCATAGATCGACTGGATCATATTCATCTGCCCGTCGTAAACAAACACATTGTAGTTGTTCACAAGCAGAAATTTGTCGCCCGATGCCCGCATCTGCGGGTGCAGGCTGTTGTTGCTGCGTTCAAAATAGTCCCAGCTCTGGCCGTCGAACACAAACATGGTGTCGGCATCGAAGAGGTTGCGGGTCAGGTTGAGGTAGAGCTTACCCGCAAATGCTTCTATCTGGTTGTAGCGCTGGGTGGGGTGACGCAGCCGGTTGTCGCGGCTCCACTGGTTGAAATCGGCCAGATTGGGACTGTCGAGCGGGGCATAATACACCCCGCTCTCGGTAGCTGCAAACACGGTATTGTTAAAGAACTCAATATCAAGCACATTGATGAAACTACCCTGCGGGCCGATAAGATAAGTATCGAACACCTCGCTGCGCTGCACATCCACCACGACAATCCCGAAGCCACAGGCCAGCCAGGCGTGTTTTCCCCTGAAGATGACGTTGTTGATGGTCTTGTTGCCAAGCAGTTCTTTAATCTTGATGTCGTTCAGGTTGACGATTCGGTCGGGACGGATCAGGTCGATGTTGGCATTGCGGTAAGCAACCAGAAGGGTCTGGTATTCCTGGTTGTAACGTATGGCGCTCACTCCCATGTCGTTGAGGCCGTTCACTTTGTTGAGGATGCGCAAACTGTTGTCGGTGCGGTCGTACACAAAAAGGTCGTTGGGTGTGGCGGCATACACTTTGTTGCCGGCCAGCTCCACATCAATCACGTGCTGATATGGCAGATGAGTGCGCCATTGGCCAATGCCCACCGCCTGGGCCATGAGCACTGTTGTGCCTGAAAGGAATATTGCGAACGAAAAGAGTAAAAGCTTACGCATTGGAATTGATTTTGAGGCTTTTCAGCTGAACATGTGCAGTATAAACACTTTTCGTGTGGTTTTATTTTGTGAAAGCCGGGTCTATTTTGACAAAGGGGGTAAAAGAAACACCACCCCGGCCCTGAAGTTGAGGGTGGAGATGCTCCGGCTGTCGGTGCGTATGCCCGATGCCGTGCGGAACCTGAATTCCATGTCGGTGTGAAAAAACGAGGCCGAAAGTTTGAGATGATAACATGGGGTGGCTTTCCAGCCTGCAGAAACTTCGGCTCCATATGCCAATCCATAATCAATGGCCGAAGAAATCTCGAAATACTCCGGGCCTGTCATGAAATAGGTAGGCCTATGCAACTGATGCGGGGTTTTCGACTGCATCAGTCCGGCCACGACTGAACCTTCGGCAAACCACCACTTTCCTTTGTCGAACTGATAGGTTGGTCCGGTGAGCAGGCCGAGGTGCCTGTAAGGTTCGCTGCGGATGTAGGTATCCAACAGAAAGGGATCGGCCATCACCCTTTCGTGTCCCAGTCTGGCCACATCCACCGGATGCAGCTGCGCCTCGAATCGCATACCCCAGTGCCAGGCGCCCTTCAGCCCGAGCGTGGCATTGCCGGTAAGCTGTAAACCCGTCAGGGTGAAACATCCCTTGCTCAGGCTAGGCGAAGCATAAGCCATAACCGGCTGCGACACCCCAGCCGCTGTTTCTAACCTGAGGGGCAGGATGCCTGCTTGCACCGCTTTCAGCGGCCAAAGCAAGCTTAGCAGGAATATCAGTTTTTGCATGCGATCTGTTAGGCGGCAACGAAGATACAAAACCATGCCCAACCCCGGCAAAAAGCTTATCTTTGGCCATGCTGTCTGGTAAACTTTTCATGTTTTTATCTGTTTATCAGTTGAATGCAAAAACCATATCCATGAAACCAATTGCTTTAGCCACCACAGCAGTCCTGTGGATATGCACCCTGATGGCCGTGGGTCAGACCAACCACAGCATACCCCACAACGGCATCAACCGCACTTTTACCGTATTCCGGCCGGCCGATGCTCCGGCGGGAGCAAAGCTGCCGCTGCTGCTGGCCTTGCATGGCTTCACCCAAAACGGACCGCAGATGATGAACTACAGCCAGTTCAATAATCTGGCCACACAACATGGGTTTATGGTGGTTTATCCCAATGGCATCAACACCAGCTGGAATGTGGGCCAGAGCGGCAATTCGGGGGCCGATGATGTGGGCTTTCTGCTGGCGCTCACCGATACTTTGGATCAATGGTACGGCGTTGACCAGCAGAGGGTGTATGCCTGTGGCTTCTCCAATGGCGGATTTATGAGCTTCAGGCTGGCTTGCGAAGCCTCCGGCCGCATTGCTGCCATCGCATCGGTGGCCGGTACCATGACCTCCAACACTTTCAACAGCTGTGCACCGCAACGCGCTGTGCCAGTGCTGCATATCCACGGCACCAACGACTTGCTGGTGGGTTACAATGGCAGCTCGGGATTCAAATCGGTGGCCGAAGGCATGGCCTATTGGGCATCATTCAACCAATGTCCGGAAAACCCGGAAATCATCGACCTGCCCGACCTGGTGCCGGAGGGCTCCACCGTGCAGCAGCTCAGCTGGGCGCCTTGTGCACAAAACACTATGGTGCGCCACCAGAAAGTGATCAACGGAGGGCACACCTGGCCGGGTTTCAACGGACTGATGGGCATTGGCAATGTGAATATGGACATCAGCGCCAGCGCCGAAATATGGAACTTCCTCAGCCAGTTCAGCCTCGATCAGGCGGTGGGCAATTTGTCTCCAACGCCCGGAAATTATTTCCGTATCTTCCCCAATCCTGCACAAAACAACCTGATCTATGTGGAAGCACCGGGCTTTGGGCCGTCGAGACTGGAAATCGTCGGATCAGACGGCAGGTTATGGTTTACCGGGCAGTATAGCCTATCTAACGGCAGGTTGGTCATTCCGGCCGGACAGCTTCCGGCGGGAATGTACCTGTTGCGCCTGAGCAATGCCACCCAACAGGCCATGTCGAAACTGGTGATAGGGAACCCTTGACCCCCTTCAATTCAGGAATATCCGTCATGAATTACCATTTTGCTGACAAATCACTTATTTTTGTGAGCTACATCAAGAATTATGTTGAGCAAAGGGCTGGCTCATGCTTAGAAGACGATCCGAAACATGCATTGATTGCGAAAAATGCAGCAACAAATCGCCTCTGTTTCAACTGCTTAGTCAGGAGGAGCTGCGGGTGATGAACAGTGGACGTTTTGAGCTGAGGTTCAACAAAGGCGAAACCATTGTGAAGCAGGGCACACATGCCACGCACCTTGTTTCGCTCACCGGGGGAATGGCCAAGCTGTACATTGAAGGTTTCGGAAACAAGAACCTGCTGCTCGACCTTTTGCAGCCCTGGCGCTTGTTTGGCGGGCCAGGCTTGTTCACCGATTCGAAGTATCATTATTCCGTTGCGGCAATCACTGAGGCCACTGCCTGTTTTATTCCCATTGATAACCTGAGGCAGGTGATCCGCACCAATCCCGACTTTGCCGAGGGCATCATCAGGCACTGCAACTACAACAGCGTGAACAACTTTGAGCGCATGGTGAGCCTCACCCAAAAACAAATGCACGGCAGGCTGGCCGATGTGCTGCTTTATTTGTCCGACAAAGTCTTCCGGAACGACAGGTTTGTGTTGCCCATCAACCGCAACGAGCTGGGCGAAATGTCGAACATGACCAAAGAAAGCGTGACGCGCATCCTGAAAGAACTCGAAAATGACGGAGTGATTGCCCTTAATACAAAGCAGATCAACATACTCAACAAGGCTGCGCTCGAAGACCTGTCGCTCAGGGCTTAACCAAGGTAAACCTACCGCTGGCAGTGCGGTAGGATCCATTCTCGATGTAGTAAAAATATTGTCCACCTGGCCAACCAGCAAGTTTGAGCTGCAATTGTCCGCTGTTGCCGGTGAGTTCAACTGTTTTCAATACCCGTCCGCCTGCATCGCAGATGTGGAGATTGGCTTTGGAGAGCTGTTCGGGCAACACCCAGGGCAGATTCAGGTATTGACCCGCGGGATTGGGAAATGCTTGTGCGATCCCCGGCAGATCGGGGATTTCCGGGCCTCCGGTGAGCAAACTTCCGGGCAGGTGATACACCTTGGTTTGCACCGTGTACGGAAACACCGAATAATCGAACACATAGGCGAGCAGCTTGGTGCTCCCATTGGCCAGTGATTGCACAAGGAGATACTGACATCCGGGGATGTTCAGAAGCTGGGTGCCGTTTTCGCGCACCACGCGTGCAGTGTAGGTGTAGTATTGCCCTGTTTCGTTATAATTATAGTAAATGTAGGCCAGGCAGAGGCTGTTGTCGTTGGTAAACAAGCCCTCGGTTACATACTTGATGTCGTAGAGCCAGTTGTTGGCCGGAACTGAAAGATTGATCGTCTTCCAGAGGCTGTGGTCGGTATTGTATATGCGGCATTGGCTTTGCGTCACATCCATGACATAAAACTTATTGCCGGCCGATGGCAGGAAGGTGTAGATACCCGAGTGGTTGTAGCTGGCCTCGGAAGTGATTTGTGATCTCAGGCCGGGTGAAAGTAGCAATGCAAAGGCAACACAAAGAATAAAATGTTTCATGTAAGCAAAATTTTTCCTGACAAAGGTAGTGTTCCTTTACTGAAAGGCTGTTAACAGAATTTGGCCCGGCTGGTATAAGATTTTCAGGTTTTGAAACATCACAAAAGTCTTCGTATAACTTAGCCTCAGAAATCTGCAAAAAGCATGGATATGTCGAGTTCGTTAGATGATGGCTCAAGAATTCAGGTCGTTGATTTTCTGAAGGGTGTGGCAGTGGTAGCCATGATTCAGGTGCATCTCACCGAACTTTTTGCCATAGCCGGTTGGCAGGAAAGTCTGGCTGGCAGGATCAGTTTGTTTGCGGGCGGGCCGGCTGCCGCACCCCTGTTTATGGTGATGATGGGCTATGTGGCTGCCCAGGGCAGGCGAAGCGCAAAATATTTTTTGCAGCGTGGCATGAAGCTGTTGCTTTGGGGCCTGTTGCTCAACATCGGCCTGAATGCCCACCTGCTTCTAAAAATCAGCTTTTCCCAATGGCCGCAGAATCCCTTACATTTTTTGTTCGGTGTCGATATCCTTTTTCTGGCTGGTCTGAGTTTGCTTCTGCTCGCACTGGCGACCTCTGCAGGCAGATTTTCGCCACTCGCAGCTGTGCTGATGTTTGCGGGCATACTTTATGCTACCAGCTTACCGGCCTGGCCAGGCCAAAACGAAGACCTGATGACATACCTCATGGCCTTTGTGCATTCCGAAGCCCCTTGGAGCTATTTTCCTGTGGTGCCCTGGGCAGCCTACCCGCTGGCAGGATTTTGCCTGGCCTCGTTCCATGATAAACTGTCCGCAATAAAGCTGACCGACACCCACCTGGCGTTGGCGGCGCTTGGCGGACTACTGTTCCTCGGAATCACATCCGACACCGGCTGGAATGCGGCCACCGATCTGTCTTTGTGGTATCACCATCCGGCCGCAGTGGTTGGCTGGAACCTGATCTTCGTAGCAACTGCCACCATGCTTGCTTCCCTGTTTTTGCGGGCATTCGGGCATGGGCCTGTCGCCCAATGGCTTTGTTTCGCGGGAAAACGGGTCACGGCCTTTTATGTATTTCAGTGGCTGATCATCGGCAACCTGGCCACCTGGCTGTATCAAACGCAATATCCTTTGCAACTGTTGCTGTGGTTTGTAGTGGTGACGGGCGCAAGCTACGGATTAACCATCCTTTGGTACAGGTTCAGAAAAACAATATTCGCAGCACAACATCCTAAAAACTAACTTTGTACCAAGCCAAAACCATGCCTGTCGTCCGACAATCGCGCTACCTGTTGGGTAATATGCTCAGCGACTGCTGCCTGAGGCTCTTGAGCCTGGAGCTGGAAAGGCTCGGCGTGGAAATCAGAAAAGCCCGTCTGGGCGAGGTGCATCTGCGCTGGGACGAGGAAAAGGTGGCTGAAGCCGACATCCTGCAGCTGTTCGACAAGCTTGGCTTTGGCGTGATCGAAGACCACGAGAAAGCCCTTGTGGAGGAAATCAAAAGGGTAGTGGTGGAATTGGTCTGGCACACCACCTTCAACGCCATGGTACGCAATTCCGATTTCATTGTGAGCCGCTTCGACCACAGCTATCAATACCTGTCCACCCTGTTTTCGCGGCACGAGCACATCACCCTGGAAAAGTATATCATTATGCAGAAAATCGAAAAAGTTAAGGAACTGCTTCAGGACGAGAAGATTACCCTGAGCGAAATCGCCTATATGATGGGCTACAGCAGTGTGCAGTACCTGTCGACACAATTTCGCCAGATCACCGGCTACTCGGTGACCGAATACCGCAGCCTGCCCGAAAAAAACCGCATGGGGATCCGCCTGTCGGAAGCGAAATTGTTGGACAAAAACGAAAATTTTGAACCTCAAACATAAATTAACAAACAAGGCAGGCAAACAAATTCATCTAAAATTGCACCAAAATCGAGATGCGATGAAAATCAAAAGCAACATAGCCATCAGCGACAACGGTTTCATCTTCAATCCCGCCACCGGCGAATCGTTTACCGTGAACCCCACCGGACTCGAAATCATGAACATGATGCGCAGGGGCACGCCACATGCCCACATTGCCGGAAAACTCTGTGAACTGTTTCAGGTGGAACCTACTCAGGCAGAGCGCGATCTGCAGGACTTTATCGAGATGATGCGGCAATATCACCTTCTGAGTTATGACGAAGAATAAACCCAGGCTCACCATTGCGGTATCGGGCCTCAATGCCATCGACAGCCCCGGTCCGGGTGTGGCTGTAATACGCGGTTTACGCGAAGCCCAAAGCTTCGAATGCCGCATCATCGGGCTCTCGTACGAGTCGCTCGAACCCGGCATATATATGCACGATCTGGTGGACAAAACCTACCAGATTCCCTACCCCTCGGCCGGCACCGAAGCCCTCATGCAGCGCCTGAGCTATATCCATCAGCAAGAAAAACTCAATGTGATTATCCCCAACTTCGATGCCGAGTTGTTTTCGTTCATGCGCCTTTCGGGAACACTCCGGAGCATGGGCATTCACACATTTCTGCCTGAAAACGGGCAGTTTGAGGCACGCCAGAAGGTGAACCTCTACAAGTTCGGACAACAACACCAGATCAATGTTCCCCCTGCCAAAGTGATTTACACCCTGAACGAAGCCCAGAACCTCGACAAAGAATACGACTGGCCGCTGGTGATCAAAGGCAAATATTACGACGCCAGCCTGGCCTACAACTTCGAACAGGTGAAGTCGGCCTTCAATAAAATTTCTGCCAGATGGGGACTGCCGATCATTATCCAGAAGTTTATCCACGGCACCGAATACAATGTGACCGGCCTGGGCGATGGTCAGGGCAATACCCTTGCAGCCGTGCCCATGCGCAAACAATATATCACCGACAAGGGCAAAGCCTGGGGCGGCATCTCGATAGCCGACGAAGAGGCCCTGCAACTCACACGTCATTTTGTGAAAGCCTCACAATGGCGCGGCCCTTTCGAACTCGAACTGATGAAAGACAAAGAAGGTAAATACCACCTGCTCGAAATCAATCCACGCATGCCGGCATGGATTTACCTGGCTGTCGGTTGCGGCCAGAACATCCCCGAAGCCGTTGCCCGCCTGGCAATGGGCTGGCCTGTGGAACCTTACACCAGTTACCTGATCGGCAAAATGTTTGTCCGATATGCCTGGGACATGATTGTGGACATCAGCGAGTTTGAAACCATTTCGACACAAGGTGAACTTTGAACTTTAAAAAACATCATACAATATGCCTGCACGAAAAACCTACGAACGCCCACTCATAAAAAAACTCGAGGGCAACATGCCCAATAAATTCGGGATGCGGTCGGTGTACGAGCCCACACAAAGCATTGAAGGTCATTTGGTTAAAGACCTCATCAGGGAATTTGGCTCACCCCTTTTTGTGATTTCCGAAAAGAAGCTGCGCAAAAACTACCGCAATGCCCGCCAGGCATTTCAAACAAGGTATCCCAAAGTGCAGTTTGCCTGGAGCTACAAAACCAATTATCTGGATGCGGTGTGCAACATCTACCATCAGGAAGGTTCCTGGGCCGAGGTAGTTTCAGGATTTGAGTACGACAAGGCCATCCGCAATGGGGTGCCCGGAAGCAAAATCATCTTCAACGGCCCTGACAAGTCGGAAAACGACCTGCGTAAAGTCATCACCAACAACTCGCTCATCCACATTGACCACCTCGACGAGCTTTACCTGCTTCAGGACATCGCACGCGAGTCGAAACTCCGTCCCAGGGTGGCCATACGGGTAAACATGGACACGGGCGTTTTCCCTATGTGGGACCGTTTCGGTTTCAACTACGAAAATGGTCAGGCCTGGGATGCCCTGAATAAAATCATGTTTTCTGGACTGATGGAACTGGTGGGGCTGCACACGCACATCGGCACCTTCATGCTCTCGCCAAATGCCTACGCCGTGGCAGCCAGCAAACTTGCGCACCTGGCCCAGAGCCTGCTCAACAAATACAACCACGAAATCAAATACATTGATATCGGGGGCGGATTTGCCAGCAAGAACACCCTGAAAGGCTCCTACCTGCCCGGAACCGACATCAGCCCTTCCATCCACGACTTTGCCGAAGCCATCACCTCGGCCCTGATGAACAGCGACTACCGTCCGAAAAACCCGCCTGTGCTCATCATCGAATCGGGCCGGGCACTCATCGACGATGCGGCCTGGCTATTGGGCACCGTGCTTGCCAACAAACGCCTGAGCGACGGCCGTCGTGCCACCATTCTCGACATTGGCGTGAATACCCTGTTCACGGCCTTCTGGTACGACCACCTCATCACCCCAGCACAGCCCGTCACCTCCTACACCGAAGACACCGCCCTGTATGGCCCGCTCTGCATGAACATCGATGTGGTGCGCGAAAACGTCAACCTGCCACTGCTCAACCGGGGCGATCATGTGGTGGTGCATCATGTGGGAGCCTACAACATGACCCAATGGCTGCAGTTTATCACCCTCAGGCCCAATGTGTTGCTTATTGACGAAGAAGGCGGGAAACACCTGATTCGCCGCGCCGAAACGCTGGAAACACTCAGCTCGCAGGAACACATGCCTGCTCATCTGGCCCATTTCGACCTATGAGCATCGCCCGGTTCAGCACCCTGTTTCCCAGCTTCAGGCTGAGCATCCGAAACAGCTATACCCAGATTTTGTTCTCGAAAGACAAAGTGCTGGGCTGGACGCTCATGCTGGTATCCTTTTTCGACTGGCAGGCAGGGCTGTCCGGATGGCTTTCGGTGCTCATTGCCAACACAGCAGCTTATCTGAGCGGACTCAACCGACAAAAAATCACCGAAGGTCTATATGGTTTCAATGCCCTGTTGGTGGGTCTCGGCCTTGGGTCGTACTATCAGTTCAATACCGCATTTCTGATTGTGCTGCTTTTTGCGGCTTTGCTCAGCCTGCTCATCACCACCCTGCTCGAGGGCATCCTCTCAAAATATGGCCTGCCATTTCTTAGCCTGCCTTTCCTGATCACCTACTGGATGAGCCTGCTCAGCACACGCGACTTTTCCCAGCTCGAACTCAGCAGCCACGGACTGTACAACCTCAACGAAATGTTCAAGCTGGGCGGATTGGGCCTGCTTCAGGCCTACGAATGGCTGAGCAACATCAACCTGCCCGAGCCTGTGAAGATTTATTTCCGCTCGCTGGGCGCCATCTTTTTCCAGTATCACCTGTTCGCAGGCCTGCTGGTGGCTGCGGCGCTGCTGCGCTGGTCGCGTCAGGCTTTTATGTTCTCGGTGACCGGGTTTGCAGCAGCCTGGCTGCTCTATGGCATGCTGGGTATCAATATGCAATCGGTTTCCTACAGTTATATCGGCTTCAACTACCTGCTTACCAGCATAGCCATTGGCGGATTTTTTCTGGTGCCATCCGCTGGCTCCCTGCTCTGGCTGCTGCTGGCCGTGCCGGTCACAGCCTTTGTCATTGCTTCGGGCAATGCCATTTTCAGCCAATGGCAGATAGGCATTTTTTCGCTGCCTTTCAATGTGGTCGTGCTGCTGGTGCTCTACATGCTTAAACTCCGCGAACGATTTACCGAATATCCGCCTTTGGTATATTACCAGCAATACAGCCCGGAACAAAACCAATACAATTACCTGGTCAACCGCAAGAGGCTGGCTCATTTGTTCAGGTTGCCTGTAAAACTGCCTTTTTGGGGAGCGTGGAAAGTGACCCAGGCTTTCGATGGCGAGATCACGCACAAAGATGCCTGGCGCCATGCCTGGGATTTTGAGATGACCGATGAAGAAGGTAAAACCTTCAAAGGCGACGGACTGCGTTGCGAAGATTATTTTTGCTTCGATAAACCTGTCGTGGCACCGGCCGACGGAGTGGTTCAGGAAGTGGCCGACGGCATACCCGACAACCTGATCGGCGACATGAACCTCAACAAAAACTGGGGCAATACCGTGCTCATCTGGCATGCTGCCGGTCTTTACAGCCAACTCAGTCACCTGCGCAAAGGGAGCATAACGGTAAAACCCGGCCAAAGTGTGCGCAAGGGCGAACAAGTGGGTCGCTGCGGCAACTCGGGACGTTCGCCATATCCCCACCTGCACGTGCAGTTTCAAACGGCACCGGAGATTGGTGCGGCAACCCTCGACTTTGCTTTTGCCGGCTACCTGAGCCTTGGCCGGGGCAAAACCTTCGTGGCCTCGGGCCAGCCCCAAAAAGATGAGCTGGTTGCCAACCTCAATCCGGAAAGCCTCATCGACAGGGCACTTCACCTGATTCCCGGCCAACAACTTAATTTCGATGTTGTTGTTAATGAAACAGTTACATCAAAGGTGATCTGGCAGGTCGAAACAGACATCTACAACAACACCTACCTGGAGTGCCGGCAAACCGGTGCCAGGGCATGGCTGGTCAGGCAGCCCGATGTCTTTTACTTCACGCATTATGAAGGACCTTCGGACAGCGAGCTGCACGACTTTTTCCTTGGCGCTTACCAGATCCCTACCGGTTTCGAACAGGGGCTGCAACTCAACGAGCGCATCAGCCTGCGTTATTTTCCGCAAAGAATCCTGCTTTTATTCCAGGACTTCATTGCCCCGCTCTACCGCTTTCTCTCAGCAAGCTACCGGCTTGAGCACCTATCGCGTACAGGCGACCTGCTCGAGGAAGGCTTTGTAATGAAAAGCACCACCTGTTTCTCGGCCTTCGGCAAAATACTGGCCTGGCAAACCTGCGAGATGTATTTCGACAACGACCAGCTCAGCAAGATAATCCTGTGCCGTAATGGTAAAACAAAGACGCTGAAACGTGTTTAGAATACTGATTTTCAACATACTTGGCCTCATCTGCCTGCTTCCGGCTCATGCACAGCGCTACACCCCCGGGCGCAACGCCGACAGCCTAAGTTGGGAGCTCTACCAACAAGCCAGGTGGGACGAACTTCTTCGCACCGGCCGGAAGATGAATCGGGCTGGCATTGATTATTTTTACCTGAGGATGCGCATGGCAGTGGCTGCGCTTGAAACCGGGCGATACGATGCAGCAGCAACACACCTCAATAAGGCCCTGCACTTCAACCCGTACGACCGCCAGGCGCAACGCCTTCTGGTGCTTGCCCGGACTTACAGCCTCATGCCTGCCGAAGCCGGGGCAGTTTTTGCCCGCCTGCCTGTGGACCAGCGCGATGGGCTACCTTTGCAGCCCGGATTTGCCCCGCTTTCGGCACACCTCGACCTGGGCCAAAACCTGACGTCGCTAAAGCTATCGCGCGACTTCAACACCCTGACCGGCAACCCCGGCATCTATGGAAGCCAATCCGGCCTGCGCGAAAGCAGCCTGGCCGACGCCGGTCTCTGGATGCAACTCAGCCCGGGCTGGCTGCTCTATGGCGGCATCCAACGCATGACGCACATCTTCGAACAAAATTTTGCCTACCTTGAACCTGCACTGAAACCCGACCGCGTGGAACTAAACGGCAACTTTAAGGATTTTTATTACCGCCTCGACCAAAACCCCGTGGTTCACGATGCACGCAATATCACCCTGCAAAACACCATTTACTTCCAGCTGCGCCATGCCCCCTCGCACCGCCTCAGCCTGATCGCCTCGGGCAGCCTGACGAAACTTGCAAGCGAATATTCCTACGCCTTCACCGACACCATCGAGTTTTCCGACACCGCCCGGCTGGATCTGAGCTCGGGCCTGGCCACCCTGTTCTCTGTCGCTGTGCCAAAAGCAAAAATTGCCCAGAACATCTGGCAAACCACCGATTGGCGCATCACACTTGGCGCACAGCTGCAACTGGGAAAAACCAGCCTGATGTCGGGGATCCACCTGGGGAAGGTAAACGATACCAGCCTGATGCAACTTCATGGTGGCTACCTGTGGCGGCCCTCCGGCAATGCCCGCACCTGGCAACAAACCGAACTGATGGCATTGCGCATCAGTGGCCAATGGCGAACCGCAATAAAAATCAATGCCGGGCAATGGCTTGGATCAAAGACCTCGATATCAGCCACTTTGCTGACAGGACAACTGAACGGCATGGCTGACCAGTGGGGCTACCTGATGCTGAACCACCGCGACAAAATAACGCTGTTCGGCGAAGCATCGCTCACCCAGCAAATTACCCGACCACTTTTTCTGAACATGCGGTACAGATATGGCAAAAGCGTGAGCTTTGGCGAACAAATAGACGATAACGGGCAATTGATTATCTCGGGCAAACCACTAATTTCACAGGGAATTATCGGAGGATTAGTATGGAATTTCTGAAAAAAACACTGCTGTCACTTGTCTTTCTCATGCTGGCAACTGCCGGTGGGGCACAGGATTTTGAGAAACTTTCGAAAGCATTCGAAAGCTCCTTTGCCGCCGAAACCAAAGGAGAATATCACCAGGCCATACAGGCCCTGCTCAATGTGTACCGGCCCGACAGCTACGAACTCAACCTCAGGCTGGGATGGCTGCATTATATGTCGGGACGCTTTACCGATGCCTTGCCCTATTACCAGAAAAGTATCGACCTGATGCCGGTTTCCATCGAAGCCCGCCTGGGTTATGTACTCCCCGCCGCAGCCCTTGGCAACTGGGCTCAGGTGGAAAAACAATACCGCGACATCCTGAAAATCGACCCCATGAACACAACGGCCAACTACCGCATGGGGCTCATCCACTACGGACGGCAGGAATATGCCCAGGCCCTGCGCTTCTTCGAAAAAGTGCTCAACCTCTACCCTTTCGATTACGACACGGTGATCATGGTAGCCTGGACGCACCTCAGGTCGGGTCAGCTGCGCGAAGCCAAGGTGATGTTTCAGAAAGCCCTGCTCATCCGGCCAAACGATGCCGATGCCCTGCAAGGTTTAAGCACGCTGAAATAAGCAGCCTGCTCAGATGCTCCGCCTGAAAGCGCCATCGGCACCCGTTTCGAACCCCATGCGTTTCAGGTAAGCCTCATGGGTGGGTGTGGCCGGACGGGCCACGATGGTCTTTATGCCTGCATCGGCCAGCCTGCTGCCAAGATGACCATAAACAAATTTTCCGTTTTTGAAGTCGCGAAACCGGGGTATCACATAATCGAGCTTTACCTCCAGCTCGCCCTTGTCGTTGGGCGAAGCCGCAAACACCCCGGCCACCTCCATATTGCGCAGCACAAAAAATGTAACCTTGTCGGCCGAAGGATCGAAATGATAATCCGGAAAATAGCGCAGAATGTCGGCGCGGTGGTACTCCAGAAAACGTTTCAGATAGTGGCTGTCGCTCTGAATGCCAAGCACTTCGAAGACCTCTTTGGTGCCAAAAATCAGCCACAGATAATACAGGTCCACCAGCACAATCAGGCCATTCATGACGCCCACCGGATAGGCGCCGATGATGAAGCCGTAGGCCGAAAACATGGCCGCGCCAATCAGATTGACCACCCGAAACCTGACCACTGAGCTTAGCGCAAGCGAAACTGCCACCACCACCGATGCGGCATAGCCCAGCCACTCGAGCGGGCTGATGGAAAAAAACCAATCCATAACACATTATTTTAGCCGGCAAAGATAGCCAGGCAGGCGCAATGCTACATGCCAAAGCCCAGCATGCCGGCAAAGCGCACGAAGTCGGGCTGGTAAGGAGCTTCAATTTGCACCTGTTGACCGGTGAGTGGATGCACAAAACCCAGACTGCGGGCATGAAGCAGCATGATGTTGAGCCCAATTTGCTCCCGAAGGAGCCGGTTTTGCTTGTTGCAACCATGTTTCACATCGCCAAGCACAGGGTGGAAAATATGGGCAAAATGCCGCCTGATCTGGTGCATGCGACCCGTGTGGGGAACCACTTCAGCAAACGAATATCTCGAGCTGGAAAACCCGGCCGAAGGCCAGGGCATCTCGCTTCGTGCCACACATTTGTAATGCGTGACGGCATCCTGCAATTGTCCGCTCTCGCTCTTCAGGGCATATTCAATTGTTCCGGATTCGGGCAACCATCCCCGTAGCACAGCATGGTAAGTCTTTTCGACCCGCCGGAGCATAAAAGCCTGCTGCATCAGGCTGTTGAGCTCGCGGGTGGTAGTAAACAGCAATACTCCGGCTGTTTTGCGATCAATCCGGTGGGCCGGATATACCATCCTGCCCGTGAGGCTGCGCACCATCTGCAAGGCAAATTCCTGCGCATCGCCGGCCATCGCGCTACGATGCACCAGCAGGCCATGGGGCTTATTCACTGCCACCAGTCCGCCATCGTCATACAATATCTGCAACTCACTTTCCACCCGGCCAAGTTAAAGCAAAAAAAACCGGATCGGGCGGGGAACCTCTGATCCGGTTTGAAGCGTGAATTGAAATGTATAACCAAAACCAACACTAAAACATACCAGGTCAACTAATTGTTCAAAGCAGTGAGCGAAACATCCACATTTATTTCAATCGTTTCAGCAATATTGCGCACAACGGCTTTGGGAATCTTGATGCCGTAATCGGCCAGTTTAATATAAAATGTTGATTTTCCGTTGATTGTCCCGTCTTTGATTTCAAAGGTTCCCTTTTCGCTCACCTTGCGTGTAATGCCCTTGATGGTCAGGTCGCCACTTACTTCCACTTCGTAGGTGCCATTTTTTGTCCAGTCGATATTGCCGGCATTAAGCACCTTGCCATTGAAGGTGGCATTGGGAAACTTGTGCGACTCCACGTAGTTTTCGTTGAAATGTTCCTGCATCAGCGCCTTTTCGAACTGAAACCCCTTCATCAGCACCCTGAAAACAAAGTCGCCGGTCCGGGTGTCGAGGGCGCTGTTCACCTGACGGTTGATTGCCTCGATGTTTTCGGCAGGTGCTTCGGAATAAAAGCGGATGAAGCCGGTTTTGGTGGCATAGCGTTGGGCCTGGCCCTGAAGGGCGAACAGCATAAGAGCTGCAAAAACAATAAGCTTATTCATTCTGAAAGGTTTTTAAGGTTCGACAATTGATCCATGTTCGAGCACCACATCGGTGTCGTTGTAACCGGTCACATAGCCTTTTACGGTGACCGTTTCTCCGGGCGGGATGGCTTTCAGTTTTTCGGCATGCGAGGGCAGCATGTTGATGCGCAGGCCTTCGTCGCCAAACATCCCCTGCCCGAGCACAAAAACAGCCACGGTGAGGCCTCCGCTTTCGTCCACCGAACTAAGCTGACCTCTCACCGCCACCATTTTTCCGTTGTATTGTGCCGAAGCCGCAGCATCGTCGGTGCGAAAGGCTTCGAAGAGGGTAACAGCTTCCATGCTGTAATCGGGTGGAAGCTTTTCAAAATCAGGGTGCTTCTTGTTGTACACAAAGACGTACACCAGCACAGCTGCTATTCCGCCCAACAGGAGCAGTGTAAGGGCAATGGTTGTTTTCCGGTTCATGAAATTAGTATTGGGGCTGAAAAACGTGATAAAGTTGCAGCAAATTGTGATTCAGCTCATTACAAACTGAACTTTAACTTTTTGTTTGCAACAAACAACACATTAAACCCCGCACCGGATGGAAATGTTCAATCAGCGCAGGGTCACCTCAAGCTTTACGGGGTTGTGGTCGCTATGGCCGAAACCCAGGTCGATGGCTTTGATGGTCTTGATGCTGATGTTTGGCGAAACGATGAAGAAGTCGATGGTTGTGGCGCGGGTACTGCCTTTTTCGAAAGCTTCGTCGAGAAAACGGTTGGAAGGCGTGCTGCTGTCGTAGGCCAGTTGCCAGCCTTTGGGAAGCAGTTCGGCAGGGATGCTCACCGCTACCGGTTCAAAACGGTGACCGCCATAGCCATCGGCCGGTCTGAAAGCAGGCGGGTTCATATTCCAGTCGCCCCCGGCAATCACATAATTGCCCAGCTCAAACTCGCGTTGCATCTTGTTGCGGATCACCTCAAGTTCTTTGTCCATAAGCAGTTGGTTGTCCACAAAAGCCGAGTTGTGGGTATTGAGCACCACCAGTTCGGCCCCGTTATCGAGATTATAGCGTGTTTCGATGAAACAACGGTCGAGCAGAAACAGGCGGTCGGGCCATCCGGCAATGAGGGGGTAGGAGTAGCGCCTGGCCAGTCGTGGCAAAGGGCGACTCAGGGTGAGTTGTCCGGCCAGCACCCGGCCCATGGGTTCGCGCAAAGGCACAGGAACAAAGGGCACATCGTAATTGACCGCCCTGGTCAGATGATAGTCGCTCAAGGCCTGCCCGATGGCTGCAGCCTGGTCGATGCCATAGGTGCGACGGGCATCGAAGTCCACTTCCTGAAGCAGCCACACGTCCGCCGGGTTGGCCAGCATAAAAGTGATGATCTGGTTCAGGTTTTCGCGGGTGGCTTCATAGCTGGTGCGCACCTTGCGTCCGCCGTCGTAAAAGAAATCCATGCTTTTATCCAGGCCTGCGTAACCTATATTCCATGTAATCAAACTGATATGCTCCGTATTGGGTGCCAGGCTGCCGGTGGCGTACTGGGTGCGCAACTCTTCGACAGGCTCGGGCTGGTAATCGGTAGTATTAATGTAGAGCAGAAATATGCCGAAGCCCAGCAAAGGCAGGAGCACAATGCCTGCAATGATGCTGAAAATTATTTTCATGGAAGTGATGTTTTGTGGGGCATAAAAGTAAAGGTTTTAAACCTCACGCCCCCAAATATCTGAAAACCAAAAGGGCAACAGCTTAACATTTTTTATCAGGACAGACTTTTTCATAGACGAATGTTCGTCTTACTTTCGTTGTTCAATCCGGTATGTTGAAAAGGCACCTCATTATTCTTCTGTTCATGCTGCCCCTGAGTATGTCGTTGGTAGCCCAGGACTATATCCGGCTCGAGGGCATGGTGCTGTCGTCCGACAGTTTGTTGCCGCAGAAAAACGTACACATCATCAGCAGGATGACCCGTTCGGGCACCATCAGCGATGCGCAGGGAAGGTTTACGCTGCGGGCTTTGCCGGTGGATACCATATTTCTGAGTGCCGTAGGTTACAGGCGGCGGGTGGTGGCATTCGACCAGTCGTTCTTGCGCGAGGGCGAAACCTGGAAAGTGCTGATCACCAAAGATACCATTACGATGGACGAGGTCGTAGTGAGGTCGTTCTACGACTGGCCCACGTTTCGCCATATGTTTGTGCGCATGCCTTCGATCAAGCCGGTGAATCTGGAGTCGATCAACGAGGAACTCAAAGACATCCTGCTGTATATGCAGCCGGCACCCATGACCATCAAAGGACCGATACAAACCCTGTACGACCTTTTCAACGATGCTGCCCGTTTGCAACGCCGGCTTGAGCGCAACCGCAGGGCCTACAACCAGCAACTGATGCGCGAGGGGCGCTACGATGAGCTCATCCCCGAAGAACCCGAACACAAATACCGACCCCCCGAATAAATTCCTGAACATCCCATGAGCAACAGCTTTCCGAACCGCAAAAAACCTTACCGCGTGCTCTTTGTATGCCTGGGCAACATCTGCCGTTCGCCTGCCGCCGAGGGTATTTTCAAACGCATTGCCTACGAGCGGGGACTGAATGTGGAAGTGGACTCGGCCGGCACCTCGGGCTGGCACGAAGGCGAAGCTGCCGACAGCAGGATGAGGCGGGCCGCCCGTCAGCGCGGATACGAACTCACCAGCATATCGCGCCCGGTGCGCCGGAGCGACTTCGGGCGCTTCGACCTCATCGTGGCCATGGACGACAGCAACTATTTCAACCTGCGCGAGATGGCTACGAACAAAGAGGAAGAAGACAAGATAGTACGCATGGCCGATTTTCTCGACCGCAAAGATTACGACCACATACCCGATCCGTATTACGGCGGAACCGAAGGCTTCAACCTGGTGATCGACCTGCTCGAAGAAGCTTCAGAAAACCTGGCCGACGAAATAGCGCAAATGCAGGGACTGTGAAAAACCTGTCATCAACCTAGTGTTGGCAAACTTTATCAAAGCACTGCTATAAGCCGGACCGCGCCGGCTTTCAGATCAGATCTTCCTGATCGACATTAAATTATGTATATTCTGTTCGTCACCCCTCATATTCCTACAACGACGAAAGTATCCCCAACAGGCAGCCAACCAACCTCCATGACGATCCTGAAACACAGTTTCATTAATATTCAACCGGTCAGATCGGTCGTTTTCGGGATTATTTTCTTGTTTTAATGCATGCAACACCAATTATTTGGCATCCATGACAACACGTCAGGATTAATTATATGTAAAAATTTGCAATTTATATTTTATCCATTATTTTTGCAACTATTTTACAAATAAAGCCATTAAAATGGTCTTGGAAATACGTTTAAGCAATTTTTTCTCCATCAAAGAGGAAGTTGTGCTCGATTTCAGAGCAGCGAACATTAAATCGGCAAATGCAAAGGCTTTGAACAACAATGTGTTTGAGCAAGGGAAGAAAACTTTGCTCAAAACCCTTATCATCTATGGTGCGAATGCCTCCGGAAAAAGCAACATAATCAGGGCCATCAGGTTTTGTCATGCTTTGGTTTTAGAATCACACAACCACAATCTGGACACTGTTTTCAATTTTCAGCCATTCAAATTCGATCTTTATCCTGACAAACCCAGCACATATTCCATTCGGTTTTTGCTAAACGACACTGAGTACCTTTATTCGTTCTCACTGACACGTGAGAAAATTGTTACCGAAAGCCTGCATTTTTACCCAAAGGGTCGGATAAAAGAAATTTTCACCCGCGACGAACGGCTGGGGAAGACCAAAAAGGATAAGTACACTTTTACGGATGTGATCAGAAGGCCAATGGATGTTGCCGAGAATACCTCCGAAAAGACCCTGTTCATTTCACGTGCCAGCCAACTGGATCGTGACATTGCGAAAGACGTTTTCAATTATTTTCACCGAACATTCATTTTAGATTATCTCGGTTTTGGTGTTTCGGCCATAGAAAACATCAGTAGGCAGAATAAAAAACAATTGCTTGAGGCCCTCAAAATCGCTGATAGCGACATTGAAGACGTAAAGATAAAGGTCTTAAAGCGACCTGTCAAAAACATTCATGCCGACCTGGCCAATATGACCCTCAGGGTGGAGGATGTGGTGCAAGACCACTTGCAGATAAAAACCTATCATAGAAACCAACCTGACGTTGCTTTCGATTTTCTGACAGAAGAATCGCAGGGCACCATCAAAATGTTTTTCATCATGCTCACCCTGCTCGAAGTGGTCAGAAACAACAAGGTATTGCTCATTGACGAGATTGAAGAAAGTCTGCATCCAAAAATTATTGAATATATCTTCAATCTGTTCAGGGCAGGCGAAAAGGCGCAGCTGATCTGTACCACGCATAATACACGTTTTCTGAGCCTTAAGAGCTTCCGGAAAGATCAGATATACTTTACAAATAAAAAATCCGACGGCTCAACCGATTTATATTCTCTCTACGATTTCAGCGATTTTCGCGACACCATGGACCTCGAAAAAGCTTATCTTCAGGGGCGTTTTGACGCTGTGCCATTTGTAAACGACTCTGATCAACAATTAAAACTGTTGCTTGATGGGTAACAAGAGAAATGCATCCCGGGGCAAAAAAATAAATCCACATTTCTGGGTGTTTTGTGAGGGAAAAACTGAAGAAGCATACGTCATTTTCCTGCGTTCGCTATATCGCCTGCCAATAGAAGTTGTGCCAAAAATTTCCGGTTCTGACATTAATATCCGTTACATTGAATCATACAAGAGAAACAAACCCACACACGAAAAAGATCGTGACTTTTTAATTTATGATGCTGATATTCTGCATATTATTGAAAAGCTCAGAAATATTCCAAACGTAAATCTGATTATTTCTAATCCAGCTATAGAGCTATGGTTCCTGTTGCATTACAAAAATCAGATTACTTCTATTTCAGCGGCTGAGTGTGTGAGACAACTTGAAAATAGAAACAAAAACACCTACAAAAAAGGGCTTATTGATGAACAGCTCAAAACCAGGCTAAAGGAAAAATACAAAGAAGCTTGCAACAGGGCGCGTCAGCTCCGACTTTTCGAAAACCCATCCACGAATATGTTTTTGTTTATCGAAGCCCTCGAAAGTGCAAAACAAGAGAAATTGGCAGAAAAATAATGCGATAAACCGATTCTTAATTTTCGGGTATTTATCTTTATACTCCCGTTCTGAGTATAAGTGTCAATTTCAGAAATAGTTTTCAATACAACATTTTGTTTCTGTTTTTTCGGGGGATACGCCTGCTTTAAAAGCTGTTGCAGTTTTCAGCATTTTCCGGTCAAACATTTACTGCTTCACAGGAATAAGACTTCATGAAATGATTGCAATCTAATATGCTTGATTTCAGTATATTACAATTCTAATTCCCTATATACGGCTTACTGGCTTTCGTAGATCACCCTCGTAACCACCTCGCCCACAGCCTGTAAGGTCTTAGGGTCAATTTGGCTAAGGTTGTCGCCCAGGGTATGCCAGTATTCGTAAAAAGTACCGTTGCTGCTATTGGGGTCGAGGTGGATGATGTTGATCATGGGGATGCCGGCAATCTGGTTCACTGGCAGGTGGTCGTCGGTAATGGGGGCGCCGGGTTTGTTGACAAACATATGGTCGTAACCCATGCGTTGTGCGGTGCGCCACACCTTGTCGATCACCCAGGCTGCATATTGCTGCGAGAAGTATTCGCGCGGAAATACGGCCCCTGGGGCTCCTACCATATCGAGCAGGATGCCAAACTGTGCCCGGTAGCCGGATACATGCGGATTGGCCGACCAGTACCTCGAGCCCAGCGCCCAATGCTCATCGCTGCTCCCGCTGCGCGGGTCGTCCTGATGCGGGCCATAGTCTTCAAGGTCAAAAAAGATGATATCCACCCCAAGGTTTTCATTCAGTGGCGCCTTTTGCAACAAACGCGCCAGCTCGAGCAGGACGCCCACGCCACTGGCGCCGTCGTTGGCGCCGTCGATGGGTTTACGCCTGTTTGCAGGATCGGGATCATGATCGGCATAGGGCCTTGAGTCCCAGTGCGCTGCCAGCAAAATCCGCTTGCGGGCCTTCGGATTGAAAATTCCGATGATGTTTTTGCCATCGAAAATGGTGTTGTTGTACACCCTGGCCTTAAACTCCTGGATGAGGGCCGTGTCGGCGCGCTGCTGCAACTGCTTGAAGAGCCATTCGGCTGCTTCCCGGTGGGCTTTGCTGCCGGGTACCCGTGGCCCGAAAGCCAGCTGTTCGGCCACAAAGTGATAGGCCGAATCGGCCGAAAACAGCGGTATCTCGGGTTGGCGTGTGGTCTTTTTTTGCGCTTCGGAAGTGGCAGGCTTGCGCGTTATCCCGTTGCAGGCAGCAAAAAAGACTACAATCAGAATCGTTAGGGCCGGGCGAGTCATGAGCGTATTTTTCGCAAAAATAACCATTACCTGCGAGGATGTTTCCAAAGCCCGGGATGTCGCATCAGTTATCATGCATTTTGCTCGTCCGCTGTGCTTCACGAGGAGCAATTGATGCCTTGCGGACTTGGGTGCGGCCTGCTTTGCGTTTGGTGGCCCGTTAATCAAAGAAACGCAGCCGCCTGCCCGAATGCCCCGCTAAAAACAAGCTGGTCGAGCGGCTTGCGCTCCCTTGGGCTGGTTTCCATGGCCTTGAGATTGGGATGCAGCACCTCCGGATCGCCAAGATGACCCAGCGAATTTGCCGTAACTACTTTGTAATCTGAAGGAAGTTCAAACAATGCAGCAGCTTTTTCGGTGTCGAACCCACCCATCTGATGCACATACAAGCCCTCGTGCATGGCTTGCAAGGTAAGGTATGCCATCGCCTGGCCAAGATCGTACACCGCAGATTTGTTTTCTCTGCCAGGGTTTTTGCTGGAGCTGGTTTTTGCAACGGCAAGAAACAGCACCGGGGCTGTGCCTGCCCATAACTGGTTGAATTCGACCAGCGTGGAGAATATTTTCTGATAGGTGTCGTCGCCTTTGAATCCTACGATAAACCGCCAGGGCTGTTCGTTGCTGCTTGAAGGCGACCAACGTGCAGCCTCAAATATACGTTGGAGCTGCGCTTTTTCCACTTCCCGGCCATCGAAGGCACGCGGACTCCAGCGCCTGGCAATGAGTGGCATCACCTCATGCCTGGTTTGGGCTTGTTTGATGTGTGCTGTCTGAATCATTTTCTGGTTTTCCTCTTTTAACAATACAAAAGTGCATTTTGTTTTGAACCCTTGCTATGCTGAGCTGGGTATCTTTGCGCCAAATTTCGCCAGATGACCGGATACAATTTTCATACCCATACCCTCTTTTCCGACGGCCGCGACACAGCCGAAGCCTTTGTGAAACAAGCCATTGCATCGGGCATGACTGCCCTGGGCTTCAGCGACCACTCCCCCCTGCCCTTCAACAACAAATTCAGCATCAAACCCACAGAGCTACAACGCTATGTGCAGGAAATAGGAAGATTGGCCACCGCTTACGGCGAACAGCTCGAAATTTACCTTTCGCTCGAGATTGACTTTATCCCCGGCATTTCCGACAATTTTGACGCCCTGCGGAGCCAGGCCCCTTTCGATTATCTGATTGGATCGGTGCATCTGGTGGGGCGCGATGCGGAGCAAAACCTCTGGTTTACCGACGGGCCTGATGTGGCCGTGTACGACGCCGGTTTGCAGGAATTCTTCGGAGGGGACATCCGTAAGGCTGTCAGGGCATTTTACGATCAGACAAACCAAATGATCGAAACCCAGAAGTTTGATGTGATCGGGCACTGGGACAAGATCAAAATGCACAACCGCAACCGGTATTTCACCGAGGATGAAGGCTGGTACCGCGCGCTCGCCCTCGAAACCCTCGGACTGATTGCCCAGAAAGGCCTGATTGCCGAGGTGAACACGCGGGGCCTTTACAAAAAACGGTCGGACAGCCTCTATCCCTCGCCCTGGCTGATCAGCGAAATGTACCGGCTCGGCATACCGGTGGTCATCAGCTCCGACGCCCACCTGCCCGAAGAGCTTCAGGCCGAGTTCGATACTGCCATCCGGGCAGTTCGACAGGCAGGTTACCGATCAGTGGTGGTTTTCACGAAAAACGGCTGGCTGGAAAAACCGCTCGGTTAGGTTGTTTGATCCTGCATCTGGTATTATCACAAGCCTGAAGAAAGTGATAAACTTCAGTTTTGTTTCACAAAAAACTGCAAAACTGTTCGATTTCGAACATATAAGCTTGCAAAATCGGGCTGATGAGCCAAATATGTGAATTTTTTAACAAAACTTGGCTACCTTTGCCGGCATAGGAAGTTTTAAGACATTCAACACACAAAAAATCAAACATATGGCATTCAACCTTCGCAACCGCAGTTTCCTGAAACTGCTCGATTTCACTCCTGCCGAGATTAAATTTCTGCTCGATTTGTCGGTCGATCTGAAAAAGGCCAAATATTCGGGCACCGAGCAGCAGCGCCTTAAGGGCAAGAACATCGCCCTGATTTTTGAGAAAGACAGCACCCGCACCCGTTGTGCTTTCGAGGTGGCAGCTTTCGACCAGGGAGCACATGTAACCTACCTTGGTCCTTCAGGCTCGCAAATCGGTAAGAAAGAATCGATGAAAGACACTGCCCGCGTGCTTGGCCGACTCTACGACGGCATCGAATACCGCGGATTTGGGCAGGATATTGTGGAAGAGCTGGCCAGATATGCCGGTGTGCCGGTGTGGAACGGACTCACCAACGAGTTTCACCCCACTCAGATCCTGGCCGACCTGCTCACCATGATGGAGCACAGCGACAAGCCCCTGCATCAAATCAGCTTTGCCTACTGTGGCGACGCACGCAACAACATGGGCAACTCGCTCATGGTTGGCGCTGCCAAGATGGGTATGGACTTCCGCGCGGTGGCACCCCGACAGGTGTGGCCAAATGAAGAACTGGTGGCCAAATGCCGCGAAATTGCAGCAAGCACAGGCGCCCGGATCACCCTCACCGAAAGTGTGGACGAAGGCGTGAAAGGTGTGGACTTCCTCTACACCGACGTTTGGGTGTCGATGGGCGAACCCGATCATGTGTGGGAAGAACGCATCAAACTGCTCAGGCCTTACCAGGTGAATAAGGAAATGGTGGAAAAAACAGGCAATCCGAAAGTGAAATTCCTGCACTGCCTGCCCTCGTTCCACAACCGCGAAACCGTTATCGGCGAGCAGATTTACCAGAAATTCGGTCTGGAAGCCATGGAAGTTACCGACGATGTATTCGAATCGGAACACTCCCTAGTATTCGATCAGGCCGAAAACCGCATGCATACCATCAAAGCAGTGATGGTGGCTACCCTGGGATAATAGCACCAGAAAAGGGTTTCCGGAAAACCAAAACAGCCGGAAAACCTGAAAATCATAAGATTCAGGGCCGTGGCGACCAATCTCGCTCCGGCCCTTTTCTTTTCCGTAAATCAACCCATGTTTGCCGTTGGCTGGCCAGCACAAGCAGTTCCGGGGCTTTTGCATAGCTTTGCCCTCATCTATTCAAACACTTAGGCATGAAACGTTTTATCTCCTTCTTTTTGCTGGCCCTGGGTCTTATGGCCATGCAGGCAAAGGCCGACGAGGGCATGTGGATTCCCAAACTGATCGAAAAGCTCAACATGGCCGAGATGCAAAGGCTTGGCCTGAAACTGTCGGCCGAACAGATCTACAGCGAAACCCTGCCCAGCCTCAAGGATGCCATCGTCATCTTTGGCCGCGGTTGCACCGGTGAGGTCATCTCCGACAAAGGCCTCATCCTCACCAACCACCATTGTGGCTATGGCGCCATTCAAAGCGTGAGCACTGTGGAAAACGACTACCTCCGCAATGGTTTCTGGGCAAACTCATTCGAAGATGAGATCCCCATCAACGGACTGACCGTAACTTTCGTAATCCGCATGGAGGATGTGACAGATAAGGTGCTCCAGGGCATCTCCTCTTCCACACCTGCCGGAGAAAGGGCCGAGCTGGTGCGCAAAAACAGCACTGCCATCGAAAAGGCTGCCACCGAAGGCACACACTACACAGCTTCTGTCAGCGAATTTTTCGAAGGCAATGCATACTATCTGCTTGTTTATGAGGTGTTTCGCGACGTACGCCTGGTAGGCACCCCTCCTGAATCGATTGGCAAGTTCGGTGCCGACACCGACAACTGGATGTGGCCCCGCCATACGGGCGACTTTGCCATTTTCAGGGTGTACGCAGGTGCCGACAACAAGCCTGCCGCTTACAGCAAAGACAACAAGCCTTACAAACCCAGACATTTCCTGCCGATCGCGGTCGACGGGGTGAAAAAAGACGACTTCGCCATGATCATGGGCAACCCTGGCAGCACCGACCGCTACCTCACATCGTGGGGTGTGCGCATGGCCATCGAAGAAACCAACCCTACCCGCGTGAAAATCAGGGCCGAAAAGCTGCGCATCATGGACGAAGGCATGGAGGCCTCGCCTAAAGTTAGGCTGCAGTATGCCAGCAAATATGCCGGTGTTTCGAACTATTGGAAGTACTTCATCGGCCAGACCCGCGGCCTGAAGCGCCTCAATGTGATTGACAAAAAGCTGGCCATTGAAGCCGATTTCAAAGCCAGGATGGCTTCCAACCCGGAATGGCAGGCACAGTTCGGACAAGCCCTGCCCATGATCGAACAGGCCTACGGACAAATGGCCAATTACAACCTTGCACGCTGGTACATGGTCGAAGCCATCATGTCGGGTTCAGAAATCCTGAACATCGCCAACCGCTTCGGCCGCCTGCAGGAACTGCTGGGTGCAAAAACTCCCGACAACGATGCAATTGCCAGAGAGATCCAGCGCCTGCGGCAAGGCCTGGAGGCTGCATACAAAAACTATGACCTGCAAGTGGAGAAAAACATGCTGGCCCGCATGCTCGAGATGTATTACCAGGACGTGCCGGCCGAATTTCATCCGGCTTTGCTGACCAGCCTGGCCAGCCGCCACAAGCAAAACTTCCACGCCCTGGCCGAAGCGGTGTTTGCCCGTTCGGCTTTTGCTACCGCCGAAAAAGCGGAGGCTCTGCTGTCCAAACCCTCGGCCAAAGCCATCGCCAACGACCCCGCCTTTGCCCTGGCCAAAGCATTCAACGAGGTGAACCAAAACCTGCAAAAAGCCATGGCCGAACCAAACAATGCCCTCCGGACCGGCAACCGCCTGTTTGTGGCCGGCCTGATGGCCATGTACCCCGAGCGTACATTTTACCCCAATGCCAACCGCACCATGCGCCTCACCTACGGCACCGTACAGGATTACTTTCCGGCCGATGCTGTGCACTATAACTATGTGACCACCACCAAAGGCATACTCGAAAAAGAAGACCCCAGCACATGGGAATTCGAGGTGCCCGAAAAGCTTAAAACCATGATCCTCAATGGCGATTATGGCATGTATGGCAATCCCGATGGCAGCATGACCGTCAACTTCCTGACCAACCACGACATCACCGGTGGCAACTCCGGAAGCCCCGTGCTCGATGCCCAGGGAAGGCTGATTGGTCTGGCCTTCGATGGCAACTGGGAAGCCATGAGCGGCGATATTGCCTACGAAGCCGAACTGCAACGCACCATCAGTGTGGATATCCGCTATGTGCTGCTGATTGTGGACAAATTTGCCGGCGCCCGCCACATCATGAACGAACTCCTGATCGTAAAAGATGGCCTCGAAATAAATCCCTAGGCGTTTTGTAAAACCCGGATGAACCGCGCAGCCAGATCCCATGGGTCTGGCTGTTGCGTTTTTTGTGGAACCGGCTAATTAAAGGAGACAGTTCACTTTCGCATAAAAAATAATAAACCATGCTTCTTGATTGCTTTACTTTTCATTTCCTCCATCAACATCCGCGTTCTGGCGCGAAATCCGGCACTACCCTCGTGCCGGAGGTTATCGGCCAGCACAAACACTTCATGCTCAAGTCCGGGATGTTGCATGGCGATATGGTGCGCAAGGCTGAGCGCATTGCATCGCACGGCCACCTCGTTTTCCTTTGCCGAAGCCAGCTGCAGGCAGCGGTCGAACAGGGCCATTGCAAAGGTTTCGTTGGTACGATAAAGTAGCAGCACCTTGAGCATATTGCGCAGTACAGCCTGGTGCCCGTTTGTGAGAACCAGCGCAATTATGGCATCGGTAAAATCCTCCAGCGCTTCTGGCCGGTTGGCCGATATTTCCTCGACAACCCAGGCCATGCGGGCAGCTTCGCGGGGCGGCGCAGTGCTGATGGCGTCGAGCAGGCGTCCGATCTGCTCGGGTTGCTGAACGACAGCAGCGGCTATGGCTTTCTTTTCGTGATTGCCAAACGGACGCGCGAAAAGCGCTGCCAGTTCGCTTTTACTGCTGCTCATAGCCATTCTACTACTTCCTCCAGGGGCTTGCGTTGCTTGGGTCGGGTGGCTATCTCACCGGCCACAGGATAGCCCAGAGGTGTGATGGCAAACACCTCCTCGCCTTGCTGAATCCTTAGGACCCCGGAAAGCACAGCGGGATCGAAAGCCGATATCCAGCAGGTGGCCAGTCCTTCGGCCTGGGCTGCAAGCACCAGATGATCCATCAGTATGGCAAGGTCGGTTTCGAGGCTGTTCCAGCCGTCGTATTGCCTCACCCAGGCCTCGTGCCTTGATCCTTTGACCACAAGCACCACAGGAGCCTGTGCAAACCAGGGCGCCTTGTAAGCACGGTGCAGCTGCGTCAGCAATGCTTTGCTGCACACCACCACCATCTTCCATGGCTGTCGGTTGGCTGCCGAAGGCGCCATGCGACCGGCCTCCAGAATACGCTGCAATGTGGGTTCGTCAACCGGACGGGCAGGGTCGTAACTGCGTACGCTGTAGCGCGATGCAACAAACGAAACAAAATCCATCTTTTTTTGTGCTAAGTTAAACCGCTCTCTTATACACACCGCAACTTCGGCCGCCAAATTGCCGGTTTTTGTTCTGATGCAGCCAGCCCGGCATAAGCCTATCTTTGCCGGCAAAAATGCCCTGTTCATGGATCTGCAAAACAAATTCCGATTGCTGCTCAACAGGCCCGACGCGACTTTGTTCTGGCTCATGTGGACCATTCACCTGATACCCATCTGGCTTTTTACCCCCTTTCTCACGGTGGACGGTCCGGCCCATCTGCACAATGCCCGCCTGCTGCTCGAACTATGGCGGTCCAATCCCTACGTGGCTGATTTCTATGTCGTCAATCCCGCGCTGCAGCCCAATATGCTGGCACACCTGCTGCTGGCTGCACTGATGGCCGCCGGCATGCCGGCCCAGCTGGCCGAAAAAATTCTGCTCAGCCTGGTGGTGGGCTTATTCCCCCTGGCATTTCGCCACCTGCTGAACGCCTGCAGGTGTGCTTCAGAAGAACTTGTGCTGATGGTTTTTCCTTTTGTGTATGGCTTTCTGTTCTTCATGGGTTTCTACAATTTCCTGCTGGGAATGGTTGTTGCCCTCTACGGCCTCGGACTTTGGATCAGGCTTTTGCAGGGAGATAAATTCCGCCTGCTGCCGGTTCTGATCCTTGTTTCCGGTTTGCTTTCGCTCCTTGCTCACCTGTATGTATTTGCCTGGTATGCCGTGTTTTCCGGGCTTATTCTGTTTGTTCATATTATTCGTCCGAAAAGCATAGGTGCAACGGCCTATCCATTATGGATACTCCTCGTTATATGGTTACTCCCCATCCTGCCTGCGATTTATCTTGTTGCCAATGGGCAATTTTCCGGTGGCGAAAGCCAGAGGCTTCGGACGGCTGCGCTCTGGCGCATCATCTATGAGGTTCAGCCGGCCAAAGGTTTGGAATATGGCAAAGCCAACATCTACACCCAATGGCTTTTCGGGCTGTTGGTACTCAGGTTTTTGCTTGCGGTTTTCGAAGTTCTCAGGGGCAGGCTAAGCACGACCAGCATTGTTGCGGGGGTAGCGCTTTTCATGCTCAGCCTGGCATTGTTTGTTTTGCCCGATGGCAACGCACTTGCCGGTGTGGTGAGCCAACGCACCGGACTGATGTGGTTTCTGGCATTGCTGGTGCTGCTGGCGGGCTTTGAGACGCAGTTGTGGATGCGATGGCTGAGCAGGATGGTAGCAATAGTGACAAGCATTTCCCTGCTTTTGCTTTACGGGCAGGCGCTCAGCCACGATCAGCCCGTGGCACGTGCGGTGGCCCTGGCCGCCCGACAGGTGCCTGCAGGAGCTGTGGTATATGTGGAAAATACCTCCGATCGCATGTTGCATACGCATGTTTCCAATTACCTTGGGGCCACCAAAGGGGTGATCGTCAGCGAAAACTATCAGGCTGCACTGCCCTATTTTCCCGTTAAATGGAACCTGCGCAACCTTCCGGTGCTGCATCTGGGCGAGATGTCGAAACCCGTGAAAGCCTGGCCTGTGGCCGGCGGATTGCGCAACAGGCAGGCCGATTTTGTACTTGTGATTACTTCGGGCAACGAATCCCCCGAAAAAGCAGGAAACCTGGCAGACCAGCATTACTTTAAAGGACTGTATGCGCCTGTTTATCAAAACGACAAAAAGACTGTGAGTTTGTTTGTCCGGCTTCCAATAAGCATTTTCGACCTTTGATTCAACTTCAAAAGCGTAAAAAACAGTGATGAAAGGCAAAAAACCGGTCTTGCCCGAAGACCTGCCCGGATTGGGCTACCGTCTGGCCGACGAGCTAAGGCACGACAACCTGACGCCATTTCTGCTGCAGTACGTCAGGCAACGCGGTTTGTTCATTAAAATCTGGATAGCTGCCACTGTCATCAATGTTTTGCTGCTGGCTGCGCTTGCCACCATGCTTATGCTGGAGGCTAAGGCCGACTTCGACCTGATTGCCAGGGCTGTGCTGCCGGCCTTACT
Organism: Bacteroidota bacterium; assembly: GCA_016715945.1. Lineage (NCBI taxonomy): Bacteria > Pseudomonadati > Bacteroidota > Bacteroidota bacterium. The sequence goes on from JADJXJ010000001.1 coordinate 2,517,006, forward strand.
TGTTTTGCTGCTGCTCATTCCGGTGCACGAATGGCTGCATGCGCTGGCTTACAAATATGCCGGTGCGCCCAGGGTGAGTTATATCATCAACTGGAAGAAATTCTATGTGGCTGCACTGGCCGATAGGTTTGTGATTAGCCGGCAACCATTTTATATTGTGGCACTTACGCCCTTTGTTGTTATTTCGGTAATGCTGGTAATCGGGGTGTTTTTAATCGCAAATCCCTTGTGGCAGCTGGCACTGGCCTTTGCCCTGCTGCTCCACACCTTATCGTGTCTGGGCGACTTTGCCATGATCAACTACACCCAGCTCAGGAAGGAGAAAGATGTGGTTACCTACGATGACAACCAAAAAGGCATGTCGTATTTCTGGGTCAGAGACTAAGAAAGCCCGCAAATCCGATGATCCCCGGGCGACCGACCTGCACACACAGGCAAAAAATTGCACACCTGAGGCGAAACACAAGGGGCACTGGTTGTGCATGCTGCTGAAAAATCGTTGCACGCCGGAAGCAAAGGAGGTTCGCTCAAAGCTCAAAAAATCCTCGGAACAGATCGAAAATCTTTAGGCGGCGCTATTTCATATCTGTGATCATCTGTTCAATCTGTGTTCTATTCTAAATGAAACACAGATCACACTGATTTGGCTGATTTTCGCTGTTTCTAATCTGTGACCATCTGTTCAATCTGCGTTATCTGTGTTCTATCCTCTAATAATGGAACGCAGATAACATTGATCACGCTGATTTTCACGGTAACATCCATGTGACAACCGTGACAACAACGACAACAATGACAACCACCGTCCACCTCCCGCAACCCGCAACCCGGGACTCGCCATCCGCCATTGTAACCCTTTAACTAATTAACCACGACAACGAAGACAACCCTTCCCTTCCCGTTAACTTTTTTTATATCCTCCATAACTGCCAGAAAGATTGGCAATTAGATGTTTCATCTATTTTTACGAAAAAATAGAATGAATAGCCAATTTTTTGTTTTATGAAAAGAAACCTTCTCATTATCATGCTTTTGTGCATTATGCTTCCAACCATCGGACACGCTCAGAAAAAAAGTAAAAAAGCCGTTCCGGCGAGTCCGGAAGCTCAGGCCAACCCGCTGCTGAGGGCATTCGACACCCCATTTGGTGTTCCTCCCTTCGACAAAATTGATAACGAACACTACCTTCCGGCCTTCGAAGTGGCCATCAGGCAGCACAAATCGGAGATCGAAGCCATAGTTTCGAACCCGGCCAAGCCCGATTTTAACAATACCATACTGGCCTTCGACCGGGCTGGCAGACAACTCGGACAGGTCAATGCTATTTTTGGGGGCTTGCGCGGGGCACATACCAACGCCCGCCTGCAGGAAATTGCCCGTAGTGTAACACCCATGCTTACAGCACACTACAACGATATCCGTTTTAATCAGCAGCTGTTCGAACGTATCAAAGCAGTGTACGAAAACCGGGCAAATCTGGGTCTCGATCTGGAGCAGATGAGGCTTGTGGAAAAGATTTACGACGATTTTGCCCGCAATGGCGCTGCCCTGCCCGAAGACCAGCGCGAAGTGCTCAAAAAGCTCAACCAGCAGATGTCGATGCTCTCGCTCAGGCTTGGCGAAAACCTGCTGGCCGAGAACAACGCCTTTAAACTGGTGATTGAAGACGAAGCCGATCTTGCCGGACTGCCTGAAGATGTGCGTTCCGCTGCTGCTGCCGAAGCCAAGCAGCAGGGAATGGAAGGCAAATGGGTGTTCACCCTGGCCAAACCATCCTGGATACCTTTCCTGCAATTCTCGGAAAAGCGCGACCTGCGCGAGAAAATCTATATGGCCTATGTGAACCGCGGCGACAACAACAACGAACACGACAACAAGGCCCCTTTCATCGAGCTGATGCAACTCAGAAAACAAATGGCCAGGATGCTGGGTTATGACAACTATGCCGAATATTTTATCTCGGACCAGATGGCGCAAACACCCGGCAACGTGTACGAATTCCTTTATAAAATCTGGGAACCTTCGCTTGAAAGGGCCAAAGCCGAGCGCGACGAAATGCAGGAAATCATTCGTCGCGAAGGCGGCGATTTCACCCTGGCATCCTGGGACTGGTGGTATTATGCCGAAAAAGTGAGAAAAGAAAAATACGACCTCAACGAAGATGAGCTGCGTCCGTACTTCCCCATCGAAAAGGTAAAACAGGGTAATTTCCTGCTGGCCGAAAAACTCTTTGGCCTCAAATTTGTCAAAAGGACAGACCTGCCGGTGTATCATCCCGAAGTGGAAGCCTACGAAGTGCTCAACCGCGATGGCAGCCACCAGGGTGTACTCTACATCGACCCCCATCCGCGTCCGTCGAAGCGCAGTGGCGCCTGGTGCGGCACCTACCGCAATGCTTCATGGGACGAACAAGGCAACAGAATCAGCCCGGTGGTTACCATCGTCATGAACTTTACCCGCCCGGTTGGCGACCAGCCTGCCCTGCTCAGCTTCGAAGAAGTGCGCACCTATTTCCATGAGTTTGGCCATGCCCTGCACAACCTCTTTGCCGAAGGCAAATACAACCGTACCAGCCGCTCGGTACCACGCGACTTTGTGGAACTGCCCTCACAAATCCTCGAAAACTGGGCCGCCAATCCGGAATTCATCAAAATGTACGCCTTTCACTACCAAACCGGCGAACCCATGCCTGATTATCTGATTGATAAGCTTATCAACGCCTCCGCCTTTAACCAGGGCTTTGCAAACACGGAATATGTGGCTGCCGCCATCCTCGACATGGACTGGCACACCATGGATGTGGACGAAAATACCGACGTGAATGCCTTCGAAAAAGCCAGCATGGACCGCATCGGACTCATTGAACAGATTTATCCCCGCTACCGGACCACCAATTTCGGCCACATCCACAGCACAGGTTATGCCGCCGGTTACTATGTGTACCGCTGGGCTGGCGTGCTCGATGCCGATGCCTTCATGGCTTTCAAAGAATCGGGCGACCTTTTCAACAAAGACCTGGCTGAGCGCTTCCGCAAATACATCCTGGCCGAAAACGGCAAGTGGGAAGGCATGGATGCCTATGTGCGCTTCCGCGGACAGGAACCCTCCATCGAACACTTCCTCAAACTGAGCGGCCTGAAATAAGCACCATCACTTATAAGGCTCCTCCAGGGGCTGAAAACCGGAATTTGATTTCACGGTTTTCAGCCCCTGATTTTTTCACAACCACTTTGATTTTGAGAAACGAAGGTATCAAACACGAAAGAGGATTTACCTTTGCTGGGGGCACTTCACCTGTGCCTGAATATACAAACAGCCTAATCCCGTATGCAGCGCACACTGAACCCGCCACCCTTACTGGTGTAGTCGCGTTCCACGTGTCCGTAGTTGCGATACATGCCACGGAACCACGCGGTTGTCGATGAGGACTCTGTGGACGACCAATAATAACCGATGTTAGCAATGCTGTAAAACGACCCACCGAAGCCACGGCCGCCGCCAGGAAAAGTAGAAAATCCGTAACCCTTCGGCCACGAGCGTGTTGCTTGTTATTTTGGATTTTTTATTGGGAGTAGTTTGTACAGTTGGTTGGCCGGGTGGTCTGGAAGTACCTCGAGGGTATGGCTGAGCCAGCCAAAAGGTTCTACTTCATTGAGTTTGCAAGTGGCTAACAAGGAATAAATCATGGCTGCGCGCTTTGCTCCCTCATGCGAGCCTGCAAACAGATAGTTTTTTCGGCCAAGGGCTACAGGACGTATGGTGTTTTCAATCAGGTTGTTGTCCATTTGATATCGTCCGTCATCGAGGTATCTTATCAGTCTTGGCCAAAGGGTCAACATGTAAGTGATGGCCTGGCCAATGGCGCTTTTGGGCAAGACACAGGCATGTTGCTCACTGAGCCACCGATGCAACTGCTCAAGCACAGGTTGGGCCTGTTGCTGTCTGAGGATTTTTATCTCATCATGGTTCAGGTGATTCTCTTTTGCCATGCGCTCAATCTGGTATAGCTTGCCTATAAGCAACAGGGCAGTTTCAGCCCGTTGGCTGTCGTTATCCAATGCCTTTTCAAAATTGCGTCTGGCATGTGCCATGCAGGCAAGTTGCAAGATATGGCCTTTGAGTCTTAATCCGTTGTATGCTGCATAACCATCGGTTTGAAGCACTCCGCTAAAGTCTTTCAAAAACTTCTCCGGGCCTTCGCGTCCGCGCCCTGCTTGGTAGTCGAATACCACAAGGCGCTCCATCGGATCGTGGTACACCCAGAGGTAACCTTTGTGTGTTGAGCCCGGCTTGTCTTTTGTCAATACTGCAATGGGCGTTTCATCGGCCTGAAGGTAGCCCGAGGATTGAACTTTTGCCACAAGGCTATGGTATAGCGGTTCAAGCAACTGACAGCTGGCGCTGAACCATCCGTTGATGGTTGACTCTGACAACTGAAGCTTCTGACGTTTGAACATTTGTACCTGACGGTAAAATGGCAGGTGATCTGCGTATTTACTCACTATCAGGTGAGCCAACATGCTTGCGCCGGCATTACCTTTCTCGATAGGCAGGCTCGGAAGCTCGGCTATGGCTATCTGTGTTTGTTCCTGGTTCTGACCAAGCACATACTTGGGGCGCACAATCTGCCTGACATAGATGCTGCCAGGCTCGTATTCAAGTACCTCCGTGATGGCATTACCAATGAAGCGGGCGCCCTCAGGAAGGTTCTGTGGTTCGATGACCTGCTGTTTGCGTGGCAAATGGGCCGGAAGTTCAAGACGAAGCGGTTGTTGCTTGTCTTTTTGCCCGGCTTTTGTACGGGTGTAGTTTATTTGCTGGGTCTGGGGCTCCGGTTTCTGAGGTTCCGGCAGCTCGAAAAGGGTTAGTTGATTGGGATTGGCAGCCACAAACCGTTCGCTCTTTGCACCAAATAGCATACGCTTGAGCTGGGCAAGTTCATGCTTGAGCAGCTTGAGCTCGACCACCAGCGCATCATATTCCGATACCATGTCCTTATGCCGTGCAAGCTCTTGACGAAGCATATTGAGCTCGGCCAGTAAGGCTTGATGTGCTGCTTTGGAAATAGTGATTGTTTCTGTGCTTGCCATAGGGCAAAATTACAGAATCAACCTGCTGGAAATGACCGCCTTAAACCTTAGTTTCCAACAAAATCATGTCGATAAAATCGCTTGTTTTTTCTTGCATTTTCCATTGAAATACCATTGATTATCATCACCAGCTGGCTATAGTCGAGCATCTGGTTTTTCACCCCATCCATACTTTGTTTGGGCAGTTGCAGCCTGCCTTGCTCGAGTCGCTTGTAAAACAGTACGAACCCTCCGGGTTCCCACCGAAGCATTTTGATGCAGTTGCGTGGCTTGTTAATGAAAATGTACAAATCTCCGCTCATGGGGTTTTGGCCAAGCTTGCTTGTGACCAGCCCGCATAAGCCGTCGAAACTTTTACGCATGTCTGTTGGCTCAAGGTAGAGAAAATACCTTGCCGAAGTAATGGAAAACATATCATCACATCCGGATTAAACATTTGAGCAGCGATACAGGGGTAGACAACGGCACATGTAGCTCAATGCCATTGGGATAACGAATCAACAGGTTTGTGCTACATGGCCCATTCAACTGCACAAAGCCTCCAGTTGCCTGCTCCTTTGAACGATACTTATTTACCCAGTAACGAAATGTGTAAAGCTTCATCCCATTTGCCATTGCAAACGACCTTTGACTTTGACCACTTTGCTCCCACTGCTCAACCAAAAAAAACATTTTGTCTTTGCGCTCTTTACGAATCATATCCCAAAAATTTTAAGCGCAAATATCTGCAACCCAACCCCATCCTAAAATATGCTCGTGGCCGAAGGGTTACGAAAATCCAAACTCATCAAAACCGTGGTGGGTGCCGAAATCCCAACGGGGATGAACCGTAGTGTTGCAAACCCCACCCAGGGGTGAGTTTACCTGCCGGCAGGATTTGAGTGCGTTGCCGGCGCCATTCGTTACATTGCTGTTTGGAAAACCCTGTGCCACCACATAATCAACCAATTGCGTCCATTCGGCATCGCTTGGCACATGCCAGCCAGCAGGGCAAAGTCCATTGGTGTTGTTTACTGCATACCAGTTATAAAGCGCGCCATAGCTGTTTTTCCAGATGCTGTCGTTGTTATACCAGTCATAAGCTCCGGTGGTGTTGTTCGACCATGCACTGTTATCTGAGCCGTGATATTCGATAATCGCATTGTTGCGGTATTTGGTGGTTCTCAGGTTTTCTTTCATCCAGCACTGGTTGCCAATGAGCACAGTGTTGTAAACATTACCGTCAATGTCAGTAACCGTAGGGGTTTCCGGACAGGGCTGGCCGGTGCCGCCGCCACCACCCGCAGTCACCATAATGTAACCATCTTTCGTGTGGCTGTTCGAGCCATGCGCATTTGAAGCTGTAAGCTTTACGTTGTAGCTGCCGGCATTCTGATAGGTTTTTGATGGATTTTGTTGTGTACTTGTGGTTCCGTCGCCAAACTCCCATAACCAGCTTGTGGGATTGTTGCTGCTCTGGTCGGTGAAGGTTACGGTTAAGGGGGCTGTGCCGCTGGTTGGGTTACCTGTAAAGGCGGCAACAGGTGCGCTGCCTGCAGCACTCACTGTGATGTAATTATTTTTCGTGTGACTGTTCGACCCATGCGCATTTGAAGCTGTAAGTTTCACATTGTAGCTGCCGGCATTCTGATAGGTTTTTGATGGATTTTGTTGTGTACTTGTGGTTCCGTCGCCAAACTCCCATAACCAGCTGGTGGGATAGTTGCTGCTTTGATCGGTAAAGTTCACCGTCAGCGGGGCTAAACCGGAAGTGGGTATAGCACTGAAGGCTACTTCAGGCGCACTGCCGGATGTTTCCGTTGTAAACTGTACCTGGCTGCCATAAGCAGTTCCCGCACTATTGGTTGCGTATGCCCTGACGTAATAAACCGTATTTTGCGAGAGGCCAGTTAAGAGACTTTGAAAAAGGCCTGTTCCTCCTCCTTCATTGGTGATACCGGCATGTAGCTCAATGGTTGGCGTTTGTGATGTGCTCCATACAATACCCCGTGAGGTTATCGCGCCGCCGCCATCGTTTGTAACATTACCACCGCTTTTAGCCGTAGTGGCAGTAATCTCTGTTACTGCATGCGTGCTGATGGTTGGTAGTTCAACCTTCTTTTCTTCCTTTTTGCAATTCGTTAGCATAACGCTGGTTGCAATTGCAAATGCTGACAGTAAACTTAACTTTTTCATATTTTTCAATTTAGTTTGGTATTGTTCCTTTACTATTTATTGCATTTTGTTGGTAACGGTTGCTTGTATTAATAGTTTGGTATTGCATGCCATGTTCCTAACAGCACGCACGAACGCCGATGCGGGTCTGGACGTTTATAAACACTAAGCCCCAATGCATTATGCAATATGTTAGCCGTTCGGTGTAAATTTTTTTCTGTCATTTTGTCTTTCAATTTACTACTTCGTTGTTGACTACCTTTCGTTGCCTTTGTTGGCTCTTTTGCGCTTTTTGATTTTAATTTTGGCTCGTTCGAAATGAAATTAATGAATTCCCATACAAATACATTTTTTTGAGTAATTGAAAATTTGCATCCAATTGCGTATGCATAAATAGCTTATACTTTATCCAGTTCCTCCATTAATGCTTTCCTTTTAGGATATTCCGTTCTCAAGTATGAAATAACTGAATTTGCTTTGTCTCTTGCTCCCAGTTTTATAATCTTGCGGATGTATCTGCAAGCATTTTGGTAATGGTTTCTACCCATATTGTCTTCCAAGTATTTTTGAACTCCTTTTGCGTATATTTCAACTAATTCATTCGCATAATCTTTTGCCAGATACTTTTCGTAATATTCAATTGTGTTTAAATCGGGGGTTTTTCTGACCAATTCAAAAAGTCTGTCCCACCATTGTTCGTTTATGAAAATTTTTGCAATCAAATTGGTATCTATCCATCGTTTTGTTGTTGTAATATCATGAATAACATCTTCTACAAATCCAATCCATTTTTCAGGTTGTACATGCTGTTTGAGTATTTGGTAATAATCCTGCTCATGCCTGAAATTGTCAATAAATAACAGACGAGCGTATTCAATAATTTTGTCGGAGTCGTTTTGGGCTTGTGCTATTTTTAATAACCAGTCGTACCATTCTTTTGCTAATCCAGGTTTATCTTTAGAATCATGATTTATTCCGTCCTTGGCTAAAGAAATGGCTTTATCATAATTTTTCTTTTGGAGTGATTTTTGAATAGCTTCCCGTCTTAAATTTGGATTTGTAATATTTTGTTCCAGATATTTTTCTGCGGCATTTTCTCCTTTGGTTTTAAGCAATATATCGTACTTTATAGTTTGGGCTTCTTCCTTCGCGTAATCGGAACTTTGAACTTTTTCTATTAGTGCAAAAATTCGCTCAGTTTCGTCTTCAGTTTTCAAAAGTAGTGCAGCAATTCGCAAAATACCAATATGCCAATCCCAGCCTGAATAAATTTCTTTGTCAAAAGAGCTAAAACAATATTCAATAATTAGTTTTCTGATTTCTTCAGATAACTTTTCCTGTGCGATAGTATAAAGCATTTGATAAGCGGTATCAATACTTCCGCCGATATCACCATTGCTGTCATCCGAATACTGAAGAGCTTCTGTCATTTGCTCCATCACGGCAGTACAAATAAAAAAAGCACTTTTATAATTGAGTTTGATGATCTGTTTTTGTGCCGTCTCCAATAGGTTGTCAACGGCAATTCCTACAACCCTTGATGCCGACCAGTCGATAAAACCATACCTGTCGGAAGCCGATTTAAGGATTGTTTTTACCTGCTTAACGTACAGTTCTTTCGATTCATCGGAATTGTGTTGTACAAAATAAGATAAAAACAAATTCCTGAAATGAGGGTCTGTTGAGGCCATTTCGCGCACAAATTCTTTTAATTCATCATGGCTTGCTTTTTCAAGCAATTCGTCAACCTGCTGAGCAACTATTTTAGGCTTTGCAGGTTTAACAGATTGCTTTTTTTTGGTTCTTTTCGTCTTTTTATTCAATTCCAACTCATCTTGTTGCAGGTAAAAAATAACAGCAGCTATATGCTTGCAAACAGGCCCCATATCGTAGGGGCAATCGCAATCATGCTCGGTAATAATTCCGTTTTTGAGGATAAGTTGAACTGTATAATCCTGGGTACCCTCGACAATAGCCACATACTCGCCAGGGCTTATTTCTTCGGGTTCGTTTACTTGCCCATTTTTAAAGTACTGTAAACCACGCTTAAGTATGGTTTCATCAATGTATTGCTCAAATTGGTTCAGCGGAATTTTCATATTTTATCCAAATTATTAATCACAAATTTATATTATTTCGATGGGGCAACTGTAATAAACAAATCTTTCGCAAACTCAGGTCTTGTGTCTGTTTGTGTGCTATGCATACAGGCTGTTTTGTGCGTCGGTTGTACATTAATTCGCTTTCTTTTTTCTATCTTTAAGTAGCAAACTGGCAGTAGTATCAATATCTTATTTCATTAATGAATAACGTGTTGCGTGTTGCCGCGGTTTGCAAATTCGGAATGCTTCATTGTCAACCAAGCACAAATGTTGAGATAACCGCTGCTCTTGATTTAACCACTGAATCGCTGCTTTGGGCAAGCGGTTGTTGGCATTATTGGCTATATTTATCTTCCTTATCATTGTCAAACAGTTCGTGTAGTTTTTGTTGTAAAAGTTTCTTGTCGGGTAGCTGCGTTTTATATTCTGAAACCATTGTCGGTGAAAGGCTTCTGCTTAAAGCATATTCTACTACTTCACAGTCTTTGTCCTTACATAATAAAACTCCAATGCTCGGATTTTCGTTTGGCTTTTTTAACGTCTCTGTCCAGTGCTTCCAGGTAAAAGTTTAGCTGGCCCAGATGTTCTGGCTTAAATTTATCAGCTTTTAGTTCGAATGCCACTAAACATTGCAACCCTCGGTGGTAGAAAAGCAAATCAATGTAAAAATCGCTGTTACCTACTTGCAACTTATATTCCTCTGCTACGAACAAAAATTCTTTCCCGAGTTCGAGAATGAAATTTTTCATCTGTATTACAAGTCCACGTTGCAAATCACTTTCATTATGTAGTTCAGGTAAGTTTAAAAATTCAAATACATAGCTGTCTTTGAAGGTGTTTGAAAGCTCGTGATTACTTTCTCTCAACGCTGTCGAGAGTTTTGAGTTTCCAATCATTGTCCGCTCGAAAAGGCTTGCTGAAATTTGTCTTTCAAGTTCTCTGAAACTATATCTTTCTTGTTTTGATAACTTTAGATAAAATTCTCTTTCTTCGGCAGTCTTACACCTCGAAAAAATTGCCAAGTTATGTGACCAACTAATTTCTCTCAACAGTGTTGAGAGTTTTGGAAAGTTCTTGTAGGTTTCATAAAATTGCTTCATTCTCCAAAGGTTTTTATCGGAGAACCCTTTTAATTCTGGTTCGTTTGTTTTTATGAATTTTGCCAATTCTGTTACTACAGAGTCACCCCATTCTGAATGTTCAATTTTATTGCTGATATATTCACCAATATTCCAATAAAGATTGATCAGTTCAGCGTTTACGGCTTTTAATGCGTTGTTCCGTGATTGTTTTATGAGCTGAATTATGTCCGTAAATCTATTGTCCATTTTTTATTTCTATTTGCTAAAAATCTATGTTTTTCCGGGCGTGACTCCCTCTTTTGAATTTGTTTTTTAGCCATTACCGCTAACTCGTTTATTGATGTGCCATAATCCTCCACACTCACCTACTAAGGCTGTAGATGTGCGACTGCTCAAGGTCATTTTCATGGTCAATGGGCACAAGGCTATCAAAAAAACCTGTCGCCACCTGCACTTTGGATACGATTCTACCTGAGTCTATCATATTGGTTTGGCGGTATATAGGCCCTAAATTTACAAATTCCCCCAAGATCCGCCAACAAATGTTAATAAATCTTAAAATACTTTATATCACCTTTATTATCAAACACATACAAAATATGTTCCATCATTTTCGTTCAAACAAATCCTCAACATGCAACAAATTTTGCCGCTACCCATAATATCTGTAACCCTTCGGCCACGAGCGTGTTGCTTGTTATTTTGGATTTTTTATTGGGAGTAGTTTGTACAGTTGGTTGGCCGGGTGGTCTGGAAGTACCTCGAGGGTATGGCTGAGCCAGCCAAAAGGTTCTACTTCATTGAGTTTGCAAGTGGCTAACAAGGAATAAATCATGGCTGCGCGCTTTGCTCCCTCATGCGAGCCTGCAAACAGATAGTTTTTTCGGCCAAGGGCTACAGGACGTATGGTGTTTTCAATCAGGTTGTTGTCCATTTGATATCGTCCGTCATCGAGGTATCTTATCAGTCTTGGCCAAAGGGTCAACATGTAAGTGATGGCCTGGCCAATGGCGCTTTTGGGCAAGACACAGGCATGTTGCTCACTGAGCCACCGATGCAACTGCTCAAGCACAGGTTGGGCCTGTTGCTGTCTGAGGATTTTATCTCATCATGGTTCAGGTGATTCTCTTTTGCCATGCGCTCAATCTGGTATAGCTTGCCTATAAGCAACAGGGCAGTTTCAGCCCGTTGGCTGTCGTTATCCAATGCCTTTTCAAAATTGCGTCTGGCATGTGCCATGCAGGCAAGTTGCAAGATATGGCCTTTGAGTCTTAATCCGTTGTATGCTGCATAACCATCGGTTTGAAGCACTCCGCTAAAGTCTTTCAAAAACTTCTCCGGGCCTTCGCGTCCGCGCCCTGCTTGGTAGTCGAATACCACAAGGCGCTCCATCGGATCGTGGTACACCCAGAGGTAACCTTTGTGTGTTGAGCCCGGCTTGTCTTTTGTCAATACTGCAATGGGCGTTTCATCGGCCTGAAGGTAGCCCGAGGATTGAACTTTTGCCACAAGGCTATGGTATAGCGGTTCAAGCAACTGACAGCTGGCGCTGAACCATCCGTTGATGGTTGACTCTGACAACTGAAGCTTCTGACGTTTGAACATTTGTACCTGACGGTAAAATGGCAGGTGATCTGCGTATTTACTCACTATCAGGTGAGCCAACATGCTTGCGCCGGCATTACCTTTCTCGATAGGCAGGCTCGGAAGCTCGGCTATGGCTATCTGTGTTTGTTCCTGGTTCTGACCAAGCACATACTTGGGGCGCACAATCTGCCTGACATAGATGCTGCCAGGCTCGTATTCAAGTACCTCCGTGATGGCATTACCAATGAAGCGGGCGCCCTCAGGAAGGTTCTGTGGTTCGATGACCTGCTGTTTGCGTGGCAAATGGGCCGGAAGTTCAAGACGAAGCGGTTGTTGCTTGTCTTTTGCCCGGCTTTTGTACGGGTGTAGTTTATTTGCTGGGTCTGGGGCTCCGGTTTCTGAGGTTCCGGCAGCTCGAAAAGGGTTAGTTGATTGGGATTGGCAGCCACAAACCGTTCGCTCTTTGCACCAAATAGCATACGCTTGAGCTGGGCAAGTTCATGCTTGAGCAGCTTGAGGCTCGACCACCATCGCATCATATTCCGATACCATGTCCTTATGCCGTGCAAGCTCTTGACGAAGCATATTGAGCTCGGCCAGTAAGGCTTGATGTGCTGCTTTGGAAATAGTGATTGTTTCTGTGCTTGCCATAGGGCAAAATTACAGAATCAACCTGCTGGAAATGACCGCCTTAAACCTTAGTTTCCAACAAAATCATGTCGATAAAATCGCTTGTTTTTTCTTGCATTTTCCATTGAAATACCATTGATTATCATCACCAGCTGGCTATAGTCGAGCATCTGGTTTTCACCCCATCTATACTTTGTTTGGGCAGTTGCAGCCTGCCTTGCTCGAGTCGCTTGTAAAACAGTACGAACCCTCCGGGTTCCCACCGAAGCATTTTGATGCAGTTGCGTGGCTTGTTAATGAAAATGTACAAATCTCCGCTCATGGGGTTTTGGCCAAGCTTGCTTGTGACCAGCCCGCATAAGCCGTCGAAACTTTTACGCATGTCTGTTGGCTCAAGGTAGAGAAAATACCTTGCCGAAGTAATGGAAAACATATCATCACATCCGGATTAAACATTTGAGCAGCGATACAGGGGTAGACAACGGCACATGAAGCTCAATGCCATTGGGATAACGAATCAACAGGTTTGTGCTACATGGCCCATTCAACTGCACAAAGCCTCCAGTTGCCTGCTCCTTTGAACGATACTTATTTACCCAGTAACGAAATGTGTAAAGCTTCATCCCATTTGCCATTGCAAACGACCTTTGACTTTGACCACTTTGCTCCCACTGCTCAACCAAAAAAAAACATTTTGTCTTTGCGCTCTTTACGAATCATATCCCAAAAATTTTAAGCGCAAATATCTGCAACCCAACCCCATCCTAAAATATGCTCGTGGCCGAAGGGTTACTAATATCTCACCCTTCGCTAAAGTCGCTCTAGTCCCCCTTCACCAATCTTTGAATCCTTGAATCATGAATCTTTGAATCCCAGCACCCGCAACCCGGAACTCCCTAATCTATCTATCCTCAACAATGGAACACAGATCACACTGATTTGGCTGATTTGCACTGTTTTTAATCTGTGACCATCTGCTCAATCTGCGTAATCAATGTTCTATCCTCAACAATAGAACGCTGATGACACGGATCAGGCTGATTTTCACGGATAAAACTACGACAACCACGACAACTCCCACAACTACAACAACCTCCCGCATCCCGCAACTCTTAACTCGTAACTCACTTCCCGCCACCCCTCGAATCTTTGAATCCTTGAATCATGAATCATTGAATCCCAGCACCCGCAACCCGGAACTCCCTAATCTATCTATCCTCAACAATGGAACACAGATCACACTGATTTGGCTGATTTGCACTGTTTTTAATCTGTGACCATCTGCTCAATCTGCGTAATCAATGTTCTATCCTCAACAATAGAACGCTGATGACACGGATCAGGCTGATTTTCACGGATAAAACTACGACAACCACGACAACTCCCACAACTACAACAACCTCCCGCATCCCGCAACTCTTAACTCGTAACTCACTTCCCGCCACCCCTCGAATCTTTGAATCATTGAATCATGAATCATTGAATCCCAGTACCCAGTACCCAGTACCAAGTACCAAGTACCAAGAAACCTATCCCCTCCCTTTCCACCTCACGCTGACCATCATTCCGGCCAATCCGGTAACAAACACATAAACCGGATACACCAACTGAAACACCACAAACCAGGCGAGCAGGTTTTTTTGTCCCGCCAGGCGGAATGCCGGCCACACCAGGGGCAGATCGGTTAAGGTTTTGAGCACAACCAATGCCACAAAAGCCAGCAGAAGAACCGGAAAAATAGTTGACAACAAGAGCGTGAAGGCCAGCAGCGCATTAAAAAGAAACACTATCAGTGCCGGCACGATAAGTTCAGGGCGGCTGTATCCACCGCTTTTCGACACCCAGCGCATACGTTGCCTGAAAAACAAGGCCATATCGGGTGCGGGCATGGTGACCACCATAGCTCCGGGATGCATGGCCATGCCGATTGCCTTTGAACCATAGCGCTTTAGTATGGCCTCCAGGCGAAACATATCGTCGCCCGAGGCATACTGAGGTTTCAGGGCATGGCTGTCACCTTCGTTCAATACTTTGCTACTGATCAGCATATTGGCTCCGTTGGCCATCGAAGGTACCCCAATGCCTGCCGAACCCGCCGTTGCAGCCATAAGGCTGTTGGTTTCGGCAGCCTGAAACTTTTCGATCAGGCTTGTTGTTCTGCCAATTTTCACCGGGCCCAATACCATGAGTTTGTCACGATGTATGGCTTCGGCAAGCATGGTCTCGGCCCATTCTGGATGCGGGACGCAATCGGCATCGGTAAACAACAGCCATTCGCCCCGGGCATGCCGGAATGCCGATTGCAGGGCAGACTTTTTTCCTGCAGCCTGATTTTCGACCACCAGTACATTTGGCATACCCAACTCAAGGACAAGCGTTCGCGCCAGACTGGCAGAATCGTCATCGGAGCCATCGTCGGAGAGCACAATTTGCAGCTTGTGGGCCGGATAGGTCTGATTGGCAAGCGCCTGCATGAGCTGCCGCAGGTTGGAGGCTTCGTTGCGCATCGCCACAATGATGCTCAGAAAAGGATGATTGCTTTTTTTGAGCGGGACGTAATCCGAAAGGCGCTGCCAGCCTGCCAGATAGGCCAGCATCAGTATCAGATAGGCCAAAGCTGCGATACGGGTGAACAGCAGCAACCAGTATATCAGTTCAATCATCGTTGCGGATGAATTTCAGGCGGTTTACGGCAATGGCGCCCATCAGGGCAGGAAAAGCGAGGTTGATGAGCCAGAGCAGCGAGCTGGCTGCAAGCACGGCCATACCGGCTGTTGTGGAATCGTAGCCCGGATAAAACGAAAATACGGCCACAACCACCGAACCGCGTATGCCCAGTTCCGAAATGGCAATGGTGGGTATCAGGGTCATAAGCAAATAGGTGAGGCCAATCAGGGCAAGGCCGGTGTGATAGGGCACTTCCAGCCCAAACGCCCGGATAAGCAAAAAAAACTGGGTGCAATACACCAGATATCTCGCTGCCGAAAGTCCCAGCACCTGCCACAACAGCCTGTTGCTGAGCAAATCGTACACGCCCAGCAGCTGCTCGATACGTTGCATCCGGCCCGTCCGGCGGGTAAAGATGCGCCTGAGCACAGGCAGGTTGAAATACACAAGGAACAACAAACCCATGATGATCACCAGGCCGCTGAGCACACTCAGGTAAGCCAGTGGCAGAGGTAAAAAACTGAGGATACTTATTCGGGGTATAAGCGCCAGCAAAGCCAGGACGCCGCCCAGGGCAATGATGAGCAGATGCGAAAAACTGCCGATGATGGTGAGCAGCACTGCTTCGGCAGGTTTGGCCTGGCGAAGCACAAAGATTCTTCCCAGGTAATCCCCAACCCTATTTGGCAAAAACAGGCTGACCGAGATACCCGAAAGCACTGCGGCCAGCGCATTGCCAAAGGATACTTTTTCGAGCGGATGCATGATGAACTGCCATTTGACGGTTTCGAGCCACAGGTTTAGGGCCAGCAACATCAAAGCAGCCATGAACATATTTCTGGGATTTCCTGGCGCAATGAGCGTTTCGATCATCCCAATCCACTGTTCGATGCCCGTTTTGCTCAACAGCTGCCGGTAAAGAAAGACAAGGGTAAAGAGCATGATGCCCAGCCTGAGCAGGCGGTTGGCGCTTTTGCGTACCTTTGCATTCATCAGGCTAAATAAGGAATTTTTTTTGGAAAGCGAACGCATCATCCTTGGCATCGACCCCGGCACCACCACCATGGGCTACGGCCTGATTGTGCAACAGGGTAACCGCATCCGGCTAATGGTGATGGGTGTGCTCAGGCTCAACAAATACAGCAGCCATGCCCTCAGGCTCCGCAAAATTTTCGACCGCACCACCGAACTTATTGCACAGTACAAACCCGACGAACTGGCCATTGAAGCGCCTTTTTACGGCAAAAACGTACAGTCGATGCTCAAGCTTGGCCGGGCGCAAGGGGTGGCCATTGCTGCTGCCCTCAACCACGACATACCGGTTTTTGAGTATTCCCCCAAAAAAATCAAACAATCCATCACGGGCAATGGCAATGCCTCAAAAGAGCAGGTGGCCGCTATGCTGCAAACCCTGCTCTCGTTCGAACAAAAACCCGAAGCCCTCGACGCCACCGACGGGCTGGCAGCTGCCGTTTGTCACTACTTTCAGGGCAAACCAACAAAAATCGAAAACACCAGCTACTCAGGCTGGAAGGCATTTCTGGAACAAAACCCTGAGCGTATGAAATAAAGCGGGGCAATTTTTTTGGTGTAATTAAAATCTGACTTATTCTCAAATATTCTATTAATTTCACGACCTGATAAATCAACTTTGAGACAATGCATCATCGTCTGTTTCTCCTCTTTTTGTTCTTCATTTCCTCCTCAGTTTCTTATGCTCAGATGATTACACTGAATGTGAACGGGGGTTACCTTTTTGGAGACCGGTTTAATGTTTCAGGTGGCAAAGCAAAAATTGAGGGCCAGTGGGCAACCATGGGAATCATTGCAGCTGACATTGGCCAGGATCGAACAGCCGAAATCGCCTACCTGTGGCAGGAAACAATAGGCAAACTTGATTTTTACAATGCGCAAACCAGCCTGAATGAAGCCATCAACATGCACTACATTCTAGTAGGAGCAAGTCAGCATTTTGAAACTTCAGAAAACTTGTCATTCAGTTTGGGCAGCAGGATCGGGCTGATGGTACTCGCACCCCGTAAACCGATGCTTGAAGATATTGTAAAATTTGCTGTCGGATTTCAGGCTGGCAGCCGACTGATGGTGAATTCGGGCATGGGGGTGCAATTTTCAGCGAACTTGTTTTTCCCTGTTACCGACATAGGAGGCTACTTGTGGTGGAGCCCCGGAAGCGGATCACAGATCGGACTGAGTAGTCGCATTCCGTTTGCTCAATTTGGCATGTTTGGTGGCATAATTATCATCCCTTCACAGATTGGATATTAAGCTTAACTTTATGAAATTTAGATTGTTAATTTTTGCTGTTCTGTTAATTCTGACCCATGCCTGCAGCAGCAATCAGAAAATATTGAGGTCCTGGACAGCACCAGAAGCAGCAGAACTGGAATATGACAAGATATTCATAATTGCACTAACCGACAATCAGGAAATTCGAAGAATTATCGAAGATCATGTTGCAGAATCCATCCATAAACTCAGACTGAAATCTGCAAAATCGTACGAAGTGCTACCTGAACTTGGCCTAAAACTTCAACCTACTCAAAAAGAATACTTTAAAGCTGAGATTGAAGCCACAGGCAGCAATGCAGTCTTTACCATCACGCTATTGGATGTCCTCACATCGGAGCGTTACAACCCACCTTTCTTGTCGCCACCGCCAGCTCAACTGGTTTTTTATGGCAACTTCTACGACTATTACCTATATCGCTACCCCATTATTTACAATCCTGGCTACCTTGTAACAGACAAAACCTATCTGATAGAAAGCAACCTCTATGACTTGGCTCAGGAAAATCTGGTCTGGACCACACAATCTCAGGCAGTAAATCCTGCTGGTTTAAAAACTTGGCTCAAAGGTTATTCACGTTTAATTACCAGGCAGTTGCGGAAGGATGGGTTACTAAAATAGGCAGGTCAGGGCAAAATAATTGAGGCCGTGATCAATCAATTTGCTGCTGTTGTTCAATCCACTTCTGGCTGAATGATTTTTTGGCAAACAATGGCAGTTCGCGTTTTGCGCCCCATTGTTTGGCCGCAAAGTAGCGCAGCACCTTGTTTTTCATTCCCGAACCGGCCATATCCAGACGTTTGCGGTTCATCAATATCGACGAGGCCTGCTTCAACTGGAAGCGCTCATTACCAGGCACAAGCTTTTCATTTACAGCCTCTTGCCGGTTGATCAGCAACATATGGTGAAGCGGGATATTCACCGGACAAACCTGGGTGCATGCACCGCACAGGCTTGAGGCAAAACTCAGATGCATTTGCTTTTCCTTTTCGTCGTCCAGATGCGGGCTGATGACTGCACCTATGGGACCTGTATAAGTTGTGTTGTAAGTGTAGCCTCCGATGTTTTTGTACACCGGACACACATTCAGGCAGGCGCCACACCTGATGCATCCGAGTGCCATGCGCAGCCGCGACTTCGAAAGCAGTTTGCTCCGACCATTATCGAGCAATATGACCACCATCTGCTGCGGACCATGGCCACCGGCAGCCGGACCGCTTACCAGCGAGTTGTACACCGTCATCAACTGGCCTGTGCCATGTGTGGCCAGCAAGGGCCAGAACAGGTCGAGGTCGTCAACCGAAGGGATCACTTTTTCTATTCCTGCCACCACAATGTGCAGCTTTGGTGTGGACATCGAGAGCAAGGCATTGCCTTCGTTTTCGGTGATTGCCACCGATCCGGTGTCGGCCACAATAAAATTGGCACCAGTGATGCCTGCTCCGGCCAAACGGAACTTTTCGCGCAGGTGTGTCCTCACAAAAGCAGTCACCTGCTCCGGGGTGCTGTTGGCTGGCAGCCCGAATTTTTCGTTAAACAAGGCCCCCACATCTTCTTTGGATTTGTGCATGGCAGGTGTTACAATGTGGTAAGGCTTTTCGCCCGCAATCTGCACAATAAATTCCCCCAGGTCGGTTTCGTGCACCGCCACCTTCTTTTTCTCCAGATACGCGTTCAGGCCAATCTCTTCGGTGGTCATCGATTTCGACTTAACCACCATCTCAATGCGTTCTTTTTCGAGCAGTGCGGCTATTTCGGCCAGGGCATCATTGGCAGTGCAGGCCCAGATGACCTTTCCGCCGGCACGTTGAAAATTGGCTTCAAACTCCACCAGGTACTGATCGAGCAAATGCAAGGCCCTGAACTTGGTATTGTAAGCGCGCTGGCGCAACAGACTAAGGTTTTCGAGCCTGGCCTTGCCTTTCAGCACTGCCTTGTCGTATTGTCCAATATTGTGATTGATGCGGCGGCGATGTTCCTGATCGAACGCCACCGCAGCTGCCTGTTTCAGAAATTCTGCCTTTTGATGCTTCATGCCTCAAGCTGTGGTTAAATTTGCTTCGGAGGAATCTTTTCAACCCTTGTCTGGTGCCTTCCGCCTTCGAATGGCGTGCTCAAAAATGCTTTGACAATCTCCCATGCCTCTTCTTTGCTCACAAACCTGCCAGGAATGGAAGCAATGTTGGCATTGTTGTGCTGCCTGGTGAGCCTGGCCTGTTCCACATTCCAACACAAGCCAGCGCGCACACCCGGATATTTGTTTGCCGTGATCTGCGCCCCGTTGCCACTGCCACACAGGATGATACCACCCGAATAGACACCATCGTTTACCGCCCTGGCCAGCGGATGAATAAAGTCGGGATAATCCACACTTTCCTCACTAAATGCCCCGAAATCAACTACTTCGAAGCCAGATTGCCGAAGTTTTTCAATTAAAAACGACTTGACGGCAAAGCCACCATGGTCGCTGGCAATGGGTATCGTTGTGCCAAAAAGATGCATTGTTGATAAGAATTCAGGCCAAAGTTAAAGCAAAAACACCCTGCTCAGGGAATTTTGCCTGTATATGAAACCTTTAAGCCATTCAACTTTTTGAGGTATTTAACATAAATTATTGATTTTCAGAATAATTTTTTTATCAACAGCAAGATGTGGGCTATTGTTAACAATCTGTGTCGGCCTTGTTAACACATCTAAGCACACTGGCCGAAAAAGGGTGGTTTATGAACACTGTGTTCAAAAGGCGGCATTTTTTGAGTCTTTTTCCAACAGGCTGCCATGACCTTTAAGCACACTTTTTACCAACATCCGACCCATTGACAATTCACAGGCGAAAAAGTTTAGATTTGTAATTCAATCAAATAGACCCGAAGCGCTGTTAAATGACTGTTGAAAAAATCTCAAAACTCAAAAATGCAAGAAATCGGCCCGGATTTTTTCAACGAAATCAACATCACCCATCAACAACAACATATTTTTTAAAAAATCTATTGTTAAATGAGCGCTAAACAAGCCATGGATGTCCGGGGGGGCAATTGTGGTATTTTTGCACAAAACTGTTGGCAAACCTCAAAATTGCTGAAAAATGAAGCTGGTCGAAGAAATAAACCGTTTAAGGAAAGAAAAAAACGCCATAATTCTGGCACATTATTACCAGGTGCCTGAAATTCAGGATATTGCAGATTATGTGGGAGATAGTCTTGGCCTGGCACAAAAGGCGGCGCAGGCCAATGCCGACATGATTGTGTTTGCAGGTGTACATTTCATGGCCGAAACTGCGAAGATTCTCAATCCGGAAAAGCTGGTCGTGCTGCCCGACCTGGAAGCCGGGTGTTCGTTGGCCGACAGCTGCCCTCCAAACGACTTTGCCCGATTTCTGGAAAATTATCCCGGACATACCGTCATTTCCTACATCAACTGTTCGGCCGAGGTCAAAGCCATGTCCGACCTCATTGTCACTTCGGGCAATGCTGTGCAACTGGTCGAATCGTTTCCCAAAGATCATCCTATCGTTTTTGCTCCCGACAAAAACCTTGGCGGATACATCAACCGCTTTACCGGCCGGAACATGGTTTTGTGGGATGGCACCTGCCAGGTGCACGACATCCTGACGGCAGAAGCCATTGTGCAGATGAAAATGGAAAACCCTGATGCTGAAATCATTGCCCACCCCGAATGCCAGGCGCCCGTGCTGGAGCTTGCGGGCTTTGTAGGGTCAACCACAGCTTTGTTGGCCTACACAAAAATGAGCGCCTCCAAAAAGTTCATTGTGGCCACAGAAACGGGTATCCTGCATCAGATGCAACAGGCTTCGCCCGACAAGACTTTCCTTGTGGTGCCCTCCGACGAAACATGCAATTGCAACGATTGTCCCTTCATGAAACTCAACACGCTCGAAAAACTGTATCTTGCAATGAAAAATGAGCGGCCTGCCATTCATATGGAAACACAACTCATGGACAAAGCACGCCGTCCTATTGAGCGTATGTTGGAGCTTTCGCTCAGCCTCGGTCTGATAAAATAATTGATTATGAGGACGATTGTTGTAGTATCATTTGCGTTGGCACTGCTTTTGGCCAGCAGCTGTGCATCCAGAAATTCGCTTTACCTCAACCAGCAGCTGCGCGACAGACTAAATTCGTACAACATCAGTCCGGAACAGGTGCAGTATTACAACGACCGGAAATTCACCCTGCAACGCAGCATTACCCGCGACGAGGCAAGGATATTGGGCGGAAAAGTGAAGTTCATAAACGGGCAGTATGTGGAACGTGTGGTAATTAAAAAGATGACACCCGGCGTTTGCGAAAATTATGGCCCTGATTTTTTGGATGTTTCCTTCGAAAATGGCGAAAACAGAAACCTGAGGTTTGTGGTCAACTACAGAGGGCAATACCAGGTTTCGGCCATTGAATGGAGAAAAGGTTTTGGCAAGGTAGCATACGATACCACGTTTTACTACATCCTACCCGGAGGCGAGCGTACACGGTTGAAAGTAAAAAAGCAGGATGTGTTTATCCTCAAGAAAGACGAGCGTGTTGCTCCTGGACGCACGGTGACCAACTGAACAACAACGTATGAAAAAGTTGATTCTGTTACTTTTTGCTCTTTTCCCACTTCTGGTGAACGCCATGCAGCCCGATAGCGTCTATACTGTATTGCGTTTCCCCTCGGGTGCGGTTTCGAGCGAAGGTTGGCTGGTAAACGGCAAGCCGGAAGGCTATTGGAAAAACTATTACGAAAACGGGAACCTCAGATCGGAAGGTAACCGTAAAAACTTTCAACTCGACGGATTGTGGAAGTTTTACGACGAACAAGGTACGCTCACACTCGAGATCAACTATCAGGATGGCAAACGACAGGGAGACCGGGTCGTGTGGCTGGCCGATGTGGTGATCAGGGAAAATTTTGAAAACGATGTGCGCCAGGGGCTTACACGTCATTTCGACCGGTCAGGCAGGCTTTTGAAAACCATTCCCTATGTGAACGGACTCGAAGACGGAACAGCTTTCAGCTACGACACCACCGGCACCATTATTGAAATCACACAATACAGGCGGGGTTTTATCACTGCACGCGAACGCATCAACCGCCGCGACCCCGAAGGCAGGCCAAATGGTTTGTGGAAGTGGTTTTACGACGACGGCACACTGAAAGCGGAAGGTACTTTCCGAAACGGATTACGTAATGGATTCTTCAAGACCTACGACCGGCAAGGCAACTTGCTGACCATTGAAAAATATACCGACGACGTGCTCGAAGAAAGTGCGCAGGAGGTTGCCCGGCTTGAATACCGACGCGATTTCTGGCCTGATGGAAAAATAAAGACCGAGGCTACTTATCGTCAGGGGGTACCCGAAGGCATACGGCGCGAATTCGACCGCGAAGGCAACATCACCACATCCTACATCTTTAAGCAGGGCATCCTCCAGGCCGAAGGCATCCTCGATGCATCCGGCCTGCGTCAGGGATTCTGGAAAGAGTTCTACCCCAACGGGACCATCAAATCGCAGGGCAACTATACCAATAACCTGCGCACCGGACCATGGGAGTTTTACTATCCGGATGGCGCCATCGAACAAAAAGGCAGCTACAACAACGAAGGTCAGCCCGACGGACGATGGGTGTGGTTCTACAACAACGGGGAACTGTGGCGCGAAGAAAATTACAGACAAGGAAAGCGCGACGGACTGATGACAGAGTATAGTCCTGAAGGAGAGGTGATTGCACAAGGCGAATACCTCGACGACCTGCGCGAAGGATTCTGGCGAATCAAAACAGGCCGCTTTACCGAAGAAGGTAACTTCAGCGAAGGCACGCGCTCAGGCACGTGGAAATACTTTTATGACGACGGAAGCCTTGCTTTCGAAGGTGGCTTTCGTGAAGATTTGCCCCATGGCAACCACATCAGTTATCACCCCAACGGCCGCAAAGCCGAAGAAGGCAACTGGCTCATGGGTCGCCGCAACGGGGAATGGAAAATATGGAATCCCGATGGTACCCTGGTGTTAAGCATACAATACCTCAACGGAGTTGAACGTGCCTACGACGGCATCCGCCTCGCCGACGACGAAATAGTTGTTCCAGAAGACTGAAACAAACCAGTTTTGTCCTAAGCCAGCACGCACGTGCTGATTCACCTTATTGCTTCTCAGCTATTTGGTTCAATTTTATTAAACAAAGGAAGCATTTGAATATTGAAATTACTTAAATTTGCAGACGATGTATTACCAAAATCAATTGATAATGAAGAAATTATTTTTCTTAATGCTGCTGCCTTTTGTTGTTGCAGCATGTGGCGGGCAAAAATCGGACAAAGCCCAGCAAACCACCGAAGAAATTGTTGAGGTTACCGTTGGCGACTTCAAAACCATGGCACCTGAACTGGTAGGCAAAACTGTAGTTATTCGTGGCACTGCCGACCACATTTGCAAGCACGATGGTAAGAAACTTTTCCTTGTGGACGTGAACAGCGAAGGTCGTGTTAAGGTGGTTACGGGTGAGGATATGGCTGCCTTTAATGCCGAAAACGAAGGTCTCGACTTTGTTGTAACCGGTGTCGTAGCCGAGACCATTGTTGACGAAGCTTATCTGAAGGAATGGGAAGAGGAGCTCAAAAACGAAGAAGTTGAAAACAAACACCTGGATGGCGGCCAGGCAGTACAAGGTGAACAGGAAGATCACCACAGCAATGAAGAAGCTTACAATCAAATTGCCAGCTATCGTCAGCAGATGGCCGAAAAAGGTGTGGATAAGTTGTCGTTCTACCACATTGTAGCTAAGAGCTACGAAATTGTGAAAGAAGAATAACTGTAATGCATACATTTGTAAACCAGGTCGGTTTGGCCTGGTTTTTTTTTAAAACTAACTGTCGTCAAATGAGTTGGAGAAAATGGAACAGGGCCATCCATCGCGATTTCGGCTACCTGTTTTTTGGGATGACCATCGTTTACGCCTTATCAGGCATAGCACTCAACCATCGCAACGAATGGAACCCGAATTTTGTAGTTATTGAAAAAGCCATCAATGAGCCGCCTTTTGAGGTGCGACCTGACAAAGAAATAGTGCTGGAAATACTTGAAAAGTATGGTGTGGACGATGAGTATCGTAAGCATTATTTCCCCTCCGAAAACCGGCTGAAAGTGTTTCTAAAGGGTGGAACAGCTGAAATCAACCTGAAGACAGGCAGCGGACAAATATCCATAACGCGGAAACGGCTGGTGTTTCGTGAAGTCAACTATCTGCATTACAATCCTGTACGCACCTGGACCATAGTTTCCGATATTTACGCGGGTGCGCTGATCCTGCTGGCCCTCACAGGCCTGTTGATCCCGCGTGGAGGCGATGGCCTCGCAGGTCGTGGATGGTGGATGACACTGATCGGAATACTCGTACCGCTTTGGTTTATAATCTATTATCTCTATTGAGCATGGAAGCAGTTTATTTCGGCATACTTTTCCTCGTGTGGTATTTGGTATCATACTACATATCAGAGAATTACAGTAAAAAAGGTATCCTGGGAAAGCAGGTTCTGTTTGCGATTTCAATGTTGTTGAGTCCGGTTTCGGCCATTTTGGTTGTATATTTATACCGACACAAAAACCATTAGCTATGCGGACTTTTTTTGCACCCGCTGAGCGCGACAGTCAGGACAAAGTGGTTAAAGACTATGGAATGTTTCGCACATTCGAGAATCTGAGTGATATCGTTAACGGACTGCCATACATTGCCCTGATACTGAATAAGCACAGGCAATTGGTGTTCACCAACAACTACTTAGTTGAGTTGCTTGGAGCCAAAGATGTAAAAGAGTTGTTGGGTTTGCGGCCAGGCGAACTGATCAACTGTGTGCACGCTACCGAAAATGAGGGCGGATGCGGCACCTCGGAAAGCTGCAGATACTGTGGTGCGGTCAATGCAATCATGGAATGTCTGCGGACGGGTCAGCGTGCTCAGGGCGAATGCCGCATTACTGCACGTCAGCCGGATAGTACGGAGATCTCGCACGATTTTTTTGTTTCAGCATCTCCGTTCAGCTATAAGGGTGAGGATTATGTCATCCTTTCGTTCAACGACATAAGCAACGAAAAGCGCCGGAAACTGCTTGAGAAGATTTTCTTTCACGACATCCTGAACACAGCCGGGGGCCTCAGGGGATTTCTTGAATTTCTGAAAACATTTCCTGACAGCGACGACCGCGACGAGCTCCTTCAGATTGCCATGAAGCTGAGCAATCAGATGATTGATGAAATAACTGCCCAGCGTGAGCTTTTGGCTGCCGAACAGGGCGAGCTTGTTCCTCATGTCGAAACGTTGAATTGCCACGAAATCCTGAATGAGACACACAGGCAAATTGCACACCACCCGGTGGCCTCCGACAAAAATATCCGGATAGATACCACAGACCTGCAGCTCAAAATAATTACCGATCCTTTGCTGCTCAGGCGTGTGCTGCTGAATATGGTCAAGAATGCATTGGAAGCTTCAAATGAAGGTCAAACGGTCACACTCTCCTATACGCCTGATTTTGAGCAAAAAACTATCACTTTTTGCGTGCACAACGTGGGCGAAATGTCGCCTGAGGTCAAAGCGCAGATTTTTCAGCGCAGTTTTAGCACCAAAAGCAGCTCGCGGGGTGTGGGCACCTACAGCATCAAGCTGCTTGGCGAAAAATATCTGAAAGGAAAAGTCTCGTTCACTTCGACAGCTGCCGAAGGTACCACCTTCCGGATTGCACTTCCAATGGCGCCTTAGGGCTGGAGCATCACCAGCTTTTCAATATGCGATACCCCGTTGCGGTTTAGCCTGACAAAGTAAACTCCGGGACGCAGGCCTGCAATTTCATAGGTTGTGTCCGAAGGTAAGAGGCGCGTTGCGAATATCTTTTTCCCGCTGTTGTCAAAAACTGTCAACTCCGCATACTTGTTGCCCGAAACAGGCAGATAAACGCGTGTTGTACCCTGTGCAGGATTGGGTCCAAGACTAAAAAAAGCCTCATTGTAACGCTCCGGATTTCCAACGGTGATGCCCGTCACCTGCTCGAATGTCCAGTTGTCCGGATCTACGGTAATTGAGCTGACTTGCTTACTGACAGGAATACTGAACTGCATCACATTGTTTTCCTGGAAAAGCCTGATCATTTCCGAGCTGCCGTCGGTAAAATTGATCCTGTACGACATGGTCATTTTGAACAGTGGCGTGCTCGAGGAAGTAGTCTGAGTAACGTTCATCCTGAGGTTGTTACCCTCCATCCACCAGGCAATGGCATAGCGGGGATAGCCTTCACCGTAATACCATTGATCAAAAAACTGAACCAGATTCATGCCTGTCACTGCTTCGGCTACCATCCTGAAATCGTCACCGGTGGCCGTGCTGTCTTTGAACTGTGTTTGAAAAGTTTGAAGCACCGCAAAAAACAAGCTGTCGTTGTTGATTTCGTGCCTGAGCACATGAATGATGGCAGCCCCTTTGTCGTAGCTGAGCCGGCCGTTGAAAATTCGCCAGATGTTGTTGGGATTCACTTCCGACGGAGGCACATACACGCTGCCTCCCGGTTGCGACATCACATTGTTTTGGGTATTGACCATGAATGAGTTGCCCGACTGCGGGCCATTAATGTAATACTGCGCCAGATAATTGCTGTAGGTGGCAAAACCTTCGTTGATCCAGATGTCGCTCCAGGTGGCACAGGTCACATTGTCGCCAAACCACATGTGACCCAGCTCGTGGGCTACAAGGTTAAACGAAAAGCTTCCCATGGTCGACATGGTTTGGTGCTCCATGCCTCCACCAAGCTGCGTGATGGCATGGCCATATTTTTCCTGATGAAAAGGATAAAGCGTGAACAAGTCAGAATATAGCTCGATCATCGGCACAACCTTGTCGATGTTGCTTTTCTGTTGGGGTAAGTAATTTGGATGGTTGTAGATGTAGTTCTGAACCAGGATTGAATCACCGGCCAAAGCCTGGGGTTTGGCGTAGATACTGTAGTCCTGATAGTCCGATACGGCGAAAGAAATCAGATAATAGGCTATCGGGTAGCGCGATTTCCATTCGTGTCGGACCCTCCCGTCGGGCAAACTGACCACGTTGGTGAGTAAACCCTGCGATCCGGCTTTGGTTCCCGCTGGCGAGGTGATAAACACCCAAACCGAGTCGGCCTTGTCGTTCAGGTCTTGTTTCACCGGAAACCAGTCCTTGGCGGCAAATGGTTCGGATAAGGTCCACGTAACCGATTTCTGGTATTGGCTGTTGTAGGCATTCGACACGCCGGAGAAAAATCCGCCTGTGGGAGGTGTGCCCTGATAAGTGATGGAAGCCACGAAATTCTGACCCTGCATCAGCGGATTCACCGGCACAAGCACATTGTCCCCTACCCTGCTGTAATTGCTGGCGGTAACGCCATTGAAAACAATTTGCGAAATATTTTGGACGGTAATCAGTTCGAAAGCGAAAGTGTCGAGCACTGGAGCCACAACCCTGCCATGAATATGAACCGTTCCTCCCACTGCAACCGAAGTGTGCGAAACATTGATATCCAGATGATAAAACGTGACATCGTATTTGTGTACCAACGGGCTTTGCCAGTCGTTGCGCCAGGCAAATTTGGGAACAAAAACTTCCTCCGGATAGTGTCGGCAATAACGGTCATGATGCTCATGCGTTTCGGCAGGAAGCGACTGAGCTGATGCAATAGAAATCTGAAAAATGCTTAAAAGCGCCGTGAAAATCAGGCTTTGGGCTGAATGAAACAACGAAGACATTGCTTTAGTGTATTTTTGCGGGTTACGAAAGTACAAACATTTGTATACTAAGGTTGTTTTTGATTGGAGCAGATTTGACCATGATCTCAACAAGTCCGTATAACGAACTGATAACTAAGCTGGAATCATTTATCAGGCTTTACCTCCGCAATAAATTGTTGCGGGGTTTTGCACTTTCGGTGGGCCTGATAGTCAGCTATTTGCTCCTCGTGAACCTGATTGAATATTTCGCCTACTTCCCTGGCAATGTGCGACTTGTGCTACTTGCCGGTTTTATCCTGCTGCTCATCCTGACCCTGGTGTTTCAGGTAGTGCTCCCGGCATACAGGTTATTCTTTTTCCGAAAATTTCTCTCGCACACCGAAGCTGCACGTATCATAGGTGAGCGCCTGCCGGAAGTGTCCGACAAGCTCATCAACCTGCTCCAGCTTGGCGAGCAGATGCAGATAACCGATAAAGAAAATACACTGCTAAGCGAAGCCATCCGTCAGAAGTCGCTCACGCTCCATCCGGTGCAGTTTGTAAAAGCTATCGACCTGCAAACCACAAAAAAAATTGCCAAATGGACCGCCTTGCCGGTTGGTATCACGCTGCTAGTACTATTGCTCTATCCTTCATCCATTGTAAGTCCTTCGAGCCGCATCCTTAACTACCAAACAGAATTTGAACGCCCCCTGCCCTACCGGGTTAAAATTACCAACCAAAACCTCGAAGCGGTGCACAACGAAGATTTCGAGCTGAAGATAGAAGTAAGTGGAGAACAGATTCCTGAACAGTTTTTCCTGCTTAGCGACGGAATGAAGATCGAAATGAACCGCATTTCGACGGTCGAATTCAGTCACATATTCAGAAAAGTAACGCGCGACATCAACTTCCGCATCATAGGGGGCAATTACAGAAGTGCGGAACTCACCCTGCTGGTGCGCTCGCGTCCGCGATTGGTAGGATACACCGTTGATCTGAATTTTCCTGCTTATCTCAGGAGGGAAAATGTGAGCGAACAAAATGCTTCTAACCTATCGGTTCCTGCGGGCACAAAATTGAGGTGGAAATTCAACACCTGGAATACCGATGCATTGTTTGTCAAAAACGATAGTTTAGAGCTAGTGCCTGAGCGCTCCGGAAACGGATGGATATTGGAAATGCTTGCTGAGAATACTTCCAATATTGAGCTTTTCGGAACGAACAATTACCTGCAACGCGAACCTCTGCTCACGGTTAGACTTGATGTAATCCGGGATGAATATCCCACTATAGCAGCCAACGATTTACAGGAAGAGGCCTTATCGAGGAAAAGATTTTTTAACGGCTTCATCACCGACGATTACGGATTCACCGAACTTTCGGCCATCATCACCCTGAAGCTAAGCGATGATTTGGATAAAACTGACCAAAAGTTGACCAGGCTTTTTCTTTTGCCATCGCAGTTGAGGCAGAACTTTTTCTTTACCCTTGACTTCGATACCCTCGGACTGCAACCTGGTCAGCAGCTCAACGTGCAGTTCAGGGTGAGCGACAACGATATGTTCAAAGGGCCGAAATCAGCACTGACAAATGTATTTACCTACCAGGTGCCATCGGTCGAAATGCTTGATTCAATCAGAAAGAAGCAGGAGCGCGACATAGAGCAGCAGCTTCAGGAAATGCAGAAAAATGCTGCGGCCATGCGCAAAGAAGTGCAGAATGTGTACAGGAGGTTGTTGTCGAAATCGGAGCCGGACCAAAACGACAGAGCGCTTATTAATCAGCTTGCAAAACAGCAACTATCGCTTCAGCAGCAAATGGAACAACTGAAGCAGCAACGAAAAAGCCTGGATAGGTTTAACAAGGAAAACGACCTGCTTAACGAACGACTGCTCGAAAAACAGGCCATGATCGACCGCCTGATCGAGGAGGTAATTCCCGAAGACCTGCGGAAAATGATGGAAGAGCTCGAAAAGATGCTCGAAAAGATAAACAAGGAACAGTTGTCGGACCTGTTGAAAAAGATGGAAATGAACAGCGACCAGATGGAGAAAATGCTCGATCGCAACCTTACCATGCTGAAACAACTGCAGTTCGAAAAGGAGATGAACGCCCTGATTGAACGTCTTGACAAACTCTCGGAAGAACTAAAGCAGAATGCAGAAAAAACTGCAGCTGCGCAAAAGAATCAGATGGATGATTTGAAAAATAAGTTGGAAGACATTGAGAACAAATTTAACAGGGAACGCCAGACACTGGATAGCCTGAGAAAGGAAAACAGTGGACTTGAACAGCCTTTCAGGTTAGACGATACCTCCGGTGACGAAAACCAGATATCGCAGGATATTGAAAAAGCAGGGCAGATGATGGAACAGAACAAGAAAGGCGAATCATCGGCCAGGCAACAAAAGGCGTCCGAACAAATGAAAAAGCTGAAAGATCAGCTCATGACCATGATGCAACAGAGCGAGGAAGAACAGATGGCCGAAGATTCCCAACTAATACGCTATCTTCTTGAAAACGTCCTTCGCATTTCGTTTAGTCAGGAAGAACTGTTGAACCAGCTCAGCAGGATGAAACGCGACGATCCTGCTTATTCTGCCGTTTCACGCCGTCAGGCGATGCTTTCCGAATCGTTCAGGGTTGTTGAAGATTCACTTGCAGCCCTGGCACGAAGGCAGCCTATGGTCGGAAATTTTGTGCTCGATGAAGTTTCACTCATCAAAGCACGAATGACCGAGGCTCAGGACAAAATGAAAGACCGGCTGACAGGCGAAGCCACATCGGCACAGCAATTTGCCATGATGTCGCTGAACAATCTGGCGCTAATGCTTGCCGAATCGCTGAAAAACATAGAGGAAAGTATGGGAAACCCCTCGTCTGGTAAAGGAAAGGGGAAATCGAAACGCCCCATGCCAGGCAACAGCATGCAAAGGATGAGAGAGCTGCAGGAAGCGTTGGGAAAGCAGTTGCAGGAAATGATGCAGGGCAAACAAACAGGGCAGGGGAACAGGGGAATGAGTGAAGAAATAGCACGTATGGCTGCCCAGCAGGAAGCTTTGAGGCAACAACTGCGCAGCCTGATGGATCAGCTGAAATCGGAGGGCGTAGCTGGTGATCAGGGTTTGAATAAGATACTCGACGACATGGAAAAGCTCGAAGAACGCCTTGTTAATAAGTATCTCGATGAACAAACAATGCGCTTGCAGCGCAACATAGAGGTCAGAATGCTTGAATCTGAAAAAGCACTTAAAGAGCGTGAGCAGGAAGAAAGACGGGAATCATTCGAGTTCAAGGGCGAAAATATTGGTAACCAAATCGATTTATCGGAGTATAATAACCTGATAAAGATGCAACAGGATATGTTGCGCACAAGTCCGTTGAATCTGCAACCCTTTTTGAAAGACAGGGCCAGAAATTATTTTATTCGTTTCAATGAAACCAGAAACAATGAAACTTACGCTAAACCTTAATTGCACCCAATCCGACAGCTACCGTAAACTGGAGGAGTGGATCGAAAATATCGCTGATAAGTATAACCTGAGTAGTACTTACCATAGCAGTGTGCTCATTCTGCTTGATGAAATATTCAGGCTTGGGCAGGAACGACATCAAAGCCTCATCATTCATGCCTCCACTGGTGAAGAAGGGATGAGCTTCGAAGTCGTCGCTACAGATGAAACGAATGTTGAGACAACTGCTCAGTTTAGAGATGACGAATATCTGATGCAGCTTCTCAGCGACCTGTGCAGCAGACACGGATTTCAGGACAATAATCTCTTTTTCGGCCTAGCTTCCGAAGCTTTTCCCATAAACAAATCCCTGCAGCGCCAAGTGCAGCTTAAAAACTATTTTAAAGGCAATATCGAAATCGAGGTTGGACATGATACGATTTCAGAGCATTGACCTCACTTTACCTGCCTGGTTCGATACGCATAAATTGGTTTCGTGGATAGAGCATATTGTATCCGGTGAAGGTAAGAGGGTAGGGGAGCTGGTTTTTTATTTGGTAAGTAATAGCAAGATTCTGGAAATCAATAAGCAATACTTACAGCACGATTATTTTACGGATATAATCACCTTCGATTTGTCACAAAGCCCTCAAATACTTCGGGGAGAAATATTTATCAGCCTTGAAATGGTAGAGGAGAACGCCTTGCTTTATAATAAAAGTGTTGAAAATGAGCTAAATAGGGTCATTATTCATGGTGTTTTACACCTTTTGGGCTACGACGATCACACAGAGAAGGACAGGTCTGAAATGCGTGCCAAAGAAGACGTTTGCTTATCTTTGCTAGCTTAATTACGATAAATCAGATACTTACGAAAAGGTTTCACGTGAAACAAACTAAAAATGCTATTTGATACTTATGATGTAGTTGTGGTAGGTGCAGGGCATGCAGGCTCAGAGGCTGCTGCTGCCGCTGCTAATATGGGCAGCAAGGTGCTGCTCATCACCATGAACATGCAAACTATTGCGCAAATGTCGTGCAATCCTGCCATGGGCGGAATCGCAAAAGGGCAGATCGTGAGGGAAATTGATGCATTGGGTGGTTACTCCGGACTGGTTACCGACCGCACCATGATTCAATTCAGGATGCTAAATAAATCTAAAGGACCGGCCATGTGGAGTCCGCGCGCCCAAAGCGACCGCATGCTTTTTGCTGCAGAATGGAGGCGTATGCTCGAACAAACGCCAAATGTCCATTTTTGGCAGGATACTGTTTCGGGTATTCTGGTCAAGGACGGTAGGGTAGTGGGTGTGCGCACATCCATGGGCCAGGAAATACCGGCCAGAGCCGTTGTGCTCACCAACGGCACTTTTCTGAACGGTATCATACATATCGGTGAGAAATCGTTTGGCGGAGGAAGAATGGGGGAGAAGGCAAGCCGTGGAATTACGGAGCAGCTCGTAGAACTTGGTTTTCGTGCCAGCAGGATGAAAACAGGCACTCCGGTGCGAATAGACGGCAGAAGCATCGATTTCAGCCGACTGGTAGAGCAAAAGGGCGATGAGGATGTGAGAGGATTCAGTTTCCTCGAAAAGCAGGAATTACCCCGGCAGATGAGCTGCTGGATTGCCCACACCTCGAAAAAAGTGCACGATACGCTTCGGCTTGGTTTCCACCTCAGTCCGATGTTCACCGGCCGGATCGAAGGAATTGGTCCGCGTTATTGTCCAAGCATTGAAGATAAAATTGACCGTTTCTCTGGCAAGGATTCCCACCAGTTGTTTGCTGAACCCGAGGGATGGAATACCATCGAATATTACCTCAACGGATTCAGCTCGTCCTTGCCCGATTATATTCAGCTCAAAGCCCTCCGTTTGATTGAGGGATTTGAGAATGCCAGGATTTTCCGGCCAGGATATGCCATCGAATATGATTATTTCCCACCTGAACAGCTAAAACATACGCTCGAAACAAAACTTATCGAAAACCTCTTTTTTGCTGGTCAGATTAATGGGACTACCGGTTATGAAGAAGCTGCCGCGCAAGGAATCATTGCCGGAATCAATGCACATCGGAAAGTGAACGAACTCGACGAATTTAAGCTTGGGCGCGATGAAGCCTACATCGGGGTATTGATTGACGATTTGATTACAAAAGGCGTGGACGAACCATACCGGATGTTTACCAGCAGGGCAGAGCACCGCATTCTGCTGAGGCAGGACAATGCTGATGCCCGTCTCACTGAAAAAGGATATAAAATAGGCCTGGCCAGCGAGGAACGTTATCAGAAGTTTTTAGAAAAGCAAGGGCATATCAACGCACTGATCAACCTGCTTTCGGACATTTCTGTGACCCCCGAGGACATTAACGGAATTCTGGAAGCACGTGGAACGAGTCCGCTACAAACCCGCCAGAAGCTTTCTGCCTTATTGCTCCGGCCGCAACTGGGCAT
Source organism: Bacteroidota bacterium (assembly GCA_016715945.1). Lineage (NCBI taxonomy): Bacteria > Pseudomonadati > Bacteroidota > Bacteroidota bacterium. Next base: position 2,551,257 of record JADJXJ010000001.1, read on the forward strand.
ATTTGATTTACTTCCTTTCTTCAGGTCACACTGGCAGATTCCCGATACCCACGAACGTTTCACGGAGATGTTGGAATCGGCCGAAATCGAGGTAAAATACGCTGGCTATATTGAGAAAGAAAGGGAAATGGCAGAAAAACTGAAGCGACTCGAACACATCCGCATGAATCCCGACTTCGACTATCATGCGCTGCAATCTTTGTCATTCGAAGCTCGCGAAAAACTCTCGAAGATCCGGCCACAAACCCTCGGACAGGCTTCGAGGATTAGCGGTATTTCGCCATCTGATATTTCCGTATTGGCCATATTTTTAGGACGTTAGAAATCTGTTTCACGTGGAACATAACGCGGTAGCTGAAAACAAAGGCTCAGAAGTTTGCCCCCTTTGTGGGGATGATAAAGCAAATGTGTTTCATGAAACAAAAGATTATTTCCTTACAAAAGAGGAATTCTCTGTCCTTGAATGCCCGACTTGCCGGCATTTATATACCTATCCATGGCCCGAGCGCCACAATCTTTCGAAATATTACCAATCTGAAAATTATTTGAGCCACAAAGAGAAGCCCGAGTCTATGTTTGAAATACTGTATGACCGGGTGCGTTGGTTCAACCTCAGGGTAAAATTCAGCCAATCTGCAAAGGGTCTTCAAAAAGGAAAACTTCTCGACTATGGTTGCGGACGAGGCGATTTTGCAGGCCTGGCTTCAAAACGTGGTTGGGAGTGTTACGGCCTCGAACAGGATGATGAGGCAAGAACTTTTGCAAAACAGCGCCATAAAATAACTGTTTTCGCTCCGGGGGAAACCGATGGTATTCAAGCCGGGTCTTTCCGATTGATTACTATGTTTCATGTGTTGGAACATCTACCGGATGTCGATACCACCTTCAAAAACATACACAATTGGTTGGAACCAACTGGCAGATTGATTATAGCATTGCCAAACCCGGATTCCTATGATGCCTGCCATTATGAAAAGTATTGGGCTGCCTGGGATGTTCCCCGTCACCTGCATCATTTCCGAAGCGAAGTCATAATCCGTGTTGCTGAAAAGCACGGATTGATTTTCGAGAAAACCTATCCCATGTACTGGGATGCTTTCTTTGTTGCGGCCTTAAGCGAACAATATAAGGGAAGTCGCAACAAATGGATCAGAGCTGCATCACTTGGCCTGAAATCAAATATCCGTGCATTGTTTTCCGGACAATTCTCCAGCCTGATCTATCAGTTCAGGAAAAGTTTATGAATCTGCTTTGACAGGATATGCTTACCTTGCAAACAGATTATCCTGATATCGAGAACTTCTCATGAAACGTGCAAAGTTTTCACCTGTCGCCCTCCTGATGATGGCAATGGCTGCAGTGCTGATCTGTTTTCTGTTCACCGTTGCACAACCGGAGGAAAAGGACTTGAAATGGCATGCGGAAGAACTCCGGATGCTTATAAATCAACGGAAGGAACAACTGGCAGGTTTTACGTCGGCTGCCGCTTCAAACCTATCGAGGATAATCAAAAACGATGCGACAAGTCAGCTTTGGAAAGATGACTACTTTGTTTCTACTTTGGATGCACCGTTTTCGCTTTTGATTTTATATGGCGACAGTGCGCTGTTCTGGAACAAATCGCTTTCTTCAGATTATTCTGTTTTAAACTTACAAGATAGCATTGGCATATCTCCCAGCGATGCCGGACTTTTAATATACTCCTCAGCCTTAATCAATGGCTACAGGATCATCGCATCAGAATACGTTTACCGTTCCCATCCGATTGAGAATCCATATTTAGAGCAGGGCTTTACCGAATATTTTCATAGTTTATCGGGTAAAATTAAGATAATCAATACCTTATATTCTGAATCTGAGAGTCTGACAATTCCGCTGAACAACGTTGCAGTTCACATTTCATATGCGGACAAGGATCAACAGACGGATTCAAACAGAAATCCATTCAATGCCGACTTATTTATTTTTCTCTTTTTGTTTTTCGGGGTGCTGCTTCACCGTGAGCTAACCGTAAGAAAAGGAAAAGGGCAAATAAATTTTAATAACCGGCTGAATATTGCTTACTGGCTAGGCCAAGTGTTTATCGCCGTTTTCATGGCAATAGTTCAGATGAATTCCGACCAAAGCTTTCTGTCGGAACCCGGAGGACTGCTAACCGAACTTTTAAAAAATTGGACACTCACTTCTGGCTTTGTTTATTTGATGTTATGGTTTGGGCTCACCCAATGGTTGGCTAACGATGCAATGCCCAGCCTAAGGATACAACGGAAGTTTCTGGCCGCACTCTTAACCCTCTTGTTTGTTCCGCTGACAACGGATATTATTAGCCATAAAATCATTGAAAATATTGATATACAAATAGATGGTGTTTATATATCTGGCCTGAACAATTTCAGCTTCTCATATTTTGCGGCCTTGAGCATCGTGGCAATAGCCGGGATTCATGCCATCGCAGTTGCATCGGTGCGGATATTCATGTGGAGAGATAAGCTATTTCCTCAACTACTTTTGATTGTTTTTATCCTGCTGTTTCATCTATCAACTTGGTATTTCGAAAGTGAATTTTTCACTGGCTCGTTGCTTGCAGGACTCATGCTGATTTCTTCCTTTCTTCCCTTGAGTAAAACTCTCGCCTACCTCAGGAAATTTTCCTACCTGCTGGCCTGGTTTGCGGTATCAACCGGCCTGGCCTTTATGCTAACGCATCAGGGAGGTAAACTTGCCGACAATGAGCAGCTTTTAACTGCAAAGAAGCTAAGTGCCGATAAAGATCCGATGCTTGAATTTCTCTTTCCTGATTTAGCTGCAGCATGGGCCAACGACAGTACACTCAATCGGATGGTATTCCGGAAAGAAACAGAAGATCAGGAGATTAACAGCTATATCCGGAATACATACCTCTCGGGATATCTCTCAAAATATGAAACCGAATTAACAACTTGCCTCACCACACAAAACCTACTCATCCAGCCCGAAAACAGGATGATGAATTGCATAGAATATTTTCGGTCTCTGGCGGCACTGCGCGGCGACAGCCTGAAACCGAACGGATTATTCCTGCTCGAAAACAATCTGCTTGGCGTGCATTATGTCGGTTATCTGATATTGACGAATCGATCTGGTCAGCAAACGGACAGCCTGCACCTTTTTGTCGAGTTCTATTTCAAGTACATCCCTGAGGGAACGGGCTACCCTGACCTGCTGATCGATTCGCGTAAAGGCATCGGACCTGACCTGAATAAATACAGCTTTGCAAGTTATCGCAACGGAGTATTGTATTACAAGTTCGGGGGTTACTTCTATCCACTTCGTTTAGATCAGATAACTACTGCCGATGATGGTTTTTTCTGCCGGGAAGGTTTCAGGCATGCGATTCTCAAATATGACGATAAAACGCTGATTATCAGTAGAAAAGAGCAATCATGGGCCGAAACCCTTGCGCCCTTTTCTTTCTTTTTGCTCATCAATGGGTTGCTGCTGACATTGATGGTATGGGTAGCTAATGGTTTCCCCGATTTCAGAAAAACATTTGTCACTTTCCGGACGCGTCTGCAGCTCATTATCTCTGTTTCGCTTATCGCATCGTTCACCGTAATTGGCATCATCAGTGCAATTTACCTTGCCGACATCTACAGGAAAAAGAACGATGACTTTCTGGCCGAAAAAACCCAGTCGCTGATTGTGGAGCTCGAGCACAAGCTGAAAGATCTTCCTCTTGAGGCTGGTAGCATGCGCGACTACCTCAACCAGATCCTCCTGAAATTTTCAATGGTCTTCTTCACCGACATCAACCTGTATGGCGTGGACGGAAAACTGCTGGCCACCTCCAGGCCTGAGATTTTTGCCATGGGGCTCACTGGCGACCTCATGCATCCCGGGGCTTTTCGTGCCATGCGCCTTCAAAACCGATTGTATCTCCGCCAGTATGAGGAAATAGGCAAGGCGCGTTTCATCTCGTCCTATGCTCCTTTCAAGAATACCGATGGCGAAATTATAGCCTTTGTAAACCTGCCGTATTTTGTGCGCGAAAGCGAGATGCAGCGCGAAATCAGCTCCATCCTGCTGTCTTACCTCAATATTTTCCTGTTGCTTTCATCAGTTTCTTTGCTTTTTGCGCTTTTTGTCTCGCGCCGGCTCACGCAACCCTTGCAAATGATCCAGCAAAAGATGAGCAAGCTGCAGCTGGGGCATACCAACGAAAAGATTCAATACCAACGGTTTGACGAGATCGGCGAACTTGTCAACCAATACAATACCCTGCTCGATCAGCTTGCCGCCAGCGCCGAACTGCTTGCCCGTTCCGAACGCGAAAGCGCCTGGCGTGAAATGGCCCGTCAGGTAGCCCACGAAATTAAAAACCCCCTGACGCCCATGCGTTTAAGTGTCCAATACCTCATCAGGGCCTTGGACAACAATGATCCCGATATTGACCAAAAAATCAGAAATATCTCCCAAACACTTATCAGCCAGATAGATACGCTTTCATCTATCGCATCTTCCTTCTCCGATTTTGCAGTGATGCCGCAACCTAAGCCCGTAAAACTGGATTTGTCCGAAGTCCTGCAAAAAATCGTGAACCTCTTCGACCATCAGGAAAACATCACTTTCGGGCTGCAGATCAGTGCCAGCACCCCGGCATGGATCGAAGCTGACCCGGAAAACCTGAACCGGATCTTTATCAATTTGATTAAGAATAGCATACAGGCCATCGGCAACAAGCCGCAAGCCCGGATCACAGTGAGATTAAGCGAAAGCACTACGGCTTATCTGGTTGAGGTAGAAGATACAGGCAAAGGAATGACCGAAGAAGAGGCCAGAAAGGTTTTCTCTCCCAACTTTACTACCAAATCCAGTGGCATGGGCATGGGTTTGTCCATCGTACACAGCCTTGTGCAGCAGGCCGGCGGAAAAATTGACTTCAACACCCGGCCCGGACAGGGAACCACTTTCCAAATCGAACTGCCCCGGGCTGCCAGCCCCGCATGAAACCTTGCGTGCCAATGCGACTTTAGCCGGCAAGCAAACCGATTTCATACTTTTGCCATCCGTATGAGCCAGAACAATCCCATCAAAGCGCTTGCCGGTCAGACTCTGGTGTATGGGCTGGGTACGTTTGTGCCCCGCCTGCTCAACTATTTTCTTGTCCCCTTCTACACCCGTATCTTCGACGAACCGGCTTACGGTCAGATCACCGAACTCTATGCCTACATCGCTTTTCTGATGGTTGTGCTGACTTATGGTATGGAAACCGCATTTTTCCGCTTTGCGCAAAAGCGACCGGGTAAGGAGGTTTTCAATACCGCGTTCAGTCTGATATTGTTTACCACGGGTATTTTTTTGGCGCTCGTGTTCATCGCTTCGCCCGGACTTGCAGCGCTGATTGGATATTCCGGAATGGTGCCCATGGTCACACTCACGCTGCTCATTGTGGCCGTAGATGCCCTCAATGCCCTGCCTTTTGCTTTGTTGCGAAAACAACAGCGCCCCGCACGATTCACCCTGATCCGAATTACCAATGTGGTGGTCAATATTGGCCTCAATCTGCTTTTTCTTGTCTGGCTGCGCGAACCCATCAGCGCCCTCACAGCTGAAATTTTCGGGCCTCATGCCAACCTGGCCATCTGGGTGTTTGTGTCTAACCTCATTTCCAGCCTGTTGTCCACATTCATGCTCCTGCCGCTGCTGAAACAGTTCAGATTTCAGTTCAACAGCCTGTTGATCAGGGAGATGCTTGCCTATGCACTTCCTATCCTGATTGTAGGATTGGCTGGAATGGTGAATGAAGTGCTCGACAAAATTTTGCTGAAATATCTTGTGCCCGAAAGCGGGCAACCACTTCGTCAACTGGGTATTTATGGCGCAAACTACAAGCTGGGCATCCTCATGACCCTGTTCGTACAGATGTTTCGCTATGCTTCCGAGCCATTTTTCTTTGCCCGATCAGGCGAGAAAAAGGCCCCCGAACTCTTTGCCAGGGTGATGCACTACTTCAACCTTTCGGGCCTGGCCATTTTCCTCATCGTTGTGCTTTACATGGATCTTTTCCAGCATTTTATCGGTCCGGCTTATCGCGAAGGCTTGTTTATCGTTCCCATCATATTGATTGCCAATTTGTTTTATGGGATTTATTTCAACCTGAGCATTTGGTACAAGCTCACCGACCGCACCGGCGACGGGGCATGGCTTTCGCTCACCGGGGCTGGCATCACCCTGCTGTTCAATTTTTTGCTTGTACCTGCGATGGGATATGCCGGTGCAGCATGGGCTACCTTAATATGCTATGCCTCTATGGCCGCCATCTCTTATCTGTGGGGACAAAAGGTCTATCCTGTGCCTTATAAAACAGCTTCTTTTTTCAGCTTTCTGGCGCTCAGCCTTTCGCTTTACCTGGTTTCCCTCTGGCTTTCGCCCCGGAGTCTGTTGCTGCGGCTTGGTTTGAACACGCTGCTTTTTGCAATCTACCTGCTTTTTGCCTACAGGAGCTACAGAAAAAGCGAAGCACAGGCACGTGGCTCAGAAATTTGACAACAGATTGGCAAGCAAAAAGCCCAGATAGTTCCCCACGGCATATCCAATGATTCCAATGGTGATCCCGGGAACAATCACCTCCTTGTTTTTGATGGCTCCGGCAACCACCGGCACGAAAGGCGGACTGCATATCATGGCAGTGGAGGTGATAATGACAGTGTCGGTGTCGATTTTGAACAGTTTTGCAAACAACACATGAAGCAACAGTGACCCGAACACTGCCCAGGTGATGTAGCCAAAAAGCCCGGGAGTGATACCAGCAAAGTTGCGCACATCGGCCATGGATGCCACCACAATGCTGAAAATCAGAATCAGGTACATGCCCGACTCGAAGGTTTTCTCAATGCGGTTGATAGAAGGAATGAGCGATGCCAGCAAGCCAAGCGTGGTAATGCTGAGGATGACTACCACCATCAGCATGTTTTCGGGTACCAGCATGCTAAGTCCTCCTCCGATGGCCACAATGAGCAAAGTGAGCCCGTAAGCTTTGAGCAGGGGCAAAAAAACCGGCTTCCGGAAAATACCCCAGAATGGGTCTTTACCGTCCAGATCACGGATCTTGACGTCTTCGAGGCTAACAGGGTAGGGGGGGAGGAAGAAGCCAAATAATCTCTGAGCCAGTGTCATCAGAAATGCCAGATAAACCACCCCGATGATCAGGTCGTAGGTATGGGCCAGAATGTACACATTGGCATCCACGTCGAGCATCATTTTGAGCGCTGCCAGATTGGGTGTCCCACCGGTATAAACGCCCACCAGCATGCCCGAGAGCTTCCAGAGGTCGGGCATACCTTTGCCTTTGAAGATAAAATAACCAACCACCACAACGATGACCACCGAAGCAAACCCGGTGAGCATTGACAACAGGCTTTTGCCTGCCATATTGCGCCACTGTTTCACATTGGCCGAAAACAACACAAGGGGAATGGCCAGCAGGATGGTCAGACTCATCAGCAGGTCGCGCAGCTTGTAGATCTTAAAAGCCAGCACATCGTTGTGGCTGATCAGGCCCTGTTCGAAAAGCGCCTGCACCCCAGCGGCATCCGTTTTCGGATTCAGCAGCAGGTACTCGTTGAGGTAAGCGCCCATCGAAGGCAGGATGCCCACATTGCCTATCAGCAGCCCGATGGCATAGGCAATGATCACCGAGCCGAGTTTGTTTACGAAAGGTATGGTGTGGCACAGGTGAAGGATGATGATTGGCGTCAGAATATAGAACAACGCCAGCGCAATGATGGTGATATCCATAGCTTTAACAAAAGCAGCAAATGTAATGCAGAAATAATGGAAATCAAAACGTCTCATCCGGTGGCCACGGCTGCCGCTGCCACGCTGATGCGGATGCCCTGGATGGGTTCGAGTGCCCTGATGCAACCTTCGATGGTGCTGCCTGTGGTAATCACATCGTCGATCAGGAGCAGGTGCTGGCCTGCAAAGGCCTCGGGCTGGCGCACCGCAAAGATGTCTTTCACATTTTTCCAGCGTTCTTCCCGCGATTTTTTTGTTTGCGTCTGGGTGGCCACGCCCCTGAGCAGGTTGTTGCGCGAAATGGCAATACCGGTGATTTCGTTGATGCCGCGGGCAATCACCTCGCTTTGGTTGTAACCCCTTTTGCGCTCGCGTTTCGGATGCAGGGGCACAGGCACCAGCAGGCTCACATCGCTGTACAGCTCCGACGATCGGATGGCTTTGCCTATTTCTCTGCCCAGAAACAAACCTGCATCACGGTTCGATTTGTACTTCAGTTCATGGATCAGCGGCTGCACACGGCCGTGCTTGGCAAAAAAATAGCAGGCCATGGCTGCATGCAAACGCACCTTGCCGTAAAACAGCCTTGCCACAGGATTGTCGGCAATGCGCTCGTATCCCGTGCGCGGAAGCAGATAATGGCAGGTCAGGCACACCGTTTGTTCGGTTTTGTTGAGCAGTTCGCCACAGCACGGACACACCTCAGGATAGAACAGGGAGAGCAGATCACCGGAAATCTGTCGGATTAACATAACCAATTGGCTGTTGGTGAATAAAAATAAGCACCTTTGTTTGGTTATTGCAAAACTAAATTTTTATCCCATGCTGCATTACGGGCGGCTGACAGCCGGAGCATTATGTTTTTTCCTGATGTGCGCATGCAGCGGAAAATATGAGCCCGACAGGCCCATTGTTGCCGGCAGCCACAAAGGCATGAAAATGCAAGGAGGTCCGGTGGTCATTCATCCCGGCGGGTATTATAATTTCGAAACCATAGCCCTCGATGCCAACCGCGACGGCACGGACGATTACAAATTCTCGCTGGGTTATTGGGGCTCACCGGGCATGGGAATGAAACTACATTCCTCCTTTTCGTCATTGCACGACGGGGCGCTCCTCTTTGGCACCACTACCGAAGATACCCTCTTTGTGCGGACTACCCGGACATTTTCTTTCGATCCGGGCATGAATATGGTTGTGGCCTACACCCTAACCAAACACGACTGCATGAAGCGTAGCGTAGAATATTTTCCTGCAAGCCATGCACCGGCATTTCATCCATTGTGGCTCAACGAAGGCGACCTGATTGGCGGAACGGAAGATAATTTTCGGCCCGTAGCAGTCTCTTTTGTTTATTCGGACAGCTGGCCTCCTTCCACAACCATCATCAACGATACCTTGTGGGTGAACCGGAGCGAAACGCGCAACGATTGCCGGGCCGTGCCTTTGGGCCAGTCGGTTTTTGTGGGTCTTGCCATGATTGAAAACGGAAAGTTCAAAAGGGGATGGATCCGTTTCAGGCTGGATGGTGCCGAAAAAATTACTTTCGAGGAAATGGCTTTTCAGCGCTGATGCGCCCAGGTTCATGCTTTCCTTACATTTGCCCTGCCATGGAAATCAATCCTGCCACTTTGCCTTTGCTTGAGGTGGACAAATTGCGTGTGTCGTTTCGCACCCGGGCCGGCCTGCATCACGCGGTGCAGGATATAGGCTTCAGTGTGATGCCTGGTGAGAGTCTGGCCATAGTAGGCGAATCGGGATCGGGCAAATCGGTGACTGCCTTATCGCTCATGGGATTATTGCCGGCCCGCTCGGCCATTGTGCAGTCGGATGCCTTGCTTTTTGAGGGCCGCCATCTGAATCAGCATGACCCGGCTGCATGGAACGGCCTGCGCGGAAAGCTCATGTCGATGATTTTCCAGGAACCCATGACTTCGCTCAACCCGGTGATGCGCTGTGGCCTGCAGGTGGCCGAGGCCCTGATGGTGCATCGCGGGATAAGTTTAAATGAGGCCCGGCCCATGGTGCTCGAATTGTTTCGTCAGGTCATGCTGCCCCGCGAGGAACAGGTGTTCAAAGCCTGGCCGCACGAGCTTTCGGGCGGTCAGCGGCAGCGTGTGATGATTGCCATGGCCCTGGCCAACCAGCCCCGCTTGCTCATTGCCGACGAACCCACCACAGCCCTCGATGTCACCGTTCAGAAAGAAATCCTGCGTTTGCTGGCGCGCCTCAGGGCTCAATACGGCATGGCGCTCATATTCATTACCCACGACCTGGGCGTGGTGGCAGAAATAGCCGACCGTGTTGCCGTGATGTACAAAGGACAGCTGGTTGACCAAGGCCCTGTAAACCAGGTACTGCTTCATCCAAAACACCCCTACACCATGGGCCTTATGGCCTGCCGACCCCCACTGGATATGCGCTTCAGCCGCCTGCCTGTGGTCAGCGAATTTCTCGAAGGCAAATGGAAAGACAGCCGGCAAATGGCCCAACAACTTGCGCTCCCGGAAAGCCATCGCCACCAACTCCACAGTGCGCTTTATGCCAGGTCGCCTCTTTTGAGTGCCCGGAACCTCTCCGTTCACTTTGCGCTTAAAAAACACGAAGGAAAACGGCAAATCCTGAAAGCCGTCGACAACCTGAGCTTCGACATCTATCCCGGCGAGACCCTGGGGCTGGTAGGAGAATCGGGAAGCGGAAAAACCACCCTCGGTCGTGCAATATTGCAGCTCACCAGGCTGGCCTCTGGCAAGGTCGTTTTCAAAGGCTCGCCCGTCGATCCGGACAACAGGTCGCAGTTCCTCAGGCTGCGGCGCAGCATGCAGATTGTTTTCCAGGACCCCTATTCCTCGCTCAATCCGCGCATCATGGTGGGCGAAGCCATACGCGAACCCATGCTGGTGCATAAGCTCAATGGCAACAGGAAAAAGCAAACCGAAAGGGTGATCTACCTGCTTGAGCGCGTCGGACTGTCGGCAGACCATTACCACCGTTATCCCCACGAGTTTTCCGGAGGTCAGCGCCAGCGCATCGGCATTGCGCGGGCCTTGGCTGTTGAACCTGAGTTTGTGGTGCTCGACGAGCCGGTTTCGGCACTCGATGTATCGGTCCAGGCCCAGGTGCTCAACCTGCTGGCTGAGCTGAAAGCTGAGTTTAATCTCACCTACCTGTTCATCTCACACGACCTTGGGGTGATCCGGTACTTTTCCGACAGAATCATGGTAATGCACCACGGAAGGCTCCTCGAAACCGGCGAAGCCGATGAGCTGTTCAACAATCCCCGGCAGGATTACACCCGCCGCTTGATCGAAGCTTTGCCCGGCCGGGAACTCCGGACTTCTGTCCAATACCACTGAAAAGCAGGTGTTTTCATATTATTTCGCTTAGTGCCCGTGGTTTAGGCTTACCTTTGTGCATTATTTATGCATTTCAGCTCAATGCCAAAAAACAAATCCAAAAGCAACGGAACCAAAGCCATACTCCGGCAAAGCATACTCAGCCTTTTCGGCGCAAATCCATTTAAGCCCCTCAACCACAAACAAATAGGCAAAGCCCTGAGCATCAACGATGCTGCCGGCAAAGACCTGCTATTTCAGATCCTCGACGAACTGCAAAACGAGGGGATGATCGAAGAAAAAAACAGGTTCAAATACGTCCTCACCCAGCATGCCTTGCGCGAGCATGGCAAAAAACAATACGTCACGGGCAGGGTGGATATGAAAAGCACCGGCAAAGCCTATGTGGTGCCCGACGAGGGTGGCGAAGACATCTTTATTGCCCCCAACAACACCTACAAAGCCCTGCACGACGATAAGGTGAAGGTGCTGCTGTTTCCGCGCCGGTCGGGCCACAAACCCGAGGGCGAGATTGTGGAAGTGCTTCAGCGTGCCAAGACCGATTTTGTCGGAGTGATCTCTATCAGCAAAAAATTCGGCTTTCTGGTGCCCGACAGCCCCACCATGCCCGTGGATATCTTTGTGCCTGCCGAAGGCCTGGGTAAGGCCCAGAACGGCGATAAGGTAGTGGTGCGTCTCACCGATTGGCCCGACCACTCGAAAAACCCTTTCGGCGAGGTGATCCACGTGCTGGGCAAACCCGGCGACAACAATGTGGAAATGCTCAGCATCCTGGCCGGCCACAACTATCCCCTGGCTTTTCCGGCAGCTGTCGAAAAAGAAGTGGCGCGCATCGACCATGGCATCACCCCGGCCGAAATTGCCCGCCGCCGCGACTTCCGCCAGGTATTCACCATCACCATCGACCCGGTTGACGCCAAAGACTTCGACGATGCCATCTCGCTCCGCAAACTCGACAACGACAACTGGGAAGTGGGCGTACACATAGCCGATGTGTCGCACTACGTGCCCGAAGGTTCGGCCACCGACGCCGAAGCCCGCGAACGCGGCACCTCGGTTTACCTGGTGGACCGCACCATCCCCATGCTGCCCGAAAAACTCTCGAACCACATCTGCTCACTGCGTCCCGACGAGGATAAACTGTGCTTCGCCACCGTGTTCGAAATGAACGACCAGGCCGAAGTGCTCAGCAAATGGATCGGCCGTACCGTGATCCGGTCCAACCGACGCTATGCCTACGAGGAAGTCCAGGCCATGATCGAAGGCCAGCCAGGCGACAACAGCGAACAAATCCTTGTGCTGCATGGTCTGGCCTCCAAACTGCGCGAAAAACGCATGAAAGAAGGCTCGATCAACTTCCGCACCGAAGAAGTGAAATTTGTGCTCGACGCAAACGGCAAACCCGTGGATACTTACGTGAAAGTGCAACAGGAAAGCCATATGCTCATCGAAGACTTTATGCTGCTGGCCAACCGCACCGTGGCCGAAGAGATCGGCAGGCCTGCCGGAAAGTCGAAACCAAAAACCTTTGTTTACCGCGTTCACGACCAGCCTAACCCCGAAAAACTCAACACCTTCCTGCAGTTTGTGGGCAAGCTGGGCTACAGCATGAACATCAGTTCGCGCAAAAAACTCGTCGAGTCGTACAACCGCCTTTTCGAGGCCGTGGAAGGCAAAGGCGAGAAAAACCTCATCGAAACCATTGCCGTGCGCACCATGGCCAAAGCCGAATACAGCACGCAAAACATCGGCCACTACGGACTGGCCTTCCGCTACTACACCCACTTCACTTCGCCCATCCGCCGCTACCCCGACCTGATGGTGCACCGCCTGCTCGACCGCTACCTCTTTCAGCAGAAACCCTCGGTGAGCGCCGAAACCTACGAACCCATCTGCCAGCACGCCAGCGAAATGGAACGCCGGGCAGCCGAAATGGAACGCGACTCGGTGAAGTTTAAGCAAGCCGAATACCTCGCCGACAAAATTGGCAAAACCTTCGAAGGCCTCATCTCGGGGGTGAGCAAATGGGGCCTTTTCGTGGAACTCAAACAAAGCAAATGCGAAGGCATGGTGCGCTATACCGAAATGCCCGGCGACTATTACTACCTCGACGAAGACAACTACCGCGTGGTAGGGCAGGGGACAGGCCGCGTTTACCGGCTCGGCGATCCGGTGACCATTCGCGTCAAAAAAGTGGATATCATCCGCAAAAAAATGGACTTCGTCCTGCTGGATACCGATGTGCTCAGCTCATTCAAAACAGCTCCGGACCACAAAAGCACAAAAAAATCTAAAAACCGGCGCTGACCCAGCTTTATTTGAACCAAAGACCGCTTTGCCGTGTTTTCTTAAAAAAGTCATAAATGAAAGTAGCCGTTTACCGCAAAGCACATTTCAACGCCGCACATCGCCTCTACAACCCTGCCTGGACCGACCAGCGCAACAACGAGGTCTTCGGCCTGTGCAACAACATCAACTGGCATGGCCACAATTATGACCTGATTGTGAAAGTGGTGGGCGAGGTGGATCCCGAAACCGGTTATGTGATCGATATGAAAATCCTGAAAGACCTCATCCGCAAGGAAGTAGAAGAACGTTTCGACCACAAAAACCTCAACCTCGATTGCCCCGAATTCGATGGCATCATTCCCACGGCCGAAAACATTGCCATCGTCATATACAACCTGCTCAGAGCCAAACTCGACGACAGATACGAGCTGCAGGTGAGGCTCTACGAAACCGAACGCAATTTTGTGGAATATCCGGCATAACCCCCCATCAGGGTAATAGTGCCGGGTACACGCTCACAATTCATCATCCGGCTCAAATCCAGCGCCTGAATATTGAGTTTATTCAACCCTGTCGGGGTTCAGAAATCTGTCAACACCAACTTTTACCAACCTTGAATCTTTGGCTGCTGAGGCTGTGAATTTTCACCCTTACGCAATCAGCGAATTGCGCTGCTGAATTTGAAAAGCCCTTCCCTATATTCTGTAACCGGGTTATGCGACAGCTGTGGTGCGCCGGGAACACGGCTCCAAACCATCAGCTGGGGCGATTTGAATTTGAGCAGATAGCCCTGACATACACGACCCGATTCAAATGCCTGCATCCCGAAACTGCGCTGGTTGTGCCGGTTGAGCAGGATCAGGTCAACCTCCTGCGCCCTTGCCCTCCTGAGCAATTCCTCTCCTTTAAGGTCAGGATCTATTTTCTGCAGCTCGCTCCAGGCCATCAGGCCCTGAATGGACTCAAAGTTATCCAGCTCATCGAAAATGAACTCCATAGGCGCTGCAACCTTGAGCGAATCGCTTCGGCTTCCCGCAAATACTTCCCGCATCTGCGCATTGAGCAGCGGATCATACTTTCGTGCTACAACCTGGCTGTTATAAACCAACGAAACAATCAGCACCATACCTGCCAGTGCCTGACCCCATTTCGGCACGCGATTTTTCGCCATCCCCTCGCTCAGCGCACTGACGATGATCAGACCCCAGAAGGGCAGAACCGGAATGATGTATTTCGTGGTTTTGTGCAAGCCCAACAGCCCGAGGAAAAACATTGCCGCCAGTGTATAGACCAGCAGCAGTTGCTGATCGCGCCAGAGACGCCTGTGCTGCGTAAGCAGCGAAAAAACGATGAGCAGCGTAAAGACAATCTCTTTCGGGCTGTGGAAATAACGCATATGCTCATCCCGAAGGTTGAGAAGGAAGTGCATCCACCAACTCCCGGTACTGCGACCATTGGGAATAAAAGTGAGCTGGTGATACCACAGCGAAAAATCGTCAACGCCCCTGAAATCGGCAAAATACAACAGCGCAGCCACGCTTGCCGCAGTACCAAATGCCAGTGCTCCGGTCCAACGGCGCATGACCAGCAAACTGACAAAACCCGCAGCCACAAAAACGGAACCATTCAGGTGGGCCACCAGCGCCAGTCCGGAAAAAATGCCCGATAAAATGATTGACAGGTATTGATTTCCTTGATCTGCTGCAGCTTTGTGAAGAAATAAAAAGCTCAGCAAAACCAGGCCAGTGAGCAACATCTCGGGTCGGAAAATAAAGCCGAATTCGAAAATAAGCGGATTAGCCAGGAGCAAAATCAACAATAAAACCCTTTGCTGCGGGCTTGTGACCAGTCCTGTCCGTTTGCCCAGATGCAGGCTGAGCATCAGGCTGAGCATCAGGAAGATAAGCGATGTGCCTTTGAGCAAATGCATATTGAATCCTCCCAACCGGATGGCCACTGCCCCGATCCAGGTGTGCAGCTTGTGGTGCAAAACCAGCCTCTCCTCGCTTCCTGCGATGCCGTTCATCAGTTTCGACTTCACCACACCTTCCCTTGCAAGCCAGTAACTGTGCTCTCCGAGCCAGGCATCGTCCACATGAGGCATACGCCAGGGCAGGCTCATGGCAAACATGAGCAATGTGAGCATCAAAATGCCTGCATAAAGGTTATTTCGATTGGCCAATGGTCAGATTTTGGCGTGCAAATGTCCGTAAATAATGCATACGGGCGCAGGCCACATGATGGGTTAGGGCTTGGTTCGGTTGCACTGCCTCCGCCTTTTAGATGGATTTTTTTCGGTGATCGTCCAAAAACCAGCTTTTTGAAATAACTTTGCCCCCAGTTTGCGGTTCTTCGCAGAAGATTAAAAGGGAATCCCGTGCAAGTCGGGAACTATCCCCGTAGCTGTGAGTCCGTGCACAGGCCTCGTCCAACAGTGTCACTGTCTGCCGCTCAGGCAGATGGGAAGGCCGGACGCAGGCCGGACAAGTCAGAAGACCTGCCGCAAACCGTTGTTCGTAGCTTTCGGGCGAAAAGCGAAGGAACAGGCCATACGCCACGGTGTATTGTTTGATTCCCCCTTTCCCGCGAGTTACCATTTGATAACCAAAACATCCATGGTTTATGAATGGTTTGTCGCGTATGCCAATCAAACTCCGCGAGGCTCAAAAGCCTCAGGGATTCCCCCGTGTGCTTACCAACGCAAAGATGTTGCGGTCAACAATAACCACCTGCCGGAATGCTGACCGGCAACATGGTTTGACCTGCAAAAGGGCGATGGCGGGTTCTGCTGCACAAAGCGCGAACATCACAGCTGCTTCCGGAACCCTAAACCCTTATCCTATGTTGCATCATTACACTTCTCAAAAGCCGGTGCGACTGGCTGCCCTCGCTGCCCTCGGCTTATGGCTGACTTTCAGTTCGGCATCCTTTGCCCAGGGACCTTTTCCCCCTGCTGCCGGACAACCGGGCAGCACCGCCATTCACAAAGACGACCCGGCTTTCAAGGCATGGGCAAATGGTTATGAAATTGTCCGCGGATGGGTCAACATCGCCGACACGAGTGTGTATGCCGGTGGCTCCAACAGAGCCAGTTTTGGCCATCCCTCCCAAGCCCTAGGGCCAGCCTCAGGTGTGAGCACCGAAGTGGTGAGCCTGGGCGATGGCGGCCACATCACCCTCAGCTTCAGCCACCCCATCGTCAATGGCCCGGGTTTCGACTTTGCCGTATTCGAAAACAGCTTCAGCGACACCTTTCTCGAACTTGCCTTTGTGGAGGTGAGCTCCGACGGCCAGCGCTTTGTACGCTTCCCCGCCACCTCGCTCACGCCTACCAATGCCCAGGTGGGTAGTTTTGGCACCCTCGATCCGACCAACATCCACAACCTGGCCGGCAAATACCGCGGTGGATACGGTACGCCCTTCGACCTGAGCGACCTGGCCGACAGCACTGGCATCGACCTCAACAACATCCGTTTTGTAAGGATAGTGGACGTGGTGGGCAGCATCGATCCGGCCTTTGCCACCTACGATGCACAGGGCAACATCGTGAACGATCCATTCCCCACTCCCTTCGCCTCCGGGGGCTTCGACCTCGACGGGGTGGGACTCATCAACATCGGCCTTCCATACCGCATCAGCCATTTCGACGATCTGAACCTGGCTCCGGATAGCTACTGGAACGGCTCGGATGGCTCCGGCGGTTTCCTGAGCGGCAGCGCCTTTTTTGTGAATACCTACGACCCCAACTGGTTTTCGTGGAGCGGATGGGCCTATAGCAATATGCGCGATGACACTACCGCAGGATGGAGCAACCAACACAGCGCCATCACTGCCGGAGGAATGGGCGCCGGACCGGATGGGGGCACCAACTACGCCCTGGCCTACGTGTCGAGCGATTTCATGGGCAACAACGACCCCATTCCCGTGCAGGTCAACTTTGCCGGCGACAGCCTCTTTATAGCCAATGGCCTCTATGTGACCAACACCACCATGGCCTACCTCTCGATGCGCGACGGCGATGCCTTTGCCAAAAAATTTGGTGGCCCCGGTGGCAACGACCCCGACTTCTTTGTGCTCAATGCCTTCGGCATCCGTCAGGACGGCAGCCATACCGACACCCTGCAGTTTTATCTGGCCGACTACCGCTTCGACGACAACAGCCTCGACTACATCGTGAACGACTGGCGCTGGTTCGACCTTTCGCAGCTGGGTCCGGTCAAAGGCCTGCGCTTTTTCCTCCTCAGCTCCGATGTGGGCATCTATGGCATCAATACCCCTACCTACCTTGCTGCCGACAACCTCAGCCTGGCCCTGCCGGCCTCGCCTGTTGCCCTGCCCGAACGCCCCTCAGCCCGCTTTGCCGTGTGGCCCAATCCCTTTAGCGATTACATCAACATCTCCGGTCTCGCAGTCCGGCAAGTGCAGCTGTTCGACCTGAGCGGCCGCATGCACCTGGAACTCAACGGGCCGGTAAATGGCACAATAGGAACATCAGCCCTCAAACCCGGTGCATACGTGATGCGCATCGTGCATCAGGCAGGTATCGAAACAATCAGGCTGCTCAAAAAATAAGCCCAATGCGCCGCTCAACGCTGATCATGTTGTTTTTCCACCTCCTGCTGGCAATGGCTGTGGCCAGGGCGCAGCAGCCCGATACGCTTTCGTTGCAGGAGGTGGAGGTCAGCGGCCAACGGATACGGACAACGCAAGGCAGCATCCCTGTGCAACGCCTCGACGCCCTGCAGCTGCAACACCTCTCAGGAAACAGCGTTGCTGATGCGATCCGACATTTTGCAGGCGTCCACGTCAAAGACTATGGCGGCATCGGCGGCCTGAAAACCATACAAGTACGCAGTCTGGGCGCGCAACATACGGGAGTGTTTGTGGATGGCGTGCCCATGACCGATGCCGCCACCGGACAAATCGACCTGGGCAGGCTGCTCATCGACCTGGCCGACGACCTCAGCCTGACCACTGGTGGCAGCGTGGAGCTTTTCCAGCCTGCCCGCTGGTACAGCCAGGCTTCGGCCCTGGCGCTGCAAACCATCAGCCCCGACTTTGCGCACCAACACAGCAAAGCACGTGCTGGCCTGCGGATCGGCTCGTTCGGATTGATCCAGCCTTTTGCCATGGCCGACATCCGGGTGTCGGCACACAGCCGCGCACAGCTGGCCGGGCGATACCTCAAAGCCCATGGCACCTATCCCTTCCTGATCCGAAACGGACAGCAAAACGATGAATGGGCCACACGCAGCAATGCCGACGTTCACAACCCCGGCCTCCAGGCCAAAGTCATCCACCAGAACGGACGCCATACCCTCGACTATGGCGCTATCTTCGACCACAACAACAGAGGGCTGCCCGGCGCCGTCACCTTCTACAACCCTCAGGCCTCGCAACGCCTCGCGAACACCGACCTCAGCCAGCACATCCGCTGGAATGCCCGCACCGGCAGCTGGCGCCAACAGCTCCTGCTCCGTCATGCCCTCATGCACCTGCACTACGAAGACCCCGACTTCCTGAATGCCCAGGGTCATCTGGAACAAAACTACCGGCAGCAGGAATACTACCTCTCGCATACCATCGGAACCGAACGCGGTGCGTATCGTTTTGTGGCAGCCAACGACCTCACCCTCAATACCCTCGACGCAAAACACCTCACGCTCGATCCCCGCCGTTTCAGCTGGCACCAGCTTGTGGCGGCCGGCTGGCAAAACAGCCGCTGGGAAAGCACAGCCCACCTGCTCTGGCTCCACGCCTTCGAACTCGAAAGCGCCTCCGGCAACCCAATAAGCCACCATCCGCTCAGTCCGGGGTTCAGCCTGGCCTGGCGCACAGCCGCACATTCCACCTCGAAAATCCGCTTCGTAACTAAAGAAGCCTTCCGCCTGCCCGGCTTTAACGACCTGTACTACAACATTGTGGGCAATCCAGTGCTTAAACCCGAAAAAGCTACCATGTTCAGCCTGGGATGGGCAGCTGAGGCCCACCGGCAAGACCATCATTTTCGCTGGCAACTCGACGTGTTTCACCATCAGCTGCGAGACAAAATCATCGCCATCCCCACCAAAAACCTCTTCGTGTGGTCGATGCGAAACCTGGGCAAAGTATCGGCCTCAGGTGCCGAAATGAGCCTGAACATGAACTCAAAGCTGTCAGGCCAATGGCAACTGAACCAGCATCTTAGCTACACTTTTCAGCGCGCTGTTGACCGCAGCTCGCCCGAAAGTCCGGCCTATGGCCATCAGATCCAGTACATGCCCCTACATGCCCTCAACTGGTTCGGCCAGGCATCGCATGCCAACGGGATGTGGGTTGCCCTGAACGCCTACTTCAACAGCAAACGCTACTACCTCCCTGAAAATACGACATCGAACCAGCTGCCGGCCTGGACTACCCTCGATCTGAGCCTGGGCAGTTCGATCCACAAGCTTGGCCTGCCGGCACAGGTCAAAGCCGAGGTCAGCAACCTGCTGAATGCTCAGTATGAGGTCATCCGGAGCTTCCCCATGCCCGGGCGTGCATTCCACCTCACCCTAACGGCACATATCGAATGAGAAATTTCGCCATCCTGTGCACTGCTGCCGCACTGTGCTTTGCCGCCTGCCGGAAAGAACAGCAACCACACCATCCGCCGGCTCCTGCCGCCAAAGGCCTCTATGTGCTCAACGAAGGCCTGTTCAACATGAACAACAGCTCCCTCACCCTGTACGACCTGGAGACCGGCATCGCTCAAACCGACTTTTTCGAACTGACAAACGGCCGGAAATTGGGCGACACAGGCAACGACATGGGCACATACGGCAGCAAACTTTATATCGTAACCACAGGCTCGAGTCAGCTTGAGGTGCTCGACAAAAAAACCGGCAAATCGGTAGCGCAGGTGCCCCTGTTCGAAGGCTCGCGTGCACGCCAGCCCCGCGCACTGGCCTTCCACAACGGATACGTCTTTGTGGCTTGCTTCGATGGCAAAGTGCTTGCCCTCGATACCCTGCAATTTGAACTGAAATACCTCGGACAGGCAGGACAAAATCCGGATGGTATGGTGCTGGCAAACCACAAGCTGTATGTCTCCAATTCCGGTGGACTGAACTTTCCGGCTTACGACAGTACCGTTTCGGTATTCGACCCGCAAACCCTCACCGAGCTCCGGCGCATCACAGTGGGCACCAATCCCGGTGCCATAGCCGCCGACGCCTATGGCGATGTGTACGTGGTGAGCCGCGGCAACTACAGCAACATCCCTTCGGGAATCACCGTCATCGACAGCCAAACCGACCTTCCCAAACTACGCCTCAACACCGAAGCCCTTCAGCTCTATGTGTTTGGCGACACCGCCTGGATCACTTGGATAGATTATGCCGGAAGCATGCAATCGCGCATTGCCCTGATGGATGTGCGCAGCAAACATATTGTCAACCCGCAATTTATCACCGATGGCACACAGCCCGAAACGGTGTACGGACTGCATGTGGACCGCAGCCGGGGATGGGTGTTTGTGGCCGATGCCCGTTCGTTTATCCACACCGGTCAGGTGCATGTGTACAATTTGTCAGGAAAACGACAGCTGAGTTTCACCACCGGCATGAACCCCTCCCGCATGATCAGCTGGTAAAACCACCTGCCCCCCCTCGCCCCGTCACCCCGTCACCCGTCACCCCGTCACCCCGTCACCCTTTCGCCCCCTCGCCATGTCTCGTCCTAAAAAAAGTTGACACTTTTTTGATGACTCGCCTGACACAAATTTACATTTTGTTTTTAGTCCTAAATCCGCTTAACGATTTTAATTTTGCATTGCCGATGAAAGCGGAAGTGAGCAATGCTGAGGAGCAACTCACCAGGAAATAAGTCGGTGGCTGACGAAGTAATTCGTTTATGAAGCCGGGTAGCAATATCCGGCTTTTCGTTGAATTACTTTAGAAGCCCCAATGCCTCAAAAAACCTAAACCTCTTCCATATCCACTTGCTTTTGTTTAGGTTGATAATAGTTCTTCCACAAGCGTTTTGGCATTGTACCATTGTTGAGGGAATGAGCCTCAAAAGGCGTTAGGTTGCCTATGCTGCTGTGTGGGCGAAGATGGTTGTAGGTGCTGATGGCAATAGCTACCGCTTCTTGAGCATGTGCAAAGGATTGGGAGCTTTCTTCCAGCAATTCTGTTTTCAGTATGCCGTTTACCCTTTCGGCAATGGCGTTTTGCAGCGGGTCGCCATTCTCAGTCATGGATATTTTGATGCGGTTTTTTTTCAGTATTTCCACATACTCATGGCAGCAGTATTGCACGCCTCTATCGCTGTGGTGGATTAAACCTTTGGTGTTTGGATTGTTTTTCAGTGCCTGTTTCAGTGCCAAAGTAGTGCCTTTTGCCGATAGGGTTTTATGAAGGCAAAATCCCACAATCTTTCGACTGAAGGCATCTGTAATCAAGCTCAGATAGCCAAAGCCATCGCCAATAACAATGTAGGTGATATCACACACCCACAGTTGGTTGGCAGCAATGGGAATGAACTCTTTTATCAGGTTGGGATACTTTCGGTAAGGGTGGTCGCTATCAGTGGTTTTGGCTTTCCTTCTGCGAACGCGAACCAGCAAACCATACTCCCGCAACACATCAAAGAAGGCATCTCTGCCCATACTGATGGTGTGTTGCTGGAGGAAACTGTCCATCATACCAAAGAGTTTCCTGCCTCCAATTCGCTTTTGCAGCTTTCGGTGGCGAAGCACTTCCTGCACAATCAGTTCCGCTTGAAACGCCTCTTTTTCCTGTTGTTTTTGGTACTGATAATAGGCTTGCCTGCTGTAACCAAGCAATGAGCAACACAAACCGGTTACCCGGTCAGGCTCCTGCTGCTCCACTTTCAAGACTGCTTGGTGCCATGCTTTTTTCGCAGGTCAATGCCGTATTGCTCCTTGCCAATATCCACCAACGCCTCCAACAGCTTGTTGTAAAGCCTTGCCTGCCGCAGTTCATGCTGCAATAGCTTTACCTCCTTAGGTAAATCCTCCATAGGCTTTACATCCGCTTGTTTGGACGGCTTCAGAGATTGGTGCCCTTGCCCTTAAAATCCTGAACCCATTGATGTATGATTTGGAAACTGATGCCATACTTGGCTTGCAAATGGCGGTAAGTGCCACCGCCCGACAGGTAATCTGCTATTACCCGTTCCTTTAATTTTTGATCGTACTTTTTCATCTTTTCTTGTCCTAATTTAAGTTGATTTTTTGTCAACCTATTTCAGGACGAGACACCAAGTCTCCCCTTCGCCAAGTCTCCCCTTCGCCAAGTCGCCCCGTCACCAAGTCACCCCTCTCCCCGTCGCCCAGTCTCCCCCTCGCCCCGTCTCCCCCTCGCCACCCGCCACCCGTAACTCGCACATCCCAAATCTATCTATCCTCAACAATTGAACACAGATAACACAGATCAAGCTGATTCACGCTGTTTCTTATCTGCGTCTATCTGTTCAATCTGCGTCATCACTGTTCTATCCTCAACAATGGAACGCTATTACACAGATCAAGCTGATTCACGCTGTTTCTTATCTGCGTCTATCTGCTCAATCAGCGTCCTCAGTGTTCCATCCTAAATATTGGAACGCTGATAACACTGATCAGGCTGATTCACGCTGTTTCTTATCTGCGTCTATCTGTTCAATCAGCGTCCTCAGTGTTCCATCCTAAATATTGGAACGCTGATAACACTGATCAGGCTGATTTTCACGGATACAACCAACGATAACCAACGACAACAATGACAACTACCGTCAACTTCCCGCCACCCGCCACTCGCCACCCGTAACAAACTACCCGTAACCCGCCACTCGCCCCCCGTAACCCCTTGAATCTTTGAATCCCCCTGCCCACTGTCATTTCCTATATCAGTGTTATTTTTAGGGTTGTAGGCATAAAAACATTTCAGAAATGTGTTATATTTGTGGTTACAACCATAAAAAATGCCGATGATAAAAAGAGATTTATATCTTAACCAACTCCGCGAATTCATTGATAAACCCCTTATCAAAGTCATCACGGGCATAAGGCGCTGCGGAAAATCGGCCATGCTGCTGATGCTCAAGGATGAGTTGATGGGCCGGGGTGTGGATGACGAAAACATTATCCACATAAATTTCGAAAGCTTCAATTATGCCGACCTGCACGAAGCTGACAAATTATATGCACACATAAAATCAAAAATCACCAATAGGCGGCCTTATTATGTGTTGCTTGATGAAATACAGGAAGTAAAAGGTTGGGAAAGAGCGGTGGATGCATTACTGGTCGATTTTCATGCCGACATCTATATCACAGGATCAAACGCTCATCTGCTATCCTCTGAACTAGCTACTTACCTGGCCGGAAGATATGTTGAAATTCAAATATACACCTTGTCTTTTTCAGAATATCTCCGGTTCCGGGGCTGGCAGAAAAAGGATGACGCTGTTGCCCTGAGGGCTGAGTTTTCAAAATTTTTGCGCATGGGTGGTTTTCCGGTTATTCACATTGCCGATTATTCCACCGATTCTGCTTACAGGATAATTTACGACATCTACTCTTCGGCCATTTTGCGCGATACCGTACAAAGGCACAACATTCGTGATGTGGAACTGCTCGAAAGAGTGGTCAGGTTTGTGTTTGATAATGTGGGCAATAAGTTCTCTGCAAAGAATGTGGCCGATTATTTCAAGAGCCAGCAGCGGAAAATAGATCTTAATACGGTGTACAACTACCTGAATGCGCTCGAAAGTGCCTTTATTATCTACAAAGTGCCCCGTTACGACGTGAAAGGCCGTGAAATCCTGAAGACCTTCGAGAAGTATTTTGTGGGAGATCAGTCGTTGCTTTACGCTTTAATGGGCTACAGGGACCGATGGATTTCGGGAGTGCTCGAAAACATCGTATTGCTGGAACTTAAAAGAAGGGGATACCGGGTCTTCGTTGGCAAGGCAGACGATAAGGAAATTGACTTTGTAGCAGAAAAACAAGAAAGAAAAGTATATGTGCAGGTAACCTGGAAAATGACTGAGCAAAGTACCATCGACCGTGAGTTTGCCCCCCTGAGAAACCTGCGCGACCATCACCCCAAATATGTGGTTAGCATGGACGAAAACTGGACCGATAATATCGACGGCATACAACATATGCACATTGCCGATTTTTTGCTCCTGGATAACTTGTAAAACACTTGCTCCTGGCCAGGCCAGGGGGACATCATCAGCATAATAACATCGCCAAATAACCAAATAAGCCAATTGTGCCAGGCAATGGCGATGCACCAACATTCGATCCGGATACCACAAATAACTCATCCAGGGATGCGTAAGTTTGAGGTACTAAGTTTGAGGTACATTGTGTTGTAAAACAGATAGATATATTTACAAATTAACCACGACAACCACCGACAACTATGACAACTCCCACTACTACGACACCCCCCGTAACCCGCAACTCGCTACCAGTAACCCCTTGAATCTTTCTATCCTATAATAAATGGAACGCAGATGACACTGATTTGGCTGATTTGCACTGTTTTTAATCTGTGACCATCTGCTCAATCAGCGTCCTCAGTGTTCCATCCTAAATATTGGAACGCTGATAACACAGATCAAGCTGATTCACGCTGTTTCTTATCTGTGACCATCTGCTCAATCAGCGTCCTCAGTGTTCCATCCTAAATATTGGAACGCTGATAACACAGATCAAGCTGATTCACGCTGTTTCTTATCTGTGACCATCTGCTCAATCAGCGTCCTCAGTGTTCCATCCTAAATATTGGAACGCTGATAACACTGATCAGGCTGATTTTCACGGATACAACCAACGATAACCAACGACAAAAACGACAACTACCGTCAACTTCCCGTAACCCGTAACTCGCTTCCCGTAACTCGCTTCCCGCAACCCAGAACCCATTCTCTCCCCCTCTCCATGTCTCCCCCTCGCCAAGTCTCCCCTTCGCCCCCTCGCCCCGTCTCCCCCTCTCCAAGTCGCCCCCTCTCCAAGTCGCCCCCTCGCCCCCTCTCCAAGTCGCCCCCTCTCCAAGTCGCCCCCTCACCAAGTCGCCCCGTCTCCCCCTCTCCCCCTCGCCAAGTCACCCCGTCACCCGTCACTCCGTCACCCGTCACCCCGTCACCCAAACCCCTCCATTCATCGCGTCAAGCTCAGCTTGAGCGTACGGTTTGTCCTGTCGCCTGCAATCCGCACGTAATACATGCCGGGCCGGACATCGTCCACAGCCAACGTAAGCTGATGGCCTCCTGAATGGAAAAGTTTTTCGTAAAAGCGCTTTACCAACCGGCCGCCTGCATCATACAGGGCAATGCTGAGCTTTTGATTTTCAGCAATATTCAGTTGCAAATTTGTGGCATTTGTGGCAGGATTGGGCCACAAACGCGCTTCAACTGACGGCATAGTGTTTTCTGAAGTGCTCAGGTTCAGTGCGTTCACCTCAATATCGTCGAGCCGGAGCATATCGCGGCTGCCGTCGCTGGCGTTGATCTGCTGACCGGTGTAATAGTACTTCCATCTGAGCTGCACATAGGCTTGGTTGTCGGCCTGGGGTGGCAGGGTAACGGGTGCAAACACCTGTGTATGGCCTGCTGTAGCCGACCGCTGGTATTCCACTGGTTCGCCGCCAGCTCCGGGCACATCGACGAAAGGCTGGTCGAGGCTGGTGCGGTATTGCAGCCTGATGGCATAGACCCGCGAATTAGGGAGGACTGTACCACCTGTCCATCCTACCGTGATGCCATGCAACCCCCTGGTATCCAGGGCCAGCACCACAGCCCCAAGGTCACGCCCGCGTCCGGTATTGATCAGCGAGATGCCCTGGTCGCCCAGTCCGTTGAGGCGCGTACGCCGGGTAAGGCGGTATGGAAAACCAATGCTGCCGGCATCATCGCCATGCATTTCCGAAGGAGGCACATGGTATGGATGTGTCATCGGATCGTTGAGGCCGGGGTCGTTTTTGCTGCTTTGCTGAAACACCATATGTGGCGGATAAGTGCGCTCGGGCTGGTTGGCATCCCAGTAACCAAAACGATATGGCCCGTTGGCCAGACGATAAGCCACAGGGTTGAGCGAGTCGCCCTGAAAGTCGTTGCTGGGTTCGAACAAGGCTTCCACCTGCGCATGACCAGTCAAACTGAGGGTGGTGTGCTCGGCTATGCCCGAAGCAGCGCCTGCCCAGCCCACAAAGCGGTAACCCGGCGCAGCCTGCGCGCGCAGGCAGAGCGGAATGCCAGGAAAATACCAGCCTGACCAGCCATCAGAAGACGTGGCAGTGTTTACCAGCACTTTTCCGGCCTCCGGCGGATTTATCCTGATCGTCAGCTTTACCGGTTCCTGCAGTTGAAACTGACTTTTCAGGTGCTGCCTCACATAAGCGGGCCGCTGGCGGGCAAAGTTGCGCATCACCTGGATGTTGTTGTTCCACTCGTTCAGGCTGCCTGGTCTGCGCCAGCGGTTGACGTGCTCCTGCATATAAGGCGAAAGCAGGGCCTGCAGCGAATCGAGCTGCCGCTCCACACTGGCTTCGCTCAGATCGGTGTTGAGCAGGTCGCAGAAACGGTGAATAAACTGATTTTTAAACTCCTCATTCTGAACAAGCCTGCGAAAAATCATCGTGGACCAGGGCGGATTGGGCCAGGCCGGACCATTGGAGGCAAGTGCAAAAGCCAGCGTATTATGCGCCGGCCCCATGCCCACCCCGGGCACATAGTTGAAAGGCAGGCCAAACCCGAAGTCCATGTCGAGCAGCATCCATCGCCATAGCCCGTCGCGACCGTTCAGGGCATTGGGGTCGTAGCTGCCCCGGTTGTAACGCCAGTATAAGGTGTTGTTTCCCGGCCAGTCGGTATTCATTGCAAAGATGTGGGCAATCTGAAAATCAATGAAACTCTCCACATCCATCATGCCTTTCACCGGCTGATAATACACATTCTGCGCCATGTTGTTCTGGCTGATGTAGCCGCGCATATAGTTGTAGGGCACCACCCCCGCCGTGCTGCCGTATTTGTGCTCCGAGTTGTTTTCCATCATGGTCATCTCGTGCTCCTGGATGCCGTATTTCGTGTAGATGTAATGCTCGTCGTAACGGTCGCGCAGGTTGTGAATACCCCAGTATTCGCCATTAATAAACAGGATGGCCGGGCGATAGTCCTGACGATCCACCTTCATATTGCGCATCAGCCCCTGCAGAAAACCATCGCGAAAGGTGGCAAAATCCCAGTCGTTGCCCCCGTTGCGAAGCAAAAAACGCTTGTATTGGTTGATGTTTTTCCACGGAAACAGCCGATGCGTGATCCAGCTGCTGCCGTATTCGCTTTTGGCAATGATGCGCAGGCTCTTACGCGGCCGGCTGCGGGTGGTGTTGCCGTGAATGCGGATGCCGATGTTTTCCGAAAACACCGGCTGACCGTCCTGCTCAAACATGCTCAGGTTGGCCGGACGTTCCCATTCCGGACCATCCTGAAAGTAATTGTTATGGTTGCCGTACACATAGATGCCGGTCTCGGCATCGAACAGGTTTTCAAAATCGGTAGCCAGCGAAAACACCGGCAGACGGTAGCGCTGGGCACCCGCCGGATCGACGATGTATGTAAATGTGCGTTCCGGACCGGGAGGGGCATCGGGATGCAAGGCCCTGGCACGTATCACATTGATCTTGAACACCTGACCTGCCGGTGGCTGCCAGCCTTCATAATAAGGTGGCCCGGGATCGGGATTGTTGTTGGTCGGAATCATCGAAATGCCATTGGGCAAAGAGGTGCGGTTGAATACCGGGATAGGTGCGGAATATGTTGGGCTGCCGGCACGGGGTATGGCCCCGTCAGTGGTGTAAACAATCTGTGCTCCGGCCTGGGTATGACTAAGCTGCAAATCGAAAGCCGTGGTGTAATAGCCCGGTGTGTGCGAGGCCTCCACCTGACCAAGCAGCAGGGTGTAGGCAGGCGTGGTGTTGGCTGCACCCGGACTGGCTGGCTGAAAGTAGCGCAACTGCAGCGGTTCATCCACAAGGCGGCCCCACGAAACATCGCGTTGCAATGCCACCGGCCCCAGGCTATCAACGGTTTGACCCAGCTGGTTTTTCAGGATGATGGGCTCGCCCTCAGCGCTGATGCTGAAATTCGTATGCAGAGGCTGCCCCGCTGTTGGACGGTCTTTCCCCGAGGCATACACCACCAGATATTCCCCAGGCCCAAGGATCACTGCCGGAAAACGCCAGCGAAAAGGCTGCTGCGGATCGTCGCTCAATCCGTAATTGAACAGATTAACTGCCTCATTGCCATGATTGTATAGCTCAATCCAATCGGGGTAATCCCCATCCTCGTCGGCCAATGCAACGGCATTCGACGACATGATTTCGTTCAGTCGGACCTGCTGGGCATGCAGCATTGGGCCAACAAACCAGCAGGTCATCAGCAAAAAGGCGGTGTAATATCTCATAATAGGCGTGATGACAAGTGTAAAGATACGGCAATGCCGGTAGATGGCAGGAAAATGTATAAGCTAAAGGCGGATAGGGGAGGGGCAAAGGTTTGCAGGGCGCTATCAGGCCGGTTTTCCGAAAAGCTCGTCGATCACTGCTGGCAAAAACGGCCTGCCCTGGGCATTGATGGAAGTGCCTATAACTTTGGCTTCAACCACAGGTTTGCGGTCGGGCAGCCTGACAATGCGCTGATGAAAAGCAAACCGCAGGGGTGAGATGCGGCTGATGCTGCATTGCACCTCGAACACCTCTCCGCTGCGCAGAGGATGCTGATAGTCAATTTCTATCCGTTTCACTACCAACAGGATACCCTCGGCCGTGAGCCTGGCAAAGCTCAGCCCCTGCGACAGCAGAAACTCATGCCGCGCATGCTCCAGATAGTGCTGATATACAGCGTTGTTCACTATCCCCTGCATATCGCATTCGTAATCCCGCACCTTGAGCTCAATGGCAAACATCGTCAACACTTTAACCCCGCAAAGGTAAAGCTTTCACTCCCACACCCTCCCCACAGCTCCCACTTTCACCCACACAACACCCCCCTCTCCCCGTCTCCCCCTCTCCCCGTCTCCCCGTCTACCCCTCTCCAAGTCGCCCCGTCTACCCCTCTCCAAGTCGCCCCTTCGCCCCCTCGCCCCGTCCCCCCCTCTCCCTATCTCCCCGTCTCCCCGTCGCCAAGTCTCCCCGTCGCCAAGTCTCCCCGTCGCCAAGTCTCCCCGTCTCCCCCTCGCCAAGTCCCCCCCTCGCCCCATCTCCCCGTCTCCCGTAACCCGCAACTCGTAACCCCTTGAATCTTTGAATCCTTGAATCATGAATCTTTGAATCCCTCCTTCCCGCTACCCGCCACCCGCAACTCAAAAAAAAAATCCGGCCGCTTCTCAGCGCCGGATTTTTTTCTTGACACAAGTCATTCTCAGTATGCCTCCACACGCACTGGCTTTGGTTCCGATTTGCGGATGTCGAGCTCATCAATCAGGTTGGTGGCTCCGGCATAGCGGTCAATCACAAACAACACATAGCGGATATCAACGCTGATGGTGCGCTGCAAGTCGGTCTCGAATGCAATGTCGCCGCTCATGGCTTCCCAGTTGCCGTCGAAAGCAATGCCGATGAGTTCGCCCTTGCCGTTGATCACCGGACTTCCCGAATTGCCTCCTGTGATGTCGTTGGTGCTGATAAAGCAGGTCACCAGGGTGCCGTTGTCGCCATACGGACCAAAGTCGAGGGTCTGGATCAGCGATTTCAGCTTTTCGGGCACGATAAACTCATCGTTCGAGGGGTCTTCTTTTTCGAGTATGCCTTTGTGGGTGGTGATGTAGTTGTAGTGCACTGCATCGGCAGGGTAGTAGTCTTTCACGCTGCCGTAGGTAAACCTCAGGGTGCTGTTGGCATCGGGGTAAAAGGCACGCTGGGGCTGCATTTCGCGCAATCCGGCCATCCACAGCCGGCGGGCATTGCCAATGGATGCCTGTGCCTGACGGAATGGGCCGGCCACTTCCATCATCTTGCTGCTAAAACCATCGGCCAGCTGGAGGGCCGGATCGTTTTGCAAGGTCTTCAGGCTGGGTTTGTTCAGCAAGGCTTCCACCTTTTCGGGTGAACTGAGCATCGATCGGGCAAACACATCGGCTGCAGCCGCTGCATAATTGCCGTTGTGCCTTTTCATCAGGTTGCGGAAGGCTTCGGGTTGTGCACCGGGTTCTACGTTATTGCTGTAGGCCTCGAGCATATATTGCAGCACAAGCTGGTCGGCCGGAGCATGATAATTTTTGAAATGGCCCTCGATGGCGCCGCGCAGGCTTTCGATGGTTTTCTTCACCTGTTCTTCGCGTTCTTTGCGCATTTTGTCGGCCATGGCTTTGTCTTTGGGCAGATCGGCTTTGGCAATGGGCTTAAGCAGTTCGCGCAGCTGGACAAAGGATGAAGCGAAGCCGATGATTTCGGCCCCACCGGCTCCGGCAAAGTTGTTGTACAACATGGGTTGGATGGTTTGGCCCATGGCCAGGTAGCCGGCCTCGAGTTCTGCCAGCACCTTGCCATATTTTTCGGTCAATGCCTCATCCGAGCTCACCCATTCGCTGAATTGCAGCTCTTCGGCCTGTTTGCGGCCCATGATGTTAAGCTTTTTCAGCCCGCGGGTCTGGCCGATGAGGTATTTCCAGGTGTTGGCCACCTGGGCATATTTGCTGGCATATTTGATGCGCACGGCCGGATCGGCATCCATGTATTGTTTCCAGGCTTCGAGGCGCTTGCCAAACAGGTCGATAATCACCGGGTATTGTTTCCCGAGGTTGAAGTTCACCCCAAAGCTTGTCAGGTAGCGGTCGGTGCTCCCCGGAAAACCCCAGATCATCGAAAAGTCGCCGTTTTGCACTCCGTCGAGGCTGATGGGCAGGTGGTGTTTGGGCTTGAGCGGTACATTGTCCTTGCTGTAGTCGGCGGGCGAGCCGTCGGGGGCGGTGTAAATACGCAATACGGCAAAGTCGCCGGTGTGGCGGGGCCACATCCAGTTGTCGGTATCGCCGCCGAATTTACCAATGGCCGATGGGGGAGCACCTACCAGACGCACATCGCGATACACCTGATAGATAAACAGATAGAACTCGTTGCCTTCGAAAAAGCTCTTTACCACCACATGGTATTTTCCTTCGGGATTAAAGCTTTTGCGCAGCTCGGAGGTCTTTTTACGGATGGCTGCTCCACGCTCATCCGGGCTCATTTTATCATTAAGCACCGCCATCACCGAGTCGGTAACGTCGGCCATGCTGATCAGGATTGAAGCCGTCAGGCCTTCGTTGGGAAGTTCTTCGGCAAAGCTCTTTGCCCAAAAACCATTGGTCAGGTAGTCGTTTTCAACCGAGCTGTGCTTTTGGATAAGGTCGTAGGCGCAGTGATGGTTGGTGAACACAAGGCCTTGCGACGAAACAATTTCGCCGGTGCAGAAATATCCGTTGGGTGTTGGGCTGTTCGAAAGGCCCACGATGGCATCCTTCAGGCTGGCGTTATTTACGCTGTAGATCTCTTCGGGGGTGAGCCTGAGACCCATTTTTTGCATCTCGGCATGGTTGAGGCGCTTCACAAACATGGGCAGCCACATGCCTTCGTCGGCCCTGACGCCCTGCATCAGCCCTGCAAACAGCAGGAAAAACAATACTATTCTTTTCATTATTGGGTGTTTGAGGTAATCTGTAATAAAAGTTTATTTCAGGCCGAGCATATGGGGTCCCATCTCGAAATAGATGTCCACCGGAATGCCTTTGGCGGTAATGCGTCCCAGGTCGGCTTTCAGCTGGTCTTTGATTACGCCGTCGGTGGTCACCCAGTTTTTCACCATTTCGTAGTCGCCGTCGCCCTGGGCCTTCAGGATCATGCCCGTTAGCTTCTTGCTGGCTTCCATCATCTTGTCGAGGTTAATGGCATAGGTGCCGTCGTCCTTGCGTGTGAAAGCGCCTTCGTTGAGGAAGAAGCTGAAGGTCATCATATTGGCCTTGCCATGGGCGCTTGCAGCACCAAAGCGCACCGAGCGGAAGATGCCGGCCATGAAGGTGACGTAGTTGTCCATGATTTCGGTGTCGGTGTATTCGCCCATTTCGTGGAGCTTGGTCACCAGATAAAGACCGAGGATATCGGCTTTGGCTTCTTCCAGGGGCGAATACATCTCTTTCAGGGCTTTGCGTACGGTGCCTTGTCCGTTGATGGTGTTCTTGATGCCCATGCCATGGGCTACTTCATGAAACATCACATTGCTGAAGAAGGCGTCGAAGGCGATGTGTTCGCGCTGTTCGGGAGCGATGAGCTCTTCGGCAATAGGCACAAGAATCTTGTCGAACTTGGCCTTCATGGTATTTTTCAGCTGCAGCTTGCGGGTGCCTTTGCTCAGGTGTACGCGCTCGTCATTGGGCAGGTTGATGGCAATAGTCTTGCTGGCCATATTGCAGTCGCCGGCATAAAAAACGGCGTCGTAGGCGTTGAGGTCGGCATCCGAGCCCGGCACTTCCTGTTTATACACTTCATCCACTGGCAGTTGTTTCTGAAGTTCCGGCAGGAATTGTGCATAACGCGAGAGGCGATCGCTCCATTTGTGGTCTTTGATCAGGATGAAGGCTTCGTGAGCCGCTTTGTAACCAAACAAGCCGTCGAGGTAATTTTCGATAGGGCCGATCACCATATCCACATTGTTGTTGCGCATATCCATCCAGGCCATATCGCTTTCCAGATAGTCGTCGGTGCGCAGGGCTTTGGCGCGCAGACGCAGGTAGTTGGCAAAACCTTCGTCGGCAGCCAGGGCAGCAGCCTGCTCGAGCAAGGCAGCGGCTTTTTCGGTCTGCTCAGCGTAGGCTTCGTGATACCATACTGCTTTCAGTGCACCGTTTTCGTCGCGGCGGATCAGGGTATAGAGGCTGGTTTTGTTGGGGTCGCTGAAGGCTTCAAACTCCTCCTTGGTCATATCGGCCGGGTAATATTGTGCTCCGGCGGGCTTTGGTCCATAGCCTTCGATGAAGGGCTTCTGGTTGTCGAGCTGATCCCATGGGCCGTAATTGATTTCGGCAAAGAGGCGCAGGCGCGGTTCGGTGATGGTGGACAAAAATTCTTCTTTCGGGCCGATGTTTTGTGTCCAGAAAATATCGTCCATAATTTTTGCGGCTTCGAAAAGCAGCACCAGCATCTGTTTTTCATTGTCGCTCAGATGACTGATGTCGGAGGTGAGCTCCACCTTGGCGTACTTGTTCACCAATTGGTCCATCGGATCGGGGGTTTGTTGCTTTTGCGGAGCACCGCACGAAACGGCCATCAAGGCCAGTGCACCGGCAAAGAATGTGGTTTTCAATGCTTTCATATTACTTAGTTTCTGAGGCAAAAATAAACCTAAGTTTTCATTTGTTGTTAATTGCCAAACAATAGGTAGGGGAGAGGTTATTTACGGCTTATGGGTTTTTTGTTGCGGGAAACGCCGCGTCTGTCAGGCAGCTTGATTTCATTGTTAGTTACGTTGTTATTGTTGTAGGTTTTCTGAGAAGGATCAGTAGGGTTAGTTCGCGCGATGGAATCGCGCCTTAGCCCGAGATGACCAACCCCTCAACATCCGCAAAATCAATCAATTTTGAATCTTGAATCTTTGAATTTTGAATTCCCAGCCCCCGTA
The DNA here is from genome assembly GCA_016715945.1 of Bacteroidota bacterium. NCBI lineage: Bacteria > Pseudomonadati > Bacteroidota > Bacteroidota bacterium. The sequence continues at coordinate 2,585,303 of JADJXJ010000001.1, forward strand.
ACCCGCCTCCCGTAACCCGTAACAAGACTCTTTCCCAATCTTTGAATCTTGAATCTTTGAATTTTGAATTCTTTAATCCCGTCCATCATCCAAAAATTTCAGACAACAAACAAAAGATTGTGTAACACCTCTTGCGCAGCACCAGAATACTTTTGTCCAGACCTTAAAATTGTCAAGTCATGAAAACAAAATCCATCCTGTTGCTTTTCACCATGATCGTGATGCTTGCCTCATGCAACAAAAAAGCCGAATCGTCCGACGAAGGCCTCAATGGCGTAAACCTCAAGTCGGCCAGCTACGTTCAGGGTATCGAACCTGGTGAATCGCCTGCCACCCAAGGCGTGATCAACAATTGCATCGACGCCTGCATCAGCTCCCTTCCCAACGAGCCGCTCAGCCAGGCCGAGATCGACGCCATCACCTTCGTACGCGAAGAAGAATACCTTGCCCGCGATGTGTACAATGTACTGTATCAGCGTTGGCACATCCCCATTTTCCGCAACATCGCCAAAAGCGAAGATGTCCATACTTATGCCATTAAGGCGCTGATTACCAAATATAACCTGCCCGATCCTGGTGCCGATCATCAACCCGGCGTATTTGTCAACACCCAGATTCAGCAGTTGTATGACCAGCTCACTGAACTTGGCCTAAGCAGCCTCAACAACGCCTTCATCGTTGGCGCTACCATCGAAGACGTGGACATTGCCGACCTGATGAACCACCTGGCCAACGACCTCGACAACCAGGACGCTACCTATGTCTTCAACCAGCTCAATAAAGGCTCGCGCAACCACCTGCGCGCTTTTGCCGCCCAGATGCGTTTCCGCAACATCAGCTACACCCCGCAATACATTAGCCAGGAGCTGTACAACCAGATCACCAACAGCAACTGGGAAACCGGCAACGGATTCTGCCTCTGCCAGACCAATGTCAGCCAGTCCAAGGCCGACCCCCTCAACTGAAAACTTTTTCGTTAATAGGTTTATTGGTTATTGCTTGTTCGAAACCGGCCAATGCGGCCGGTTTTTCTTTTTAGCTGCATGCGATAACCCACCGTGAATCCTTCAAAAAACGTATGTTTGCGACTTACGATGCATTGTAACCGAATGAAAAAGCCAGTTGTCGCACTCATAATCGTTTTGCTTGCCAGCGTCTCGATGTTTTTCCTGCTTCGCGATAAAGCCGGTACAACACTTCAGGGCCCGCTGTTTCCTGAAAAGCTCGAAGCCAAAGAACCAAAAAAAGAACCCAACGACTGGCTCGGAAAGCAAAAGGTTTTCCCGCACGGACGCTTCAGCCAGGAGTATTACCTCGAAGGCTTGCGTCAGGCGCAGGCTCTGCACCAAAGCTCGCCTTTGCGTCAGGTGGCATGGGAGCCTGCCGGCCCTTACAACATCGGCGGCCGAATCACCGACATAGAAATCCATGCCTCACAACCCGAAACCATATACGTTGGCGCAGCTTCGGGCGGTATCTTCAAAAGCACCGACAACGGCCAGAGCTGGCAACACCTTTTTCAGCAGCAACCGGTCATCTCCATTGGCGATCTGGCCATCGACCCGGCTAATCCTCAAATCGTCTGGGCCGGCACGGGCGAAGCCAATTCGTCGAGCTTCAGCTTTGTGGGCAATGGCATCTATAAATCCATCGACGGCGGCGAAACCTGGCAGCACAAAGGCCTTGAGCAATCGGCCTATATCGGCCGCATCGTCGTTGACCACAGCAACAGCCAGCGCATTTTCGTGGCAGCTTTAGGCAACCTTTTCAGCCCCAATCAGATGCGTGGCATCTACCGTAGCATTGATGGAGGCGACAACTGGCAGCGCGTGCTCTTTGTAAGCGACTCCACCTCGGGCGTGGACATCGTGCAACACCCCACCAACCCCGACATCCTCTACGCCTCCATGTGGGAACGCATGCGCGGACTCACCTACCGGCGGTCCCATGGTCCCACCTCAGGTATCTATAAGAGCACCGACGGTGGCCAAAACTGGGTGAGACTGACCAACGGCCTGCCCACAGGCGACACCCCCGGACGCATCGGCCTGGCCATCGGACGCAACAACCCCGAAATCGTCTATGCCTTTATCGATCAGCTTATTAACGGTCAGTATGTGGCAAGCGTTTACCGCAGCATCAACGGCGGAGAAAGCTGGTCGCGCACCAACGACGCAGTTGTAGCCGGAATGAACAGCAACTTTGGCTGGTATTTCGGGCAAATACGCACCGACCCGCGCAACGACAACCGGTTCTGGATACTCGGCGTCGACCTCTACCGTAGCGACAACGGCGGCCAAACCTTCACCCAACTGGCCGGATATTACAACATCAACGACATTTACGTTGACCATCACGCACTGTGGATTCATCCCGTTTCAGGACTGATGTGGCATGGCAACGACGGTGGCCTCTACCGCTCAGCCGATCTCGGGGCGTCGTGGACTAAAATAAACAAGCTGCCACTCACCCAGTTCTATACCATCGAGGTGGATTACCTCAACCCCCAACGCCTTTACGGCGGCACTCAGGACAACAATACCGTGCGCACCTGGACCGGCGCCAACGACAACTGGGACCGCATCCTTGGCGGCGACGGCTTTTACACGCTTGTGGACTACACCAATTCCAACACCATTTACGCCGAATCGCAATGGGGTAACCTTTACCGCAGCGACAACGGCGGCCTGAGCTTCAGCTGGATAGGCTCCAACTGGTCGGGCGAACGCACCAACTGGTCATCGCCCCTTATCATGCATCCCACTGATCCTCAAACACTTTATTTCGGCACACACCGCGTCTGGAAAACAACCAACAAAGGCCAGTCGTGGCAGGCCGTGAGCGCCGACCTCACCCGTCAACTGGCCTCCAGTGGCTTCAGTACCATCAGCACCTTAGCCATCTCGCGCCTTAACCCCAACCTGGTGCTGGCCGGCACCGACGACGGCCGCGTGCACCTGAGCACCAGCGGCGGACTGTTCTGGACCGAAATCACGGCCGGCCTGCCCCTGCGCTGGATCACCCGCCTGGCTTTCGACCCCTTCGAAGTGAACACCATCTACGCCACCGTCTCAGGCTTCCGATGGGATGAGCCTCATCCTTACGTATTTAAGTCAACAAACCTAGGCCAGACCTGGACGCCCATTCAGGGCAACCTGCCCCTGTTGCCCGTCAACGTCATCGTCCCCGATCCGCAACGCGAAGGCTGGCTGTATGTGGGCACTGATGCAGGCATCTTCTACACCGAAAACGTCGGCCAGCAATGGCAAAGCCTCATGGAAGGCATGCCCATGGTGCCTGTAACCGACCTCAAAATTCATATGCCCACCTATACCCTGGTGGCCGGCACCTACGGCAACTCGGCTTACAGGCTTAACCTCAGCCAGATTACCTCGCTTAATGATATTGCTCATAAAGCCTCAAACCAATTCGATATCAAGCTCTTCCCAAATCCTGCCAGCAGGAACACCACACCCAGCCTGAGCCTCGAAGTGCAAGCAGCACATCCGGTGCATCTGCATCTCATCAACAATCAGGGACAACTTGTTTACCAGACCCGGATAATCCCCACGGCCACCGGCAGCCAGGTTTTCAGGCTCGAAGATCTGACCACCGCCAATCTCCCAGCCGGCACTTACCTTCTTCAGACAAGGCAAGCCAGCCATACCGCCACCACCAGGCTCATCCTCACCCCCTGACAAGCCCTTGCAACCTTATGCAATTAAAACATACTTGCCAGTCCCGGATAATCCCCACGGCCACCGGCAGCCAGGTTTTCAGGCTCGAAGATCTGACCACCGCCAATCTCCCATCCGGCACTTACCTTCTTCAGGCAAGGCAAGCCAGCCATACCGCCACCACCAGGCTCATCCTCACCCCCTGACAAGCCCTTGCATCCCGGTGCAGTTAACAAACACTTGCCAGTCCATCCAATCCCTCGCCTCATCGCCCATTCTCCCCGTCACCCGTCACCCCTTCACCCGTCGCCCCGTCACCCCGTCACCCCCTCTCCAAGTCGCCCCCCTCTCCCCGTCGCCCCCTCTCCCCCTCGCCAAGTCTCCCCCTCTCCCCGTCGCCCTTTCGCCCCCTCGCCAAGTCGCCCCCTCTCCCCCTCGCCAAGTCTCCCCCTCGCCAAGTCGCCCCCTCGCCCCCTCGCCAAGTCTCCCCCGCCAAGTCCCCCCCTCTCCCCGTCGCCCCCTCTCCCCCTCGCCAAGTCTCCCCCTCTCCCCGTCGCCCTTTCGCCCCTTCGCCAAGTCTCCCCCTCTCCCCCTCTCCAAGTCTCCCCCTCACCCTTCGAATCCTTCCATCCACAACAATAGAACGCTGATCCCGTCTAAGGCCGGGACACGGTGACACTGATCAGACTGATTCACGCTGTTTCTTATCCGTGACCATCAGTTCAATCTGCGTCATCAGTGTTCCATCCTCAAAAACAGAATACACTTTACACTGATCAAGCTGATTTTAGCGGATACAACCATGACAACCACCAAAAACAATGACAACCCTCTCCTGACTTATTTGTATCCCAAAACCAGCGCCTTTTTTTCATGTTCTTTTGCTGGCCCAAAAGAACCAAAAGGCCTTGGGCGAACGAAGCTAGCTCCCCGCTCTGCATCAAGGGCGCAAATCTAAGTGAGGAGTGCATTACAGCATGCCATTGTTCATCCTTCAACTTTCATTGAGCAGGAGCATAATGCTTTACTAAAACTTTTTCCTCGCATGCTGTAACGCAAACAGCCCGCGCTGGGGCGCGTGCTGCCTCACAAGATTTGCTGCCCTTGCTGCATTCACTCCGGGCGCTTCCCGCCGTTCGCCCTTCCTCCCCGCCCAACCCGGATAAAGTGTCAAGTGTTTCTTTTTGAGTGCTTTAAATACATCCCATCTTCGACAAAAAATTATATTACACAAATTCGGAAACCATCAAGCAAATCCGAACTAAGATAACTACAACAACTAATACCACCTCCCATAACTCGTAACTCGTAACCCGATACCCGTCACCCCGTCTCCCCCTCACCCGTCACCCAGTCTCCAAGTCTCCCCCTCGCCCCCTCGCCAAGTCACCCCGTCTCCCCGTCGCCAAGTCACCCCCTCGCCAAGTCGCCCATTCCCCATACAGCCTCCGCAATTCCCGCTGCATCCAGCCCGCAATGCCTCAGCTGCTGTTCCACTTTTCCATGATGCACAAAGCTGTCCGGCATACCCAACCGTACCACCTTGTTGTTGCATCCATTGGCCGAGGCCCATTCCAGCACGGCGCTGCCCAGCCCGCCAGCCAGTACCCCGTCTTCAACCGTCAGGATGGACGCGTGATTAGCAAAAGCCTCCTTCAGCAGCGCTTCATCCAGAGGCTTGGCAAAGATGAGGTCGTAATGCGAAGGATATAGGCCTTTTTCGCCGAGCAGCTCCAGCGCCTGTTGCACCCTTTGTCCGGCAGCGCCCAGGCTCAGGATGGCTATCCTGTCCCCCTGGGTCAGCCTCCGGCCTTTGCCAATTTCGAGGCCTGTAGGCGGACTGTCCCATTCAGGACGTTCCACCGGACCGCGGGGATAACGTATGGTTATGGGACCGTCGCTATGGTGTTGCGCGCTGAACAGCAGGTTGCGCAGGCTTCCGGCATCCATGGGTGCAGCCAGGGTGAGGTTGGGGATGCTGCGCAAAAAGGCAAGGTCGAAAGCCCCCTGATGTGTTGCCCCATCTTCGCCCACCAGGCCTGCCCGGTCGATGCACAGCACCACAGGCAGTTTTTGCAGCGCAATGTCGTGAATCAGCTGATCCATAGCCCGTTGCAGAAAGGTGGAATACACCACACAATAGGGCAGCATGCCCCCTGCTGCCAGTCCGGCCGAAAAAGTCAGCGCATGTTGCTCGGCGATATCTACGTCGAACACCCTGTCGGGAAATTTTTCGGCGACCATGTTCACCGAGCTTCCGGTGGGCATGGCCGGGGTGATCACTGCGATGCGGGGGTTCATTGCGGCCAGCTCGGCCATGGTTTGCCCGAACACATGTTGCCAGAGCATGCGGTTGCCCATATGGGCCTGGTAGAGCTTGCCTGTGAGCCTGTCGAAGCGGCCCGGCGAATGAAACAACACCTGTTCCAGCTCAGCCTGCCCGAAGCCTTTGCCTTTGGTGGTTACCACATGCAGCAATTTTACTCCGGCCATCGCTTTGGCTTCCTGAAGTTTGCTGACCAACATTCCGGCATCATGTCCGTCGGCCAGCCCCAGGTGCGGTATCCCGAAGGCTTCGAACAGAGGGTGCTGTTCTCCGTAATCGCCCCGGCGCACCCTGCTCAGGTATTCGCGCAAAGCGCCTGAAGTTTTGTCGATGGAGATGTCGTTGTCGTTGAGCACGATGAGCAGGTTCACATCCTGCTTGCCTGCCTGGTTGAGCGCCTCGAAAAACATCCCTCCCGTCATGGCGCCATCGCCCACCACGGCAATGTGATGCCGCTGCATCTGACCCTGCATCCTTGCCGCATGGGCCAGACCCAGCGCAGCCGAAAGGGCAGTGGAGGCATGACCAGTGCCAAAGCAGTCATAGATACTCTCATCGCGCGAGGGGAAACCACTCAGACCTTCCCAGCGTCGCAGGCTGGCAAAGGCTTCCCTGCGCCCAGTGAGGATCTTGTGGGCATAAGCCTGATGGCCCACATCCCATACGATCTTGTCTTCCGGGGTGTCGAACACGTAGTGAAGCGCCACAGCAAGCTCCACTGCACCCAGCGAAGCCCCCAGATGACCGGCATTCACTGCCACCACATCCAGGATCAGGCTGCGTATCTCCTCCGCCAGCTTTGCCAGCTGCCCCACCTGCAATCCCTTCAGATCCGCCGGGGAATCTATCTTGTCCAGTAAACCATGCTTGCCGCTCATCTGAAAAATTTCGGCAAAATTATCTATTTAGCCGCGATAACCCCCGGCCTGTAAGTGGAATACGGATGTGTTACAGGTTATGTGTAACGGGTTATTCGGAAAACCGTAACCTCATCAGCGGCATCATCATTCCCGATCAACGACCCAAATCAACCGGTTCCTCTCTTCACACCAACAAAAACAATGACAAGCACGACACGCGCTGCAATCATAAACCGGCACTTTTGTGCCTGGCGAATTGCCCTCAGCCCTTTTAATCAACTTCCACCAGACTTCTCGCCTCAAAAACACGTCCGTGTTGATAAGCTCTTACATATAAGGTATGCACACCTTTGCCGGGAAGCTTTCCGGGCCGGGCCTTCCATAAATGACGGCACTCCAGGGGCTGCGAAGGCCGGCTTCCCTCGGGCAGCGGATTGCTGTTATCCCAGTGTGTAACCACCGCATAGCTGAATGGGTCAGGTTCAACCACATACCTCATCTTATTCCAGCTGGCGCCATCGAAACTGAAGAACACGCTGTCGGTAATACTGCCCTGATAAAAATTCACATAGATATCTGCGCGTTGGTTTTTTCCTGCCGCATACACCTTTGGATGATACACCCGCATACGCTCATCTTCAGAAGCCCCAACCACTTTATAATCCCACTGGTAGTTTACCCCCTCAAACCTGATGAGGTTGTATCCTTTGGGCGTACCGTCGTACATTGTGGCCTCCGGAACTCCCATGGCATCCGGACTTCCCGACCACCAGTCCCCCCCGATGGTACCAACCGTATAATGGTGGTGAAGGGTTGTGCCAAACCAGTCATCTTCAGCACCAAAGTAATCATGGCGTTGCAGATGCATGTGACCAGCCATGGAAAAAGTGTGCGGAAAATCTTTCAGCAAATCGAATAAGCGCCTTCTTGATTCAGGTAAAAACGACACCCCCCATCCGGGTGGATTGTAAAGAGGAATATGCATCATCAATACGACCAGTCTGTCAGAAGGCACATGTTGAAGATCGTTGTAAAGGAACTGTAGCTGATCATCGGTCAGGCCGCCAACATACCTGCCTGAACTGTGTGTGTTGGGAAAGATCACATTGTTGAGCACCACAAAATGTACTTTGCCGTGGTTGAACGCATAGGTCGAAGGGCCGTATATCTTTTCGAAGCTTTCGTCAGAGTGCGCAATATCTTCAGCATCATAGTTAAGGTCGTGATTGCCAATCGCATGAAACCACGGGATGCCTGCCCTGGCGGTGTGCTCGTTGAGCGACTGGAAAAAATCCGGCCTGTCGCCGGTCAGGTCGCCCAAAGTGACACCAAAGCTGTGACCTCTCAAATGGCTTAATTCCTGTTCAACCACCTTGCCGTACCACTCAAGCTGTTGTTCGTTGTAGGGCTGGGGATCCGAAAAAACAACAATGCTGAAAGTATCTGTTTCGTTCGTTCTTTTCAAGGGAAAATCTATGAAGGGCGGAAGCTTCCCGCTGGGTTCAGATCCGGGAAATTTTAATGCCGGCGAACCCTTTGGTTTGTGGATATAATAAAACTGGGGCAGTTGGTAATTATCCACTGGATATTGATATCCTGATGGTTTGATGACAAAAAGGATATCGCCCTCCCTGATCGGAATCTGATAAGAACCATCAGAAGCTGTAACCACCACATCGCGGCCATTGGACACAGCGGTTCCTGAGATGCCCTTCTCATTCCTATCGCGCCGGCCATTTCCGTTGGCATCATCAAAAACCCTTCCTTTGGCAGTTTCCTGCCCGTAATGCCCTATCGCCAGGAGCAGAAAAAACACTAAAAGTTGAACTCTCATGGATTAGATGTTAAAATTTTGCTAAAATGTAACTTTCAGACGATTCGCGATTTAATTCAGCATGATTTTTTTGTCAAACCTTAAGTATCAATGTAACATTGCTCCCGGTTTTCAGGCACGTACATAAATGTAAATATATGAATATCAGAATAATAAGCAGCGTGCCCACGCCTTAACGAAAATTTATGATCAAAAACCTACATCTTTTTTCCTGTTGAGTAATTTCGCTACTCAAACCCAACCCGCCACCCGCAACCAATTAACCATGACTACCACCGACAACTACGACAACTCCCACAACTACGACAACCTCCCGTAACCCGCAACGCTTGACCCGTAACAAACTACCCACCACCCCTCGAATCTTTCTATTCCCAACAATCGAACGCAGATAACACTGATCTGGCTGATTTCCACTGTTTTAATTTGTGACCATCTGCTCAATCAGCGTCCTCAGTGTTCCATCCTCAAAACAGAACGCTGATCACACAGATCAGGCTGATTTTCCCGGATACAACCAATGACAACCAACGACAACAACGACAACCTCCCGTAACCCGCAACTCCTAACCCGTAACAAACTCCCCGCAACCCGCCACCCGTCACCCGCACCCCGTCACCCGTCACCCGTCACCCGTCACCAATTAACCATGACTACCACCGACAACTACGACAACTCCCACAACTACGACAACCTCCCGTAACCCGCAACTCTTGACCCGTAACAAACTCCCCGCCACCCGTCACCCGCACCCCGTCACCCGTCACCCGTCACCAATTAACCATGACTACCAACGACAACAACGACAACCTCCCGTAACCCGCAACTCCTAACCCGTAACAAACTCCCCGCCACCCCTCGAATCTTTCTATTCCCAACAATCGAACGCAGATAACACTGATCTGGCTGATTTCCACTGTTTTAATCTGTGACCATCTGCTCAATCAGCGTCCTCAGTGTTCCATCCTCAAAACAGAACGCTGATCACACAGATCAGGCTGATTTTCCCGGATACAACCAATGACAACCAACGACAACAACGACAACCTCCCGTAACCCGCAACTCCTAACCCGTAACAAACTCCCCGCCACCCCTCGAATCTTTCTATTCCCAACAATCGAACGCAGATAACACTGATCTGGCTGATTTCCACTGTTTTAATCTGTGACCATCTGCTCAATCAGCGTCCTCAGTGTTCCATCCTCAAAACAGAACGCTGATCACACAGATCAGGCTGATTTTCCCGGATACAACCAATGACAACCAACGACAACAACGACAACCTCCCGTAACCCGCAACGCTTGACCCGTAACAAACTACCCACCACCCCTCGAATCTTTCTATTCCCAACAATCGAACGCAGATAACACTGATCTGGCTGATTTCCACTGTTTTAATCCGTGACCATCTGCTCAATCAGCGTCCTCAGTGTTCCATCCTCAAAACAGAACGCTGATCACACAGATCAGGCTGATTTTCCCGGATACAACCATGACAACCACCAACAACCACCGACAACTACGACAACAATGACAACCCTCCTCCGCCCTTCCCGCCGTTCGCCCTTCCTCCCCGCCCAACCCGGATAAAGTGTCAAGTGTTTCTTTTTGAGTGCTTTAAATACATCCCGTCTTTGACAAAAAATTCTATTACACAAATTCGGAAACCATCAAGCAAATCCGAACTAAGATAACTACAACAACTAATACCACCTCCCGTAACTCGTAACTCGTAACCCGTAACCCGTCACCTTTAACAAAAATTTTTCACCAAAAAACTTGCATCATATCCCTCAATGAGTAATTTTGCTACTCAATATCGACCAGCAACCGATGAAAACCTACCGTTTACTTTAACCCTTAACCCGCAACTCTTAACCCGCAACTCTTAACCCGCAACCCTAAACCCGTAACCCTAAACCCGTAACCCGCAACCCTAAACCCGTAACCCGCAACCCCTAACCCCCAAGCCCCAATCTTTGAATCTTTGAATCCCCAATGCTCGAAGCCCTCATCACCTCCAAAACCCGCATCAAGCTCATGCTGAAGTTCTTCATGAACTCCGGCAGCACCGGCTATTTGCGCGGACTGGAGGCTGAGTTCGGCGAAAGCACCAATGCCATCCGGCAGGAACTCAACCGCTTCGAAGAAGCAGGACTGCTCGTGGCCGACCAACAGGCAAACCGCAAGGTGTTCCGGGCCAACACCAGCCACCCCCTCTTCAGCGACATCCGCAGCCTGGTACATAAATATGTCGGCATCGACCGCATCATTGACAAGGTGATAAAGAATCTCGGTCAACCCAAAGAAGTTTACCTCATTGGCAACCTGGCCCGCGGCATCGACAGCAACGAGATCAACCTCATCATTGTGGGCGACAACATCGACCTCGACTACCTCGAAAGTCTGGTGGCCAAAGCACAGGAACACCTGACCCGCACCATAAAATATGCCGTGTTCACTCCACAGGAGTTCGCACAGCAACTGCCCCACCTCAACAAGCAAAAGCTGTTGAAAGTGTGGCAACATACGGCCTGAGCGCCCTCGCGCCAGCACTGGGACAACACCCTGTCCTTCAGTTCCTTACAAAAAATGTATGGGACTTAGAAGGCGATAGCATGTTTGGTGAAGAGTGAAGAGTGACGGGTGACAGTCTGCATGATGAGAAACTAATAATATGACGCAAATTGTTTTTGACCTTGATAGACCAATGAGTATTTTGATTAAAGTTCCTCAATGTAACAATATTCTGGCAGTATAGGAGCCCTATGGGTAGTCCTTAAATCAACAATCAAGTTATAAACATAAATATGACGCACAAGGATTTAGAAGTTTACAGAGAAACTATGACTTTTATCGTTAGTGTTTATCGAATCACGGATACGTTACCTGACTCGGAGCGCTTTGGACTCTCCAGTCAAATGAGGAGAGCCGCTGTTTCGATAGCCTCAAATATTGCCGAAGGAGCGGCTCACAGCAGCACCAAAGAATTTATTAGATTCCTTTATCACTCTCTCGGATCGGCCGCTGAACTAGAAACTCAACTCGAAGTTGCAATACAGTTAGGGTTTAGCCAAAGAAACGAAGTGCCGATTGATCAGCTGACTAAAATTCGTAAAATGTTGATCAACCTAATCAATTCGCTCAAAAAGAAACTCTAACCACACCCCGCCACCCGTCACCCTCAACCCGTCACCCGTCACCCGTCACCCGTCACCCCGTCACCCGTCACCCGTCACCCTCAACCCGCCCCCCTATGCCCGATCTTTCCGTCATCGGCCTCGGCTACGTAGGCCTCCCATTAGCCGTAGAGTTTGCTAAACATTATCCCGTGGTCGGCTTCGACATCAACCCCCGCCGCATCGCCGACCTCCGCCGCGGCACCGACCCCACCCTCGAGGTGGAAGACCACGAACTGCAACAGGTGCTCCAGCAAGCACCTGCCCCCGGTGTGCCCGGACTCTTCGTCACCAACGACAAAGCACACATCCGCCACTGCACCATCCACATCGTGGCCGTGCCCACCCCCACCGACAAACACAACCGCCCCGACCTCACCCCACTCATCAAAGCCTCCGAAACCGTGGGCAGCATCCTCAAAAATGGCGACATCGTCATCTACGAAAGTACCGTCTATCCCGGCGCCACCGAAGAAGACTGCGTCCCCGTCCTTGAGCGGGTCTCGGGCATGACCTTCAACCGCGACTTCTTCGTCGGCTATAGCCCCGAGCGCATCAACCCCGGCGACAAGGTGCACCGCCTTACCACCATCAAAAAGGTAACCAGCGGCAGCACCCCCGAGGTAGGCCGCTTCGTTGACGACCTGTACAAAACCATCGTAACCGCCGGCACTCACCTGGCCCCTAGTATCAGGGTGGCTGAAGCCGCCAAGGTGATCGAAAACGCCCAGCGCGACATCAACATCGCCTTCGTCAACGAGCTGAGCAAGATCTTCAACCGCATGGGCATCGACACCCTCGAGGTGCTCGAGGCAGCCGGCACCAAGTGGAACTTCCTGCCCTTCAGGCCCGGACTGGTCGGAGGCCACTGCATCGGCGTCGATCCCTACTACCTGGCCCAGAAGGCACAGGAAGTAGGCTACCACCCCGAGATCATCCTTGCCGGACGCCGTCTCAACGACGGCATGGGTGCATACGTCGCCGGCGAGGTGGTCAAGCTCATGCTCCGCCGTGGCCAGACCGTACGTGGCGCCCGAGCCCTCATCCTGGGCATCACCTTCAAGGAAAACTGCCCCGACATCCGCAACACCCGCGTGGTGGACATCTACCACGAACTGCGCTCCTACGGCCTTGTGGTGGACATCTTCGACCCCTGGGCCAATCCCGAAGAAGTAAAACACGAATACGGCATCGACATCCTGACCCAATACCCCGAAAACAACGGCTATGAAGCCCTGGTTATGGCTGTGGCACATCAGGAATTCCTTCACATCGACCTCACCGCCCATAAGGCAGCAGGAGCAGTCATCTTCGATGTAAAAAGCATCCTGCCCAAGGAGATGGTGGATGGAAGGCTTTGATAAATTAAATTTGATATACCTCTAACTTCAGATTTCAGCGATAATCAGCCAAGTCAGCATCATTAGCGTTCCATTTAAAAAAGGTCTGAAAGTCAAAAATGAAAATCCAACCCAATAGCACCCTCCTCATTACCGGCGGCACCGGCTCGTTTGGCAATGCCGTACTTCATCGGTTTATCAACGACCAACGCTTCCGTGAAATCCGCATTTTCTCGCGCGACGAAAAGAAGCAGGACGACATGCGTAAACGCCTCAACAATCCAAAGATTAAATTCTACATCGGCGATGTGCGCAATCAGAGTGCTGTTGACATGGCAGCCAAAGGGGTGGATTATATCTTTCACGCTGCAGCCCTCAAACAGGTGCCTTCCTGTGAGTTTTTCCCCATCGAAGCGGTGAAGACCAATATTCTCGGTACCGACAACGTCCTTGCATCAGCGGAAAAGAATGGGGTAAAGCGTGTAGTAGTGCTCAGCACCGACAAAGCCGCCTATCCCATCAACGCCATGGGAATGTCGAAGGCCCTCATGGAAAAGGTGATGGTAGCACGTTCACGCAATCTGGATGGCACCGGTACAGTGTTCTGCGGAACAAGGTATGGCAACGTCATGGCCTCCCGCGGATCGGTTATTCCCCTCTTCGTGGAACAGATTAAAACCGGAAAAGCCCTCACCATCACCGACCCCAACATGACGCGCTTCATGATGACCCTTGAAGATGCTGTCGACCTGGTACTTTACGCTTTCGAGAACGGCAATAACGGAGATATCTTTGTCCAAAAAGCCCCGGCGGCTACCATCGAAACGCTTGCCAAAGCTTTATTAGAGTTATACAAATCGGACAACGATATTAAAATTATCGGCACCCGACATGGCGAGAAACTCTATGAAACGCTCGTCAGCCGAGAAGACATGATCAAAGCCGAAGACATGGGAGGATATTACCGCATCCCTGCCGACAACCGTGACCTAAACTACAATATTTATTTCTCAGAAGGTACTGTGGACGTTGAGAAGTTTGAAGAATATCACTCGCACAACACCCACCGACTGGATAAAGAAGGGATGAAACAGCTTTTGCTTAAACTCCCCATGATTCGCCGCGACATCCTCGGGGATTCAGAAGCAATACAATATCCGGATTAATAGATTTTTCATTCAGATCCTCACAAAGCCAACACTGTGCAACACTGTGATAACACCCTGTAACACTGTGATACCATAAACTATTGAAACTCATCAAAGGAAACATATTCACAGATCATCGTGGAACAGTCCGTTTCGTCAACGACTTCACATTCGATGGCATCAAACGCTTTTATGCCATCACCCACCACGACACACATACCATCCGCGCCTGGCAGGGCCACAAAAAAGAAACCAAACACTTCTTCGTCACCAAAGGCATTTTCATCATCAACTGGATAGCCATCGATAACTGGGAGTCACCCTCCAAAGACCTCAAAATCAATGCCTATACCCTCTCAGACACCCAAAGCGAAATACTAACCATCCCTCCCGGCCACGTCAACGGCTTTAAAGCCCTCGAAGCAGATTCAACTTTGATGGTGTTTTCGGATATGCTACTGGAAGACTCAAAATTGGATGATATAAGGTTTCCTTTTGAGTTATGGAAATTTATTACACAGTGTAACTCAGAGTTAAACACAGAGTAACACTGAGATCATTTGAAATGGAAACCAACCTACTTACACACGAAATTCTGGATTCAGCCTATAAAGTTCACTCCTCGCTTGGTCCTGGACTGCTGGAATCTTCCTACCGGGCTTGTCTTGTATATGAGTTAAGGAAAAAGGGATTGAGAGTTGAGGAAGAAAAGCCTCTTCCATTAATTTATGAGGAAGTGAGGCTTGATTGTGGATACAGGATCGATATTTTAGTTGAAGACAGGGTAGTTGTTGAGCTGAAAACCGTTGAAGAATTTAGCGATGTGCACACTGCACAAGTACTAACCTATTTAAAATTATCTGGAAAACACACCGGGCTACTTATTAACTTCTATACAAAAAGCCTCAAAAATGGTATTAAACGCCTGGTTTTATGAAAAACTCCGTGAGACACCGTGTAAAACTCCGTGCAACACTGTGAAACTTAACTCATGATCAAAATAGGCATCACAGGCCAGTCAGGCTTCGTAGGCACGCACCTCTTCAACACCCTGGGGCTTTACCCTGATAAATTCGAACGCATTCCCTTCGAGGACACCTATTTTCAGGATGAGTCAAAGCTGAAACGCTTCGTCAACTCCTGCGACGCCATCGTCCACCTCGCCGCAATGAACCGGCACAACGACCCACAGGTCATTTACAACACCAATATCCGCCTTGTCAAACAACTCATTGCCGCCTGCGAAGCCACCAACTCCACTCCGCATATCCTCTTTTCTTCCTCCACCCAGGAAGAACGCGACAACCTATATGGCAAATCCAAACGCGAGGGACGGCAGCTCTTTGAACAATGGGCACATAAAAACAATGCCCGCTTTACCGGTCTCATCATTCCAAACGTGTTTGGCCCATTCGGTCATCCTTATTATAACTCTGTCGTGGCCACATTCTGTCATCAACTCACCCACGACGAAACACCAAAAATAGAGGTGGATGGAGAACTGAAATTGATTTATGTAGGCGAATTGGTGAATGAGATTATATCCAACATTCTGTTGCACAGGGTCTCACAGAGTCATTCACCGTGTAACACTGTGAGTAACTCTGTGAAACCCTGTGAATCTAAAATCATCCCCCATACCTCAACAATAATAGTTTCGGATTTGCTAAAAAAACTTGAGGTATTCAAAACCAACTACTTCGAAAAGGGAGAAATACCCAACCTCGACACCGCCTTCGAGCGCAACCTGTTTAACACCTTCCTCTGCTACATCGATCACCCTACGTTCTTTCCCTATCACCTGAGGCTAAACACAGACAACCGCGGCAGTTTTGTCGAAGTTGTCAAACTCAACAGCGGAGGCCAGGTAAGTTTTAGCACAACTGTTCCCGGCATCACCCGCGGCAACCACTTCCATACCCGAAAAGCCGAACGCTTCGCTGTCATCAAAGGTAAAGCCCGCATTCAGCTGCGTCGCATTGGCACGGACAAAGTCATGAACTTCGACCTCGACGGCAACCAGCCGGCCTTCGTCGATATGCCCATCTGGCACACGCACAACATCACCAACACAGGCGATGAAGAGCTTTACACCATCTTCTGGATCAGCGAACATTTCAATCCTGAGGATGCAGATACTTATTTTGAGAAAGTTTAGTTTGTGGTGGAAAAGTGGAAAAGTGGAAAAGTAAAAAAGTGGTAAAGTGTAGAAAAGAGCAGGTGGGTAAGGGTGAAGCTAAATGAAAGTCATACAAGAGGATAATAAATTAATTATGGAAAGGGATGTAACTAGGGTAAGCAGTTTTCGGGATCTGGATGTTTGGAAAAAATCCATGGAACTTTCAGTGGATATCTACAGGATTACCCAATCCTTCCCCAGTACAGAGTTATATGGATTAACATCACAATTGCGCCGGGCTGCAGTTTCAGTGGCGTCAAATATTGCCGAAGGATCAGGGCGTCATTCTACAAAGGAATTTCTTCAATTTCTGAATATTGCCAATGGCTCACTTGCTGAAATAGAAACACATCTGGAACTTGCCTATCGCCTCAATTACATTCAATCAATCGAGTTACAGCCAAACATCAACCATATCAGAAGCATGATATTCGGACTCATCCGCTCACTCCGTAAAAAACTCTAATTCACTCACCTCACCACCCTACCACCTTACCACCCTACCACCCTACCACCCTACCACCCTTCCTCCTTAGCACCTTAGCACTTTTCCATCTTACCACCTCACCATGCAAAAACTCAAAGTCCTCACCGTCGTCGGTACCCGCCCCGAGATCATTCGTCTTTCGCGTGTGATTGCCGCACTTGACCGCTCCGAAGCCATTCACCACATACTGGTGCATACCGGGCAAAATTACGACTACGAGCTCAACCAGATATTTTTTGAAGACATGGGCATCCGCAAGCCCGATTACTTTCTGGATGCCGCCGGGGCCAACGCCGCCGCTACCATCGGACAAATCCTCATCAATATAGACCCCATCCTCGAAAAAGAAAAACCCGACGCCTTCCTGGTGCTGGGTGATACCAATTCCTGCCTTTGCACCATACCGGCCAAGAAACGCCATATCCCTATCTTTCATATGGAGGCCGGCAACCGCTGCTTCGACCAGCGCGTGCCCGAGGAGACAAATCGCAAGATTGTTGACCACATCGCCGATATCAACCTCACTTACAGTAGCATAGCTCGCGAATACCTGCTGCGTGAAGGCCTGCCGCCCGACCGCATCATCAAAACCGGCAGCCCCATGTACGAGGTTTTACATCATTACATGCCTAAAATCCTTGCTTCCGATGTCCTGAGTCGCCTTGGGCTGGAAAAGGAAAAATATTTCGTCGTCTCGGCCCATCGCGAAGAAAACATCAACAACGACAAAAACTTCTATAACCTTCTCACCGCCCTCAACCTCATAGCCGAGAAATACGGTTATCCCATCATCGTCTCCACCCACCCCCGCACCCGAAAAAGACTTGAATCAGTAATGGGTAATGAGTTAAGCGCAAATCAGGATGCGTACAACCCACCCATCACCGATCACGACTCAAAAATCAACCCCTCAACAACTCAACAACTCAACGACTCAACAACTCAACGACTCAACCCCTCAACCCCTCAACCCCTCAACCCCTCAACCCCTCAACAACTTAACCCCCTAATCCACTTCCTCAAGCCCCTCGGCTTCTCCGACTATAACGCACTTCAAATCAACGCCTTCGCAGTTCTCTCCGACTCCGGTACCATCTCCGAAGAATCGTCCATCCTCAACTTCCGCGCCCTCAACATCCGCGAAGCCCACGAACGCCCCGAAGCCATGGAAGAAGCCAGTGTGATGATGGTTGGCCTCAATCCCGAACGCATTCTGCAAGGCCTCGTCCAGCTCCAATACCAACACACCGGCTTAAACTACCAACAACTCAACGACTCAACAACTCAACGAATCAACCCATCAACAACTCAACCCCCAAGAAACTTCAG
Organism: Bacteroidota bacterium; assembly: GCA_016715945.1. Classification (NCBI taxonomy): domain Bacteria; kingdom Pseudomonadati; phylum Bacteroidota; species Bacteroidota bacterium. Next base: position 2,603,664 of record JADJXJ010000001.1, read on the forward strand.
ACCCGTAGCAGACTACTCCACGCCCAATGTCTCCGAAAAAGTAGTGCGCATTATCCTAAGTTATACCGATTACATAAAAAGGGTTGTTTGGAGTGAATAAAAGAAAGACAAAAGATAAAAGGGGAAAAATTGAATCAAGTTACAATGAGTTTTACAGAGAATAAGGATACCAACTATTCGAAGATTCTGAATGGTACAAGAAACCTGTAGTTACTTTTTTACTTTTCACATCAATGATCCCGGCCAAAGAAACTGATCAAATCGAATTCAAAACAACTTTTAATGAATCTGCTATTGAAACTCTGGTAGCCTTTTCAAATACTAGAGGAGGAACTGTTTATATCGGGGTCTCGGATGATGCTGAAATAAAAGGGATAACTACTGGAAAAGAGTCTCTAGCAAATTGGGTCAATGAAGTGAAAGGTAAAACCATTCCACAAATTATACCTGATTGCCAAACTATCATCATTGATGGAAAGATAGTAGTTTTGATGAGAGTGATAGAATATCCGGTGAAGCCTGTGTGCACTAAGGGCAGATATTTTAAACGAGTCGGGAACTCAAATCACCTGTTATCAATTTCAGAAGTTGTTGATCTTCATTTACAATCGCTTAACTCAAGCTGGGATGCGTTCCCTGATCTTATTCATTCATTGGATGATATATCAACAGAAAAGATTCAGGCATCCATCGAAGCAATAGCCCTTAACAACATTACCATCAAAGAGAATCCATTGGCATTCATTTCAAAATACAACCTTTTACGCGACAACAAGCTTACCAACGCTGCTTATCTCTTGTTCAAGAGAAATGAATCATCTGATACTACCATCGAATTGGGGCGATTTCAAACAGAAATAAT